>NZ_CP038148.1:0-3411584 GCF_004524855.1 Paraburkholderia pallida | reverse complement strand
GGCAATGCGTCAAGCGTGGGGAGCGGTGCCGCGCGTTGCTCGCGCACGGCGGGATTCGTAACCTTATTCTGCTGCGCGCGCGGCCGCCATAGGGCGCCGGGTATGACCGGCATCAGCAAGGCCGGCCGGCGCGCGCCGTGCGGCGGGACCTGCGCGGCCCGACCCGCTGCGCGCAGCGTTTCCCGGCCGCTTCTATGCCGCTGCTAGGCCGTTTCCTGCTTCGTGAGCCCCGAAGGCAGCGCGCTGATGCGCTTTACTTCGCGCGAGTCGAGCCAGTTCGGCGTGCGCGCGCAGTAGAGCACCATGGGCAGCGTGTCCTCGCCCCAGAAGAGCTGCTTGTTCATCCAGAACGTGGGCACGCCGAACACGCCCATCGAGATGGCGTCGTTGGTGTTGCGGCGCAGTTGCGCGCGCACCGCCTCTTGCTCGATCATCGCTTCGCCGTGCGCGATGCCCACGCGCTCGCACAGCTGCTCGAAACCCTCGTCGCTCGACGGATCGCGTCCCTCGCGCCAGATGAAGCGGAAGATCTCGCGCACGCAGGCAAACTCGCCGCCGGCCGCGATGGCGAGCAGCATCGGCTTGACCGAGTCGAACGGATGCGCGGGCGGCATCTTGAACGGAATGCCGAGCTGCTCGGCGCGAAAGAGTGCGTGCCGGTACGTGAACATGCGCTTGGTCGGGATCGCCGAGCCATACGGCGTGCCCCAGTGGCGGTACAGGTCGCTCAACATCACGGGCGTGGGCGCGAAATCGAAGCCCGGCCATTTGTCGTATTGCTCCAGCAGCAGGTACGAGAACGGCGACACGAAGTCGTAGAACCAGGCCGGCCGGTTGGCGTCGATGCCGCTGATCATGCTGTTCCTCCGAGATGGGCTTCTTGTGGGCCGCATCGGCGGCCCGTTATTTGAGTATTGATCGTATTCGCTGCTGCGTGCTGCTTTTTTTCGGCCACGTTTCTTACGTGCCCGACGTCAATTACGCCGCTTACGTGCTTTGCGTGCGCGTGTCTCCGGCAGGCGTGTCGCGTGACGCATCGGCGCTTGCGCTGTCCTTGCCGGCCGCGCCGCTGCCTTCGCGGCTGTCCGCGTGCTCTTTGCCGCCGGCGCCGCTTTCGTCCTGCTCGCTGCCTTCGTCGTCTGCGGCGCTGTTATCGGCGTCGCTATCGGCATCGTCGCTCATGGCCGAAAGCCGTTCGCGCACGGCCAGGAGCCGCTCGCGCACGAAGCCAATATGCTCGCGCAACACGTAGAACTGGCCTGCGTAGGCGAGCGGCATCTTCATGCCGTTCACCGACTCTTCGATCTTGTCGAGCTGGCGCGTCAGCGTGCGCCGCTCGGCGGGCGAATTGTCGGCGTTCGCGGCGCGCTCGAGCGCGATGAGCGAGCCGTACCAGCGGTAGATCCGTGATTTTACCCGCCATGCATAGAGGCTCGGTACGAGCCGCAGGCCCGGAATCAGCACCACGATGATCGGCACGAGCACGACGATGAGGCGGTCGGCGAGGCTCGCGAGCCAGAACGGCAGCACGCGGTACAGGAAGCTCTTGCCCGATTTGTAGTAACGGGCGGCGTCGTCGCTGATCGGGAAGTCCTGCGCGCGTGGCGCCGGGAATTCGCCCGCGCGCTGCATGAGCGTCGAGCGGCCGTGCACCTGCTTCGCCGCGTCGATCAGGAGATCGGAGAGCGCCGGATGGAGCGAGTCGCGCGCGACCAGCTCCGCCGTGGGCGCGATGAAGTGCAGTGGCGCCGCGGGCAGGTTGCGGCCGAAATCGAACGCGCCCATCGGGATCGTGATCGCCGTGAGGTACGGGAAGCGCCGCGCGTAGGCGTCGGCCTGGGCGAAGTCGAAGAAGCGCACGCCCGGCATGCGCATCAGGCGCCCCATGACCGGCGGCTGCGCGGAGTCGCCCGCGAGGAAGGCGACGTCGATCTTGCCCTCGACGAGCGCGCGTGCGGCGTCGTCGCCGGAGAGCGGCAGCAGCCTGGTCTTGCCGCCCGGCTCGATGCCGTTGGCCTTGAGCAGCGTCAGCGCGAGCTCGCGCGTGCCGCTGCCCTCGGCGCCGATGGCGATGCGCTCGCCCTCGAACTCCGAGAGCAGCCTCACAGGCGGCCCGTGATAGAACACCACGAGGGGCACGTACGCGACGCTGCCGAGCGAGACGAGGCCCGCGGGCGGCTTGGTCGAGAGGCCGTCCTGGACGAACGCGACGTCCACATGCGAGGCCGGATCGGAAAGACGCTGGAGGTTCTGCGCCGACCCTTCCGATTCGAGCACGTTCACGGTGATGTTGTTTTGCGCCAGGATCGTCTTGTACTTCTGCGCGGCATTCCAGAACGTGCTGCCCTTGGGGCCCGCGCTCATCGTGAGCGTGCTGGGCGGCGCGGGCTGGATCAGGCGCACGGCCAGCCAGATCGCGCCGGCGCTTATCAGCAGGATGGGGCCGAACGTGACGGCCAGGTCGCGCCACGAAATCGCCACGAAGCGCGCGACGAGACGGGGAGGAGGTTTGCGGCCGGTACGGAACTTCATTGGGGAATGGCGGGCCTCGGGAGTTTGCGGAAAACGTTGCGCGGCGCGGTGCGTCCAGGTTCGCGCCGGGGATCTTGCCGGCGCGGGTGGGTCCACGCCGGCGCGCCCACGCCGATATGCCCGCCGATGTTACATTAGATTGGCCGTTGCAACGGCATGCGCGCTGCCATCGCACGACCTGCACTGCCGATGCCGCTCCTCCGAAGGTGCTGCGCCGAGGGCGCCCCTGCCCTGGGTGCTCTGCCGAGGGTGCTACGCCCAGGGCGTGCCGCCAAGGGTGCGCCGCCCAGGGCGCGCCGCTAAACCCTTTGCACTCGCGCCGCACCCAGGCTAAATTGTGGATCGCCATGGCGCTTGCGCCATGCGGTACGCGCCGCAAGGCCGTCCAGCCGATAACAAGCTACCAGGCATAATCCGGCAATCGATGCAGGCGCTGTGCGCCGCCCCTGCCGTCGCGACGCGCTTGTGTGCGTTCGCGTGCCCAATCAATCCTTGCCTCTCGCCGCAGCGTGTCCAAGCCATGACAGTGTCCGTGGGCGCGCGGTGTGCGCTCGCACGCTGCCCGTGGGTGTCGTAACGAAGCCGTCAGACCGGGTCTGGCGGACGGCGAGCCCGTCCGTCCGGCAGCCGGGTGGCGGTCCATCCTCGCAACGAGTGAAGCAACAACGCGAAAGCAACAAGGAGAAAACATGAAATCGGTCGCTTTTCTGAAGACGCTGACTGCCGTGGCCTGCGTGACGGTCGCCTGCAGCGTGTATGCCCAGGACAACTCGGCGGCCAGCGGCGCGGCCGCCACGACGATGGCAGCGCCCCCGGCCTCGGCCAAGAAGGTCGACCGCAAGCTCGGCTATACGGTGCGCAAGGCGCTCTCGAAGGCGCAGGGCCTCGACGTCAAGGACATCACGGTGCGCTCGCGCAGCGGCGCAGTCACGTTGACCGGCACTGTGCCCGATCAGGGCCAGATCGACCAGGCCGGCCAGGTCGCACAGGGCGTGGCTGGCGTGAAGTCGGTGACGAACAAGCTGACGGTCAAGCAGCAGTAAAACGTCGTATTGCCCGCGGTTCGGCGCCAGACGGGCGCGAGCCGCGGGCACCCACCGCGCGAACAGGCCCCGGCACGTTGCCGGGGTTTTTTTTCGGCGCGAGGGCGGCGCGGATGGCTGGCGGGCGGCGCATGTGCGGACTGACACACAGCATTCCTGCGATTGGAGGTATACCTTCTAATTGCGCGGGCTCTGCGAGTTCACGCATGGCTTCACTGCGGGGAAACGCCATGACTATCCATACCTACACTGACTTGCCGCTCGTCGACCGGGCGGCGTTTGAGCTGGCGTGCGCGCGGCACGGCTTCGCTCCGATTCACTTCGACGTGCATGGAGAAAGCGATCCCGATGACCCAGAGCATGGCGAATTCGTGATCGTGCGGCGCGGCGCCTGGGCCCAGGCGTACCGCATCGACGCGCGCGGGCAGTGGCTGCGCCAGTTCGAGACCGATCTGAATGGCCGCTTCTTCAGCAGCGCGCCGCACGCCTGAACGGCGGCGCTCCTGCTGAAAGACTCGCCGCGCGGCATGCGCGTCGGGCGGGCGACCTTGTGCGCGCGCGGAACGGCGTCACGCAGGGCGGGGAGAGGCGCGTTCGCACGCGCCGCGTGGCCTTGCGTGGACCCTCAGGCGAGCACGAGGCGCACGCCCACGAGCGTGAGCGTTGCCGCGAGCAGGCCGCGCAGCAGCTTCTCGGGCGCGCGCGAGGAGAGCATGCTGCCGATCGCGATGCCGGGCAGCGAACCGCAGAGCAGCGAGAGCAGCATCGACCAGTCGATCGAGCCGAGCAGCCAATGCCCCGCGCCCGCGAGGAGCGTGAGCGGCACGGCGTGCGCCACGTCGGAGCCGACGATGCGCACCGTCGGCAACGCCGGATAGAGCAGCAGCAGCACGGTCACGCCGATGGCGCCCGCGCCCACCGAGGTGAGCGAGACCAATACGCCGAGCACGGCGCCCGTGAAGATCGTGAAGAACAGCGTGCGCGCCTCGCTGGGCCCGTGGCGATGGCGCGCCGCGAACGCGGCGAGCTGCGGCCGGAAGATCAGCGCGACGGCCGTGATGAGCAGCGCCACCCCCAGCACCGACTGGATCAGATGCCCGGCGCGCGGCGTGTCCATCCCGTAGCGGTGCAGCAGGATGAGCGTGAGCGTGGCGGCAGGCACGCTGCCCGCCGCGAGGCGCAGGGTCACGCGCCAGTCCACCGAGCCCTTGAGTCCGTGCACGAGCGTGCCCGCCGACTTGGTCGCCGCCGCGTAGAGCAGGTCGGTGCCCACCGCCGTGGCGGGATGCACGTGGAACAGCAGCACGAGGATCGGTGTCATCAGCGAGCCGCCGCCCACGCCAGTCAGGCCGACCAGGAATCCGACCAGCAGGCCGGAGAGCGAATAAAGCGGATCGATATGAGGTAGGACCATCGCGGACGTCGCTAATCGGGGTTCTTGCGCTGCTTTTTGTTGAAAGGGGGGGCCGCCGAGGTGGGGCCGCTCAAGTTGGGCGGCGCAGATCGGGTCTCGGCGATCACCGTGCCGCCCACCGGAAAATCGTAAGCGTAGCGTCAGGCTGGACAGCGGCAAAGGCTGGCGGCGAAAATCCGCTATTGTCGCAAAACCGGCGGATCGGCGCAGGGTCGGTTCAAATCTCCCCCAAAAATCGCGGGACAACGTGCGCCGCGCACGGTTGCCTACCCCGCTTCAATACAACGACTCATGAATCCCGGCATCGCCTACGCCTTTTCCGCCTTCACGATCTGGGGGCTCTTTCCGGTCTACTTCAAGACGCTGCACCAGATCCCCGCCCTCGAGATGCTCGCGCACCGTATGGCGTGGTCGCTCGTGTTCATCCTCGCCGTACTGCTCGCGCGGCACCACTGGGCCTGGCTGCGCCCCGCGCTGCGCGACAGGCGCCTCATCGCGCGCTTTGCCGCGAGCGCCGTGCTGCTCTCGGCCAACTGGGGCATCTACATCTGGGCCGTGAACGCGGGGCATATCGTCGAGGCGAGCCTCGGCTATTTCATCAATCCGCTCATCAACGTGCTGTTCGGCTATGCCTTCCTGCGCGAGCGGCTGCGCCCGCTGCAATGGTGCGCGGTGGTGGTCGCGGCGCTCGGCGTGGCCTGGCTCACCTGGCAGAACGGCGCACCGCCATGGATCAGCCTCGCGCTCGCGCTGACCTTCGGCGGCTACGGCCTGTTGCGCAAGACCGCAAAGCTGGGCGCGCTGGAAGGTCTCGCGCTCGAGACGGTGCTGCTGTTTCCTGTGGCCATCGTCTATCTGACGATCATCGGCCTGGCCGGCGCGGACCATTTCGCGCATGCGCCGCTCGGGCTGCAACTGCTGCTGGCCGCCGCCGGGCCGATCACGGCCGTGCCGTTGCTCCTCTTCGCGGCTGCGGCGCGGCGCATCCCGCTTTCGATGCTCGGCCTCATCCAGTACGTCACGCCCACGCTCCAGTTGCTCACGGGCGTGCTTGTCTACGGCGAGCCCTTTGGCTCGGTGCGCGCAGTCGGCTATGGCGCGATCTGGATCGCACTCGTGCTCTACTCGTTCGAGGGGCTGCGCGCCACGATGCTCGCGGCGCGGCGTGCGCGCGAGGCGGCCTGAGCGCCGGCGGCGCGCAACACAAAGGGGACGCGTGGCAGGGACCATCTGACAGGGGTTGGCTCGCGCGGCTGCCTCGCGCTAGCATGTTTCGATACATGACCCGCTTGCGTTGCCGCATGGCGGGCGTTTCGCGGTCATCCATCGGGCCAGCCGCCACGACCAGGACGATCGGCACAAACGATCGGCACAAACAGCAGGAGACACCCGCGCATGAGCAGCGCTGTCGTTTACCGCTTTGAAGAAGAATTCGCGCCGCGCATCGCCGCGCGGCTCACGAGCCAGTTCGGTCCGGAGGTCAGCGTGGAAGTCGTGCCCCACGAGGGACGCGGGCATCCCACTCGCGTGCGTTTGTGGGGCGTGCCGAGCGAAGTGCGCCATCCCTACGCGTTTGCCTTGAACGTGTCGCTCACTTGGGACGTCGACGAGATCGAGCGCCTCATGGAGCCCGGCGGCGAGGCGCGCTTCGAGCACTATCTGGAGGCGCTGGTGCGCAAGATGGCCTCATGGGAGACGGCGCGCCCGGTGGATTTCACCACCCGCACGCAAGGCGAGCCGGAAGTGCTGATAGGCGGGCTCGATTTCGAGGGCTGAGCCGCGCCGCAAGCCAGCTGCGTGAGCGCCGTCCGGGTGCGCCGCGGCCCGGCGCTGTGCGTGTCAGATGCCGCCCGCAAGCGCTATCGCATGAACGGCCTTCACAGCCATGCTCGCGGCCACGCATCCCGCGAACACCGCAAACGACTGTTGCAGCCGCGCGCCGCTCACATGGCGTGAGACGCCGCGGCCGCCCAGCATGCCGGCGAGCGCGCCCGCCGCGAACGGCAGCGCATTGAGCCAGAGCATGTGGCCGCTGGCCGCCGACGCGGCCACGCCCGCCGTCGAGACGAGCGCGATGACCGCGAGCGAGGTGGCCACGATGCCCTGCATCGGAATGTCCGACGCGCGCTTGAGCGCGGGCACGATCACGAAGCCGCCGCCCACGCCGAGCAGGCCCGAGAGAAAGCCCGCCGCTGCGCCCGAGAGGGCGAGCGCCCGCGCGCAGGGCGCGGTCCAGTCGAGCTTGCCGCGCTCGAGGTTCAGCCGGCAGGGCAGATCGGAGGGGCAGGGTTCGGCGCCGCCGTGCAGATCGTGCTCCGCGCCACGCTTCTGCTGGAACATGCGCCACGCCACGCGTGCCAGCACGAGCGCGAACACCAGCGTGAGCGGCGCGTCGGGCACGCGGTGCGCAACCCAGAGCCCGGCGGGCGAGATGACGGCGCCGGTTGCGGCCATCAGCGCGGCGGCCTTGTAGCGCACCTTGCCTTCGCGCAGCGCGAGCAAGGCGCCGATGCCGGCCGCGAGCGCGACGGCGAACAGGCCAATGGGCGCGGCCTGCGCGACGCCCAGGCCGAGGCCGAACACGAGCAGCGGCACGGCGACGATGGCGCCGCCCGCGCCCGTCAGCGCGAGGATGAGCCCGACGACCGAGCCGAGTGCGGCGCTCACTAGCGTGGCGGCGTCCATGAAACGTGATCTCCTGTATGTCGGCCGGAGTTAGCGCATTGGCGCCTGCTCCGGGCCGAGGCAATGCAGCCAGCGTTGCAGGCAGCGCTTAGCGCTGCGCTTCGGCGGGCGCCGCCCCCGTGAACCACTCGCGGCCCTTGAGCATGCCGCTCCAGTAAAAGCGTGGCAGCACGCTGGCCTTGAGGAACCACATCAGGCGGCGCGGCCGCGTGGGATCGAGCGGGAAGGTGGGCAGCAGCTTGCCGCCGTAGCCGAACTCGGCCAGCACGACCTTGCCTTTTTCGACCGTGAGCGGGCACGACCCATAACCGTCGTAGCGATAGCGCAGCGCCTCACCCGCCCGCGCGGCGAGCAGGTTCTCCGCGACGATCACGGACTGCTTGCGCGCGGCCGCGCCCGTCTTCGCGTTGGGCGCCGAGCACACGTCGCCGAGCGAGAACACATTGGGCCAGCGCGGATGCTGGAGCGTGGCGTGATCGACTTCGCACCAGCCGGCCGCATCGGCGAGCTCGCTGTCGCGGATGAAATCGGGTGGGACCTGCGGCGGCACCACGTGGATCATGTCGAAGCGCTTTTCGATGCGCGTGACGTTACCCTCGGCGTCCTTCGCCTCGAAGGTGGCGCGGCGCGCGGGACCGTCGACGGCGACGAGATTCGACGAGAACGCGAGCTTCGCGTCGTAGCGCTTCACGTACTCCATGAGCGGCGGCACGAAGGTCGGCACGCCGAACAGCACCGCGCCGGCGAGATCGAATTCCACGTTCACTTTGGAGAGCACGCCCGCGTTGAGCCAGTGGTCGCAGGCGAGATACATGGCCTTCTGCGGAGCGCCCGCGCACTTGATCGGCATGGCCGGCTGCGTGAAGAGCGCCGTGCCGCCCTGCATCTGCTGCACGAGCGCCCAGGTGTAGGGCGCGAGATCGTAGCGATAGTTCGAGGTGACACCGTTTTTGCCGAGCGTCGCCTCGAGCCCCTCGATGCGCTCCCATGCGAGCCGCAGCCCGGGCGCCACGATGAGCTGACGGTACGCCACGGTTTCGCCGTTCGTGAGCCGCACGAGATCCGCGTGCGGCTCCACGCGCTCTGCCGCCGCGCGGATCCACGTCGCGCCGCGCGGGATCACGCTCGCCATCGGGCGGCGTGTCTTCTTCACGTCGTAGGCGCCGCCGCCCACGAGCGTCCACGCGGGCTGGTAGTCATGGTGCTCATTCGGTTCGATGATCGCGATGCTCAAGCCCGGCTGGCGGCGCAGCAGGCTCGCGCTCACGCTGATGCCCGCGAGGCCGCCGCCGATCACGACCACGTCCCAGCGCTTGCCCGCGCCGCCCGGCGCGGCCTGTTTGTCCGCACGGTTTGCGCCGCTGTTGTCCTTGCCGTTGTCCCAATCGCACGCCGCTGCCGCTGCGGTGCCCGTCTCGACCGGCGCCGCGACGGGGTGCGCTTGCGCGCTCGCCTGCGCAAACTGCCACAGGTTGGTTGCGCGATTGCCGGTGCGGCAATACGCGAGCACGGGCGCGGGCAGGTCGACGAGCAGCTGCGCGAAGCGCGCGATTTCGTCGGGGCCGATCTTGCCCGGCGTGACGGGCAGATAGGCGAATTGCAGGCCGAGCTGCTTCGCGGCTTCGCGGATCTGCGCCGATGCCGGCTGCGACGGGCCGCCTTCGCCGTCGGGCCGGTTGCAGATGACCGAGCGATAGCCGGCCGCGGCAATTTCGGCGAGGTCGGCGGGCGTGATCTGGTCGGCGCTCGCGAAGCGCGCGTCGTGTTGCACGATTTGCATGGACTCGAATACTCCTGACTAGCTTGAAGAATGGCGGCGCTGCGCGTGGACCGCGGCAAGGCGCTCGAGCACGGCGAAGAGCGCCATGCCCGCGAGCATGGCGGCCACGAAGAGCCAGGCACGCGGCTGGCCGCTCGCGGCGCTGACGAGCGCGGGACCGGGGCAGAAGCCCGCGAGGCCCCAGCCCGCGCCGAAGACGAGGGCGCCCGCGATCAGACGCGCATCGACGCGGCGTGCCGTGGGCAACTGCATGGGTGCGCCGAGCACGCTTGCAGAGCGCGTGCGGGCGCGACGAAAGCCGATGGCCGCGATGGCGACGGCGCCCGCCATCACGAAGGCAAGCGAGGGGTCCCAGCGTCCGGCCAAATCGAGGAAGGCTAGCACCTTGGCCGGGTTCGCCATACCCGAGACGATCAAGCCGAGGCCGAATAGCAGGCCGCAGGCGAACGCGCTGACGTTGCGCAAGGCGTTGTGCGAGCCGTTGCCGCCGGGCGTGCCCATGTCAGCCTCCCGCGAGGTGGCGCACCGCGAACACGGTGACGAAGCCGGCGGCCATGAAGAGGCCGGTGGCGGCGAACGAGCGCAGCGAGCCGCGCGCGATGCCACAGACGCCGTGGCCGCTCGTGCAGCCCGACGCGTAGCGCGTGCCCACGCCAACGAGGAGTCCGGCGATGACGAGCGTGACGGGCGAGGCATCGATGGTGGGCGACAGGGCGCCGGCGCCCAGGGTGGCAAACCCGGAGCCCACTGCATTGTCGCCCGCGGCCACGAGCCGCCAGAGCCACGGCGCGGCGGCGAGCCCCGCGACGAACGCGAGGCGCCAGGCACGCTCCCCGTACGCCCCGCGCACGCTCTGCAGCAGGCCGCCGACGATGCCGCTAATGCCCGCGACGCGCCCGTTGCCGAGCACGAAGAGCGCAGCGGAGGCGCCGATCATGAGGCCGCCCGCAAACGAGGCGAGCGGCGTGAAGTGGGCGAGGTCGAGGCTCACGATGAACTCGCCGGGCGGGCCTTTACCTTTAGCCGGCCGCAGTAGAGGCTCGATAGCGTCTGCATGACCTGAATGACCTCGTGACTCGCGAGCCGATAGTAGATGTACTTGCCTTCGCGACGCGTCTCGACGAGGCCTTCTTCGCGCAGCACGCCGAGATGTTGCGAGAGACTCGGCTGATGCACGCCGACGAGCGCTTCGAGCTCGCCCACGTTGCGCTCGCCTTCGGTCAGCTGGCACAAGAGGAGCAGGCGGTCTTCGTGCGCGAGCGCCTTGAGCAGGGCGCAGCACTTCTCTGCGGACTCGCGCAGCGCCTCGCGCGCTTCAGGGGTGAGCGGTGAATTCATGTGTCGTGGCGCCGAGCGCTGAATGGGGCGATGAACGCGGGGTACGGAAACATTGACGTTCGTCGCCTGACAGTTGGTTGACAAACATTATATCGATTCATAATATGTGTTTCAATAAATCATAGGCCGGTCGAGCCTCGTATTCAACGCGTCAACGCGTATTTCCCACGCATTCAGCAGCCAACGATCACGTCAAGGCCGTATGGAGTCCCCGATGTCCGAGTCCGTCGCCGTTCCCGCGAGCACTGCGCCCGCTGCGCCAGGCACCGCCGCCACCGCCACCACCATCGTCGAGCCGTTTTTCGATCCGGTCACGGCCACCGTCACTTACGTCGTCCACTCGGGGCGCGGCTCGGTGTGCGCCATCGTCGATCCGGTGCTCGACTACGACCCGAAGTCGGGGCGCACAACCACGGAATCGGCCGACCGCGTGATCGCGTTCGTGCGCGAGTACGCGCTCTCGGTGCAGTGGCTGCTGGAGACGCATGCGCACGCCGACCATCTCTCGGCGGCGCCGTACCTGAAGCAGCAACTGGGAGGCAAGATTGCGATCGGCGAGCACATCCGCCACGTGCAAGGCGTGTTCCGCGCGGTCTTCAACGTGGGTGCGACGCTTGCCGCCGACGGCAGCGAGTTCGACCATCTTTTCAAGGATGAGGAGCGCTTCGAAGTCGGCCCGCTCGCGGCGCGCGCGATGCACGTGCCGGGCCACACGCCGGCCGACCTTGCGTATCAAATCGGCGACGCGGTGTTCGTGGGCGACACGCTCTTCATGCCCGACGTGGGATCGGCGCGCTGCGACTTTCCGGGCGGCGATGCGCATACGCTCTACCGCTCGGTTCGCAAGCTGCTGGAAATGCCTGGAGAGACGCGCCTCTTCATGTGCCACGACTATCCGCCCGAGTCGCGCGGCCCGAGCTTCGAAACCACCGTGAACGCCCAGCGCTGCGGCAACATCCACTTGAACGATGGGGTGACCGAGGACGCCTTCGTGCAGATGCGCACCACACGCGATAGCACGCTCGCCATGCCCAATCTGATCCTGCCGTCGATCCAGGTGAACATTCGCGCAGGGCGCATGCCCGAGCCCGAGGACAACGGCGTGCGCTATCTCAAGATTCCGCTGAACGCGCTTTGATCACGCCCCGATCACGCGCCGATCACGCCAGGCTGGCCACGGCTCGCCCGTCGCGTCGACTTTTTCGGCTCGAGCCTCATATTTGCGTCGGCGCTTGGCGCGCCGCGGCCTCGGTCATGCGGTCGGTTTCCTGTGCGGGTTTGCGCGCCTTGGCGAGACGACGACGCGTCCACTCGAGAGCGGGCTGCTCGACGCAATGCCACGACACGTAGGCACAGGCGAAGATGCCAGGCACGGCAATGAACAGCGCGCTCAGGTGATCGAGATTCGGGCCGAAGTACGCGACAACCTGCTGAATCGCGAATCCGTAAACATAGATTCCGAATGAGTAGTCGTTGCGAGGCGCGAAGCGATGCAGGAGTGGTGTGGTTCCAATCCACAGCACGCCGTACGCGAATGCCGCATAGAAGACGGGTTGCGCGAGCGGCGTGCCGCGCAGGGCTGCATACCCGAAGATCAGCGCCGCCGCAGCCCAGCCGCTGATATGGACACGGTCGCGCCACGCGTAGAGCAGCATGCCGGTCATGAAGACCAGTTCCGGAAAGTACGCGTACCCGTTGGGTCCGCCGGGCTTGTTGGCGAGATTGCGCAGCGTGAGATGGAAATGCGGCTCGAGGTACGGATGGATGAGGAACGGCGCTGTCCCGAGCAACACGGCCACGAGCATGCCGCGCCGGCTCTTCAGCAGGCCCAGCACACCGGTCCCCAGTACGACGGCGTAGTAGCGCACTTCGATCGGCAGCGTCCAGAGCGGCTCATAGATCATGTTGGGCCTGTGGTTGTGCTCGAAGACGCCGGGCAGCACGATGTGCTTGCCGATTACGATGACGGAGAAGGTGTCGAGGTTGCCCCATGTGAGGCCCGATGCGAAATAGTCTTTCAAGGACCAGGTCGTGAGGAGCGGCCCGATGATGAAGATTGCGACCAGCGACGCCACGGCGATCGCAGGCCAGATCCGCGCCGCGCGCAAGATGAGAAAGCGCGTGGCGGAGCGCTGCCGGTCGTAGCTCGCGGTAACGAGCAGGCCGCTCAGGAGGAAGAACGCAAAGACGCCGAGACTGCCGGAATAGTCGAAGCCGAGCAGCACCGTGGCGGGGTCCCTGTGTCCATCGAACGGCTGGAGAACGAACGAATGCGCAAAGACCACCGCGGAGGCGGCGAGCAGGCGGACCAGGTCGAAATTGTTGCGCTCGCGTGAGAGTGCATTCGACAGCAGGGACATGGGGGTGACTCCTGAAAGGGCAGTCGCGCGGGCGAGTATGGGTAAGGCGCGACGCGAAAGGGCGCGCTCGGCACATTGTGCGTGCCGCGCTCGCGCCCGACTGTGCTCTCGGCCACGCTGACGCGCGTTTCGCGCCCACCGTGCAGGCCACATGCGAATCGCCGTTGAGCCAGGTTGCTCGACGAACGATGCAGACGTCTGACGATCGCCAGCCGCGAGGAGGGAGCACCGCCGCCTTTTCAGGCGACACATGCGCGCTGCCGGTCCATCGCGCTTTGTCCGAAATTCGAAAGCATCTGTCCACTCGACTGCATGCCGGCAATTTAGACTTCGCTTCATATTCTCGCGGCTTCGCCCTCCCTGGGCGAAGCCGGCCACCATGATCCAAGCGGAGTCACGCCATGAAAGCCATCCAGTTCAAGTCCTTCGGCACGCCCGAGGTGCTCGAGCTCATCGATCTGCCCACGCCCGCGCCCGCAGCCGGCAGCGCGCTCGTGCAGGTGAAAAGCGCCTCGGTCAACCCGAGCGACGTGAAGAACGTCTCCGGCCACTTCGATCACACCGTGCCGCCGCGCGTGCCGGGGCGCGATTTCAGCGGCGTGGTGACGGCCGGCCCGAGCGAGTGGATTGGCGCCGAAGTCTGGGGCACGGGCGGCGATATCGGCTTCACGCGCGACGGCACGCACGCCGAGTTCATCGAGATTCCGGCGGCCGCGCTCGTGCGCAAGCCCGCGTCGCTCACCCATGAGCAGGCCGCTTCGATCGGCGTGAATTTCGTGGTGGGCTGGCTGGGCACCGTCGACTACGCGCAGCTCGTCGCGGGCGAGACGATCGCCGTGATTGGCGTGTCGGGCGGCGTGGGCGGCGCGGTCACGCAGATCGCGAAGGCGCGCGGTGCGCGCGTGATCGGCGTCGGGCGCGAGGCGCCGCATGCCGACTCGCCGGCAGCGCGTCTGATCGACGCCTTCGTGCCGATGGACGGCGACACGGCCCGGCGCGTGCGCGAGCTGACCGGCGGCGCGGGCGCGGACGTGGTCTACGACGCCGTAGGCGGCGTAGCGTTCGAGCTGGCGCTCGCGCTCGCAAAACGGCGTGGCCGGGTGGTCGAGATCAGCGCTACAGGCAAGCGCCGTGTGGAGTTCGATCTGATCGACTTCTATCACAACGAGACGCAGCTTTTCGGCGCCGATAGCGCCAAGCTGGGCGTCGTCGAGGCCGCGCCGATCATGCGCGCGCTCGTCGAGGCCTTCGACGCCGGGCGCTTCACGGCGCCGGTGGTGGCCGAACGCTATCCGCTCGAGCGCGCGCGCGATGCCTATGCGGCCGTCGCCGCGGGCACGCCGGGGCGCGTCGTGATTGAAATCGCCTGACGCGCCTCGCCAGCGATGGCCAGGCCCAGCGACGACCCATGACGGTAAAACAGCCCAACACGGGAGCCCGACGATGAAGGCTTATCTGGTTTCGTTCGCCGTGGGCGCGCTCGTAGGCCTCATCTACAGCCTGCTCGACGTGAAGTCGCCCGCGCCGCCCACGATCGCGCTCATCGGTTTGCTCGGCATGCTGGCGGGCGAGCACGTGCTTGGCTTCGCGCGCACCTGCATCGCCCATCTCGCGGGCTGATCGCGGGCCAGGCATGCCGGCGGCGGTGGAGCCTGGACCCTGGGCCAAGGGCCGATGCCGCCGGCGCGCCGCCGAACTCAATGCGCGCCGCGCGCGCACCCCGCCAAGTCGACGCGTACCACGTGCGCGCAGCCCGCCAAGTCGACGCGTACCACGCGCGCGCACCCCGCCAAGTCAACGCGTATCCAGCGCGCAGCCCACTAAGTCAACGTGCGCCACACATGTGCAGCCCGTAAAGGCGTCTCAGGCCTGGGCCCGCACCAGCCGCTCGGGAAAATGCGTGCGCAGCGTGCGCGGGTCGAGCAGCGCGAGGTCCTTGTCGAGCTCGAGCGTGACGAGGCTGCGCGTCTGCGCGTCGAGCGCCTTGCGCAGCGCGCCGAGGAACGCGGGCGGCGCGGCCAGCACGAGCGTGCCGTAGCGACCGTCGTTGCGGGCCTTGGCGAGCGTTGTCGCAACCTGCGACGCGAACAGGCTGGTCTCGCGTTCGTGGTGCTGGGTGTCGGGATCGCTCTGCTGGCGGCCAGCGGCGGAGCGCTCGGTGCGCCCCGAGCGGTCGCTCACGAGGCTCTGTTCGGGCACGCGGCTTTCCGGGTGCAGCAGCGTCTCGATTTCCTCGATGGCGCCTAGCGGACTTTCCGTCGCGAAGATGCGTGCGGTCACACGGTTGGCGACGACGACCCAGATCATGTTCGACATGCTTGCCTCCCTGCCAGTGCTTCGGCGCAACGCCGGGCCGAAGCGGTGAGTGGACTCGCGCGGCGCGGCGCGAACATCAAGGGTAGCGCGTTCGCGATTTGCGGCGGCGCGGCATGCGCGGTGTCCTTCCGGATTTCGGGAGGATGATTCCCGTACGTGCAGGATTCTCTTTCCTGATGCAAGGATCTATCTTGCAGACTCCAGGGCACGCAGTGAGGGAGTCGCAAATGGAACCATCTGCTATCCGTTATACGAGCGACGTCGCGTTCACGCCAACTGTAAAGGCCATGCAGACACGGCTTGGCTCGCGCGAAATCTATGCGCGCATGGAAGCGCAGCGCGGCTTTGGCACCGACCTCACGCCGGACGTGAGCGCGTTCATCGAGGCGCAGCGCAGCGTGTTTCTCGCCACCGCGAACGTGGACGGCCAGCCGTACATCCAGCATCGTGGCGGCCCAGCGGGCTTTTTGCACGTGCTGGACGCGCGCATCATCGCGTTTGCGGACTTCATCGGCAATCAGCAATACATCACGCTCGGCAACCTGACAGACAACCCGAAGGCGTATCTGTTCCTGATCGATTATGCGCGGCGCAGGCGCATCAAGCTTTGGGGCGAGGCGCGCGTCGTGGAGGACGCGGCGTGGGTCGAGCGGCTGCTGCCGGCGGGCTACAAGGCGCGCGCCGGGCGCGCGATCGAATTCACGGTGACGGCGTGGGACAGCAACTGCCCGCAGCATATTCCGCAACGCTTCGAGGCCGATGACGTGAAGGCAGCGCTCGAGGCGCGCGATGAGCAGATCCGTGAAATGGAGGAAGCGGCGGTGCGGCAGGAGGCGCGTGTGCGGGAGCTGGAGGCGGAGGTGGCGCGCCTGCGGGCGCTCGCGCGGGATTAGACAGGCCAGAACGAGCCAAACGAAACTAGCGAGCCAAATGAACAGGGCCGGTGACGCAGCACTCAGGCGAAGCGTGGCCGGCCCCAGCGATCCCGGCGACCTTACTTGACCTTCTCGGCTTCGTTCGTGATGGCGTTGCCACCCTTCGAGATGTCTTCGCCGGCGCCGGCGATGGTATTGCACGCAGCAAGCGTGACGGCGAAGAGGGCAAGGGCAATCGCAAGATAACGGCTCATGGCGGCTCTCCTTGTGTTTTTAATGGGTATCGGGCACGCGCTGGATCGGCTCGGCCGAAACACTCGCGCCACTTGCAGGAATTGTACGCGCGAACCGGGGACACATGCGCCGGCCCGCGCTGCGCCACGCCACTTTTAGCGAGCCGTTGCGCGCACTTTCCCGCCAGATGTCCGTTTACTCAGGTGCGGCGATGGTGCTTGCGCACCACGAGCCATTTGGGCGAGCGGAACCGCACGATGCTCACGTAGAGCCAGACATAGGTGAGCGCGAACACCACCACAAAGCAGAACAGGTGCAGCGTGTGGCGCCAGAACAGCGTGGCAGGGATTACAGCGACGAGGCACAGCAGCCACAGGTAGGGCGAGGTGAGCGAGTTGCGGCGTGTGAGCTCGCGCGCGGTGCGCGCGCCGACGGCCCAGCGCATGAGGCGCTTGTAGACGAGCATGTGCAGGTGCACGCCGTCGGGAATGCCCGGCGACATGCCGCGCACGAACTTCTTCCGGTAGATCGAGAAGCAGGTCTCGAAGATCGGGTACATGAAGAGCAGCACGGGAAACCAGGCCGAGACGTCGCGGTTGCGCATCACGAGCAGGATCGCGAGCTCCCCCAGCATGAAGCCGATGAAGTAGGCGCCGCCGTCGCCGAGAAAGATCAGGCCCGCCGGGAAGTTCCAGATGAAGAAGCCCAGCACCGCGCCCATCATGATGAACGAGGCCGAGAGCACGACCGCGTCGTGCACCTGGAACGCCACGTAGGCGAGCGAGGCGAACATCATGAACGCGACCATCGAGGCGAGGCCGTTGAAGCCGTCGATGATGTTGATCGCGTTGGCGAGCGCCGCCACGGCCAGCACGGTGATCACGCACGAGATGGCCGCGTACGAGAGCAGGAAGTCGAGCGGCGGCACGCTGATGCGCGTGACCGCGATGCCGAGCGCGAAATACGCGAGCGCGGCGGCGGCCATGGTGCAGACGAGACGCGCAAGCGGCGAGACTTTCTTGGTCAGGTCCTCGACGAGCCCCGAGGCGAACGCGGGCAGGCCGCACGCGACGATGCCGAGGATGCCGCCCGACACGGCCGGATAGGCGAAGTGCAGTTGCGCCGCCGCGACCACGAGCCCGATGAGGATGCCGGTGCCGCCGATGCGCGGCACGGGGCGCACATGGAATTTCTGCACGCCCGCGAGGTCGGAGTCGACGGAGAACCTTTCGTGCAGATGGGCATAACGCACGATCAGCAGCGTGACCAGCAGCGAGACAAGAAAGCCGAGTGCGAAGCTAAGCATGAAAGGTGAACGCAGGGCGAGAAGACGGAATCCGGGATTATACAAAGGCGGCGTGGCGCTTTCGGCGCACGGCCAGTGCCGCAGGTGCAGCCGGCGCCAGGCCGCGCATCCTGGGCGCCCCGCACGTGCCCTTGTGCCATGATGCCCGCATCCTCATCCGACGGATTTCGCCCATGCCCCATTTGCTAGTGAGCTGACGAGCGGGGCGGCAAGCGGGTATGTCAGCGCGGGGAAAAGCGGGCTAACGAGTTGGGTGCCAGGCGAAGCGACAAGCGCCGCAGGTCGCGCCCCCGCGGGTTTCCGGCGCTTCGGCGGCGGCACGCGCGCATGATAGTATGGCGCGCCCGTGCCGGGTCAGGGAGCCATGCGAGGGCCGCCCCCTGTGCCAACTCATTCGCCCGCGCGCGCGGGCCCGTCATTGCCGATGACTCAGGACAACGCTCAGGTTCACCGACACGCCGAACGCACCGAGCCTCCCGCGAACGACGCGTCGCGCCCGCTCGTGTCGATGCTGCTCATCGCCTACAACCAGGCGGGCGTGATCGCCGACGCCGTCGCGGGCGCACTGGCGCAGCGCTACTCGCCGCTCGAAATCCTGATCTCCGACGATTGCTCGACTGACGGCACCTGGGCGGCCATCGAAGCGGCCGTGCGCGACTATCGCGGCCCGCATCGCATCGTGCTCAATCGCAACGAACAGAACGCGGGCATCAGCGCGCATCTCTCGAAGCTGGCCGCCATGAGCCAGGGCGCCTTGTTCGTGGTGGCCGCCGGCGACGACGTCTCGGTGCCCGAGCGTTGCACGCGGCTCGTCGACTGCTGGAACGCGCTCGGGCAGCGCGTGGACCTCATCGCTTCCGATCTCGTGGAGTTCGAGCCCGTTTTGGCGTCCGCGTCCCCGGAGGCGGAGGCGGGCCATGCGGCGGACCAGGAAGCCGGCCGGATTGCCCCGACCGATCTCGGCCAGTACAAGAATTTCGACGACTGGGCGCGCGAGCGCCCGTGGGTCGTAGGCGCCTCGCACGCGTGGTCGCGGCGCCTGTTCGAGCGCTTCGGGCCGATGTTGCCGGGCGCGATGGCCGAAGACCAGATCATGACGTTTCGCGCGGTCATGTCGGGCGGCGCGCACAGCCTGCGCGAGCCGCTCGTGCGTTACCGGCGCGGCGGGCTCTCGGGCAAGAAGCGCTTTCGCACCGTCGAGCAGTTCGTCGCGCGCGTGAAGCTCACAACGGCCTTCGGGCTTGTCGAGTCGGAGCAGTTTCAGCGCGATGCGCAGCTCGCGGGCGTAGGTGCGCCGATGCGCGCGCTGCTGGTGCCGAAGCTCGCCCGCGAGCACTACGCGCGCGACGTGTTCGCGGCGGGCGGTTTCGGCGCGAAGCTCGCACTGCTGCTGCGCACGCCAGGTGTGAAAATGGGCTTCAAAATCCGCATGTTTCTCTACGCGGCGTGCCCTGGTGTGTACCGGCCTTTCTTCGCGCTGCGCTCGCGCCTGAAAGGGAAGTGACGCGAGGCGAGCGACGCGCGCGCCTTCACGGCTTGCCCGCTGGCGTGACCTCGAGCAGGACGACGTGGTCGGGCACCGCCACGGAGAGCTGCCGCAAATCGGCATGCGTCGCGAGCGGATCGGCGGACATGGTCGGATCGTAGAGCGCGATGCGGCTCGCCCTGGCGCCCAAGTCGACCTGCACGCTGGCCGGCGGCGCGCTTAGCGGCGTGCCTTTTGCGCGGTCCCAGAACGGCGTCTCATTCCAGAGCGCAAGCAGATAGCGGCCGTCGCCCTTCGTCAGCAGCAGGCTGCGTGCCGACACCGGCATGGCGCGCAATGAGCAGGATGACGAAGCATCTGGCGGCGTGACGGTTTGTACACCGGGGTGTGGATTGGTGGGCCCTTTGGCAGCCGCGTTCGCGCGCAGGATCGCCGTGAGATTGCGTATCGCGCTGGCCGAGGGCTTGGGCGAGTGGTCGTTTCTGAAGAGACCGAAGTGCATCTCGCTGTTCGTGCGCTGCGGATCGGGTTTTTCGTCGAGCAGCTCGTAGATGTAGGTGCGCACGACACCGAGGTTCGCGGCGTCGAACAACCCGTTGAGCACGCCCTTGGCCTGGGTCGCCTCGTCCACGCCGATGCCGTACCACCCCGACTGAGGGAGCGTGAAGTAGCCGAACTCGGTCACCACGAACGGCAGGTTGTATTTGCGCAGACCGTCGATGGCCCAGGCCATCCACTTGTCGCCGTTGGCGTTGTAGGCGGGCTGCTCGCCGTTTTGCGGATAGATGTGCTGGTTGGTAAAGTCGGCGGCGCCCGCGCGTGTGGAGACGGGCGTGAGATCGTAGCCGGTGAGGTCGTACACCGGCACGCCGGGGAGACTGGCGCTGCCGTGCACGTGCGCGTGGATCGCCTGCTGCGCGGCGAGACCGGCCGCGTCGCTCGTGAGCCCGTTGTAGCTCACGTGGAAGTTGTTGATCTCGTTGAAGCCTTCCACGGCGGCGACGCTGCCCGGCGCGGCGGCGGTAAAGCGATCGAGCTGCTGTAGCGAATCGGCGACGTTGCCGTATACGACGAAGTTGAACTTCACGCCCTGTTGCGCGAGCCAGACGTAGCTCGAGAGCGGCGCCGAGGTGCCGGGCGTGCCGTCACGCACGTGGCGCACGCCAATCCACGCAAGATCCTTCGCCACGTTGCGCACGTCGGCGTAGGCCCCGTCGGTGTAGTTGATGTGGGTGTTGACGGCGATGCTGTCGAGAAACGCCTCGGCGCTCATCGTGCGCGCCGAGCATGCGGCGGGTGTGCTCTGTGACGTATCTGCGGCATGCGCCTGGGGCACGAATGGCGGTGCGAGCGATGCAGCGAGTAGCGCAAGCGCGCAAGAACGCGCGGTACTGAACCTGGCAAGCACTGCGACGACAAGCACGGCCATGGCGCGTGCCTTTTTGGCAAGTGCAGTATCGGCACGCGTCGCATTGGTGGGTACGACATCGGCACGCGCTGCATCCGCAAGCACGACGTCGAAACGCGCTGCATGGGCACGCGCCAGATCGGCACGCCCTGCATCGGTACGCGCCGCATCGCCAGGCACCACATCAGCACGCACCGCATCAGCACGCGCTGCATTGGCAAGCACCACATCAGCACGCACCACATCGGCACGGACCACATCGGCAAGTGCCATATCGACAAGCGTTGCATCGGCAAGCGCCGCGTCAGCACGCACCGCATCAGCACGCGCTGCATCGTCACACACCATCCGGACGATGGCGAGGCCGCCGCTACGTGTCGCGCCGATGCGCTGGAGTTCGACAGGTGTCGTCGCGAGCGCGCCGAACATTGGCAGGATGCTGCCAGCGAAGTTGCGCGTGGCGATGCGCTTGAGGCTCGGCTTGTAACGGGGCAGGGTGCTCATGGTGTGGTCATCATGCAGGCGCGCGCGTATGCGCAGGGGGTTCTGCCCCCTCGCCACTCGATCAAGAAACGCGCGTCCCGACCATTCTGGATGAGACATGCGTGTGCGTTTGTGCGTCGGCGCACGGAGCGGCGAGGCGCGAAAAATTAGATTTGCCTTACACCGCGCGGTGGGGCCGCGAGCGTCCGGCCAGACCCTTGAAGGAGGAGTCATTCCATGATCCCTGTCGTGTTCGACGGCGCTTTCGGCTGGCTGCATCCTGCCGAGGGCCGCATGGGGGTGGTGCTATGCAATCCCTTTGGTTATGACGCCCTGTGCACGCACCGTGGCTGGCGCAAGCTGGCCGAGCGGATCGCCGCGGCCGGTATGCCGGTGCTGCGGTTCGACTATCCGGGCACCGGCGACGCCGAAGGCATGGAAGACGACCCGGGCCGCGTAGAGGCGTGGCTCGCGAGCTTGGGCGCCGCCGTGCGGCATCTGCGTGCGACGACCGGCGTGACGCGCGTGGCGCTCGTGGGCTTGCGCCTGGGCGCCACGCTCGCCGCGCTGGCGGCCGAGCGGCTGCGCGGCGTGGAGGCTCCCGGAGTGGATGCTCCCGGAGTGTCCACATCCAGAGTGGAGGCTTCCGGCGTAGACAGGCCCGTAGTGACCTCTCCCGGCGTCGAGACGCCCGGCGTGGACGCTCTGGTCCTGCTCGCGCCGCCGGTCACTGGCCGTCGCTATATCCGCGAGCTGCGCGCGCACCGGCAGGGCTGGCTGAGCACGTCGGCGGGCATGGGCGCCGTGCCCATCCCCGACGACGCCGCCTACGTGGAGGCCTTCGGCTTCGGCATGCACGGCGACGACATTACCGCGCTCTCGGCCGTCGATCTGAAGCGCGACACGCGTTCGCCCGCGTCGCGCGTGCTGCTGCTCGATTCGAGCGGCACGAACCTCGCCGCCTCGCTCGCCGCGCATTACACGCAGCACGGTGTGGAAGTCGAGCAGGGCAGTTTTGAGGAGTCCGATCGTTTCTTTCTGGAAGCGCTCTATAGCGAGGAGCCCGTCGAGGCGTTCTCGCGCGTGAGCGCCTGGCTTGTCGAGGACGCCGAGCGTGCGGCCGCCGCAGCCACTGCCACTGCCACCGACTGCGCCAGCGCGGCCGCGCGGCCCGCCATCGAACCCGGCGCGGCGCTCGCATCGGTCGACCCGCAACCGTATCTGCGGCTCGTGCGCCATCGCGCAACCGAGCGTCCCGTGCGTTTCGGTCATTGCTTCGGCATCCACTGCGAGCCCGACCTCCCGCAGCCGGGCGCGCCTGCAGTGCTGCTCATCAACACGGGCGCCGCGCATCACATCGGCGATGGCCGCATTTCCGTGCTGCTCGCGCGGCGCTTCGCGGAGCAGGGCGTGGCGACGCTGCGCATGGACGTCGGCGGCCTCGGCGACGCGCAGCCGCCTGCGCCCGAGGTGACGCTCGACATGCTCTATTCGACGGCACTGCGCGACGACGCGGCCTCTGGCGCCGACTGGCTCGTCGCGCGCGGCCATGCGCGCGTGGTCGCCTTCGGGGTGTGCGGCGGCGCGTTCGTGAGCCTGCACGTGTGCGCGCTTCATCCAAACGTGGTGGCCGCGTACGGCGTCAATCTGCAAAAGTTCACGTGGGACGGCGCCGCGCGCTCGCCGGGCGAGCAGCGCATGGTGTCGTCGCGGACCTACCTGCACGCGCTCTTCGACGCCGACAAATGGAAGCGCGCGCTGCGCGGGGAGACCGGCACCCATCCGCTGCGTATCGCCGCCGTCCTGGCGAAGCGTGGCATGCGCCGTGCAACGCTGGCGCTCGCGCACGCGGTCGAGCGCAAGACCGGGCGGCCCGTGGTAGCCAACGAGGCGCTCGCGTTGTTGCACGAGATCGACGCGAAGCGAGTCCAATTGCGGCTTGTGTATGGCGAGTTCGACTCCGGGCTCGAAGAGGCGCGCCTGCAACTGGGCGCGTCGCTTGCCGCCTTGCGCGCCGTGCCGAACGTGCACGCGATGACGCTGCCGGGTCTCGACCATGCGCTCTTCACGCGCGAGGCGCGCAACGCCGTGATGGACGATTTCGCGGGGTGGGTGTGCGCCGAGCTGATCGGCGAGAGCACGGTGGCTGCGCAGCGGGCGGACGATGTTGGGGCCGTTGTCGGCCCGATATCGGGCCCGGCGCCCGCAGGCTCGGCTGCGTGATGTGTCAGCGTGTTCGAGCCGCCTGAGCCCAGGCGGTGTCTTGCGTCCGCGCGCCGTGAAGCACGCGCGGATCGCTACGGCGACGCCTTTGCTCAGCGATAGAACACCGGCGCCGCCGCATTGATCGCGCGAACCTCGCCATCGGGTGCGACGTCGTGCGCGTTGTCGTCTAGCGGCACCAGATCGATCGCAACGGGCCGGTTCGGCGGCAGATGGAACCAGTCGCGCCGCGCGCGATAGTGCGCGTCGGCGATGTGGACGCACCGCGCGAAGCGGCGCGACTCGATCACGAGCTGCCAGCCGTGTTCCGTGCGCTGCGGCGTGGCGGCGATGCCGAGATCGTGCCGATCGTGCGCGCGCCGCTCGGGCAAATGAAACGCTTCGGAGACGATCGCGCCGCTCGCCGGGTCGCGCAGCGTCGCGATCGTCACATCGTGCGCGCGCGGGCCGAAACGGTACGCGTGCGTGAAATCGAAGAAACGTCCGAGCAGGTCGGCGGCGCTCACGCGCTGCACGCTGCGCGGCGCGAGCTCGACCGCGCGCGAGGCCTGCGCGACCGTCACCGCACCGTCGCGCAGGCAGACGAGTTCGAGCTGCAGGGCGAGCCCAAGCGCGCCATCGTTGACGAGATGGATGTCGAGGCCGTTCAGGCCTTCATCGGTGATAACCGCCTGCACCGGCTGGAGCACCTGCGCGAGCCCGTGCCACGCGCTCTTGGGCCGGCCGCACGCGTCGATCGTCCCCCAGCCCGCGCCCGCGCGCAGGTCCTGCAACTGCCAGACCAGCCCGCCGCCGCACGATGAGCCGGCGCGACGCCATTCGGCGAACACGTCGATCATCAGCTCGGCCACCACGGCGCGCGAAAGGTCCAGAAAGCGCTGCGGGTCCTCATAGCGTACCTGCGTGGGCTCGATGCCGAACAGCGCGCGCACGTAGTGATCGCGCACGTCGTCGAAATCCCAGCCGGCGCCGGGGTCGCGCGGCACCGCCGCCTTCCAGCGCGGGTCGTGCTCGTGGATCGTGCCGAGCGCGTCGTGCAGCGTGGCGTCGTCGGGCACGTTGGCGAATGCGAGGCACTCCGAAGCAAAGCGCACTTGCGAGCGGCGCACGTCGTCGAGCGGGCGCTGATACGCGCTCACGCCGTAGTAATGCGTGACGCCCGTGCGCGTGGAGAACGGCCAGGTGCCGCCCGAAGGCGAATTGCTCACATAGGGCACGTCGGGCCGCTCGCGCGCGACGATGCCGGGCAACTGCTGCGTGAACAGGGCCTGCTCGCGCATCTCGGGCGGCAGGCCGAACATCGCGCCTTGCTGGTCGGCCTCGCTGCCGCCGCAGAGCACGGCAAGCGCGGCGTAGCGGCGCGTGCGCGCGAGAAACTGCGTGGCTTCGGTCTCGACGGCGGCGGTGAAGGCCGCGTCGGTCGGGTAATCGAAATTGGCGAACGCGAAGTCCTGCCAGACGAGGATGCCGTTGGCATCGGCGAGCCGGTAGAACGCGTCCGATTCGTAGACCATCGTGCCGCCCACGCGGATCATGTTCATGCCCGCGTCGCGCACGAGCGCGAAGGTGTGCTCGAGTTGCCCGGGCGTGCCGGTGAGCGTCGCGAGGTCGGCGCTGGTCCAGCACGCGCCGCGGCAGAACACCGGCACGCCGTTGATGCGCAGGGCGAAGCCCGCGCCGTCCGCGCTATTCAGATCGCGGTCTACTTCGATCGTGCGAAAGCCCACGTCGCCCAGCGCGATATCGGGCAGTGTTGCGCGCTGCGCCAGTTGCAGCGTGACGGCGTGACGCGTGGGCGCGCCGTGCGTATGCGGCCACCAGCGCTCGGCCTGCTCTACGCGCAGCGTGCCGCTCAGTGTGTGCGCATCGCGCCACTCGAGCGCCGTCTGTGCATGTGCACAACAAAGCGTCGCGGCGGCCGTTTCATCGTGAGCGTGCACGAAGCGCACGGTGACGTTCACGATGCCATCGTCGCCTTGCATCGACGTCGAAAGATCGACGCTATGGATGGCGTCGGGCGCATCGGAGAGCAGTTCGATGGGCCGCCAGGGGCCCACAGCCTGCAGCGAGGGACACCAGCCCGGCATGTGTCCGAGCAGCGTCGTGCGCACGTTGCGCAGCGTGGCCGGCGTGACGAGGCGCGGGCGCCAGCGTGCCCGCGTGCGTCGCGCGGCGAGCGCCGCGTCGAGCGTGCGGAAGCAGAGCGCGAGCGTGGCCATGCCGTCCAATTCGAACTCGATATCGTGCGCGACGAACATCGAGTCTGAGGTGAGCAGCAGGCGTTCGTCGAGCCAGACTTCGGCGATCGAGGCAAGCCCGGACAGGCGCAAACGGCGCATGCCATGGCCCGTGAGCGTGAGGCGATACCAGTGATCGAAGGAGGCGTAGGGACCCGGGCGCTCGAAGTCGAGCTTGCCCGCCGCGCGCAGCGCCGAGGCGACCGTGCCCGGCACTTCGGCGTCGAGCCAGTCTTCGGCGCGGATGGCCGCTTCGGGTGCATCGAGTGCGGCCGGCGTCGCGCATGCGCCGGGCGGCGTCGAAACGCATCGCCACCCCGCGCTCAGCGCGACCGGCCAGAGGTTTTCATCTGCGCCGGTAGCGGCGCAAACAGGCGCGAGCGCGCCTTGCGGCACGCTCGCGCCCAGCTCTTCAGTATCGTTCGGCAGATTACGCACGCGTTCCCCCCCGGGTGGCCGCAGCGCCTCGTTACCGCTGCGCGGCGTCACGCCATCAGCGCGGCGAGCGGCTCGAGCGTATTGTCGTATCCCGCTTCGAGCACGTCGAAGCAGTCGTCGCACGTATCGCGGCGATTGCGCGCCATGGCGCGCACGAGCCGGAACTGCATCACCATGGCTTCCGAAGCCACCTTTTGCGCCGCTGCCGCAATCGTCTCCGGAATCGCCACGCCCTGTGCGTTCAGCCACAGCAGATACTTCGAGAGGAACTCGAAGTTCGCGCCGAGCTGACGCATCAGGTTGAACGAGTACGGATGAAAGAAGCTTTCGCCGCGCGCGAGCAGCGTGTCGAGTTGCGCCGGAAACACCGTGCGCCACTCGCTCACCGGATTGCGCTGCGGGCGCCGCGCGAGATGCGCGCGCAGCAGTTCGGCCGAGGCCTCTGCGAGCGCCGCGCCTTCGAGCGGTGCGCGCACGCGCTTGGCGAATTCCGCATACGGGAACAGCAAGTCGGGCTGCCCCACGAACTGCGGCAGCTTGCGGAACACGCCGTCGTAGTCCTCGCCGTCGAGCCGGTGATAGCCCGTGTTGTGGAAGTAGCCGAGGCGCCGCGCCGCCGGGTCGATGAAGTCGATGCCCACGGTGGTCTTTGGATGCTCGCGTCGGTACGAGGTCGCACGCGTGTTCGGCAGATAAAAGCCGTCCACTTCGACGAGCACCGTGTGGCCGCGCTGCGTTTGCGCGAGCACGCGGTCTTCGAGCGAGTCGTAGATCGCGAGCTCCGTGACCTGGGTGCCGTACAGGCGCTCGATGTCTTCGAGCGGGAACTTGAAGAACGTGAACTGATCGCCCTCGAAGTCCTGCGTCACCGTGAAGGCGAGCGCCGCGCGCGGATCGAAACCCATGCCATGCAGCATTTCGATCCACAGATCGACGTAGCAGTTGGTCTCCACCCACACGCGCTCGCCTTGGTGCAGCGCGTGCGATTCGTGCTCGCGCAGGCCGGCCTGCGCCGGCGCCGCAGCGGAGCCGCCTGGGCCGGCAGCAGGGGCGAGTGCGGCAGCGGACACGGTCGGCGCGTTCATACGCCCGCCTCCGCGAGGCCACGCTCGACGCGGGCCTTCGTGTCGTCCCACAGCACGGCGCGCACTTCAGCGGGCCAGGCGTTCACGTCGAGGCCGTGATGCTTGAAGAGCGCGAGCGTGATGCGCTCCATGCCGAAGCCGACGCAACCCGTGTGCGCGGTCGAGCCGTCTTCGCACTCGATCTTCCAGATGGCGCCGAAGTGGTCCATGTGATAGTTGAACGAGAGGCAGGCGGTCTTGCTGTCCGCAAGCGCAACCGGAATCAGCAGCTCGAACTTGAGCGCCTGGGCGCGCTGACTGTCCGCGACGATCTTGCCGCCGCGCCCGAAGAACGGATCGTTGGCGAGATCCACGTCCACCGGCAACCCGAGCAGCGAGACCAGCAGCGAGCCACGGTCGACCCACATCTGGCGGAACGCCATGACCTGCTCGGCGTTGCCGAGGCGCACGTACTCGCGCTGGCGGAACATCTGCATGCGCGCGGGGTCGAGCGAGGGCTCGTGGCGGAAGCAATACGAGAGCACGTCGATCGTGCGGCCGCCCGCGGGCATCGGGCCGCGCCGGGCCATCACCGGATAGATCGGATAGCAGGCCGCCGGCGTGAGCACGAGGCGCGTGGGCTTTTGCTGCTCCATCCATTCGGTGTCGCGGTCGTCGTCGCTTTGCTTCATGGCGTCGTCGAGGCAGCGCAGCAGGCGCATCTGGCCCGCTTCGTTGCCGCAGAACGAATGGATCGTGCCGGCGAGCTGCGGGAAGTTCTTCAGATACTCGCTGTCCTCGAAGTCGGTGCGGCGCATCGCGGGCGGAAAGCGCAACACTTCGGGATCCTGATCGGCGCCCAGATGCGTGATCGCCACGTTCAGGCGCTCGACCACGTCCTCGAACACCTGGCTGCGGCCATAGAGGCCGTTCTCGCCGGTGTCGATGAGGATGCCGCTCGCGATCAGTTCGTCGCGGAAGGTCGGCTCAGGTTTCGCGCCATCGGCTGCCTGCAGTGCCGCGGTTTCGGTCATCGTGTTCATGTCAGGCTCTCCCCGGGCTCGCCGGACGCTGGGCGAGCAGGAGGCTCGCGGTGTTCTGGGCGATGCGGTCGTTGTTGATCATGAGCGGCGCCGAGTGCAGGTCGCGCAGATGGCGGCCCACGCTGTATTCGGTGCCGTTCTTGTAGCCGGCCATGCCGCAGATCATCAGCACTTCCTGCACGACGAGCAGCGCCGTCGAGGAGATGCTCGTCTTCAGCGTGTTCATGTCCGAGGCGTAGTGCAGCTGTGCCGACAGCGGGGCGTCCGCGTCGTTATGGGCTTCGCGTGCGTCGTGCGCCGCCTGGGCGGCGTCGAGCGCAACCGACAGGCGCGCCTGCATCATCTGCAGGAGCCCCACCGCTTCGGCGAGGCGCATGCCCGCAGGCGGCACCGAGCCGGGCTTGGCGCGTGCCTGTGCGCGGAAGAACGCTTGCGCACGATTGACGGCGTCGGCGGCGACGCCGGTCCACACCGCGGCCCAGAGCGTGTGCGAGACGGGCAGCATGGTGCGGTCGGCGATCTCGGCGAAGGGCGTGGGCAGGATCTGCTCGGCGTGGCCCTCCGCGAGCAGGCGAAAGCCCTCGCTGCAGGTGCCGCGCATGCCCATCGAGTCCCACGTGCCGCGCTTTTCCAGCTCGAGGTCGCCGAGCAGCGTGACGATCAGCACCTGGTCGGAGGCGGGCGATTCGGCGGTGCGTCGCGCGGTAACCAGAATGCCGTCCGCGTGCGCGCCGTACGAGATGGTGGGCGCCATCTTCTCGATGCTGAAGCGCCCGTCGATCACTTCGACCGCGCAGGCGCTCGTGCGCATGCTGCCGCCGATGTTTTCCTCGGAGGTGGCGGACGCAAGCAGCCATTGCTGCTCGACGAGCTGCGCGAGCACTTGCTGATGCCACGGCTCGTGCGCACCGTGCTCCATGATGCAGGCCACCTGAATCTGGTGCATCGCGTAGACCATCGCGGTCGAGGCGCAGCCGTGCGCGAGCGTCTCGCAGATCGCCGCGACCTCGGCGAGCGAGAGGCCCCCGCCGCCAAAGCGCGCGGGCACCATCGCGGAGAGCAGGCGCTCGGCCTTGAGCGCGTCGAACGCTTCCACGGGAAAGCGCGCTTCGCGGTCCACGTGATCGGCGTATTGCGCGGCAACGCGCGCCGCGCGCTGCGCGGCTTCGCGCCACGAGCCGGTTGCCTGCGGGTCCGCTTGATCGCTTGCTTGCGCGAGCGCCTGCTGGTCGGGCTCGACGGCGGCATCGATATGCGGGGCGTTCATGCTGCCGCCTTTGCCTGCTGCAGCTCGGTGACCGCCGCCGCGAGCGAGTCGATGCTCGAGAACAGGCGCCGCGTGAGCATGCGGTCGGGAATCTCGATGCCGAACTCGTCTTCGATGGCGAGCATCAGATGGACGGTCGCGAGTGAAGAAAGACCCGCGGCGTAGAGATCGGCGTCGTCGGCCAGCGTGTCGGCTGGCACGTCGAGACGGGCCGATTCGGAAAGGATGCGTCGCAGTGCAGTTTTCATGGCGGAGGTGCCCCCTCGGGTGAATGGCGCTTCGATACTGGCGCGGGTATGACGGTCCGTGCCCGCGCGACGGGATGCGCGGCAATTGCCGGTATTTAACGGAATGACGGGTGGTGGCGTCGGTGCGGCAGCGCACTCAAGCGTGGTTTGCACAACGTTTGCGCAAGCCGCGGCACGTTGTGGTGCGTCGTGCCGTGCGGTGGATTGCGCGGTGGCTTGCAAAGCGCGCTGCCATCGAGCGGCAGATTGCGCTCAAACCCATCGGAAGGTGTGTGTGCGCGCGTACAGATGCACACAATGCGCTTTGCTTAAATGGGCGCCATGCCCGTTCTCGCGGGCCGGGCGCGATGCCTGGCTGCGAGGCGGCTGAGGGAATCGATCCTCGTTGGAGGGGCGTCATGGACATGCAGCTTCCGCTGGATCGGCTCAATCGGCGAGCGTGGGCAGAGCGCGACGCGTGCCGCGAGTTCACGCGCGAAGCGGCGTGGACGGACGCGGGCGAGCAAGCCGCATTTGCGCGCATCGCCCGCGAATGCCGTGGCCAGCCGCTGCTCGATATCGGCATGGGCGCGGGCCGCACGGTGCCGCTCATGATGCAGATGTCGTCTGACTATACGGGCATCGACTCCACGAGTAGTCTGCTCGAGCTTTCGCACAAGCGCTTTCCGGGCGTGAATCTTCTTCAGATGGATGCGCGCGAGATGTCGGCGCTGCCGGGCGAGCACTACGCATTGGCGGCGTTCGGCTCGAACGGCATCGATGGCGTGGCATACGAGGAGCGCGTGCGGGTCCTGCGCGAAATGCATCGCGTGACGCGCTCAGGCGGCCTCGTGTTCTTTTCGACGCACAACCGGGGCGGCCCCGGCTTCGACGAGCGCCCGTGGCAACTGCTGCCGCGCTTCTCGGCGAATCCGCTGCGCTATGGCCCGCGCGTGCTGCGCGCCGCGCGCCGGTTGCCGCTCGCGCTGTGGAACTACCGGCGCAATGTGCGCCTGCATCGCGACTACGAAGGCTATTCGATCCGCACGGCGGCGGCGCAGGACTTCGGCATGGTGATCGTCTACACCACGTTGGCCGGGCAGCGCCGGCAACTCGACGCGCTGGGCTTCGAGGTGGAGGCGGTATACGGCAGCAGCGAAGGCGATCCGATCGCGCCCACGCAGGAGACCAGCGACGCACGATGGCTGCATTTCATTGCGCGCAAGGTGGCTTGAAGCTGCATCGGCGGCGCGGATTGCCGTGCTGTTGAGTCGTGGGGGATGCACCAAACAGGGAGACCGGCCATGAATGCACACGGGCTTGCCATCAGTGAAGCGGCAGCGGGCGTAGCCGCCGCGGCACATGTTGGGCAATGCAGCACGGACGCGGCAGCGCTTGCCGCGACGCCGGCGGCGGCGCCAGCCTGCGCGGCTGGGGTGGATAGCGTGCCGCCGCGTTTTGATGAGCGGCGCCTGCGCACGGCGCTAGGGCGCTTCGCGACCGGCGTGGTGGTGATCTCGACGGGTAGCGGCGACACGTTGCATGCGATGACGGCTAACGCGTTCATGTCGGGGTCGTTGCGGCCGCCGCTGATCGTGGTGTCGGTTGGGCAGCGTGCGCGCATGCATGAGCGGCTCATGAGTGCCGAGCGGTTTGGGGTGAGTGTCCTGTCTGACGAGCAGGAACCGCATAGCCGTCATTTCGCGGGGGAGCCGCAGAGTTGGCTTGCGCCGTGCTTCACGGAGGTGGAAGGGCTCGATGGTGTCGTGCTGCTCGAGCGTGCCGTTGCACGCTTTGGGTTGCGGATGAGCGATCGGCATGTTTGTGGCGATCACACGCTGTTTGTGGGCGAGGTGATGGCGTTTTCGCTTGATGAGCGGGCACCGCTCGTGTTTTTTGGTGGGCGCTATGCGGGGGTTGCGCAGGCGCGGTGAGTGCCGCATGCGCGGTGTGGAGGGCGCTGTTTTAGCGCTACAGCGCGTTAGCGCTTTTGTGCGTTGGCCTTAACTTGTTTTCGCGGCGGGCCGCAGGCGTTGCCCCTGTGCGGGGCGGCACCTACTTTTCTTTGCCGCGGCAAAGAAAAGTAGGCAAAAGAAAGCCGCTCAAACCGCCAGTGTGACGCAGTTCACCACTGCCCTGTCCATCGGAGCGGCTCCGGAGCGTCTGTCACCACGCGACGTCACCCGGAGTGACTAAGGGCTCATCCATCCGGCGGCGCTCCGCGCGCCGTGCGGCATAACCAAAATCAGTGGGATTCACGCGTATTCGTAGAACTCCAGCGTATTCGATCGGCGCTCGCCCACGCATTCGCCAGCAAGAACGCCCGATCATTCACTGGTCAGTACTCCAGTGCATTCACCCGATCAGTATTCCCGCGCATTTACCGGTCAGCACCCTCGTGCATTCACCGGGCAGCACCCCGCGCGCGCCAGAAATCCCGCCCGGTTTCCCATGCGGACCCTTCCGCCCGCGCGTAGCGCGCGGCGGGAAGGATGAGCCCCTTGTCACTTACGCGGAGTGTGCGAGGCGACGGATGCCCCGGAGCCGCTCCGAAGGACAGGGCAGTGGGGGACGGCGTCACACTGGCGGTGTGGGCCGCTTTCTTTTGCCTACTTTTCTTTGCGGCTGCAAAGAAAAGTAGGTGCCGCCCCGCACAGGGGCAACGCCTGCGGCCCGCCGCGAAAACAAGTTAAACGCCGGAAAACCTGCGGCAAAAAGCCAGCGCCGCATCCAGAGCAATAAGCCTGATCAAATCGCCAGCACCATAAACACACCACACAACCCAATAACCGCGCAACTAGCGCGATCCTTAAACGTAAAGACGATCGGATCGTCATGCATCTGCCCACGAAACGCGAGCATCCACATTCTGCTAACCCAATAGAGCGTGAGCGCGAACACGGCCCAAAGCATCTTCGGATGCCGATACAGCAGCTCAAGCTCCGGCGAATTCAGATAAAGCGCAAGCACGAGCACCGCAAGATAAGCAGCCGCGGTCCCAAACGAGCGCAGTATCGACATATCCTGCGTAATATAACCGCGCCCTGCCGCTTCGGTCTTGCCCTGCTGGAGCATCGCATCAAGCTCGACATAGCGCTTGAGCATCGCAAGGCTAAGAAATATCGGCACACTAAAGAGTATCAACCAGTACGAAAGCGCGATATTGGCGCACTCGCCCCCCGCGATCACACGCACCGTATAGAGACAGGCAAGCGTAAAGACGTCAATCAGCGTAAGCCGCTTGAGCACAAACGAATAGGCAACGGTCGCAGCCATATAAGCCACAAGCACCGCACCAAATTCCCAGGGCAGCAGAGTCGCAAGCGCGAGCCCCGCGCCCAGCAGGGCAATCGTCAGCACGATGCCAAGCGACAGCGGCAGCTTGCCCGAAGCGAACGGCCGGCTGCACTTGCGCGCATGGCGGCGGTCGGCGTCAAGGTCGAGCATGTCGTTGAGCAGGTAAACCGACGAAGCGCACACGCTGAACGAGGCAAATGCAATGCAGGCCGAGATCACCGCCTGCAGGTCGTTGAAGCGGTGCGCGGTCAGCAGCGGCACGAAGATCAGCACGTTCTTGACCCACTGGTGCACGCGCATTTCCTTGAGCACGAGCGGCAGCATGCGCCGTTTTTCCTCGAAGAAGACGATTTCGGCGTTCACCTTGCGCGCAGCCTCGGCCACCTGGCGATCGCCGACCACGATCGCCTGGCGCGCGCGGCGCCATACGGGCACGTCGGCCCGCGCGTCGCCGCAGTAGTCGAAGCCGTGATCGCCGAACTGCTCGACCAGCGCATCAGCCTTGTGCTTGCCGCGCAGGTTGATGCATGCGTTGCTCGCGAGCACGCCGCTGAACAGGCCGAAGTGCGCCGCCACCTGGCTGGCGAAACGCTGGTTGGATGCCGTGCACAGATAAAGTGGGCGGCCCTCCGAGCGCGCGTCGCGCAGATAATCGACGAGCTGCCGGTTATAAGGCAGCACGCCAACGTCGAGCGTGACGCGCAGCGCGATCTGATCCTTCAAATAGGCCTTGCCGCGCAGCAGCCAGTAAAAGCAGAGGAATATCGACAGCGGGCTCTGCTTGAGCAGCACGAAGAAGCTCTCGAGCAGGAAGTCGGTCCGCGCGAGCGTGCCGTCCAGGTCCACGCATAGCGGAATAGTCGGGTTTGACATGGCGTGCCTCGTAACGGCTTTGCAGTGCGCGGCAAGTGCGGATGCAAGAACAGCGCGCAATGCTTGATCATCAGGGGCTGATCGTAGGGCGCGTGCTCGCGCGGGTCTGTTCGCCAGCGCACGCCGCCCGCGTGCTCGTTTCTCTTACGATGAATGCGTGCGCACCTTCGTCCATGTCGCGTCGTCAGGCGAACACGAAGCGCTTGTCGAGCTGGTACTTCGCGAGATAGCCGAGCACGAGGCCGAGCGCACCGCCGGCAAGGCGTGCGTGCTCGGTATGGAACAGGGCCTGGGCGCCGAACTCCATCGCCCAGAAAATCGCCGTGGTGGCGAGCCCCATGGCGACGTAGCGCGAGAACGTCTCTACGCCGTGCGCGATGCTGCGGTGCTCGTAGCGGAAGATCCACACCTTGTCGAGCGCGTACTTGACGACGAGCCCCACGCCCGTGCCGATGCACACCGCGAGCGTGATCGAGAACGGTCCGTCGTAGACAAGCCACGTCAACTTCTGACTACCGAGATTCGCGGCCATCGAGATCAGCGCGAACAGCGCATACCACGTCACGAGCGAAACGCGGCCAGTGGCGACCGCGTTCATAGCGATACCCGCTTGAACACGAAGCGCGGCAGCGAGCGGATCACGAGCATGATCGCGCTCCAGAACCACGGCGTGTAGAGCGTGTCCTTGCCCTGGGCGATGGCGCGCACGATGTCGGCGCCCACGCGCTCGGGCGAGGCCACGAGCGGGCCTGGCAGGGCGAGGCCCGCCGTCATCGGCGTGTCGACGAAGCCGGGCTTGATCGTGAGCACGCGCACGCCCGCCTTGAAGAGCCGCGCGCGCAAGCCCTCGCAGAACGTCGTGACGGCGGCTTTTGCCGCGCCGTAGACATAGTTCGAGGCGCGCCCGCGGTCGCCCGCCACCGACGAGATCACGGCGATGGTGCCGCTTTGCTGCGCCTCGAACACGCCGGCGAGCAGCGTGAGCAGCGCGATCGTCGAGAGCGCGTTGGTCGAGAATTCGTGCAGCGCGGCGTCCACGTCGCGCTCGCACAGGGCCTGGTCGGACAGCGTGCCGTGCGCGATCAGCACGACGTCGATGGTGCCGAGCGCCGCGCGGCAGGCCTCGAGCAGGGCCGGGTGCTGCGCGTGGTCGTTCATGTCGAGCACGTGCGTATGCACTTCTGGCGCACCGCGTACGCGCAGGTCCTGGGCGACGGCTTCGAGCCGCAGCGGGTGGCGGCCGGCGAGGACGAGGCGTGCGCCCTTGGCTGCCCAGCGCCGCGCGCACGCGCCGGCGATGGCGGACGAGCCGCCAATGATCAGAATGTTTTTCATGATTGCGTGGTTCTCTTCCAGAAGCGCGACATCAATGCGGGATCGCGATGCCGCTCGAGTTCCTGCCACGCGGGGTAGGCCGCGCGGAAATGTTCGCCGCTCATATGCGCATCTTTCGCCGGATACTGGCGCCCGCCCGCTTCGGCCACGATGGCGTCCAGGCGCGCGAAGAGGGCCGTGTTGCGCCGCTCGTCCTGCGGGAAATCGAGCGCAAGCGAGACCCCCGCCATCGGAAACGAAAGCAGCCCTGGCGAGGTGAGTGAGCCGCAGCGCTTGAGCACCGCGAGAAACGAGCCGCTGCCGCTCGTGGCAATCGTGTGCAGGATCGCCCGCAGCGCGTCGGGCGCGCTCGCATCGGGGATCACGCATTGATGCTGCTGGAAGCCGCGCCGTCCGTAGAGGCGGTTCCAGTGGCGGATGTTGTCCAGCGGATAGAAGAAGCTCGCCGGGTCCATGCGCGCGAGTTCGATGCCGGGCGGCTGGCGCTGGTAGTAGAGCGCGTTGAATGCCTGCACCGTCGTGCGGTTCACGGGTGAGAGCGGCAACACGAACGGCACGGCGCGCGTGCGCCTGGTGGGCAGCGAGAGGTCGCCGTCGAGAGCGTGGTCGCCGCAGGTGTAGATGCCGCGCCCGAGCGATTCGCCGCGCGCGAGGCAGTCCACCCAGGCCACGCCATACTCGTGCGTCGCTTCGTGGCCGCGCGAGAGCGCGAGGAATTCGTTCAGGTTCGCATAGCGCATGCGCGAGACGGCGATATGACTCGAGCGCACCGGCATCAACTGAATCTCGACCCATTCGATCACGCCCGTGAGCCCGAGGCCGCCAATCGTCGCCTGAAAGAGCGCGGTTTCTTCGTCGGGCGCGCATTCGAGCGCCGGGCGGTCCGAGCGCAGCAGCGAAAAGCGGCGCACGTGGCGCCCGAAGGTGCCGCGCACGTGGTGGTTCTTGCCGTGCACGTCGTTGGCCACGGCGCCGCCGAGCGTCGCGAACTGCGTGCCGGGCGTGACCGGCAGCATCCAGCCGCGCGGCAGGCAAACGGCAAGCAGCTCGCCGAGCGTCATGCCCGCCTCGGCGCGTACCACGCCGCTCGTCCAGTCCGCGCTCATGAAGCGCGCGAGGCCGCGCATCGGCAGCACGTGATCGGTGGCCGCGAGACAACTGTCGCCATAGCTGCGGCCGTTGCCGAACGCGAGCGTCGTGCCCTGATGCGCGCAGGCGTCCACCAGCCGCGCGCGGATGGTGTCGCGCCAGGCCAGCGGTTCACTCGATTGGGGCGCATAGGGATAGCGTCCCCACGATTGCAGCTTTGAGGCGCTCATGGATGGCGAGACCGTGTCGAATGCCCTGCATCCTGACAGAGCACGACAGTGCCGACCGTTGGGCAGACCACAGACCAGCGTGGTCGCATGCGTTCATGCCGGCGCGCGCACGGCGCGCTTCGTGCGCCAACCCACAGACCGCGCCAGATGGCTTCTCTAGACTTCCGCTGTTCCGGATTCGTCCGTTCGATGTGACGCCACGTGGCGCGCTTTGGTACGACGGGCAACCGCATGCCGGATCACGATAGCCGCATTGCGCACGAGCGGTTTCGCATTCGGGCGCTCTTTCTCCGGCGTCCCCCGAAACCGCAACCGACTCCGCCCATATGGATACTGGAATCGCCGTGCGCAGATCAGAACTCTGGATGGTGCTGCCCGCGCTGATCGTCCTGCTGCTTGCGATTAACGTGCCGCCGTACGTGCCGCTGCAGGACTACAACGAGTGGGTCTATCAAGGCTTCCTGGCCGCGCAGCTGCTGCACGGGAATTTGACTGACCAGTTTGTGTTCGCGACATTCCCGGTGCCCAATAGCGCGGTGCAAGCGGTGCTTTGTCTGCTCAATCTCGTTGTGCCGCCGCTCGTGGCCGCGCGCTGCGTCGCGAGTCTTTATGTAATTGCGGCAATCGCGCTCGCCTGGCAACTTGCGCAAAAGATGTCGCTGGAGCAGAACGTCAGCTATTTCTATCTCCTGCTGGTGTGCGTCTTTTTCAACACGCCGTTCTGGAACGGCTACGTCAACTATCAGTTTGGCATTCTGCTGTTCACGGCGTGGTTGCTGCAGGACGGGTGCACGCGCGCAAAGCCACTATGGGTACTATTGTTTACTGTCGGCGCGTTCTTCACGCACGCCGTCATTTGGGCATCGATTCTCTTGATGATGGCGATCGACGCGCTCAGGCGCCGCCGGTTCGTTTCGTATCTGCCCGCGCTCCCGTCGGTCGGGCTATTCGTCTGGTATGTCGCGCGCAAGCCCGCGCCCACGGTGCCCGATCCGTCGTATCCGACGGGACTGCTGCACGCGTCTGGCTACAAGCTCTATACGTTTGCGAAACTCGGCCCGTACCACAACTTCACCCTCACGAACGGCATCCCCAGTGCGATCGAAACAGTGGGTCGTTATGCGGGCTTCGCGGTCAATATTGCCCTGGCGGCCGGGCTGCTCTATCTGCTTTACGCCGCACTATGGCGCCCGCTGATGCGACGCGAGGCTTGGGCGCAACTGTCTGACGAAACGCTCGCCTCGCTCGTGCTGTTCGTGCTCTTCATCGCGATGCCGACCGTGATGGCCGATGTGGTCAATCCCGGCGAACGCATGCTCTATCCCGCGATGATGCTCGCGCTGCTGGGGGTGGGCAAGTCGCGCGTGGCACAGCGGCTGGTGCCCTGGCTCGCCTGCTCGGCGTTCGTGCTCGCGCTCTGTGCGCTCGGGCTCATGGCCAATCGCGCGCTGCTCGCCGCGGACGTGGCGCGCGCAGATGAGGGGCAGGGTATTGCGTCGCGAGCATTCTTCGGCAGCCGTCCCAACGCATTCGCCGATGTCATGCCGATCTTCGCAGGGCGTTCGCCCATACGCATGATCGGCTTCGAAACGAGCTTCCTCTTTAATCGGATCAATGCGCGGATCAACGCGCACGCCAATGTGCGCACCGATTCGCGAAACGACACGCGAATCGATACGCCGCAACCGCGCAGCGTGAATTCATGGTCGCGCGCGCATTCCTCAGATCAGTAGATCACGCCCCATTCGGTGCGGTTGCGCACGCAACCGCAAGCGTTGCGCGCGCCCGCACTTCGCGCGACCACGCCGGTCGAGACGATCACGAACCATTGGTGGGGTTGCGCACGGAATCGATGTTGCGCTCCCCGTAACGTGTCGATGTGGACCCGGATGTCGCCTGAGCGGTGCCGGGATCCGCAACTAAAGCGTGCTGCGTGGACAGGACGACCTGCGAGCGTCATCTCGCGTGGCGGTGAACGGGGAAAGCTCAGATCGTTCGGCGCCGACGCCAGATGACCGTTGCAGGTGACGCGACAGCAACGCACTGCATGGGGGCGAACACGTTCACCGTACACGCCACGTTTTGGGGTAGGGATATGTCTGCGCTATTTCATCGCGCGATCGATATCGCGCTTATCGTGCTGGGTGCTTTTGGCGCTCTGCACCTGAATCTGAATGTCCCCGACGTGGGTCCGGCGCATCGTTTCGATCCCACACTGGTCGCCTTTGCGGCGGCGCTGGCCTTGTCCGTGTTTCCCGCGTGCGGCACCTATCCTTCGCGCGGCAGCCGCTCGGTCATGAGCGTGGCGAGCCGCACCGCGTTCGCGTGGCTCGCGGTGCAACTGTGCGCGCTCGCCTTGCTCTATGGCCTGCATCGCGATCATCTGATTTCCATGCCGTGGTTCATCTACTGGACGTTCACCTCGGGCATCTCGCTGCTCGCCTCGCACACCCTTTTCGTCGGTGGATTCAGCGTGGCGCGTCACGCGGGTGCCTGGCTGCGGCGCGGCCATGCCACGCGCGAGCCGCTCGAAACGCGCTCGCGCACGAACGTGATGAAGCACGCGGTCAAGCGCGTCTTCGACATCGTGGTCGGCCTCACGCTGATCGTCATGCTGCTGCCGGTGCTGGTTCTGCTGGCGCTGATCGTGAAGAGCGATGGCGGTCCCGCGCTGTACGGCCACACGCGGGTCGGGCGCAATGGCCGCAAGTTTCGTTGTCTGAAGTTTCGCTCGATGGTGGTGAATTCGAAGGAGGTGCTCGAGCAGTTGCTCGCCACCGACCCCGAGGCGCGCGCCGAGTGGGAGCGCGAGTTCAAGCTCAAGCACGACGTGCGTGTCACGCGCATCGGCCGTTTCCTGCGGCGCACGAGCCTCGACGAGCTGCCGCAACTCCTGAACGTGGTGCGCGGCGAGATGAGCCTCGTCGGGCCCCGTCCCATCATCGATCAGGAACTGGAGCGCTACGGCACCAACAGCAAGTACTACCTGATGGCGACGCCCGGCATCACGGGGCTCTGGCAGGTGAGCGGGCGCTGCGAGACCGACTACGCAACGCGCGTGTCGCTCGACGTGAACTACGTGCAGAACTGGTCGCTGCATCGGGACATCGAGATTCTGTTCAAGACCTTCTTCGTGGTGATTCGAGGGACTGGGGCGTATTGAGGCAAGGCAGGGCTGCGGGCGCTGCTGGCATGTGAGCGCGCCGCAAGGACAACACAAAAGAAGCGGCAGCAGGGCAATCAGGGAGGCACTGCCTGGCGTTGGCAGCAAGAAGCAAGCAGTTGCAGTACGCACGCAGGGAGGGGAACACCTGCGAGTAACAGGGCCTGCTATGAGCGGGAACGGGCCCTGAAGTTCGCAGCCGGGATCCGTGGCGCGCACGACGCCATGGGACGGCCAAACGCAAGATTGGGGGTAGGACGATGTTACTCAACAAGCTTTGCAGGACATGGCTGAGGTATGCGCGCAGCGCGTGCATACGCTCGTTGCGTCAGGTGGGCCGCCTGAATCGAGCGGGACGAACGTGGCTCTCAGGCTGGCACGGGAGTGCGCACGCGCTCGCGCAGCGAGGCAAGATTGCGAAGGGGCTCGCGTCGGCGGCTGCGGCCGCGGCGCTGTCCGGTTGCATGTTTTCGCCGGGCATGACCTACAACGGCATGCCCGCGGATTCGCGCGGCGGCACGCTTGCCACGGCCGGCTCTGCCGCACCGAGCGGCACGAACGTCGCTGCCACCTCGCTCGCGAAGGCGGGCGCGGACGGCGCGCCCGCGGGCTCACTGATCGAAATCACGCGCGAACTCGTTGAAAAGGAGCGCGCCGAGCGTCCCGATGGCGTGCCCACCGACGTCAAGGCACTGTTCGCCACGCCCACGCCGTACGAAGTCGGGCCGGGCGACATCCTGAGCATCGTGGTGTGGGATCACCCCGAGCTCAACATGCCGGCCGCGGGCGGCGGTCCCGATTCGGCCGGGGGCAGCTCGGTCACGCAGGGCTATACCGTCGACACGAACGGCTTTATTCAGTATGCCTACATTGGTCCGCTCAAGGTGGCGGGGCTCACGGAGATGGGCGTGCGCGACGCGCTCGCGGACAAGCTCGCGAAATACGTGCGGCAGCCGCAGGTCACGGTGCGCATCCAGACCTATCGCAGCAAGCGCGTCTACCTCGACGGCGAAGTGAAGAGCCCGGGTGTGCAGGCGCTCAACGACATGCCGATGACCTTGCCCGAGGCGATCAACCGCGCGGGCGGCTTCACCGACAAGTCGGACCGCTCGCGCGTGGCGGTCACGCGCGGCGACTCGACCGTGGTCGTGGATATGCCCGACATGATCCGCAAGGGCGTGAACCCCGACCGCATCATCCTGCGTGACGGCGACCTCGTGCGTGTGTTTGCGTCGGCTGACAGCAAGGTCTTCGTGATCGGCGAGGTGCAGCGTCCGGGCGGCGTGGAATTCAACAACGGACGCATGTCGCTGAATCAGGCGCTGGGCGACGCGGGTGGCGTCAGCCAGGTCTCGGGCGACGCTTCCCAGGTGTACGTCGTGCGTGGGCGCGACGCCGCCAAGCCGCAGGTTTACCACCTCGATGCCTCGTCGGCCGCCGCGATGGCCACCGCCGACGCATTCGAGCTCAAGCCCAACGATGTGGTCTTCGTCGACGCCTCACCGCTCGTCAAGTGGAGCCGCGTCATCGGCCTGATCCTGCCGGCCACCCAGGCGGCCGCGGCAGGCCGCGCAGTGGGCTACTGAACCGGACAAACATAGCGCGCCGCCCGCGCCTCATGAGGCAGCGGGCGCGGCGCCGGAGAGAACAGATGAACCAGCGTGATTACCTGCTCCAGGGCCCCGTCGAACAAGGGTTGCCCGCTCCGCCCGAGGGCGGACACATAGGCGGCGTGCTCGACACGCTTTACCAGAGCCGCAAGATGATCGTGATCGTCACCGCGCTCGTTACCCTCGTCGGCGGCGCGTATGCGCTGCTGGCGCGGCCCGTCTATCAGGCCGACATCCTCGTTCAGGTCGAGGAAAACCAGAATTCCGCGAAGAGCGCGCTGGCCGATGTCTCGTCGATGTTCGCGATGAAGACCGCGGCCTCGGCCGAGATCGAGGTGCTGCGCTCGCGCATGATCGTCTCGCGCGCCGTGGACGCAACGCAGCTTTATCTCGACGTCAGGCCACGCTTTTTCCCGGTGGTGGGCCAATGGATCGCGCAGCATATGCACGTCCCGGCCTGGGCCGGCTGGGGCGGCTACGCGTGGGGCAAGGAGGCGATCGACGTGGCGCACTTCGACGTGCCCGACCGTCTGCACGGCACGCGCTTTCTCCTGACCACGAAGCCGAACGGCGCCTACACGCTCAGCCATGACGGCGTGCAGCTCACGGGCAAGGTTGGCGAGCCGCTGCACGCGAACGTGCCGGGCGGCGCGATCGACCTGCTCGTGAATTCGATCGATGCGCGTCCTGGCGTAACCTTCGAGGTCGTGCGCAACTCCGAGCTGGCCGCGACTCAGGCGCTGCAGGCCGGCCTGATGATCTCCGAGAAAGGCAAGGAGTCCGATGTGATCGGCGTCGCGCTCGAAGGCGCGGACCCGGTCAAGACGGCAGCGATCCTCAATGCCATCGGCAGCGAATACGTGCGCCAGAACGTGCAGCGCACGCAGGAGGAAGCCGAGAAGCAGATCGCCTTCCTCGACAAGCAGCTGCCCGAGCTCAAGGCACAGCTCGAAAAGGCGGAAAGCGAGTTCAACGCGTTTCGTTCCGAGCACGGCGCGGTGGACCTGGGCGCCGAGGCCACGGCCCTCTTGCAAAGCTCCTCGCTGGCGCAGTCGCGTATCGCCGACTTGCGCCAGCAGCGCGCGCAATTGCTTGCCCGCTTCACGTCGGATAACCCGGCCGTGATCGCCATCGACGGCCAGCTCGACGAAGCGCAGAAGTCGCTGGCGCTGCTCGCCACGCAAACGCGCGCGCTGCCGCCGCTCGAGCAGGGCGTGCTGCGGCTTCAGCGCGAGGTGACGGTGGACACCAACATCTACACGAACCTGCTGAACAACAAGGAGCAACTGCGCCTGCTCAAGGCCGGCAAGGTCTCCAACGTGCGCCTGATCGACACCGCCGCGGCGCCCGAAAGCCCGGTCCGGCCCAAGCGCGCGTTCATCGTCGTGGCGGCGCTGCTCACCGGACTGTTCGCGAGCGTGGCGTTCGCGCTCCTCAAGCGCAAGCTCAACAGCGGCATCGCGGTCGTCGACGACATCGAAGTGGGCACCGGCCTCACGGTCTACGCCGCCGTGCCGCGCAGCCGCGTGCAGCACGTGCTGACGCGGCGCCTGCCGTCGAGCTCGCCGGGAACGACGACGGTGCTCGCGCGCACGGCGTCTTTCGACGCGGCCGTCGAGAGCCTGCGCAGTTTCCGCAGCGCGCTCGAGTTCGCGCTGGAGGAGGCCTCCAATCACATCGTGCTGCTGGCCGGCCCCACGCCCGTGGTGGGCAAGTCGTTCGTCTCGGTGAACCTCGCGGCGCTGCTCGGCTCGTCGGGCAAGCGCGTGCTGCTGGTGGATGCCGACTTGCGGCGCGGCTCGCTCAACCGGCACGTGGGCGTGCCCTCGAGCCCCGGCATCACCGACATCGTGGAGCAGGACGGCGCCTACGACCAGGTGGTGCATCAGCAGGTCATGCCGGGTGTCGATTTCGTCGCCAACGGCGGCTATGTGACGAACGCGAGCGAGCTGCTGAGGAGCCGCAGCTTCCAGCGGTTCACGCAGTGGGCGGACGGCCTCTATGACGTCGTGCTGATCGACGCGCCGCCGATCCTGCCGGTGGCCGACTCGGGCATCGTGGCCAACCTCGCGGGCACCGTGTTCCTGATCGCGCGCTACGGCGTGACGAGCGTCTCGGAGCTGCGCGAGTCGGTGCGCCGCTTCGAGCAGATCGGCGTGCCGATCCGCGGCGTGATCTTCAACGACATGACCTCGCGGCCCGGCAAGTACGGCAGCGAATACGCCGCCTATGGCTATTCTAGTTACGGCGAGCCGCAAAGCGGCGTCACCGGGAGCTGACTCCATGAAGGACATCACCGTTGTCATCGGCAACTACAACTACGCGCGCTTCCTGCGCGAAGCGATCGACTCGGCGCTGGCGAACGTGCCGGCGAGTGCGGGCTCGGGCGAACGCGTACGCGTGCTGGTGATCGACGACGGCTCCACGGACGACTCGCGCGCGATCATCGAGAGCTACGGTGATCGCGTGACACCCGTCTTCAAGGAGAACCAGGGGCAGTCCTCCGTCTACAACCTCGGCCTCTCGCTGGTGCAGACCGAGTACGTGCTGTTTCTCGACTCGGACGACATCCTGTATCCGGAGGCCATCGGCGAAGTGCTGCGCGCGTTCGAGTCGGGCGACTACGCCAAGGTGCAGTTCCGCCTCGACGTGATCGGCGAGGACGGCATGCGCACCGGCGTGCGCGTGCCCAATTCCACGCCGCCGAGCGACTGTGCGGCGCTGTTGCGGCGCGGCTGGCTCTATCCGTCTCCGCCGGCCTCGGGCAACGCCTACCGCGTGAGCGCGCTGCGCTCGGTCTTTCCGATTCCGATGTCGCTGCATCACCGCAAGGCCGCCGACTTCTTCGCGATCTACGGCATCGCGCTCACCGGCGCGATCTGCGCGCTCGACAACGCGCTGGGCGGCTACCGCGTGCACCGCAAGGCCGAGGACAAGCGCGGCCACTCGGTCGGCCATGCGGGGCTCTCGCTCGGCAACTGCGAGGACGTGAGCGAGGTGGAGCGCTCGTTTCCGTGGCGCTGGCAGACGCTGCGCCACATGATCCGCACGCGTCTGGGCGAGGACCTGCCGGAGCATTTCATCGACTTTTCCTTCGAGAAGAACCGGCTGTGCGTGCGGCTCTACGATGCGCCGACCACCGAGCGCTGGCACTGGCTGATATTCGAGTCGCACCGCTACTTCACCTCGCTCGTGCGCAACCCGTACTGGAGCCTCGGCAAGAAGCTGGGTGTGCTCGGGCTCACGCTGCTGTGCCTGATTCCGAATCGTCAGGCCAATAACTTTGCACTGCGATACATATCGAATCCTGCTGCACGTTTTGCCGCGCACGGCTCCGCCGCGGCGCGCGGCTGAACGCCGATCAAGGAAACCTGTCCGGACCATGCCGATGAAGACTCCGCAAGCCCGCCCTCTGGTGATCAACGGCCGCTTTCTCGGCCGGCGCGCCACCGGCGTCGACCGCTTCGCCTTCGAGACCGTGCGCGCCATCGACGAGCTGATCGAGGCGGGCGACCCGCTCGTGGCGGGCCTGCGCGCGCAGATCGTCGTGCCGGCCGCGCTTGCCGACATGCCGAACCCGTTCAGGCACGTGCGCCTGCGCGCGAGCGGCAAGGGCGGCGGCCTGCGCTGGGAGCAATTCGCGCTGCCGCAGGCGGCCGGCGGCGGCCTGCTGCTGAACCTGTGCAATTCGGGGCCGCTCCTGTACCGCAGCCAGGTGACGGTGCTGCACGACGCGGCACCCGCGCGCGTGCCCGACAGCTATAGCCGCTCGTTCGTCGCGTGGTACCGGCTGATGGCGCCGAGCATCGGGCGCATCGCGCGACGCGTGATCACCGTCTCCGAATTCTCGCGGCGCGAGCTGTGCGAGGCGTACCGCATTCCGTTCGACAAGATCGGCGTGGTGCTGGAGAGCGGCGAGCACATGCTGCGCATGCGCGGGGCACAGGACGCACGCGACGAGCAGTCCGGGCTGGCTGACGCCGCAGCCAGCGCCGGCGCAGCGGAACGTCCGTTCGTGCTCGCCGTCGGCAGCCTGAACCGCCACAAGAACTTCCAGCTCGTGGCCGACGCGGCACGGCTCATTCGCGACGCGCGCTTCGACATCGTGGTGGTCGGCGGCGGCGACGCGCGTGTGTACGGCGCCGCAAACGGCGTGTTGCCCGAATTCGTGAAGCATCTGGGCTACGTGAGCGACGAAGCGCTTGTCTCGCTCTATCGGCGCGCGGCGTGCTTCGTCTATCCGTCGCGCTATGAGGGCTTCGGCCTGCCGCCCGTCGAGGCGCTTGCGCTCGGCTGTCCCGTGATCGCCTCGCGCCTGCCTTCGGTCGTGGAGGCTTGCGGCGACGCCGTGCTCTACACCTCGCCCGACGATCCCGCGCAGCTCGCGGCGCTGCTGGAGCGCGTCACCGCCGACGCTGCGCTGCGCGAGACGCTTCGCGCGCGGGGCCGCGAGCGCACGGCTGCGCTCACGTGGCGCGCCACCGCCGTCACGTTGATCCAGGAGATTTCGCCATGGCTCATGTAGTCCACACCAATCTTGTCGCGAACGACGTGCGGCGCTTCGGCCGGGTGGCGATCGTGCACGACTGGCTGGTCGCGTACGCGGGCTCGGAGAAGGTGCTCGAGCAGATCATCCAGATGTGGCCCGATGCCGACCTCTTCAGCATCGTCGACTTCTTTCCCGAGCAGCATCGGGGCGCACTGGGCGGCAAGCACGCAAGTACCTCGTTCATCCAGCACCTGCCGCGCTCGAAGTCGTCGTTTCGCAGCTATCTGCCGCTCATGCCGCTGGCCGTCGAGCAGTTCGACCTGTCGAGCTACGACCTCGTGCTCACCTCGAGCCATGCCGTGGCCAAGGGCGTGCTCACGGGCCCCAACCAGGTGCACGTGAGCTACGTGCATTCGCCGATTCGCTACGCCTGGGATCTGCAGCATCAATATCTCGAGGAAGCCGGCATCAAGCGCGGCTTCAAGAGCTGGCTCGTGCGCAGTGTGCTGCACTACATGCGGATCTGGGATCAACGCACGGCGCATGGCGTGGATGCGTTCGTGGCGAACTCGGCGTTCGTCGGACGGCGCATCCGCAAGGCGTACGGCAGCGACGCCACGGTCGTCTATCCGCCCGTCGACGTCGAGCGCTTCGAGCTCGGCACGCAGCACGAGGACTTCTATCTGATTGCGTCGCGCATGGTGCCGTACAAGCGCATTCCGCTCATCGTCGAGGCTTTCGCGGCCATGCCCGGGAAGCGTCTCGTGGTGATCGGCGACGGGCCGGACCTCGAGCGCGCGCAAGCGCTTGCCACGCCCAACGTCACGCTGCTGGGCTACCAGCCGGACAGCGTGCTGGTCGACCACATGCAGCGTGCGCGGGCGTTTGTGTTCGCCGCCGAGGAAGACTTCGGCATTTCGGTCGTGGAGGCGCAGGCGTGCGGCACACCGGTGGTTGCGTTTGGCCGCGGCGGCGCGCGCGAGACCGTGATCGACTCGCACGATCCGGAGCTCGCCACGGGACTCTTCTTCGAGGAGCAGAGCGTGGCCGCCATCGTCGACGCGCTCGAGCGCTTCGAGGCGCACGCACCGTTTCGCCCGGAAGTGTGCCGGCGCAACGCGCAGCGCTTCACGGCAGAGCGGTTCCGGCGCGAATTCATGGGCGTGGTCGAGCGCACGGTGCGAGCGAGCCAGGGCGTCGATGATGAGCCTGCGCTCACCCGCGCCCGGCGCTGGCGCTCGGCGTGAGCCGTGGCGAGCGGCCCACCAGAGACTGACTCAAGACCGACTAACCAATCGAGAACATCGGGGAAATGCATGAAGAGGTACGTCATCGTGGCGACTAAAGGGCGGCCGGCCGAAACGGCCACGCTGCTCGACTTCCTGAACGATCAGGAGGCGCCGCCGCACGCGGTCTATATCGTCGGGGCGAGCGCGGCCGATCTGCCGCGTATCGACGGGCATCCACTCTGTGCCACGGCGGCAGTCAAGCTGCTGATCGCGAAGAGCTCGGGCCTGACGACCCAGCGCAACGCCGGTATCGAGGCGCTGCTCGCGGATCTGCACGGCGAAGCGGGCAATGCCCAGGCGAATGCGCAAAGCGAGGCGCGCTGGTTCGTGAGCTTCTTCGACGACGATTTCAGGCCGCATCGTGGATGGTTGCGGGGATGCGAGACGCTGTTCGAGGAGAACGCGCACGTGATCGGCATGACGGGGCAGCTCCTTGCCGATGGCGTCAAGGGCGGCGGCCTCACGGAAGCCGATGCGCTCGCGTGGCTCTCGGGCGAGCGCGCGCCGCAGGAGCACTGGGCCACGGGTGCGCAGCGCCGCGAGATTGGCTGTGCGTATGGCTGCAACATGGCGTTCGTCGACCGCGTGATTCGCCAGTGCCGCTTCGACGAAGCGCTGCCGCTCTACGGCTGGCAGGAGGATTACGACTTCACGGCACGCGCGCTCGCGCATGGAACGGCGGTGTACGAGCCGTCGTGCCTCGGCGTGCATATGGGCGTGAAGAGCGGCCGGACCTCGGGCGTGCGGCTCGGCTATTCGCAGATCGCGAATCCGGTCTACCTCGCGCGCAAGCACACGATGAAGCGCGGGCGCGCCTGCAACTTTATCTCCAGGAATTTGATCTCGAACCTCTATCACAGCTTCAGCGCCAACGCGCTGTTCGACTATCGGGGCAGGCTGAAGGGAAATTTGCTCGCGTTTTTCGACATGGTGCGGGGAACGATCCATCCGCAGCGCATCATGGAACTCTGAAAGCGGGCGACATCACGCGCACCCGAGGGCGTGCATTGAACGAGTGTGGGGGCGGAATTGGGACTCTCGGTATTTGGCTGCATCGTTTTCGTGACGGGGCTATTCGCGCTCAACGCGTCGTATCGCTGGGCGGTGTACGGACTCGCCGTCTGCTCGCTGTTCGCCTGCGCGGTCGCGCTCACGCTGCCGGGCGGTGTGGGCATCGTGCCCGGCTATCTGTTCCTCGCGTTCTTTGCGTTGCGCGCGTTTAACCTCGGCGGCGGCGCGGCGCTGACCAATGCGCTGGCTATCGGCAAGCCGGGCTTCTGGCTGCTGTGCACCTGCGTCTGGGCCGTCGTTGGCGCGATCGTGTTTCCGCGTGCGCTGGCCGGATCGACACTCATCTTCGCAATCGATCGCAATGCTGCGGATCCCAACCAGATCGGATTGCTGCAGCCTTTGCACCCGGTTTCCGGCAATCTGACGCAGACGGTGTACTGCGTCGGAGAGTTGGTCGTGTATTGCTCGATGAGCGTGTTTCTGCGGTGTCGCGGCGGCTATCGCGCGCTCGCCAATGCCATCTTGCTGCTCACGGCGCTGGACGTCACGGCAGGCATCGTGGACGTCGCATCGCACGCGGTCGGCATTGACGCGCTGTCCTGGCTGAAAACCGGAGACTTCGTGTATTTCGACGGCGCGGAACTGGGCGGCCTCGTTCGTATCAGCGGGACGTTCAGCGAGGCGTCTTCGTTTGCTGGCTTTACGCTCCAGCTCTTCGCGTTCTGTATCAATCTCTGGCTGCTGGGCTTCAGGCCGAAGCTTACGGGTGCCCTGACGCTGTGCACGGGCGTGCTGCTGCTGATCTCCACATCGGGCAGCGCGTACGTCGGGATGGCCGGCTACGCGGTCGTGCTGCTGCTGAGCCGTCACGGCCAGATTTCGCGTGCCGCAAACCCGCGCAAGATCCGGGTGGGGGTGATATTTGCTTGCCTCGGCGTGCTGGGAGCGCTCTACATCATGCTTTTCATGCCGAACGTGGTTAAGGCCCTAAGCGACTTTGTCGACGCCACCATTCTGAGCAAGGCCGACAGCGACTCCGGCGTTGAGCGCGCGGGCCTGAACATGCAGGCACTGACCAATTTCATGGACACGTATGGTCTCGGTGTCGGGCTCGGCAGTGTCCGCGTATCGAGCTTCGTGATGGTCTTGCTGGCCTCGCTCGGCGTGGTCGGGACGCTGTGTTATTCGATTTTTCTCGTGAAATCCACGCTGACTCCGATTGCGCGCGATTGTTCGTTCACCGACCGCGCCGTCTGCTATGCGGCGCGTCAAGGCATGTTCGCGACGCTGATCACCGCTGCAATAGCCGCAGCGATGTTCGATCTGGGTGTGGGCTTCTACATGATGGCGGCAGCGGCAGGCGGCCTGCCCTTGCAGGCGAGGCGCCGCGCGCGCGCACCCAATATGCGCGTACCGGCCGCCGTACCCGCAGTTGTCGTGCCCGGGGATTCGCCGGCTCAGGAGCAGATGGCCATGCGCCGGCGCGTCTTGCCGCGGTCGGGGCACGCGGCAACGAGGTCGCAAAGAATTTGACTGCGGGCGACGCGTTGCGTTGTCGGGCGCTACATCAAGTGGCTCGTCTTGCGCGTCCCTGCTGCAGCTCACGGACGGTCTTGCACCGTATGAGCGCACAATCGTTCGGCATCCAACAGATTGCCCGCGCACACGCTTTTACAGTCTCTTGCACCGACCGCATTCGCGACGCCGCCGCACGGGCTGCTCCGTTTGCATGGTCCATTGGATCGTCATGCGCTTTTCGCGCAAATAGTCTTGCGGACCGGCACAGGACGCATCACGCGAAGCCGGTCGAGGTCATCGGGAGAGTCCGGAAATGCCAGCTTCCACTGCGCGCCCTCGTATGCCGATCACGCCCGCCGTTTCGGTATCGCTCGATCTGCTGCGCTTCGCGCTTGCGGCGATCGTCGCGGTCGGGCACCTGACGCAGCGCTATTTTCAGAACACGTGGCCGGACATGACGAGTGTCGCGATCGTCGCGGTCGGCGGCTTCTTCTTGCTGAGCGGCTATACGATCCGCTCGCTCTCACCGTCCGTCGCCGATTTCGATGCGCGGCGCTTCTTTGTCGACCGCGCGACGCGACTCCTCTCAGTGACGCTGCTCGCACTCGTGGTGACGCTCGCGCTCGACACGTATTCGTCGACAGTCGCGCCCGGATGGTACAACGCCAATTGGGGTGTGCAGGCGGACCACCCGGTGCTGCGCGTGGCGGCGAACGTATTGCTCGTGAACCAGGCGTGGGCGCTCGACGTATCGCCGTTCTCGAATTCGCCGTTCTGGAGCCTCGGATTCGAGGCGGGTTTCTACGTGATCTGGGGGACGCTGCTCTTTTGCCGACGCACCGGGCGCACCCTGCTGATTCCGGCCGCGGTCGCGCTGCTGTACGGGCCCAATGTGATCGTGATGCTGCCGTTCTGGCTAGTGGGGGTGCTTATCCACGACCATTTCGTGACACCGCCGTCGCGTCGCGGCGCAATCGTCACGCTCGTCGTGTCCCTGGCGGCTGCACTGGCGGTAGTCGTGTCATACCCCGAGCTGAAGCCCGCGCTGAACCGGGGGCTCGACGCGATCTTCCTGGCCATCGGCTGCCCACGCCGCGTGCATCCACCGCTCATCTTCGGCTGCCTGTTGTTCGCGTGCGGGCTCGTTGTGCTCTTTGCCGCGCTTGCGCTCGCAGGGCCACGTGTGCGTCCCGGCGCGCGGCTCGTCGCGTTCGCGCGAAAGCTCGGCGACGCGACGTTTCCGCTGTATCTGCTGCATTTCCCGCTGCTCGTGGCAATCGGCGCGACGCGCCAGGGGCAGCCTTTGTCGACTGTGGGGAAGCTGGTCGTGCTTGTCGTGCTTGTCGCACTCGCGTTTGCCGTCGTGCCGCTCGGGGATCGCCTGAAGAACGCGATGCGCGCGCTCGCGAAGGGTGGCGAGACGGCTGCACCGGTGCGCGGCGTTGCCGGTGCTGACGACGTGATTCGCTGATGCGGCGCGCCCCGGCGCCTGGTGGCCTGGCCGGGCAACGCGCGGACCTGCAACAGAAGCAGCCAGTTTTCGCCGAAAGCCGCACGCGGACCGTGAACCCGGATTCGGCTATTGTTAGATTACGCGTCGCGGTTCCAGACAGCGGCTTATGCTACTTTGGCACGCTGAGTGCGCGCGAGGAATCGTCGCGGAACAGATTGATGGCGAGCCAACGCAGGAAGGAGAAATTCAGCGCGGCGTTGCGTAAGCGGATCTGGCTAGCGTCTTCGCCAAAGATCACGTTCCGCACACGTACTGGGTTAGCAGCCTGCGACTGGTGCTCGACATTCAATTTGCGCTCGTCCATCACTATCCGGCCTCGCTGCGAGCCGTGCCAGCGGATCTCGCCGCCCTTGCGACCCGGATGCTTGTCGCCGGCGACTTCGAGCATCGGCAGAAGTATCTGAATGTTCTCGGCAGGACAGACCCGCAGCCGGTCTTCGTTCTGCCTCGAGACGATGTTCAACGGCGCGCGGATGCTACGCAGTTGTCGCGGATGCGACCCGCGAGCAACATTGCTCGTTCATGCTGAATCGTATTCAGTCACGCAGGGCACGGAACATATCGTCCGGGCTGAAAGATCGACAGGAGATAGTCCTTCATGCCTGGATCAAAACTCGGTCGATACACGATCGCAGGCAGCCATCGGCCCGAACCGTACGAAAATGCGACGGGAACACCCCCCTCGAGATGACGCTCCAAGTCCGCGCGCGTCGCGAATTGTGTGAAATCGATCACACATGCATGGGCATGATGCGTGGCGACGAGCTTCCGGAAATCCGCCACGCTATCGGGCTTCAAGTACGGGCCAGTACGAATCTCGATGACCGTAGCCTGTTTGGGATAGTAGAGGCGCGCTTCATCGTCCACGATGTCGGCAATGCGGGGAGGGCGCCGCACTGTCACGATCAGGTCGGCGTCCGTTGCAGGGCTGTGATAACGCTCCAACGCGGCAACGGGTGACACGTACCCGGAAGCCTGCACGTCCTTCAGGACCGGCAGCAACGCAGCGCCCGTGTAAGTCACTGCGTCTGCCAAGGCCACCGACATGACGAGCAAGCCGTAGATCAGCGCGGGTCCGGCCGGAAACCTGGGCATCGGGATGCGGGTCCGCAATCCGACTAGCCCGGCGATAACGAACGACAGCCCGTAGCTGAGCGTTCGGGGGTCATACAGGTCGTACTGGGTCCGCAAACGCAGAGAGAAGGCAAGCAGCAGAAAGCCCGCACCCACAAGGACCAGCAACCGTGATTCGGGCGCCTGGGTCTCGCCCGCGCTTCTGTCTTCTGATCGCTTCAACCAGTATTTCCGCGTCAGCCACAACAGCGCCAGCGCCGAAGCGCCTAGAAGGACGAGCTCCTTCGCCATTTGCCGAACGAATCGGAACACCAGAAAAGCGGGCGTCTCTGGCGCGGGGATGCGCGGCATGCCGGTGGCCATCCCGGTGACCAGCATGTTGAACTTCAGATATGCCGCGAAAAACAGCGCCGCGACGACAAACGCGGGCAACGTCCTGATCGCGGTACGTGAGCCATACACCAGCCACACGCACAAAAAAACAACCCCCGCGAAAGGCGCGAAAAAGTAACGCGACGACACGCCAAGAAGCAGGAAAAACGTCAGCAGCGCGACTGACCTGTATGGATACGGCGCGTCGCGCAGTTGCCTTTGCGAAAGCGCGAACAAGCTGCCACAGCAGGCGAGCAGGAACAGGTTCTCGGACCACGTGTACAGAAACAACCCGATTGTGTACGGGTTGAGGATCACGAACGTGGGAATCAATATGTTGCGAAACGTGCGCCTGAGCAACAGGAATGCGAAAAACAGCAGGATGACGTTGGTGACCTTGCTGCTCATCATCAAGCTCGCCATGTCGGCAGAGGGTGCGGTCAGTGCGAGTGCAAGCGGGTAACCGCACGGAAACATCGCGAAATACGAGCCTGAGATGGAACACCCTTCTCCGCGCCTGAGCGATTGCGCAAGTAGCAAATAATTCCACGAGTCGTGCGTCAGGAAGCCGAATCCCGCTGCGAACGCCGCGCTCAAAGCCAGCACGACAAATATCGTCACCAGGTACGCAGATTTCGTCAGGTACCAGCGTTCGATGGACTTGTCGTCCAGTGGTCGTGAGTCCAGCTGAGCCATTCGCATCGTTCTCGTGCCCCCCTTTTTAGCAACTCGTTTATAGCGTACGGGCAGCGGGATTTTCGTACGCTGGAGCACTTTCCGTGCTAGTGAAATCGCCCGGGGCGAGTTCACCTCGCGGATATCGTGGAAGCACACCGCCGCAAGGAAGAGGGAAGTGTTGGCGGGAGGTCTGTCGTCTCGCTAAGGCTTCATTTATGACTCGACCCTTAATTTTTGTTTCGCTCCTGCGGGAATTCCCCAGGCCGGACTTTCTCGGCTCCCGCAAGTGGAGATTCGGGTCGCTTCGACGCGTAGCCGGGTTGCCTCAAGACTGGGCGCGGTAGCTACTGTTTTGCCGTAACTTATTGTTTTTAAATAAAAATACAGGGTTTTGAGAGGCGTGTTCGGCGGCGATCGAGCAGCGGATCGAGGGGAGAAATCCGACCTTTAGGTAGTCCAGGCGGGCCCAAAAAAAGCCATCTGGCCCGTTCTTGAATTTGTCATTGCCCGTCCATATAATTAGCACTCACCGCATGAGAGTGCTAACAACTCTGGTGCTAAAACATCTCTGGCTGTCGGTTGCCGGCAGCCAGGTTTTCTTGAGTCTTCAAGTCCCAATCAAGATAGAGGATCCATCCATGAACCTTCGTCCTTTGCATGATCGCGTGATCGTCAAGCGCCTGGATCAAGAAACCAAGACCGCTTCGGGCATCGTGATCCCGGACGCAGCGGCAGAAAAGCCGGATCAAGGTGAAGTCCTGGCCACGGGCCCGGGCAAGCGTGACGACAAGGGCTCCCTGATCGCACTCGACGTCAAGGTCGGCGATCGCGTCCTGTTCGGCAAGTACGCTGGCCAGACCGTCAAGGTCGATGGCAACGAACTGCTCGTGATGCGCGAAGAAGACATCATGGCCGTGGTGCAGAAGTAAGCTCAGCCCACAGCACATTCATCAAGAATTCAAGGAGTTAGAAGATGGCAGCTAAAGACGTCGTGTTCGGCGATTCCGCCCGTTCCAAGATGGTTGAAGGCGTGAACATTCTCGCCAACGCAGTGAAGGTCACGCTGGGTCCGAAGGGCCGCAACGTGGTGCTCGAGCGCTCGTTCGGCGGCCCGACGGTCACCAAGGACGGTGTCTCGGTCGCAAAGGAAATCGAGCTCAAGGACAAGCTCCAGAACATGGGCGCGCAAATGGTCAAGGAAGTCGCTTCCAAGACCAGCGACAACGCCGGTGACGGCACCACGACCGCTACGGTCCTGGCACAGTCGATCGTCCGCGAAGGCATGAAGTACGTCGCATCGGGCATGAACCCGATGGACCTGAAGCGCGGCATCGACAAGGCCGTCGCAGCAGCTATCGAAGAGCTGCGCAAGGTCAGCAAGCCCTGCACGACCAACAAGGAAATCGCGCAAGTCGGCTCGATCTCGGCGAACAGCGACACGTCGATCGGCGACCGCATCGCTGAAGCGATGGACAAGGTTGGCAAGGAAGGCGTCATCACCGTCGAAGACGGCAAGTCGCTGCAAGACGAGCTGGAAGTCGTCGAAGGTATGCAATTCGACCGCGGCTACCTGTCGCCGTACTTCATCAACAACCCGGACAAGCAAGTCGCCGTGCTGGAAAGCCCGTTCGTCCTGCTGTTCGACAAGAAGATCTCGAACATCCGCGATCTGCTGCCGGTCCTGGAACAAGTCGCGAAGGCTGGCCGTCCGCTGCTGATCATCGCTGAAGACGTCGAAGGCGAAGCCCTGGCTACGCTGGTCGTCAACAACATCCGCGGCATCCTGAAGACCGTTGCTGTCAAGGCTCCGGGCTTCGGCGACCGTCGCAAGGCCATGCTGGAAGACATCGCGATCCTGACCGGCGGTCAAGTCATCGCGGAAGAAACCGGCCTCACGCTCGAAAAGGCAACGCTGGCTGAACTGGGTCAAGCGAAGCGCATCGAAGTGGGCAAGGAAAACACGACGATCATCGACGGCGCTGGCGAAGCCGTGAACATCGAAGCGCGCGTGAAGCAAATCCGCACGCAAATCGAAGAAGCGACCTCGGACTACGACCGTGAAAAGCTGCAAGAGCGCGTTGCCAAGCTGGCAGGCGGCGTGGCAGTGATCAAGGTTGGCGCTGCGACCGAAGTTGAAATGAAGGAAAAGAAGGCACGCGTGGAAGACGCGCTGCACGCAACCCGCGCTGCCGTTGAAGAAGGCATCGTCCCGGGCGGCGGCGTTGCGCTGATCCGTGCGCGTACGGCTATCGCCGGCGTCAAGGGTGCGAACGCTGACCAGGACGCAGGTATCAAGATCGTCCTGCGCGCCATGGAAGAGCCGCTGCGCCAGATCGTCACGAACGGCGGCGAAGAAGCTTCGGTGGTCGTGGCAGCGGTTGCAGCTGGCTCGGGCAACTACGGCTACAACGCAGCGACCGGCGAGTACGGCGACCTGGTGGAAGCCGGCGTGGTCGACCCGACGAAGGTCACGCGCACCGCGCTGCAAAACGCAGCTTCGGTTGCTGGCCTGCTGCTGACGACGGACGCAGCGGTTGCTGAACTGCCGAAGGAAGATGCTCCGATGGCTGGCGGCATGCCCGGCGGCATGGGCGGCATGGGCATGGACATGTAAGAACGGCTTTTGCCGAAATTACATCGAAGTGCAGGGGACGCGCCGTGAGGTGTGTTCCCAGCCCGAAAGGAAAAAACCCGCAGCGATGCGGGTTTTTTTTCGTCCATACGGCCTGAAGCTGATGGGGCACGCGGCATGTTCGTGATCTCATGCGCCGCCCCTGCAGTGCTACATCAGTGCCGCGCCTCACCCGACGGCGGATCGTCGGAATCGTCGGCGTCGCCCGGCGACGCTTCGCCGCCCTCGGCATCGTTGCTCCGCGCCCAAAAGAACCGATCCGGCATCCACGCTCCCATCCCGGGCCGGAACGCGCTCTGCACGGCCTGATAGAGATACTCCTGCGCCTCGCGCACTGCTTCGGGCGGTTCCTGGCCGTTCGCGAGCAGCGCGGCGATGGCTGAGCCCAGCGTGTCGGCGAGGCCCATCATCGGCTGGTTCGCGCGGTCCCAGAAGTCCTGGCGCAACTGACCTTCTTCGCTATATAGCGTGTTCACCACGCGGTGCGAGCCCGTCTCCATCGAGAGGATGTATTCGCAACCGGTGGAGAGCAGGTGCGAGATGGCGGTGTCGATGCTGGGCGTATCGGCGTCGCCGTCGGGCTGCGCGAGCGCGAGCAGCACCGAGACGTCGGCGACCAGCACGGTCGTCTGCGGCACGAGCAGATCGGTCACGACTTCGCGCAACTCATCGGCGGCCAGCACGTGCTCGTCGTCGAGCGTGAAGTCGGGCGCGACGATCAGCGGAACCTCGTCGTAGTCGGCAACCACTTCGGCGATCGCGCTCACCACTTCGGCGCGCGTGCCCGCGCCCACCTTGAATGCCGCGATGGGCATGTCTTCCAGCAGCATGCGTGCCTGGTTCGCGACGGTTTCGGGGTCGAGACCGGTGACTTCGTCGCAGCCGGCAGAATCGCGCACGGTATAGCCGGTGAGCACGCTCACGCCGTGGCAGCCCATGCTGGCGAGCGTGAGCAGGTCGGCTTGCAGGCCGCCGCCGCCGGTCGGATCGGAAAGGCCGAAGGTAAGGACGATGGGAGGGGTGTCGCCGGACATGAACGTTGACGGGGAGAGTTGGGTTGGCTCGCTGTGGTGCAAATGCAGTGCAGACGCGGTGCGGATGCCGGCGCCGCTATCTATTCAGACGCCGACAAGTCAATTATGCAGCCTCGCGGCGCTTGCGGGGGACGGATGACCTGCCGGTCGCGAGGGATTTTCTCGTCTTGACAGGGTGCCAGGCACAGCACTCGAGTGCCGTCACAGTTGCTAGGCATGGAAACGGCAACACGGTACCATCATGGCTCTTGTTTTCCTGGCAGTTTTCCCGACCGGTCGCGGCATGCGCGCGCGGGCGGTTTTTTGGACTTTTCGACGCGGCATAAGAATGGAATATAGAAGCTGGATGTGCCTGATCTGCGGCTGGATTTACGACGAAGAAGCCGGTTTGCCAGACGAAGGCATCGCGCCCGGCACGCGCTGGGAGGATGTGCCCATCAACTGGACTTGCCCCGAGTGCGGCGCTCGCAAGGAAGACTTCGAGATGGTCCAGATCTGAGGCGTCTCGCTTGCTGCCGAAGCGGCGTTTAACCGTCGGTTTGCAGGTGACATTGCTTGCAGGCAGACCGATTGGCGCTTCGACCGGTCTTTCGATTGCCTTGATCGCCGCCTGATTTCGTACCTGCTTTTCCTGGCTGTTTTTGTGCATATGGGGGCGCCGGGTAGCACGCTGTTAGCAGGGTTATGCTGGCGGGTCGCCAGCCGGATCGAATTGGTATCGTTTTCGAACGTCGTGCCGGCAGGTTGTACCGGCACGTTGTGCAGAAGCTCTGGCGCAGGGTGCCGCGCGGCCCTCGCGGCGCGCAAATTGCTGCGCTTCTCGCCGGCATTGTTCGCCGGCGCTTTTCGGCAGATTTCGCCGGTTTCCGTGCGGGGCAGTCGGTCAGCCGGCCGGCTCGCCGCTATCGCATCCGCTCGCAATTGCTTCTGGCGCTGTCCTATGAGTCTTCATATGATGTCGGTCGCCCGTTTCGAAGCGCTGCCCAATCCGCGTGGCGGGCATGTGCCGTTCGCGCACGGCGCGCTGGCCCAGGCGCTTGCCGCGCTCGACGAGCAGCGCGATGTCGCCCGGCCGTTGCGCCAGGCGGCGCGCACGCTGCGCGACGCGGGCTGGCTCGCGGCCGCGCGTTTTGCCGACACGCTGCTGCTTGCCTCGCCGCTTGCGCTGGCGGCATCCGTGCCCACGCCACCGCTGCCGGGCATGGTGCCGCGGCCTGCGCACGATCATGACGCTCCAGATGATCGCGCCGTTCGCGAGGCGTTTCGCGCCGCGCTAGCCGATCTGGCCGACGCGCTCGAGCGCCACAACCTGCGCGAGCTGGCCTGTTCGCCGGCGCTTTATGCGCGTCAGCGTGTCCTCGTCGAGGCGCTGGCGGAGCACGCGCCGGGCGTCGCGCTCGCCTACGAGGACGTCGCGCTGCACGGTCGGCCCATTGCGGTCGCCACGCTGAGCACGCAGCCCGCACATCGGCTCGCGCAGGCCCGCGCGCGCTACGAGGCGGCGCTGCTGCCCGCGCTCAAGGCGCGCAACGGCAATGGCAGCCGCGCGGCGCAAGCGCTCGCGCAGGCCGCGTTCGGCGAGATGGATGCATGCTTTGCGGATCTCGCGAGCGCCGATCCCTACGACTTCTGGCGTCTCGCATCGGCTTGCGGCCGGGTGCTTCGGCGCGGCGTGACGACCTGGGGCGACGAGGAAGTGCGTCGTTTCTACGCGCGCTGCAATTTGCTGATCGGCGAGCACGCGCGCGGGTTGCGCGTCGCGCCCCAGTCGTTCGTGCGCATGGCGCTTGCGCTCTTGTGGCGCGATTACGCGCTCTTCGGCGCCGCGGCGGAAGACACCGCCGACGTCGATCTGCTGCTCGACTACGGCCTGACCGTGGACTGGCACGTGGCGGGCACGCAGGCGTCCGAGGCGCTTTGGGAGGCCGGTGCCGCGCAGGCCGACGCGCTGGCGACGCGCGTCGCGCCCACGCGCGAACTGGGCGCGCTCGTCGTGAACGGCAACGCCTACGAAGATTTCCTGCAGACCGCCGACGCCGCGATGCTCGAGCTCGGCACCGCCGCCCGCGCGCTGTCGCTGCGGCCTGTCGGCGCGCCGGCCGATCCAGCGGCGGCGCTCGTCGCGGCCGACGCGGCCTACCGCACCGGCGCGGCGGCGTGGGCGCTCGGGCTCGGCCACGTGGGCCTGCTCGCCGACGCGCTCGGCCTTGCCTGGCGGTGTACCGCGCACGCGGCGGCAGCCGGTGTCGCGCCCGACGCCGGCGCGCAAGCGGAGTCGGCTGTGTCAGGGCGTGGGGCGGCCGCGACGCCGCCCGGCACGGAGGCGATCGGGCACGCGAACGAGGCGCTGCGCGCGATACTGCACAAGGTGGCGGCGGGGGTCGCGCAACCGGACGCGAGCGCAGCGGTGCGCGCGCTCGGCGCAGCGATTGCAGCAGGCGCAGGTGGCACAGCCGTCGCGGGCGCAGTGCCGCTCGTGCCGCGTTGAGGCGCATCGCCTGGCCCGCCATATTTTGCAAGCCCCGGCAGCCGTTCAGCCCTGTCGCCTGCGCATGGTAGAGTGAGCCATTCTCCGTGCCACGAAGCACGGCCCGAGGGGCACCCGGAACGCGTTGAAGGCCACCGCCATTCCGTATCGTCTTTGCTAGAATTCAAACCATGTCCAAGAGTAACGATCGCATCAATCTGACCAACCAGTTCCTGATCGCCATGCCCAATATGGCGGATCCCACGTTTTCAGGAACGGTGGTCTACCTTTGCGATCATTCCGAGCGCGGCGCGCTCGGCCTCGTCATCAATCGTCCTACCGATATCGATCTCGAAGCGCTGTTTTCGCGCATCGACCTCAAGCTCGAAATCGAACCGCTGCTGCACGTGCCCGTCTATTTCGGCGGCCCGGTGCAGACCGAGCGCGGCTTCGTCCTGCACGCACCCAAGTCCGGCACGAACTACACCTCGTCGATGTCGGTGCCCGGCGGCCTCGAAATGACCACGTCGAAGGATGTGCTCGAAGCCGTCGCGAGCGGCACCGGCCCCGAGCAGTTCCTGCTCACGCTCGGCCATGCGGGCTGGGGTGCGGGCCAGCTCGAAGACGAAATCTCGAAGAACGGCTGGCTTACCGTCGAAGCCGATCCGAAGATCGTGTTCGACGTGCCCGCCGAAGAGCGCTTCGAAGCGGCGCTCGCACTGCTCGGCATTTCGTCGTCGATGCTGTCGGGCGAAGCGGGTCACGCATGAGCGTGGCCGCGGGGCGAGGCGCCGCCGAGGCGACCTTGCTGGCGTTCGACTATGGCGAAAAGCGTATCGGCGTGGCGCTCGGCAACGCGCTCACGCGCAGTGCCCGCGCGCTCACCGTGATCCAGAACCGCAGCCAGGGCTATCGTTTCGAAGCCGTGGGCGAGTTGCTGCGCGAGTGGCAGCCTGACCTGCTCGTGGTCGGCCTGCCGAGCCATCCCGATGGCACGCCCCACGTCATGACGCAGCTGGCCAAGCGCTTCGGCAATCAGCTCAATGGCCGCTTCAATCTGCCCGTGGTGTGGGTGGACGAGCGCTATTCCTCGGTCGACGCCGAATCGCGCCTTCGCGAGCGCGGCGAGCGCGCGGAGCATGTGGATGCCGAAGCGGCCTGCGTGATCCTCCAGCAGTACTTCGACGAAAACCCGCCCCAATTCCCGTCATGAACACACCCGACGCCGAGGCGCTATACCGCGCCGTTCTCGAGCAGATCCGCGCGGCTTACCCGGCCGGCGCGTTCAGCGCGCCCGACGGCGTGGCGATCGCCGGTATCCACAGTGGCGGCGCCTGGCTTGCCGAGCGCCTCGCGCGCGATCTCGGCGCGGCAAACTGGGGCGTGGTGAACGTTGCCCTGCATCGTGACGACTACGCGAAGAAGGGCCTGCACAGCCAGGCGAGCCCGACCGCGCTGCCGTTCGAGGTGGAGAACCGCCGCGTTCTGCTGGTCGACGACGTGCTGCACACCGGGCGCACCTTGCGCGCGGCGCTCAACGAGCTCTACGACTACGGCCGGCCCGCTTGTGTCGAACTGGCGGTGCTCGTCGAGCGCGGCGGCCGCGAGCTGCCTGTGTCGGCAAGCTTCGTGGGCGGCGAGGTGCAACTGGCCCCAGACTCGACGCTCGTGCTCGAGCGTGCCGACGATGGCCACTTCGCATTGCGCATCGAGCCTCGCGACGCGCACTGAGCGCGTCCGGCGCACGAACGAAGCGCCATCGAGGCGCATACGGCGCCCGAAGCGGCGACCGAACCCGACTCCAACCCAACCCGGCCAGACCCGGCTAGATCGAACGAGATCGAGCCAGACACCCGCGCAGGATTAATGCGATGAACACACAGCCCACGCCGGCACCGACCGTACCGGACGACAAGCGCTTTCAGTACGGCTTCCTGAAGGGCAATCCTCAGCTCACGAAGAACGGCGAGCTCAAGCATTTGCTCAGCATCGAAGGCCTGCCGCGCGCGATTCTCACGCACATCCTCGACACCGCCACGCAGTTCGTGAGCGTGACCGACCGCGACGTGAAGAAGGTGCCGCTCCTGCGCGGCAAGTCGGTGTTCAACCTGTTCTTCGAGAACTCCACGCGCACGCGCACGACCTTCGAGATCGCGGCCAAGCGCCTCTCGGCGGACGTGCTGAATCTGAACATCAACGCGTCTTCGACGAGCAAGGGCGAGTCGCTGCTGGACACCATAGGCAATCTTTCGGCGATGCACGCCGACATGTTCGTCGTGCGCCACGCTTCGAGCGGCGCACCGTACCTGATCGCCGAGCATTGCGCGCCGCACGTGCACGTGATCAACGCCGGCGACGGCCGCCACGCGCACCCGACGCAAGGCCTGCTCGACATGTACACGATCCGCCACTACAAGCGCGACTTCACGAACCTGCGCGTGGCGATCGTCGGCGACATCCTGCACTCGCGCGTCGCGCGCTCGGACATCCACGCGCTCACCACGCTCGGCGTGCCCGAAGTGCGCGCGATCGGCCCGCGCACGCTGTTGCCGGGCGGACTCGAGCAGATGGGCGTGCGCGTGTTCCACAACCTCGACGAGGGGCTGAAGGACGTCGACGTCGTCATCATGCTGCGCCTGCAGAACGAGCGCATGAGCGGCGCGCTGCTGCCGTCGGCGCAGGAGTACTTCAAGAGCTGGGGCTTGACGCCCGAGCGCCTCGCACTCGCCGCGCCCGATGCGATCGTGATGCACCCGGGGCCGATGAACCGCGGCGTGGAGATCGACTCGCAGGTCGCGGACGGCCCGCAGTCGGTGATCCTCGACCAGGTGAGCTTCGGCATTGCGGTGCGCATGGCGGTGATGGGCATCGTCGCCGGTAACCACGATTGAACGGGCGTGAACAAAAAGGGCAGCGCATGAAGATTCACATTCAAGGCGGCACGCTGATCGATCCGGCGAGCGGCACAGAAGCACGGCAAGACGTGTACATCGCAGACGGCAAGATCGTCGCGCTCGGCGACGCGCCGGCCGGCTTTCAGGCGGACAGAACGCTCGACGCGAATGGCCTCGTCGTCGCGCCGGGACTCGTCGACCTGAGCGCGCGGCTGCGCGAGCCGGGCTACGAGCACAAGGCCACGCTCGACTCGGAAATGAACGCCGCGCTCGCGGGCGGCGTCACGAGCCTCGTCTGCCCGCCCGACACCGATCCGGTGCTCGACGAGGCCGGCTTGATCGAGATGCTCAAGTTCCGCGCGGGCAAGCTCGAGCGCGCGCATGTGCATCCGCTCGGCGCGCTCACGGTCGGTTTGAAGGGCGAAGTGATCACGGAGATGGTGTCGCTGACGGAGGCCGGCTGCATCGGCTTTACGCAGGCGGACCGGCCGATCGCCGACACCCAGGTCCTGCTGCGTGCGCTTCAGTATGCGAGCACCTATGGCTACGCCGCGTGGCTGCGCCCGCAGGACGCGTATCTCGCGAAAGGCGGCGTGGCGGCAAGCGGCGCGCTGGCGTCGCGGCTGGGGCTCTCGGGCGTGCCGGTGAGCGCGGAGACCATCGCGCTGCACACGCTCTTCGAGTTGATGCGCGTGACCGGCGCGCGCGTGCACGTGCAGCATCTTTCGTCGGCGGCGGGCGTCGCGCTCATGCGCGCGGCGAAGGCAGAGGGACTGCCGGTGACGTGCGACGTCACGGCCAATCACGTGCACCTGATCGACATGGACATCGGCTATTTCGACGCCCAGTTCCGGCTCGATCCGCCGCTGCGCCAGCAACGCGACCGCGAGGCGATTCGCGCGGGTCTCGCTGACGGCACCATCGACGCGATCTGCTCGCAGCACACGCCCGTGGACGACGACGAAAAGCTCCTGCCGTTCGCCGAAGCGACGCCGGGTGCGAGCGGGCTCGAGCTGCTGCTCTCGCTGACGGTTAAGTGGGCGCAGGAAGCCGGCGTGCCGCTCGCGAAGGCGCTTTCGCGTGTCACCTCGGTGCCGGCCTCGGTGATGCAGCACGCAGTGGGGCGTATCGAAGTGGGAGCGCAGGCCGACCTCTGCGTGTTCGATGCGAACGCGCACTGGCGCGTCGAGCCGCGCGCGCTCAAGAGCCAGGGGCACAACACGCCGTTCCTTGGTTACGAGTTGCCCGCCGTGGTGCGCGCGACGCTGGTGGCGGGACGCATCGGCTTCGAGCGCCACGCGGAACCTCGTTGAGGCTCTACGAGCGCACTCGCGACCGACTTCGACATCCGAACTGCCATGAGCCTCTTTTTACGCAAAGCCCGACTGCTCGGGCACCTGCTGCGCGGCGCCTGGACCGTTGGCGTGCGCTTCCCGCGTGCCACGCCCGAGGCGCGCCATGCCATGAACCGCGCCTGGTCGCTCAGGATGCTCGAGCTGTGCGGCATGAAGCTCGTCGTCCATAACGACGCGGCGCGTCTGGACGCAGGCGCGCTCGTCGTCTGCAATCACATCTCGTGGATCGACATCTACGTGATCAACGCGTGGCGCCCGACGCCGTTCGTCTCGAAGGCCGAGATCCGTCATTGGCCGCTGATCGGCTGGTTCGCGCAGAATCTGGACACGGTGTTCGTCGAACGCGAGAAGCGCAGCGACGCGCGCCGCATCATGCATGAACTGGCGGCGCGCCTCGAGCGCGGCGAACTGATGTGCGTGTTCCCCGAGGGCACGACCACCGACGGCTTCGCGATCAAGCCGTTCCACTCGAACATGTTCCAGGCGCCGGTGTCGGCGGGCAAGCCGGTGCAGCCCATCTGCATCCTGTATGAGGACGCGAAGGGGCGGCAGTCGGCGGCGCCCGCGTATATCGACGACGTCTCGCTCAAGGAGTCGCTCGACGCGCTGCTCAAGGCCGGGCCGATCACGGCGCATGTGTACGTGGGCGAGGCGATCGAGGCCGGCGACGATCGCCGCAAGCTCGCGGCGCGCGCGCAGGAGGCGGTGGGCGCGGCGCTCGATGCGATGCGTGGGGCGCCGCGGGTGGATGGCGGTGGGGTCGCGCAGCGGGCTTGAGGGTTGCGGCCGTCGAGGTCATCGCGACGCCGCGTGGCAGTAGGGCTGCGCAGCGCCCACATCATCATCGAATGTAGAACATCGGACGCAGGACAGCCATCATGGATCGTACGGAACTGGGCGCGCATATCGCCGCGCGTCTCGAGGCGGAAAGCACACGGCTACGTGAGCAATGGACGCAGACGGCGCCTATCAACCATTTCCATATCGACGACGTGCTGCCGGATGACGTCGCCCGGCAGATTCGCGCGGCCTTTCCCGATACGTCGCAAATGATGCTGCGCAAGAGCCTGCGCGAGCTCAAGTATGTGTCGGCGCAGATGGACGCGCACGCCCCGCTGCTCGAAGAAATCATCTTCGCGTTCCAGATGCCGCGCGTGGTCGAGCTCGTGAAAGCGATCACAGGCCTGCGCTCGCTGTATCCCGACGAGCATCTCTACGCCGGCGGCATTTCGATGATGGGGCCGGGGCACTTTCTCAACCCGCATCTCGACAATTCGCACGACAAGGACCGCGAGCACTATCGCGTGCTGAATCTGCTTTATTACGTGTCGCCGGACTGGTCGCTCGAGAAGGGCGGCAACCTGGAAGTGTGGCCGAACGGTACGAAGGCGGAGCCGGTGACTGTCGTGAGCCGCTTCAATCGCCTGGCCGTGATGGTGACCAACCAGCACTCATGGCACTCGGTGTCGAAGAATGCGAGTGCCGAGCAGCGCTGCTGCGTGTCGAACTATTACTTCTCGGATCATCCGGTGGGCGATGACGAATACTTTCACCCCACCTCGTTCCGCGGCCGGCCCGAGGAACACGTGCGCGACGTGTTGCTGCAGGCCGATGCGGCGGCACGATCGGCAATTCGACGGTTCTTCCCGAAGGGCGTGAAGACCACGACGCACGTGTACAACAAGAAGCGTTGAACTGACGCTGACGCGCCGCGGCGCTCGCTCAGCCCGAGACCGCGCGGCAGGTCGAGCAGGGCACCTGAGTGAGCACGCGCTCGCGCGGATCGGGTTGCAGGCTGACCGCCGAAAGGCGCGCACCCCACACGCAGCCCGAGTCGAGGCCAATCAGGTTTTCGCGCAACGTCAGGCCTAACGCCGCCCAATGGCCGAAGACCACCGTAATGTCATCGGTCTTGCGCCCCGGTACGTCGAACCACGGCATGAAGTCCGGCGGCGCGGAATCGAGCCCGCCGCTCGTGGAGAAGTCCATCGTGCCGTCGGCGTTGCAAAAGCGCATGCGCGTGAGGGCGCTGCAGGTGATCCGCAGCCGCTCGATCCCCTTCAGATTCTTCGACCAGCGGTTTGGCTCGTTGCCGTAGAGGCCAGCGAGCGTTTCCTTCCAGTTGTCCCGCCGCAGCGCCTTTTCCAGATCGTTGGCGAGTTCCAGCGTAAGATCCACGTCCCATTGCGGCAGCACGCCGGCATGAACCATCAGCATGCCATGGTCGTAGTGCGCGATCGGACGATGGCGCACCCAGTGCAAGAGATCCTTGGCGTCGGGGGCACTGAGAATGTCATCGATGGTGTCGCCTTTCTTCGACTTGCGAATGCCCGCGGACACGGACAGCAGATGCAGGTCGTGATTGCCGAGCACGGCCACCGCGCGATCGCCGAGTCCAATCACCTCGCGCAGCGTCTCGAGCGAATCGGGGCCACGATTGATGAGGTCGCCCGCGAACCACAGCGGCGTATCGGAGGAGGGGCCGGCTTTGGCCATTAGCTCGCGAAACGGGGTCAGACAGCCTTGAAGATCGCCGAAAGCGAGGGGCGGCGGGAACGACGCGTGCTGGGTCATCGAAACGAAAGCAGGTACGAATCAGTTGTGGATGAGTGTGACAGGGTGCCAGGGCAAGAGGGTGACGGTATCACAGGAAGACGATTGCGGTATGAGAGGCACTGAATTGTCTTGTTTGTTCGTGCGCAAATTGCTACGGCCGTGCAGTCGCATATTTGGGTGCTGGAGCGAAAAGGACAGAAATTGTCAAGCTGTTTCAAGATGTTAGGGGTATGGCTTTCGCTCAGGCTGCCCGTATAATTGCCGTTACAAAATCAGAGTCAAAGTATGCTGCGCGGATAAAAACAGGCGTTATCTCGCCTGAAGTCCACTCTTGCAGCATTCTTTCGAGCGTCTGGCTACGGGGGTGCATGCCAGACCTGCCTCCAATCTCGCGCCAAAAAAGGGAGTTCCATGATCCTGGTAACGGGCGGTGCCGGCTTTATCGGCGCCAACTTTGTGCTTGACTGGTTCCGTCAATCCGACGAAGCCGTTCTGAACGTAGACAAGCTGACCTACGCAGGCAATCTTGGAACGTTGCAATCGCTGCAAGGCAATCCGAAGCACGTGTTCGCCCGTGTGGACATCTGCGACCGTGCAGCACTTGATGCGCTGTTCGTCGAGCACAAGCCGCGCGCGGTCTTGCATTTCGCGGCGGAAAGCCACGTCGATCGCTCGATTCACGGCCCGGCAGACTTTGTTCAGACCAATGTGGTCGGCACCTTTACTTTGCTCGAAGCCACGCGCCAGTACTGGAACGCGCTGCCCGAAGCCGACAAGGCTGCATTCCGCTTCCTGCACGTTTCCACGGACGAAGTGTTCGGCTCGCTTTCGGCGACCGACCCGCAATTCTCCGAAACCACGCCGTACGCGCCGAACAGCCCGTATTCGGCCACCAAGGCCGGCTCGGATCACCTCGTGCGCGCGTATCACCATACGTACGGGCTGCCGACGCTCACCACGAACTGCTCGAACAACTACGGTCCGTACCAGTTCCCCGAGAAGCTCATTCCGCTGATGATTGCCAATGCGCTTGCCGGCAAGCCGCTGCCCGTGTACGGCGACGGCCAGAACGTGCGCGACTGGCTCTACGTGGGCGACCACTGCGGCGCGATCCGCGAAGTGCTCGCGCGCGGCCAGTCCGGCGAGACCTATAACGTTGGCGGCTGGAACGAGAAGAAGAATCTCGAGGTCGTGCACACGCTGTGCGACCTTCTCGACGAACTGCGACCGAAGGCCGCAGGCTCGTATCGCGACCAGATCACGTACGTGACTGATCGTCCCGGCCATGATCGCCGCTATGCGATCGACGCACGCAAGCTCGAGCGCGAACTGGGCTGGAAGCCGGCCGAGACGTTCGAAACCGGTCTTGCCAAGACGGTGCGCTGGTACCTGGACAACCAGGCATGGGCCGACGAAGTTGCCTCGGGCGACTATCGCAAGTGGGTCGAAACGAACTACGCGCAACGCGCGTAAGGGCTCCCGACATGGCGCGCAAAGGCATCATTCTCGCCGGCGGTTCCGGCACGCGGCTCTATCCGATCACCCATGCGGTCTCGAAGCAGCTGCTGCCGGTGTACGACAAGCCAATGATCTATTACCCGCTCTCGACACTGATGATCGCGGGTATCCGCGACGTGCTCGTGATTTCGACGCCGCAGGACACGCCGCGCTTTGAGGCGATGCTCGGTGACGGTAGCCAGTGGGGCATGAACATCCAGTACGCGGTGCAGCCGTCGCCGGACGGGCTCGCGCAGGCGTTCATCATCGGCAAGGAGTTTGTGGGCAACGATCCGTCGGCGCTCATTCTCGGCGACAACATCTTCTACGGTCACGATCTGGCGAAACAGCTCGAGCGTGCGACCGCGCAGGAGTCGGGCGCGACGGTGTTTGCGTATCACGTGCACGATCCGGAGCGTTATGGCGTGGTCGAGTTCGACAAGGGCTTCCGTGCGCTGTCGATCGAGGAGAAGCCTGCGCAGCCGCGCTCGAACTATGCCGTCACGGGCTTGTATTTCTACGACAATCGCGTGTGCGATATCGCAGCAGATATCAAGCCGTCGCCGCGCGGCGAGCTCGAGATCACCGATGTGAATTCGCGCTATCTGAGCGAGGGTGCGCTGGACGTCGAGATCATGGGGCGTGGTTACGCGTGGCTCGATACCGGTACGCATGATTCGCTGATCGAGGCGGCAACGTTCATCGCGACGCTGCAAAAGCGCCAGGGGCTCGTGGTTGCGTGCCCGGAGGAAATTGCCTATCGCCGGCACTGGATCGATGCGGAGCAGGTGCAAAAGCTCGCCAAGCCGCTCTCGAAAAACGAGTACGGCAAATATTTGTTGAACATTCTCACGGATCAAGTTGCATGGCCATCACGGTAACTGCTACGGCGCTCCCCGAAGTCAAGATCATCGAACCGAAGGTGTTCGGCGACGCGCGCGGCTTCTTCTATGAGAGCTTCAACGGACGCGAATTCGAGGAGCTGGTCGAGGCCGGCGTCGAGTTCGTGCAGGACAATCACTCGCGCTCGGCAAAGGGCGTCCTGCGCGGGCTGCACTATCAAGTCCAGCATGCGCAGGGCAAGCTCGTGCGCGTGGTGGAAGGTGAGGTGTTCGATGTTGCCGTCGATATCCGCCGCAGCTCGCCGAATTTCGGCAAGTGGGTCGGTGTGCATCTCTCGGCAGAAAATCATCGGCAGCTGTGGGTGCCACCGGGTTTCGCACACGGCTTCGTCGTGATTTCGGAATCGGCGCAGTTCCTGTACAAGACGACCGATTACTGGTTCCCCGAGCACGAGCGCAGCATCGTGTGGAACGATCCCGCAATCGGTATCGAATGGCCGATCGACTTCGAGCCGTTGCTGGCGGCCAAGGATGCAGCGGGCAAACGGCTGGCGGATGCAGAAGTCTATGCGTGAGGACTCGATGGACAAGCAGCCGGCGATTCTCGTCACGGGCGTGAACGGTCAGGTCGGGTTTGAGTTGCTGCGCAGTTTGCAGGGACTCGGGCGTGTGATCGGTCTGGATCGCGCGGCGCTCGATCTCTCGGATCTCGATCGCGTGCGCGAAGTTGTGCGCGCAACGAAGCCGTCGATCATCGTGAATCCTGCGGCGTATACCGCCGTGGACAAGGCCGAGTCGGATGAGGCCATGGCGCGGCGGCTCAATGCCGAAACGCCAGGCGTGCTCGCCGAAGAGGCTGCAAAGTGCGGTGCAACGCTGATCCACTATTCAACCGACTACGTGTTCGACGGCACGAAAGACGCGCCGTATGCGGAAGACGACGCCACGAACCCGCAGAATGTTTATGGCCGTACCAAGCTCGAAGGCGAGCAGGGGATTGCGGCGAGCGGCTGTGCGTACCTCGTGCTGCGCACGAGTTGGGTCTATGGTCGCCGCGGCAAGAACTTCCTGCTGACGATGCTCAAGCTTGGCGCGGAGCGTCCCGAGTTGCGCGTAGTCGCTGACCAAGTCGGTGCACCGACGTGGTCGCGCACGATCGCGACGGCGACTGCGCACATCGCCGCGCAGGGCCTGGCGGCCCGGCGCGACGGCAATGCGCAGTGGTGGCATGAACGCTCGGGCGTCTTCAACCTGACCGCCGCCGGCGCGACGTCGTGGCACGGCTTCACGCAAGCCATCCTCGGCATCGCGATGGGCGACAAGGCGCCAAACGTGCTGCCGATTCCGGCCTCGGACTATCCAGTGCCGGCGAAGCGGCCGGCAAATTCGCGGCTCGCGGGCGACAAGCTCGCGCAAGCCTTCGGACTGCGATTGCCGATGTGGGACGAGGCGCTGCGTCTTTGCCTCGAAGATTGATGAATTCAAGCGTGGTTGGCGATGCCACGACCGGTACGGTCGTCGTGTTCTACCGTCCCGACGCGGGCTGCATCGCGCGGGCGAACCGGCTAGCGAGTTTCGGCCCTTGCGTGGTGGTCGATAACACCGAAAAGGTGTGCGATGCGGCTGCACTCGGGCTCGACCCACGCATTCACTTTCTGGCGAACGGTGCCAATCTCGGTATTGCCACGGCGATTAACCAGGGCGTCGAGGCGTTGATCGCACACGGTTGCACGAGCGCGATCCTGTTCGATCAGGACAGCGAGCCTTCGGACGAGTTGTTGCGCGCGCTGCCGCGTGCCATGGAGGGTGAGCTTGCGCGTGGCGTGAAGGTGGCGCTCGTCGGCCCGGCCTACGAGGACGCCCGGCTGGGCGGGATCGCACCGTTTGTGCGATTCGGAATGTGGCGACTCCAGCGGATTGCTCCCGTCGGGACGCGTCCGCTCGAGGTCGATTTCCTGATCACATCGGGATCGTGCATCAATCTCGCCGCATGGCCGGTGATTGGTCCGATGGACGATGCGCTCTTCATTGATTTCGTCGATCTCGAATGGTGTGTGCGGGCGCGCAAGCTGGGCTTTTCGGTGCTGGGTGCGCCGGCGCTAAAGCTCGCGCATTCGCTTGGCGGCGACCCTGTACGGGTGTTTGGCCGCGCGTATCCGGGACATGGCGCGCTGCGCCACTATTATCAGTTTCGAAACGCCATTGCACTGATGAAACGCAGCTACATGCCCTGGAGTTGGAAGTCAACCGAGCTCGTGAAGTTACCGGGGCGGCTCGTGATTTATGGCTTGTTCATGTCGCCACGCAGCGAACATCTGAGGATGGCGCTGCTTGGCATCTGGCATGGTCTGACAGGCCGATTGGGGGCGTTGTCGCGCGGCTAGTAGCCCGTGCGCGACAATGTCGCTTCTAACTTTTTTCTGAGATATCAGACCGACAGCATGTTATCCCTCGCATTGCTCGATCTAAAAAATAGTATTGCGTCCTGGCGCCTCTGGACGCTGCTCGGATGGCTCGAAGTGCGGCAGCGCTATGCGCGCTCGCGCGTCGGTCCATTCTGGCTGACGATCAGTATGGGCGTGATGATCGCGTCGATCGGCGTCGTTTACGGCACGTTGTTCGGCCAAAAGATGAGCGAATATCTGCCGTTCCTCGCGATCAGCCTCGTGATGTGGTCGGCGTTCTCGCAGACCGTGGTCGACGGCAGCGTTGCTTATATCAATAGCGGCCAGTACATCCGTCAAGCCTCCACGCCCAAGCTTATCTACGTCTTGCAGGTCGCATGGCGCAATCTTGTGATCCTACTGCACAACTTCGTCATCGTGATCGTGCTGTTTTGCATCTATGGAGTTAAAAGCTGGGCCACGCTGCCGCTTTTCATACCGGCACTGCTGCTCTACTTCGCGAATGCGCTCTGGGTCGTGATGGTCGTCGGGCTACTTTCTGCGCGTTTCCGCGATTTGCCGCAGATCATCCAGTCGCTGATGCAGGTCGCGTTTTACGTCACGCCCATTCTTTACCGGCCGGATTCGCTGAACCGTTTTTCGTTCATCGTTGACTACAATCCGCTCGCGTATCTGCTCGGCGTGGTGCGCGAACCGTTGATCGGCCAGGTGCCGAGCGCCTTGACGTGGGGCGTGACGATTGGCATGGCTGTCATCGGCTGGATTTTTGCGCTGCTGCTGACAGGCCGTTTTCTGAAGCGGATTTCGTATTGGGTTTGAGGAGAAATCATGGCGTTTATCGAACTCAAGGGCGCGACGCTCGATCTGCCGATCTATGACGTGCAGGGCCGTTCGCTGAAAAAGCAAGTTTTGCGCATGGGGCGGCGTAACACGATCGCCGAAGACAACGACGGCGTAATCGTCGTACGCGCGCTCGATGAAGTGGATCTGCGCTTCGATTCCGGTGACCGTATTGGTCTGATTGGCCACAACGGCGCTGGCAAGTCCACGTTGCTTCGCACTATGGCCGGCATCTATGCGCCCACGTACGGTGAAGTGCTGAGCGAAGGCAAGATTGTTCCGTTGCTTGACATCAGCCTCGGCATGGACGAGAACTCGACCGGCATGCAGAACATCCGCCTGCGTGGCTTGTTGCTCGGCATGTCGGACGGGGAAATTCGCGCGAAGCAACAATCGATCGCCGATTTTTGCGAGCTTGGTGACTATCTCGATTTGCCCCTGCGCACCTATTCGAGCGGCATGCGCGTTCGTCTCGCGTTTGCAGTTTCCACGGCTGTCGACGCGGAAATCCTGCTACTCGATGAGGTCATGGGTGTGGGCGACGCATCGTTCATGAACAAGGCCAAGGCGCGTCTTCAAGATCTGCATCACCGTTCGGATATCGTCGTACTGGCCATGCACTCCAACAACGAGATTCGCCGCGTCTGCAACAAGGTGCTGTGGATGGAGCGCGGGCGCGTCCGCGCATTCGGCCCAACCGAGGAAGTCGTGGCCGCGTACGAAGCGCAGGTGTGACGGCATGCGCACAGCCTCTCTCGCCCGCTGGCCACAAAAGTCGCTGCGCGCGCTGCATCACGCGATAACCGTGCGTGGTGGCGTGTTGCCTGCGTTGCGCGCCGGGTGGGCAACCTTTCGACGCGAGGGCGCCGCAGGGCTCGTCAGGCGGGCGGTGCGAGACGACGCTGGCGCTTATCGGACCTGGGTCGAGCAATTCGATACACTCGACGAAGCAAAGCGCGAGGCGCTTGGAATCGCGCTTGACGCATTGCGACTGCAGCCGGTGATCTCCGTGATTGTGCCGGTGTTCAACACGCCCGAGCCGTTGCTGCGCGCGATGATTGAATCGGTGCGCGCGCAAATCTATCCGCACTGGGAACTGTGCATTGTCGATGATGCTTCGACGCAACCTCACGTGGTGGCGATCCTGCGCGAGTACGCGCAGGCGGACGCTCGAGTCAGATTTACGCAGCGGGACGTCAACGGGCACATCTGTGCCGCAAGCAACGACGCACTCGGCATGGCGACAGGCGCCTTCGTCGCGCTTCTGGACCATGACGATGTGCTGCGAGAGCACGCGTTAGGCATGGCCGCAATTTATCTCAATCGCTTTCCATCGGCGCGTATGCTTTACAGCGACGAGGACAAGCTTGCACCGAACGGCGCGCGCGTCGAGCCTTACTTCAAGCCAGACTGGAATCCGACGCTCATGTTAGGGCAGAACATGTTCTCGCATCTCGGCGTGTTCGAAACGGATCTTGTTCGGGAGGTCGGTGGTTTTCGGGCGGGCTTCGAAGGCAGCCAGGATCACGATCTCGCGTTGCGCTGTGCCGAGCGCGCCGGCGACGATGCCGTGATTCACGTGCCTCATGTTCTATATCACTGGCGCATTACCGCTCAAAGTACTTCGTCGAGTGTTGCCGCCAAGCCATACGCGCGCGACGCATCTCTGCGCGCGGTACGGGAGCATCTAGCACGAGGCGGATTCGACGCAGAGGTGCGGCCGCTATCGGAGGACTCCACCATGTTGCGCGTGACTTTCGCGGTTCCCGAGCCTGCGCCTCTGGTGTCGATCATTATTCCGACCCGCGACGGGGCCGACCTGCTCCAGCGCTGCATCGAAAGCGTGAAAGCGCGCACGCGCTACCCGAACTACGAAATCATCATCGTAGACAACGGATCGAACGAGCCGCGCGCCGTCGAACTGCTTGCCGGCTACTCTCGGACGCCTGGCATCCAAGTGCTGCGCATCGATGCTCAGTTCAACTACTCGGCACTGAACAATGAGGCGGTTGCGGTGGTGCGAGGCTCGGTGCTGTGTCTGCTCAACAACGACATCGAAGTGATCTCGCCAGATTGGCTCGACACACTCGTGGGCTATGCGTCCTTACCCACGTCAGGCGCCGTGGGCGCGGCGCTTTGGTACCCCGACGATCGCTTGCAACATGGTGGCGTATTGCTGGGCATTGGTGATCTGGCAGGCCATTATCATCACAAACTGCGGCGCGGTGCACGTGGCTATTTCGGTCGCGCAGTGCTCGCTCAGCAGGTGTCCGCGGTATCCGCAGCGTGTCTGATTGTGCGCAAGGCGTTATTCGAAGAAGTGGGTGGACTGGATGCTGAGCATCTGTCGGTTGCCTTCAACGACGTCGACTTCTGCCTGAAGCTAGAGGCGGCTGGATACCGAAACCTCTACGTTCCGTATGCGGAGCTCTACCACCACGAGTCCGCGACGCGCGGCAGCGACACGAGTCTGTCGAATGCAGCGCGTTTCGCCAAAGAGGCAGCGTGGATGCGAAATCGTTGGGGGCAGCAGGTAAAGGAAGACCGTTTCTATAATCCGAATCTTGCGCTTGGCGGCGCAGCAGTGTTCTCACTGGCGTTTCCGCCGCGTGTAGCGCCGTGCGACTAGCGTCCGAACGGACATATCGGGCAAGCACCCATTCAATAAGTATTGGCGGCGTAACGACCGCGCGAGGCAATTTCTATGACGAATCCGGTCAAGCGAGTGCGCTTCGAACGTCATCACGTAGACACGCAGTTTTCAGGTGAGCGTTACCTTCCGGACGTGCCGGGTCCGATCCAGTACGAGCACTATCACCGGTATCTCTTCGCCGTCCAGTATTGCGAAGGCAAGGACGTGCTCGACATTGCATCGGGCGAGGGCTATGGCGCGACGCTGCTCGCACGCACGGCGCGCAGCGTCGTCGGGGTAGACATCGACGAGAAGACTGTCGCGGCCGCGCGCGACGTGTACGTCCTCGAGAACGTGTGCTTCGAACAGGGAGACGCTACGCGCATTCCGTTGGCGGATGCATCCGTCGATGTAGTGACGTCGTTCGAAACGCTGGAGCACTTCACCGGACATGAGGATTTCATGCGTGAGATCCGGCGTGTGCTGCGTCCGGGCGGTCTCTTGATCGTGTCTACACCCAATCGTCCGGTGTATTCACCGCCTGGTTCGACACCTAATGAATATCATGTTCGCGAACTCGATCGCGCGGAGTTCGTCCAGTTCCTGCGGAGCGGATTCAGCAACGTCATTGTCTGCGCTCAAAAGGCGAGCGCCGGATCGATGATCGCTTGCGAGGGCTGTGATGAATCGCGTGCGCTGTCTTGGTGGACAGAGCGGGAAGACGGCGTATACGAATCGACCGGCACAATGCAGGAGCCTGTTTATTTCGTGGCGCTCGCTAGCAACGGCGTACTCCCGGGAGTCAAAGACAGTCTGCTGGATGCGAGTCTCTCCTTCGACAGGCACAATCGGTCGCGCGATGACCTTGCACAACGGCAAGCTGATGAGGTTTCGCGTCTAACAGCCGAAACGATGCGCCGGGGCGACGAGATCGGTTGCCTTACCGCCGAGACCGTGCGATTGAACGAAGCTGTTCTGAAGCGTGATACCGAGATCGGGGAGCTGACGCGCGAAACAGTGCGGTTGAACGAGGTGGTTATTCAGCGCAATCAGGAACTCGAGCGCGCGGCTGCGGAACGGCAGCGTCGCGACGAGGAATTTGCTCATCAGCAAAAGGCGCTTGTTGCACTGTCGGCCGCGATTCGGGCTCAGAGAGCAGTTTCTTCGTCGATCGACACCGATGTTGTGGCAGGGCAGTCCGACGAAGAGCACGAGTCGGCTACGGTCCAGGCGCTGCGCACGCAGAATCGCGCGCTGCACGCGGAGCTCGTCGCGCTGCGTCGCTCGTTCTCGTGGCGGGTGACGGAACCGGTGCGCAGCGTCACCAAGCACGTGCGGCGGCTGGCAAAGGCACGGGCGGCGGCGGTGCTGTTCGGCCGCGCGCCGAAGCCGGCTGAGGACCAGCAACGGTCGGCGCGCGAGTCTGCGGCGCTTGCCGCGAACTGGCGCGAGGTATCGTTCGTGCCTTTCCAGATGCCGGCGCAGCCGCGCGTGACGGTCGTGGTCATTGCATCCGACGATACTGGCACGCTCGACACGAGTCTTCGCATCCTCAGCGCGACACTTGGCAATGTCGCAACGGAGGTAATTGTCGTGGCGGACGCGGAATCGGCCTCCGCGGCGCAACGAGGCGTGCCGGTCCGTCATGCGCCGGATACGACGCGTTACCTCACCGATGTTCGGGATAGCGTTGGTGCCGTAGCGGGCGAGTATTTGGTCCTAGTGTCGGACCGGCTAGCCGCGCATCCTGGCTGGCTCGAAGCCATGCTGGAAACGTTTGATCGTTTCCCGAAGGCAGGCGCGGTAACGGGGCTTCTTCTGGATGGCAAGGGAGCGGTCATCGCCGCGGGTTCGGCCATCTCGTCGGATGGCCGACTGATCGCAATCTCGAGCGGCAGCGCAGCCGATGATTCGCATGTCGCCTCGGTTGCGAGAGTATCGGCGGCATCGCCCGGGATCCTGATGGTTCGCGCGAATCTTTGGCAACGTGTCGCCCCGAACCTCGTCGCGGGCGCGCCCTTCGAGGCCGGCATCGCATCGCTTTCACTGCTGTTGGCACATGAAGGCGCGTACACCTACTGCCAACCTTTTGCGCGCTTCTCCTTGGTCGATCACGCCGCGCGGATCTTCGCGCCGAGCCGCGACGCTTGGGACGATGCATATCAGCGTTGGCAGTTGCGTGAACGCTTCGAAACAGTGTTCTCCAACTATGCAGGTACCACGGAAGTCTTGCCGTTGGCGATGCGGCCCAAGATCGTGATCGTCGATGCCTTCGTGCCCAAGCCCGACCAGGATTCTGGCTCCGCCGACCTGTTTTGGTATATGCGCATCTTCCAGTCGTTTGGCTATGAAGTATGTTTCATCGCCGCCTTCGAGGAAGCCGAGCCGCGTGACTATGCCGACTTGCTGCGCCGTTGGGGGGTTCGCGTGCTAATCGCAAAGGGTCTCCGGTCGCTCCAGGAACTAGTGACGGGTGAAGCGGTGACGGCGGAGCTTGTAATGTTGCAGCGGATCAGCGTTGCGAGCCACCTGGTGGATACGGTGCGCCGCACGGCGCGGCGTGCGAAGCTCGTGTTCAGCACCGTGGACCTGCACTTTCTACGCGAGGAGCGAGCAGCGATACTCGAGCGTTCGGCCTCCGCGCTCAGTCAGGCGCTTGAGGTCCGCCGCGCCGAGTTGCATGCGATAGGTGTCGCCGATGCGACGACTGTCGTGAGTCGTGTCGAACTCGACATCGTGAAACGCTTGATGCCCGCAACCAATGTCCACCGCATTCCGATTCCGCGCGTTGGGGCTCGCGCCGCGACCACCTTCGATGAGCGGCGAGGTGTCGTGTTCGTCGGTGGTTTCGCGCATCGCCCGAACATCGATGCCGTGAAATGGCTCGTAAGCGAAATTTGGCCACTTGTACGTCAGCGCCTGCCGGACCTCGAGTTGCAAGTGGTTGGCAGCAACGTGACGCCCGACATCGCGGCTCTTGACGCACCGCAAAGCGGTGTGCGCATCGTTGGATTCGTGGAGGATCTTTCCAGCATCTTGGATCGCATTCGTCTGTCTGTCGCACCCTTGCGTTTCGGGGCAGGGGTGAAGGGCAAGGTCGTTTCTAGTCTGCTGCACGGCGTGCCCTGCGTGCTCAGCAAGGTCGCGAGCGAAGGCATGGGGCTTGTTGCGGGCGAACACATACTCGAGGGCGATTCGGCGCAGCATATTGCCGATGAAATTGTTCGTCTGCACGAGGATCGTGAGTTGTGGCAGCGTATCGCCGATGCGGGCTATCACGCCGCGCTCGCGGAATTCTCGGTCCTGACCGTGGCGGAGTGCTTCAAGTCTCTGCTCGAGTCGATCGGACTCGGTAAGACGATCGATGAAGAAGGAATGCGCTATCTTCCCCATTAACGTGACCTTTGAGCTATGACTGTAATCGACCTAGTGAAGCGACTGTTCGCGGCAAAGCCGTCCGTGAGTTTCGAGCGACCCGAACTGGACCCCGGCAAACTCAGGCTGCTAATCGAACTCACCTCGTTCGACAAGGGCGGTCTGGAGAAGGTCGTTCTCGATTCTGCCATTGCCTTCAATCGCGATCGCTTCGACGTGACCATCGTTACGGCTGGTGCAGTCGGACATCTCGGCGCCGTGGCGCGCGAGGCGGGCCTGCGCGTGATTGGATTGCCGCAGCGCAATACGTTGGGCGCATATGCGCAATTGCTGGACCAGCTCAAGCCTGATCTGGCGATGTCGCATTTCTCCTATCTCGGCTATCCGCTATTCGCGAAGTACCGCATCGAGAATATCACCTTCATCCATAACGTCTACGCATTCTTCTCGCCAGAGCAGGCGCATGCGTTCGCCGAGAACGATCGGTACGTTGGCCGCTACATTTCAGTGTCGAAGAATGCGACGCGATACGCTATCGCGAAGCTCGGTGTCCGGCCTGAGAAGGTGATTACCGTGCCGAACGGCCTCATCATCAGCGAGCACGAAGCGCGTGAGAAGAATCCGGGTAGCTTGTGCCGTGCGGATCTCGGCATCGGAGAGACGGACTATGTTTTCGCTAATGTCGCATCGTATAACCTGCACAAGGGTCACTACCTGATGGTCGACGCCATGAAGCGCATTCTCGCGAAGCGTTCGGACATCAGGATTCTGTGCGTCGGAAATCCGGTCTATCCCCCGCACGTAGACGCATTGAAGCAGCTCATCATGAGGGAAGGCCTCGAGAAGCACATGCTCATGCCCGGCTATGTGGCTGAGGTCGCCGATGTGCACCGCATTGCCGATGCCTTCCTGCTGCCGTCCTTTATCGAGGGATGGAGCATCGCGATGAATGAAGCGATGTTCTATAGAAAGCCGATGATTCTCACGGACACCGGTGCATCCGCGGAGGTTATCGAGAACGGCGATATCGGCATTCTGGTTCCCAACGAGTACGGAGATACCACCAAACTGGACTCGGCTACGCTCGATCAGCTTGCCTATGCGCCTCGTGCCTACAATATTACTTCACGTCTCGTCGAAGCAATGGAGACGATGGCGGACCACCGCGAGGAATGGGCCGTGCGCGGCACGCTCGGTCGCGCGAAGATCTATTCGTCCTATGATTTCAAGGGCATCGTGCGGCGTTACGAAGAGGTCATTGAGGAGGTGGTGCGTGAGCAACGTCGCTAAGCCGTCACTGGTAACCAGAGCCGTGGAACGTCTGCGTCGCGTTTGGCGCTATCTGCGCTGGCGCTTCAAGCCGGCCTTGTGCTTCTATCTCGGCAACCATCTCTTCATGAACTGGATGCCTTACGGCATCCGGCATTGGTTCCTGCGGCGCTTCTGCATGGTTCAGATTGGTCCCGATTCGAGCATTGCCATGGGCTGTTTCGTGACGGGCTATCATATCGAGATCGGCTCGAACACGGTGATCAACCGATACACGTACCTCGACGGACGTGTGCCTCTCAAGATCGGTAACAACGTTAACATCTCGCACTACACGCTGATCCAGACACTGACACACGATCCGCAAAATCCCGATTTCGTGTGCTTGTGTAAGCCCGTCATTATCGGCGACCACGCCTGGATAGGTGCACGCGCTATTATCTGCCCCGGCGTTACGGTCGGCGAAGGCGCGGTGGTGGGAGCGGGGGCAGTGGTGACGCGCGACGTGGCGCCTTATACGATCGTGGGCGGAAACCCTGCGCGGTATATCAAGGACCGGACACGCGATCTGCGATACCGATCGCGATATTTCCCGTTTTTCGACACGGATATCCAATAAAGTGTAGTTACATGAGCCGACCTTGCTCGATCTGAGACCTCCATGTTTAAGTTTCTGAAGAAGGCCGAAGGGCCGACAATATCGGTCGTGGTGCCGCTTTACAACCATAGTAGATATATTGCGTCTGCCCTGGAAAGCGTCCTCGAGCAGACTTCACCTGCGGACGAGATCATACTGATCGACGACGGGTCAACCGATAACGGCTTCGACATCGCGCAGCGCGTGCTCGCCAAGACGCCTCGCGCATGCACCTTCAGGCAGGAAAATGCCGGCGCGCACAACACGATTAACCGGGCGATCGGTATCAGTCGTTCGGAGTACGTCGCCGTCCTCAACTCGGACGATCTGTTCGCGCGGAGGAAGCTAGAACGGTGCCGCGAGCTGATCTCCCAGCGCGGTCCCGCGGATCTGATCGCCGGTGGTGTAGGGATCATGGACGACGATGGCCGCAAACAGCGTGGTGGCGTTGCCGTGGACTGGCTCGCGCGATCAAGGACGTTTCTTGACCAATTTGGTTTGCCGCAGTTGTCGCTCATTAACGAAAACTATGTTGCGACCACCTCTAACATGGTGTTTTCGCGGCGCCTCTGGGACGCGTCCGGCGGATTTCAGCCCCTTCGATATTGCCACGACCTCGACTTCCTGATGTTTGCGTTCGAGTTTGGTTCTGTGATTCTGGATCTCGACGAAGAGCACATCATGTACCGGGTGCATGAGCGCAATACGATCAAGGAAGACTTGTCGCGCGTACGCGTCGAAATCGCGGCGGTGATCGCTGAGGCGTTGCATCAGTCCGGACCGCGTCTCTTGTCTCCCGCGTTCAACGAACGCGATGTGCAAGCCTTCGCGGAAGTCATGAAAAACAAGCAGCTGAGCGATATGCTCTGCTTCTTCCAAACTGTTCGGCCGGCATTCGCAGCGCGGGGCGAATTTTATGGTTACGCCACAAGCGATACGCTCAGCACGGCATTCCGCCGAATCGTCTCTCCTGGCTGAGCGTGTTATCTTTGATGTGCGCACTCGCGCCCTTTTATTTGAGTATCGAGCATGAGTGATTCAATCTGCTCCGACCCCAGCGCACGTGAAGCTCTGGCTGATCGTCTGCCCGTGCAGGCCGTCATCCTCGCGGGCGGTTCGGGAACACGCCTCTGGCCCTTGTCGCGCGAGCAATATCCCAAGCAACTCATCGACCTTCTGAGCGATGACTCCCTGCTGCAATCGACGGCGCGGCGTCTCGCCGGTCTGGACTCAAGCCATCCGGTTGCTCCGCAGCCCTTGGTCGTTTGCGGCGAGGACCATCGGTTCCAGGTGGCCGAGCAACTCCGCCAGACGGGAGCACGCGCGCAGATCATCCTCGAGCCAGTCGGACGCAATACCGCACCTGCGCTGACGCTTGCCGCGTTGTCGCTAGTTGAGAATGGCGGTGATGCCATTATGGTCGTGATGCCCGCGGACCACGCAGTGACCGACGAGACCGCTTTCCGGGCCTGTGTCGCGGATGCCGTCCGCTACGCCGGCGACGGTCAGGTTGTCACGCTTGGCATCGTGCCTACGCGCGCTGAAACTGGCTACGGTTACCTGCGCGTCGGCGAACCGCTGGACGTGAGCAACGGAGTTCGGCTCGACAGTTTCGTCGAGAAGCCGTCCCACGAACTCGCACAAGAATATCTCGAGTCCGGGAAGTATCTGTGGAACAGCGGATTGTTTGTGCTGCGTGCGTCCGTCTGGTTGCGTGCGATTGAGCAGTTCGCCCCACTTATTCATGCCGCATGCGCCAATGCGTTTGTAGCAAAGACACGCGACGCGGATTTTCTGCGCGTGGATACGGCGACGTTCATTGCTTGCCCCTCGCAGTCTATTGACTACGCCGTGATGGAGCGCATCGCTGATCCGGTCTCGGGCTATACCTGCGCCGTCGTGCCGCTCGAGGCTGGCTGGTCCGACGTCGGTGCATGGGATGCTGTGTGGGATGTTTTGCCAAAGGATGCTGAAGGCAACGTGACGCGAGGGCGCGTCATGCTGGAGGGGGCCTCCAACACGCTGGCGCATTCGGAGGGGAGGTTGATCGCATGCGTGGGAACTGATGGCCTGATTGTGGTCGAAACTCCCGATGCGATTCTTGTGGCCAAGCAGTCGGCTGTACAGAACGTGAAGGCGATCGTGTCGCGCATCAAGAGCCAGCAGGGAACCGAGGCGAATATTCACCGCAAAGTCTATCGGCCCTGGGGTTACTATGATTCGATCGACGAGGGGAAGGGCTTTCGAGTCAAGCGCATTGTGGTGAATCCGGGGGCGCGATTGTCCCTCCAGATGCATCACCATCGCTCGGAGCACTGGATCGTCGTGTGCGGTACGGCGCGCGTCACCCGCGGGGACGAATGCTTCCTGTTATCCGAGAATGAATCGACTTATATTGCCCTCGGCCAGACTCATCGCCTCGAGAATCCAGGGAAGCTTCCGCTCGAGGTGATCGAAGTACAGTCCGGAAGTTATTTGGGTGAGGACGACATTGTCCGGTTCGAGGATCACTACGGACGATCTTGATTCTGAGCGTGGAAATGACCTCGGACCGGCGTAACGCGCCGCTGTCAAGTGAACATGGACACGGGATGGTATCCGACCGTTCTGTATAAGGCTTGCGTGCCGAAATAGGATACATTCCCAGATTGTCCGAGAGTCGAACTCAGCACTTCATACATCAGTATGCGACCGGCGTGAGCCACCACGCATGCAATTAGGACGTGAATTTCCGGAAGATTAGGCGGAGTTGAGGCTCATGCCGCGCCTGTGCGGAAAACCGGCTTCACTAGGCATCTCGTCGCCAGGTATCCGGGTTATCAAGGAACTGGAGCTGGAATTAGACGTAAACGGTAATCGAGCGGCTTGGGCTATTGACAGGAATCGTTGTTCGAGTTCGCTCGATGACATACACATGGAGGGTTTGCTCAAACCGTCCGGCCAGGAAATTCGGCGTGGAGATGTTCCGGAGACCTGAGCGGCTGGTGCAATTCGAGCACTGGTTCGGTCATATTCCGTTCGCTTTTGGGCTGATTAGAGCCGCACGTCTGCGAACGCTTTTGGAGCTCGGCGCTCATCGTTGCAATTCTTACTGTACTTTCTGTCAGGCGGCCTGCCGATTTGACTTAGATTGCCGCACCTACACCGACGATACACGTCGAGGTGATATCCAAACGGGTTTTCAGGAAGGTTTGCTTAAGGAGTTGCGAGCCCATCACGATAGTCGCTACGGATTGTTTTCGTCATTGTTGGAGATGACAATCGACGAATTCGGCGGTACCGAAGACACGTTCACGCTGCCTGATACCGGCCTGCCGGAGGTACCCGGGCCGGTACGGAACCAACGCGGACGCAAGCCGCTGCCGGCGCACCTGCCACGCCAGCGCATCGAATACGACCTGCCCGAGGAGCAGAAGATCTGTCCGTGCTGCGCCCACGCACTTCACCGCATGGGCGAAGAGGTCAGCGAACAGTTGCATATCGAGGCAAAGGCGTCGGTGCTGCAGCATGTGCGCTTCAAGTACGCGTGCCGCCACTGCGAACGCAATGCCGAACGCACGCCGGTCGTCACCGCATCGATGCCAGCGCAGCCGTTACCGGGCAGCAATGCGAGTGCAGCGATGATCGCCACCGTCCCGGCGGGCAAGTACGTCGCCGGCACGCCGCTGTACCGCATGGCCCACGCGCTGGCTCGCGCTGACATCGAAATCGGGCGCGGCACGCTGGCGAACTGGATCATCCGGCCCGCGGAACTGCACTACAGCCGTAAGCGGCCGGGCATCCCATCTTGATGTTCATTAAAGCTCTTGGGAGTATCGTGTCCACCTAACGGCGGGCCTGCAACGTCGAGCCATACACATATCTCGTGCACGTGCTGACCGAATTGCCGCAGCGCCCGCCGGATGCCGATGTCACCGACCTGCTGCCCTTCAACCTCGCCAAGCTCACCGCCGCCGCGCGTAACCCTGATTGATCCGGAAGCATTGGCGCAAACTTCATCGAGTGAAGTCATGTCGTGAGACAGGACCGTCTACGGCGCAGGCCTATCAAGTCGGTGTGCTGGATTGCGCGCTTACGGTGAGAGTGCTTTCCGCAATTTTTTAGAGCGAATAAAAGCGACCGCCGATCTCATCACGCGTCTGACTTTGGCTGATCATAGGCCATCCAATCAGGTCACGCCAATTCCTGCTGGACCTTCCAGAAGGGTTGGTTGAAAATTCTCGATCGTAGAGAATTACTCTAAGTAAATCTATTGCTTCTCCTGGAAGTGAAACGTCCGGGTTGAACTGCCAAAGCAAATACGACAACTTGCCCGCGCTTATAACTGAAATGTCAAGACATCTGGCAAGAGAAATTAGCGCATCGGGTAATCGATTTGCGAGGTTTCCTTTTGAAAACCGGCTTAGTACCAGTCGCGATGCATTTCGTTGCTGTTCGCCATGGATTGCCGACACCGAGGTCTCTGACACCGTGTAATTGTACAAGGCCTCCTCGACCATCGTCGGCTTGAAGAACCGCAACCATGTACCCCAAAGAGCATAATCTTCACAATGCGAAAAATTTCCGCTATGAGGGTAGCCGCCTAACAATCGGTAGATTTCCTTTTTTGCTACGACACTTCCGTGGGGGAAGGGGCAGCCGACATCCACAAAAAATTTCAGAATTTCATTCCATTCGCTTGGTCTAATATGATCTTCGATATGAGAGCCATCAGGTGTCACTAAAGACATTCCTGTTGCTGAGATCGTCAAATTTTCGTCCGCCTCAAATTGAGATAATTGTTTGTCTATCTTCGAAGGAAGCCAAACATCGTCTGCGTCAAGCCGGGCGATTAAGCTATGTTTTGCAGCCAGTATTCCTGTATTCAGAGCGTTCACCAAACCCCGATTATTCTGAATTCTAATCCAAGTTACATCGTGAGCAGCTTCGCCCAGCAAGTCTTTAAATTCAAAAATTGGAACTGGACTGCCGTCATCCACAAGCAAGATTTCGTGATCGACCGAGATCCGCTGGTCTTTGATCGACTCCAGGGATCGCTTTAGGAGATTTATATTGTCAACTGACGGTTGGCGATGAAAAACAGGTAGCACAACCGAAATTCCATAATTGCTTTCTTTCATTTTATTTGTTGTTCATATCTAGAGGGCGCGCCACAAGCAGAAATAGATCGAGAGCAGCTTTAACATGAGCCTTTTCGTGCACGCTAAAGGCGGGGCGCGCTGAAAAATCGAAAGCGAGGAGGTCTCGATAAAATTCCGCCATACCCACTTGCTTCGCAACTAATCTGCTGCGAGCGTTAACGATTTTTTCACAGTGCTTGAAATGCTTCGGATCATTCCGTTGTTCAGTATTTCCGTCGCCAATAATTCTAAACTCGCTCAACGTTTCGTTAAGAAGAGTGAAATTACCATTGGCGTACATTAGGGAAAGAAGAAAATCCCAGTCCTCGAGATAATGGATGTCCTCCCTCATTCGGGCGCCGCTTTTGATCAGCAGTTCAGTCCGCACAATATAAGCGTTGATTGGAATGAAATTGCCAGCGACAAGTGCCGCAGTTGGCAACGGCGGATGAGCCGATTTGGGTTGCTGACCGGGCACTCGTGAATTCGTCGTGCAGTACGCAACGTCTGCACCGTTCAACCTCAACGTAGCCAATAGCCTCTCTGCGAACATCGGATAATAAATATCGTCGTCGTCGAGAATGCAGAAGAAATCAAATCGTTCTACATTGGCCTCCACGAAATCGAGGCCCACATTCAAAGGATATCCTCTTCGACGACCCGGAAGGTCGGCCTGCAGGATTTCAACTTGATCACCAAAGCGCTCCGCTGCCCATTGTTGAACAATTTTGAGCGCAGCGTCCTTTCCATGCACGATGATACATGGTGTGACCTGTACTGTTTGATGGAGTACGGAGTTGACAGTTTCTTCGAGCAACTCAAGTCGTCGGCCCTGCGTGCGAATCAGGCAGATACCGCGGGCATTTGAAGGAAGATCACTAGGTTGCCGGACATCAGGCCAATTATGTTCGATAAAGTGCTGCAGGAATGCACGCCTCACTGCTTCTGCAATCTGAGCTTGCTTTTTGAATTGAGCGACGGATTGGGTCTTGGTATGCCATCTATAAGAATAAAGATGTTCTGGAACCAAAAGAATTGGCTCCCGAATCGCTGCCCTTAGAGCCAAGTCGTAATCTTGGCACCCCGAAAAACGCTGATCAAATCGACCGATATCATCAAATAAATCTCGACGAATCGCCGCCAGATGTCCAGCATTCATGCCTTTTTCATAGAGTCCCTCTGCGCCATACCCGCGGATTCTCCGGCGAATTTCAGCGTCGCTTTCATCAATATCTATAATCGATGACGATATAAATCGGCAGCGAGGAAAGTTGGAAATATAATGATCTAGAACGGAAATGCAGCTTTTCTCCAGTAGATCATCGCAGTCCAGGAACAACAGCCATTCGTTGCTGGCTGCATCGATGCCTTGATTCTGACGTGCAGAGATCCCTCGATTGAATCCATCCGAGATGACTAGCGTAGCCGATCTAATGTCGGCCGGAATCACCTCCTGAAGAGCCGCTGCGTCAAATCTTGGATCATCATTTATGACAATCCATTCGATGCGCTGTGTGTGGCTGACCGGTGGAGTGTTTTTTATCAGGTCTGCAACGCTCTCAGCGGTTTTTTTGAAGAAATCTAGATGAGAAAAAAACGGCGTGATAATCGTGTACGTAGGTACCTTTGCACTGAGCGTCACTGAGGCACTAGTTGTAGTGTTTTGAAACGCTTGACGAATCGAGTCTAATGGCGCGAATCCATTGACCGGCGACAGAACGTCTTCTGTATTGACATCAGACAAAAATCGATCAACGATTAACTTCGTTTGCTGGTCATGCAGGTTTGCATCGACTTTGGCATAGTCGCCGCCGTTGAAGAGTTGATCTTGAGCCAAACGTTTCGCGCCGTACCAACCCGTAGCGATTTGAGTCGGAATGGAATTTTCGATGGCGAGGGGTGGCGTGTATGCTAGCGCGGACGAGCGAATTTCCCCTGTCTTAATGGGGGTAAGTCGACTTTGTCCATTATGCCATTTCAAATACTCGACAAAAATATTACGCCGCGGTCGACGAGTTCTCGCGCGATTCACTAAAAATTGTCGTGTGTCGAAATCAGCGCGCGGATTTCTACCTTCGATAGCTCCGTATTTAACGTAGTGCCGGAGGGGATCGATCCCGGCTGCCTGAACATCGTGATTCTGCGACAAATACCAAAGTGAATCAAAATGCGATGTCGATCGAAGATAGCGGACATCTAGCTCATCTCGAACCAATCGAGCAAGTTTCCTTAGAGGGGATGGTAGTGCACGAGCAACGACGTGCGGCAATGAAGTAGCTTGTTTGATGAGCGCGCTTTCACGTTTTACCGTGTCAAGTGCTTGCGATGTCTCGGAAACTACGTGTGAAAGCTGGGCAACAGTGTTTCGCTCAGCCTCCAGGGCATCAGCTAGAGTCCTGTTCTCTTGCTCTTTCACTTCAAGCGCAAGTACTGACGTCTCGATGAGCGCGTTTAGCGCGTTATTGCGCTCATCACGCAAAACGCGAAGCTTGTGATCGGCACTCTCGCGGACTTCCACCAATTGTCCATGCAAATCTTCAATTTCCAGGCTTTGCCGTGCTTTTGCGGCAGCGTGGGCTGTGAGTTCAGCGCGAGCACTGACGAGTTCAGCGCGAGCAGTGCTGAGCTCCGTGCTCGCTGTATTGAGTTCGGTGCGGACGGTGGTGAGTTCAGTGTTTGCCGTAACAAAGTCAGCGCGAGCAGCAGCGGAGTCTTGATAGTGCTGGCGACCTTGAGTAAGCGGGTTAGCTTGCCCAGGCACTTGTCCCGGGCTTTGGAACGACCCCGGCAAGCTCAATGCTCCTGAGCGAAAGGCCGAAGTAATCGAGTGCCACGCATCCAATTCCGCTTCGAGTTGCGCGCTTGCATCTGGCCTGTACCGCGTAACGTTAATCAGGTAGATCTCAGGATGAACCTTGGACAAAACTCGATCATCCGACGCAAACTTTGAAAGTTGCTCACACAGTGGGTTGTCGGCCTTGACAAAAAGGAAGGCATTTTGCGCGTACCACGACTCGACGTCCGAACTGTCCCAAGACTCGCTCCTAAACAAGTCGAAACAACGGTACCCAAATTGTCGAAACAGAATGCCCCAGTACTCAGGCCATTGTTCGTTCAGGTGGTCTTCACCGCCCTGATATGGGGGGGCAGCTGAAAACAAGACCACGTCACTTGTTTTGCACAAATCCCGAACGAAGCCACTTGCGCGCGTAATTGGCAAATGTTCTGCGACTTCTACTGAAATCGCGAGATCGTATCGGTGCGAAGTTGAGAACTCCTGACTCAGATCGGTTGCAGTGAAGTGTGACGGGGCTACGAGGAAGGCCTCTCTATCGACATAACTTCCGTCGAAACCTTGCAGTTCGCGAATTCCGAGATCATGTGCTGCCTTTAGCCACGTGCCGTATCCGCATCCCACGTCGAGCACTGAAGACGGATGCAGATAGTCAAATAGCCGGCTCAAAATGGCGTGAGCAGAGCGTGCGCTTCCGGATAGATGCTGGGTATAGAAGGCAGCGGTGTATTTCGTTTGACTTTCGGGTGCCATGAGTGGTTGTCGTTTCATTGCTTTGACAGCTATATTGTCTCAAGGGAGACGCGGATCAATTGAGTCACTGTCGCCGCCGCGGGTTGCGCGATGCAGTGTTCAGCGTCGCAAAAGAAATTCATTTTGGTGACGGTGTAAGCTTCCTGCTATAACCCTCTCGTCTGGCCTTAAAGAACTGCCGCGATGCATAAATCAGCGACTTATCAGATGCGGCCCAATCTAACATAATTTGTTGTCATCTATCTGTCTTGGCTCGGTGGATCTGGCCCCCGCGACGCTGAAAGATTGCGTGGGTTGATACGGCCCGACCATTGCGCAATGAGCTACTCGCGACGCGATATGATCCACCATGTCGTGTCGAGGGATTCGCACGCTGCATATATAGGTCTGGTCACAGTGACTACGCCGGAATCAGCTACCACCGCTAGCGTCTATCGCGACAGCGCCGTTCCCCTTTTACAGATGACGTCCGCCATCGTATAACGGCTGGCAACGGGCATGGTGGACTTGACCGCAGCGCTGCCGGAATTCAGCATATAACACAAACTATGATAAACTAGTACGTTTGTCATAGCATTATTTTGACACTCGATGCAATGAACATCGTGATCCTCGCGGCAGGCATGGGCAAACGCATGCATTCCGCTCTGCCGAAAGTGCTCCATCCGCTCGCCGGCCAGCCGCTTCTCTCGCACGTTATCGACACTGCCCGCAGCCTTGGGCCCACGCGCCTCGTGGTCGTGATCGGCCATGGCGGCGAAGCCGTGCGCGCCGCCGTTGCCGCACCCGATGTGCAGTTCGCCGTGCAGGAGCAGCAGCTCGGCACGGGCCACGCGCTTGCGCAGGCGCTGCCGTTGCTCGATGTGAATCAGCCCACGCTCGTGCTCTACGGCGACGTGCCGCTCACGCGCGCCTCCACGCTCAAGCGCCTCACCGACGCCGCGGCCAACGCCGGGCAAAACGGACACAAGGCAGGCTACGGCATCCTCACCGTGACGCTCGACGATCCGACCGGGTACGGCCGCATCGTGCGCGGCGCGACCGGCCAGGTGCTGCGCATCGTCGAGCAGAAGGACGCGAGCGACGACGAACGCCTCATCGACGAAATCAACACCGGCATCGTCGTGACGCCCACCGCACCGCTGGCGGGCTGGCTCGCGGCGCTCGGCAACGACAACGCGCAGGGCGAGTACTACCTCACCGATGTCGTGGAAGCGGCGATCGAAGCGGGTCATCCGGTCGTCACCGCGCAGCCTGACGCGGAGTGGGAGACGCTCGGCGTGAACAGCAAGCAGCAGCTCGCCGAGCTCGAGCGCGTGTACCAGCGCAACGCCGCCGATGCGCTGCTCGCCGCCGGCGTGACGCTCGCGGACCCCGCGCGCTTCGACCTGCGCGGCTCGATCAGCTGCGGGCGCGACGTGTTCATCGACGTGAACTGCGTGTTCGAAGGCCAGGTCACGCTGGCCGATAACGTGCGCATCGGCCCGAACTGCGTGATCCGCGATGCCGTGATCGGCGCGGGCACGCGCGTGGATGCCTACACGCATATCGAGAGCGCGACGGTTGGCGCGCAGGCCGTGCTCGGTCCCTACGCGCGTCTGCGCCCGGGCGCGCAGCTCGCCGACGAAGTGCACGTGGGCAACTTCGTCGAGGTGAAGAACGCGAATATCGGCCACGGCTCGAAGGCCAACCACCTGAGCTACGTAGGCGACGCCGACGTGGGCGCGGGCGTGAACATCGGTGCGGGCACCATCACCTGCAATTACGACGGCGCAAACAAGCACCGCACGGTGATTGAGGACAACGTGTTCGTGGGCTCCGATACGCAGCTCGTCGCGCCCGTGCGCGTGGGCCGCGGCGTGACCATCGCGGCGGGCACGACAGTGTGGAAGGACGTGCCCGAAGACACGCTCGTGCTCAACGAAAAGACCCAGATCGCGAAAACCGGCTACGTTCGGCCGGTGAAGCACAAACGCTGAAAGAACAGCTGAACGGCAGGACATTCCGGGCGCCGCGCGCGTGAGCATTCATCGCAGCGCGGCGCCCCGCCTCTCATTGCAAAGGACCGAACTCCATGTGCGGCATCGTCGGCGCAGTTGCGCAACGTAATATCGTTCCTGTTCTCATCGAAGGCCTGCGGCGGCTCGAATACCGCGGCTATGACTCGTGCGGCGTGGCCATCGTCACGGCCGAGGGCCCGCAGCGCGTGCGCAGCGTCGCGCGCGTGGCCGAGCTCGACGAGCAGGCGCGCGAGACGCGTTTCGAAGGCGTCACGGGCATCGCGCACACGCGCTGGGCCACGCACGGCGCGCCCACGGTGAACAACGCGCACCCGATCTTCTCGAGCAATGCGCTGGCGATCGTGCACAACGGCATCATCGAGAACTACGAGTCGCTGCGCGAGATGCTGCGCGGCAAGGGCTACGAGTTCGTCTCGCAGACCGACACCGAAGTCATCGCGCACCTGATCCACAGCCTGTACAAGGGCGACCTTTTCGCCGCCGTGCGCGAAGCCGTGCAGCAGCTCTCGGGCGCCTATGCGATCGGCGTGGTGCACAAGGACCAGCCGCACACCGTGGTGGGCGCGCGTGCGGGCTCGCCGCTCGTGGTGGGCTATGGCGAGGGCGGCAACTTCATCGCCTCGGACGCGCTCGCGATTGCGGGCAGCGCGAACCGCGTCAGCTATCTGGAAGAGGGCGATGTGTGCGAGATCTCGCTCGAAGGCGTGCGCATCGTCGATCGCGCGGGCCACCCCGCCGAGCGCCCGGCGCGCGACGTGCAGGCCTATAGCGGCGCGGTCGAGCTCGGCCCGTATCGCCACTACATGCAAAAGGAGATCTTCGAGCAGCCGCGCGCGATCTCCGACACGATTCCCGCCGATGTCGCCTTCGATCCCGTCCAGTTCGGCGAGAACGCGGGCGAGGTGTTCAAGGGCATCGACAGCATCCTGATTCTCGCGTGCGGCACGAGCTACTACGCGGGCCTGACCGCGAAGTACTGGCTCGAGTCGATCGCCAAGATTCGCACCGAAGTCGAGATCGCGAGCGAGTACCGCTATCGCGAGTCGGTGCCCAATCCGCGTTCGCTCGTGGTGACGATCTCGCAGTCGGGCGAGACCGCCGACACGCTCGCGGCGCTCAAGCACGCACAGTCGCTCGGCATGGAGCACACGCTCGCGGTCTGCAACGTGGCGACGAGCGCGATGGTGCGCCTCACGGAGCTGAAATTCCTCACGCACGCGGGGCGCGAGATTGGCGTGGCGTCGACCAAAGCGTTCACGACGCAGCTGGTGGGCCTGTTCATTCTGGCGGTGACGCTGGGCAAGCTGCGCGGCCACGTGGATGCGCAGCAGGGAGCGGCGTACCTGAAGGAGCTGCGCCACCTGCCGGCGGCGCTCAATGGCGTGCTGGCGCTGGAGCCGCAGATCATCGCGTGGTCGCAGGAATTCGCGCGCAAGGAAAACGCGCTGTTCCTCGGGCGCGGGCTGCACTACCCGGTCGCGCTCGAAGGCGCGCTCAAGCTCAAGGAAATCTCGTACATCCACGCCGAGGCCTATCCGGCGGGCGAACTGAAGCACGGGCCGCTCGCGCTCGTGACGGAGGCCATGCCGGTGGTGACGGTCGCGCCGAACGACGCGCTGCTGGAGAAGCTCAAGTCGAACATGCAGGAAGTGCGCGCGCGCGGCGGCCGTCTCTACGTGTTCGCCGATGCCGATACGCATATCGCGAGCGAAGAGGGCATCCACGTGATCCGCATGCCGGAGCACTACGGCCAGCTCTCGCCGATCCTGCACGTGGTGCCGCTGCAGTTGCTCGCGTATCACACGGCCTGCACGCGCGGCACCGATGTGGACAAGCCACGCAACCTCGCGAAATCGGTGACGGTGGAGTAAGCGGTTGCGTTTGAGTACGTCTTCGCTATGCGGGATGTCGTGTGGCCGCACATCATCAAGGGTGTCAAAATAGAGTCTGATGTCTTCAGTCAACCCACCATTACCGGCTGTTCCAGGCTGGGGCGCCATCGGACGAAAATGAACGCTGTGCCACTAGGTAGCCCCTTCGCCATATCCACTTCCGTTGTCGTATTCCGCCCCGATCGGACGTTGCTGGCCCGCACGCTTGCCAGCCTCGCGGTTGCCAGTGATCTGCTCGCGGCGAGAAAAGTGCGAGCGCTCCACCTTTACCTGATCGATAACGGTGGCCTGCCCGAAATGGGCGAAAGCCTCGAAGCGCTCACGCGTGCCGGAGTCGGTCATACATTGATCGCCGGGCACGGCAACGTCGGTTACGGGCGCGGACACAATCTGGCGATCGCGCAGCCCCTAGGTCGCTATCACCTGATTCTCAATCCCGATATCGAAATGAATCCGGACGCGCTGGCGAAGGCCGTCGAATTCATGGAGTCGCACCCCGATGTGGGCTTGCTTACGCCAGCCATTGTCGACGATGCAGGCGAGATGCAATTCCTCTGTCGCCAATATCCGACCCTCATCGACTTATTTGTGCGCGGCTTTCTGCCGGCATCGATGCGGCGCCTTTTCGCGCGGCGGCTCGCGCGTTACGAAATGCGCGCCCAGATCAATGGTCGAGACACGGTTTGGGATCCGCCGATCGTTAGCGGCTGCTTCATGCTATTCAGATCGGAAGTGCTAAAAGTACTCGAGGGATTCGACCCTCGCTATTTCCTCTACTTCGAAGACTATGATTTGAGCCTGCGTGCGCATGACGTGGCGCGCGTCGCCTACGTGCCGTCGGTGCGCGTGCTCCACCACGGTGGCGGCGCCTCACGCAAGGGCTTTGCACACATTCGCATGTTTGTGGCGTCGGCCTTCAAATTTTTCAACCGTTTTGGGTGGAAGTGGCTTTGAGCAGCATTTTGGTCACAGGGGCGAATGGCTTCGTCGGACGTTCGGTGTGCCGCACACTGGCGACTAACGGCCACGATGTGAGGGCGCTCGTACGGCGTGCCGGCACTTCCGGCGGCGTAGCGCGCGAGTGGAGCCATGGCGGAGTGGACTTTGCGGGCATCGCCGAGGCATGGCCACGCGAACTCGTGCCGGATTGCGTCGTGCACCTCGCGGCACGTGTGCACGTGATGCACGATACTGCGACCGATCCGCTCGCGGCTTTTCGCGCAACCAACGTCGAAGGTGCGTTGCGTGTGGCCCGCGCCGCACGCGAACGGGGCGCGAGGCGCATGGTGTTTGTGAGCAGCGTGAAGGCGGCGGCCGAGTTCGATCGTGGCGTGCCGCTCGCGGAATCCATGCCCCCCACCCCTGATGACGCGTATGGCCTCTCGAAACTGCAGGCGGAGGAGGCACTCTGGCAATATGGCGAACAGAGCGGACTTGAGATCGTGATCGTGCGACCCCCGCTCGTGTATGGCCCGGAGGTCGGCGCGAACTTCCTTCAGATGATGAATGCGCTGTGGCGACGTCTGCCGCTACCGCTCGGAGCGGTCGATGCGCGGCGCAGTCTCGTCTACGTCGAAAACCTCGCCGATGCGCTCATGCATTGCGCCATGGACCCGCGTGCTGCGAACGCCTGCTTCTACGTTCGCGACGATCAGGATCCGTCGGTGGCTGGACTGCTGCGCGCGCTGGGGCGCCATCTGGGGCGTCCTGCGCGGCTTCTGCCAGTACCGGTAGCACTTCTACGCGCCGCAGGTGCGCTGACAGGGCGTGCTGCGCAAATGGACCGGCTGACCCAGAGCCTGAGAGTCGACGACTCGCGTATTCGCGAGACGCTCGGATGGAAGGGCCCTTATACCCTGGACGAAGGACTAGCCGCGACGGCGCGCTGGTATCGAGTCACGCATTGAACTAACGGAGAGCACTGAAACCGATGTTGCAGGCACCGATGTCGATATCCCTATGCGCCGCGACGACCGCAGTGATTTGCGCCGCCTTGTGCGCAGCGGTGTTAGGCATACTGCTCAAGACCGGTCTTGCGTGGCGACTCGCCACGGATATCCCGAACGAGCGTTCGCTTCACGACCGGCCGACTCCGCGCGTGGGCGGTTGGGGCATCATGCCGGTAGTCGTACTCGCGATTTTGGTTCTGGCTCAATCGCTGTGGTTGATTGCTGTTGGCGTCGCCTTTCTGGCCGCGGTCTCGCAGATCGACGATCGCCGTGGCCTGCCTGCGCGCGTGCGCTTTGCGGCGCATTTCGTCGCCGTTCTGGCTCTGATTGTTGTTTATCCGGCACCGGTTCCCTGGTGGTGCCTCGCTGGCCTGGCATTCTTGATGTTATGGCTGGTCAATCTCTACAATTTCATGGACGGCTCGGACGGCCTGGCTGGCGGCATGGCGCTGTTCGGCTTTGGCGCGTACGCGATTGCTGCGCTGCTCGGGCCAGCGCCGACGCGTGAGTTGAGTTGGGCTTGCGCCGCGATCGCCGGAGCGGCGGGGGGATTTTTGTTCTTCAATTTTCACCCCGCGAAGATATTTCTCGGCGATTCCGGGTCAATCCCCGCGGGCTTTCTTGCCGGCGCGCTTGGCTACTGGGGCTGGCGCAGCGGCGCCTGGCCGATCTGGTTCCCGGCGCTCGTGTTCTCGCCCTTTATTGGCGACGCCTCAGTGACCTTGATCCGTCGGCTCCTGCGCGGCGAGAAATTTTGGCAAGCGCACCGCGAGCATTACTATCAACGCATGGTTCGTCTTGGGACCGGTCATGCGGCAACGGCACTGACATGGTATCTGGTCATGTTTGCCGGCATAATACTTGCTCTTTGGGCCTTGGCACTATCCACGGCCCTGCAGTGGGGGATCGTTGCAGGTTGGGCTGTCGTTCTTGTTCTGATGGGCGCGGCAATTGACGTACGCTGGCACCGTTTCCAGTCCCTCACCAGACAACCCTGAGGTCGAACGCTGATGCTCCGCAATAAAGCCTCCTGGCTCTCGTTCAGCGCTTTTCTCTTCGATATCGGCGCGGTGGCCGCCGCATGGCTGACGGCCTATCTTTTGCGTTTCAACGCGTCCGTGCCGACCGAATTCTGGCACGGTGCCGTCGACAACCTGCTCTGGGTGTTGCCGGTCTACGCCATCATGTTTCGCATTTTCGGGCTCTATCGCGGCATGTGGGTCTTCGCGAGCCTGCCCGACCTGATGCGCATTTCGAAGGCGATCGTCTCAGCCGCGCTCATTGCGATGGTGGCGTCTGTCATGTTGCAGCCGTCGCCGATCATTCCGCGTTCCGTGCTGATTGTTTCCCCGCTGCTGCTGTTCTTCGTCATGGGCGGCGCGCGTGCCCTTTATCGGGCGACCAAAGAGTTCTATCTGTACGGCGGTCTGGTCGCGCAAGGCAAGCCAGTAATCGTTGTGGGCGCGGGGGGAGCCGGTGCGAGTCTCGCGCGTGAGTTGTCTCGTTCGGCCGAGTGGCGTCTTGTGGGCCTGCTCGACGACGATCCAGCCAAGAAAGGGCGCGAGATCTACGGCTACAAGGTGTTGGGCCCCATTAGCGACATCGAGCACTGGGCCGCTACGCTGCGCTGCGAGTTTGCCATCATCGCCATTCCTTCCGCATCGGCTGAGGTCCAGCGGCATGTCGCTTCGCAATGTCTGCGTGCGGGCGTAAAGGCGCTGATGCTGCCGGCGTTGACGGAACTCGCGCCTGGTCAAGGATTCCTTTCGCAGGTCCGCAATATCGACCTCGAAGACCTGCTCGGCCGCGATGCGGTCAATATCGATACGCCTCACGTTGAGGCGCTGTTGAGCGGTCGAGTGGTCATGGTGACGGGGGCTGGCGGCTCGATCGGTTCGGAGCTATGCCGCCAGATTCTGCGCTTCGTGCCCGCGCAACTCGTTGCACTCGATTTGTCCGAATACGCGATGTACCGGCTCACGGAGGAAATTCGCGAGCGTTTCTCCGAGCTTTCCGTGGTGCCCATCATCGGCGATGCGAAGGATGCACTGTTGCTCGACCAGGTGATGGCGCGCTATACGCCTCACATCGTGTTCCACGCGGCCGCGTACAAGCACGTCCCGCTGATGGAAGAGCTTAACGCGTGGCAGGCGATCCGGAACAACGTACTAGGCACCTATCGCGTGGCGCGTGCCGCGATCAAGCACCAGGTCCGGCATTTCGTGCTCATTTCGACCGACAAGGCCGTCAATCCGACCAACGTGATGGGTGCGAGCAAGCGTCTCGCGGAGATGGCCTGTCAGGCATTGCAGCAGACAAGCGAGCGCACCCAATTCGAGACCGTGCGTTTCGGCAATGTGCTGGGCAGCGCCGGTAGCGTTATTCCCAAATTCCAGCAGCAGATCGCGAAGGGCGGGCCGGTCACGGTCACGCATCCGGAGATCACGCGCTTCTTCATGACGATTCCCGAGGCTTCGCAGCTAGTATTGCAGGCGTCTAGCATGGGACACGGCGGCGAAATCTTCATTCTCGATATGGGTAAGCCGGTCAAGATCGTCGACCTCGCGCGAGACCTGATCCGTCTGTATGGCTTCAGCGATGAGCATATCCGTATCGCGTTCACGGGCTTGCGACCCGGCGAGAAGTTGTACGAGGAACTGCTCGCCGATGATGAAACCACGACGCGTACGCCGCATCCGAAGCTGCGGATCGCGCGCGCGCGTGAGGTGCCGGAGCATCTGCTTGACGAATTGCTACCTTGGCTGATGCAGCACCGCGTACCGAGCGACGATGAAGTGCGCCGGGATTTACGCCGCTGGGTGCCAGAATACCAACCGTCGAGCGCACCGAAGCTCCAAAGCGTTACAGCGCAAGTTGCCGGTGGGGCGCGCTAGCGTACCGTTTTAGGCACCCCGTCTGCGGCTGCGACGTAAACCTCCGATTACGCGCCTGAGCGGCGAGGTCATTTTCCAGGCCGTAGACGAAAGTACTGCGTTGAGCGTTTCGTTGCATGCGCCAAGGCGCTTCTCAAGTTCCAGCACTTTTTCGCTCAACTCGACGTGTTCTGCCTCGATAGCAACGACTTGGGCGTCCGCAAGGCTCAGCTTGCTCCGTGCCTGGTCCAGCTCTGCCTGCACTTCGACGCGCTGATGCGCCACCTCCTCGACTTCCGACTGGCTTGCGTCCAGTTGGCGTTCCTTTTCTTTAAGCATCTGGTTTGCGTCAGCGGCGGCGCGAATCGCTTCCTGAACTTGGCGATTCGCCTCGGAGACTTGGTGATTTGCATTGTTGGCCTGCAGGTTTGCTTCGTCGGCCCGTCGGATGGCTGATTGCTCGGATGTTTGGGCACGGCGCAACTCGCGAAATAGCGCGGCGCGGTCGACGGTTTCAAACGAGGGGAAGCGGGCGACGGTATCATGCGTTGGTGGCTGCGCAGATACGGATATTTCATTGCCGGTCCGAACGAGCTCCGGCCGGGCCGTGTTCCTGTGTGCTGCGATTGCCGTTTCCCGCGAGACTCTGGATCCGAGCACCGGCCGTAGTTGTTCGTAGAGATATTCGCCATCCGTGATGAACTGTGGAAAATCCAGAAAGACGATCGGCACGTTTTTGTGCACGAGCGCATGGATGACTTGATGAAAACCCATCGCAAGCAAACGTGCCTGATCAATGGGGTTGAGGGAGTAGACCACACCACCAGGTGCGGTGCCCCATGTTTCCCACAACGTATATTCCTGTTCCAGATGGGCATTACCGAAGCGCTCTCGCAAACTTAATGTCACCCGACTCGTTGCGGCTTCGACAATGTCCCTCATCGGCATGATGACTGCGTCGATCTGAATGTCGTCGCGCTCCAGAAGGCGTTCAATAAACTCATAGAGCCACGGCGACTTGAGGACATAAGGCATGTCCGAGTCCTGTAACGGCAGATCTTCCAGTCCGGCATTTGCATTCTCGTCGAGCTTTTCGTGTGGATGCCGCGTTTGATGCGTATCAAGGCCGCAAGCTGTAAGGTACTGGACAAGGAAGCTGGTCCCGGCACGGCCGGTTCCTGCGATCAGCAGATGATGTTTCATGATGTAGGTAGAACGCCAACGAGAGTCACCGGTCAAGGACCGTAGCGGTAGGCGCGATGCATTTGTACCGTTAGCTTTGGGTACCGGCGGCCGCACGAAGATTTGCTAACTGGCGCGATTGCTCTTCGGAGAGGCCAATATCAAAGCAGTGGACACGGACCAGATAGTCGACGATCTGGTCGACGCAGCACTCCACTGCAGTGCTTTGCGTGTGCAGTTTGAGGTCGGGGTGCGCAGGCGGGTGGTAGGGCGAGCCAATACCCGTGAATTGCGGAATTTCACCGCGACGGGCACTTCGATAAAGCCCTTTTGGATCACGCATCTCGCAAACGTCCAAGGGCGTGTCCACAAATACCTCTACGAACGAGGCATCGCCAATGATCCGTCGTGCATTTTCTCGATGCTCGGCTTCGGGCGATATAGTCGCCGTGACGGTGACAAACCCTTCTTTGCAAAAAAGCGCCGCCACATGGGCGACGCGACGAAGGTTTTCCGTGCGTTCGGCTTCGCTAAAGCCGAGATCCGAATTCAGCCCGCTACGTAGCACGTCGCCGTCGAGCATCGTGGCACGCAACGCAAACGTTTGCAGTCGATCTACCAAAGCATGTGCAATGGTCGACTTGCCCGCTCCAGACATGCCGGTGAGCCAGACGACCACCCCGGCCGACTTTTCCGTTTCCACCTTTTGTCGCCCCAATCAAGGTCAACGCAACTTGCCTGAGGCGACATTTTAACTATCAAAGTGTCCGCTGTAACGTCGGCGTAATAAAGTGCAACAATTTTGCAGGCTTGTAAATTTATGTGATGTGGATCGCATAGGTTATGCCGCGCGCGGGCGCCTGGTCCACCTTACTCAAACCCTCGCGGATTCTTCTCCTGCCAGCGCCAGTGATCGACGCACATGCGCTCGATCCCGAATTGGGCTTTCCAGCCGAGCAGCTTTTCCGCCGTAGCAGGATTTGCATAGCACTCCGCGATATCGCCAGGCCGGCGCGCGACGATTTCATAGGGCACGGGGCGGCCCGATGCCTTCTCGAACGCCTTCACGACTTCGAGCACGCTATACCCCTGACCCGTGCCGAGATTCACAACAAAGCCCTTATCGAGCGAGACCAGCGCATCGAGCGCTTTCAGGTGCCCCAGCGCCAGATCGACCACGTGAATGTAGTCGCGCACGCCGGTTCCATCCGGAGTCGGATAATCGCCGCCAAACACGCGCAGCTTCTCGAGCTTGCCCACCGCCACCTGCGCAACATACGGCATGAGATTGTTCGGAATACCCGCCGGATCTTCGCCGATCAGGCCGCTCTCGTGTGCACCCACCGGATTGAAATAGCGCAGCACCGCAATGCGCCACGTCGGGTCCGAGATCTCCACGTCGCGCAGGATCTGCTCGGCGATCAGCTTCGATTGGCCGTATGGGTTGGTCGCCGAGAGCGGGAAAGTCTCGTCGATGGGCGAGCGCTCGGGCACGCCGTACACCGTCGCCGACGAGCTAAACACGAACTGCTTGACGCCGTGTTGGCGCATCGCGTCGAGCACGACGAGCAAGCCGTCGACGTTATTGCGGTAGTACTCGATGGGCTTGGCGACCGATTCGCCCACGGCCTTGAGCGCCGCGAAGTGGATCACGCCCGTGATCTTGTGTGCTTCGAAAATGCGCGAGAGCGCTTGCGCGTCGCGCACGTCAGCTTCGTAGAAGGCGACCGGCTTGCCGGTGATCTGCGTGACGCGCGCAAGCGATTCCTGGCGGCTGTTGACGAGGTTGTCGACGGCGACCACGTCATAGCCGTCGTTGAGAAGCTCGACGCAGGTGTGCGAGCCAATGTAGCCAGCACCGCCTGTGACGAGGATCGTGCCTTTGGAATTCGTCGCTGCCATATTGTTTTCCCGAGTTCCCTGAATTCGTTCAAAACGTCAATCCGGTCAACTCCCGGATCAGCTCCCGGTAGCGTTGTACCACAACCCGTTCGTCGAATTCTTTCGCAATTTTTTTCCGGCCTCGCTCGGCCATGGCCGCTCGCGCAGCTGGGGCCATATCGAGCATGCGTGAGAGGGCGGCCGCGAGCGAGCCCGCATCGCGCGCCGCGCAGAGCAGGCCGTTTTCGCCATCTGCCACCACTTCGCGGCAGCCAGGCACATCGGTGGCCACGATCGGGCGGCCCATTGCGCTCGCCTCCATCAGCGTGCGCGGCACGCCTTCACGATATGACGGCAGCACGACACAGTCTGCATCGGCGATATAAGGGCGCACGTCGGCGGTCTCGCCCAGATACTCGATCACGCCTTCGCGTTCCCACGCAGCCACTTCCTCACGCGTGATTGCGCTCGGGTTGTCGACACCCACTGGACCAAGCAGGCGAAACCGCGCATGCGGATAGCGCGCGCGCAACTGGCGCGCGGCCTCGACGTACTCGCCCACGCCCTTGTCCCAGAGCAGCCGGCCGATCAGGACGAACGCGAACTCTTCGCGCTCGGGCAGTGGCGTGAACGCGTATTCGCCCAGATCGACACCTTCGCCGTGTAGCAGGCGCGCGCGCTCGGGATGCGCGAGCAGGTTTTGTTCGCGAAAGGCGGTTTCGTCGTCGCGATTGAGGAACCAGACTTCGCGCGGAAAGCGGAAAGCGAAGCGGTAGAGGCGCTTGGCGACCTGTGCCGCGCGGCTCTTCTGGATGAATACGTAGCCGAGGCCTGTTGTGACCGCAACCGAAGGCACACGTGCGAGCCCGGCCGCAACGGAGCCGTAAATGTTGGGCTTGATCGTGTAATGGAACACGACATCGGGCTTGAGCGTACGGTAGTGCTTGAAGAGCGCAAGCAGCGTGCGCAGGTCGTCAACCGGATTCGTGCCTTTCGAGGAGACTGGCAAGTCGATGCAGTTGCAACCCATTTGCGCGAGCGGTTCGAACGTGCGGTCGCGCGGCGCAATCACTGTGACTTGCGCGCCGGATGCGTTGAGCGCGCGAAGGAGGCCACGGCGATAGGTGTAGATAGCCCACGCGGTGTTGCAGACGAGGGCGATGTGGAGGCGTCCGGCGTGAGCGGTTTGCCGGGAGAGGTTGATGGCGCTGGAAGTCACGGGCAGAACGGTCCGGGGCGTAGCTAAATGCAAGCGGTGCGCGCAAGACGCGCCGACATGGCGGCGCCCGCGGCGGCGTGCAGCATTTTAACCGACCTCTTTCCGGCAAGACCGATCTAGCTCTACGCGGCCCAAACCAGTCTTCACTGAGCGCGGCCCGCCGACCGTCAATGCGCTTTAGCCTGCGTCGATTGGCAGCTTCTGCAGGATTACGTCGATGCAGGCCTGCTTGCTCATGAGCGCCGTTTGCACGTGCACGTCAACATTCGAAGGCGGCTCATAAACGGAACCGATGCCGGTGAATTGACGGATCGTGCCTTGGCGTGCGAGCGCGTAGAGTCCCTTCACGTCACGCGCTTCCGCGACTTCGATCGGGGCGTCGACGAAAACTTCATAGAATTCGTTCTCGCCGAAGAGCGCACGTGCGGACTCACGAGCGGAGCGAATCGGCGAAATGGTCGCGACGATTACTACGAGGCCAGCATTGACCATTAGCTTTGCGGCTTCGGCCGCACGCCGGATATTTTCGCAGCGGTCGGCATCCGAAAAGCCAAGATCCTTGTTCAGACCAAGACGAAGACTGTCGCCGTCGAGGAGTGCAGTGTGCATGCCCTGGGCATGCAAGTGCTGCTCGAGCATATTGGCGAGTGTGGACTTACCGGCGCCCGATATGCCTGTCAACCAAACGACAAATGCGCGCTGCCCCTTGATGCGCGCACGGTCCGATGGCTGGATGCTCGTCGGGCTTTCAACGACGATTTGATCTGGCTCTCGCTTCATTGTGGTCTTCCGGCTTCGCTTTTTCGTGCGTTGGCGCTCGCAGTGCCCGCTTTTCATTCTGCGCCGGCGACGCACGCCGCATTGATCCAATAGCGACGAAGCTGGCGCATTCCCCATTACGTCGAATGCTTATTCCGGAAGGTATTTTAGAGTGACTTGTAAGCTTTTGTAAATTACCTTTTAATGATTTTGTTACACAAAATTACTCTTTTGGTAATACAAAACGTTTGCGCGAACGGGCGTTGCTTTCTGCATGAATTCGCGTCGTGTGGAGCTTCCAGGGACAGGGGCGTTTGTGCTACGCCCCGCGGAATTTACGAACTCGCGCGTCCGTAGTTGTCTTCAAAGCGCACGATGTCGTCTTCGCCGAGATAGGTCCCCGACTGCACTTCAATGAGTTCGAGCGGAATCTTGCCCGGATTCTTGAGGCGGTGCTTTTCGCCGAGCGGGATATAGGTGGACTGGTTTTCGCCGAGCAGGATTTCCTCGCTTCCGTTCGTGACGAGCGCGGTACCCTTCACGACGATCCAGTGTTCGGCGCGATGGTGATGCATTTGCAGGCTCAACTGGCTGCCCGGATTTACGATGATGCGCTTAACCTGGAAGCGGTCGCCCTGGTCGAGGCCTTCATAGGAACCCCAGGGGCGAACCACGCGGCGGTGCGTGACGGATTCCTGGCGGCCTGACGCGTTCAGCCATTCCACGACTTTCTTCACGTCCTGTGCGCGATCGCGATGTGCGACGAGCACGGCGTCCGCGGTTTCGACGACGACGATGTTGTCGAGACCAATGGTGGCCACCATGCGTTGTTCGGCTCGAATGTACGAATTCGTCACGCCTTCCGCGAACACGTCACCAATCAGCGTATTGCCGTCTTCGTTGCGCTCGGCGATCTCCGCAAGTGAGCTCCACGATCCGATGTCGTTCCAGCCGAGATCGGCGCCAGTGACCATGGCTGCGCGCTCCGTGCGCTCCATGACCGCATAGTCGACCGAGATGTTCGGGCTGGCGGCGAAGGCCTTCTCGTCGAGGCGGATATAGTCGGGGTCTTCGCTGGCGCTCACCAGCGACGCCTCGGCCTGGCGGGCGATTTCGGGTTCGAAGCGACGCAGTTCTTCGAGGTAGGTCGCGGCATTGAGCATGAACATGCCACTGTTCCAGTAGTAGCCGCCTTCCTCGAGGAAGCGTTGGGCCTTGTCGAGATCGGGCTTTTCGACGAACGCGGCGACCGTGTGAGCCGGGCGGCCGTCGCCAAGCGCGGCACCACGGCGGATATAGCCGTAACCGGTGTGCGGGCTTTCCGGCTCGATGCCGAACATCACGAGGAACTGGTCAGCGGCGGTGCGGGCGGCTGCCTGGGCAGCTTTCACGAAGGCAGGTTCGTTGAGGATCACATGGTCCGAGGGCAGCACGAGCAGTAGGGCTTCAGCGTCGTTGCGTAGCGCGACCATCGCGGCGACCGCGATGGCGGGCGCGGTATTGCGCGCGACAGGCTCCAGAATGACCGACGCCGGCTTGATGCCGACCTTGCGCAACTGCTCGGAGACGATAAAGCGCTGCTCGTTGTTCGAGACGATGATTGGCGCAGTGGTGTCCGGAATGCTGGCGAGGCGCAAAGCGGTCTGCTGGACGAGCGAGTGGTCGCCCGCGAGTTGCAGATATTGCTTGGGATAACCGCCGCGGGACATGGGCCAAAGGCGCGTGCCGCTACCGCCACACAGAATTACCGGATGAATTTTCATGAAGGAGAGTCCTGGATTGCCTGATGTCCGGTGCCCAGATGCACACCGAACAGCTGATTGGTATTCGTAGTTGCTCAGACGCGAAGGCGAATAATATTTAAAACTTTACGGTTTGTGTTGTGATTTGCACCGGGTTCGCCTTAATTTGTGAGTTGATGTTTGGTTTTTGTCACATTAGCGGGGTTTGGTCGGCGCGATTGTCGCGGATTCCTGAATCCATGCCGCCCTGTGTGCGAAAACGTTTGCGCGATTTGAATTAAATAGGGAGTGATAGTTTTAAAGCGCACGAAAGCGCTTTGCATACCGTTGCAAGCGCATCATTCATCTGCTTATTCATTTCGCATCTTTTCATCCGATGTCGAGTTGCCGGGTGCGAACGCTGCGTCGCATCTGTCCGTTGCTGTTACGGCATGCCAACTGGGGCCGCGATCCCGTTGGCTTCCGTAGTGCCAGGCGAGATGCCAAAGGACATTTCTGCTCCAGCGGAACGCCTTCAGAAGGGGACGCAAGCGGTTGCCGCGGATTTTCTCGAGCGGGCGCGCCGCCGCGGCGGCCAGTTGCCGTACGATGACTTCGGGCGTGGTGAACAGGCGGAGCGACCAGTTCCAGTAGACGGGATAGTGCAGCAATGCGCCGGCCGTCAGCATGTCGAGCGACAGGGCTCGCTTGCGCCACGGTTGGGCAAGCGCATCGGTAGTGAGTCCCCAGCCTGCATAGAATGGAAGGCCATACGTATACACCGCCTTTCCTCTAATCAGCGCCTCAAAGCCGGATAGCGACGAAAGGGTGTGGACTTCGTCGGCTACTTCGATTAGCGAGATCAGATCCGCGTCTTGCTCGACCACGTCGGCAAGCGCGGCAGCTTCGATCAGGCCTTGTCGATTGCCTGACAACACGTCCGGGTGCGGCTTGTAGACAATGAAAGCGTCGGGACGTTGCGCACGCACCTCGCGCAGCAATTGTTCGGCGGTCGTGACGCCACGCGTGCCGAGGCGAATCGAGGCGTCGTCGGCCACCTGGCCCGGCACGAGCATGACGCGCTTGCCTGCGGGCGCGTGCCACGCGGGCTTGCGGCGTCCGAGGTTGTACTTGGTCAGGCCGAGGCGCGCGATTTCTCCACGCAATGCCCGCGCGCGCGCGAGATCGGCGTCGCTGAAAGCCGTTTCGTTCAGGATGACAGTGAGATCGCTCGGGCGACTCGGGTCGAAATATAGGCCGCGCCGGTCGATGATCTGGCTGCATGGTGCGATATGGTCCGAGCCGAGACCCGTCGAGTGGAGAAAGCCGTCTTCGATTCGTATCGCCGGCGCGTCCGCCGGCAAACCCTCGGCGCTGCGCGCGCCCCAGAACGCTGCGTATTCGCCCTCGCGCAGCTTGTGCGCGCCATCGATCCAGCGCAGCGTGCCGCCGCCCGCGCTCAGATAGGGTGTAGCGAACGGTCGTTTCCACCACTGGAAGCGGACACCCGCAGCGCACTTGATATCGGCAAAACGCAAGACCGTAGTGCGATGCGCTTCAATCGCGTCGAGCAAGGCTTCGAGCGATTCAGGCGTGCGAGCGTCCTGGCCAATATGGTGGGAAAGCCGCACGAAAGCGACTTCGAACAGGAGGTCCAGCGTTGTGTACGATTGCCCTGCGGGCTGTGGCACATAGTCGTGCGTGAGTCCCCAGCCTGCGTAGTAAGGCGTGCCGAACACATGCAACGGGACGCCGCTCAACAGCGCTTGCATGCCTTCCGCAGCGCCAAGCGTGTAGACGTGGTCGAAATTCGCGATCGATGCGCATAGCGAACTGTGTTCGTCGATGTGTCTCAATGGGCCCAGCAGATCAACGCAGCCGGACGCAAGCCATGCACCAGAATGTTGCGTGTTTGTGCGGGCAAGCCAGAATTCGGCGGTCGAATTCGCGCTGCGCGCCTGGGCGACCATTCTCACGAATTGCTTCTGCCGCGCAGCGCGGTGTGGTTCCAGATCGACAGTCGCCGGCTCATCGATTAACAGCACGCGCGTAGCGGCGCTGGTTTCAGCCAGAGCGGGGTGGACGCGGGATGGCCGCTCCGCAGAATCGAAAACGTGTGCGGCACGGAATCTTTCCATCAGATTCCGTATGCGATTTGTATCGGCAACGGCTGCTAAGGCAGACAGTTCCGCGCTGATGCAGTCGATCCAGGCCTGTGCAGTCCTGGACGCTAGCGGGGCCGCAAAACACGAAAGTGCGGGGCCGTCCTTGCGAGGCATGATGCCATTCGACAAACGATGCAGGCGTGGGGAGAACCAGGCGGCCATACTCAAATTCACCCGAGCAGGGTCTCCAGAAAGCGATCGACATGCTCGAAATGCTCTTGCCAGGTCGGCGCCTTGAATCCTGATAGGCGTGCGAGTTGGGCCGCGCGCGTGGTGCTGCCGCTTTCGGCGTAGGCGCGGATCATCGCCAGCCAGCCCGGTCCGTCGAGCGGATCGAGATAGTCCGGAATGTCGCCAGCAATTTCGTGAAAAACGCCCAGATCGCTTGCCAGTACGGGGGCGCCGAGTGTGAGGGCTTCGACGAGCGGCATGCCGTAGCCCTCAACGAACGAGGGAAATAGTAGCGCGCGAGCATGGAGCAGCCAGGCGCGCAAACGTTCGTCGCTGCACCCGGCCTCTTCGATCACCACGCCCCGGATCGGGCTACAGCGCTCGAGCATGTCCACGACGTTTTCGCATTCCCAGCCGCGGCGTCCGATGATGACGAGCTTCGGTGCATGCTCGCCCAGGGTCTCGACCAGGCGTCGCCAGACGTGCAGCATGAACCAGTGGTTCTTGCGTGGCTCTATCGTGCCGAGTATCACGAAATACGGGACGTCGAGCGGTGGGGCGACATCTTTGTGTGAAGTCACGCCGGGCGCCAGGTGGGCCACTACGCTCGGCGGCACCGACAGACCCGCCCGACGCGCTTCGGCATTCAGCGTCTCGAGCGTGTCCTGTGAATTCGCGATTAGGCCGTCTGCGTGGCGCAGCGCTGTATGTATGCGGCGGCGGTGGGCTTCGTCGACGCCGGGGCGGCAGTATTCTGCGTGGGTGAGGGGGATCAGGTCGTGAATCATGAAGACCGATCGAATGTTTCTGCGCCGCATTGTCTGGTAATAGCGCAAACGCTCCATTCCGTTGTGGCTTGTGTGCAGGAGCACTGCACGCTCGATGCGCTCGCGATGCGGGATCACAAGGCTGCGCGTGACCAAAGCACGTATGGCCGTGCGTCCCGGCGCGTTGCCGAGCAGCAGCTCGAAAGCGCGCTCCGAATCTTTGCGGGAGAGCACCTTCGAGTAGCCGAGTTCGCTCAGAACGGCTCTTGCCCGCGAGTGGTAACGCTCGACATAGGCAAGGCCGACGCGATCTACGCCCGTTGGGAGCAATCTGTTGGAAAGACGCGACAGCAACCGGGAAATGTCGAGAAATATATTCAACTAGGGATTGATTTTTTTGTGGAAAGCGTGATTGAGCGCGAGCGTGTCGCGTGAATCATACTGTCTGCCAAATTCGCCAAGTAAAATGCCAAACCATTCTACCTCGTGAGACAATCCCTGCCGCGATTTGAATGGACAGCATCGGATCATAAGAAAATGTCGAGTTTATACCGCAGTGCTTGGATGGCACTAATTGTCGGTGGCGTAATGGGGTTGGGCGCTTGCTCAGGCATTCCGACTTCGGGGCCGAGTCGTTCTCAGGTTAGCCGTGCTGGGGTGCAGGGCAATCCTGATGGTATTCAGATCGTCGACATCACGGACGCGGTGGCCCGTAAGCTCTATTCCGAGCGCGGCAGCGCGAGCTTCTCCGCTGTGTTGGGTGACGACACTACGTTCCGTCAACAACTTGGCGTTGGTGATGCGGTGGAAGTCTCGATCTGGGAGGCGCCGCCCGCAACGTTGTTCGGTGGTGGGATGTCCGAAACATCGGCTGCCGGCGCCCAAGTAACGGCATTGCCAATCCAGGTGGTGGATGGTGACGGCAATATCAATGTACCTTTTGTCGGAGCGGTGAAGGCGGCGGGACGCACGCCGACGCAATTGCAGAAGTTCATCACCGAACGACTGAAGAACATGGCACACGACCCTCAGGTCCTGGTTCGGCTCGCAAAAAATGACACGTCGTACGTCACGGTGGTGGGCGACGTGGCGAATAGCACGCGCATGCAATTGAGCGCGCGTGGCGAACGACTGCTGGATGCACTTGCCGACGCAGGCGGCGTGCGTCAGCCGGTGGACAAAATTACGCTCCAGGTAACGCGCGGCAATACCGTGGCGTCGTTGCCGCTGGAAACGGTTATTCGCAATCCACGAGAGAACGTGCCGCTGCGAGCGGGGGACGTCGTGACGGCTCTGTTCCAGCCTTACAGCTTTACTGCGCTGGGAGCGGCGGGCAAGAACGAGGAAATCAATTTCGAAGCGCAGGGAATTACGCTGGCGCAGGCGCTGGCGCGTTCCGGCGGACTTCAGGATTCGCGTTCCGATGCTCAGGGTGTGTTCATTTTTCGTCTCGAAGATTCCAGCGCGCTCGATTGGCCGACTCAGCCTGTTCGTACGACTGCGGACGGCAAGGTGCCGGTCATTTATCGAATCGACCTGCATGACCCCAATGCATTTTTTGCTATGCGAAGCTTCATGATGGACAACAAGGACGTGCTGTACGTCTCGAACGCTCCAATCACCGAGATCCAGAAGGTTCTGAATCTGGTCTTCTCCGTTGCCTATCCCGTGGTGACAGGGGTTCAGACTTTCAAGTAACACAAAGTGCGCGTTGTGAGCCAGGATATTAACCGGCTAGCGTGGTTGTATGTGTCGAGCGTGAAGATGGGACTGGGTCTATGTTCATGTTTCAAGTAAGGCGAGCGGATTGCCGGTTTGCGAGGTCCGCCATGTTGTTTGTTTCACCTGCGTATCTTATCGACCGTAGAAGTCGAGACTGTCCGCAGGAAATCGAATCGCTAACAGCCACGGCCTACCAGTTGTTGCGCGTATACGTCTCCGCCCGTCGCGATCTGAGAATTTAGGCAAAACGCCAAACCGGATAGATTCCGGAATGGCGTTTTGGGGTGATTCCGGGCTCGTCAGATTTGGCGTTCTTGGCGATTTTCGACGAAAACACGTGTCGCCACCGTTTGTCCGTGCCATGTATGCATGAAATTGGTGCATTATTTACGTTGAAATAAAGGGGAATATGAAAACGGCTCTTATCACCGGTATTACTGGACAAGATGGTGCGTATCTGGCGGAATTTCTGCTGAAGAAAGGCTATCGTGTCTACGGTTCATATCGCCGGAACAGTTCAGTCAATTTCTGGCGAATCGAAGAGCTGGGGATTCGCAATCATCCGAATTTGAATTTGGTCGAATACGATCTGACCGATCTGGGCTCGAGCATTCGGTTGCTGCAGAACACCGAGGCAACCGAGGTTTATAACCTCGCAGCGTTGAGCTTCGTGGGCGTTTCATTCGACCAACCCGTTGCGACCGCCAATATCACCGGCCTGGGTGCGGTGAATCTGCTTGAGGCAATCCGGATCGTTAATCCAAAGATTCGTTTCTATCAGGCAAGCACGTCGGAAATGTTCGGGAAGGTGCAATCGATTCCGCAAACGGAAGCCACGCCGTTCTATCCGCGCAGCCCCTATGGCGTTGCCAAGCTGTATGCCCACTGGATGGCGATTAACTATCGCGAAAGTTACGATATTTTTGCGTCGAGCGGCATCCTGTTCAACCACGAGTCGCCGCTCCGTGGGCAGGAGTTCGTGACACGCAAAATCACTGACACGCTGGCAAAGATTCGCGTGGGCAAGGCGGATGTTCTCGAACTCGGCAACATGAACGCGCTGCGTGACTGGGGATATGCAAAGGAATACGTCGACGGTATGTGGCGCATGCTGCAGGTCGATCAGCCTGACACCTATGTACTCGCCACGAATCGTACGACGGCAGTGCGCGAATTCGTCTCGCTCGCAGCCCGCGCATGCGATTTCGATCTTGAGTGGAATGGCAAGGACGAGAACGAAGTCGCCATTGATCGCAAGACCGGTAAGACCATCGTTCGCGTGAATCGCAAGTTCTACCGGGCTGCTGAAGTCGACCTGCTGATCGGCGACCCCAGCAAGGCTCAGCGGGATCTTGACTGGAAACCGAGAACGACGCTGGAAGAGCTCTGCCAGATGATGGTCGAGGCGGATCTGCGTCGAAACAAGATCGGCTTCTCGTTCTGAGAAATTGGACCTGCTTGACGATCCGCTTGCCAGTGCCACCATGGACGTAAGGCGTCAGGCGGGTCGGGGGATGTTTGCGGCGCGCAAGTATGCGCTCGCGGATTCACGGGGCGGGCGTGAGAAGGGGGAGCGATTTGTGCGCCCGGGCGCGCGAATCGTCGCTGCAGCCTCCGAAGATGGTTTTTCAGAGTTCGGTTGGTGTGGCTACTTTGGATATTGTAAATATGTCTCTTACGGGAATTAAGAAGACCGTTGCTGTCGTAGATTATTGGCCCGCCATCGAAAATGCCGAAACGGAGTGCATTTTACGGATCAAGTCGGCGCTTCAGGAGCTAGGTTACGAAAGCGTTTCGATCAATCGTCACGGCTTCCTCGTCGACGATGCATTGACGCATGTCGATGAGCTCAAGGTCGAATTTGTGCTCGCCTTGCATTTCGATTCGGCGAAGGCGTGGAGCGCATTTACCTACTATGCGCTGTGGAATCCCCTCGATTTTTATTTCCAGTGGAGTTACCGGGAAAAATCGGAAAACGCACTGTCCAATGATGCCTTCCTGTCGTGTGGCTCGCTCGTCGCCGACGATCACGCCCGACGATTGCTGAAGGGCTCGGGGCGTGCGGCAACGGCGCCCTTTTTGACGCTGTTCCACGCGGTGCATGAGCCGGTGATTCCTCCCGCTCTCGGACGCGGCAAGCTGTTCTACTGCGGTATCAATTGGGAAGCGCTGAGCGGTCGCGGTGGTCGCCACCACGAATTGATGAAGCTGCTGGATCAGCGGGGCATGCTCGACATCTATGGTCCAGAGGTCTTTCAGAATGTACGGGTATGGGACGGCTACACTTCCTACCAGGGATCGATTCCGTTCGACGGCAAGACGCTGATCAATCGCGTTGCGCAATCTGGTATCGGTCTAGTGTTGTCTTCGGAGGCGCACATCAAATCCGGATTGATGTCGAGTCGATTGTTCGAGTGTCTGTCAGCGGGCGTGCCGATCATTTGTGATCAAAATGGGTTTGCGCGCGACAATTTCGGCGATCTGCTTTTTTACGTCGATACGACGGAGCCGGCCGCGACGGTGGCACGAAAGGTCGAAGAGCATGTGAACTGGATTCGCGCCAATCCTGAGCTCACCATTGAAAGGGCCACCCGCGCACAGGAGATCTACAGGCAGCGTTTCAGTCTCATCGAGAACTTCAAGCGAATCTTCGAGGCAGGTCCTCATATTGAAAACATCACGACTGACGTGATCGGCAGCGCCCTGTCTACCATCTTCATCGCGGACGAGTGCAACCCGGCATTCACTTCGAAGATCCGCTCGTATGCGATGCATATGGCTGGCAAGCAGAACTCCAAATGCTACGCGTTGATTCCTGAGACGAGTTCGGCAGCACGTGAAGACGATATCCGGCAAGCCTGCGCAGGCGTGGAAGTTATCCGTTTCAAGCGGGATACGAAGGACTACATCAGTACGGCCGAGAAGATTGTCGGGAAGATCGTCACAATCCTGCGGGCTCTGCCCGAGAACGAGATCTTCCAGATTGTGCCTGCGTGGGAGCGTCCCGTCTGGCCGACGATCGAATCGATGTGGAAAAAACTAGATGCGGCGACGGAAATGAGCTACGTGTCCGGTGGCTTCACAGTGCTCGAAAACACCGGCAAGCCGCATGAAGGCCGTGCGACGTTCACGCGAGGGACGCTGCTGACTTCCATGATGGACGCGAATGCCCCTTTTTCATGCTCGTCTACGCTCTACCGTCGCACGGACTCGATGAGCGACGTGTTCGATACGTTCCCCTATGCTCCGCACTTCTGGCAACGCTTGATGTCGATTGCGTATCAGCGGTTTGGAAAGGGTTTTGGCGAGGTGCACGTTGCCGCGGTGGATGATCACGAGTACTACGTCTTCCATCATCGCATTTCCAATCACGATCAACTGATGCGCGAATCCGAGATCCTCAGGGACGTGTTGGGTTTCGACTACGTCGATAAGCATCTTCGAGCCCCCGCGGTCGTACAGAGCCAGCCCGTGGAACCTATGGCGTTTGTGAGGCAATTCGATCCGGCTGCTGCGCGCGCGTTGCTGGTCAAGCTGTACGATTCGGTGAAGAAACCTAAATTCATTTCTGCTCCCATCCAGTGGTTGTGGAAGAAAAAAGCTATTTAGGAACATCCATGGACAAATATTTCGTAACGGGCGGATATGGGCTCGTCGGTTCGGCGGTTTGCCGGCAACTCGAGATAGCGGGTGCATCATTCCTTGCACCGCGTCGCGCGAATCTGAACCTGCTCGATCGAGAAGCGGTCGAGCGCTTTCTCGCAGACGAGCAACCGACGCATCTCATTCACCTCGCCTCACAGGTTTTTGGGCTGCAAGGCAATTTGCGCAATCAGCTTTCTTCGCTGTCGTTGAATTCACGAATCAACGAAAATCTGCTGGCGGCGCTTGCGGGCAGCTCCGTGAAAAAAGTGTTCTTTGCCGGCACCGTGGCTTCGTATCCGTTTCCCTATATCAGTCTTCCATTGCGTGAGGAGGATATGTTCAAGGGATTGCCTCATTTCGGTGAATACGGCTACGCGAACTCGAAGATCCATGCGTTCCATTATTTGGAGCTATTGAAGAAGTACAACGACATCGAATACGTTTATGGCCTTTTTACCAATATGTATGGACCGAACGATCGGTTCGATGTGGAAAACGGTCATGTGGTGCCGTCGCTGATTCGCAAGGCCGAGCAGGCGGTGACAAACGGCACGCCGCTTGAAGTTTGGGGGCGGCCGGATACGACTCGCGACTTCATGTACGTCGACGACGCGGCACGCGCGGCGCTTCATCTGCTCGATCGAGCTTCGGGCGTGGTCAATATTGCATCGGGTGTCGAAAGTTCGATGGGAGATCTTGCAGATGCCGTGTGCGCGGCTGCCGGCATCTCGATGCCAATCAAGTGGTTGTCCGACAAGCCGGTGGGGATTCCCCGTCGGTCGATCGACGTCTCGCGGCTTGCCGACACGGGTTTCACTGTGAATACGAATCTGAAGGAAGGTGTCGGTAAGACCTACAGCTGGTTCGAGGAAAATCTTGCTTCTGCGCGATTGACGTAGACGGCCTTGCGGCTGAATGAGGCCGCAATGGGCGGTTTTGGGTCCATCGCATGATGAACGCGCCCCCGGGGGGGCGCGTTCATCATTATCCGGCATGCTGATTCATTGAATGCTTGTGTTATCTACGGAACATGGACGTATTAGGCAACGAGAGGCTGGTAAGCGTATTGCGGACGATACGCGTTTGCGTGTATGAATCCGTGCACCGGTGTCTCCTGCGATTGCTGGACTTCTGGTGGCTCCCTGGTGGCGTCGCGACGATGCGTCGCGCAATAACCAAATCGAACGCCCGTCCTCGATTTCAGGCGCAGCGGCCTGCGCAGCGCAATCTTTTCGTCGACGTCTCGATCATCGCGGTGAACGATGCTGGGACCGGCATTCAGCGAGTCGTCCGATCCATCGCGGAGCGCTTGCTGGCGGATCCACCCGCCGGTATGACGGTTCATCTCGTGCGGGCAACACGCAAGCGACCCTATCGATACGCCAGGCAATATCAGGCACACTTGACCGGGCAGAGCGGGCTTGGCGATGAGTGCCTGCTTGAAGCGCGGCGCGGCGATGTGTTTCTCGGTCTCGACCTGGCGAGCCGGCCCCTGGTCATGAGGCAAAAGGAATTGCGTCGTTGGCGCGAACTCGGGGTGAGCTGCGCATTCGTTGTGTACGATCTGCTGCCCGCTGTGCATCCCGAATGGTTCACGCCCGTCGGGGCGAAATCGTATCGTCGATGGCTGGAGACCGTGGTGATGCACGCCGATGCCCTGTTTTGCATCTCGAAGTCGGTTGCAGGCGAAGTCGACGCTTTGCTTCAGGATAAATTTGATATCGCGCGCAGCGAAATCCTCATCGATTGGTTTCATCTCGGCGCCGACTTCAAGGCGGGCGAGGCGACCCCGATCGGCGCGGCGCCATCAGCTGCGGTGAACGCTGCGAGCGAAGCATCACGGCTTGTGCTGATGGTAGGCACGGTCGAACCGCGAAAGGGACACGCTGAAATGCTGGCCGCGTTCGAGTCCGCCTGGCGTGACGGTTCGAACTTTACGCTGGTAATCGTGGGCAAGGCAGGGTGGAGCGTCGATGCTCTGATTGAAAGGATTGAGTGTCTGCAAGGTATCACGAACCATCTCATTTGGATCAAGGATGCGAGCGATGCCGATTTGACGGCGCTGTATAAACGCGCGGACGGTTTGATCATGGCATCGGAGGCGGAGGGGTTCGGTTTGCCGATAGTCGAGGCGGCATTGCGCGACATCCCGTTGTTCCTGCGGGATATACCTGTATTCAGGGAGGTGGCTCACGAGCACGCTACCTACTTCGACGGGAATGTTTCGACCGAGGTCGCATTGAGTCTAAAGCGCTGGCTACGGGATATCGAGAACGACTGCGTCATCAGAAGCGGGAATATGGCGACGCTGACATGGGAGCAGAGCGCGCATCGACTGGGCGAGCTGGCAGCGAAGCTCATGTAGCCGTCAGGCGCCGTAAGGATAGAAGCGGAAGTGGAAGCTAGTGCCGTGGCGGACGCGAATAGGAATGTTGGGGCAGGTAAATAGGTTTTACCTGCCTAATAGAAATTAAGGAATGATCGAATGGACAGTTCTTATCTGTTAAGTAATTTTCGGCCAGTCGGAAAAGGTGACGAGCAGCGGAAGATGTCTGCGCTGGAATATGCCTATCAAGTGAGTGGGCTTAATTATCCGTTCGATCAGTTTTTAAGAAATTCTTCGGAATTCGTTAAAAGTCATGTGTTTGGCGGTGAGGCCGACGATTATTATTTCACTTCGATGCTGGCCACGTTCGAGCAGCACGAATCTGATCTCGACGCGTTTTTCGCAGTAGTATTGAATAAAATCGTTCTGCAACTCGAATTCCAGACCCGGCATTTCACTTCTGGTTACGGTCCCGAACTGTTCGTCTGCGACGCGCCGAAGAGCCACTTCCGCGTCGCGATAGCCAACGCAAGTACGACGGCGGGTCTGTTGTGTAGCGATCCGGCACAACGGGTGCTTCCAGAGTGGGCCGATAACCTGCCGCATATCGAGTACAACTTCGACAATGTCCATTGCCGAAACATTCAGGAACTGAGCCACTTTGCTGAATCCATTCGTCGAAAAGTCGGCGCGGTAGCATTGTCGTTGCCGGTCGACATCGATCATTTAAAGATATCCGAAAGATTCGCCGCGCTGGCTGGCTGGGTCGACGAGAATACGACGTATGTATTCTGTGGCAAAAAATCCGTGCTGCTCGCTGTCAAGCGTAAGCTGGAGGAGAGATATCCTCACGCCACCGTGCAGTGTCGCGAGTACACATTGAATTCGTCGGCGGCACGAGAGGAAAAGGCCATAGTCTTGGTGGACGGATTGAGCGGCTTGCCGGACATCGATATCGAAGGTTTCGATATTCTCGACTGCCGTTTCACTACGGCTGCCGCAAGCAGCAATCCCGATTTCCGTAATCTCAGTTTTGCGGAAACTGAATTCTTTAAGCCCGTTGAGCCAAAAAAGATAATAAGTTTCGCACCGATTTCAACGGAAAATTCCTTGAAAATGACATCGGAGATACAGTTCTATAACGATGTCGTGACGATCAAGAATGGCTCGATCACGTCCCAGCGCGGTACAGTGGATTCGACTTACCTGCATTTTGCCGAAAGCGGTGAAATTGCGATGGACGCCGGAAACGAAATCGCACGTACGGAGATGACCGAGCTTTACCGAAGCGGCGTTAATGTAGACGGCATCGTCACGGCAAGGCTGCGGCAGGCCCGAGTCCTGGACGTCACAGGGCCGGCCATGCCGCTGGCTTTCACGCCCGACGTGCATACGTTCTTCTCCCATTTCATTCTCCAATGTTTCCCGCGGATACTGATCCTACGGGAGCTCGGCATTCCAAACGCGAAAATCGTCGTTCCGCACAACTTGCGGGCGAAACAACTCGCGATGCTGCGGCTCGCCGGCATTACCGAAGAACAAATCGTGAAAATGCCGCCGGGCGTGATCGTTAAGGCCGATGAGTTGATCGTGCCACGGGCCTGGCCGTTGGCGATGTCCTCATTCACGATTCGGATCTACGAAGAGCTGTTGGGACGTGTCGTGAAAACGAAACGACGTCCCAGGAAAAATCTCCTTATCAGCCGTGAAAGTCGCCGCACCTGGAGAAATATGGTCAATTACGACTCCGTTCGAAAGATTCTGGTCGATCGATATCACTTCGAGGAAGTAAGGCCCGAAAAACTGACGATCGAGGAGGAGATTGATTTATTCAATCAATCGAAGGTGCTCATCGGTGCGGAAGGGGCCGGGATGTACGCGTCTTGCTTCGCGCAAGAGAATTCCCATGTTATCAGTATTTGTGATGAAGATTACATGATGCCCATTCTTGGCACCATAGGCCGCCTGCGGGGGTTTAACTTATACCACGTTTTTGGCGAAAGTTTTCGATCGGCGCGCGACGTCAATCGTCGTCTCCCATATGGGCATTGTGATTTTACAGTCAATCCTCTAGATGTGGCGGAATTGGTGGAGCAGTTAATATAAATACTGCATTGAACTGTTTTTATAAATGCCAGGGTAAATACTGTGACTATTAGTAATTCTGAAAAACGCTCCGGTGCTTCATCGCGACCCGGTAGGATCATCTTCGTCGGAGAAGTGCAGACACTTGGCATGTATCGCCACTTTCGGCAGGTTTTCGAGGCGAGTGGCGCGGATACGTCGGATATTCATTTCGTTGATACCAACGACGACGCATGCCTCGGCTCAGTGAAAGCTTTGATCAGCTCCGACGCCAGGTTCGTGTTGCAAATCAACCCGAATCGCAGGGGGGTCTGCGCCGATATTGCAGATTTCCTCGAAGGGCAAACTGGCGCATCAGTGGTTAAAGTTCCGATGCTACTGTGTTCTAGTCTATGGCCCTATGACTACTTCGACAGTGCACTGCAGCAGTCCGGCTCGTCGATCGCTGGGACTCGTGGTGATTCGAAGCTCAAGGCGTTGGTGCAATCGGACGATGTTTCAGAGGAGGAGGTCTTCGAGTACATCGGCGGTGGCGGAGTGAATGAGTCCGAGGTCGAGGAGGCATTCAAGTCCGATAAGGAGCAGTGGAACGTATTGCAGAGCGAATGTGGGTGGAATTTCCAAAATTATCTGGTGGAGAATTTTTCCGTCAAAAAATTGTTTAATTCCCATACACTCCCGTCAAACGCATCGTTGGAGCTGCTGGTTAAAAAGATAGAGAATTTTCTTGAGTTAAACGCCGTTGAGCGTGCAGAATCGGAAAAATTGATGTCGCACACGGAAATTCTGCAGCCGGAAACGCCGATTCATCCGAGAATTGGAAAGGTCTTGAATCTTGCGTGGCTTGCCGACGGCAGGAAGTTCGATATCTACGGACGTAAGACCGACTACCCGCGCTGGGTCACGGAGTATGGGAAATTCTATGCGCCGATGCTCGAGTTCCCGCGGAGCCGATTCTCCGATCGGCCACACGGTTTTGCCGAAGGGGGGGAGCATGGCGGCACACAGCGCGTCAATCACTTGGCTCCGAATGCGCCGAATCGGGATCAGGGTGTTGTGCACGCCCTGTTTGGGAGATTGGACACGCTTTTCGTTCTGTGCGTGATCGTGCCGTTTGTCGTGTCGACCCTGTACTTTGGCTTGATCGCGTCGGACGTATACGTGTCGCAGTCGTCGTTTATCATTCGCACGCCGAGCAAAAACAACCAATCCAATAGTTTTGTTGGCCAGTTGTTGCAGAGCACCGGTATTTCCCGCGCCTCAGATGACACCTATGCCGTTAACAACTATTTGACGTCTCGAGACGCACTCGCTTCGCTGAATGCGGGGTCACGTTACGAAGCTGCCTATAGCGGTGGGAAGGCCGACGTTTTCAGCCGGTTCGGCCTGTTTCCTCAGCAGCGTACGTTCGAAGACCTGTTCAAGTATTTCCAGGATCACGCCAATGTGCAGTTCGATTCGGATACCGGGATTTCCACCCTGGAAGTCCACGCATTTTCGGCATCGGAGGCGAAGGATCTGAACGAGCATCTGCTCGAACTCGGTGAGCAGCGCATCAATCAGATGAACGATCGTGTGCAACTGGATCTTGTCACTTACGCGCAGCGCGAGGTGGTGCTGGCGGAGTCGAGCCTCAAACAGGCGGCGACTGCGCTCTTTCAATATCGCGAGAAGCAGGCTGTTTTTGATCCGAATCTTCAGTCATCGTTGATCTTGCAGAACGTCACTAAACTGCAGAACGAACTCGTGACGAGCAAGATTCAACTGGCTCAGTTGAAAGCGGTGTCGCCGAGCAACCCACAAATCGGTGCGCTAGATGTCAAAATCAAGTCGCTGCAAGATCAGGTAGACGCCGCATCGCGGAATGTGACCGACGGGCAGTCTTCATTGGCGTTCAAGAGCCCTGCTTACGAACGACTGGAGCTTGACAAGCAATTTGCCGACAAGCAATTGGCAGCCGCGGTCACGTCGCTCGAGGCAGCGCGCAGCGATGCGCAGCGTCAACATCTTTATCTCGAGCGAATTTCTCAGCCGAACGAGCCGGACAAGGCGCTGTTGCCGCGTCGCGGCAGGACCGTGCTGGCAATTATCGCGATCGGATTCATCGTCTGGTGCACGCTGAAGCTACTCATTGCCAGCATCAAAGAGCATCGCGAGTGAGGTCGCTTAAATTGAACATTCACTTTCGAGAGCTATCTGGCTCATTGAAAATTCAAGGGCGGGTGTTGTATGCGCTATTGATGAGAGAAATCATTACGCGCTACGGTCGACACAACATCGGTTTTGCATGGCTTTTTGCGGAGCCGATGCTATTTTCGATCGGTGTGGTGATTCTCTGGAATGTTGCACACAACGAGGGAAGCAGTCACCACATTAGTGCGATCGCCTATTCGCTGACCGGTTATTCGACAATTCTAGTGTGGAGAAATACGATCGGCCGGTGTGTGATGGCTGTCGAGCCGAACGCGGCGCTTTTGTATCACCGTAATGTTCGGGTCATCGACTTCTTTCTGGCGCGAATTCTTCTCGAGTTGTTGGGAACGACGTTTTCGATGATCATCCTGTTTGTCTTCTTCATGGCGATTGGGCTCATTCCGCTGCCTAATGATGTCATGAGCATGATTATCGGATGGGCCTTGTTGTGCTGGTACACAGCTGCAATGGGCCTGCTGGTGGGCGGTCTTGTGGAGTTCAGCGAGGTTATCGAGCGCCTGTGGCACCCGATTGCCTATTTCCAGCTGCCTGTATCCGGAGCGCTCGTGATGGCTGCCTGGCTACCCATGTCCGCCAGGAAAATCGTATTGAAATTTCCTGTTGCCAACTGCGTGGAACTGTTTCGCCACGGGTACTACGGGAACGAAGTCCGTACTTACTTCGATATTCCATATGTAATGCTGTGCAACCTGATTCTGACCTGTCTTGGTCTATTTGTCGTTTCTGCGGCTGCTCGCCGGGTGGAGCCCGAATGATTGAGTTGGATAACGTCAAGAAGTATTATTCGACGCGAAATGGACAGAGGTTGGTCCTCGACGGGATCAACCTGACGATCAATCCCGGAGAGCGGATCGGTATATTGGGTAGAAATGGTGCAGGCAAGTCCACCATCATCCGCCTGATCAGTGGCTCCGAGATGCCGTCTTCCGGCCGGATTAACCGGAGTATGAGCGTTTCGTGGCCGCTCGCATTCTCCGGCGGATTCCAGGGCAGCCTGACTGGGTTGGATAACCTGCGATTCGTGTGCCGCGTTTATCAAGCGTCCTTCGAAAACGCAGTGCCTTTTGTCGAGGAATTTTCGGAGCTAGGAGAGTATCTGCGAGAGCCGGTAAAGAAATATTCAAGTGGCATGCGTGCGCGCCTCGCATTTGCCATTTCAATGGCGGTCGAATTTGATTGCTTTCTCATCGATGAGGTGATTGCCGTGGGTGATCGAAGATTTCATGAGAAGTGCAAGTATGAGTTGTTCGAGCGACGCAAGGATCGCGCTATGATTTTGGTTTCGCACGACGCGGTTACGGTGAAGGAGTATTGCGACCGTGCATGCGTGCTCGAAGGGGGCAGGTTGCACCATTTCGACTATATTGACGATGCCTACGATTATTACAATCACATCTGACGGCATTTCCACGGCGTCTGATTGTTGAGTGGGTGTCATTTCGAATTGCCGGTCGTGGTGAATGGTCTTCTGGCCGATGTCCATGCGGGCCATCGATCGGACCGCGCACCATAGATTTAGATGCAGCGAGTCATTGCGGCTACCGGCCGGGTCAGGGTGCGACGAGTAGGCGGGTGCGCAACGATATCGTGGGGCGCGAGGTGAATGGCGATTAAGGCGTCGACCTGAAAGGCGGGTGGCCGCTTGGCTCGATCACGCTATTAGCTAATACAGCGTTCTATCGTCTCAAGGCGGCTCGCAGAAACATGGTCTCGAATGGAGGTATCTCCGTTCCGAACCTCCGTTGGAATCGTAACGCAGGAGGAGGATGTTTAGGCATTGGGCAGCAAAGGCACGCGCACGATGAAATTCGTGCCTAAGCCTTCTGGATTTGTGAAGGCGAATGTGAGGAAAATATGAAAATTAACACGCGTCAATCAAACAGTCAGGCAGATCGTTTCACGTTATATACGTTGCTCTCGAATTCGTTCGCTGGCGAAGAGGACGGGAAAGATGCATGGATCGAACACGCCGAAAAGAATGTAGAGTTGGTTAAATTTCTGGAAGGATTGGATCGCAGAAATCTTTATCGCATTATTTTTGATCGTCCCCCGGAGAGCGTATGGGGGATCGGCTCGTCGGCACAGTTAAATCAAAAGGCGGATTTGGGGTTGCTTTATGATTTTGTTTTCTCTGAAGAAAATAAAATTATGGGTGAGATTATCTATGCCAAGACTGTGAAAAATAAGGGATTGGGGATTTTCATTCATATACCAAAGACGGCGGGAACGACGGTAAATAATATCCTCGAAAACAATGCGATTCTTTTGCGCAATGCTTGCTTTGATATATCAAGACTCGTAGCCTTGTATCGAGAAAATTCGCGGCGTCGCCGAGTTATTTTTTCTGGTCACAGAACGCTGGAATTTTACGATCGAGCTATCAATTTAAGCGATGTGGGGGTAATTTTCACATCTATTCGTGATCCGATAGAGGTGGCGATATCGTATTTCAATTTTGCTTTTACAATGGTGCGCAATAACGATGAGGCGTGGGGTGCTCAATGGCGTCCTTTTGTCGAGGAGTGGCAGAGTACTGGTGACACCCCTCATGATTGGTTCATTAATTATTGTGCCTCTGATTTTTTTCGTCGCAATGTGTCGAATATATATTTTGATTATCTCGGTGGACGAAATAAATCGTCGGAGGATGCGAGAGGGATTATAGATAATATGCTTAGATTTGGTGTGTTCGCAGTTAGGTCGGATCTTGTAAATGATTTTCTGTCGGATTCCGGGGGCGAAAAATTGGAGAAAAATAGATCGGACGCAGTGGTTACGCGTGACACGCTGAGTTTCGATACGCTTCTTCATTTGCGCAGACTCATGCCGACCAACATGGAGTTCTATGCGCTGTTGGATAATTTCCCGACTTGGCGGAAGTCCGGATATGTGGATTTCAGGGAGGTTTGACCCCCGCCTAATGCTCGACGTGGGATTCTGTCGGCCTAAGAGTTGCTGGTCGAACCTGAACAGTTCAGGCAGCCTTTCTCCGTGAGGGTCGGTGTCCAAAGGTGCGTCGTGGGAGTTGCAGGAGCCAGACTTATCGATGCCTGGATCCCGCAAATTTTTGCGAGCTGCAGATGGCTCCGGCTATACCGATGACGGAGCAGGAGCTTTTGCGACATCCGCCAATCGTTGCCAGCCCAAAGGCGGCACGTTGTAGGAGTGCCCGCCGGCAGCGAAGCGGTCGGACACATCGCCTTCACGATGGAGGCGTGGCATTGCGCGAAATCGCGCACGGCGCTCTAGCGTCTGTGGGTGCATCGCGGGAGTGGCATGCGGACAACGGCAAGCGCATCGCTGGGACGTGTCTGGTAGCGCGCGAATTCGATGCGCCAGTGGGTGTAAAACCAATGGAATGGCGCCTGCAGCATCTACACTGGTGTTTCTTATGCGTTCAGCACGTCCTGCTGGACCAGCGTTCGGCGAAGTGCGTAAGCCAGTTACAACCGCAAGGCGCACACGTTGACCTACTCATCCAGCGTGATTGTGCAATCGCCAACCCGGCGCGCTCGAAGATGCGTTCCGGACGGCACAGCGGCAGGTGATGGCCGTTCTTGGCGATAAGCACTCATGCGAGCAGCCCAGTTATTTCGTCCAGCATCTCGCCGATACCAACTAGCTTGCTGGCGCATCGACTGCAGCGTCGTGTTGCACAGTTTACCGTCGTTCGACGTGCGTTTCGATTCTGTGCATGTATTGTCTCATCGGTATGACAATACTTCGATAAGGGCGGGGATTGTAACTGGCTTGCATGAACTACGCCAGAGCATCGTGATTGAATGAGCGCCCTTCCAAAAAAGGCTCCGGTGCTATATTGATTTACCGTTGAATGGGGTATTATCGATTTTTCGACACAGCTACGCAATTTCAAATAGCGTCACGGGGCTCACCACGCCAAAGGCACCGCGGGGGTAGGCGTGCGTTCCGGTGAGGCCCCGATTTGCCGCCAAGTAGAACAAACTAATGCCTCGCTCATTCCTTGTTTTGCAGGGCACGGCCTCGCCCTTTTTCAGCCGGCTTGCCAGCTTGCTACGGCAGCGCAGACACACAGTACGCAGGATTAACTTCTGCGGTGGGGACCTCATCTACGGTGGTGCCGATAAAGCCTGGAATTATCGGGGTCCAATTGCGGAACTGCCACTCTGGTACCAAGATCTTGCCAACACCGGCGATTTCACGGACGTCATAATGTTTGGGGACTGCCGCGAGATTCATCGCCACATGCACCCGGTGTCGCAGCGATTCGGCTTACAGGTCCATGTTTTCGAAGAGGGGTATGTCCGTCCACATTGGTTGACATTGGAAAAATACGGCGTCAACGGTCGTTCACGACTCCCGCGTGATCCGGCATGGTATCGCGATAAGCGTACCGTCACGCCCTGCAGCCCGGCCGGTAAGGCTACCGGCTACAACCTTTTTGAGCGCACGTACCACGACATCCGTTATCGGATGGCGAATGCGCTCTTTGCAATGCATTTCCCGCACTACCGGAGCCACCGTCCGAGGAATGGCTTCTTTGAGTATTTGGGCTTGGCCACTAGGGTATTGCGTGAGCGTCACCATCATCGAGGTGCCGAGCGAGTCACTCGTGAGGTGCTGGAGTCCGGATGCCCTTATTACCTCTTCCCGCTCCAACTGAATTCGGACTCGCAAATCGTCGTCCATTCGCCGTTCGACGGCGTTCGCGACGCGATCGAGAAAGTCTTGCTGTCGTTCGCGCGCAACGCGCCTTCCGACGCTCGGTTGGTGATCAAGAACCATCCGCTTGACACGGGTCTGATCGATTACCGACGCTTTGCGCAGCGAATTGCCGGGCCAATCGGTCTCGGAGAGCGATTGCGTTTCATCGATGCGGGCCATTTGCCCACTTTGCTTGATCAAGCACGGGGTGTAGTCGTTGTTAACAGCACGGTAGGTCTGTCAGCATTGCACCATCGCCGCCCCCTCATGACCCTCGGCACCGCCATCTACAACATGCCGGGCATGACGTGGCAAGGATCGCTTGACGACTTCTGGCGCCACGCCGAACCTCCGGACATGCATCTATATCAGTGCTTCCTCGACTACATCATCCACCATACTCAGATCAACGGCGACTTTTACACGAAGAGCGGTATAGAGATGGCAGTTGCAGGTGCGGCGCAGCGACTCGAGGCGGCGGAACATGCGTAATGCATTCCCCCGACATATCGTCATCACAGGCGCAAGCGCTGGTATAGGCCGCGCACTTGCGCTAGTCTACGCCCGATCTGGCGCGATCCTCGGCCTAATCGGTCGTGACACTACCGCCCTCGAATCCAGTGCCAGCGACTGCCGCGCTCTAGGCGCCAAAGTTGTCACCGCAACCATCGACGTTCGCGACGCCGCCGCCATGCAGCATTGGCTAGACGAATTCGACACGGCGTATCCCATCGACCTTCTGATCGCCAACGCCGGCGTGGCCAGCACGCTAGCCAGTGCGGCCGACTGGGAAGGGCTCGAGCGCACGGCACGGGTCGTCGACACCAATTTCTACGGCACAATGCATGCCGTTCTGCCAGTTGTCGACCAAATGCGCAAACGGCGCCGCGGCCGCATCGCCATGGTGGCGTCCATTGCCGCCTTGCGAGGCATGGCGATTTCCCCGGCGTATTGCGCGAGTAAAGCGGCCGTCAAGGCGTATGCCGATTCGGTCCGCCCGATCCTGCGGCGCGATGGCGTCGGCATGACGGTGATTTTGCCGGGTTTCGTCAAGACGGCGATGAGCGATGTTTTCCCGGGTGACAAGCTTTTCATGTGGAGCGCCGATCAGGCCGCAGCCCACATCCGCCGCAAGATCGACGCCGGCCGCGCCGAAATTGCGTTTCCAGGCTTGCTCGCGTTCGGCATGCGCCTGTTGACGCTCCTGCCGCCGACTGTCGCAGACGCGATTCTGAACCGGCTCTCGTATCAGCCGCGCGGGAAAGACGCAAATTGAGCGGCACGCTCTGGCTCATGTTCGCGATTGCGGTCGGTGCGTCCTTCGCGCCCGACCGGTTGGCCGCTCCTCGCGGCCCAGTGCGGCGAGTGGCCAGCGCGTGGGCGCTGCACGCGTTGGCGGTGATCTGCGTCGCGTCACTGTTCCTGCTCGTCACTGCGCGCCCAGCGTTCTCGGCGTGCGGTACGATTGCGCTCGTCGCGCTCGTTGCATTGGTCAGCAACGCAAAGTACGAATCTCTACGTGAGCCGTTCGTATTCACCGACCTCAGCCTTTTCAGCCAGTTGTTCTCCCACCCGCGCCTATATCTCCCGTTTCTGAGCACGGCCAAGGTCGTCGCGATCGGCATTGGCGTGCTGGCGGTGGCCGGCGGCTATCTCGCGGAGCCGCCGCTGACGCCGCGTCCGGGGCTTGCAGCACTGCTCATCACCATCGCGACCTTTCTGGCGTCGTGCGCGCTGGCGCGAAGGCTGCCACTGACGCTCGCTCCTTCCGCCGATGTCGAGCATCATGGCTTTTTTGCGGTCTTTGTCGCTTATCTGCTGAACGGCCTGCGTCCCGCAACTTTCGACGCGCTCCAAAATGCGGGCGCAACGAGTCCGTTTGCAACGGGCGGCATTCCCGGGCAGTGCCCGGATGTCATCGTGATCCAGAGCGAATCTTTTTTCGATGCAAGATGCATTTCATCGGCAATCGATTCAGCGCTATTCACGCACTTCGATTGTGCTTGCAATGAATCTGTGCAGCATGGCGCGCTTTCCGTGCCCGCCTGGGGCGCCAATACAATGCGTACGGAATTCTCATTGTTGACCGGATTAGCGTCACAAAGGCTCGGTTATGCGCGCTTTTATCCGTACGCATTCGTCCGGCGGGCTTGCGCGTCGATCGCGAGCTGGTTTCGGCGCAGCGGTTATGAAACGCTCGCCATTCATCCCTATTATGCGGATTTTTTTGGCCGCGAACGCGCATTACCACTAATGGGCTTCGACAAGTTTCTCGATGTCCGATATTTCGCCGATGCGTTGCGTGCAGGCCCATATGTTTCCGATGCGGCGGTTGCTGACGTTATTATCTCGATATTGGACGCTGGCACGGCGAAGCCGCAGTTCATCTTCGCGATGACGATGGAAAACCACGGCCCGCTGCATCTGGAGCGTGTCGAAGCAGGCGAGGCCGCGAACTACCACTCGTTCGGCGACGACCCGGCGTGGCGCGATCTCACCGCGTATTTGCGCCATGTAGCAAACGCCGACGCCATGATCGGCCGCCTGCTAGCGTATCTGCGCACCCGCCGCCGCGACACCGTGCTCTGCTTCTATGGCGACCACGTGCCCGCGCTGCCTCATATATTCGATCGGCTTGGCAAAGTACCAAGCCAAAGCAACTACTTCATCTGGCGGAATTTCGGAGATCATTCCGCCGCGAAGCAGGACTTGCCCGTCGAGAATCTCGGCGCCGCTGTGCTCCAGGCCATGGGGCCCGCAAAAGCGTGCGACGTGTCGACCGGCATGTCAGAGAGAACAGAAAAGATATGAACAGCAAGATCGCAATCGTCGGCATGTCGTGCCGGTTTCCTGGGGGCGTGCAGGGGCCGGAGGAGTTCTGGAGTTTGCTGGAAGGCGAAAAAGACGCCATCACACAAATTCCCGCAGACCGTTTCGGCACGGAGTTCTATCAGCATCCGTCAAAGCGTGAGCCCGGCAAGAGCTACACGTTCGCCGCGGGCGTGCTCGACGACGTCTCGGGCTTCGATGCCGCGTTCTTCGGCATCTCGCCGCGCGAGGCGACGCAGATGGACCCGCAGCAGCGCCTATTGCTCGAACTGAGCTGGGAGGCGTTCGAGGACGCCGGTGTGCGGCCGGGCGAAATGCGAGGCCGCGCGTGCGCGGTGTTTGTCGGCGTGGCGAGCTCCGATTACGGCAATCGCAGCATGGACGACCTGAGCTCGTTGGACCCGTATTCGGCCACGGGCAACACGCTAAGCATCGCGTCCAACCGCATTTCCTATCTTTTCGATCTTCGCGGCCCGAGCATGTCGATCGACACGGCCTGCTCGTCCTCGCTCGTCGCGCTGCATCAGGCGGTCAAGGCGCTGCAGAACGGCGAGGCCGAAATGGCGCTCGCGGGCGGCGTGAACCTGCTGCTGCATCCGTACGGTTTCGTGGGCTTTTCGAAGGCGTCGATGCTCTCACCGCGCGGCCGCTGCCGCGCCTTCGACGCAACCGGCGACGGCTACGTGCGCTCGGAGGGCGGCGCGATCGTCGTACTGAAGACGCTTGAGCGCGCGCTCGCCGACGGCGACGCGATCCACGCCGTCATTGCCGGCTCGGGCGTCAACTCTGACGGCTATTCACAGGGCGGCATCAGCGTGCCGGGTGCGCAGACGCAGGCCGCGCTACTACGCGAAGTCTATGGTCGAGCGGGCGTCGATCCGCATACGGTCGACTATCTGGAGGCGCACGGCACGGGCACGGCCGTCGGTGATCCGATCGAGGCGCGCGCACTGATCGAGGTCGCGGGCGCGGGACGTCCTGCCGAGCGTCCGCTGCTCGTCGGCTCGGTGAAGACCAACATTGGCCATCTGGAAACCGCATCGGGTATGGCAGGGCTCATCAAGGCCGTGTTGTGCCTGAGGCATCGCGCCGTGCCGCGTTCGCTGCACTTCGAAGTCCCCAATCCGAATATCGATTTCGAGGGCGGCCGTCTGCGCGTAGCCGACCGTTACACGCCGCTCGACGCGCAGGGCCGGCCGCTCGTGGTCGGCGTCAATTCGTTTGGTTTTGGCGGCACCAATGCGCACGTCGTGCTGACCGAGGCGCCTGCCGCTCCAGTCACACCGGCCACGCAGTCAGACGCGCCGCAAGCGCACACGGATGATGAGCCGTTCGCGCCGCTCGTGCTCACCGCGCGTTCGCCGAAGGCGATCTCCGCGCTGGCAACGCGTTATCTGCAGCGTCTGGACGCGGGCGTGCCCTGGCGCACGCTCGCGGCGGCCGCTGCGCACCGCCGTCAATGGCTCGAAACGCGAGTCGTCGTTGCACCCGCAACCATGGAGGAAGCGCGCGCAGCGCTGGCCGCGCTCGCGGCGCGCACGGACGAAGTGCTGTCTGGCGCCGTGGTCGAGGCACAGGCGGTGCAAGACGACGCTCCCGTCACCTTGCTGTTCTCGGGGAACGGTTCGCAATGGCCGCTGATGGGCAAGCAACTGCTCGCTGAAGATGGCGTGTTCCGTACCGCCGTCGCCGAAGTGGATGCGCTGTGGTGCGTCGGCGGCAGCGAATCGCTGCTGGCATTGCTCGAAGCGGGCGCCGACACCGTGGTGCTTTCGGCAACCGAATACGGCCAGCCGCTTCTTTTCGCGCTCCAGGTGGGCATAGTGCGCGTGATGCAAGCGCGCGGGTTCGAGTGGGAGGCTTGCGCCGGGCACAGCGTGGGCGAGGTCGCGGCGGCGTGGGCAGTGGGCGCGCTGACACTCGAAGACGCTGTGCACGTCGTCAAGGTGCGCAGCCGTGCTCAGGCGCTCACGCGCGGCGCCGGTCGCATGGCCGCCGCGGGCATCGGCGAGCCGAGGGCGCGTGAATTGATCGATCAGCTTGGCCTTGCCGCCGACGTCGAACTCGCTGGCATGAACAGCCCGCAATCGGTCACGCTTGCTGGCTCGCTTGCAGGGCTCGAGGCGATACAGGCGGCGCTTCAGCCGGAAAAGGCCTTCTTCCAGCTCCTCGATCTCGACTACGCGTTCCACAGCCGTCACATGGATGGCATCGAAGCGATGGTGCGCGAGGGGCTGGCGGATCTTCGTCCCGTCGACGGCACGCACCGCTTCGTCTCCACGGTGACGGGCGCGCCGCTCGAAGGCTCGGCGCTCGACGCCGCGTACTGGTGGCGCAACATCCGCGAGCCGGTGCGTTTCGGCGACGCTGTCGCGCAACTCGCACAGGCGGGCGCGCGCCTTTTTGTCGAAGTCGGTCCGCATTCGATCCTGCGCACGTACGTGAAGCAGTCGCTCGATGCGCTCAAGATCGCGGGCGCCACGCTCGCGACGCTCAAGCGTCAGCACGACAGTGCGTCTACGCTGCAGCGTGCGCTGCTTTCAGCGCTAGCACACGGTGCGCGTGTCGATCTCGCGCGCCTTGTGCCGCCAGCTGACGCCGCCGCAGTCAATGCCGCCGCGTTGCCGCGCTACCCATGGCAGCACGAGCGTTACTGGCTGATGCCCACCGTCGAGGGTTACGGCCTCGTGAACCGTCGCCGCGAGCATCCGCTACTTGGCTACCGGTTGCACGAGCATGCGTTCGCGTGGGAAAACCAGATCGATCCGGCGCGCCTGCCGTATCTCGCCGATCACGTGGTCGACGGCGGCGTGACGTTCCCGGCCGCCGGCTTCGTAGAGATGGCGCTGGCCGCCGCGCGCGTGTTTTTCTCGACTGACTCTTGTGCGCTCGAAAACATCGAGATTCGCCAGCCGGTGGTCTTCCAGTCTCAGCAGGCGAAACGATTCCGCCTGAGCATCGATGCGCGCACCGCGGCGTTCACGATCGAAACGTGCGAGCGCATGAGTGGCGACGCGTGGTCGACGAACGTCGTGGGCCGCCTGCTCGCGAGCGGCAATACGCTCGATGCCGCAAGCGCCATCGACACGCACATGCTGCAAACGCTTTCGGCGCAGCCCGCCATCGATGCGCAGACGCTCTACGCCGCGACTGAATCGATCGGGTTGGCCTACGGTCCAGCGTTTCGCCGCGTCCTTTCGGTGCGTGCGGCGGGTGACGCGGTGCTGGCCGATCTCGCGGCGCCGCAGGCCGCCGACGATGCCGCGGCCTACCGTCTGCATCCGGCCTTGCTCGATAGCGGCTTCCATCCGCTTTTCGCTCTGACGCGCGCCCACGGCGGCGATCGCGCGGCCTGGCTGCCAGTGCAGTTTGGCCGCATCGACTTTCTGCGCGGCGACACGATCCGCCAGGTGCTGGCTGTGGTCGAGCGGCGCAGTCCGCATTCGGTCGTCGTCTCGTTCCATTTCCTCGACGTCGCTGCACACGTGGTCGCGCGACTCGCGCACTGCCGTTTTCGCCGCGTCGATCTGCACGCGCGCCGCCATGCCGCGCCGTCGCACTATGCCTGGCGCCTCGAAGCCCGGCCGCTCGCCGGCGGCTTCGATGCTTCTGCGCTGCCCGCATCGGCCGCGTTGCTCGGCGAGGCGCAAAGCGCGCTCGCCATGCGCGACGCGCAAGGGCGTCGCGAGATGCATCTGACCGAAGTGCTGCCGCTCATCGATGTGCTGGCGAGCGGCTATGCGCTGCGCGCGCTCGATGCGATCGGCGCATTCAATGCCCCGGCGCTGCCTGCGAGTCCGCTGCCCGCGCTTACGGCGCGCCTTGCGGCGATGCTCGTCGAGGACGGCCTCGCGCGTTGGGAGGGCGATCGCCTCGTGCGCGACACCGAAGCCTGTGAGGCCCTGCCGCCCGTCGACGATCTTTGGCGCAGCCTGCTCGAACAGTCTCCCGCACACGTCGCCGAGTTGACGCTGCTCGCGCACTGCGGCGCAGCGCTGCCGGCACTCCTCGCGGGGGAGATGAAGCCGGAGCAATTGATGTCGCCGACGAGCAACAGTCTCGTCGAGCACTTCTTCGAGGCGTCGCCGACGTGGTCGCACGTCCGTGCGCTGATCAGCGCGTTCACGGCGCGCGTGGTGGCGGCATGGCAAGCGCCGCGCCGCCTGCGCGTGCTCGAGATCGTCCGCGTGGACGTGGATGTGCCGCGTCCGCTCGAAGTAGCGTTGCCGGTCGGGCGCTGCGACTACGCGATTGCGTGCACCGCCTCGCAGCAGGCCGCGCTGGCGGCCGAAGGCGGACATGCCGCGCGGTTCGTGACGCTCGGCACGGGTGAGCGCCTGACGCTCAAAGCCGATGACGACGCGCCCTACGACGTCGTGATCACGAATCAGCTGCTGGCCGGCCAGCGCGACCCGCTCGCGGCACTGAGCGCGCTGCGCGGCTGGCTCGCGCCGGGCGCGTTCGTCGTGTTTGCGGAACCGCGCCGCGGCCGTTTCGCCGATCTCGTGTTCGGTCCGTCTCGCGTTTCAACGCCGGCGCCGCTTGGCGCGGCGCAGATCGTGAGTCTGTTCGACGCGGCGGGTTTCACCGATGTCGTGTCGTACGTGGAGCAGGGCATGGAGATGGAGGGCACGCCCGCGCTAGTCGTCGCCCGTGCTCCTTCGCGCGCAACGGCAAACGAAGCGCGGCTTGCGTTGCCGAACGCATCGGGCGCGCAGGAGACGCCCAACGCACCGTGGTTGCTCATCCACGCGGGCGATGCAGCCGATACACGCGTCGATAGCCTCGCTTTCGCGCTGCGTGCGCGCGGCGGTGACGTTGAGATCATTGCGCAGTCCGCGGTGGCACAGACGCTGCACGCCGCGAGTGCTGCGCGCGGCGGTGCGCCGCTGCATCTCGTGTTCGTCGCGCCCGATGTGGTCTTGTCCGCCGATGCGGACGGCGCTGCCGTCATGCACACGCAACGCGCGACGTCGATTGCGCTCGCGCGTCTCGTGCGCGAGCTGACCGCGGCTGGCTTGCCGGTGCAGTTGAGCGTGGTGACTCAGGACGGCGCGCCTTTCGCGTCCAGCACGAGCCGCACGTCAGACGCCACGCCGCGCCGCCCCGAGCAGGCGACGCTCTGGGGCTTGGGCCGCGTGTTGGCCAATGAGCATCCCGAACTCGGTTGCCGTTTGATTGACGTTTCGTCGGCGTGCGAAGACCCGTTCGTCGCGCTCGCGGACGAATTGCTCTCGGCAGATGCCGAAGAGGAAGTGCTGCTTACCGCCCGCGGCCGCTTCGTGCCGCGCATGCTCAATGCCGCCGAGGCGCAACGGCGTGACGCACCATCCGGCTCCTGTGGCGAACAACCCGCCATGCTGGCCTTCGACACCCCCGGTTCGCTGCGCAATCTCGAATGGTTCGCGTTGCCCGAGCGCGCGCTCGAAGCCGACGAGGTCGAAATCGAGCCCGTCGCGACAGGCCTGAATTTCCGCGATGTCATGTATGCGATGGGCCTGCTCTCCGACGAGGCCGTGGAAACCGGCTTCGCGGGCGCGACGGTGGGCATGGAGCTGTCCGGGCGCGTGACGCGCGTCGGCGCCGACGTGACGTCGTTCAGCGCTGGCGACGCCGTGCTCGGTTTCGCACCGGCGTCGTTCGCCACGCGCGTCGTCACGCGCGCGGGTGCGATCACGCATAAGCTGGCCTCGATGAGCTTCGAAGAGGCGGCGACTATTCCGACCACGTTCTTTACCGCGTGGTACGCGCTCGTCGAGCTCGCTCGATTGCGCCGTGGCGAGCGCGTACTCGTGCATGGCGCGGCGGGCGGCGTGGGCATCGCCGCAATCCAGCTCGCGCGCCATCTGGGCGCCGAAGTCTTCGCCACCGCGGGCAGCCGCGAGAAACGCGAGTTCGTTCGCCTGCTGGGCGCGGATCGCGTGTTCGACTCGCGCAGTCTTGCGTTTGCCGACCAGGTTCGCGAAGCCACGGGCGGCGCGGGCGTCGACGTCGTGCTCAACTCGCTCGCGGGCGAGGCGATGGTGCGCAGCATCGACACGCTGCGTCCGTTCGGGCGTTTCCTCGAACTGGGTAAGCGCGACTTCTACGAGAACAGCCACATCGGTCTGCGGCCGTTCCGCAACAACATCAGCTACTTCGGCATCGATGCCGATCAGCTCATGGGCGTGCTGCCCGAGCTGACGACGCGCCTGTTCGGCGAAGTCATGCAGTGTTTTGGCGATGGCGTGCTGCATCCGCTGCCGTATCGCGTGTTCCCGGCTGCGCATGTCGAAGAGGCGTTCCGTTACATGCAGCAGGCGCGCCAGATCGGCAAGGTGCTCGTCGGCTATCCGGCGGGTACGCCTGCGCCAACGCGCGGCGCAACCCACGCCGATGCGCTGCGCCTCGATGCGAACGGCGCTTATTTGGTGATCGGCGGCACGGGCGGCCTCGGCTTCGCAAGCGCGCGCTGGATGGTCGAGCGGGGTGCGCGTCACCTGACGCTGGCGAGTCGCGGCGGCGCGCTCAATCATGAGGCGCGCGAGGAGATCGCGCGCTGGCGCGAAGCGCACGGCGTGCAGGTTCATCTGGCCGCGTGCGATGTGACTGACGCGGCGGCGGTTGCTTCGCTGGTCGCTCAGATCGCTGCGCGCGGCACGCCACTCAAGGGCGTGCTGCACTCGGCGATGCACATCGACGACAGCCTCGTGCGCAATCTAGACGATGCGCGCTTCGAAGCCGTGCTTGCACCGAAGCTGGCGGGCGCGTGGAATCTGCATCGCGCGACGCAGGGCTGCCTGCTCGACTTCTTCGTCGTGTATTCGTCGGCGACGACCGCGCTCGGCAATCCGGGCCAGTCGAACTACGTGGCCGCCAACACCTTCCTTGAAGCGCTCGTCGAGGCCAGGCGCGCCGCGGGTCTGCCCGGCACCTGCATGGGATGGGGGCCGCTCGCGGATGTGGGCTTCCTCGCACGCAATGAGAAGACGCGCGAGGCGCTGCAGTCGCGTATCGGCGGCGTGTCGATCACATCGGGCGAGGCGCTCGCTGCGCTCGAGCGCGCGCTGCTCACGGGTGGCGCGGGCGAGGCCGTTGTGCGGCTCGACTGGCAGGCGCTTTCGCGCGGCATGCCGGCAGCCCAGGCTCGCCGCTACGTCGCGTTGCACGCGCACGGCGATAACGAGCCCGCCCTCGAGCGCGGTGACCCGCTGCGCGAGCGTGTGTGCGCGTTGCCGCGTGACGAGGCGCTCGCGCTCGTCGAAGAGACGCTGCGCGCGCAGATCGCCCGCATCCTGCATCTCGCGCCGGAGCGTGTGGCGCTCGATACCTCGGTGCTCGACATGGGCATGGATTCGCTGATGGGCATGGAGCTCGGCATGGCGGTCGAGGAGGCCTTCGAGGTCAAGCTCTCCGTGATGGCGATCGCCGAGGGCGCGACGGTGCATTCGCTTGCCGTGCGCATTGTCGATTCGATTGCTTCGGCCGAGGAGGACGCAGTCGACAACCCGGCCGCGCCGATCACCGCTTCCGCGCAGCAAGCGCAAAGCACATCGGCTGCGCTTGCGCATCTCGCCAGCAAGCACGCGCTCGATGCCGAGGCGCAGACGCTGATTGCCCATCCTGGCGCGCCTTTAGCAGAGCTGACTCAATGAGGACACCGGCAGGTTGGGAGGGTACCGAGGGCACGCTCGCGCGCGAGCTCCTTATGGCCGGACACGGGCTGCACACCGGCCGCCGCGTTCAGGTGCGCATCCGGCCCGTGGCCGAAGCAGGGCATGGCATCGTGTTCCGGCGCTTGCACGCGGGCCGCCAGGTCACGACACTGCGGGCCGATCCCGCGCTGCGCGTGGCGCAGCCGCTTTGCACGATGCTGCGTGCGCGTGAAGGAGCGAGTGGGAGCACGAACGCGGGCGCCGGTGTGCGCACGGTCGAGCATCTGCTCGCCTCGCTGCTCGTGTGCGGCATTGATCACGCGTTGGTAGAGCTCGACGCAGAAGAAGTGCCGATTCTCGACGGCAGCGCCGCGCCCTGGATCGAAGCGATCCGCGCGTGCGGGCGCACGGCGCTCGCGCGCCCCAAGCGCTTTCTCCGCGTGAAAAAGGCCATCGTGGTCGCCGACGGGACGGGCGCGCAACGCCGCGAAATGCGCGTCGAACCGTGTGTGCGCTATGAAATCAGCGTGCGCAACGATCTCAAGGGTTTCGGCGACATGCTATGGCAGGGCGATCTCACGCCCGAAGTGTTCGCGCGGGAGATCGCGCCGTCGCGTTCGTATGGGCGTGTGAAATGGGCGCTGCCGGCCATCGTGGCCGGCTACGTGAAGCGCACGCCGATCCTGCGCGGCGCGCGCCTCTCCTGCACGGCGTCGATCGTCGGCAATCGCGTGATCGGCGGCCTGCGCATGCCGGACGAATTCGTGCGGCACCGCGTGCTCGATCTCGTAGGCGATCTCGCGCTTGCCGGCGCGCCGTTGCTCGGACGCGTGAGCGCGCTGCGACCGAGTCATGAAATGAATTACAGGCTGCTGTCCGCGCTGCTCGCCGACGCCGATGCGTGGGAGTGGGCAGAGTGTGCGGCGTAATGGTGTCCTAAATAACAACCGGGGTAAAGGCAGCAGATGGGAATGGGAGACCAGATCCGCAAGCAGCTCGCGGCGGCGGCGCTCAAACGTCAACTCGAGCGCGTCTCAGGCGAGGCGCAGGCGCAACTGGACGGCGCGGCGCCGCAAGTTGGCGCACGCACGGGCGCGCTTGCGGACGCGTCCTGGGACGCGCGTGCGCGTTTCGAGGCCATGCCGTTGTATCAGCAAGTCAAGCTCATGAAGCAGATGGGCGAGACGCTGCGCGTCGAGTCGCCGTTTTTTCGCGTACATGAAGGCATGGCCGGCGCGACCACGACCATCGGCGGCCGCGAGTACATCAACTTCGCGAATTACAACTATCTCGGCCTCGCCTCCGAACCTTCTGTCATGGCGGCCGCGCAGGACGCGATTGGCCACTACGGCACTTCCGTTTCCGCGAGCCGCATGGTGGCGGGCGAGCGTCCGGTACAGCGCGAGCTCGAACGCGCGCTTGCTGCGTTCTACGAGACCGACGACTGCGTAGCCTTCGTGAGCGGCCACGCCACCAACGTCACGGTGATTGGCGCGCTGTTCGGCCACGGCGACCTGATCGTGCATGACGCGCTTGCGCACAACAGCATCGTGCAGGGCGCGCAGCTGAGCGGCGCGAAACGGCTCTCGTTCGCGCACAACGACTGGCGCGAGCTCGACAGCCTGCTTGCGCGCGTGCGCCATGAATACCGCAACGTAGTGGTCGTGCTCGAAGGGCTGTACAGCATGGATGGCGACTATCCGGAACTCGAACGCTTCGTCGAGATCCGTCGCCGCCACGGCGTGTTCCTGATGGTGGACGAGGCACACTCGCTCGGCGTGCTGGGCGAGAGCGGGCGAGGCATTCGTGAGCACTGCGGTGTGCCGTCTGATGAAGTCGACCTGTGGATGGGCACGATGAGCAAGACGCTCGCCGGCTGCGGTGGCTTCATCGCGGGCTGCCAGCCGCTAATCGACATGCTGCGCCATCTCGCCCCTGGCTTTCTGTACAGCGTGGGACTTGCACCCGCGCTTGCAGCAGCCTCGCTTGCCGCGCTCGAACATCTGCGCGCGGAGCCCGAGCGCGTGCAGGCGCTCAAGGCGGGCGGACATCAGTTTCTGCGCGAGGCGCGCGCCGCAGGGTTCGATACCGGGACCAGTGCGGGTTATGCCGTCGTGCCGGTCATCACGCGCAGCTCGCTCAAGGCTGCACAGTGGGCCAATGCGCTCTTCGATGAAGGCATCAATGTTCAGCCAATCTTCTATCCGGCGGTGGAAGAGCGCGCAGCGCGGCTGCGCTTTTTCATCTGCTCGACTCATTTGCCGGAGCAAATCACACATACTATTGCGGCACTCGCACGCATCGCAAACAGATAGGGGTGGCCATGTTCACTGAATTGCAGATGCCAGTGCGTACGCCAGCGCACGCGTGTGCGCTCTCGTTTCGTCCCGCTCGTGCGAGTGACGCAGCCGCCTGCGCGCCGCTCGTTTTCGCGTCGGGTGAGCACGAATTCGAATTCTTCCTTGGTCTGCCGGCCGAGCAGTGCATCGCGTTTCTGAAGCATGCGTTCGCGCTTTCGGGCGGGCGTTTTTCCTGGCGACGGCATGAAGTCGCCGTCGACGCGCAGGGCGAGATAGTGGCCGTGCTCGCGGCGCATGATGGTCGCCGCATTCTCGCCGACGACCCGCATGTCGTCTGGACGTTGTTCCGTCGCTTCGGATTGCTGCGCACGGTGCCCATGTTGCTGAGGGGACTCGTGCTCGAAAGCGAGCTCCCAAAGCCGGGTCGCGCGCAGACGCTCCTCGCACACTGCGCAACGCATTCCGACGCGCGTGGAACAGGCGTGTTCACGGCGCTGTTCAAACACGCGCTGGATGCGCAACAGGCAAGCAGACGGGGCTTGGAGCCGGGCGAGCGCGAGATCGTGCTTGACGTACTCCTGAGCAACACGCGGGCCGCGACGCTCTATCGTCGTCTTGGCTTCGTCGCGTTACCGCGGCGCCGTCAGCGCTCGTCACGTCTTCCGGCGCAGCTTGAGTCGGTGCGCATGCGGTTCGCTACGCGAACCGATTCTAGCCGTGAGCTTGACTGACGCGGTCTGCGATGCGTCAGGTATCCGGAAAATTGCAACGCCTACAGAAGTAGAGAGCGAACTGCCTAGGTGATGGCAGAACTCAAAGTCTTCCTCACCTGCAGGCTCAAGCTGAAAGTCAACGAATTGGTGAGTGCGGTTGTGCAGCCACACACGCGAAAGTACCTGGATTTTATCTTCTTGAGTAGGGTAGAGGTCGAACGACCCATTGCGCCCAAGGCATCGGCGAGTTGAAGCGGTATCTCACCGTTTGGTGTGGCTACTTTGGTTTCTGCGAAGCACCCAGTGTGGTCTCGCGTTTCGATGCATGGATTCTTCACCGTCTCCTGTGCTTGTGCTGGCTTCAATGGAAGCGCGGCTGGACCCGCTTCGGGGCGTTCTTCGCGCGGTATCGCCTCGACCTTGCCGCGCAAGCTGTGGGCTGGGCGCATGAGGTGTGACAGCTGAGCATTGGACTGGCACTGAGCGTCACACTTTCGAACCGGTACTTCCGCTCCCTTGGCCTTTGCTCGATGGGCCGTTAGTCGATCAAGTGATCCGAACCGCCGGGTACGAACCGGGACGCATAGTGGCGAGGGACGGAGCGGGCCGCGAGGGCTGCCCCTATCCTTCTTGGTCAACTGAAACAATCAGGCGCGCTGGGCTTTCTCGACAGCGTCGTGGCCGTCCCAGGTTAAGCGCAAGCCATCGTGCTCTACAGCAACAAATCCCCTGTCATACATGATGGAGAGGTGATGAATTATGGCGTCTCGTTGCGTGTAGTTATCCTTCCCAAGCGTTTCGATAATGTCATAGCGGGGCATTGCGCCGTTGTTATGTTGTTCAAGCAGCTTCAGGATATCGAGTATCAGGTCGTTGTCGCGTTTCATTTGTTTTTCAGCTGTGGTCAGTCAGCGCCGGCCTATCCGGCGGTCATATTCTACTCGCAGCTATGAACCCAAACGCCCTTTTTAAGAAGATCGCTTCGTGGTTTAAGTCCGGGACGAAAGTTGTCGTGCAGGACGCGATCAACCTGGCCCAGAAGCCCAGCAATGAAGCGTTGCAGTTCGCACGACTGGCGCGCCGCAGGTCCTCCCCGGTCAAGCCGCAAGGGCACGAACGTGAGCACGCCACCGACAGCGCCCACTGCATAGGTCAATGCGAACCCGGCCTTCGACTCGGCAGTCTCTCCCAGATAGTCGGTGACGCCAATGCGCTTCCGGGTGGTCACCTCATCGCGCATAATCGCGCTTGGGGTAAATGCCTATCGGTCAAGCAAGCGAAATCAAGCATGCCTATAGTCTGCGCGCCGTTTAAACATATTCGCCGGCGCATTGTCCGGTAGTAACTGACCATCTGCGTGAACGCTAACTTGTCGGTCCTGGGCACTACGCTGCGCGTTCGCCCCTCATGGGCTACACTGCGCGCCACGCAGAGCGTGATCGTGCGACTTCTTTTGCATCACCTATCATTGCAACGGCTGCCGTCGAGGTCAGTAGTCCGACGCCGGGTATCTCGCTGATCGCCTTTACCGCGTGATCGTCTCTCTTTCACTCACGCATGCGTCGCTCTATCACAGTAATCTGCCTGTCCAATTCCGTGAGGCCATTCCATTGCTCACGCAGTGTGTCGTTCAGTGCCGCAGGTAGTTGTTCTGCTGCCCGAGCAAGTACCTCGGGGATCGCTTTGTCGAGCGCCGTCCTCCCTTTGCCATCACTTCGCCGTATTTCGCTAGCAGCCCTCGCAGACCGTTAGTCTGCATCGACCGGAACTTCGCCAGTTGTTCACGCATGTGGTGGCGCGCCAGCATCGCATTCCGCAGTTCTGCTTTTACCGCGACAGGCTTGCTGGGCTGCTGGACCGCTAACCAGATCGCCCGGGCATCGGCTGCATCCTTCTTGTTTCGAAAGTTGAACGCTTTCACGAACCCGGCGGGCATCAGCTTCACCGGCGGCCCATCCCCATGAACTGCCGGGCCCAGTGATGGGCACCGCCGCACGCCGCCATACCGATCAGGCACGGCGGACGGGTGACGAAATACTCGAGGAACTTCGACCGCCTGATCGGCTCATTGACAATTTCGCCGCTCTGTTCGTCTATGTGGTGTACTTGGAGCACGCTCTTCGCAATGTCAATCCCAACGGGCGTAAGCTTCATTTCGGCCTCTCCGGTTTGGTTCGGAAGACCTCTACGATCGCCCCCTTGCGGCACCTTGATGCCATCTCTCCGCGCTGGGCCACTTTTAATGCCGTTGTCATCTCTGTCGCCTCTTCCGTCCAAGGGGCGGGAGGCGCTCATTTCAATTCGTCAACTATCGGTTTAGCCATATCCGCTTCGCAAGCTTCACTGTCATAGCCTTTAGACTGCTGGAGCTGTAAAACACAGTAGTGGGATGCCAGGGGCGGTAAGCCTGGCTTGCCTTGTCGGCGTGAAGCATTGCGGGTTGGGACCGAGGCCCGGCGACACCTGCAGCCCGCGACTGCCGCGCGGGTTGTACGTATCCACTTAACGATAAACTGACCCCGCGAAGTTAGACAATTCAATTCTAGTGGGAGCCCAAGGCCTGCGTCCTGTACTTCAAGGGACGCAGGCCTTTTAGATTGAGCCTGATGCGTTCGCGACGCCAGGATATCACCTGCGCGGACGCTACATCTACGCCCATGGATGCACTGCGAAATGTGGCCTGCCGCATAGTCAACGACCGGCGCCCTGCCGAATATGCAGCTAGTTTGCAGTCGATTTCGTGAACTTGACGTCCACGAAAACTGGGGATTCCGATGCTGGCGAACCGCGGAGTCCATAGCGCACTCAGAAGACAGCCAGTGAGGTAGCCATGCTCAATCGACTGCTTTCCCACATTGCTAGCCGCCAGATATTGCTGGTGTTCGTCTATTTTCTGGTCGCGTCGGCGTCGTTCAATGGCTTCTTCCTGAAGTGGCATTTGCGAGACGGAATGCCCGAGGCGTCGCTGCCGAAAATGCTCGACGGCACTGCGGATCGCCCGTATGTGTATCGGCGCTTGCTGCCGTCCGTCGCGAACGGCATCGAGCACTTATTGCCGTCCAGCGTGAAGCAGCGTGCCGATGCGCTGCTGCTTGATGACAGGCCGGCACATCATCCGATCGCCCGGTACTACGCGGGTACACCCGATTCCCGCGATGCGCGCTATGCGTTGCGCTATTACATGGTCTACGCGATGTCGTTCGGGGCGTTGCTGGCTGCGCTACTCGTTCTGCGCGGTGTGTGCCTCGACCTGCGCTCCGAGCCCGTCAGCGCGACGCTGGCGCCGCTCGCGTTCGCGCTGATCCTGCCATTGCTGATGGCTGAGGGCGGCTATTACTACGATATGGCCGAGCTGCTGTTTATGGCGCTCGCGGTGCGATATGCGTTGAGGGCGCGCATCCTCGCGCTCGCCGTCTTGACCGCGCTCGCCGCGTACAACAAGGAATCGTTCCTCTTCTTCGTATTCACCTTGTATCCGTTTCTGCGCGTCAGACTTCCAGTCAGGCGGACGCTTGGCGTGCAGGGTGCTTTGCTTGGCATTGCTGTGGTTGTCAACCTGGTGGTCAAGGCGCAGTTCGCGCACAACGCGGGCGACGTCGTGGTTCAGAATTTTGGCGTGAACCTGCGGTACCTCTCAAACGCGTTGAACTACCTGCAATTCGAATACAACTACGGAGTCCTGACGACGAAGGGTTTCAACGTCGTCCACCTGTTCCTGATGGCCGTGCTCGTGCGCCTGGCGTGGCCACGCCTTCCTTTGAGGCTGAGACAGTCGTTTCTGATTGCCGCTGCGATCAATGTCCCACTGTTTCTCGCATTTGGCTGCTTCGACGAACTGCGCGGTCTTAGTTTCCTGTACGTCGGTTTCGTGATGATCCTGTGCGGGGCGATCCGCGCGTGCATTGAAGGCTCGCATCCAGTACACCAGGAAGCGGAAAACAATAACGCCGTGCCTGCGCCGACCACAAATTGAGCCTCTTACAGGGGCTAGTCATCTATAGAAAGGCCAAAGTCAGGGACACACAACAGCAGCCGCGTCGCGGGCCGGTCGGCTTCTATGTCCCCCGCGCAAACAACGCGCGCTTCACCCGCTGCAACGCGCCATACGGCGTCACGAAATGCAGCAGGCTCTTCCCGATCCCCGCCCAGTCGCGCCAGTTCAGCACGTTCAGATATCGCGCCTGCAAACGCAGCGTAGACGCAATCTGCCGCCGCCGCTTCGTCGCGCTGATGCCGCCTTCGTTGAGCTCGTAATAGAGCCCGAGCTCGGGCAGGTTCGCACAGTCATAACGCTCCATCAGCCGCAGGAACAGATCGAGATCCTCGGCGGCTGGGTACTGCACGCGATAGTTTCCCACCGCCAACACCGCGTCGATTCTCAGCATCACCGAAGGATGCACGAGCGGCGAGCGCAGCATGCGCGTGCGGCGCAGCGTGCGCGCATCGGCGGCGGGGCGCAGCATGAACAGCGGCGCACCCGCGCGATTCACCACCTGCGTCCACGTGCCGAGCGCGGCAAGCCTCGGCTCGGCCTCCATACGCGCACGCTGCTTCGCCAGGCGTTGCGGCGCGGCGAGATCGCCGGAATCGATACGCGCCGCATAGCGAAAGCCGCGTGCCGCGAGCGCCTCCACACCGGCCTCAAGCGCGCGCTCGATCCCGCCGTTCTGCGCTATGCGCAGCACCTCGATCTGCATGCCCGCCACGCTCGGCGCAACGATCGGCGGCGTGCTGCCATCGTCGACGACGAGCGCGTACACCGGCGCATCTTCCTCGAACGAGGCGAGCGTGCGCTCGACATCAGCCTGACCGTTGAAAGCGGGCATCAGCACGGCCACGTCGGCGAGTGCGCCGGTGCGAGCGTTGGGGAGCGCGGCAGCGGGGGAGTTCGTCATGAAGCCAACTTGAAGCGGATGTAATAGAAGTTCACGCAGGCCGCGGCGAGATAGCCGCCCGCGAGCCCGACGAGCGCGCCATAGGCGCCAAGTCGCGGGATCGCCACGAGGTTCACGGCGAACGCCACCGCGAGCGCGAGCAGCCATTTGGCGAGCAGAACGAACTTCGCCTGGTATTTGAGCACGACGAGGTTGCCGATCGCCTCGATCCCCGCAGGCAGCGAGAGCCACACGGCCCAGCGGAAGATGCCGATGGCCTCGGCATAGTCCGGCCCGAACACGTGGCCGATGATGAAGCCCGCGAGCGCGTCGAGCACGAGTGCGCCTGCAACCATCAGCGCGGCCGTCATCGCGAAGAGGCGCACGAGGTTGCGGCGCAGCTGCGCGGCCTGCTGCACGCGATAGACGAAGGCGGGCGCGATCGTCTGCGAGAGCATGAGCGCGAGCGTGATCCAGTTCTCGTTGAGCTGCTGCGCGGCCGAGTAGCGGCCGAGGTCGGCGAACGAGATCGTGCGCTCGAGCATGAGCCGGTCGAGCTTCAGGAACAGGTACATGCAGATGAGCCCGAGCCAGAACACGGTGCCCGCCGTTGCGAAATGCTTGAAGAGCGCGCGGTCCACGTGCCAGCCGAGCTTGCCGCCGTGCTGGCGCCGGAAATAGAGCACGAGCGCCGCGCCGATGGCCGCCGATTCGAGCGCCCAGAGCCAGCCGAAGCTGGCGGGCGCGAAGGCCGCGCGCGCGAGCAGGAATACGAGCAGCGCCTTGACCACAGCCGTGCTCATGCTCGCGAGCAACTGCGGCTTGCTGTACGTCATGCTCTGCAGCCAGGCGTTGATCACGCCGACGAACGGCTCGCGAAACAGCATCGTGACGGCGAGCCCGGCGAGCATCGCGCCCACGAGCGGATCGGTCGCGCCCATTGCAATCCCGCCCCAGGTGATCAGGAGCGCCGCCGCCGAAACGCCGATGCGCAGCGCAAAGGCGCTGCCGAGCACGGTGCCCAGCTCCTCGCGCGGTTTGTTCACAATTGTCGGCACGAGGATTTCGGCGCCGCAGACCCAGGTGATGGGGGCGAGCACGAGCAGCAGCGTGTTGGCGTATTGCCACTTGCCGAACACATCGGGCCCGAAATAGCGCGCGAGCACCCCGCTGATGACGATGGCCACGGCGATCTGCGTGACGCGCTCGAGGCCGAGCCACACGATGTTTGCGAACGCGCGCTTGACGTCGGGGTTCGCGTAGCGTTTGAGGCTCAGCATCGCGGGAGCGCCCCTTCTATGCAATGGGCATGCCGTGTGCTCAGGCATGGGGCCGGGTTGGACAGATCCGGCCTGGATTTTGTCGTCTGGAGGAAACGGCGAGGCATTAAAATAGGTACATAACCAACGGCTGACGCCGAAAAACGGCAATTATAGTTGTAACGATTCAGACTTTTCGTAACCACGGGCCCCGCCGACCCGCCGAATCATGTTACGAATACATCCCCGACTTTCCTTCGCACTGTGAGCCTCACCATGATTTCTCAATCGATTTTCAAGGCCTATGACATTCGCGGCGTTATCGGCAAGACGCTCGATAACGACACCGCACGCGCCATCGGCCGGGCATTCGGCAGTGAAGTGCGTGCGCAGGGCGGCGATGCGGTGGTGATCGCACGCGACGGCCGCCTTTCGGGTCCCGATCTCTCGGCGGCGCTGGCCGACGGCCTGCGCGCCGCGGGCGTGGACGTCGTCAACGTGGGCATGGTGCCCACGCCGGTCGGCTATTTCGCGGCCAGCGTGCCGCTCAAGCTCGCCTCGGGCGAGCGCAGCATCGACTCGTGCATCGTGGTCACGGGCAGCCACAATCCGCCCGACTACAACGGCTTCAAGATGGTCCTGCGCAGCAAGGCCATCTACGGCGACCAGATCCAGGCGCTCTATCAGCGTATCGTCGAGAATCGTTTCGAATCGGGTTCGGGCAGCTATGCCGACTACGATATCGCCGATGAATACATCGCGCGCATCGTGGGCGACGTGAAGCTCGCGCGTCCGCTGAAGATCGTCGTCGACACCGGCAATGGCGTGGCGGGCGCGCTCGCGCCGCGCCTGTTCAAGGCGCTCGGCTGCGAGCTGGTCGAGCTCTTCACCGAAGTGGACGGCACCTTCCCGAACCACCATCCGGACCCGGCGCACCCCGAGAATCTGCAGGACGTGATCCGCGCGCTCAAGGAAACCGACGCCGAAGTGGGCTTCGCGTTCGACGGCGACGGCGACCGCCTGGGCGTGGTCACGAAGGATGGCGAGATCATCTATCCGGATCGCCAGCTCATGCTGTTCGCCGAGGAAGTGCTCTCGCGCAATCCGGGCAAGCAGATCATCTACGACGTGAAGTGCACGCGCAATCTGGCGAAGTGGGTGAAGGAAAAGGGCGGCGAGCCGCTCATGTGGAAGACGGGCCACTCGCTCGTGAAGGCGAAGCTGCGCGAGACCGGCGCGCCGCTGGCGGGCGAAATGAGCGGCCACGTGTTCTTCAAGGACCGCTGGTACGGTTTCGACGACGGCCTGTACACGGGCGCCCGCCTGCTCGAGATCCTCGCGCGCGTGGCCGACCCGAGCAAGCTGCTCAACAGCCTGCCGAACTCGCACGCCACGCCCGAGCTGCAACTGAAGCTAGAAGAAGGCGAGAACTTCGCGCTGATCGCGAAGCTCCAGCAGAACGCGAAGTTCACGGGCGCCGACGAGGTCATCACGATCGACGGCCTGCGCGTGGAGTATCCGGACGGCTTCGGCCTTGCGCGCTCGTCGAATACGACGCCGGTGGTCGTGATGCGCTTCGAGGCCGATAACGACGCGGCGCTCGCGCGCATCCAGGCCGACTTCAAGCGCGTGATCCTCGCCGAGAAGCCGGACGCGAAGCTGCCGTTTTGAGGCTTTGGCGTGCCTTTGACACCGTCTTGAAGCGGTACACGAAGTAAAGCCAAACGCGGCGCCGCGCGGTTCTACCGCCCGGCGCCGCGCCGTTTTCTGCGGTGATCGGTCTTCGGGCGGTACGCCTCGTTCGGGTTCGTTGTACGCGGGCCGCCTGCGCCTCCGCCGGTTCGATGGATGTGCTGATGCTCCGGATGCGAAGCCCTGGCAGCCCGGTGGGCGGCTGTCTGTTCAACGCTTCGTCTCCCGTTCGCTTCCTAACGTTTCATTGGTAAGGCAAGCGCGAAAATAGTCACGCTGGCGGAATGTTCCTCGCCTCATCGCAAACGGGGGGAAGCATGTCAACGACTATCGAGCCATCCGCGAACGCGCGCGCTACCTCGTCGATCTTTACTGGCGAGAGAATGGCGCTATACAGTGGGGCGATGCTCGTCTTGCAGCTGATCCTGATCGCCGTGTGGGGCGTGGCCTGCTGGATCCTTCATATTCGCGGTGTTCCTCTCCTGGGCCTTGATTTCAGGGTGTTCTGGAGCGCTTCTTTCGTCTCTCTTCAACACGGACTGATCGCGGCGTTCGACCCGCATCTGCTTGCCGCAACCGAGGCTCGCTTATACGCGCAAACTGCATTTACGGGCGTGGGATATTTCGCCCCGTGGGTATACCCACCTACCTTCCAGTCGCTGATTCTGCCGCTGGCGCTGTTGCCGTACATTCCGTCCTACCTGGCATTCGTCTGTATCTGCATTGCGCTTTGCCTTGGCGCGTGCGTTCCCGTAATGAAAGCGAGGCCGTTGCCGTGGATTTCGGTAATCGCATTTCCCGGCGTATGGGTCTCCGTCATTTACGGACAGAGTTCATTTCTGACCTTCTTTCTTGCAGCCTCGGCGCTGGCCCTGGTCAAACGCCGTCCGCTGCTGGCTGGCGTGTGCGCTGGCCTCCTTGTGATCAAACCGCAATTTGGACTGCTGTTCCCGCTATTTTTCCTGTGCGGGCGCCAATATCGAGCCTTCGCGATGGCTGCGGTGACGGCAATTCTCGTTTGTGCCATCAACGTATGGGTATTCGGTCTACCGCTGTGGGAACGATTCTTCGAAACACTAAGCTGGTTCAATACCACCGTCCTGCAACACAACAACGCCAACCTTTGGCGTGTGATGCCGTCGGTCTACGCGATCGCCCGCTGTCTGGGCGCCAACCTGGGAGCTGCGTATGCCGTCCACTTCGCCATTGCACTGCCGCTCATCATCGGCACAGGGATACTCTGGGTCAAACAGCCAGGATCGTGCTTGAGCTCGGCCGCTGCCGTCGTCGCAACGCTCGTGGCGACACCCTACCTGCTCAGTTATGACCTCGTGTGGCTGCTGCTGCCCATCCTTTACCTATGTGAGGATTTCCAGCGGACCGGCACAGGCAGATCATGGGAGCTGGCGATAGTCGGCCTGGCGTGGTTTTTCCCCCTGGTGGCGTTTCTGACGACATTTGTGACGCAGGCCCAGGAATGGGGGGCGTTGCTACTTCCCGCGTTGCTTTTGACCATCCTGTTTCGCGCGAAGCACTTCCCGGTCTCCTATGCCGACATCAAGCGCGTGAATCTCGCCGGGAAGCCGGAAGCGAAGCAGCCGTTCTGACGTAGCCCATGGGCTCAGGAACCCGCATACCGCTGATTTGACGGCTGTGTGTGGGTTCGCGAACGATTACGCATCGGTTCCGGCTGCCACGCGGCTCACGGTTCCTTCATACTTCGCGATACACGCTATAGCCTGGCGCGAGCGGCACGAGCGTCGCGCATTACAAGGAGTGAGGGGGATGCCGCGGATCATCAGATTCGGCATTGCCGGAGCCATTGCGACCGGGGTTCATGTTTCGGTCGCGTGGTTCGTATTCAACTGGCTGGTGCGCGACTCCACCGTCGCAAACGTGGTGGCGTTTGTCGTCACCAACGTCGTATCGTTTCTGCTGCAGACGCTTTGGAGCTTTTCCTCGCGTCCGACGGTTGCACGCTTCCTTCGCTTTGCCACGGTGTCCATCGCGGGTTTTGTGACCGCAGCGCTGATTCCATTGGTGTGCGGCCGGCAGGCGCTTTGGCTGCCTACGATCGCCGTCGTCATCTGCGTGCCTGCCGTGTCTTATGTTGCGCACGCCAGATGGACCTATCAGGCAGCGTAACCGTGCACGGCGAATCCACCTGACTCGTGTCCTGGCCGTTGTCCGGCCCGCCGTGCCGGCTCGACGCGCAACGTATCCGCTTCGACGCGGCCTCAAGCTGATGAAGCTTCCCGCTGAGTTATTGCGCGCTCAGGCTGCGACGTGCCTGAAGCGCGCCGCATCATTTCACGGTTTGCGCGCCACGCAGAATATCGTTAGTCCGCCTAGACGATTGAAGCGGAAAATCGGCAACTCGATCGAGCAGAGCGACTTGAGAAGGCCGTTGACGAGCGGGTGATGCGCGCGCATCTGCGACTGCGGCGCCTGGTCTTGCCGGCGCGTTCTCTCTGCAAGACGCAGCGCGGCGGCAATCGGCAGGACGAGGCCGAAATAGTAGGCGCTGTGCTCGATTTCCAGTCCGGCACTGAGCACGGTCTTTTCCAGCTGGCCGAGCGTGTAACGGCGTTTGTGGCCGAGGAAGGTGTCATGGGCGCTCCAGAGGAACTGGAACGCCGGCACGGTAATCAGAAAGCGCCCACCCGAGGGAACCTTGGCAGCGTATTCCCGCAGCAGTCCCGTGTCGTCGTCGACATGCTCGAGCACGTCCATCAGCAACACGAGGTCTGCATCGACCGGATCGACGGCACGCAGGTAGCGGATCGTCTTGCCGGCTTCGCAAGCTTCGGATTCGGCCTCGTAGCTGATATCGACGCACCAGGCCTCTTGCGCACCGGCATGTGCGAGCAGGTGCTTCGAAAAAAAGCCCGAGCCCGCGCCCACGTCGAGTACGCGCGTACCCGATGGTGTGCCGAGAAAGCGGCGCATGGCCTGCGCCTTCGATGCGTAGTACCAGTGCGCTCCGACTTCCGGGCCAAGGACATCGATCTCTTTCAGGTCCATGAACGAACTCCCGATGGGGTATATGTCATGCCTTGCGCGCTTTAGCGCGAGGCAACACGCAGGCGCGGAGAGGATCGCGCGCGCCGCAGCGACTCGGCTCCAGCCGGGCGGCTGCCCGCGCGGCCCACGGGCAGCGTGCTGACCTTCGTGCGAACCTCATAGCGGCGGCGCACGAGATAGATCGGCCGGCCTTTTGACTCGTCGTAAATGCGCCCGACGTACTCGCCGATCACGCCGATACCGATGAGCTGGATGCCGCCCAGGAACAGGACGATCGAGATCAGCGACGCATAGCCTGGTACCGGATTGCCGAACAGCAGCGTGCGCGAGACGATAAAGCCGCCATACAGGAAGGCGAGCAGGGCAAGGGCACAGCCGATATAGGTCCAGCTGCGCAGCGGCACCGTGCTGAAGCTCGTGATGCCCTCGAGCGCGAAGTTCCAGAGCCGCCATCCGGAGAATTTCGAATGTCCGGCGCTGCGCGGTTCGCGCTCGTAGTCGATCGTCACCGTGCGGAACCCCACCCACGCGAACAGGCCCTTCATGAAGCGGTGACGTTCGGGCAACTGGCGCAGCGCGTTGACGACGCGCCGGTCGATGAGCCGGAAGTCGCCGACGTTCTCCGGGATCTTCACCTCGGAGAGCGCATTGTGCACACGATAGAAGAGTGCCGCCGTCGTCCGCTTGAGGAACGAGTCACAGGCGCGGCTGGCGCGTCGCGCAAGCACGACTTCGGCACCGTCGCGCCACCGTTCGATCATCTCGGGGATGAGCGAGGGCGGGTCCTGCAGATCGGCGTCGATGGCGATCACCGCGTCACCGAGCGCTTCGTCGAGCCCCGCGGTCAGCGCGGCTTCCTTTCCGAAGTTGCGCGTGAGATCGATCACCCTGACGCGGGCATCACGTCGGCTCGCCGCGACCAGTTGCTCGAGCGTTCCGTCCACGCTGCCGTCGTTGATGCAGACGATTTCGAATCTGATCGAGCGTACGCTCTCCAGCACACGCACCGTTTCCGTGAAGAACCGCTCGACTGCGGCGCGCTCGTTGTAGAAAGGCACGATCAACGAGACAAGTGGCGTCTTGACGTCGACGACATCGGAAGTTGTGGTTTTCATGGCGTGAGCTCCACCGGAAGCGAAATAGACGACGCACGGTTGCGCCGTTCCGATTCAACGCGCCGCAGCAGCAGCGCGAGCGAGAACGCAGTGAGGATCGGCATGAGTTGCACATGCAGCATGCCAATGATGAAAATTCCCGCACACGGCGCGAGCCACAGCGCGACGAGCCATTCGCGCTCGCCCTGCCTGAAGCCATGTGTCTGTGCGTGGCGGACGAACCAGGCGATCAGCAGACCGAACCATGTGAGGTCGTAGTCGAACAGATACGGGCTCACGAGCAGGCTTGCACAGACCAGTGTGGCCGCGCGCAGCTCGAAGGCGCAGGGGCGGCTCCACGTGCGCACGACCGCTAGCGCGCCGCACACTGCGGAAACAGCCTGCAACGCATAGGCAACGGGCACACTCAGGTGGGCGAGCCGCGCCATGGCGAAGAACGTGGGAACCCGTGCGAGCGCGATGCGACCGGCTTCGACATAGCCGCTGATGAGCCCCATGTTGTGAACAAATGCGCTGAGGGTGGCCGGGCCGAAAGCCAGTGTGGCGAACGCCAGTGTCGTGATAGCGGTGATTGCCATTGAGGCGAGGGCGCGCCAGGAGCGCGAGCACAGTAGCGCCAGCGGAATCAGCGTGGCCAGATGGGGCTTGACGCACAGCAGCCCGAACGCGAACCCCGCGAGGATCGGACGACGGCGCAGCGCGATGAGTCCGAGGCCCGCAAGCGCCGCGGTCAGCAAGCCGTTCTGACCGGACACGAGGACGACGGCGACCGCCGGAAAGGCCAGTGCCGGGAGCAGGGTCAGGCGGCCAGGCACGATGGTGCAGACCGCGCGCAGAAACATCGCGAGCGTAATGAAAAGGAAAGCGATGGCTGAGAGCCGGAACGGCAGCAGCGCGAAGGGCGCCGTGATCAGCAGGCACGTGGGCGGATAGAGCCAGGGCAGGATACCGACAGGTTGCGCGATCGCCGCGCGCTCGACGGACGCGAGGACCGCCTGGTTGTAGGCATCGAGCGCCTGCCCGTGCAGCGCGAGGTGCGACGCGCTCCAGACCGGCAAGTAGTCGAGCGCGATGGTGCCGAAGTCCGGCCGATGCTGCCACAGCGTGCGATAGGCGTAGACGAGTGCCACGATCGCATAGAACAGCAGCACGGTACACGCGTAGAGACGGATGCGCCTGCGATCGAGCCAGTGCCCGGTGCGATGCGAGCGTGATGCGTTGGTGGCGACAGCACGGGTGGTGGGAGTCATGACCGTTCCCCTTGCACGAGGTTGACACGGCGCAGCGTGATGAGGAGCACGAGCATCACGACGAGAGGGCCGATCTGCGGCCACGCCAGCCAGCGATTGAAGAGCTCGTAGAGCGGCAGCAGCCAGGCCAGCGTCAGCACCTGCTGTTCGCCTGCTTGCCAGCCTTCGCGCAAGCCGCTCGCCACCAGACACGCGACTGCGACACCCAGCCATGCCAGTTCGTAGTGCCAGACGTAGGGATTGGCGATGAGCGTGGCCGCGCACAGGGCGGCGGCGCGCAATCCGACATCGCGGGTGCGCCGCCAGACGTGGCACGCCACGCAGATCGCAATCGTCGTCGCGGCGCCTTGCGCGATCCAGGCGAGCGGTACGGAGAGTCCGGCGGTGCGAAATAGCGCGAACGGCGCGGGCGAAGCAAGCCAGAATTGGCTGTCGTGTTCGAGGACCAGCTCGCGGGCCATGCCGGCATTCGCGACGAAGAGCTTCACGGCGTTCATGCCGCAGATCAGCGTGCTCGCGAGCGTGACGGCGGCGGCGCTCGCCGCAGCGGCCAGAAACGGTCGCCAGGCGCGCGAGGCCAGCAGAACGATCGGAAACAGCATGGCCATTTGAGGCTTGATCGTAAGCAGTCCGAGGCACATGCCGGCCCGCACGGGATGTCGATCGATCCAGTACACGGCCAGTGCTGCGAGTGCCGCCGTGAGCAGCGCGTTTTGCCCGAAGATGAGCGCGACGGGCACGAACGGGCTGGCGACGAGAAAGAGCACCGCGGTCTTTGAGGCGAGAGCGTCCGGTGTCAGTCCCGAGACACGCAGCGCGGCCGGGACGAACACGGCAAGGCTAAGCGCACAGAACACAAGATAGGAAGGCGTGAACGGCAGCAACGCCAGCGGCGTGACAAGAACGAGGAACGCCGGCGGATACAGCCAGGGCAAGAACGCGTTCTTCGGAAGGTCGTGAAACAGCGAGCGCTCGATCGCGGCAAAAGCGGGGTAGTCGTAGACCTGCCACGCATGGGTATTGAGCATCACGTGGGAGGCTGCCCAGAACACCACAAAGTCGGTTCCGGGGCGGCCGGCTGCGGAGGACTGGAATCCATGGCTTCGCCAGACCCAGAGGGCCATGAATACTATATAGAGTGCGAGCATGGCCGCGCTGTAGACGCCAAGCCGCGATCGCGTGATCCAGATGCGTGCGCGCCGTGCCGCCCCCGATGGTCCCCGCATGGTCAAGTCCATGTCCCCGCCTTTAATTCATGTCGGCGTAATTGGCCGGCTTATTTGAATGAAATGTTGTGCTGATTTAATTTCGATCGCGCGACGGTCCGTGACGCGCGATATCGTTTTGTTTAGCGAATTATCTCAGTGAGAAAATCACTATCAATTCATTTCCGTACATGTGTGTGACTGATCGAACATTGGATCCGCGCACTGGACTGCGGAGTGGCAAAAATTACCGAAGACAACGATCTCAAGATTTAGTTAGCTGTTTAATTGACGCTGATCCCCTGTGTAAGCCGAATAGAAGGATCGGTACAAATTACCTGTTTTTAGGATGTAAATGTTTAGCTAACGCTTTAATTGTTAATTTTTGTGCCAATTAAATGAGAGTGGAATTGTGATTTTAATGAGTAGGGGAAAACACGGATTAAGGGCGGTTATTGTGTGGGCTGGGAAACATGACCATTTTTAAAACACCGCATTTCAGGCGCCGAATTGCATAAAGCGTGTCCAAACGCACACACGTCCCGTTTTTCGTCACCTAAAAAGGAAGCGCCTGCCGAGCAACATTGTTTTGCCGAAGTTCATTCCCTGGGCTGCAGGCCGTTCGGGGGTTAAACGGGTTTAACACTAGTCAATCAAATCATAGGGACTAACCATGAAGACCATCATCGTTCGCGCACAACGTTTCCTCAACGACGAAAGCGGCGTGACCGCCATCGAGTACGGCTTGATCGCCGCCTCCATTGCCATCGTCATTCTCGTCTCCGTCCAGCTCGTCGGCACCAATCTGAACAAGGTGTTCTCCGACATCGCTGCCGATGCCTGAGCCTGCACGCAGCTATCTCCGGAGGGAGTCGACCATGAAGACTTGCATCGTGCGTGCACGGCGCTTTCTCAATGACGAGACTGGTGTGACGGCGATCGAGTATGGCCTCATCGCTGCAGCCATCGCGATCGTCATTCTTGTGTCGGTTCAGCTGGTGGGAACCAACCTGAACGGGCTGTTCCAGGAAATCGCTTCAGACGCGTAGCCCCGCACCGGACGAACGGGCTGAACGCCCAGGCCGTTCGTCCGGCCTCCTAACGAGCAGTAGCGATACAACAACACGGCGCGCAGCTAATTAAAAAAACCAATCGACAACAGATCGACAAAAGATCGACAAGCGATCGGCAAGAGATCGACAACGAAACAACAAGGACCGGGACCATCATGTTTGCAGCTCATCTTCCGCCGCAGCCGATTCCACTGTGCGTAATCGCATGGCTACTCGTGGCCGCGAGCACGGATATCGTCAGCCGCCGCATTCCGAACTGGCTGGTCGGCTCGGGCCTCGCCGTCTCGTTCGGCGTACAGATTTTCCTGCAGGGCGCGCTTGCCGGCGCCGCTGCCTGGTTCACCGGCGCAGCTACCGGTTTTGCCATGCTGCTGCCGTTCTACCTCTTGCGCGGCATGGCCGCCGGCGACGTCAAGCTGATGACGATGGTGGGCGCATGGGTTGGCGCGAGCATCGCGTTCGACATCACGCTCGCCACGTTTCTGATAGGCGGACTCTGGTCCGCGCTCGTGGTCATCGGCCGGGGGCGAGTCGGACGCCTGCTGCGCAATCTCGGCTTCATCGCCGTCTCGATGTCGGCGTCGTGGCGCACGCGCGGCGACGTCACGCTGGCGCACGCCACAGCCGTGCGCTCGGTCGGATCGATTCCCTATGGCGTCGCAATCGCGGCAGGCACGCTGGGCGTGCTCTTCACGATGGCGGCATGAAGCGTCCAGTCCGTTTCAGGGCAGCGCATTGCGTTCGAGGAGTGTGTCATGAAAAACAGTCGTGCTTTCTTTATGTTCGGCATCGCTTTGCTCGCGGGGCTCGCGGCCGTGGTGATGGCTTCACGCTGGCTCTTGCAGACGTCGTCGGATGCGGTGACATCGGTCGCCGTCGCGACCGACGATATCGGATTGGGGCAGCCCATTACGGCGACCATGATTCACACCGTCAGTTGGCCGAAGGGCAGTCTGCCGGACGGCACCTTCGGCGACCCGAAGGCGCTCGAGGGCCGGGTAGTGCGCACGGGGCTCACGCGCGGCGAACCCGTGCTGGAGTCCAAGCTTGCGCCGGTGGGCACGCGAGGCGGGCTGTCGGCAATGATCGACGAGGGGCATCGTGCGATCACGGTGCGCGTGAACGACGTGGTGGGCGTCGCGGGCTTCGCGCTGCCTGGCAACTACGTTGACGTGATCGTGAACACGCAGGAGCAGCAGAAGAAAGCGGATAACCAGCAGAGCATCTCGAAGATCGTGCTCGAGCGCATCCTCGTGCTGGCCGTCGCGCAGGAAGTCAACCGTGACGACACGGCGCCGAAGGTGGTCAACGCGGTCACGCTCGAAGTGACACCGGAGCAGGCCGAAAAGCTCGATCTCGCGCGCAGCGTTGGCACGCTCTCGCTCGTGCTGCGCAATCAGATCGACAAAAACCGGCTCGCGACCGATGGCGCCACCAAGGACACCCTGCTTGGCGCACCTGCCGCGCCGGCGCCCGTGGTCGTAGCGGAACGTCCGGTACGTGTGAAATACCTCGCACGCAAGGTGGAAAAGCGCGATTGCGTCGGCGTTCTGTCCGGGGTGACAGGTAGTCAGGAATGCTTTTGAATCAAAGATGTGGGTGTGGACCGAATAGAGCAGAAATGAGGCGCCTGAACCGCTAGATGCAGGCGGGCGTCGGTCAAAAGGATCCAGCTGCGATCTACGGGGGTAGAACGAAATGAAAGCGAAGATGAGCGTGTCATCGGGACGCGGTCGCCGGGTTGCCGGCCGGGGACGGCTGGTATTGGCAGCAACGACCTGCGTGACGCTGTTTGCCACTGTGCAGGGCATGGCACAGGAGGCGGTCGAATACAGTGCCGCGGCGCGCGGTGCCGCCGTGCCCATGCCCAACGGACCCATGCAGATGACCATCAGCATGAGCCCGACGCCGGCCGGAGCGAATGCCGCCGCCGCTCACGCGCCGGCCGGCGCGCTGCACGGCCCGAGCTGCTCGGGCTCCGTGCGGGGCGAATCCACCGTCGTGGTGCCGCTCGGAAAGTCGGTGCTGGTGCCGGTCGACGAACCGGTGCGCAATCGCACGCTCGGCAACCCGGCTGTCGCGCAGGCGACGATGGTGTCGCCACAGACGCTCTATGTGCTCGGCGAATCGGTGGGCACGACCAACATGATCATTCAGGGCCGCAGTGGCGCATGCCAGGTGATCGACGTCGTCGTCAACGCCGACGCGGGGGGCCTCCAGGCCTCGCTCGCCCAGTTGCTGCCGGACGAGCACGACATCCGCGTTTCGACGGCCGCCGACAATCTCGTGCTGGCTGGCCGCGTGTCCAGCGCACAGGCGGCGCAACAGGCCGCGCAGATCGCAGCGGTCTACAGTGTCTCGCACGGTACACCGGGCAATGGCACGAAGGGCGGCGTGCTCAACATGCTGACGGTCGATGCGCCGCAGCAGGTGATGCTCGAAGTCAAGGTGGCCGAAGTCGACAAGACGCTGATCGATCAACTCGGCGCGGCGGTCAACATCCAGGGCGGCTTCGGTTCGTGGACCGGCGCACTGGTGAGCAATCTGCTTGCGGGGGTGTCGAGCGCGTTAGCCATCAGCAAGGCCAACAACCGGCCCTTCAATTTGGCCGTCGACGCGCAGAAGACCGATAACCTCGTGAAGATCCTCGCGGAACCCAATCTCGTGACGATCAGCGGGCAGGAAGCAACCTTCCTCGCCGGGGGCGAAGTGTTCATTCCCGTCCCGCAGAGCGGCACGGGAACCGGGGCGACCGCGATTACGCTGCAGCAGGAGGATTTCGGCGTCGGGCTGAAGTTCACGCCGACCGTGCTCGGCAACGGGCGCATCAACCTGAAAGTGGCGCCGGAAGTGTCCGAGCTCTCGCCCACGGGCGTGACGCTGAGCGCGGCCAATGTGAGCGGCGCGACGATCCTGCCGCTCATCACCACACGGCGCGCATCGACGACCGTGCAGATGCGCGATGGCGAGTCGTTCGCGATCGGTGGGCTCATCAGCAACAACATCACCGGCTCGCTCAAGGCGCTGCCGGGTCTCGGCGAGATTCCGGTGCTCGGTACGTTGCTTCGCAGTACGTCATTCCAGCAGGACCGCTCCGAGCTGATTTTTATCGTCACACCGCACCTCGTGCATCCGATGCAGACCGCGCAATACCGCATGCCGACCGATAGCTTCACGCAAGCCAACGAAGCCGACGTCTACGCGACCGGCAACATGGAAGGCCGTGGTGCGGCGAAGGCGTTCCAGAGCGCGCCCGCTGGCAGTGCGCCGGCCCCGGCAACGCCTGGCGCTCCGAACGTGCCGAACGCACCGAACGCACCTTCGACGCCGGCGGGCCAGCCGGTATCCGGACCGGCTGCCCCGGCCACGCCGGTTGCACCCGCAACACCGGTTTCGTCGCGGGTCGTGCCGCCGGAAGAGCGGGAGGCTCAGCCGGCGCAGGTGTCGGCGGTGGCCTTGCCAACGGTATCGAGCGCGCCGCTGGTCGAGCGTGAGAGCGACGCCGGGCGTGTCGAGCGCACGGCGCAGCAGATTGCCGCAAGCAACGGGCTGCCGCCGCCGGTTCAAGCGAATCCGCCCGGCGCGTCCACGGGGGCAGGCGCGACTTCAGAGCACGCACTTGCAGCGGGCGTGACGGAGAAGCGCGATGCCGCTCATATTGCCTACCTGGCCCACGTGGGCGAGGTTCCTGCGTTGCAGCAAGAGGGTGCGGCGGGCACGTCCAGCGCCGCGACCGCCCACTGACGCGAGCCGAGGGAGACATCATGAAACTCGAATCAATCGTAATCGTCCGCCGCGCAGCGCTCATCCTGGCCGGCGTGGTTGCCAGCGCGACGCTCGGCGGCTGCATGACCAGCACACCGATCTGGGATGCCCACTTCGGTGAGGCCGTGCGGACTTCCGCACAGGTCCAGGTCATCGATCCGCATGCCGGCGATCATGCGCCTTCGCCGCAAAGCATCGACGGGACGGCCGCAGCCTCGGCGATGGATCAATACGACAAGTCGTTCACGGCGCCGCCTGTCACGACGAACGCCTTCACCATCGGGATCAGCGCCGGTGGTGGCGGTGGCAGCGCAAGCGGGCAGTGACGTCCAGCAGCACGCCGGCCAGCTTGGCCGAGCGCCCGAAGCTTCGATAAACGGTCCATACGATCATGATCGATATCCTCACCATTTCGAGAGACGCCGAGCGGCTAGGGCAGCTCGTGCGCCTGATCGCAGCGTGCGGCAATTACCGGACGACCCGCGTGGAGGGCAGCCCGGCCCAATTGCTTGAGCGTGGCGATACGCTCGGCGCATTCGACGTGCTAATCGTCGACGCGCCCGCGCTGGCCGACGCCGATCCTGATGCGATAGCCGAACTGTGCCTCCGGCACAAGCGGCTCACCTGCATCATGCTGACTTCGGATACCTCGTCGGACACGCTGATTTCGGCGATGCGCTCGGGTTTTCGCGACGTGCTGAACTGGCCGCTCGAACCCGCTGCGCTGCGCGATGCGCTGCACCGTGCGGCGGGCCAGCGCGCGAGCGATTTCGCGCATACCACGCCGATTCTTTCCTTCATGTCGAGCCGTGGCGGCGTGGGCACGAGCTTCATCGCCGCGAACGTTGCGTACGCAATCGCAACCGTCGACAGAAAGCGCGTGCTGCTCGTGGACCTGAATCAGCAGTTCGCTGACGCAGCGTTTCTCGTCACCTCGGCAACGGCACCCTCCACGATCCAGCAGATGAGCGCACAGATCGAGCGCATGGACGTGGCGTTCTTCGACGCCAGCGTCGTGCATGCCGCCGCGAATTTCGACATTCTCGCGGGCGCGGGGGATCCGGTAAAAGCATCGGAGATTCGCGCGGACCGGCTCGAGTGGATTCTCGGCGTTGCCACGCCGCGTTACGACTTCGTTGTCGTCGATCTCGGCCAGACCGTCAACCAGCTCTCGATGCTCGCGCTCGATCGCAGCGACTATATCCACGTCGTGCTGCACGCGAGCATGCCGCACTTGCAGGCCGGACGGCGGCTTCAGGAGATCCTGGGCTCGCTCGGATATGGGCCCGAGCGCATGCGCCTCATTCTCAACCGCGACTCGCGCGAGGGCGCACAGGCGCGCGCGGCGCTCGAGAAGGTGCTCGGCATGTCGCCCTATCACGTGATACCCGACGATCCGCGCGCCGCAGCCGATTCCGTCAACCAGGGGCTGCCGGTGCTGGAGACCGCGCCGCGCAGCACGCTTGCCCGTAGCGTGCGCTCGCTCGCTGCGCAGATCGCAAGTCGCAGCGCGGACGCATCCGTGACGCCGGAAAAAGGCGAGTCGTTCATTACCCGGCTGATGGGACGGCGCAGCGCGCCCGCGCATACCACTTTCTCAGGAGAACAACGCCATGTCGCTTCGTGAGCAAATTTCAACCCAGCACCTGCAGGTGGTGGGCGAGCGAGCCGACGCCGCCGGCTCGTCGACCAACCCGGCGCGAGCCCGTTCCGAGTCGTACCAGAAGCTCCGGCACGAAGTGCATCAGACCGTGCTCGAGCGCGTGGAGCTGGAGCGCCTCTCGCGCATGCCGCAGGATCAGGTGCGCCAGGAGATCGGCGCACTGATCGCGCGCATCCTCGAAGAGCGCCGCGCTCCCGCGAACGATCTGGAACGCCGGCAGCTCGGGATCGACGTCTATGACGAGATGTTCGGCTTCGGGCCGCTCGAGGTCCTGCTGCACGACCCGGGTGTTTCGGACATTCTCGTGAATACGGCCAGGCAGATTTACGTCGAGCGCCGCGGCCGGCTCGAGCTGACGGACGTGACGTTTTACGACGACGCGCACCTCATGAAGGTGATCGAGAAGATCGTGTCGCGCGTGGGCCGGCGCATCGACGAATCGAGCCCGATGGTCGATGCGCGGCTACCCGACGGCTCGCGCGTGAACGCGATCATTCCGCCCTCGGCCGTCGACGGGCCGCTTTTGTCGATTCGCCGTTTTGCCGCCAATCCGTTGCAGGTTCCGGATCTGATCTCGCTGCAGACGCTTACGCCGCCGATGGCCGAAATCCTCGACGGCCTCGCGCGCGCGAAGGTGAACATCCTGATTTCGGGCGGCACGGGCAGCGGGAAGACGACGCTCCTGAACGTGCTCTCGGGTTTCATTCCCAACGACGAGCGCATCGTCACGATTGAAGATGCCGCCGAACTGCAACTGCGCCAGGAACACGTGCTGCGTCTCGAAACACGCCCGCCCAACATCGAGGGGCGTGGCGAGATCACGCAGCGCTCGCTCGTGCGCAACGCACTGCGTATGCGCCCCGATCGCATCATCCTCGGCGAAGTGCGCGGCGCGGAAGCGCTCGACATGCTCAACGCGATGAATACCGGCCACGAAGGCTCGCTCGCGACGATCCACGCGAATTCGCCGCGCGATGCGCTCACCCGGCTCGAGAACATGATCAGCCTCGGCGGGCTCACGCTCCCGCCGAAGACGATGCGCCAGCAGATCGCCTCGGCGATTACGGTCGTCGTGCAGGCTGCGCGACTCACCGATGGCCGCCGCAAGATCCTCAGCATTTCCGAAATCACCGGCATGGAAGGCGATGTCGTGAACATGCAGGAGATCTTCACGTTCCGGCGCACGGGCGTGGACACGACAGGAACGGTGCGCGGCCACTTCTGCGCCACCGGCGTGCGGCCGAAATTCATGGAGCGGCTGCAGGCCTTCGGCGTGGCGTTGCCGGAGAACATCTTCGATCCGGCGCGCCGCTTCGAGACGACGTGAGAGGCATGGGAGGCAAGCATGAGTCATAGTTTCTATGCGGCAATCGCGCTGGTTTTTGTCGCGGTCGTGCTGGCCTGCGAGGCCGCCTGGATCTGGTGGAGCAGCCGGCATGGTGCCGTTGCGCGGCGGTTGCAGTCGCGTATCGATGCGGTGTCGAACGCGGCCGGTGCGGTGCACGAGAAGCTGACGATCCTCAAGACGCCTGTGCTCGATGAATCGTCGCGCTTTCATCGCGTGCTGGGCAAGCTGCGCATCACGCAGTCGCTGGTGCTGTTTCTGCAGCAATCGGGCGTGGGCTGGTCTGTCGGGCGCCTGGTCGGCACGTGCATTGCGCTGCCGCCAGCCGTATTCGCACTGCTGAGCATTCTTCGCGTATCGATGGGGGTGAGCGCACTCGCCGCTATCAGCGTCGCGGTGCTTCCGCTCGTCTGGGTGCAAGGCCGCCGGGCACGGCGGCTCAGACAGTTCGAGCGCCAGTTGCCCGATGCATGCGACATGCTTGCCCGTTCGCTGCGCGCGGGGCATGCCTTTGCGGCTGCCATCCAGATGGTGGGGCTTGAGTTTGCGGAGCCGATGGGCGGCGAATTCCGCTACACGTTCGACGAAATCAACTACGGCGTCTCGCTCAACGATGCATTGACGAATCTCGCGCGCCGCATGCCGATTCACGATCTGCGCTATTTCGTGATCGCGGTGCTGGTTCAGCGCGAGGCGGGGGGCAATCTTGCCGAGCTGCTCGACAGTATCACGATGCTGGTGCGCGAGCGCTTCAAATTCTTCGACAAGGTGCGCGTGCTCTGCGCGGAAGGCAAGCTCTCCGCGTGGGTCCTCGTGCTGCTGCCGTTCGTGACCGCGGGGGCCATGCTGGTGATCAACCCGGGTTTCCTGGAGGTGCTTTGGCAGGACCCGGCGGGCTTGCGGGTCGTGCAAGTCGCGCTCGTGCTGATGGTGATCGGCGTGTTCTGGATCAGGCGCACGGTGCGCATCAGGGTCTGAGTCAAGGGCGTCGTGCGGGAAGCCGTGCAGCCGTGCCGGGTGCATCGGGGAATGCGTGCAACGCGCGCAAAGGAAAGCAAAATGCTCGATATGACAAATATGATTTTGCTGTTCGGGGTGTTCGCCTTCGTGTTCATGTTCGCGTTTGGCGCGCTGTACTGGTTCGCGCCGCGCGACATGCGCAACCGGATCGAGCAGGCGGGCGGCCCGCGCGTCGAGCCGCGTTTCGGACAGGACAGCGCAGCGCAGGACGGCTCGTGGTTCGAGCGGATCGTCGAGATCTCGAAGCCGATTTCGAGGCTGTCGGTGCCGAAGGAGGGCTGGGAGCTGTCGGCCCTGCGCGTGCGCCTCGTGATGGCGGGCTGGCGCGGGACCGGCGCGATTGCCGTGTACTTCGCGGCGAAAACGATATTGGCTTTCCTGCTGCCACTGCTGGCGTCATTCTGGATCTTCGGTTCGCCGCTCACGCAAAACACCTTCCAGCTTGCCGGCGTGCTGATCCTGTTGTGCGGGCTTGGCTATTACCTGCCCAACTACTTCGTCGGGCGTTGCATAACGGCGCGCCAGCGCCAGATATTCGAGGCCTTCCCGGACGCGATCGATCTGATGACGGTTTGTGTCGAAGCGGGCCTCGGTCTGGACGCGGCGCTCATGAAGGTGGCCGACGAAGTACGGCTGCGCAGCCCCGTTGTCGCGGACGAGCTCGAACTGCTGATCCTCGAGATCCGCTCGGGCTTTGCGAAGGAAAAGGCGCTGCGCAACTTTTCGCTGCGCACCGGCGTGGAAGACATCGATTCGTTTACCACGATGCTGATCCAGGCCGAGCGCTTCGGCACGAGCATCGGCACTTCGCTGCGCGTGCTCTCCGATACGCTGCGCACGCGCCGGCGCATGCGCGCCGAGGAAATGGCGGCGAAGATCGGTCTGAAGCTGCTGTTTCCCTTGTTGTTTTGCATCTTTCCCGCGCTGATGGTGGTGCTCATGGGGCCGGCATTCATTCACATTTACCGGATTCTGCTGCCGGGCCTGGGCGGGCATTGAGTGGTCTGCTGCGCGGGCGAACATCACGCGTTTTTGCACGAGGGCGAAAATGAACAATCGAAACAGGGGTGGGGCACTTCGTGGGCCGTCGGCCGGCCGCCGCGCGCGCCGGCGCGATCAGCGCGGTGCGGCGGTGGTCGAGTTCGCACTGATCTTGCCGCTGCTCCTCCTCATATTCTTCGCTATTGTCGAATTCGGTTTCATTCTTTACGACAAGACGGCGATTACCAGCGCCAGCCGCGCGGCGGTCCGGCAAGCGGTGGCCTTTGGCGAGAACTCCACGGGGACGCCGGTGTATCTCACGGCTTCGACTGTGCAAGGCATCGCTCAAAATGGGCTGTCGACCATGCTGATCAACTTCGCTTCGGGAACGACGACGCCAGGCGTCACGATCACGAATTCGTCTTCCGGAACGGTCACGGGATCGACACAGGCATGCAGTACTGGCGCTTCGGTGACCGTTGCCGTGAGCTACACGTTCACGGGTCTCGCCCTCGGCGGGTTATTCAACCCGCTGCCGGCTGCGCTCAAGAATGCGCTCACGCTGACCTCTTCGACCACGATGAGTTGCGAGTAGACCGGCGCGATCCGGCATTTCCATGGGGGGATTGACATGAAAAAGATCAGAGTCGGTCGCCGCGCCGTGCGGCGCGAAAAGGGGGTTGTCGCACTTCAGGTCGCGCTATTGCTCGTCGTTTTCCTCAGCTGTGCCGCGTTCGCACTCGACGTGGCGCGCTGGGTGGTCGTACGTCACGAGTTGCAGAACGCGGCGGACGCCGCAGCCCTCGCCGGCGCGCAACAGTTGCCAGGGCAACTGGTGACCGGCTCTGGCCCGTGGACGACTGCGGCGAGTGCCGCGGGCGCATCGGCCACCCAGTTTGCGAGCTTGAACAACGCCAATGGGCAGGCGGCCCAACTCCAGTCGGTCTCGGCGGGATACTGGGATGTTGCTGCCCCCTCGACCTCGACCATTCCGTTGCCGCAAACCATCCCGGCGGGCTACATCGCTCCCAAGCCGGCTGTCATGGCCACCGTCGGCTTGAAGGGCGGGGGGAGCTTGCCGCTTCTGCTTGGGTCGCTGCTCGGCGTGTCCAGCCTGAACGCCAGTGCGACGGCCGTGGCGATCATTTCGGCGCCCGGAGCCGCGCAGCCGGGGAGCCTTTTTCCGATGGCCCTGAACCTGTGTGTCTATTCGAATTCCAACTATTGGAGCAATGGGCAACCGGTCGCCGGCCAGGAACTCCAGATGGGCTCCGGTGCGAATATGCCTCTAGGCTCGAATTGCACTAGCTCGGCGGGACAATGGACGACGCTGAATAACACCAGCTGCGGGGCGTTACAAAGCGCCACCGCGGTTGAGTGTCTGATAACGAGCGGCAACCCGAGTACGCTGTCTGCTACGAACAATGCGAGTACGCCTTGTGCTCAACAAGCAGCCAGCTGTACGTTGATTTCGCCAGGCACCAAGACGTCGATATACAACGGCTTTAGTCAGACCCTGCCGATGCTGGTGACGGTCCCGATCGTCGCCGATGGGACGACGAACTATAACAATCAAAGTACCCCGGTCCTCGGCTTCGCTGCTTACGAGATCGATGCCGTGAACGGCCAGGGGAACGGCAAGTGCTACGGTTCAAGCTCGATATGCAGCAATCCGCCCTGTTCGGCATGCATTATCGGGCATCTCATTTCGGGCGTTGCGGGCAGCACGACGGCGGGCGGCACCTCGACCAACTACTACGGCGCGGTCACGCCGCCCTCGCTGGCCGGAATGCCCTCAAGCGACTGGTATTAGCGCGGGGCGGTTCGCCCCCGCCGCGGCGGGGGCTCCTCATCCCATTTCCCGCATTCCCTCGCGCGCCGCGTTAGAATCACGGACCTTTAACGCATTTTCGGCGCAGATCGCCAGCAATTCCCTCTTGAGCGTGCAAAAGATCCTCATCGTGCGCGTGTCGTCGCTTGGCGACGTCGTCCACAACATGCCCGCCATCGCCGATATCCGGCGGCGGTATCCCGACGCGCAGATCGACTGGCTCGTCGAAGAGAGCTTCCAGTCGCTCGTCGAGCTCGTGCACGGCGTGCGCCGCGCCATTCCGTTCTCGCTGCGCCGCTGGCGCAAGGCGCTTTTTTCCGCCGCCAACTGGCGCGAGATCGGTGCGTTCCGGCGCGCGCTCGCCGCCGAGAAGTACGACCTCGTGATCGACTGCCAGGGGCTCATCAAGACCGCCTGGGTCGCGAGCTGGGCGCGCGGGCCGCTCGTCGGCCTCGGCAACCGGACCGACGGCGCGGGCTACGAGTGGCCTGCGCGCCTCTTCTATAAGCGCGCCATCCGCATCGAGCCGCGCACGCACGTGGTGGAGCGCACCCGGCAGCTCGTTGCGGCCGCACTGGAACTGCCGCCGCCGCAGCCCACCGACGACATCGACTTCGGCCTCGACACGTACCGCGCGGCCCAGGCGCTCGCAGGCGTCGGCCTGAATTTGCCAGTGCCCTATGTGGTGTTCGTGCACGCCACCTCGCGTGCCGACAAGCAATGGCCCGATGCGCACTGGATCGAGCTGGGCCAGGCGCTCGTGCGCCGCGGGGCCTCGCTCGTCCTGCCATGGGGCAGCGAGGCCGAGCGCGCGACGAGCGAGCGCCTCGCCAAAGAATTCGGCGAGGCGGCCATCGTGCCGCCCAAGCTTTCGCTGCCGGCCGTGGTTGGCCTGATCGACGGCGCGGCGGCCACGGTGGGCGTGGACACGGGTCTCGTGCACATTGCGGCGGCGCTCAAGCGTCCGACAGTCGAGTTGTACAATTTCGCAACTGCCTGGCGCACCGGCGGCTATTGGTCGCCGAAGGTCGTCAATCTCGGCACCGCCGGGCAGCCGCCCACGCTCGCGCAGGTCAAGGGCGCGCTGGCCGGCTTCGGTCTGCTGTGACACGGCGCCGCGGCAGAGGCCAGGCAAGGCCTGACAGACTGCGGTGCGTCAAGGCGCGCCCAGCGGCTCGCGGGGTATAAGGGTCGGCGCCCGGCATCCCGCCAGGCATCCCGATCCATCGCATCCAGGGGCGACCATGAACGAATCCCAGATCATCGAAGTCACATCCGCCGACTGGCACGGCCAATATCTCTCGCAACCGCGCGAAACGTTGCTCGATGCCGTCGAGCAGGGCAAGGTGCTGTATTTCCCGAAGCTCGAGTTTCCGGTCGAGGGCGGCGAGCGCGCGCTGCTCGATCCGGCGATCGCCGACCCCAAGCGCAAGAACATCAGCCTCGACCCGAACGGCGGCGCGCTGCGCGGCGTGCTGGGCGATACGGTCACGCAGTCGGCCGTGCGCGCGATGATCGCGCGCTATCAGGCCTGCGCGCGCTCACTCGTCGACGGGCTCTTTCCCGAATACACCGGCAAGCTGCGCGTTGCGCCCACGAGCCTGCGCCTGCATCAGGTGGAAACGCGCCAGACCTCGTGGCGCAAGGACGATTCGCGCCTGCACGTGGACGCCTTTCCGTCGCGCCCGAACTATGGCGAGCGCATTCTGCGCGTGTTCACCAACGTGAACCCGAACGGCGTGCCGCGCGTGTGGCGCGTGGGCGAGCCGTTCGAGGACATGGCGCGGCGCTTCCTGCCGAACATCAAGCCGCAGATGCCGGGCTCGGCCTGGCTGCAGAACCTGCTGCACATCACCAAGTCGCCGCGCAGCGAGTACGACCATCTGATGCTCAATCTGCACGACTGCATGAAGGCCGATCTCGACTACCAGAAGACGAGCCCGCAGGAGACCATCAATTTTCCGCCTGGCTGCGTGTGGGTCTGCTTCTCCGATCACGCATCGCACGCGGTCATGTCCGGCCAGTTCATGATGGAGCAGACCTTTTTCCTGCCCGCGAAGGACATGGTGCATCCGGACTGGGCGCCGCTCGGCATTCTCGAGCGTCTCAAGGGCAAGGAACTCGTTTGATGCCACGGTTCGATCTCATCACGGCTACGACGTCTACGATGGCGGGTCCGGGTGCGCTGGCGACGCGCATGACACGCCCCGTCGCGGAGGCCCGATGCTGAGGGCAATCTATCGCGCGGCCTGGTGGCTGATCGCGCCGCTCGCGGTGCTGCGCCTGCTGGTGCGCTCGCGGCGCGAGCGCGGTTATCGCCAGCATATCGGCGAGCGCTTCGGCTATAGCACCGGGCGCGTGCCCGAGGACGACGCGCCGCTGATCTGGGTGCATGCCGTTTCGGTGGGCGAGACGCGCGCGGCGCAGCCGCTTATCGACGCGCTGCTGGCGGCGCGTCCCGACGCGCGCATCCTGCTCACGCACATGACGCCCGGCGGGCGTGCCACGGGCGAGCAGCTATTCGGCGATCGCGTGCGGCGCTGCTATCTGCCGTACGACATGCCGCATGCCGTGCGGCGCTTCCTGCGCGCATGGCGTCCGTCGCTCGGCCTCGTGATGGAGACCGAGGTGTGGCCGACGCTCATCGACGAATGCAAGCGCGCCGACGTGCCGCTCGTGCTCACGAACGCGCGCATGTCGGCGCGTTCGTTCAAGCGCGCCGCGAAGTTCGGCGCGCATGCGCGCGAGGTGTTCGGCGGCTTCACGCGCGTGCTCGCGCAAAGCCCATCCGATGCCGAGCGCCTGAGCGCGCTGGGCGCGCGCAATGTGAGCGTGCTGGGCAATCTGAAATTCGATATGGCGAGCCCGCCTGGGCTCGTCGCGCGCGGCCGCGACTGGCGCCGCGCGATCGGCGCGCGGCCCGTGTGGGTAGCGGCGAGCACGCGCGAAGGCGAGGAGGAGCTTGTGCTGCAGGCGTTCGCCGCGCTCGGCGTGGAAGACGCGCTGCTGATCCTCGTGCCGCGCCATCCGCAGCGTTTCGATGAGGTGGCCGCGCTCGTCGCGCGCAAGAATCTGAAGCTCGAGCGGCGTTCGAAATGGGCGCCGGCTGCTTCGAAGGCGAGCGCCGGCGCGTCGCACGAGGGCGTCCATGCATTGCCGCAGGACGTGAACGTGCTGCTCGGTGACTCGATGGGCGAGATGGGCGCGTATTACGCCGCCGCCGATCTCGCGTTCATCGGCGGGAGTCTTTTGCCGCTTGGCGGCCAGAATCTGATCGAGGCGTCCGCGGTGGGGGTGCCTGTGCTGATCGGTCCGCACGTGTTCAACTTCACCCAGGCCACTGCGGACGCAGTCGCGGCCGGCGCGGCGCTGCAGGTGCAGGACCCGGCCGATCTCGCGCGTGCCTTGCGCGAGCTCTTTACCGACAAGCCGCGCCGCGTGGCGATGGGCGCGGCTGCTGCCGCGTTCGCGGCACGCCATCGTGGCGCCACGGGGCGTACGGTGGATGTTGTGCAGGCACTCGTCACAGACATGTGACTTCGCGCGCGGTTGTGCACGCGTGCCATAACGGGTGTGCAACCCAATACCCGTTGCGGGGTAGTTCATTGCGCTGCGCCAATCTGCGCCGCAGATTGAGGTGTGACGTCACGCTGGCCGCTCCCCTGTGTGACACGATGCCCTCACTCGTTGCTGTGCTCAACTGAACACAATCGATCCAGACGGTCCGGTGGGCGCTTCAGGTTGAGCAGTTATCGCAAGAAATCGCGCTCACCGGTGTCTTCGGACCCGTTCGCACCTCGTCAGGAATTGCAGGATCTACGCATCAATATGGCAGGTCTCTGCAATTCCCACTACACCGTTTCGGCCCAATGGATCCGCCGTGCAAGGCCCGCGTGATTTTTCAGGTTGTGCCGTGACGAACCCTCAATGAAGTGAAATACGTTTGTTTTTTTCTCGAATCAAGGGCGACGTGATTTTCCCGTTCTTTTTCTACGCCCTGAAATTGTGATTTGCAATAGTTGATTATCTCGCAGTTGACGCAAAATATTCGGCGAAACTAAAATCATGCGCCCGCGTTGTCGGCAGTTATGGGGCTGGGCTGTTCATTGAGAGTGCAGATTGCTGATCTGTAACGCATAAAAAGTTGGGAAATACATGAATTTGACCGAACTGGCCCAAATAATCCGGGGTGGGCTGATCCAGCAAGACCGCCTGATCAAGACAGACATTTCAGTTTTACCTGAAAATGCGCTAGTACCGCGCCGAGCGGTAATTCATTCCGAGTTAGGGCGCGATTTCAGCGTCACGCTCGACATGGTATCCACTGCGCGCGACATCGAACTTAAGACCCTGATTGCCCAGCCGATGACGCTGTGGATTCAGCAGGCTGACAAGTCCTATATCCCGGTCAATGGCTATATTCATACGGCCCGAAGGCTCGGCGGCGACGGTAGTCTCTCCAGTTACCAACTGACTTATGCGTCGTGGATGCACTTCCTCCGATTCCGCAGCGACATGCGGTACTGGCAGAACGAGAGTGCCGATGTCATCATCACGGACGTATTCAATATGCATCCGCAGGGGAGAGGCAAGTTCCAGTTTGCGTTGCGCAAGCCATTGCCCCAGCGCTCGTATTGTCGCCAAAGCGAAACAGACTGGAACTTCGTCCATCGCCTCATGGAGGAGGAAGGCCTGTTCGGCTTCTGGCGGCAGAATAAGGACGGCAAGTCACACACATTGGTCGTGACCGACGACATCTACTTGCTCGACGAGGTGTCGCCCAATCCTGTGCAGTTCACCCGGTCGGGCACCGGCAGCGAAACGGATGGCTTTACACAGTGGTCGGGCACGCGGACCCTGCAGAGTACCGTACATACGACACGCACGTTCGACTACAAGGCGCCATCCTCCGCGCTCAATCCCAAAGGCACCTCCCTGCCGACGATGTATGGTCAAGGAGATTTGCCGGAGCAGGCTGAGATCTATGAGTACACGGGCGCCTACACCTATGGGAACCAGACCCGCGGTGAGCAGTTGTCGAGAATTCAGCTGGAAGAGTGGGAGTCGCAAGCTAAACGGTTCTTCGCGGTGGGAAGCGTTCGCGGTATCGAAGCTGGCCTGCGTTTCGAACTGACCGGACATCCGGAGCACGATCGCGATCCGGCCGGCCAGCGGGAATTTGCTGCGATTAAGGTGCGCCGCTACATCGAAAACAACCTCCCACTGTCGGCGCAGGAAGCGAACTTTCCGCACAGTCTCCAGAACGAACTGGCGCGCGCCAGGTCCGGGCACATGGGAGAAACTGTTACTCAGGCGGATGGTTCTGAGGGTTTCTATCTGGTCGAGGTCGAGGCGCAGCGCGTGACGGTTCCGTATCGCAGCCCGTTCGAGCACAGCAAGCCGCAGATGCACATGGAGACGGCCATCGTCGTGGGGCCGCAGGGCGAAGAGGTGTACACGGACGAACTCAACCGGGTGAAGGTGTTGTTCATCTGGGACCGCCAGAATCCCGGGGATGCGGGCGCGTCGTGCTGGGTGAGAGTCGCCCAGTCGGATACCGGGGGAGGCTACGGGAGCGTCCACGTTCCACGTGTCGGTGAGGAGGTGCTGATCGGCTATGTGGGCGGAGACTGTGACAGGCCAATAGTGCTCCATCGAGTCTTTAACGGGCGCGTCCAGCCGCAATGGCACAGCAACGGTATCCTGTCGGGTTACCGGTCGAAGGAGTATTCGGGTTCCGGCTATAACGAAATGGTCCTGGACGATGCAACGGGCCAAAATCGCGCCAGGCTGTTCAGCAGCTCGGGAAATAGCCTGCTCCACCTGGGGTATCTAATCGACCAGCGCGGCAATACGCGCGGCTCATATCTGGGCTCGGGATTTGAACTGAAGACGGATGCCTACGGCGCCGTGCGTGCTTCACAGGGACTATACGTTACTACGTATCCGAAGCAGGCGGGTAGTCAGCAGCTGGACGTGCACGGGCCGCACCAGCAACTCGTCAGCGCCGAAGGCACCCTCAAGGCGATGTCACAGGCAAGCGAGGCGCATCAGGCGGAAAGTCTCGCGGAGGGTCATGACGCGCTAAAGACCTTCACCGATGCGACGCAGAATAGCATGGAGGGAGCACAGCCGGGCAGCGGATCGAGATCACCGCGGCCGAGGAAATCGTGTTAAACGCACGCGGCAGTTACATCCGGATCAACGGTGCCGGCATCGAACATGGCACTCCCGGGCAATGGGCGGCGTATGCGGGCAATCATGCATTACCGGGGCCGAAGTCGCTGCCGGTCGTCGTACCCGGCTTCGACATGCCGAAAGCATTCAGTAACCGGCTCGACGTGTACGACGTCTACTGGCCGCGAGCGTTTGGCGAGGTCGAATATACGGCGCGGCGGGAAAACGGCGACATCATCGCGCAGGGGACGCTCGACGAACATGGTCGCACACCGCGCCTGACGACCGACCAGGCCGAGACGCTCCAGGTACTGGTTGGCACCCAAGGTTCGTGGCTTGTCGAATCCGAAGTCTCGCCGTCCATCGAGTCTGGAGAAGCTACGCCGGACGACCCGAATCATTACGTCAATCAGAGTGCCTGAGCGCCATTCGACCGATTCCGATTACCTCATGAACACCCCGAACACCAACACCGATTTGCTGTCGGCCGTCACGGTCTATTTCAAGGATCGTTTCGACCAGTCGATCCAGGATCTGAAGGTCGAAATCAAGGGGCTGGACGACCGCGCGAGCGACATCTATCACGCCGCGTCGACGAGCGCGCAGGGTACTATCCAGTTCACGGTTCCGGTGGGCACCGAGCTGTCGGTGCACGTGAAGCGATGGACTAGCGATACGATGAAGGAGGTAGCAAGGTTCAACGCATCGTTGCCCGAGATTCGCTTTCGTTTGACGAGTCCAAAGACCGTGCACGATCTGCCGACCAAAGTCGACAACCCGACGAAAGGCGATTACTGGCGTGGCACCTACGTTGTCAAGGTGCACGACAACCTGACGATAATCGCAAGGAAATACCACACGAGCGTCGATCTGCTCAAACGTGTGAACGGCCTGAAATCGGACATGATCGTGGTCGGCCAGAAGCTCAAGGTGCCGCCCGTCGAATCACGGAAATCGGACCAGCCGACGCCGAAGAAACCTGCGCCGGCGGGCACGCCGCCGCAAAACGATCATCCGAACAACGATCGTGGTGCGCCGACCTCGACTCCGCGCCAAGGTGCCGCACCAGTCATCTTCCCGATCCAGACCCGGCCGCTTAACGACGAAGGCGCCATCTACGGTACGCAGTCGTGCGATTACACGTGGACCAAGCCGCTGCACGGCGGCGGACACGACCAGGCGAGATTCGGCGCTAACCGGGCGGGCGGTCGCAAGCATGCTGCCCGGGATCTGTACGTGCAGGCGCATACGCCGATCGTCGCAATCGCGCCTGGCATTGTCATCAAGTGCGAGTTCTTCTACTGCCATACCTGGCAGATCAGCATTCACCACAAGACCACCGACGGTCGCGAGTTCATCGCGCTTTACGGCGAGGTCGATCCGTCCTCGACCACAGTGAGAATTGGAGACACGGTCAGCCAGGGGCAGATCCTTGCGAGCAGCGGTGTGCTCTTGAAGGCGGACGGGACAACGCTGCATGTCGTCGGCAACGAGAATGTGTCGATGCTACATTTCGAGACGTATTCGGGGGTTCTCGGATTCGATCCGCACTCGAGATTGAACGGCTCATCGATGGATCAGCCATTCCAGCGGCGCGGGGACCTGATGGATTCATTGGCGATCCTGCAGGAAGGCTACAGGGCAACCTTCCTCGATGCGCCGCCGTTGCGGCCCGCCGGCCAGCGCATCCCGATCGCGCAACTGAAGATATCGGATCAGGGTCAGGCGTTTATCAAGGGCTGGGAAGGGGTCTACTACGACGACTCGAAAACGCATACGTACTACTACGATGACAAGAAGGGCTACTGCACGGTTGGCTGGGGCCATCTGATCGGCAAAAGCACTTGCACGGCAAACGGATACGTAGCGATGTCGAGCATGATCACCGTCGCGCAGGCGCAAACTCTGTTCGACAATGACGTAACGGTGATCGAGGGCCGTGTTAAGAACGCGATCACAGTACCGCTCTATCAGCACGAATATGATGCGCTCGTCTCGCTCGCCTATAACATGGGGAGCCTCAGCAAGGCGCCCAATCTGTGCCATAAACTGAACAGCGGCGACTACGCCGGTGCGCCTGTCGAATTCCTGGACATTGAGAACAGAACCCGACGGGAACGAGAGCACGACATGTTTTGCCTGAATATTTACAACTCGAATCACTGAACGATGGCTATTCGCACCATGAAGAAACTCAAGCAGTGGTTGGTACTTCTCTTTTCAGCACTCATCTTGCCAGCCTATGCCGCCGCCCAGGACACATATCGGATGACGGGTGCCGCGCAGTTCGAGCAGGGCAGCGATTTTCACAAGTTATCGTTTCCAGTCAATCCGATGACCGCAGGAGTCCTCACGTTTGACGGCGGCGCGTTTGTGTTTCACTACACCGGCCACAGCTGCAGCGTAAAGGTTCAAAAACGCATTAGCTTTTATGTCGATCCAGTCATCTCGCACTCGTTCGGGTCACTGGACAACTTCAATGTATTCTTGAGCAGCAGGTTCCATGCGAATGGTGAGGCACTGACCGATACTTACCTTCTCAGTGACACCGACGCACCGCTCTGTCTGGGGCTACGCTACGCCACCATCTACAAGTCACCGGACGAAATGGTGCTGCTTGACGGTTCCTGGGCGTACCTGTTCGAGCGCCAGACGCACGTGCCCGTGAATGCCGAACAGAGTTTCGATTGCAAGAAGGCAGGCACGAACGTTGAACGCTTGATTTGCGGCAATCCGGAGTTGGTGAAACTGGACGCGACAGTCAACCGCGGCTACGTCGCGATGCTGCTGACCGAATCAAAGGAGATTTCATATCAGGATCCGGTCAGGCTGAACCAGGTCAACTGGATTCGGAAAGTGCGAAACGTGTGTACCGACAACGCGTGCTTGCTGAGCGCATATCGCGCGCGCATCCAGTACATCAAGGGCAGGATAGCGAGCACCGACCCTTCATACCCGGACGACAATTCCGACCAGGACAGCGACTGACTCGCGCGCCGCTGCCAGCGGGCGCGCATTCCCGTTTCCCAAGCCATACGAGAGACCAGGATGGCACTCCCCATTATTGTCGTCGGCGATACGACATCGCACGGCGGGCGCGTAATCACCGGGTCAAACATCCATACGATTGGTGGCAAGGCGATCGCACGTCTGCACGACCTTGTCGACTGTCCGCAGAAATATCCCGACGGCAAACCGCACGGCGTCAACAAGATCGTCGAGGCGCATCCGACGCTGACGATCGGCGGCGAACACGTCGCGCTGCACGGGCACCGGACCGAGTGCGGCTGCACGCTGATCGGTAGTGCGACTGCGCAGGTCGGAGACTAGTGGCGGGATGTAGCCGGGAATATATTACTCAGTGGGTGTTTGTGTGAGATCAATTGGGGGAGCCACTTTCCTTGATCAGCAATCCCTGCTTTTCAATGAACGCGATCACCTGATCGAGGCCGTCGAGCGCCTTCAGGTTGCACATCACGAACGGGCGCTCGCCGCGCATTTTCTTCGCGTCCGAAGCCATCACGTCGAGATTCGCGCCCACGAGCGGCGCGAGATCGGTCTTGTTGATGACGAGCAGGTCCGATTTCGTGATGCCGGGGCCGCCCTTGCGCGGAATCTTCTCGCCGCCCGCCACGTCGATCACGTAGATCGTGAGGTCCGACAGCTCGGGGCTGAAGGTCGCCGCGAGGTTGTCGCCGCCCGATTCGATGAAGACGATGTCCGCATCGGGAAAGCGCGTGAGCATCTGGTCGACGGCTTCGAGGTTGATCGACGCGTCCTCGCGGATTGCCGTGTGCGGGCAGCCGCCCGTCTCCACGCCCATGATGCGCTCGGCGGGCAGCGCGCCTGCCACGGTCAGCAGGCGCTGATCTTCCTTCGTGTAGATGTCGTTGGTGATGGCGACGAGGTCGTAGCGCTCGCGCATGGCCTTGCAGAGCATTTCGAGCAGCGTGGTCTTGCCGGAGCCAACCGGGCCGCCCACGCCGACGCGCAGTGGCGGCAGCTTCTTGGTGCGTTTGGAGTTCGAATTCATGGTTCGTGTGAGCTTGTCTACGGAATGGTCTGCGGGTTTGTTTGGACATCGGCCTCGATACGAGGCTAGGAGCGGAAAAGCCGCGAGTACTGCGATTCGTGGCGCGCGCTGAGAATGCCGAGCTGCGGCGCGAAGGTGTTGAGCGAGCCGGGCGGGGTGGCGAGCGCGCGCGCGACCGCGCTTTCGATGGCCGGCCGCAGCGCGACCACGATACGCTGCCCCGCGACCTGTCCGAGCGGCACGGCCTTGAGCGCGGCGGCGACCTGATTCTCGACCCAGCTGAACGCGTAGGCGGCGAGCGTGGCGTCAACCGCGGCATCGTGTGCGAAGGCCGCGAACGCGAACGCCGTCGGCTGTGCGATGGGCGTGATGCGTTCGAGCGTCTCGCGTCTTGCGGCGTCGCCCCATTCGAGCTGCGCGCAGAGCTGGCGCAGCGACCAGCCCATTTGCGCGGTCTCGCGGCGCAGCTCCGCCGATTCGCGGCTCGCGACGAATTCCTCGTTCGCTTCGATCAGCGCGCGGGCATCGTGCGTGCGCCAGCGTTCGAGCTGATGCGCGATGAAGGGCAGCTCGCCGGGCGCGAGCACGTTGGCCAGGCCACTTGCGATCCAATGCGCGGCATCGTCGGCGTGGGCGACGAGCCCGGCGTCGATGGCCGCTTCAAGCCCCTGCGAATAGCTGAACGCGCCAATCGGCAACGCCGGCGACGCGAGATGGAGCAGGGAGGTGAGCTCAGCGATGTTCATGGCTGTGGTCGTGCGCATGGCCGTCGCAATGACCGTGATCGTGGCCGCAATCGGCGTCGTGGACGTGATCGCCATGGTTGTGATCGTGGCCATGCGCATGCCCGTGATCGTGCGCATGCCCGTGGTGCTCGTCGAACACGCGCTGCGCGAGCGCGTAATCTTCCGCAAAAGTCTCGTCGTGGCCATGGCGATGACCGCCACCATAGGCACCCGCCTCGGGCTGGAACGGCAGCGTCGCGCGCTCGACCTGCGCGCCGAGGCGCCTGAGCATGTCTTCGAGCACCGGGTCGGCTTCGAGCTTGAGTTCATCGATGCCCACTTCCACGGGCGTATGGCGGTTGCCGAGGTGATACGCGGCCCGCGTGAGCGTGAGGCGCTCCGGCGCGCGCACGAGCAGCACGCTTTGCGCCGCGGCGATCACGCGCACGAGGCCGCCATCGTCGGCCACGAGCATGTCGCCGTCACGCAGCACCGTGCCGCGCGGCAGCACCACGCCCACTTCCTCGCCGGAATCGAGCGTGGCCGCGAAGCGGCTCTTGCAGCGCGCGTCATAGGGCAGGGTGAGCGTGGGCGCGCGCTTGATCAGCACAGGGGCGAGCTTCGCGTTGAGTCGTTTATCTATCGTGCGCATGACAGCGGATCAGAACAGGAAATAGCGCTGCGCCATCGGCAGCACCGTGGCGGGCTCGCAGGTCAGCAACTGGCCATTGGCCACGACCTGATAGGTCTCGGGATCGACGCTGATCGACGGTTGCCACGCGTTGTGAATCATGTCGGCTTTCGTGACGCTTCGGCAGTTGCGCACCGCCACCACGCGCTTTTGCAGGCCATAGCGCTCGGGCATGCGTTTGTCGAGCGCAAGCTGCGAGACGAACGTGAGCGAGGTCTGCGTGAGCGCGCGTCCGCGCGTGCCGAACATCTCACGATAATGCACGGGCTGCGGCGTGGGAATCGACGCGTTCGGGTCGCCCATCTGCGCCATCGCGATCATGCCGCCCTTGAGGATGAGCGCGGGCTTGATGCCGAAAAACGCCGGGTCCCAGAACACGAGATCGGCCCATTTTCCCGGCTCGAGCGAACCTACCTCGTGCGCGATGCCGTGCGTGAGCGCGGGGTTGATCGTGTACTTCGCGACATAGCGCTTCACGCGGAAGTTGTCGTTGCGCGCGCTGTCCTCGGGCAGCGCGCCGCGCTGCACCTTCATCTTGTGCGCGGTCTGCCAGGTGCGGATGATGACTTCGCCGACGCGGCCCATTGCCTGGGAGTCCGATGAAAGCATCGAAAGCGCGCCGAGGTCGTGCAGGATGTCTTCGGCGGCAATGGTCTCGCGGCGGATGCGCGACTCGGCGAAGGCGATGTCCTCGGCAATCGACGGGTCGAGGTGATGGCACACCATCAGCATGTCGAGGTGCTCGTCGAGCGTGTTGATCGTGTACGGTCGCGTGGGATTGGTCGACGAGGGCAGCACGTTCGCCTCGCCGCACACCTTGATGATGTCGGGCGCGTGGCCGCCGCCAGCGCCTTCGGTGTGGTACGTGTGGATCGTGCGGCCCTTGAACGCGTTCACCGTTGCCTCCACGAAGCCGCCTTCGTTGAGCGTGTCGGTGTGTATGGCCACCTGCGTGTCGGTCGCGTCGGCGACCGTGAGGCAGTTGTCGATGGCCGCGGGCGTCGAGCCCCAGTCTTCGTGCAGCTTCAGGCCGATCGCACCGGCGGCGATCTGCTCCTCGGCGGGCTTGGGCAGGCTCACGTTGCCCTTGCCGAGAAAGCCGAGGTTGATCGGCCAGCCGTCGGCGGCCTGCAGCATGCGCTCGAGATGCCACGGGCCCGGCGTGCAGGTCGTGGCGTTGGTGCCGGTGGCGGGGCCGGTGCCGCCGCCGATCATCGTCGTGACGCCCGAGGTGAGCGCTTCGTCGATCTGCTGCGGGCTGATGAAGTGAATGTGCGTGTCGATGCCGCCCGCGGTCACGATCTGGCCTTCGCCCGCAATCACTTCCGTGGCGGCGCCAATGGGGATCGTCACACCCGGCTGCACGTCGGGGTTGCCGGCCTTGCCGATCCTCCAGACGCGGCCGTCTTTGATGCCGATGTCGGCTTTGACGATGCCCCAGTGGTCGAGAATCACCGCGTTGGTCACGACCGTGTCGGCCACCTCGGCGGCGAGACGCTGCGACTGGCCCATGCCGTCGCGGATCACCTTGCCGCCGCCGAACTTCACTTCGTCGCCGTAGACCGTGTAGTCGCGTTCGATCTCGATCACGAGCTCGGTGTCGGCGAGACGCACGCGGTCGCCGGTCGTGGGGCCGAACATCTCCGCATAGGCGCGGCGGCCGATCTTCAATGTCATATCGGAATCCTGATGAATTCGAAAGTGGGCGCGCCGCCGCTCAGAGCGGGCCCATCACCTTGCCGCTGAAGCCGTAGACGGCGCGCTCGCCCGCGAACGCCACCAGCTCGACGGTGCGCTCCTGGCCGGGCTCGAAGCGCACGGCGGTGCCGGCCGCAATGTTCAGGCGAAAGCCGCGCGCGGCCTCGCGCTCGAACGAGAGCGCCTCGTTGACTTCGTAGAAGTGGAAGTGCGAACCGATCTGCACGGGGCGGTCGCCGGTGTTCGCGACCGTCACGGTCGCGGTTTCGCGGCCCGCGTTGAGCTCGATTTCGCCTTCGTCGATCAGCATTTCGCCGGGGATCATGCGAGGTTCCTTGTCGACCAGAGTGGGTGCTTTAGCACCGTACTCGGGTCCCATACAAAGTTCATGGAATCGGATGGTGGACGGTGACGAGCTTGGTGCCGTCGGGGAAGGTGGCCTCGACCTGGATGTCGGGGATCATCTCCGGCACGCCTTCCATCACGTCGTCGCGCGTGAGCAGCGTCGTGCCGTAGTGCATGACCTCGGCAACGGTCTTGCCGTCGCGGGCCGCTTCCATCAGCGCGGCGCTGATGAAGGCGACCGCCTCCGGATAGTTGAGCTTGAGGCCGCGCGCGCGCCGCCGTTCGGCGAGCAGCGCGGCGGTGAAGATCAGGAGCTTGTCTTTCTCGCGTGGCGTGAGCTTCATCGTTTTCTGTGAGTAGGAGGGGCCGGCCATCCGGCGGCCGGCATGCGTGCCTCATGCGCAGCCCATGCGCGGCGCCAGGGCCCGATCGTGCGCTGGGTCAGCTTACGGCAGCGAGGTTACGGACAGCTTGCAGCGCCCGGTGTCGCGCGCATTGGCCACGCAAGCGCGAAGCAAGGGTTATGCCAATGAAAGGGGGCGGCATGAATGCACCATCCACGCGGGCTCAGTGCACCCCGCGTAGATGTCGATGCACGGCAATGGGGCACGCACGCGCTGGCATGGTGCGCGGGAGGTGGATTCCCCGCGGATCAGGTCGTCCAGAGGCGCAGCGGCGCGGCCTTGACGCCGTGCACGATGGGCCGCAACTGCGTCCAGCATCGCGTGAGCGTCTGCTGCAACGGCTCCATCGAGCGCGCGATGACGCGTACCAGCAGCACGCCCGGCGCGACGCAGGTCGCGCCTGCGCGCAGGGCATCGTCGAAGGGGAGCGTGACCGCGAGGTCTTGCGCGAGCGCCTCGTTGCAGGCCGGGCCGACGGCCCACAGCATGCCGAACGCCGGATAGCCCGCGAGCCCTTGCGGCGCGTCGCGCAGCGGATCGGCGGCGTCCACCAGGGCGCGTTCGAACCAGAGGAGTTGTTCGTCGCTGTCTTGCGTGGCGGCGCGCGCCACCCGCGTGAGCGAGCGCACCATGCCGGCCGACCAGCGCTCGCCGGCCGCCTGGCGGCCGAGCTGCATGGCGTCCCAGCCGATGGCCGTCGCGTCTTCTGCGAGCGTGAGCGAGAAGTCGAGCTCGGCGTGCGCGTGATCGAAGACGAGATTGTTCTGTGGCAGCCAGTCGAGCTTCGCGCCGGCGCCCACGCGCAGCTTGATGCGCTGGCGCGCGACGCGGCCGTTGGACTTGTACCACTTGGTGGCGCCGGGCGTAGTGAGCACCGCATGTGCGCCATCTCCCACGTTCACGTCGATGTCGAGCCGGTCGCCGCCGGCGATGCCCGCGGGCGGATGCACGATCACCGCGTGGCAGATCGCATCGCCTTCGGGATAGAGCGGCCGTTGCACACGCAACGGCCCCACGTGCAGCCGATGCGCGAGCGTCGTGCGCGCGCCGTGTTGCTCGAAACCCAGTTCGAGCCGGGCCACCCATTCCTGAGGCGCGTGGCTGCGCAAAGTGGTGTTGGCGAGAGCGGCGTGATTTTCGTGAAGCGACATGCTGAAAACGGGGGCGTGGGCGAGAAGTGCCGTGCAGGATAGCATGCGCCGTTGGCGGCTCAGACAGCGATCATCTCCCGCACGCCGTCCGCGTCCATGTCGGCGCCTGCGCCGCCCGCCACGATTTCGCCGCGGCGCATCACCCAGTAGCCGTCCGCAATGGCCTTCGCAAAGTCGTAATACTGCTCGACGAGCAGCACCGTCAGGTTCATCTGTTCGACGAGCTGCCGCAGCGTGCGCCCGATGTCCTGGATGATCGAGGGCTGAATGCCTTCGGTGGGCTCGTCGAGAATCAGCAGTTGCGGATCGCTCATCAACGCGCGGCCGATGGCGAGTTGCTGCTGCTGGCCGCCCGAAAGATCGCCGCCGCGCCGCGCCTTCATGTCCTTGAGCACGGGAAAGAGCGCATAGATGTGCTCGGGCACCCCGGAGGGCATGCGCTTCTTGCTCGCCGCGCCCACCAGCAGATTTTCCTCCACGGTGAGGCGCGGGAAGATATCGCGGCCCTGCGGCACGTAGGCGAGGCCGTGCGCGACGCGCGCATGGGTGGGCAGCTTCGTGAGCGCCGTGTCGCGCCAGGCGACGGTGCCGCTCTTCGTCGGCACCACGCCCATGAGGCAGCGCAGCAAGGTGGTCTTGCCGACGCCGTTGCGGCCAAGCAAAACCGTGAGCCTGCTTTCGGGCACCGTCATCGAGACGTCGCGCAGGATGTGGCTGCCGCCGTAGTACTGGTTCAGCGATTCGATGGTGAGCATGTCGATGCCTTGTATTGCAGAAGCGTTGCCGTAGCCGTCCCAAATGGGCTTGAGGGGTTCAACGTCCCAGATAAGATTCGATGACCGCGTCGTCGCGCTTCACCTCGTCGAGCGTGCCGTGCGCGAGCACGCGCCCCTCGGCCATCACCGTCACGCGGCCGGTTTCCCCCGCGAGCGCGGCCACGAACTCCATGTCGTGCTCGACCACCATCATCGAGCAACTGCCTCTCAGGCGATTGAGCAGGGCGGCCAGCTCCATGGTTTCGTCGTCGGTCATGCCCGCGGCCGGCTCGTCGAGCAGCAGCAGGGCGGGGCGCTGCATCAGCAGCATGCCGATCTCGAGCCGCTGCTTCTGCCCGTGCGAAAGCTCGCCCGCCAGGCGGCGCGCCTCGCTCTCGAGCCGGATCACCTCGAGCGTCTCTTCGATCAACGCCTGCGCTTGGCGGTCGAGGCGCGCGCGCAGCGTGGCGAACCAGCCCTTGTCGGCCTTCATCGCGAGCTCGAGGTTTTCCCAGACGGGATGCTGCTCGAACACCGTGGGCTTCTGGAACTTGCGGCCGATCCCCGCGCGCGCGATGGCGGGCTCGTTCATGCGCGTGAGATCGAGCGTCTGGCCGAGAAAGACCTTGCCGGAATCGGGCGAGGTCTTGCCGGTGATCACATCCATCATCGTGGTCTTGCCCGCGCCGTTCGGGCCAATCACACAGCGCAGCTCGCCCGCGTCGATCTCGAGCGAGAGCTTGTTGAGCGCGCGAAAGCCGTCGAAGCTCACGCTCACGTCTTCGAGGTAGAGGATCGTGCCGTGCGAGATGTCGATGGCGCCGGCCTCGACCACATGGCCCATCGATGCAACGCCGGAAACCGTCAGCGTGTCGTCCTCGAACGGATTGTGATTGAGCGGGTCGTTGAGGATGAGGTGGCCGTTCATGAGCGTTTGCCTCCTGCGCGAAGTTGCTTGACGCGCTGCGTCACGAGTTCGATCAGGCCCACGATGCCGTTGGGCAGCAACAGTGGCACGAGCACGAAAATGAGGCCAAGGAAGAATAGCCAGTACTCAGGAAAGTAGGCGGTGAAGAAGCTCTTCGCGCCGTTCACGGCAAACGCGCCGATGATCGGGCCGATCAGCGTGCCGCGTCCGCCCACGGCCACCCAGATCGCCATCTCGATCGAATTGCCCGGCGACATTTCGCTCGGATTGATGATGCCCACCTGCGGCACATAGAGCGCGCCTGCGATGCCGCACAGCACGGCCGAAACGGTCCACACGAAGAGCTTGTAGCCGAGCGGGCTGTAGCCGAGGAACATGAGGCGCGTCTCGCCGTCGCGCACGGCGGTCACGACGCGGCCGAGCTTCGAGGCGACGATGGCGCGCGCGGCGAGAAACGCGAGCACGAGCGTCGCGAAGGTCATCAGGAAGAGCACGGTGCGCGTGCCCGGATGGGTGATGGGCATGCCCGCGATGCGCTTGAAGTCGGTGAAGCCGTTGTTGCCGCCGAAGCCCGTTTCGTTGCGAAAGAACAGCAGCATCGCGGCGAAGGTCATGGCCTGCGTGATGATCGAGAGATACACGCCTTTCACACGCGAGCGGAACGTGAAGAAGCCGAATACCCAGGCCAGCACGGCGGGCACGAGCACCACGAGCAGCAGCGCGTACCAGAGATGCTGCGTGCCCTGCCAGTACCACGGCAGCGCATGCCAGTCGAGGAACACCATGAAGTCGGGCAGATCGCTGCCGTACTTGCCGTCGTGGCCGATCTCGCGCATCAGGTACATGCCGATGGCGTAGCCGCCGAGCGCGAAGAACAGCCCGTGGCCGAGGCTCAGGATGCCGCAGTAGCCCCACACGAGATCGAGCGCGAGCGCGGCGATCGCGTAGCACATGAGCTTGCCGGCCAGCGTCATCGTGTAGGCGGACAGATGCAGCGCGCTCGATTGCGGCAGCACGAGCGCGCACAGCGGCACGCCCACGCCCATCGCAATGATGAGCGCGATGAGCGCGAGCCACGCGCGGCGCGAGAGCAGGGCGGGCCGCGCGGGCAGGCCCAGTGCGAACGTTTCGGGGCCCTCGCCGTGTTGCGGCGCGGGTGCGCCGTACGAGGCGCGCGGTGTGGTGGTGGCGGTCGTCATCTCATGCCTCCGCGCTGCGGCCCTTGAGGGCGAACAGCCCCTGCGGACGCTTCTGGATGAAGAGCACGATCAGCACGAGCACGGCGATCTTCGCGAGCACTGCACCCCAGAACGGTTCGATCGCCTTGGAGACGAGTCCGAGGCCGAAGCCGCCAATCACCGTGCCCGCGATCTGCCCGACGCCGCCGAGCACCACCGCCATGAACGAATCGATGATGTAGCTCTGCCCGAGGTCCGGGCCTACGTTGCCGATCTGCGAGAGCGCGCAGCCACCGAGACCCGCGACGCCCGCGCCGAACGCGAACGCCCAGGCATCGACGCGCGCCGTGCGCACGCCCACGCACGCGGCCATGCGGCGGTTCTGCGTGACGGCGCGCACGTAGAGGCCGAGACGCGTTTTCGTGAGCACGGCCCACGCGATGGCCACCACGATCAGCGAGAACGCGAGTATCGCGAGGCGGTTGTACGGCAGGATGAGGTTTTGCATGAGCGTGACGCCGCCGCTCATCCAGGCGGGGTTCTCGACCTGCACGTTCTGCGCGCCGAAGATCATGCGCGTGGCCTGAATCAGGATCAGGCTGATGCCGAAGGTGGTGAGCAGCGTTTCGAGCGGACGTCCGTACAGATGGCGGATCACGAGCCGCTCGATCACCGCGCCCACGAGCGCGGCGGCGACGAACGAAACCGGCACTGCGAGCAGGGGATACCAGTCGACCGCGCCCGGCGCATAACGCTGGAACAGCGTCTGCACCACATAAGTTGCGTACGCACCGATCATGAGGAACTCGCCATGCGCCATGTTGATGACGCCGATGAGCCCATACGTGATCGCGAGACCCAGCGCCGCGAGCAGCAGCACGCTGCCGAGCGAGAGACCGGCGAACAGCGTGCCCGCGATCTCGTTGCGGCGCTGGATCGCGTCGAGCGCGTCGATGCCTTGCTGGGCGGCGGCGCGCACATCGGCGTCGGGCTCGTTGAACGCGCCGCTCGCGCTCTTCGCGACGAGCGGGCGCAACAGCTCGTACATGTCGAGGTCGTGGCGCGCGGCCACCAGTTTCACGGCCTCGAGGCGCGTGGCCGCGTTCGGGTTGTGCAGGGCAGTCATGGCCCAGAGCGTGTCGAGGCGGCGCTTGAGCGCGGGATCGGTTTCCTTTGCGCGCGCCGCGTCGATCATCGGCTTCATCGCCGGGTCGGGATTCTTCAGCAGCTCGGCGATGGCCGCGCGGCGCGTCTCCAGGTCGGGCGAGGCGAGCTGCAGGCCCGACACCGCGCCCGCCACTTTCGAGCGCAGCAGGTTGTTCAGCGTAATGGGCTGCGCGCTCGCCGCGACGGCTGGCGGCACCGCCTTGCCGGTGGCGGCGTCGCGTGCGTTTTGGCCATCCGTGCCTTCTTGCACGAGCACTTCACCGGAGTCCGTCGCGGTGACGTTGTCGTCGGCGAGCGCCTTCAACAGCGTGAGCGATGCGGCGTCGTGCGTAGCGATGAGCTTGTCGACGGCGGTGGATTTCGCATCGAAGTCGTCGCCAGCAAGCGGTGCGACGTCGGCGGCTTCGAGCGCATGGGCGCCCGAGGAGAATGCGGCGCAAAGCGCGAGTGCAAGCACAAGCACGAGCGGGTGAGCGGCGCGTGCGCGGCGTTCGCGCGCTCGCACCCGGACGAATCTCGAGAGTAGGAGAGCCATGGTGATTTCTTCCTGGTGCGGGCCGCCGTGCATTGCCCGATGACGCCGCGGCGTTGCGCGCCGGCTCAGCGAATCGAAGCGCAGGCAAGCACGGGCGCAGTGCGCGCCGCGCACGGCAGCGAGGCGCGCGGTGCGGCAGGACCTCAGGCGACGCGCGAGCGGCGCAGGAAGGCGGGCAAGACGCTCGAGCTCACGATGTCCGGCTTGCCTTCGTTGCCGGCGATGAAGGGGCTCCACGGCTGCGCGCGGATCGCCGTCTTGGTCCGCCACACCACGTTGAACTGGCCGTCGCCGCGGATCTCGCCGATCATCACGGGCTTGTGCAGATGATGGTTGCCGTCCATCGTGAGCGTGAAGCCCGAGGGCGCCGCCACGGATTGGCCGATCATCGCCACGCGTACCTTGTCGACATCGGTGCTCTTCGCCTTTTCGACGGCCTGCTTCCACATGTGGATGCCCACGAAGGTCGCTTCCATCGGATCGTTCGTCACGCGCTTGCTGCCGCCCGGCAGGTTGTTGATCTTCACCCACTCGGCGAACTGCTCCTTGAACTTCGTGTTCTGCGGGCCCTTCACCGACATGAAGTAGTTCCAGGCCGCGAGGTGCCCGACGAGCGGCTTCGTGTCGATCCCGCGCAGCTCTTCCTCGCCCACGGAGAACGCGACCACGGGCACGTCGGTCGCCTTGATGCCCTGGTTGCCGAGTTCCTTGTAGAACGGCACGTTCGAGTCGCCGTTGATGGTCGAGACCACCGTGGTCTTGCCGCCTTGCGAGAAGGTCTTGATGTTCGCGACGATGGTCTGATAATCGCTATGGCCGAACGGCGTGTAGACCTCCTGAATATCGCTGTCCTGCACGCCCTTCGAGTGCAGGAAGGCGCGCAGGATCTTGTTGGTCGTGCGCGGATACACATAGTCGGTGCCGAGCAGGAAGAAGCGCTTGGCGCCGCCGCCCTCCGCGCTCATCAGGTATTCGACGGCGGGGATGGCCTGCTGGTTGGGCGCCGCGCCCGTATAGAACACGTTGCGCGACATCTCCTCGCCTTCGTACTGCACCGGGTAGTAGAGCAGGCCGTTCAGCTCCTCGAACACCGGCAGCACCGACTTGCGCGACACCGAGGTCCAGCAGCCGAACACGCACGCGACCTTGTCCTGGGTGAGCAACTGGCGGGCCTTTTCGGCGAACAGCGGCCAGTTCGACGCCGGGTCGACCACCACGGGCTGGATCTGCCGGCCCATCACGCCGCCGTTCTTGTTGATGTCGGCGATCGTCATCAGCGCGGTGTCCTTGAGCGAGGTCTCGGAGATCGCCATGGTGCCCGAGAGCGAGTGCAGGATGCCGACCTTGATCGGGCCGCTGCCCGTGTCGGCGTGCGCGAACGGCACGCGCCCCGCGAGCGCGAGCGCGCCCGACATCGTGCCGAGTTTCAACAGACTGCGACGTTTCATGTGTGCCCCTTTGGTTCAAGTCGTGGGTCGTGGCGCTTCTGTGCGTCTGGTCTGGTTACGCGCCGACGTCAGGTGTTCAGTCATGCGGAGGGATTACTGCAAGCGTTGTGCCAGGTGGTGGCCGCGCGTGGAAGATGCGCGATGCGTGGCGGCACAAGGCGCGGGCGGCGCGCGTCTCGCGTGACGCCGCGCAGCCCACGGGCGAATGTGGTGCAATGCGGTTCATGTTCGGGTGCAGTGCATCGTTGCAGTGCGCGCATGCATGGCCGCGGGCAGCGGTGCACCCATCGCACGCTGCATCGCTGTGCATGTGTGGCCGGCTATCTAAACTGCAGGTCTGAAGCGCCGGACACGTCCGACGCGCATGAACTGAATTGCAGCATCGCGGGCGTCATGAACAGGCGTGCCTGCGAGTTCCGTCTATCGCCTTTGTGTCCATGTCAACGAGATCAAGGAGATGCAGATGAATGCCAGCCTGCCCGATCTATCCGCGTTCTGGATGCCTTTCACCGCGAATCGGCAGTTCAAGAGTGCGCCGCGGCTCCTCGTCGGCGCGAAAGGGATGTACTACACCTCGCACGACGGCCGGCAGATTCTCGACGGCACCGCCGGCCTGTGGTGCGTGAACGCGGGGCACTGCCGCGACGAGATCGTCGCCGCGGTGAAGGCGCAGGCCGAGGAAATGGATTTCGCGCCGACGTTCCAGATGGGCCATCCCAAGGCCTTCGAGGCCGCGCAAAAGATCGCGAAGCACACGCCCGGCGACCTCAAGCACATCTTCTTCACGAACTCGGGCTCCGAGGCCGTAGACACGGCGCTCAAGATCGCGCTGGCATTCCACCGCTCGCGTGGCGAAGGGCAGCGCACGCGCTTCATCGGGCGCGAGCGGGGCTATCACGGCGTGGGTTTCGGCGGCATTTCGGTGGGCGGCATCGCGCCCAACCGCAAGGCGTATTCGGGCCAGTTGCTGCCCTCGGTTGACCACTTGCCGCATACGCTCAATATTCGCGAGGCGGGGTTCTCGAAGGGCCAACCGGCCTGGGGCACGCATCTCGCCGACGAGCTCGAGCGGCTGTGCGCGCTGCACGACGCTTCGACCATCGCGGCCGTGATCGTCGAGCCGGTGGCGGGCTCGGCCGGTGTGCTGGTGCCGCCGCAGGGCTATCTGCAGCGCTTGCGCGAGATTTGCGACAAGCACGGCATCCTGCTGATCTTCGACGAGGTCATCACGGGTTGGGGGCGCCTTGGCGCGCCGTTCGCGGCCAATTACTTCGGCGTGACGCCCGACTTGCTGACGATGGCCAAGGGCACCAACAACGCCGCCGTGCCAATGGGCGCCGTGGCCGCGAGCGCGCGCATCCACGACACCATCGTGGGCGGCGCGCCCAACGGCATCGAGCTCTTCCACGGCTACACGTATTCGGGCCACCCGGTTGCCGCCGCGGCCACGTGCGCGGCCATCGACCTGTACGAGCGGGAGGGGCTGTTCGGGCGCGCGGCCCAGATGGCGCCGGTGTTCGAGCGCGAGATCCACAAGCTGCGCGGCGAGCCGCACGTGATCGACGTGCGCAATCTCGGGCTCGTGGGCGGCGTGGAGCTGGAGCCGCGCGAAGGCGCGCCGGGGGCGCGCGCCTACGAAGTCTTCGTGCGCTGCTACGAGAAGGGGGTGCTCACGCGCTACACCGGCGACATTCTGGCTTTCTCGCCGCCGCTGATCGTGGACGAGGCGCAGATCGAGGAGATTTTCTCGACGGTTGCGCTGGTGCTGCGCGAGGTGGAGTGAGGCGGTGAATCAGTACGTCGGGACCTTCGGGTCGACCTGGCGCGACCAGGCGTCGATGCCGCCTTGCAGGTTGAACACCTTCGTGAAGCCACGCGACTCGAGGAACATCGCGACCTGGGCGCTGCGCGCGCCGTGGTGGCAGACGCAGACGATTTGCGCCTCGTCGTCCAGCTCCTCGCTGCGGGCCGGAATCTGGGCCATCGGGATCGAGACGCTGCCGGCGATATTGGCGGTCTGGATCTCCCACGGCTCGCGTACGTCGAGGAGCACGGGGGCCTCGCGCGAGGTGTCGGCGAGCCATTCGGCGAGGGCGGGGGCGGTCAGATTCTGCATGAGAAACTCGGTCGTTGGAAGAGAGCGAGCCGCTCGCGCGGCCCGCTACGAACAGTATACGGCCTAGAACTTGAAGCGCGACGGCTGCACCGCGTTTTCGAGCGGCTCGACATATGTTTCGAACACGCTCGCAATGCGGTACTGCTTTTCGTCCATGCGCGTAATGATTTGCGCTTCCATGACCGGCGCGCCGCCCACGAACGCGGCCAGACGCCCGCCCACCTTCAATTGCTCGAGCAGCTCCTGCGGTACCACGGGCAGGCCGCCCGAGACGCAGATCACGTCATAGGGCGCGTTCGCGGCCCAGCCGCGCGAGCCGTCGCCCTGCACGACTTCGGCGTTCAGCACGCCGTTCTTCACGAAATTGGCGCGCGCGAAGTCGGCGAGTTCCGTGTCGATCTCCACCGTCAGCACCTTTTGCGCGCGATGGGCGAGCAGCGCCGCCATGTAGCCCGAACCCGCGCCGATCTCCAGCACGCTCTCGTGCTTCTTCACCGCGAGCTCCTGCAGCACGCGCGCTTCGACGCGCGGCGCCAGCATGTGCTGGTCGTTGGGGAGCGGCAATTCGAGGTCGGCGAACGCGAGATCGACATAGGCCGCGGGGACGTACTGCTCTCGCTTGACGATCGAGAGCAGGTTCAGCACGTCCTGGTCGAGCACTTCCCAGGGGCGAATCTGCTGTTCGATCATGTTGAAACGCGCTTGTTCGATGTTCATGATGACTCGGCGTTAGGGTTCGGGTTCTGTGCAGATGGCCCGGCCCCGGACGCGCGGTGAACGTGGCGCAAAAAAACGGTGCCAGGCAACCGCGAGATTGTACCAAAGGGCTTTTGCGCCGCGCCTTGCCGCCGGCGGTGGAAGGGCGCAAGTGGGTCAGTATTTGTCCTGGCTCGTCTTCGCGGGACAGACACGCATGGCCATTCGGCTGAATGGAGCAGATCGCGTCAGGCTGCGAAACTCGAAGCGTGTTTAACCGGCTTCAAAGGAACAGCATGTCTGACGTCATACGAATGAATTACAATGTCGCTTCGAACATCACGCGAAGGAGTTGGGGGATGAGCGCAAGCGCATTGGTACAGGTTCGCATCGATCCGGCGCTCAAGGAGCGCGCGTCGGCGGTGCTCGAAAACATGGGGCTCACTGTGTCGGACGCGGTGCGCATCCTGCTCACGCGGGTCGCGAACGAAGGCGCTTTGCCTTTCGACTTCGCGGTGGATCCGGCCACGCACGATGCGTGGTTCCGCGCGAAGGTGCGTGAGGCGCTCGAAGATCCTCGGCCGGGCATCGAGGCGGATGAAGTGGAGGCGCATTTCGCGAAGCGGCGCGCGGCGGCGGTGAGCAAGGCGCTGGAGCCGGCGGAGGAAGGCGAGGGGTCGCGAGCTCCTCGTGGTGCGCGGCCCCGGCTCGCGCACGTCCGCAAGGGCAAGACTTGAGGCTCGAATGGTCGCCGCTCGCGCAGGCCGGCCGCTTTCGACTAGCGAGCCGCTTTACTGGGCGAGATAGACGAACTTGCCGCCGCGTATCGTGCCCATCACGCTCGCGCGCTGGTCGAGGCCCACGTGGTCCTTTTCGCTGGTGTTGACCACGCCGTTGGGCACGACCACCTCGTGGGCGTGCTCGAGCTCCCGGCGCAACGCCACGCGGAATGCCTCCGTGCCGGGCTGCGCGGTCTTGAGCGCGCGCGTCACGGCATCCGAGAGGCGCGGGTAGACGCCGGCCGCGTCGCCCGCGAACTGCGTGACCGTGCCCGGGCCGTATTTCGCTTCATAGGCGTCGACGAACGCGAGCGCCGCCTTCTGCGCCGGCAGGTCCGCCGGCAGCGTGCGCGCGACCACGACGGGTTGCGTCGGGAACAGCGTGCCCTCGACGTCCTTGCCGCCCAGCTTGATGAATTCAGGCGTGGCAATGCCGTGCGTCTGATAGATCGCGCCCTTGTAGCCGCGCTCGACCAGCGTGCGCTGCGGCAGCACCGTGGGCGTGCCGGCGCCCGCGATCAGCACGGCGTCGGGCTTCGCGGCCATCAGCTTGAGGATCTGGCCCGTCACGCTGGCGTCGGTGCGGTTATAGCGCTCGCTCGCCACGATCTGGATGTTGCGTTCCTTCGCGAATTTCGTGAACTCGTTGAGCCAGCTGTCGCCGTAGCTATCGGCAAAGCCGATGAAACCCACCGTCTTCACGCCGTGCGCGGCCATGTAGCGCGTCATCACGTCGGCCATCGCGGCGTCGGTCTGCGCCATCTTGAAGGCCCACACGCGCGCGCCTTGCTGCGGCTCGACCACGGACCCCGAGCCCACCAGCGTGATCATCGGCGTTTTAGCCTCGGCCACGGGGTCGAGCGCGGCGAGCGCCGCCGGCGTGATGTTCGGCCCCACGATCACATCCACGTGGTCCTCGTTGATGAGCTTGTGAATGTTGCGCACCGCCGCGCCCGGATCGGAGCCGTCGTCGAGGACGATGTAGTCGGCTTTCTGGCCCGCGATCTCCGGGGGCCACATCAGCATGGCGTTCTTGCTCGTGATGCCGATGGCCGCGGCGGGGCCGGTGCTCGACAGATCGATGCCGACCTTGAGGTCGGCATGCGCGGCGGGAGCGAACGTGGCCGCTGCCAGCGCGGCAGCCGCTACGGCCGGACGCAGCGTACCGAGGGGCGAAAGCAGGAACGAACGCATGGACAAACTCAGGGACGAACTCAGACGCGGTTGCAGCTTCATGCAATAGGTCTCCAGGAGGAAATGAAGCGAGAAGCGTTGTTGTAATGGGGTTCGATTGTTCTTTCGGCGCGCTCCGCGCGCCGTTACGGCTCGCGCGTTACAGCTCGTAGGACTCGTGCTCGCCCTTGAGCGCCTGCTCGATCAGCTTGCGGTTCAGGCTGGGCGAGAGCAGCTCCACCAGCGTATACACATAGCTGCGCAGGTAGGCGCCCTGTTTGAGCGCCACGCGCGTCACGTTGCTGCCGAACAGATGGCCCACCGGCACCGCGCGCAGATGCCGGTCGCGCTCGGCGTTGAACGCGATGTCGGCCATGATGCCCACGCCCATGCCGAGCTCCACATAGGTCTTGATCACGTCCGCGTCGATGGCTTCGAGCACGATGTCGGGCGAGAGGCCGCGCAGACGGAACGCGTCGTTGATCTTCGTGCGGCCCGCGAACGCGTTGTCGTAGGTGATGAGCGGAAATTGGGCCAGATCATCGAGGGACAGCGGCTTGCGTTCGAGCAGCGGGTGGTCGGGCAGCATGACCGCCACGTGGTGCCAGGTGAAGCACGGCAGCGACACCAGTTCCTTATAGCCGGAGATGGCTTCCGTGGCGATGCAGAGGTCGGCCTGGTCGTGCAGCACCATCTCCGCCACCTGGGTGGGGCTGCCTTGCAGAATCGAAAGGTGCACTTTCGGGAAGCGCCGCTTGAATTCGGCGATGGCCGCCGGCAGCGAGTAGCGCGCCTGGGTGTGCGTGGCGGCGATAATCAGATTGCCCTGATCCTGCGCGGCGTAGTCCTTGCCCACGCGCTTGAGGCTCTCCACTTCCTGCAGGATGCGCTCCACCGAGGCGAGGATGATGCGCCCCGGCTCCGTGAGCGAGCGCACGCGCTTGCCGTGCCGGGTAAAGATTTCGACCCCGAGTTCATCCTCCAGCTCGATGATCGCCTTCGAGACGCCCGGCTGGCTTGTATACAGGGCCTTGGCCGCTTCCGTGAGATTGAAGTTCTGGCGTACGGCCTCGCGCACGAAGCGGAACTGGTGGAGGTTCATATATAACCCCTTGGCATATCAACCTGATTTTTAGATCGTTTGAAATATAAAGCGAGTTTATTACCATTCCACGAAGTTTTCCAATATGGATATCTGTTTTGGTCATTAGCAAACGAGCGGTGCGCGCAACGGCGCGGCTCTGAAGCGAGGATCAAGGCGGTCGAATCGAAATCGGAGCGCGCGGCGTAACCGGAACGCCGCGAATGAACAACCCTGGGGTCCCCGAATGTACCAATACGATCAGTACGACCAGACCATCGTTGACGAACGCGTCGCGCAATACAGCGACCAGGTTCGCCGGCGCCTCTCGGGCGAATTGAGCGAAGAAGAGTTCCGCCCGCTGCGCCTGCAGAACGGCCTGTACTACCAGCGCCACGCCTACATGCACCGCATCGCGATCCCCTACGGCAACCTGCGCAGCGACCAGTTGCGCATGCTTGGCGTCATCGCGCGCGAGCACGACCGCGGCTACGGCCACTTCTCGACGCGCTCGAACATCCAGTACAACTGGATCAAGCTCGAGGAAACGCCGGAAATCCTGCGCAAGCTCGCCTCGGTGCAGATGCACGGCATCCAGACCTCGGGCAACTGCATCCGCAACATCACCGCCGACCAGTTCGCGGGCGTCGCGCCCGACGAAATCGTCGATCCGCGCCCGTGGGCCGAGATCCTGCGCCAGTGGTCGACGTTCCACCCCGAGTTCGCGTGGCTGCCGCGCAAGTTCAAGATCGCCGTCTCCGGCTCGAAGGAAGACCGCGTGGCCGTGCAGATCCACGACCTGGGCGTCTATCTCGACCGTAACGAGCAGGGCGAAGTCGTCGCGAGCATCCTCGCGGGCGGCGGCCTGGGCCGCACGCCGATCGTCGGCGCGATCATCAAGCGCGATCTGCCGTGGCAGCACATCCTGACCTACTGCGAAGCCGTGCTGCGCGTGTACAACCGCTATGGCCGCCGCGACAACATGTACAAGGCGCGCATCAAGATTCTCGTGAAGGCGCTCTCGCCGGCGAAGTTCGCCGCGCAGGTGGAAGAGGAGTGGCAGCACCTGAAGGACGGCCCCTCGACGCTCACCCAGGAAGAGCTCGACCGCGTGTCGAAGCACTTCGTGGCGCCGGCGTATGAAAAGCTCGCCGATACGGATACCTCGTACGAAAAGCATCTGCTCGAAAACCGCGCGTTCGCGCGCTGGGTCGAGCGCAACGTGCGCACGCACCGCGTGCCGGGCTACGCGTCGGTTACGCTTTCGCTCAAGCCGCGCGACATCGCGCCGGGCGACGCCACCGATGCGCAGATGGAAGCCGTGGCCGACTGGGCCGACGAATACGCATTCGGCCAGATCCGCGTCTCGCACGAGCAGAACCTGATCCTCGCGGACGTCAAGAAGCGCGACCTTTTCGCGCTCTGGGAAAAGGCCAAGGCGCAAGGTTTCGCGACCGCGAACATCGGCTTGCTGACCGACATCATCGCGTGCCCGGGTGGCGACTTCTGCTCGCTCGCGAACGCGAAGTCGATCCCCATCGCGCTCGCGATCCAGGAGCGTTTCGACAATCTCGATTATGTCCACGACCTGGGCGACCTGTCGCTGAACATCTCGGGCTGCATGAACTCGTGCGGTCACCACCACGTCGGCAACATCGGCATTCTGGGCGTCGACAAGGACGGCTCGGAGTGGTATCAGGTGTCGCTCGGCGGCGAGCAGGGCAACGGCGCCAATGGCGCACGCCTTGGCCGCGTGATCGGCCCGTCGTTCTCGGCCGAGGAAATGCCCGATGTGATGTCGAAGGTGATCGACACGTTCGTCGAGCATCGCATCGACGGCGAGCGCTTCGTCGACACGTACGACCGCATCGGCATCGCGCCCTTCAAGGAGCGCGTGTACGCATCGCGCCAGCCGGCCCACGCTTAAAAGCAGCACGCAACGAGATACGAGAGTCAAGCAATGGCATTGATTATCAAAAAACGCGAGATCGTCGAAGACAACTGGCAAGTCGTGCGTGCCGCTGAAGACGGCACGCTGCCGGAAGTGTCGGCGCTGCCCGCCGGCAAGGTGCTGGTGCCGTTCGTGCTGTGGCAGGCCGAGCGCGACGCGCTCATCGCCTCGCGCAGCAAGGACGAACTCGGCGTGTGGCTCGAGCCGGACAGCGAACCGGCCGACATCGCCGGCGACTTCGACAAGCTCGCGCTGATCGGCATCGACTTCCCGGTGTTCCGCGACGGCCGCGGCTATTCGATCGGGCGTCTGCTGCGCGAGCGCTATGGCTACAAGGGCGAGCTGCGCGCGATCGGCGATGTGTTGCGCGACCAGTTGCGCTTCTATGAGCGCTGCGGCTTCGATTCGTACGCGCTGCGCGCCGACAAGGACATCAACGACGCACTCAAGGCCTTCACCGAGTTCACGGTGCAGTACCAGGGTGCGTTCGACGAGCCGTCGCCGCTGTTCCGCCGCCGCCTCGCCCAGCAAGCACAACCGGGCGCCGCAGCATGAGCACCGTCGCCAACGAAATCGCGCCGGCGTTGCGGGCGAAGATCGAGCGCCTCGACGCGCTGCTCGATTCGATCGCCGCGCGACACGTCAACGTGAAGTTCGCGAGCAGCCTTGCCGCCGAAGACATGCTGCTCACCCACGCGATCCTCTCGCGCGGTGTGAAGATCGGCATCTTCTCGCTGAACACGGGCCGCCTGCATGCGGAAACGCTCGGCATGATCGAGCGCGTGAGCGAGCGCTACGGCTACGAGATCGAGCAGTTCCATCCGCAGCAGGACGCCGTGGACGAATACGTCGCGCAGCACGGCCTGAATGCGTTTTACGAGAGCATCGATCTGCGCAAGCGCTGCTGCGAGATTCGCAAGGTCGAGCCGCTGAACCGCGCGCTCTCGGACGTGTCGGCATGGGTCACGGGCCAGCGCCGCGAGCAGTCGGTCACGCGTGCCGAGCTGCACGAGGAAGAGCAAGACAATGCGCGCGGCATCGCCAAGTTCAATCCGCTCGCGGACTGGACCGAGGCCGACGTATGGGCGTATCTGGGCGCCTTCGACGTGCCGGTGAACCCGCTGCACGCACGCGGCTACCCGAGCATCGGCTGCGAGCCCTGTACGCGCGCCGTGCGCCCGGGCGAAGACAGCCGGGCGGGCCGCTGGTGGTGGGAGTCGCGCGATACGAAGGAATGCGGGCTGCACATCACCTCCGTGTCCGCCATTCCGGTCGTTGCAGTGTCGCCCATCGGCCAGGCGAATTAAAATTGAAGTTTGTTGCGTCGTCTTGAGCGGCGCGCCACCGAATACCGAGTACCGCGCGCCCCCTGAAAGGGGCGCGAACTGACGAAGGATCCGAACATGAGCACGACGCTCGATTCCGCAGTGAACGCACCGCTCCAGGTCACGGCGAACCGCATGGACCATCTCGACTGGCTCGAAGCCGAGTCGATCCACATCCTGCGCGAACTCGTTGCCGAGTGCAGCAAGCCCGCGCTGCTGTTCTCGGGCGGCAAGGACTCGGTGGTCGTGCTGGCGCTCGCACTGAAGGCCTTCGGCCTCGGCGCGAACCGCAAGACCTCGCTGCCGTTCCCGCTCGTGCACATCGACACGGGTCACAACTACGAGGAAGTGATCGACTTCCGCGATCGCCGCGCGGCCGAAATCGGCGCCGAACTCGTGGTCGGCCATGTCGAGGATTCGATCAAGAAGGGCACCGTGCGTCTGCGCCGCGAAACGGATTCGCGCAATGCCGCGCAGGCCGTCACGCTGCTCGAAACCATCGAGGAATACGGCTACACGGCGATGATCGGCGGCGCGCGCCGCGACGAAGAGAAGGCCCGCGCGAAGGAGCGCATCTTCTCGTTCCGCGACGAATTCGGCCAATGGGATCCGAAGGCGCAGCGCCCGGAACTCTGGAGCATCTACAACGCGCGCCTGCACAAGGGCGAGCACCTGCGCGTGTTCCCGATCTCGAACTGGACGGAACTGGATGTGTGGCAGTACATCGAGCGCGAGAAGCTCGAGCTGCCGTCGATCTACTACGCGCACCAGCGCGAGATCGTGCGCCGCAATGGCCTGCTCGTGCCGGTCACGCCGCTCACGCCGATGAAGGAAGGCGAGACGAGCGAAACGGCGCTGGTGCGCTTCCGCACGGTGGGCGACATCAGCTGCACGTGCCCCGTGGAAAGCGATGCCGACAACGTCGAGAAGATCATCGCCGAGACGGCCGTGACCGAAATCACGGAACGCGGCGCGACGCGCATGGATGACCAGGCGTCGGAAGCCGCGATGGAACAGCGCAAGAAGCAAGGTTATTTCTAAAGAGCACGTTGAGGAAACATTGAATATGGTTACGACGCATCAACCTGAAGACCTCGGCGTGCTGCGCTTCATCACGGCGGGCAGCGTGGACGACGGCAAGAGCACGCTGATCGGCCGCCTGCTGTACGACAGCAAGGCGGTTCTCTCGGACCAGCTCTCGGCGCTCTCGCGCGCGAAGAACAAGCGCACCGTGGGCGACGAGATCGACCTGTCGCTGCTCACCGACGGCCTCGAAGCCGAGCGCGAGCAGGGCATCACGATCGACGTGGCGTACCGCTACTTCGCCACGGCCAAGCGCAAGTTCATCATCGCCGACACGCCGGGCCACGAGCAGTACACGCGCAACATGGTCACGGGCGCTTCGACGGCGCACGCGGCGATCATCCTGATCGATCCCACGCGCGTGACGGTCGAGAACGGCGTCACGCAACTGCTGCCGCAGACGAAGCGCCACAGCGCGATCGTCAAGCTGCTGGGCCTGCAGCACGTGATCGTCGCGATCAACAAGATGGATCTGGTCGACTACAGCGAAGCCACCTTCGACCTGATCCGCGACGCCTACGTGGCGCTCGCGCGCCAGCTCGGTCTGGAAGACGTGCGCTTCGTGCCGGTCTCGGCGCTCAAGGGCGACAACATCGTGGCCGCGAGCGAGCGCATGCCGTGGTACGCGGGCGAGCCGCTGCTCGACGTGCTTGAGGCGCTGCCGGTCGAGCAGGCCACGGGCGACGCGCTGCGCTTCCCGGTGCAGTGGGTCGCGCGCCAGGACGGCTCGAGCGCCGACGACTTCCGCGGCTACATGGGCCGCGTCGAAGCGGGCGAAGTCAAAGTTGGCGACGCCATCACGGTGCTGCCGGCAGGCCGCCAGGCGACGGTCGCCGAGATCATCGCCCCGGTGCCGGGCGGCACGGCGCAGGTCGACCGCGCGTTCGCGGGCCAGACCGTCACGATCCGTCTCGCCGAAGACGTGGATGTCTCGCGCGGCGACACCTTCGTGCCGGCCTCGGACGACACGCAGCCCGCGAAGAAGCTCGAAGCGGACCTCTGCTGGTTCGACGAAGAGCCGCTCTCGCAGCAGCGCAAGTACCTGCTCAAGCAGACCGCGAGCACGGTGTTCGCGAAGATCGGCGCGGTCAAGGAAGTGCTCGACGTGCATACGCTCTCGCACGCTACGGATCGCCACAATCTCGCGATGAACGACATCGGCCGCGTGGCGCTCACGCTGCAAAAACCGATCGTCGCGGACCTGTATGATGTGCATCCCGGCACCGGCGCGTTCGTTCTCATCGACGAGGCCACGCACCACACGGTGGCGGCAGGGATGATCCGCGCGGTTTCCGCCTGAGGCGGCTGCGCGCGGCGCGTCACCGGGGTTCAATGGATCAACGGCGGCGCGCCGACACATGAGTCAACGAGGCAAATGGGCAAGGTTTATCTGATCGGCGCCGGACCGGGCGCGGCGGATCTCATCACGGTGCGCGGCGCGCGCCTGCTCGCGCAAGCGCAGGTCGTGCTGCACGACGCGCTGGTCGAGCCGGCGATGCTCGAGTACGCCCCGCACGATGCGAAGTTCATCGCGGTCGGCAAGCGCTGCGGGCAGCGCTCGACGGCGCAGCACTTCATCAACAAGCAGCTCGTGGATGCGGCGCGCGAGCACGACGTGGTCGTGCGCCTGAAGGGCGGCGATCCGATGCTGTTCGGCCGCGCCGACGAAGAGATGCGCGCGCTCGAAGCGGCGGCCATCGAGTATGAGATCGTGCCGGGTATCACGGCGGCGCTGGCCAGCGCGGCCACGCTGCAACGCTCGCTCACGCTGCGTGGCGTGGCGCGCAGCGTCGCGCTCGCGACCTACTCGCGCGCGGCGGACAGCGAGGCCATCCGCGAGCAGGTCAATGCCGATTCGCTGGTGTTCTACATGGGCCGCGACAGCGCGCCCGACATCGCGCGGCAACTGATCGAGGCGGGCCGCGCGGGCGCGACGCCCGTGGCGATCGTCGAGGCCTGCAGCACGGCGCGCGAACGCACGCTGACGCTCACGCTGGCGGGTCTGGCCGCCGGCGAGGCGCAGGACTGGCTCGATGCGGCACAGCCGAGCCTGCTCATGATCGGCGACGCGTTCGCCGAGCGGGTAGGGCAAGCGCAAGCCGACGACGAGACGCAAGCCGAAGCATCGGGCCAGCGCCGCGCCGCGGCCTGAGGCAGCGCAGAAAAACGGGGGTAGGTAGAACGCAAGACGGGCCGCTCAAAGAGCGGCCCGTTTGCTTTGTGCTGGCACATGCCGTGCTGGCAAATTTTTTGAAGGGCAGGGCGCTTATTCGTGCTCTTGTCCAAGGCAGTACTGAACGATCGCGTCGAGCACGCCGTCGTCCTCGCCCACGGCAGTCGCGCAGGCAATCTGCACGCCGGGATGCGCGGCCTGGCATTGCGCGACGAGCGCGGGCAAATCGCGCCGGATATGGCCGCCCTGGCCGAAGAACACCGGCACCACCGTGATGGCGTCGCAACCCAGCGCGGTCTGCGCGGCGATGGCTTCGGGCAGGCTCGGCGCCATCAGCTCGAGGAACGCGAGACTCACGGGCCCCGTGTCGCCGCGCGTGGCGGCGAGCTTGTCCGCGAGGCGCGTGAACGGCTCTTTCCAGCGCGCGTCGCGTGCGCCGTGGCCGAAGAGGATCATGCCGTGCGTGCCCATCGTCGCGTCTTCCCTCAGAGAGTGGCCTGGCCGCAATCGACGTCGATGGGACGTCGGCGGGACATCAATGCCGGTCGACCCATTTCAGGCCGAGCAGCCCGAGCGCCAGATAGATGAGGCCCGGCGTGGCCGCCGTGAGCGGCGCGGGCCACGTGTTCAGTGTACCGACGTGCGAGAACAGCGTGTTCACGAGCTGGAAGCTCATGCCGAGCATGATCCCGCCGAACACCTTCACGCCCACCACGCCCGCGCGCGTATGCAGGTACGCGAACGGTAGCGAGAGCACCAGCATCACGAAGACCGCGAACGGGTAGAGCACCTTGCGCCAGATCGCGATCTCGTAGCGCTGCGTGTCCTGATGGTTTTCCGAAAGATGCTGGATGTAGCGGAACAGGTTGAACATCGACATGCGATCAGGCGAAACCAGCAGCACCGAGAGAATCTGCGGCGTGAGCTCCGAGCGCAGCGAGTACTCGGGCAGCGCGGTCTGCTGCGCGCGATAGACGGGATTGAGCGCATCGGCAGGCTGGTTCGGCGGCGGCGGCACGCCGATCAGCTCGGTGTCCGTCACGTCCTTGAGCAGCCAGTGGCCCGGCGGCTGAAAGGTGCCGCTCTTCGCGAGACGCACGTTCGTGAGCCTGAACTGCGAATCGAATTCGTAGATGCGCACATTGGTGATCGTCGCGTCGGGCAGCAGCTCGCCCACGTTGACGAAGCGCGTCGCCTGCTCGCCGTCGGCGCGCTTGGTGAGCGTGTCCTTCACCCAGACGCCCGACTTGAAGTCCGTCGACACGGCGGAGCCGAGCGCCTCCAGCCGCACGCGCTCGGAGAGCTGGTCGGTGTACGGTCCGACCACTTCGCCGATCAGGTAGGTGAGCAGCACGATCGGCACGCCGACCTTCAGGAGCGAGCGCAGCGCCTGGCCCGTTGCGAGCCCGGAGACGCGAAAGATCGTGTACTCGGAATTGGCGGCCATCTGCGCGAACACATAGATCGCGGCGATCAGCGCCGCCACCGGAATGATCTCGTAGAGCCGTGACGGTGCCTGCAGCGCGACGCGCAGCACCGCATAGGTGAACTTGTAGTTGCCGTGGCCGACCGAGTTCAGCTCGTTGATCAGGTCGAAGAAGAAGAACAGACCCGAGAAGGCGAACAGGATGAACACAAACGCCACATAGATCTGGCGCGCGAAGTATTTCTCGTAGATGCGCATCGGTCAGCTCCCTTGCGACGCGCGCTGGAACATCGCGCGCGTAAAGAGCGGCCGGTTGCGCACGCGCAGCCAGAAAAGGAAGACAACGAGTGCGAGCACCACGATATGCAGCAGCACGAGCCCGAGGCCGAACGAGATCTTGGCCTGCTCGATCTGCGATTGCATGACGTTGAGCAGGTTCGAGTAGGTGAGGTAGATCAGCACGGCCATCACGAGGTTGATGGTGCGCCCGCGGCGCGGGTTCTGATACGCGAGCGGGATCGCGAGCAGCATCAGGTTGATCGCGATGAGCGGCAGGCCGGCGCGCCATGCGAGCTCGCCGAGATTGTCGCCGCTCGGGTTGCGGATCAGGTCGAGCGTGGGCGTGCTGCTCGCCGTGGGCGTCGACACCACGGGCTGGCTCGTGATCTTCACGCCGTAGCGCTGGAACTCGGTGATGCGGAAGTCGGGGTGGCCGGGTTCGCCGTCGTAGCGGCGGCCGTTCTCGAGCACGACGAAGCGGTCGCCGTTCTTCGCGGTTTCGGTGTGGCCGGTCCTGGAGACGATCACGTTGACCTTGCCGTTCTCCGTGCTCGTGACGAACACATTGTCCACGCGGCCCTGGTCGGGGCTCATGCTTTCGATGAAGAACACGCGGTGCGTGGTGGGCGATTCGCGGAACTGGCCGGGCGCGAGCAGCGACACTTCATCGCGCTGCTGAAAGCGCGCGCGGATCAGCTTGCTTTGCGCGTTCGACCACGGCCAGCCGACAAAGGCGAAAAAGACGATGAGGATCACGATCGGCGTGGAAAAAACGGCGATCGGCTTGATGAGGCGCGTCAGGCTCACGCCGGAGGCGAGCCAGACGACCATCTCGGAATCCTTGTACCAGCGCGTGAGCACGAACAGGATCGAGACGAAGAGCGTGACGATCAGCATCACGGCGAGGTAGCCGATCACGGTCAGGCCGATCAGGACCAGCACGTCGCGCGGGTCGATCTGGCCCGACGCAGCGAAGCCGACGATGCGGATCATCATCGTCGTCAGCATGATCGTGAGCAGAACCATGAACACGGCGCCGGCCGTGTACGCGAGTTCACGCTGCAGGGAACGTTCGAAGATCATTATTGATGAAGAGGGCAGGCGGTCCGCGCCGGGCGAAGCGCTTGCGCTACCACCCAGGAGCCGCCGCGGAAAAAATAGCGGATAATTGCGGCTTTCATCCTAAGCCCAGATTTTATCCGAGGACAAGCGCGATGGACTTTAGCATAAAAGCCTGTGACTGGAGCAAAGGCGGGGAAGGCCCCTTCCTGACCGGCAAGTCGGATTGCGTCGTAGTGGGCATCTTCGAGGCACAAACCCTTTCCGGTCCGGCATTCGTGATCGACGGCGCCATCGGCGGCGCGATCGCCCGCCTCGTCAAGTCCGGCGACATCGACGGCAAGGCCGGCTCCACGCTGTTCCTGCCGGAAGTTAGCGGCATCGGCGCCTCGCGCGTGCTGCTGGTCGGCCTCGGCAAGCAGGATGCATTCGGCCAGAAGGCCTATGGCGAGGCCGTCAAGGCCGCCTGGCGCGCGATTCTCGGCACCAAGATCGCGCAGGTCACGTTCACGCTCGCCCAACTGCCCATCAAGGAGCGCACGGGCGACTGGGGCGTGCGCGCCGCGATCCTCGCGCTGCGCAACGAGACCTACCGCTTCACGCAGATGAAGAGCAAGCCCGACCTCGCGCAGCGCGCGCTCAAGCGCGTCGTCTTCAGCGTCGACGCCGCCGACGACCGTGCCGCGAAGCTCGCCGTCAAGCAGGCCGTGGCGCTCGCCAACGGCATGGACCTCACGCGCGACCTCGGCAACCTGCCTGGCAACGTCTGCACGCCTACCTACCTCGCGGCCACGGCCAAGAAGCTCGCGCGCGACTGGAAGCTCAAGGTCGAAGTGCTCGGCCAGCGCCAGATCGAAACGCTCAAGATGGGCTCGTTTCTTTCTGTTACAAAAGGCTCGGTCGAGCCGCCGCAATTCATCGTGCTGCACTATCAGGGCGCGAGCGCGAAGGCCGCGCCCGTCGTGCTGGTGGGCAAGGGCATCACGTTCGACACGGGCGGCATCTCGCTCAAGCCCGGCGAGGGCATGGACGAGATGAAGTACGACATGTGCGGTGCGGGCTCGGTGCTCGGCACGATCCGCGCGGTCGCCGAAATGGGCCTGAAGCTCAACGTGATCGGCATCATCCCCACGTGCGAGAACATGCCCGCGGGCAACGCCACGAAGCCGGGCGACATCGTCACGACGATGGCGGGCTTGACGGTCGAAGTGCTCAACACCGACGCCGAAGGGCGCCTGATCCTGTGCGACGCGCTCACCTACGCCGAGCGCTTCAAGCCGGCCGCCGTGATCGACATCGCCACGCTCACGGGCGCGTGCATCATCGCGCTCGGCCATCACAACAGCGGCCTGTTCTCGAAGGACGACGCGCTCGCGGGCGAGCTGCTCGACGCCTCGCGCGAAGCGAACGACCCGGCATGGCGCCTGCCGCTCGACGACGAGTATCAGGAGCAGCTGAAGTCGAATTTCGCCGATCTCGCCAATATCGGCGGGCGTCCGGCGGGCAGCGTGACGGCGGCGTGCTTCCTCTCGCGCTTCACCGAAGCGTATCCGTGGGCCCACCTCGACATCGCGGGCACCGCATGGAAGAGCGGCGCGGCGAAGGGCGCGACGGGCCGTCCCGTGCCGCTGCTCGCGCAGTTCTTGATCGATCGCGCAGGGCAATGACGCGGATCGATTTCCACACGAACGTCGGCAATTCGCTGATGTACGCGTGCCGGCTCGTGCGCAAGGCGTATCAGGCCGGCCAGCAAGCCGTCGTGCTGGCCGAGCCCGCGCGCCTGCGCGCGTTCGACGAAATGCTCTGGACTTTCTCGCCGCTCGACTTCGTGCCGCACTGCATGGCCGAAAGCGCGCTCGCCGCGCAGACGCCCATCGTGCTGACCGCGGATCTCGAGCGTGCGCCGCATCATGGCGTGCTGCTGAACCTGGGCGCGGCCGTGCCGCCCCAGTTCGCGCGCTTCGAGCGCCTGCTCGAAGTGATCGGCGATGCGCCCGAGGAACTGGCCTCGGGCCGCGAGCGCTACCGCTTCTACCGCGATCGCGGCTACGCGCTGAACAACTACAAGCAGGGCGGTTGAACCCGGCGCGCCCGCCGCTTGTCTCTCCTTTATCTGTTTGATCGAAATCCAGAGGAGGTGATCGTGTCCGATTTTCACGATGTCGAAGGGGCTCCGATCCCGCTCTTGAACGAAACACTCGTGCCGGGCAACCTGCTGCGCGGGCGCGAAGTGTCGCCGTTCGAGAAGGCAGCTGCCGCGCACCAGGCGGCCGCCGTGCCGGAACCCACGCCTGCCGGCGCGTCCGACGACAGCCTCCCCTCGGACGCCGAAGCGCTCGTCGAGCGCCTGAGCGGCCGGGCCATGGGCTGGCTGACCGGCGAAGGGCGCAGCGTGATCGAGCAACGCTGCGCTGCCGCATTGCAGGAGCATTCGCACTGGATCGTGGGGCAGGTGTCGCGCGAGATCGGTCTCGCGCTCGAAACCGAATTGAAGGGCTGGGTGAAGGCCGCGCTGCGCGAGGAACTGGCCGCGCGCGCGGGGAAATCGACGCCGCCGGAGGCTTGAGGGCGGCCCGTCTGCCTTACTTCAGCGTGAGGATCCAGCTCGCGAGCGTGGCCGCCTGGGCCGGACTCAATTGCGTGTTTGCAGGCATGGGCACCGTGCCCCACACGCCGCTGCTGCCTTCCAGAATCTTGTGGGCGAGATAGGTCTGCGCGTCGGGCTTGCCCACGTACTTCGCCGCGACGGCACGCAGCGCGGGGCCCATGAAGGTGCGTGTCACCGAATGGCAGCTCATGCAGTTCTGCTGTTGCGCGAGTGCGAGTCCACCTGGACCGTTCTGCGCGTGGGCGCTCGTCGTGGCTAGCGCCAAGGCCAGTGCCAGTGCGGCAGTTGGCGTCGCTGTCTTGTTCTTCGCCTGCGACTTCAGTTTCATACTGGTCTCCGCCAGCGTGGTCGCCGGCTGTGTCGTCGCATTATAAGAGCAAAGGGCGCACGGTCTGTGCGCCCTCCTTGTCGCCTCCTTGCGGTCTCCACGCTGGCTGGATTGCCCGCGCAGAGCGACCTGTGCGGGAAACGCAGCGCGCTTCGCCAGGCACGACGCCCGGCGCGCCTTTGGCCCGCTCTTTAGCCCGCTATCATCCCGTCACCGCGCCCTTGTTCGCCGGCCGTGCGAGTGCCGCATACTTCGCGAGCACGCCATGCGTGTAGCGTGGCGCCGGCTGCTTCCAGGCTGCGCGGCGGCGCGCGAGTTCGGCGTCGTCGATATTCAGTTGCAGCAGCAGCGTGTGCGCGTCGATGGTGATCGAGTCGCCTTCCTGCACGAGTGCGATGGCGCCGCCTTCGAACGCTTCGGGCGCGACGTGGCCGACCACCATGCCCCACGTACCGCCCGAGAAGCGGCCGTCGGTGATGAGGCCCACCGATTCCCCCAGACCCTTGCCGATGATCGCGGCCGTGGGCGCCAGCATCTCCGGCATGCCCGGGCCGCCCTTCGGGCCGAGGTAGCGCAGCACGACCACGTCGCCTGCCTTGATCTTGTCGGCGAGGATCGCTTCCATCGCGCTTTGCTCGTCGTCGAACACGCGCGCCGGACCCGTGATGACGGGATTCTTCAGGCCCGTGATCTTGGCGACGGCGCCTTCGGTGGCGAGGTTGCCCTTGAGGATCGCGAGGTGGCCTTCCTTGTACAGCGCCTGGTCGATCGGGAAGATGACCTTTTGATCGGCGCGCGGCTTCGAGGGCACATCCTTCAGTTCTTCGGCGATGGTCTTGCCGGTGATGGTCATGCAATCGCCGTGCAGCAGGCCCGCGTCGAGCAGGATCTTGAGCACCTGCGGAATGCCGCCGGCCTTGTGCAGGTCGGTCGCGACATACTGGCCCGAAGGCTTCAGATCGCAGAGCACCGGCACTTTCTTGCGCATGCGCTCGAAGTCGTCGATGCTCCACTCGATCTCCGCGGCATGGGCGATGGCAAGATAGTGCAGCACCGCGTTGGTCGAGCCGCCCGTCGCCATGATGAGCGCCACGGCGTTCTCGATCGACTCCTTCGTGATGATGTCGCGCGGCTTGAGATCCTTCTTGACCGCTTCGACGAGCACGCGCGCCGACTCGGCGGCCGAGTCGACCTTTTCCTCATCGGGATTGGCCATCGTCGACGAATACAGCAGCGACATGCCGAGCGCCTCGAACGACGAGCTCATCGTGTTGGCCGTGTACATGCCGCCGCACGAGCCCGTGGACGGACACGCATTCTTCTCGACGCCTTCGAAGTCCTCCTCGGACATGCGGCCGGCCGTGAACTCGCCCACCGCCTCGAACGCCGAGACGATGGTCAGATCCTTGCCCTTCCAGTTGCCCGGACGGATCGTGCCGCCATAGACGTAGATGCCCGGCACGTTGATGCGCGCGAGCGCGATCATGCCGCCGGGCATGTTCTTGTCGCAGCCGCCGATCACGACCACGCCGTCCATCCACTGACCCTGCACGCAGGTCTCGATGCAATCGGCGATCACTTCGCGCGAGACGAGCGAGTACTTCATGCCTTCGGTGCCCATCGACATGCCGTCCGAGATCGTGGGCGTGCCGAAGGTTTGCGGGTTGGCGTCGGCGCCTTTGATGGCGGCCACCGCCGCGTCGGCGAGACGCTGCAGGCCCGCGTTGCACGGCGTGATGGTCGAGTGGCCGTTGGCGACGCCGATCATCGGCTTGTCGAAGTCGGCCTTTTCATAGCCGAGCGCGTAATACATCGAACGGTTCGGCGAGCGGGCGACGCCTTGTGTGATGTTCTTCGAACGACGGTTGTATGCCATGGGGACGCTCCGTGGAAGGTGTCTCGAATCGTGTTTCGATCGCCGGGCAGGGCGTGCCTTGGGAGGAAGATGCCGGCGTGTGCGAAGAAGAATGGAGTTTCGCGAGCGCAATGTCCAATATATTATTCTTGGGCTATTGAGTCGAAAAAAGAATCACAGGACCGGTTTGCCGATGAGCACAACGATTCCCGATCTGCGCCAGCTGCGCTACTTCGTGGCCGTGGCCGAGGAGCAGCATTTCGGCCGCGCGGCGGCGCGCCTTTCGATGACGCAGCCGCCGCTGTCGCAGGCCATCCGCGCACTGGAGGAGACGCTCGGCGTCGAGCTCTTCGCGCGCACGCGCCGCTCGGTCGAGCTGACGGCCGTGGGCGCCGACCTGCTGCCCGAGGTGCGGCGCCTGCTCGCCGCGGCGGAAGCGTTGCGCCCGCTCGCGCAGAGCCTCGCGCGCGGCGAGGCGGGCGTGCTGGCGCTGGCCTTCGTCTCGACGGCCGACTACGGCCTGCTGCCGCTGCTTTTGCGCGACTTCGGCGCGCGCCACCCGCGCGTGCGGCTGCAACTCGCCGAAGCCACGAGCGACGTGCAGATCGACGAGCTGGTGGCGGGCCGCATCGACGCGGGCCTCGTGATTGCGCCCTTGCCGCCGCGTCACGCGGCGCAGCTCGCGTATCTGCCCATCGCGCGCGAGCCGCTGGTGGTGGCCATGCCGGCCGAGCTTTCGGCGCGCACGGGCGGCCCCACCGACCACGACGGGGGCGAGACGCCCGTGAGCCTTGCCGATCTCGCCGATGTGCCGCTCGTGGTGTTTCCGCGCCATCTGGCCCCGGGCTTTCACGACACCATCATGGATTGCTACGGCGCCGCCGGGCTCGCGCCGCGCGTGGGCCAGGAGGCGATCCAGATGCAGACGATCGTGAGCCTCGTCTCGGCGGGAATGGGGATCGCGCTCGTGCCGCAGTCGCTGCGGCATCTGCGCCGCACGGGCGTGGTCTACCGGCCGCTGGCCGAAACGGCGCCGACGATCGAAACGGGCCTCGTCTGGCGCGCGGCGGAGGTGAGCCCGGTGCTGGCGGCCTTCATCGAGATCGTGCGCGCGCACGCGGCGAGCGTAGACGTGCCGGGCGCCCCATGAGCGCCCACACCGTTGCGGTGACAGGCACGGTGCACGCCGATTTCATATCCGGCCCTTGAACCCTGGGCGAGCCCGCCTGGCGCTGCATTTTGGTTTGACCCCCCTCGTCTCGGCGATAATGTGTCGCCGCGGCGCGTCATGCGAACTGCACAGCTTTGGAAACGTCCAACGCACGCGCGCGGTTTTTGGGCACGCATTGGGCATTCTCTTGCCGATTTTGCGGCACTTCTTACAACTCGATTTCCATCCTCACCGCCGACAAGCACTGATTCCACGATGCTCATCCACCCGAACTTCGACCCCGTCGCCATTCATCTGGGGCCGCTCGCCGTGCGCTGGTACGGCCTCATGTATCTCGTCGGCTTCATCCTCGCGATCGTGATCGGCCGTCTGCGCCTGCGCCTGCCTTACGTGGCCGCGCAGGGCTGGACCGCCAAGGACATCGACGACATGCTGTTCTACGGCGTGCTCGGCACGGTCCTCGGCGGGCGCCTCGGCTACGTGCTCTTCTACAAGGCGAGCTGGTACTTCGCGCATCCGCTCGACATCTTCAAGGTGTGGGAAGGCGGCATGTCGTTCCATGGCGGCTTCCTGGGCGTGACCTTCGCGATGATCCTGTTCGCGTGGCAGCGCGGACGCACGTGGCTGCAGGTCACCGACTTCGTCGCGCCGATGGTGCCCACGGGCCTCGCCGCGGGGCGTCTTGGCAACTTCATCAATGGCGAACTGTGGGGCCGCGTGACTTCGCCGGACTCGCCGTGGGCCATGATGTTTCCGGGTGCCGCCAACGACGACGCCGCGTGGCTCGCCGCGCATCCGCAACAGGCCGCGCAGTGGCATCTGAACGAAGTGTTCGCGCAATATCACCTGCTGCCGCGTCATCCGTCCGAGCTCTATGAAATCGCGCTCGAAGGCATCGCGCTCTTCATCGTGCTGATCCTGTTCTCGCGCAAGCAGCGCCCCATGGGTGCGATCTCGGCGATGTTCCTGATCGGCTATGGCCTCGCACGTTTCACCGTCGAGTTCGCGCGCGAGCCCGACGACTTCCTCGGCCTGCTCGCGCTGGGCTTGTCGATGGGGCAGTGGCTCTCGCTGCCGATGATCATTGCGGGCGTGCTGCTGATGATCTGGGCGTATCGCCGCGCGAAACGCAGCAACGGCACGCAGCCTGCGGTGAGTGCAAAGAGCTGATGCAACTGAAGCGCTTCGGCGCTGCACCGGACGCATCATGAAGAAAGCCACGGTTCTACCGTGGCTTTTTCACTTTTTGCGCGCATCGCGCGTGTCATGAGTGCCGAATGTGGGGCATGCGGCGCGACCGCTTGAACGTGCGCGTTACTTCATCTGCACCGAGCCCGACACGTTGACGGTCACGGTGGACGTGCCGCCTTCGAGCGGCATCGGCGGCGCGGCCTTCGCGTCGGCCGACATGGCGCGCGCGCTCATCATCATCATCGGTCGCGGCGGCACGCCCTGGTGGCCCACGTTCACGTCGCGCACCGTGTAGCTGCTATAGCCGAACGCGCGCGCGTTCGCGGCAGCCTGCTCGCGGAACGAGGCGATCGCCTGGCCTGCAAGCTTCTGCTGCGCAGCGCGTTGCGCTTCGGGCGAGAGCGAGAACTGCACGTTGCCTACTTGCATGACCGAAGAAATATCGCCGGCGAGCTTCGATGCGGCGGCGAAGTCGTGCGACTCGAGCACGACCTCCGTGCGGCCGCGCCATGCCGAAATGCGTCCGTCGCGATCGGTCGACGGATAGATCGAGAACTGGCCCGAGCGCGCGGTCACGCCTGCGACGCCTTTGGCTTTTTGCAGCGCTGCATCGGCGCGTTGATTGAGCGTGGCCGTGAGCGAAGCGGGATCGCTCGCTTCCTGCTCGTAGAACAGCGTAATCGTGACGACGTCCTGCGGCACCTCGGCGCTCGCCTCGGAGGACAGCGAGAGCACGCCCGACGGTTGATAGCGCGCTTCGCTCTGCGCGAGCGCGGTGCTCGGCGCGAATGTCATGGCGAGCGGCACAGCAGCAGCGAGGACGGCGGCGAGCGTGACGGCGGTTTTTCTCTTCATTTGGGCTCCTTGCAGAACGGATACGCAAACGGCGCGCACACAAACGGGTACTAGCGTGCCGGCGCGAGCGCATGATTGTGTGTAACTTCGTGCGTACGTGTCGGCTGCGTGTGCGCGATGAATATCCGTGCGTCTTCTTTAGGCGAGGTGCGCTACGCAGGGTTCCCGCCGGAGCAGGGGGGCTTTGCAATCTTTAAAGATTGGCGGCGGGCGTACGCTATGCCGCCAATCCGGGCTCATACCGGGGCTTGCATCAGGGCCTACATCAGCCGCTTGGTGATGAAGTCCCACTCGGCTTTCGTGACCGGCGTGATGGACAGACGATTGCCCTTGGCGAGCACGCGCATCTCGGCAAGTTCTTCATGCTCGCGCAACGCGGCGAGCGCAATGAGCGGGCACTTCTTTTTGAACACCACATCGACGAGCACCCAGCGCGGCGTTTCCTGCGTGGATTTTGCGTCGTAGTAGGGGCTCTTCGCGTCGAATTGCGTGGGGTCGGGATAGGGCGTGGACGAGATTTGCGCGAGGCCTGCGATGCCAGGCTCGGGGCAGCTCGAGTGATAGAAGAGCACGCCGTCGCCGATCTGCATGGTGTCGCGCATGAAATTGCGCGCCTGATAGTTGCGCACGCCGGTCCAGGGCAGTGTGCGCTCTGGAGCGTTGGCGAGGTCGTCGATGCTTGCTTCGTCGGGTTCGGACTTCATCAGCCAGTAGCGCATGAGTCGAAGAAACGCGTCGAAAGTGAAGGGGGATGCGGCAACGTCGCGGCAAGCGAAGAGGCAGCCGGATGATACAAAAGCACAGCACAAAAGGAAAACGGCATCGGACTTGAGTCCGATGCCGTTTGAATAGGTCCCCGCCATAGCCGCTAGGCCGGCATCCTGAACCGAGGGTTCAGAATTGGTCGCAGTTAGCAGCACTTTGGGTACATCAGACTAGTGACGCGCACGCCCGTGCTACAAATTTCCGCAACCGTGCACATGGCATTGGTTCAAGGAATATATGACCTTGGCGAACCAGGCAGGGAAGCTGACTAAACTGTTCGATACTACGCTGTTCGGTACTGCACGGTACCGCGAGGGCACCGCTGTTTAGAAACGTCTTGTGGACCTTTCCATGAGCAACATTTTAACGCATTGCGCAGCGGGTTTTATTGCACACCGTACTGCTGGATGACTGCGCCAAGCTGCTCGTTCATTTGGCGCATTGTACGACGGATTTCTTCCGCTGGGAATGCTTCGCCGTGCCTCACGCTCGTTTGCAGGCGCAGCAGTTCCGACGCGATCGAGAGCGCGGCCATCACCGCGATGCGATCGGTGCCGCGCACGTTGCTGTGATTGCGGATCTTCGACATCTCCGCATCCACGCGTGCCACGGCTTCGAGCAGCGCGCCTTCGGTTTCCGCTGAACAGGCGAGGCGATAGCTTTGGCCGAGAATCGTCGCTTCGATCTGTTTGGTCGTCATGCATTTTCTCCGTGGCGAGCGGCGTTGTCGTCGTCGGCGTTCTGCGAGGGCTCGAGCAAATCGAGCTGGTTCTCGCGGTCGGCGCTGCCGCGCGCGCGCGGCAGCTTTTCGAGGATTGCGTTCAGACGGACCTGCGCGTCGTCGATCTTCGCCGAGAGTGCATCGCGCTCGGCCTGCAGCGCGTTGCGCTCTTCGCGCACCTGTTCGAGTTCGGCGCGCGTCGCTTCGCATTGCGCGTGCAATTGTGCGAGTTGCTCTTCGAGCGCCACGCGTGCTTCATGATGGCGCTGATTGATCTCGATCAGCCGCCCGATGTTTTGTGAGAGTGTTTCGAGTTCGTTGAGCATGTGCTGCGTCCTCTAAAGACAGGCATTCTAGCGCGGATTGTCGCGTATTCCGACATTTGCGTCGTTTCCAGACGTAACAGCCCCGCTTCATGTCTGCTTCTTGCAGTTTTTAACCTATGAGGTGCCCGCGCGCGTCGTGCGGGAACGCATTTTGCCTCTTGCGCGAGGCCGGCCTTTGCGGTGCGCTTCGCGCTGCGCTTTTGCCGCAATAGGAACTGTATTTCGCGCAATAATGGCGCTTTCTTGACGCTCGCACGGGGCCCTCCTACACTTGCCGGCGCTCGGGCGCCGGCATGGGATTGCGTCGCGGACTGCGCGTCCCGGACTGCGCATGCCGGACTTCGCGTCCCGGACTGCGCGTCCCGGGTGCGCCCCATGCCGGCGGGCATACGTCACGCGCATGGTCATGCGTATGCGCCTCGCGAGCCGCAACGGCGACGTGTCAGTGTCCTGAGATCGACCACTTCTTCCGACGATGCGAACCGTCAACCCCGAAAATCCGCGCCGCACGCCTGCGCCGGTCTTGCCGCGCGCGATGTCGCTGCGCCGCACGATGAACGCGCGCCGTGCGGCGGCGATCTGGTGCGCGCTCGCCATGGCCGCGCTCGCCGTATTCGTGGCGTCGCTCGCGACCGGCAGCGTGCCGGTGACGCTCGGGCAGGCCCTGCACGCGCTCGTGCCGGCCACCTCTTCCACACCCAACGCCAATGACATGGCGAGCGAAATCGTCCGCACATTGCGCCTGCCGCGCGCGCTCGGCGGCTTCGCGTGCGGCGCGCTGCTCGCGCTCGCGGGCGCGCTGCTGCAAGTGCTGTTGCGCAATCCGCTCGCCGAACCCTATGTGCTGGGCGTGTCGGGTGGCGCCGCCGCGTTCGCGCTGGTGGCGATGATCGCGGGGGCGGCGTGGTGGGCCGTGCAGGCGAGCGCCTGCGCGGGCGCGTTCGTGTCGATCCTGCTCGTGCTCGGCCTTGCGCGCCGCGAACTCTGGCGCGGCGAGCCGCAGGACAGTTCCCCGCGTCTGTTGCTCACGGGCGCGGTGACGGCGGCAGGGTGGGGCGCGCTCATCACGCTCGTGCTGACGCTCGCCCCCGAAGCGAGCCTGCGCGGCATGCTGTTCTGGCTCACCGGCGACCTCAACGGCGCCGGCATGCCCTGGCCCGCATTGATCGCGCTCGCGCTCGTGCTCGTGTTCGGCGTGAGCGCCGCGCCGCGCCTGAACGTGCTGCTGCGCGGCGACGCCGCCGCCCAGGCGCTCGGGGTGCCGGTGCTGCGCCTGCGCGTGGGCGTCTATCTCGCGGCCTCGCTCGCGGCGGCGGCGGCCGTCACGACCGGCGGCACCATCGGCTTCGTCGGGCTCGTCGTGCCCCACATGCTGCGGCTCGCCTTCGGCAACGATCAGCGCATGCTCGTGCCGGCGGCCGCGCTCGCGGGCGGCCTCGCGGTCATGGGCGCCGATCTCGTCGCACGGACCGTCGCCGCGCCCACGCAACTGCCCGTGGGCGTCGTGACCGCGCTCGCGGGCGTGCCCGTGTTCCTGTGGATGTTGCTCAAGAGGCGCACGCCATGAGTCGCTCATCGAGCGCCACCGCGAGCCACGACGCCGCGCCTGCGAAGCCGCTGCTCGCCGCGCACGCGCTCACGCTGCGTGCGGGCGCGCGCACGCTCGTCGAGGGCCTCACGCAGCGCTTCGAGGCCGGCGAGATCTGGTGCGTGGCCGGCGCGAACGGCGCGGGCAAGACCACCTTGATTGCGACGCTCGCGGGCCTGCGCGAGAGCGCTGCGGGCCATGTCGACGTGGAGGGGGTGGCGCTGCGCGACTGGCGGCCGGTCCTGCTCGCGCAACGCCGCGCCCTGATGCCACAAGACGTGCGCGATGCGTTCAGCGCGAGCGTGCTCGACACCGTGCTGCTCAACCGCTATCCGCATCTCGCGGGCTGGGGCTGGGAAAGCGAGGACGACCGCGCCGCCGCGCACGCGGCGCTCGCGATGCTCGGCCTCGAGACATTCGCCGCGCGCGACGTGCTCTCGCTCTCGGGCGGCGAGCGCCAGCGCGTCGCGCTTGCGGCGGTGCTGTGCCAGGACGCGCCGCTCTTGCTGCTCGACGAGCCGCTCGCGCATCTGGACCTGCATCATCAGATCGCCTGCCTCGAGGCGCTCGCGCACTGGGTGAACACCGGGTCGCGCACTGTCGTGTTTTCCTGTCACGATCTCAATCTTGCGCGGCGCTACGCGACGCACGCGCTGCTGCTCGATGGCCGCGGCGGCTGCTTCGCGGGCCCGGTGCGCGACGTGCTCACGGCAGAGCGTGCCAGCGCCGCCTTCGGCCACCCGCTCAGGCTGATCCGCGAGGGCGCACACGAGGCGCTCGTGGCCGCCTTTGAATTTCCACGCGAGCGCTGAACCGGCGCGCGCGAATCGAACTGAATTGAACCGAACCGAAATCACCATGACTTCAACGCTTTCCGAACTGCTGGCCGTCGAGCCGCTCGACCCGTCGCTGCGCGACGAGCTTCAGCACCTCATCGATACGAAGACCAAGCCGCCGGGCAGCCTCGGCCGCCTGGAGACGCTCGCGCGCCAGCTCGGCATGATCCAGCGCACCACGCGCCCGCGCGTCGAGCGCCCGGTGATGATCGTGTTCGCGGGCGACCACGGCATCGCCAACGAAGGCGTGAGCCCGTATCCGCAGGCAGTGACCGCGCAGATGGTCGCGAACTTCCTCGCGGGCGGCGCGGCCATCAATGCATTCAGCGGCGTGGCCGGGCTCGAGCTCGAGATTGTCGATGCGGGCGTCGCGACGCCATTGCCGCCGCTGCCGTCTGCATCGACGCTCGTTTCGCTGCCGATTGCGCGCGGCACACGCAACTTCGCGCACGAGAGCGCGATGACGCGCGACGAGGCCATCGCCGCGCTCGCGGCCGGCGCCGCGCGCGTGCGCCACCATGCGGCGCTCGGCACCAACGTGATCGGCTTCGGCGAGATGGGCATTGCGAATACGTCGTCGGCCGCGTGTTTGATGAGCCGCCTGTGCAACGTGCCCATCGACGAATGCGTGGGGCGCGGCACGGGGCTCGACAACGCGGGTCTCGCGAGAAAGCGCAACGTGCTCGCCGCCGCGCTCGCGCGCCACGCGAACGTGCGCGAGCCGATCGATGTGCTCGCAACCTTCGGCGGCTTCGAGATCGCGATGATGGCGGGCGCGTTTCTCGAAGCGGCGCGCCAGCGCATGGCGATACTCGTCGATGGCTTCATCGCGACCTCGGCGCTGCTGGTGGCCGATGCGCTCGCGCCGCACGTGCGCGACTACTGCGTGTTCGCGCACGCGTCGAACGAGGCGGGGCATCGGCGCATGCTCGATCATTTCGGCGCGCGCGAGCTGCTCGCGCTCGAACTGCGTCTGGGCGAGGGCACGGGCGCGGCGCTGGCCGTGCCGCTCCTGCGCGCGGCCGTGGCGTTCCTTAACGAAATGGCGAGCTTCGAGTCCGCGGGCGTCGACGAGCGCAGCGAGAAGCCCAACGGCGAGCGTCCGCATTGACGCGCGCGCGATGAATCCGCTCGCGGAACTGCGTTACTTCTTCACGGCGCTCGGCTATTTCACGCGCGTGCCGGTGCCGCGCTGGGTCGGCTTCGAGCCGCAATGGCTGAACGCGGCGGCGCGCTATTTTCCGCTCGTCGGCGCGTTGATCGGCGTGCTCGCGGCGCTCGTGTACCTCGCGGCGCTGCATGTGTTTCCGCCGGGCGTGGCGGTGCTGCTCTCGATGGGCGCGACGCTCGTCGCCACTGGCGCGTTCCATGAAGACGGTCTCGCCGATTCCATCGACGCATTCGGCGGCGCGTACCAGCGCGAGGATGTGCTGCGCATCATGCACGACTCGCGCATTGGCGCGTTCGGCGCCATCGGCCTCGTGATTGCGCTCGCGCTGAAGTGGCAGACGCTGACCGCGCTGCCGCCGTTGCGCGCCGCCACACTGATGATCGCCGGCCACGCGGCGAGCCGCGCGCTGGCGATCAGCTATCTCGTCTCGCTCGACTACGTGCGTCCCGAAGGCAAGGCCAAGCCGGTCGCGCAGCGCATGAGTGCGCTCGCGCTCGGCTGTGCGTTTGCGTTCGGCCTGCCCTGGCTCTTCTGGCCCGCGTGGCCGGACTGGCGCGCGGGCGTGGCGACGCTCGCCGTGCTCGGCGCGCTGCGTTATGCGCTCGGCCGGTATTTCGTGCGCCGCATCGGCGGCTATACGGGCGATTGTCTTGGTTTCGCACAGCAGGTGTTCGAGCTGGCGATCTATCTGATGGGGCTCGCGTGGATCTCGTCCTGATTCGTCATCCTGCCGTGGCGGTGGAGGCGGGCGTGTGCTACGGCAAGTCCGACGTGCCGCTCGCAGCCGCCGCCGATGCGGGCGCGGCGTCGATCGCCGCGCGCCTGGCCGCGCTGGGTGCACGCGCGCCGCAGCGCATCGAAACGAGCCCGCTCACGCGCTGCGCGAGCGTTGCCCGACTGCTCGGGCAGATGCACGAGGGCGTCGCGCCGATCGAAGATGCGCGTTTGGAGGAGATGGACTTCGGCGCGTGGGAAATGCAGCGCTGGGACGCCATCGAGCGCGCGCAGATCGACGCCTGGGCCGCCGATTTCGAGCATGCGCGCGCGCATCAGGGCGAGAGCGTCGCGCAGTTCGATGCGCGCGTGTCGGCGTGGTTCGATGCGCTCGATACCGAGGCGCACGGGAGCCTGTGGACCGTCGCGCATGCGGGCGTGATCCGCGCGATCACGGCGCGCGCGTTGGGCTTGCCGCTCGCGCGTTGCGTGCGCTGGCCGCTCGAGATGGCGGCGATCGTCATGCTGCACCGTGGGGCGTCGAGCGGCGAGTGGCAGCTCGCGCGCTGGAACGCCTGAATCCCGCTGATAATTTATTCGGAGTCCTGATCAATTCGCCGCGTGGGCATCGCGTGAGCGCGCGCGATCGAGATCCTCGCACAACTGCGCCGCGCCTTGCGCGATGCGCGGTCCCGGCCGTGTGAGCAGATCGCCGTCGATGGCGTAGAGATTGTCGTGCGCCACCGCGGGCAACTGGGGCCACGCGCGCCAGTGCGTGAGCGCGGGCAGCGGCCGGTCCGGCGCCGTCGCGCCTTGCGAGGCGGTCACGATCGCGTCGGGACGGGCGGCCAGCACCGCTTCGGTCGAGAGCGTGGGCACCAGCGGGCGCAGCGCGGCAAACACGTTGCGGCCACCGCATAGCGCGATCACGTCGCTGATCATGTGCTCGCCGTTGATCGTCATGAGCGGCTGGTCCCAGACTTCGTAGAACACGCTCACCGGTGCGCGCTGCGCGTAGCGCGCGCGCAGTCGCGCGATTTCTCCCCGGTAAGCGCCGGCTGCGTCTTGCGCAGTGCGCTCCGTGCCCAGCAGCACGCCGAGCCGCGTGAGCGAGGTCGCCACGTCGTCGAGCCGGTGCGGCTCGCTGAAGAAGAGCGGGATGTGCATTTCGCGCAGACGGTCGATTTGCTGCTGCGCATTGCCGTGCCGCCAGACGACGATCAGATCGGGCTTGAGCGCGGCGATGCGTTCGAGGTCGAGCGCGCGGTTGTCGCCCACGCGCGGCACGCTCAGCGCCTGCGGCGGGTAATCGCTGTAGGCGACCGTACCCACGAGCTTCGCGCCGCCGCCCGCCGCGTAGATCAGCTCCGTGACGTGCGGCGCAAGGCTGATGACGCGTTGCGCGGGCCCGGGGAGCGTGACGGTGTTGCCGGCATCGTCGATGGCGCTCACGCCGGCGGCACAGGCCGTATCGGGCGCGCATGCGACGGCGCTCGCGAAGGATAGGGCGAGTGCGAGGGCTCGCAAGCCGGAGCGAGTGCAAGCGCGCGTGCCGGCGTGGACGATCGACTGGAGCCGCATCAGCCGAGTGCCTGCATGGCCTGCGCGAGCGCCGTCTCGAAGCGCTGCCACTCGTCTTCCGATGCGGGCAGCCCGAAACGCAGGCTCGCCGGCGCATCGAAGCGGCGCGTCCAGACCGCGCGCGCGGCCAGTGCGTCTTGCAACTCGGCGGCGCGCGCATGGACGATCCAGGCGAACAGCGGCGTGGCGCGCGGCGCGAGCCCGTGCGAGGCGAGCAGCGCCACGAGGCGCGCGCATTCGGCGGCGAGCTGCTCGCGCATCGCGCCTTGCCATGCGGTGTCTGCGAAGGCGTGCGTGACCGCATGGCGCGCAGGGCCGCTCACGGTCCACGCGCCAAGCCGCGCGCGCAGCGCCGCGAGCAGCGCGGGCGCGGCGAGCGCGAAGCCGCAGCGCGCGCCCGCGAGGCCGAAGAACTTGCCGGGCGAGCGCAGCACCACGAGGCCGGGGCGCCCGGTTGCATCCGCGAGCGAGGCCGCGCGGGAATCGGCGAAGGCGTCGGCGAAGGCTTCATCGACGATCAGCGTGCCGTCGCGCGCGGCGAGTTGCGCGTGCCAGCGCAGCAGCGTCTCGCGGCCGATAAGGCTCGCCGTGGGATTGTTGGGATTCACGACGACCGCGTGCGTGACGTCTTCGGGAAGCGTGGCGCTGGCGATGTCGAGCGGCACCACGGCGTGGCCCGCCTGTGTGAACGCAGGCGCGTACTCGCCGTAGGTGAGCGGCGCGATCGCCACGCGCGCCGCCGGTCCCTGTGTGGCCAGCAGCGCGGGCAGCGCGCGGATCGCGGCCTGGCTGCCTGCCACCGGCAACACGTGCTGCGCATCGGGCGCGCCGTAGTAGCGCGCCGCGCTGGCCGCGAAGCCGTCGCCGTCCTCGGGCAGGCGTTGCCACGCCGCGGCGGGCACCGGTGGCACCGGATAGCCGTGCGGATTGATGCCGGTCGAAAGATCGATCCACGCATCCCACGCGATGCCGTAACGGCGCGCGGCTTCGTGCAGATTGCCGCCGTGCGCGATCACGCGCGGGGCGGTGTCGAGATGCGCTTCAGACATGGGTCGCCACGCTCAGGAAGGCCAGGGCGAGGAGCACGGCGAGCCACAGGATCGTCGTGCGCTCGACGAGACGCAGCGCGGCCGTCACGTCCTCGGCGCGCGGCGGCGCGCCGGCGCCGAGCGCGGGCCGCTGCTCCACGGCGCCGTGGTAGACCGCCGCGCCGCCCAGCAGCACGTTCAGGCTGCCTGCGCCCGCGGCCATCACCGGGCCCGCGTTCGGGCTCTCCCAGCGCGGCGCCTGCTCGCGCCAGCAGCGCAGCGCGACGCGCGTGTCGCCGAGCAGCGCGTAGCTCGTGGCCGTGAGGCGGGCGGGAATCCAGTTGAGCACGTCGTCGATGCGGGCCGCCGCCCAGCCAAAGCGCAAGAAGCGCGGCGTGCGGTAGCCCCACATCGCGTCGAGCGTGTTGGCGAGGCGAAACGCGAGCGCGCCCGGGCCGCCCGCGAGGGCGAACCAGAACAGCGCGCCGAAGATCGCGTCGTTGCCGTTTTCGAGCGCCGATTCGCAGGCGGCCCGCGAGAGCGCGGTGGCGTCGGCGTTCGCGGTGTCGCGCGAGACGATGCGCGCGGTCAATTCGCGCGCCGCCACGAGGTCGCGTTCGGCGAGTGCGCGTGCGATGGGCGCGATGTGCTCTTCGAGGCTGCGCGCGCCGAGCGCGAACCACAGCAGCGCGACATGGAGCGCCCACGCGAGCGGCCAGGGCAGCACGGCGCACAGCAGCGCCGCGAGCGCGACGGGCGGCGCAACGGCGGCGAGCCAGGCCAAGAGGCCGAGCGGGCGGCCGCGGCGGCCGGTGTTCAGCCGCTTTTCGATGCGGCTCGCGAGCGCGCCGAACGCGACGAGCGGATGCGCGCGGCGTGGCTCGCCGATCCAGCGGTCGACGGTCACGCCGGCGACGGCTAGCGCGGCGGTGGCGGGCAGGCTCAGCATCGTCAGCATGATCGGCCCGGCTCGCCCGATCCGCTTGCTGTGTCAGCCGAAGGCGCCTTGAGCGCGCCCGATCCGCTTGCTGCGTCAGCCGACGGTGCCTTGAGCACGAGCGGCAAGCCGGCGGCCACGAGGGTCGCGCGGTGGGCGAGCGCGGCGATGCGCTGGTTCAGGCGCCCAAGCTCGTCGACATAAAGACGCGTGGCCGCGCCCAGCGGCACGACGCCCATGCCGATCTCGTTGCTCACGACGAGCACGCTGCAGTCGGCGTGCTTCGCGCGCTCGCAGGCGGCGGCGAAGGCGTCGAGGCGCGCGCGCCAGTCGGGCAGCGGCGCTTCCGATTCGGGCGGGCAAAGCAGGTTGGCGAGCCACAGCGTGAGGCAATCGATCAGCACGCACTGGCCGCGCGTGGCCGCGGCGTCGAGCGCGCCCGCGAGATCGAGCGGCGCTTCCACGATGACCCAGTGCGCGGGCCGCCGCGCGCGATGATGGGCGATGCGCGCGGCGAACTCGGCATCGGCGTGGGCGCCCTCGGGCGTGGCCGCGGTGGCGATATAGGTGACCGGCAGGCCGCTGTCTGCGGCGAGGCGTTCGGCGTAGGCGCTCTTGCCCGAGCGCGCGCCGCCGACGATGAAGGTGAAGTCGCGCGAAATCATCGCGTGATTGTAGCGGCTAGTCTCCGACAGATTGACGGCGATCGCGGCGCGAGCGCGTGGCAGGCGATCTCGACGCGGCGCGGACCGTCCGCGGCAGCGGCGCACCCGATGGGATAATGCGCCTTCGCCCGAACGCCCCCGGCCTTGTGCCGCCACTGCCGCCATCCATCGCCAACATGTCCGTTACGAAACCCGCCGTGCCGCGCGGCACGCTGATGATCCAGGGCACCACCTCCGACGCGGGCAAGAGCACGCTCGTGGCCGGCCTGTGCCGTATCGCGTACCGCGCCGGCGCGCGCGTGGCGCCGTTCAAGCCGCAGAACATGGCGCTGAACAGCGCCGTGACGGCCGACGGCGGCGAGATCGGCCGCGCCCAGGCGCTGCAGGCGCTGGCCGCGGGCATCGAGCCGCATACCGACCTCAACCCCGTGCTGCTCAAGCCCAACAGCGATCTGGGCTCGCAGGTCATCGTCCACGGCAAGGCGCGCATGAATCTGAACGCGCGCGCCTACCAGGACTACAAGCCGCTCGCGCGCGAGGCCGTGCTCGAATCGTACGCACGGCTGCGCGAGCGCTACGAGACCGTGTTCGTCGAGGGCGCGGGCAGCCCCGCCGAAATCAACCTGCGCGCCAACGACATCGCCAACATGGGCTTTGCCGAGGCCGTCGACTGCCCGGTCGTGCTCGTCGCCGACATCGACCGCGGCGGCGTGTTCGCCCACCTGATCGGCACGCTCGCGTGCTTGTCCGAAAGCGAGCGCGCGCGTGTGAAGGGCTTCATCATCAACCGCTTTCGCGGCGATCCCTCGCTGCTCAAGCCCGGCCTCGACTGGCTCGAAGCGCAGACGGGCAAGCCGGTGCTCGGCGTGGTGCCGTATCTGCACGGCCTGATGCTCGATGCCGAGGACATGCTGCCGGGCGTCGCGCACACCCACGCGCAGGCCGGCGGCGAGACGCTGCGCGTGGTGGTGCCCGCGCTGCCGCACATCAGCAACCATACGGACTTCGATGCGCTGCGCGCGCATCCGCAGGTCGAATTCAGCTATGTGCGCACGGGCAGCGCGCCGCCGCCGGCCGATCTCGTGATCCTGCCGGGCTCGAAGAACGTGCGCGACGACCTCGCGTGGCTGCGCGCCCAGGGCTGGGAAACGGCGCTCGCGCGGCATCTGCGCTACGGCGGCCGGGTGATCGGCATTTGCGGCGGCATGCAGATGCTCGGGCGCGCGATTGCGGATCCGCATGGCGTGGAGGGCGAGCCCGGCGCCGTGGCCGGCTTCGGCTGGCTCGACTACGAAACCGAGCTCACGCGCGAGAAGACCCTGAAGAACGTGACGGGGCGCCTCGTGCTGCGCGGCGATGTAGAAGCGCCCGGCGGCGAGGCGCAGGTGCCGGTGCGGGGCTACGAGATCCATATGGGCGTGACGCGCGGCCCGGCGCTGGCCGATCCCGCGCTGCGCATCGCATCGGCCAACGCTGCGATGGATTGCGCAGCCGGCGACGAGGCCGAGCCGCTGCGCGCGGACGGCGCGCAATCGGCCGACGGCCAGATCCTCGCGACTTATGTGCATGGCCTCTTCGACACACCCGAGGCGTGCGCCGCGCTGCTCCATTGGGCGGGTCTGGAGGCGGCACAACGCGTGGACTACCCGGCGCTGCGCGAGGCGTCGCTCGAGCGGCTAGCCGACACGCTGGAAGCAAGCCTCGATCTGGCGCGCCTCTATGACGCGATCGGTTGAGCGCGGGCTGCGTCTGCCAATGCTGAAGCGGCTGCACTGCCCCGGCGCGATCGGAACACCAACAGCAAGGTCTGTTGCTGGCGTGAACAGGCCCTCGCGCGATCGCTTTAGTACAGCACCATCTGCGTGCAGCGGAAGAGGGCCGTAGTCTTGCCGTCAGGGCCCGTCACGGTGGCGTCCCAGATCTGCGTGCTGCGCCCGAGGTGCACGCCCGTGGCGACCACGCTCAGCGTCCCTTCGCGCGCCGTGCCCAGAAAGTTGCTCTTGAGCTCGATGGTGGTGAAGTTTTTCGCGCTGGGCGGCAGGTGCGCGAGGCAGCCGTAGCCGCAGGCCGTATCGGCGAGACAGACCACCGTGGCGGCATGCAGAAAGCCATTGGGCGCGAGCAGCTCGCTGCGGATGTCGAGCTCGGCGCGCAGCAGGCCTTGTTCGAGCGCGACCGTGCGAAAACCGATCAGATCGGGCAGCCGGCCGCGCTGGCGCTCGTGCAGGGAATCGACGGTGATATCGGTGCGCAACGTGCTCATGACAGGAAAGTCTCCTTGATTTTCAGAAGGGGGATCGGGGTCCGCAGCGGCATCGCGTGCACGCGAGACTTGCCGGGCGTGCGATGTGCCACACGGGCGCAGACCCGGGCCGGGACTTCGGCGCCGCCGCATTTGCCGATATTATCGGACGGTTGCGTCGGTGCGCCGCGCTCTTCGACGTGGGCAAAGCGGCGGGGCTGCGGCATCGACGGAAGCGAAATCGGCAGAATCAACAGAATCGGCAAACCGGCTGGCCCGCGCGCCAGCCTTCCTGACGGGAGCATTCATGACGGTGATCGTGGTGGCGAACCCCAAGGGCGGCGTCGGCAAAAGCACGCTGTCCACCAATCTGGCCGGCTATTTCGCGGCGCAAGGCGAATGGGTCGCGCTCGCGGACCTCGACCGGCAGCAGTCGGCGCACGCGTGGCTCGACCTGCGGCCCGAGACGCTGCCGGCCATCGAGAGCTGGGGCATCGACCTGGACAACCCGGCCAAGCCGCCCAAGGGGCTCGAGCACGCCGTCATCGACACGCCGGCGGGCCTGCATGGCAACCGGCTCGCCGCGATCGTCGAGCTCGCGGACAAGGTGATCGTGCCGCTACAGCCGTCCATGTTCGACATACTCGCGACCAAGGACTTCCTCGACCGGCTCGCGAAGGAAAAGGCGGTGCGCAAGGGCGCCATCAAGGTGGGCGTGGTGGGCATGCGGGTGGACTCGCGCACGCGCTCGGCCGAGCAGCTGCAACGCTTCGTGGAGGGGCTCGAACTGCCGGTGCTGGGCTATCTGCGCGACACGCAGAATTACGTGCAGCTCGCCGCTCACGGCCTCACGCTGTGGGACGTCGCGAAAAGCCGTGTGGATAAGGATCTCGAACAGTGGCAGCCGATCATCTCGTGGGTGGACGGCAAGTAAGCAGCCCTGGGATCGGGCCTGCCGGGTGCCCGGGAAGAACCTGAACTGACGCGCCCGAGTGGTCGGCGCGCTGCGAACCGGCGGGGCGGTGCCCCGAGCCCGCGGACGCGTGCCGCGGCGGGCAGGGCGCCCGCCGCATGAGCCGCGCACGCCCTGGCGCGCGGCCTCTAGCGTTTCAGGTCCAGCTTTGCGTCGGCACGTGGTCGCGGCTGCCCTTGATGCGGTTGTTCTCGTCGACGAACACGAGGTCTGGCTTCCAGCCCGCCTTCAGCTCTTCTTCTTCCACGTTCGCGAACGCCGCGATGATCACGAGGTCGCCCAGTTGCGCGCGTCGCGCCGCCGAGCCGTTCAGCGAGATCATGCCGCTGCCGCGCTCGCCCTTGATCGCGTAGGTCGTGAAGCGCTCGCCGTTGTTGATGTTCCAGATGTCGATGCGCTCGTTCTCGACGATGTTCGCCGCTTCGAGCAGGTTCTCGTCGATCGCGCACGAGCCTTCGTAATGCAGCTCGCAGTGCGTGACGGCGACGCGGTGGATCTTCGACTTGAGCATATGGCGTTGCATGGTGAATCTCCTCAGGCGGGCGGGCGCATGGCCCGCCACGGGTAATGCCGAAAAAAGCGTGCTGAGACCGGGTGAGCCGGCGCGCGGGAGGCGCGGCGCCCGGAACCGCTCAGATCTCGAGATTGTCGATCAGGCGCGTGGCGCCCAGCTTGGCCGCGGCCACCACGACGAGCGGCGCATCCGTTTCACCGGGTACCGGCGGCAGGAGGTTTGCCTGCCGGCGAATGGCGATGTAGTCGGGCTTCCAGCCGCGCGCGGCGAGCGTGGCCATCGCTTCGAGCTCGAGCTGCTGGAAGTCGCGGCGGCCCGAGAGCACCGACTCGCGGATCCCTTGCAGCACACCCGCCAGTTGCGGCGCCTCGGCGCGCTCGGCGGCCGAGAGATAGCGGTTGCGCGAGCTGAGCGCGAGGCCGTCGGTGTCGCGCACGGTTTCGGCGGCGATCACCTCGGTCGGCAGCGCGAACTGCTGGCACATCGCGCGCACGATCATCAGCTGCTGATAGTCCTTCTTGCCGAACACGGCGACGCGCGGCTGCACGCACGACATCAGCTTCATGACCACGGTGCAGACGCCTTCGAAGAACCCGGGCCGGAACTCGCCTTCCAGAATGTCGCCGAGGTCGTGGGGCGGCCGCACGCGGTACTCCTGCGGCTGCGGATACATGTCGGACTCGGTGGGCGCGAACAGCACGTAGACGTTTTCCTTCTGCAGCTTCTCGATGTCGTCCTGGAGCGTGCGCGGGTATTTGTCGAAGTCTTCGTTGGGGCCGAACTGCAGGCGGTTCACGAAGATGCTGGCCACGACCGGGTCGCCGTGCTGGCGCGCGAGGCGCATCAGCGAGAGGTGGCCTTCGTGCAGGTTGCCCATGGTCGGCACGAACGCGGTGCGGTTTTGGCCGCGCAACTGGTCGCGCAGTTCCTGAATCGAGCTGATGACTTTCATGATCGGATGCGTTATGCCTCGCACGGGGCAAGACGGGTTGCGGCAACCGGCGAAACGCGCGGCGCACCAGGGCGCGCGGCTGGCCGAATGGCGTGCCCGGCCGCTCAGGGTCAGGCGCGGGCGATTGTAGAGGATTTGGGCGTGCAGCGCAGCCGCTTCAGATGGGGGGTTAACCTGGCGTCGGGCAGAAATGCTCGTATGGGGCCAGACCGGATTTTCCCCAGGCCGCCATGCAGGCCGCCCGGGCGCGCCCTGATGCGGGCAGCTTATGTGGGCACTTATGCAGGCAGATACGCGAGGCGCACGTAGATCGGCGCGAACGGCTCGGCCTGGGTGATCTCGATGAGCGATTCGCGCGCGAGCTCGAGCATGGCGATGAAGTTCACGACCACCACGGGCACGCCGCGCGTGGTGTCGAAGAGCTCCGAGAACTCCATGAAGCGCGTGCCCTGGAGCCTGCGCAGGATCACGCTCATATGCTCGCGCACCGAGAGCTCCTCGCGCGAGATCTTGTGATGCTGCACCAGCTTCGCGCGCTTGATGACGTCGGCCCACGCGGCGCGCAGGTCGTTGCTGTCCACGTCGGGAAAGCGCGGCGTGATGCTCTGCTCGATATAGACCTCGGCGCGCATGAAGTCGCGGCCGAGCTGCGGCAGGCGGTCGATGCGCTGGGCGGCGAGCTTCATCTGCTCGTATTCGAGCAGGCGCCGCACGAGCTCGGCGCGCGGGTCTTCGGCTTCCTCGCCGGTGTCGGCCTTCTTGACCGGCAGCAGCATGCGCGACTTGATCTCGATGAGCATGGCGGCCATCAGCAGGTATTCCGCGGCGAGTTCGAGATTGGTCTTGCGCAGTTGCTCGACGTAGCCCAGATACTGCGTCGTGACGTCCGCCATCGGGATGTCGAGCACGTTGAAGTTCTGCTTGCGGATCAGGTAGAGCAGCAGATCGAGCGGGCCTTCGAAGGTCTCGAGGAAGACTTCGAGCGCGTCGGGCGGGATGTAGAGGTCTTGCGGGAGCTTGAAGAGCGGCTCGCCGTACAGGCGTGCGAATGCGACGCCGTCGACGGTGTCGGGCGTCGAATCCGTGGAGGGTGCGGCGAGCGCTTCACCCGGGCTGGCCATCTGGCCGGCCGGGCTTGCCGGAGCATGGGCCGCCGCGGCGCCGGCAGGAGGGGCGTGACGTGCGTCGGCCCGTCCTTCGGCCTCGTTAGCCATCTCGGCCCCGTCGGCCTCGGCCATCAGAAGTTCTGGTAGTAGACGTACGACGTTTGCCTGACGCGCGACGCCTGCTGGCGCTCGCGCTCGTCGAGGTCGACCGGCTGCTTGTCCCACAGGAGCGCACGGCCCTTGCGCTGCTGCTCTTCGAGATACGGCTTCTGCTCTTTGAGCTGGTTCAGGAACTGCGTGATTTCCGACTGATACATGGCTAACGTCCGTCGCGAGTGCTGCGCGTGGGTGCACACAAGTGCGCGTAGGTGCGGAGAGGCGGCGATGTCTGGCAGGCCGCCTCGGTGCGTGTCGGCCGCAATTTTACCGCAAGCGCCGGCCGCGGAACATCCAGGCGGACAGCGTGTGGACGGCGTTCGCGCCGGGTGCGGGCGGGGGCGCATCGGCGGTCGGCCGGCGCGCCACGAACGAGCCCGCCGCGCAGCGGCCGGGGGGGCTGTCTGGCAAGCTGCAACTCGGTGAAGCCGGTGCTCGAGCGTCGTACCAGGCGGCAACACAGCTTGATGAGACGCTCCTTGCGGCCCTTTTTGCGCCGCGTCCTGGGGTTTTCGAGCGTTGTTGTGGTGAAATAACGCGTTTGCGCCCGCACCGCGGCAAGAGGCGCCTGCGCAAACGTATGCAATGGGCAAAAGAACGACGGCTGGAGGTCTTGTTTGGCGGGATGGGTGATCGAAGCGTTGCGTGCGAAGCGGCATCCGTCACGGGTGACGCGGCACGCTCACGCCGCCGCGCAGCACGCCAACGACGGGCCCGCTGAGCGGGTGCGCCCCGCACCCCGTTTTTTGAGCCGCTTTTCGGCACGCTTTTCAGCCCGCTCCTCGGCCTTGTTCCCGGTATATTTTTCAGCCCGCGTTTCCGCTCGCTTCTCCCTGCGATTCGCCGCATGGCTCGCCGCAGGCCTGCTCGCCAGCCTCGTGACCGCGGCGCCCGCGCGTGCCGACCTCGCCAGCCTGCTGCCGTGGTCGCACAAGCGCACCTACTACGACGTCGATATCCAGACCTCGCCGCGCGAGTTGCGCAAGCTGCTCGAAGCGCATCTCGACCTCGCGCGCTTCTCCACACGGTCCGGCGTCAGCGACGACCAGTTCGACTTTCTCGTGACCGCCACGCCGCAGCAGGTGCGCGACCTGGCCTCCACGGACGGCTATTTCACGCCGGTCGTGCGCACCGACGTGCGCACCGGCGCCAACGGCAAGCGCGCCGTGACCGTTTATGTCGACGCGGGCCCGCGCACGCAGATCTCGGCGGTGACGCTCACCTTTACCGGCCCCGTGCAGACCGAGGATCCCGCGCAGGAAAAAGCCACGCGTTTCGCCTTCTCGCTGCACGAAGGCGACGCCTTCACGCAGTCGGGCTGGGACGGCGCCAAGAGCGCGGCGCTCAGGGCGCTGCAGGCGCGGCGCTACCTGGGCGCGAAGATCGTGCATTCCGAGGCGCGCGTCGATCCGCTCAAGCATGACGCGAAGCTTTCCGTGACGTTCGACAGCGGCCCGACCTTCACGATGGGGCAGATCGACGTTTCGGGCACGCGGCGTTATCCGCAGAAGATCGTGGACAACGTGAACCCGATCTCGCCCGGCGAAATCTACGATGTCAACCGCGTGACCGAGCTGCAGCGCCAGGTCCAGAACACGCCGTACTACGCGAGCGTGGCCATCGACGTGGACGACAACACGCAAAAGCCCGAGCTGACGCCGCTGCACGTCAAGGTGAGCGAATACCCGTACAACAACTTCCGCGGCGGCGTGGGCTACTCGACCGATACCGGCCCGCATATCCAGGGCTCGTACACGTATCTGAACACCTTTGGCTCGGCATGGCCGCTTCAGATCTCGGGGCGGCTCGACCAGATCCAGAAATACGGCCAGATCCAGCTATCGATGCCGCCGGGCGCGCGTGCATGGACCAACAGCGTGCTCGCGTCGTACACGACGACGGACGTCTCGGACACCACGATCTATAGCCTGCGCGCGGGCGTGCAGCGCACGCGCACCTCGCAGAACATCGACTACTCGTACTCGCTGCTCTACTACCAGGACCGCCTTTACCAGAACGAAGGACCGCCCACCATGGCCCGTGCGCTGGTGCCGCAATGGTCGTGGACGCGCCGCAACGTCGACGATCCGCTGTTTCCGCGCTCGGGCAACCTCGTGCGCGTGGAGGCGGGCTTCGGCGTGAAGGGCGCGGGCTCCGATGCCACCTTCGCGCGCGGCTACATGCGCGGCCAGCAGTATCTGCCGATCGGCCGCGACGACATCGTGCTGTTTCGTGCCGAGTTGGGGGGCGTATTCACGTCGAGCAGTTCCTCGGACGTGCCGGCCTCGCTGCTGTTCCGCGCGGGCGGGTCGAACTCGGTGCGTGGTTACTCCTTCCAGAGCATCGGCAACAATGTCGACGGCTCGATTCTGCCGACCAAGTACCTCGTGACCGGGTCGGGCGAATATCAGCACTGGTTCAATCGCGACTGGGGCGGTGCGGTCTTCTTCGATATCGGCACCGCCACCGACACCTGGGGAGAAAAGGTCTTCTATCCGGGCGCGGGCTTCGGCGCGCGCTGGCGCAGCCCCGTCGGTCCGGTCAATCTCGACCTTGCGTACGGTTTTCGTGACCGCAGAGTGCGGCCTTATGTGACGCTCGGAATTGCATTCTGATGATGACGCTTGCCTCGCTCCGCGCCGTTTCGATGCTGCCGCTCGCCGCAGGGGGCGCTGCCGCCGGAGCGCGCACTGCCGAAGGACGCGTTGCCGAAAGACGCACGGTCAGAGGGCTTGCTGCCGCAGGGAGCGTCGCATGAGTGCGCGTCAACGCTTCCGTTGCGTGAGTTGGCTCGTGCCTGCGGTGACGCTTGCTGCGTCGTCGGACGACGGCGGCGCGCCGCCGCGGCCATCAGTCGGTGATGGCGCGAACGGCGCGGGCGGAGCGAATGGTGCGGGCGCCCCGCCATCGGGCGAAGGCCGCGAGCCGGGCGCCCCGCCGCCGCGCCGCCGGCGCCGGCTGTGGAAGTCGCTCGCGTGGGCGGTTGTGGCGCCGGTGCTGATCGTCGCGCTGGTGGCGGGGCTCCTGTATGGCGCGGCGATCACCGAGCGCGGCACGGCCTGGGTGTGGCGCGCAGCGGTGAAGGTGTTGGGCGGTCAACTCGCGGGCACGCTCGACGGCGGCACGATCGCGACGGGCCTGCGCCTGCGCGACGTGAGCTGGCGCGGCAAGGACGGCACGACCTTCGCGATCGACCGCGTGAGCAGCCAGTGGGCGCTGGAGGTTCACGAGAAGCGGCCCTGGCGCTTCGTGCTCGATTATCTGCATGTGGGCAACATCGATGCGCGCATCGTGCCATCTAACGAACCATCGTCGCCGATGACGCTGCCGGGCGACCTGCGGCTGCCGCTCGCGCTCGAGATCCGCGATCTGCGCGTGGCGAAGCTCACGCTGCACGAGGGCGCCTCGGCCACCGAGTTCTCGAATTTCGCATTCCACGGGCGTAGCGACGGGCGGCATCACGAGGCGGCCGTCGAGCAGCTCGACACGCCTTACGGCGCGGTGAGCGCGAGCGCGAAGCTCGACGGGGTGCGGCCGTTCGCACTCACGGGCGAGCTTGGCTATGCGGGCAAGGTGAACAACGAGGCGGTGCAGGTGAACGCGCGCCTTGGCGGCTCGCTCGAGGCGCTCAGCGCCGACATCGCGGCGAGCGGCATGAAGCTGGCGGGGCAGGCGCATGTCGAGGCGGCGCCGTTCGCGGCCGTGCCGCTCAAGCGCGCGACGCTCGCCTTCGATCACGTGAACCCGCAGGCGTTCGCGCCGGGCGCGCCGTTCGCGGACCTGGCCCTGCGTGCCGACCTGGAGCCGGCGCAGGACCCGGTCAAGCCGTTCGTGCCCGAGGCGGCATCGTTGGCAGCGGCGTCAGGCGTTCATGGCGCGGCGTCGGCGGCAGCTTCGGCATCGGCATCGGCGGCGACAGCAGCGGCAACGCGGTCGCGCGGCGCGTCGGCGGCTCACGCGCGCAACGCTTCGGCCGGCGTGGCCGCTGGGGCGTCGGCTGTCGCACCGGCTTCCGCCACCGCCCTCGCTTCGGGCGCGGCCGGGGTCGCGCCAGGCCACGAGAATCCCAATGCAGCCGGCTTCACGGTCGCGGGCAAGGTGTCGATCGTCAATGCGAAGCCGGGGGCGATCGACGCGCACTTGCTGCCGCTCATCGATGCACGCACGGACGTCGTGCTCGACGCGCATACGCAACGTCTCTCGAACCTGAACGTGCGGCTCGTGAAGAACGCGACAGTGACCGGTAGCGGCGTCCTGAGCGGGCGCAACGGCCGCTTCGACCTCAAGGTGGCGGCCCTCGATCTGAACGCGCTCGAAGCGAGCGTGCTCCCGACACAGCTGGCTGGCCCGATCACGGTGCATCTGGCCGGCGACGTGCAGAGCGTCGCGCTCGATCTCGCCGATCCGAAGGCCGCGCTGCGCCTGCAGGGCAAGGTGACGCAGGATCCCGCGCGCCTCGCCTTCAACGACGTGCGCCTGACCTCGGGGGCCGGGCATCTCGACCTCACGGGCGCGCTCAAGCATGACGCCCATTCCTCGTACACGCTCAAGGCGGTGCTGACCAACTTCGATCCGCTCTCGCTCGCGTCGCAGGTGCCGGCGCAAAAGGGCACGGCCCGTAAGGCGGCACAACCCGCGGCCAGGCCCGCGGCGCCCACCGAGGCGCAGCGCGCCGCGGAACAGAACGCGCTCAATCCGCAACGCAACCTCGCGCTCAATCCCGCGATGAACCCGGCGCTCAATCCCGCGCAATCGAGCGAGCAGGCGCAAGCGCAGGACGTTGCGCGCAATACCACACAAACGGGTACGCAAACCGGCACGCAAACCTCGACGCAAAGCTCGGCACCGAAAACGGCAGCGCGGACCGCATCCGCGGGCAAAGCCGCGCAGAAGGGCACGCAGAAAGCCCCAACGCGCCGCATCACGGCACGCGTGAACGGCACGCTCGACGCGAGCGGCATGCTCGCGCCCACCTTGACGACGAAGGCCGAGTTCAAGCTCGGCCCCAGTGTCTACGACGACCTGCCGCTCACCGGCCAGGGCCTCATTCAGCTCGCGGGCTCGCGCATTCTGCCGAGCCGCGCGAATCTTTCCGTCGCGGGCAATACCGTCGACCTGCAAGGCAGCTTCGGCGCCAACGGCGACCGTCTGCGCTTTCGCGTGGACGCACCGCAGCTCGACCGGCTCGGCTTCGGCGTCGCGGGCCAGCTCGCGGCAAGCGGCGACCTGACCGGCACCTTCGCGCATCCCGACGTGGCGCTCGACTACAAGGCCGAGAACGTGGTGTTCGGCGATAACCGCGTCGGCCACGCCGAGGGCCGGGCGGAGGCGCGCGACGGCGCGAACGGCGCGCTCGCGTTCAGCGCCGATGCGAGCGGTGTCGCCGTGGCGGGCGTCGACATCACGACCTTGAGCGCGCGCCTGTCCGGCACGCGCGCGAAGCACACGCTCACCGCGAGCGCGAAGGGCAAGGTCCAGGGGCAGCCGATCGACTTCGCGGTGGCGGCCAACGGCAAGCTCTCGGATACGCCCGAAGGCACGCGCTGGGACGGCACGGTGACGCAGCTCGAGAACCGCGGCGTGCCGGGCGTCAAGCTCGAGGCGCCGGTGACCGTGAGCGCAGGGCCGGGCATGGTCACGCTCGGCGCGACGCGCATCGCGGCCCTGGGCGCCTCGCTCGACCTGAAGTCGTTCGACCTCGACCACGGCCGCATCCGCTCGGCGGGCGCGCTCACGAATGTCTCGGTCGCGCGCATCATGCAATTGCGCCAGCAGTTCACCGGCGTGCCGTCCACGCTCAAAACCGATCTGATCTTTGACGGTGACTGGGACTTCTCGATCGGCCAGAGCGCGAGCGGCTATCTGCAGGTGAAGCGCCGCTCGGGCGACATCACGACCGAGATCGGGCGCGGTCTCGCCTCGCTCGGCATCGGCGATCTCAATGCGCGCGCGGCCTTCAGCGGCGGCAATCGCCTCACGCTCACCGCGCACGCGCAGGCGAGCCGCGTGGGCACGCTCGACATCGACACGAACACGACACTCGTGCCGCGCGACGGCATGCTCGCGGTGGCCGAAGAAGCGCCGCTCGGCGGCACGATCAAGGCGAACGTGCCTTCGCTGAAGACCACCGGCGGCCTGCTGGGCCCGACCTACCTGCTCGACGGCCATCTCGCGCTGCAGCTCGCACTGGGCGGCACGCTTGCCAAGCCGAACCTCACGGGCTCGCTCATTGGCGACGGCATTTCCGCGACCGTGGTCGACCAGGGCGTCGAGCTCAAGGACGGCACGATCCGCATCGCGCTGTCGAAAAATCTCGTCGACTTCCAGCAGGTCGAATTCCACGGCGCGACGAGCGGCACGTTGCGCGCGACGGGCCGCGTGCGCCTCGACAACGACGAGCCCGACCTCACCGCGAGCATCATCGCGGACAAGCTCGAGCTGTTTGCTTCGCCCGACCGCAAGCTGTCGCTGTCGGGCAGCGCGAGCATCGCCAATGGCGGGCATCTGGGCGGCATGCAGATCGACGGCAAGTTCACTGTCGATCGCGCGCGCTTCGACATGCCCGAGTCGGCCGCGCCCGCACTCGGCGACGACGTCGTGATCGTGCGCCCCGACGGCACGACGACGGGCGGCACGCCGCCGCCCATCGAAGAGACCGCCTCGAAGAAGCCAGCGCCGCGCTTCGCGCCACGCGCGAACGTCGCCATCGACCTCGGGCGCGACTTCCGCTTCCACGGGCAGGGCGCGGACCTGGGTCTCGCCGGCACGATCACCGTGAACAGCGCGCCGGACGTGCCGCTGCGCGCGGTCGGCAACGTGCGCGTGATCGAAGGGTCCACCTACACGGCGTTCGGCACCAAGCTGGCCATCGAGAACGGCTACTTCACGTTCAACGGGCCGGTCGGCAATCCGGGCATCAACATTCTCGCGATGCGGCGCAACCAGCAGGTGGAGGCGGGCGTACAGGTCACGGGCACGGTTCAGGCGCCGGTGGCCAAGCTCGTTTCCGAGCCGAACGTGCCCGACAACGACAAGCTTTCGTGGCTCCTGTTCGGCCACGGCACCGACCAGGGCAATAACGTCGGCCAGCAGAACGCGATGACGACGGCGCTCGCGCTGCTCGGCAGCTCACAAGGCAAGCGCATCGCGCAGAGCATCGGCCTCGACGAAATTTCGATCGGGCGCAGCGAGGTGGGCCTGACCGATCCCGAGGTCGTGCTGCTCTCCAAGGCCATTAACGAATGGTTCGTGCTCGGCTACGAACAGGGGCTGCAGTCAGCCTCGAACGCGATCAAGGTCACGCTCAACCTGACGCGCTACTGGTCCGTGGCCGCCTATGGCGGCACGTTCTACGGCGCCGACGTTCTCTATACGCGGCGCTTCGATCGCATCAAGTGGTAGTGCGCCAGCGATCGACAAAAAAAACGCCCCTCGCAAGGGGCGTTTCGCATTTTTGCGGCGAGGGACTTACCGCACTCGCATTCCCGGCTTCGCGCCGCTATGCGGCTCGAGAATGTAGAGGCCCGGTTCGGCCTTCTCATCGGCGGAAGACGCTGCGAGCACCATGCCTTCCGAGAGACCGAACTTCATCTTGCGCGGCGCGAGGTTGGCGACCATCACCGTGAGCTTGCCCTTGAGGTCTTCGGGCTTGTACGCCGAGCGGATGCCCGAGAACACGTTGCGCGTTTTGCCTTCGCCCACGTCGAGCGTGAGTTGCAGCAGCTTGTCCGAGCCTTCGACGATATTGCAATCGACGATCAGCGCCACGCGCAGGTCGATCTTCGCGAAGTCGTCGATGGAGATGACTTCCGGTGTTTCGGGTTCGGCCTTCTTCGCTTCCTTCGACGCCTTCGACTTCTTGCTTGCATCGGCGGCGGCAGCGGGTGCCTCGGTGGCTTGCAGCGAGTCGCGGTTCGCGGCGAGCAGGGCTTCGATCTGCTTGGGATCGACGCGCGTCATCAGGTGCTTGTAGGCGTTGATCGGCTGCTGCGACGAGAGCGCCTTGCCTGCATCGGCCCACGTGAGCGGCGCGATCGCGAAGAACTGCTCGACGCCTTCAGCGAGCGTGGGCAGCACCGGCTTCAGCGCGAGCGAGAGCAGGCGGAACGCTTCGAGGCTCACGCTGCAGGTCTCGTGCAGCGCCACGGCGTTGGCCGGATCCTTCGCCAGTTCCCACGGCTTGGCCGTATCGACGTAGACGTTCACCGCATCGGCGAGCTCCATCGTGTGGCGCAGCGCGCGGCTGTACTCGCGTGCCTCGTAGTTCGCGGCGATCTCGGGAATGGCGGCGCGCAGCTGCTCGATGAGCGGATGGCTCATCGCGCTGTCCTGCACGCGGCCCTCGAAGCGCTTGATCAGGAAGCCCGCCGCGCGGCTCGCGATGTTGATGTACTTGCCGACGAGGTCGCTGTTCACGCGCGCCTGGAAGTCCTCGAGGTTCAGGTCGAGGTCTTCCATCGAGCTGTTGAGCTTGGCCGCGAAGTAGTAGCGCAGCCACTCGGGGTTCAGGCCCGTGTCGATATAGCTTTGCGCCGTGATGAAGGTGCCGCGCGACTTCGACATCTTCGCGCCGTCCACCGTGAGGAAGCCGTGCGCGAACACGTTGGTGGGCGTGCGATGGCCCGAGAACTCGAGCATCGCCGGCCAGAACAGCGTGTGGAAGTACAGGATGTCCTTGCCGATGAAGTGGTACTGCTCGGTCTTCGAATCGGCCTTGACCCACGCGTCGAAGTTCAGACCGCGCTGCTCGCACAGGTTCTTGAAGCTCGCGTAGTAGCCCACGGGCGCGTCGAGCCACACGTAGAAGTACTTGCCGGGCGCGCCCGGGATCTCGAAGCCGAAGTACGGCGCGTCGCGCGAGATGTCCCAGTCGGCGAGCTTCGATTCGCCCGCGTCGCCGAGCCACTCGCGCATCTTGTTGGTGGCTTCGGGCTGCGCGAGGCCGCTCACCCAGCCGCGCAGGAACTGCTCGCAGCGCGGGTCGGAGAGGCGGAAGAAGTAGTGCGTCGAGGTCTTGCGGATGGGCGTCGCGCCGGACACGACCGAGTACGGATTCTTCAGGTCGGTGGGCGCATAGGTCGAGCCGCACACTTCGCAGCTGTCACCGTACTGGTCCTTCGCGCCGCACTTCGGACACTCGCCCTTGATGAAGCGGTCCGGCAGGAACATGTTCTTGACCGGGTCGTAGGCCTGCTCGATGTCGCGCGTCTCGATGAGGTCCGCTTCCTTGAGCGCCAGGTACACCGCTTCCGAGAGCACGCGGTTCTCTTCGGAGTCCGTCGAGTAGTAGTTGTCGAACGACACGCCGAAGCTGTCGAAGTCGCGCTTGTGCTCCTGCCAGACGCGCGCGATCAGCTGCTGCGGCGTGAGGCCTTCCTTCTCGGCGCGCAGCATGACGGGCGTGCCGTGGGTGTCGTCGGCACCGACGTAATAGACCTCGTGGCCATGCATTCGCAGCGCGCGAACCCAGATGTCCGTCTGGATGTACTCGACCAGATGGCCGATGTGGATCTGCCCGTTGGCATAGGGCAGAGCAGACGTGACGAGAATCTGGCGGCGGCCGCTGGAGGTGGCAGGCGCGCCGGCTGCAACGAGGTCGGTGGCGGGTGCTGACATAGGTGAGAGGGTTCCGGAGATGCGGGAGGTCGAAACGACGATTTTAGCAGGGTGGGCGGGCGGCGAGTTTGGACGCCAGGCGCCGCGCAAACGCCGGGGCCGGTGCGCGAGTTGGGCCGGGGGCGAGAGCGATTCCGATGCGCCGTGCATGCGCAAAGCGGATGCGCGCTTTGCCTCGAGCCCATGCGTGCAGGCCGTGCGGCTCGACGACTGCAAATATCGCGGGCAAAAAAAACCGGGGCAGGATGGCCCCGGAGCAACAACGACAAGAGGAGAATGGTGACGCGGCGGCGTGACCGCACACGTACCGTAAAGAAAGACAGCGGAGTTGAAAGAGAGTTCGAAAAATTTTTCGCTTCGCTGACTCCGCCGGCTGACCGCGCTTGAGGGGTGTTTCCGGCGCCGATGTCCGGCCGCATTGCAGCCGCCTCGCTCGGGCAGAAATGCAAGCGGGACGGCCTTGCAGCCGTCCCGCTCGTCCTGTCGCCGTTTTCGCGACGCGCCGCCAGTTGCGTGTCCTGCAACTCGCGGCGCCGCCCGGAGCGCTTAGCCGCCCTGGTGCTGCGCCGTCGCGCGCAGATAGATTTCCACGCGGCGGTTCGCGGCGCGGCCGGCTTCGGTGCTGTTGTCGGCGATCGGCTGGGTGTCGCCGCGGCCATCGGCTGCCATGCGCTGCATCTGCACGCCGCGCGATCCGAGGTAGTTCACCACGCTCTGGGCGCGGTTGACCGACAGCGTCTGGTTGTAGGCGGGTTGGCCCGTGTTATCCGTATGGCCGACGACCTGCGCGACCACTTCCGGGTTCTGCTGCAGCGTCTGCGCAACCTGGTCGAGCACCGGTGCGAACGACGGCTTGATTGCGTAGCTGTTGGTGTCGAAGGTCACGTTGCTCGGGATGTTGAGCTTGAGCGAGCCGTCCGGCTGCTCGGTGATCTGCGTGCCGGTGCCCTTGGTAGCGCCCGTGAGCTTGTTGTGAATGGCGGTCCAGTTGTAGCCCGCCACACCGCCGACCAGCGCGCCGGCGCCCGCGCCGATCGCCGCGCCCTTGCCGCCGCCGAAGATCGCGCCGATGGCGGCGCCCGTGCCGGCGCCGATGCCGGTGCCGACAGCCGTGTTGGTGCCCTGCTGGGTCGCGCAGCCGGCGACGAGCGCGCCGGCGATGGCGAAGACGGACAGACGGGTCAAGATTCTTGTGTTCATTTTTCAATCCTCTCTTGAGTGGAACGGGACGGCTCCTTGCGCCGCTCGCAGGCCCCGACTGTGCCAAGGGTCTTCGGCCGGCGCGCGCCTGCAACTACTACAATGACGGCTTGGGAGCTTGCGTGAGTCATTTTGCTACTTGCGAAGCGTCGCCCGGCGACGACTTGACAAGTGCTTCTTCGGTGCAAATAGGGCCGCTGCCGCGAAGCGTGCCTTGCCGCAGTGATTTGCGCAATGCAGCTTAACAATTTCTTGCGTTTTCCGGCGCTGAGATGCCACTGCGCGGCCTTCCGGGCCACGCGGGCGCCAGCACATTTCTTGCACACGGAGTTTCAATGAGCATTGATCGGGCATTGGTCGACGCCGCGCTGGCGGCCCTCGCGGATCCGAACACGGGCCGGCCGTACGCAGCGGCAAAAGGGGTGCGCAACGTCGCGATCGACGGCGACACGGTGGGCGTCGAGATCGTGCTCGGCTATCCGGCGAAGAGTCAGTACGACGCGGTACGCGCGCAGGTGGAAGGCGCGCTCGCGGCGGTCCCCGGCGTGAAGTCGAGCCGCGTGACGGTGCGCCATGAAGTGGCCGCGCACACGGTGCAGCGCGGCGTGAAGCTGTTGCCGAACGTGAAGAACATTGTCGCCGTGGCTTCGGGCAAGGGCGGCGTCGGCAAGAGCACGACCGCCGTGAACCTTGCGCTCGCGCTGGCGGCCGAGGGCGCTTCGGTTGGCGTGCTCGACGCGGACATCTACGGCCCGTCGCTGCCGATGATGCTCGGCATCGAAGGCCGCCCCGAATCGCCCGACGGCCAGTCGATGAACCCGCTCGAAGGGCACGGCGTGCAGGCCAACTCGATCGGCTTTTTGATCGAGCAGGACAATCCGATGGTCTGGCGCGGCCCGATGGCCACCTCGGCGCTCGAGCAGCTGCTGCGTCAGACCAATTGGCGCGAGCTCGACTATCTGGTGGTGGACATGCCGCCGGGCACGGGCGACATCCAGCTCACGCTCTCGCAGCGCGTGCCGGTCACGGGCGCCGTGATCGTGACGACGCCGCAGGACATCGCGCTGCTCGACGCGAAGAAGGGCCTCAAGATGTTCGAGAAGGTGGGCATCCCGATCCTCGGCATCGTCGAGAACATGGCCGTGCACGTCTGCTCGAATTGCGGCCACGCCGAGCACATCTTCGGCGCGGGCGGCGGCGAGCGCATGGCGAAGGAATACGGCGTCGAGGTGCTCGGCAGCCTGCCGCTCGACATCGGCATTCGCGAGCAGGCCGACTCGGGCCACCCGAGCGTGGTGGCCGATCCAGAGAGCGCCGTGGCGGCGACTTACAAGGCGATTGCGCGTCGCATCGCGGTGCAGATCGCGGAGCGCGCGCGCGACATGACCTCGAAGTTCCCGACCATCGTCGTGCAGAACACCTGAGCTCCGGCGGCTCGCCCGGGCAGGCCTGTCGGCCCGCCTCGGGCCGATGCCGTGCAGCGTGTGGGTGTCGCCCCCCGTGTGCCTTGCTGCACAAGGCTCGCAGCGCGTAAGACAGTGCTCACATGAGGCGCGCGCAAGGCCCTCTGCGCGGTATCATGTTGCATTCAAAGGTCCGGATCGACGGCCGCAGGGGCGGCCGCGTGCGGACATGAGGATCGCATGGGTAAAGGAATCGACAGGGGCGAGAACAGGCTGGCGGGCAACGCCGCCGTGCTGGCCGTGGCCGTGTGCACGCTGCTGGCGGGCTGCACGAGCTTCATGGGCCAGCAGGACAAGCGCGCGCTCGCGCAGGTCTTGCCTACCGTCGGCAACCAGGTGCGGGGCACCGTGTCGTTCGTCGAGCGCTCGGACGGCGTGCAGGTGAGCTACAACCTCGCAGGCCTGCCGCCCGACAGCGACCATGCGATACAAGTCCACGATCGCGGCGACTGCAACGCCGCGGACGCCTCGAGCGCCGGCGCCGTGTTCGCGCCGGCGGCCGACCGCCTGAAGCCCGGCGCGCGCGTGGAGGGCGACCTCGGCAACATCCACGCGGATTCCAATGGCGTGGCCACTGGCTTCATCGTGGCGCCGGACGTCTCGCTCGACGGCGTGCGCTCGGTGCTGCAGCGCTCGGTGCTCGTGCATCACGACGCCATCGACCCCTATGCATATCCGGCGCGCGGCACCGGCCCCGCGCTTGCCTGCGGCGTGATCAAGGCGCAGTGACGCGGCGCGTGAGCGGCCTGCGCACGGCACCGGCATGTGCGCATTCGCGCGCGCTCGAAATGCACTTGAGGTGCGCTTCGCGTTCAGTTCCAGGCACAGTCATCCACATCGCGTAAAATAGGCGCCTTTCGTGGGGGCACGCGGAGCGGGGCACCCACGGCGGGACGGCCGGGCGCGCGAGGCATTTCCCTCCTCGATGGGCCTGCCCGCAGGCGGCTTCCCGCACACTTCTTTTTCGTTCCCTGTTTTTACTGGACCGTAGCGCAACATGGCAATCAAATCCGACAAGTGGATCCGGCGCATGGCCGAAGAGCATCAGATGATCGAGCCGTTCGTGCGCGACCAGGTGCGGACGTCGGAAGATGGCCGCAAGATCGTGAGCTACGGCACCTCGAGCTACGGCTACGACATCCGCTGCGCCGACGAATTCAAGATCTTCACGAACATCAATTCGACGATCGTCGACCCGAAGAACTTCGACGAAAAGTCGTTCGTGGACTTCAAGGGCGACGTCTGCATCATCCCGCCGAATTCGTTCGCGCTCGCGCGCACGGTCGAGTATTTCCGCATTCCGCGCAACGTCCTGACCGTGTGTCTGGGCAAGTCCACCTATGCGCGCTGCGGGATCATCGTGAACGTCACGCCGTTCGAGCCCGAGTGGGAGGGCTATGTGACGCTCGAATTCTCGAATACGACACCTTTGCCTGCCAAAATCTACGCGAACGAAGGCGTTGCGCAAGTGCTCTTCTTCGAGAGCGACGAGGTTTGCGAAGTGTCTTACGCGGACCGCGGCGGCAAATATCAAGGCCAGCACGGCGTGACCTTGCCGAAGACCTGACGTTCGAGCGCACATATCCCACCGGACATACGACATACGGGGACCGCTGCGCGTTACATGCAGCGGTCGTTTCTTTTGGAGAATCGCCCATGAAGTTTCGTTTTCCCGTCGTCATCATTGACGAAGACTTTCGCTCCGAGAACATCTCGGGTTCCGGCATCCGGGCACTGGCCGAAGCCATCGAGAAAGAGGGCGCGGAAGTCCTCGGGCTGACGAGCTACGGCGACCTGACGTCGTTCGCGCAGCAATCGAGCCGCGCCGCCTGCTTCATCCTCTCGATCGACGACGACGAGCTGCTGCCCTACGTGGAAAGCAACGGCGACGGCGAAGCGCCGGAGCACGCGCCCGCGATCATCGCGCTGCGCGCGTTCGTGGAAGCGGTGCGCAAGCGCAACGCGGACATCCCGATCTTCCTGTACGGCGAGACGCGCACCTCGCGCCATCTGCCCAACGACGTCCTGCGCGAGCTGCACGGCTTCATCCACATGTTCGAGGACACGCCGGAGTTCGTCGCGCGCCACGTGATCCGCGAAGCGAGGGTGTATCTCGACGCACTGTCGCCGCCGTTCTTCAAGGAACTCGTCAAGTACGCCGACGAAGGTTCGTACTCGTGGCACTGCCCGGGTCACTCGGGCGGCGTGGCGTTCCTGAAGAACCCGCTCGGCCAGATGTTCCACCAGTTCTTCGGCGAGAACATGCTGCGCGCCGACGTCTGCAATGCCGTCGAGGAACTCGGCCAGCTGCTCGATCACACGGGCCCGGTCGCGGCCTCGGAGCGCAACGCCGCGCGCATCTTCAGCGCCGACCACGTGTTCTTCGTGACCAACGGCACGTCCACGTCCAACAAGATCGTCTGGCACGCCACGGTGGCGCCGGGCGACATCGTGCTGGTGGACCGCAACTGCCACAAGTCGATCCTGCACGCGATCACGATGACGGGCGCGATTCCCGTGTTCCTCACGCCCACGCGCAACAACTTCGGCATCATCGGCCCGATCCCGCGCGACGAGTTCAAGCCGGAAAACATCCGCAAGAAGATCCTCGCGAATCCGTTCGCGCGCGAAGCGCTCGAGAAGAACCCGAACATCAAGCCGCGCATTCTGACGATCACGCAGAGCACCTATGACGGCGTGGTCTACAACGTCGAGATGATCAAGGACCTGCTCGGCGACATGCTCGACACGCTGCACTTCGACGAAGCCTGGCTGCCGCACGCCGAATTCCACGAGTTCTACCAGGACATGCACGCGATCGGCGCGGGCCGTCCGCGCACCAAGGCACTGGTGTTCGCGACGCACTCGACGCACAAGCTGCTCGCCGGCATCTCGCAGGCCTCGCAGATCGTCGTGCAGGACTCGGAGGACAGCGTGTTCGACCGTCACCGCTTCAACGAAGCGTATCTGATGCACACGTCCACGAGCCCGCAGTACGCGATCATCGCTTCGTGTGACGTGGCTGCCGCGATGATGGAAGCGCCGGGCGGCCCGGCGCTGGTGGAAGAGTCGATCGCCGAGGCGCTCGACTTCCGCCGTGCCATGCGCAAGGTGGACGCCGAATACGGCGACGACTGGTTCTTCAAGGTCTGGGGCCCGGACGATCTCGCGGAAGAAGGCATCGGCTCGCGCGAAGACTGGATGCTGCGCCCGAACGACCGCTGGCACGGCTTCGGCGCGCTCGCCGAGGGCTTCAACATGCTCGACCCGATCAAGGCGACCATCGTCACGCCGGGTCTGGACGTGGAAGGCGACTTCGGCGAAACCGGCATTCCCGCGGCCATCGTCACGAAGTACCTGGCCGAGCACGGCATCATTGTCGAGAAGACGGGGCTCTACTCGTTCTTCATCATGTTCACGATCGGCATCACCAAGGGCCGCTGGAACTCGATGGTCACGGAGCTCCAGCAGTTCAAGGACGACTACGACAACAACCAGCCGCTCTGGCGCGTGCTGCCCGAGTTCGTCGCGCAGCATCCGATGTACGAGCGCGTGGGCCTGCGCGACCTGTGCCAGCAGATCCATAGCGTCTACCGCGCCAACGACATCGCGCGCCTCACGACCGAGATGTACCTCTCGGACATGGAGCCCGCGTTGAAGCCGTCCGATGCGTTCGCGAAGCTCGCGCACCGCGAGATCGACCGGGTGCCCATCGACGAGCTCGAAGGCCGTGTCACGTCGATCCTGCTCACGCCGTATCCGCCGGGCATTCCGCTGCTGATTCCGGGCGAGCGCTTCAACAAGACGATCGTGAACTACCTGAAGTTCGCGCGCGAGTTCAACGAGCGCTTCCCGGGCTTTCACACCGACATCCACGGACTCGTGGGCGAGACCATCAACGGCCGCATCGAGTATTTCGTGGACTGCGTGCGCGCTTGAGCGCGGGGCTGGGCGGCATGACGGTGCGGATCCTGCGTTCTTTCGTGACGGCGCTGGCGACGGCGGCGACCCTTGGCATGGCGCTGGTGGCGGGCTTAGCGGCGGCGCCCGCGGCGCATGCCGAGGTGGCGGCCGCCGATCCGATCGACGCGGGCATGCGCACGTGTCTCGCGCGCGCCGACCGCTCCTCGACGGCGGGCCAGATCCAGTGCATGGACGACGCGCGCACCGCATGGCGCAGCGCCGCCGACGCAGCGCTCTCACAGCTGATCGCGAAGCTGCCGGCTGCGCAGCAGAAGCGCTGGCGTGTTAGCCAGGACAAGTGGTCGGCGTGGCGCGATGCCGAGGACACCATGCTCGGCGCGGCCTTCGCGACCACGAGCGGCTCGACCTATCAGCTCTACGAAGCGGACATGCGCCTGCAGCCGGTGCGCGACCGCGCGCTCTCGCTGCGCGGCCAGGCCCAGGCGGCCGCGGGCGATGCGCCGCCGGTCGCACGCGCCTGTAGCGCCGATGCACGTTGCGAGCACGTGAGCTACGACCTGAATCGCTACTACCGCAAGCTGTATGCGCGCATGCCGGCGCACTCGCGGCCTGTGCTTTCGCGTGCGCAAAGCGCGTGGCGCGCGTATCGCGACGCGACCACGCCGCTCATCGACGAGCACGCACGCCTCGACCTGCTCGGGGCGCGGCTCGCGACGCTCAAGCGCTTGTCGGAGACGGTGAACAACCGCTGAACAACCCGGTGACCCGCCGCTAGCCATTCGCGCATTCGCGATTTGGCGCAGCAGCGCGACCAGAAAACAGGCGCCCGGATACCCGTCCGGGCGCCTGTTTCATTTTCAGTCGATGATGAACTGTTCCGGCGCACGCGCGGGCAACGAGGTGGGCTCGCCGAGCAGGTCGTGCAACGCGACCTCGATGCCCTCCGACATCGCGTTGAGCGCGAGGTCGTTGTCTTCGGTGCCGAACGGGTCTTCGAGCTGCGAGGCGATCGCCTCGTGCGCCATGAACGCGTAGGCCACGAACACCGCGAAGATCGGCGTGAGCGCGCCGATGCTGTCGACGAGCCCGAAGGGCAGCAGCGCGCAGAAGAAGTACACGGTGCGATGAATCATCACCGTGTAGGCGAACGGCAGCGGCGTGGAGACGATGCGCTCGCAGCCACCGATCACATCCGAGAGTCCATTGAAATTGTGCTCGAAGGCGAGCACCGCGTAGCCGTCGACGCGCCCCGCGCGCGCCTCGTTGCGCAGCCATTCGGAAGCGCATTGCACGAGCGTCATGGGGCGGTAGCGCGAGGCCATCACGCGCTCGAACACGTCGCGCGGCAGGCGCGCTTCGAGGTCGGCGCGCGGGTCGGTGCGGCGCAACTGGTGGCGCAGCGCGTGCGGCAGCGCGCAGAGCAGCTCGGCGAATGGGCGCACGTGCGTGCGAGGGTCGTCGCTCTGCACGAGCGTGAGCGACTCGCGCACGAGCGAGCGCGACTCGTTGAGCATCTGCCCCCACAGCTTGCGGCCTTCCCAGTAGCGGTCGTAGCTCGCGCTGTTGCGAAAGCCGAGGAACACCGCGAGCGCGATGCCGATCAGCGAGAACGGCACGGTGCTCAGGTTCACCGTGAGCTTGAGGATGTGATCGTGCGCGGCGACGGCCACGATGGATATGACCAGCACGAGCACCAGACGTGGCAGTAGCTGGGGCAGCACGGAGCCGCGCCACGCGAGCAGCATGCGGAACCAGTGGAGGTGAGGGCGGACGATCATCGGAGCGGGTGAGCTGGGGCTGGGCGGGCAAAGCCGGGGTGGGGCCGACCATGAGGCTTAAGCGTCATGATAAGACGTGGGGCGCGAACATCGAGCGCACACTTCGGAAACTTCGCGCCGGGTACAGCGCGAGGCGGCTGGCACGTGCACGTCGGGGCACGCCAACGAAAAAGCGGGCGCGCGACGGTGTTCGTCGCGCGCCCGCTTTTCAGGCAGTTCGCACTCGCATCATGGTCACGTGAAGGCCCCATGATGGCCGGGCGAGCGAGCCGCTCTTACTTGAGCGCCGCGCGCGCCGCCGTGATGGCCGCGCGTACCTGCTCCGGCGCGGTGCCGCCCGCATGGTTGCGCGCCGAAACCGAGCCCTCGAGCGTCAGCACTTCGAACACGTCCTCGCCGAGCAACTGCGAGACCGCCGGCAGCTCGCGGCGCATCTCGTCAAGCGTGAGATCCGCGAGATCGCAATTGCGGTCCACGCAGATACGCACCGCGTGTGCAACCGCTTCGTGCGCGTCGCGGAACGGCAGGCCCTTCTTCACGAGGTAGTCGGCGAGGTCGGTGGCCGTCGAGAAGCCTTGCAGCGCGGCCGCGCGCATTGCCTGCTCCTTCACCGTGATGCCTGCGACCATCTCCGCGAAGATGCGCAGCGTGTCCGCCACCGTATCGACGGTGTCGAACAGCGGTTCCTTGTCTTCCTGGTTGTCCTTGTTGTAGGCGAGCGGCTGGCCCTTCATCAGCGTGAGGAGCGCCATCAGATGGCCGTTCACGCGTCCGGTCTTGCCGCGCGCGAGCTCGGGCACGTCCGGGTTCTTCTTCTGCGGCATGATCGACGAGCCCGTGCAGAAGCGGTCGGCCAGATCGATAAAGCCCACGCGCGGGCTCATCCACAGCACCAGCTCTTCCGAGAAGCGCGAGACGTGCGTCATCACGAGCGCCGCGGCGGCCGTGAATTCGATCGCGAAGTCGCGGTCGGAGACGGCGTCGAGCGAGTTCGTGCAGATGCCGTCGAAGCCCAGCGTCTTCGCCACGGCGAAGCGGTCGATCGGGTAGCTCGTGCCCGCGAGCGCCGCCGCGCCCAGCGGCAGGCGGTTCACGCGCTTGCGGCAGTCGGCCATGCGCTCGGCGTCGCGCGAGAACATCTCCACGTAGGCGAGCAGGTGATGGCCGAAGGTGACCGGCTGCGCCACCTGCAGGTGGGTGAAGCCGGGCATGATCGTGCCCGCGTGCTGCTCGGCCAGATCGAGCAGCGCGCCGCGCAGGTCGCCGAGCAGGCCGCCGATGCGGTCGATCTCACCGCGCAGCCACAGGCGGATGTCGGTCGCGACCTGGTCGTTGCGCGAGCGGCCCGTGTGCAGGCGCTTGCCCGCGTCGCCGATCAGGGCGGTCAGGCGCGCCTCGATGTTCAGGTGCACGTCTTCGAGATCGAGCAGCCACTCGAATTCGCCGCGCTCGATCTCGCCCTTGATTTGCGCCATGCCGCCCTGGATGGCGGCGAGGTCGTCGGCGGAGATGATCTTCTGCGCAGCCAGCATCGACGCGTGCGCGAGCGAGCCCTCGATATCGACGAGCGCGAGGCGCTTGTCGAAGAAGACCGACGACGTATAGCGTTTGACCAGCTCCGACATGGGCTCGGAGAAGCGAGCCGACCAGGCTTCGCCTTTTTTGTGCAGTTGGGACGTCATGGTGATGGGCGTGAACGAGCGATGAGCGTGAAAAAGCGCGGGCCGGGCGGTGTCGCGGGAATGCGGCGCACGGCGGGAAAGAAGCCGATTTTACCATCGGCGGGGTGGGCTGCCGGTGACCGGGCGGCATGGCGCGGCGAATGGCGCGGGCATACCGGCGTCGGTTACAGGGCGACGGGGCTGGGCCTATCGGAGCGGGTGAGCCGCGCAGGCGGCGGGCCCGGCCGGTTTGCAGTGCCAGTCGCCGCCGCGCTCAGAGCCGCACCAGCACGACCAGCTTCAGGTCTTCGCGGTGCGCGGGCTTGAGCGTGATCTGGTCGTAGGCGACGCGGCCGTGGCGCGGATGATTGAATTCGCGCCGGCCGCCTTCGCGCTCGAACACGTCCTGCGAGCCCCAGAAGCGTGCGAACTCGTCGCTCGCGGCCAGCAGCGAATCGATCAGCGCGCGCGTGGGCGCGTCGTTCAGATGGCGGATCGAGTCGGCGCGAAATTCGGCGGCGAGGCGCCGCGCGCGCGTCTCCCAGTCGACGATCAGCTCGCGCCCGAGCGGCTCCGTGAAGGTGAAGCGCAGCAGATTGCGGTCGTGCCCGCCGTCGAGCCAGCCCGTGAAAAGGTCCGCGGCATGGGCGTTCCAGGCGAGCGCGGTCCACTGGCGGTCGAGCACGTAGGCGGGGGCGTCCACCAGCTGCACGGTCTGCAGCAGCGTGGCGGGCGCGTCCGCGGCGCTGGCCGGGTCGGGCTCGGCGGGGTCGCGCTGGGCGGCCAGCTCGAACAGATAGGCGCGCTCGGCGCGCGAGAGGCGCAGCGCGACGGCGATGCGCGCGAGCGCATCGGCCGAGGCCGAGACGGGCCGGCCCTGCTCGATCCACGTGTACCAGGTGGGGCTCACGCCGCACAGCTGCGCGACTTCCTCGCGGCGCAGGCCCGGCGTGCGGCGGCGCGGGCCGGGCGCGAGACCGACTTCCTGCGGCGAGAGCCGCTCGCGATGGGCGCGGATGAACTCGCCCAGCGCGCGGGCGGGCGTCGCGTCGAGCGTCTTCGCGGAACCGGGTTCGACTGCGGAGGCGGGTGTATCGATGCTCATGAGATGTCGGACAGGTGCTGGCGATACCAGAATAATTGCTTAACTTGTACTGGTACAGAACGGGCTCTATTGTAACGGCTGACGCGGCGCCGGGCCGCCGCGCCTGACCCGCCCGGGGAAAACCACAAGCGCCTCCGTCAGCCCCGGGACGACGGTCTGGCGCCCAACAACGAAGAGCCAGGACGAGCGCGCGCCACGCACCGGAGCCATCGGATGCGCCGGCAGAGCGCTCACCCCGCACAAGGAGCATGCGATGAAGCATCACGATCAGGTCGCCGACGCGTTCGGCTCGACCGCCGCCGCCTACCTCACGAGCCAGGTCCACGCGAGCGGCGCGGATCTGGAGAATCTCGCCGCGACCTTCGCGGCCACCTGCGGCAATGCCACGGTGCTGGACATGGGCTGCGGCGCCGGGCATGCGAGCTTCGCGGTGGCTCCGCACGTGCGCGAAGTCGTGGCCTACGACATTGCTCCGCAGATGCTCGCCACGGTCGAGGCGGCCGCGAAAGAGCGGGGCCTCGCGACCATCCGCACGCAGCAGGGCGCCGCCGAGACGCTGCCGTTCGCCGACGCTACCTTCAACTGGGCGGTGAGCCGCATGAGCGCGCACCACTGGCGCGACGTGCCGCGCGCGCTCGCCGAGGTGCATCGCGTGCTCAAGCCCGGCGGGCGGTTGAAGTTCATCGACATTGCCGGTGTCGACGATCCGCTTTACGACGTGCACATCCAGGCGGTCGAGTTGTTGCGCGATGCCTCGCATATCCGCGACTACCGCGCCGACGAATGGCTCGCGATGCTCGATCGCGCGGGGTTCGACGCGAAGGTGAGCGAGCGCTGGCGGATCGCGCTCGACTTTGACACGTGGGTCGCGCGCATGCGCACGCCGCCCGAGCGCGTGACGGCGATCCGCTCGATGTGGGAGCGCGCGCCAGATGAAGTGCGGGAGTACTTCGATGTCCAAAGCGATGGCTCGTTCAAGCTCGATGCGTTGATGATCGAGGCGACGCGGCGGGGGTGAGGTCCTGCAAGCGATCGATGCAAGAAAAACGGCGTCGTGCCCTCGCGGGCACGACGCCGTTCATGCATGAGCGCAAACGCTCAAGCGAGCCACTCCATCAGCCCGTATTACGCAACCCCGCGGCAATCCCGTTGATCGTCAGATGGATACCGCGCCGCACGCGCGGGCTCGGGTCGCCGGCGCGATAGCGCTTGATCAGCTCGACCTGCAAGTGATTGAGCGGATCGAGATACGGGAAGCGGTTCTTGATCGAACGCGCGAGCAGCGGGTTGTCGGCCAGACGCCCGCTCGTGCCCGTGATCTCGTCGAGCACCTTGGTCGTGCGCTCCCACTCGGCCACGATGCGGTCGAACACGTGCTTGCGCAGCTTCTTGTCGGTGACGAGCTGCGCATAGCGCGACGCCACCGCGAGGTCGGTCTTCGCGAGCGTCATGTCCATGTTCGACAGCAGGTTCGAGAAGAACGGCCAGGTCTTGTACATCTTCTTGAAGAGCGCGAGACGGCGCGTGCGCTCCGCGTCGTTGCCCGCTTCGTCGAGATACGAAGCGACCGCGCTGCCAAAGCCGTACCAGCCCGTGAGCAGCAAGCGGCACTGGCCCCACGAGAAGCCCCAGGGAATCGCGCGCAGGTCGTCGATCTTGCGGTTCTTCGGGTCCTGCAGCTTGCGCGAGGCGGGCCGGCTGCCGATGTTGAGCTCGGCGATCTCGGTGATCGGCGTCGAGGCGAAGAAGTAGTCGGTGAAGCCCGGCGTCTCGTAGACGAGCGAGCGGTACGCCGCCATCGCCGCATCCGAGAGCTTCTGCATCGTCTCTTCGAACACGGGGAGCTGATCGGGCGAGTTGCCCGCGGCTTTGCCCATCGGCAGCAGCGTGGCTTCGAGCGTGGCGGCGATCACCGTTTCCAGGTTGCGGCGGCCGATCTCCGGGTTGCCGAACTTGCTCGCGATGACTTCGCCCTGCTCGGTGAGGCGGATCTGGCCTTCGACCGTGCCCGGCGGCTGCGAGAGGATCGCGTTGTAGGTCGGGCCGCCCCCGCGGCCTACCGTGCCCCCGCGGCCATGGAACAGGCGCAGCGTGATGCCGCGCTCGCGATAGAGCGCGACCAGCGCGAGCTCGGAGCGATAGAGCTCCCAGTTCGAGGTGAGGAAGCCGCCGTCCTTGTTGCTGTCCGAGTAGCCGAGCATGATTTCCTGCTCGTTGCCCTGATGCTCGACGATGCTGTCGATGCCCGGCAGCGCGAGCAGGTCGCGCATGATGTGCGTGGCGTTGCGCAAGTCGGGAATCGTCTCGAAGAGCGGGATCACCATCAGCGCGGCCTTGGCGGGATCTTCGGCGTGGCCCAGACGCCCGCTCATGAGGCCCGTTTCCTTTTGCAGCAGCATCACTTCGAGCAGGTCGGAAACCGTTTCGGTATGCGAGATGATGTAGTTGCGCACCGCGCGCGCGCCAAACTTCTCGCGCGTCACGCGTGCCATCTCCAGCACGCCGAGCTCGCTCTTCACGAGATCCGAGTAGTCGAGGTAGGGCGAGCGCAGCGGGCGCGCGTCGGCGAGCTGCGTGCGCAGCACGGTCTGCTTCTCTTCTTCGCTGAGCGCGGCGTAGTCGGCCACGACGCCCGCGCGCGCGAGCAGCTCGGCGATCACCGCCTCGTGGATGTCCGAGCTCTGGCGCAGGTCGATCGACGCGAGGTGGAAGCCGAACACGTCGACGGCGCGCATCAGCGGCGCGAGACGCGTCGTGGCGAGCGACGCGCCGTGATGCTCGGCGAGCGAATCCATCAGGATATGCAGGTCGCGCGAGAACTCGGCCGCATCGGCGTAGGGCTGCGCGCGCACGGGCTGCACATTGCGGCCAGCACTGCGCACGGCGACCACGCCTTCGCCCAGACGCACGCGAGCACTGGCCGCGAGGCGCGTATAGACGCCGATCAGCGCGCGGCGGTACGGCTCGTCCACGCGGTGCGGCGACTGGTCGGGCGAGGCCTCGGCGAGGGCCTGGAGCTCGGCGCTCGCGCCCGCGAGCAGGTTCGACACGGAAAGCTCCGCACCGAGCTTGTGCACTTCGTCGAGGTAGTGCTGCAGGATCACCTGCGCCTGGCGCTCGCTCGCTTCTTCGAGCGTGGAAGCGGTGACGTTCGGATTGCCATCGCGGTCGCCGCCGATCCAGCTGCCCATCTGGAAGAACGCGGGCAGGCGCGCATCGACGCCGTGCTCCTTGAGCGACGTTTCGATCTCGCCGTACAGCGCGGGGATCTCGGTGAGGAAGGTCGTGTGGTAGTACGACAGCGCGTTCTCGATTTCATCGCCCACGGAGAGGCGCGAGTCGCGCAGCATGCGCGTTTGCCAGAGCGAGGTCACGCGCGCGCGCAGGAGCGCGTCGTTCTGCTCGCGCTCGCGATGCGTGAGCGGCTGGTCGCGTTCGGCGAGCAGGCGCGCGATGTCGTGCTGCGAATCGAGCGTGCTCTTGCGCTGCACTTCCGTGGGGTGCGCGGTGAGCACGGGCACGATCAGCGCGTCGTTGAAGAACTGCTGGAGCACGGGCGTCGCGGCCGCGCCCGCCTGCGCGAGACGCTCGAGCGAATGCGCGATGGTGCCCGCCTGCGGCGCCGAGCCGGCGAGGTCATGGATGCGGCGGCGGCGGTTGCGGTGGCGGTCCTCGGCGATGTTCGCCAGATGCGAGAAATAGCTGAACGCGCGCACGACGCTCACGGTCTGCTCGGGCGAGAGCGCGCGAAGCTGCTTGTCGAGCGCGAGCGCGGCGGTGTTGTCCTCTTCGCGGCGGAAGCGCACGGCCGTCTGGCGGATCGTCTCCACCACGTCGAACACGGCGTCGCCTTCCTGCTCGCGCAGCACGTCGCCGAGCAGCCGGCCGAGGTAGCGGATGTCCTCGAACAGCGGCTGGTCCTTGTCGTCGCGCGCGCGCGTGTTGCGCGCCGCAGCCGCGGGCTTCGCGGCGGCTCGCGGGGCCTTGGCGGCTTGGGTGGCTTGTGTGAGTTGCGTGACTTTAGTCGCGTTAGTGGCTTTAGGGGCCTTCGTGGTCTTCGTCGCGTCTGCCGTTTTCGTGGCCTTCGTGGTCTTGGTCGAGGCTTTCACGGTTGTCGTCGCCTTGGCTTTCTTGGGCGTCGACGGGGCTGCCGTTTCGGCAGCCGTGGAAGAGGCGTTCTGCGATGCGTTGTTGCGGCGCTCTGCGCGCGCCGATCCGGAAGACTTCACGATGTTTTCCTCAGGACTAGCCAGGAGATGGACAAGTTAAACGGGAACTGCCAACTGCATGGCCGCGGCGCGGGCCGCGGTCGGGGTACAACGGGTGCAACTCAGGACCTGTGGATAGACGTGCCATCCTGTGTGCCGCATGTGCCCGGGTGGGCACAGCGTGCGCACATTATGAGACAGCGAGCGGACGGATCGGACAGGGCCGGTTTTGCCGGGGAACGTTGGGGACTTTGGGGGGACTCGACGCCGCGCGCGCGGCTCGGGTTCGGGCGCGGCGCGCCGATCCGGGTCTCTTCCTTGCCACCGCACGCGCTCCATCAAGGGCTTCGTGGGCCCCTCCGGCGGCCAGGCGGCCTGCCGAAAAAGGGGCGCGTGCTAACATTGCCTGTTATCCGATATTGTTTTTTGAACCCGTCATTCGATGTGCTTGCCATGAATTCCGAGTCCTTATCCGCGCCCACGCCCCGCACTCTAGTGATCGCTTCGCGGGAGAGCCGCCTCGCGATGTGGCAGGCCGAGCATGTTCAAGCTGCGCTGCACAAATTATATCCATCCTGCGACGTGAAAATCGTCGGAATGACGACGCGCGGCGATCAAATTCTCGACCGCACGCTGTCGAAAGTCGGCGGTAAGGGTCTGTTCGTCAAGGAGCTGGAGCAGGCGCTGGCCGAGGGCCGCGCCGATCTTGCCGTGCATTCGCTCAAGGACGTGCCCATGGAGCTGCCCGAAGGCTTCGCGCTCACGGCCATCATGGAGCGCGAAGACCCGCGCGACGCCTTTGTCTCGAACGACTACGACTCGCTCGCGGCGCTGCCGCCGGGCAGCGTCGTGGGGACCTCCAGCCTGCGCCGCGAGTCGATGATCCGCGCGCGCTATCCGCACCTCGACGTGAAGCCGCTGCGCGGCAACCTCGACACGCGCCTCGGCAAGCTCGACCGCGGCGACTACGCGGCCATCATTCTCGCGGCGGCGGGGTTGAAGCGCCTCGGGCTCGGCGCGCGCATCCGCGCGCTGCTCGAGCCGGCGGACAGCCTGCCGGCGGCGGGGCAGGGCGCGCTCGGCATCGAGATCCGCGCCGACCGCGCCGACATGGCCGCCTGGCTCGCGCCGCTGCACGACGACGCCACCGCGAAGGCCGTGGAGGCGGAGCGCATGGTTTCACGGGCGCTGGGCGGCAGCTGCTCGGTGCCGCTCGCCGCTTACGCGCAGTGGCACGATGGGCGGCTCGCGCTGCGCGGCACCATCGCCACGCCCGATGCTAGCCGCGTGCTCGCCGCCGAGGGCGAGGCCGCGCCGGCCACGGTCGCGGACGCCGTCGCGCTGGGTCGCGAGGTCGCCGATGCGCTGATCGCCCAGGGCGCGCTCGAGATCGTGCGCGCGCTTTCCGAAGCGGCTGCCGATGAAGCCAGCGCGCCGAACACGCCGCCGGCCGGCAAGAGCGGCACGGACGGCTCAGGCGGCGCCGAGCCAGACGGCACGGGCGCGCGATGACGGCCCGGTGGCAGCCGCGACGCGGCGGCGTGAACGCTCCCGCGCAGCCCGACGAATGGGGCGGGCCGGCTGACTCTGGCATGGGGGCGGGCGGCCCGTCATCGGGCAGCGCCGCTTCGGGTTCCGCGTCTAGTCATGGCTCGCGCGCGTCCGGGCCGTTCACCGTCGTCATTACCCGTCCGGCCGGTCAATCGCAGGCGCTCGCCGCGCAGCTCGAGGCGCGCGGTCTGCGCACGCTCGAATTCCCCCTGATCACGATCGAACCCGTGCGCGACGATGCACCGTTGCGCGAAGCGCTCGGCGCGCTCGACCGCTACGCGCTCGTGGTGTTCGTCTCGCCGAACGCCGTCGACCGCGCATTTGCGTACTACGGCACGATTTCGTCGATCTGGCCGCACGCGCTGCCGGTGGCGGTGGTAGGCCCCGCTAGCGTGGCCGCGCTTGCGCGCCACGGCGTCGCGGCGCCCGCGCATCGCGTGATCAGCCCGGCGGGCGCCGCCGACGAGGAACCGGCCCGCTTCGACTCCGAATCGCTCTACACGGCGCTCGAAAAGACGCTCGGCGCCGACGCCTTCGCGGGCAAGCGCGTGCTGATCGTGCGCGGCGACGGTGGCCGCGAATGGCTCGCCGACCGCCTGCGCGAAGCGGGCGCCGAAGTCGAGGCCGTCGCGGCCTATCGCCGCGTCGTGCCCGAGCCGCCCATCGGCGCCTGGGAGACGGTGCACGCGCTGCTCGAAGGCGCGCCGCACGCCTGGCTCGTGACCAGCTCCGAAGGCGTGCGCAATCTCGACGAGCTTGCGCGCGAGCACCTCACGGCGGGCGAGATCGTCGAGCTGCGCCACGCGCCGCTCGTCGCGCCCCACGGGCGGATCGCCGAGACGGCGCGCGGATTGGGTTTTGATAGGATTACGGTGTCCGGCGCGGGCGACGAGCGGATCGTCGAGACGCTGCTGGGCCTTGCGGGATCCGCGGTTTCTTCCGTAGCACCAGCCGATGCACCTTCGGCCGCGCAGCTTGCGGCTCAACCGGTTCAGAACAACCCGGCCTCGCCGCCGGCACAATCACGCATGACTGATTCGAACGATTCCAGCCGCGTTCCCAATCCGGGCGCCGCGTCGCAAGGCAACTCCGGCAGCCAGGGCACCCAGCCGGCCGCCGCGAGTGCGCGTCCGGCGTCCCCTTCTTCCTCTTATTCACCCTCGCCTTACACGCAGCCCGCGAACGCGCGGCGCGGCGGCGCGGGCACCGCGATTCTCTGGCTCGTCGTCGTGCTGGTCGCGGCGGGCGCGGGGGCGGGCGGCTACGCGCTCAACCGCAAGCTCGACCGTGTGGACGCCGCGCTCGTGCAGCGCCAGCAGGCCGCCGACCAGCAGAGCGCCGCGCTGCGCGCGCGCGCCGATGAGGCCATGGCGAGCGCGCAGCAGATCGACAAGCAGATGTCGCTGCTTGAAGGCAAGATCGCCGACGCGCAAACCTCGCAGCAGGCGCTCGCGCAGCAATACGCCGATCTCGCGAAGAACCGCGATGACTGGACGCTCGCCGAAGTCGGCCAGATGCTCTCGAGCGCGAGCGAGCAACTCCAGCTCACCGGCAATACGCAGCTCGCGCTGTTCGCGCTGCAGAGCGCGGACACGCGTCTCGCCGCCTCGGACAGCCCGCAGGCGCTCGCCGTGCGCAAGGCCATCGCGCAGGACGTCGACAAGCTCAAGGCCGCGCCGTCCACCGACCTCGCGGGCCTCGCGATCAAGCTCGACACGGCGCTGGCCGCCGTCGACACGCTGCCGCTCGCGGGCGAAGCGATCGTCGCGCACACGAAGCCCGAGGCCGCCGCGCCCGTGGACGTCGCGAAAACGGCCGCCGCGACTGGCGAGCCGCGCTGGCGGGCGTGGCTCGACACCTTCGTCTCCGGCATCGGCAAGCAGCTCACGAGCCTCGTGCAGGTGCGCCGCATCGACAATGCCGACGCCATGCTCGTCTCGCCCGACCAGGGCTACTTCGTGCGCGAGAACCTGAAGCTGCGCCTGCTCTCGGCGCGCCTCTCGCTGCTCTCGCGCAACGAGACCACGCTCAAGTCCGACCTCGCCGCCGCCGACACCGCGCTTGGGCGCTACTTCGACAGCGCGTCGAAGGAAACGCAGAATGTGCGCGACCTGCTCAAGCAGGTGGACGCGGGCTCGGGCGCGGTCACGCTGCCCACGCTCGACGAGAGCCTGAAGGCGCTTCAGCAATACCGGAGCCGGGGGTAAGACATGGCGATCCGTGGACTTATCTGGCTAGCGATCCTCTTCGCCGTTGCCGTCGCGCTGGCCACTGTCGGCCGCTTCGACGCCGGGCAGGTACTGCTCGTCTATCCGCCGTATCGCGTGGACGTCTCGCTCAACCTCTTCGTGGTGGGCATCGTGGTGACGTTCCTGCTGCTCTACGCGATCCTGCGTTTCGCGCGCAATATCGTGACGATGCCGCGCCGCGTCGCCGCCTACCGCGCGCGCATGCGCACGGAAAAGGCCAACTCGGCGCTGCGCGACGCCGTGGGCAATCTCTATGCAGGCCGTTTCTCGCGTGCTGAAAAGGCCGCGCGCGATTCGCTCGTGGACGAGAAGAACAAGGGCGCCGCGGGCCTGATCGCCGCGAACGCCGCGCATCGTCTGCACGAGTACGCGCGCCGCGACGACTGGCTCACGCAGGTGGACGACCCCGACCTCCAGGAAGCGCGCCTCATGGCCACCGCCGACATGCGCGCCGATGGCCGCGACGCGGACGGGGCGCTCGCCGCGCTCACCGAAATGCGCTCGCAGGGCGGCCGCCGCATCCACGCGCAGCAGATCGCGCTGCGCGCGCAGCAGCAGCTCAAGAACTGGAGCGAAGTGCTCAAGCTCGTGAAGACGCTGGAAAAGCGCGAGGCCCTGCATCCGGCCGTGGCGGTGCGGCTGCGCCAGCTCGCGGCGGAGAACCTGCTGCGCGACCGGCGCCACAACGCGGACGCCTTGCTCGAGCTCTGGCATGCGCTCACGCCCATCGAGCGTCATTCGCCGCGTCTGGCCGACTGTGCGGCGGAACTGCTGATCGCGCTGGACCGCCCGAGCGAGGCGCGCAAGATCGTCGAGGAAGCGCTCGCGCAGAACTGGGACGCGCGTTTGCTGCGCCGTTATCCGGATACTGCGGGCAACGACGCGCTGCCGCTGATCCAGAAGGCCGAAGCGTGGCGCAAGGAGCGTCCCGAAGACGGCGATCTGCTGTTCGCGCTGGGCCGCCTGTGCCTGAAGCAGCAGCTCTGGGGCAAGGCGCAGTCGTTCCTCGAGGCGGCGCTGAAGTCCGCCAACGCGAGCGATAACGAGCCGCTCAAGATCCGCTCGCATCGCGCGCTCGCGCGTCTGCACGAGCAGCTCGGCGATGCCGAGAAGGCCGCCACGCACTATCGCGAGAGCGCGCTGGCGATGAACGTCGTCTAGGCTCGTTGCGCTTCGGGCGCTTCGGGCGCTTCGGGCGCTTCGGGCGCTTCGGGCGCTTCGTACGCTTCGTACGCTTCGTACGCTTCGTACGCTTCGTACGTTTCGGGCGCTTCAACGCAAAACGGCCGCTTTCGAGCGGCCGTTGTTTTTTGCGGGCGGCTCTAGCGGCGCCGCCCCGGCGCTAGCGGTTCACCACTCTCGCAGGCGCGCACAGCGCGAGCAGGCCGCCGAGAATCATGAAGGCCGCGAGCATATACATGCCCGAGTCGTTCGCGGCGGTGACCTGCTTGAGCCAGCCCACCGCATAGGGGCTGAGGAACCCGGCGAGATTGCCGATCGAGTTGATGAGCGCGATGCCCGCCGCGGCGCCCGTGCCCGCGAGCCAGGCGGTGGGCAGGCTCCAGAACAGGGGCAGCGTGGTGAGAATGCCGATGGTGGCGATCGTGAGCGCCGTCATCGCGAGCGTGGTGTCGTGCGCCCACGTCACCGAGAGCACGAGGCCGAGCGCGCCGATGGCGGCAGGAATGGCGATGTGCCAGCGGCGCTCGCGCATGCGGTCGGCGCTCTTCGCCGCGAGCAGCATGCCGACCACGGCCGCCGCGAACGGAATCGCCGCGAGCAGGCCGATCACGAGCGCGTCCTTCACGCCCGTCGCCTTGATGATGGTGGGCAGCCAGAAGCTCACGCCATACAGGCCCATCACGAATGAGAAGTAGGTGAAGCTCATCACGAGCACACGGCCGCTCGTGAGCACCTTGGCAAGCGGGAGGTCTTCCTTGGTGGCGTCCTCGGCGGCGATGTTGCGCTCGAGCAGCGCGCGCTCCTCGGCGGAAAGCCACTTCGCGCGGCCGATGCGGTCGTCGAGCACGAAGAACACCAGCACGCCGACGATCACCGAAGGCAGCCCTTCGAGCAGGAACAGCCACTGCCAGCCCTGCCAGCCGTTCGCGCCGTCGAAGGACTTGAGGATCCAGCCCGAGATCGGCCCGCCGATCACGCCCGAAAGCGCGATGGCGGTCATGAACCAGGTGGTCATGCGCCCGCGCCGGTGCGCCGGATACCAGTACGTGAGATAGAGGATGATGCCCGGGAAGAAGCCGGCCTCGCACAGGCCGAGCAGAAAGCGCATCACGTAGAACATGCTGGGCGTGGTGACGAACATCGTCAGGATCGAGACGATGCCCCAGGTGACCATGATGCGTGCAATCCACACGCGTGCGCCCACGCGATGCAGGATCACATTGCTTGGGACTTCGAACAAAAAATAACCGATGAAGAAAATCCCCGCGCCGAAGCCATAGACCGCATCGGAGAGATTGAGCGCCGTGCTCATCTGCAGCTTGGCAAAGCCCACGTTGACGCGGTCCAGATACGCGACCACATAGCAGAGCATCAGAAGCGGGATCAGGCGCCACGAGACCTTGCGGTAGGTGGCTTCTTCGAAGGCGGAGGGCGGAGCGCCCGCGCCCGCATGCGGCAGGTGATTTGCTGGACTGGCCATGGTGTCTCCGTCGACATGGAACGTCGTGCTTGTTGTATTGCCGCCCGGTTATGGCGGGTATTCGACGCTAAAGCACGACCATTCTATACGGGCCGCCGCGGCGCGGTGGCCCGTAAAAGTCGGGGGAAACACTGATCAGTCAAGCACTTAGGGCGCGTTGGGCGCGTGCTGTGGGCGCCGGCCGGGTTGCATCGGCATGCGCAATACCCAGACTATACGCAGCGCCCGCCGTCCACTTCGATGCAGGTGCCGGTGATGAACGCGGCTTCGTCGGAGGCGAGATAGAGGCACGCATTGGCCACGTCCTGCGGCGTGGAAAAGCGCCCGAGCGGGATGCCCGCGATGAAGCGCTGGCGGTTCTCGGGCGTGTCGGGCACGCCCATGAATTCGGCCGTCAGGCCCGTGTCGCCGATCACCGGGTTCACGCAGTTCACGCGGATCTGGTCGGGGCCGAGCTCGGCGGCGAGCGCCTTGCTCGCCACGATCATCGCGCCCTTGCTGCCGTTGTACCAGACGAGCCCCGGGCGCGGCCGGATGCCCGCCGTCGAGGCGATGTTGACGAACGCGCCGCCGCCGTGCGCGCGAAAGTGCGGCACGAATGCCCGCACGCTCCAGTAAAGGCCCTTCACGTTGACGGCATAGACGCGGTCGAATTCGGCTTCGGTCACTTCGAGCACGGGCTTGTTGCGATGCGTGGTGCCAGCATTGTTGACGACGATCTGCACGCTGCCGAAGTCCTCGATGGCGGCGTCGCGCAACGCGTGCCAGTCGGCTTCGCGTGTGATGTCGCCTTGCACCGCGATGGCCTTGCCGCCCGCGAGCGCGATCTCGCTTGCCACACGCTCGGCCGCATCGCCGTTCAAATCGTTGAGGACGACGTTCGCGCCTTCGCGCGCGTAGGTCTTCGCGATGCCTTCGCCGAAGCCCGAGCCGGCGCCCGTCACAACCGCCGTCTTGCCTGTGAGTCGCATGATGTCTCCGTATGTTCGTGTATTGACGTATCGATGAGGCTCGCGCCGGGAAGCCGCGCTAGCCGTGCCGCAGCGCAATCGTCTTCAGCACCGTGAAACCGTAGAGCGCCTCGAAGCCTTTTTCGCGTCCGTAGCCGGACAGGCGTGTGCCGCCGAACGGCAGTTCGACGCCGCCGCCCGCGCCATAGTTGTTCACGAACACCTGCCCCGCGCGCACGCGCCGCGCCATGCGCATCTGGCGCGCGCCGTCGCGCGTCCACACGCCCGCCACGAGCCCGTAGGGCGTCCCGTTGGCGAGCGCGAGCGCCTCGGCTTCGTCGTTAAAGGGCATGGCGGCGAGCACGGGGCCGAACACCTCCTCCTGCGCGAGCCGGCTTTGCGGCGGCACGTCGCGCAGGAGCGCGGGCGCTTCGTAGAAGCCGCCCGCGGGCGTATCGGCATCGAGCTTGCCGCGCGCGGCGGTGGCAATGCCGTCGCGTTGCGCTTCGTCGAGAAAGTCGCGCACGCGAGCGCGCTGCTTCTCGCTGATGAGCGGCCCGCAGTCGAGATCGGCGCTCGCGGGCCCGACGCGCAACGCCTCGAACGCCGCCGCGAGCCGCTCGACGAGCGGCTCATAGGCTGCCCGCTCGATCAGCACGCGGCTGCCCGCCGAGCACGTTTGCCCCGCGTTCTGCACGATGGCGGCGACGAGCACGGGCAGCGCCGCGTCGAAATCGGCATCGGCGAAGACGATTTGCGGCGACTTCCCGCCCAGCTCCAGCGTGACCGGCACGTGATTGCCGGCGGCCGTTTGCGCGACGAGCTTGCCCGTGAGCGGCGAGCCCGTGAACGAAATGTGGTCGATGCCCGGGTGCGCGGAGAGCGCCGCGCCCGCCTCGTGGCCGAGGCCGGTGACGATGTTCAGCGCGCCGGCGGGCAAGCCGGCTTCGCACGCGAGCGCCGCCACCTCGAGCAGCGAGACGCAAGCGTCCTCGGCGGGCTTCACGACGCAGGCGTTGCCGGCCGCGAGCGCCGCGCCCACGCTGCGCCCGAAGATCTGCATCGGGTAGTTCCACGGCACGATGTGGCCCGTCACGCCGTGCGGCTCGCGCACCGTGAACACCGTGTAGCCCGCCTGGTAGGGCAGGGTCTCGCCGTGCAGCTTGTCGGCGGCGCCCGCGTAGAACTCGAAGTAGCGCGCGAGCGCCGCGGCGTCGGCGCGCGCCTGCTTGAGCGGCTTGCCGGTGTCGCGGGCTTCGAGCTGCGCGAGGGCTTCCTGATGCTGGGCCACGAGGCCGGAGAGCTTGAACAGCAAGCGCCCGCGCTCGGCGGCGCTCAATGCGCCCCAGGCGCCTTCGTAGGCCGCGCGCGCGGCAGTCACAGCGGCGTCGATGTCGGCGGCGTTGCCGCGTGCGAGCTGCGCGAACGGCTGGCCGGTGGAGGGATCGATCGCGGCGAGGGTCTCGCCGCTGGCGGGCGAGCGCCATTCGCCGCCGATGAAGTGCTTCGCTTCTTCCATGCATGCGCCTCGTAAAAGGGAAGTGAAACGGGGCAATGAAACGAGGGAAGGGAAATGCAAAACAGGAGACGGTGCCGGGCGGGCTCGGGGACGGCAGGCTTCGCGTGGAGCAGGGCCGCGCCGGCCGGATCATTATCGCGCCAATCGCGGCGCTCACGCGCGCGAATTCAGCGGACACTTCATCCGCGTGCGGGAAAGCCCTGGGCCGAACGCCGGGCGGCGCGGCCGATTGGCTATAATGGGCGCCAACCTCCAACGTCCGGTTTCGCGCCGGAGCGCCGTGCGCACTGAGTTTTGTCGGGCCCCGTTTGGCTCGATCTGGCCTCAGCCGCGCCGCACGCCGCGCCCCGCGCACGCAACCGTCGCTTTTTTCCCTTCTCAACAGAGAGCGCTCATGAGCTTCGCAAATGTCCCCGCCGGCAAGGATCTGCCGCAAGACTTCAACGTGATCATCGAGATTCCGGCGCAAAGCGATCCGGTCAAGTACGAAGCCGACAAGGACCTGGGCCTGCTCGTCGTCGACCGCTTCGTCGGCACGGGCATGCGCTACCCGGTCAACTACGGCTTCATCCCGCAGACGCTTTCGGGCGACGGCGACCCCGTCGACGTCCTCGTGATCACGCCGTTCCCGCTGCTGGCCGGCTCGGTCGTGCGCTCGCGCGCGCTCGGCATGCTGCAGATGACCGACGAGTCGGGCGTCGACGCCAAGCTGATCGCGGTCCCGCACGACAAGGTCTGCCCGATGACGGCCAACATCAAGTCGCTCGAGGACGTGCCGGCGTACCTGATGGACCAGATCAAGCACTTCTTCGAGAACTACAAGGCGCTCGAAAAGGGCAAGTGGGTGAAGGTCGAAGGCTGGGTTGGCATCGAAGCCGCGCACAAGGAAATCACCGACGGCGTCGCGAACTTCAAGAAGTAAGCAACGTCCCCCGGGAAACGAAAGTTTGCCGGCAAGGCGCTCCGCAAGGAGCGCTCAGATTGCTGACAAAGCCCGGGGTCCCGCTCTGGGCTTTGTCGTTTAATGGACGTCATGCTCAAGAACCCGACGCCCATGCAGCAAGAACTTGAGATGGTCACGCTCGATGAGTTCGTGCCGAAGGACCATCTGCTGCGCAAGATCGACGCGGCGGCGGATTTCGAATTCATCCGCTCGAAGGTCGCGCACCTGTACTGCGCGGACAACGGCCGCCCGGCGCTCGATCCGGTGGTCGTGTTCAAGCTCCTGTTCATCGGCTACCTGTTCGGCGTGCGCAGCGAGCGCCAGTTCTTGCGCGAGGTGCAGGTCAACGTGGCGTACCGGTTGTTTGCCCGCTTCCGGCTCACCGACCGGGTGGCCCGACGCGTCGACGTTCTCGCAGAACCGGCGCCGGCGCTTTACCGACACGACGATGTACCAGGAGATCTTCGACCAGATCGTGCGCCAGGCGATGACGCGCGGGATGGTGGAAGGCCGGGTGCTGTACACGGACAACACGCCCCTGAAGGCCAACGCGAACAGGAACAAGCTCGATCCAGTGCAGGTTAAGCAGACGCCCTCGGCGTAGCTGGCCGAGTTGGTTGCGGTGGTGGACGCGGACCGGGCGGCGCACGGCAAGAAGCCTTTCAAACGCGACGCAGACCCGGGCGGTGGCAACGGCAGCCCGTCCACGAAGGACACCAGGTAGATCAAGGTCAGCTTTATGGGGACGCGCCGAGCTGACGTGTTGGCCCCCGTGTACAATTCCACCCCGGCTCCGTGCGCGGTTGACGCCTGTCAACCTGGTGGTGCGTGATCCGGTTCAGAATTCCAAAGCCATCTGCCACAAGGCAGGTGGCCCAAGCTTGGCGGCTTGGTGCTGTGCCCGCTCATCCGCAAGGGTGAGCGGCTTGCCTTTGCTCGCCCACAGATTTCAATGGGCGGGCCTTGGCAGGGAGACGCGCAAGCGTCTGCCGGTGCGCAGCCCGGTCCGCCAACCCTGTCTTGTGCCCGCTCACCCTCATTTCCCACGCATCGAGCGGGTCGTTTCCTGAACCGGAGCGGATGCCATGCTGCGCAAACCCACATTCCCGAGCGGCTACACCCACGAAGAGCTGGGAAGTGAAATCGCGCGCCTGCTGAATCTGCCGGATCTCTGTCAGGCCCGTTTCGAGCGCATGTCGGACCTGGCCGAAGCGGTTGATCAAATCAGGAACAACCGCAAACGTCTCAAGCGCACGTCCCGCCTTATCGAACTGGCGAAGCAGGCCGCCACGGCATATCCCGAATCCACGCTTGCGCATGGTTGATTGACGACGCTCAAGTAGTGTCGATATGTTTCAACGCATTCATACAAAATGCATCGGACTGCGAATCAATTTAGGATTTATCGGGTTACTGCGTGCCTGTTTTTACGCAGAGTATGGGGCGTTACCTATTTCATGGAGGGTTGGAGATGGAATTGGTGGAGGCATTGGCATGAGACGAGCCATCTTAAAGAAGGGGGACAAGACGACGGCAGGCGGTACGGTGCTCGAAGGCATCGAAAACTGTACGCATCAAGGTACGCCAATAACATTCATCGGCGCGAAGATATGGTGTCCCGCGTGTAATTCGATGGGCGTAATCGGCTGGAAGGGACCGCACCACGCGGACACGATGATGGGCAAGCAGAAGGCCCTGGAGGGCGATCTGTGCCTTTGCAAGTGTCTGTCTGCCTTGCTTCACCTGACACCGACTGGTGGCACACCTTCGAGTCTTACGGGGCGGGAGATGCAGCGAAGGCAGTTCCGGCGATGGCTGGCAGATATTCCGGCAGGTAGGACGAGCAGTACACCCTTACCGACGATACAGACCGTCCGCTGGCGGGCGTGCGGTATCGCGTGTTTGTCGGCTCAAACATCGTGGCAAGTGGTGCGACGGATTCGGGCGGAAAGACGCAACGTATCGCCATGGATGCCAGCCGACAGCTACGGCTCGAAATAGCACATTGAACAGGAGCGGACATGTTTGATCGACTTGTTGCGGACGGGGACCGCACAACTACGGGCGGCGAGGTGATCGGGCGGAGTGGCATGTATAACGAGGACGGCAGGATGTACGCGAGAAAGGAAAATCACGCGACATGCGGCAACTGCAAAGGCTCATGGCCGATTTCTGGCACTGCTGATGACTGGCTGGATGACGGATATCCGATGGTGAAAGACCTGGATTGGGTGATGTGTCCATGCCGCAATAATCGGGTCCTTGCTGCGAGTTCGTCCAATGCGTTATGGACCGGGAACACGGTGGAAGCATCATCCGCGCCGCCGTCGAAAGCGCTTACCTACGATCAGCAATACACGCTCAAGGACGGCACTGGCCGTCCGCTTGCGGGCTTGCGCTACAGGATCGTCGTGGACGAAGAACGGGCAATAACGGGGACCACTGACGCGAGCGGGAAAACTGAGCGCGTCAGGACGGATGCAGCATCGACATTGAAACTCTATGCAACAGGAGCAATCGGGAATGAGTGATTTCGGCAATGGTAATAAGTACGGCTTTGACGCGAATGATGACGGCGAATGGTTCGAGGTGCATTCGACGGCGGTAACAAACACGACTCCGGGTTCGATGGTTCAGGTAACTGTCAATACTGAGAGAATATGTCCGAACATGACGAACAAGGAATTTCGTGCGATGGTACTATCAAAGCGCAATCAGGCGGTACGGTTAGTCGAAACACGCTTAAAAGACCTCATGCGCTGGTCTTCTGCCGATAAAGCCCGCGTGCAACAATGGTTTGGGCGTAATGATGAAGGGACGCGGGTAAAGTTGAGCAACGGACTCACTGCTATTGTCGGTGTATTAAACAGTTTAACTGGCTTCAACTTCACTCGATGGGATAGCGAAAGATACACACATATCGGATGTGTTCCCAATCCGAATAAATCTGGCGTAGTGGCTTCAGTGTGCGCTCCAGATACCGCGACACACACAATTGCCATAAATCCGGATTTCTGCACTATGCGGGATTTCTCATGGAACAAGGATTCTGTTGTGTCAACATTGATTCATGAAGCAAGCCACTTTTCTGACACAATGGCAACTAAGGATTGGCGCTATTTTATGGACAAATGTCTGACACTTGGTGCGGAAAATCCAGATCAAGCCATCAACAATGCGGACAGCATCGCCGGATATGTCATCTATGCCGATTAAATTCTGTATCTTTGCTATTGCGCTTCTTGTTTGGGGTACGTCGGGGTTCGCTTGCACAGCTAGTGAGAATTTTGATATCTATTTCGCAAAGAATAGCGACAAAATTCCAGGCAGTGAAGTCTTGCGGCTCGCGAATTGGATTGTCGACCAGAAAATTATTTACGCGAATCATACAGCCTCGGAAACCACTTTGATCAGCGGGCACGCTGAGGAGGACGAGCGCGAGCCGTCTAACTTGGCGAGAAAGCGGCTAAACGCCGGGACTGCACTACTGGAAAAGCTCGGCTTTATGCGAGGAGAGGTCAAGACAAGCGTGCGTGTTTATTCGCGTCTTGATGTTCAAAACGGGCGTAGGGTAGAAATATCATTTGAGCCCGATTGCCCCAACAAGTGCTGTGACGGCCAATAATTCTGGCCCAGCTCAGCGGGGCTGAGATTGCTGACAAAGCCAAAGGTCCCGCTCTGGGCTTTGTCGTTTAATGGACGTCATGCTCAAGAACTCGACGCCCATGCAGCACGAACTCGAGATGGTCACGTTCGAGGAGCTCGTGCCGAAGGACCATCTGCTGCGCAAGATCGACGCGGCGGCGGATTTCGAATTTATCCGCTCGAAGGTCGCGCACCTGTACTGCGCGGACAACGGCCGCCCGGCGCTCGATCCGGCGGTCATGTTCAAGCTCCTGTGCATCGGCTACTTGTTCGGCATGCGTAGCGAGCGCCAGCCCATGCGTGAGGTCCATCCCGCTCAATCGAGCTCGGCCATGTCCCGCTCCTGCGGCGTGCGCAGGTCGTCGAGCGGCGCGGGCCGGCCCACTGCGTAGCCCTGCACGAAGTCGACGCCCATCGCGACCATGCAGTCGACGATCCTCGCGTCCTCGACGAACTCGGCGATGGTCTCCTTGCCGGCGGCGTGCGCGACCTGGTTGATCGAGCGGACGATGGCCTGATCGAGCGGGCTGTCGACGATCCCGCGTATGAAGCTGCCGTCGATCTTCAGATAGTCGACTTTCAGATGCTTCAGGTAATTGAGCGACGACATGCCGGCGCCGAAGTCGTCGAGCGCGAAGCGGCAGCCGTGCGCGCGCAGGCGTGAGATGAGCGTGATCGCGTCGTGCATGTTCGTGATCGCGGCGGTCTCCGTAATCTCGAAGCAGACGCACGAGAACGGAATGCCCCAGAGGCGCTGCTGCTCTTCGATATAGTCGGCGAGCCGCTCGTCGCCGAGCGAGGCGCCCGAGAGATTGATCGACCAGGTGCTGTAGCGATGCGCGCCGGCCGCGATCGTGCCGAACGCGCGCGCGATCACCCAGCGGTCGATCGCGGGCATCAGGTCGAAGCGCTCGGCCGCGCCGATGAACCCCGCCGGCGTCACCAGCGCGCCGGAGGCGGAGCGCATGCGCAACAGCACCTCGACGTGCGCGTCGCCGGGGCCCGCGCTGGGGTCGAGCGGCATGATCTCCTGGCCGAACAGGCAGAACTCGTCGTTCTCGAGCGCCGCCTTGATGTCGGCGACCCACGCCATCTGCGTGTGCGCTTCCGAGAGCTCTTCGTCGTCGAGGCGAAAGCGGTGCACGCGGTTGCGCCCCTTCTTCTTCGCCATATAGCAGGCGACGTCGGCGGCCTTCATCACTTCCTTGACGCAGGCGAGGCTCGCCACGTCGCCGACGAGGCCGATGCTCACGCTCGTCTGCACGACGCGTCCGGCGCCCGTGAAGCGGATGCCGGCGATGGCCTCGCGCAGGCTCTCCGCGAGCTGCCAGGCATGCGAGACCGTGCAGTGCGGCAGCACGACGCCGAATTCGTCGCCGCCCAGGCGCGCGATGATGTCGGTGCGGCGCAGCGTGTTCCTGAGCACGCTGCAGACCTCGCGGATCAGCTCGTCGCCGGTGGAGTGGCCGCACGTGTCGTTGACCACCTTGAACTGGTCGAGGTCGAGGAACATGACCGAGTGGCCCGAGTGCTCGCGCCGCTCGCCTGCGCCGCTCGCGCCGCCTGGGCCACCCGTGCCGCCCGGGTCATGCGCGCCGCTCTCGAGCAGCGCGCCGAGCCGGCGCTCGAATTCGCGGCGGTTGTAGAGGTCGGTCAGCTCGTCGTGGGTGGCCTGATACGCGAGGCGCACCGCGTGCTCGCGCAGCGCGCTCACGTCGTACAGCACGACGACGTTGCCGATGACGCAGCCCCGCGCGTCGCGCAGCTTCGAGACCGAGTAGTCGACCGCGAGCCGCGAGCCGTCCGGGCGCGCGATGTAGAGATCGGCCGCCGCGCTGCCGCTGGCGTTGGCGCCGCTGCTGCCACCGGCGCCGCCGAGGCCCTCGGCGCCGCTCGCGGCGTGTGCCTGGCTCAGGATGTCGACGCTGCGCGCGTTGTCGGCGCCGTTGCGCAGATCGCAGATGGTGTCGAACGGCTGCGTGAGCATCGCGGCGGCGGAGCGGCCGAGGATGCGTTCGGCGACCGCGTTGCAGTAGGTCACGCGCGCGTCTTCGTCGGTGCGGATCACGGCATCGCCGATCGAGGCCAGCGTGACTTCCGCCAACTCGCGTTCCGTATGCGCCTCGGCTTCCGCCGTCTTGAGTTCGGAGATGTCGAACAGGCATCCGACCATGCGCACGGCGCGGCCGCGCGCGTCGCGCACCGCCTGCCCGCGCGCGCGGCACCAGCAGTAGCCGCCGGCGCGCGTGCGCAGGCGGAACGCCACATCGAAGGCCGTCGAGCGCACGAGGTGGCGGCGCAGCGCATGGCGCACGCCCGGCAGGTCGTCGGGATGGACGAGCTGCGTGAGGCCGCCCTCGTTGTCAAAGGGCGTGCCCACGGCGTTGCTCGCGTCGTAGCCGAGCTGCTCGTAGAGCCAGTTCGAGAAATAGCACTGGCGGTGGCCGACCTCCCAGTCCCAGAGTCCCGCGTTGATGCCCTCGAAGCCGAGGCTCAGGCGTTCCTCGTTTTTGCGCACCTCGGCTTCGAGGCGGTCGCTGCGCGTGAGTGCGCGGCGGATGAACAGCGTGAACACGGCGAGCAGCAAGAACGCGCAAGCGCCGATCGCGAGCGTGAGGAGCGAGCGCGTGGCGCGCGCGGCGTCGTCGAGCGAGCGCGAGAAGCCGTTTTCGACGGGCGCGAGCTGGTTGTCGATGTCGTGCAGCTCGCGCACGAACGCGGCGGATTCCGCGCTCTGCAGCTTGCCCGCCTGCGCGCGCGCGTGCAGCCGCGCGCCCGTTTCGGCGAGCTTCAGGATGTAGCGGTCGCCGAGGTCCCAGTACGCGACCGCCGGGCGCATCCACGGGGTGTTCTTGAGCGTGCGGTAGCCCCAGGTCATGCCATCGACGTCGGCGGCCGCAATTCGGCCCTGCTCGAAGCCACGCCGGATCACTGCGATATCGGGCTGCGGCCGGTTCATCTCGAGCTTGGCCGTGCGGTCGCCGAGCGGCACGGCGATGCCATCGAGGAACGTACGGTAGTCGGCTTCGTCGCCCTCGCGCGCGTAGCGTTCGAGCGCGTGCACGGCGTCCTTCTGGCCCTTCGACCAGGTGCTTTCACCGGCCACATAGGCGAGCAGGATCGCCATGATCGCGAGACTGATCGACGCGATCACCGCCATCACCGCCGCGAGCAGCCACAGCGGCAGCAGGGCGGCCGTGGTGCGCCGCAGTCCGTGCCAACCCGGCGCTTGGCGCGCGGGCTCCGTTTTGTGTCGTCTCATCAGGCTCTACCGGTCCGGTCGCTTTACTGGATGACGTGACGTGTAGCGTCGAGGGCCAGGGCCTGTTCACGCTAATAACAGGCCCTAAGGCTCGGCGGCCCTATGAGGGATAACGGCGGGGGCGGGAGCGGGCTTTAGGCTTGGGCGGCGATGGGCGGGTATCCCCCGACGCACGAACGGGCGCCCGAACGGCCGCTCAGACGGGCGCTCAGACGGGCGCTTCGGCTTCCGGCTCCGTGCTGTCGGGCGGCGCTGGGAGCACCGATTCCAGGGTGCGCGCGCCCGCTGCGAGCGCGCGTTTATCGCGCGCGGTGAGCTGCTTGACCCGGTATTCGGCGCGCAAGGCGCTCGCGCGGTCGGCGAGCTCGAATTGCGCGAGCACGCGCACCGGCTTGCGCGAACGCGTATAGCGCGCGCCCGTGCCGTTCGCATGCTGCGCGAAGCGCGCGGCGACGTCGACGGCAATGCCCGTGTAGACGCTGCCGTCGGCGCATTCGAGCAGGTAGAGGAACCACGGCATGTTGGAGACGGCGCGACGAAGGGCGGTGAGCGAAAAGTGAGCGTGAGTGTCCCACAGATCGGCCGATCTGCTAAGCGCTGCACAAACAGCGCCTCGCGTAGTGCTCAGGCGCCCGTGCTCAGGTAGCGCGCCTGGCGTCGGCGCCTCCCGCGCCTGCATCACGCGCGAAACGGATTGTGCTCGCTCAGTTCGTGCACGTAGGCATGAATCTGGTTCTTTTCGCTCTTGAGAAAGTGGGCGACGGCGTCGGCGAACGCGGGATGCGCGAGCCAGTGCGCCGAGCGCGTGGCGGTGGGCATGAAGCCGCGCGCCATCTTGTGCTCGCCCTGCGCGCCGCCTTCGAACACGGCGAGCTTCTCCTCGATGCAAAACTCGAGCGGCTGATAGTAGGCGGTCTCGAAGTGCAGGCAGGGCACGTGCTCGAGCGCACCCCAATAGCGGCCGTAGAGCGTCCCGCCGCTCTCGTCGCGCTGATAGACGACGAGCGAGCTGGCGATCGGCTTGCCCTCGTACTCGGCGATCACGAGCATCAGGTTCTCGGGCATCGTCTCGCCGATCGTGCGGAAGAAGTCGAGATTCAGATACGGCGACGAAAAATGCTCGCGATAGGTCTGCCGGTAGCAGCGGCTGAAGAAGCGCCAGTGTTCGTCGCGGATGTCCTCGCCGCGAATGCGCCGGTGCGTCACGCCCGCGTCGCGCACCTTGCGCCGCTCGGCGCGGATGTTCTTGCGCTTTTTCTGCTCGAGCGTCGAGAGAAAGTCGTCGAAGTCGCGGTAGCCGTCGTTGAGCCAGTGAAACTGCACGCCTTCGCGCTGCATCATGCCGAGGTCGGTGAGCATCGCCGCGTCTTCGGCGGTGGGAAACAGCACGTGCAGCGAGGAGACGTCGGCCTGCTCGGCGAACGCGACCAGCGTGGCGGCCAGATGGCGCCGCGCGGTATCGTCGGCGGCCAGCAGGCGCGTGCCTTGCACGGGCGTGAAGGGCACCGCGCACAACAGCTTCGGGTAGTACTCGAGGCCGTTGCGCTTGTACGCGTCGGCCCAGGCCCAGTCGAACACGTACTCGCCGTACGAGTGGCCCTTCAGGTAGACCGGCGCCGCGGCGGCGAGCTGCCCCGTGCGCGCGTCGGTGAGCGTGACGAACTGCGGCGCCCAGCCCGCGTCGGGCGTGGCGCAGCGCGCGGCGTCGAGCGCCGTGAGGAACTCGTGCCGCAAAAAGGGCGTCGGCTGGCCCTGGCGCGCGAGCAGCGCGTTCCATTGCGCGGCGTCGACCTCGGCCGGTGAGCCGAGAATGCCCGTGCGATAATCGAAATGTTCCTTATTCAACTTGCGTGCCCGTGGTGGCTTTGCGCCCGGCACCCGCGCGAGTTTCGCGGCGCCGCGGCAAACGGTCATGGTAAAGCAAACGACCCGAACGGGTGAGGGCCGCAATGTCGGGGCGGCCCGGGCGCCAGCAGATGCCGCGGCCCCCATTCGCTTATCGGTTATCCAAATGACAGAGCGCTTCTTCAATCTCTATTCGCATGGCTTTGCGCGCGTGGCCGTGGGCGTGCCGCGCTGCCGCGTGGCCGATCCGGCCTTCAATGCCGAACAGACGCTCGCGCTCGCGCGCGAGGCCGCGGCTGGCGGCGCGGCGCTGATCGCGTTTCCCGAGCTGGGCCTGTCCGCCTATAGCTGCGACGACCTCTTCCACCAGCAGGCGCTGCTGGACGCCTGCGAGCGCGCGATGGCGCAGATCGTGGCGGCGTCGGCCAGGCTGCCGCTCGCGATGATCGTGGGGCTGCCGGTGCGCGTCGGCCATGCGCTCTTCAACTGCGCGGCGGTCGTGGCGGGCGGGCGCGTGGCCGGCGTCGTGCCCAAGAGCTACCTGCCGAACTACGGCGAGTTCTACGAGCCGCGCCAGTTCAGCGCCGCCGATTGCGCGAGCACCGAGACCGTGCGCCTCGCCGGTGAGGACGTGCCGTTCGGGGCGTCGCTGCTGTTCGAAGCGGCGGAAATCCCGGGCCTGCGCTTTCACGTGGAGATCTGCGAAGACGTCTGGGTGCCGATTCCGCCGTCGTCGTTCGCGGCGCTCGCGGGCGCTTCGGTGCTCGTCAATCTTTCCGCGTCGAACGTGGTGGTGGGCAAGGCGGGGTATCGGCATCAGCTGGTCTCGCAGCAATCGGCGCGCTGCCTCGCCGCGTATCTCTACACCTCGGCGGGCCAGGGCGAATCGACGACCGACATGGCCTGGGACGGCCAGGCGCTCGTCTACGAAAACGGCGAGCTGCTCGCGCAGTCCGAGCGCTTTCTGGGCGACTCGCACCTGATCTATGCCGATGTCGATCTCGATCGGCTGCAGCAGGAGCGCATCCGCCAGACCACGTTCGGCGATTCGGTGCGCCGTCATGCCGACGAGGTCGCGAAGTTCCGTGTGATCCGCTGCGAGCTTGCAGGTGCCTCTGCAGGCACTGCGGCGGCGGCGGCCAGGGGCGCCTGGGAGCAGGAGACGCTGGCGCTCGCGCGCCGCGTCGAGCGCTTCCCGTACGTGCCGGCCGATCCGAAGCGCCGCGACGAGCGCTGCAACGAGGTCTACAACATCCAGGTGCAGGCGCTCGTGCAGCGGCTCTCGCAGGCCGGCATCAAGAAGGTGGTGATCGGCGTGTCGGGCGGGCTCGACTCCACGCACGCGCTGCTCGTTTGCGCGAAAGCGATGGACCGCCTCGGGCTGCCGCGCGCCAATATTCTCGCGTACACCATGCCCGGCTTTGCCACCAGCGAGCGCACGCTGCGCCAGGCGCGCGAGCTGATGACGCTCGTGGGCTGCACGGCGCGCGAGATCGACATTCGGCAGAGCTGCATGCAGATGCTCGAAGACCTCGGCCATCCGTATTCGGAGGGCAAGGAAAGCTACGACATCACCTTCGAGAACGTGCAGGCGGGCGAGCGCACGAACCATCTGTTCCGCCTCGCCAATTTCAATCACGCGATCGTGATCGGCACGGGCGATCTCTCCGAGCTCGCGCTCGGCTGGTGCACCTATGGCGTGGGCGATCACATGTCGCACTACAACGTGAACGCCAGCGTGCCGAAGACGCTGATCACGCACCTCGTGCGCTGGGTTGCGGAGACGGGGCAGATCGGCCAGAACGGCGAGAGCGGCCGCGACGTGCTCGAAGCGATTCTCGCCACCGACATCAGCCCCGAGCTGATCCCCGGCAAGTCCGATGGCGCACCCGAGCAGAAGACCGAAAGCACGATCGGCCCGTACGAGCTGCAGGACTTCAACCTCTATTACACGCTGCGCTTCGGCTTCGCTCCCTCGAAGGTCGCGTTCCTCGCGCGCCATGCGTGGCGCGACCGCGAGACGGGCGCATGGCCCGAGAACGCGAAGGTCGCGCGCAATCAGTACGATCTCGCGGCCATCAAGCGCAACCTGCGTATCTTCCTCGACCGCTTCTTCCGCACGAGCCAGTTCAAGCGCACCTGCATTCCGAACGCCCCGAAGGTGGGCTCGGGCGGCTCGCTTTCGCCGCGCGGCGACTGGCGCGCGCCGAGCGATTCGGAGTCGGCGGTGTGGCTCGCGGATCTCGAGCGCGTGCCCGACGCGGAGCGCGCGAGCGCGCCGCCGCCTGCCGCCGCGTCTTGAGATGGGCGCGCACAGCGTAAAATTGCAGGACCGTCGCCGAATGTCCGGCCGACAAGCCACACATAACCCGCAGATCAACTGAGTCAGAGAGGATCGTCATGAAACGCATCACCGCCGTCATCAAACCGTTCAAGCTCGACGAAGTGCGCGAGGCGCTCGCCGAAGTGGGCCTCACGGGCCTGACCGTCACCGAAGTGAAGGGCTTCGGCCGCCAGAAGGGCCACACGGAGCTCTACCGCGGCGCCGAGTATGTGGTGGATTTCCTGCCCAAGGTGAAGATCGAGGTGGTGGTCGCCAACGACCAGTGCGATCAGGTGATCGACGCGATCATCGGCGCGGCCCGCACCGGCAAGATCGGCGACGGCAAGATTTTCGTCACCGATGTCGAGCGCGTGATCCGCATTCGCACGGGCGAAGAAAACGAAGCGGCGGTTTGAGGCGGTAGCGCGTTACCGCTCGCAGCAGCACTACAAAGAAACAGGGGACGGCACCGCTCGCGCGGCCCGTCCCCACCATAAAAAACGGTGCGATACCCGTTTGGGATACCGCACCGATACGCGCCTCTCGCAGCAGCGTGAAAACGTGGATGAAACTGTACTGCCTACACTCGTTGCAGCTTAGAACGAGTGCTGGATGCCTGCGTACACGCCAGTCTGGCTGTGGCCGATGAGCGGGTTGGTCGTCGCAGCCGAATCGCCGTAGTTGTTGGCGTTCAGACCGAAGTTGGCCGACTTGCTGTTCTGCACCGTTGCGACCTGGAGGTCGAGCAGCGTGCGCTTGGACAGGTTGTACGAGCCGCCGACCGTGTACAGCGTGGCGTTGCCGCCGCCGTTGTTGGCGTTGACGTGGTAGACCGCCGCAATCAGCGCGGCTGCCGGCGTGGCTTGCCACGTCACGCCACCCCATTCGTGGTCGAGCGTGGTCGGCTGGCCGATCAGCTGGCCCGACATGCCCGAGGAGCGGATGGCTTCGTAGCCGCCCTGAACCTTGAACGGTCCGAGGAACACGTTGACCATCGCCATGTAGTCGCGCGAGTACGCGAAGACGCCTTGAGCGGTGTTGCCCGAGTTGACGCCGGTCGGATCGTACGCGCCGCCGAGCGTGCCGTTCGTCGGGTTGCGGATTTCGTCGTACAGGCCGCGGATCTGGAACAGCGAGCTCGTGTAGGTCAGCTGGATACCGTCTTGACGGCCTTGCGGCGTCGTGCCGTTGCCGTTCCAGCTCGTGGCGTTCGAGAACGAGTATTGGCCGTACAAGTCAAAGCCGTACAGCTTCGGCGACTGGTACGAAATGTTGTTGCTGGACTGCGGCCAGTTGCGGCCACGTACGAGCGATGCCGACGACCAGTTCGACTGGCCAAACGGATCGAAGTCCCAAATGCCGTTCGAGATGAACAGCTCGCGACCCAGCAGCAGGGTACCGAACTGATCGTTGGCCATGCCGACCGTGGCCCAGCGATTGAAGATCGAGCCGGCCGAGCCGAGCGCGCCTGTTGCCGTGCTGAAGCTGCCTTCCAACTGGAACAGCACCTTGTTGCCGGCGCCGATGTCTTCAACGCCCTTCATGCCCCAGAGGCTGGTGCCCCAGTAGCCGCTTTCGAGCTGAACCTGGCTCTTGCCGCTGGTCGCGGGGCCATTGGGGCCGCCGCCTACGCCGATGCCATTCATGTACGCAATGCCTGCATCCAGGCGGCCGTAAAGGGTCACGCTGCTTTGCGCATGCGCGACTACGCCAGCCGACATCAACGCTGCGGCGAGCAAAGCTTTCTTCATCATCTCCTCCATACCCTGTCAAAGAGTCAACCTAAGTACTGCGAAAGACGTCCGCGCGCCTTCGGGGTGCTGCGGACAGAAGTTGTCGCATAGGGAGCGTGACCCGAGGATCGGCGTACGGAAACGATGCGAGCAGGACAACCTGTTCGAGTCGTCTTGCAGATCCCCTGGTTGACTGGCATCTCCCGTTCTTATTTGAAGTGAAACTACTTTTAACGAACTTTGTTTTGCTACTTTGGTTACTAATTTAGCAAAAAAGACTGGCAGTGGCGACCGAAATCGCTTGGCAGGGGCGGGGTGTCGTCAAATTGCCATACGCACGTCCTGGATGGTGGTCGACACGATCCCAAAAGTATGTCTAAAGCCTTGTAGGACAAGGCACACACGATTGCTGGCGGAGGATCTTCAGGATTGCCACTATTGACGCGAAATATCGTCAGGAGTAAGGCGAAATGCGCGGATTTGCTGCGAAAAGCGGGGTGTTGGGGAGGTTTTTGAAGGCAAAAAGAAAAGGCGCTGAAAGCGCCTTGAAATGCTAGTTTGACTACATTCCAGCAACCGGGTGTAGTCGACTACACACGCGAGCGTTACTTCAGGCTGCCCGAGAGAAATTGCCGCAGCCGCTCGCTCTTCGGATTCGCGAACACTTCGGCCGGCACGCCTTCCTCTTCCACGCGGCCTTGGTGCAGGAACATTACGTGGTTCGAAACGTTGCGCGCGAAACCCATTTCGTGCGTGACGACGATCATCGTGCGGCCTTCCTCGGCGAGCTTCTGCATCACCTTGAGCACTTCGCCCACGAGCTCGGGGTCGAGCGCGGAGGTGGGCTCGTCGAACAGCATCACGTCGGGGTTCATCGCGAGCGCGCGCGCGATCGCAACGCGCTGCTGCTGGCCCCCCGAGAGGTGCGAGGGATATTGTTTCTCCACGCGCGGCGCGAGGCCGACCTTCTCCAGATACGTGCGCGCGCGCTCCTCGGCCTCCTTGCGCGAGAGGCCGAGCACATGCACGGGCGCCTCGATCACGTTCTCGAGCACATTCATGTGCGACCACAGATTGAAGTGCTGGAACACCATCGCGAGCTTGGTGCGCACGCGCTGCAGCTGCTTCACGTCGGCCGCGTGCAGCGCGCCGGTGCGCTTGTCGGCGCGGGTGGCCACTTCCTCGCCGTCGACGACGATGCGGCCCGCGTTGGGCTGCTCGAGAAAGTTGATGCAACGCAGCATCGTGCTCTTGCCCGAGCCGGACGAGCCAATCACGCTGATCACGTCGCCGGCGTTCGCCTTGAGCGAGACGCCTTTCAGGACCTCATGGTCGCCGTACTTCTTGTGGAGCGAGTCGACGAAAAGTTTCTGCTTCTGGGAATTCATCAAATACCTCGGTGCGGACTCACTTGCTCTGGGGCCGCAGATACGCGAGCCAGCGGCGCTCGGCCTGGCGGAACAGCCACACGAGCGTGAAAGAAATGATCAGGTACAGCAGGGCGGCGATGCCGAAGGCGCCGAACGACTGGTAGGTCGCCGAGTTCACGTCGCGCGCGATCTTCAGGATGTCGGGCACGGTGGCCGTGAACGCCACGGTCGTCGCGTGCAGCATCAGGATGACTTCGTTGCTGTAGTAGGGGAGCGCCCGGCGCAGCGCCGAAGGCAGGATCACGCGGCGATACAGCGTGAAGGGCGACATGCCGTAGGCGCGCGCCGCTTCGATCTCGCCGTAGGGTGTCGCCTTGATCGCACCGGCGAAGATTTCGGTGGTGTACGCGCAGGTGTTCAGCGCAAACGCGAGCAGCGTGCAGTTCATGCCGCTTCTGAAGAACGCGCTCGTCAGCTCGTGGTTGCGGATGATGTCGAGGCTATAGAGGCCCGTGTAGCAGAGCAGCAACTGCACGTAGAGCGGCGTGCCGCGGAACACGTACGTATATAGCCATACGAGTCGGGAGAGCCACTTGCGCTTCGAGACGCGCGCGACCGCGAGCGGCACCGAAAGGCAGAAGCCGATGCCGATCGAAATCACGAGCAGCCACGCCGTGATGGCGACGCCGGTGAAGTGATAGCCGTCGCTATAGAGATAGTTGCGCCAGTATTGCTGGATCAGTTGGACGAAGTCTTGCATGGTCTTGGCCTCGCGCGTTTCAGAGATCCGCCTTGCGCACACCGGTGGAGTAGCGCTTGTCGAGATACATCAGCACGAAGTTGGAGACCGTGGTGATGACGAGATAGATCGCACCTGCGAGCAGGGTGAAGAAGAAAAAGCGCAAGGTGCCCTTGCCGGCGTCCTGGCTGGCTTTCACGACGTCGGCGAGGCCGATGATCGAGACGAGCGCCGTGGACTTCACGAGCACCTGCCAGTTATTGCCGATGCCGGGCAGCGCGAAGCGCATCATCTGCGGGAACATGATGCGCGTGAACACCTGCCAGTTGGTCATGCCGTAGGCGTGGCCCGCTTCGAGCTGGCCGCGCGGCACCGCGAGAAAGGCGCCGCGGAAGGTCTCGGTGAAGTACGCGCCGTAAATGAAGCCCAGCACGATCACGCCCGCAAGGAATGGGTCGATGTCGATCTGATCCCAGCCGAGGTAATCGGTCAGCATGTTCAGCCAGATCTGCAGGCTGTAGAAGAGCAGCAGCATCAGCACGAGATCGGGCACGCCGCGGATGAGCGTGGTGTAGGCCGTGCCGGCGCCATAGACGACGCGGTTTTTCGAGAGCTTCGCTCCCGCGCCGAGGAGGCCGAGCACGAACGAGAGCACGAGCGAGAGCACCGAGAGCTTGACGGTCTGCCAGGTGCCGGCGAGGATCAGCGGGCCGTAGCCTTGAAGAAACATAGGTGAGTCCTCGACGGGGCGTCTCAACGCTGGAAAGCGCCCCGAGAAAGGCGCGGCAGAGAATGCCGCGGTTCAATCCGTTCATGCGCGGCCGGGATGGCTGGCCGCGTGCTTCGCGACGGCGGCGCCCGTGGGCGCCGTGTGTCTCCGTCTAATTCTTTACTTGCCTTTATAGATATCGAAGTCGAAATACTGCTTCGCGATCCGGTCGAACGTGCCGTCCTTGTGGATGGCGGCCAGTGCGGTATTGAACTGCGCCTTCAGGTCGGTGTCGTCCTTGCGCAGGCCGATCGCGGTGCCATCGCCGATTGTCGCCGGATCCTCCACCGCCGGGCCCGCCCACGCAAAGCCCTTGCCGCGCGGCGTCTTCAGGAAGCCCACGTCGGCCTGGACCTCGTCCTGCAGCGTCGCGTCGAGGCGTCCCGACATCAGATCCTGATACACCTGATCCTGATTCTGGTACGACACGACGTTCACGCCCTTGCCGGCCCAGTGAGCCTTCGCGTAGGCCTCCTGGGTCGAGCCCTGCTCGACGCCCACGTTCTTGCCCTTGAGCGAGGCCACCGTCGGCAGGAGCGGCGAGCCGGCCTTCGCGAGCATGCGCGCGGGCGCGTCGAACATCTTGTCGGAATAGTCGATCTGCGTGCGGCGCTGGTCGGTGATCGACAGCGACGAGACGATCGCGTCGAACTTGCGGGCCTTGAGCGCGGGAATGATGCCGTCGAGGTCGCTCTCGACCCAGACGCACTTCACGTTCATGCGCGCGCAGAGCGCCTTGGTCAGGTCGACGTCGAAACCGACGATCTGGCCGCTGGCATTCTTGGACTCGAACGGCGGATAGCTCGCATCGACGCCGATGCGCACGGTTTTCCATTCCTTGGCCGCGGCGCTGCCCGCCAGAAGGGCGAGCGCGATGCACACTGCAAACTTCTTCATCATTCTCCTGTCGACCGGAGTTCGCGCTTTGGCTGTCGGCCGGAGTGGGTGCTTTAGCACTTACTGCGGCCTCATGCAGAGCTCGTGACTCAGGTCCCATGCAAATCTGATACGAGCGCGGCGCCGTATGGGTGCCGCGCAGCAAGGTGCCGGGTCGGCACCGTTCGACGTCTGCCGGAGCGTCTGCCTGACGTTTTCCCCAAGGCCTGCCTGAGAGCCCTGGAGGACGGGACGGCGGTCCGCTCTCGCGCGGGCTGGCTTGTGACCGGGCGCCGCTATTTTAGGCGATCAAAAATACGGGTCGGACGCGTACAGCGTTGGGACCCCGCGCTTACCGCGCGTGGGTGCGCTGGGGCAAACCGCCGGGCTAACCAGGCTGGCCGTGCCAAACCGGCCATACCTAACCGGCCGTGCACGAAAAGCGCGGTATTTTACCCGAAGCGGATGGTGGCGCGGTCGCCTGCATTCTGGCGTGTGGCTTCGGTCTGACAGACTCTGGAGAAAGCGCGTGACGGAGAGCGTCGCTGAGCCGACTCCGGACCGCCTTCGGCGCACCGCTCAAGGCCTGCGCGCGAACCATTGATGACGCCGCAGAAACGCTGCGGTGCGCCGCTGCCGATTGTGCCGCGGGCCGCTCGCCCCCACTTGGTGGTATCGACATGACTGACCGGAGAATACCCATGCTTACGATCCGACGCGCCGACGAACGCGGCCACGCCAACCACGGCTGGCTCGACAGCTGGCACAGCTTCTCGTTCGCCGACTATTTCGACGAAGCCCACGTGCACTACGGGGCGCTCAGGGTGCTCAACGACGACCGCATCGCGGGCGGCGGCGGCTTCGGCTCGCACGGCCACCGCGACATGGAGATCGTGACCTACGTGCTCTCGGGCGCGCTCGCGCACCGCGACAGCATGGGCAACGGCTCGACCATCCGCCCCGGCGACGTGCAGCGCATGAGCGCGGGCACGGGCGTCATGCACAGCGAGTTCAATGCATCGAAGGACGAGGAGGCGCATCTGCTGCAGATCTGGCTGCTGCCCACCGCGCGCGGCGGGGCGCCGGGCTACGAGGAGCAGCGTTTCGACGACGCCGACAAGCGCGGGCGCCTGCGCCTGATCGCCTCGCCCGACGGGCGCGACGGTTCGGTGACGGTGCAATCCGACGCGTCGATCCACGCCGCGCTGATCGATGGCGGCGAGCGCGCCGAATACGCGCTGCCGGCGGGACGGCGCGCCTACGTGCATGTGGCGCGCGGTGCGCTGGAGGTCAACGGCGAGCGCCTCGCGGCCGGGGACGCCGCGATGATCGAGGGCGAAACGGCCGTGACGCTTGCGAACGGCGACGCCGCCGAGGTGCTGCTTTTCGACTTGGCATGAAAGTGGGCTGGGCGGCTTGAGGCGAGGCTCTGGCCCGGGCGGAAATGAATAACGCCGCGGGACGCAAGTCCCGCGGCGTTTTGCCTTGAGCCGACAAGCCGGGCGCTGCGCTGCCCGGCCGCGCCGCACGCGGCGCTTACTGCGCCGCCGGGGCCGAGGCCTCGCCCTTTTGATGCTGCTTCCAGTGCTCGCGCATCTTCTCGTGGCGCTGCTCCATCTTCGCGAAGCGCTCCTTGAGCGCCGTGCTCACGGTGGTCTTCTGCTGATCGTTCAGCCCGTTATAGAAGCTGAGCCAGGCCTGCGCGGTCTGCTCGCGCAGTTGCGCGTCCTGCTGCTCGATCTGCTGATGCGTGGTGTGCATCGCGTTCAGGTCGAGGATCGGCTGGTTCTTCATCGAATCGAACTGCTGCTTGAGCTGCTCGTGGTTCTTGCGCATCGCCTCGTGGTTCTGCTTCATGGTGTCGAGCGCGGCTTGCCATTGCTTTTCCTGGGCGGCGTTCAGGTTCAGCTTGTCGTGCAGCTTTTTGAATCCCATCATGAAATCGCCGTGCATACCGTGGCCGCCGTGCATCATGGCCGGACCGCCCGGGGGCGGCGGCGTTTGCGCGTTGGCGGCGGTGGCGCCCAGGGTGAGGGCGAGCGAGGTCACGGCGATGGCGAGAAGGCGCGAAGTGGTCTTATACATGGTGATGCTCCTGACAAATCCTGGAAGGTGTCCGGTCTGGCACGGCGCCACTAGAAGGTGAGGGCGATCCGCAACCGGTGTCCCTAGCGTATCGGGCAGGCGGGCGCCGAGTGTTACGGCCCCGCCCGCGGTCATTACACGACATTACGCGCGCCTTTCGCGGTAACACCCGGTAACCCAAACTGCGTCCGTGTAAGCAAACGGCTTTCACGCGCGCGTTACACTTCGTTCATGGCTACTCAAATTCTGGTCGTCGACGACGACGTCGAACTGCGCGACCTGCTGCGCGACTATCTGGCGCGGCAGGGCATGGAAGTGTCGGTGCTGCACGATGCGGGCTCGCTCGAGCGGCGGCTCGAGCGCGAGCGCCCCGACCTGATCGTGCTCGATCTCATGATGCCCGGCGTGGACGGGCTCACCGCGCTGCGCAAGCTGCGCGCGTCGGGCGACGACATTCCCGTCATCATGCTGACCGCCCGCGCGGACGACGTGGACCGCATCGTCGGCCTCGAGCTCGGCGCCGACGACTATCTCGGCAAGCCCTTCAACCCGCGCGAGCTGCTCGCGCGGGTGCAGGCGGTGCTGCGCCGGCGCCGCACGGTGCCCTCGGCCGCCGCGCCCGAGCAGCGCGAGCCGTTCTCGTTCGGCCGTTTCACGCTCGACTTCCAGTCGCGCACGCTGCAGCAGGAAGGCAAGCCCATCATGCTCTCGGGCAGCGAATTCGCGCTCCTGAAGATCTTCGTCAATCACCCCATGCGCACGCTCACGCGCGAGCGCCTGCTCGAACTGCTGCACGGTCCGGAGTACGACGGCACCGACCGCGGCATCGACGTGCAGGTGTGGCGCCTGCGCCGCATTCTCGAGAGCGACCCGTCCACGCCGCGCTTCATCCAGACCGTGCGCGGCCGTGGCTACGTCTTCGTGCCGGACGGCGAACAGAATAGTCATGCGCCGGCCGTTTGATTCGCTGTTCGGGCGGCTCGCGCTGCTCTTCATCGGCGTTCTGCTGATCTCTCACGTCGCGTGGTTCGCGCTGATGCGTCTCGAGCGCGACCAGATGCAGTCGCGCTACGCGGTGGAGGAGGCGGTGTTCCTCGTCGACGCCGTGCGCCAGCACGTGCAGCGCGAGCCCGACCAGCCGCTGCCCTCGCGCGTGCAACTGGTCGACCCGGCGAGCGCTGGGGTGCCGCCGGACAATGCCGATATGCCCAGTGGCTTGCGCCGCTTCATCGACGACGTTCGCGACCGCATGCCCCCCGGCACCGACGTGCGCGTCGGGCAGCCCGGGCATCCGCCCACGCTGTGGGTGCGCGGTCCTCAAGATGCGCGCTGGATCGTCGTGCCGGCAATGCCGCTGCGCCCGATGCGGCCCATCGACCGCGCGGTGCCATGGTTCGTCATCATCTTTTCGGCGGCCGTGATCGCGGCACTGGTGGCCGCGTGGATGCTGCAGCAGCCGCTGCGCGCGCTGGCCCAGGCGGTGGCGCGCTTCGGGCGCGGCCAGCCGGTGCCGCCCGTGCGCGAGCGCGGTCCGCGCGAGATGCGCCAGCTCACGCGCGGCTTCAATCAGATGGTGAAGGAAGTCGAGCGCACCGAGAAAGACCGGGCGGTCATGCTCGCGGGCGTCGCGCACGACTTGAAGACGCCGCTCGCGCGTTTGCGTCTGCGTGCCGAAATGATGGAAGAGCAGAAGGTGCGCGACGGCGTGGTGCGCGACGTCGACTCGATGGCGCATATCGTCGACCAATTTCTGGTGTTCGCCCATGACGGCGCCGACCGCAGCGAGCCCGTCGAAGTGGACGACCAGTGCGAGCGCATCGCGCGCAACTACCGCACGGTGGGCGGCGAGACGCTCATGATCGAGCGCCGCCTGAAAGCCGGCGCGGACTTCCGCCTGCCTGCGGCCACGCTCGAGCGCGTGGTGTCGAACCTGCTCGACAACGCGCACGCCTATGGCGCGCCGCCCGTGGTGATCGAGACCTCGCGCGACGGGGACGCGTTCACGTTGACCCTGTGCGACCACGGCAGGGGCATTGCCGACCAGGACCTCACGCAGGCGAGCCGCCCGTTCGTGCGGCTCGATCCGGCGCGCGGCGGCAATGGCCACAGCGGCCTGGGACTGGCGATCGTCGAGCGGCTCGTGCGTCGGGCGGGCGGCGAAATCGCCATCGGCAATGGTTCGAGCGGCGGCCTCGAAGTGCGCATGACGTTCCCGGTCGAGGTCGTCGAGCGCACGGTTGCCGAGGCGGCGCAGATCTGGTGAGCGCCGGCGTGCGGCGCGGGTGGGCTGGAGCCTGGGGCAGGCCCTGTTGCTTGTTGTTGCGGGAACAGGCCTCAGGCTGAGAACAGCGTATCGAGTGCGGCGGCGGCCTCGCTGTCGACGGTGTTGTAGACGACACTGTCGGCCTCGAAGATGTAGTGCGTCGTGTACTTGCCGAGGCGGGCAAGAATCTCTTCCTGAACCAGCTCCGGTGCGGCTTCGAGCTTCAGGTACCACGCGGTCGATGACAGGCGCGTCTGGAACGCCCCGTATTCGACCATCAGCTGGTCGAACGCGAGAGCATCCTGATCGCGGCAGACGATGACCAGATTTCCCTTCATGCATGCCTCCTATGTGCTGAGCGACTGGCTACGGCGATGCGCGCAGCATGACGCCACACGCTCCGTTCGTTCGATGATACCGCGTCAGAGGCGAAAGCCCGGGACGAGTCCTGCAATTAAGTAAGTATTCGCTTGCGCAGATTGAGCGGCGATTGCCGGGCGCGCCTGCCTGATCGGTTACCAGGTCGCCGCGGTGGTGCGTGGCGGCGCCGCGCCGTCGGAGGCCATCGCTTCGCAGCGGTCGCGGCCGCCGGCCTTCGCCATGTAGAGCGCGAGATCGGCGCGGCTCATCAGGCGCTCGGGCTGGTCCTGGGACGCCGCGAGCTCGGTGATGCCGATGCTCACGCTCAGATACGCCTCACTGGGCAGCCCGGCGCAAACACTGGCCTTCACCTCGCGGCGCAGGCGCTCGATCACTTCCTGCCCGGTGGCGAGCGAGGTGGCCGGCAGCAGGATGCCGAACTCCTCGCCACCGAGCCGCCCGACGGCATCGTCGGAGCGCAACTCGGCGCGGCAGGTCTCGACGAAGTGCTGCAGCGCGCGATCGCCCGCCGGATGGCCGAAGCGGTCGTTGATCTGCTTGAAGTGGTCGAGGTCGGCGATCGCCATGCACAGCGGCCTGCCGCTCGCGTAGGCAGCGTCGATCTCGCGGCGCAGCAGATTGAGGAAGTAGCGGCGCGAGAGCGCGCCCGTCAGGGCATCGTGGCGCGCCTCGGCGGCCAGCAGCGAGTTGGCGGCCTGCAGTTGCTCCGCGAGGTCGCGGCTCGCGCGGTGCAGACGCCGCTCGCGTACCCACGAGATCGAGATCACGGCCGCGAGCGCCGTCGACCCGGTGAGCGTGAGGAAGATCAGCAGACGGTCGCGCCGTTGATTGGCGAGCAACTCGGGCCACGCGTTGAGCGGATCGACGAGATGGGCGGTGAGCCCCGAATTGAGCCCGCCTCGATGCTCATAGAGCGCCGGAGCGCGAAGGCCGGGCAGCTCCACGAACGCCTGCGCCTCGCTCGCCGGCATCCAGGGGGCTTCGCGCGTGGCGGCGTGGGCCGCGCTGTGCAGCGGGAGTTCGGCGAAGCGCTCGCGCAGATAGGTATTCACACGATCGACGGCGTTCATTTCCTCGACGTGGGAGCCCGGCATGGCGAGCCCTTCGAGCTTGCTGTCGTGCGCCATGACGACCACGCCGTTGCTGTCGGAGACAAAGGTGCCCGGGTGCGTCACCCAGTGGCGCAGGCGCGCGATGCTGACCTTGGCGAGCACGGCGCCCACGAGCAGGCCGTCGTTGTAGACCGGCGCGGCGACGAAGATGCCCGGCTCGCCGCTCGAGGTGCCCACGCCATAGGTCTCGGAGAACGCGCCGAGCAGGGTGTCGCTCAGATAGTTGCGCGAGCGCATGTCGATGCCCACGTAGGAGATTTTCTCCATGGCGTTGCTCGACGCGATGCAGATGCCGTTGTTGTTCACGAGCCAGATGGCGTCGAAGCCGGAGAAGCCTTGCGCGTCGTGCAGGAAGCCGTCTACGGCCGCGAGCGTGGGTGCGCTTTGCAGCGCCTCGCGCCGCGCCAGTTCCGTGGACGGATGCGACGCGGCATAATGCCCGGCCTCGGCCAGAGCCTGTTGCACCACGGCGGTTTCGGCCATGGTCGCGGGGATGGCGCGCGACATCGACAGGTCGCTCGCGATGACTTCGGCCATGTTGTCGACGACCGAACGCGTCATCTGGCGCTGCACGCCAAGCGCGGTGTCGAGCTCCTGGCGCACCATGCGCTCGGCGAGCCAGCCCGCGACCAGCCAGCAGACGAGCGCGACCGCCACGACGACCGCCACCGTAACTGCGGGGGACACGGCAGCCTGACGCAAGAGTCTCCTGTTCATCGGCCTTCTGGTTCGTTCAGGCGCATGTCGCGCATGGTGCATTGGCGGGCGGGATGGCGGGCATCCCGGCAAGACGAGGCAATGCGTGGCCGCGTGTGACAACAGTTTTAACAGTTGGCAGCCGCTGCCGTGCGACGATTTTAACTCTCGAATGCGGCCTGAGAATCCGCAGAGGCCCTTGGGTGGGCCGTCTCGATGCAGTTTGCATGCCTGAGTGAGGGCACGGTGCAACAGCGCGTCGACGGGCGTCGTATTCGAGCCCAGGCGCAAGGTCCCCGAAGGCGCCCTGAAAGGACGCGCAAAGCGCTTGCCGGCGGCCGTTTGGCGGCATCGTGCGCGAGGTTGAATCTGTCACGAAGGTTGTGTAGTGTCGTGCCGTTCCTGAACAAGGCAAGCCAGCCTCGCGCGTCCCGCGAGGCTGGCCGCCGGCCCGGTCCCGCACTTGCCGACGGTGCGTCGTCAACGCTAACGAAATACGGTCTCCATGCGTCTTGCCTTTCCCGATCGCGCTTTGCCTGAGCGCCATGCGCGCTGCCAGCGTTATGCCGGCTTTTCATGTGGCCGCGCCCGCCGCGCCGCGTCTCACCCCGTGCATGCGCGGCAACGCGTGGAGGGCGTCTGAATGGACTTCGGCTTCAACCTGAACCGTACCGCCAACGTTTCGGCGTGGCGCGTGCTGCCCAATCGCTGGGACTTCGTGGCGTTCCCGCTGATCATTGGCCTGATCGCCATGGCTGTCGTGGGCTTTCATCAGACCATGGCGCCGATTGGCGTGCTCAAGACCGAGGCGATCTCGCTCGATCCGTCGATGTTGCCCGAGTACGCCTTGCGCACCACGCTGCGCATGCTCGCGGCGATGGTCGCCTCGCTCGTGTTCACGCTCGTCTACGGCACGCTCGCGGCCAAGAGCCGCCGCGCGAGCCAGGTGCTCGTGCCGATCCTCGACATCCTGCAGTCTGTGCCGGTGCTCGGCTACATCTCGTTCACGGTCACCTTCTTCCTCGCGCTGTTTCCCTCGCGCGTGCTGGGCGCGGAGCTCGCGGCGATCTTCGCGATCTTCACGAGCCAGGCCTGGAACATGACCTTCAGCTTTTACCAGTCGCTGCGCACCGTGCCGCGCGATCTCGATGAGGTCTCGAAGGGCTTTCACCTGACCGGCTGGCAGCGTTTCTGGAAGCTCGAAGTGCCGTTCTCGATGCCGGGCCTCATCTGGAACATGATGATGTCGATGTCGGGCGGCTGGTTCTTCGTGGTGGCCTCCGAGGCGATCACGGTGGGCAACAACACGATCACGCTGCCGGGCATCGGCGCGTACCTGGCGCAGGCGATCACGGAAAAGAACCTGCACGCGGTGGGCTGGGTCATTCTCGCGATGACGGTGGTGATCCTGGCCTACGACCAGCTCCTGTTCCGCCCGCTGGTGGCCTGGGCCGACAAGTTCCGCATGGAGACCACCTCGTCGGGCGACGCGCCCGAGTCGTGGCTGCTCGACCTGATCCGCCGCACGCACCTGATTCATCAGCTGCTCGTGCCGCTCGGCTGGTTCTTCGCGAAGGCCGCGCGCGTGCCGTTCAAGCTGCCCGCCGCCCTGACTGCGTTGACCGCCATGCCGATGGTGCAGCGCGCGGCGTCGGCGCCCGCGCGCCGCAGCGGCCTGCGCTCGAAGATCGGCGACATCGTCTGGGCCATCTTCGTGATCGCGCTCACGGTGTACGTGGTCTGGCGCGTGGTCGCCTTCGTGCGCACCGGCGTGACGCTCGACGAAGTCGGCCATGTGTTCGTGCTCGGCCTCATTACGCTCTTTCGCGTGCTGCTGCTGATTGCGATTGCCTCGGTGATCTGGGTGCCGCTTGGCGTGCTGATCGGCCTGCGCCCCGCGCTCGCCGAAAAGGTTCAGCCGCTCGCGCAGTTTCTCGCGGCGTTCCCGGCGAACCTGCTGTTCCCGGTGTTCGTGATCGTGATCGTGCGCTTTCACCTCAATCCTGACATTTGGCTGTCGCCGCTGATCGTGCTCGGCACGCAGTGGTATATCCTGTTCAACGTGATTGCCGGCGCTACCTCCTATCCGAACGACTACAAGGAAGCGGCGAAGAATTTCCGCATCCGCGGCTGGCAGTGGTGGCGCCAGGCGATGCTGCCGGGCATTTTCCCGTACTACGTCACGGGCGCGATCACGGCATCGGGCGGCGCGTGGAACGCGAGCATCGTGTCCGAGTTCGTGCAGTGGGGCGACACCAAAGTCGCCGCGCATGGACTCGGCGCCTATATCGCGCAGACGACCGCCGCTGGCGACTATCCGAAGATCATTCTCGGCATTGCCGTGATGTCGCTGTTCGTCACGCTGTTCAACCGCGTGCTCTGGCGTCCGCTGTACACGTACGCAGAGTCCAAGCTGCGACTCGACTGACCGAATCATCGAACGCTGGAAGGTAAAGCGATGCAAAACCCCAAGACTCTGAGCACCGCGCACGGCGACGTGCAGACGGCCCCGAACCCGCCGCGTGTGGGCGAAGAAATCCTGAACGTGCAGAACGTGTGCCGGGGTTTCAACAAGAACCAGGGCGAGCTGCTCGTGCTCGACGACGCGAACCTGTCGCTGCGCGAAGGCGAGATCGTCGGGCTGCTCGGCCGTTCCGGCTCGGGCAAGTCCACGCTGTTGCGCATCATCGCCGGGCTGATCTCGCCGACTTCCGGTGAGGTCAGCTGGCGCGGCAAGCCGCTCGAAGGCCCGGCCGAAGGCGTGGCGATGGTGTTCCAGACCTTCGCGCTGTTCCCGTGGCTCACGGTGCTGCAGAACGTGGAAGCGGGCCTCGAGGCGCAAGGCGTGGGCGCGCGCGAGCGTCGCGAACGGGCGCTGGCCGCCATCGACCTGATCGGTCTGGACGGCTTCGAGAACGCCTACCCGCGCGAGCTCTCGGGCGGCATGCGCCAGCGTGTGGGCTTTGCGCGCGCGCTCGTCGTCGACCCGATGCTGATGCTGATGGACGAGCCGTTCTCGGCGCTCGACGTGCTGACCGCCGAAACGCTGCGTACCGATTTGCTCGACCTGTGGACGCAAGGGCGCCTGCCGATCAAGTCGGTGCTGATCGTCACGCACAACATCGAGGAAGCGGTCTTCATGTGCGACCGCATTCTCGTGCTCTCGTCGAATCCGGGGCGCGTGGTGGCGGAGATCAAGGTGCCGTTCAAGCATCCGCGCAACCGCCTGGACCCCGCGTTCCGCAAGCTCGTCGACGACATTTACGCGAAGATGACCGCGCGTCAGACCGACGAGAAGACCAAGAAGGGGCTCGAGCTCGGCAGCTGGCTGCCGCGCGTGTCGACCAACTTGATGGCCGGTCTGATCGAGACGCTGGCGGCCGCGCCGTATCACGGCCGTGCCGACATGCCGGAAATCGCGCGCTCGCTGCATCTGGAGGTGGACGATCTGTTCCCGATCGCCGAAGTGCTCCAGAACCTCGGTTTCGCCGACGTGCGCGAAGGCGATGTGCTGCTCACGCCGCCCGCGCGCGTGTTCGCGGAATTCGGCACGCAGGAGCGCAAGATGATGTTCGCCGAGCATCTGCTGCGTCACGTGCCGCTCGCCGCGCGGATCAAGAAAGTGCTCAACGAGCGCCCGGGCCATCGCGCGCCGCGCGTGCGCTTCGAGCAGGAGCTCGAGGACTTCCTCTCGGACGGCGCCGCGGAAGAGACGCTCGACACGGTGATCGACTGGGGCCGTTATGGCGAGATTTTCTCGTACAACGACCAGTCGGAGATCTTCAGCCTCGAAGACGTGGAGTCCTGATCGAGCGATGGTCTGATCGATGCGCGCTGCGGCGTGGGGTGGCGCATCGCTTGACTTCATGTTGTGCACGTCACGCAAAAACGGTCGCCCAGGCGACCGTTTTTTTGTGCAACTAAAGGCGCGCTCGACGAGCTGATCGCAGCCCGGCTGATCGCGGCCCGACTGAGCGCGGCCCGACCGGGCACGGCCCGACTGATCGCAGCCCTATGCTATTGCAGCGCGCCCCAGCGCTCCACGGCCGGCTCGGCGCTGGCCCACTTCCAGCCGGTGTCGTCGTGGCAAGTGCTGGCCGTGTACCACTGCTCGGGCGCGTTGGCGGCGTCGCCGTCCTGCACCGAGAACACGAACTCCTTGCATAGCGCGAGCGCCGAAGCAAACGCGCGCGTCACGCGCACCTGGCCGTGACCGTTCTCGACCGGCAGCTTGTGCTGGATGCGCCAGATGTCCATGCCGCCCACGGGCAGACGTCCGGCCGTCTCGGCAATCATCTCCTGCTGGTCGGCGTGCATGCTCTTCATGAAGCGGTTGACGGCCTCGTCGGTGGCTGCCTGGACCGCAATGCCCACGCCCACGCCCACCGCTGGATTCGCCGTCACGATGCCGGTGGCCGCCGCCGCCGCCGCGCCGCTGGCCGCGCCGATCGACGAGCAGCCGCTCGATGCGAGCGCGACGCCCGCGCATAGCGCAGCCAGCGCGGCGATACGTGTGACGCGCGTGACGCGTAAAACGGCGCGCGGCACGGCGTACCATTCTGCGGCGTGCGGCTGCGCCATGGTCCCGGCAAGCACGTCGCGTGCTTCGGGAGCGGCGAATTCGCTTGCGCCGCTCATTGCAGCGCGCCCCAGCGGTCGGTGGCCGGTTCCGCCGACGCCCACTTCCACGTCTCGCCGTCGCGGCAAACCGAGGCCACGTAGAACGCGCTGGAGGCGGCCTTGTCCTTGGTCGCATCCTGATCGACGGAGAACACGATCTCCTTGCAGTCGAGCGCGCCACTGCTGATCGAGCGGCTCACGGTCACGCGGCCATGCGCGTCTTCTTCGATGGGAAACGAATGGGTGATGGACCAGGGCGCCACGCCGCCCACGTCGAGCGGGCCGGCGGCCTGGGCGATACTGTCCTGGGTGTTGCGATGGACCACGCGCTCCGAATACTGCACGCCGGCCTTCGCGGCGGCCACGGCGCCGAGGCCAATGCCTGTGGCGACCGCTGCGTTGCGCGTGACCTTCGAGGCGATGGCCGCGCCCGCGATACCGGCGCCCGTCTGCGCGCCTTCGGAGTAGAGCGAGCTGCACGCGGAGCACGCCAGGCTCGTGACGGCGGCAAGCACCGTGAGCGATGCCGTGCGGCGCCAGCGTGCACGCGATGCGTGAGGTTGGGACAGCGCCGCAACGGCCGAAGGCGCGATTCGCGGAGCCGGCGTTGGCGCATTGCACGCCAGAGCACTTCGTTCTTGCATGTTGTTTCCCTGCCGCTTGCGGCTGGCAGCCGCCCTGCGCGGGCTCCCAGCACCTTTTGGTGCTGCGGATTGTGCAGGATGCCCTATATAAAGGGGATAGGGAAAGTGCAAGAAATTGCAAAACGTCGTGCGCCTTTTGCGCTTACGTGCTTGCGCGCGCTAGTTCTTTGTGCCGTTTGAGTCGATGCATTCGCACTGGAGATTCGTGCTGGCACATTTGTGCTGGCACATTTGTGCTGGCACATTCGTGCCGGCGCGTTCGCGCTGGCGCATAGGCGCGGGCACATCGGTGCCAGCACGCCCTCAGCCCGCATCGCGCGCATCGGCGTTGCTCTCGCCTTCGTCGGGCGAGCCTGTCTCGCCGTCCTCGCTGCCGTAGCTGCCCAGGCGGTTGTAGAGCGTCTTCAGGCTCACGCCGAGCGTGCGCGCCGCGAGCCGCTTGTCGCCGCCGCAGTACTTGAGCGTGCCGAGGATGATCTGCTTTTGCGCGTCGGCGAGCGGCGTGCCGATCCACACGCTCATCGCGTCGCCTTGGGTCACGGGCTTTTTCACGCGCGGCACGAGTTGCGGATGGGCGATCTCGACCGTCTTCTCCGCGAGGATGAACGCGCGGTATACCGCGTTCTTGAGCTCGCGCACGTTGCCGGGCCACGACCAGTTGCGCACGGTCTCGAGCGCGCGCTTGCTGAAGACCTTCTGCGTGCCGTTTTCTTCGTTGAGCTCGCTGAGAAAGAACTGGGCGAGCAATTCGCGGTCGCGCTCGCGTTCGCGCAACGGCGGCGCGCGCAGCGGAAACACGGCGAGGCGATACATCAGGTCCTCGCGCAGCGCGTTCTCCTTCACGGCCGCCACGGGATCTCGATTGGTGGCCGCGATGATGCGCACGTCGCCGCGTATCGCCTCGTTGCTGCCGACGGGGTAGTACTCGCCGGTCTCGAGCGCGCGCAACAGCTTGACCTGATGCAGCAGTGACATCTCGGTGACTTCGTCGAGGAAGAGCGTGCCGCCGCGCGCGTGCTCGAAATGGCCGTCGCGCGCCTGCACGGCGCCCGTGAAGCTGCCTTTCTCGTGGCCGTAGAGCTCGGCTTCGATGAGCTCGTCGGGAATCGCGCCGCAGTTCACGGCGATGAACGGGCCGTCGCGGCGCGTGCTTTGATCGTGGATCGTGCGCGCCACGAGCTCCTTGCCCGTGCCCGACTCGCCCACGATCAGGGCGGTGGCGTCGGTGAGCGCCACGCGCCCGATCTGTTCGTAGAGCTCCTGCATGATCGACGACGAGCCGTACAGCAAGCCGTACGACTGCAAGCCCGCGACGCGCGGGCCGGGGGGATCGTTGCGGCGCGTTTCGTGGCCTTTCTCGTGGCGCCGTTCGGCGCGCTCATCGTCTCGTTCGGCGGCGGGCGAGCCCGGCTCGATTGACGCCATAGCGTGTTCGTCCTGCAAATTGGGGTGTGTGGCCAGAAGCCGGAAAGCGCTCGCGGCGCCTCGGGTGCAGACGCCGCGCGTGGGCAACGCCCGGAATTGGAGCCGACAGACCGGCAGCATCGGTGCCGCCAGGGTCCTGGCGGCGCCTCTGTCAGGCTGTCCTGCTGGCAGACCCTGTGGCACGCCGTTACGGCGGTCCTGGCAGGCCATCCAGACAGGCTGTCCTGATTGGCCGTCCAGACGACAGGCCGTCCAGGACTAGCGCGGCCGATGCCGCGCCAACGGCCTCAGAATCTCCATCTCGTAAACATTTAACCACTGCCGCGCCTTTAAGGGCAATGGACGTGGCCGCAAAGCGCCTGGGCCGGCGCGTCGCCGGCGCGCGTTCGCGCCCGCGCGGCGCATTTGTGTGGCATGCCTCATGCTGCGCAACTCCCACCTGCGCGGGGCGTCTACGCTATAGCAGGTGGACACCGGCACGCGCGGCCGCGGCTTGCGGCCCCGCGGCGGCGCCGGAAAGCGCCACCGGGTCGATCCCTCGTTGGCGACAAAATTGGGAGAGTGCGATATGGCGAGAAACAAGCCTGGACTGATTGGGACCCTGTTTGCGGTGGGCGCGCTTGGCGCGACGGCTGGGATGCTGGCCTGGCGCTGGTCACAACGGCATCGCATGCAGCGGCAGAGCTTCTATCGCGATCTGAGCCGCTGGGAAGGCGAGGGCGGCGCACTGGTCGAGAACGGCACGGGTGCACCGGATGTGGCGGCCGCGGACAGCGGCGCGGGCATGGCCGACACGATGCACGCCACGCGCGCGGTGAGCAAGGTGACGCACGGACCCGTGAACGGCTCGTCGAGCGACGAGTCGAACGGCGCCTGGCCGTTTCCGCACGGGAGCGGCGATCCGGCAACGCGGCACTGACCCTGCTTGCGCCGGGGGCCTTCGCGTGTGGCGCCGTCGGGCGCCGGAGGATCGCGATCGCAGCGAGAACAACCGGGCGGGCCAGCCGCGCCGGGTGGCGTGGCGTGCTCCGCCGCGCGGCCGGGGGGGTGCCGCTGCGCGCCGAGAAACGCGCGCAAGCCTGTCTCGAATAAGTCTATAATGGTCATATCCACAACAATCGAGGTTCGGGTTGCGTGCTGGCCGCGGTATTGTTGCGTTAGCGCAGCTAAAACCGCTCATTCGCCGTTTTGAGCGCCCCGACCGTTTCGTACTCCCCTGCAGCGCGACAGCATGCGCCGCAAAGCTTGCGGCGCCGGCTCATGTTGCCTGGTGGCCCGCGCGTGCCGCGGGCGCTGCGCCTGTCGCGCATGGGAGCCACTCATCTTTCAGGGCTGACGAGACGCGATGCCACATGTATTGATTGTCGATGACGACGCCCAAACCCGCGAAGCGCTAGCCGCCGTAGTGGCCGAGGACGGACTCACCACTGCACAGGCCGGCGATCTGCGCGAGGCGCGCATCCAGCTGATCCGCCAGATGCCGGACGTCGTCTTCACCGACCTGAAGCTGCCCGACGGCAGCGGTACGGATCTCTTCCAGGACCTCGATCCGCGCTCGGGCGTGGAGCTCGTCGTCATCACGGGCCACGCGAGCGTGGAGACGGCCGTCGATGCGCTCAAATCCGGCGCCATCGACTACCTGGTCAAGCCGATCAACCTGCAGCGCGTGAAGGCGATTCTCAACCGCCTGCCGCGCGCGGGCGACCTGAAGGCGGAGATCGGCACGCTGCGCGGCGAGCTGCGCCGCATGGGGCGCTTCGGCCTCATGCTGGGCAATTCGCCGGCCATGCAGGAGGTCTACGACCAGATCAGCCGCGTCGCGCCCACGCCCGCGTCCGTGATGCTCGTGGGCGAGTCCGGCACGGGCAAGGAAGTGGCCGCCCAGACCATCCATCAGCTGAGCCTGCGCCGCAAGCACGAATTCCTCGCTGTGAATTGCGGCGCGATCTCGCCGAACCTGATCGAATCGGAGATGTTCGGCCACGAGCGCGGCTCGTTTACCGGCGCAGACCGTCAGCACAAGGGCTATTTCGAGCGCGCGAACGGCGGCACGCTGTTCCTCGACGAAATTACCGAAATGCCGATCGAGCTGCAGGTGAAGCTGCTGCGCGTGCTCGAAACGGGCATGTTCATGCGCGTGGGCACGACCAAGGAGATCGAGACCGACGTGCGGCTGATCGCGGCGACCAACCGCGACCCGGAGCAGGCCGTCGAGGAGGGCAAGCTGCGCCTCGACCTCTATCACCGGCTCAACGTGTTCCCGATCAGCCTGCCGCCGCTGCGCGAGCGCGGCAAAGACGTGGAGCTGCTCGCCCAGGCATTCCTCGACGAGCTCAACGAGCGTCACGGCACGAAGAAGCAGTTCCCCGCAGCCGTGCGCGAGATGCTGGACGGCTACCCGTGGCCGGGCAACGTGCGGGAGCTGAAGAACTACGTGCAGCGCGCGCACATCATGGCCGGCGCCGAAGGCGACCTCACCGCCGCGGTGCCGCTGCAGATCTCGATTTCGAGGCCCGTGGCCGGCACGGCGGTGACGATTCCGTTCGGCACCTCGCTCGCCGATGCCGACCGTCAGCTGATCCTCGCGACGCTCGAGCAATGTGGCGGCGTGAAGACGCGCGCGGCCGAGATTCTCGGCATCAGCCTGAAGACGCTCTACAACCGGCTCGTCGAGTACGGCAACGAGGGCGGCAAGGGCGAAGCACCCGCGCGCGCAGCGGGCGGCGCCTGAGCGCGATGCCGGCCGCGTGGGCCTAGCCTATCCGCGCGGTGCGCGCGTGCTCTCGGCGGGATGGGCGCGGCTGGTATCGGTGCGGGTAGGTGCGCTGGTACGCGATTTGTGACTTGCTCTGCAGAACCTCTCGAGGAGCAACCGATGCTGAGCTACCGATTCCCCGATCCGTCCGATCCTCTGCGCATGCCCTGGCTTGCGCATACGCCGCAGCCCGACGATCCCCCGCCCGGCGAACCCGACGCCCCGCCCATCGGCGATCCGCCGCCCGAGCCCGGCGAGGCGCCGCGCGCCGATGGGCCGCCCAGGCGCGATCGATGACGCTCGTGCTTTTTATGTACGAGTTACAAACGCTTCGCCATTCTTACCGGCATTTTCACGCGGTGGCCCCTAGACTGTAAGCACACCGTCACCACGTCGCCGGTTCGCGGCTTTGGCCGCAGGAGGCACTGACATGAGACATCCCGCCATGCGCCGTTCCGCCCGCTACACGGGCAAGCGCGGCCCGCGCGACGCCGAGCACAAGGGCGGCGAGCCCACCAATCCGTCCTCTGGCTATACGCCCGACCCCGCCGGACAGAATCGTCCGGCGCCAGGTGTGCCGCCCGATGGCGAGCACAACCAGGGCGGCGCGCGCGCGGAGGGGCTCGAGTACCAGCGCGATCTGGGGTCCGAGCAAGACGCCTGATCCGCGAGGCGCCCGCGCGGCGGGCGAAACGCCTCGCGGCACTTCGCCGGAAGTCGTACGGAGTACTGCCTTTTGAGGGCGCGATGGAGCCGGTTCGGGCCGGCCGTCGCGCGGTTGCCGCTCGTGCCTGCCGCGCGAGCTCGATCTTGCCTGAGCCAAAGGAGGCACGACTCTTGCGTCGGATGTGGGGGCACCGTTCCCCGGACCCAACGAAACAGGAGGTATACCCGTAATGGGCAGACTGATCGTGGTATCGAATCGCGTGGCACCGACTCAGGAAGGACGTCCCGCAGCAGGAGGGCTGGCGGTTGGCGTACTCGACGCGCTGAAGGAAACCGGTGGTGTGTGGTTCGGCTGGAGTGGCGAGACCGTGACGGAGCAGGCGCCCCCGGTCATCGAGCAGCAGGGCAGCGTCACGTACGCGACGGTGGGGCTCACCCGGCGCGACTATGACCAGTACTACAAGGGCTTCTCGAATACGACGCTCTGGCCGACGTTCCACTACCGCAACGACCTCGCGCGCTATGAGCGCCAGGAATACAGCGGCTATCTGCGTGTGAACGCGACGCTCGCGCGCCAACTGCAGCCGCTGCTGCAGCCCGACGACATCATCTGGGTGCACGACTATCACCTGATCCCGTTCGCGCGCTGCCTGCGCGACCTGGGCGTGAAGAACCCGATCGGCTTTTTCCTGCACATTCCGCTGCCGGTGCCCGAAGTGATGCGCTCGGTGCCGCCGCATGAAGAGCTGATGCGCTTCATGTGCCACTACGACGTGGTCGGCTTCCAGACCGGTGCCGACCGCCAGGCGTTCCTCGACTATATCGAGCGCGGCGGCCACGGCACCGCGAGCGAGGACGGCATGGTCCACGCGTGGGACCGCTTCCTGAAGGTGGGCGCTTACCCGATCGGCATTTATCCCGATGCGATCGCGAAGTCCTCCGTGCAGTTTTCCGACCGCAAGCCGGTGCGGAGCCTGCGTGACGCGATGCGCGGGCGCAAGCTCATCATGAGCGTCGACCGGCTCGACTATTCGAAGGGGCTTGCCGAGCGCTTCCAGGCGTTCGAGCGCATGCTGCTGAACGGGCCGGGCTGGCATGGCCGCGTATCGCTCCTGCAGATCGCGCCGCCGACGCGCTCCGACGTGCAGACCTATCAGACGATCCGCCGCAATCTCGAAGGCGAGGCCGGCCGCATCAACGGGCGTTTCGCGCAGCTCGACTGGACGCCGATCCAGTACCTGAACCGCAAGTACGAGCGCGAGTTGCTGATGGCGCTGTTCCGCCAGGCCCAGGTGGGCTACGTGGCGCCGTTGCGCGATGGCATGAACCTGGTTGCGAAGGAGTACGTGGCATCGCAGAACCCCGAGGATCCGGGCGTGCTGGTGCTCTCGCAGTTCGCGGGCGCCGCCGAGCAGATGCCGGGCGCGCTCGTCGTGAATCCGTACGATCTGAACCAGACCGCCGAGGCGCTCGAGCGCGCACTCTCGATGCCGCATGCGGAGCGCCAGTCGCGTTACGAGGACATGATGGCGGCGCTGCGCGAGAACAATCTCTCGGTGTGGCGCGATACTTTCCTGGCCGACCTGCGCAGCGTGGCCACGGCCGCTTCGGTCACCGCGAAGGCGCGCAGCGCGGCGCCCGTGAAGGCGGCTACGGCCAGCAAGGCGAGCTGAGCGCGGGCAAGGCGAAGTGAGCGCGGCTCGCCGCCGCGCGGGGTTTCACTGGCGGCCGGCATGGCGGCAAGCGCAGCGGTACAGGGGACGCGTGAGGCCGCACCCGCCAGGCGAAAGACTGGCGAAGCGGACCGATGAAGCGGACCGATGCAGTGGACTGCTAGCGGTCTGATAAAGCGGACGTTGCAACAGACGGACGATGTACCACGCGGCGGCTTTCGAGCCGCCGTTTTTTTGCGCGCGCCGGACGGGCCGGCGCGCGCGTGCAGCCGGCCCTCTTCAGGCCTGCTGCGCGCCCGTCTGGCCGTATGGCGTGGGCGCCTCGGTCGGGTCGAAATCGGCCCAATGGCCGCCGTGCCATTGGCCCGAGGCGCGCTCGACGTCGTCGGCGCCGGCTTCGCGCAACACTTCCGCGGCCGTCGCCTGATTCTCGGCGCTCACATGCACCGCGAGCAGCACGCCCGACTGGCGTGTCTCGTGATGCACGCGCTCCTCGTGCTCGGCCCTGCGCTGCCAGCCCGAGCCGATGCGCGAGCCGATCCACGCCCCCACGGCCGCCGCGATCACGGTGGACGGCAGCGACGCGTTGAGCAGCGCGCCGAATAGCGCGATGCCCACCACGGCGCCCGCTACGGCGCCCATGATGAGATTGCGTCGGCGATGCGGTGGCGCGACCTCGACATGCACGAGATGCGGCATATGGCGCGCGTGCTGTCCGCGCGGATTGACGAAAAACAGGTTGACGTCTTCCTCGACGAAACCGCGCGCGAACAGCTTTTCGGCAACGGCTTCGGCGGCGGGGAAGGTCGTGAACCGGCCAGCGACGATCAGAGACATGGGAATCCCCCTTTGCAAGGTTGACTCGCCCGGAGAGCGGCGCCGCACCGCCGGCGGATGCCGGGGCCGAGCGCCATAAACCCATGTTAGTGCATGTTCGGGCGTCCGACTGGCCAATGGCCGGCAGCGCGGGCGCGCTGCAAAGGCCGCGCAGGGGCGTCTGCGCGGCTAGCCCTGCGCGGGCGCGCCGCGCCCCGGCACGAGCCGCAGCACGCTCACGACGGCCGCGAGGGCCGCGAAAGCGGTCGCCGCGTAGAGGGCCACAGTTGGCCCATGCTGCGGCGCCACGCCGAAGATCAGGGCGACCAGCGCCGCGCCGAGCGTCTGGCCGGTGAGCCGCGCGGTGCCGAGCATGCCGCTCGCGCCGCCGCTGCGCTCGCGCGGCGCGGCGGAGAGAATCTGCCGGTTATTGGGCGACTGGAAGATGCCGAATCCCGCGCCGCACAACGCCATGCGCCAGCCGATCTCCACGACGGTGGGCTGCGCGTGCAGCGTCGCGAGCGAGGCCAGCGAGACGAGCCCGAGCGCGAAGAGCGCGAGCCCCACGCCGCCGAGCATGCCGGCGGGATAGCGGTCGGACAGCACGCCCGAGAGCGGCGCGGCGCCGATAATCACGAGCGGCCAGGGCGTCATGAGCAGGCCCGTCTGCACCTGCGAAAAGCCGAAGGTCTCCTGCAGCAGGAACGGCAGCGCGACGAACGCGAGCATCTGCGCGCAGAACGAGCAGATCGAGGTGCCGATCGACAGCGCGAACACCGGATTGGCGAGCAGATCGACGGGCAGGAGCGGCGCGGGCTGCGTGAGCTGGCGCCGCACGAAGAACCAGCCGACCACGAGCGCGAGTGCGAATTCGAGCGTGACCCACGCGTTGCTTTCGCCGTGGCCGAGGCCGTCGACGGCGAAGATCAGGAGCCCGAACACGACGGCGTTGAGCACGGCGCTCAGCAGGTCGTAGGGCGCCGGATGCCGTTCGTTGACGGGCAACGCGCGCATACCCAGCACGAGGGCGGCGATGCCGATCGGCACATTGATCGCGAAGAGCCAGGGCCACGACGCAATGGCGAGCACGCCCGAGGCGAGCGTCGGACCGACCGCCGAGGCGATCGCCACCACCATCGCGTTGATGGAGATGCCGCGCCCGAGCTGCGTGCGCGGGTAGATCATGCGCACGAGCGCGGTGTTTACGCTCATGATCCCGGCGCCGCCGAAGCCTTGCACCGTGCGCGCGATCGCGAGCGCCGGCAGCGAGGTCGCGAGCGCGCAGCCGAGCGAGGCAATCGTGAAGAGCGCCATGCCCCACAGGTACACGCGCCGGTAGCCGATACGGTCGCCGAGCGAGGCGAGCGGCAGCAGCGAGATCGTCACCGAGAGCTGGTATGCGTTGACGATCCAGATCGAGCTCGCGGGACTGGCATTCAGGTGATGCGCGATGGTCGGCAGCGCGACGTTGGCGATCGCGCCGTCGAGCACGGCGAGCGTGATGCCGAGCGCGACCACGAGGATCGCGTAATAGCGTTGCGGGAAGGGCAGTCCGGTCTCGAGGTCGTCGGTGGGATCGACGGGATTGGTGGGATCGGCGCGCGAGGCGGAAAGCGTGGATGTGGGCATCGATCAGAGGGGCGGCGCGCGTCGAGCCCGCGCGCCGCCGGGTGCGTTCGTTGTTGTGCGTGCGAGGCGCGCCATGGCGCATATTGGCGCCGTGCGCCATGCGCCCCGTGCACGCAAGCTGCCGTTACTTCAGTTCGTAGAGCCCGACGTACGTGGTCGAATCCACTTCGTTCAGATGCGTCATGAAGCGTGCGACTGCGTTGGTGGTCTCGGGCGTCACAGGCAACTGCGCGATCTTCAGCGCATGGACGCGGAAGATGTAGCGGTGCGGCTTGTCTCCGCGCGGCGGCGCGGCGCCCCCGAAACCGACCGTGCCATAGTCGTTGCGGACCTGCACGGCGCCTTGCGGCAACAGGCTGCCATCGGCCTTGCCGGCGTTGCGCGCGAGCGAGCGCACATCGGGCGGAATGTTGACGACCACCCAGTGCCAGAAGCCGCTGCCCGTGGGCGCATCGGGATCGTAGACGCTGAGCGCGAGGCTCTGCGTGTCGGCGGGCGGCGCGTCCCACTGCAGCGCGGGCGAGACGTTGTCGCCATCGACGCCGAAGGCCCGATCGTCGAACTCCTGCGCCTTCGGCATGAAGCCGTTACTCGGAAAGTCGTCGGACCAGAGTCGAAAATCAGCCATCGGTTGCCTCCTTATCGTTCAGTTCTGAAGTGGATGGGGTGGGCGTCACACGTCGGGCGTCGCACGTCGGGCGTTGTTCGCTGGGCGTCGCACGTCGGGCGCGACGTGCCGGGAACCCCGCGGCTGGCATGGCGTTGCCGGGGGGGCCGACCGTCGATCCAGTTTATCACTGCGGCGCGCGGCGCTTTGGCCGCAAGCCAGGCTCAGGCACGCGCTTCGAACCAGATGCTTTCGGTGTCTTCGAGCCAGTGCGCGAGCCGCTCGACGACGGCCTGCGGATCCTGGGCCGCACCGCGCAGCGCGCATTCCCAGATCACGGCCACGCGCCAGCCCTGGGCCGCGAGCGCGGCGAGGGCCTTGGCGTCGTTGGTGCGGTTGCGCGCGATCTTGGCGCGCCAGAACTCCGGGCGCGTGGCGGGCCACTTGAAGAGCGCGCACTGATGGCCGTGCCAGAAGCAGCCGTGCACGAACACCGCGGCGCGATAGCGTGGCAGCACGATGTCGGGGCGCCCTGGCAGCTCGCGCACGTCGAGGCGAAAGCGAAAGCCGCGCCGGTGCAGCAGGCTGCGCACCAGCTTCTCGGGCTTCGTGTTGCGCGCGCGGATGCCCGACATCATCCGGCTGCGCGTGGCGGTGTCGACGACGTCGACCATGGCGGGCCTGGTGCGCTTCGCCCGAACCGGCCTTCAGGCCGCCGCGACGGCCGCGCGCTCGTCGGCCAGCGCCGCATCGAGATGCGGCATCATCGTGCGCGCCACTTCGCGCATCACCGGCATCACGACGCTGTTGCCGAACTGGCGATACGCCTGGGTGTCGCTGACGGGAATCCGGAAGGTGTCGGGAAAGCCCATCAGGCGCGCGCACTCGCGCGGGGTGAGGCGGCGCGGACGCAAGCCCTCGCCCTGGTGCACGAGAATCTCGCTGCCGTCCTTGTGATAGCGCGCGGAGAGCGTGCGCGTGACGCTGCCGGGAAACGCGAGGCCGAAGCCAAAGCCGTTGCCGGCCGCGCGATGCTTTTCCGCGTATTGCTGCAGATAGGCCCAGAGGCCCGGCGTGAGCGTGTATTTCGGATGCACCTGGCGCGCCGAATGATCGAAGAAGCGCTCGCCGTCCCACGGCAGGACGGGCTCGCTGCCGTCGGTGCGATGCAGGACCGAGGCGAGGCGCGGGCCTTCGTCGGGGAGGCCCATCGCATCCCATGTGAACGGCGCCGGCTCGCGAAAGCCGACGATGATGATGCGCTCGCGATGCTGCGGCGTGAAATGGCGGCCGTCGATCACACGGTAGTGCACGTCGTAGCCGAGCTCGTCGCGCAGCACTTGCAGGATCACGTCGAAGGTGCGCCCGCGGTCGTGCGAAAGGAGGTTCTTGACGTTTTCGAGCAGGAAGGCGGCGGGCCGCTTCTCGGCGATGATGCGCGCGACGTCGAAGAAGAGCGTGCCCTGGGTGGTGCACTCGAAGCCGTGCGGACGGCCGAGCGCGTTTTTCTTCGAGACGCCCGCGATCGAGAACGGCTGGCACGGAAAGCCCGCGAGCAGCACGTCGTGGTCGGGCACGTCGGCGGCCGGAAATTCGACGATGTCGCCGACGAACGCATGGCCTTCGCCATCCTTCTGCGCGTAGTTCTCCAGATAAGTTTTCTTTGAGAACGGGTTCCACTCGCTCGTCATGACGCAGGTGCCGCCGTGCGCCTCGAAGCCCATGCGAATACCGCCGATGCCCGCGAACAGATCGACGAAGCGAAAGCGATTGTGACGTGCGCCGGACGATCGTGCGGCGGGCGATCCCGCGGCGGCCTCCGCACTATGCAGGAGCTCGCGCAGCGCCGCTTCGAGCATCGCGGGGCAGGGCGTTTCGCCTTTTTCCCAACGGCGCACGGTCTTGACGTCCTTGCCGACGTGAGCGGCGATCTGCTGCTGCGTGAAGCGCTGGCGTGCCTGCTGAAGCAGGTCTCGCGAATGGGCCGGGTGCACGAAGTCCTCTCTGGGTATTTTGGCGGACATTATGACCGATGGGTGACCCACGGCACCAGGAATTCCGCAGAGAGTGGCAGTGACGCAAGACGCCAAGGCGATGCGCGCGGACACCGCGCGCGATGCATAGGACGTTCGAGAGGCGGTACGCGGCTCAGCGGCCGGCGGCTTTGCCGATGGCGTGCTTCGCGTTGGCCGCCGCCGCTGAGGCGGCGTTCAATTCGTGCAGGTCGATCTGGATCAGCAGGCTGTCGATATCGGCGAGCTGGCCTTTATTGACGTGCCCGGTGTCGAGCAGCCGGTGCAGGCGCTTGCGCCAGTAGGAGGCGGGGAGAATCGCGCCGCCGAAGTCGCCCGAGAGCGACAGCGGCATCACGCGACGAATGTGGGCGATATCCTGGTCGATGAGACTCGACATCAGGTGGCCGGCCGGGAGGGGACGCAGGGTGTCCATGCACATTGATTACGACAGTTTCGTCCCTGACTTTAGGGGCGGATGGATCCATGTTTACCCGCAGCCGGATACATTGCCGTCGGGCTCAACGCAACAGAAGCATGGTCATCGATGAAACGACGACGGTGCCGAGCGCCGCCATCAGCGCGAATACGTAGGGTGAGGTCATGGCGTTGGTCTCGTTTTGCCTGGTGCTGGAGACCATCGTAGGCGATGGCGGAGCCCGTGAACGTTAACAATTGACAAGTCACGGTTGCCTGCATCACACAACGGCCATGGCCGTCTTGAGGGCGGCGGCTCGCCCCCGGGTGCGGCGTGCCGCCGGGCTCCGGCCGCCGGCCTGAACGGCTGCGATGTACCTGGGTGACGAGGTCCGGCGGTTCGCCCGCAACCTCGCGAGGGTGTCTTACTCCTCCGGCGTTTCGGGCGCGGGCGCCGGGCCTTGCGCGGCGCCTTCGAGGAAGCGGCGCGTGGCCTCGAACGAATTGAGCATCTGCTCGGGCCAGGGCGTTTGCAGCATGACGGCCTGATGATTCTCGAACGCCGACGACAACAGCTTGACGAGCTCCGGCGAGCTCAGATGCCGCAGCAGGACGCTCACGGCGATGGCGGTGGCCTGGCTGGCGCCGGCCGTCTGCAGTTCGGAGTGGGTGAGGGCGGCGAGTTGCTTGTTGATGTCCATGGTGGATCTGCCTGGAAAGAGGACGCTGCGAGGCGCGCGGAATCGGCGACCGGCTCGCGCGAGGTGCGCAGCGAGAGCGTAACGGGATAACGGGAGAGATCGGGACGGCCACGCCGACAGGGCGGGCACGGGCGAGCGGCGCGGTGAGGATGGGTGCGGGCGGCTGGTCCCCCTGGCAGGAATCGAACCTGCATCTAGCGCTTAGGAGGCACTTGTTCTATCCATTGAACTACAGGGAGATGACCAAAACCACTGGATAGACTGAAAGCCTTGTAAATCCGGGCTTTAGCCTTATCCGGCGGGCGATTCCGGCTTTTTCGCTTCTTCCTAAATGAAGCGCCGTGAACCATTGTGTAACATCGTTTAACACCCTCACTGCTACAATTCTGCTACAGATTCCAACCTGTAGCAGCCGTCCGCTCCGACACTGCTACAGTCACACCGGACGGGACAACATGGCATCCATTCTGCCCATCGGCAGCCGTTGGCGGGCGCAGGTGCGTCGCAGCGGCGGCAAGAGTATATCAAAGACATTCGCGACAAAGCGCGCCGCCGAAGTCTGGGCGCGCGAAATCGAAACCGAGCTGGATCGAGGCGGCAAGGTCGAGGCTTCGACCGTGACGCTCGGGGAGCTGGTGCTCAAATACCGCGAGGCCCGCAAGGAGTCGGGGCGGCCCGTGATCGAAAAGTCCAACGAGGATTACATCCTCGACCGGCTGCGCGACGAATTCCAAAGCGACTTTGCCGCGAAGCTCTCTACCGAGCGTATCGTCGGTTTTGCCCAGATGCGCCGCAAGGCGGGTGCCGGCGGCTACACCGTCGATATGGATATATCCAAGCTCGGGACCGTCATGCGGCACATGGCGTCGCTGCTCGGCATCACGCTGTCTGACGCCGTCGCGGCAGCACGACCGAGCCTGAGACACCTTGGGCTAGTGAGTTCCGGCAAACGGCGCGAACGTCGCCCGTCGCCCGAAGAGATCGAGAAAATCTTTGAGTGGTTTGCGGAGCATCCCGAGCGCGAGCAGGCGATGCCGGGCCTCCTGCGCATCGCGATGCAGTGTGCCTTCCGGCGCGGCGAACTGTTCAACCTGCGATGGGATGATCTGGACCATGAGCGGCACCTCGCGCTCGTGCGCGACCGCAAGCATCCTCGCCAGAAGATCGGCAACAACGAGTGGGTTCCGCTGATTGGGGATGCCTACGAGGTCATCATGCGGCAGCCGCGCTATCCAGTGCCCGAGGGCTACGCGGAGCGGCGTGCGGCAGACCCGTCGCTGCCGGCGCACAAGAACGATTTCATCTTCCGTTTCGACAAGGGCACGGCGAGCAAGTATTTCAAGCAGGCGTGTGATGCGAAGGGCATCGTTGATCTCCATCTGCATGACCTGCGGCACGAGGCGACCAGCGCACTGTTCGAGGCCGGCTGGGAAATCCCCGAGGTGGCCACCGTTACCGGCCACAAGGATTGGCGCAACCTGAAGCGCTATACCAATCTCGATCCCGCAGCGGTAGCAAAAAAAGGCCGTCTGACTCTTGTGAAAGCGGCCTGACGCGCCCACCTCCCCGAACTGACAATAACAACGAGGTGAAAAATGCGGGCGAACGTGCGGGAGATTCACGGCAACTGGGAACTGGGTTTTGCGCTGGACAAACACACGATCCGGAGTACCTATATCGGCGACAACGAGCAGGGATATCCCCAGTTCGATACCGAGCGGTCCGAGGCCGGAGAGGCGGTATTCCGGTTGAAGTATCGTGACGACTGGGATCAGGTCCGGGCGCTTGCCGAGGCTGTGTACGAGCACATCTGCCCGCGCCTGTATCAGCCGGCCGTCATCGTGCCGATGCCGGCATCGACCCAGCGGGCCAGGCAGCCTGTGACGGAAGTCGCGCGGGCGCTTGGGGACGTGTGCGGCGTCCCCGTGGAAGAGAATTTGCTGTGGAAGCGGCCCGGGGGCCCGAGGCTGAAAGACCTGGGTACGCGAGAGGAGAAGGTTCAGGCACTCGCGAACATGTTTGTCGTCGCAGACGTGCTGCCGGGCGAAGAGGCCCGGCCGATCCTGCTACTCGACGATCTCTATGACAGCGGCGCCACCGCCGAGGCCGCGACCGCAGCGCTGCTACAGTATCGAAAGGTTTCGAGCGTCTACCTCGTTACTCTGACCAGCAAGAGGTAAAAGATGACTACGGTTTTTATTGCGGGCTCGATCAAGATCAAGAACCTTGATGTGCGGGTGAAGGAGCGGATCGATACGATCGTCACGTCGAATTTTGATGTGCTGGTTGGCGATGCCGACGGGGCCGACACGTCCATTCAGACGTATCTCCAGGAGCGCTCCGCAAAACGTGCAGTCGTGTACTGCAGCGGCAGTTTTCCGCGAAACAACGTGGGGCGCTGGCCGGTCCACACTGTCGATACGGAGGCAACGCCCGGCACCCGTGCCTTCTTCACAGCCAAGGACCTTGAGATGGCCAAAAAAGCCGATTTCGGGTTGATGATCTGGGATACGCAGAGTACGGGTACGCTGAGCAACGTGATCGAGCTGCTGCGTCAGAAGAAGAAGTCCGTCGTGTACGTGAACAAGGTGAAGGCGTTCAAGAACGTCGGGGACGTGAAGCAGCTCGAAGAGCTGGTCGGGTTGATGTCAGAGCCAGCCTTGAAAAAGGCGGATGCCAAGATCCGCCTTTTCGAGAAAATTGACCGCCTGAAGCATCAGCAGGGCGACATGTTTGCGGTGTAACGTCCGAGGCAGCCGTAGTTGGTCGCGGACGATGCGTGGGCTCACGCGTCGACTTCGAGTTGGAGCAACTGCGGTGTTCCCTCGTAGACCGGGACCGGTATTACGAGGTTTGAGATCGCAAGCTCCTGTGCGGTCCGGCTCGATTTGACGTTGTAGTCCAGGTAGATCGGCTGAACCGTGTTCTTGGCGTAAAGCTCACGGATTCGGGGATGGTCGTCGTAGCTCAGCAACCAGGGGTAGCCTTGGTTTTGGAGGAACACTGCGAGCTCGACGTGATCGGCGTCGTTGTAGTGATGACGATAGAGCTTGCGCCCTTCCTTGTAGTACGGTGGGTCGACATATACAAACGCAAAGCCTGTGGCAAGTTGTTCGGCGTTGTCGCGCATGAAAGAAATCGCGTCGCCCCACTCGACGCTGACACGTTCGGCGAACGTTGCGGCCGTGCGAATCTGCCGAATGATCTTTTCCTTGTTGAAGCGGCAGTCGATTTTGTAATCGGAAGCTTGGCTTTCGCCGCCGATTGGTCCGGCGCCGATGATGCCGGAAAAGTTGGTGCGGTTAAAAAACAGCCCGGCCGTCCCGAGCTGCAGCAGAGTGTATCGGCTATCCGCCGGGTCGCGAACATCCCTCGTGGGTTGCAATCGAAGCCAGGTCTCCATCGAGACTGGGCAGGCTTCGACCGCGGCGCAGAGGGCATCTGTCTGGTTGAAGACGCACCACCAAAACGCATAAACCAATGGGTCTTTCTCGATGAGCACGGCGTCGCTCACGAATCCAAGTCGAAGCAGCTCCAGCGAAACTGATGCTCCACCTGCAAACGGTTCGTAAAGCGTGCACCCATTAAGGTAGTTTTCCTCGATAACACCACTTACGTACGCGGCGAGGCGCGCCTTACCACCTGGGTAGCGCAATGGACTCATTGGCTCGGTACGAGGGATAGGACTCTTTCTTCTAGCCATCGTTAATTGCCTTCAAGAATGTATTTGATAGTTCCGCGCAGATGATTCGCATAAGTCTCCAAGGCGGTCACGTCGATGCCCTGATATTTGAGATGCGTCATCGCGTCCAGATAATTCTTCGCGTGTTCCGTATGGTTGCTCTCGAGAGCCTTACAGATATTTCGCTCGACAAAGACTCCGTTGTTGAAGTTCTTTGCATACTTGATAAGGTCAGCCAGACCGGGATCCCAACCAGGCTTGTTCGCCGGGCCTTGTTTGAGGAGCTCTGCCCACTTCTTGGTCTGTTTGAGCTTGAACACCAGGGCGCATTCGAACAGCGCTCTCAGCAGCAGAGACGCAGCAACGGGGAACTTCACGTGGTTGATCGTCTTGATCTCGTTTGTCAGCTTGACGAGGTTGTCGTCGACCACGTGACAGTCGAGGTTCTCAAAAAAAACAGACGCCTTCGGTGTCTTTGGCCTCGGAGCACCGGCCGCCGCGGACGACGGTGGGAGCGGAGCGGCCGCAGGAGTTGCCGGTGCGGCCGCTCCGCTCTTGGTCGCAGCGCTAGGCGCGGTGCTTGAAGCGGATGCGCCTTTCGATGGCGCCGGCGTGTTCACCGCCGCTTTCCCTTCGCGAGTTTTCAGGAAGCGCTCGAAATAGGCGAGAGGCTCGGTTCGAGTGTCGCACCGTGGACGCTTCTTGACCGGATCGGGTAGCAGAAAATCGCGGGCAATCGCGATCATCTGCTCGCGAAAGATCTCAGGAGGCAGCTCGCTATGCGGGTTCTGGTCGTCATCAAACGACAGGCGCAGAATCCGCATCGTGTCCTTCAGCGTAAAGAACCGGGTATATGGTGTGGTTACAAGCTTCTCATTTTCGAGCGCGGCCCGTTCATCGCTCGTCCATACATCCAGGTCTAACGCATACTTCAGCAGGCGATATGGCTTTACAAGTTTGCGAATCGCTCCTTGAGTCGTTCCGAGTGCCACGGCCACGTCCTCGATCGAAGCGCGCGCAAGCATGCTCACCGCCCGGCGCATTTTCGCGACCGGTGACCATGGTTTTGCACCTTGTTCGGTGTGGCGCTTCTGGAGGATGGGATCGGCGGCTTGACGGTCTGGCGCAACGTCAACGCTGATGGACCGCAGGGCCGCTTTCACCGCAGCCGGCGCGACGGGGAACCTCTCCGCGAATTCGTCCGGGATCAAGGACGGGCTGAGCAGCATCTGGCAGGCCGCGACGCGCCGGTTGCCCTCAAGCACGACCTGCTTGTCATCCTCGACGACGGTGATGACCCGTTCGCCGTGGAAAAGGCCCCCATTTTTGACGATTCCGCGCGCCAATTCTAAAACTTCCTCAAGTTTCAGCAGTTTTAGGCGGATCTCGGCCTGGCTTGCCTTGCTGCTCAACTCGATGCGTGGATTTAGAAGATCAAGCTGGATTTTTCTTGGATCGAGCTCTGCTGTAGTCCAGCCAGTTTGAACTGCCATATTCAACCCCGGAAGCGTGATTTTTGGATGGTGACGGTATACAGGATATCGCATCGGTGCGCCATACCCGCCGCACGGTAGCGTCATGCAGCATGGCGTCTGGCTTTCTCGGACATCGAATCGAGATACTCCGCGACAGCCTCATACGGTGCAAACCGCGCCGATCCTTCCTTATACGTTGCGATTGGGAAGATCTCGGCGCTGATCTGGTTCCGCACAGTCCCTTCGGCCATCGAGAGCAGTTGCGCGAGCTGCGGGACCGACAGGCGTACGCCGAACTTTTCGAGGATGTATGCGCGTGTGAGCAGGTTCATGCCCGGCCTCCGGTTGCGAGTTGAAGGGCGTGGGCCTGCATCGCTGCGAGCACCGCGCTGGCATTGAATCGCGTGGTCGTTGACACGGGCGCCATTCCGGCGATGCACCAGTATTCGTCCATGCGCTTGCGTGGGCTAAGCATCCGGAAGCGCTCGATTTCGCCCTCCGCTTCAGCTTTCTCGATGACCTCGTCGACGAGCCACTTCGCGGTGCGGAGTGCTGTGATGATCTTCTTTTTCGGCAGCGGCCCATTCTCGCGAAGCAGTGCAATCGCATCGGCCTGCAAAGTTGCTTTGTCGCGCTTGTGCTGGATCGTGCCGTTGATCGGGCTGGGCGTATATCGGCCCGGCAGCGTGTTGATCGGCATCCTCATTCTTCTTCCCCGTTCATTTCTTTAAACCACCTGTCCATGCACGGCAGAAGCGTAGTAGCGTCGGCATCGGCGAGAAGCCCGTCGATTTGCGTCTGAGTCCAGCTGGTTTGCTTGGTAGCCGAGGCGGCGGTGACCTCCGCGGCAAGATAGAGCGGCCAGAAGCGATCTTCGGCGGGCGTGAGGGTTCGATCGGTGCGCGCGACAGCGGCGCTGGCCTGCGCGTGGATCGCGCGGAGCTGTTGCTCATTCATGGTTATCCCCGATTCGTTGCGGAGCGCATGGCACGCTCCAACTGCATCAATCCAGTCTCGATCGACAGGCGACCTTGTTCGGCCCACGTGCGCGCCTCCTGCGCCGCCTTGTGCCGGCTATAGCTGCCTACTTCATCGCGCATGAGGTCGAGCAACTCGATGTCGGCGCCAAGCACGATGGCCTCGGCCAGCGAGCGGATCTCGATGCTGAACGCCTCGAGGCGCGAGAGGTTGCCCCGTCGATCAGACGGGGCTTCGTTCTTCTGGATGGAGGGCAATAGCCCGTCGCCGTTGTCTTTTACGTGCGCAGGCTGCGCCGGTACGGCGCCAGCGAGCGAAAGCCTCGGGCGCTCTTCCGCGTCGCCCCGCTGACGCGGCAGCGGACATGGGGTAGAAATAGCCGTGGACAAAGTCATGGCTTGCCCCCAGTGGGAAAGGGCCACAGCGCGGTCGGAGCAGTCGTGGGTGCCTTTCCTGACGCATCGGCAAGCTCTTCGGTCCAGTCCGGATCGGGGGCTTGCCACAGCTTGATCAGCCAGGAATGAACGCCCTGCGCTTCCTTGGCATCACGCTTGCGCGGATCTTCCATCTCGCGCGTGATGTGCATGACGGCCGCTCGAATCGCCTGGCCGCGCGTGGGGTAGGTTGGATCGCCGTCACGCAGGGTGCAGGGGCTCGACCCGGATCCGGTGCCGATCGAGTACGACGTGCTGAAAATCCACTTGCCGGTATCAACGTGCGCAAGGTGGATTTCGTACGGATGCTTGCCCGATCGTTTGAAAAGGGGCGCCTTGATCGTCTCGTGTCTTGTGTACACGCCATGCTCGTTGGGCGTCGAGATCTTGCGGTTCGACGCTTTTGCCGGCAGCGCATCGAGCAGGTCTGTGAGCGGGGTCACCGCCGCGTGGACGCCTTCAACGGTGCCGGGAGAAAGCTTGCCGAACAGCGGATCATGCAGCACGGACTGCAGTGCCTGCAAAAGTTGCTTTGCCTGCGCCTCGCTGATTTTTTTCGCCGCTGGCGCTGCTGCTGCCGCGTCGACGTGTTTCTTCGTGGCCTTCGCTTTGCCTGCCGACTTCGCCGCTTCGATCCCGCGCTGAAGCCGTTCAAGCGCCTTATCCGGCCCGTACTTTCGGATCTCCTCGATCGCTAGCGTGCCGGCAACTGAGCCGTCGCGCACGAGCTTGTGCAGAGCTGAGGGCGCGGTTTCGAGCAGCGCAACGTCGCGAACGGTCTGATCGGTGATCTGCAGGCGGTTGCAGATCGTTTTCATGTCCACCTTCCACACGTCGCGCAGCTCAGCGATGTTTTGCGCGAGTTCGAGCGGCGAAGTGCGCTTGCTTTCATTGCTGGTCAGGCCGCCAAAGATCAGGTTGATGCGGTTGACCGATTTCGCGTCCATCATCACGACAGGGATGAGGCCAAGGTCGGCGCCAGCATCGATGGCGAAGCCGATGCCGTGGTATCGATGCTGTCCTTTCCACACGTACACACGGTCTGCGCCACCGACCTTGCGCACGTAGCAGTGCAGCGGCTGGCTCTTGTCGTATCCGTCGGCCGCGATGAGTTTCCCGAGGCGTTGCGCCCAATCGACATCGAGCGGCCGAACGTTATCGCGGGGGTCGTAATGAATCTCATCGTACGGAAGCATCCACAGGTCGGCGGACTTGCCGCCGGCGGCTTTCACTGCGGCCTTCGTGTTGCCGGTGACGATCATGGCGTCGAGTACGAGCGGGCTGATGCGCTTATCATTCATACGGCACCTCCTTGTGCGAGCGTGAACTGCAGGCGCTCGATTTCGTCGTCGAGATAGAACCGGGCTTCCTTTATCGCCTTGATTTGATCGCGAACGGCACGTGAAGACCCATCACGCAGGCCGACGCACCATAGGTGACGGATAGCGCTCCCGACGTTGTAGTTGCGATGGCGGGTCACCTGCACGCATGCAACGCCGCTCGGATCTTCGTAGATGAAGGGAATTTCGCGAGCGGCAACCGCGTTGCTCGATGCCTGCCTGGAGATGCCGGCTACATCGGCGTCTGTGGCGATGGGGGCGTCGTGGCCGCGCCCGGCGAGTGAACCAGAAAGGTAGTAGCAGGACACTTGCAGGGCGGGATTGCCGCCGCCGGAAAGATCGCCCTCGATAACCACGGTAGCTCGCACGAGCATGTTGAGCTCGCGGTTGATCGCTACCCGGTCGGCATCCGGAAGGGCGCTATAGATCTCATTGCGGGTGTAGGTTGAGCCCGAAGCCAGAAGGGCGATCAGCGATTTGCAGATCGGCGAAAGATCAATTTGCATGGCTGCTCCCGAAAAGGCTCACCGTCCGGCCGCGCAACAGCGAGCGCAGGAAGCACAGCGCGCAGAAGGCTGCGATGAGGATGACGGCCGTTTTGCCGGCAGCGATGCCGGCGACGAGCCAGAGGATGGAGTCGATCAGCCCGAACAGGCCGCCGAGGGTTCGATTGGGTTGCGGACTGGTCAACAGCCAGGCGGTCGTACAGGTCGCAATGGCTATCAGAAGGGCGAGCATCACGCGACCTCCGCGACCGGCGGTTGGGCACGGCGCGTTTTCGCCTTGGCGATCGTCTTCTCGGCCATCGATGCGGCTTGCGCGGTGCGGTGTCGCTGGACGGCCGAAGCGCAATCATCTTCCGACGGATACGAGATCTGCGTGCGCACGATGGTTGCGCCATCGAGGATCATATACAGCGTGTAGATGCTGTCAGACAGCGGGCGGCGAGCGACGACGTATTGACCGACCATGACAGGCGTCGTCGGGCGCGGTGCCATCGGGTCGTATTTGACGACTGAGCGCAGGCCAATCGTGTCGCGCCGCTGTTGCTGGTTTTCGGGGGGCGCGTTGAGTTTGATGCGTGGCATGTGGTGTTACTCCGAATCGCCGGCGGCGCGGCACTTCCCGTCGAGCGGTTGATCGGCAGGTTGCTCGCGCTTCTTCCTCATCTCAGCGAGGTTTGTGAGGCAGATACGCATGGCTGGGTTAGTGATGGCGTCAGCGGCGGAGCCGGAGTAGCGACCGAGGCGGTGTTCGCGCGCGATTTCGAGGTCAGATACGGGAAGTCGCTTGGTCACTGCCTGCTCCTTGGTGACGGGTCAGGCGACTACGCGCGCGGCGTGGGGGGCACGCACAGCAGCGTCGGGATCGGGCGAAAGCACATTGATGCCGATCACGATCACTGCAATGAAGAGGCAAATGCGCCAGTGCGGAGATTCCTCAAAGTTGCTTTGGGGAACGTGTTGCTTGATCGTCGGCTGCTGCTCAAGTTTCAGCCATTGCCGGCGTGCATCTCCGTGTTCGTCTTGAGACAAGGAGGGGGTTTTGCGCATCGCAATTCTCGATGAGGGGAGGAAGTTCGAACGGTTCGAACTTTAGCGAAACGCGAAATGTCTGTCTATAGCGAAACGCGAAATATCGGCGCTAAATTTGTAACAATGCATTTGGAATGAAATTGCAAGCCGTATGTAACAAATCGACCTTGGTACTGTATATTCGTACAGTATTAACTTACAAGAGAGTTGGGAGCGGGATGCGCGGGGAACGTCAAGAGCTATGCACGCTAAAGTGCAAGCCGGGGGACTTGGTGAGGGTGATTGTTTCGACGAACCCCGAGTTGGTAGGGGCTATTGCTCTTGTGGAAGGCCTGCGGACGGATGGGCGGTGGAACGTTTATCTTGATAGAGCCGCTTTCGGTTTTAATTTTCGGGATAAGCGGCCCGTCATCACTCACGAATTCTGCTTCCGTGATTCTTCGTTGGAGCCGATCGGCCATCTGAGCGATCTATACGGCTCCCAGGTCAATCACCTCGCGGGCGATCGTCATCTGTATCGCCAGATTTGCTCAGAGGCCGAGCAAGCAGTCCGCGAATGAACGCCTCAACCTGAAGGCGACCTGACTCATCAAGTTTTTCCCAACCGGCTGGCTCGCGCTTTGATTTGCTGACGTTATCAATCGGTTGCGCCGAGTGATCCACATCAAGCCAACCATCCGGCTTACCGGCTGCGCTGTCGATGCGCCGAGCCGTTTCTTTGCGCATGCCGCGCTTCTTTCCTGTCTTCGAATCCTTGGCGCCATCCCGCAGGTTGGCGAATTGCGCCAAGCTCATGCTCAACGCATTCGCTACCGATGTGGGACTTCCGTACTCTTCTTCCAAGAGTCGGAGGTTGGTTCGTCTGATTTCGTCGATGTCCTTCATGGGCCGAATTCAATAGCAAATCGCTAAAGCCGTATATGCGCGTAACGCTATAGACAAATGTTTCGCGTTTCGCTAAAGTTTCGCGATGAATCTTCGAACCTATCTGTCCGCCGAGCGCGGCCGCCTGGTGAAACTGGCTCGGAACATCGGTGCGCACGCATCTGACGTAAGCGCGTGGGCAAATCTCATGCGGCCAGTTCCGATCATCGTGTGTTGGTCAATTGAGCGCGCGACGACCGGGGCCGTTACGCGGAAAGACTTGCGTCCCAACGACTGGCATTTGATCTGGCCAGAGCTGGGCGATGAAAGTTGGAATTCTGCGGCCGAATCTTGAGTTCAGAGCCACATTTGTTCGCCGCAGCCGGCGTTGAGTGATCGAGTCTGAATCTTAGGGTTTAGTGCTTCGAGCGAACAGTATGAAAAACAGGTCCACAAAGAAAACGAGGCAAGCATGACCTGCAGATACAGCGGCACAGATTGGCTTGACGTGCTTTACACGTCGGTCCGCAATACGCCGGGGGGCGTGGCTGATGCGGCCGCGTTCCTTACGAATCGCCGTGGCAAGAGCATTGGTACAGAGTCGCTGCGCCTGCGTTTGCGCGGTGAGGGTGAAAACCGCCTCTCGATGGAGATGTTCGAGTTGCTGATCGAGTGGATGGAAGAAAAGCGCCAGTCTCATTGCTTCGATGCGATCCACGCGCTCAATGAGCGCTTCGCCTTGCGCGCTGAGCCCATCGACCAGACCGGCGCGGATGACTCGGTGAGTGGCATAGCGCTCGATACTCTTGAACTTGCCCGCCAAACCGGTGCTGTAGCGCACGAAGTTAGCGTGGCACTGGCGGACAACAAGATCACGCGCCGGGAGGCAGACGCGATCGCCAGTGCGGCGCGGGAGGAACAGCGCTTGCTCGATCGTCTGCTTGCGCGTGTCATGCGCGTCAGCAAAATCGGACGCCGATAAGCAATGCAGTTTCGACCTGGAATGGCGTGCTGCAACCCGTACAGAGCCAAGGCCGGTTTGTGCTGCGATCTCGATCGCCAACTCGAATGTGCCTCAATCGAGCTGGCACGTCTTGCCTTACACGCGCCCGCGCGCGTCGCACCATTCCTCGCGACTCTTCTGCCGATATTCCCGACCGATATGCTCCTCGACCGTGCGCGGCAGGTCGGCCATATCGACGATTTCATCTCGACTGCCGCCAGTCATTGCGCCGCTCTGCGCACGCTGACTGAGCGGCGTCTTTTCTTCGGCTTCGTTGGTGGTTTCTTTACGCCAGAGCAGGTCGAGCGATTCAAGGGCCTGCATGAGGCCGAATGGCGCCGCCTGCGCGGCAAATAACTTTCCGGGGTTCAAAGTGACTTTGTCCAACACCGCATCTGCGCTTCGTGCGCGGCATCCTCTTGCTTCCAAGCTGTCGAACGGCACCGCGCGATTCAATGCAGGCCGCCGTCAGTGGCGTTCATTCTTCAACCGTGAGGGTCTGATTTTCCCGCGCATCGTCATTGCGGGAGCGGGGCGCTAAACGATGGCGACACTCGACCAGATCGCCAATCAGTTGATGGCCGCCGGCCATCCGAAATTGCCAGAAGGGCATCCGCGCATCTCTGACAACGGGCGCCCGCATCGCTACGGGCCGGGCAAGAAGTACTGGTATTCGATCCACGAGGTGGTGCAGGTCGGCGTGGTGATCGGATACACGGGAGCATTCGGCTATTGGTCCGGCGACGACAATGGCGCGCAGACATTTCAATGGGAGGGTGCGGCCGCTTCTCCCGAATCGCTCGCAGAATCGAGACAGCATCAGAAACGAGCGGAGGAGGCAGCGGCAGCGAAGGCGCGTGAGAAGGCGAAGCTGGCAGCGAACCGCGCGCAGGATCAATGGTGCGCCGCGTCCGAATCGGGCGCGTCCGCATATCTCGATCGCAAGCAGATCACGCCTGAAGGCGTGCGCTTCGCAGCCGACGGCACGCTCTACGTGCCAATGTACGTTTACAGCGCCGACGGCGCGCGTCTTGCCGGCCTGCAGAAAATCTCGCCGACCGGCTCGAAGCTGTTCAACAAGGGCATGGAAAAGGCGGGCACCGCGCTCCAGCTCGGCAACATCGAAGCCGGGGACAAGGTTGCGATGATCGCCGAAGGCTACGCAACAGCGCGGTCGATCCGCATGGCGATCGAGGATCGCATTCCGGTCGTGGTGTGCTTCGACGCGGGCGGCATTCTCGCGGCAGCGCAGTCGTTGCGCGCAGCGTGCCCGGATATCCATGTTCTCATCTGCGCCGACGATGACTGGGTGATCGAGCGACGCATGCGTGATCACCTGCGTGACGAATACGGTTTCGAAGGCGAGATCTATGTCGACGCTGCCGAGGCGACGCAGATCACGCACGCCAAGCTGCAGTACGCCGTCCGCGCCGCCGGCAAGCGCGATGAGCACGGCGTGCCGTATATCGAACTCTTGATCGAGCGTGACGGTGTCGCACCGCGCGTGCGTCGTTTCGAAAACACGGGCGTGAAGCGCGCGCGGGCAGCGGCGGCAGCTGTCGGCAATGCGAGCGTGACGATTCCGATGTTCTCGGGCCGAGGCGAGCGCAAGCTCACCGACTTCAACGATCTGCACGTCGAGGAAGGCCTGCACGTCGTCAAAGCGCAGATCGAATGCGCCTTGATCGCAGCACTCGCGCCCGCGAATTATGCGATTCCGTCGTTTCCGCATCTGCACGCCGTCGAGCGCGGGCAGGATCCGCTGTACGAGCAGGCCGCTGCGCACGTGCGTAAACGCAAGCGTGTGTCGATCTCGGCGCTTCAGCGCGAGTTGAAAATCGGCTACAACCGCGCCGCGCATCTGCTCGACGATCTTGAAAAGGCCGGCATGGTGAGTGCGCCCAGTGCCAATGGCGTGCGTGCGCTCGTCGGCAAAGCCGCGGCTACCCCTTCGTCGGCTGACGCAGGTGAAGAGACGCCGGAATGGGATGGTGTAGAGGGCGAGAATAGCCACTTTACGTGGCAACAGCGTCTGCGTCGCGCGGAGAAGTCCAACGCGCTGCTGCCATGCCTCGACAATGTGTTCGCCATCCTGACGCACGACAAGCGCTGGCAAGGCGTGCTGGCCTTCGAGAAGTTCGCGCTGCGTATCATGAAGCTGAAGGCACCCCCATTCGAAGGTGGCGAAAAAGGCGAGTGGGGCGACCGCGACGATGCACGTTGCGCGCTGTGGCTGGGCCAGAACTATTCATTCAGCCCGCGTCCTGACGTGATCGCCGACGCAGTGTTTCTCGCGGCAGAGCGCAACAGCTACCATGAGGTCCGAGATTACCTCGCCGGCCTGCAGTGGGACCGCACGCCGCGTCTGCGCGGATGGTTGTCGACGTGGCTCGGTGTGCAGGACAGCGAATATGTCCGACACGTCTCGTATAAGTGGCTACTCGGCGCTGTCGGCCGCGTGATGCGCCCTGGCTGCAAGATGGATAACGTGCTGATTTTCGAAGGCAAGCAGGACGCGGGCAAGTCGGCCGCATTTCGCACACTCTTCGGATCGGGCTGGTTCACCGACGCGAACATCGTGATCGGCGACAAGGATTCATTTGCTGTGATGGCCGGCAAGTGGGTTATCGAGCTGGCCGAGCTGGACGCGCTGAGCAAGGCCGACTCGTCGAACGCAAAGCGATTCTTTACGACGGCAGTCGACACGTACCGGCCGCCATACGCTCGTCGCGCAATCGACGTGCCGCGCCAGAGCGTTTTCGGCGGCACGGTGAATTTCGATACGTATTTGAAGGACGAATCGGGCAACCGGCGTTATTGGCCCGTGCGTACGGCCGATGTGCTCGATTTAAAGGGCCTCGCGCTGAACCGCGACCAGATCTGGGCCGAGGCGTATTCGGAGTACTGCGAGTGGGAACGGGCCAATGCAGAAGCGGACGGCATTTTGCCCGCACCGTGGCAGGTTCTGCCCGAAGAAAAGCACTTGTTCTCGGCTGAGCAGGACGCGCGCTACGAAGGTGACATTTACGAGACGATGATTGCGCGCTATTGCGAGCACATGCAGCGCGTGACGATGGAAGACATTCTCAACTCGTGCCTGAAGCTCGAAATCTCGAAGTGGACGCCCGCAGAACAGCGCCGTATCGGGAAGGCGATGAAGTCACTCGGATGGGTTCGCAAGCGCGAATCGAAGGGCACGCGTGAGTGGTACTACGAGCCGCCTGCGCAGGAACCGGTGGCTGTGATCGCCGCAGACGGCGCGCTCGCAGAAGTGACGGAGGACGATGATGTGCCTCTGTAAAACGACTCTCGCCGCACGCCGTGGCGCGCGCGTCAGCCTGTATTGGCGCGCCAGCGCAATCGCGGCAGCGCGCCGCTCGGCGTCCCATGTCCCGACGTCCCAACCGCAGGCCCTCGTGTGCGTGCGCGTGACGCGTGCGACGTGCGCGATGTGCGGGCGAGGGTGCGCACGTCGCAGGCGCCTGCGCGCAGACACGACCCTTTTTCATTGGGACATTGGGACAGTAGGACGGAAGGGAGTAGCTCGATGATCGACCTGAAAGAGCAAGCCGGTATTGCGATGAACGTACGCGGGCAATTCTCCGATCCGATTGCGGATCCCCAAGTGACTTTGGGCGCCCTAGCATTCGCGAACGATCTTGGTCGACTGCTTTGGCGGATGAAGTACGGGCAGGACGTGAAACGCTCAGGTCTTAATCGAGCGACGCTGCTTCTCGCGAAGCGGCTGCGTGACGCGGGGAGATTCAATCGGTCGAAATTCACGGGCGTGACAAGAGCCGCGGAGAAGACTGCGGCGCTTACAGGGAAAAAGATCGAACGACAAGTGACGGACATTGTCGAGCGATTCTCGCGTCAGGCCATCATCGAATGGATTGCCGATCTTTGCATTGCATGCGATGGCCGCGGTGTGAGCGGGCGCGGCCGCGCGACGATACTGCAACGAGTTGTTTGCCAGTCGTGTAGCGGAGCCGGACGGCTGTGCGTTGATGAATATCGGATCCCCTTTGCCGGGCGCGGAGATGGTCGTGGGCCGATGATATTCCGCGAGATTGAGCGCTGCGGTCAATGCAACGGGGCAGGTCGCATCAGTGTTCCGGTTTTGGAAAAGAACGCAGGCCGGCAAATCTGCAGCGCATGTCAGGGAACCGGTCGCCGTCCAGAAGATCACCCGGCACGAGCACGCGCGCTCGGTGTCCCGATGGATCAATATCGATTGCACTGGCAGCCGTATTTCCACGCTGTGCACGCGCTTCTCGACGCAATCGACGGCGCTGCAAATGACACGGTGCGCATGCGAATGCAACGATGAAAATCTTGCTTTCCAAGAAAAATCCTGCCTATACTTCGCGCCATGCATCCTTTACCGCGTCACTGGATCTGTGAGCGCTCGCACACTCGTAGCGCAACCCTTTCGGCCATCCAAATACAACTTACTCGGGCTGTCAGGTCATGTGGGGGCACTCGCCCCTAAGAAACGTGGATATCCGAAGCCCTGAGTGCGCAAGCCTCGGGGTTTTTTCAATTGGAAATCTCGAATCACTGTTCTGACAGGAGTACGGCTGCGGTGGCAATGATCCCCAGCGCAAACGTCACAATCGTGAACCAGGAAATTAGCTTCCAGACCAACTTGAGTAGTCGCCATTCGTTGGGGGACGGTTGAGCTTGTCCGGTGCTGCTTGCCTGGCGGGTGCGTGAGGACCACGAAATGCCGGTACCGGGAATGCCCAGCGTTGTGCGAGGAGTTCGACCCGGCTTGATGTTGACGCTTGCCCCGGGTCTGCCCACGGTAAAGCTGACGCCGGTCTTCCCCAGGTTGATCCTGACGCCGGGCAGGATCTTGATACTTCTTCGAAACCGCATGGTAGCTCCGGTGGGTTGCATGACCCATATGCTAACGCGTCGGCGCCTCAAACTTCTGGTGACGCTATGGCCGGCTTCGAAATCAAAAGCAACATCGCCGATTCGCTGGGATTTATGGGCACGCTGTTTTACAACCAGATCCCGTACGCGACGGCACGTGCACTGACGAAGACGGCGCAGCTCGCACAGCAGGCCATACGGGCGGAGATGGAAGCCCGATTTGACCGACCCACGCCGTACACGCTGAACAGCACCTATGTGAAGTCTGCGACGAAGACCGATCTCGTCGCACGGGTGTGGATCAAAGACGACACGTCCAAGGGCACGCCGGCCAGCAAGTACATCGGCCCGGAAGTCTATGGTGGCGAGCGGAGCATGAAGCGCTTCGAGCGCGCATTGCAGGCGCGCGGCCTGCTGCCTCCGGGCATGGTTGCAGTTCCGGGCAAGGCGGCGACACTGGACCAGTACGGCAACGTGTCGCGCGGCCTGATCGTTGAAGTGTTGTCATACCTTCAGGCATTTGGCGAGCAGGGTTATCGCGCCAATATGAGCGAGCGACGGCGTGACAGGATGGTGCGCGGTGGCAAGGGAGCGCGTGGGTACAGTTACTTTGTCCTGCTTAAGCGTGAAGGCAAGTTGCTTCCGGGTATCTACAAGCGGATCGCATACGGCAGGGATTCCCGCATCGAGCACCTCGCGTATAGCGCGGCAAAGCCCGTGTTCATATTCGTGAAGCAGCCAACCTACAAGCCGCGGCTACCCTTCGACGATGTCGCGCGTCGGGTGGCTGAGGCGCAGTTCGAAGGCGTGTTCAGGCGTGCGTTCGAGGAGGCGGTCGAGACGGCGCGGTGAGGGCCGGCCGATGCCCGGCGGCTCTCTGTGATGCATGGGTCCTTCCCGGGCATCGGCAAACGAGGGTAATTCGAACCTCGCAAAAAACGCTGTTCCAAGATTTTTTCAGGGTAGCCAGATGGGTAGCCACGGGTAGCCAACCCAATGGTAGCCATCGGTAGCCGTTCATCTCCGGAGCGCTTCCAATGAGTGAAATGAGCCAGCGCGAGTTCGGCCGGCTGGTCGGCGTCACCCATCGGGCGGTGCAGAAGGCGATCGAGGCGAAACGCATTTCGTTGAACGCTCGCGGCAAGATCGATTCGGAAACCGCACTCGCCGAATGGAACAGGAACACCGACGAGTCGAAGCGATCCTTTACGGATCTCGCGCGGCAGGCCAACGCCCCAGCAGCGACTCTCCGCGCCAACGGCACGTCGGAGTTCGGCCAAATGACTGACGATCCGGCTGACGCCGACGATACTTTCGCTGACGCCGAGTTTGAGCAGCCTGCCGCTGCGACAACAGGGACTGCCGCACTCGCGGGAAGCGATCCGTGGACGAGCCAGTATCGGGCATCGCGGGCTGGTCGCGAGAAAACGCGGCATGAGCGTGAACTGCTCGAGCTGGCGCAGCTTCGGGGCAGCCTGATCTCCGTAGCCGAAGCGCAGCGACTTGCCTTTACTGCGTTGCGCACGGTGCGTGATGCCGTCATGAACGTGGCGGTGCGCGTCAAGGACGAACTGGCTGCGGAGACAGATGAAGCCCGGATCCAGCAGCGCCTGGAGGATGAACTTGCATCGGCGCTGGGCGCGGTCGATAGCGACAGGATCCTGCGGGAAATCGAGGCGGAAGAAATCGATGGGGGCGATTGACCAGTTTGTACGAACGCTAGTCGAAGCGATACGGCCGGACGAGCGGCTTGGGATTGCCGAATGGTCGGAGCGCCACCGCATCCTGCCGGAGACGGCACCGGAGCCGGGGCGCTGGCGCAACAGCCGTACGCCGTATCTCGTGGGGATCATGGACGCCTTGTCCGGTTTGCCAAGTGCAGTGACGCGTTATACGCACGACGACCACCGGTTGTTCGATAACGCGTGGGTGCGCGTGGTTGGCATGCAAAAGGGTCACCAGCTAGGTGGCTCCGCGCTCGGAGAGAGTTTCGTCGGACGTAGCATCACGTCGGCGGCCGGCAATATCCTCGCAGTGTTCGCGACCAAGGACGATGCGGAAAAGTGGGAGCTGGATCGCTTCGAACCGATGCGTCTGTCGACCCCGGAGTTGAGGCGTCGAGTGCGCGATTCCGGGAAGAAAGGTAGCGACAACACCAAACTGCGCAAGCGCTTTCCGGGCGGCATGCTCAACCTCGTGAGTGCCTCGCGGGCTGGCCGGTTGAAATCGACGACGGTGCGGTATGTGCTGCTGGAGGAGATCGACGAATACGACATGAACGTCGACGGCCAGGGCAACCCGATTGATCTGGCCGAGAACCGCACCAGCAACTACGGCCGGCGCGCGAAGATTTTCGCTAACTCGACCCCTACGATTGAGGGGCGTTCACAGATCGCGAAGCTGTATGCGCGGGGCGATCAGCGCCGTTACTTTGTGCCGTGCCCAGACTGCGGCTTCCCGCAGTTCTTCGAATGGAAGAACATGCGGTGGACAGAGGGCGTTCCGGAAAGCGTGCGGTATTACTGCTGCGAATGCGGTGTCGGAAATCCCGAGCACGCATGGAAGACGCGCGGTTATGAGAACGCGTACTGGATGCCGACGGCTGCTGGCGACGGCAAGACGGCAAGCTTTCACCTGTCGGCCCTGTATGCGCCGATTGGCTGGCGCCCGTGGATCGATCTTGTGCGTGACTGGATCGCGGCGCAGACCGATGTCGAAAAGCTGATTGCCTTCGTCAACAACGCGCTCGCAGAGTGCTGGAAAGACAAGACCGCCGAGGTGGCGTGGGAGTCGATCAAGCGGCGCGCGGAGCCGTTCGCGCTGCGCACCATTCCCCGCGGCGTGCTGGCGATGACAGCGGCGGTGGACACGCAGAATGACCGGCTGGAGGTGACCATCATGGGCTGGGGGCGTCATCTGACGCGCTGGACCATCGATCATGTGGTCATCAAGGGTGACCCTGCAACACCGGAGCCCTGGAACGCGCTTGACCGGCTGCGCGAGACACCGCTGACCAATTCATTCGGTGTGCCAATGCGCATCGAACTGATGGCGGTCGACTCAGGGGGCGGTCGTACCCAGGATGTGTACGACTACTGTCGTACGCGTCGCCATCTTGGCGTGTTCGCAGTCAAAGGGGCGTCGGAGAAACACAAGCCGATCATTGGGCGTCCGACCCAGCAGGACGTGACGATCAGGGGCATGACGCACAAGCATGGTGTGCAGTTGTGGCCAGTAGGCACGGACACGGCGAAATCGCGAATCTTTGCCAACCTGCTCGGCGATGAGGACGCGGAACCCATCGATCGGCGCATACGCTTCAGCGAGGGGCTAGACGACGAGTATTTCCAGCAGGTTGTATCGGAGGCGTACAACGCAGCGAAGGACCGCTGGGACAAGCTCAGGCCGCGCAATGAAGCACTCGATTGTATGGTCTACAACCTCGCCTGCGCGTACCACCCGCGGCTACGTTTGAATCTGATGACGGAGGCAGACTGGCTGGCACGCGAGGCGGTGTTCGAGCCGCGCGTGCAGGATCTTTTCCACCAACCGGCAGAGACGGTGTCTAGCGAGGCCGTGGCGGGGCAGGCTGAAGATACCGTGGCATCAGATGTGAATGGCGCTGTTTCGGCGGAGGAGCCGGTCGCGACAGCTTCGGTTGCTTCGGAGGTTCGGGAAGCGGAGGTATTGCCAGCGCGGCGGGCATGGATAACACCGCGCCGCAACTGGTTCAACAGGTAGGGTTCACATGGCATTTACAAGTAACGATCTGGATAGCGTTGATCGTGCGATCGCGATGGGGCAGCTTGAAGTCGACTATGACGGTAAGAAGGTGAAATTCCGGTCGATGGACGAGCTGATCAAGGCGCGCAATCTTATTCGGGACGAACTGGCGCTGCAGCAGGGCACCCCGCGGCGCCGGTCGTCGATCGCGATCACGAATATGAACCGGTGACACATGCGAGAAACCTTCCTTGACCGGGCCATCAGCTGGGTCAGTCCGTCCGCTGGCGTTCAACGTATGCGTGCCCGTGCTGCGCTCGAATCGGGTCGGGTGGCAGCACGGGCGTTCGACGGTGCGAGCAAGAACCTGCGCGGGTTGAACTGGCGTACGCCTGGCACGAGCGGCAACGCCGAGCTGGTGCCCGCACTTGCCGCGTTGCGCAACCGCTCGCGCGATCTGGTGCGCAACAACGGCTACATCAAGCACGCGCTACGTGTATGGGGGGCAAACCTCGTCGGTACCGGTATCGTCGCCAAGTTCGACAACAAGCGTGTCCAGACGGCGTGGACCGCGTGGATAGACCAGTGCGATGCCGACGGGTTGCTCAACTTCTATGGCTTGCAACTGATGGTCGCGCGCGCCATGAAAGAGTCCGGGGAGTGCCTCGTACGGTTTCGCGTACGCCGGCTCGACGACGGGCTCGACGTCCCACTTCAGCTGCAGGTGCTGGAAGCAGATTATCTCGACAGCTCACGTATGGGGTTGATTGATGGGGGATTCTGTGTGGCCGGCGTGCAGTTCGACAGAATTGGCCGTCGCGTCGGTTACTGGTTGTTTGATCAGCATCCAGGCGAACTGATTCAGGTCACGACGCGCATTCAAAGTCGCTTTGTGCCGGCCAGTGAAGTGCTGCACCTGTTCGATCCGACAACGCGCCCGAACACCGTCCGCGGTCTGCCGGAGTTCGCCGTATCGATCTGGCGTGCGCGTGACCTCGACGAATACCATGAAGCGGAGCGCGTGCGAAAGAAGATCGAGGCCTGCTTCGCGGGCTTCATTATCGGCAGTGCCGAATCCGGACCTGTGGGCTCGCCGGTTTCAGCATCAGTGACAGGATCGACGCGCGTCCAGGTCGAGCAGCTCGAACCCGGCACGCTCAGCTATCTGAACCCGGACGAAGATATCAAGTTTGCGACGCCGACCTCTAACGGTGACTTTGAGCCTTATAACCGGGCGGAATTGCGTGCGATCGCTGCGGGATCCGATGTGACCTACGAGCAATTGACGGGGGACTTCTCACAGGTGAATTTCACGAGCGGCCGGATGGGCAAGATGGAGTTCAAGCGGATTCTGGAGCAGCAGCAGTGGCTGATTTTCATTCCGATGTTCTGCAATGCAGTGGCGAACCGGTTCGTCCAAACGGGCTACCTGGCTGGCAGGTTCGCCAAGCCTGTTGCGCCGCGTGACTGGACCGCACCACGTATCGAAATGGTCGACCCATTGCGGGAGACCAAGGCAATGGTTGAGCAGATCAACGAGGGGCTAATCAGCCGCGCAGAAGCTCAGCGGCAAATTGGCCAGGACCCGGCCACGATGAACAAGGAAATTGGCGAAGACACCTTTGTGCCGAAGGTACCGGCCGCACAGGCAAACACGGCGGATGGAAGTGCGTCTGATACGTCCGGTGCGTCGGCAGAGGAACCACCTGACAAATCCGTTCCGAAAGACTGATGCGAAGCCCGCCCGACAGCGGGCTTTTTTCATGGAGGCCACAGATGCCTGCAGTAACAGAACAACGGCAACAACGCGCTACGCAGCAGGACGGTATGCCGCTGTCGTTGCGCGAAATGCCGATCCTGAACGTCGACGATTCGACGCGAACAGTCGATTGCACCTGGACCGCTGGCGCCCTCGTGCAGCGATACGACTGGTATCGCGATCGGCCGTATCTCGAAGAGCTCAGTACTGACCCCGCACACGTCAACCTGCAACGTCTGCAGTCGGGCAATGCACCGGTGCTGAACAGTCATAGCGCCTGGGACGTCGGCAGTGTGATCGGCGTTGTGCAGTCTGCCAGCATGGGGACAGACAGCGGTCAGGCCAGTATCCGATTTTCCAACCGCGATGATGTCACGCCGATCTGGCAGGACGTGCAGGACCGCATTCTGCGCAACGTGTCGCTCGGCGCACGCATCAACCAGATTGAGATGATTCCACCGGGCGCAGAGGATAACGAACAGTGGATCTACCGGGCGATCGACTGGGAGCCCTACGAGATTTCACTGGTGCCCGTCGGCGCCGACCTGAATGCGACCTTGCGCAGCGGCGGTACGCCGCCGGACGGGGAGCCGCGAATTTTTCCGTGCGTGATCACGGAGCGAACCTTTAACCGTGGGGCCGCAGCCTCCATCACATCGAGAGCCACGACTATGGATCCTCAGGACCAACAGCAAGAGAACAATAGCCAGCGTGACGGTATGGATACCGTACGTGCGGAAGGCGCGCGGCTGGAGCGGCAGCGCATTGCGGACATCCGCACGGCAGTTCGCGCATCGGGACTTGACGGTCAGGAGCAACTGATTCAGCAATTCACCGACGCTGGCACGACCGTGGATGCGGTGCGTACTGAAGTGCTGCGCCGTCTCGCCGAACGCAGCGACGCCGATCCGACCCGTGGTCAGCGCGTCGATATCGAAGTGGTCGACGGCAGCACGCAACGCCGTGAGGCGATGATCAATTCGCTGATGCATCGAGTCAATCCAAGGGTCGCGCTGACGGAGGAAGGGCGCAGTTACCGTGGCATGACATTGCGCGAGCTGTGCCGCGACTCACTGGAACAATTCGGTATCTCGACGCGCGGCATGGGCGCGCGGGACATCGCCGGCATTGCGCTTGGCATTGTGCAGCGGGGCGGCTACCAGGCGACGGGTGATCTGCCATTGGTATTTGGTTCGGTTATCGCACGCACGATGCGCAACGCGTACGAGGCTGCACCGAAGACTTTCACAGCGTGGGCGCGGCCGACGACGATCACCGATTTCCGGCCGATTACGCGAGTGGCGTTTGACGGGGCCGTCAAGTTTGAGAAGGTCAACGAAGCTGGCGAATACAAGTACGGCAAGCTGGTCGAGGGCGGCGAAACGTACCAGCTGGGTACCTTTGGCAAGATCGTCTCGTTTACCCGCCAGATGATCATCAACGATGACATGTCTGCGCTGGAACGTCTTCCGACGCTCTTTGGCAATGCCGCTGCGGATCTCGAATCGGACATCGTCTACGGCATTCTGACGGCAAACCCGAAGATGTCCGATGGTCTGCCGATTTTTGATGCCAAACACGACAACGTGGGCGCAGGAGCAACGATCGATATCGATTCGTTGAGCGCGGGTCGGCTTGCCATGCGCACGCAAACTTCCCCTGGAGGCACGCTGCTGAATTTGATGCCTCGCACCTTGCTGGTGCCCGCGGCGCTGGAAACGCTGTCGTGGCAGATGACGAGCGCTGGGTATACACCGACCGAATCGGGCAAACAGAACCCGTTCGTCAATGCGTTGACGCCCGTTGTCGAGTCGCGGCTCGACGCCGTCGACCCGGCCGCATGGTACCTGCTTGCGGACAACGGTCGCATCGATACGGTCGAGTACGCGTATCTGGACGGCGAGGCTGGCCTGTACACCGAGCAGGCAATCGACTTTAACGTCGACGGCATGAAGGTCAAGGGCCGGCTGGACTTCGCAGCGAAGGCGATCGATTACCGCGGCATGTACCGGAACAAGCCTGCTGGAAAGTAAGCGTGGGGTAGCGCGGGCGAGCCCGCGTACCGCAGCAATCCCAACCCAGTTTTAACCGTGGAGTTTCAACATGCAGAATTTCATCCAGAAAGGCAGCACGCTGACCTTTACGCTCGCCACTGCGGTGGCAAGCGGTCAGCTGGTGATGGTCGGTGCGTTACCGTGCGTAGCGCAGGGACCGTACCCGGCCAACGTGGAAGGCGAATACCGCTGTGTCGGTGTGTATGAGTTTCCCGCTGCGGCGGCTGATACCGCAAAGGCCGGTGCCGCTGCATATTTCGACGGCGAAAAGATCGTCGTCGAGGGCGATGTGTGCGTCGGTATTTACGTCGCCGACAAGGCAGTCAATTCGTCGGTTGCGCGCGTGCGTCTGAATGGAGTCGCGATGCCGCCTGTCGCAGCCGGCTAGTCCCATGTTTGATCTCTCAGTGTTCTGGCCGGCTTTCAAGGCCGCAGGCATGCTTGAGCGGGTCACCGTGGACGGCACACCGGATGAATTCGATGCCGGGTTCAATCGTCCGGATATCGTACTGTTCGATCGGGCCAAGGTTTCGGACAACGTGCTGGAGTACCAGACGGCCGATGCGCCAGCACTCACTACCGGCAGCGTACTCGTCATCAAGGGCATGCGCTACCGGGTCTCCGACAAGCCGGTACAGGACCGCGCTGGCTTCTTCTCGCAGGTTCCTGTGGAGCGCATGCGATGACGACACCATTTGACGATGTGCTCGACGCATTCGAGCAGGCCGCACGCTCGGTGCCGGGGTTTAACGGGCATGCATGGGTCGAGCGCGAAGAAAAAATCGATCGCGAGGAGATGCCGGCAGCGCTGATTCTGCCAGGCGAAATGGTGCCGGTCGACCTCGGTGGCGACACGACGGCAATGAATTTCATCGTGAAGGTGCTGGTCTTCATCGGGGGCGAACGACCGTCCCGGCGCTTCTATCCGCTTGCGGCTGATCTCCATCAGGAACTGACGTGGAACGTCGCGCTGCAACGGCTGCTGGCAGAGCTGCCCGCGCCCGCGATGGGTGAGGCCGAATACGACAACCACGATGGCTTCACCGGCATTTTCCAGATCCGCTATGCGCTGCGGCTGCCGGTTGAGCGCTCGAACATTTCCCAACCTGCCTGACAAGGAATCACCATGTTCAAAAAAGCCAACTGGCACTTTGGTGCCGGCTATCTGTATTTCCGCAGCGCCGGAGCCGCGCCGATCCGCGTTGCCACGTTGCAGGGAATCGACGTCGATATCAGTGCCTCGCAAAAGGATCTGATGGGCGCGAACCAGTTCGCCGAAGCTAGCGTTCGGGCCGGCATGAAAATCACTGGCAAGGTGCAGACCGGTCGTTTCGACGGTCGCATCATCTCGCAATTGTTCCTGGGCGCATCGCGGGCCGCCGGCAACGTCGATACCGGCCTGCTGATTCCCGTGACCGACCGCGCGATGCAAATCCCGGAGGGCGGCATGCTCGAACTCGAACTGGGCACCGCCACCTTCGATTCCGATCTAGGCGTGATCGACGCGGCGACGGGCGCGGCCTATGTCTGGGTAGACAAGGATCCGGCCGTGGGCGAATACAGCGTCGATCCGCACGATGGTTTGTACGTCTTCGCTGAAGCAGAGGTCGGCAAACGCGTGCTGCTCAGCTACGTCAAGGCCGATCCTTCGAGTGGGCAGACGACCACGATCACGAACGATGTGATGGGTGAAGGACCGACCTTCGAAATGGTCTCGTTCGACGGGAAAGGGCTGTTCATCCAGCTCTACGCGTGTCAGTTCAACAAGCTGTCGCTGCAGCGCAAGAACGAGGACTTCCTCATTCCGAACCTCGAGTTCGGTGCGGTCGCCGATGATGCGCGCGGTATCGGACGGATGAGCGGAGCCTGAAACAAATGACAGCGATCACCATTACCGTCGACGGGCAGCCCATCGAGGTTGAGCCCCGTGTTCCTCTGCGCCCCGGTGCTCTGGCGACTGCCAATGGCGTCAAACTTGTTGTAGCGGCCCCGCTGCTGGTGAAAGCCCTCGAATTTACGGAGGCGCTGGAGCGGTTGTCCGACGGCAAGATGCAGCCAAGCGAATTCGGCAAGGTGCGGCGAGAGTTCATCACGCACACTGTGCGCCGCAACTATCCGGCCTTGCCGCAAAGTTGGTTTGACGAACTGGATACCACCGATTACCAGTCACTGGAGCAGGCGCTCCAGGAGGCATCGCGATCGGGGGAGGCGACGGCGGGGAACCCTTGAGGCGCGAGTGGTTTGATGAAATCGTCGCCCATCTGTGCATGAGCTATGGACTGAGTGTCGAACACCTCGAACAGACGCTCGATGGTCCGCGCCTGTTGCAGCTAACCGGGTACCTCGCCAGAAATCCCCCTGTCCACCTGCTCGTGAAGTGGTTCATGGGCATCGAGACTGAGGATCTGCAGCGAGCCTCAGCCCCCCTTTCCGAAGATGAGCGTCGGCAGAGTTTTGTCGATGCGTTTGCCGCTGCGTGCGGTTAGCCGCTCGGGTGAGTCGACATGGACAACAAGATCCAATTTACGTTTGGCGCGCAGGACGCGGGCCTGAAGGCAATGGCCGCATCGGTGGCGTCGGCCCTCACCGGCATCAGGAAGCAGTCCGATGATGCTGCGGCATCTGTAGCAAACCAGGGCAAGGCGAGCAAGTCTGCTGCGGAGGCCTGGGCCATCCAGCGACGCGAGATCGAGTTGCTGTACACGTCGATGGGCAAGATGCCGTCGAAGCAGGTCGAGCAGGAACTCGACGAGCTGGAAAAGAAATTTCTGTCGATGGGGGTGGCGGCCGAGCGGGGCTCAAAAATCGCAGCCGATGGGATGCGCAAGCTGCTGAGCGAGGCGAAAGCGATGGCCGCGGCCGATGCCGGTACCGAGCGCAGGGGCGCGATGGCGTCGGTGACGGATCAGGTGGTGGGCCGTTCGGCCGGCATCCTGAAAGCGGCCATTGGAGGGATCGCCGCAGCCTTCACGCTCGCTGCGATCAAGCGGCGCGTGATGGAGCAATACGAGCTTGCAGACGCGATGGGCAAGTCTGCGGAGAAGGCTGGCGTGTCGGTGGCTGCGATTTCAACGCTCAGTTACGCGTCGAAATTCGCGGGTGTTGAATCCGATGCCCTGACCGCGTCGCTTGGCAAGCTCGGCAAGACGATGGTCGACGTCGAGACGGGTGGGAAGAAGTCTGCTGCCGTTTTTCAGGTGCTCGGCGTGAGTGCGACCGAGCAGAGCGGCAAATTGCGTGCCGCGGATCAGGTGCTGCTCGATATTGCCGAACGATTCTCGAACATGCCGGATGGCGTTGCGAAGACCACGCTGGCGATGGATCTGTTCGGCAAATCAGGGGCCGAGCTGATTCCTTTCCTGAATGGCGGGAAAGAGGGTATTGCCGCGCTGCAGGAGGAAGCGCGCAAGCTTGGACTCGAATTGAGCGATAACGACGTCGTCGCGTCCGCGCAGTTCAACGATAACCTCGAACGCCTGCACGCACGGGCGCAGGGCATGTGGCGGCTTCTGGCAATGCAACTGGTACCGACGCTGGATAGGGTTGCGGACACGATGGTCAAATCCGGTGGCGCAGCTAGCGATTTTCAGGTGTTCATATCGGGCGTCGATTATTCAATCAGGGGCCTCGTCACGGCAGGTTCCACAGCGATTGCCGTCCTTCGGCAGTTTTCGGACCTCGCCGCTGGCGTGCTATCGGCCGGCTATCTCGCAATGAGGGGCGAGGGGCGGGCCGCTGCTGCTGCGCTGAAACTTGCGTGGGATGACTCGCGCAAGGACGGGCAGGCCTGGGCGGCCGACATGAACAAGCTGTGGGGTGCTGCACAGACAGCGCCGGCACCGACGAAGCGTGGCGGTGCACCAGTTGACCTCGCGCCGATTGCTGCTGCGTCTGCGGGCGACAAATCGCACGTGGCCGAATGGGAAAACGAACTGAACCAGCAGAAGCTCGCGCACGAGCGGATCAACGCTGAAAACAGCACGTTCATCGAGTTCTCAAAGGAGCGGGAGCGGGACTTCTGGAAAACGAAACTCGACACCGTGAAGATGTCGAATGAGGAGCGCTATTCGGTCGAGCAGAAGTATCTGAACGCCGTGCAGGCGATCAACAAGGAGGCGTTCGAAGCGGGCATCGCACAGCAGAAGGCCCAGATGGCCGCGCTGGAAAAGAACTATGCAGAGCGCGTCAAGCTGGCCGGGGACATCGCCGACAGAATGCGCGCAGCGTATGGTGCCGATTCGAAGCAATACGCTGATGCACAGAGGGCGCAGCTCCAGGAGGAGCATGCGTTTTCGGCGCAAAAGCGGGCGCTTTCAGACCTCGATGTGGCGAACCGGCGCAGTGCGCTGGCGTCGGACATCGAACTGCAGCGGCAGCAGGGCCAGCTCTCCCTGTCGCTTGGGCTGATCACGCGTGCGCAACTGCTCGAGCAGGAGCTGGGCTATCAGCAGCAACTGTACGAGATCGATCGCCAGGCACTCGAAGAGCGCGCCGCACTCGTGGATCCGCAGCGCGATCCCGAACTGAAAAAGCAGCTGGATAACAAGCTGCTCGAGCAGGAGCGCGCGTACCAGCTCCAGAAGAAAAAGTTGCAAGCCGATCTGACCGTGGAGAAGTCGTCTTCCGGGTTGAACGCATTCACATCCATGGAGACGCAACTCGGTACCGCACTCACGGGCATGCTCACGAGAACGCAGTCGTGGCGTAAGTCGATGCAAGGTCTCTTCACGTCGGTTGGCGGCGCCTTCGTGGATGAGCTGGTGAGCAAGCCGCTGGCGAAGTATGCGGCCGGTCTCGCCCGGCAACTCGTCCTTGGGCAGGCGGCGTCGACTGCGGAGACGACGCTGGCAACGACAACGGCCGCGCAAAAAATTGCGACATCATCGTCGGCTGCAATGGTTCAGGGTTCCAACAACGCGGTGGTCGCCGGGACGGGAGCCGCGAGCGCGCTGGCTTCTATTCCGATCGTCGGCCCCGCGCTGGCTGCTGCTGGCATGCCGGCCATGATTGCGCTGGTGATGGGAACGCTGGGCACGATCCACTCAGCGTCGGGCGGTTTCGATATTCCGGCGGGCATGAATCCGCTCACCCAACTGCACGAGCAGGAAATGGTGCTGCCGGCGAAGTACGCAAATGTCATCCGCAGCATCGCGGCAAATGGTTCCAGTGATTCGCCGCAGGCGGTGTTCGCTCCAGTGTTGAACGTCCACGCGGTGGACCAGAGAAGCATGGAGCGGATGCTGCGCAGGAACGACAACGCGCTCATGACGGCTCTGCAGGGCGCGCACCGGAAATTCATGACGAAGCGACCCTAACGAAGGAAGCAGGCAATGAGCGATGCGGTTTATCCGATGCTGCGCGGCCGCACGTGGCCTATCACGCGTGAGCCGCGCTTTAACACGATCATCCATACCGCGGCGAGTGGACGGGAATTTCGCGCAACGAACCAGACCATACCGAAGTACGAGGTAACCCTGAAGTACAACTATCTGCGGCAGGATCAGCGGCGCCAGGATCTCGACGCGCTTGAAGGGTTCTTTCTTGATCGCATGGGTTCGCTCGACACGTTTCTTTTCGCCTATCCGGGTCCCTTCAAGGGCGAGGAGCCGTTGTGGAATGAGCCCATCGGAGTGGGTGACGGCGTACGACGAACGTTCGACCTCGTGCGTCGCCGAGCCGGGCGCGTCGAACGTATCTTCAACCTGGTTGAGGGCGAGTACACGTTCGCGCCGCTGATGTGGCACCCATGGTTGCCGCAGAGCGGCGTCTGGACGGCTGGCAACGACCCTCGCTGGGTGAATGGGCGCGAGTGGCAGCGAGAGCAATGGACGATCGCTAACGGTCAGGTGAGTTTTGGTGTGCCACCTGCTGAGGGCGAAACGGTTGTGCTGTCCACGCCGATATTTTGGCGGGCGCGCTTCGCCGAAGACTATCTGTCGCTCGAACACTTCTCACAGGAGTTTCACGCATGCCAGGAGGTGCGGCTGGTGGCGACGATGGGGCGATATCTATGAAAAACAGTGATCCGGCATTCAAGACGTGGCTCGACAGCAACCCGCCGATGGTCCGTCATGGGTTGACTGAATTTCATACCGCTGCGGGGCAAAGTTACTTTTACACCGATGGCGACGTGGACACCGTCTGGAATGGCCAGGTGTACACCGCGGATGGACCTCTGATCGAGCGCGACAGCATTACACGCAAGCTCGGCATCGAGGTGGCGGAAGCGAGGCTGACAATCTGGGCGCGCCCGGCCGATCAGGTGGGCTATCTGTCGTTTGTGCGGGCGGTGAAGTCGGGCCTGCTCGACGATGCGCTCGTCATCATCCGTGATGCGCTGTTCGCGATCGGTGAATACGCCCCACGGGGCACGGTTCATCTGTTCGAGGGCAAGGCAGGGGAGATGGAGGCGGGCCGGTTCTCTGTCGACATGCAGGTGCTGAGCTATCTGCACCAGCTCAACACACGGATTCCGCGCGGGCGGTTCCAGCCGCAATGCCTGCGCACGCTGTACGACCACGGATGTGGTGTTGATCGGGCGGCCTGGACGCGATCGCTTGTTGCCGTTGCGGGTAGCACACGCCTGTCGGTGCGCAGCACGCTTGACGCCCCTGATAACCAGTTTGCATCCGGCACGCTGACGGGGGCGTCGGGGACAAATACGGGGGCAGCGCGCACCGTGCGCAGCAGTGCCAGCGGTGTGTTCGAGCTGATGACCGCGATGCCTGCTGATGTTTCGCCGGGCGAGGTATTCACCGCGTGCCCCGGCTGCAATCGCAGCATGGAACGATGCCGCAGTTTCAATAACAGCGCGCGGTTTCGCGGCACGCCGTTCGTTCCGCAGCCGGAGGCCACGGTATGACTCTGCACGATGAGATCGGCGAGGCGCGTGTGCGCGAGCGGTTGCTGGTGGAGGCACGAACGTGGATTAACACGCCGTGGCATCACAGGGCGCGGGTGAAGGGCGCCGGGGTCGATTGCGCGCAGTTCGTCAATGCGGTCTATCACACCGTACTAGGCACGGACTTGATTGAGATCGATTACCCGCCCGACCATTTTCTGCATCGCTCGGAAGAGCAACTGGTGACGCAACTGGAGCGGCAGGCAAACTGTGTGCCGCTCGCGTTGCCGGGAGACGTTGTCGTGTACCGGTTCGGGCGTGCGATGAGTCATGCGGGACTGGTCGTCGATTGGCCACGCATCATCCACGCGTACCGCCTGGAAGGCGGCGTCGTGTTCGGAAACGGCACGGGCGGAAATCTCGCGGAGCGCGAGCGGCAGTTCTATCGATGGAAAGGATTCTGATCTATGGCCGGCGGTGGCACGATTCGTAACAGTGAAGTACCCGAGGTCGCGCTGCGTCTGCAGGGCAGCAGCTACGGCAACCCCATCCCCGTGATTCACGGTCGAACACGCGTGAGGCCGAACCTGATCTGGTACGGAGACTTCAAGGCGATCGCGCATACGAGCAGCGAGAGTGCGGGCGGCAAGGGCGGTGGTCCAGACGTCGAAAACACGACTTATACCTATACCGTGGCGGTCGCGATGGCGCTGGGAGCAGGCGTGGTCTCGGGAATCGGGCGGGTGTGGGCGGACAAGACGGTCACCACGCCGGCCAAAGTTGGTTTGACGCTGTTCAGCGGGGCCGACGACCAGCAGCCGTGGGATTATCTTGTCACGAAACATCCGACCGAAGCGCTCCACTATCCCGGCATCGCGTATCTGGCGGCAGGCGCGTACGACCTGGGTTCATCGGCGTCGCTGCCGCAGCATACGTTCGAGGTGCAGGGGCGCGGGCGATACTCCGAAATCATCCCGGATGCGACGCCGCTGACGATCCTCTCGGACTGGCTGACCGAACCATCGTTCGGCGCTGGTTTCCCGGCCGATCGCATTGGCGACATGAAGGCATTCGACGATTACACGGTCGCCATGGGGCTGTTCATGTCGCCCGCGCTCACGGAGGCCAATGCCACGATTGACCTGCTTGCCCAGATGGCGGTGCTCACTGGATGTGACTGGCTGGATTCGGACGGAAAAATCCACCTGATTCCGCTCACCACGATGCCGGTCAGCGGCAACGGGCGCACGTTCGAGCCGGATCTGACGCCGGTCTATTACCTGACCGATGACGATCTGCTTGACGATGGCGACGGTGAGCCGATTCGCGTCAAGCGCAAGCTCGGTACCGATGCCTGCAACCAGCAGGCGCTGGAGTTCAACGACCGAGACAACGACTACAACACCAACTGCATCACGGCGGAAGACCGTACCAACATCGACGCGTACGGCGAGCGACCGGCCGATCGGGTTCCGGCGCCATGGATCTGCAAGGCGTCGATTGCGGAGAACGCGGCATACCTCAAGATGGGGCGCACGCTGTACGGCCGTAACGAATATACGTTTCGGCTGCCGCCCAGGTTCGTGCTGATCGAGCCCGGTGATGTGGTCACGCTGAATGACGCGCATCTCGGCATGGTTGACGAGCCGGTGCGGGTCACGCAGATCGATAACGATCCGGACGGCACGCTCTCGGTTACTGCGGAGGAGATCATTTGGGGTTATGGCGCACCTGTCGCTTTCGGCACGCAGGCCGCGCTTGGGTATCGCGTGAACTTCGGACAGAAAGCGGATGGCGTAAACGACCCGGTGATTTTCAACGCCCCGCTGTCGCTCACGAACGAGGTGCCCGAGGTCTGGATCGCCGCGGCGGGCAACGCGTCGAACTGGTCAGGTTGCGATGTCTGGGTAAGTCTCGACGGCGTGACCTATGCTCGCGTTGGCAGTATTACCTCGCCGGCCCGGTACGGGGCAATCACGGACGCGATCGGCGAGGACGCCGATCGCTTCGATGTGGATATGACCATGTCTGGTGGTGTGCTGCAGGGAGGCGATGCACAGATGAACGCAACGCTGTCCTGGTGTGGTGGTGAACTGGTCAGCTTTACGCGTGCCACGCTCACGCAAGACAGCAAATACACGCTGGAGGGCGTGTTGCGCGGCCGTGTGCGTACCGCGCGGGCAATGCATCCGGTAATGACGCGGTTCGTGCGGATCGATAGCTCGATTTTCCGGTATCAGGTGCCGGAATGGTTCATCGGCTCGGCGGTGTATCTGAAGTTTCCGAGCCGCAACATGACGGGGGGGGGGACGCAGTCGCTCGACGAGGTCGATCCTTACCTGCACGAAATACGGGTTGCAAACACCCTGCCGGGCGGCATGCTGGGGCTGCGTCTGCTCGACGGGTTTGTTGGCGATCGCTTCCGCGTAGGTTGGGCGGCGCAGCCCGCATCCGGGTTCGAGATTCAATTGACGAGCGGCAATGGTCTGGTACGCGCGCCGACGACTGTGCTGAATGAGTGGACTTACACGACAGTGGACGCCTATGCGGACGGCGGCCCGAAGCGTCAGTACCTGGTGACGGTGACCGCGATCAACGGTGTTGGTCCGGGCGTACCGTCGACGCTGGCTGTTTCGAAGCCTGCGCCGCCTGCACCGTCGAATGTCCATGTGGCCGCCGGCCGTCTGGTGTGGGGCGACGTGGAGATGCCGGATCGAGGGGGATATTTTGCTTGGCTGGGCGATTCGGCGGCCTTCGATCCTCGCAGGGGCGAGGGGCTGCAGATTTACGTCGGCCCCGATACGTCGGTCAACCTCAGCGGCTTGACGGCAGGGTTGAGGTATTACGCGCGCGTCGCCTGTTTCGACCAGTGGTCGAACGTCGTGGCTGATCTGAACCTGTCTGCCGCCGTATCGTTTATCGGCTAGTGGCCAAACTTTATTGTTGTTGGGCGAAGGCCCCGCCATTTGTGCGGGGCCTTCGCATTTTTGCGGAGCAGGAAAGCATGGGTCTGATTCCAGATTTCAAGGCACTGGCGAAGACGATGAACACGTTCTCGCCCATGAGCATTACACAGGGCGCATGGAGAAAACTGTTCGCTTCCGTGATGGATGCGCTGGGAGACCATTTGTGGAAGGTGCCGGCATTGTTAGGTGATGGCACGCCAGCGGGTGCCCGACACCTGCTCGGTCTCGACAATGCCGTGCTCGAGTATACAAATCGCGGCGACTGGAAGGATGACGCCGACTACAGCACGAATGACATGGTGTGGTGGGAGGGCAGTACCTATGCGGCGCTGGTTCCCCACCACTCGGGCCAGTCATTCAGGGCGGACCTTGAGGCCGGCAAGTGGCGCGCAATTGGTGGCGATCTCTTCGAGCGTCTGAGCGCACCCGAAGGATCATCGCTCGTTGGCTTCATCCAGCGTGGTGCGGACGCCGTGCCGCGTCGCGGACAGGATAAGTATCGCGATATCGTCAGCGTGAAGGACTACGGTGCCACTGGTGACTATGCTGCGAACGATACGGACGGCATCGTCAAAGCATACAACGTCGTGCCCGCGCCATTTTTCCCGGCTGGGAAGTTTCGCAATTCGGTCACGGAGCCGCGCCTGTACTACGGGCCTGGTGTTCCGGTGACCCTGTCGGGGGAAGTGGCGAAGAACTTCAACAATGTGTCGGGTATTGGCGTGGAATCGTTTGACGCACTGGGTGCGTTCCCCGCCGACACGCCGCCGGGGCTTGTTGTAAAGAGCCGTATGGAGAATCTTTCGCTGGTCGTTCTCCCTCCCTCGGACACCAATGCGGTGTTTGACTTCTCCGATGTTGGGGGCGCGAAGTTCACGTACCTTGACGGGATCGTCACCGATTTTTGTAATGGGGCGAAACCATCTGCGTACTCTCTTGCCCAGGCTGACGCGATGTCGGCTGATTTTTCCGCCATGGTCGGCTATGCCGCTGTGACTGGCACTACCGGCGGCGGCAGAGGCCCGGTTTATTGGGTGACCAACACGAGCGACGACATCTACACGACCGGCTCTCTGCGATGGGCTATCAACCAGGTCAGAACTGCTGGGTCTGGACGGGTGCTATTCCATCCTCGGGGAAATTTCGAGGTGTATCTCACGTCGCAAATCATCCTCCCATCGAATATCACTATTGATGCTCCGGGTCGCAACGCGCGCATCTGGGCTCCTACTGACGTTACCCGGTTCAAGTTGATCGACTGCGCGAATGTCGTTGTGCGCCGACTGCAGTTCAGTTCGACTCCGGGCGCAACGGCCACGATGCGGGACGGCATCTGGATTGTGCCTGACTCGGTTGACCGCGTGTGGATTGACCAGTGCTCGTTCCGTTACGCGGGCGACGGCTGCATTGATATGTCCACCCTTGTCGAGATGGAGAACCCATGCCGCGTTACTGTTTCGCGGTGCCTGTTCCGACAACATGACAAGGGCATGCTCCTTGGTTCGCTTGCATGCTACAACCCGAATCCGCCGGCATGGTGTCCGACTGCCTCCCCGGCTAACACCAGACTGTTCGTTACGCTCATTGAGAACTACTACGACTCCGTGGGGCAACGGCAACCTAAGGCGATTTCCCAAACTTTCGTTGACTCCATCAACAACGTTCATCGAATGTGCCAGCAGAATCGTGACGATGGATCGTTCGGGTCTGCGTACGGAATTTTGACGGCCACCGGCGGCTCTGCTCGTTCGCGTGGCGACCTGTTCATCTCGGCGCTTGGGACGGGCTGGTCGGGTGTGGATGCGTGGCGCGACCCACAGAAGCCGCTCGGTGGTGGCACTGGCGCGACTGATGGCCCTGGTTGCATTGACTATACGACCGATACGGTGGCACTGGATGGCGTCAAACTTGCGAAATACAACGAGGGTCTGGTGCCCGTGCCGCCTTATGCGATCACTCCAAAATCTATTCCGACGAGCAATTATGCACGTCGGAAATGGGCTCAAATGATCCTGTCTAATGCAGGTGCGGAATTTGATACGGCAGCAGATGGCCAGTTTCGCTGGGACCGGAAAAGCGTTGAAACTCCGAACGGCTTTAACGTTATCTCTGAGACGCCCGGCTCCGGGCGCTGGCTCCGCGTCGATAAAATCAACGAGGCTCCCGCGTTCGCCAATATGGTGCCGCCAAGCCGCACGATCAATACTCCGCGCTCTCCGACCCTGAGAATCGCCAGTCATGCGATCACGGTTCCCGATACCGGGACGTTCTTCGCTATTGATACTGAGGGGCAGGCAGCTTCCGACACGCTTACCACCATCAACGGCGGTAGCGATGGCCGATGGATTATGTTGCGGTCGGCGTCCTCCGGACGCACTGTGACTGTGATGGGCGGGGGCAATATCGCCGTTCCGGAGACCTATCCGCTCTCGGCAAATTCCACCGTAATTACACTCATGTATGAGCCGACTGTGGGCAAGTGGTTGACGATTGAGAAGCTGCCGACCTACGGTAGCGCCTGGAACGGCACCACGCCATTCAAGCTCGGAAACTACTATCTGTGGGTCGATACGTCGCAACGCCTCCGTATTAAAAATAGCGCTCCCGCGAGCGATACGGATGGAATAGTCGTTGGTTCCCAATCCTAAGGAGGAAAGTATGGCTCTCAAAATGACAGTGAACTACAAGACGCTCACGTTGCCGGAAGCGTACTTACGCGTAGTGCGTCCTCAGATTGATCTATCGAAGGACGCGATGTCGTTTGGTGTCTGGATGTTCCCGTCGCAAGACGCTGCGGCTGACATCGGAAACATGCTCGACGATGCCGCAATCGCGCATAGCGGCGTTCCATATGACATGTCCGGCGGAAATGCTTTTGAGCAAGCGTACTGTTATCTGAAGACGCTGCCTGAGTATGAAGGTGCGATCGACGTTCTAGAGGTCGAACAGTCACCGTGAGGTTTGCGTGACCATGCAGTCGTACCCTGTAAAGGCTCACCGACGTGAGCCCAATCGCGCCGCCTTCGGGCGGCTTTTTCTTTTCCGGGGAGGGAAAATGCGAGTCAGTCCAACCGAAGCGGCGAGCTACGCGGGGAGCGGAGTGGCCGTCGGCTCGTCACTGACGCTGACCGACATCGGCGTGATCGTCGGTATTGCGACGGCGTTTGCTACGTTCGCGCTGAACGCTTTTTTCATGTGGCGCAAGGATCAGCGCGAGCGGGTCGAGTCGGACGCGCGCTTGCACGAAATGGAGGAGCACCGTGACTAATACATCGAGGAAGACACTTGTGGGAGTTGTGGGGGCCGCTACTGCGGCCCTTTTGTTTTCCATCGTGCCGCAATTCGAAGGCGTTGTATTGCGTGGGTACCTCGATCCGGTCGGTATTCCGACGAAGTGCATGGGTGACACTCATGACGTTGTGGTCGGCAAGGCGTACAGCGATGCCGAGTGCCGCGAGTCGCTGGAGACGCAACTGATCGTGCATGCGGAGCCGGTGCTGAAGTGTACGCCCGGGCTGAAGGGGCGTGTGTACCAGCTCGGCGCTGCGGTGAGCTTTGCCTACAACATCGGAACGGCCGCCTACTGCGGCAGCACGACTGCGCGCCGCTTCAATGCTGGCGATTACCGCGGCGCGTGCAAGGCTATGAACGAGTCCGACTCAGGTAAAGCGCAGTGGGTGACATCGGGTGGGCGGGTGCTTCCCGGCCTTGTGAAACGGCGCGCGAATGAGCGAGCCATATGTGAAGTGGGGCTTTAATGCTGAAGACGTTTCTACCGTACCTGCTTGTTGCGCTGCTGGCCGGTAGTGCAGGCTTCGGCCTCGAGCATTTGATAGAGCGTGGCGAACTCGCCGCTGAGAAAGTCGCGCATTCAAAAGACAACGAGCGGCACGCGAACGATCTCAGCCTGATGTCGAAAGCGGCGTTCGATGCCGAATCCCGCGCAATCGATGCGCATGCCCAGGCGGCCAGCGATGTGGCCGCGATAGATGCGCAACTTACGAAGGAGCGACTGGCCCATGAAGCCGACAATGCAGAAAACCGTGCCGCTATTGCTGACGGTACTCGCAGGCTGCGCGTCGCAGTGTCCAACTTCCGGGCAGCCGGTGGCGACGAAGCAGATAGCGGCGCCAGCGCCGGCAGCGTGGGCGATGGTGCCAGTGGGACAGCCGAGTTATCACCAGCGTGGGGAGCAGCTCTTTTCGGGATCTTCGATGACGCCGACAGCGACGCCCGCGCAAAAGCCGACTACCTTCAGCAATACGTCTGCGCCCTCCAGCGGCGCGGACTGATTGAGGGGGAGTGCGCGCTGCAGTTGCCGCCGAAATAATCTACGCGTCGGAGTGGGACGGTCGCAGCACGAAGAGGATTGACTGACGGCGATGCGTCAGGGTTTACCCGGTTGTGCTCGTCCTTTCCGATTTGTAAGGTTTTGGGGCGGCGCATTGTATCTCCGATGCCGCGAGTGTGTTGACGGCCGCAGGATTGTCTGCGGCTTTTTTCCGGTTCGCCTAACTAGTCCGATCAAAGATTCCAGATGGCATTGACTTTGCGCAGCGTCAACATCCTTGTCCGCGACGAAAGCGGGAAGACGTTGCTACAGATGCGTGACGGTGCGGCATCGCTAGCGCCTTTGACATGGTCGCTTTGGGGTGGCGCTGTTGATGCCGACGATCGCGGCCCGTATGAGTGTGCTGCCCGCGAGTTCAGGGAGGAGTTGGGCGTCGACGCCAAGCCAGACGACTTCAAGCTTGTGGCAAGTCGCCAGTCAACGACTCAACTCGCATTGCTTGTATCCTACGTTCGCCCCATGCGCTGGGGGGAATTCTGTGTAAATGAAGGAGCGGGCGCCGGATTTTTTTGGCGTGACGAAATCGAGAGGCTCCCCACCTCCGTTGCGCTTCGACACTACCTCGATAAATACACCGAGCTATTTTTCGCAAAGAGCGATTAGCCGGGATAGTGCGCGCCGACTTACCGGCTCGCCGCCGTCCGGAACAATCGCGACGTAGTGACGATGCGGCCCGTGGCGGCGCAGCTATCCTTCGCGCGGCCGCCTCACGATTCTGTCGATCGCGGCGTGCTGCCGTGGTGTCGGCTTGTCCTGTAGGCAGGGTTCAGCGTCGAGCTCTCGCTTGAAGCACTCCCAAACTGAACCCGGAATGTTGCCGTGGCCGCCTGGCGCGAGAAAGGCGCGGATCTGGTTCGCGCGCGAGATCGTGGCGCGCAGGCGATGAATTTCCCACAGCAGTTCAAGCACGATCGGTTCCGGGTGGTTGTCCCAGATTGCGGCGAGACGCTCGGCGGTCAACGGCGCACGATGAGGCATTGGTTGCTCCGCAAAATACTGTGTAAACATACAGTATTTTGCGGAGCGCATCTATACCCGTCGCAAGGGTGGAAAGAGAGACAGGGCGACCACGTGCATGTTGGAGCATACGCGTGGCCACCTTTCCACTGAACCAGCCAGTGAATTAGCCAAGGCCCTGCTACCTACCGGTAGGCGGGGCGAATTCTAACAAATTCCCAACAGGGCAATCCACATATGGCAACTCCCATCGTTCCATGGATCGGCGGCAAGCGTCGCCTCGCAGACCACCTGATCCCGCGTTTTCCTGCTCACGAGTGCTACGTCGAGGTCTTTGCAGGGGGCGCCGCGCTGTATTTCATGCGCCCGCCTGCCAAAGTCGAGGTGATCAACGACGTGAACGGCGATCTCGTAAACCTGTACCGTGTCGTGCAGCACCACCTCGAAGAGTTCGTGCGGCAGTTCAAGTGGGCGCTGTCTAGCCGCCAAGTCTTCGAATGGCTCAGGGAAACAGTCCCGGAAACACTCACCGATATCCAGCGGGCGGCCAGGTTCTACTACCTGCAGCAAAATTGCTTTGGGGGGAAGGTCGAGGGGCAGACGTTCGGGACCGCGACGACTACGCCTCCGGGGCTTAACTTGCTACGGCTTGAGGAGAACCTCTCGGCGGCGCATCTGCGGCTCGCGAGCACGTACGTGGAGCACCTTGACTGGAAGGCGTGCATCGACCGCTACGATCGGCCGCATACGCTGTTTTACCTCGATCCGCCCTATTGGCAGACGGAAGGGTACGGGGTGCCCTTTCCGTTCGGGGAATACGAGGCGATGGCCGCACGACTGCGGACGTTGAAGGGAAGGGCGATTGTGAGTTTGAACGATCACCCCGACATTCGTCGGGTGTTCGACGGCTTCCATATCGAAACAGTCGATATTTGCTACACGGTCGGAGGTGGCGGGCGCGAGGCTGCGCGTAAGGAGGTGATCATCTTCAGTTGGGACGAGACCAACGAACCTGCGGGTCTCTTTTAATTTGGGTCGAGCGGCGCGCCGGGAGAGCGAGGGGCGCCGCTCCAAATTCTGTCGGACCTTCAGGTCGATTGCCTTATAAGACCCGCCGTTGCGATTGATGCTGCCAAGAGTGAGTCATTGAACGCTTCGACATAAGCGGGGTATTCGGCGAGCCAAATCTCGACCAATTCCCACTGCTTGATGAAGTCGAGCCGTGCCGTCATCCACTTTTTTGCTGATTCTCGATTCGAGAGAGTTGCATAGCCGACGAGCAGGTGTTCTCGAAGTTGATCGCTACTCACCTTGAGTCTTTTGAGTTTTTCACGTGCCGCTGGATACAAGTTATTTTCGTCAGCCAGCTGCTTGATAAATGCATGCAGCGTGCGCTCGGGAGAAAGCCCTCGGCCGTTTCCATCCCTTCCGCCGGGCAGCTTAACAATGTTTCTGGTCGATCTGGCTGGGCCGGCGATTGATGCGTCGGCATCCAAAACGATTAGAACGGTTTTAAAATAAGCGTCATGCTTGTGGAATCGTTGGAGATTTTCGCAACCAACGCTTAACGGGATTGGCTTGAGACGAACGGCCGCCTCGCGTTTCACCCGCATTTTCAGCGCGCGAGTTAGTAGCCGTTCCAGAAAGAATTGCGCTTCCGGATCTTCGAGATAAATTTTCAGAACGGGTACTTCGCTGCGTGCCGCGACTTCTGGGGGAAGCAAGCTCATATCCCGCCTGATGTCATTTAGCGAGTAGTCTTCGGCGATCCTCGGGCGTGACGTGTCAGTTATGTAGACGACAGAATCAACGTGTTTTCCACCTTTGCCAACTGGTCTGGATTCCGGGTGAATTGCCTCGATTAGACACATAGAATGCGTCGTTGCTACGATCTGCAACTGGAGAGCTCTGGCGGCGCCGCATAGTGCTTTGACGAGCTTTTGCTGGGCATGCGGATGAAAGCCTGCATCGAGCTCGTCAATGACCAAAAGGCCGCCAGGGTATTCCTTCCACTCGCGCTTCAGTTTTTTGAACGAAGCGAGTGCTGTCGCAATGGCGCTCAGGCTATCTTGGCCTAAGGAAATGCATTTTGTGTGATAGGCGTATTCAGGGTGTTTGGTGGTTTTTTTGGTTCCCTTGATTGCTTGCGTGGTGATTCTTCCTGATGCGTTTTCTAATCCGATTCCAATCACGCTGCCGATAAAGCTCTCGATAAATTCAGCGTCGTCGGCATCGAACGCCTGCTCTACCGAGTTCATGACCGAGCGTGGGTCACTTTCTCCGACAGGTAGCATTCGGGTCATACCTAAGTACAAAGTTGGCAAGGGCACTTTTGCGTCTTTGCCAATCTCGATCCCCGAATCGCTTATCACCGGCTCATAGGGGTCATTCCGTGGGACCACCCGGACTTGCTGTTCGTTTCGCCGCTCCGTCATGGCGCTGCGCTTCACGAGTATCGCACTATCAATTTCGTAGTCAATAAAGGGTGAAGGCAGTGTTTTTTGATCAACCTTGTAAGAATTAAACTCCCTCTCATGGTCGAGGTGAATTATCTCGTTCAGGTTGGCGACAAACATCCGGCGAAAATAACTCTGATAATCGCTATCATTTAATCCGGATCCATTTGAGACGATTCCGAGGATTGTGGATTTTCCGATGCCATTATGTCCGGCGATTATTGTCATCCGTTCGGCAAAGGAGATTTTAATATCGCCGAGCTTACGGAACGCAGGTTGCTCGAATCGAAGGCTTTTCAGTTTAATGGATGGCATTCATTCCCCCGGTGCCTAGCATTGATCGCTGGTCGCATTGTTCGTCGGCGATTATAGTTAGGGAGGCGCAGCTTGTATACCATCGCACCGCGGCTCGTAGGCCAGCCTAAGGCCGATTTTGCGGCCTGCATGCCGAGTTCGTACAGCAACTTTAGATGCCCATTCAACTCCAATATCCATCACTTCGCATCGGGCGGAACGGAAACGTCAATCCAATATGCATACTTCAGGGGAGGGGTTGCGCCTTGATTGGCGGAAGGCTGCTTGTATTGGTGCATGTGAGTTGCCCATTTGAACACTGTCTACTCGCGGGCAGCAAAAATAAAAGCCCCGAGACTCGGGGCTTTTGTGTTACTCCAGATTGCGCTGGCACTCAAGGGTCGGTTATGCACCGGATGCCAGTGGCTTCCCCGTTCCAGCAGAGGGTGCGTCTACATCCTCTTTGTTCTTCGAATCAGACCGTGAAGTACCTTTGGCTGCTGGTTTTGCTCGCAATAGAGCAGAGGCGTATTTGGAGAGCACGATTCTCTCGATCTTGAGAGTGGCCCCTTCGCCTGACTCAAGTTCGGTCTTCTCGATTAGCTTTTCGGCATTCATTTGTACCTCTCTCCTACATACGCGGCAATGCCGCCGCAGATTACTACGATCGCATCACGGACTTCATTCGACGCGAAAAGATCCTTCTCTGTTGAATCTAAATATACTACGCCAAGAGCATGTTGACCCGTGGCGTCACAAATTGGTACAGACATCCACGCGAAGCTGTCCCTAGATACGTTTCGGCTATCGGCCTCAGTGTAGCCCCAATGTTCGCGAAGTTCAGCCTCGTAGGAGGCGATATCGGTGTTAACGCGAGACTGTGCGTACACCGAGCGTGTCCTGGCTGCCTTACCGGCGATGCCTGAGCGAATAGAAAACGTTCTACCGCGACCGTCGCCACCACCGGGACCACCGACGTAATCGACCAGTTGTTGAATTTCGACGGCCGTCTTGAGCGGCGGCACTACCCGGTGAAAGGTTACGCGCAATTTCGTCTTCGCGTCGTCTGGATCCAGTTCTGCCGCGTGTGCAACCATCGAATGTAGGGCGAACAGGGCCGCTCTTAAACCCTCGTGGGTGCGTTCCGGCGCTTCTTTCTTATCTTGGGCTCTCGCGGCAAAAATTTTGACCAGTGCTGCGGCAATTAGCCACACCGCGGCTCCCGCGGAGATAAGTCCGAAGACCTTTGTAGCCGGGTCTTCGAGTAGCCGGATTGCGGAAAGGATCGCGGCGACAGCCGGAGCTCCACTGCCTAAGCCTTCGGTGGCCGCTTTTGTGAAATACCACGGCGTACGATCTGGCCCCGGGATGGGTTTCACCACGTTTTTTCCCCTACGACTTTGAGTTGTGAAATTTTTCTTTGGTTTATACAGACCAATCGCGATATCTCGCTATTCTAGCGTTGGCTGCGCAATCCCGTGCACGTAGGAACGGCGAGCTTCGATTGTCTGTCATTGTCGATCGGGGAAAGTCAGCGCGTGTGGTGACCGTCCGACGGAGATTGGTAACTGCTACATTTTTGCTACAGCAGTAGTCGAGAGCATTGACTGGCGGGGGATTCGGCCCTCATTCCGCCCCCTGAACTACAGGGAGCCGTCAAATCCGCTGCGGGGAGCGCGAGCCCCCTCTCCGCCAGACCGCCATGTTTCCCAAGTCACCCGTCATGGCGCGGAGTCTGCGCACAAAGTCTGGTTGTGCGGCGCAGGCGCAAGAGTATAGCAAACGCCATCCGGCTGGAAAATGTCAGCCCGCGCGGCGGGCGCGTCAGAACTCCACGGCGACGAAATCGGCCTTGCCCACGTCGCACAGCGGGCAGCGCCAGTCTTCGCGGATATCCGCGAAGCGCGTGCCCGCGGCGATGCCGTCGTCGGGCAGCCCATCTTCTTCGTTATAGACCCAGCCGCAGATCAGGCAGACCCAGCTCTTGTATTCGATCACTTCGCTCACAACACACCTTTCATTCCAGTTCGACGCGGCTTCCCGCGGATCGTTGCCCGCGGATTTAGCCGCCCATCTAGCCCCGGATAGCCACATATGGCCCCGTTAGCCACCCTGGCCCGGTTGGGGCGGAGCGGCAGGCGAGCCGCGATATTACAGGAAAATGACGCTCCGGCCGCGCGCGGCAGGTTCGCGTCGCCGCGATCGGCCAGGCGCGCGCAGGCATGCCCGCGCGGGCGGACGTCCCAGCGAATGCCACGGCGAGCATCGAGGCAACGGGGCCAGGGCGGCGGACCCCATGCGCCCCGGTACAATACGCGCTTGCTCTCCAACGCAGGCAACGGTCTCCATTCATGTCGCTTTACACCATCACCGGCGCGCAACTCGCGTTCGGCCACGTCGCGCTGCTCGATCACGCGGACTTTTCGCTCGAAGCCGGCGAGCGCGTCGGACTGATCGGCCGCAATGGCGCGGGCAAGTCATCGCTGCTCACGATCGTCGCCGACCTCGCCCGGCCCGACGACGGCCTCGTCACGCGCCAGCAGGATCTTTCGACCGTCTATGTGCCGCAGGAGCCCGATTTCGACGCCGATGCCACCGTGTTCGACACCGTCGCCTCGGGGCTCGCGGGCGTGCGCGCACTGCTCGACGAATTCGACGTGGTCGCGCACAAGCTCGCGGATACCCCCGAAGGCGCGGAGCACGACGCGCTGCTCGCACGCATGAATGCGCTGCAGTCGTCGCTCGATCACGCCGACGCCTGGAACTGGCGCACGCGCGTGTCGACCACGCTCGCGCAGATCGGCCTCGAAGGGGACGCGCGCGTGGGCGCGCTCTCGGGCGGCATGCAAAAGCGCGTGGCGCTCGCGCGCGCGCTCGTCGTGCAGCCCGACGTGCTGCTGCTCGACGAACCGACCAACCACCTCGACTTCGACGGCATCCGCTGGCTCGAAGAGCTGCTCGTCGCGCAGCGCTCGAGCCTGCTGTTCATCACCCACGACCGCGCATTCCTCGACCGCGTGGCCACGCGCATCGTCGAGCTCGACCGCGGCAAGCTGCTCTCGTATCCGGGCAACTTCTCGCAGTACCAGGAGCGCAAGGCGCAGCAGCTCGAAGTCGAGCGCGTGGAAAACGAGAAGTTCGACAAGCTGCTCGCGCAGGAAGAAGTGTGGATCCGCAAGGGCGTGGAGGCGCGGCGCACGCGCAGCGTGGGCCGCATCGCGCGCCTCGTGCAGATGCGCCACGAGCGCGAGGAGCGCCGCAACGTGCAGGGCAACGTCAAGCTCGACGTCGCGCAGGGCGAGAAGTCGGGCAAGATCGTCGCGGAGCTCACCGACGTCACGAAGCGTTATGGCGATCGCACGATCGTCGATAACTTCACGGCCACGGTGATGCGCGGCGACAAGATCGGCTTCGTCGGCCCGAACGGCGCGGGCAAGACCACGCTGCTCAAGCTGATCCTCGGCGAGCTGAAGCCCGACGCCGGCACGGTGCGCGTGGGCACGAACCTGCAGGTGGCGTACTTCGACCAGATGCGTGCGCAGCTCGACCTCGAGAAGAGCCTCGCCGATACCATCAGCCCCGGCAGCGACTGGGTCGAGATCAACGGCGCCAAGAAGCACGTGATGAGCTATCTCGGCGACTTCCTGTTCTCGCCCGAGCGCGCGCGCTCGCCCGTGAAGTCGCTCTCGGGCGGCGAGCGCAACCGCCTGCTGCTCGCGCGTCTGTTTGCGCGCCCCGCGAACGTGCTGGTGCTCGACGAACCGACCAACGACCTCGACATTCCCACGCTCGAGCTGCTCGAAGAATTGCTGACCGATTACGACGGCACCGTGTTGCTGGTGAGCCACGATCGCGCGTTCCTCGACAACGTGGTGACTTCGGTGATCGCCTCCGAGGGCGAAGGCCGCTGGCGCGAGTACGTGGGCGGCTTCACTGACTGGCAGACCCAGAGCGCCCGCGCGCAGGAGCTTGCCGAGGCGCGCGCGCCGAAGGAGGCGGCTCCCGCTGCGGCCGCGCCGAAGGAGAGCGCGGCGGGCCGCAATGCGCAGCGCACCGTGAAGCTTTCGTTCAAGGAGCAGCGCGAGCTCGAGGAGCTGCCCAAGCGCATCGAGGCGCTGGAGACGGAGCAGAAGGAGATTGGCGCGAAGATCGAGGATGGATCGATTTTTGCGAAGGATGCCCAGGAGGGCACGCGGCTCACCGAGCGCTATGCGCAGATCGACGAGGAATTGTTGATGGCGCTGGAGCGGTGGGAAGAGCTGGAGAGCAAGCGCAAGTGACGTGAAAAGCTGGCGCAAGCGGGAGAAGGCGGCCTGATGAAGGCCGCTTTTTTTTAGGACTGTTTCAGGGGTAAAAGTGCGCGTTCCAGCTCGGGCAAGTCGTTCTGCACCGTCACCCAGACTGTCCTTGTGTCGATATCGAAATAACCGTGCGACACGCGGTTGCGTGTGGCATACATGGCTTGCCATGGAATCTCAGGATGCGCCGCGATGAAGGTCGGATCGTCCTGGATCACGTTGCGCGCCGCCTCGCCAATGATCTCCAGGTTACGCACGACGGCGTCAATGACCATCGGGGTTGTTTGAAACGTTTCCAGCGTGACTGACGCGGTGTAGTCACGGATGCGCTCGATGGCCGTGAGGATGTGCTCAATGTAGTCGCGCGTGCGCAAATCGCCTTTTTTCATACCGGCACCGCTTCCTCCACGACAAGCGCCCGCCAGCGCTCGGGCAGATCCAACGGTGTGCGGACATCCACAGGTACGCCTAGTAGCGCTTCCAGCCGCAATTGAATGCGCGCGAGATCGAACAGCGAAGTTTGCGGCGTTGGGTCGACGAGCAAGTCGAGATCGCTGTCCTCGTCGTCCTCCGCACGCGCCGACGAGCCAAACACGCGCGCATTCGTTGCGTGATGACTCGCGACGATCTGCCGGATTTCAGCGCGATGCGCGCGTAATGCTTCCGATGGTCTCATAGGCGCTGCACTCCCCCAAATTGCGCAACAAACCGGCTGAAACGGCGCCGGCAGGCGGCATGCCACCCGTGCCCCATTCTACGCGACTCAAGCCCCTCGCCGCCCCTCGGCCGAACGGCCAACCCTTTTCCAAATTGCCGCGCAAGCTCAAATCAGTACAATACCTCGCGAATCGGAGCGACTCGCGCGAGCGCGCGCCGGCCCGGCAAGATCTGCCCGGGCGTTGCGCAGCGCGCCCAGCCCGTTGTTTCGTCACGGTTTTTTTGAACACTCAACGCGTTGTCCCCGCAGATGTCCACAGCACCTGTGGACATCTGCACAGGACGACCCCCTGCGGATCACCATGTCAACGAAGAAGTCAAACGCTGCAAACGCTGGATATAGCGAAGCGTCGATCAAGGTGCTCAAGGGCCTCGAGCCCGTCCGGCAACGGCCGGGCATGTACACGCGCACCGAGAATCCGCTGCACATCATCCAGGAAGTCATCGACAACGCGTCCGATGAAGCGCTCGGCGGCTACGGCAAGCGCATCACCGTCACGTTGCACGCCGATCATTCCGTCTCCGTCGAGGACGACGGCCGCGGCATTCCGTTCGGCCTGCACCCGGACGAGAAAGTGCCCGTCGTCGAAATCGTTTTCACGCGCCTGCACGCGGGCGGCAAGTTCGACAAGGCCGCCGGCGGCGCCTACACGTTCTCGGGCGGTCTGCACGGCGTGGGCGTCTCGGTCACCAACGCGCTTTCGACGCGTCTGGACGTGACGGTCTGGCGCGACGGCAAGGTCGCCGAAATCGGCTTCTCGGACGGCAACGTCGTGAAGCCCCTCACCACGCGCAACGCCGCGCGAGACGAGAAGAAGTCCGGCACGCGCGTGACCGCGTGGGCCGACCCGAAGTATTTCGACTCGCCGAATCTGCCGCTTGGCGAGCTGCAGCGCCTGCTGCGCTCGAAGGCGGTGCTGCTGCCCGGCGTCGAGGTCGAGCTCGTCAACGAGAAGACCGGCGAGCGGCTCTCGTGGAAATACGAAGACGGCCTGCGCGGCTATCTGCTCGAAGGCATGGGCGGCAGCGACCTGCTGATCCCGCTCTTCGAAGGCGAGCGCTACGCCGACGCCCGCACCACCGACGACACCTTCGCCGAAGGCGAGGGCGCCGCGTGGGTGGTCGCGTGGAGCGAGGAAGGCCCGCTCATGCGCGAGTCCTACGTCAACCTGATTCCGACGCCCGCGGGCGGCACGCACGAGAGCGGCCTGCGTGACGGCCTGTTCCAGGCCGTGAAGAGCTTCGTCGAGCTGCACAACCTGCAGCCCAAGGGCGTGAAGCTGCTGGCGGAGGACGTGTTCGCGCGCGTCTCGTTCGTGCTCTCGGCGAAGGTGCTCGACCCGCAGTTCCAGGGGCAGATCAAGGAGCGCCTCAATAGCCGCGACGCCGTGAAGCTCGTCTCGTCGTTCTCGCGTCCCGCTTTGGAGCTTTGGCTCAACCAGCACGTCGAGCATGGCAAGAAGCTCGCCGACCTCGTCATCAAGCAGGCCCAGGCGCGCACGCGCGCGGGGCAGAAGGTCGAGAAGCGCAAGAGCTCGGGCGTGGCCGTGCTGCCCGGCAAGCTCACCGACTGCGAGTCGACCGATATCGCGCGCAACGAGCTTTTCCTCGTCGAGGGCGACTCGGCGGGCGGCTCGGCGAAGATGGGCCGCGACAAGGAATATCAGGCCATCCTGCCGCTGCGCGGCAAGGTGCTCAACACGTGGGAAACCGAGCGTGACCGCCTGTTCGCCAACAACGAAGTGCACGACATTTCGGTGGCGATCGGCGTCGATCCGCACAGCCCCGACGACACCGTCGATCTGTCGAACCTGCGCTACGGCAAGATCTGCATTCTCTCGGACGCGGACGTCGACGGTTCGCACATCCAGGTATTGCTGCTCACGCTTTTCTTCAAGCATTTCCCGCAGCTGATCGAGCGCGGTCACGTGTGCGTGGCGCGCCCGCCGCTGTTCCGCGTCGACGCGCCGGCGCGCGGCAAGAAGCCTGCGCAGAAGCTCTACGCGCTCGACGAAGGCGAGCTCGAAGCGATCCTCGACAAGCTGCGCAAGGACGGCGTGCGGGAGACGCAATGGACCATCAGCCGCTTCAAGGGCCTCGGCGAAATGAGCGCCGAGCAGCTCTGGGACACGACGATGAACCCCGACACGCGGCGCCTGTCGCCCATCGCGCTCGGCGACCTCGACTACGAGGCCACCGTTGCGCGCATGACCATGCTGATGGGCAAGGGCGAAGCGGCCTCGCGCCGCTCGTGGCTCGAAGAGAAGGGCAACGAAGTCGAAGCGGATATCTGAGCGCGCACGCCTTCGCACCCCATACACGCCCATACAAGATTACGGACTGACTGAAACATGGACGATCTCTTTGCTGAAGTGACCGACGCCCCGAACGGCGACACGCTCACGCTCGGCCACTACGCGGAGCGCGCGTACCTCGACTACGCGGTGAGCGTGGTGAAGGGCCGCGCGCTGCCCGACGTCTGCGACGGCCAGAAGCCGGTGCAGCGACGCATTCTCTTCGCGATGAACGAGATGGGTCTCGGCGACAACGCCAAGCCCGTGAAGTCGGCGCGCGTGGTCGGCGACGTGCTCGGCAAGTACCACCCGCACGGCGACCAGTCGGCCTACGACGCGCTCGTGCGTCTCGCCCAGGACTTCTCGATGCGCTATCCGCTCATCGACGGCCAGGGCAATTTCGGCTCGCGCGACGGCGACGGCGCGGCGGCCATGCGATACACCGAAGCGCGTCTGACGCCCATCGCGAAGCTCCTGCTCGACGAAATCGACATGGGCACCGTCGATTTCATGCCGAACTACGACGGCTCGTTCCAGGAGCCCAAGACGCTGCCCGCGCGCCTGCCGATGCTGCTGCTCAACGGCGCATCGGGCATCGCGGTCGGTCTTGCGACGGAAATTCCCTCGCACAACCTCCGCGAAGTCGCGTCGGCGGCCGTGGCAATGATCCGGAATCCGAAGATTTCGCACGCGGAGCTAATGGAAAAGATCCCGGGGCCCGATTTCCCGGGCGGCGGCCAGATCATTTCGAGCGAAGCGGAAATCGCGGCGGCCTACGAGTCGGGCCGCGGCAGCCTCAAGGTGCGCGCGCGCTGGAAGATCGAAGATCTCGCGCGCGGCCAGTGGCAGCTCGTGGTGACCGAACTGCCGCCGAACACGTCGGGCCAGAAGGTGCTCGAAGAGATCGAGGAGCTCACGAACCCGAAGCTCAAGCTCGGCAAGAAGACGCTCACGCCCGAGCAGTTGCAGAGCAAGCAGTCGATGCTCGCGCTGCTCGACGCCGTGCGCGACGAGTCGGGCAAGGACGCGCCCGTGCGTCTCGTGTTCGAGCCGAAGACGAGCAAGATCGACCAGGGCGAATTCGTCAACTCGCTGCTCGCCAACACGAGCCTCGAATCGAATGCGTCTTTGAACCTCGTGATGATCGGCGCCGATGGCCGTCCGCGCCAGAAGGGCATCAGCGAGATCCTCGGCGAGTGGATCGGCTTCCGCTTCGCGACGGTCACGCGCCGCACGCAGCATCGCCTGACCAAGGTCGACGACCGCATCCACATCCTCGAAGGGCGGATGATCGTCTTCCTCAATATCGACGAGGTGATCCGCATCATCCGCGAGTCGGATGAGCCCAAGAGCGCGCTGATGAGCGCGTTCGGCCTCTCCGAGCGCCAGGCCGAGGACATTCTTGAAATCCGTCTGCGCCAGTTGGCGCGGCTGGAAAAGATCAAGATCGAGAAGGAACTCGCGGAGCTGCGCGAAGAGAAAGCGAAGCTCGAAGAGCTGCTCGCGAACGATGCGTCGATGAAGCGGCTCATCGTGAAGGAGATCGAAGCCGATGCGAAGCAGTACGGCGACGACCGCCGCACGCTGATCCAGCAGGAAAAGCGCGCGAGCTTCGAAGTGCGCGTGGTGGACGAGCCGGTCACGGTGGTCGTCTCGCAGAAGGGCTGGGTGCGCGCGCTCAAGGGCCACGGGCTCGATACGCAAAGCTTCACGTTCAAGGCCGGCGACGGGCTCTACGCGGCGTTCCAGTGCCGCACGCCCGACACGCTGATCGCGTGGGGCAGCAATGGGCGCGTCTATTCGGTGGCGGTCGCGCAATTGCCGGGCGGCCGCGGCGACGGCGTGCCGGTCACCTCGCTCATCGAGCTCGAAGCGGGCACGCATCTGCTGCATTACTTCGCGGCGAATGCGGAGCAGCAACTGCTGCTCGCGTCGAGCAACGGCTTTGGCTTCATCGCGAAGATCGGCGACATGGTGAGCCGCGTGAAGGCCGGCAAGGCGTTCATGACGATCGACGAGGGCTGCGCGCCGCTCGCACCGATGCCGATGCTGCCTAATGCGATCCAGGTGGCGTGCCTGTCCTCGGGCGGCCGCCTGCTCGTGTTCGGCCTCGACGAGATGAAGACGCTCTCGGGCGGCGGGCGCGGCGTCACGCTGATGCAGCTCGACGAGAAGGAAAAGCTCGCGCAGGCACTCGCGATCACCGCGTCGGGCGTCGTGCTCGAAGGCACGGGCCGCGGCGGCAAGGCCGGCGAGGATCTGATGGCGGGCGCGGTGCTGGCGCCGCAGATCGGCAAGCGGGCCCGCAAGGGCCGCGCGCCCGACTCGAAGCTCAAGGTCGTCACGGGCCTGCGCCCGGTGCTGCCGCAATAACGCAATAGGCGCTTCAGCGGCTGCAATGCCCCCGCGCGCGCCGGAGGTTTCGGCGCGCACATCTGGCGCGACACGCAGCGTGGCATGGAATAATGCCGCGCAACGCGCGTCGAGCCTTGCATGGGGCCGGAGCAGGCGCTAAAGCGCCCACTCCGGCCGACAGCCGGATACTTTTCACGTACAGGAAATTTCAAGCATGGGTCACGCGATCGAAATCGCGCTCTTTTTGCATCTGCTGAGCGTTGCAGTCTGGGTGGGCGGCATGGTGTTCGCGCACTTCTGCCTGCGTCCGGCGCTCGAAGACCTCTCGCCGCAACTGCGGCTGCCGCTCATCGAATCGGTGTTCGGCCGCTTCTTCAACTGGGTCGGCATTGCCGTGATCGTGATCCTGCTGACCGGCGGTTTTCTGCTGATGCAGTTCGGCGGCGGCCACGCCACCTGGCAGTTGCACGCGATGGCGGGCCTCGGCGTGATCATGATGCTGATCTTCGGCCATATCCGCTTCGCCGTATTTCCGCGCATCCGCCGCGCGGTGCAGGCGCAGAAGTGGCCCGACGGCGCGCGCGCCGTGGGCACCGTGCGCCGGCTCGTCGTCGTCAATCTGGTGCTGGGCGTCGTGACGATCGGCGTCGCGGTCATGTCGCGCGGCTTCTGATCGCTTGCTGATCGTTTCTGTCCAGCGCTCGCGGCGCGCGCTATAGCCGGTCCGCGAGCGCATGGCGCTGCATGCAGCGCTCCATCGCGTCGAAGAACGCTTCTTCGGCCGCATTCCGCTTGCGCTCGCGATGCCACAGCAGGTGGATGTCGACATCCACGAGTCCGTCCTCCGGCGGCAGGCGCCACAGGCGCTGCCGCGCCAGATCGTCCTTCACCATGTGCTCGGGCAGGCAGCCAATGCCGTAGCCCGCGAAGATGAGCCGCCGCACCTCGTCGAGGCTCGGCGAGGACGCCACGATTCTCCCCGTAAAACCGCGCTGGTCGCGAAACACCGTGAGCGGTGACAGGCTGTCGCCAATCTGGTCGCTCGTGAACGACACGAAATTTTCCGCGAGCAGGTCTTCCATCGTCAGTTGCGAGAGACCGAATAGCCGGTGGTGCCGGCCGCAGAACATCGCGTAGCGCTGGCGCAGGAAGCAGCGCATCTCGAGCTTCTCGACCGGCGTGCGGCACAGGCTCAGGCCCGCGGTCGCGGTCTTCTGCAATAGCGACGAAATGATGTCCGATGAGCGCATGACTTCGATCTGCAGGTCGATGCGCGGATACGCCGAATGGAATTCGGCGAGGAACTCGTCGTACACGCGCGATTCGATCCGGCTCACCGTGAGCAGCCGGATCGAGCCGGTGATGTCGGTGGTGCGCTCGTCGAGCCCGGTTTCGAGCTGCGAAATGGTGCCGTAGATGTCGCTCGCGATCCGATAGACCTCTTCGCCGGCCTGGGTCGGCACGAAATGCGTGCCGCGCCGCTCGATGAGCTTGCGCCCGAGCGCGTCTTCGAGCCGCTTGAGCGCCTGGCTCACGGCGGGCTGGGTCACGTAGAGGCGCGCGGCGGCCCGGCTCAGACTGCGCTCCTGCATGATCGCGAGATAGGTGCGCAGCAGGTTCCAGTCGAGCCGGTCGTTGAGAAAGCGGGTGATGTCGGCGCGCATGGGGCGTTTCCTCGCCGGTTTGGGGCTCTGGTATTAGTCAAATTTATGCGCTGAATAATAACTCGAAATTTGACTAATGTTTTCTGGGAGGCGATAAAGCTTTCATGTGCGTTGCATCGAACGCACGACGAAAGTGCAGTAAGGAGACACTTCCATGACCACCCCGCAAACCTCCGCCCCTGCCACACGACAGCCGGTGCGTGCCGCTGCCGCGGCATTCATCGGCACCATGATCGAGTGGTACGACTTCTACATCTACGCCACGGCCGCCGCGCTGGTGTTCGGCGAGCTCTATTTCCCGTCCGAAGACCGCTTCGTCAGCACGATGGCTTCGTTCGCCACGTTCGCCGTCGGCTTCTTCGCGCGGCCGCTCGGCGGCCTGATCTTCGGCCATCTCGGCGACCGCATCGGCCGCAAGAAGGCGCTCATGACCACGCTCATGATGATGGGCGTCGCCACCGTCTGCGTGGGCCTCCTGCCGTCGTACTCGAAGGTCGGCATGCTCGCGCCGGTGCTGCTCGTGCTGCTGCGCATCGTGCAGGGCGTGGCCGTGGGCGGCGAGTGGGGCGGCGCGGTGCTGATGGCGGCCGAGCATGCGCCTGCCGGCCGCCGCACCTTCTTCGCCTCGTTCGCGCAGCTCGGCTCGCCGGCGGGCCTGATCCTCTCGCTGCTGGCGTTCCGCTCGGTCACCTCGCTCGAAAAGGCCGACTTCCTCTCGTGGGGCTGGCGCCTGCCGTTCCTCGTTTCGGCGCTGCTGCTCGTGGTGGGCATCATGATCCGTCTCGGCGTGAACGAGTCGCCCGAGTTCGAGAAGCTCAAGGACCAGCGCAGCACCGTGAAGCTGCCGGTCGCGGAGGTGTTCCGCTCGGCATGGGGGCTCGTGCTGCTGTGCATCGGCGCGAACACCATCGGCATTGCGGGCGTGTACTTCACCAACACCTTCATGATCGCGTACACGACGCAGTACGTCGGCATCACGCGCTCGCTCATCCTCGACTGCCTGTTCGCGGTCGCGATCATCCAGTTCCTTTCGCAGCCCATCGCCGCGTGGCTCGCCGAGCGCATGGGCGGCGCGCGCTTCCTGAAGTGCGCGGCCCTCGCCGCGATGCTCTCGCCGTATCCGATGTTCGTGCTCGTGCAGAGCGGCAAGGTCGTGCCGATGGTGATCGGCATCGCCATTGCCGTGGTCTGCATGGCGAGCTTCTATTCCGTGATCGCGGGCTTCGTCTCGGGGGTGTTCCCCACGCGCGTGCGCTACTCGGCCATCTCGCTGTCCTATCAGGTCTGCGGCGCGGTGGCGGGCGGCCTCACGCCGCTCGTCGGCACCTGGCTCGCGCATCGCTATGCGGGCCAATGGTGGCCGCTCGCGGTGTTCTATACCTGCCTCGCCGGCGTGTCGCTGGTGTGCATCGTCGCGCTCGACGCGCGCCGCGCGGCGCATGCGCACGACGAGGCGGCCGCCGAGGCGCTCAGTTCGCATTGAATTCACATTGAGTTCGCACTGATTTCGCAGTGATGCATCAGTCCAGGTGTCAACAAAAATTCGACCGGAGATGGGTTTAACCATGAAAGACCTCTTGCATATCGATGGCCCGCGTCTGTGGGCGAGCCTCACTGAAATGGCACGCATCGGCGCGACAGCGGGCGGCGGCGTGCGGCGCCTCGCGCTCACCGAAGAAGACCGGCGCGGCCGCGAGCTGTTCGCGCGCTGGTGCCGCGAGGCGGGCATGACGGTGTGGACCGACCAGGTGGGCAACCTGTTCGCGCGGCGCGAAGGCGCCGATCCGCAGGCCGCGCCCGTGCTGATGGGCAGCCATCTCGACACGCAGCCCGAGGGCGGGCGCTTCGACGGCGTCTACGGCGTGCTGGCCGGGCTCGAAGTGGTGCGCGCGCTCAACGATGCGGGCGCCGTGACCGACAAGCCCATCGAGATCTGCTCGTGGACCAATGAGGAAGGCGCGCGCTTCACGCCGGCGATGCTCGGTTCGGCCGTGTTCCAGGGCGCGATGACGCTCGAAGACGCGCTCGCGCGCCGCGACGCCGATGGCGTGACGCTCGGCGAGGCGCTCGACGCGTGCGGCGCGCGCGGCACGCGGCCCGTGCAGGGCGTGGCCGTCGATGCGTACTTCGAGGCGCATATCGAGCAGGGGCCGATCCTGGAGGCGAACGGCACGACCATCGGCGTGGTGACGGGCGGCCAGGCGATCCGCTGGTTCGATGTGACGGTGTCGGGCGTGGCCGCGCACGCGGGCACGACGCCGATGCGCTACCGCAAGGACGCCTGGTTCGGCGCGGCGCACATGGCGATGGAAATCGAGCGGGTGATGGCGCGCCATGCGCCGCTCGGTCTCGTGACGATCGGACAGGTGCAGATTGCGAACTCGTCGCGCAACACGATCGCGGCCAACGTGACGTTCACGGTCGATCTGCGCCATCACGACGATGCCCAGATCGACGCGATGGAGCAGGACCTGCGTGCGGTCTGCGCGGCAGTGGGCGGCACGCGCGGGCTCGGCGTGGAGATCGCGCATTGCTGGACTTCGCCCGCCACGCCGTTCGACCCGGCTTGCGTCGCGCTCGTGGCCGAGGCGGTCGAGCGCCTCGGCTATTCGAACGAGCGTATCGTGAGCGGCGCGGGTCACGACGCGATCCACCTCGCGCGCTATTGCCCGACGGCGATGGTCTTCATCCCGTGCGTGGACGGCCTCTCGCACAACGAGGCCGAAGACGCGCTGCCCGAGGACGTCACGGCGGGCACGAACGTGCTGCTCAACGCGGTCGCCGCGCGCGCCGGTGTGCGCGTGCATGCGGCGCAAGCCGTGTCTGCATGAAACTGCATGAGCCGTGCTGTGCCGGAGCGCGAGTTATCGAGTGCATCCAGCGAATGTATCCGGCGAACGCGCTCGGCGGCATGAGCTACGCATGAGCCAAACCTGAAGGAACCCTGAGCATGAAGACCTGGTTTCATCCCGAACAGCTGCTGCATCATCCCCGCAGCTATCTCTCGCGCGGCCAGATGCGCGAGCCGCAGGAAGTGCCGGAGCGCGCCGCGCGTCTCGTCGCCGCCGCGCGCTCGCTCGGCTTCGAGGTGAGCGAGCCCGCCGACTTCGGCACCGCGCCGATCGCCGCCGTGCACGACATGAACTATCTGCGCTTCCTGGAAGAAGCGCATGCCGAGTGGAAGCGCATGCCCGAAGACTGGGGCGACGAAGTCATGTCGAACATCTACGTGCGCGATCCGAATCCGCTGCGCGGCGTGCTCGCGCAGGCGGCCCGCTATCTCGCCGATGGCAGCTGCCCGGTGGGCGCGAACACCTGGCGCGCGGCTTATTGGTCGGCGCAAAGCGCGCTGGCGGCGGCCGCGTGCGTCAACGAGGGCGCGCGCGCGAGCTACGCGCTGAGCCGTCCGCCTGGCCACCATGCGCGCGCGGACGCGGCGGGCGGCTTCTGCTACCTGAACAACGCGGCCATCGCGGCGCAGTCGCTCAGGAGTCGCTACAAGTGCGTGGCGATCCTCGACACCGACATGCACCACGGCCAGGGCGTGCAGGAGATTTTCTACGGCCGCGACGACGTGCTCTACATTTCGATCCACGGCGACCCGACCAACTTCTATCCGGTGGTCGCGGGCTACGAGGACGAGCGCGGCGCGGGCGCGGGCGTGGGCTTCAACGTCAACCTGCCGATGCCGCACGGCGCCTCGGAAGACGCGTTCTTCGAGCGCGTGGACGCGGCGCTGCGCGTGCTCAGGCGCTTCCAGCCCGACGCGCTCGTGCTGGCGCTCGGCTTCGACATCTACAAGGACGATCCGCAGTCGAAGGTGGCCGTGAGCACCGAGGGCTTCGGCCGGCTCGGCCAGGCGATCGGCGCACTGGACTTGCCATCGGTGATCGTGCAGGAAGGCGGCTACCACCTCGAAAGCCTCGAGGCCAACGCACGGGCGTTCTTTGGCGGTTTCACGGGAGCACGCGCACGCTAGCGCAGTGCAGGCAGAGCGGCGCCGGAAGGGGAGGGCGCCGCTTTAGCGCGGCTGCGACGCGTCGCTCACGCGCTCGTTGCGCGCATCGTGCGCGCCCGCCTGCGTTGCGCCGCACACCCCGAAACGCTCGATGAGCGCCGGCACGCCTTCCACCGGCACGGGGCGTGAGAACAGGAAACCCTGCGCCTCGATCGGGCCGAGCGCCGAGAGCCATGCGATCTGCTCCTCGGTCTCGGTGCCTTCCACGACCACGGTGAGGCCGAGCGAGCGCGCGAGATTGACGATGGCCGAGACCATCACGCAGACGCTGCGGTCGGCCGGGATCGCCTGCACGAACGAGCGGTCCACCTTGAGCGTGTCGACCGCGAAGCGGTTCAGGTAGGACAGCGACGAATAGCCGGTGCCGAAGTCGTCGAGCGCGACGCGCACGCCAAGGCGCTTCAACGCGAAGATCTTTTCGGAGACGAGCTCGGGGTACTCCATCATCGCCGTCTCGGTGATTTCGAGCTCGAGCTTGTGCGCGGCGATGCCGGTCTCCTCGATCGCGTGCGCAACCGTCTCGTAGAGGTCGCCGCGCCAGAACTGCACCGCCGAGATATTGATGGCGAGCGAAAGCGTTTCGTAGCCCTGCTGCTGCCATTGCGCGAGCTGCGCGCAGGCGGTGCGGATCACGAAGTCGCCCACCGGCACGATGAGGCCCGTCGATTCGGCCACCGGAATGAACTCGCTGGCGGGGATGAGCCCGTACTGCGGGTGGTTCCAGCGCACCAGCGCCTCGAAGCCGGTGATGCAGCGCCGGCGCAGATCGATCTTCGGCTGATAGGCGAGGAACAGCTGCCCTTCGCCGAGCGCGATGCGCAACTGCTGCTCCCACTTCATCAGGTGGTCGGCGCGGTGCGCGAGCTGCGGCGAGTAGAAGCGGAAGCAGTTGCGGCCGGCTTCCTTGGCCGCGTACATCGCGAGGTCGGCCTTCTTGAGCAGGTCGATCTCGCTCTCGTGCGCCACGGCGAAGAGCGCGATGCCCGTGCTCGCATGCAGCACGAAGGCGCTGCCGCGCACGTCGAACGGATGCGTGAACGCGGCGTTGGTCACTTCGGCCAGCGCGCTCGCGCGTTTCTCGATCTCGTCGCCCTTGACGATTACCACGAACTCGTCGCCGCCGATGCGCGCGAGCGTGCCGGCGCCGCCCACGGCGTCGGCGAGGCGCGCGGCGCTCATCTGCAGCACGATGTCGCCGGCGTTGTGGCCGAGCGTGTCGTTGACCGTCTTGAAGTTGTCGAGGTCGATGAACAGAATCGCGAGGCGCCCGAGATTGCCCGGCTGTGTGACTTCGTGGCGCAGCCGCTGCAGCGTGGCGTAGCGGTTCGGCAGGCCCGTGAGCAGGTCGTACTGCACGAGTTGCGACATCTCGCGCTCGCGCCCGAGCAGCTTGCCGATCAACCCCGTAGCCACGGCGAAGAACGACAGCATGGCGAGCGAGATGAAGGTCGCCATCATCAGGTAGACGTTGCGCGTGTGGTTGTAGTCCGCAAACTGCTCGGCTTGCGAGAGGCCAACCAGCACCGCGAGCGGATAGCCGTCGATATGGCGGTACGAGACGATGCGCATGACGTGGTCGATCGGATCGACGTAGGTGCCGGAGACGTGCTCGGACATCGGGTAGACGCCGCTCGCCGAGAACGCGCCGCTCGCGCGCTCCGCGTTGCCGGTGCGGCGCGCGAGCACGGCGCCGGTGTCCGAGATCACGGCGATCACGCCGTCACGGCCGATGGCGGCGTTGTTGTAGAAGTCGCTCGTGAAGTAGCTCGGGTCTTCGGAGACCACTACGACGCCCGCGAACGAGCCGTCCGCGTGATTGAGGCGGCGCGTCATCTGCAAGGTCCAGTGGCCCGAGATGCGGCCGAGCACCGGCTTGCTGATGAAGAGCTGGTCGTCGTTCTCGTGCTCGTGCACCTTGAAGTGCTCGCGGTCCGAGAGGTCGATCGGCTTCGGATGGGGATCGGCGGTGTTGGCGACGAGCTTGCCGTGCTCGTCGATGATCGACACCTGCACGAGCGAGTCGCTCTGCACGACGCCTTTCTCGACCGTGCTGATGAGATTGAAGTGGTCGGGCGATTTTTCGAACTCGTACTTCACGAAGCGCGTGATCTGGTCGACCTGGTGGATCGCCTTCACCGTGTGCTGCTCGAGCGCCGCCGAGAGGATGGCCGCGGAGGCCGTGGCCTCGCGCTGGGTGGCCTCCTTTTCGACCGCGAGGCGCGTGAAGATCACGGCCCACAGCAAGATCAGCACCAGCACGCCGAGCAGCGGAATGGCGAGCAGCGTGCGCGGGCGCGTGTAGGCCGGGCCGGGCGCGCCGCGCAGGCCGGCGTCGCGCGAGAAGGGGCGCCAGTTCTCGTTCATCTCATCCGCCGCACGCGCGCACCGTCGCGCCGCAGATGCGGCGGCCGGGACGACGACAAAGCGCTCGGTTGGATCGGCGGCATCGAATGCGGAATGGCTGAGGAAGTAGCGCGAAGTGCGCGAACAGGGGCCATCGGACGCTTCCTTGCGTCCGATGTTTGGATCTTAATGGTTGGGCAATGAATAAGGAAGCCATCGGTCCCCGGGTATACGCCAGTCGTGGGTAAACGGGGACGCCCGTGCGATCTGCCACGCATAGACACGAGGCCGCGCATAGCGCGCCAGCGCTCGATGCAGGCCGGACCTACGCAGAATGCATGCCTGCAAATGAACCGCTCATTCGAGCCCGATCGTGCCGTCCACGACCGTGAGCGAGGTGCCGCCGATCCAGATCTTGCCCGCTGCGTCGTCGTAGTCGACGAAGACACGGCCGTCACGCCCCACCGCGGTGCCCTGGCGCACCGTATAGTGGCTGCCGGGGCGGCGATTTTGCTGCGCGAGCAACATGGCGATGGCGGCATTGGCGCTGCCGGTCACCGGATCTTCGCCCTTGCCGAGACCCGTCATGAGGCAGCGCACCTCGAACGTGGCCGGGCCGTTGGCGTCATGCGCGCCGTAGGCCGCGAGACCTTGCGCGCCCACACTCGCGGCGATGGTTGCGAGTGCGTCGTAGTCGATGTCGAGCGCGAGCACCGCCTGCGCGGACGACAGGCGCACCACGAGCCAAGGCGCGCCGTTGTCGATGCCGCACGGCGCTGCACCGAAATCGATCGCGTCCGAGCGCAGGGCGGCGCGCAACGCGTCGTATTGCGACTCGGGTAGCGGCGTCATCTTCGCGGGCGGCGCGGCGAACGCCCAGGTGTCCATGGCGTCACTGGCGGTCCCGGCATAGGGCCGCTGGGCCAGCTCGACCAGACCCGCGCCGCATTCCTGCACGAGGTGGCCCGGTGTCTTCGGCTGGCGTCCGCTGTCGAGGAACGCATGCGCCGTGCCAAGCGTCGGGTGGCCCGCGAACGGCAATTCGCCCTGCGTCGTGAAGATGCGCACGCGATAGTCGGCGCGCGCGTCGGTGGGGGCGAGCAGGAAGGCGGTTTCGGAAAGATTGGTCCAGCGCGCGACGGCTTGCATCTGTGCCGTATCGAGCCCGTCGGCGTCGAATATGACGGCGAGCGGATTGCCTTTGAAGGGACGCGACGTGAACACGTCGACCTGTTTGAAGCGGACGCTGCGTAGGGTCATGGCGCGAGTAAGAGGCGAGAGACGGGGAGAAGCGGCTCGCGCGCCGTGCTGCATCGCGCGCTCGCCGCGATGGTGGCGCACACACCGGGCGGCGTGTGCGCTGGAGGGGACTGTGCAGGAGCGGACTGACCTGGCCGGACCAGGCTGGCCGCACCAACCCGGCCGGACCAAGCTGGCCGCACCAGCCTGGCCGGCCCGCTCCGCTTTGGAGCGAGCGCTTACTCGACTTCGGCGATCAGCTCGATCTCGACGCACGCGCCGAGCGGAATCTGCGCGACGCCGAACGCCGAACGCGCGTGCTTGCCTTTCTCGCCGAACACGTCGGCGATCAGCTCGGAGGCGCCGTTCGTGACGATGTGCTGCTCGGTGAAGGTGAGCGTCGAGTTCACGAGGCTCATCAGCTTGACGATGCGCTTGACCTTGTTGAGGTCGCCCGTGTGGGCGTGCAGCGTCGCGATGAGGTCGATCGCGATCGAGTGCGCCGCGGCCTTGCCTTCCTCGGTCGTGAGCGACTCGCCCAGCTTGCCGGCCCACACCTTGCCGTCCTTCTTCGCAATGTGGCCCGAGAGGTACACGGTGTTGCCGCTCTGCGCGCTCATCACGTAGGCGGCCGCGGGTGCGCCCGCCTGGGGCAGTTCGATGCCGAGCTGTTCGAGACGGTCGTAGACGTTGATATCAGCCATGATCAGGAGTCCTTGTACGGTTAGGGTGATCGGTTCACGGGTGCGCGCATCAGCTGCGCGCACGGATGAGTTTCGCGAGCGTCGCCACGCCTTCTTCGATTTTCGCGGGCGGCACCGTCACGAACGACAGGCGCAGCTTGTTGTGCTGCGGCTCGCTCGCGAAGAACGGCGCGCCCGGCACGAAGGCCACATTCTGCGCGACGGCTTCCTCGAGCAGCTTCATGGTGTCGATGCCCTCGGGCAGCGTGACCCACACGAACATGCCGCCTTCCGGACGGTTCCAGCTCACGCCTTCGGGCATGTTGCGCGCGAGCGCGTCGAGCATCGCGGCGCACTGGTCGCGGTAGAGCGCGCGCACCTTCGGGATGTGCGTGTCGAGGAAGCCGTCCTTCACGACTTCGTGGACGATGCGCTGCGTGAAGCTCGGCGTGTGCAGGTCGGTGGCTTGCTTGGCCTGCACCAGTTTGAAGTGCAGCTCCTCGGGCGCGATGATGTAGCCCACGCGCAGGCCCGGCGCCAGCACCTTCGAGAACGAGCCCAGATGCACGACGTGCTCGGGCGCCATCGAGAGCAGCGTGGGCAACGGCTTGCCCGCGTAGTCGAGCGCGCCATAGGGATCGTCTTCGATCACCGGGAAGCTCGCGCGCTGCGCGAACTGCGCGAGCGCCTCGCGGCGTTCGAGCGGCAGGCGGCGGCCCGTCGGGTTCTGGAAGTTCGGGATGGCGTAGAGCAGGCGCGCGCCGGCGGTCAGCTCGGGCGTGAGGCCTTCGGGCACGAGGCCGTTGTCGTCGGTGGGCAGCTGCACGTAGCGCGGCTCATAGAGCGAGAACGACTGCAGCGCGCCGAGATAGGTGGGCGTTTCGACCAGCACCGGGCTGCCCGGCGAGACCAGCACCTTGCCGAGCAGGTCGAGCGCCTGCTGCGAGCCCGTGGTGATGAGCACCTGCGACGGCCGGATCTTCGTGCCGCCCACTGAATAGCGGTCGGCGACCCATTCGCGCAGCGGCAGATAGCCTTCCGTCGCGCTGTACTGGAGCGCGCCTGTCGGGTTATCGCGCAGGATGCGGTCGGAAGCCGCGCGCATTTCCTCGGCAGGGAACGAGGCCGGCGCGGGCAGGCCGCCGGCGAATGAAATGACCTCGGGCCGCTCGGTGACCTTCAGGATTTCGCGAATCGCCGAGCTGGTCAGCTTGATCGCACGCTCGGACAGTTGCCACGCGGGGGCAGCCTTGAGATCGCTCTGGTCCATGGGGTCTCCTTGTTGAGGTCGGGCACGAGGGCCTGGGGGCCTTGATGGCCCGGATTGAGGCGGCGCGGGTGCGATGGGAGTCGAGCGCCCGGGCCGCCGAAAGCTTTTGATTATGACGCGAATCCCGCTCTGGCGGCACGCGCTTGCCGTGCCAATCGGGTTCTTCGTCCGCGATGCGGCTTGTTCGTTCAGCGCAGGGGGGCGCCAAGCGTGCGCAGCCCCGACGGCGTTTCGAATTGCGCGACGAGCGCGGGCGTATCGGCTTGTTCAACCGCGATCAGGGACGCCGCGCCGAGCCAGCTCAGCTGCTCGCGCACAGTTTCTGTCTGCGGATGGAAGCCCGTGAGCGACTTGAGCACGATGCCGTTGTCGCCGAGCGTCTGCGACGGATGGCGCGACGTATCCCACTGGATCAGCGAGGGCAGGATGCCGTCGCCCGCGCCCTGCCAGGACGGGAACGCGCCGTCGAGCGGCACCGTGAGCTGCCAGCTCAGATCGCCACGTGTCATCGGCACGAGATCGGGGATGCGCTGCGGGTACTGGCCGCGCCAGCGTTCGAGATTCTTGGGCGGCGCGACGCGCGCGACCCAGTGCGAGAGGTACGGCCCCGATTCGAGGCGCGCCTGCACGGCGGGATCGTCGAGCGCGAACAGGCGCGAGCGGCCGGCCGCGTGCGGGCTCGCGCCGGGATCGACCGCGATCACCTCAAGGTAGACACCGCCCCACAATCCCAGCAGGCGGTTGTGGGTGCGCATGAGCGGATGCGCGCCGCCGCCCGCGGGCGCCACGCCCAGCGTATCGGCGACGTACTGCACGCCTTCGTCCAGCGTGCGGGCGGAAACGACGAGATGATCGAGACTGAGCGGCGTGGCGGTCATGAGAGAATCGTCTGGAAAACGAGCCGAACCGGAGCACGTGGGCCATGCGGAACATTTCGAGCGCAATCGGCCGCGAGATCCGGGAAGGACCGCAAGCCTGGCGCACGCGCGTCGGCGGGATTGCCGGCACCTTACCGGCCTATACGCAAAGAAATGTACCGGTATGGTGGCAGACAGTAACGGTACAATCGCTCCGATAGTGTTCGGTACAGTTGGAGCCGCCATGTCGTCCGTCCCCCTTGACCAGATTCCGGCGCCGCACGACGCGGCCACGACCACACTCGTCGACCAGTTGGTCCAGTGGGGCCGCCGCCGCATCGAAGAGCGTGTGTTCCGCCCCGGCATGCGCATGCCGTCCATCCGCAAGCTCGCGCTCGACAAGGGCGTCTCGCGCTTCACAGTGGTGGAGGCCTACGAGCGCCTCGTCGCGCAGGGCTACCTCGATTCGCGGCGCGGCTCGGGCTTCTACGTGCGCGAGCGGCTCGCGGTCGTGGCGCCGCACGAGCGCCGTCCCGCCGCGCCCGACGCCAGCGGGGCGGCCGAGCCCGCGCCGCCGCCCACCCTCGACGTGGTCTGGCTGCTGCGCAACATGCTCCATTCGTCGACGCATCCGGAAAAGGGGCCGGGGCTCGGTTACCTGCCGGCGCGCTGGCTCGACGGCGAGCTGCTGGCGGGCGCGATGCGATCGCTGGGCCGACAGAGCGGCGCGCAGCTGCTCGGCTTTGGCTCGCCGCAGGGCTTTCTGCCGCTGCGCCAGCAGTTGCAGACGCGCCTCGCGGAGATCGAAATCGGCGCGACGCCCGACCAGATCGTGCTCGTTTCGGGCGTCACCCAGGCCATCGACCTGCTTGCGCGCCTGTACGTGCAGCCCGGCGATACGGTCGTGGTGGGCGACCCCGCGTGGTTCCAGATGTTCGGCCGGTTTGCCTCGCAGGGCGCGCGCCTCGTGGGTATGCCGTACACGCCCGAAGGGCCGGACCTCGACGCGCTCGAGGCGCTAGTCGCGACCTGGCGGCCGAAGCTGCTCGTCATCAATTCGGTGCTGCAGAACCCCACCGGCACCTCGCTGACGGCCGCGCAGGCCTTTCGCATCCTGCGCCTCGCGGAGCAATACGACTTTCTCGTGGTCGAGGACGATATCTACGGCGACCTGTGCCCCGCGGGCTATCCGGCCACGCGCCTCGCGAGCCTCGACCAGTTGCGCCGTGTGATCTATCTCGGCAGCTTTTCGAAGACGCTCGCGCCCAATCTGCGCGTGGGCTTCATCGCGAGTGCGCTCGACGTGGCGCAGGCCGTCGCGGACCAGAAAATGCTGGTCGGCATGACGAGCCCCGAGCTCAACGAGCGGGTGCTCTTTCGCGTGCTCACCGAAGGCCACTACCGGCGCCACGTGGAGCGCCTGCGCGCGCGGCTGGACGCCGTGCGCGACAAGGCCGCGCGCATGCTGGAGCGCGCGGGCTGCAAGCTCTTCATCGCGCCGGGCGCGGGCATGTTCCTGTGGGCCGACACCGGCGTGGACGCCGACGCGCTCACGGCCGCCGGCCACGAGGCCGGCTTCCTGCTCACGCCGGGAAGCCTGTTCTCGCCGCACCAGTCGCCCACCACGTGGATGCGCTTTAACATCGCGAACTGCGGCGACCCGGCGCTGCCGGCCTTCCTCACCGGGTATCTGGACGGCGTGGCGCGGCGCTCTTGAAACTTGCGCGGCGCGTCCCCATATGCGCGCTCAACGCGCCGCGGCAATGCGCACGCGGCCAAGCCTACTGACTGCAACGAACGAGGACCCCCGACCATGGCACAAGAAACCATGAGCTTCCAGGCGGAAGTGAAACAGCTTCTGCACCTGATGATCCATTCGCTGTATAGCAACAAGGAAATCTTCCTGCGCGAGCTGGTCTCGAACGCGTCGGACGCCGCCGACAAGTTGCGCTTCGAGGCGCTCGCGAACGGCGCGCTCTACGAAAACGATCCGAACCTGCGCATCCGCGTGGGCTTCGACAAGGCCGCGCGCACCGTCACCATCGATGACAACGGCATCGGCATGAGCCACGACGAAGCCGTGGCCAACCTCGGCACGATCGCGCGCTCGGGCACCAAGGAATTCTTCGGCAAGCTCTCGGGCGACCAGCAAAAGGATGCGGCGCTCATCGGCCAGTTCGGCGTGGGCTTCTACTCGGGCTTCATCGTCGCGGACAAGATCGCCGTTGAGACCCGCCGCGCGGGGCTGCCCGCCGCCGAAGGCGTGCGCTGGACGAGCGCAGGCGAGGGCGAATTCTCGGTCGAGGCGATCGAGCGCCCGCAGCGAGGCACGACCATCACGCTACACCTGCGCGAAGGCGAAGACGAATTGCTCTCCGCGTGGAAGCTCAAATCGATCATCCAGAAGTACTCGGATCACGTCGGCCTGCCCATCGAGATGAAGCAGGAAGAATGGGACGCCGAAAAGAGCGAGATGGTCACGAAAGACGAATACGAGACCATCAACCAGGCGAGCGCCCTGTGGACGCGCGCGAAGAACGACATCAGCGACGAGCAGTACCAGCAGTTCTATCAGCACCTCGCGCACGATCACCAGAATCCGCTCGCGTGGACGCATAACCGCGTCGAAGGCCGCAGCGAATACACGCAACTGCTCTACGTGCCGGCGCATGCGCCGTTCGACATGTGGAACCGCGACCACAAGAGCGGCCTGAAGCTCTATGTGAAGCGCGTCTTCATCATGGACGACGCCGAGCAACTGCTGCCCAACTACCTGCGCTTCGTGAAGGGCGTGGTCGATTCGGCGGATCTGCCGCTGAACGTCTCGCGCGAAATCCTGCAGGAAAGCCGCGACGTGAAGGCGATTCGCGACGGCGTGACCAAGCGCGTGCTGTCGATGCTCGAAGAGATGGCCGCGGCGCAGACCGACGCTGAAGCGAAGGACGAAGACAAGGCGAAGTTCGCGGCCTTCTGGACCGAGTTCGGCCAGGTGCTCAAGGAAGGCGTGGGCGAAGACCACGCGAACAAGGATCGCATCGCGAAGCTGCTGCGTTTTGCGTCGACGCACAACGACACGGCCGAGCAGACTGTCTCGCTCGCCGACTACGTCGCGCGCATGAAGCCGGAGCAGTCGAAGATCTACTACGTGACCGCCGATACCTGGCAGGCCGCGAAGAACAGTCCGCACCTCGAAGTGTTCCGCAAGAAGGGCGTGGAAGTGCTGCTGCTCACGGATCGCGTGGACGAGTGGATGCTCTCGTTCCTCAATGAATTCGACGGCAAGCCGCTCGCGAGCGTGGCGCGCGGCGACCTCGATCTCGGCGCGCTCAACGACGAGGAAAAGCAACAGCAGGAGAAGGTGAGTGAAGATCTCAAGCCGCTCGTGGAGCAGATGAAGGACGCGCTCAAGGACAAGGCCAAGGACGTGCGTCTGACGTTCCGCCTGACCGATTCCCCGAGCTGCCTCGTGGCCGACGAAGGCGACATGAGCGGCTACCTGCAGCGCATGCTCAAGGCCGCGGGCCAGCAGGCGCCGCAGATGCAGCCGATCCTCGAAGTCAATCCCGAGCACCCGCTCGTGAAGGCGCTGCGCACGGATAGCGCGGATTTCGGCGACTGGTGCCATCTGCTGTTCGATCAGGCGCTGCTCGCCGAGGGCGGCGCGCTGGAGGATCCGGCGAGCTTCGTGAAGCGGACCAACGCGCTGTTGCTTGCACGCGCGGGTTGATGTTCGTACTTGAATGCCGCGCGCGTGGCTTACGCGCGCGGCATTTTTCGGAATTTTCTGGTTTTGTGCAGGGGTTCTGAGCGTTGAGGATGGATGCACCCGCGTACCGCGTGATGCATCCATGGACTGCGCAATGGCCCTGAACACACTCAAACGTCCTTTGAAAAGCCTGCCGACCTTCGGCAGCCAGGACAGCCGCACGGGCTCCTGCCTCATTAATATCCGGCAAATGGCTTCGGCCGATGTCAGGTACTGGAATCGCCATGTTCAGCCCTTGATCAAGGCGCTGTACGACGAGTGGCCGGCATCCGTTCCCGTCGATTGGCTTCACCCCGCCGGAATTGATCTAGGCGCCATTCGGGCCGACGTTGGCTGGGATTGGGAGCGAATCTTCCTGCTGGCCAAGTGTCACAACTATCTACGGCCGCTTTCAAGTGCGCGCGAGCAGGCTCACGCGTGGTGCCTGGAATTGTCCGATACCAATGGCGGAATTCCGATTGGCCTTCTGACAGCCGTGCCTGCCTATGGCTCGCCCGTGCAGGGAGATCGGTCGAAAATGGGGTTTGTCTGGTATCTCGCGGACGCGCCGGCGGAATTCTATGTCACCATGCGTTTAGACCCGGTCGCGGGCGTCGCCAGGGCGCTTGTCGACACCGCCATTCAGATGCGCCTCGATCTCGACGACGACGCTGCAGTTTTTCTGCATGCGGATCCTAAAGGCGGACGCAAGCTGATCGAATTCTACGGCGAGCGCTGCGGCATGACGCGTATCCGCAATCCGAAACGGTACATATCGCCTTGCAGGCGCCCCATGCCTGGCGAGTACTTTTATATGGACGACCAGGCGGGTAGACGGTTCTGCGCCACCCATGATGATCGGCGCCTGGTTTTGGAGAGTTGAATGACTGGCAACGAGCGCGATCGAGGAGTCGAGCGACACGATTTCGCAGCACCGCAGTTTTCCGTCGAGGAAATGCGAGCGTTGTTCGCATTTCTCGGCGTCGACGGCGACTTGTGCGATGAAACCAGCCGCACGCTCGCCATGGAGCGTCTTGCCGCATTGCTGGAAGACGCAACGCAGACCGGGCGTCTTGTTTGCGCGCTGAGATCAGCGGCGCCGTCACTCGACGAAGGCGACGCGCGTAACGACAACTTCAAGCCGCTGCAATGGTTTCACGCGTATCGCGCCTCTGATCGCGAACTGCTCGATAACCCGCCCACAGTAGGGAGGGCGATGGGTGCACAGGATACGCAATCGCGTCTCAAGGGCATGCTCGAAGGTTCTGGCGGCGCGTATCTGGAAAGGCGGCTCCAGCCGACGAGTGGCGGCATGGTGCAAGCGCACGCGCCCCGCGCGCTCATTGAGGAAGGCGACGTTCTCTCGTGCTCAGACGACGCACGCGAAGCGCGCATTCCGGATGTCCTGCTCCGCTGGCAAAAATTCGCGCTTGAGGTCGATCACGTCCTGAGGGCGCATCAAGGTCTCTGGGGGCGTCTTTCAGCATTCTTTCATCGTTCGAATTTGACCAGCCGATGGGAGCAGACCGAACCCAACTGGCTTGATCTCTATTTGCAGGAGGGGCGGCGGCGCTGGCTTCTGCAGATTCATTTCGGCGACGACAGTCACGTGGTGGTGGTGATCGCCTCCGGGAAGCCAGGCAAGCCGCTGCAGGTTCCGGCCAACGATCCTCGCGAATTTTCGATGCGCTTGATCGATGCGTTCGATGGCGACGTCAACCCGGCGCGCTTTGCGCTCACGTCCGTCGAGCAAGCCATTGAAGCGACGACCCGAGTCTCGCTCCATTAGCGTGTTGCTGGAAGACACCGGCGGGGCCCGCGCCATGGACCTGCGCTGAGTTCGCCCACTGAGCGTACCCGGAACGCGAGCGGCGAGTCTCCCGGCACGCCACCCCAGGCGCGGCCTATAATGCGCGCCATGCCCATCCGATTCGATGCCGCCGACGCGCACTGGCGCGCCGCGCCCCTCGCGGCCTTCAGCGCCGATCAGAAAGACTGGCTCACCCGCGGCGGTTCGCTTACCGCGCATCTGCGCACGCTCGGCCATGTCGTGGTGCGCGTGACGCGCGAAGCCGTCGACATGCCCTGGCCCGACGAATGTGCCGCGCTTGGTCTCACGCCGCGCGAACGGGCGTGGGTGCGCGAGATCGTGCTCGAAGTCGACGGCGTGCCATTCGTGGCCGCGCACAGCGTGACGCCGCTTGTGGCGAGCCACGGTATCTGGCAGGCCATGCGCCGCCTGCGTACGCGTCCGCTTGCGGAGTTGCTCTACACCGATAGCGGCGTCGCGCGCTCGGCCCTCGTGAGCCGGCGCGTGAGCGCGCGGCATCCGCTGCATGCGCTCGCCGCGCGCGAAACGCACGGGCACGTGCCGCATGGGTTCGTCGCGCGACGTTCCGTGTTCGAGCGCCACGGCGCGCCGCTCCTCGTGACCGAGTGCATGCTGCCCGCATTGTGGGCGCGCCTCGCGCGCGATGCGCAGCCGGCGTTGCCCGCGCATTCGGCGCGCGAGCGCGGGCCGCTCGGCCATACCGCCTCGCGGGCCTCGCATTCGTCACATCAGGCGGTGCGTTGAGCATCGTCGTCCCAGCCAGTGAGCCTTCGCCGATGAGTCTCAAGCGTTGCTTCGCACCCGTCGTCGATGCGCATACGCGCGTGCTGATTCTCGGCAGCTTGCCGGGCGAGGCGTCGCTCGCGCATCAGCAGTACTACGCGCATAAGCAGAACCGCTTCTGGCATCTGGTGGGCGAGGTGATCGGCGAGGATCTTCCCGCGATGGGGTACGACACGCGGCTACAAACGCTGCTCGAGCATCGCATCGGGTTGTGGGACGTCGTGGCGGAGGCCCAACGGATCGGCAGCCTGGACAGCCGCATTCGCAACCACGCGAGTAACGACCTGGTTGCGCTTGTCGAAACGTTGCCGAAGCTGGTTGCTATCGCGTTCAATGGTGGAACGGCGGAAAAGATTGGGGTGCGCGCGCTGGGGGAGAAGGGCGATCGCTATCGGCTCATCCGATTGCCGTCGAGCAGTCCCGCATACGCGGCGGTCTCATATCAGGAGAAGTCAGTCGACTGGCATCGACTGCGGGAGTATTTGGCGGGGTGACTCGGCGCACTGTCCTTCGCTTCGTTGCGCGAGTACGCACCGCGAAGCAGTATCAGGACGACGGCAGCAGGTGTTCGAGCTGAGATACGGTACCAATGAGTTCAGCGGTGAGCCGAACGAGCTCGGCGGTCAGACTCGCTGGCAGATCTATGTTGCCCTCGTATTCGGCCGCATTGCGCCTTCGATGACAGGTATCCAGTACGCGCCATTTCCCGGTTGGCCAACCGATCGTGTGCTCGAGGCATTGAAAGACCAGGTACCTGTCGTCGCTCCGGTATCCGTGAGCCCGTAATGCGGCGCGTGATGCGGCGTGAGCCGCATCGTAGGCGAGAATGAACTGGCTCTCGGTTGCCATCCCGCTACTGCTTGCGACGGTGTCGAGCAAGGTTCGAGCGAGGCCAAGCAGCTGTTCGAATTCGCCTCGGTTCGGCGGGAAAGGTTTTAGTTTTCCGATGCGTACGAGGTTATCCAATGTGGTCAACGTCATCCTCGGTTCCTATTACCATCAGCTTCGCCTGGCGCAGCACTTCCGTGAGGAACGGATGGCCCTTGCGCTTGCGTTCGAGAAACTCTTCGGGAGTGTACTGGGTAATCTGGACTGTGCGGCCTAGCTGTCTTTCGGCTGACTCGAGCGCAGCCATGATCTGTCCATAGGCGAGAGTTTCGCTGACCAACAGCACGTCGACGTCGCTGTCGGAGTGGTCACTGCCTTGGGCGACTGAGCCGTACACAAAGGCGAATTTTATTTCTGAAGCAAGCGGGGACAGCGCTTCGCGGAGTACCTCCACGATCCCAAACGTCTTGAGGACGATGAGACGCAACTCGCTGAAGATGGGGCTGCCCGAGAAGGCACGAACCTGCTTGAGGTTGGCGATGCGTCGTGTTTCGATGAGCCCACCTCTTTCGAGGCGACTCAGTTCGCGTTGGACGCTGGCACTGCCCAGACTCGTCAGCCGGATCAATTCCTTGACGTGAAACCACTGCTCAGGCCGTCCAAACAGGCAAGCCAGAATGGGTTGCTGCGCATTGGAGAAAAGAGCATCGCCGAGTTTTGTCATGAAATGGATACTAGCACAATCGAGCTAATTTCTAGCACGATTGTGCCAGATTTTAGCTCGTTGATGAGCCACGCCGCAGATGTAGTCCGCAGCGATATCCCCGGGCAATGCGCGCAGGCGCAGCGCTGACGCATTCTCAGGTCCACGCGCGGCGCTTTCTCATCCTGCGGACGCCCTCCAGTAGTCCTGCCTATGCACCAACGGCCTTCCCCCCCGCGCATTGCCGCCCAAATCCAGCCCGACGCGCCGCGAATGCTATGCTCTCGGTCGCCCGCGCAGTTGCGTCTGAATTCGCAAGCGATTTTGCACCGCGAAAACGCAGCGGATTGCGCATCTGCATCTGCTCCTGACAAGCAAGACATCTTTACATGACGAATCTCATCAAGCGCGCTTCGGCCGAAGCGCGTGCATTCAGCAAGACCCGCAGCAAGACCGCCAACGCAGCGAAGACCCGCAAGGCCGCCTCGGAGCAGGCCGACGCCGGGCTCGACAACGCCCCGGTCATCGAAGCGCCGCGCAAGCCGCGCTTTGCACCGGTGACGTTCTCGGAAGAGGGCAGCGTGCGCTATCTGCACTTCGGCACCGAGTGGGTCCAGGGCGCGATGCGTCTCTCGAAGCCGCAGCACATCGAGCTCGAATACGCCCAGCAGATGATGGCCTGGCTGCTGTTCCTCGCCACGCCCGCACGCATCGTGCAGCTGGGTCTGGGCGCCGCTTCGCTGACCAAGTTCGCGCATCGCTATCTGCGTCCCGCGAAGGTCGAGGCGATCGAGCTGAACCCGGCCGTCGTGGTGGCCGCGCGCACGATGTTCGAGATGCCGCAAGACGACGCGCGTCTCGCCGTGCGCGAGCTCGACGCGTGGGACTTCGTGCACGACCGCGCGAACCACGGCACGATCGGCGCGCTGCAGATCGATATCTACGACGCGACCGCGCGCGGTCCGGTGCTCGACAGCGTGGCGTTCTATCGCGCGGCGCGCGCCTGCCTCGCCGATGCGGGCGTCGCCACCATCAACCTGTTCGGCGACCACCCGAGCTACGTGCGCAACATGAAGCGCCTGAAGGAAGCGTTCGACGGCCGCGTGATCGCGCTGCCCGAAGTGCACGATGGCAACCGCATCGCGCTGGCGTTCTCGGGCCCGGCGCTCGAGGTGAGCTGGGCGGCGCTCGAGAAGCGCGCGCGCCTGCTGGAAAGCAAGCTTGGCTTGCCGGCGCACCAATGGGTGAAGTCGCTGCGCGAGTCCGACGCCGAACACAGCAAGAGCGGCAAGAACGGCGAAACGTTCGCGATCTGACGCCAGCGCCGCAAGGCGCTGCATCGATCGGCGCGCCGGCGGATGCCGGGTGCGCAAGGAAAGCAAAGACCGGCCCCATGTCCGATGGCGCCGGTCTTTTTTCGTCTTGCATAACAAGCTTTCTAATGGCTGACAATTTCAAATCAAACGCCGTGTCAGTTGTACCTTGACAACGTGGTCTAAATTGGGGTCCGCCCTTCTTGACCCGCCGCCGCGGCCTCGCTACTCTTTTCTGCGCTTTCGGGGACCTTGCGAGTCACGATCTCGCGGGCCAAGAACCGCCTCATATCGGGCGGTGGACCGCACCAAAACCCCCATAACTACATAAGTAACGAGGAGACGTCATGGCTCACGACGCCGACGCCGGGAAAGCCAGAAAGCACTGGCTTTGGTTGTTGCTCTTGCCCTGGATCGCCATGATCTGGGTGCCGTCGTACAACAAGGTCGAGCCCACGCTGTGGGACTTCCCCTATTTCTACTGGTATCAGTTGCTCTGGGTGCTGATCAGCGCCGTCATCACCGCGCTCGTCTACTTCAAGACCAAGGACGGTTCGAAGGGCGCCGGCAAGGCAGGGGGCGCGCAATGAACGTCATCGCAACCTTCGTCTTCGTCCTGTTGTTCATCGGTGTCACGATCGTCGGCTTCCTCGCGGCGCACTGGCGCAAGGGCGACCTCGCCCATCTCGACGAGTGGGGTCTCGGCGGCCGGCGCTTCGGCACCATCGTCACGTGGTTCCTGCTCGGCGGCGACCTCTATACGGCCTACACCTTCGTGGCGGTGCCGGCACTCGTGTTCGGTGCGGGCGCAACGGGCTTCTTCGCGCTGCCCTATACGATCCTGATCTATCCGTTCGCGTTCGTGGTGTTCCCGAAGCTTTGGGCCATCGCCAAGCGTCACAGCTACGTCACCTCGGCCGACTTCGTGAGCGCGCGCTACGGCAGCCGTATGCTCGCGCTCGCCATCGCGCTCACCGGCATCGTCGCGACCATGCCGTATATCGCGCTGCAACTGGTGGGTATCGAAGTGGTGATCGGCGCGCTCGGCTTCGACACCACGGGCTTCGTCGGCGACCTGCCGCTCATCATCGCGTTCGCGATTCTCGCGGCCTACACCTACACCTCGGGCCTGCGCGCGCCGGCCATGATCGCCGTGGTGAAGGACGTGCTCATCTACATCACGATCATCGTGGCCATTATCGTGATTCCCGCGCAGATGGGCGGCTTCGGCCACATCTTCGGCGCGGTGCCGCCGGCCAAGCTGCTGCTCAAGGCCCCCGATGCGTCGAGCCTGAACGGCTATAGCGCCTATGCGACCCTCGCGGTGGGCTCGGCGCTCGCTCTGTTCCTGTATCCGCACTCGGTCACGGCGATTCTCTCGTCCTCGTCGGGCAACGCCATCCGCCGCAACATGGCCATGCTGCCCGCATACTCGCTCGTGCTCGGCCTGCTCGCGCTGCTCGGCTATATGGCGCTCGCCTCGGGTGTGAAGGACATGCCGCAGTACGCGCCGTACTTCAAGGCCTTCGGCCCGAACTTCGCCGTGCCGGCGCTGTTCCTGCAGTACTTCCCGTCGTGGTTCGTGGGCGTGGCGTTCGCGGCCATCGGCATCGGCGCGCTGGTGCCGGCGGCGATCATGTCGATCGCGGCCGCCAACCTCTACACGCGCAACATCCACAAGGAGTTCATCAACCGCAACATGAATCACGAGCAGGAGACCAATGTCGCCAAGCTGGTCTCGCTGATCGTGAAGGTAGGCGCGGTGGCGTTCATCCTGGGCCTGCCGCTCACGTACGCGATTCAGCTGCAACTGCTCGGCGGCATCTGGATCATCCAGACGCTGCCCGCCATCGTGCTCGGCCTCTACACGCGCATGCTCGACTGGCGCGGTCTGCTGCTCGGCTGGGCGGCGGGCATCGCCACCGGCACGTGGATGGCCGTCTCGCTGCACCTCAAGGGCTCGATCTTCGTCGTGCATCTGTTCGGCATGGACGTGCCGGGCTACGCCGCGGTGTGGTCGCTGGTCGTGAACCTCGTGGTCTCGGTGGTGGTCTCGGTGCTCGTGCATCTGGTCGGCATGCAAAAGGGCGAGGACCGCACGCGCCCCGAGGACTATCTCGACCCGATCGAAAGCTGATCCGGCGCGCGCCAGGGCCTGGGCCTTGCGCGCGCAGCCCGCTTCACACGCAATGCCCGCAACGTCATGGTTGCGGGCATTTGTTTTTCTGGTGCACGATGCTTGCAGGGGCGAACCTCCCGGGAGGGGCCGTTCCCGGCTCTTCGCCGATTCTCCGCCCACTTGCGTCACGTCCAGCAGGCTTCGAGCGCGCCATGGCTTCGTCCGACCACGACACCGACTCCGCATCCTCCGCCGCCACCGGCGATGCGTCGCGCCACGGCGCGAGCACCGCCGGCCGCCGCAAGCCCGTACGCCGGCGCTCGCGCGTGGCGCGCGTCTGGCGCGCGCTCTCCTCGCCGTTCTACCGCTACCGCAATGCCGGGATCATTCACGGCGTGCGCGTCGGACTCGCGATGCTCGTGTCGATTTTTGCCACCACGGGCATCGACATCCCGCACGGCATCTGGGCGTCGGTCACGCTGCTCGTGGTGATCGGCGGGCTCCAGCATCATGGCAACATCCGCAAGAAGGCCGCCGAGCGCGCGCTCGGCACCGTGCTCGGCGCGTTGATCGGCCTCACGCTGATCGTCGTGCAGGCGCTGACGGGCTTCACGTGGCTCACGTACTCGCTCATGGCCATAGTCGCGGCCGTGTGCAGCTATTACGCGATCGGCAAGGCGGGCTACGTGCCGCTGCTCACGGCCATCACGATGTGCATCGTCGCGGGCCACGGCGACAACCTCATCGACACGGGCCTGTGGCGCACGCTCAACGTGATGATCGGCATCGTGATCGCGCTGGCGTTTTCGTTCGCGCTGCCGTTGCACGCCACCTATTCGTGGCGCTACCGGCTCGCCGACAATCTGCGCGAGATTGCGCGTATCTATGCACAGGTGGTGAGCGGAGCGCACGTGGACACCGATGTGCAGGTGGAGACCTTCCGGCGTCTGAATGCGCGGCTCGTGCAGCTGCGCGCGCTGATGCCTTCGGTGGCGAAAGAGATCGACGTGCCGCTCGCGCGGCTCGAGCAGGTGCAGCGCCTGCACCGCTCGCTGCTGAGCTCGCTGGAGATGATGTCGACGGGCCTCGGAAACTACGAGCAGCGGCTCGTGCGGGTGGCCTTCGCGGGGCGCAGCGCGTGCGTGCGCGAAGCGCTGCTGGCGACGGCGCGGGCGCTGCGCTTTGGCGGCACGCGGCATCCGGAGGCGGCTGCGCGGGCATTGCGGGCGGGTGTGCTGGAGTCCGCCTCGGGTGGTTTGGGTGGCGCGGGTGGCTTCGGTGGCGCGGGTGGCTCGGGTGAATCGGGTGAATCGGGTGAATCGGGTGAATCGGGTGAATCGGGTGAATCGGGTGAATCGGGTGAATCGGGTGAATCGGGTGAATCGGGTGAATCGGGTGAATCGGGTAGTTCGAGCGGCGGCGTGCCGGGCGCGGTCCCGGAAAGTAGCCCAGCGGGTTTGCCGTGTGCTGCGCCTTTGGCGGCGCAGGGCGCCGCGCCGCTCGCACCGGAAATGCAGGGGCCTTACTGGCTCGAACAGCGCTTCGAGGAGCAGGTGGGGCAACTGCGTGCCTTGCTCCTCGAAACCGAGCCGAAATGGAACATCGAACGCGCCCATATGCACCGCATGGTGTGACGCGCGCGTCCGCCAACGTGATGACGACGCTCAGGCAGCGGGGCTCTCGAGCGGCGGCGCGCTGACCATCCACGGCACGCCGAACTTGTCGGCGAGCATGCCGAAGCCGGGTGACCAGAAGGTTTTGCCGAACGGCATCGTCACCTGGCCGCCCTTGGCGAGCGCATCGAAGTAGCGCTGCGCGGTGGCGGCGTCAGGGGCCGTGAGCGAGACGCTGAAACCGAGGAACTTATCGTGATGGGTCATGCACCCGCCGTCGGACATCATGAGCTGCGCGTCGCCGACCTGGATCGTCGCGTGCATGATTTTTTCGGCGAATTCGGGCGCCATCGGCTGCTCGGGGTTCGGCGGCGCGTCCTTGAAGCGCATCTTGAAGAGCTCCTGCGCGCCGAGCGCCTCGCGATAGAACGCGATCGCCTCTTCGCAGGTGCCGTTGTAGAACAGATAGGGCTGGATTTGCATCGTCAGTTTCCTTGCGCACTGGACCGCCGGGCGATCCCGAGTTGGGCGATCCCAGGTTGGCTGGCCGGCCCGATCAAGGCGCGCCGTGCGGCTTGGGTGATGCTGCGCGGCAGGGCGGGGCCGGGGTGGCGCGGCATGTTGCGCCGCTGCCCTGATTCTAGGCGCTCCTGATGACCGCATGCACTTTTTGGGGGCATGTGTCGTCAGGGTTTGCGAGAGCGCAGACGGGAATGGCGTTTGCGCCGGGCGCCGCAGGAAAGCCAGGGAGCGCGCCGGCCGGGCGCGCCATGCAAAAGGGCCGCACATGCAGCATGTGCGGCCCTGGCAGAGGCTTAGTGGCGGACTTCGCGCGGATGTCGAAACCGCCTGCCCGATGACGACGATGGACGACGACAATGCGGACCACGCGAGATGGACCGCGCGATCTGCCGCGCAGTCCACGAGCGCCAGATCGCGAGTCCTCCGGGTCCCCCTCGTCCTTAACGCCCGCGCAGTTCCTCGATCATCTTTTCGAGCTTGATTGCATCGGCGGCGAATGCGCGGATGCCTTCCGCGAGCTTCTCCGTCGCCATCGCATCTTCGTTGAGCTGGAAGCGGAACGACGGCTCGTCCACGGCCACGCGCTCGATCTGCCCGTCCTTGAACGCTTGCGCTGAGAGCTTGCGCTCGACCTTTTCGGTGCTGTCCTGCAGCTTCTGCAGCAGATCCGGGCTGATCGTGAGCAGGTCGCAGCCGGCCAGTTCGACGATCTGGCTGGTATTGCGGAAGCTCGCGCCCATCACCTCGGTCGTGTAGCCGAACTTCTTGTAGTACGCGTAGATCTTGCGCACCGATTGCACGCCCGGATCGTTCGCGCCGCCGTCCTTCGCGTCGTCCCAGTCGGCGCCCTTGGCCTTCTTGTACCAGTCGTAGATGCGGCCGACGAACGGCGAGATCAGTTGCGCACCCGCTTCGGCGCACGCGGCGGCCTGCGCGAGCGAGAACAGCAGCGTCATGTTGCAGCGGATGCCGTCCTTTTGCAGCACCTCGGCCGCGCGGATGCCTTCCCACGTGGAGGCGAGCTTGATCAGCACGCGCTCGCGCGGGATGCCGGCCTGCTTGTACAGGTCGATGATGTGATGCGCCTTGTCGATCGACTTCTTCGTGTCGAACGAGAGGCGTGCGTCCACTTCGGTCGAGACGCGGCCCGGGATGATCTTGAGGATCTCGGTGCCGAAGGCGACCAGCAGGTGGTCGATGATCGATTCGACCGACTCGTTCGCGTGATCGCGCACGGTTTTTTCGAGCAGCGGCCGGTACTCGGCCTTCTGCACGGCCTTGAGGATCAGCGACGGGTTCGTGGTCGCGTCCTGCGGCTTGTACTGGACGAACTGCTGGAAGTCGCCCGTATCGGCGACGACGGTGGTGTACTGCTTGAGCTGATCGAGTGCGGTAGTCATGTCAGGCCTTGTGGGCGCATGCGCGCCGGCGTCGGAAGGAGTTGAACGGCCTTGCGCGCCTGAGCCGCTGGCTGCTGGCGCGAAGGGCGGAACGCGAAATGCAGAACGCCTGAAAACGCCTCAAAACGCGAAGGGGCGCTGCGTCGCCGCACCGGACACCGTCGTCCGCAGGGACGGGGACGGAGCGCGGGCGGCGCGCGATGCCGTGCCGGCGGGCACGGCGTACGCCATCATTTTAGGGCGGATCGGGTGGCGGCGCGATGACGCGCGCCGCGGTATCGCCAATGCATCGCCGATCCCCGCGCCATCAGGCCCGCCGTGCGTTCAGGATCACCTGGGTCAGCACGCCTGCCACGAGCCCCCAGAACGCCGCGCCGATCGAGAGCAGCGTGAGCCCGGAAGCCGTCACCATGAACGTCACGAGCGCGGCTTCGCGCTCGTGGGGGTTCTGCATGGCGTTGGTGAGGCCGCTCATGATCGAGCCGAACAGCGCGAGCGCCGCGATGGAGACCACGAGCGCCGGCGTAAACGCCGCGAACAGCGCCGCGATGGTCGCGCCGAAGGTGCCGGCGATCAGATAGAAGATGCCGCACCAGACGGCGGCCATATAGCGCTTCGTGCGGTCTTCATGGGCGTGCGGCCCGGTGCAGATCGCCGCGGTGATGGCCGCGAGATTGATGCCATGCGAGCCGAACGGCGCGAGCACGAGCGAGGCGATGCCGGTCGTGGCGACGAGCGGCGAGGAGGGCGTGTTGTAGCCATCGGCGCGCAGCACGGCGATGCCGGGCACGTTCTGCGAGGCCATCGCCACGACGAAGAGCGGAATGCCGATGCTCACGATCGCCGAAGCGGAAAACGCGGGCATCGTGAACACGGGCTTCGCGACGGCCACGCGGAAGTGGCTGAAGTCGAGCAGCCCGAGCGCGGCGGCGGCGGCCACGCCCACCACGAGCGTGCCGACGATCGCATAGCGCGGCACCCAGCGCTTGAGCAGCAGGTAGGCGAAGAACATCGTGAGCACGAGCGGCGTCTGCACCTGCGCCGCGTGAAAGATCTCGATGCCGATCTCGAACAGGATGCCCGCGAGCAGCGCCGCCGCGATGCCGGCGGGCACGCGCTTCATCAGCGCGTCGAACCAGCCGGTCACGCCTACCGCCGTGAGCAGCAGCGCGCAGACGAGGTACGCGCCGATGGCCTCGGCATAGGGCACATGCGGCAGCGAGCTGATCAGGAGCGCCGCGCCCGGCGTCGACCAGGCGATCACCGTGGGCGCGCGAAACCACAGCGAGAGCCCGATGGTGGTCACGCCCATGCCGATCGAGAGCGACCAGATCCACGAGGAAATCTGCGCGGGGGAGAGATGCGCGGCCTGGCCGGCCTGGAACATCAGCACGAGCGAGCTCGTGTAGCCGGTCATCATCGCGACGAAGCCTGCGACGATCGTGGCCACCGACGTGTCGGCGAAGGGCCTCAAGGGTCCCGGCCGGAATGTCGATGGCAGGTCCGGGGACGAAGGCGCGGTCATGCTGGGAATCTCCTCGTTTTATGGTTGTATGCGCAACGGTCTGGCCGCGCGCCTTGGGCGACGCGGCGAAATCTGGCGAAACGCGGGTAGGGTGGCGCTATTTGCTCAGGACGCGCATGGCTGTTTCAAGCCCGGCGACGGTGAGCGGATACATGCGATGCCCGAGTATCTCGCGGATGACCGACACCGACTGGCGGTACTCCCATAGCCGCTCGGGCTCGGGATTGAGCCACGCGAAATGCGGGAACTGGTCGGCGAGACGCCGCAGCCATACGGCGCCCGCCTCGGGGTTGTTGTACTCGACCGAGCCGCCCGGCTGCAGCACTTCATAGGGGCTCATGGTCGCGTCGCCGACGAAGATGAGCTTGTAGTCGGGTGTGAACTTGTGCAGCAGGTCCCAGGTGGGCGTGCGCTCGGCGTGGCGGCGGCGGTTGTTCTTCCACAGGTAGTCGTAGACGCAGTTGTGGAAGTAATAGAACTCCAGGTGCTTGAACTCGGCCTTTGCCGCCGAGAACAGCTCCTCGGTGCGCTTGATGTGATCGTCCATCGAGCCGCCCACGTCGAGCAGCATCAGCACCTTCACGTTGTTGTGGCGCTCCGGGACCATCTTGAGGTCGAGCCAGCCTGCATTGGCGGCCGTGCTGCGGATCGTGTCGGTGAGGTCCAGCTCTTCGGCGGCGCCCTCGCGCGCGAAGCGGCGCAGGCGCCGCAGCGCCACCTTGATGTTGCGCGTGCCGATCTCGACCTGGTCGTCGTAGTCGCGGTACGCGCGCGCGTCCCACACCTTCACGGCGCTGCGCTGGCCGCCTTCGCCGCCGATGCGGATGCCCTCGGGGTTATAGCCGCCGTTGCCGAAGGGCGAGGTGCCGCCCGTGCCGATCCACTTGCTGCCGCCTTCGTGGCGCTCCTTCTGTTCCTCGAAGAGCTCCTTGAGGCGCTCCATGAGCTTGTCGAGCCCGCCCATCGCCTCGATCTGCGCGCGCTGCTCGGGCGTGAAGTCGCGCTCGAGGCGCTTCTTGAGCCAATCTTCGGGAATCTCGAAGGCGAGCTCCGACTTTTTCTCGATGCCTCGGAAGTACGCGCCAAAGGCCTGATCGAAACGGTCGAAGTATTGCTCGTCCTTCACGAGCGTCATGCGCGCGAGGTAATAGAAGTCGTCGAGCGAGGGCGCGATCACGCGCTCCTTGAGCGCCTCGACGAGCGTGAGGTACTCCTTCACGGAGACCGGCAGCTTCGCGTCTCGCAGCGTGTAAAAGAAGTCGATCAGCATGCTGGTTCTCCGGCCTTGCGAGCGTGCCCCGCGCCTTGCGGCTGTCCTCGCGGCTGTTCCTGGCGGTGTGTTAGCGGTTGTGACGGTTCATGTAGATGAGCCGCTCGAAGAGGGTCATGTCCTGCTCGTTCTTGAGCAGCGCGCCGGCGAGCGGCGGCATGGACTTCGAGCCGTCCGCGGCGCGCAGGGCGTCGGGCGGAATGTCCTCGGCGAGCAGCAGCTTGAGCCAGTCGAGCAGCTCGGACGTCGAAGGCTTCTTCTTCAGGCCCGCGACGTTGCGCAGCTCGAAGAAGCTTTCCATGGCCGCGTTGAGCAGATCGCGGCGGATGCCCGGATAGTGCACCTCGACGATGCGCTGCATCGTGGCCGGATCGGGGAAGCTGATGTAGTGGAAGAAGCAGCGGCGCAGGAAGGCGTCGGGCAGTTCCTTCTCGTTGTTCGACGTGATGATGACGAGCGGACGCTGCTTCGCTTTCACGAGCTCGCGCGTTTCGTACACGTAGAACTCCATGCGGTCGAGTTCGCGCAGCAGGTCGTTGGGGAATTCGATGTCGGCCTTGTCGATCTCGTCGATCAACAGCACGCTTTGCTGCTCCGACTCGAACGCCTGCCACAGCACGCCCTTCACGATGTAGTTTCGGATGTCCTTCACGCGCTCGTCGCCGAGCTGCGAGTCGCGCAGGCGCGAGACCGCGTCGTACTCGTAGAGACCTTGCTGCGCCTTCGTGGTGGACTTGATGTGCCACTGCATGAGCGGCATGTCGAGCGCCGCGGCCACTTCCTCGGCCAGCATGGTCTTGCCCGTGCCGGGCTCGCCCTTGATGAGCAGCGGTCGTTTGAGGGTGATCGCGGCATTGACCGCAAGCTTGAGGTCGTCGGTGGCGACGTACTGCGAAGAGCCTTCGAAACGCGTGGCGCGCATGATGAACCGCTCGCTAAAAAAATCCCAGTATAAGTCAGAAGGGGTGTTGGGTCGGGGGGCGCTCGCGTATCGTTGGGTCCGCCCGATGCGGCACTCGTTTATGGTTCGCGCACAGTGTGCGAGACCCGTGCGGGACACATCAGGGATGACCCGCACGCCAGGATGCCAGACCGCTCGCGAATTTTCTCATTCACGCCCGAGCCCCGTCCGGCGGGCCTGAGCGGGCATTGCCCCGGCGCGCGCCCGGTGGACGTGCGGCGGGGCGTCGCGGTATACTCGGACCGATTTTTTTCGGCCTGCACGGCGACCCAAAAGTAAAACAGCAGTAATGCGGCGCAGGCCGTGGCCTGCGGTTCGGGCGTTCGAATCCCCTCAAGCCAGGTTGGATGCTATGAAAAAAATTGTCGGCAAGCACGTCATGTTTGGCGCATTGACAGTGCTGGCGGGCTTCGCGGCCACGGCACACGCGGATGTCGTGGGCAGCGCGAAGGCAGGGCAGGGCAAGGTTGCGATGTGTATCGGCTGTCATGGTATTCCCGACTACCGCACCGCCTATCCCGAGGTCTATCACGTGCCAATCCTGGGCGGCCAGAACGCGCAATACATCGAAAACGCGTTGCACGGCTACAAGAAGGGCGACCGCCACTTCGGGACGATGCATGCGATCGCGGCGACGCTGTCCGACCAGGACATCGCTGATATCGCGGCGTATTACTCGTCGCAGACGGCCGCCACGAAAAACAACCCCGAGAAGTAACCGGCACGGGACAGGACAGGAGAATCCATGAACAAGCCCTACACGGCCGAGCGCGCCTCGCTTCTGAAGACCGCCTCGGGGGTTTGCGCCGCCGCAGCGCTCACGCTTGCGGTGGCCCTGCAGCCGGCGCACGCCGCCGACGCCTCCAACGGCAAGGTGCTCGCCGACAGCCACAATTGCGCGGCCTGCCACGGCGTGAACCTGAACAAGCCGGTGAGCCCCGAGTATCCGAAGCTCGCGGGCCAGCACGCCGACTACATCTATTGGGCGCTGCGCCAGTATCAGATGGGCACCGGCAACCCGAACTTCGGCCGCAGCAATCCGATCATGCAGGCGCAGGTGCAGAGCCTCTCGGAGCGTGACCTGAAGGATCTGGCCGCCTACGTCGAATCGCTCAAGGGCGATTTGGTCGAGAAGAAGTAAGCGCACCGGGCGCGCTGCGCGTCCCGATGACGGAGGCGTCATGCGATATGCATGGCGCGCTCGCGCGCGAACAGGAACGCAAATGCGAAACACCCCGTGCGAGATGCGCCCAGGCGCCTCGCACGGGGTGTTTTTTCATGCCCGTTCAAAACCGCGGGTAGCGCACGGCCGCCGCTCAGTCGCGCGTGGCGCGCCGCTCGATGCGGGCGAGATAAGCGTCGGTGTCGGGCGGCGTGTTGGTGCGTTGCGCCTCCCAGATCGTCTCGCCGAGACATTCCATGATGGCGTGCTGCGCGTCGTGCGTGGAGCCCAGACGTGCCGCGAGCCGGTCGTGCGCGGCGCGGATGCCCGGCGGCTGGTCGATCGAGAGCTGCTCGCTGATCGCGAGATGCATCGACAGATGCAAAAAGGGATTGCTCTGGCCGCGCTCGGGCGAGTAGTCCTCGGCGGCGGCCGCTTCGGCGTCGGCGAGCTGCGTGTGGTACTCGGGGTGCTCGACGATCCAGTCGGCGGCGATCGCCTCGAGCGGCGTGAGGATTTCGCCCGCGCGCTGCTTGCGCCAGGTCTCGGTGAAAAAGCGGCGGACTTCGTCGCGGCTGGGATTGAACATCGTGAATCGTGCTGAAAACGTGCGTGGGTGAGGGCGGGTTGGCGAGGGCCCGGATCGGCGCCAATTCGCCTGATGCGGTGGCTCAAACGGCAATTCTACGCGCGTGCGCGCACCGGCGCCGGCGCGCCGGCGGGCGCGTCAGAGCTCGGGCGGCGGCGTCTTCGGCTTGAATTCGCAGAGCGGCTCGATCACGCAATGCCAGCATTCCGGGCGGCGCGCCTTGCAGACATAGCGGCCGTGCAGGATCAGCCAGTGGTGCGCGTCCTGCCGGAACTCGGCCGGCGTGACCTTCTCCAGCGCGGTTTCCACGGCCTTCACGTCCTTGCCGGGCGCTAGACCGGTGCGGTTGGCGACGCGGAAGATGTGCGTGTCCACGGCGATGGTCGGATGGCCGAACGCGGTGTTGAGGACCACGTTCGCGGTCTTGCGCCCGACGCCCGGCAGCGCCTCGAGCGCTTCGCGTGTCTGCGGGACCTCGCCGCCGTACTGCTCGATCAGGATCTTGCAGGTGGCGATGACGTTCTTCGCCTTGGTGCGGTAGAGGCCAATCGTCCTGATGAAATCGACAACGCCTTCCTCGCCCAGCGCGAGCACCGTCTGCGGCGTGTTGGCCACCGGAAACATCTTGCGCATGGCCTTGTTCACCGAGACGTCGGTGGCCTGTGCGGAGAGCATCACGGCGATCAGGAGTTCGAAGGGCGTCGTGAACTCCAGTTCGGTCGTCGGGTTCGGGTTGAGGCTCTGGAGCGTTTCGTAGATGGCGCGGCGCTTGGTGGCGTTCATGACTGGTGTGCGAGGGCCGTCCGCTTGATGCAGTTCATGCGGCTCAGGCGGGTTTGTCGTCGTGCGGGTGGTTGTCGTGCTCGCTGCGGCCCTGGCGTTCTTGCTGGCCGCCATCCGACGCGTTCGGCGCGCCCGGTTCGGATGCGGCGGGGGCCGTGGCGGCGCCCGCGATTTCGCCGCCGGCAGCTTGCGCCGGCGCACCGGCATCGGCGCCAATGCCGAGGCGCTTGCGGCGTGCCTCGGCAGCGTCGATTTGCGCCTGCACGTCGGCGCTCACGTGCTCGGTATTGCGCGGGGCAACGCCGTGCTCGGCCAGCTCTGCCTTCTTGCGGCGTGCGCGCTCGAGCGCGGCCTGGATGATCGCTTTTTTCTTCGCTTCGGCATCGTCGGCGCCTGCAGGCGCACGCGCGGCCGCAGTAACCGCCGCAGCCCCGGCAGCGGGCGCACTCGCTGCGGCAACCGTGGACGCCGCGGCCGCGCGGCGTGCCGCGGCGCGCGCTTCGGCCGCGTCGCGCTCGGCCGCGAGCCGCGCCTGACGGCGGTCGTGGCGCACGCGTGCTGCATCGGCCTGCTGCTGGCTCCAGGCGTCCCAGCCCGTTGCCTCGCCGGTCACCGGAATCATCGCGATGCAGTCCACGGGGCACGGCGCGACGCACAGGTCGCAACCCGTGCACTCGTCCTTGACGATGGTGTGCATCTGCTTGGGCGCGCCGACGATCGCATCGACGGGACACGCCTGCATGCACAGTGTGCAGCCGATGCACAACTGCTCGTCGATGAAGGCCACGGGGCGCGGCCGCTCGACGCCGTTCACGGGATTGATCGGGATGACCGGCTTGCCAAGCAGCTTCGCGAGGCGCGCGACGCCCTCGGCGCCGCCCGGCGGGCACTGGTTGTAGTGGGCGGTGCCGGCGGCAACAGCTTCGGCATAAGGCCGGCAGCCGTCGTAGCCGCACTTGGTGCATTGCGTCTGGGGCAGCAGATCTTCGATGCGGTCTGCGAGGGTCTTGGAATCGTTCACGGTTGCGATATCTGGGCGGGCTCGCAAACGCGCCGCCAAAGCCCGCATTATCGCCGATTTCCCGCATTGCCATCGGCGGGCCATGTGCCATAATCAAAGCGCTTAATTCGAATGTTCGGGCCGCGCTTGCCGCAGTTGCACCACCTCGCGCACGACATCGGATCGAGTCCGCAGGACGGCGTCAAATACGCAGCGTCGGGCGAGGGGTCAAGACGACTGCAAACAAAGAAAGATCGGGAAGCGAAGGGTGTCAGTCCATTAACCCGGCGCGCTCCATGCCACGCTGCCGCACGATGGGTTAGGAGAGGCCCGGCAGCGCAAAATGGTAAGCGGCGCGCCTATCGAGCGATCCTGCCACCATGAATCAGACGAAAATCAAAAGAGATCCTGAAGGCACACGCCGCCGCATCCTGCTTGCCGCAGCGGAGGAGTTCGCAAGCGGTGGCCTGTTCGGCGCCCGCGTCGACCAGATCGCGCGCCGCGCGGAAACCAACGAGCGCATGCTCTACTACTACTTCGGCAGCAAGGAGCAGTTGTTCACTGCCGTGCTGGAGCATGCATTCGGCGCGCTGAACGAAGCCGAACGCGCACTCGACCTCGCCGGGCTCGCACCCGTGGAGGCCATCACGCGGCTCGCGCATTTCGTTTGGGACTACTACCGCGATCATCCCGACCTCCTGCGCCTCGTGAACAACGAGAACCTGCACGAGGCGCGCTACATGCAGAAGTCCACGCGCATCCACGAGATGATTTCGCCGATCGTCGCCACGCTCGGCTCCATCCTCGCGCGCGGCGAGGCAGCGGGTCTCTTTCGCGCGAACGTCGATCCCCTGCGCCTGTACGTGACGCTCTCGGGCATGGGCTACTACATCGTGTCCAACCGCTACACGCTCAACGCCACGCTCGGACGCGACTTCAGCACGAGTGCCGAGCGCGCCGAGATCATCCAGCTCAATACCGAGATGCTGCTCGCGTTCCTGATGCGCAAGTGAGCGGCAATTGACGGTCCAATGAAAAACGCCGCGCTCTGTGTGAACAGAGCGCGGCGTTTGGCGTTGCGTGCTGCGTTGACCTTTGCATCAGGCTACGCGCCTGGTTGGCACCCCTGAAGCGTTGCGGCTCAGGCTACGGCGCTTTCCTTCGCATTGCGCTTCGTGAGTTGATGCTGGCGGATGAAGTCGCGCAATTGCGGATAGATGATCGTGCGCCAGCGGCGGCCCGAGAAAATGCCGTAGTGACCGCACTTTTCCGCCGTCAAGTGATGCTTTTCGTGCTCCGGGATGCCCGTGCACAGGTCGTGCGCGGCGCGCGTCTGGCCGGAGCCCGAGATGTCGTCGAGTTCGCCTTCGATCGTGAAGAGCGCCGTCTCGCGGATGTCCTGCGGCCGCACGCGCTCGCCCGCGACGTCCCACGTGCCTTCGGCGAGGCTGAAGTCCTGGAACACCGTCCGAATGGTCTCGAGGTAGTACTCGGCGGCCATGTCGAGCACCGCGTTGTATTCGTCATAGAAACGGCGATGTGCTTCGGCGTCCTCTTCGTCGCCGCGCAACAGGCTCTTGTAGAAGTCCCAGTGCGCGCTGGTGTGACGGCCCGGATTCATCGCAACAAAGCCCGCGTGCTGCAGGAAGCCCGGATAGACCTCGCGCCCTTCGCCCGGATAGTTGGCGGGCACCGTGTGAATCACGTTGTTCGCGAACCATTCCATCGAATGCTCGGTGGCGAGCGAATTGACCGCCGTGGGCGAGCGGCGCGCGTCGATCGGGCCGCCCATCATCGTCATGGTGAGCGGGGTGGGCTCGCCGCGGCTCGCCATCAGCGAGATGGCCGCGAGCACCGGCACCGTGGGCTGGCACACCGAAAGCACGTGCAGGTTCTTCGCGCCGATATGGCGGATGAATTCCTGGATGTACGCGATGTAGTCGTCCAGATGGAACGGACCGGCTTCGAGCGGGACCATGCGCGCGTCGATCCAGTCGGTGATGTAGACCTTGTGGTCCTGCAGCAGCGTGCGCACGGTGTCGCGCAGGAGCGTCGAGTGGTGGCCCGAGAGCGGCGCGCACACGAGCACCACGGGCTCGTCCTTGAGCGCTGAGACGGCCGACGGATCGTCGGCGAAGCGCTTGAAGCGCAGCAGCCGGCAGAACGGCTTTTCGATAATGGTCTGCTCGACGATCGGGATGTTGAAGCCATCCTTCTCGATCTGGCGGATGTCGAACTCGGGTTTCTCGTAGTCCTTGCCGAGTCGGTAGAGCAGTTCGTAGCCCGCGGCGAGGCGCGTGGCGCCCGGCACGAGCGAGAACGGGCTCGACGGATTCGAGAACGACTTGGAGGCGGCCTGCGCCCACGCGGTAAGCGGGCTCAGCAAGGCGCGCTGAAATTCACGGATTTGGTAGAGCATGGATGCTCCAGCATCAGGGGCGGTTCGCCCCCGGGCCGCGCAGGGAAAGCGCGGCGCAGAAGCGGGCCAGCAGTTGGTCGGTCAGCCTGTTTATCGGCTTTGGGGCCGGCCGGTTCAGCGGCGCGGCTATGGCTTGCCGCGCGCGAACGAGAATCCTCGTGCCGGAATCAGCAAGCTGACCACCGGCGAATTCCAGTTCGTTGTGCAACGCAGCAACCCAGACTCCAAGTGTAGCGCACTTGACGCCGCTGTATGGGGGCTTTGCGTGCGGTTTCGTACTTTTACGATGCTGTATTGGTCGCCGCTGTCAGATCGGAATCGATCGGCGGAACGCCGCCATCCGCCGGATGCCCCGTCGCCCGGGCCATCTCCTGCTCATGGCGCATCAAATTCAGCCCCGTATGAACGAGTGCCACATGGGAGAACGCCTGTGGGAAATTCCCCACAAGCCGGCCCGCGATCGGGTCGTATTCCTCGGCGAGCAGCCCGACGTCGTTGGCGAGCGCGAGCAGGCGCTCGTACATCGTGCGCGCGTCGTCCATGCGGCCCTGGAGCGCGAGGTTGTCCACCATCCAGAAGCTGCAGGCGAGGAACGTGCCTTCGCCGGGCGGCAGGCCGTCGTTGAAGTCGGTGGTGCGGTAGCGCATCACGAAGCCTTCGCACATCAGGTCGCGCTCGATGGCCGTGACCGTGCCCGCGATGCGTGGGTCCGACGCCGGCAAAAAGCCCACGAGCGGCATCAGCAGGAGGCTCGCGTCGAGATCGGTGCCGCCGTAGATCTGCGTGAACGAGTTGAGCGAGGGATTGAAGCTGCGCTCGCAGATGGTCGCGTGGATGGTGTCGCGCAGCGCGCGCCAGTGCTCGAGCGGGCCCGGCAGGTCGAACTTCTCGGCCGAGCGGATGCAGCGGTCGAACGCCACCCACGCCATGACCTTCGAGAAGGTGAAGTGCTGGCGCCCGCCGCGCGTCTCCCAGATGCCTTCGTCGGGCTCCGTCCAGATTGTTTCGAGATGCTCGAGCATCGCACACTGGATCGACCACGCGGTTTCGTCGGCTTGCAGGCCGCCCACGCGCGCGAGGTGCAGCGCGTTCATCACTTCGCCATAAACGTCGAGCTGCAATTGCCCGACCGCGTTGTTGCCCACGCGCACCGGCTTCGCGCCTTCGTAGCCGGGCAGCCAGTCGAGCTCGAACTCGGGCAGGCGGCGTTCGCCGGCGAGACCATACATGATCTGCAACTGCGAGGGCGAGCCCGCCATCACGCGGCCGAGCCACGCGCGCCAGGCGCGCGCCTCGTCGTAGTAGCCGCCGCGCATCATCGCGAGCAGCGTGATGGTGGCGTCGCGCAGCCAGCAGTAGCGGTAGTCCCAGTTGCGCGAGCCGCCCAGCTGCTCGGGCAGCGAGGTGGTGGGGGCCGCGACGATGCCGCCGGTGGGCTCGAAGGCCAGCGCCTTGAGCGTGATGAGCGAGCGGCGGATGGGCTCGGCCCAGCGGCCCTCGACGGTGCTGCGCGCCGACCACTCCTCCCAGAAGTTCTCGGTGCGCGCGAGCGCCGTGAACGGGTCGCGCGGCGGCGGCGGGCGCAGATGCGAGGCCGCGTAGGCCATCGAGAACGGCACGCGCTCACCCGCGCTCACGTCGAATTCGGCGACGGTGCGCATGTTCTCGCCTTCCAGGTCGACGGGCGTGCGTAGCACGACCGTGTCCGGGCCGACGGTGGCCTTGATGCCGCTCTCGTAAGCGAGGCGGCTCACCCACGGCACCGAAAAGCCATAGTCGAAGCGCAGCACGAGCTCGCACTGCATGCGTACGGTGCCGCGCCGGCCCACCACGAGCCGCACGAGCTCGCTCCAGCCATTGCCGGGCGGCATGAAGTCGATCAGCGTGACGGCGCCGTCGGGCGTCTCGAAGTCGGTTTCGAGGATCAGCGTGTCGCCGCGGTAGCGGCGCGTGGTCTTGACTTCGGCTTTGGAGCCGTCGGCGGGCGGGGCCGGCGCAATCAGCCAGCGGCCGTTCTCTTCGGTGCCGAGCAGCGCCGCGAAGCACGCGCCGGAGTCGAAGCGCGGCCAGCAGAGCCAGTCGATGGAGCCTTCGCGGGACACGAGCGCGGCCGTGTGGCCGTCGCCGATCATTGCATAGTCTTCGATGAGTGCAGGCATGGTAAGCAGATTGACAGCATTGCTCCTGGAGCGGAGACGGCACGGGCACGCACAAGATTAGTGGGTGCGGGGGGGCTCGTGCAACGCGTTTTACTGCCTGTCGCGCACAAATCACTCGTGCGGGAACTTTCACCGCACTTTCGCGAAGATTCCAAAGCTGTGGCCGCAGGCATCAAAAATGCCCGAGATGCCCGTTCGCGCCGAAGAGCCCAATGAGACCGATGATGATCAGATACAGCGCGACGATGTAATTGAGCAGGCGCGGCACCACGAGAATCAGGATGCCGGCGATGAGCGAAACGAGCGGGCCGATGGCGAGATGGATGTCCATGTTTTCTCCCTGGGTGTTGCAAGGCCAGTGTTGCGAAGCCGATGTTGCGAGGCTGGAGGGTGAGAGGCGCGCTGCGCGCCCAACGCCCAGCCACGCGGAAGCTCTCTTATACTGGGCTTCAAACCCTCATAACTTTGGCGCCGGCACATCGGTGTTCGCGCAACGCTCGCTTGCATCGACTCGCGCCGCCGCGCGCTGCCGATCCGCTCCCGCTTCGACAAGCAATAAGGAGGTCGACATGTTTCAGGCCCATGACGCCGCAATCGCCATGCCCGTGCCTGCGCATCGGCACAGTACGCCGCGCGCGAAAAAGCGCAGCCTCATTCATCAGATCATCAAGGGTATTGCCATCATGGCCTCAGTCGCCACAACGCTCGCCGCAACCGGGGCGTTCGCTCAAACCAGCGCGGGCACTGCCGACACGGCAGCCAATGGCGTGTATGACCTGCTCGTCGGCACCTATACCGGCGGCAAGAGCGAGGGCATCTACGTTTATCGCTTCGATTCGAAGACGGGCGACGCCCAGCAGGTGAGCGTCGCGAAGACGGTGAATCCGTCGTATCTCGTGGTGAGCCAGGACAAGCGCTTCGTCTACGCCGTGAACGAGCTGCCCGGCGACAACGGCCCGGCGAGCCTGCGCGGCGACGTGAGCGCGTTCGGCTTCGACGCCGCGAGCGGCCAGCTCACGTTCCTCGACAAGGTTTCCGCGCAGGGCAACGACCCGTGCTATCTGAAACTCTCGCCGGACGGCCGCTATCTCTTCGTCGCCAACTACTCGGTGGCGGCGGACCCCGGTGGCAGCTTCGCGGTGCTGCCCATCGAGCAGGACGGCAAGCTTGGGGCATCGGTGCTCACCGTGCACCATGAGGGCAGCGGTCCGGTGAAGGGACGCCAGGACAACGCGCACGTGCACTCCACGGTGTTCTCGCCGGATGGTCACTACCTCTTCACCCAGGATCTCGGCACCGACAAGCTCTGGACCTACCGCTACACGCCCGACGGCAGCCGCGGCCTCGTGAGTCCGGCCGAGTGGCGCTACACCGACGTGAAGGCCGGCTCGGGCCCGCGTCACCTCATTTTCGGCAACGATGGCCGCTTCGCGTACCTCACGAGCGAGCTGGCCGCCACGGTGAGCGTGTTCGGCTACCACGACGGGCGCCTGACGCTCGAGCAGGTCGAGAAGCTGGCGGAGCCCGGGTTCAAGGGCACGGTGGGCGCCGCGGCGCTGCACCTCTCGCCGGACGGCAAGTTCCTGTACGTCTCGAACCGCGGCGATGCCAACGACATCTCGATCTTCGCCGTCGACGCGCACTCGGGCAAGCTCAGGCGTGTGGGCCGTCAGTCGAGCCTCGGCAAGTCGCCGCGCGAGTTCGCGATCGATCCGAGCGGCCAGTGGCTCATCGTCGGCAATCAGAACAGCGATACGGCCTACGTGTTCCGCCGCAACCAGGAGACGGGCCTCCTCGAGCCGAATCCGAAGCGTATCGATATCGGCTCGCCCGTCGACTTCAAGTTCGTCACACCCTGATCGCTCTGTAAGCGGTTTATCGCGGACAAAAGAAAAACGCCGTGCCGGACGAATCCGGCACGGCGTTTTTGCGTGGCTCGATCGACTGCCGCGAGCCTTACTCGGGCTGGCCCGGCACGAGCACTTCGCGGCTGCCGTTGATGCCCATCGGCGAGACGAGCCCCGCCGCTTCCATCTGCTCGACGAGGCGCGCCGCGCGGTTATAGCCGATGCGCAACTGCCGCTGCACCGAGGAGATCGACGCGCGCCGCGTGCGCACGACGAACGCCACGGCCTCGTCGTAGAGCGGATCGGCTTCCGCGTCGGGCGAGTCGCCGAAGAGGTCCTGCGGCGCGCCTTCGCCGGCCGGTCCGTCGAGGATGCCCTCGATATACTCGGGCTCGCCGAACTGCTTCAGATACTCGACCACGGCATGCACTTCCTCGTCGGCGACGAACGCGCCGTGCACGCGCTGCGGATAGCCGGTGCCCGGCGGCAGGAACAGCATGTCGCCCTGGCCGAGCAGCGACTCGGCGCCCATCTGGTCGAGAATCGTGCGCGAGTCGATCTTCGAGGACACCTGGAACGCCACGCGCGTCGGGATGTTCGCCTTGATGAGACCCGTGATGACGTCGACCGAAGGACGCTGCGTCGCGAGGATCAGGTGGATGCCGGCGGCGCGCGCCTTTTGCGCGAGACGCGCGATCAGCTCTTCGATCTTCTTGCCCGCGACCATCATGAGGTCGGCGAGTTCGTCGATCACCACCACGATCATCGGCAGGGGCGAGAGCGGCTCGGGCGCTTCGGGCGTGAGCGAGAACGGATTGCCGATCTTCTTCTCGTGTGCGGCGGCGTCGCGGATCTTCTGGTTGAAGCCCGCGAGATTGCGCACGCCCACCGCCGACATCAGGCGATAGCGCTTCTCCATCTCGCCCACGCACCAGTTCAGCGCGTTGGCGGCGAGCTTCATGTCGGTGACCACGGGCGCGAGCAGATGCGGAATGCCTTCGTAGACCGACAGCTCCAGCATCTTCGGGTCGATCATGATGAGCCGCACGTCCTCGGGCGTGGCCTTGTAGAGGAGCGAGAGGATCATCGCGTTGATCGCCACCGACTTGCCCGAGCCGGTGGTGCCCGCGACGAGCATGTGCGGCGCCTTGGCGAGGTCGGTCACGATCGGGTGGCCGACGATGTCCTTGCCCATCGCGATCGTGAGCTTCGACTGCGAGCGGTGGTAGGGCGCCGATTCGAGGATCTCCGAAAGACGGATCATCTGCCGGCGCGCGTTGGGCAGTTCGAGCCCCATGCAGGTCTTGCCGGGGATGGTCTCGACCACGCGGATCGACGTGAGGCCGAGGCCGCGCGAGAGGTCCTTCATCAAGCCGACGATCTGGCTGCCGCGCACGCCGAGCGCGGGCTCGACCTCGAAGCGCGTGATGACCGGACCCGCCGAGGCGCCGACCACGGTGACGGGCACCTTGAACTCCTGCAGGCGCTGCTCGATCAGCTGGCTCGTTTCGGCGAGTCTTTGCTCGGAGACGGGCTCGATTTCCGACGAGGCGCGTTCGAGCAGATCGAGGCCGGGCAGCTCGACCGCCGAGGCGGTGAGCGGCTGGAACTCGAACGAGGTCGGCGCATGGCCGCGCACGGGCTGGCGCGGCGCCGCTTCGGGCTGGGGCGTGTCAGGCGCGGTTTGCGCGCTGTTGTCGTGGGCCACCGGCGCGGCGGGCGGTTGGGTTGCGGTTGTGGTTACGGCCGGTTGCGGCTGCGCCCACGGCGGGGTCGCACTGATGTGGCCGCCTGCTGAGATGCTCGCGTGCGCCTCGGCCGCGGTTGCTTCATGCGTGGTGGTTGTCACAGGCGCGGCGGATTGGGGTTCAGCTCCGGTGGCCGGTGCAACGAACGACGTCGCGCCCGGCGTGTGTCCCGGCGCCTGAGTCGTGGTTGCGGCGGGCGCGCTTGCGGGGCCAACTGCTGCGGATGCAGGCGTTGCCGTGCTGGCGTTCGGTGTCGCAGCACTCGGCTGCCACGGTTCTTCCGGCTTCGACCAAGGCGCGAAGCTTGCCGGCGCCACGGGCGTCGGCTGCGTGGCGCTCGGCACGGCGGAGAGGAACGACGGCACTTCAACGAGGGGCGCCGGCGTGAACGCGCTGGCATGCGGCGTGAGCGTTGGAGCGTCGTGGTCGAGCGGAGCCTCGTCGGGCTGCGCGGCGCTCTCAGGCGGATCCTGCACGGTGGCGCTGGCGTCAGCCGGTGTGGACCGGGCAACGTGCAACGGTTCGGTCGCAATGCGCGGGAAGCGGATGACGTTTTCGGCGCTTTCCGGTTCGGATGCGTCGAGCGCTGCCACTGGCGGCGGCGGTTCGTGTGCGACGGTTGCGGCGTCGTCCTGTTGCGGCAGCGCGGGCGACTGCGCGGCATGAGTCTCGGCGATGTGTTCAGGCGCCGGAAGGTCGGTCAAGTGAGGCGATGGCTCCCACCGCGGCACGTGAGTGACAGTTGCTGCATCGTCGTGCCGGGGAGGCACGGGCGACTGCACGGCATGAGTCTCGGCGATGTCTTCAGGCGCCGGAATGTCGGCCACACGAGGCGATAGTTCCCACCGCGGCACGTGCGTGATGGTTGCGGCATCGTCGTGCCGGGGCGTCGCGGGTGACTGCCCGGCGCTAGTCGCGACAATGCTCTCAGGCTTCGTAAGAGCCGCCACGTGAGGCGTTTGCTCTGTCGTCGCGGCGGCTTCGTCGGGGGCCTTGATTGCCGGTTCTGCTGCGTCGGGCTCGTCGTCGAGCAAGACCCATGGCATGCCTTGGTCGAAGCTCGGCCAGGTGATCGGCGAGCTTGCGGGTGGCTCTGCCGGTGGTGTCGCGGCGCGCGGCGTTACCGTTGCGGCGAGCGCAACAGGGGCAACAGGTGTGACCGTGGCGACAGGTGCGATTTCCGCAGGCGTTCTGTCGGCCGCGGCGGGCGCGGCGAATGCCGGTGCAGACGCGACAGCAGCCGGCGGCGCGTCGTCTTCTTGCGTGTCGATGAGGAACGAGGGCAGGGCGATCGGGGTCGAGGCGTCGTCGGCGTAAGTCCACGGTTCCCCGGACTCGGAGGTGTCGAGTGGTGTAACCGCCGCCATCGGGAAGTCAGGCGTAATCGGCGCAAAGACGGATTCAGCCTGTTGCGTAGCCGGCGGCGAAGCGAGCGACGCATCGTTGCGCACGCTCGTGGGTTCTTGAGCGAATTGCGCCGGTGCGGCGTCCGAAGCAGCGGCAGAGGCCACTCCGGAATCTTCGCCTGCTGCATCAGCCGGGGCCGCCTGGTCGAGCGCCGCCGTCTCGGGCGGGCGCGCGATCTGCGGTGCGTTGAGCGGAAACTGCGCGTGCGCAGGGAGAGTGCTCGCATTGTCGGGCGCGGCGGCTGCGCCGGCATGGGCGGGCACGTCGGTGAGCGCAGCGGGTTGGTCGACGCTGTTGCGGCGTGCGAGGCTCGCACCCGCGAGCGTCGTCCAGCGGGCCGCGTTTTCCTCGATCGAGCGCAAGGTTTCGAGCACGCTCGTCGAAAGCGGCGCCTGCGGCGCGGATGCCGCACCGTGCGTCGGGCGGGAATAGGCCGGCGTGACCTGGTTGGTGTCCGTGAGCGGTGCGGTTGCGGACGCACCGAATTGCGTGCCGAACCGTGTTCCGGGCGTCCGTTGCGCCGTCGTGGGCGTGCTCTTCGTCGGCCAGACGAACGGACGCTGCGGCTTTTGCTGACGTGCTTGCGGCGCGGCCGCGGCGGCCGCGCGCGCGGCCGTGCTGCCCGCGACGGGCGGCGGCGCGCTGCGGCGCACGGGGGCCGGTTGCGCAAAGGGCGAAACCAGCGGGTCACGCGGCGCCGACGAGCCGCGCGGCGTGACGGCGGCCGTCGATGCGAGCGCTGCGGCGTGCGCGGCGGATGCCGCTGCCGGGCGCACAGTCGATGCGCTCATAGGCGAAAGCGAGGGCGACATCGGGGACGAAACCGGGGAAGAGAACGGAGACGAGAGCGGGGCTGCCGCGGGCGTTGTCGCCGGGCGTGCCGGCGCCGCGCGCCACGGCGCCGGGCTGCCGGCCGCGCCAGCAAGCGCAGCGCCGCCTGATGCAGCGCCACCCAATGCCGTGCCTGCGTGCGCTCCCGCCACCGCAGAGGCGGCCATGCCGGCCGCCGCACCGCCGCCGATGCCGCCAATGGGCTGGCGGCGGGTGTCGGCGGGGAAGCTGGACGGCGGCGTCGAGGGCGTCGAAGGTGTCGATGGCGTCGGCGCGCCGTTCGCGCCCATAGCCGGAGCGCTTCGCGCGTCGGCCGGCACGCCAGCGCGCGAAGCGCCAGTCGATGGCGGTAGCGGTACGCCGTTCAGGCCCGCAGCCGGATTGCGCCACGCATCGGCTGGCTGCGCATTGGGTCCAGGTGCGGCGGGCATCGGAGTACGCGCGGCCGGTTGGCCGTCGCGCAGCCAGCCGGCCGGCGCGGTCGGTTCGGTGCGTGCCCACGCGGCAGCGGGGCTGGGCTCCGGCGACGCGAAATCCGGTTCAGCGCGCCACGGCGTGGTACCGCTACGCGTTGTGCCATGCGCAGCGTATGCACGCTCCGTGCTCTGCGCCGCGGCGCTCGCTGTTGCACCTGCGGCACCCATTCCAGCGGCGCTCGCCGCGCGTTTGCCCGGCATCTGCGGACGCCACACGGTTGGTCGCTTGCGGCGCGTGCCGTCGAGCGATTCAGCCGTGCCGCCGCCCGAGCCGGCACTCGGCCCCGTGCCGGAGCCCAGTCCACCGCTCCCGATTCCAAGGCTGCTACCCAATCCACTCGCCAGCTTGCCGAGGCTACCCAGTCCGGCCAGACCCGAGCGCGACGCGCCTTGCGGCTGCGCGGCGTCCTGTCTGGAGGCGCGGCGGCCAGGGCGCTCGCCGTCGTCGTCGTTGCTTGAAGGGCGAGCAGGGCGGATATTCAGCCCGAGTCCGAGCGAGTCGTCGGCCCACGCGAAGAAGTTGCGCCAGCGGAAGTCGATGAGCCATGGCAGGCTCACGAAAAGCAGCGCCGTCATGACGAGCGGTGCGGCAGTATGCCCGAGCAGCTTGCCGAGCCCGTTCGCGAGCGCGTGCCCGAGCGCATCGAAGCCTTCGATGTGCAGGAGCGTCGCCTCGAGCGTGCAGCTCGCCAGCAACACGCAGACAAAGCCGAGCCAGAGCCGGATCGTGCCCGGGCCGCGCAAGCCCGCGCCGCCGGGCAGCACCGACTTCACGAGACGCCAGATCAGAGGGATGAACCAGACGGCCGATAAGCCGAACCAGCCAGGGACTACCGTGTGCATGCCAGAGATCAACGATTAAAAGAGGTGCAACGTGTCGAGTGTAACCGCCAGGCCCTACCGCACTGCAAAGCGCGTTGCCGCGGCGCTGCAGCCGGCTTGACGATGGCCGCCGCGCCAGTCAGGCATGAAGCAGGACCGGCGGGCAGGGCAGCCATTCGCGTAGGCCTCGGGCGGGAATAGCGTGCGGGACTAAAGCTGTGCCGGCGCGGGCCGCAACCCGGTGCGCCACGCCGTGAGCCCATTGCGCAGCCGCGTGCGCCAAAAAAGAGCCGCGCCGTGCAAGGGCGCGGCTGCGGACGGCATGGCGCCTCACTCGCCCTGCTTCGCCGGTGCGGCGGTGGCGGACGCGCCGGCCGGCGCAGCGGTGGCAGCGGACGGGCCCGGATGCGTGAAGGTCAGGCGATCGCCGTTTTCGAGAATCAGCAGCAGCGACTGCGGCTCGCGCATCTGCACGCCGGTGCGCTGGATATGCGCGAGCGCGTCGAGATACGGGCCTTCGATTTCGCCGCCCGAGCCGGCGCAGGCCATCAGCGTGCCGGCGAGCCGGCCGAACGAGAGCAGCCCGTCCTTGAGCGTGTAGCTGCCCATGTAGCGATTGCAGCCCGAGAAGCCGCTCGCGCGGCGCTGGCCGCTGGCGGTGGACAGATCGAGGGTGACGGGCCGCGCCTCGGGGGCGCCCGCAGTCGCGCCGTTGGCGGCGCCGCTGTCGGTATTCGCGCCAGGAACCGCGCGCAGCGTACCGTCGGCGCGCTTCCATTCGACGAGCTGCCACTGGGTGTTGTCGAGCAATTGCGTTGCCGCCGGATTGAACGGGTCGGGCGGCGGCGCGGATGTGTCCTGATGAACCGGCAGCTTGCAGGCGGCAAGCACAAGTGCAGCCGCTGCGGCGGCCGCGAACGGCGCGGCGCATGAGACACGTGAGGCGAGCAGGCGCGCAAGATTGCGTGCGGCGGGGCGTGTGCTCGAGCGGTGGGGCATCGCATCGTTCCTCATAACTGGCGAAGGCGTAAGCGTAACGCACCAAGGGGCGGCATGCGAGCGCAAACGTTCGTCAAAAATTCACAAACGCGTGCTTCGCGCACACGATCGCGTGGCATTGCCGGGGCGGGCGACGCGCATTTCATGCGGATTTCGCACGCGATTCACATTCAGGCGGCACGGGCCGACGCCCGCGGTGTTAACATCGGCGCTCCCTCGCATTCGCCTGGCCCGAAGCGCGCGTCAATCAGGATCGCGCGCTGCCTCACCGTCATACCTGGAGACATCATGCAGACCGGCACTCGCATCGGCACGCCGCTTTCCGCTTCCGCCACCCGTGTCATGCTGCTCGGCGCGGGCGAGCTCGGCAAGGAAGTGATCATCGCGCTGCAGCGCCTCGGCGTCGAAGTGATCGCCGTCGACCGCTACGAAAACGCGCCCGGCCATCAGGTCGCGCATCGCGCCCACGTCATCGACATGGCCGATCCCAAGGCGCTGCGCGCGCTCATCGACGCCGAGCGTCCGCACCTCGTCGTGCCCGAGATCGAGGCCATCGCTACCGATGCGCTCGCTGCCGTCGAAGCGGAAGGAGCAGCCGTCGTGATCCCCACCGCGCGCGCCGCGCAGCTCACCATGAACCGCGAAGGCATCCGGCGTCTCGCCGCCGAGGAGCTGGGCCTGCCGACTTCGCCTTATGCGTTCGCCGACTCGCTCGACGAGCTGAAGGCCGGCATCGCGAAGGTCGGCTATCCGTGCGTGGTGAAGCCGGTGATGTCGTCCTCGGGCAAGGGGCAGTCGGTGCTCAAGAGCGACGCCGATGTCGAGCGCGCCTGGCAATACGCGCTCGCGGGCGGGCGCGTGAATCATGGCCGCGTGATCGTGGAGGGCTTCATCGACTTCGAATACGAAATCACGCAGCTCACCGTGCGCGCGACCGATCCGGCGAGCGGCACCATCGAGACGTACTTCTGCGATCCGATCGGCCACCGCCAGGTGGACGGCGACTATGTGGAGTCGTGGCAGCCGCAGCCGATGAGCCCGAAGGCGCTCGAGCGCTCGCGCGAGGTCGCGCACAAGGTGACTGCGGCACTGGGCGGCCGTGGCCTGTTCGGCGTCGAGCTGTTCGTGCGCGGCGACGACGTCTGGTTCTCGGAAGTGAGCCCGCGTCCGCACGACACGGGCCTCGTCACGCTCGCGTCGCAACGTTTCTCCGAATTCGAATTGCACGCACGCGCGATTCTCGGCCTGCCCGTCGATACGACGGCGCGCGGTCCGGGTGCGTCGGCGGTGATCTACGGCGGCATGGACGCGCGCGGCATCGCTTTCGAAGGGGTGGCGCAGGCGCTGGCCGTGCCGGGCGCGGACCTGCGCCTCTTCGGCAAGCCCGAGAGTTTCGTGAAGCGCCGCATGGGTGTGGCGCTCGCGACGGGCGCGGACGTCGAGGAGGCGCGCTCGCGTGCACGCACCGCGGCGGCGGCGGTGCGTCCCGTGCCGGGCGACGCGTCGCAATAATCGCTCGTGCGCGGCGGGGGGCATCGGGCGGATGTCCGCTTGGCCGTGCAATAACGAACTCACGAGCCGGCGCGCGGGCTGCGATCGGGAGCGCGGCGGTGCGCATCTGCCGCATGCACGCCGCACGTCCGACGCCGGATAATCCCGGTCTTTCGATTTTCCGGCGCGCGGCGGACGATCGCAGCGGCGCATTCGCAAGGCGCCGCGGTGCCTGTCGGGTTATCGTGTCACGCAACTGCAGGAAGGTGGGAATGATGAAGTCGATTGCGTTGTTTCGGCCGCGAGCGCTGCTTGTGGTGTTGTGCGCCTGCGCGCTGTCGGGCTGTGGCCTCGCAGCCGCGCCGTGCCGCGTGGCATCCGCGGGCCTGAAGATCGTGCCGCTGGTCGGGCACGTGGCCGCCGCGCCCACCGACGCCTGCGCCGATGTGATCGACCCCTGAGGCACGATCGGCTTGTGAGGCTAGCGCGGCAAGCCTGTGCGTAGCGTCCGGGCAATCCACGCAACGCCCTTACCGCGCGCGGCGCGGCGATCGACGCAACGGCGGCGCAACACGCCAACTCAACACAAAGACAGCCGGAGAACACGCCATGACTCGTCGACGCAGCGCCGCGCGCCGCTTTGCCATCCACTTCGGCGCACCTGGCGCCGCTCGTGCGCTGCCGCGTCGCTTCGCCGCCTGCGCGCTCGCGCTCGCCGTTTTCGGCGCGGTTGCCGGGGTGAGCCTGACGGTGTCGCCCGCACAGGCCGCCTCGCTCGACGTGCGCGAGATCCAGACCCAGTCGCGCCACACATTCCGCTATACCTGCGCGGCCGGCAAGACCTTCAAGGTCACCTATATCAACGGCACCAACGGGCAAAGCTTCGCGCTCGTTCCGGTCGAGGGCCGCAATCTGCTCTTTGTCGGCGTGATTGCGGCGTCCGGCGTGAGGTATGTCGCCGACCGCTATACCTGGTGGACCAAGGGCCCCGGCGCCGATCTCTACGACGCCACGAACGAAGACAGCCCCAAGCCGATCGTCTCCGGCTGCGCCACGATCATGCGCTAGAGGCCGCGCGCCGCACGCGCTACTCCGGCCGGATTGCACGCTTGCCGACGCGATCCGCGCCACCGGCGTAATCTGGCGGTCGTCGCGCACGCTTCATGCGGATTGCGTAATTCGTACGTCACGACATACGCAACGGCATTGCACAGCGTCCGCTGAACCGCGAGGTGGCCGATGAAAGCATCTGATCTGTTCGTGAAGGCGCTCGAAGCCGAGGGTGTCGAGTACGTGTTTGGCATTCCGGGCGAGGAGAATCTCGATCTGCTCGAATCCCTGCGGCGCTCGAAGATTCGTCTGATCGTCACGCGCCACGAGCAGGCCGCGGGCTTCATGGCCGCCACCTATGGCCGGCTCACGGGCCGCACCGGCGTGTGCCTCGCGACGCTCGGGCCGGGCGCGACCAATTTTGTGACCGCCGCCGCCTACGCGCAGCTGGGTGGCATGCCCATGCTGATGGTCACGGGCCAGAAGCCCATCAAGACCAGCAAGCAGGGCCACTTCCAGATCGTCGACGTGGTGCGCATGATGGAGCCGCTCACCAAGTACGCGCGCCAGATCGTTTCCATCGGCAATATTCCGGCGCTCGTGCGCGAGGCGTTTCGCCAGGCGGAGCAGGAGCGGCCGGGCGCGGTTCACCTGGAGCTGCCTGAGGACGTCGCCGACGAAGAGGGCGACGGCAAGCCCATCCCGAAGAGCTTCAGCCGCCGCCCCATCGCCGAGGAAAAGGCCGTCGCGCACGCGGTGGCGGCGATCAGCACGGCGCGCCATCCGCTGCTCATGATCGGCGCGGGCGGCAACCGCAAGACCACGCGCAACGTGCTGCGCGAGTTCGTCGACCAGACCGGCATCCCGTTCTTCACCACGCAGATGGGCAAGGGCGTGATCGACGAATCGCATCCGCTATGGCTCGGCAACGCCACGCTCTCGGACGGCGACTTCGTCCACCGGGCGATCGAGCACGCCGATTGCATCATCAACGTCGGCCACGACGTGATCGAAAAGCCGCCGTTCTTCATGCGCAGCGCCGAAGAAAAGACGGTGATCCACGTGAATTTTCTCGGTGCCGAGGTCGACCCTGTCTATTTCCCGCAGATCGAAGTGGTGGGCGATATCGCCAATGCCGTCTGGCAATTGAAGGAGCGCCTCAAGGCGCGCGAGCACGCATGGGATTTCGCGCGCTTCGAGGAGATCAAGCGCCACTTCGACGCGCATCTCGCCAAGGGCCAGCACGACCCGCGCTTTCCGATGTATCCGGTGCGGCTCGTGCACGACGTCTACAGCGCGATGCCCGAGGACGGCATCCTCTGCCTCGACAACGGCATGTACAAGATCTGGTTCGCGCGCTACTACCGTGCGCGCGAGCCCAATTCGGTTCTGCTCGACAACGCGCTCGCCTCCATGGGCGCGGGGCTGCCTTCGGCCATCGCGACGAAGATCGTGCACCCCGAGCGCAAGGTGGTGGCCGTGTGCGGCGACGGCGGCTTCATGATGAACTCGCAGGAAGTGGAGACGGCGGTGCGCCTGAAGCTCGATCTCGTCGTGCTGATCCTGCGCGACGACGCCTTCGGCATGATCCGCTGGAAGCAGGAAAACATGAATTTCCCCGATTACGGGATGACGCTGCAGAACCCCGATTTCGTCGACTACGCGCAGAGTTACGGCGCGCACGGCCATCGCGTGAGCGAGGCGGATCAGCTCAAGCCGCTCATCGAGCAGTGTTTCGCGACGCCGGGCGTGCACGTGATCGACGTGCCCGTCGACTATTCGGACAACGAGCGCGTGCTCAATCGCGAGATCAAGCGGCTGAGCGCGCAGCTCTGAGGCGCTTCGTTGAAGCGCTGCGGCGTCCGTGCTGTGCAATGAACGGGCGCGTGCGTTGTTGCACGCCCCGCATTTCCGGAGAACGCGTCATGCTCAAAGCGACTTATCCGTACTACCTGGCCAACGAGGCCGTCGCTGCCAACACCGATCTCGAAGTCACCGACAAGTACAGCGGCGAAGTCGCCACGCGCGTCGCGATGGCTGACGCAAAGGCGATCGATCAGGCGATCGCGGCGGCCGAAGCGGCGATGCCCGCCATGCGCGCATTCCCGCCCTTCAAGCGTCAGGCCGTGCTCGACCACTGTGTCGCGCGCTTTCGCGAGCGCTTCGATGAACTCGCGATGGCGTTGTGCATCGAGGCGGGCAAGCCGATCAACGATTCGCGCGGCGAGGTCACGCGCCTGATCGACACGTTCCGCGTGGCCGCCGAGGAGAGCGTGCGCATCGACGGCGACATCGTGAATCTGGAGATCTCGGCGCGCGCGAAGGGCTATCACGGCTATGTGAAGCGTGTGCCGATCGGGCCGTGCTCGTTTATTTCGCCATTCAACTTCCCGCTCAATCTGGCAGCGCACAAGGTCGCGCCCGCGCTCGCCGTGGGCGTGCCGTTTGTCTTGAAGCCCGCGAGCCGCACGCCGGTGGGCGCGCTCATCATCGGCGAGGTGCTGGCGGAAACGGACCTGCCCAAGGGCGCGTTCTCGATCCTGCCCGCGCACCGTGACGGCGCCGATCTGTTCACCACCGACGAGCGCTTCAAGCTGCTCTCGTTCACGGGCTCGCCCGCCGTGGGCTGGGATCTCAAGAAGAAGGCGGGCAAGAAGAAGGTCGTGCTGGAGTTGGGCGGCAACGCGGCGGCGGTGGTCGATGCAGACCAGGGCGCGAAGCTCGACTATGTCGTCGACCGGCTCGCGTTCGGCGCGTATTACCAGTCGGGGCAGAGCTGCATCGGCGTGCAGCGCATTCTCGTGCACGCGTCGCTGTACGACGCGCTGCGCGAGAAGCTGATCGCCAAGGTGAAGTCGCTCAAGATGGGCGACCCGAAGGACGAGAAGACCTTCGTCGGACCGATGATCTCCGAGTCCGAGGCGAAACGGCTGGCGGGCTGGATGGAGGCGGCGGTGCTGGCCGGCGCGAAGATCGTCGCGGGCGGCCAGGTCGATGGCGCGATGTTCGAGGCCACGCTGCTCGAAAACGTGGGCCGCGACACCGACCTTTACCGGCGCGAGGCGTTCGGGCCGGTGGCGATCCTCGAGCGCTTCAACGACTTCGGCGAGGCGCTCGCCGTCGTCAACGACAGCGATTTCGGCCTGCAGGCGGGCGTTTTCACCGATTCGCTCGCGAACGCGCACCGCGCCTGGGACGGGCTCGAGGTGGGCGGCGTCGTGATCAACGATATTCCGTCATTTCGCGTCGATAACATGCCGTATGGCGGCGTGAAGGATTCGGGCCTCGGGCGCGAAGGCGTGCGTTATGCGATCGAGGACATGACCGAGCTGCGGCTCATGGTGATGCGCGAAACGTGGTGAGCGCGGGCGGCGTGTAGGTAGTATGCGGATGGAGGTTCGGCGCAAAGGGCCGGATGTGATCCGGCTTGAGCGCCGCTCCCGGTGACAGAAGCCGGTCCGCGCGGCCATAGGGATTTATGCCAAGGTGCTACAATACCGGCCTTTCGCCGAATTGCGCCCGCCCTCGTGGCGGGTTCTTGAAGCGGCCGGACCCAGGCGCACCCAAGGTGCACCGCGGCGCACCGGCTGGAAATAAGGGAACGAGCGGGTCGAGCGCGGCCGGGCAGCCAGCGCTCCCTGCGCACCTCTGATGGAGGGCGTTCCCGCGAAAATGCCGGGCATCTTCCGCGAGCCGTCCGCCGGACGGCTGCCGCGGCCGGCAGTCCGGGCACCAAGCCGCAGCGGCCGCGCGGCTCCCGAAAGCGTTTGCCAGGTTTGCGAGCACATTACGCTGCAAGCCGGCAGCAACCCGCAGTGATTACCCAGAGGCGCGCCGCGCCTCACGCGCATAGCGCCTTTATAGCGAAGCCACCATGTCCGACACAGCCGTCAAGCCCAGCACCGAGACCTTCGATCAGTTCGGCCTCGCGCCCGAGATCCTCAAGGCGATCAAGGAGCAGGGCTACACGACGCCGACGCCCATCCAGGCGCAGGCCATTCCCGTGGTTCTCACGGGCCGCGACGTGATGGGCGCCGCGCAGACCGGCACCGGCAAGACGGCGAGCTTTTCGCTGCCGATCCTGCAACGCCTCTTGCCGCTGGCGAGCACGAGCGCCTCGCCCGCCCGCCATCCGGTGCGCGCGCTGATCCTCACGCCCACGCGCGAACTGGCGGACCAGGTGGCCAACAACGTGCGCACCTACGCGCAGCACACGCCGCTGCGCAGCGCGGTGGTGTTCGGCGGCGTCGACATGAATCCGCAATCGGACGAGCTGCGCCGCGGCGTGGAAATCCTGATCGCGACGCCGGGCCGCCTGCTCGACCACGTGCAGCAGAAGACCACGCAACTCGGCCAGGTACAGATGCTCGTGCTCGACGAAGCCGACCGCATGCTTGACATGGGCTTCCTGCCCGATCTGCAGCGCATCCTGAACCTGCTGCCGAAGGAGCGCCAGACGCTGTTGTTCTCGGCCACGTTCTCGCCGGAAATCAAGAAGCTCGCCGCGACCTACCTGCGCAACCCGCAGACCATCGAAGTGGCGCGCAGCAACTCCACGGCCACCAACGTCACCCAGATCGTCTACGAAGTGCATGAGGGCGACAAGACCGGCGCGGTCGTGCAGTTGATCCGTGATCGCGGCTTGAAGCAGGTGATCGTGTTCTGCAACAGCAAGATCGGCGCGAGCCGTCTCGCACGCCAGATCGAGAAGCAGGGTATCGTGGCCGCCGCGATTCACGGCGACCGCTCGCAAAACGAGCGCATGCAGGCGCTCGACGCGTTCAAGCGCGGCGAGATCGAGGCCCTGGTGGCCACCGACGTGGCCGCGCGCGGCCTCGACATCGCCGAGCTGCCTGCCGTGATCAACTTCGACCTGCCGTTCAACGCCGAAGACTACGTGCACCGCATTGGCCGTACGGGCCGCGCGGGGGCCTCGGGCGATGCGCTTTCGCTGTGCAGCCCGAACGAGAAGAAGCAGCTCGCCGATATCGAAAAGCTCATCAAGCGTCCGCTGACCGTCGAGCACCTCGTGGTCGACGTGCCGGTCGCGCACCACGAAGGCGGCAGCCGCCGCCGGGAACGTGATGGGCGCGATGGGCGTGACAGCCACGAAGGGCGCGGCGAGCGCGTCGGCCACCGCCGCGCCGGCGCCTACGAGCGGCCGCATCATCACCGTTCCGCGCAGCCCGTCGACGACTTCTTCCTGAAGCCTTACGAGCCGTCGCCGAGCGCGCGCAGCAAGGCCGACGATAATCCCGCGCCGGCGGCAACCACGCCGCAAAAGCAGAAGCAGCCGCTCGCGGCGCTGCTCGGCGGCCTGGGCTCGTCGTGGCGCAACAAGCCGACGTCGTCTTCGTCGTCCTGACAAGCGTGGGGCATCAGGCGTCGTGATATAGTCGCCTCGTGCCTCGCAAGATGTTCCTCGGAGACTTCTTCCGCTGCGGCGTCGAAGAAGCCAGTGCGGCAACATGGTGATGACAAGCCAGCCGCGCTGCGAAAAAGGGCGCTTCGGCGCCCTTTGTCCTTTCTGCGACAGCTTTCCCCGTTTTTCCCCAGATTGCGTACCCAGCGCAACGTCAGCGTCAGATTTGCGTCGCGGTCAAGCCGCTGTGCGCATATGCGCGAGCCGCCGCTTCCATGCATCGATCGCGTCGGCGTGGAATGCCTCGAGCGTCGCGGGAGTGGGATCACGAAGATCCAGGCCCAGATGTCGTGCGGCGGGAAGCAGCGCCTCGAGCGGCCGCGTGGCGTCGAGCGCCAGTGCGCCGGTCTGCTTCGAAAGCTTTTCGCCTTCCTCGTTGGTCACGACGGGTACGTGAAGATACGCGGGCGTCGGCACGCCCAGGCATTGCTGCAGCCAGATCTGGCGCGCCGTGGAGTCGAGCAGGTCGGCGCCGCGCACGACGTGCGTGATGTTTTGCGCGGCGTCGTCCACTACCACGGCGAGTTGATACGCCCACTGACCGTCCGCGCGAAGCAGCACGAAATCGCCCACTTCGGTCGCGAGATCCTGTTGCTGTAGTTCTTGCCAGCGGTCGTCGAAGCGAATCAGCGCGGGGTTTTCATCAGCTTGTGGATCATCGTCCGGCACGCGCAGGCGCCACGCACGCGCGGGCTTGCCGTGCAGGCCGCCGCGGCAGGTGCCGGGATAGATCAGTGTGGTGTTGCGCCGGTGCGCATGCAGCAGCGAATCGGCGATTTCCTTGCGCGTGCAGCCGCACGGATAGACGTGGCCCGCTGCGATCAACTGGTCGAGCGCCGCGCGATACAAGTCGATGCGGCGGCTTTGCCATTCGGGCGGCTCGTCGGCCTGAAAGCCGAAGCGCTCCAGCGTCGCGATAATGTCCTCGGCGGCGCCGGGCACGGTGCGCGGGCCGTCGATGTCCTCCACGCGCACGAGCCACGTGCCGCCGTGCGCGCGCGCGTCGAGCCAGCTCGCGAGCGCCGAGACGAGCGAGCCGAAATGAAGCGGTCCTGTGGGCGAGGGCGCGAAGCGCCCGCGATAGCCCTGATGCGGGCGAGCCGGTGCGCTCACGCGCGAATCAGGCGGCTTGAGCCGGAGCCTGCGCGCTTGCACCGCCCTGTGCGCGCTCCGGATGGCATGCCGGGCAGCTCTTGCCCACGACGTAGAGCGGCGAAGCCTGCTCGGCGGGCGAGACCACGGCGCGGCACGCGAAGCACTGCACGGTGTCGGTGGGCTCGAGCTGCGGATTGACCGCGGTGCGCTGATCGAACACGAAGCAGTCGCCGGTGTAGTGCGCGCCGCCCACTTCCTCGAAGTACTTGAGAATGCCGCCTTCGAGCTGATAGACGTGCTCGATCCCCACTTCCTTCATGTGGATGGCCGCCTTTTCGCAGCGGATGCCGCCCGTGCAGAACGACACCACGGTCTTGCCTTCGAGGTCGGCGCGGTTCGCTTCGATCACGCCCGGGAATTCGCTGAACTTGTCGATGCGGTAGTCGAGCGCCTTGTCGAACGTGCCGACATCGATTTCGAACGCGTTACGCGTGTCGAGCATGACGACGGGGCGGCCCGCATCGTCGAAGCCGCGGTCGAGCCACGCCTTGAGCACGACCGGCGCGACCGACGGCGCGCGGCCTTCCTCGGGGCGGATCGCGGGCTTCTTCATCGTGATGATCTCGCGCTTCAGGCGCACGAGCATGCGGTTGAAGGGGCGCGTTTCAGAGAAGCTTTCCTTGAACTGCAGCGTCGCGAATTTGCCTTCGAACAGCGGATCGTGGTTCATGTAGTCCATGAAGGCGCGCACGTTGCCTTCATCGCCCGCGACGAACAGATTGATGCCTTCCGGCGCGAGCAGAATGGTGCCCCGCAGATCGAGCGACTTGCAGCGTTCGAGCACGAGCGGACGCCATTCGGCGGTCTTGTCGAGTGTCGCGAACTGGTAGGCGGAGAGATTGAGAATACGCATGGCCAACTTGAAAACCTGAATCGGACGGACCCGCCTGAATGCCGCGCGCCGATTCAGCCAGCGGCGAAATCGGGGTAACAGCGCGGGAGGCGCGGCATGAGGCGTGACATGGGACCAAAGTGCCAAATGACGACAAGCTGCGCGGCGGGCGTAATCCGCTATTATCCCTCAACCGGGCGCTGCCGCGCCGCGTGCGCGCCGTGTTCGTCGTGTTGCATGTTGCGCGTTGCTGATGGCGCGCAAGGCCGTGGCCGGATAGCACAGGCTGTTTGGCCCGCGCCGTGTGGACCGGGTCGCGTGGCCGGCATATCGCGACACGCGGTCATACGCGCAGGCGGCGGCAAAAATCGCCGGACCGTAGAGTTACAATGACGCCCATGTCAGATCCCCGCTTCGTCCATCTCCGCGTCCACTCCGAATTCTCGATTGCCGACGGCATCGTGCGCCTCGACGACCTCGTCAAGGCGGCGGCCAAGGACGGCCAGGGCGCGCTCGCGCTCACCGACCTCGGCAACGCATTCGGCCTCGTTCGTTTCTACACGGAAGCCCGTGGCAAAGGGGTCAAACCCATTGCCGGCTGCGACGTCTGGATCATGAATCCGGACGACCGCGACAAGCCTTCGCGTCTGCTGCTGCTCGTGAAGGACAAACGCGGCTACCTGAATCTTTGCGAACTGCTCTCGAAGGCGTGGCTCACGAATCAGTATCGCGGCCGCGCGGAAGTCGACGTCGCATGGCTCGAAGCCGGCCTCGCCGAAGGCCTGCTCGCGATCTCGGGCGCGCAGCAGGGCGACGTGGGCCTCGCGCTCGCCGCGGGCAACGCTGAAAGCGCGAAGCGCCACGCGCAGCGCTGGGCAACGCTGTTCCCGAACGGCTATTACATCGAACTGCAGCGCTGCGGCCAGCCCGGCAGCGAGCAGTATGTCGAGCAGGTCGTCGCCATCGCGGCGGAATTGAAGCTGCCGGTGGTGGCTACGCACCCGATGCAGTTCATGACGCACGAGGAATACACCGCGCACGAAGCGCGCGTGTGCATCTCGGAAGGCGACATCCTCGCGAACCCGCGCCGCCAGAAGCGTTTCACGACCGACCAGCGTTTTCAGACCCAGGAAGAAATGGCCGCGCTGTTCGCGGACATTCCCTCGGCCATCGCGAACACCATCGAAATCGCGCGGCGCTGCAACCTCACGCTGGAGCTCGGCAAGCCGAAGCTGCCGCTCTTTCCGACGCCCGACGGCATGTCGCTCGACGACTACCTCGTGCAGCTCTCGAAAGAGGGCCTCGAAAAGCGCCTCGTGCAGCTTTATCCCGATGCAGCCGAGCGCGAGAAAGAACACGCGCGCTACTACGAGCGTCTCGATTTCGAGTGCGGGACCATCATCAAGATGGGTTTCCCGGGCTACTTCCTGATCGTCGCGGACTTCATCAACTGGGCCAAGAACAACGGCGTGCCGGTGGGGCCGGGCCGGGGCTCCGGCGCGGGCTCGCTCGTCGCGTACGCGCTCGGCATTACCGACCTCGATCCGCTGCGCTACAACCTGCTGTTCGAGCGCTTCCTGAATCCGGAACGCGTCTCGATGCCCGACTTCGACATCGACTTCTGCCAGCACGGGCGCGACCGCGTCATTCAGTACGTGAAGGAGAAGTACGGCGCCGATGCGGTTTCGCAGATCGCCACCTTCGGCACCATGGCCGCAAAGGCGGCCGTGCGCGACATCGGCCGCGTGCTCGATCTCGGCTACAACTTCACAGACGGCGTGGCCAAGCTCATCCCGTTCAAGCCGGGCAAGCACGTCACGATTGCCGACGCGATGAAGGAAGAGCCGCTCCTGCAAGAGCGCTACGACAACGAAGACGAAGTGCACCAGCTGCTCGACCTCGCGCAGCTCGTGGAAGGTCTCACGCGTAACGTGGGCATGCACGCGGGCGGCGTGCTGATCGCGCCGGGCAAGCTCACCGACTTCTGCCCGCTCTACACGCAGGGCGACGAAAGCGGCGTCGTGAGCCAGTACGACAAGGACGACGTGGAAGCCGTCGGCCTCGTGAAGTTCGACTTTCTGGGCCTGACCACGCTCACGATTCTCGACTGGGCCGAGCGCTATATCCGCATGCTCGATCCGTCGAAAAAAGACTGGTCGCTCGCGCAGGTGCCGCTCGACGACGCGCCGTCGTTCCAGATCCTCAAGAAGGCCAACACGGTTGCCGTGTTCCAGCTGGAAAGCCGCGGCATGCAGGGCATGCTGAAGGACGCGCAGCCCGACCGCTTCGAGGACATCATTGCGCTCGTGGCGCTGTACCGTCCGGGCCCGATGGACCTGATCCCGAGCTTCTGCGCGCGTAAGCACGGCCGCGAAGTGGTGGAGTATCCCGATCCGCGCGTCGAACCTGTTCTGAAAGAGACCTACGGCATCATGGTCTACCAGGAGCAGGTGATGCAGATGGCGCAGATCATCGGCGGCTACTCGCTCGGCGGCGCCGACTTGCTGCGTCGCGCGATGGGCAAGAAGAAGCCCGAGGAAATGGCCAAGCACCGCGAAATTTTCGCGGAAGGCGCGGCGAAGAACGGCCTCACGCGCGAGAAGGCCGACGAGACCTTCGACTTGATGGAGAAGTTCGCGGGCTACGGCTTCAACAAGTCGCACGCGGCCGCTTACGCGCTGCTCGCGTATCACACGGCCTGGCTCAAGGCGCACCATCCGGCTGAATTCATGGCGGCCAATATGTCGCTCGCCATGGACGATACCGACAAGGTCAAGATCCTCTTCGAAGACTGCATCACGAACGGCATCAAGGTGCTGCCGCCTGATGTCAACGCATCGGCGTATCGCTTCGAGCCGGTGTCCGACGCCAATGTGGCCGAAGGCAAGCGTTCGCGCACGATCCGCTATGGCCTCGGCGCGATCAAGGGCAGCGGCCAGAACGCCATCGAAGAAATCTTGCGCGCGCGCGAAGAAGGCGGCCTCTTCAAGGATCTGTTCGACTTCTGCGAGCGCATCGACCGCCGTCTCGTGAACCGCCGCACGATCGAAGCGATGATTCGCGCGGGCGCGTTCGACACGATGCACGCGAATCGCGCGCAGTTGCTCGCTTCCGTGCCGATGGCGATGGAGGCCGCCGACCAGGCGAGCGCCAACGCCATGCAGGCGGGTCTGTTCGACATGGGCGACGCGCCGCTGGCCGCGCACGAGCTGGTGGACGAGCCCGCCTGGGGCGACAAGCGCAGGCTGCAGGAAGAGAAGGGCGCGCTCGGCTTCTATTTGTCCGGTCACCTCTTCGACGCCTACAAGGACGAAGTGCGGCGCTTCGTGCGCCAGAAGATCGGCGAGCTCAAGGAAGGACGCGACAAGCTCGTCGCGGGGGTGATCGCCTCGCTGCGCACGCAGATGACCCAGCGCGGCAAGATGCTGATCGCGCTGCTCGACGACGGCACCGGCCAGTGCGAAGTGACGGTGTTCAACGAGCAATACGAGGCGCACAAGGCGCTCTTCAAGGAGGACGAGCTGCTGGTCGTGCAGGGCGGGGCGCGCAACGACGCGTTCACGGGCGGCATCCGCTTCACGGTGGACACCGTGATGGATCTGGAGCGCGCCCGCAGCCGCTACGCGCAGGCCGTGAAGGTGCAGATGAACGGCAACGCCAATGCGAGTGCGCTGCGCACGGTGCTCGAGGCGCATCGCGCGAAGCCCGACGACTCGCTGCCCGCGCCCGTGGTGGAAACGCGCGGGCGTGGCGGGCGCGATGGCGGCGGTGGTTACGGTGGCCGGGGCCGCGAGCGCGAGCAGGTGGCCATTCCGAACGGCCTCGCGGTGCAGATCGTCTATAGCAATGAACGCGCACAAGGTGAAGTGCGTCTGGGCGACGCCTGGCGCGTGAAGCCCACCGACGACCTCATCGCCGCGCTGCGCGGCGAGTTCGCAGGCAGCTCCATCGAGATCGTCTATTGACGGTGTCTACGCGGCATGTGCGGCACTGGCCGCTCGTGCCGTGTGCGCCGCTTCCTCGCGTTCGGCCTCATGCGGCGCCGAACGCCCATACCTCCCCCGGATTCAGCGTTTTTTTGCGACCTTGCCGTCGCGCGTGAGCAGCGCGAGCTTGGCGTAGCGGTAGTACGTCGTCTCGGCGTTGTTGATCGCGAGCATTAGCCCCTCGGCGCCGTCGAGAAAGCCCGCGCGAATCACCCAGGTCCGAAAGAACGCCCAGAAACCCTTGCCGAGCGCCTTGCCAAGCGACGAGCGCTTGCCGTTCTCGGCCATCGTCAGCGCGCCGGCCGTCGAGTAGGCATTGGTCTTTTCGAGCGCTTCGTGCAGGTCCGGCATCGAAATATGGATGATCGGGCCGTCGAAGCGTCCGATCGTGCCCTGAATTTCGAGGTGCGTATGCGTGCGCACGTCGGTGAAGCGCGCGCTGCCGCGCCGGAACAGGCGCTCGATGCGGTCGGGCCACCAGCCCGAGTGCTTCATGAAGCGCCCGCAAAAGCTCGAGCGGCGCGGCGTGCTGAACGCGGCGTGCGTCGTGCCTTCGGCGAGCAGGCGCTCGAGTTCGGCGCGCAGCTCGGGGCTCAGGCGCTCGTCGGCGTCGAGGCAGATGACCCAGTCGCCGCGCGCCTCGGCCAGTGCCCGGTTCTTCTGCGGGCCGTCGCCGGGCCAGTCGGTCTCGAACACGCGCGCGCCGAGCGCGCGGCAGATATCTGGCGTGCCGTCGGTGCTGCCGGAGTCGAACACGATGGTTTCCATCGCGAGCCCGCGCACCGATTCGAGGCAGTCGCGAATGTCGTGCGCCTCGTTCATTGCCACCACGATGACCGAAAGCGTGGCGCGCGGCGTGCCGCTGGCTTCGCGGCCTGGGCGGGTCGGAGAAAGTCCGTCGGACATGGAAGGGACGCCTGTTCTGGAGGAATGTCGGAAGCGGTGAGCCGCGCCGCGCCCGCCTGGGACCGGCCTGACGCGAAGGTGCGTATTCTAGACGATGCGCTTCGCGTCGGGCGCGCCTGCGCCAAGCGTATACAATGCGTACCGCGCCGCCGGACCGTCCGTCAGACGGTCGGCTGCCGCGGAACGGCAGGCAGCCCGGGCCGGCCGCCCTGGCAGGCAGCCCCGGCAGGCAGCCCCGGCAGGCAGCCCCGGCAGGCAGCCCAGTTGCGCCCGCATTGATACCCGCATTTTCAGCACCCGCTTTCCAGAGGATTCCTTGAGCGAGACGTCCCGACAATCCACCCTCAGCAAGCCGATCGGCACCGGCGCGAAGTCGAATCCCGCGTCGGTTGGACGGCGCCTGTGGCCGTATATCAAGCCGCTCATCTGGGTGTCGATCGCAGCCATCCTCACGCTGGCCATCGTGGCCGCGACGGAGGCCGGCATTCCGGCGCTCCTCAAGCCGCTGCTCGACCACGGCTTTGGCACCAAGGGCAGCCCGAGCGCCAAGTGGATCGTGCCCAGCGCCGTGATCGGCCTTTCGCTGGTGCGCGGCCTCGCGCAGTACGCGTCCGGCTACCTGCTCCAGTACGTGTCCAACCGGATCCTGCTCGAGCTGCGCCTGAAAATGTTCGAGCGCATGATCCATGCGAGCGTCGGCTTCTTCCAGCGCGAGACGGCCAGTACCGTCATCAATGCGATCGTGTTCGAGGTCAACCAGATCCTCGGCGTGCTGTTGAGCGTGCTGGTCACTGCCGTGCGCGACTCGCTCACGGTCGTCTTCCTGCTCGGCTACCTGTTCATCCTCAACTGGCGCCTCACGCTGATCGTGGCGGTGCTGCTGCCGGCCATCGGCTGGCTCGTCAGCAAGATCAACCGGCGCCTGCGCCGCCTGAACCGCGAGCACCAGGCGCTCACGAACGAGCTGTCCTACATCGTCGAAGAAACCGTGGGCGGCTACAAGGTCGTCAAGGTTCACAACGGCGAGCAGTACGAAATGGACCGCTTCGGCGAGATGAGCAAGCGCCTGCGCGGCTATCAGATGCGCATGACGATCTCGGGCGGCCTCGCCCAGCCGCTCACGCAGTTCCTCGCCTCGATCGCGCTGGCGATCGTCATCACGATCGCGGTGGTGCAGGCCTCGCACGACCAGACGACCGTGGGCGGCTTTGTCGCCTTCGTCACCTCGATGCTGCTCGTGATTTCCCCGCTCAAGCACCTGATCGACGTGAACCAGCCGCTGCAGCGCGGCATGACGGCCGCCGAGCTCATCTTCGGGCTGATCGACGAACCTGCCGAGCCCACAGGCGGCGGCAAGCCGCTCGAGCGCGCACGTGGCGAGATCGAGTTCCGCAGCGTGTCGTTCGACTATGGAAACGGCAGGCCGATACTCGAAAACGTGACGTTCAGCGCGGCGCCCGGCGAGATGATCGCGCTGGCGGGCCCGTCGGGCAGCGGCAAGACCACGCTCGTGAACCTGCTGCCGCGCTTTTTCGATCCGAGCGGCGGCGAGATTCTCGTCGACGGCGTGCCGCTGCCGGAGTACGACATCCACGCGCTGCGCAGCCAGATGGCGATGGTGAGCCAGGACGTGACGCTCTTCAACGACACGGTCGCGAGCAACGTGGCCTACGGCGAGCAGGCCGACCCGGCACGCGTGGAAGAAGCGCTGCGCGCGGCCAACCTCTGGGACACGATCGCGGCGCTGCCCGACGGCATCGACACGCTGGTCGGCGACAACGGCATGAAGCTCTCGGGCGGGCAGCGGCAGCGTCTGGCGATCGCCCGCGCGATCTACAAGGACGCGCCGATCCTGATTCTCGACGAGGCGACTTCCGCGCTCGACTCGGAGTCGGAGCGCCACGTGCAGGCGGCGCTCGAAACGCTGATGAAGGGCCGCACGACGCTCGTGATCGCGCACCGCCTCTCGACCATCGAGCGCGCGGACCGCATTCTCGTGATGGAAGCGGGCCGCATCGTCGAGCGCGGCTCGCATCAGCAACTGCTCGAGCAGCGCGGGCTGTACGCGCACCTGCACAAGATCCAGTTCCAGCAGAACGCGGCCTGAGTAGTGGGAGAGGGGCGCCCGCTGTCCGGGGACGCTCCTCGGTGCTCTGCGCTCTGAGCTCTGAGCCGGCGGGTCCGGCGGGCGGTGTGTAGCGGCCGCTGGCGCGACCTGGCCTGAGGCACCCAGAAGGGTGCCTCAGGCTTAAGAGCAGGTTTGTGATAGAGCTTGCGGGTTCAGTCCGCGGCGCCGTTCTCGAGTTCGCGCTTGCGCGACACGATGACCGCGAGGAAGGTGGCGGTCAGCAGGGCGATCAGGACGACGACCTGGATCGGCACCAGCACGTCGATCGTGAGCCCGAAGAGGATCGTGCTGAACGACACCGCGAGGCCGCTGCAGCCGGCGGTACGGATCACGGTGTCGGCGGCGCGGCACGCCCGCCAGAAATAGATCGACGTTCCGAAATAGAGCAGCAAGAGGGTCGCCGCGCCCACGGCGCCCATTTCGGCGATGGCCGAGAAGAAGTCGCTGTGCGCGCGCTCATTGACGATCTGCTGGCTCGCCTCGCCGTGCTGCGCGAGCTCGCCGAGCGCCTGTTCCAGATGTCCCTTGCCCACGCCGTAGACCGGATGGCGCTCGAACAGCGTCACCGAGGCATTCCACAGTTGCAGGCGCAGGCCCACCGAAGTGTCCTTGTCGCCGCGCTGCATGAGGGCAAAATCGGAGCCCGCTTCGGCCACACGGTGGCGAATGCCGCTCGTCGAAAACAACGCGCCGGCCGCCACGGCAAGCAGCGCGAGCGTCACGACCACGCGTTTCCAGTGCGAAAACCAGCCATACTGAACGCCGAGCAGCAGCGCGAACACGGGCACCGCGATCCAGCCGCCGCGCGTGCCCGAGAGATACGAGACGAAGCCGCCCGCGACGAGCGCAGCGAGCTTGACGACGAGCGCCAGCGGCCGCAGCTTGCGGTCCCAGCCAAACGTGAACACCGCGAGGAACGCGAACAGCAGGGCGGTGTCGCCGAACGGAATCGCATTCGTGTAGTAGTTCGAGAGGCGCTCCGTGTCGCTCCAGCCGCCGGGCGGCCGGTCGACGATCACCCAGGCGCTTGCCGCGAGCGCGCCCAGCGCGCAGCCCCAGCCGAGGACCGTGAGGCGGCGCGACGGCAGGCGGGCGAGTAGCAGGAAGATCGGCAGTGCGAGCGTGAGGCGCGAGAGCGCGTCGAACTGGTGCGGCGCCCAGTAGCCGAGCAGCAGCTGCTGGACCACGACCACGGCGAGCGGGGCGAGCATGGCGGCGGTGTACCAGCGGTATTCGCGCCACGGGGCGAAATAAGTGCTGTCCTTGCGGTACGCGTAGGCGCCATAAAGCGCGAACGCCAGCAGCAGGAAAAAGCAGTAACCCGTACCGCCGCGCCAGACCAGATTCGTGGCGGGGCCAAGCAGGAGCAGCAGGGTAACGATTGGAGCCAGGCGGCGAGGATAGGTCGTCGTATCGTGATTCATGTCGGCCGGCGCAAATCGGACGGGCAGTCAGTTGTTATGTCGATGTAGCCGGGCAGTTGCGCCAATGCGCGCCGCGCGGCCATCGCAAGCCTGTCATAGGGGAAACTGGCTCTATGGCCCGTAAGCCGGTCGATTATACCGGAGGGCATTTTGGGTATGCGGAATGCTCTGACAGGGGGGCGCGCGAGGCGCATTCCCGAACTTTTCGCGTAAATGAACGGTGTGCCGTGGCGTGCGCCGACGTGGGCGAGTGGGGGGGCTTCGGCGCTGGAGGGAACTGGCGCTTTATAATCGGCCCACGCGAGAACTGCGCACAATAATTTACAAGTCGGACGGGTCATGAAGGTTGGAATCTCCTGCAACGCGCTCAAGCACAGCGGCGGCCTGGAACGCTACGCGATGGACCTCATCCGCGGTTTCGCCGCGCGCGGCGTGCGGCCCGTGTTCTTCGCGCGCAAGTTCGATCCATCAGTCCCTGAATACGCGCTCGTGGAGCCGCACCGCATCAACGTCTCGTTGCTGCCGGGCAAGCTGCGCGACATGTGGTTCTCGCGGCGGCTCACCACCTTGCGCCGCCGGGCTGGCGTGGACGTGCTGATCGGCTGCAACCGGGTCGACTCCTCGGAGATCGCCATCTGCGGCGGCACGCACCGCGGCTTTCTGCGCGCGACGGGGCGCACGCAGCGTGGCTCCGACAGCCGGCAGATCGCGCTCGAAAGCCAGCAATATGCGCGATCGCGCGTGATCGTCGCGCATTCCGACCTCATGGGCGCCGAACTTCGCGAACTCTACGGCGTGGACGAAGGGAAAATCCGCGTGCTCTGCCCCCCCGTGGATGGCGAGCGCTTCTCGCCCGTGGACGCCGGCACGCGCGCCGCGCTGCGCAGGCAATACGGGTTCGCCGACCACGAGACGGTGCTGCTCTTTGCATCGAGCAGCCACGATCGCAAGGGCTTGCCGCTCATCGAGCAGGTGGTCGAGGCGCTGGATCTTCCGGTGGTGGTGGCCGTGGCGGGCCGCGCGCCCGGACGCGCGAGCGCGCGCGTGCGCTACATCGGCTATGTGAAGGACCTCGAAAATGCCTATCGCGCGGCCGACTACTCGATTCTCGCGTCGACTTACGAGCCGTTCGGGCTCGTCGGCATCGAGTCGGTCATGTGCGGCACACCGGTGATCTTTTCCTCGAATATCGGCTGCTGCGACGCCATCGCCGATAGCGCCAAGTACCTGTTCCGGCCCGGCGACGCCGCCGATCTGCGGCGCGTGATCGAAGCGGCGGTGGCGGCGCGAGGCAGGCGCGTCGAATCCGCCGCCGAACCTGGCAATCCTTCAGGCGCTCATCCCGCCGTTCTGTACGACGCGAGCGTGCAAGCCCACGTGGACGCGCTCCTCGAACTCGTGACGGACATTTCCCCGACCCGCTAGTTTGCGCCTTGCGCCCGCTTTGCGCTCGCTCCGGCCAGCGCCAGAGCGGGCAATTTCGCCGCAAACCCCCGCCCTGCGCCGCTCACGGCCATTCTTCCGTAATCTGGAAAGGTCCCATTGGATTTCAAGGGTTAACCCTGGAGACTGACAGGCATACGATGCGTACATCGGTCGCATGCACATACACACAGTCGCACGTCGGCCAGTCCTGAACAAACTGGAGGTCGTAACCATGAAGTCCCTGATTCAAGCCGTTGCCGTTGCCGCTGCACTCGTCGTCCCCGTCGCTTCGTTCGCGCAGTCGCAGTCGACCATCACCCGCGCCCAGGTGCGCGAAGAACTCGTGCAACTGCAGAAGGTCGGCTACCACGTCGGTGACGGTGATCAAGCGCACTACCCGGACGCAATCCAGGCCGCCGAAGCCAAGGTGGCCGCTCAAAGCGGCAATAGCGCGTATGGCGGTGTCGCGAACGCGTCGGAATCGGGTGTGCGTGGTGCCACGGTGTCGGCGCAAGACTGGAATGCGATGTACGCGCATCCCTAAGCCGCTAGTTCGACACAAATGAGCCATTGAGCGTCGCGCCGAGGGAGGGCGACGAGGCGCACGCAGCGGGCGGGTAGTCGAGCGGTGCAATGCCGCTGCGAAACGCAGCCTGCCCAGGAAGAAACCTCCACCATCGGGATTCCGATGGCTTTGCCCGGGCACGGAATGGGTGCCCGGGCGCTTTTTCCTGTGGGCGGCAATCCGTGGCGCAGTCATCCATGGACAGCGAGCTGTGGGTGGTCAACAGTGGGGCGGCCGTTCTCGGGCTGGAAATCGGACGGGTGGGCTGCCCGCGGGACAGCCAGCCATCGGGCGAGCGTCGCCCGATGGTTCAACCGGGCGATTGCCCCAACCTCTCTCCAGACAGATTTTCGCCGTGCAGTTGCGCGAGCAGCGCGCGTGCTTCTTCGATCGGGGCACCCGTCATCGGATGGAACACGAAGCGCGGCGAAGCCGACAGCTTGGGATAGTTCTTGCGCGTGCTGCGTGCATACGCGGGATCGTAGTGCTCGGTCACGAGCGCCTCGGACAGCTCCGCGTGGCGGCCTTCCACCAGCAGACGGCACCACGACTCGATCCGCTCGCGCCCATGCAGCGGCGTGAGCTTGAGCAATTGTTCCCGGAAGTAGGTCTGGTCGCCGAGCAGGTGGCCGTACTCTTCGAGCAGCAGCGTCACGCGCTCTTCGCGCGCCACCTCGACCACGACGCAGGGTGCGCCGTGGATGCCATCGACGAGCGCGACCGGCAGCGTGATCGCGCCGATGCGCCGACTTTCCGCCTCCACGAAGATGGGCTGCGCGGGGTTGAACGCATGGAGTTGCTGCACCAGCGCCGTGTCGAACGACTTCTGCGAGGGCTGCGCGCGCGTGGGCAGGGCGCCGAGCAGCGAGCCGCGATGCGCGGCGAGCGCCTCGAGATCGAGCGTTTGCGCGCCGGCCTTGCCGAGCGCGTGCAGAAGGCGCGTCTTGCCGCTGCCCGTGGGCCCGGCGAGCACGACGTAGCGCAACTGCGCGGGCAGCGTGCCGAGCGTCTCGAGCACGCCGCTCCGGTAGGTCTTGTAGCCGCCTTCGAGCTGCCGCGCGCGCCAGCCGATCATGTTGAACATGGCCGTCATCGAGCCCGAGCGCTTGCCGCCGCGCCAGCAGTAGATGAGCGGGCGCCAGTTGCGCGGACGATCGGCGAAGGTGGTGTCCAGATGCATGGCGATATTGCGCGCGGCGATCGCCGCGCCCACGCGCGTGGCCTCGAAGGGCGAGTCCTTGTACAGCGTGCCGACGATCACGCGCTCCTCGTTGCTGAGCACGGGGGCATTGATCGCGCCGGGCACGTGGTCCTCGGCGTATTCGAGCGGCGTTCGCACGTCGACGATCTCGTCGAACTCGCCCAGTTGGGAAAGGGTGGCGCGCTGGTGATTCAACTGCGGTGCTCCGGTGGTGCGTGCGACGGCTTCGCGCGGGGTGGGCGCGACGCCGTGGTTTAGCGGTGTACTAAGCAAACCTCTCCGGAAATCGGTCGGCTGGGAGAGGCATTGCGCGTATTCCGGTTCCCGTACCCCATTTTGCAGCGCACTGGGGGCGAGACGGGCCGATAGCGAATGATATATGGAGAGTCGGCCGTCGACAGCGTGGAGGAGGGAAGAGCCGGTATTGAGCGCAGCCGGCACGAAAGGATTGGGGTGCAGACAGGAAACGGCACTGAGCAATATAAGCCGTTGAGGCCGCAACGAAGCCCGTTCAAGAGCTTCGTTGCTGATTCACCCACCGTTCACATCAGCACAATATCGTACTGCTCCTGACTCAGATTCGACTCCACCTGCAGCGACACCGGCTTGCCGATGAAATCGATCAGCATCGCGAGATGCTGCGACTCTTCCTCGAGGAACAAGTCGATCACCTGCTGCGACGCCACCACGCGAAACTCGCGCGGATTGAACTGGCGCGACTCGCGCAGGATCTCGCGCAACACGTCATAGCACACGGTGCGCGCAGTCTTCACCTGCCCCTTGCCGAGGCACGTCGGGCAGGGCTCGCACAGCACATGCGCGAGCGACTCGCGCGTGCGCTTGCGTGTCATCTCCACAAGCCCGAGTTGCGAGAAGCCGTTCACGGTCACGCGCGTGCGGTCGCGCGAGAGCGCCTTCTTCAACTCGCCGAGCACCTGGTCGCGGTGCTCGATGTTCTCCATGTCGATGAAGTCGATGATGATCACGCCGCCCAGATTGCGCAGCCGCAACTGGCGCGCGATGGTGTGCGCCGCTTCGAGATTGGTCTTGAAGATCGTGTCGTCGAAGTTGCGCGCGCCCACGTAGCCGCCCGTGTTCACGTCGATTGTCGTCATCGCCTCGGTCTGGTCGATCACGAGGTAGCCGCCCGACTTCAGATCGACGCGCCGCGAGAGGGCGCGCTGGATCTCGGCCTCGATGTTGTAGAGGTCGAACAGCGGCCGCTCGCCCGTATAGTGATGCAGCGTCGGCAGCACTGCGGGCGTGAATTCAGTGGCGAACTCGGTGAGCTTCTGGAACGTTTCGCGCGAATCGACCTGGATGCGCGAGGTCTCGTCGTTCACGAAGTCGCGCAGCACGCGCTGCGCGAGATTCAGGTCTTGATAGAGCAGGCTCGTGGCAGGCATGCGCTGCGCCTGCGCGAGGATCGTCGTCCAGGTCTTGCGCAGGTAGGCGACGTCCGCCGCAAGTTCCTCGCTCGTGGCGTCTTCAGCGATCGTGCGCACGATGTAGCCGCCTTTCTCGTCGGCGGGCAGCACGGCGGTCAGGCGCGCGCGCACGGCTTCGCGCTCGGCCTCGCTCTCGATCTTCTGCGAGATGCCGATATGCGGCTCCTGCGGCAGATAGACAAGCGTGCGGCCCGCGATGCTCACCTGGGTCGAGAGCCGCGCGCCCTTGGTGCCGATCGGATCCTTGACGACCTGGACCATCAGCGTCTGCCCTTCGAATACGGTCTTTTCGATGGGCTGATGATGCACGGGGGCATGCGCTTCGCCAGCGATGCGCGGATGCCAGATGTCGGCTACATGGAGGAACGCGGCGCGCTCGAGGCCAATGTCGATGAATGCGGACTGCATGCCCGGCAACACGCGCACGACCTTGCCGAGATAGACGTTGCCGACTCGCCCGCGCGAGAGCGTGCGCTCGACATGAAGCTCCTGGACTGCGCCTTGCTGGACCAACGCGACACGCGTCTCCTGAGGCGTGACGTTGATCAGGATTTCTTCGTTCATGATTGCTTTTTAAAAGTCGATGCCAGCGGCGCGCAAGAGGGCGGCCGTTTCAAAAAGTGGCAGACCCATGATACCCGAATAGGACCCGTCGATTCGCTCGATGAACTCGGCGGCGCGCCCCTGGATGCCGTATGCACCGGCCTTGCCGAACGGCTCGCCGCTCGCGACGTAGCGTGCGAGCGCCGCGGGCATCGCGGCGGCGAAGCGCACGTGCGAGCGCGAGAGCGCAAGCGGCAGGCAGACGCCCTCGGCATTGACCACGGCCACCGCGGTGAGCACTTCGTGCTCGCGTCCCGCGAGCCGTTCGAGCATCGCATAGGCATCGGCCGCGTCGTGCGGCTTGCCGAGGATATGGCCGTCGATGCTCACGGTGGTGTCTGCGGTGAGGATCGGCGCGTACTGGTGCGCGCCCGCGACGAGCCGGGCGCGCGCGGCATCGGCTTTCGCGGCGCACACGCGCTCGACGTAGACCGCGGCGGACTCGCCGGGGAGCACGGCTTCGAGCGATTCGGCGTCTTCGTCGGGACGCGGCAGCAGCAGTTCGAAGCGCACGCCGAGCTGCTGCAGCAGCTCCTGCCGGCGCGGACTCTGCGAGGCGAGATAGACGAACGGATAGGGCGCAGTAGTGGTCATCGGGGCGTTTTTACGTCTTGTTGAGGCGGAAATCGGGCTCGCGCGGGTTCACACATACGACGGACGCAATCCGGCGGGCGCCATTCGGGCCCGCTTCAAACGCGATGATAGGGGTGATTCTGCGTGATGGTCCACGCGCGGTAAAGCTGCTCGGCAAGCAGCACGCGCACCATCGCATGGGGCAGGGTGAGGGAGGACAGGCGCAGCAGCGTGTCGGCGCGCGCCTTGAGCTGCGGGTCGAGCCCGTCCGCGCCGCCGATCAGGAACGCCACGTCGCGCCCATCCTGCTGCCATCCGGGCAGCGCCTGGGCAAGCTGCATCGTGGTCCAGTCCTTGCCGCGCTCGTCGAGCGCGACGATGCGCGCGTTCTTCGGCAACGCCGCTTCGATGCGCGTGCGCTCGGCGGCCATCACGCTTTCCGCGGAACGCCCCGACGAGCGCTGCTCGGGCTTCACTTCGCGCAACTCGATGCGCAGCTCGGGCGGCATGCGCTTCGTGTATTCCTCGAAGCCCTCTGCCACCCAGTCCGGCATCTTGTGGCCAACGGCGACGATATGCAGTTTCATTGTGCTAAACGATTGCGTGTGGCGCGCTTGCGAGCACGTTGTGCGCTCGCGGTGCACCTGGCTCGTGCGCCATGCGCGTCCACTTCGCGTTTGTGACGGACTTACTTCGCGCTGCGGCGCGATGCGGCTTTGCGCGCGGGCTTCTTCACGGCGGGCGCGTCGAGCTCGTCCTCGTCGTCTCCGTCGATCGGCTCGCTCGGGCGCGCGCCCACGAAGCCCGTGTTGTTCGCGAGCTTCACGCGCACCGGCTTGTCGCCCCAGATTTCCTCGAGGTTGTAGTACTGGCGCAGCGCGGGCTGCAGGATGTGGACGACCGCGTCGCCGCAATCGACCAGCACCCATTCGCCGATGTCCTCGCCTTCGGTGCTGACGATGTCGCCGCCGGCTTCCTTGACCTTCTCGCGCACGCTGTTGGCGAGGGCCTTGGTCTGGCGGTTCGAGGTGCCGCTGGCGACGACCACGCGGTCGAACAGCTCAGTCAGATGGCTCGTGTTGAAGACGCGGATGTCCTGTGCCTTGACGTCTTCGAGACCGTCGACGATGGCGCGTTGAAGTTTGCGGATGTCCATGTTTACCCGTGGTGCCTGTACAAATGATGTTGAAGGATATAGTCCCACACTGCCGCGGGAATCTTTTCGGCGGCGGTGCCGCCGCGTTGTGCTGTTGCTACCCGCGTTTCCACGCAGGTCTTGAGTTCGCGCCGGATCTCGGTGGCCGAGATGTCGAGCGCGAGCGTTTCGTCGATCAGCAAGTGCCCGCAGCGCGTGGCTGCGAGCGTCGCGGCGCCGGCGCGCCGCGCGGCCACTTCGGCGGCCACGGCGGGCGGCAGCGCCGCGAAATCGAAGCCTGGGCGGCTCGCTACGCCCAGGTGTGCGAGCGCGAACAGCTCGCGCCACTCGTGCCACGAATCGAGATGCAGCAGCTGATCGGCGCCCATCAGGAGCGTGAGCGCCGCCTGCGCGTTGCTTGCGCTCTTCGCGCGCCAGCGGCGCAGCGTCTCGACCGTATACGTCGGGCCGTCGTGCTCGATCTCGTCGGTGCCGACGCTGACCGTCACGCCCGGCAGCACGAGCGAGGCGGCCGCCGCACGCGTCATCGCGAGGCGATGCTTCGCGGCGCTCACCTCGGGCTTCTGCCAGGGCTGGCCGGCAGGCAGCAGGATCAGCTCGGTGAGGCCGAGCACGCGCACGAACTGACGCGCGAGCGCGAGATGACCCTCGTGGATCGGATCGAACGTGCCGCCGAGCAGGCCGACGCGGCGTGCGAGCGCGGCAGCGGGTGCGCTTTTGGGTGCACTGCCGGGTTCGTTGCCTGGCGCGCTAGTTGGCGCAGTCGCGGGGACGGTCAAGTCTTGCGTCACGGCGTCAGACCCAGTCGCGCGCCGGCAGGAAGTCCGAGTACAGGCGCGCTTCCGGCGTGCCTGGCTGCGGCTGCCAGTCGTAGCGCCAGCTGGCGGAGGGCGGCATCGACATCAGGATCGACTCGGTGCGCCCGCCGCTTTGCAGGCCGAAGTGCGTGCCGCGGTCCCAGACGAGGTTGAACTCGACATAGCGGCCGCGCCGGTACGCCTGGAATTCGCGCTCGGCTTCGCCGTAAGGCGTTGCGCGGCGCGTTTCGATGATCGGCAGGTACGCCTTCAGGAAGCCTTCGCCCACGCTCCTGAGCATCGCGAATGCCTGCTCGAAGCCGCCTTCGGCGTAGTCGTCGAAGAAGATCCCGCCCACGCCGCGCGCCTCGTTGCGGTGCTTGAGGAAGAAGTACTCGTCGCACCAGCGCTTGAAGCGCGGATACAAATCGCTGCCGAAGGGCGCGAGCGCGTCGCGGCAGACGCGGTGGAAATGCTGCGCGTCTTCCTCGAAGCCGTAGTAGGGCGTGAGGTCCATGCCGCCGCCGAACCAGAACACCGGCGCCTCGCCCGCTTTGGTGGCGAGCAGCATGCGCACGTTCATGTGCACGGTCGGGCAGTACGGATTGCGCGGGTGCAGCACGAGCGAGACGCCCATCGCCTCGAAGCCGCGCCCGTTGAGCTCGGGGCGCGCGGCCGTGGCCGAGGGCGGAAGGGCGTCGCCCGAAACGTCGGAAAAGCCGATGCCCGCGCGCTCGAAAAACTGGCCGCCTTCCAGAATGCGCGTGCAGCCGCCGCCGCGCAGCTTCTCGCCGGGCTCGCGCTGCCACGTGTCGGTCGCGAAGGGCGTGCCGTCGAAGGCGCCGAGCGTGTCGGCGATCTGCGTCTGCAGGCCCGAGAGCCAGGCGCGCACGACTGCGCTGTCATGGTTCGCGCCCTCGGGCGTCAGGCGGGTTGGGCCGTTTTGAATCGGTTCGGTCATCGGTGGGCGGGCGAGGCGGCGGGGCCGGCACTGCGCCAGGATTGGGTTCGGATTCGGGGTACGGAACGCGCGGCGCGCCCGCTAACGGCAAGTTTACGCCGTTCGGCGCGGCTTCGCGGCTATGCCGCCCATGCTTTGCACCGCATGGAGCCGCCGCGACGCCCGCTGCGTATGCGATGCGCGCGCAGCGGGTAGCCCGTTTGGCATAGTGCGACCGGCGGTTTCAGTGCGACGCGGCTCGGCGATCTGCGCCTGGCCTTTGGGCTAGCTGGCCGATCGGCCGAGGGCCGGTGGTCCGCCAGGCCGATGTGCCGCGATGCGGCGAGCAGCCATGCCATATCACGCATCGCGCCAGGCCGCGTACCGGCAGCGCGCGGGCTCGCAAGCCGCGCGCGCCTGTCCTGCACGGGCTTACTGCTTGCGCCCGGCGGCGCGATAGCCGATGTCGTGGCGATACTGCATGCCGTCGAACGAGATGCGGTTCACGGTCTCGTACGCGACGTTCTGCGCGCTGCGCACGGAATCGGCGAGGCCGACCACGCACAGCACACGGCCGCCCGAGGTGACGAGCTTGCCGTCGACGATCTGCGTGCCCGCGTGGAAGGTGACCGAAGCGTCGGTCTCGGCGGGGATGTCGCTGATGCGGTCGCCCTTGCGCGGCGTCTCCGGGTAGTTGTACGCGGCCATCACCACGCCCAGCGCCGTGCGGCGGTCCCAGTCCAGCTCGACCTGGTCGAGCGTGCCCGCAATGGCGTGCTCCACGACCTTCGAAAAGTCGCTCTTCAGGCGCGCCATGATCGGCTGCGTTTCCGGGTCGCCCATGCGGCAGTTGAACTCGAGCGTCTTCGGGTTGCCCTGCGCGTCGATCATCAGGCCGGCGTAGAGGAAGCCCGTGTAGCGGATGCCTTCCTTCTCCATGCCCGCCACGGTCGGCAGGATGATTTCGCGCATCACGCGCGCATGCAGCTGCGGCGTGACGATGGGCGCGGGCGAGTAGGCGCCCATGCCGCCCGTGTTCGGGCCCTGGTCGCCGTCCTGCAGGCGCTTGTGGTCCTGGCTCGAGGCGAGCGCGAGCACGTGCTTGCCGTCCACCATGACGATGAAGCTCGCTTCCTCGCCCGCGAGGAATTCCTCGATCACCACGCGCGCGCCGGCGTCGCCGAACTTGTTGTCGGCGAGCATCATGTCGATGGCCTGATGCGCTTCTTCGAGCGACATCGCCACCACCACGCCCTTGCCTGCGGCGAGGCCGTCGGCCTTGATCACGATGGGCGCGCCGTTTTTCTCGACGTAGGCGTGCGCGGCTGCGGCGTCCGAGAAGGTCTCGTAGGCGGCCGTGGGGATGTTGTGGCGCTTCATGAACGCCTTCGCGAAGTCCTTCGAGCTTTCGAGCTGCGCGGCTTCCTTCGTCGGGCCGAACACCTTCAGGCCGCGCTGGCGGAACACGTTGACGATGCCGGCCGCGAGCGGGGTTTCCGGCCCGACCACGGTGAGGGCGATCTGCTCGCGCTCGGCGAAATCGGCGAGCTCATGGATGTCCGTGATGTCGACGTTGGCGAGCCGCTCGTCCTGCGCGGTGCCGCCGTTGCCCGGTGCGACGTAGACGACCTGGACGCGCGGCGCCTGCGCAAGCTTCCACGCCAGCGCATGTTCGCGGCCGCCAGACCCGACGACGAGTAACTTCATGTAAATCCCCGAAAGACCAGAACCAGAAACAGTTGCGGCCGGCGCAACCATGCGCCGGCCGTGAAATCGTAAGGGCGGCGAACCGCGGGCGGCCACCCGCCGGGTGGCTAACCAGGGGCGGCGGCCGTTGCACGGCCCGTCACCCGTCTCGCCCGCGTTCGCTCGCGCCGATGCCGCTTATTCCTCGTCGATCGACGCGTTGGTGTACACCTCCTGGACGTCGTCCAGGTTTTCGAGCGCGTCGAGCAGCTTTTGCATCTTCACTGCGTCGTCGCCCGTGAATTCGACTTCCGTTTGCGGCTTCATCGTGACTTCGGCCATTTCCGCCTTGAAGCCCGCGCCTTCGAGCGCGTCCTTGACCTTCTGGAAGTCGTTGGGCGGGCAGATCACCTCGATGCTGCCGTCGTCGTTCGTGACGACGTCGTCGGCGCCCGCTTCGAGCGCGGCGTCCATCAGCTTGTCTTCGGCCGTGCCCGGCGCGAACAGGAACTGGCCGACGTGATCGAACATGAACGACACCGAGCCGTCCGTGCCCATGTTGCCGCCGAACTTCGAGAACGCGTGGCGCACTTCCGCGACGGTGCGGGTGCGGTTGTCGGTCATGGTGTCGACGATGACGGCCGCGCCGCCGATGCCGTAGCCTTCGTAGCGGATTTCCTCGTAGTTCGCGCCGTCCACGCCGCCCACGCCGCGCTGGATCGCGCGGTTGATGTTGTCCTTGGGCATGTTGGCGTCATAGGCCTTGTCGACGGCCAGACGCAGGCGCGGGTTCGAGTCGACCTCGCCGCCGCCCATGCGCGCCGCAACCTGGATTTCCTTGATGAGCCGTGTCCAGACCTTGCCGCGCTTGGCGTCAGCCGCCGCCTTCTTGTGCTTGATGTTGGCCCATTTCGAATGACCCGCCATACCTTTCTCCGTCGCACGCTTTTAGCGTGCATGGTGCAGTTGTCGTTGCTGCAGTTTTCAATACGTTTGTCAGGGCGCGGCATGTCGCGCTCGAACGTGCGCGGCTAGTGGCTTCATGCCGGTGTGCCCATGGTAGCTATCCGCCCGAGTCTTCCTGACTGGCTCTGCCCGACCGGGTCTGCCCGACCGGGTTTATCCGCTCGATGCTGGTCGCCCGTGGCCGGTGCCTGGCGCTGCTGGCGCTCGCGGCCGGGCTTGCAGGGTGGCGCAGGGCGCTGCAGTTTCGCCTGGCGCGTGCGCCGGATGCACGGCGCAACTCGCGCAGGCTGGCAAGTGCCGGTGGGCCGGCCAGGATCGTTCCCGAGCCGCCCGGTGCCGCGTCAGGCGCTATGCGGCATGCTTCGCGACGTCCCCGGGACCGCTTCGTGACCAGCAGGCGGACCTTAATTTTATCACGCCGGGCTCGCCCGGCCTCAGCCGTCGGTGCGATTGAGTGGGGATTTCGCGGGCGCCGCGCGGGCGTGCGCGGACAAAGTTCGGAGGAAAGCGAAGGGCGAGGAAAGGCTTGAGGGGCGGCTGGGAGTGCCGCCCCCCCCGGCGGCATCAGTTCTTGGTGCCGAACAGGCGGTCGCCGGCGTCGCCGAGACCCGGGACGATGTAGGCGTGCTCGTTCAGGTGCGAGTCGAGCGAGGCCACGTAGAGGCGCACGTCCGGATGCGCCTGCTGGAACACTTCCACGCCCTCGGGCGCGGCCACCAGCGCGAGGAAGCGGATGCGCTCGCCGGGCACGCCACGGCGCTTGAGCACGTCGATCGCGTGCGCCGCCGAGTAGCCAGTCGCGACCATCGGATCGCACAGGATGAAGGTGCGGTCCTCGAGGTCGGGCAGGCGCACGAGGTACTCGACGGGGCGGTGGTCGTCGGCGCGATAGACGCCGATATGGCCCACGCGCGCTGACGGGATCAGCTCGAGCAGGCCGTCGGACATGCCCACGCCCGCGCGCAGCACGGGCACGATCGCGAGCTTCTTGCCGGCGATCACGGGCGCGTCGATCTCGACGAGCGGCGTCTGCACGCGGCGCGTCGTGACGGGCAGCTCGCGTGTGATTTCGTAGCCCATCAGGAGCGTGATCTCGCGCAGCAACTCGCGGAACGTGCGCGTGGACGTGTCCCGGTCGCGCATGTGGCTGAGCTTGTGCTGGATCAGCGGGTGATCGAGGATGAAAAGATTCGGAAAGCGGCTGTCCTGTTTCATGGCGGGGCGCACGAGGCTGCAAGGGGAAATCGGGGTATCGGTCGTGCCGCAGCCGGACGGTTGGGTCCGGTGTGGCTCGCGGGAGCGCTGGGCCGCGCTACAGGCGCAAGTATACGAGAACCGGGCGGGAATTGAGCGGGACTCGGACTGGACGGGGGCGAATGGCAGCGGTGCATACGTTCCTGCCGCCCGGTCGCGTTTTGCGACCCACGATCCGCGGCGTCCCACGCGCGCGGCCCGATTCTTCTAGAATCGCAAAAATCGGACGGGCAAGCAGGCGAAATCGGGCAAAGCCGCACCGCGCTCGCCGCCGTTGCTCCGCCGTCACCGAATCGTCACGCCAACCACGAGGACCTTAAACGATGGACATGGGCATCGCAGGACGCAGCGCACTGGTGTGTGCGGCTAGCAAGGGATTGGGGCGCGGCTGCGCCGAGGCGCTCGCGGCCGAGGGCGTGAACGTCACGATCGTCGCGCGCACGGCGCAAACGCTGGAGGAGACCGCCGCGCAGATTCGCGCCAAAACCGGCGTCGAGGTCAAGGCCGTGGCCTGCGACATCACCACGGAGGCGGGCCGCGCCGCGGCGCTCGCCGCCTGCCCGTCGCCGGACATTCTCGTGAACAACGCGGGCGGCCCGCCGCCGGGCGACTTCCGCACCTACACGCACGAAGCCTGGCTCGCCGCGCTCGAGGCGAACATGCTCACGCCGATCGCGCTGATCCAGGCCACCATCGACGCCATGAGCCAGCGCGGCTTCGGGCGCATCGTCAACATCACGAGCTCCTCGGTGAAGGCGCCCATCGACGTGCTCGGCCTGTCGAACGGCGCACGCTCGGGCCTCACGGGCTTCATCGCGGGCATCGCGCGCCAGGTCGCGAACACGGGCGTGACGATCAACAACTTGCTGCCGGGCGCATTTGACACCGACCGCATCCAGGCCACCATCGTCGCGCAGTCGAAGGCGAGCAACCTCTCGCTCGACGAAGTGCGTGCGCGCCGCATGAAGTCGATTCCGGCGGGGCGCTTCGGCACGCCCGAGGAGTTCGGCAGCGCCTGCGCGTTTCTGTGCAGCACGCATGCGGGCTATATCACGGGACAAAACTGGCTGATCGATGGCGGCGCCTATCCGGGCACGTTCTGATCCGGTACGTTCTCACGCGCGCATGGCGGCGCAATGCATGAGCGCGCCGCCATGCGCATGAACGACACACTCAACCTCACCGAAAGAAGGAAGATGGCCATGCCCACCCGCGTCGCGCTCATCGCGCACGACCACAAGAAGGACGATATCGTCAGGCTGAGCGGCGAATACGTCGACACGCTGCGCCGCTGCGAGCTGCTCGCGACTGGCACGACCGGCGGCCGCATCGCCGCGGCGCACGGCCTGAACGTCGAACGCATGCTCTCGGGCCCGCATGGTGGCGACCTGCAGATCGGCGCGCAGCTCGCCGAAGGCAATGTCGATGTGGTGATCTTCCTGCGCGACCCCATGACCCCGCAGCCGCACGAACCCGACATCAACGCGCTGGTGCGCGCCTGCGACGTGCACGACGTGCCGTGCGCAACCAACATCTCGACGGCACGCATGATCCTCGACGTGCTCACGCTGCGCATGAAAGACGAGATCTGAGCGCATTACGGCGCCACTCACAGGACTCACAGGACACAGGAGGCAAGATGACCAAGGCAATCCGTTACGACAAGACCGGCGGCCCCGAAGTGATGAAGTGGGTGGACGTCACGGTGGGCGAGCCGGGCGAGGGCGAGATCCGCGTGAAGCAGAGCGCATGCGGACTCAATTACATCGACGTGTACTTTCGCACCGGGCTCTATCCGCAGCCGCTGCCCGCGGGGCTCGGCATGGAGGCCGCGGGCGAAGTCGTGGCGGTGGGCAAGGGCGTGACGCTCGTGAAGCCGGGTGATCGCGTGGCCTACGTCGCGCGTCCGCCGGGCGCGTATGCGCAGGAGCGCGTGCTGCGCGCGGACCAGGTGATCCGCCTGCCCGACGCGATCAGCGACGAGCAGGCCGCCTCGGCCATGCTCCAGGGGCTGACCGCGCAATATCTGCTGCGCCGCACGTATCGCGTGAAGGCCGGCGACACGATCCTGATCCAGGCGGCCGCGGGCGGTGTCGGCCTCATCGTGTGCCAATGGGCCAAGGCGCTTGGCGCAACCGTGATCGGCACGGTGGGCTCGGACGAGAAGGCCGAAGTCGCGAAGGCGTACGGCTGCGACTTCCCGATCGTCTATACGCGCGAGGACTTCACTGCGCGCGTGCGCGAGATCACGAACGGCGCGGGCGTGCCCGTGGTGTACGACTCGATCGGCAAGGACACGTATACGAAGTCGCTCGACTGCCTCGCGCCGCTTGGCATGTTCGTGAGCTTCGGCAATGCGTCGGGGCCGCTGCCGCCCATCGACTCTTCGGAGTTCGCGGGGCGCGGCTCGCTCTTTTTCACTCGCCCGACGCTCTTTACCTATATGGCGAAGCGCGCCGACTATGAAGCGATGGCCGCCGAGCTGTTCGAGGTGATCGCCTCGGGCAAGGTCAAGACCTCGATCAACCAGCGTTATGCGCTGCAGGACGTGGGCCAGGCGCACGCCGATCTCGAAGCGCGCCGCACGACGGGCTCGACCATTCTGCTGCCGTAACTTCGCGGCGTCGAAATCGCTTCGTTCGACCGAGGCGCGCGTGTCAGTCACGCGCGCCTTTTTATTTGCCGTTGATCTCCCGACGATTTCCTTCGAGCCTGGCTAGCCGCCATGGGCCAGCCGTCCCGGCTGCCGATCCACTTCGCATGCCGCCGCGTTTACGCGATTTTTATACGCGTGCCAATACCTTTGATCCGGATTTAACGCGATAACCAGTACCTTACCGCCATCCGTCATCCGCGAATGGAGAACACGACAATGGATGTGCTGTATATCGGGGGGCTGGCGGTCTTCGCCGCGCTCACTTACGCGTTGATCGCCGGCTGCGAGAAGCTCATGCAGTACCGCCGCGCCGATCAGACCGCGACGGGAGCGCGCTCATGACCTGGATTTTCTGGCTATCGGGGGCGGCGACGCTGTTGCTGTTCGTCTATCTCGTCCATGCGCTCCTGCGCGCGGAGGAGATCGAATGAACGCCAACAATCTGCTCCAGACGGGGATTTTCATCGTCGTCCTGCTGGCGCTCGCGGTGCCCGTCGCGGGCTATATCACGCGTGTGCTGGACGGGCGCTCGCGCGTCGTGCGGCTGTTCGCGCCGCTCGAGAACCTGCTTTACCGCATCGCCGGGGTCGACCCGAGCGCCGAGATGAACTGGAAGCGCTATGCGCTCGCCACCATCTCGTTCAACGTGCTGGGCGTGGGCTTCCTTTACGTGCTGCTGCGCGTGCAAGGCTGGCTGCCCGGCAACCCGCAGCAGTTCAGCGCGATGACGGTGGACGGCGCGTTCAACACGGCCGTGAGCTTCGTCACCAACACGAACTGGCAGGACTACACGCCTGAGCAGACCGTGAGCTACCTCACGCAGATGCTCGGCTTCACCGTGCAGAACTTCCTCTCGGCGGCCACCGGCATCGTCGTGGTGATCGCGCTGATTCGCGGCTTCGCGCGTCACTCGGTGCAGACCATCGGCAACTTCTGGGTCGATCTCACGCGCACGACGCTCTACGTTCTCGTGCCGATGTCGGCACTGATCGCGGCGCTGCTGATGAGCCAGGGCATGATCCAGAACTTCAAGTCCTACCAGGACGTGCCGACGCTGCAGACCACGACCTACGCGGCGCCCAAGCTCGACGCGCAGGGCAATCCGGTCAAGGACGCGAAGGGCAATCCCGTCACCGTCGACACCAAAGTGACGACGCAGACGCTCGCCATGGGCCCGGTCGCCTCGCAGGAAGCGATCAAGATGCTCGGCACCAACGGCGGCGGGTTCTTCAACGCGAACTCGGCGCATCCGTATGAGAACCCCACGCCGTTCTCGAACTTCGTCGAAATGTTGGCGATCCTGATCATTCCGGCGGCGTTGTGTCTCGTGTTCGGCAATATCGTGGGCGACCGCAGGCAGGGCGTGGCGGTGCTCGCGGTGATGACGATCGCGTTTGCCGTCGCGGTGGGCGTCGAGCTCTCGGCGGAGCAGGCCGGCAATCCGATGCTCGCGAGCCTGAACGTCGATCAGCACGCGAGCGCGCTGCAGGCCGGTGGCAACATGGAAGGCAAGGAAACGCGCTTCGGCATGGCGCAGACGGGCATCTTCGTCGTGGCCACCACGGCGGCCTCGTGCGGCGCGGTGAACGCGATGCACGACTCGCTCACGCCGATCGGCGGCCTCGTGCCGATGCTCTTCATCCAACTGGGCGAAGTGATCTTCGGCGGGGTGGGCTCGGGCCTCTACGGCATGCTGGTGTTTGCGCTGCTGGCGGTGTTCGTGGCGGGCTTGATGATCGGGCGCACGCCGGAGTACGTGGGCAAGAAGATCGAATCGTTCGAAATGAAGATGGTGTCGATCGTCGTCCTGCTCACGCCGATGCTCGTGCTGCTCGGCACCTCGATCGCCGTGCTCGCCGACGCGGGCAAGGCCGGTATCTCCAACCCGGGCGCGCATGGTTTCTCGGAGATTCTCTACGCGTTCAGCTCCGCCGCGAACAACAACGGCAGTGCGTTCGCGGGCCTTTCGGTCAACACGCCGTTCTACAACTGGCTGCTCGCCATCGCGATGTGGTTCGGCCGCTTCGGCACCATCGTGCCGGTGCTCGCCATCGCCGGGTCGCTCGCGAGCAAGAAGCGCATCGCCGTGACGGGCGGCACGCTGCCCACGCACGGGCCGCTGTTCGTCGTGCTGCTGCTCGGCACCGTGCTGCTGGTAGGCGCGCTCACCTATGTGCCGGCGCTTGCGCTCGGCCCGGGTGTGGAGCATCTGATCATGATGGGCGTGCATTGAACCGGGACTTCATCAAATGACACAACATAGTGCAACACGGTCCATGTTCGATCCGGCGCTCCTGCGTCCGGCCATCGTGGACTCGTTCAGGAAACTCAACCCGCGCACGCAGTTGCGCAACCCCGTGATGTTCTGCGTCTACGTGGGCTCCGTGCTCACGACGATCCTCTGGATCGCGGCGCTGATGGGCCAGGCCGAGGCGCCCGCGGGCTTCATTCTCGCGATCGCGCTGTGGCTGTGGTTCACGGTGCTGTTCGCGAACTTCGCCGAGGCGCTCGCCGAAGGGCGCTCGAAGGCGCAGGCCGCATCGCTGCGCCAGGCCAAGCGCGATGTGATGGCGAAGAAGCTCAACGAGCCGCATCCGAAGTCGCCCATCCGCATCATGACCGCGACCGACCTGCGTCGCGGCGACGTGGTGCTGGTGGAAACCGGCGACACGATCCCCGCCGACGGCGAGGTGATCGACGGCGTGGCCTCGGTGGACGAATCGGCCATTACGGGTGAATCGGCGCCGGTGATCCGCGAGTCGGGCGGCGACTTTTCGTCGGTGACGGGCGGCACGCGCGTGCTGTCCGACTGGATCGTCGTGCGCGTGACGGCCAATCCGGGCGAGGCCTTCCTCGACCGCATGATCGCGATGGTCGAAGGCGCCAAGCGCCAGAAGACGCCCAATGAGATCGCGCTGACGATCCTGCTGGTCGCGCTGACCATCGTGCTGCTGCTCGCGACCGCAACGCTGTTGCCGTTCTCGATGTTCTCGGTCGAAGCGGCGAAGATGGGCCACGTGGTCACGATCACGGCGCTCGTGGCGCTGCTCGTGTGCCTGATTCCGACCACCATCGGCGGGCTGCTTTCGGCGATCGGCGTGGCGGGCATGAGCCGCATGATGCAGGCCAATGTGATCGCCACTTCGGGCCGCGCCGTGGAAGCGGCTGGCGACGTGGACGTGCTGCTGCTCGACAAGACCGGCACGATCACGCTCGGCAACCGCCAGGCCTCGGCCTTCGTGCCGGCGCCGGGCGTCAACGAGGAAGCGCTCGCGGACGCCGCGCAGCTCGCCTCGCTCGCCGATGAAACGCCGGAAGGCCGCAGCATCGTCGTGCTCGCGAAGCAGCGCTTCAACATTCGCCAGCGCGACATGGGCGCGCTGCACGCGGTGTTCCTCGCCTTCAGCGCGCAGACGCGCATGAGCGGCGTGGACCTCTCGCCCGAGGGCACGGCCCCCGGCACGCATGGCCGCGAGATCCGCAAGGGCGCCGCCGACGCGGTCAAGCAGTATGTGGAAACGCACGGCGGCCGCTTCCCCAGCGAAGTGGACACGGCCGTGGACGACATCGCGCGCCGCGGCAGCACGCCGCTCGTGGTGGCCGAGATGCACGACAAGGTGGCGCGCGTGCTCGGCGTGATCGAGTTGAAGGACGTGGTGAAGGGCGGCATCAAGGAGCGTTTCGCCGAGCTGCGCAAGATGGGCATCAAGACCGTGATGGTGACGGGCGACAACCGCCTGACCGCCGCCGCGATCGCGGCCGAAGCGGGCGTGGACGACTTCCTCGCGCAAGCGACGCCCGAGACCAAGCTCGCGACGATCCGCGAGCACCAGGCCCAGGGCAAGCTCGTGGCGATGACCGGCGACGGCACCAACGACGCCCCGGCGCTCGCACAGGCCGACGTGGCCGTGGCCATGAACACGGGCACTCAGGCCGCGAAGGAAGCGGGCAACATGGTCGACCTCGACTCGAACCCGACCAAGCTGATCGAGATCGTGGAGATCGGCAAGCAGATGCTCATGACGCGCGGCTCGCTCACGACGTTCTCGATCGCCAACGACGTGGCCAAGTACTTCGCGATCATTCCGGCCGCGTTCGCCACGACGTATCCGCAGTTGCGCGTGCTCGACGTCATGCATCTGAGCTCGCCGTCGTCGGCGATTCTCTCGGCGGTGATCTTCAACGCGCTGATCATCGTGATGCTGATTCCGCTCGCGCTCAAGGGCGTGAAGTACCGGCCGCTCGGCGCCGCGACGCTGCTGCGCCGCAATCTGCTGGTCTACGGCCTCGGCGGCATCCTGCTGCCGTTCCCGTGCATCAAGCTGATCGACATGGTGCTCACCGCGTTCGGCTGGGCTTGATCCACACGCGTCGCCAGATCAATAGGAAACCAAAATGAAAGCGCAGTTTCGACCTCTCATCGTGATCTTCGCCGTGCTCGCGGTGGTCACGGGTCTCGTGTATCCGGCCGTGATGACCGCGTTCGGCCAGGCGGTGTTCCATCGCCAGGTGAACGGCAGCCTCGTCGAGGTGAACGGCAAGGTGGTGGGCAGCGCGCTGATCGGCCAGCAGTTCGACGCGCCCCAGTACTTCTGGGGCCGTCTCTCGGCCACTTCGCCCAATCCGTACAACGCGACGAACTCGGGCGGCTCGAACCTCGGCCCGACCAACCCGGCGCTCGCCGACGAAGTCAAAGGCCGCATCGCCGCGCTCAAGGCCGCCGGCACCGACGTTTCGCAGCCGATTCCCGCCGATCTCGTGACCTCGTCGGCCAGCGGCCTCGACCCCGAGATTTCGCCGGCCGCCGCCGCCTACCAGGTGGCGCGCGTGGCCAAGGCGCGCAACATGGCGCCCAGCGACGTGCAGAAGATCGTGGACCGCTATACCCAGGGCCGCCAGTTCGGCGTGTTCGGCGAGCCGCGCGTGAACGTGCTCGAGCTGAACCTCGCGCTCGACGGTAAGGAGGCGACCTGAGCGTTGGCTGAAGACTGAAGGCAACCGGGCACCGCATGCCGCTTGGGCCGCATGCGGTGCCCGCATTTGCTCGTGTCTGCTCGTGTTTGCTTGCTATTTGCTTGCTATTTGCTTGCTGTTTGCTTATTCCGCGCCGCGGTGAGACGATCTTCCGTAGCGTTCCAGGTGCCTGACCCCGATGCGTCAGGCACGCGCCACTCCCTATGAAATCCGCATGAACCGCCCCGATCCCGACGAACTCCTCGACCGGCTCCAGCGCGACGAAGAACGGCGCCGCCGCGGCAAGCTGAAGATTTTCTTCGGCGCGTCGGCGGGCGTCGGCAAGACCTATGCGATGCTGCAGGCCGCGCGCCGCCGTGCCGAAGAAAGCGTGGACGTCGTGGTCGGCATCGTCGAGACGCATGGGCGCAGCGAGACCGCCGCGCTCACGAACGGTCTCGAAGTGCTGCCGCGCCAGCGCATTGCCTATCGCGGGCGCACGCTCGAGGAGTTCGACCTCGACGCCGCGCTCGAGCGCAAGCCGCAGCTCGTGCTCGTCGACGAACTGGCCCACTCGAACGTGCAGGGCGCGCGCCACATGAAGCGCTGGCAGGACGTCTACGAGCTGCTCGACGCGGGCATCGACGTCTACACGACCGTCAACGTCCAGCACCTCGAAAGCCTGAACGACGTGGTGGGGCAGATCACGGGCATCCGCGTCTGGGAGACGGTGCCCGACCGCGTGTTCGACAGCGCCGACGAAGTCACGCTCGTCGACCTGCCCGCCGAGGAGCTGCTCGACCGCATGCGCGACGGCAAGGTGTATCTGGCCGCGCAGGCCGAGCGCGCGGTGCGCAACTTCTTTCGCAAGGGCAACCTGATCGCGCTGCGCGAGCTGGCGCTGCGTCGCACGGCCGACCGCGTCGACGCGCAGATGCACGAGTACCGCGCCGACCGCTCGATTCAGCACGTGTGGCAGGCGCGCGAGCGGCTGCTCGCGTGCGTGGGTCCGGGCCCCGAGGCGACTGCGCTTGTACGCGCGGCGGCGCGGCTCGCGGCGAGCCTGAAGGCCGACTGGATCGCCGTCTATGTAGAAACGCCCAAGCTCCAGCGCCTGCCCGACGAGGTTCGCCAGCGCACGCTCGGCGCGCTCAAGCTGGCGTCCGAGCTGGGCGCGGAAACGGCCACGCTCGCGGGCGAGGACGCCGCCGTCACGCTCGCGGGCTATGCGCGGCTGCGCAACGTGTCGAAGCTCGTGGCCGGCGCCTCCACGCGCAGCGGCTCGGCGTGGTGGATGCGCGGGTGGCGCCGGCCGTTCGGCGAGCGCTTGGCGGAAAAGGCCGAGGATGTCGATTTGACCCTGGTGCGCGCGAGCGCCACCGATAACGACCGGCTCGCCGGCGGCGTCCCACGCGAAGCATCGGCCGCCGCGCGCGCCGCCAACGCCTGGCGCGCCGCCATCGCCGATAGCGCCGCGCACCGCTCGCCGCCGCGCGCCTATGCGGCGGCGCTCGTGATTTGCGCGTGCATTACGGTGCTCGCGAGTACGCTGCTCGACCGCATCGCGCTCGCCAATCTCGTAATGCTGTATCTGCTCGGCGTGATCTTCACGGCGACCAAACTTGGGCGCGGACCGGGCGTGCTGCTCTCGTTCGCGAGCGTGGCCGCCTACGACTTTTTCTTCGTGCCGCCGCGCATGTCGTTCTCGGTGAGCGACACGCAATACCTGCTGACGTTCGTCGGCATGCTGCTCACTTCGCTCGTGATCAGCCATCTCACCTCGAGCCTGCGCCGCGAGGCGAGCGTCGCGCAGCGGCGCGAGCAGCGCACGGGTGCGATGTACGCGATGGCGCGCGAGCTGGCCGCCGCGCTCGCGACCGAGCAGATCGTGGCGATCGGCAGCCGCCACGTGAACGAGGTGTTCAACGCGCGCGTGGCCATGCTCTTGCCCGACAGCGCGGACAAGGTCCAGCAGAAGATCGAGGACCCCGACCCGAAGGTCATGCTCGAGCCCGGCAGCCTCGACATCGACGTGGGCCAGTGGGTCTATGACCAGCAAAAGCCGGCGGGCCGCGGCACCGACACGCTGCCCGCGGCGGCGGCGCTCTACCTGCCGCTCAAGGCGCCGATGCGCACGCGCGGCGTGCTGGCCGTGGTCACGCGCGACGCGCGCGAGTTGCTGGTGCCCGAGCAGCAGCGCATGCTCGACGCGTTCGCCGCGCAGATCGCGCTCGCGCTCGAACGCGTGCACTACGTGGAAATCGCGCGTGATGCGCTCGTCAACATGGAGTCCGAACGGCTGCGCAACTCGCTGCTCTCGGCCATTTCGCACGACCTGCGCACGCCGCTCACGGCCATCGTCGGCTTTTCTTCGATGCTCGCGCAGACGCACGAGCCCGGCACACCGGCCGACGTGCACAATGCCCGCGCGGGCGAGCTCATCGAGGCGATCCACGACGAGGCGTTGCGCATGACCGGCATCGTCACGAATCTGCTCGACATGGCACGGCTGCAAGCGGGCAGCCTCAAGCTCAACCGGCAATGGACGCTGCTCGAGGAAACCGTGGGCGCGGCGCTGGCCGCGTGCCGCCGCGTGCTGGCGCGCCATCCGGTGCAAGTGAAACTCGAAGAGGGCTTGCCCTTGCTGCAACTCGACGCCGTGCTCATGGAGCGGCTTTTCTCGAACCTGCTGGAAAACGCGGCGAAGTACACGCCGCCCGATACGCCGCTCACGATCGGCGCGCGCCGCATCGAGGAGAACGGCCAGCCGTTCGTGCGCGTGAGCATCGACGACAACGGCCCGGGCCTGCCGCACGGCATGGGCGAGCGCGTGTTCGAGAAGTTCACGCGTGGCGAGAAGGAATCGGCGAAGCCCGGCATTGGGCTCGGGCTCGCGATCTGCCGCGCGATCGTCGAGGCGCACGGCGGTACAATCGGCGCGACCAACCGCGTGGCCGCCGACGGCCACATCGAAGGCGCGTCGTTCTGGTTCGCGCTGCCGGTGGAGGCGCCGCCGCCGCTGCCGGCCGATGCGGCCGAGTTCGACGAAGCCGACCAGACAGGGGATGCCGTGCCCGACGCGCACGAGATCCACGAAGCGCACGCCGTGGAACCCCAACCCGCTGTGGAACCCCAACCCGCCAAGCCCGCCCATGAGTGATCCGAGCCTCGCCGTTGTCCTGATCGAAGACGAAAAGCAGATCCGCCGCTTCGTGCGCGCGTCGCTGGAGGGGGAGGGCATTGCCGTCTACGACGCCGAGACCGGCAAGCAGGGTCTGGTCGAGGCGGCCACGCGCAAGCCCGACCTCGTGATCGTCGATCTGGGCCTGCCCGACACGGACGGCCTCGACGTGATCCGCGAGCTGCGCGGCTGGAGCGATCTGCCCGTGATCGTCCTCTCGGCGCGCACTCAGGAGAGCGAAAAAGTCGCCGCGCTCGACGCCGGCGCCGACGACTACCTCACGAAGCCGTTTGGCGTGTCCGAGCTGCTCGCGCGCATCCGCGCGCATCTGCGCCGCCGCAACCGGGGCGGCGCGAACGAGGCGCCGCAGGTGAGCTTCGGCGAGGTGATCGTCGACCTGGGGCTGCGCCAGGTGACGCGCGGCGGCACACCCGTGCACCTCACGCCGATCGAGTACCGCTTGCTCGCGACGCTCGTACGCGACGCGGGCCGTGTGCTGACACACCGGCAACTGCTGCGCGAGGTCTGGGGGCCTTCGCATGTGGAGAGCAGCCACTATCTGCGCATCTATATGGCGCATTTGCGGCAGAAACTGGAGCGCGATCCCGCGCAGCCCGAGCACATCGTCACGGAGACGGGCGTGGGGTATCGGCTGGTGGGCGTACAGTAGCGGTGCCGTGGCGGGCGGCTACAGGTCGCTCGTGATATACTTACAGAAACGTAAGGACGACCTTGCGTCTCATCTTCAAATGGGGACGGCCCCACTTTCCAAGGGGAGCGTTCTCATGGCCTGGATTTATCTCCTGATCGCCGGTGTGCTCGAAGTCGCCTGGGCGACCGGTCTCAAGTCTTCCGAAGGTTTCACGCGGCCCGGCTGGTCGGCCTTCACGCTCGTGACGGCGCTCGGCAGCTTCTGGCTGCTCGCGCTCGCCATGCGCCAGCTGCCGCTCGGCACGGCGTACGCGGTGTGGACCGGCATCGGCGCGGTGGGCGCGTTCATTCTCGGCATCGTCGTGATGGGCGAGGCCGCTAGCGTCGCGCGCGTGGCCAGCGCCGCGCTGATCGTGCTCGGACTCATCGGGCTCAAGCTCTCATCGGGGGCCTGAAGCCTTTTTCCCCCGTGTGGCGCGCCCGCGCAACACGGGTGCGGTGCCGCAGGGAGCGTGGCTATAATGGAACGGTCATTACCCCCAACCCTGATAACACTCCGCGCCCGATAACGCCTGGCACGCATGCCTTTGCGTCGCGCCAGGCCTGATTCGTGGGGAAGCGCGCCGCGCGCGCCTCGCGCGAGGAGGCAGTCATGCTGGAACCCCTTTCGCTTGCCGCAGGCCTGTCCTGGGGCAGCGGTCTGCGTCTCTACCTCACGGTCCTCATGGCCGGTGTGCTGCAACGTCTCGGCTTCATCCATCTACCTGACACGCTGGCGATCCTCGCTTCTCCCTGGGTGATCAGCGTCGCCGCCGCGCTCACGGTGCTCGAATTCCTCGCCGATAAAGTCCCCGCGTTCGATTCGCTCTGGGACGCCGTGCATACCTTCATCCGCATTCCTGCCGGCGCGGTGCTGGCAGCCGGCGCACTCGGCCACGCCGATCCGGCGCTGCTCACCGTCGCGGCGCTCGCCGGCGGCACGCTCGCCGGCACCGCGCATCTGGCCAAGGCCGGCACGCGCGCGCTCATCAATCTCTCGCCCGAGCCGGTGTCGAATGTCGTCACCTCCGGCGCGGAAGACGGTATGACCTTCGTCGGCGTGCTGCTCGCGCTTTTCGCGCCGCTGCTGTTTCTGGTGCTGCTCGCGGCCTTCCTGCTGGTGGCCGCGTGGGCGCTGCCGCGCCTGTGGCGCGGCGTGCAGGGCGGTTTTCGGGGCATGGCGACCCATATGGTGTCGCGTTTCTCGCTGCGGAGCCGTCACGATTGAGCGGCGCCGGGCCTTCCTCGTCTCCATCGAACGCCGCAGCCGGCGGCCATCCCGGCCGCTCAACGGCCACGCCGCCCAGCTCGGGCGGTGAGGCGCCGCGCGGCGGCGCAGGCGCGATTCCACCTGCCGTCGCACGCGCCACGCTCGGCTGGTCCGATCTCGTGCGCCTTGCCGCGCGCATGAGCGCACGCGACTGGCGCGCGGGCGAGCTGACCATGCTGCTGCTGGCGCTCGTGCTGGCCGTGGCGGCGCTCTCGAGCGTGGGATTCCTCGCCGACCGGCTCCAGCGCGGGCTGGAGCGCGACGCACGCGGCATGATTGCCGCCGACTTCATCGTGCGCGCCGATCACCCCGTCGATCCGTCGTTCGCGCGCGAGGCGCAGTCGCTCGCCTTGCATAGCGCGACCACGGCCATCTTTCCGAGCATGGTGAGCGCCGATGCGGCGCCGGGTGCCCCGGACGGCCAGACGCCCACGCGTCTCGCCGCGGTCAAGTCGGTCTCGCCCGGCTATCCGCTGCGCGGCGCGTTGCGCATCGCCTCCGCGCCCGGTGCCCCCGACCACGTGGCGCAGGGCGTTCCGCCGCCCGGCACCGTCTGGGTCGACCAGCAACTGCTCGACGCGCTCAAGGTGCACGTGGGCAGCCAGGTGAGGGTCGGGACGCGCACCTTCACAGTCGGCGCGCTGATCACGCGCGAGCTCGACCGCGGCTTTTCGTTCGTGAACTTCTCGCCGCGCCTGATGCTCAACGCCGCGGATCTGCCGTCCACAGGCCTCACGGGCTACGGCAGCCGCGTGACCTACCGGCTGCTGGTGGCCGGCGCCGATCCCGCCGTCGCGCAGTTCGCCGCGTGGGCGCACGCGCGCGTCGACGGCGGCAAGATGCGCGGCGTCGGTCTCGAATCGCTGCAGGACGGCCAGCCGCAGGTGCGCGAGACGCTCGACCGGGCGCGCCACTTCCTCACGCTCGTCTCGCTGCTCACGGCGCTGCTGGCGGCCGTGGCGATCGCGATGGCCGCGCACCGCTATATGCGCCGGCATCTCGATGGCTGCGCCGCGATGCGTTGCCTCGGCGCGAGCCAGCGCACGCTGCGCGCGCTCTTCGTGCTCGAATTCACGGGCCTCGGGCTCGCGGGCGGCGCGATTGGCGTGGCGCTCGGTTATGCGGGCCATCTCGCGCTGCTCGCGTGGCTCGGCACCCTGATCGAAGTCGTGCTGCCGTACCCCGGGCCGCTACCCGCGCTCGAAGGCCTCGCGGCGGGCCTCGTGCTGCTGCTCGGTTTCGCGTTGCCGCCGCTCTTGCCGCTCACGCGCGTGCCGCCCGTGCGGGTGCTGCGCCGCGAGTGGGGCGACGAGAGCCGCACCGCGTGGGCCGCCTACGCCATCGGCATCGCGCTGTTCGCGGGGCTGCTCGTGCTCGCGGCGGGCGAGCTCAAGCTCGGCGGCATCGTCGCGGGCGGTTTTGCGCTGGGCCTCGTCGTGTTCGCGGCCGTGGCGCGGCTCGCACTCTGGGGCGCCGCACGCGTGGCGCGTAGCCAGCGCAACGGCCTCGAGGCGCGCGCGGGCGTGGGCTGGCGCTACGCGCTCGCGTCACTCGAGCGGCGGCCTGGCGCGAGCGCGCTGCAGATCACCTCGCTCGCGATCGGCCTGATGTGCCTCTTGCTCATCGCGATGACGCGCAACGACCTGATCGAGGGCTGGCGCAAGTCCACGCCGCCCGACGCGCCCAACGAATTCCTCATCGACATCCAGCCCGCCCAGCACGACGCCGTGGCCGCGTGGCTCAAGGCACACGGCATTGCCAGCCCCGATCTCGAGCCGATGGTGCGCGGGCGTCTCGTCACGATCAACGGCAAGCCCGTGGACCCCGCGCACTACAAGAGCGAGGATGCGCGCCGCCTCGTCGATCGCGAGTTCAATCTCTCGTACACGACGCAACTGCCCGACGACAACCGTATCGCGGCGGGCGCGTGGTATGGGGATTCGAGCGCGCCCCAGCTTTCGATCGAGCAGGGGCTCGCGAAGCTGATCGGCGTGAAGCCCGGCGACGTGCTGACCTTCGACGTGACCGGTCTCGAAGTGACGGCGCCGGTGACGAGCGTGCGCAAGCTCGACTGGGGCTCGTTCAAGGTGAACTTCTTCGTGCTGATGCCGCCCGCGCTGCTGCGCGACTTCCCGGCCACCTACATCACGAGCTTCCACTTGCCCGAAACGCAGCGCGCCGTGGTGGACGGGCTCGTCGCGCAGTATCCGAACGTGACCGCCATCGACGTCGGCCCGATCCTCGCGCAGATCCAGCGCATGCTGGAGCAGGTGATCGGCGCGGTGCAGTTCCTGTTTCTCTTCACGCTGGCGGCGGGCGTGCTCGTGCTCTACGCGGCGCTCGCGGGCACGCGCGACGAGCGCATGCGCGAGTCGGCGCTGTTGCGCGCGCTGGGGGCATCGCACGCACAGGTGCGCTCGGTGCAGGTGGCGGAGTTCATCGCCGTGGGCGCGCTCGCGGGGCTGATGGCGGCGCTGGGTGCGCAGATCGTGGGATCGGTGCTCGCTACGCGCGTGTTCAACTTCTATCTCGCCTTCGATCCGTGGCTCGTGCCCGCGGGCATCGCGGTGGGCGTGGCCTGCGCGGGCGTGGGCGGGTGGATCAGCCTGCGGCACGTGCTCGCGCGGCCCGCGCTGCAGTCGTTGCGCGACGCGTAGGGCCGACTGCCGGTGTTGGCAGGGCACAAGTCTTGCCGTCGCGGTTGTTGAGCACACAACGTTTTGGGACGCCCGCAATCTTCACAACGGCTCACGATTCCGGGTCTTTGTACGATTATTCTGATCGCACTGTAGTTCATCGAATAAATCGCGACAAAATTTGATCGAGACATCAGATAAATCTGAATATCGCCCGGCTCGATACCGCTGAGTCAGTAGAATAAATCCACTAAAGCGTTTCAAGCGACGAGATCAATTGCCCTCCAGGCGGCATTGCGTGGCGATGAAAATCCGATGAGTCGATTGTTTGCGCGCTCATCGAATGATTTTCGTGAGCTTTGAAGCGAACGAACCCTGTGTCCATCGAGCTATGAAATTCCAATACTGGCTTTCAGTATGCTTAGTCATGCTTATCGGTTGCGTTTCGACATCGACATGGCCGAGTCCGTCGTCGAACGATGCCGGTAATGCCATGCTGATCCGGCGCGGCGCCTATCTCGCGGTAGCCGCCGACTGTGCGTCTTGTCACCGTGGAGTGGCCGATGCGGCGCCCTATGCGGGCGGGCTTGCGATTGTTTCTCCGCTCGGAAAGATTATTGCGAGCAATATCACGCCTTCCGTGTCCGCTGGCATTGGCGCCTATACGGAAGAAGAATTCAGGCGCGCGCTAAAAGACGGCATCGGCCGGGGCGGCATGCCGCTTTATCCCGCGATGCCCTATACCGCGTACCGGAAGCTGACCGACGACGATATCCACGCGCTCTATGCCTATTTTATGAACGCAGTCCCGCCGGACGATCGAAGGCCGCCGCCAACGCGCCTCGATTTTCCATTCTCGATTCGCTCGTCGATGAGGGTTTGGAACGCGCTTTTTCTCGACGACACACGAGCGGCCAAACCGCTTTCTCCGGAACTCGAGCGCGGCCGATATCTGGTCGACGCGCTTGGCCACTGCTCGGCGTGCCATAGCCCGCGAAACTGGCTGATGGCCGAAGACAACCGCAACCGCTATCTGTCCGGAGGCGCGGTGAATGGCTGGTATGCGCCGAACATCACGTCGGATCCCGAAAGCGGGATCGGGAACTGGACCCAGGCGGAGCTCGTTCAGTACCTGCGAAGCGGCCAGGTTCGGAACAAGGCGCAAGCGGCAGGGCCGATGGCCGAAGCCGTTGAGTACAGCCTGCGCCATCTCGACGAGGCCGATCTGAACGCGATCGCCGCCTATCTCAAGCAGACGCCCGCGATGGGCACGCCGGACGGCGCATCGCCTGCGCAAGCCGCCGATACGGCGCTTGCGCAGGCGGGCGCATCGACCTCGCTTCCCGGCGCGGCGCTCTACGCCAGTGCATGCGCGACTTGCCATCGGTTGGGCGGCCAGGGCGCCTACGACGGCTATTTTCCGTCGCTCACGCGCAATTCCGATGTTGGCGCGGACAAGCCCAACAATCTGATCATGACGATCCTGTACGGCGTCGAGCGCCGCGGCGAGAACGTCACGGTGTGGATGCCGGCGTTTGGCCAGACGCTCGACGACGCTCAGGTCGCCGACCTCGTGAACTACGTCGGCATGCGTTTCGGCCGCCGCCTCACGCACGTCTCGGCTGACGACGTCGCCACGCTGCGCAAAGGCGGTCCGACGCCAGCTATCGCCTGGTTGCCCTACATGATGGCAGCGCTCGGATTGTTGATCGTCATTGCTATTGGGTATTGGCTGGCGCGCGTGCGCGGCCGTCACTCGCGCAAGGATGCGCGACAGCCCGATTGAGGAGGAACCGAAATGGAATTCGTATTGAACGGCAAACCCGTGCGCTTCGACGGCGAGCCAGATACCCCGTTGCTCTGGGTGATACGCGAGCACTTCAAGCTGGCCGGCACCAAGTTCGGCTGCGGCATAGGCGCTTGCGGCGCCTGCACGGTGCACGTCGAAGACGAGGCGGTGCGCTCGTGCTGCTATCCGCTGGCGCTCGTGAAGGGCAAGCGCGTCACGACCATCGAAGGCCTCTCGAAGGACAGCAGCCATCCGGTCCAGCAGGCGTGGATCGCCGAAGATGTGCCGCAATGCGGCTACTGCCCGTCCGGCATGATCATGGCGACCGTCGCGTTGCTCAAGCGGCATCCCAAGCCATCGGACGCCGAGGTCGACGCGAATCTCACGAATCTGTGCCGCTGTGCGACCTATCATCGGATTCGGGCCGCGATACACCGCGCAAGCAACGAAGGCGGAGCGTGACGATGGCCCTCGACCGCAGGCAGTTCCTCAAGGGCGGCGCCCTTGCTATCGGCTCGATGCTCATTCCTGTCGCCCCTTCTGTGCGCGCGGCAATCTTCTCCCAGTCGCTCGAACCGCCCGTCGCGGACGCAGCGGTGAGCGACTGGGTCTGGATCGACCGTGAAGGACGCGTCGTCATTGGCGTCTCGCAGTGTGAAGTGGGGCAGGGCATCTACACGGGGCTGCCGCAAGTGTTGGCTGATGAAATGGACGCGGACTGGGAGCACATCGTCGTGCGTTTCGTGACGGGAAAGGACGCTTACCGGCAACTCGCGGGCGGCGAATCGTTTTCGCAGTTCGTCGCCGCATCCACGTCGATGACGAAGTTCTACGAGCGCATGCGGGTGGCCGGTGCGCAGGCGCGCGAGTTCTTTTTGCAGGCCGGCGCGCTCCATCTGAACGTGCCGGCCCTGCAGTGCAGAACCGAGAAGGGACGTGTGTTCGACAGGATGTCCGGACGCAGCGTCGGCTACGGTGAACTCGTGGCCTACGCGCCGCGCGTTGCGCTGAATCCCAAGCCCGTGCTCAAGAGCGCTGCCGACGCCCGCAATAGCTTGGTGGGCAAATACGTCCACCGTATCGACACGCCTGAAAAAGTGAACGGGACCGCGATCTTCGGCATCGACGTCGAGGTGCCCGGCATGTTGATCGGCGTGCCGTGGATCACGCCATCGCTGACCGGTGTCGTCCTCGACATCAGGAACGAGGCCGAGATTCGCCGTATGCCCGGCATCGTGGACCTCGTGATGACGCGCCATCTGTCCATGCTGAACATGATGGGGATCGACAAGGACCGGCGGCACAACACCGTTATCGTCGTGGCGCAAAGCTATTGGCAGGCGAAGAAGGCGGCGGATCTTCTCGATGTGGAATATGAGCACGGCGACGCCGCCACGGTCGCAAGCGCTGCGATCGACTCGGCCAACCAGGCCGCGCTGGAGCAGAGCCAGTTGGCTCAGGTCGTGAACAGGGGCGGCGCAAGTGGCTTGATCGAGGAGGCACGGGCCGACGCGTCCCGCTTTCATGAGGCCCGCTACGAAGCGCCTTACGTTGCGCACGCATCGATGGAGCCGTGCAATGCCACCAGCCGCTTCCGCGGCAACACGATCGAAACCTGGGGGCCGTTCCAGGGGCAGGACATGGTGCGCACCGCGTTGAGCGGGATCTTCGGGCTGAAGCCCGAGGACGTCGTGGTCAACACGACATTTCTCGGCGGCAGCTTCGGGCGCAAGTATCTGCCCGATGCGGTCATTCACGCGACTTTTGCTTCGAAAGCCGTAGGCAAGCCGGTCAAGGTGATTTATCCACGCGAGATCGACATTCGACACGATTACCTTCGCCCGCCGTGTGTCAGCCACTATCGCGCGGCGCTCGACAGCAAGGGCTATCCCACGGCGATCTGGGCGCGCTACGCCGGTCAGTCGCTGTTCTGGCAAATGCGCCGCGAGACGGTCGAGAAGGCGGGCGGCTGGGACGAAAGCATGGTCGAATGCATGTACGCGCCGGTCTATAAATTTCCCGCGTTGCATGTGGAGGCGGGCATTGTCGAGCAGCCGATTGCGCTGAGCTATTTGCGCGGCGTGGGCAGCGTCGCGAGCGTGTTCTTTCTCGAAAGCTTCATCAATGAACTCAGCGCAAAGGCGGGCATCGACGAACTCGAGTATCGGCGCACGCTGCTCGCGGATTCACCAGAGACTGTGCGCGTGCTCGACGAGACCGCTCGCGCAGCCGGCTGGAATTCGCCAGCGCAGAAGGGGCATTACCGGGGCCTCGCCGTGAATCAATGGGTTGGCCGCAATGATGCGTTCACGAGCTATCTCGCGCTCATCGTCGAGGTGCGGGTGGAATCGGGGCGCGTGCGCGTGGTGCGGGCCGTGTGCGGCATCGATTGCGGCAAAGTCATCAACCCGAATCTCGTGGCCGCGAATGTCGAAGGCGGCATCGGCTTCGCGTTGACCACGGCGCTGCACAGCGCGATCCATTTCGCCGATGGGGCAATCGTCGAGGGCAACTTCAATACCTATCCGCTACTGCGAATCGCGGAAATGCCCAAGGTCGAAGTGGTCATTGTGGCGAGCGAGCGGCCTCCTCAGGGTTGCGGCGAGGTGGCCACAGCGGTCGTCGCTCCGGCGCTTGCGAGCGCGTTGCGCAAAGCGACCGGCACCGCTTTCAGGGCGATGCCGTTTGGGACGAATCTGGGCGCGTCGCTCTGAGTTCGCAAGCGCAACGCACGTTCAGTCCGATATCGTCTTTGCGGGCGGTGCCTGGCCCGCGACGCCTGCGTTGACGATCACCACGCAGGTGAGCCGCTATGTTCAACGGCACCAGGAGTCGGCGACGCTGCTGGTCGCGCGCGCCGATTATCAGCTTTCGACACGCACGAAGGTTTATTTTTCGGTGGGCTACCTGCTCAACGGACAACTGGCCGCGTATCCGGTTGCTTCCGGCGGCACTGTCATGACCGGCGCGAACCAGTTTGGCACGATGCTCGGTTTGCAACAGCGCTTCTAGCCGGCTTTCGCGCTGGTGCAGTGCGCGAGCGCCCGCGAGAAGAGCGGGGCGCATGCGCCTGATCGGCTGTCCGTTGATGTGGCGGGCGTGCCAGCGGCATGATTTTCGGCATATGATGCCGGGGCTCTACTTGCCGATGCCATGACCAACGAATCGACACCCAAGCGCGCTCCACGGCGCACCACCACGCACACGGCGAAGCCGGACGCGGCTTCCGCGCAGACGGGCCAGTCAGCGCCCGAAGCCGCGCCGCTGCGCTTTCTCGACACCTATCTCGCCGCGCTGCTCGCGCGCGCGAGCAGCCTCATTTCTGACGAATTCCACGCCACGCTCGCGCGCAAGAAGATTCCGGTCCTGCAATGGCGCGTGCTTGCCTGCCTCTCCGACGGTTCGCTGCCGATGGGCGATCTTGGCCGCGTGATCCTCGCGAAGCAGCCCACCGTGAGCAAGCTGATCGATCGCATGGAGGCTGCGGGGCTGGTCGAGCGCCAGGAGGATCCGGCGAGCCGCCGCCGCACGCTCGTCGCGCTCACGCCGCGTGGCAGCGAGCTCGCCGCGGATCTCGTGGTGCTCGCACTGGAGCACGAGGCATCGGTGCTGCTGCCATTTGCGCCCGAGACCGCGAAGATCTTTCTCGACGTTCTGCGGCAACTGATCGCGCAGCATTCGAAGTAAGGCGCGCGCCAAAGCGGGCACGCGGGTTTGGTCCATCACATGCGCATCAGAGCGCGAGGCTGCCCGTGCTCGTGCCGCCGCACACGTAAAGCGTCTGCCCCGTGACGAAGCCGTTTTCCGGCGCCGCGAAGAACATCGCGGCGCGCGCGATGTCGTCGGGCTGGCCGAGGCGCCCGACCGGGATGCCGGCGGCGATTTGCGCGACCTTCGGGCTGTTGGCGGGCACGATCTCGTGGAACATCTCGGTCTGGATCGGGCCGGGCGCGATGGCGTTCGCGGTCACGCCGAGCGGCCCGAGCTCGAGCGCCCAGGTGCGCACGAGGCCGAGCATGCCTGCCTTCGTCGCGGAGTAGGCCGTGCGCGTGGCGAGCCCGAGCGCCGCACGCGACGAAACCAGCACGAGACGGCCGAAGCGCTGTGCGCGCATCGCGGGCAGCATCGCCTGCGCGAGCGCAATGGGCGCGGCGAGATGCAGGTTCGTGAGCGCGAGCAGGTCCTCGTGCGCGACGTCGGGCAGCAGCGCAGGGCGGATCGCGCCGGCGTTGTGGATCAGCGTGGTGGGCGCATGGCGCGCGGCGATCTCGGCCGCGGCTTCGCGCGTGGCGGCCGCGTCGCAGAGATCGACCTCGACGGTCGACAGGCGCGCGTGGCTCGGCGCGTCGGCGCGCAGGTCGAGTGAGATCACTTCATAGCCGGCTTCGAGCAGATGCTCGACAATCGCCCGGCCGATGCCGGCATTGCCGCCGGTGACGATGGCTGCGCGGTTCATGGCGTTTTCCTTGGCGAGAGTGTGCGTCATATCAGTCCTGGCGCTTCTTCATGGCGCGCGTGTCGATGCAGCGCGGCGTGCCCGGCAGCGTGCGCGCGAGGTCCTTGAGCGCGGCGCGCTGGACCTTCTGCGTGCCGGTCAGCGGCAGCGCATCGACGAACGCGACATAGCCGGGTGCCTTGAAATAGGCGAGTTGCTCGAGGCAGAGCTGCACGAGCTCGGCGGCGCGCGCGGCGCGTTCGGCTTCGCGCAGCGGCTCGCGTGTAACGACGCAGGCGAGCACTTCGTCGCCGCGCACCGCATCGGGCGTGGCCGCGACGGCCACGTCGGCCACACATGCATGCTTGCGCAGCACGCTCTCGACCTCGACCGCCGAGATGTTCTCGCCGCTGCGGCGAATCACGTTCTTCTTGCGGTCGACGAAATACATCTGGCCGTCGGCGTCCTGCCGGACGATGTCGCCGGTATGGAACCAGCCGCCTTCCCACGCTGCCGCCGTTGCTTCGGGATCCTTGAGATATTCGCGAAAGAAGCCGCGGCGCGGGTTATCGCTGTTTGCACGCACGAGCAGCTCGCCAGGCTCGCCTGCGGGCGCGGGCTGCCCATCGTCGCCGACGATGCGCGCCTGAAGCTCCGCCTCGGGCTTGCCGAAGCACGACATGCCAACGTTGCGCGGCTCGCGGTTGGCGATCACCACGGCGCCCGCGCCGGTTTCGGTCATCGCCCACGCTTCGAGCAGCGGAATGCCGAAGCGCGTTTCGAACGGTGCATGCAGGGTCTTGTCGACGCCTGCGCCGAAGCCGAAGCGCACCGCGTGCTCGCGGTCGTGCGCGCTTTGCGGCGCACCGAGCAACATGGCCGGCATTACGCCGAGATAGTGGATCACGGTCGCGCGCGCGTCACGTACGCTTTCCCACCAGCTGCGCGGATGAAAGCGGTCGAGTGCGACGATGGCGCCGCCCGCGAGGATCATTGCCATGGTCGAGTAGGCCATCGCGTTCATGTGCGTCATCGGCAGTGGCGTGATGAGGCGCTCGACGCCGGGCCGCAGCGTGCACAGGCCACCGATGCGGTTGTACCAGAGGCCCGCGAGCAGGAAGTACTCGTTGGGCAGCACGCAGGCTTTCGGGCGGCCCGTCGTGCCCGAGGTGTAGAGCAGCGCGCATTCGGTATCGGCGTCGGGTGTGTGCGCGCGCGGTGCGGTGGCGGCGTGCGGGATGGCTGTGCCATCGGCATCGCCTGCGCAGATCGCGACGCTGCGTTGTGCGGCCTGCGCGGCCGCGCGCAAATCGGCATGACGTGCTGCGGGCGCGATGGCGAGATCGAGCTCGCTATGGCCCGTGATGTATTCGAGTTCGGCCGCGCGCAGCTCAGTGGAGAGCGGCACAACCGAGACGCCGAGCGCGTTCAGCGCGAGCCAGTGCAGGAAGAACGCGGGGCGGTTCTCGAGCATCAGGCCCGCGCGATGCCCGGACCCGAAGCCCGCGGCACGGTAGCGCGCGGCGAGGGCGTCCACGCGGGCGAGCGCAACGCCGTAGCGCAGCGTTTGCGCGTCGATGCCGTAGATCTGCGCGGTTTCGGGCAGGACAACGAGGAAGTCGTGATCGGGATAACGCGCGGCGCTTGCTGCAAAGGCTCCATACACGGACGGATAAGGCAACGGATCGGGATGGCGTGGTTCGTGGTTCACCGCGTGCCTCACATGAAGAGCTGGACCGACGGCAGCGCCGCGTCGCAATTGAGCAGGTCGATACGCTTTTCGCGGATGCGCAGCGCGCCGCCCTCCTCGACGAGGTGATGGCGCACGACCCCGGTGAAGACCAGTTGCTCGTCGCCGCGCGCTTCGGCGTAGAAGAACGGCGTGCGCACGCGATAGCCATCGGCGCCGGCCGATTCGATCTCAGGGCGTTGCAGCACATGCTGGCAGCGGCTCTCGGGCTGCTGCGAGTAGGCGCGCGGCTGCTTCAGGCGTTCGATGCGCAGCTTGAGCAGCAGGCGGTCCTCGTACATCAGCGAGGCATGATTGAGGCCGTCGCGCTGATCGGGCGCGAGCGGGATCCAGTAGAGGCCGTCTTCGGCGAACAGCTCGTACCACGCGTCGAGCTGTTTCTCGTCGATGAGGCGCGCCTCGCGGTAGACGAAGTCGATCAGCGTCTCACGCAGGGCGGGGTCATGTGTTGCGGTCGTCATTGCTGGGTCCCCTGGAATTATTTCGCCGCTTGCGGCGCCATGTAGCGCGCCCATGCACGGAACTGGTTGCGCATCGAGATCTCGCTCGTGCCATTGACGGTGAGGTCACGCGCCTCGCTTTCGTCGGCGCGATAGTCGCGGTGCAGGCTCACCCATGCGTTGCCGTTCGCCGCGAGCCCTTCCTGGATCGCGCGGTACGCATGCAGGTCGTCGTGGCCCACCACCGACATCGGCGAGTTGATGAGGCGCGAATACGTGAGCGTGCGTTGCAGCAGCACGTCGGGTGCGCCCTTCAGGCGGAAGGTCCACGATTCGATCAGCGTCTTGTCCGGTGCAATCGGGCGCACCACACGAATCGCCTGAATGGCGCCCTTGATCGTGAGGCTCGGGTAGTAGACCGTGTTATGCCGCGCGGTGCCGAGCACTTCTTTCGCCTTTTCTTCGCCCCAGGCGGCGGTGAGCTTTTGCTCGTACTCGGGCAGCGCCGAATAGCTCGAATGGATCGAGAAGTTCACGCCCGTGTAGCTGTGCCCGTTCTCGAACACGCGCACGCCCATGCCGTCGAAGAACCCGTAGTCGGACACGAACGGCACGAACTGCTCGATCGCCATCGGCTTCGGCTCGTCGGCGCCTTTGCCGTCCCAGAGCTTTTTCGCCGTGCCCGCCGACGACTCGTGCGCCACCATCGGATGCATCGTGTCGTTGAGGTTTTCGACAAACATCTTCCAGTTGCAGTTGTGCACGTAGCGCAGGCAGCCGCCTGCGATTTCCAGCTCGCCTTCGGGCGAGCGGTCGGCCATGTTGTCGATGGACGAGAGCGAGTCGCCGAAATACTCGCTGAACGTCGGGCCTTCGTCGGACAGGCGCACGAACACGAAGCCGCGATACGTCTCTACGTTCGCGACGGCGGCGAGGCCTTGCCCCGAGGGACATTCGCTCATGCGCGTGCCTTCGTAGCCGTTCTTCAGCGGAATCGCGAGCGGCTTGCCGTCGGTCTTGTAGGTCCACGCATGGTAAGGACAGCGGAAGAATTTGCCGGTGTTGCCGTTGGGTGCGCTCACGAGCTTCGCGCCCTTGTGCGCGCAGCGGTTCTTCAGCACGCGCACGCTGCCGTCTGCCTGGCGCACCATCACGAGCGGCTCCTTCGCGATATCGACGGTCAGGTAGTCGCCTGCGTTGGGCACCTGGCTCGTGTGGCCGAGATAGACCCAGGTGCGGTGAAAGAGCCGCTCCATCTCGAGGTCGAACACTTCCTGATCCAGATAGACGTCGCGGTGAACCTGATCGGGCTCGACGAGCGCGGCAAGCGCTGCGGCGTCTTCGCGATAGCGGGGCATGGTGGGCTCCTTGGCTGGGGCTGGGTGCGTTGTGTTGCGGGTCGCGCGTTTATGCGTCGGGTTTATGCGTCGCGCCTATGCGTCAATGACGAGGCGCGCCGCGCGGGCGCGCGACACGCAGATATGCATGACCTTCCCCGAGCGCTTTTCCGTCTCGCTCAGGCAATAGTCGCGGTGCTCGACCTCTCCTTCGATCACGCCCACCTGGCACACGCCGCATTCGCCGCGCTTGCAGTCGTAGAGCGGATCGAGGCCGGCGTCGAGCATCGCGTCGAGGATCGTCTGCGCGGGGGCCACGCTGAGCGTCATGCCGGTCTGGCGCAGCTCGACTTCGAACGCGGCGTCGCCGGCCTGGGGCGTTGCGGCCGCGAACAGCTCGGAGCGGATGCGCTCGCGCGGCCAGCCGCGTTGCGTGGCGAGCGCGATGACCGCGTCGATCAGGCCTTGCGGGCCGCACACATAGAGCGGCTGGCCCGGCGTCAGCGTGGCGAACAGGCGCTCGAGGTCGAAGCGGCTGGCCTCGCTCGCTTCGTCGTCGCCGTAGAGATGCAACTGCTCGCCGGCGAGCGCGCGCAGTGCGTCGACGAAGGCGAGTTGCGAGATCGAGCGCCCGGTGTAGTGCAAGCCGTAGCGGCACCCGCGCGCGGCGAGCGCGGCGGCCATCGAGGCGATTGGCGTGATGCCGATGCCGCCTGCGATCAGCACGGCGTTGGCGCCCGCATCACCGTGCTCGAGCGCGAACGCGTTCACGGGCGGCGCGATGCGCAGCGTGTTGCCCGCGCGCACCTGCGAGTGCATCCACAGCGAGCCGCCCGCGCCCGCGTCCTCGCGGCGCACGGCGATCAGGTAGTGATCGGGCGCGCGCTCGCACGCGGCGCAGGCGTCGGACGCGAGATTGACGAGCGAATAGGCGCGCCACTCGTCGCTGCCTTCGCCCACCTGGACGCGGATATGCGCGCCCGCGGCGAAGCCGGGCAGCGCGCGGCCGTCGGGCGCGCGCAGGCGGAACGAGGTGATGTGCGAGCTGAGCGGCTCCACGGACTCGACGATGACGTCGAACGCATCGGTGACGGGCGCGGCGCTCATTTCGAGGCTCCTTGTGCGCAAGCGCGGCAGCGGGCAGTTCGGGGTGTCATGAAAGTGGTCATGCGGTGTCTCCTGAGCGGTCCACGAAGCCGTGGCGGCCGCCGTGTGCGGCTCGCGTGGCGAGGTGGCGCTACGTGTTTCGATCGTCGGGACTGGCGCGTCGCGAAAGCGGTCTGCGCGTAAACCCTTTAGATTCGAAAATATGAAAATTCATGTGTTTTATTGGATAATGAAAAAAACCGGCTGTCAAGGCGGGCGCTCCCGAGGCGAAGCAGTGCGACGCGTCGGACAACGTGGAGACGGCGGGCAACCGCGGAGGAGTCGAGGCAAGATGAACAGGGACAGGATGCGCACGGCGGCATGCCGCGCGAGGAGGGGACATGCAATCTGATTTCGACGGCGCGGCCGTGGTCTGCGGCGTGGAGGTGCCCTACCGCCGCCAGGCGCCGGAGCACACGACCGGCGACCTGCTCGCACAGGCGTTTGCACTGGCGCTCGCGCAATCGGGGTTCGATGCGCGTGAGGTGGATGGGCTCGGCGTGGCGTCGTTCACGCTCGCGCCCGATCACGCGATCGACATGGCCTGGCGGCTGGGCATCAGCCCGCGCTGGTGCATGGACGACTGCCACGGCGGCGCGAGCGCGATCAACCTGTTGCAGCACGCGATTCGCGCGGTGCAGCACGGCGATGCCTCGGTCATCGTCCTGCTGTCCGGCGACCGCTTCGAGGCCGCCGACTTCCGGCAACTGGTCGAGCACTACAACCTCACGACGCGCACGTATCTGCGGCCGCTCGAGAACGGCGGACCGAACAGCCTCTTCGCGATGCTCACGCAGCGCCACGCGCGGCGCCACGGGCTGGACGCGCGCGACTACGGCGCGTTGTGCGTGGCGCAGCGCGAGTGGGCCGGGCTCAATCCGGGCGCGGTGTACCGCACGCCGCTCACGCTCGAGGACTATCTCGCGGCGCCGCGCGTGGCCGACCCGCTCGGGCGCTTCGATTGCGTGCCCGTGGTGTGCGGCGCGAACGCCGTCGTGGTGGCGCGCGCGGATCTCGTGAAAACGCAGGCGCGTGCGCCGCTCCACGTGCGCGCGCTGCAATGCCGCTACAACCCCGATCATCAAGCGGGCGACGGCCTGGAGACCGGCCTCGCCGCGCTTGCCGAGCCGCTCTGGACGCAGGCCGGAGCCACGCCCGCCGACATCGACGTGATCTCGGTCTACGACGACTATCCGGTGATGACGCTGATCCAGCTCGCCGATCTGGGCTTCGCGCCCGACGGCGATCTGCGCGCGCTGATTGCGCGCATCGCGTCGCGCGAATTGCCGGTGAACACCTCGGGCGGTCAGCTTTCGGCAGGGCAGGCGGGCGCGGCGGCCGGCATGCACGGGCTCGTGGAAGCGATCCGCCAGTTGCAGGGCGAGGCGGGCGCGCGTCAGGTGGACGAGGCGCGGCTCGCGCTCGTGAGCGGCTATGGCATGGTGCAGTATCGCTACGGCATGTGTGCGAATGCCGTCGTGCTCGAGAGGAGGCCAGCATGAGCGAGACGGCTCTGGCGATTCAGCGCTGCAATGCCTGCGGCGAGGCCGTGTTTCCGGCGCGGTACCGCTGCCCGCGCTGCGGCGCGGCGCACTGGTCGAGCGAACCCGCGGCCGGTGGCACCGTGGAGGAATGCACGGTGGTGCGGCATCGCGTGGGAGCGGAGGGCGCGGGCGACGTGTACCTCGTCAGCGTGCGCACGCAGGCGGGACCGGTGGTGATCGCGCGCAGCGAAACGGCGCTGCGTGTGGGCGACCCGGTGGCGCTCGCCATCGACGACGCCATGCGGGTGTGGGCGCGAGTGCGCTAGACGCCCGTGGCGCGCATGGCGCGGGAAAGGGCAGCGCGCGCGGCGTCTGCGCCGCCGTGCGAAAATGCAGCTTTCCCCGGCAAGGCGCCACGCGTCTTGCCGCCTGAGTTTTTGTAGCGATTGAACCGTATGACCGATCCAGCCGACGAAGCGCCGCAGCAGCCCACGGCCTTCGAACTCGTCGGCGGCGAGGCGCGCGTGCGCGAGCTCGTCGACCGCTTCTATGACCTGATGGACCTCGAGCCCGAGTTTGCCGGCATCCGCGCGATGCACCCGCAGACGCTCGACGGCTCGCGCGACAAGCTGTTCTGGTTCCTGTGCGGCTGGCTCGGCGGCCCGGACCACTACATCGAGCGCTTCGGCCATCCGCGCCTGCGCGCGCGTCACCTGCCGTTCGCTATCGCGTCATCCGAGCGCGACCAGTGGCTGCGCTGCATGGCCTGGGCGATGGACGACGTCGGGCTGCCCGAGGCGCTGCGCGAGCACCTGCTGAATTCGTTCTTCGATACGGCGGACTGGATGCGCAATCGTCCGGGCTGATGCAGGGCCTGAGCAGCGATTGAACCGATTGTTCCGGTAAAAGCGCTGGTACAGTCCGGTGGTGCCGCGCGCACAGTCTGCATTTTGGGCCGGTGCGTGCGTCGCCATAATGCAGGATTCGGGACCCAAGCGAGGATCAGATCACCATGACGACATCTCCCACCCGTGCACTCTTTCGCGAAGACGCCTATCTCACGCAGTGCGACGCCACGGTGATCGCCATAGGCGAGGACGGCGTGCGGCTCGACCAGACCGTGTTCTACCCGCTCGGCGGCGGCCAGGCCGGCGACACCGGCGCACTCGTGCTCGCCGACGGCACGCGCATCGAGATCGCCGACACGCGCAAGGCCAAGTTCGAAGGCGCGACGCCCGACGACGCGCTGCACGTCCCCGCGCCCGGCCAGGAGGCGCTGCTCGCGCGCCTCGTTGCCGGCGAGCGCGTGCGCGCGGAGATCGACTGGGCCCGCCGTCATCGGCACATGCGCCTGCACACGGCGAGCCATCTGATGTGCGCGGTGCTGCCCTACGCGGTGGACGGCTGCAGCATCACGACGGACTACGCGCGTCTGGATTTCGCGACCGTCGAGCCGATCGAGCGCGAAATGGTCGAGGCGCGTCTGGCCGAGCTGGTGGCGGGGGCGCATCCCGTCGCCACCGAATGGATCACCGACGACGAAATGCTGCAGCGCCCCGAGCTCGTGCGCACGATGAGCGTGAAGCCGCCGATGGGGCTCGGGCGCGTGCGCCTCTTGCGCATCGAGAGCATCGATCTGCAGCCGTGCGGCGGGACGCACGTGCGCAATACCGAAGAAATCGGCCGGTTGCGTGTGGCGAAGCTCGAGAAGAAGAGTGCACGCACGCGCCGGCTCGTGCTGGAACTGGCCGAATGAGCGTCGCGCCGAACCCCGCCCACGTTCACGAGGCGCTCGATCCGCGCGCCCGCGAGGTGCTCGACTTTTGGTTCGGTGTGCCAGGTTCGGAAGCGTTCGGCCGTGAGCGCAAGATGTGGTTCCGCAAGAACAAGGCGTTTGACACGTCCTTGCGCGAGCGCTTCGGTGCGTTGCTCGACGCCGCGCGCTCAGGCGAACTCGATGCGTGGAGCGGCACGCCCGAAGGCGCGTTGGCCCTCGTGATCCTGCTCGACCAGTTCTCGCGTAATTGCCATCGTGGCACGCCGCACGCGTTTTCGGCGGACGACAAGGCGCTTGGCATCGCGCGCGCGATGGTGGCGAGCGGCGCCGATCTGCGCCTGCCGAGCCTCCAGCATCGCGTGTTCGCCTATCTGCCGTTCGAGCATGCGGAATCGGCCGATGCGCAGCGCGAGTCGCTGCGGCTCTTCGGCGAGCTTGCGAAGGATCCGGAAGCCAAGGGGTACTACGATTACGCGCTGCGCCACGCCGCCGTCATCGAGCGCTTCGGGCGCTTCCCGCACCGCAACGCGCAGCTTGGCCGCCCGAGCAGCGACGCCGAAGCCGCATTCCTGCGCGAGCCGGGCTCGTCGTTCTAGCGAAAACGCGCCGTGACGCGGCGCGCCGCGCGGTTTTCGCAACTGCCCGGCGTTTTTCCCGGCGCTCGCTCAGCGCCCTCCGCTCACATCGAGCAGGGCGCCCGTCACGTACGATGCCGCATCGCTCAAGAGCCACACGATCGTCTGTGCCACTTCGTCGGCGCTGCCCGGGCGTCCGAGCGGCGTTTGCGCGCCGAGCACGGCCGCGCGCTCGGGCCGGCCGCCGCTCGCGTGGATCTCCGTGTCGATGAGTCCTGGCCGCACCGCGTTCACGCGCACGCCCTGCGGGCCGAGCTCCTTGGCGAGACCGATCGTCATCGTGTCGATGGCGCCCTTGGAAGCCGCGTAGTCGACGTACTCGTTGGGCGAGCCGAGCCGCGAGGCCGCCGACGACACATTGACGATCGCACCGCCATCGCCGCCACGGTCCTTCGACATGCGCCGCGCCGCTTCGCGCGCGCACAGGAAGGCGCCGTAGACGTTCACGTCGAACATGCGTTTGAGGCGCTCGGCGTCCATGTCCGCGACGCGCGACGAGGGCGCCACGATGCCGGCGTTGTTCACGAGCGCATCGATGCGTCCGTACGCCGATTCGAGCGTGTCGAACATCGCGAGCACATCGGCTTCGCTGGCCACGTCGCCGCGCAGCACGCGTGCGTGGCCGCCCGCGCGGCCGACCTCGGCCGCGGTTTCTTCGGCAGCTGGTTCGTTATGCAGATAATTCACGCCCACGGTCCAGCCGTGCGCGCCGAGCAGCTGCGCGCACGCGCGGCCGATGCCGCGGCTCGCGCCGGTGATGAGAACGACCTTGCCCATCTGTGTGTCACCTCCTGTCGACGGGACCGGGTGCTTCAGGTGCCGGCCGGAGTGTTGCCTCCGAGCCTCGGCGGAACACCGGGCCCCACGCAAAGCTTCTGGACGCGCGCCTCGCGAAGCGAAGGGCGCGCAGCCGCAGAGTCACCCGGGCTCAAACGTTCTCGCGCAGATCCGCCCACTTGTCCTTGGCGGGCGCGTGGTAGCGCTTGAGCTTGCCGATCAGCGCGGCGGGATCGCTATCGATCTGCAGCAGATCGAGATAGGCCTGGCGCATGAAGCCTTCGCTCACGGTGTGCTCGAGCAGCGCGATCAGCGGGTTGTAGAAGCTGTCGATATTGAGCACGCCCACCGGCTTGTGGTGATAGCCGAGCTGCGCCCACGTGTAGACCTCGAACAGCTCTTCGAGCGTGCCCACGCCGCCAGGCATCGCGACGAAGGCATCGGAGAGATCGGCCATCATCTTCTTGCGCTGGTGCATGTCGGGCACGACGTGCAGCTCCGTGAGGCCGTTGTGGCCCACTTCCTTGTCCACCAGCAGCTCGGGAATCACGCCGATCGCGCGGCCGCCATGCGCCATCACGGTGTCGGCGATCACGCCCATCAGGCCCACCTTGCCGCCGCCGTAGACGAGCGCGAGGTTGGCATCGACGAGCGCGCGGCCGAACGCCTGCGCCGCCTCGTTGTAGACCGGTCGGGCTCCCATCGAGGAGCCGCAATATACGCAGACTGCTTTCATTCGCATCAATCCTTGTTGTCCTTCGCGCTCGCGCCCCCCGTCGTGCCCTCGCGCGGCGGCAGGTAGTCGTAGAACTCGCGCTTTTCGAGCTTGCCCGAGACGAGGTCGTCGAACAGCTGGCGCGCGCGCCCGCGCAGATAAGGCGCCATCAGCGAGACGATCTGCACGCTCACCTGGTGCAGCTCTTCCTGGATCGCTTCCTGGTCGTTGTACTTGCGCGGATTCATCACGAACTGGTACGAGAGCCAGTAGGTCGCAATCACGCCGATATTGGTCGAGATCACGTGGATCTCGGCGGGCGTGGCGACCATCTCGCCGTCTTCCACGAGCTGCTCGCAGAACTGCTTCGCGAAGTGCACCTTGTGGCTGATGATCTGCTTGAAGTGCATCTCGAGCGTGCGGTTGCGCGCGAGCAAGTCGTTCAGGTCGCGATAGAGGAAGCGGTAGCGCCACGTGAAATCGACCATGTACTGCAGATACGCCCACATCTCGTCGATGGTGGCGCGATGGTCGTCCGGGAAGCGCAGACGCTTTTCGATCTCCTGCTCGAACTGGCTGAAGATGCTGTTGATGATGTCGTCTTTGTTGCGGAAGTGGTAGTACAGGTTGCCTGGACTGATCTCCATTTCCTCGGCGATGGTCGTCGTCGTGACGTTGGGCTCGCCGATCTCGTTGAACAGCTTCAACGACAGCTCAAGAATCCGTTCGCGTGTACGGCGGGGAGGTTTGGAATCCATGTCGTCCGGCCTTGGAGGTGCGGCGTCGGGCCTGCAACGCTGCCGCATCTGCGAAGCGCCGCCGGCCCGGACGCGGGTGGTCGTTTTTTAAGACTGTCGTTCGATTATAAACCGACGATCCCGGCGCCAAGCCAGCCTGTCTGGAACGCAGGGTATGAGCGCTGCGAGGCGCGTCCCCTGGCGTTGGCGGGAGGCCTGGGGCTCAGCGCAGGCCGAGCCAGTGCAGCAGGGCGGGGCCGAAGCGCGGCACGAGGATCAAGCCCCATGCCATCACGCAGGTGAGGAGGGCGACCGTCACCGCGGCACTGCCGAGATCCTTGGCGCGGCCCGAAAGCTCGTTGCGCTCCAGACCGATGCGGTCGACGGCGTTTTCGATGCTCGAATTGAGCAGCTCGACGATCAGCACCAGCATGACCGAGCCCAGCAGCAGCACGCGCTCGACCGGTTCGACCGGCACGAACACGCCGATGGGCACGAGGATGGCCGCGAGCGTGAGCTCCTGGCGAAACGCACTTTCTTCGCGGATGGCGACGCGAAAACCCTTGATCGAATATTTGAGCGCGTTCCAGGCGCGCATGATGCCGCGGTTGCCCTTGTAGGGGTTGAACGGCAGCGGGGCCAGCGGATCGTCCGGGCCGAGCGGCTCGTGCAGATGCGCGGGTTCCGGCGGCTCGGGCGGTCCGGGCTGCTGCTGGGGCACGCTGGCGCTCGTGCGCGGCGCGTTCGCGGCGGCGCCCGCATGCACGGGCGCCGCGCCGCCGTGTGCGCTCTGGCGTGCATCGGGGCGAGCGGGTTGCGGCGCGTCGCTATCGCGCGGCGCTGCGGACGCTTTGGAGGGTGACGAAGGACGTGGGGCCATAACAATCGGAGTCGATGCCGCAGTATCGCATGCGTCCTGCCCCACTGCGCGGGGCGTGGCTGCAAGCGATACTGCGGCATCGCCGTTGTCTTCGTCTTCGGTGCCGGGAGCGGGGGTGGGGCGTGTCATCGGCTTCGTTGCTGGCCGCAGGCCGCGCTCAGGCGGTTGCGCCCGATTCCTGCATCGTCGTGTGCGCGCGCGGCTTCAGGTGCGACGCGAACTGCTCGGACGCGGCCGTCCACGAGAAGCGCTCGGCCCATGCGCGCGCCGTGCCGCGGTCGATCTTGAGCGCCTCGAGACAGGCTTCGCGCAGGTCCTCGTTCATCGCGCCGGCGCCGCCCGCGCCGAGCACGTCGATCGGACCCGTGACGGGGTAGGCGGCCACCGGCGTGCCGCAGGCAAGCGCCTCGAGCAGCACGAGGCCGAACGTGTCGGTGCGGCTCGGGAACACGAACACGTCTGCGGCGGCGTAGACCTTGGCGAGCTCGGGCTGGCTCAGCACGCCCAGATAATTGGCCTGGGGGTAGCGCGACTTGAGCTCGGCGAGCGCGGGGCCTTCGCCGCAGACCCACTTCGAGCCCGGCAGATCGAGCTTGAGGAAGGCTTCGACGTTCTTCTCCACGGCAACGCGCCCCACGTAGAGGAAGATCGGGCGCGCGGTGTTGAGCACCTTCGACTCCATCGGCTCGAAGATCTCGAGATCGACGCCGCGCGTCCACAGCACGACGTTCGTGAAGCCGAACTTCTCGAGGTCGGTCTTCACGACGGGCGTGGGCGCCATCACCGCGAGCGAAGGCTTGTGGAACCAGCGCAGGAAGCGGTAGGTGGCCGAGAGCGGAATGCCGAAGCGCGCCTGCACGTATTCGGGAAAGCGCGTGTGATAGGCGGTCGTGAACGGCAGGTCGTGGTCGATCGCGTAGCGGCGCGCGGCGAGCCCGAGCGGGCCTTCGGTGGCGATATGGATCGCGTCGGGGCGGAAGGCGTTGATGCGCGTGTGCAGATGGCGCTTCGGAAACAGCGAGAGCTTGATTTCCGGGTAGGTCGGGCACGGTATGGTGCGGAACTCGAGCGGCGTGAGCAGTTCGACCTGATGCCCGAGCGCGATGAGCTCGCGCGTCGTGTTCTTCAGCGTTCGTACCACGCCATTGACTTGCGGCTCCCATGCATCGGTCACGATCATGACTTTCATCGGTCGTCGGCCCTCGGGTTTGGTGTGTTGGGATGGCTCGCGTGATTCACTCAGGCGGCTCAGGTGATTCAGGCCGCGCTCACGCGGGTCTTGCGCGTCACGCCCTGCGCCTCGGGGGCCTGCATCACCGTCCAGTAGACGATGCGCAGTTCGCCCTCGAAGGTTTCGACGAGCGCCGAGAGGCTCTCCACCCAGTCACCGTCGTTGCAATAGAGGATGCCGTCGATCTCGCGGATCTCGGCCTTGTGGATATGGCCGCAGACCACGCCGTCGCAGCCGCGCCGGCGCGCCTCGTCGGTCATCACGCGCTCGAATGACGAGATGAAGTTCACGGCGTTCTTGACCTGGTGCTTGAGGTACTGCGAGAGCGACCAGTACTGGAATCCCAGCCTCGCGCGCACGCGGTTGAACCAGCGGTTCAGCACGAGGATCACGGTGTAGGCCGAATCGCCGAGATAGGCGAGCCACTTGGCGTGCTGAATCACACCGTCGAACAGATCGCCGTGCACGACCCACAGGCGCTTGCCGGCGAGAGTCGTATGGAACGCTTCTTCGCGCACGTGGATGTCGCCGAACGCGAGGTTGCAGAACTGGCGCGCGCCTTCGTCGTGGTTGCCGGGGATGTAGGTCACGTGGGTGCCCTTGCGCGCCTTGCGCAGGATCTTTTGCACGACGTCGTTGTGCGCCTGAGGCCAGTTCCAGCCCTTGCGCAACTGCCAGCCGTCGATGATGTCGCCCACCAGATACAGATACTCCGACTCGTTGTGGCGCAGGAAGTCGAGCAGATAGTTCGCCTGGCAGCCGTTGGTGCCGAGATGAATGTCGGAGAGCCAGATCGTGCGGTAACGATGCGGGGCGGGATGATCGTCGTCGCGGGCGCTCGGGGAAGGCGCGTCATTCAGCGGCAATGGCAGGGGCAGGGTGGGCGTCGCGGCGCCCGGACCGGGATGGAAGGCGGCGGGATCGGCGCCCGGACCGGTGGTCTGCCGGAGTAATGAGGTCGCGGACGTCTTCTGGGCCATGGCTCGCGCGGCAGGTTGCAATACGCGCATTGCGCCATGGGGGCATGACGTCGCCGTGACAGTCACAAGAAGGTCTTGTTACGCAGTCCTTGCGAGATGCGAGGAGGGGGCGCGAAGCCGCGTGGGGGCTGGCGCCGGCGTGGCTGCCTCGCGCGAACGGCGGCGCGCTCGCGCTGTGACGTGACGATTTGATGACGTTGCGGCGCGCAGACGCTCGACTGCGCGCTATTGCGTGTGAGTGCGCGTGATCGCTCTCTATTGCCCTTGATTGCGCGTGGCGATCCGGGCTGGCCCTGCGGCCCTCTTTGCTTACCTCGGCACGGAGACGATGCGCGTCCCGGCGATGCGATCGTGCAGGAACTGGCGCCCGGGTGTGAAGCGCGCACTGGCGGTCCACGCCGCGAACCAGAAGGCTTCGAGCACGAGCGTGTGCGGCACCGTGAGGTTCAGGAGCGGGTGCAGCGCGAGCGGCGGCAGGAACCACAGCCACGCAGCGAGGTAGCGCAGCGTGGCGCGGGCGAGCGAGGGCGGGGCGCCGTCGGGGCCGATCACGCGCAGGCGCCACGTCTTCATCGGCAGGGTCTGCCCGCCGCGATGCCACAAGCCGACGAAATAGACACCGGCCACGAGAGCGATCCACGCAGCCATCAGCCGATGGTGGGTGTAGCCGTTGCGTTGCTGCAGGACGAGGCTGAACGCGAGGCCGGCGACAAAGATCACGCCGAAGAGCAGCACGCTCTCGTAGAGGAGCGCGGCGAGCCTGCGGCGCACGGTGACGGGCGCCAGGGCAGAGGCGGGTGTTTCGGCTGGCTCCTGGAAGCCGGTCTCTGCGTGTGCCACGGGCGATGCATCAGGCGGCGCTCCGTTTGCGGATGGCGAGCGTTGCGCAAGGCTCACGGCGGTCTCGGTGGCACTGACGTGTTCGGTCACGGGGCGGCGTCGCACTGGCGGAGAGGCGATAAGGGACGGGACACCGTGAGGATAACCGCAAGTGGCGGCCACCGCGAAGGGCGGCGATGAGTAACGCGGGAAAATGCAGGAAAACGCGCTGGGGCGGCGCGAGCGACGATGCGCCCGGGCGAGCCCGAAAACGCGCAAGCGCACCGCGCGCGGAGCAACGCAAGCCGAAGCGCTGTGCGCTCAGGACCCCTTGAACGCCGCGGGCGCCTCGGCGGGCGACACGGGCACGGGAATGGCCGGCTCGAAGCTGTCTGCCGCGGGGATGCTGGCTGCGAAGGCCGAGGCGGGCGGCGTGGCGAGCTGTCCGGAGGTGCCGGGCTGCCCCGGCATCGCGGGCGCGGACGAGGGCACGCCAGGCGCACCCGAGGCGCCGGAAGCCGTGCGCGCACGCACGCGGTGCTCGCGTTCGTTCACGAGCCGCTCGATGTCGCGGATTTCGCTCTTGTTGCCGCTCGGCGGCGCACTGACCACGGTCCGGCGCTTGCGCTCGCTGGCGGCGAGGCGCTCTTTCTGTTCTTCGGAGAGTTGCTGGTAGGCCTTCCAGGCGCGCTGACGCGCCTGGGCGGTCATCTCCTTGGACGCCTGATAGTTCTCGCGCGCGACGCGCCGTTGCTCAGGCGTCATGCGTACCCATTCGGTCATGCGTTCCTGCAGGCGCTTTTGCTCATCAGGCGACATCTTCGGGTAACGCGCGGCGATCTTTAGCCATTTACGTTTCCGTGCGTCGCTGAAGGTATCCCATTCGCTGACGAAGGGCGCGAGCGCGACGCGCTGCGCGTCCGAGAGGCGCGCCCAGGACAGCGGGCTGACGCTGCCGGGCAACGGTATGGCAGGCGTGGCTTCAGCGGTGGGCGCCTGGGCTTGCGCGGGCGCCGCTGCCGCAGCGGGCTCGGCCGCCGGCTCGGGATGAAAGCGCGGATACGTCGCCGCATACGACACGAGTGCCGCGACCACAGATCCAATGACAACGGCCAGGCCGCGCTTGTAACTCACCCCGTGAATCTCCCGCTTCAGTGCGCGCGTGACAGGTACGCGTTAAACCCGTGGTCGAGGTAGGCCGTGAGCGGCAGGTCGTCGCTCAGCATGGCCGCGTCGATATCGGCGAGTTCCGCAGTGCGTTGTTGGTCTTCGAAATACGCAATGGCGAACAGGCCCGCCACGAGTGCCGCGAGCGGCCAGGCGAGCGCGAAGCGCGCAAGCGCCGAACGCCGGCGCGGCGCCTTGAGACCGCCCTGCGCGGCACCGGGCAGCGTGCCCACGCCCGCGGCGGCAAACGACGGCACGCGCACGAACACCGGCTGCTCGGCCTTCTTGTGGCCAAGCGCGGCCTTGCGGGCGGCGGCGAGACGGTCAGTCGTGGCGGCAGGCAGGCTCGCGGCGCTCTCGTCGAGCGCGCGGCGCATCGCCTGCACGAACTCTAAATCTTTATTTTCGAGGGCGGAGCTCATAGCGTGATTCCTTTGGCCTTGAGCGCTTGAGCCAGCGTGTGGGTGGCCCGCGAGCAGTGCGTTTTCACGCTCCCTTCGGAACAACCCATGGCGGCGGCGGTTTCGGCGACATCCATATCCTCCCAGTAACGCATGAGAAACGCCTCCCGTTGACGTGCCGGTAATTTCTGGATCTCTTCGTCGATCAGGTTGAGCACCTGCGCGCGCTCGAGCTGCTGCTCGCTGCTTTCCGCGCCCGCCGATCCCGATTCTGCCTCGAAGGTCTCGAGGATGTCGAATTCCTCGTCCTCCGAGTTGCCGAGCGAGGAAAAGAGGCTCACCCAAGTATTGCGTACTTTCTGCCGACGAAAATAATCGTGCATCGTATTTTGCAGAATACGCTGGAAGAGCAGGGGGAGTTCGGCGGGGGGGCGGTCTCCGTATTTTTCCGCGAGCTTGATCATCGCGTCCTGCACGATATCGAGCGACGCGTCGTCGTCGCGCACGGCGTAGACCGTTTGCTTGAACGCGCGTCTTTCGACGCCCGCCAGAAAATCGGCGAGTTCCTTATCTGATGCCATCCGTTGCAGGGCGCCGCCAGGTGGGACGCGTAATCGTTTGAAAAATGTCGTAAAACTCGCGGATGCTAGCAAATTTTCGCGCGAGAGGGGTAGCCGGCGGCATGTGCGCTACATCAAGTTACCGTGCCGTGCGCCGCGCGAAAGCCGCTGGACGGGCTGTTGCGGGCATCGCTCGCGCAAGCCGGCGAGCGGGTTGCGCGCGAGTTGGGCATATACGCAACGTTTATGCCCGCTGCTCTAAAAAGCGGCAATTATCGCTTGACCGAACCATGATGAAACGATATCGTCGATGGTTCGCAACATAAGTGACTTGTCTCAATTCAGGTGTGGCCCATGAGGCTCATCTGTCAACTGGACGCGCCGCTTGAACCCGAGCCACAAGCCCGGCAGAGAGCACCCGATCAATTTTTTGCCGAAAATTCGAAAGGTGAATGATGAATATGCCCAGCGCGGAATTCTCCACGTCGGTCCCCCCTTCGCAAGAATCTGACCCCCAAGCTCATACGTCCATCGGCGGAACCGTGCTGATGAAGGCGCTCGCCGACGAGCAGGTCGAATTCATTTGGGGCTACCCCGGCGGCTCGGTACTCTACATCTACGACGAGCTGTACAAGCAGGACAAAATTCAGCACGTTCTCGTGCGCCACGAACAGGCAGCCGTGCACGCGGCCGATGCCTACTCGCGCTCGACCGGCAAGGTCGGCGTGTGTCTCGTGACCTCGGGGCCTGGCGTCACCAATGCGGTGACGGGCATCGCGACGGCCTATATGGACTCGATCCCGATGGTGATCATCAGCGGCCAGGTGCCTACCGCCGCGATTGGTCAGGACGCCTTCCAGGAGTGCGACACGGTCGGCATCACGCGTCCCTGCGTGAAGCACAACTTCCTCGTGAAGGACGTGCGCGATCTCGCCGCCACCGTCAAGAAAGCTTTCTACATTGCGCGCACCGGCCGTCCCGGCCCCGTGCTGATCGACATTCCGAAGGATGTGTCGAAGACGCCGTGCACGTATGAACCGATCAAGAGCGTCTCGCTGCGCTCGTACAACCCGGTCACCAAGGGCCACTCGGGGCAGATCCGCAAAGCGGTCTCGCTGCTCCTCTCGGCCAAGCGTCCGTACATCTACACCGGCGGCGGCATCATCCTCGCGGATGCGTCGCGCGAGCTGAACCAGTTCGCCGACCTGCTCGGCTACCCGGTCACGAACACGCTGATGGGTCTGGGCGGCTATCGCGCGAGCGACCGCAAGTTCCTCGGCATGCTCGGCATGCACGGCACCTACGAAGCCAACATGGCGATGCAGCACTGCGACGTGCTGATCGCAATCGGCGCACGCTTCGACGACCGTGTGATCGGCGACCCGGCGCACTTCGCCTCGCGTGCGCGCAAGATCATTCACATCGACATCGACCCTTCGTCGATCTCGAAGCGTGTGAAGGTCGATATTCCTATCGTCGGCGACGTCAAGGAAGTGCTCAAGGAGCTCATCGAGCAGCTCCAGCACGCCGAGCACGGCCCCGATACGGAAGCGCTCGCCGACTGGTGGAAGGACATCGAAGGCTGGCGCGAGAAGAACTGCCTGAAGTTCGACCGTTCGAGCGAAATCATCAAGCCGCAGTACGTGGTGGAAAAGGCGTGGGAGCTCACGGGCGGCAATGCGTTCGTGTGTTCGGACGTCGGCCAGCACCAGATGTGGGCCGCGCAGTTCTACCGCTTCAACCAGCCGCGCCGCTGGATCAACTCCGGTGGCCTCGGCACGATGGGCTTCGGCCTGCCGGCGGCGATGGGCGTGAAGATGGCGCACCCCGACGACGACGTGCTGTGCATCACGGGCGAAGGCTCGATCCAGATGTGCATTCAGGAGCTGTCGACCTGCAAGCAGTACGACACGCCCGTGAAGATCATTTCGCTGAACAACCGCTACCTCGGCATGGTTCGCCAGTGGCAGCAGATCGAATACAGCAAGCGCTATTCGCATTCGTACATGGATGCGCTGCCCGACTTCGTGAAGCTCGCCGAAGCGTATGGCCACGTTGGCATGCGGATCGAAAAGACGGCTGATGTGGAGCCGGCGCTCAAGGAAGCGCTGCGCCTGAAGGACCGCACGGTGTTCCTCGATTTCCAGACCGACCCTTCCGAGAATGTCTGGCCGATGGTACAGGCCGGCAAGGGCATCACCGAGATGCTGCTCGGCTCGGAAGACCTCTAACGGTATTTGCACGGCGCCGCAGCAACCTCGCGCGGCGCGCGTCCACACAACGGGCGCGCGGGTTCGCGGGGAAGGGCGGCAGCCTCGTCAAACTGGATAAATCGTGGAACCCATCATGAGACACATTATTTCCGTTTTGCTGGAAAACGAGCCGGGCGCACTCTCGCGCGTGGTCGGCCTCTTCTCCGCACGCGGCTACAACATTGAAACCTTGACGGTGGCACCGACCGAAGACCATTCGCTGTCGCGCATGACCATCGTTTCCATTGGCTCGGACGACGTGATCGAACAGATCACGAAGCATCTGAACCGCCTGATCGAGGTGGTGAAAGTGGTCGACCTTACCGAGGGCGCCCACATCGAACGCGAGCTGATGCTGATCAAGGTAAGGGCGGTCGGCAAGGAACGTGAGGAGATGAAGCGGATGGCGGACATTTTCCGCGGCCGCATCATCGACGTCACCGAAAAGACTTATACGATCGAACTGACGGGGGCGAGCGACAAGCTCGACGCGTTCATCGAAGCGATGGACGCCGCCGCCATTCTCGAAACCGTCCGTACGGGCGGCTCGGGCATCGGGCGCGGAGAGCGCATTCTGAAGGTGTGACCCGACCCCAGTCGATCTTGCACCGGAACTTGACCGGATGCTGCGCCCCCGGGCGCGGCATCCGGTGCAGCAAAGCTAATAGCAGTAACGAATTCACCCAGACTCTCGCCAAGGAACCAACATGAAAGTTTTCTACGACAAGGACGCCGATCTCTCCCTCATCAAGGGCAAGCAGGTCACGATCATCGGTTACGGCTCGCAAGGCCACGCCCACGCGCTGAACCTGAAGGACAGCGGCGTGAACGTGACGGTCGGTCTGCGCAAGAACGGCGCATCGTGGAGCAAGGCTGAGAACGCCGGTCTGCAGGTCAAGGAAGTGGCCGAAGCGGTGAAGAGCGCCGACGTTGTCATGATGCTGCTGCCGGACGAGCAGATCGCCGACGTCTACGCGAAGGAAGTCCACGCGAACATCAAGAACGGTGCAGCGCTCGCGTTCGCACACGGCTTCAACGTGCACTACGGCGCGGTGATCCCGCGTGCGGATCTGGACGTCATCATGATCGCCCCGAAGGCGCCGGGCCACACGGTTCGCGGCACCTACTCGCAAGGCGGCGGCGTGCCCCACCTGATCGCTGTCCACCAGGACAAGTCGGGCGCAGCGCGTGATATCGCCCTGTCGTACGCAGCAGCGAACGGCGGCGGCCGTGCCGGCATCATCGAAACGAACTTCCGCGAAGAAACCGAAACTGACCTGTTCGGCGAACAAGCCGTCCTGTGCGGCGGTACGGTCGAGCTGATCAAGGCTGGCTTCGAAACGCTGGTCGAAGCAGGTTACGCGCCGGAAATGGCGTACTTCGAGTGCCTGCACGAACTGAAGCTGATCGTCGACCTGATCTACGAAGGCGGCATCGCGAACATGAACTACTCGATCTCGAACAACGCCGAGTACGGCGAGTACGTGACGGGCCCGCGCGTTGTCACGGCCGAGACGAAGAAGGTCATGAAGGACGTCCTGAAGGACATCCAGACCGGCGAATACGCGAAGAGCTTCATCCTTGAAAACAAGGCTGGCGCGCCGACGCTGCAATCGCGCCGCCGCCTGGGCGCCGAGCACCAGATCGAAACGGTCGGTGCCAAGCTGCGCGCGATGATGCCGTGGATCGCCGCAAACAAGCTCGTCGACCAGTCGAAGAACTAATCTGACGGTGCCGTTCTGCCCGTGCGTGCGGGTTTTTCCCGTCGCACGGCACGCAGTATCAAAGAAAGCCGCCCAGGTGGGATGAACCCTGGGCGGCTTTTGCTATCCTACGGTTTTTAAAATAACAGCGAAGCCACCATGAATTACCCTCATCCGATCATCGCGCGCGAAGGCTGGCCGTTCATCGCCATTGCGGCCGTCGTCGCGCTCCTGATCCATGCGGTCGCAGGCTTCGGCCTTGCATGGCCGTTCTGGCTGATCCTGGTCTTCGTCGTCCAGTTCTTCCGCGATCCGCCGCGCCCGATTCCCACCCAGGCCAACGCCGTGCTGTGCCCGGCCGACGGCCGCATCGTTGCGGTCGAAACCGCACACGACCCGTACGCCAACCGTGAAGCGCTCAAGATCAGCGTGTTCATGAACGTGTTCAACGTGCACTCGCAGCGCTCGCCCGTGGACGGCGCCGTCGCGAAGGTCGAATACTTCCCGGGTGCCTACCTGAACGCCGCCATCGACAAGGCCTCGACCGAGAACGAGCGCAACGCCGTCGTGCTCACGATGGCCGATGGCACGGCCGTCACCTCGGTGCAGATCGCCGGCCTCATCGCGCGCCGCATTCTCTGCTACGTGCGCGCCGGCGAGCCGCTCTCGCGCGGCCAGCGCTACGGCTTCATCCGCTTCGGCTCGCGCGTGGACGTGTATCTGCCGGTGGGCAGCCGCCCGCGCGTGTCGATCGGCGAAAAGGTCTCCGCCTCGTCGACGATCCTCGCCGAACTGCCTACGCAATCCGCATAAGGAGGGCAGCGATGGCCGGATTCAAACCGCGTCGACCCCGTAATCCCGCTGGCGCGCCGCTACCGCGCCCGTTTCGCCGCAACAAGGCGGTGCAGGAGCCCGTGGTGGGCGCGGCGGCGAGCCGCCGCGCCGCGCGCCAGGACTTCCTGAAAAAGCGCGGCATCTACCTGCTGCCCAATGCGTTCACGACCGCGGCGCTGTTCTGCGGCTTTTTCGCGGTGGTGCAGGCGATGAACGTGCGCTTCGAAGTGGCGGCCATCGCCATTTTCGTGGCGATGGTGCTCGACGGCATGGACGGGCGCGTCGCGCGCATGACGCATTCGCAGAGCGCGTTCGGCGAGCAGTTCGACAGCCTGTCGGACATGGTCTCGTTCGGCGTCGCGCCCGCGCTCGTGATGTACGAGTGGGTGCTCAAGGACCTCGGGCGCTGGGGCTGGCTTGCGGCCTTCGTCTACTGCTCGGGCGCCGCGCTGCGCCTCGCGCGCTTTAACACCAATATTGCCGTGGTGGACAAGCGCTTCTTCCAGGGCCTGCCGAGTCCGGCCGCGGCGGCGCTGATCGCCGGCTTCGTCTGGCTCACGACCGACAACCGCGTGCCCGTGAAGCTCGCCTGGCTGCCGTGGGTGGCCTTCGTGCTGACGATCTACGCAGGTGTGACGATGGTCTCGAACGCGCCGTTCTATAGCGGCAAGGCGCTCGACGTGCGGCACCGCGTGCCGTTCGCGGCCACGCTGCTCGTGGTGGTGGCGTTCGTGCTGGTCTCGTCCGATCCGCCGCTGATGCTGTTTGGCCTGTTCGTGCTCTATGGTCTCTCGGGCTATGTGTTCTGGGCCTGGCAGGGCGTGCGCGGGCGCACGAACCCGGCGCGCTCCTCGCCGCGCGAGCGCTAGGGCGCCGAAGTCAGGCAAACGGACGAAGGGCTGCGCGCGAGCGCGGCCCTTTTTATTTTGTCCACCGCGAGTGCAGGCCCGCGCCAATTGCGCTATCGCCGGATTCCGGCTATAGTCGGCGGCATGGACACCATCCAGTTCTCCCCCTCTCTTCTTCAAGCCGGCGCGCTGCTAAGCACGCTAGCGCTAGCGCGCCTGCCGCGCTGATCTCGCTCGCCCTCCGTTAGCTTCGTTCATTGTCAGCGTCGCCACCGGTGGCGCGAACACCCAAAATCCGTTTTTAGACACTGAACAAGTCCCCCTGGAGACCCGAAATGGCAGCAGACAAGCTCATCATTTTCGATACGACGTTGCGTGACGGCGAACAATCGCCCGGTGCGTCGATGACGAAAGAAGAGAAGATCCGCATTGCGAAGCAACTCGAGCGCATGAAGGTCGACGTCATCGAAGCGGGCTTCGCAGCCAGCTCGAACGGCGACTTCGACGCGATCCAGACGATCGCCGGCATGATCAAGGACAGCACGATCTGCTCGCTCGCCCGCGCGAACGACAAGGACATCCAGCGCGCCGCCGACGCGCTCAAGCCCGCCGACCATTTCCGGATCCACACGTTCATCGCCACCTCGGCGCTGCACATGGAGAAGAAGCTGCGCATGTCGCCCGAGCAGGTGCTCGAGCAGGCGAAGCTGGCCGTGCGCTACGCGCGCAAGTTCACGAACGACGTGGAATTCTCGCCCGAAGACGGCAGCCGCTCGGACATGGACTTCCTGTGCCGCGTGCTGGAAGCCGTGATCAACGAAGGCGCAACCACGATCAACATCGCCGATACGGTCGGCTACGGCATTCCGGAGCTCTACGGCAACCTCGTGAAGACGCTGCGCGAGCGCATCCCGAACTCGGACAAGGCCGTGTTCTCGGTGCACTGCCATAACGACCTCGGCATGGCGGTGGCGAACTCGCTGGCCGGCGTGCAGATTGGCGGCGCACGCCAGGTGGAGTGCACGATCAACGGTCTGGGCGAGCGCGCGGGCAATACCTCGCTCGAAGAGATCGTCATGGCCGTGAAGACGCGCAAGGACTACTTCGGCCTCGACCTTGGCATCGACACCACGCAGATCGTGCCGGCCTCGAAGCTCGTCTCGCAGATCACCGGTTTCGTCGTGCAGCCGAACAAGGCCGTGGTGGGCGCGAACGCGTTCGCGCACGCGTCGGGCATCCACCAGGACGGCGTGCTCAAGGCGCGCGACACCTACGAGATCATGCGCGCGGAAGACGTGGGCTGGACCGCGAACAAGATCGTGCTCGGCAAGCTCTCGGGCCGCAACGCATTCAAGCAGCGCCTGCAGGAACTCGGCATTCAGCTCGACAGCGAAGCCGAGTTGAACCAGGCATTCGCGCGCTTCAAGGAGCTGGCCGACCGCAAGTCGGAAATTTTCGACGAAGACATCATCGCGATCGTCACCGAGGAATCGGCCGAGGCGCAGGAGAAGGAGCACTTCAAGTTCGTCTCGCTCGCGCAGCACTCGGAGACGGGCGAGCGTCCGCACGCACGCGTCGTGTTCTCGGCGGACGGCAAGGAAGTGACGGGCGAAGCGGCGGGCAACGGCCCGGTGGACGCGACGCTCAACGCCATCGAAACCGAAGTGGGCAGCGGCTCGGAGCTGTTGCTGTACTCGGTGAACGCGATCACGACGGGCACCCAGGCGCAGGGCGAAGTGACGGTGCGTCTGTCGAAGGCCGGGCGTATCGTCAACGGCGTGGGCACCGATCCGGATATCGTCGCGGCTTCGGCCAAGGCGTATATCTCGGCGCTCAACAAGCTCTACTCGGGCGACAAGCTCAACCCGCAGCGCTCGTAAGCGCAAGGGCAGCGGGGCGTTCCGTCCCGCTTTGCCCACGCTTTGCGCCGCTTTGTCCAGCTTCGCGCCGGTCAAATGAAAAGCCCCCGTGCTCGCGAGAGCGCGGGGGCTTTGTCTTGTCTGGCGTCTGGCTGGCGATGCGTGCCAACGCCTTTGGCGCTCAGAAAATGCTGCGCCGGTCGGGATCGTGCAGAGGATCGGGCGTCTTTTGCGTGAGGCGCAGGATGCCCTGGTCGTCGAAATAGAAGCTGTAGAGCATGTACCAGACGCCGTCCTCGAGGTAGCGATAGGTCCAGGCCTCGCGCTTCATCAGCGGGAAGTAGGCGGTCTCTTCCGGGCGGCCGAAGTTCACGAGCACGTCGGTGCGCGTCCATGTGCCGATCTCGGCTTTATAGAACTCGTTGGGCTGCAGCACCTGGCGCACGCTGACGACCTTGCCGCTGCCGTCGATGTCGGCGGCCACGGTGGTTTCGCCCATCGGCTGGGTGGGCCACATCAGGCGCTTGCCGCCGTTGGGCAGGTCGTAGACCTCGCGCGGCTGGCCGAAGCGGGCGATCACGGCCTGGGCGTCGTCGCCCGCATGGAATTGCTGCCACGGCTGCACGCAGCCGGCCAGGGCGAGCGCGCCCATGCCGGCGACGAGCGCCCGGCGCGTGGCGCGCGGCAGGCGCGTCGCGATGGCGGATGAAAGACGGTTGAGCATGAAGTCCCCCCGATTGCACGTCTGTGCACGTGTGCGATGGGCGCCGTGCGGATGCGAAGCTGGGATCGAAGTGCCTCGAACCCTCTCTGGAACCGTTATTTTGACACGTCGGGGTTGCGGCGGCTTGCGGCCGTGCGCATGCCCGTCCTATGATCCGCGCTTCATACGATACGGCTCACACAGAAGAGGAACAGGCCCATGAAGGGACGATGGACGCGCGCGGCGGTGGCCGTGCTGGCGGCGCTAGGGTTGGGCGCGGCACTGACGACCGGCGGCGCGCACGCCGCGAGCACGCCGGCGAGCGCGGGCAAGCCGATCCAGCTCGCGCTGATCGAGGGCATGTCCGGACCGTTCGCGGACGCGGGCGCGGCCGTCGAGCGCAATCTGCGTTTCGGCGTGGATCGCGTGAACGCACGCGGTGGCGTGACGCTGGCGGACGGCCGCCATCCGCTCGAACTGGTCGTGCTCGACAGCAAGGGCAGCACCGAAGCGGCGCTGATGCAACTGCGCGCGGCCGCCGACCGCCACATCGGCTTCATCTTGCAGGGCAACAGCTCGGCGGTGGCGGCGGCGCTCGTGGCGGCCATCGATCGCCAGAACGCGCGCGAGCCCGAGAACCGCGAGGTGTTCCTCAACTACTCGGCGGACGACCCTGCGCTCACCAACGCGAACTGTAGCTTCTGGCACTTCCGCTTCGACGCGCACGCAGGCATGCGCATGGACGCGCTCGCCGATGTGATCGCCGCCGATCAGTCCATCAAGAAGGTCTACCTGCTCAATCAGGACTACAGTTTCGGCCACGACGTGAGCACGCTTGCGCGCGCGGCGCTGGCGAAAGATCGTCCGGACATTGCGGTGGTGGGCGACGAGTTCCATCCGATCGGCCGCGTGAAGGATTTTGCGCCGTATATCGCCAAGATTCGCGCGGCGGGCGCGGACGCCGTCATCACCGGCAACTGGGGCAACGACCTCACGCTGCTCGTGAAGGCCGCGCGCGAACAGGGCCTCGACACCAAGTTCTACACGTTCTACGGCAACAGCCTCGGCGCGCCGGCGGCGCTCGGCGAGGCGGGCGTCAAGCGCGTGATCGCCGTGGCCGACTGGCACCCGAACGCGGGCGGCGCAGCCTCCGACGCCTGGTATGCGGCGTTCCGCACCCGCTACCCGGCGGCGCAGGACGACTATCCGGTGCTGCGCATGGAGATGCTCGTCGAGATGCTCGCCCAGGCGATGACGAAGGCGGGATCGGCTCAACCGGAGGCGGTCGCGAGGGCGCTCGAGGGCATGCGTTTCGACAATGGCTTCCATCCGATGTGGATGCGCGCCGACGATCACCAGGTGATCCAGCCCCTTTACGTGATGCAGATGGACAAGCAGGGCACGCCCGGTGTGCGCTACGACAACGAGGGCTCGGGCTATGGCTTTCGCACCGTGCTGGCGCTGCCGGCGGAGCGCACGGCGCCGGCGACCGTCTGCAAGATGAAGCGTCCGTGAGCACGGCCGGGGTGGGGGCGGAACGGTTCCTGCACCGCCCCACGAACTGGTTCGCACAGGCCGGTTTCGCGGCGAATCGGGCCTGTGCTACAATACGCCCCTTGTCGTAATCCACGGCAAGTCAGCAACAACCAATCACGGCACGGCCTTTCTTCCGTGACCGCTTGTTTGTTTTAAAGGAAAAGCAAATGTCCGTAGCAGATATCAAGAAGTCCGACATCGTCGCGCAATTCGCGCGCGGCACCGGTGACACGGGTTCGCCCGAAGTTCAGGTTGCACTCCTGACGTCGCGTATCAATGAACTGACCGGCCACTTCAAGTCGCACGCGAAGGATCACCACAGCCGCCGCGGTCTGCTGCGCATGGTGAGCCGCCGCCGCAAGCTGCTTGACTACCTGAAGGGTAAGGACGCAGATCGTTACCGCGCACTGATCGAGAAGCTGGGTCTGCGCAAGTAATCGCAAGGTCTTGCAAAAAGATGCCTGTGTCAGTTCCACTGATGCAGGCATTTTGTTTTTGAACGGTACGCTTCATGCGATGCGTGCCGCATAGCAGCACCAGCAGCAAAGAACGCAGTCGATAGCTGTAAATAGCCGTAAAAGCAGCAGGGCCGGGCCTCGGGGCAGAGCTTTGTGTCATTCCATCGAATCGTGCGCGACAACAGGTCACGCACGTGCAGCGTTATCGTCGCAGCCGCGCGATCCGCTGGAATGGCATAACACTCCTCTACCTGCGCGGTGCCGGATTCTGTCTTGCCGTGTCGCCCGCGTGTGCGGGCAACGCATAACAAATGAGTAAGGAGTGAGTGACCATGACCATGTTCAATAAAGTCGCGAAGGAATTCAAATGGGGCCAGCACAATGTGCGCCTCGAAACCGGTGAGATCGCCCGTCAGGCGGGCGGCGCCGTCATCGTCGACGTCGAAGATACGGTCGTGCTCGCGACCGTCGTTGGCGCGAAGACCGCGAAGCCGGGTCAGGACTTCTTCCCGCTCACCGTCGATTACATCGAAAAGACCTATTCGGCCGGCAAGATCCCGGGCGGCTTCTTCCGTCGCGAAGGCCGTCCGTCGGAAGGCGAGACGCTGATCTCGCGCCTGATCGACCGTCCGCTGCGTCCGCTGTTCCCGGAAGGCTTCTACAACGAAGTCCAGGTCGTGATCCACGTCCTGTCGATCAATCCGGAAGTCCCGGCTGACATCCCCGCGCTGATCGGCGCATCGGCTGCGCTGGCGATCTCGGGTCTGCCGTTCAACGGCCCGGTGGGCGCGGCGCGTGTTGCCTACATCAACAACGAGTACGTGCTGAACCCGACGCGCGCACAGATCAAGGAATCGCGCCTCGATCTCGTCGTGGCCGGTACCGAGCGCGCAGTGCTGATGGTGGAATCGGAAGCCGACCAGCTGCCCGAAGACGTGATGCTCGGCGCCGTGGTGTTCGGCCACGAGCAGATGCAAACGGCCATCGACGCGATCCACGAACTCGTGCGCGACGGCGGCAAGCCCGAATGGGACTGGCAGCCGGCGGCGAAGGACGAAGCGCTCATCGCGCGCGTCACGGACATCGCCCACGGCAACCTCCACGCGGCTTACCAGCTGCGCGACAAGCAGCAACGCTCGACGAAGCTGAAGGAAGTCTACGCGTCGACCTCGGCGAAGCTCGAAGAAGAAGCATCGGCGGCCGGCACGACGGCGGCCGACAAGGCCTCGGTCGGCAACATCCTGTTCGACCTCGAAGCGAAGATCGTCCGCTCGCAGATCCTCAACGGCGAGCCGCGTATCGACGGTCGCGACACGCGCACCGTGCGTCCGATCGAGATCCGCACGGGCGTCCTGCCGCGCACTCACGGTTCGGCGCTGTTCACGCGCGGCGAAACGCAGGCGCTGGTTGTCGCGACGCTCGGCACCAAGGGCGACGAGCAGATCATCGACGCGCTCGAAGGCGAGTACCGCGACCGCTTCATGCTCCACTACAACATGCCCCCGTTCGCGACCGGCGAAACGGGCCGCGTGGGCTCGCCCAAGCGCCGTGAAATCGGCCACGGCCGTCTCGCCAAGCGTGCGCTCGTCGCCTGCCTGCCGAGCGCCGAAGAATTCGGCTACTCGATCCGCGTGGTCTCGGAAATCACCGAGTCGAACGGTTCGTCGTCGATGGCTTCGGTGTGCGGCGGCTGCCTCGCGCTGATGGACGCCGGCGTGCCGATGAAGGCGCACGTCGCGGGCATCGCGATGGGCCTGATCCTCGAAGGCAACAAGTTCGCGGTGCTGACCGACATCCTTGGCGACGAAGATCACCTCGGCGACATGGACTTCAAGGTCGCGGGCACGGAAGCTGGCGTGACCGCGCTGCAGATGGACATCAAGATCCAGGGCATTACCAAGGAAATCATGCAAGTCGCCCTCGCGCAAGCGAAGGAAGGCCGTATGCATATCCTCGGCAAGATGACCTCGGCGGTTGCGGGTGTGAACACCGAGATGTCGGCGTACGCTCCGCGCATGATCACCATCAAGATCAACCCGGAGAAGATCCGCGACGTGATCGGCAAGGGTGGTTCGGTGATCCGCGCGCTGACCGAAGAAACCGGCACGACCATCGACATCTCGGACGACGGCGTTGTGACCATCGCTTCGACGTCGAGCGAAGGCATGGCCGAAGCGAAGAAGCGCATCGAGAACATCACGGCCGAAGTGGAAGTGGGCCAGGTGTACGAAGGCGCGGTCCTCAAGCTGCTCGACTTCGGCGCGATCGTGAACCTGCTGCCGGGCAAGGACGGCCTGCTGCACATCTCCGAAATCGCCAACGAGCGCATCAAGGACATCAACGACTACCTGAAGGAAGGCCAGATCGTGAAGGTCAAGGTCATCCAGACGGACGAGAAGGGCCGCGTGCGCCTGTCCGCCAAGGCGCTGCTCAATGAAGCAGCCGCTAACGGCGCACCGCAGGGCGAACCGCAGCAGTAAGACGGTTCACAGAAACGGCCGGCACGCGATGAGCGCGCCGGCCGTTTTTTTATGAAAATGTGGGATTGAGACAGGTGTAATTGAAGGCAACTGCAGGCCCTACGGAGACGTGAGATGAAGGCTGTCGAGATTACCGAATTCGGTGCACCGGACGTGCTGAAGCTGACCGAACGCCCGATGCCCGAGCCGAAGGCCGGCGAGGTGCTGATCAAGGTGAGCGCGTCCGGCGTGAATCGCCCTGACGTGTTCCAGCGCAAGGGTTCGTACGCGCCGCCGCCGGGCATTTCCGATTTGCCGGGGCTCGAGGTGGCGGGCGAGATCATCGGCGGGACGCTCGACGAAAAGAACAATCCGTTCGGGCTGAAGGTTGGCGATCGCGTGTGCGCGTTGATCGCGGGCGGCGGCTACGCCGAGTATGCGGTCGCGCCGCTCGGCCAGTGCCTGCCGGTGCCGAAAGGCCTTACCGACATCGAAGCGGCTTCGTTGCCCGAGACTTTTTTCACGGTCTGGAGCAATGTGTTTCAGCGTGCTTTGCTCGGCAAGGGCGAGGGCGGCGAGAACGAGACGCTGCTCGTGCAGGGCGGCTCGAGCGGGATCGGCGTGACGGCGATCCAGATCGCGCATGCGCTCGGCTTTCGGGTTTTCGCGACCGCGGGGTCGGACGACAAGTGCCGGGCCTGCGAGCAACTGGGCGCGGAACGTGCGATCAACTATCGCACCGAGGACTTCGTGGATGTCGTGAAGGCGCTCACGAACGACCGTGGCGTGGACGTGATCCTCGACATGGTCGCGGGCGGCTATGTGCCGCGCGAGCTCTCCGCGCTCGCCACCGGCGGCCGCATCGTGCTGATCGCGACGCTCGGCGGCTCGAAGGCCGAGGTCAACATGGGCGAGATCCTGCGCCGGCGCCTGACGATCACCGGTTCGACCCTGCGCGCACGCTCGGTCGAGTTCAAGGCACAGATCGCGCAGGAACTGAAGGCGAAAGTTTGGCCGCTGCTCGAAGAGGGCCGGATCAAGCCGGTCGTATTCCGCGTCTTTCCCGCTGCGCAGGCCGCCGAGGCGCACGCGTTGATGGAAAGCAGCGAGCACGTGGGCAAGATCATGCTCGATTGGGGCCAGACGGCCTGATGACGCTGCCAGCAGGCCCGCTGTAGCCGGTTGCACGGTTTCGCAGCGGGTTCGTGCTTGATTTTTCGGGCTTTTTTGACGTCTTTTTTGCGCGTTCTGAGCGGCCCGGTTTGACCCACTTCGATTTCACGCAGTAAAATTCCATGTTTTGCGTCCGCTTTTAACAGCAACCGGAACAATGACGAATCAACGATCGAAGCTCGTAGTCGGTAACTGGAAGATGCATGGCCGCCTCGCGGCCAATGCTGCATTGCTCGAAGGCGTCGCGCAGGGCGCGCAGGCGCTGCCGTCGGATGTGCGTGTTGGCGTGTGCGTGCCGTTTCCGTATCTTGCGCAGGCTCAGGCGCTGCTCGGCGGCAGCCGGGTGGTCTGGGGCGCGCAGGACGTGTCGGCGCACGAGCAGGGTGCCTATACGGGCGAAGTCGCTGCAGGCATGGTCGCCGACTTCGAAGCAGGTCTCGCGATCGTCGGTCACTCGGAGCGTCGCGCTTACCACGGTGAAAGCTCCGAGCTCGTCGCCCTGAAGGCGCAGCGCGCGCTTGCGGCCGGCCTCACGCCGATCGTCTGCGTGGGCGAGACGCTGGAGCAGCGTGAAAGCGGCGCGACCGAGCAGGTGGTCGGCGCGCAACTCGATGCAGTGCTGGCGGCGTTGTCGGTTCAGGAGGCGGCGCGCATCGTCGTCGCCTACGAGCCGGTCTGGGCGATCGGCACGGGCAAGAGCGCAACTTCGGAGCAGGCCCAGCAGGTTCACGCTTTCCTGCGTGCGCGGCTTGCCGCGAAGGGCGCGCAGGTGGCGGACGTGCCGCTGCTGTACGGCGGCAGCGTGAAGCCGGAGAATGCGGCGGAGCTCTTCCGTCAGGCCGATATCGATGGCGGCCTGATTGGTGGTGCGGCGCTGAAGGCAGGGGATTTCCTCGCGATTTGCGTGGCCGCTGCGGCGGGCGCGAGCGTCGCGGGATAAAAAACAAGGCTTGGGCATGGCGCCTCACGTGAGGCCCGTGCCGGCTGCATTTGCGCATGCCTCCGGGGAGGCGGCGTTCAACAAGGACTCAGGTGAGTGTGATGCTGTATTTGAAAACGTTGATTATCGTCGTCCAGATTCTGTCGGCGCTCGGGGTGATCGGCCTCGTTCTGCTGCAGCACGGCAAGGGCGCCGATATGGGCGCCGCGTTCGGCAGTGGCGCGTCGGGCAGCCTGTTCGGCGCGAGCGGCTCCGCGAACTTCCTGTCGCGCACTACGGGAGCCCTCGCAACGGTCTTTTTCGTCTCGACGCTTGCATTAACTTACTTGGGGTCGTATCATTCGAAGCCTTCGGCAGGCTTGCTTGGCGCCGCGGCTCCGGTCGTTGCTTCGGCTCCCGTTGCTGCATCGGTTCCTGCGGTTTCCGCGGCAAGCGCTCCGGCGGCAGCGCCGGCTGCGGCGGCGTCGAACCCCGGTAATGATGTGCCGAAATAATTCTGAAAAACTTGTTTTTGTGCGTTGAACAAACAGCGGGAACAAGTTAGAATTTAAGTCTTGAAGCGATTCGCGGGTTTCAGTAAATGTTGTCCCGGATTGCATGTAGTGCCGACGTGGTGAAATTGGTAGACACGCTATCTTGAGGGGGTAGTGGCGAAAGCTGTGCGAGTTCGAGTCTCGCCGTCGGCACCAATGTTATCTAAAAAATGCCAGCCGCTTGCTTCAGCTTCGGCTGGCATTTTTGCTTTATACGTCGTGTTCGTTTCGATCGCAGCGCGAAGTACGTAAAGTGATTCCCGCAGAGCGACTTGAAGTTCCTGCGGAACCTCAGAACCAACCGATAGAGGATAGCCTTGAATCTCGCTACCTATTACCCCGTCCTGTTGTTCCTTCTGGTAGGTATTGGTCTGGGCGTAGCGCTGGTCTCAATTGGCAAGATCCTCGGTCCCAACCGGCCCAACAGCGAAAAAGATTCACCGTACGAGTGCGGCTTTGAAGCGTTCGAAGACGCGCGCATGAAGTTCGATGTACGGTACTACCTCGTGGCCATTCTCTTCATCATCTTCGACCTCGAAACGGCATTCCTGTTTCCGTGGGGCGTTGCCCTGCGCGACATCGGCTGGCCCGGTTTCCTGTCGATGATGCTGTTTCTGCTCGAATTCCTGCTGGGCTTCGCCTACATCTGGAAGAAGGGCGGTCTCGACTGGGAATAAGGGGTTAATCGCCGGATAGCATGGGCGGCACTGCGGACACACTGCAGGCCGTCCGTCTGGAGTGGAAAGCACATGAGTATCGAAGGGGTCTTGAAGGAAGGGTTTGTCACCACCACGGCTGACAAGCTGATCAACTGGACGCGCACTGGCTCGCTGTGGCCAATGACGTTTGGGCTTGCGTGTTGCGCGGTCGAGATGATGCACGCGGGCGCGGCCCGCTATGACCTCGACCGCTTCGGCGTGGTGTTCCGCCCGAGCCCGCGCCAGTCCGACGTGATGATCGTGGCCGGCACGCTGTGCAACAAGATGGCGCCCGCGCTGCGCAAGGTCTACGACCAGATGGCCGAGCCGCGCTGGGTGATCTCGATGGGGTCGTGCGCCAACGGCGGCGGCTACTACCACTATTCGTATTCGGTCGTGCGCGGTTGTGATCGCATCGTGCCGGTCGACGTCTATGTGCCGGGTTGCCCGCCGACAGCGGAAGCCCTGGTGTACGGGGTGATCCAGCTGCAGGCGAAGATTCGCCGCACTAGCACCATCGCCCGTCAATAAAGGCCGAGCGCCTCCCCACAATATGGCAAGCAAACTCGAGACCCTGAAAGCGAACCTCGAAGCGGCCCTTGGTGCGCGCGTCGTCAGCCTCACCGAATCGCTCGGTGAGTTGACCTTGGTCATAAAATCAGTAGATTACCTCAGCGTCGCCACGGAGCTCCGCGACAATCCGTCGCTCCGCTTCGAGCAGTTGATTGACTTGTGCGGCGTCGACTATCAGACGTACGGCGACGGCGCATGGGAAGGCCCGCGCTTCGCGGCGGTGTCGCATCTGCTCTCGATCACGAACAACTGGCGTCTGCGCCTGCGCGTGTTCGCGCCGGACGACGACGTGCCCATCGTCTCCTCGCTCGTCGAGATCTGGAATTCGGCCAACTGGTATGAGCGCGAGGCGTTCGACTTGTTCGGCATCGTCTTCGAAGGTCACCCCGACCTGCGCCGCATCCTGACCGACTACGGTTTCATCGGCCATCCGTTCCGCAAGGACTTCCCGATCTCGGGCTACGTCGAAATGCGTTACGACCCGGAACAGAAGCGCGTGGTCTATCAGCCGGTCACGATCGAGCCGCGCGAAATCACGCCGCGCGTGATCCGCGAGGATCGCTACGGTGGTCTGAGGAAACACTAAGAGGGTCGCATGTCAGAGATCAAGAACTACACGCTCAACTTCGGCCCGCAGCACCCGGCAGCGCACGGCGTGCTGCGCCTCGTGCTCGAGCTCGACGGCGAAGTGATCCAGCGCGCCGATCCGCACATTGGCCTGCTGCATCGCGCGACCGAAAAGCTCGCCGAGAACAAGACGTTCATCCAGTCGGTGCCGTACATGGACCGTCTCGACTACGTGTCGATGATGGTCAACGAGCATGGCTATGTGCTCGCGATCGAGAAGCTGCTCGGCATCGAAGTGCCGGTGCGCGCGAAGTACATCCGCGTGCTGTTCGACGAAATCACGCGTGTGCTCAATCACCTGATGTGGATCGGCTCGCACGCGCTCGACGTGGGCGCGATGGCGGTGTTCCTCTACGCGTTCCGCGAGCGCGAAGACCTGATGGACGTCTATGAGGCGGTCTCGGGCGCGCGCATGCATGCGGCCTACTATCGTCCGGGCGGCGTGTACCGCGATCTGCCCGACGCGATGCCGCAATACAAGGCGTCGAAAATCCACAACGAGAAGGCGCTCGCCAAGATGAACGAGGCGCGCCAGGGCTCGCTGCTGGACTTCATCGACGACTTCTTCACGCGCTTCCCCGGCTGCGTCGACGAGTACGAAACGCTGCTCACCGACAACCGCATCTGGAAGCAGCGTCTCGTGGGCATCGGCGTGGTGAGCCCCGAGCGCGCCATGCAACTGGGTCTGACCGGCGCGATGCTGCGCGGCTCGGGCATCGAGTGGGACCTGCGCAAGAAGCAGCCCTACGAGGTCTACGACCAGATGGATTTCGATATCCCGGTGGGCGTGAACGGCGACTGCTACGACCGTTATCTCGTGCGCGTCGAGGAAATGCGCCAATCCACTCGCATCGCGAAACAGTGCATTGAGTGGCTGCGCAAGAATCCCGGCCCCGTGATGATCGACAATCACAAGGTTGCGCCGCCGTCGCGCGTGAACATGAAGTCGAACATGGAAGAGCTGATTCACCACTTCAAGCTCTTCACCGAAGGTTTCCACGTGCCCGAGGGCGAAGCCTACGCAGCCGTGGAGCATCCGAAGGGTGAATTCGGCATCTACCTGGTGTCGGATGGCGCAAACAAGCCGTATCGTCTGAAGATCCGTGCGCCAGGTTATGCCCATCTGTCCGCGCTCGATGAAATGGCGCGCGGTCACATGATTGCCGACGCGGTCACGATCATCGGCACGCAGGACATCGTGTTCGGCGAAATCGACCGCTAAGCAGCAAGTTGCCTGTGCGCCCGGTCAAGAAGGGCGCACGGCGAAATACCGGGAACGCCACGTCTGTCGCAGCGAGCAGGTAGGCTAACGCGCGGTGGGTGTTTGTGTGGCGGGAATTGCAACGGTAGGAAATGAAAGAGTCGTGTCTGAAAATGATCTCAGCTGAAGGCCTGAAAGAAATCGATCGCGCGTTGACGAAGTACCCCGCCGATCAGAAACAGTCCGCCGTGATGGCGGCTTTGGCCGTTGCTCAGGAAGAGCATGGCTGGCTGTCGCCCGAACTCATGCAGTTCGTGGCCGACTACCTCGGCATGCCGCCTGTCGCGGTCCAGGAAGTCGCCACCTTCTATACGATGTTCGAGACCCGCCCGGTCGGCAAGTACAAGATCACGCTCTGCACGAACCTGCCGTGCCAGCTCGGCCCGGATGGCGGCGCGGAAGCGACCGCCGACTATCTGAAGCAGAAGCTCGGTATCGACTTCGGCGAAACCACGCCCGACGGCAAATTCACGCTGAAAGAGGGCGAGTGCATGGGGGCATGCGGTGACGCGTCGGTGCTGCTCGTGAACAACCATCGCATGTGCAGCTTCATGAGCCGCGAGAAGATCGACCAGTTGCTCGAGGAGCTTTCGAAATGACTTCGTTGCACGACCGTCACATCAAACCCCTGATTCTCGCGGGCCTGAACGGCGAGAACTGGCATCTCGAAGATTACGTCGCGCGTGGCGGCTACAAGCAGCTGCGCCGCATCCTCGAAGAGAAGATCACGCCCGAGCAGGTCATTGCCGACGTGAAGGCCGGCGGCCTGCGTGGCCGCGGTGGCGCGGGCTTCCCGACGGGCCTGAAGTGGAGCTTCATGCCGCGTCAGTTCCCGGGCCAGAAGTATCTCGTCTGCAACTCGGACGAAGGCGAGCCGGGCACGTTCAAGGACCGCGACATCCTGCGCTGGAATCCGCATTCGGTGATCGAGGGCATGGCCATCGGCGCGTATGCGATGGGTATCACCGTGGGCTACAACTACATCCACGGCGAAATTTTCGAGGTCTATCGCCGCTTCGAGGCCGCGCTTGAAGAAGCGCGCCAGGCGGGCTATCTCGGCGACAACATTCTCGGCACGGACTTCTCGTTCCAGCTGCACGCGCACCACGGTTATGGCGCGTACATCTGCGGCGAAGAAACGGCGCTGCTCGAGTCGCTCGAGGGCAAGAAGGGCCAGCCGCGCTTCAAGCCGCCGTTCCCGGCGAGCTTCGGCGTGTACGGCAAGCCCACCACGATCAACAACACCGAGACCTTTGCTGCGGTGCCGTTCCTGTTGGGCGTCGGTCCGCAGACGTACATGGAGCTCGGCAAGCCGAACAACGGCGGCACCAAGATCTTCTCGATCTCGGGCGACGTCGAGCGTCCGGGCAACTACGAAATTCCGCTCGGCACGCCGTTCGCGACGCTCATGGAGCTCGCCGGTGGCGTGCGTGGCGGCAAGAAGCTCAAGGCCGTGATTCCGGGTGGATCGTCGGCGCCGGTCATTCCGGGCGACCTGATGATGCAGACCGACATGGACTATGACTCCATCGCGAAGCAGGGCTCGATGCTCGGCTCGGGCGCGGTCATCGTCATGGACGAAACGCGCTGCATGGTGCGCTCGCTGCTGCGCCTGTCGTACTTCTACTATGAAGAGTCGTGCGGCCAGTGCACGCCGTGCCGCGAAGGCACGGGCTGGCTGTATCGCGTCGTGAACCGTATCGAGCACGGCCAGGGCCGCCAGGAAGACCTGGATCTGCTGAACTCGGTGGCCGGCAACATCATGGGCCGTACGATCTGCGCGCTCGGCGACGCGGCGGCCATGCCGGTGCGCGGCATGCTCAAGCATTACTGGGACGAATTCGAATATCACGTGCACAACAAGCGTTGCCTCGTCGGCGGACATGCCGGCTCGCACGCGGCCTCGGAAACGGTGGCCGCCTGAGGGTGTAGCGAGAGCGCGTTGTGTGCGGGGCCGCGTGGCACGAAGCAACGGGGTGAGCCGCTGTGAAATTGAGCGGTAACAGGTTAGGGACGATTAACCATCATGGTTGAACTTGAAATAGACGGCAAGAAGGTGCAGGTGCCCGAGGGCAGCATGGTGATCCAGGCTGCGCAGCGGGTCGACACGTACATTCCGCACTTCTGCTATCACAAGAAGCTGTCCATCGCGGCCAACTGCCGGATGTGTCTCGTCGATGTCGAGAAGATGCCGAAGGCCGTGCCTGCGTGCGCGACGCCGGTGTCGCAAGGCATGGTCGTGCGCACGATGTCGGATAAGGCCGTGCAGGGCCAGCAAGCCGTGATGGAATTCCTGCTGATCAACCACCCGCTCGATTGCCCGATCTGCGATCAGGGCGGCGAATGCCAGCTTCAGGATCTCGCGGTTGGCTATGGCAAGTCGGCGTCGCGCTACAGCGAAGAAAAGCGCGTCGTGTTCCACAAGAACGTCGGTCCGCTCATCTCGATGGAAGAGATGACGCGCTGCATCCACTGCACGCGCTGCGTGCGCTTCGGCGACGAGATCGCCGGCGTGATGGAGCTCGGCATGCTCGGCCGCGGCCAGCATTCGGAAATCACCTCGTTCGTCGGCAAGACGGTGGACTCGGAGCTCTCGGGCAACATGATCGACCTGTGCCCGGTCGGTGCGCTCACGAGCAAGCCGTTCCGCTTCTCCGCGCGCACGTGGGAACTCTCGCGCCGCAAGTCGGTGAGCCCGCACGACTCGACGGGTGCGAACCTCGTCGTGCAGGTGAAGAACAACCGCGTGATGCGCGTGCTGCCGTTCGAGAACGAAGCCATCAACGAGTGCTGGATCTCGGACAAGGACCGCTTCTCGTACGAAGGCCTGAACGCCGAAGACCGCCTCACGCGCCCGATGATCAAGCAGGGCGGCCAGTGGGTCGAGACCGACTGGCAGACCGCGCTCGATTACGTGGTCAAGGGCATCAAGGGTATCGCCGACGAGCATGGCGAGAACCAGCTCGCGCTGCTCGCGAGCCCGCATAGCACGAGCGAAGAGCTCTATCTCGCGAAGCAGTTCGCGGACGCGATCGGCACGCCGAACGTCGACTTCCGCCTGCGCCAGAACGACTTCTCGGCGCCGCTCGAGGGTGCGCCGTGGCTCGGCGCCAAGATCGCCGACCTTTCGTATGCCGACTCGGCATTCGTGATCGGCTCGTTCCTGCGCCGCGATCACGCGCTGTTGGCCGCACGTCTGCGCCAGGCGGCCAAGGGTGGCGCGCAAGTCTCGTTCCTCCAGGCATCGGCTGACGGCTCGCTGATCCCGAATGCCCAGCGCATCGTCGCCGCGCCTTCGGCCTGGTTCGACGAGCTGGCTTCGATCGCCGCCGCCGTTGCTGAAGCGAAGGGCGTTGCATTGCCGGAGGGCTTTGCAGGCGCACAGGCGAACGACGCCGCGAAGCAGGTGGCCGCATCGCTTGCGAGTGGCGAGCGCCGCTTCGTGCTGCTCGGCAACGGTGCCGTCCAGCATCCGGAATTCTCGCGCCTGCACGCCGCAGCGCAGCTCATTGCGGAAACGACCGGTGCCACGCTGGGCTTCCTCACGGAAGCCGCCAACACGGTCGGCGCGCACCTCGTGGGCGCACTGCCGGGCCGCGACGGTCTGAACGCTCGCGAAGTGTTCGAGCAGCCGCGCAAGGGTTATCTGCTGTTCAACTTCGAACCCGAGTTCGACACGGCCAATCCGGCCGCCGCGCGTGCCGCGCTCGCGCAGGCCGAGATGGTCGCCGTGTTCTCGCCGTTCAAGACGGGTCTCGACTACGCCGACGTGCTGCTGCCCATCGCGCCGTTCACGGAGACCTCGGGCACGTTCGTCAACGCCGAAGGCACGGTCCAGACGTTCAACGGCGTCGTGCGTCCGCTCGGCGAAACGCGTCCGGCCTGGAAGGTCCTGCGCGTGCTCGGCACGCTGCTCGGCGCGAAGGGCTTCGAGTACGAGACGTCGGAAGACGTGCGACGCAAGGCGCTCGGCGACGGCAGCTTCGCAGCGCGTCTGTCGAACAAGACCGGCGCCACCGTGGCACGCGGCAGCCTCGCGAAGGCAGCCGATGGCCGCTTCGAGCGCATCTCGGACGTGCCCATCTATCGCGCCGATCAACTCGTGCGCCGCGGCGAAGCGCTGCAACTCACGACGGCGGCCCGCGTGGCGAACGCCATCGGCCTGCCGGCCGCGCTCTTCGACCAGCTCGGCCTGAAGGAAGGCGACGCCGTGCGCGTGCGCCAGGGCGAGCTCTCGGTGACTGCGCCCGCAACGCGTGATGCGAATCTTGCGCCGACGGTGGTGCGCGTGTCGGCGGCAACGCCGGCCGCCGCGCAGCTCGGCAGCCTGTTCGGTGAACTGCTGGTGGAGAAGGCGTAAATGAGCTTGTTCGATACGATCAATGCAGGCGGCAGCCAGTTGCTCGGCGTGGCGTGGCCCACCGTCTGGGCGCTGGTGCGCATTCTCGTCGTCGCGGTGGTGATCCTGCTGTGCGTGGCGTACCTGATCCTGTGGGAGCGCAAGCTGATCGGCTGGATGCACGTGCGTCTCGGCCCGAACCGTGTCGGTCCCGCGGGTCTGTTGCAGCCGATCGCCGACGTGCTCAAGCTGCTGCTCAAGGAAGTCATTCAGCCGACCCAGGCGAGCCGCTGGGTCTACATGGTCGCGCCGATCATGGTGGTGGTGCCGGCCTTCGCGGTCTGGGCGGTGATTCCGTTCCAGGCGGGCGCGGTGCTCGGCAACATCAACGCGGGTCTGCTCTACGTGATGGCGATTTCGTCGTTCGGCGTGTACGGCGTGATTCTCGCGGGCTGGGCCTCGAACTCGAAGTACGCGTTCCTCGGCGCGATGCGCGCCGCGGCGCAGATGGTCTCGTATGAAATCGCGATGGGCTTCGCGCTCGTCGTGGTCCTGATGGTTTCGGGCAGCCTGAACCTCTCGGACATCGTCGAAGGCCAGATGCGTGGCATGTTCGCGAACTTCGGGATCACGTTCCTTTCGTGGAACTGGCTGCCGCTGCTGCCGATGTTCGTCGTCTACTTCATCTCGGGCATCGCGGAAACGAACCGCCACCCGTTCGACGTGGTGGAAGGGGAGTCGGAGATCGTCGCGGGTCACATGGTCGATTACTCGGGTATGGGCTTCGCGCTCTTCTTCCTCGCCGAGTACATCAACATGATCGTGATCTCGGCGCTGGCTTCGGTGCTGTTCCTCGGCGGCTGGAGCGCACCGTTCGGCTTCCTCGATTTCATCCCGGGCGTATTCTGGCTCGTACTGAAGGTTTTCTGTCTCCTGTCGGTGTTCATCTGGGCGCGCGCGACGTTCCCGCGCTACCGCTATGACCAGATCATGCGTCTTGGCTGGAAGGTGTTCATTCCGGTCTGCGTCGTGTGGCTGATCGTGATCGGCTTCTGGTATATGTCGCCGCTGAGCATCTGGAAATAAGGGGCGAACGAAACATGACCGCTATCCAAAACTTCTTCAAGACGTTCTTCCTGACCGAGCTGCTCAAGGGTCTTGCGCTGACGGGCCGTTACGCCTTCAAGCGCAAGTTCACGGTGCAGTTCCCGGAAGAGAAGACCCCGATGTCGCCGCGCTTTCGCGGCCTGCACGCACTGCGCCGCTATGAGAACGGCGAAGAGCGCTGCATCGCGTGCAAGCTGTGCGAGGCCGTGTGTCCCGCGCTCGCCATCACGATCGAGTCTGAAGTGCGCGAAGACAACACGCGCCGCACGACGCGTTACGACATCGACCTGACCAAGTGCATCTTCTGCGGTTTCTGCGAAGAGAGCTGCCCGGTCGACTCGATCGTCGAGACGCACATTCTCGAGTATCACGGCGAGAAGCGCGGCGATCTGTATTTCACGAAGGAAATGCTGCTGGCCGTGGGCGACCGCTACGAAGCGCAGATCGCGGCAAATAAGGCAGCAGATGCACCGTACCGTTGATCTTCAGTTTGACGCTGCATCGGCCCGCGGTTCGGGCCGGCTGTGGGGAACGCGTGTGCCTGAAAACACCGCGCCGCCGCAGCCCGGGAACCGCGGCGCGACGCTCCCTGGTCTGGCCGCCAGTCTGCGCCGCGCAATCCGCCTTACGATGGCCTCAACGATGAACCAGTAATCATGGAATTCACGACCGTCCTGTTCTACATCTTCGCGCTGCTGCTCACGCTATCAGGGCTGAAGGTGGTCACCTCGCGCAATCCTGTCTCGTCCGCACTCTTCCTCGTGCTCGCGTTCTTCAACGCGGCCGCGGTGTGGATGCTGCTCGAGGCCGAGTTCCTCGCGATCCTGCTGGTGCTCGTCTACGTGGGCGCGGTGATGGTGCTGTTCCTGTTCGTGGTGATGATGCTGGACATCAACATCGACGTGCTGAGCCGCGACTTCAAGCGCTTCGTCCCGGTGGCGACCATCGTGGGCGCGATCATCGTGATCGAGACCGCGCTGATCCTGTGGCACGGCTACGGCGCGACCACCTCGCCCGTGCCGGACACTTCGGCCGCGGCCGCTGCATCGGTGTCGAACACGCACCTGATCGGCAAGATCATTTATACCGACTACATCTTCGCGTTCGAAGTTGCCGGCCTCGTGCTGCTGGTGGCGATCGTCGCGGCCATTTCGCTGACCGTGCGCGAACCCAAGGACTCCAAGCGCCAGGACGTTTCGAAGCAGGTCCGCGTGCGTCGTGAGGACCGCGTGCGCCTCGTGAAGATGCAAGCCGTCGTGGAAGTGCCGGAAGCACCCGAGGCCGTGGAGGCCGAAGCGGCCCCCGCTGCCCAGGGCGCCGCGCCGGCAACGAAGAGCTAAGCGCGAAGGAGCGAACCATGCTGACACTAGCCCATTACCTCGTCCTCGGCGCGATCCTCTTTGCGATCTCGATCGTTGGCATTTTTCTCAATCGGCGCAACGTCATCATCATCCTGATGGCGATTGAGCTGATGTTGTTAGCGGTGAACACGAACTTCGTCGCGTTCTCGCATTACCTCGGTGACGTTCACGGACAGATTTTCGTGTTCTTCGTGCTAACTGTTGCGGCAGCGGAAGCCGCGATTGGTCTGGCTATTCTTGTGACTCTGTTCCGCAGCCTCGACACGATCAATGTCGAGGACCTCGATCAGCTCAAAGGCTAAGGCAGGCTGTATATGGCAACGACACTCAACGAAACCTTATTGCTGGCGGTACCGCTGGCCCCTCTCGCCGGTTCTCTCATTGCCGGTTTGTTTGGCAAGACGGTGGGGCGCGCGGGCGCGCATACGGTCACCATTCTTGGCGTCGCGATTGCGTTCGTGCTCTCGTGTATGACGCTGTTCGACGTGATGAACGGCGCGAGCTTCAACGCGACCGTCTACGAATGGATGTCGGTTGGCGGCCTGAAATTCGAAGTCGGCTTCCTGATCGACTCGTTGACGGCGCTCATGATGGTCATCGTGACCTTCGTGTCCCTGATGGTGCACATCTACACGATTGGCTACATGGCGGACGAAGAGGGCTACCAGCGCTTCTTCTCGTACATCGCGCTGTTCACGTTCTCGATGCTGATGCTCGTGATGAGCAACAACTTCCTGCAGCTGTTCTTCGGCTGGGAAGCGGTGGGTCTCGTCTCGTACCTGCTGATCGGCTTCTACTTCAAGCGTGAAAGCGCCATCTACGCGAACATGAAGGCGTTCCTCGTGAACCGCGTGGGCGACTTCGGCTTCCTGCTGGGCATCGGTCTGCTGCTCGCGTACGGTGGCTCACTGAACTACAACGACGTGTTCGCGAAGGGCCACGAAATCGCCGCGCTGACGTTCCCGGGCACCTCGTGGAACCTGCTCACGGTCGCGTGCATCTGCCTGTTCGTCGGTGCGATGGGCAAGTCGGCGCAGTTCCCGCTGCACGTCTGGCTGCCGGACTCGATGGAAGGCCCGACGCCGATCTCGGCACTGATCCACGCCGCCACCATGGTGACGGCTGGTATCTTCATGGTCGCGCGCATGTCGCCGCTGTTCGAGCTTTCGGACGCCGCGCTTTCGTTCATCGTCGTGATCGGTGCGATTACCGCGCTCTTCATGGGCTTCCTTGGCGTCGTGCAGAACGACATCAAGCGCGTGGTCGCGTACTCCACGCTCTCGCAGCTCGGCTACATGACCGTGGCGCTCGGCGTCTCGGCGTATCCGGTCGCGATCTTCCACCTGATGACGCACGCGTTCTTCAAGGCGCTGCTGTTCCTCGGCGCCGGCTCGGTCATCATCGGCATGCACCACGACCAGGACATGCGCAACATGGGCGGCCTGCGCAAGTACATGCCCATCACGTGGATCACCTCGCTCGTCGGTTCGCTCGCGCTGATCGGCACGCCGTTCTTCTCGGGCTTCTACTCGAAGGACTCGATCATCGATGCGGTGAAGGCCTCGCACCTGGGCGGTTCGGGCTTCGCTTATTTCGCTGTGGTCGCGAGCGTCTTCGTGACGGCGCTGTACTCGTTCCGCATGTACTTCCTCGTGTTCCACGGTGAAGAGCGCTTCCGTAATCCGAAGCATCCCGAGTCGCCGATGGGCATCGAAGCAGCGCAAGCGGCTCACAGCGGTCATGGTCATGGCCACGACGAGCACCACGTGCACGTGCCGCACGAGTCGCCGTGGGTGATCTGGGTGCCGCTCGTCCTGCTCGCGATTCCTTCGGTAATTGCCGGCGCCTACGCGATCCAGCCGTTGCTTTACGGTGGTTTCTTCTCGCACGGCGTGGCGTTCCAGGACGTCATCTTCATCGGCCAGAACCATCCGGCGCTTGCCGAGATTGGCGAAGAGTTCCATGGCTGGGCCGCAATGGGCGCGCACGCGTTCTCGGGTCTGCCGGTGTGGCTCGCACTTGCAGGTGTGATCGTGGCGTGGTTCTTCTACATGAAGCGCCCGGATCTGCCGGCCGTCGTGTCGCGCACGTTCTCGCCGGTCTACAAGCTGCTGGCAAATGCGTATTACCTCGACAAGATCAACGAATTCGTCTTCGCGCGCGGAGCGGTTGCTATCGGTCGTGGTCTGTGGAAGGAGGGTGATGTCGTCGTGATCGACGGCGTCGTCAACGGGAGCGCCAAGTTTATCGGCTGGTTTGCAACTGTGATTCGTTTCCTGCAATCCGGCTATATCTACCACTACGCATTTGCCATGATCATCGGCATGCTTGGCCTCCTTACCCTGTTTGTAACGCTCGGCGGCAAATAAGAAGGCGAGGAAAAAAACGCATGCACGCAACTCCGATTCTCAGTATTGCGATTTGGATGCCAATTCTTTTCGGCATCATCGTTCTTGTAGTGGGTTCCCTGCGGAGCTCGAGCGCGGACCGCTGGATCGCGCTCATCGGTTCGGTGCTTAGTTTCCTCGTCACCCTTCCGCTCGTTTCGGGCTTCGACACCACCACGGCTGCGCTGCAGTTCGAGGAGAAGTCGGTCTGGATCGATCGGTTCAATATTTCGTATCACCTCGGCATCGACGGCATCTCGATGTGGTTCGTGGTGCTCACGGCGTTCATCACCGTGATCGTCGTGATCGCGGGCTGGCAGGTCATTCAGAAGAACGTCGCGCAGTATTACTCGGCGTTCCTCATCCTGTCGGGCCTGATGATCGGCGTTTTCTGCGCTGCCGATGGCCTGCTGTTCTACGTGTTCTTCGAAGCCACGCTCATTCCGATGTACATCATCATCGGCATCTGGGGCGGCCCGAACCGCGTGTACGCAGCGTTCAAGTTCTTTCTCTACACGCTGGCCGGCTCGCTGCTGATGCTGGTCGCGTTGCTGTACCTGTACCGCGAGACCGGGACTTTCGATCTTGCCACCTGGCAAAACGCCAAGCTTGCGATGACGCCGCAGATCCTGCTGTTCATCGCGTTCTTCTTCGCGTTTGCCGTCAAGGTGCCGATGTGGCCGGTCCACACGTGGTTGCCGGACGCGCACGTCGAAGCGCCCACGGGCGGCTCGGTCGTGCTGGCCGCGATCATGCTGAAGCTCGGCGCATACGGTTTCCTGCGTTTCTCGTTGCCGGTCACGCCGGACGCGAGTCATTACCTGGCGCCGGTCATCATCACGCTTTCGTTGATCGCCGTGATCTACATCGGCCTCGTGGCGATGGTGCAGTCGGACATGAAAAAGCTGGTCGCGTACTCGTCGATTGCCCACATGGGCTTCGTCACGCTCGGCTTCTTTATGTTCGGCCCGTCGGGCCAGCTTGCGATGGAAGGCGGGATCATCCAGATGATCTCGCACGGCTTCGTCTCGGGCGCCATGTTCCTTTGTATCGGCGTGCTGTATGACCGCATGCATACGCGCGACATCGCCGACTACGGCGGCGTCGTCAACACGATGCCTAAATTCGCGGCGCTGGCCATGCTGTTCGCGATGGCCAACTGCGGCCTGCCGGGCACCTCGGGATTCGTCGGCGAATTCATGGTGATTCTGGCGGCAGTGAAGTTCAACTTCTGGATCGCTTTCGGGGCGGCGTTCACGCTGATCCTGGGCGCGGCCTATACGTTGTGGATGTACAAGCGCGTGTACTTCGGCGCCGTCGCGAACGATCATGTTCGCGAGCTGAAGGACATCAGCAGCCGCGAATACCTGATTCTCGGGGTGCTCGCGCTGCTCACGCTTCTCATGGGCGTCTACCCGAAGCCCTTTACCGATGTGATGCACGTTTCCGTGGAAAACCTCCTCTCCCACGTCGCAGTGTCCAAACTGCCGCTGTCACAGTAATACCGAGCGGAGGACTAATAGATCATGCCAAACGCCCCTTTGAACGCTCTGCTACCCGACGCGCTACTGATGGCCGGTACCGTCGTTGCGTGGCTCAACGACACGTTCACCGGTCCTTCGGGCCGGCGCACGACCTATTTCATCGCGCTGCTCACGGCGCTCGTAGCCGGCATCTGGTTCGCGGTGATCGCGTTCGATCCGCACGTGTACTACTACTTCACGCGCATGTACGTGGTGGACGCGTTCGCGAGCGCCATGAAGGCAGTCGTCACGCTCGGCTACGCGGTCTCGATCGTGTACTCGCGCAAGTACCTCGAAGACCGGGACATGTTCAGGGGCGAGTTCTTCCTGCTTGGCATGTTCTCGCTGCTCGGCCAGATCGTCATGATCTCGGGCAACAACTTCCTCACGCTGTACCTCGGCCTCGAGCTGATGTCGCTCTCGCTCTACGCGGTCATCGCGCTGCGCCGTGACGCGACGCAGTCGAACGAAGCGGCCATGAAGTACTACGTGCTGGGCGCGCTCGCATCGGGCTTCCTGCTCTATGGCATCTCGATGCTGTACGGCGCGACCGGCTCGCTCGATCTCGGCGACGTGTTCAAGGCCGTGGCCTCGGGCCACATCAACGACATCGTGCTGTTGTTCGGCGTGGTGTTCATCGTGGCGGGCGTGGCGTTCAAGATGGGCGCGGTGCCATTCCACATGTGGGTGCCCGACGTCTATCAGGGTGCGCCTACGGCCATGACGCTGCTCACCGGCGGTGGACCGAAGGTCGCGGCGTTCGCGTGGGCCGTGCGTTTCCTCGTCATGGGTCTGCTGCCGCTGGCCGTGGACTGGCAGGAAATGCTGATCATCCTGGCCGCGCTCTCGATGATCGTCGGCAACATCACGGGTATCGTCCAGCGCAACGTCAAGCGCATGCTCGCGTACTCGGCCATCTCGAACATGGGCTTCGTGCTGCTCGGCCTGCTCGCCGGCATCGTCGACAACAAGGCGACCGGTGCGGCCAGTGCGTACAGCTCGGCGATGTTCTACAGCATCGTCTACCTGATCACGACGCTCGGCGCGTTCGGCGTGGTCATGCTGCTCACCCGCCGCGACTTCGAAGCGGAAACGATCGACGACTTCAAGGGCCTGAACCAGCGCAGCCCGGTGTTTGCCTTCGTCATGATGCTCATGATGTTCTCGCTCGCCGGCATCCCGCCGACGGTTGGCTTCTACGCGAAGCTCGCCGTGCTCGAAGCGACCATGAACGCCGGCCTCACGTGGCTTGCCATACTTGCCGTCATTACCTCGCTGTTCGGCGCGTTCTACTACCTGCGCATTGTCAAGCTGATGTACTTCGACGCGCCGCAGGACACCGCACCGATCGAGGGCCACGCATTCAATCGTGCGTTGCTGACGGTCAACGGCGCGGCCGTGCTGGTGCTCGGCATTATTCCGGGGCCGCTGATGTCGCTCTGCCTGCAGGCCGTCTCGCATACGTTGCCGCTGTAATGTCGGCAGCAGGGTGGTTTATCGTGTTGTTGGCGCTCGCGGGCGCCAACCTGCCGTTTCTCAATCAACGGTTGTTCGGCGTCGTGCCGTTGCCGCTGCGTGCACCGAAGAAGAGCGCGTGGATTCGCATTGCCGAAATGATCGTGCTGTATGTTGTGGTCGGCGCGTTCGGCTTCATGCTGGAGGCGCGCGCCGGCAACCGCTTTGACCAGGGCTGGCAGTTCTACGCCATCACGTTCAGTCTCTTTGTCGTGTTCGCGTTTCCTGGCTTCACCTGGCAATATCTCTTCAAACGCCGTCCGGCGTGATGCATACGCCTCGTCCTCGACGAGGCGTATGCCATTCGATCGCATCGCGGGTTTCCGCGACTTCCCGTACAGGCGCTTCCCAGAGGTTGAACATGGCTGCTGAACATCAAAAACACGACCCGGCGGCGCTCGCCGAGACGTGTGTGGAGAGCACGACGCTCCACGCGGGCAAATTCCTTACGCTCAAGTGCGACACCGTCGCCTTGCCGGATGGCAAGCACGCGACGCGCGAATACGTCCAGCACCCGGGCGCCGTGATGGTGATCCCGCTCTTCGATGACGGCCGTGTGCTGATGGAGCGCCAATACCGCTATCCGCTCTCGCGCGTGATGACCGAATTTCCGGCGGGCAAGCTCGATCCGCAGGAAGGCGCGCTGGCCTGCGCGATCCGCGAACTGAAGGAAGAGACGGGCTATACCGCACGCGAATACATCTATCTCGCGCAGATCCATCCGGTGATCTCGTACTCGACCGAATTCATCGACATCTACCTGGCGCGCGGCTTGACTTCGGGCGAGGCGGAGCTCGACGAAGGCGAGTTCCTCGAGACCTTCACGGCGACACTGCCCGAGCTGCTCGAATGGGTGCGTACCGGCAAGATCACCGACGTGAAGACGATCATCGGCACGTTCTGGCTCGAAAAGGCGCTGTCGGGCGCCTGGCCGCTCGCACAAGCAGAGCGGGGCTGAGACCGCAGTGTGGCCATGCCGTGACGGCGTGTCACAAAAGTGCCAGATCAACGATGTGCGCATTGAAATACGGCGGCCCGCAAGGCCGCCGTATTCACTTGGCCATGGCATTTTTGCGTCGAGCGGCCAGCGGCGCGCGGCGCTACAATCGACCACCGGCCAGTCGGCTGTCCGGTGCCACGGTGGTGCTCGAAAGTCAGGTGCAGAGCCCATCAAAAAATTTACGAACGGTCGTTCACAAATTTCCGTTTTGCGATACACTCAACGCAAGCCACGATTCTCATGAAGGTCCTCGATTTACAGTGCCCAGACGGCCATCGGTTTGAAGGCTGGTTCGCTTCCGCTGACGACTTCGAGTCGCAGCTTTCGCGCAAGCTGGTCGAATGCCCGATGTGCGGCGCCACGAATGTGAGCCGCGTGCCGTCCGCGCCCCGACTGAATCTGTCGGGGGCGAGCGAGGCGCAGTCCACTGCCGGCCAGGCGTCACCGGCCGGGCAGATGGCTCAGGCAGCGGCGCAATGGCAGGCGCATGCCATGCGCGTGATGCGCGAGGTCCTGGAGAAGACAGAGAACGTAGGCGACCGTTTCGCCGAGGAGGCGCGGCGCATTCATTACAACGAAGCGCCGGCGCGCAACATCCGTGGGGTGGCATCCGCGGAAGATGCGCAAGCTCTCGTCGAAGAAGGCATCGATGTGATGCCGCTGCCGGTTCCGGCCGCGTTGAAGGGTCCGCTGCAATAACGCCATGCGGGTCTTCGTTGCGGCTTGGGAGAGTTCCCAACCAGCCGCGGCCAGGAGACAACCCGCATGGATCTCGATTACACCCCCACCGACGACGCGTTTCGCGCCGAAGTCCGCGCCTGGCTCGAGGCCAATCTGCCTCAAGCCGTGCGCGAGAAAGTGCTCAATCACAAACGCCTCAGCCGCGACGACATCGCCAGCTGGCACAAGCTGCTCGGCAAGCGCGGCTGGTCGGCGCCTGCCTGGCCGGCCGAATATGGCGGCCCCGCCTGGAGCGAAACGCAACGCCACATCTGGGACGAGGAGTGCGGCCGCATCGGCGCGCCGCCGGTCCTGCCGTTCGGCGTGTCGATGGTCGCGCCGGTGATCATGAAGTACGGCAACGAGGCGCAAAAGCGCCGCTATTTGCCGCGCATCCTCTCCGGCGAAGACTGGTGGTGCCAGGGCTATTCCGAGCCGGGCTCGGGCTCGGATCTCGCCTCGCTGCGCACGCGCGCCGTCCGTGAAGGCGACCACTATGTGGTGAACGGCCAGAAGACCTGGACCACGCTCGGCCAGCACGCCGACATGATGTTCTGCCTCGTGCGCACCGACCCCGCTGCGAAGAAGCAGGAGGGCATCTCGTTCCTGCTCATCGACATGAAGACGCCCGGCATTACCGTGCGCCCGATCATCACGCTCGACGAAGACCACGAGGTCAACGAGGTATTCCTTGAGGACGTGAAGGTGCCCGTCGAGAACCTCGTCGGCGAAGAAAACCGTGGCTGGACCTACGCGAAATATCTGCTCGGCCATGAGCGCACGGGCATCGCGCGTGTGGGCGCGTCCAAGCGCGAGCTCGAGTTCCTCAAGCATGTCGCGCTCGAACAGAAGAAGCACGGCAAGCCGCTGCTGCACGATCCGGTTTTCGCGGCGCGCGTAGCCGCAGTCGAAATCGAGCTGATGGCGCTCGAGGTGACGGCCGAGCGCGTAATCGCGAGCAGCGGCAACGGCCGCGGCCCCGGGCCCGAAGCGTCGATGCTCAAGATCAAGGGCACCGAAATCCAGCAGGCGCTCACCGAGCTGATGGTCGATGCGGTCGGCCCGCTGGCCGCGCCGTTCGATCCGGCCTTCCTCGAAGGCGAGCGTGCTCACGCAGCCGGCGGCGACGACGATGCAGCACCGCTCGCGGCTTACTACTTCAACTATCGCAAGACGTCGATTTACGGCGGGTCGAACGAAATCCAGAAGAACATCATCTCGCAGATGATTCTGGGGATTTGAGGAGCGGCGCAATGGACTTCAATTTCACCGAAGAGCAACAGCAACTCGCCGACGCGCTGCGTCGCTATCTCGATAAGAATTACGGCTTCGAAGCGCGCCAGGCGATCGTGAAGACGCCCGAGGGCGTGTCGGCCGATCACTGGAAGGCGTTCGTCGAGCTCGGGCTCACCGCGCTGCCGGTGCCGGCGGAGCAAGGCGGCTTCGACGGCTCGCCGTTCGACATGCTGGTGGTCATGCAGGAGCTGGGTCGCGCGCTCGTGATCGAGCCGTACTGGGCGAGCGCGGTGGGCATCGAGGCGCTCAAGCTCGCGGGTGCGGACAGCGCCGAAAACGCGCAACTGCTGGAGCGCGTAGCGGTGGGCGAGATCAAGCTCGCCGCGGCGTTTCACGAACCCCAGGCGCGCTACGACCTGTTCGCGCTCGAAACGCTCGCGAAGGAAACCGGCGACGGCTTCGCGCTCACGGGCAGCAAGTCGGTCGTGCAGCACGGCGCGCAAGCGGACTACTGGATCGTGCCGGCGCGCCTCGCGGGCGAAGTCGCGCTGTTCGTGGTGGCGCGCGATGCGAAGGGTGTCGAGGTGAGCGACTACCGCACCATCGACGGCCAGCGCGCCGCCACGCTCAAGTTCGACGGTGCACATGCGCGCCGTCTGGGCGATGCGGGTGCGCCCACGTGGGAGCAGATTGCCGATTACGCCACTTTCCTGCTGTGCGCGGAAGCCGTGGGCGCCATCGACGCGCTCAACAACGCGACCGTCGAGTACACGAAGACGCGCCAGCAGTTCGGCGTGCCGATCGCACGCTTCCAGGCGCTCCAGCACCGGATGGCCGAGATGCTGATCCATGGCGAGCAGGCGCGCTCGCTTACGTACCTCGCGGCCGCGCGTTACAGTAGTGCTTCGCCCGATGAGCGGCGCCGCGCCATTTCGGCGGCGAAGGTGCGCGTGGGGCAGGCGGCGCGTTATGTCGGCCAGCAGGCCGTGCAGTTGCACGGCGGCATGGGTGTGACCAACGAAGTCGCGGCGGCGCACCTGTTCAAGCGTCTCGCGATCATCGAGACCACGCTCGGAGACGTCGATTACCATCTCGAACGTTTCGCCGCGCTGCCGGGGTTTGCTCAGGCAGCCGCCTGAGGCGCGTGGTGAAGCAATTCGAAACGGAGAGTCATCGATGGGAGTGAGTTACGAAGATCTCGAGGTGGGCAAGTCGTATGAAATCGGCTCGCACACGTTCGGGAGCGAAGAGATCGTGCAGTTCGCGCAGCAGTACGATCCGCAGCCGTTTCATTTGAGCGAGGCGGGCGGCGAGGCGTCGCATTTCGGCGGCCTGGTCGCGAGCGGCTGGCACACGTGCTCGGTCATGATGGGCATGCTCGTGCGCAATTTTCTCGACGGCTCCACTTCGATGGGCTCGCCCGGCATCGACGAGATCCGCTGGATCAAGCCCGTGCGCGTTGGCGACACGCTCACGATGACCAACTTCGTCGTGAGCAAGCGCGTTTCGGAGAGCAAGCCGGATCGCGGTATCGTCCAGACGCGCTGGGAAGGCCGCAATCAGCACGGCGAGACCGTCGTGACGGTGACCTCGAAGGGGCTGTTTGGGTTGCGCCATCCCGGTGTGCGCCATTCCGGAGACGCATCATGAGCGAGGCCGGTGTGGTCGAAATTGCAAACGTTGACGCCTTGCGCGCGCTCGTGGGCGCCGAGCCGTTCGTCAGCGACTGGCGCACGGTGAGCGAGGCGAGCGTGCTGGAGTTCGCCGACGCGACCGGCGATCACCAATGGATTCACGTCGACGCCGAGCGTGCGCGCCGCGAGTCGCCGTTCGGCGGCCCGATCGCCCACGGCTTTCTCACGCTCTCGCTCGTGCCGGCGCTGCTCGCGGCAACCGTCACGATGCGCCAGCGCATGGGCGTGAACTATGGGCTCAACCGCGTGCGCTTCACGTCGCCGGTGCCCGTGGGCGCGAGGGTGCGTGCGCGTGTCGGCGTGAAGGAAGTGAGCGACGTGGAAGGCGGTGGCGCGCAAGTCGTCTGGAACATCGGCATCGAGTGCGAAGGCAGCGAGCGGCCGGCGTGCGTAGCCGAATTCATTTCGCGGCACTACTTCTGAACGTCTGAGCGCCTTTGCGCGCGCAGAATACTCAAGGGGCGTCCGGCCATGAGCCGGGCGCCCCTTTTTCGTTCTATCCCTCGAAGCGCGTCAGGCGGCCTTCGACGTGTGCTTCTCGTACTGCGTCGCGCCGAACAGGATCTCTCTCGCCTTGTCGTCCGTGAGCGCTTTGCGCGCGTTCGCCAGCACCTCGACGCCGCGCTTGACCGCCGGGCGTGCCGCGATCGTCTCGTGCCAGCGCTTCACATTGGGCAGCGCGTCGAGATCGATGCCCTGGTTTTGCCACGAGCGCGTCCACGGGAACGCGGCGATATCGGCGATGGTGTAGTCGTCGCCGGCCAGGTACTCGGTCTTGTCGAGCTGCGCGTCCATCACGTTGTAGAGGCGCTTCGCCTCGTTCGTGTAGCGGTTCACGGCGTATTCGATCTTCTCAGGCGCGTAGAGGCGGAAGTGGTGCGCCTGACCGAGCATGGGGCCGAGGCCGCCCATCTGGAACATCACCCACTGCAGCACGTCGTAGCGCGCCGCGAGGTCTTCGGGCATGAACTTGCCGGTCTTCGCGGCCAGATAGATCAGGATCGCGCCTGACTCGAACAGCGAGAACGGCTTGCCGTCGGCGCGCGCCGGGCCTTCGGAGTCCGTGATGGCGGGGATCTTGTTGTTCGGGCTGATCTCGAGAAACTCGGGCTTGAACTGGTCGCCGGCTCCGATATCGATGGGATGCACGCGGTACTCGAGGCCCGTTTCCTCGAGCATGATATGGACTTTGTGGCCGTTGGGCGTGGCCCAGCTGTAGACGTCGATCATCGTGGCTCCTTGGCACCTGGACGATGGCGCGCGCTGCGCAGGCGCGCCGGATCTCGCGGAAATTAGCATAGTTCGACGTGTGCTGCAGACCGCGCCCGAGTGACCTCAATTGCCATGTGGGATCTCACGATGCGCCGGCGAATGGCATCATGGAGAACACCGGACAAACACACTGATACGCACAGGGGCACGATGGCCGAGCAAGTGACACCTTTCTCACGCTTTCTACCCGGATGCACTTTCTACGAGCGGCACGAGGCGCCGGTCGCCGGGGTTGCGCCGGCGCGCATTATCGATGCCGTTGCTACGTTCGATATGCGTTCCGATCCCGTAGTCGATACGCTTTTGCGGGTGCGGGAATGGCCGGCTCGTCTGGCACAGCACATTGGCGGCGCCGCGCGCGAGCGATTCGGGTTCGGGACGTTCACGCTACTGCATCGCGACGAGCACGAACTGTCGCTCGGGCTCGCGGGACGCTTTTGGCGCCCGGACTTCGGGCTCGTCGATGTCGCCAATGCTGACGCATTTCTGGCGCTCGCGCGCAGGGATGTGGCGAAGCTGGTTGTGCGTTTTCGCGTGAATGAGCTTGGGGTCGGTGAGTCGAGGCTCATCACCGAAACTTTCGTCCATTGCCCATCGTGGCACACGAAAGCGATGATGACGCCCTACTGGATCGCGATTCGTGCGTCGAGCGGGTGGATCAGGCGGCGCACCCTGGCATCGGTGGCGAGGGCGCTCGCGGCGCAGCGGTGAAGGGGCGCATCGGGCGCAGCGAATGTCGCCCGATGCGCTATCGGCCTTACGTGCTCACGAGCGCGTGACCGGCATCTCCACGCGCGAGGCCGCCGCCGGGTCCAGGTAGCGCGCGAGCTCGAGCTTGGCGATGGCGTTGCGGTGCACCTCGTCGGGGCCGTCGGCGAAGCGCAGCGTGCGCGCCTGCGCGTAGGCATAGGCGAGCGGGAAGTCGCCGCTCACGCCGCCGCCGCCGTGCACCTGGATCGCCCAGTCGAGCACCTGGCAGGCCATGTTCGGCGCGACCACCTTGATCATCGCGATCTCGCCGCGCGCGCCCTTGTTGCCTACGGTGTCCATCATGTAGGCGGTCTTGAGCGTGAGCAGGCGCGCCTGCTCGATCATGCAGCGCGCTTCCGCTATGCGCTCCTGCGTGACCGTCTGCTGCGCGATGGTCTTGCCGAACGCGGTGCGCGAGAGTGCGCGCTTCGACATGAACTCGAGCGCACGCTCGGCAAGACCGATCAGGCGCATGCAATGGTGGATGCGGCCCGGCCCGAGGCGCCCCTGCGCGATCTCGAAACCGCGGCCTTCACCCAGCAAGATGTTCGACGCCGGCACGCGCACGTTCTCGAGCTTGATCTCCATGTGGCCGTGCGGCGCGTCGTCGTAGCCGAACACCGTGAGCGGGCGCTTGACCGTGATGCCCGCCGTGTCGGCCGGCACGAGGATCATCGACTGCTGTGCATGGCGCGGCGCATCGGGATCGGTTTTACCCATCACGATATAGACCGCGCAACGCGGATCGCCCGCGCCCGACGACCACCACTTCGTGCCGTTGATCACGTAGTCGTCGCCGTCACGCTCGATGCGCGTCTGGATGTTGGTCGCGTCCGACGAGGCGACCTCGGGCTCCGTCATCAGGAAGGCCGAGCGGATCTGGCCTTCCAGCAGCGGTGCCAGCCACTGGCGCTTGTGTTCCTCCGTGCCGTAGCGCTCGATGGTTTCCATGTTGCCGGTGTCCGGCGCGCCGCAGTTGAACACCTCAGGCGCCCAGATCACGCGGCCCATGATCTCGCACAGCGGCGCGTATTCGAGGTTGGTGAGCCCCGCGCCGCGCGTCGACTCGGGCAGGAACAGGTTCCAGAGGCCCGCTTCGCGCGCCTTCACCTTGAGCTGCTCGACGATCTGCGTGGGCACCCACGGATTGCCGTTGGCGCGGTTGCGCTCGATTTCCTCGTGATAGACGGCCTCGTTCGGGTAGATGTGCTCGTCGAAGAACGCGAGCAGTTTCTCGCGCAGCGCCTGCACTTTCGGGGAGTAGTCGAAATTCATCCGGGACCTCGCGAATAAAGAGCACTGCGTAAGGATAGAGTGCTGATGGAATGCTGATCGATGCGATGCGATGCGATGCGGCGCTAGCGCACTTTCTGCGCGTATTGCCACGCGAGCTCGGCCATCGGTTTCGCGCGTCGTCCCGCGTCGGCCGCCTGGGCGCTCGCGGCCGTGCCGTCGACGACGCGTTTCATGATGCCCTGCAAGATGGCTGCGATGCGGAACATGTTGTAGGCGAGATAGAAGTTCCAGTCGCCGCGGATCTCGAGGCCTGTGCGCTCGCAGTAGCGCTGGACGTATTGCTGCTCGTCGGGTATGCCGAGCGCCGTCCAGTCGAGCCCGCCGATGCCGCGGAACTGGCCCGGCTCGACGTGCCAGGCCATGCAGTGGTACGAAAAATCGGCAAGCGGGTCGCCGAGCGTCGAGAGCTCCCAGTCGAGCACCGCGAGCACGCGCGGCTCGGTGGGGTGGAAGATCAGATTGTCGAGGCGGTAGTCGCCGTGCACGACCGACACGCGCGAGCCCGCGTCATCGGGCAGGTGCTGCGGCAGCCATTCGATCAGGCGGTTCATCGCGTCGATCGACTCGGTTTCCGAGGCCTGATACTGCCGGCTCCATCGATCGATCTGGCGTGCGAAGTAATTCCCGGGCTTGCCGTAATCGGCGAGGCCGACGGCGTCGGGCTTCACGTTGTGGAGCGCGGCGATCACGCGGTTCATCTCATCGTAGATCGCGCTGCGCTCGTCGCGCGACATGCCGGGCAACGCCTGGTCCCACAGCACACGGCCCTCGACAAACTCCATCACGTAGAACGCCCGGCCGATCACGGCCTCGTCTTCGCAGAGCGCAAGCATCTTCGCGACGGGCACGTCGGTGGCGCCGAGCGCGGCCATCACGCGGTACTCGCGCTCGATCGCGTGCGCCGAAGGCAGCAGCTTCGCCTTCGGGCCGGGCTTTGCGCGCATTACATAGCTGCGCCCGGGCGTGACGAGCTTGAAGGTGGGGTTCGACTGGCCGCCTGCGAACTGCTCGACCGTGAGCGGGCCTTCGAAACCGTCGACTTGCGCGGCGAGCCACGCGGCGAGCGCCTCGGTGTCAAAGCGCTGGCGCTCGGCAACCGGGCGCGTGCCCTCGAACGCCGAAAAGTCGGTCGAGCGATCGGCGTTCGTTTTGTCTCCATCCGGGGTGGCTTGCGCCATGTTCGTCTCCCTCGTCGTATAGGCGTTGCGTGAGCTAGCGCTGCGGGCGATAGCGCAGATATTGCGCGTACAGCATCTCCATCGTGGTGTTGCGCACGTCGCGGTGCAGCGGCGAGGGTGGCGCGTAGTTGAGCATGCGCACGACCCAGTCGTGGGGGGCGGCGCCCACGTCGAGCGCGTTGATGCAGCCTGTGGTTTGCGCGAGATGGCCGAAGAACATGCGGCCGCCCGCCGTGATCGCATGCGAGAGAATCGCGCGGTTCACGCCGCCGTGCAGGACAAGCAGCGCCGTGTCCCATGACGTGTCGGCGCGCAGTGCGGCGAGCGCGGGCAGCACACGGTCGAGCAGCTCGCCGACGCTCTCGCCGCCGAGAAATCGCCTGTCTTCGGGCACGACGCCGTCGAAGATGCGCAGGAACGCGTCCTCGATTTGCTCGGGTGGAATCGAGCCAGGGCCTCCGCCGTGAATTTCCTCCCACGCGGGTTGCACCTCGAGCTCGATGCGCTGGCCGGTGGCGTCGAGCACGCGCTGTGCCGTCTCGACCGTGCGCCGCAGGCCGCTCACGATCACGCGATCGAAGCGCACGCCTTGCTGCGCGAATGCTTCGCCCGCGGCCGTGGCCTGGGCCTGGCCGTGCTCGTTGAGCGGCACGGTGTCCGGGTCGATGGCGCGCCCCGAGTCGTCGAAGTAGGTGACGTCGCCGTGGCGCATCAGATAGAGGCGCCGGCGCGAGGGCAGCTTGAATTCGCTCATCATTTGTAGACCGGTTGACGCTTTTCGAGGAACGCGGTGATGCCTTCGAGCCCGTCACGGTGATGCAGCGAGGTCACGAAGCTCTCCCGTTCCGCGGTGAGCTGGTCGTCGAGCGACTGCGTGACGGCCGCGTTCGTCAGCCCCTTGATGTGCGCGACCGCGTTCGGCGAGATCTTCGCGAGATCGTCGGCCCACGCGAGTGCCGTATCGAGCGCCGTTTGCGGCTTGGCGACGCGGTTCACGACGCCCAGGTCGGCAAGACGCTGCGCGCCGATCGGCTTGCCCTCGACCATCACCTCGAAGGCGAGCGCGCGCGGCAGCGAGCGTGCGAGGAACCACGAACCGCCGCCATCGGGCGTGAGGCCCACACGCGAGTAGGCCATCACGAACTTCGCGTCCTCGGCCGCGACCAGCAGGTCGGCGGCGAGCGCGAGCGAGAAGCCGGCACCCGCGGCGGCGCCCTCGACGGCAGCCATCACGATCTTGCTCGACTGGCGCATCGCCGTGGACCATTGCGAGAGCATGTCGATGCTGGCGGCCTGCACCGAGGGATCCCTGGAACGGTTTTCGAGTAGACGGTTCAGGTTGCCGCCCGCGCAGAAGAAGTTGTCGGCGCCCGTGAGGACGATCGCGCGCAGCGAGTTGTCGCGCTCGGCGGCATCAAGGGCCTCGATCGCCGCGGCGTACATGTCGGGGTGCAGCGCGTTGCGTGCGCCGGGGTTCGACAGCGTCAGCACGAGCGTCGATTCGTGGTTTTGCGGGCGGGTGCTGCGGAGTTCGGCGCTCATTGCGGTGCCTCGTTCGATGCGTTGGAAAGACCGGCGTCTGCGGCGTCGGGTTGGGTGAGAGAAAGGCCGAGTTGCGCGCGGCGCGCGAGCCATGGCGACGGGCGATAGCGTGGGTCGCCGAGCACGGCGTGGATGTTACGCAGGATCGTGAGGACCGTGCGGGCGCCGAGGGCGTCGCCTAGCGCGAGCGGCCCGTGCGGATAGCCGAGGCCGAGCGTCACGGCCAGATCGATGTCGCGCGGCGTGGCGATCTGCTTCTGCGCGATCTCGCAGCCGATGTTCACGATCGTCGCGACGATGCGCTGCGCGACAAAGCCCGTGGAATCGCGGATCACCGTGACCGGCACGCCGTCGGCGGCGAAGAGCGCGTGGCCCGCGTCGCGCGCGTCGCGTGTGGTGGCGGGCGTCGTCATCAGCGTGCGGCGCCTGGCGCCCGCAAGCGGGAACAACGTGTCGATGGCGACGACGCGGCTCGCATCGAGCTGCTCTTCGAGCGCGGCGGCGGTGGCGTCGAGGCCGAGCGGCGCGACCACGATCAGCGAGTCGGCACTGGGCGCGTCGCCTTCGTCGATCGCGACTCCCGCCTGGGCGGCAAGCGCGATCACGGCCTCACGCGCTTCGGCATTACGCCGGCTCACCCAGACGCGCGCGGGCAGTGTCGTAGGCGCGGCGGGTTCGTCCGGCACCTGCTGCTTGCCATCGACATAGCGATAAAAACCTTCGCCGCTCTTGCGGCCGACGAGCCCGCCCGCGAGCCGCACGCCGGTGATGGGCGAGGGCGTGAAGCGCGGCTCCTCGTAGAACTGGTGATAGATCGACTCCATCACCGGATGCGAGACATCGAGTGCCGTCAGGTCTAGCAGCTCGAAGGGCCCGAGGCGAAAGCCCGCCTGTTCGCGCATGATGCGGTCGATGTCGGCGAAGCTCGCCACGCCTTCCCCGGCCACGCGCAGCCCTTCGGTGTTCATGCCGCGGCCCGCGTGATTGACGATGAAGCCCGGCATGTCCTTCGCGCGCACGGGCGTGTGGCCCATGCGGCGCGTGAGCGCCATGAGCGCGTCGCCGGCGGCGGGGTCGCTGCGCAGGCCGTCGATGACCTCGACCACCTTCATCAGCGGCACGGGGTTGAAGAAGTGGTAGCCTGCGACGCGCGTGGGATCGGTGCAAGCAGCCGCAATCGCCGTGATCGACAGCGACGAGGTGTTCGAAGCGAGCAGGCACTTGCCGCTGACCACGGTTTCGAGTTCGCGAAACAGGATGCGCTTGGCGTCGAGGTTCTCGACGATCGCTTCGACCACGAGATCGCAGCCCGCGAGCCCGTCGATCGTATTCACGCCCGTGACGTGCTCGAGCGCGGTTTTGGCATCGGCGTCGCTGATCTTGCCTTTTGCCGCGAGTTTCGCGAAGGTGTCGGCGAGGTACGCGCTCGCGGCCGCGACCGCCTGCGCATTGGTATCGTAGAGGCGGACCGCCAGGCCCGCTTGCGCGGCGATCTGGGCAATGCCGCGGCCCATTGCGCCGGTTCCGACGATGCCGATTGTCTCAATATTGAATGAATGTGAAGTCATTGGAAGCCTGGCTCCATGATTGGCCTAGAATAGCACGGTCGTACAATTTCATGAAAACGGTTCGGCGGGTTCAGTGCGAACACCGCCGCTTGCACGGAGGCAAGGAGAATGATCAAGCTGCATGGTTTCGCGCTCTCGAACTACTACAACAAGGTCAAGTTCGTGTTGCTCGAATATGGCATTGCGTTCGAGGAGGTGATGACGAAGCTCCCGCTCACCGAGGCCCAGCTGGCCCAGTCGCCCACGGGCAAGGTGCCGTTCCTCGAGGCCGAGCACGGCTTTCTGTGCGAGTCGGAAGTGATCGTCGAATATCTGGCGGCGCGTTATCCCGAGAAGCGCATCTTCTCCGCCGATCCCTGGAAGGCGGCGAAGGAGCGTGAGCTCATCACCGTGATCGAGACGCATCTGGAGCTGGTGGTGCGCGAGCTGTATGCCGAGGCGTTCTTCGGCGGGACGGTGAGCGCAGAGGTCAAAGCGAGCGTCGAGAAGCGCCTGAATCGTTACATCGCCAGCTTCAAGCGGCTCGCGAAGTTCGCGCCGTATGTGTGCGGGGAGCAATTCGGGGTCGTGGACATCGCCGCGTTCGCGAGCCTGCCGCTCGTCGCGATGGCGACGCAGAAGATCTACGGCCGCGATTTCCTTGCTGAAGCCGGCGTGGACTGGAAGTCGTACCTGAAGCTCGTGGGCGAACGGCCCGCGGCGCAGCGGGTCGCCGCTGAGCGCAAGGCCTATATCGAAGCGACTGCGTAAGCTGGACGCCCGAATGGCATAGGTGGTTTGGCGGCGCGGCGCGGTGCATCGGGATGCGCGCCAAACCGCCTCGCGCGATGCTCGGGAACGCATTGCCGTTCGCGGGTGCATCGCGCGTTCCAGGGCGTCAGAGCTGCGCGAGGCGCTCGAGCGCGGTCGCGAGCGTACTTTCCTGCTTGGCGAAGCAGAACCGCACGACGCCTGATTCGTGCGGCTCGTGATAGAACGCCGACACCGGAATGGCCGCCACGCCGATCTCCGCCGTGAGCCACTTCGAGAATTCGGCTTCGGGCAGGTCGCTGATCGCCGAATAATCCACGCACTGGAAGTACGTGCCCTCGCACGGCAGCAGCTTGAAGCGCGAATTCGCGAGGCCGGCGCGGAAGAAGTCGCGTTTTTTCTGATAGAACGCCGGCAGTTCCAGATACGGCTTGGGATCGCGCAGATAGTGCGCGAGACCCACCTGCATCGGCGTGTTCACGGTGAACACGTTGAACTGGTGCACTTTTCGGAATTCGGCCGTGAGCGGCGCGGGCGCCGCCACGTAGCCGACTTTCCAGCCCGTCACGTGAAATGTCTTGCCGAAGCTCGACACGATGAAGCTGCGCGCGGCGAGCTCCGGATAGCGCGCGACGCTCTCGTGCGGCTGGCCGTCGTAGACCATGTGTTCGTAGACTTCGTCGGAGAGGATCAGCACGTTGGTGCCGCGCACAATCTCTTCGAGCTTGCGCATGTCCTCGGCGCGCCAGACCGTGCCCGTGGGGTTGTGCGGCGTATTGATGAGGATCAGGCGCGTCTTCGGCGTGATGGCCGCGGCAAGGCGGTCGAACGGAATCGCATAGTCGGGCGCTTCGAGCGTCACGAACACGGGCTTGCCGCCCGCGAGCTCGATTGACGGCAGATAGCTGTCGTAGGTCGGCTCCACCACGATCACTTCGTCGCCGGGATGCACCGTGCAGAGGATCGCCGTGAGCAGCGCCTGGGTGGCGCCCGCCGTCACCGTGACCTCGGTATTGGCGTCGTAGCGCCGGCCGTAGACATTCGCGATCTTCTCCGAGATGGCCTCGCGCAGCGCGGGCACCCCGGCCATCGGCGGATATTGGTTGTGACCGTCGCGCATGGCCTGCGCAACCGCGTCGACGATGCGCGAGTCGCAGTTGAAGTCGGGGAAGCCCTGGCCCAGGTTCACCGCGCCCTTTTCCGCGGCGAGCGCGCTCATGACCGTGAAGATCGTCGTGCCGACGTCGGGCAGGCGCGAGGGAAAAGAGGGCGAGAGCAGCGGGGTTTGCGACGGATCTTGCGAGGGATGCGGTGCGTTCATGGCGCTGGCGGAAGGAAGTCGGGAGAACGGGAAAGCTTGATTGTAGGCAAATCGTGCGGGCCGCGGGCACTCGGGCCGCGCGTAGCTGGGCTTTGGGCGCCAGGGCTGCCGGCCAGCTGGCTACGCGCCCGGCGTGCGGGGCGTGGAGCTAGGCCGCCGAAGTTTCCGCAGCGGCCAGCCCGCATTGCGCGACGAAAGCGTCGGGCGTGCCAATGCGAAAGCCGAAATCGCGCGCGATGCGCTTCGCGAGCTTGAGCACCGCACGGTCCTTCGACACGAGCCATGTGGCGCCACTTGCGCGCGCGAGCTCCAGAAACTTCTGGTCGTCGCGGTCGCGGCATTGGGGCAGCGCACGGGCGTCGGCGGGTGGCGCCGGTGGTTCGATCTGTTGCACGAGCGTTGTCAGCGCGGCAAGCGCAGCCGCTTTGTCGGTGCCGCGCCCCTGGAATTGCGGGTAGTCCAGCACGTGCGCGAGCTCGGCGTGGCAGCGCGCGTCGATCAGCGCCGCGAGCGCGCCGCGTTCGAGCGCGGCACGAATGGGGCGCGTATGCGGATCGTCGAACACGAGAATGTCGAGCCACACGTTCGAGTCGAGCACCACGGTGAGCGCAGCTTGCGCGAGTGTCGCGCGGGAATCGGCAGGGGCGTTGTCTGGGGGCGTAAAACCGGTCATTCGTGAATTCGCTACAATCGGGCTTTCGCCTTTGAATATCGGCACGCTGGTGCCTGCAAGCCTCTATGATAATCGTTCTGTCGCCGGCCAAATCGCTCGACTATGACACGCCGGCGCACATCGAAACCCACACGATCCCCGATTTCGTCGACGACGCTGCCGAGCTGATCGATGGCCTGCGCCGTCTTTCGCCCCAGCAGATCGGCACGCTCATGAGCATCTCGGACCCGCTCGCGCGCCTGAACTTCCAGCGCTACGCCGACTGGTCGCAGCACTTTAGCCAGACCAACGCGAAGCAGGCCGTGCTCGCGTTCAACGGCGACGTGTACGAGGGCTTCGACGCGAAATCGCTGTCTCACGCCGATCTCGACTACGCGCAACAGCACGTGCGCGTGCTTTCGGGCCTGTATGGCGTGCTGCGCCCGCTCGATCTGCTGCAGCCATATCGGCTGGAAATGGGCACGCGCTTCGAGAATGCGCGCGGCAAGGACCTGTACGCGTTCTGGGGCGAGCGCATCACGCACGCGCTGAACGCACAGCTTGAACGCAACCGGAAGGGCGCGCGTGTGCTGGTGAACTGCGCATCGAACGAGTACTTCAAGGCCGTGAAGCCGAAGCAGCTCGCGGCTCCGATCATCACGCCCGTCTTCGAAGACTGGAAGGGCGGCCGTTACAAGATCATCAGCTTCCACGCGAAGCGTGCGCGCGGATTGATGGCGCGATATGCGGTCGAGAACCGCATAGCCGAGCCCGAGGCGCTCAAGGTCTTCGATATTGAAGGCTACGCATTCGATGCAGAGGCATCGAACGATTCGACCTATGTATTCCGCCGGCGCCTGGCCGATTAAGCGGCGCTTGTGCCGTACGTGCCGCGCGTGCCGTGCGGATTGCTGACCCAGCGAAGGACACCGACATGACGATTTCCATTTCCAGCCATTTCGACGCGGGCGCGATCGAAGTGCTCTCGTGCGAGCAAGCCGACGACATCCGTCTGCGCGTGCGTGCCGACAATCAATCCGATTTCGCGCAGTGGTTCTATTTCCGCCTCACGGGCGGGCGCGGCGAGCGTTGCGTGATGACATTCGAGAACGCCTCGGCATGCGCATTCCCCGAGGGCTGGCGCGACTACCAGGCCGCGGCGAGCTACGATCGCGTGAACTGGTTCCGCGTGCCGACCTCTTACGATGGCAAGTCGCTCACCATCGACCATACGCCCGACTTCGACAGCATCTACTACGCGTATTTCGAGCCGTACAGCGAGGAGCGTCATTCCGAATTTCTCGGCGCGCTGCAGCAACTGCCGCACGCGACGCTCAGCGAACTCGGGCAGACGGTCGAGGGCCGGCCGATGACGCTGCTCTCGCTCGGCATGCCCGGCGACACCACTCCTGAAGGCCAGCCCAAGAAGACGGTCTGGATCATTGCGCGCCAGCATCCGGGCGAGTCGATGGCCGAGTGGTTCGTCGAAGGGCTCGTGAAGCGTCTGGCGGGCTGGGGCGACTGGGCGGGCGATCCGGTCGCGCGCAAGCTGCTCGACCGCGTGATCTTCCATATCGTGCCGAACATGAACCCGGACGGCAGCGTGCACGGCAACCTGCGCACCAACGCGGTGGGCGCGAATCTGAATCGCGAATGGATGGAGCCGGATGCGCAGCGCAGTCCCGAGGTGCTCGTCGTGCGCGACGCGATCGAGGCAACCGGCTGCGATATGTTCTTCGACATCCACGGCGACGAGACGCTGCCGTACGTGTTCGTGGCGGGCTCGGAGATGCTGCCCGGCTTCACCGAGCAGCAGCGCACCGAGCAGACGGCGTTCATCGAAGCGTTCAAGATTGCGAGCCCGGACTTCCAGGACAAGCATGGCTACGAGGCGAGCCGCTATCGTGAAGACGCGCTCAAGCTCGCGTCGAAGTACATCGGCCATCGCTACGGCTGCCTGTCGCTCACGCTCGAAATGCCGTTCAAGGACAACGCGAACCTGCCCGACGAGCGCGTGGGCTGGAACGGCGAGCGCAGCGCGGCGCTGGGCGCGGCCATGCTGCAAGCCATTTTGCGCCACGTCGAAACGTTCGCCTGACGCAAAGCCGCAGGCCTTCGCGGCGATGGCATGAAAAAAGGGGGAAGCGGTGCGAGCCGCTTCCCCCTTTGTCATGTGTGTCGCCTTCCGCGCGGGCGGCGCCAAGGCGTCATTGCGTGGTCGACTTCTTTTTCGTCGTCGACTTCTTTGCCGTTGACTTCGTCGTCGATTTGGCCGTCGACTTGGTGCCGCTCTTCGTGCTCGTCGCCGAAGACTTGTGGCTCGATTTGCCCGAAGTGGCTTTCTTGTGGCCCTTGCCCGTGGCTTTCTTCGACTTCGTGCCGTGCTTGCCGCTCACATGGGCTGTGGTGCCGCCCGTCGTGGCGCGAGGCTCGCTGCGCGCACGCAATGGCGGTACCGGATCGTTCCACGTGAACGCGAGGATCTGCTGGCCCACGTAGCCGCAGCGGAACTGCAGATCGTATGGCGCATGGCTACTGTCCTTCGGAATGCCGACGCCATTGACGGTAACGATCGTATCGACCTTCACGCGCTGCTTGCGTTCGTCGAACGAGTCGTTCCAGGGCGTCACGGTGGCATGCGCGCTATCGAAGGAGCTGGGCGGAAACTCGACGTGATCGAGCGCGTCCGAGGTGCTTGCGATGAAGTTGCCATGCGCGGCGCAACTGGCGACCAGCGGATCGGCATGCATCTGGGTAACGAAGGTGTTGGCGAGATCGCCTTGCTTGCTGGCAAGATCTGCTGGCTGATCGATCTGGCCGGCCGGGTCGCTCGGGTCGACCTGATCGGCTTGTGCGGGCGACGTGCAAATGAATGTGAGGCTCACGGCGCAGGCGGCCAGTCGGCCAAATACAGTCAGCAACTGGCGAGATGCGTTGTTGCGGTCCATCTGATTATTCTGGGTGAGGGGTGGGACGTCAGGCACCGTAAGATGCTGCGTCGCATGGATGAGTTCCAGTGCCGGACAAATATTTCGCGCAGCCAGATGGCGGGATCGTTTTCTGGTAAGGCTGGCGGGCATATTGCGGCTTGTGGCCGCGGCATGCGCTGGCGCCGGGTCATTCTAGCGCAGCGCTGCTGCGTGGCGACCGAGGAAACAGTCGACTACGCGTCAACCACACGTGTTGCGCGCCAATGGCCGCTCAGGTGCGCGGGCCGCCCAGCCGATAGCGCCGCACGTCATAGGTCGTGACCCATGCGGGGCGATAGACCGCGATCAGCGCCGTAGCCATGCCAGTAAACCAGGCCTCGCCGGACGCCAGCAGGAACACGCTGAAGGCATAGCCCGCAGGCACGGTGAGCATCGATCCGCCGTTGAGCGCGACATGGGTGCCGAGCGCCAGATAGGCGGCCGCGCTGACCGCGATGGCCGGCGATACGAAACCCTGGCCGACGATGAACATGAAGAGATTGCGCGGCAGCCACGCAGCGCAGGCGCGCTGCAGCAATGCCGATAGGGCCACCGGAAAGGCGCCGAACACGAGGAAGGTGAGTGCGACGCCGTCCCACGGCGCGTCGAAGACTACGGCGGCCAGCGCAACGACCACCGCCATGGCGATGAGCGCGAGCCCCCAGTCGAATAGTGTGACCATGAGGGTGGCGCCGAGCAGATGCAGCACGGTGCCGTCCTCGAGCCACGCATTGCTCGCCCACAGCACGGAGACGGCCACGATGATGGCGAGCCACACGTGCTGGAGCGTCGCGTCTTGCAGACGCTTGAACGGGTTATTCCATAGCGCGAGCGCGAGCAGGCCCCCGGCTGCAATCCATGCACCGACGATGACCCACAGCGGAAGCGGCGTATACAGGAACCCCATATGCTTCATATTACTCGTTGGAACGCAAAAGGTGTGCGCAGCTGGGCGGCACTTCCGGTTCTTCGTTGCTCGAGTCGGTTTCTGGGCGTGGCGTAACGGGGGCGGGTGCCGCGCCGCCGTAGGGCACGGTGGGCTCCGCGGCGATCGGTAGTGCCTCCACAGTGTCGTCTTGTCGCAACGGATAGCGGAACGACCGATCATCACGCGAGCGCAGCGGCACTGGACCGGGTTCGCCATACGTTGGCCTCGGCGCGCTGTCACGGCGCGTGCGCAGCACTTGTAGCTGACTCGACAGCAAGCCGTTGTAGATTGCCACGGCAGCGGCACGGTTGGGGGCGCCGAGTTGCTGGAAGATGCTCGCCAGATGGACTTTGACGGTGCCTTCGCTGATGCCGAGCGCCCGGGCGATCATCTTGTTCGTGCTGCCCATGTGGACGCAGCGGAGGATCTGCTCCTGGCGCGGCGATAGGCTCACTTTGAGATGGGCCTTGGATATATGCGCGGCGCTCTTGCTGTTGCGCCGCTGCGGCACGGGCCACGAGCCCGGTGGGCAGAACGAAGGGCCGAATACGTCGGCGGGCAGATGATCGCCGCCAAGGAGGATGAGCTCGAGCAGCTTGACGATGAGGATCGAGTCGGTGGTGCGCCGGATGATGCCGCGTGCGCCCTCGGAAAGCACCGCACGTACGGCGTGGGGCGGTTCGGTGCGGTCCACGAGGACGGCGACGGGCAGCGTCTGATGCCGGTTCGCGAAGTTGCGCAGCTCGCCCGGCCGGATGCCGTCGTGCCAGTCGATCACAAGCAGGTTCGGTGTGAAGCGCTGCATCGCGCGTTCGGCGCTGCGCCAGTCCGGCGCGTCGTTAAAGCGCGCGCGCCGGTCGATTTGTCGTAACAGCGCCTTGAGCCCCTCGCGCCGTTCGGCGTCCGGATTGAATACCGCAAACCGCATAGCCAAGCCCTCCTGTTGTGTACGGCCCCTCTCGAAATGTTGTGCGGTGCATGCCTTGCACTCGCTGCGTTAAACCGGGCCAACAGCACCATGATGACAAAAAGCTTGCGTCGTGGCGGCCTGTCCAGATGGCGTAGGACGTAGGGCAAAAAAAAGCCCCGCACTAAGGCGGGGCAGGGTAGGAATAAGCCGTATTGCTTAGTGGAAATGTGGCTGAACGGGCTCAGCATCTTCCGGCATTTCGGCGTGAACAATCTCACCGAGTGGGTCTGCATAGAGCGGCACGCCGCAATCGTCGCAATACTCAGGCTCGAAGCGGCCGGCATGGCGACGGATATCGGTGATGCCCGACTCCTTCAGCAGTGCGACGATCTCTTCGAGCGGGCCGGTGCCGGCATTTTCTTCGGACGGCTCTTCGTCGATCTCGGCGTCGCCGTTCTCGCGGCCATAGAGCGGCCAGACTACGCCGTACAGCACGTCATTGCTGCCGCGCTTCGTGAAGCCGACGCGATATTCGTCGATGCGTCGTTCGCCGAAGCCGGCGACAACGGCGCGCAGGTCCTGGGCGCTCGCGCCGATCGTGTCGAGCAGGTAGCGCACCGCGGTACGGATGGTGTGGGGGCGCACACGCTCGTCGGCGTCGCGGCAGGCCGAATAGTAGGCGTCCGGCAGCAGGCATTCGAACTCGCAACCGGGCATGACGATGGCGAGATTGGCGCCGCCTTGCGCGGTCCACTGTTCGAGGCACTGGCCACGCTCGATGCGGGCACCGTGCTCCTCTTCCTGCCAGCGAAAGAGCGGTGCGCCGACCGGCGCGGCGACCACGGCCAGCAGGAAGCGCGGATCGGCGAGGATCGGCGAAGTCTCTGGCAGCTCGCCCGCGCTGATTTTTGCCGCGGTGCCGCTCAGTGCGGCCTGCGAAAGCTGCTGGGCAAGCCGCCAGGTCTCGACGTGGTGGCGCGGGAGCTGGTCGATGCTATAGAGATAGGGTGCCATCGCGACGCGCGTGCCATTCGCCAGCACGTGTGCCTGGAGATGCGTGCGCAGGGCATCTGACGCATCCATCTTCAGCGGCCCCGACGGAATCACATAGCGCGTCCACGCAAGCACGGGTGCGGCGACGAGTAGCGCTTCATATTGCGTGCCGTCGTGCTCGACGAGGAACGACTCGCTGTGGGTCTCAGCCATATCGGCGAGCGCACCGTAGGCGTCCGGGTGGTTTTGCTGCAGGTGATCGAGCGCGGCGTCGAGCGTGGTCTGGTTGCCGTTGCGCACGACTTTCGCGAGCAGCGTGTCGAGCTTGGCCTCCCAGAAGCGGTCTTCGGTGCGGCTGCCCGAGGCGAACAGGGCGAGCGACAGGCCGACGAGCTTGTCGGCATCGGGAGGGAGGCGTTTGGCGATTCGCGAGCGCATAAATCCGTGAGTTGGGATGCAGAGAACCTCATATTCTAGTCTGTTCCGCGCGGGCCATCGGTTTGCCCTACAGAGCGACCAGAGGAGAGTGTACGGAGCGGCGGCCTGGCACTTCGCCCAGGCGCTGGAAAAGCCGTTGTTCGGTGCATCGGCGCCTATGCGTAGTATTGAGCGACGACCGTATCAGGGGGGGAGGACGGGCGGTTAAAAAACCCCCTTGCCAGATGACATCCCTGTGACTAGAATTCAGTCCCTTCGCTTGCGGCGGTTTGCGCAGCGAAGGCCGCCGCGAGAAACGGCGGGATGCGGGGAGTCGACAGTTTTTAAACGGTGACGTTAAAAAAGATGTTGACGAAACGCGAAAGAGTCTGCATAATCTCGTTTCTCTGCTGCTGACGCAGCAACGCAGAAAACGCCGGGCAGTAACGCAGTAAGCCGGTGGGTTTCGCGATCGATCTTTAAAAATTTACAGCCGATAAGTGTGGGCGCTTGATGAGTTTCAGCGGCCTGACGGTCCTTCGGGGCGGTCAGGAGTAGCGAAAGTATCAAGAGTCTCACACTAAAGTAAGTCAGGTTTTTGAATTTATTCAAATTCCTGTCAGCTTTGAGTGAGCGACCGGTTCTTAACTGAACCGAAAACAGTAACAGGTTTGAACTGAAGAGTTTGATCCTGGCTCAGATTGAACGCTGGCGGCATGCCTTACACATGCAAGTCGAACGGCAGCGCGGGAGCAATCCTGGCGGCGAGTGGCGAACGGGTGAGTAATACATCGGAACGTGTCCTGTAGTGGGGGATAGCCCGGCGAAAGCCGGATTAATACCGCATACGATCTACGGATGAAAGCGGGGGATCGCAAGACCTCGCGCTATAGGGGCGGCCGATGGCGGATTAGCTAGTTGGTGGGGTAAAGGCCTACCAAGGCGACGATCCGTAGCTGGTCTGAGAGGACGACCAGCCACACTGGGACTGAGACACGGCCCAGACTCCTACGGGAGGCAGCAGTGGGGAATTTTGGACAATGGGGGCAACCCTGATCCAGCAATGCCGCGTGTGTGAAGAAGGCCTTCGGGTTGTAAAGCACTTTTGTCCGGAAAGAAATCCTTTTCGATAATACCGAAGGGGGATGACGGTACCGGAAGAATAAGCACCGGCTAACTACGTGCCAGCAGCCGCGGTAATACGTAGGGTGCGAGCGTTAATCGGAATTACTGGGCGTAAAGCGTGCGCAGGCGGTGATGTAAGACCGATGTGAAATCCCCGGGCTTAACCTGGGAACTGCATTGGTGACTGCATCGCTGGAGTATGGCAGAGGGGGGTAGAATTCCACGTGTAGCAGTGAAATGCGTAGAGATGTGGAGGAATACCGATGGCGAAGGCAGCCCCCTGGGCCAATACTGACGCTCATGCACGAAAGCGTGGGGAGCAAACAGGATTAGATACCCTGGTAGTCCACGCCCTAAACGATGTCAACTGGTTGTCGGGCCTTCATTGGCTTGGTAACGTAGCTAACGCGTGAAGTTGACCGCCCGGGAGTACGGTCGCAAGATTAAAACTCAAAGGAATTGACGGGGACCCGCACAAGCGGTGGATGATGTGGATTAATTCGATGCAACGCGAAAAACCTTACCTACCCTTGACATGTACGGAATCCTGCTGAGAGGTGGGAGTGCCCGAAAGGGAGCCGTAACACAGGTGCTGCATGGCTGTCGTCAGCTCGTGTCGTGAGATGTTGGGTTAAGTCCCGCAACGAGCGCAACCCTTGTCCCCAGTTGCTACGCAAGAGCACTCCGGGGAGACTGCCGGTGACAAACCGGAGGAAGGTGGGGATGACGTCAAGTCCTCATGGCCCTTATGGGTAGGGCTTCACACGTCATACAATGGTCGGAACAGAGGGTTGCCAAGCCGCGAGGTGGAGCCAATCCCAGAAAACCGATCGTAGTCCGGATCGCAGTCTGCAACTCGACTGCGTGAAGCTGGAATCGCTAGTAATCGCGGATCAGCATGCCGCGGTGAATACGTTCCCGGGTCTTGTACACACCGCCCGTCACACCATGGGAGTGGGTTTTGCCAGAAGTGGCTAGTCTAACCGCAAGGAGGACGGTCACCACGGCAGGATTCATGACTGGGGTGAAGTCGTAACAAGGTAGCCGTATCGGAAGGTGCGGCTGGATCACCTCCTTTCCAGAGCTCATCGCTTAAGCTTGTTAAAGCGCTCACACTTGTCGGCTGTAGAAAAGACAGACTCAGGGGTCTGTAGCTCAGTCGGTTAGAGCACCGTCTTGATAAGGCGGGGGTCGATGGTTCGAATCCATCCAGACCCACCAACTGGTCTGACGAGCAATCCCCTAAGTTGCATGACTGGGGGATTAGCTCAGCTGGGAGAGCACCTGCTTTGCAAGCAGGGGGTCGTCGGTTCGATCCCGTCATCCTCCACCAATCCTCAATGCCTAGTGTCCGGTAGAAACACAAACCGGGTATTACGCATTGGCGATTGAGCCAGTCAGAGCGATGTGAGTAAAACCATATCGGCTGTCGTTCTTTAACAATCAGGAAGAAGTAGTAAAGAGATTCATTCGAAAGCGGGCAGAGATGACCGTCGAGTAGATGAATCAGGGTTGTGATTGTATCAATGTATTTTTAAGTGATCGAAAGATTGCCTTGAAATACGGCGCAACACGAATACTCAACCTGTAATGAGTGGTCCGACGCGAGCAATCGCCGCAAGACACACCCGTTATAGGGTCAAGCGAACAAGTGCATGTGGTGGATGCCTTGGCGATCACAGGCGATGAAGGACGCGGTAGCCTGCGAAAAGCTACGGGGAGCTGGCAAACAAGCTTTGATCCGTAGATGTCCGAATGGGGAAACCCACTCCGTATGGAGTATCCATGGCTGAATACATAGGCCATGTGAAGCGAACGCGGCGAACTGAAACATCTAAGTAGCCGCAGGAAAAGAAATCAACCGAGATTCCCAGAGTAGTGGCGAGCGAAATGGGACCAGCCTGTACTCTTTATCTGTATTGTCAGCCGAACGCTCTGGAAAGTGCGGCCATAGTGGGTGATAGCCCCGTAGGCGAAGGCAGTATGGAAGAACTGGGTGTACGACAAGTAGGGCGGGACACGTGAAATCCTGTCTGAAGATGGGGGGACCATCCTCCAAGGCTAAATACTCGTGATCGACCGATAGTGAACCAGTACCGTGAGGGAAAGGCGAAAAGAACCCCGGGGGAGTGAAATAGATCCTGAAACCGCATGCATACAAACAGTCGGAGCCTCGCAAGGGGTGACGGCGTACCTTTTGTATAATGGGTCAGCGACTTACATTCAGTGGCAAGCTTAACCGAATAGGGCAGGCGTAGCGAAAGCGAGTCCGAACAGGGCGTTCAGTCGCTGGGTGTAGACCCGAAACCAGGTGATCTATCCATGGCCAGGTTGAAGGCACGGTAACACGTGCTGGAGGACCGAACCCACTAACGTTGAAAAGTTAGGGATGAGCTGTGGATAGGGGTGAAAGGCTAAACAAACCTGGAAATAGCTGGTTCTCTCCGAAAACTATTTAGGTAGTGCCTCGTGTATCACCTTCGGGGGTAGAGCACTGTCATGGTTGAAGGGTCCATTGCGGATTACTTCGCCATAGCAAACTCCGAATACCGAAGAGTGCAATCACGGGAGACAGACATCGGGTGCTAACGTCCGGTGTCAAGAGGGAAACAACCCAGACCGCCAGCTAAGGTCCCCAAATATGACTAAGTGGGAAACGAAGTGGGAAGGCTAAAACAGTCAGGAGGTTGGCTTAGAAGCAGCCACCCTTTAAAGAAAGCGTAATAGCTCACTGATCGAGTCGTCCTGCGCGGAAGATGTAACGGGGCTAAGTCATATACCGAAGCTGCGGATGCGAGCTAGTCTCGCATGGTAGGAGAGCGTTCTGTAAGCCTGCGAAGGTGCATCGGAAGGTGTGCTGGAGGTATCAGAAGTGCGAATGCTGACATGAGTAGCGATAAAGGGGGTGAAAGGCCCCCTCGCCGTAAGCCCAAGGTTTCCTACGCAACGTTCATCGGCGTAGGGTGAGTCGGCCCCTAAGGCGAGGCAGAAATGCGTAGCTGATGGGAAGCAGGTCAATATTCCTGCACCATTGTTGAATGCGATGGGGACGGATCGCGGAAGGTTGTCCGGGTGTTGGAAGTCCCGGTCCTTGCATTGGAGAAGGCGCTTTGGCAAATCCGGGCGCGGAATTCAAGGGTGCGAGGCCATCCACCTAGGTGGAGAAGCAACTGGAAGTGGTTCCAAGAAAAGCCTCTAAGCTTCAGTTCAACAGTGACCGTACCGCAAACCGACACAGGTGGGCGAGATGAGTATTCTAAGGCGCTTGAGAGAACTCGGGAGAAGGAACTCGGCAAATTGGTACCGTAACTTCGGGATAAGGTACGCCTAGCTTGACTGGCTCGCGCCAGAAGGGTGAAGGGGTTGCAATAAACTGGTGGCTGCGACTGTTTAATAAAAACACAGCACTCTGCAAACACGAAAGTGGACGTATAGGGTGTGACGCCTGCCCGGTGCCGGAAGATTAAATGATGGGGTGCAAGCTCTTGATTGAAGTCCCGGTAAACGGCGGCCGTAACTATAACGGTCCTAAGGTAGCGAAATTCCTTGTCGGGTAAGTTCCGACCTGCACGAATGGCGTAACGATGGCCACACTGTCTCCTCCCGAGACTCAGCGAAGTTGAAGTGTTTGTGATGATGCAATCTCCCCGCGGCTAGACGGAAAGACCCCATGAACCTTTACTGCAGCTTTGCATTGGACTTTGAACCGGTTTGTGTAGGATAGGTGGGAGGCTATGAAGTGTGGACGCTAGTCTGCATGGAGCCGTCCTTGAAATACCACCCTGATCTGTTTGAGGTTCTAACCTTGGTCCGTTATCCGGATCGGGGACAGTGCATGGCAGGCAGTTTGACTGGGGCGGTCTCCTCCCAAAGGGTAACGGAGGAGTACGAAGGTACGCTAGGTACGGTCGGAAATCGTGCTGATAGTGCAATGGCATAAGCGTGCTTGACTGCGAGACTGACAAGTCGAGCAGGTGCGAAAGCAGGTCATAGTGATCCGGTGGTTCTGTATGGAAGGGCCATCGCTCAACGGATAAAAGGTACTCTGGGGATAACAGGCTGATACCGCCCAAGAGTTCATATCGACGGCGGTGTTTGGCACCTCGATGTCGGCTCATCTCATCCGGGCTGTAGCCGGTCCCAAGGGTATGGCTGTTCGCCATTTAAAGAGGTACGTGAGCTGGGTTTAAAACGTCGTGAGACAGTTTGGTCCCTATCTGCCGTGGGCGCTGGAAGTTTGAGGGGGCCTGCTCCTAGTACGAGAGGACCGGAGTGGACGAACCTCTGGTGTACCGGTTGTGACGCCAGTCGCATCGCCGGGTAGCTATGTTCGGAAGAGATAACCGCTGAAAGCATCTAAGCGGGAAACTCGCCTCAAGATGAGACTTCCCGGGGACTTTGATCCCCTTGAAGGGTCGTTCGAGACCGTGACGTTGATAGGTCAGGTGTGGAAGCGCAGTAATGCGTTAAGCTAACTGATACTAATTGCCCGTAAGGCTTGATCCTATAACAGGTGTGTTTTATACACGCATGGTTGAGTGATCACGTGTTGTGCCGATCTAAACAACACAACCCCAATCAGCAAAACCTCTTTACGCTTCTTCCAGATTGGCTGTGGCGCGAGCATCGCGACGCAGCAACCCGTCAAGCCTGATGACCATAGCGAGTCGGTCCCACCCCTTCCCATCCCGAACAGGACCGTGAAACGACTCTACGCCGATGATAGTGCGGATTGCCCGTGTGAAAGTAGGTAATCGTCAGGCTCCTTATGCAGTACGTCCAGAACCCCGGTGGCTCCGAAAGAGCACCGGGGTTCTGGCGTTTACGCGCAAGGAATTGCGAGAGGCGCGCTGAGCTTTTCAGGCTCAGGCCTCAGATCAGGGCAACAAAAACACCCCCGCGGCTGGCTAATCCAGCCGCGCCGGAAGAAAGCTCACCGAGATGCATGGAGACCGTTCGGCGGCCTCCATGTGCCAACTCAGTGCCTGCGACGCATACGATCGAGCACGTGATGCTCGGCCAGCCAGTGGTGCATCATGCCCTCGCCGTTGTGCTCCTGCTTGTAGGCACGCGATTCGAAAATCGATAGCCCGAGCAGAACCAGCAGACCGACAGCAAGACCGATCAGACCCGCAATAGTTTCGGCATCCATGGCAGCCTCCTTCGGTTGCAGCCATGTGAGTATCTTAGAACAGAGCCAGGCAGGAAAAAAATAGCAATGTTCGCGAGCCGTCGAATGTGTGGTGCACACGTTAGACTGCTGCATGGCAACATTATTTGAGGGAGTTTGCGTTGATGTCACGTGCCTGGCTGGCCATTGCAATGGCCGCACTGCTTTCCGCTTGCGCCGACGATGGAGCGAGCAAACATCACGGGCCGCCGCCCCACGATCCTGCTGACTACCACGGCGTTCCGACCGACGATCGTCCTCCGATGATGATCGAAACGCCGCCGGCACAGTAGAGCATCAGCGGATAGAACAGGCGCCTCAGGGCGCCTGTTGCACTTTGGTGGCTTGAATGGCGCCGGTGATCCGGGGCAGTAGCGGGGAGAGGGTCAAACCGCGTGCCGCCATGAAGATCAGCAGCGCGATCCAGAGCCCGTGATTGCCGAAGGGGCCAACAAGGGCCCACGAAGCGGCGAGAAACACGACCAGCGAGGCAGCCATTCCTTGCATCAACTCACGCGTGCGCGTGGCCCCGATGAATACTCCATCGAGCAGGAAGCCCCACACCGAAACGAGCGGCGAAAGCGCCGCCCATGGCAAAAAGGTTTGCGCGGCAGCGCGCACGGCGGGTTGATCGGTCAATTTGTCGATGATCCACGTACCGGCGCCCCAGTAGACCGCCGAGAATCCGAGCGCGCCGAGCGTCGCCCAGAAGAGGTTCACCTTCACCGCTTGCCGAAAGGCGTCACGGTCGCGCGCGCCGATCGCAGCGCCCACGAGCGCTTCAGCGGCGTGAGCGAAGCCGTCTAGCCCGTATGCCATGAATGTCTGAAAGTTGAGCAGCAGCGCATTGGCTGCAAGGATGGTATCGCCTTGTCTTGCGCCCGCATGCGCGAACCAGCCGAACGATCCCAGCAGGCACATCGTGCGCAGAAAGATGTCGCGATTGATCGCGATGAGGCGCTTGAGCGCCGCCGGTTCGACGATCGTGCGCCACACGAGCGGCGCGAGGCCGCGCGGCCGCAGATGCCAAAGTACCGCCGCCCCGAACGCAAAGCCGACTGTGTCGGCGGTGGCCGTCGCCGCGCCTATCCCCGCAATGCCCCAGCCTAATCCATAGACGTAAGCAAGCACGGCGATCACGTTGACGACGTTGATGAGCACTTGCGAGATCAGAGCGATACGCACGCGCTGTGTGCCAAGCAGGTAGCCGAGCACGACATAGTTCGCCAGCGCAAACGGCGCCGAGCCGATGCGTGCATGGCAATAGAGGCGCGCGTTGCGCTGCACTTCGTCGCTGCCGCCGATCAACTCGAGGACATAGCGGATCAGCGGCGACTGCAACAGCAAGATCAGCGCACCGATGCCAAAGGCAAGCAGCAATGCTCGCACGACGTTTGCGCGCAATGCCGGCTGATCGTCGGCGCCGAAGGCTTGCGCGACGAGCCCGGTGGTGCCCATGCGCAGGAAGCCGAAGCCCCAGAAGACGCAGTTGAAAAAGAGGCCGCCGAGCGCCACACCGCCGAGATCGGCGGCGCTGCCCAGGTGACCGGCAACGGCGGTATCTACGGCGCCGAGAATCGGCTGCGTGAGATTCGCGAGGACGATCGGAATGGCAAGCATCAACACGCGCCGATGCCAGCCACGGCGCGCCGGAAGTGCCAGATTCTCGCTCAACTGCGTTCCTGCACGCAGACCCACGGTGATACCACGACCGCCCAGAGCTCCGGCTTGCGCGCGGCGTAGTCGGCGGCGGTCGAGGCCTGCATGCGCTCGACGAGGCCGGCGGAGAGCCATTGCGTCACTTGCGTGCTGTCGTCGGTGGCGATGGCTTCGGCGACGCTCACGAGGTCGAGGTCGCGCGCGACCGCGAGCAGCTTGCCCTGTGCGAAGAATCGTTCGAGGTCCTGCCAGTCGATCTTGGCGGTCTCGCCGAGCAACTTGGCGTAGAGCGGGCCAGGGGCGTCGTCGTGGGGAGTCGTGGCGTCGGTAGTCATGATCTTGGGTAGGGAGTTGCGGCCGTTACTATAAACGATAGGTTGCGGGCGGGCGGCCTGTCGACTGGCATCGGCGCCGGGTATCGATCGAGAGCGTGCTGCATACCCGCACGATCCGCGTGAGTGGGGCAGGCGATCAGGAAATGAGCACGCCAATGTGCAGTAGAAAGCCCATATGCAAATCGACTAACGATGATTAATCGGACAAAAGCGCAAACCGGCAAATTAGCAAAACGTCTGAATAAAGACGTCAATCGCGCGTCCTGAATTCGGTGTTTCAGAAAGTCCACGGCCGCGAATAATTGCACTTATTTGTGCGGTTACACACAAAATGAGAGCGCGCGCGACCGCTTTCGAGGCGCAGTATTGCAGTGCGGGAAAATGCTGCCTGCCGCGGCTCTCCCGGCGCGGCGGCCGCTACGGTGAAGCGCCCAGCCCGCAAGCCTTTGCGCCGCTTTTCCGGCGATTGCGCAAAGCGCGCTGCAATGCGCATTTTCGTGCGCGAATGCCGTAACTTCGGCACGCTGATTCGTCATCGGAAATTGATGCGGCACATAATCCGTGCGCCGCGACACATTTTCGATCTAATTAAGTGATTGCGCCGTCAGAGGTGCGTTGATAGATTGCCATTCGGCGCATGGTAAACCGGTCCTTTGCCGATATGCGCCAAACCCCCGTTAGCCCGGCTCCATGCCGGGCATTTTTTTTCCACCATGCAAAGTCACGAACGGGCCTTGAAGACACCACTCGTAGGGAGCCGATCAGCGCGGCGGCAAATCGCGAGCAGGATCGATCGAGCGTCCCTGATAGCGCAGCTCGAAATGCAGCATCACGCGATCGCTGTCGCTGCTGCCCATTTCGGCAACCTTCTGCCCCTGCGTCACGGTCTCGCCTTCCTTCACGAACAGCGCCTGATTGTGCGCGTAGGCCGTGAGGTATTCGCCATCATGCTTGATGATCAGCAGATTGCCGTAGCCGCGCAGACCATTGCCCGCGTACACGACCGTGCCGGGCGCTGCGGCGACGATGGGCGTGCCGGCGCTGTTGACGATGTCGATGCCCTTCGAGTCGCGTCCGTCGAAGTTGCGGATCACCTGGCCGGTGGTCGGCCAGACGAGCGAAATGGACGAAGCGGGTGCTGCCGCGGTGCTCGCGGCGTCGGGAGCGGCCGACGCGGCAGGCGTGCTCGCGCGCGGTGCGGTGCGCTGCGCGCCGGCCGACGAGCCGGCCGGCGGCGCGACGCGCAGCACTTGCCCGACTTCGATTGCGTCGGGGTTCGGCAGATTGTTCCAGCGCACGATGTTCGAAACCGATTGACGGTTGCTGCGTGCGATTTTGCTGACCGTGTCGCCGCGCTCCACACGGTAGAAACCGGGGCCGACCGGAGCCGATCCGCACGCGGCGAGCAGCGCGACGAGCGCCGCGCACGCGAAACGTCTAAATCCCTTTGCCAACGTTGAACCTCGCAAGACGCTGCCGGTGGCTCGTCCCGGGAGGGGAGCCGTACCGGCAAAACGTTTGATTCTAGCGGGTTTGGCGTCGCGCCTGCGGTTTCACCAGATGAATCGGCCAGTGAATCGCTTCTGGCGCAGGACGCATGGCGTCGACGTGCCGCTTATCGGAGCGCTTCGACATGCAGACGCAAGGCGGCGGTTTCGGTTGCGCCCGGCGCGAGCCAGCGCAGTCCGAGACCATTGTGGATCGCGTCGGGCAGGCCGAGCCACGGCTCGATGCAATAAAAGTCGGAGTCGGCCGCTTCGGTCCAGGTCGTCACGGCGTACCAGGCAAGCGAGCCCGGGCGGTCGAGGTCGATCGTGACCGCATGCTTGAGACTCGGCGCGACGAATCGCACCGGCGACGCAGGCGGCGACGGCTCGAGCACATGGAAGCGGTCCTGGATCCGCGCATCGTCGAGACGATACTGCGGCTCGCCGGGCTCCGGCGCGCTGATCGAGCCATCGGGCAACTGATGACGACGCTGCGTCGGCGGCAGGTCGAGCGTGCTTTGCGCGCGCTGCGCATGAGGCAGCTCGAAGTAGAAGTGATGGCCGGCGTAGCAGGGCAGCGGCGCATCGCCGGTGTTCGTCGCCGTGAGCACGACGTCGAGCGTGCGTTCATCGATGAGCCGGTACGCGGCCTCGAAGCGAAACGCGAACGGGTAGCCGCTGCGCGTGGCCGCGGAATCTACCAGCGTCATGCTCACGCCGAGTCCATCGGCGTCGAACTGGGCGGTGAACGGGAGATCGCGGGCAAAGCCGTGCGTTGGCAGTTCGCGCACGACGCCTTGGGCGTCGCGCCAGCGGCCGATCTGGCCATCGACGAAATGGCGTCCTAGAAACGGGAACAGCAGCGGATTGCCGCCGCGCACGCGCGCCGGCTGATCCCAGTTTGCGTTGTCGGGCCAGCGGATGACCGGCTCGCCGCCGACATGCCATGAGACGAGCCGCGCGCCGGCCCACGGCGCGAGGCGCAATGTCGAGGCGCCGCTGGTGAGTTCGAGAATGTCCTGCTGGGGGCGTGATTCCATGGGCGGGCGTCGAGTCGAAAAGGGTGGAGTAGGCAAGGGTCAAACTGCGCCAAAGCCGAGGCCGCGCGGGCGTCCGGCGCGCCCGGGGATTGTGCGCCGCTTTCAGATGCGTGAAAACCCTCGTCGGGAAATCGTGGGTGTTGCGCAAGCTTGGGCTCGCCCATAATCGGCCTCAACCGTGCGTTTGCGCACGTAGCGACACAGAAGGAGGACGAAAAAATGGATCTCGCTATGGCGATGGGGATGGGACTGTTCAGTTTGTTTATCGGGAGCAGCGCGTACTTCTTCTACAAGGTTGCCCGCTGACCCGCTAATTGCCCAGTCGAACTGGGCACCGGCATCCCAGCCTTTCGAATTTCTTTCGCCGGACCTCGCGCCGGCTTTCCGCATACATCCTCCCTCTCGCGAACAGGCCACCCAGCGGGCGTGTTCGCGCTCGACCCGCACGTCATTCTGTTCCACGACGCCCATTTTCCCCCGCACTATTTTGTTGCAGCGCGGTAACTTTTCAGACAAATGAGTCCCAACGCTTGGCGCTGCAATTCGGGCCAGGCATAATCGGTGCGCCTTGCCGCACCGTCCCCCGCGATGGTCCGGCACTCGTCCAACCATCCCGAGGATCCCCCGCGTGAGTCTCTCGTTCCTGTTTTTCCTGAGCGTGCTGCAAGGTGTCACGGAGCTTTTCCCCGTCAGCAGTCTCGGCCATACCCTGCTCGTGCCGCCGCTGTTCGGCATGCACATCGACAAGCACGCCCCGCAACTGCTGCCATTCCTCGTCGCGCTGCATCTGGGTACGGCCGTCGCGCTGCTCTGGTATTTCCGCGCGCGCTGGGTTGCGCTCATCAGCGGCTTCTTTGCTTCGCTTGCGGGCCGCAAGAACGATGACGGCCACATGATGTGGGCACTCATCATCGGGACGATTCCGGCGGGCCTCGTCGGCCTCGTGCTCGAAAAGCGCATCGAGGCGATCTTCCACGACCTGCGGATCGTTGCCGCGGCGCTGATGGTGAACGGCGTACTGCTGTGGTTCGGCGATCGTCTGCAACGGGCACGCGCACATCGCCCGCCCGAGAAGCTCACGTTCCGCCAGGCGTTTCTGGTGGGCCTCGCGCAGATTGGTGCGCTGATTCCCGGCTTTTCGCGTAGCGGCCTGACGATGATCGCCGGCAATGCCGCGGGTCTCACGACCGAGAAGGCCGCCGAGTTCTCGTTCCTGCTTGGCACGCCGATCATCTTCGCGGCGGGTTTGCTCGAACTGCCGAAGCTCTTTCATGCACACGATCAGCTGGTGACGGCCCTGGTGGGTGGCGTGCTGACCGGCATCGCCGCGTGGCTGAGCGTGAAGTTCCTGATGCGCTATTTCGAAGGGCGCGGCCGTCTGGCTTCGTTCGGGTTGTATTGCGTGATTGCGGGCGCAGTGTTCCTCGGCTGGTTTGTGATGCATCCGCAGGTTTGATGGTGCGCGCGCCGCTTCGCGCTGCGGGCGGTGCGTGCCTTATAGGGCAGGGCCGGCGAGGGCCGAACGCGGTATAATCCACGCCCGTCTGAGTCCGTGCCCATGGCGCGAGCGCGGATGGGCTGCGTTTCAGGTGCGCATCGCGCGCGCCGGCCTCGCAGATCACTCAAGCGACAGTAGCTCAGCTGGATAGAGCATCGGCCTTCTAAGCCGAGGGTCGGGGGTTCGAGCCCCTCCTGTCGCGCCAGATACAAAACGGGCTACAAGCTTGCGCTTGTAGCCCGTTTTCCTTTACCGCCCACATACACGCATCAATAAAAAAACCGGGCAGCCCAAGCTGCCCGACGAAAAGCTGGACGCCCTCATATCCAGCCGTGGATGACGTGATCGTTTAAAGCTTCAAATCAAGCGAATTAGTCAAATCGCCCATAGCCGGCGCGCCGTTGCTCTTGAGCGCGGCATCGCGCGCGGTGAGCCCGGACAGCGTCGGCAGCGAGAATCGCCGCGTGATCAGCCGCAGGATCGAAGTCGTGTCGTACTGCGTATGATCGACGTAGCCCTTCTTCGCATACGGCGAGATGACAAGCGCCGGAATCCGCGACCCCGGCCCCCAGCGGTCGCCCTTGGGCGGCGCGACGTGATCCCAGAATCCGCCATTCTCGTCGTACGTCACCACCACGACCATGTTGTTCCACTGCGGGCTCTTCTGCAGATGCGCGATGACGTCGGCGATATGCTGGTCGCCGCTCGCCACGTCGGTATAGCCCGCGTGCTCGTTGAGGTTGCCCTGGGGCTTGTAGAACGCCACTTGCGGCAGCGTGCCCGCGTCGATTGCCTTGATGAACTCGCTGCCGTCCATGCCGCCGTCGAGCAAGTGCTTCGCGCGAGCGTCGGTGCCCGGCGCGTAGTTCGCGAAGTAGTTGAACGGCTGATGATGCGGCTGGAAGTTCGGCGCCGTCATGTTCGCGCCGTAGATCACGTTCGACGTGCTGTTCTGCGCCGCGCTCACGGCCGCGCCCCATGCGCCGCCATACCACGCCCACGAGACACCCGCATTCGAGAGCAGGTCGCCGATGGTCTGCGCCGTTTGCGGCGGCAGCGTCGAAGCCGCGTTCGGGTCGGCAAGCTTCGTGTCGCCGCCGGAAGCCGGCGCGTTGCCGCTTGGCTGGTAGGGCGGCTGCATCGTGTTGATCGCGTAGAAGTCGGGCGTCAGGTTGCCCGACTTCACGAACTTCGGAATGCCGGTGAGCGCCGAAGCCGGCGAGTTCGACGCGAGCGTGAGCGAGACGCCATCGGCGTTGACGGCCGAGATCGAGCCGGCTGCGGGGCTCTTGTCCGCGTTCGCATAGAACGGCGTGCATGCGCACACCAGCCACTGGTGGTTCAGGAACGAACCGCCGAACGCGCCCATGAAGAAGTTGTCGGCCAGCGTGTATTGCTGCGCGATCTTCCAGAGCGGCAGCTTTTCGGCGCTCGACGTGTAGTGGCCCATCACGAGGCCGCCCGAGTCGGCCCATGCGGCGAACATGTCGTTCTTGCCGCCATGGATCTGCATCTGGTTCTCGTAAAAACGGTGATAGAGGTCGCGCGTCGTCACCGAGAGCGGTGCGTTGTAGCCCTTCGGATCGTCGATGGCGAACGGGGCGTTCGGCATGTTCGCGGTCATCGCCGCCGTCACCACGGGCGTGACGCCCGTTTGCGTGAGGCCGTTCCAGACGGTCGGCAGCGTGGCGAGCACCGAGCCATCGCGGTCGAGCTGCTGGGTGCTTTGCGCGCTCACGTTCTGCAGGCCGTTGGCGCCGGGGAAGCTGCCGTACAGGTTATCGAAGCTGCGGTTTTCCGCGTAGATCACGACGATGTTCTTGACCGACGACAGGTCGGCCTTGTTGTCGCCGCTGCCGCCGCATGCCGCGACGGCCAGCGCCGCCGCAGCCGCTGCGATCGGCGTTGCGTAGAACCATTTTCTGTTGATCATGCTTTTCTCTCTCGCGTTGGGGTCCCCTTGGCGGCCAGCGCGGGAACGACACCGGCCATCGGGCGACGCGCAGTGTCTCAACGGAATTTGACAGCCATATGTAAATAATTACGTTTAGCTTTTATTAGCCCTGTGATTGCATGACTCCGTGCTTACGGTTGGTCATCGGCTCGTCATGTCATTGACATACGCTTTCGCGATTTCGACACGCGATGGTGTGCATCGACAACCGCGGCGCGAAGGCGTTCGGCAGAACGCGCGCCGCACATGCAAGCTCCGGGGATCCGTTCATGTTGCATAGATTGGCGCGCCGCTCGACGCGCACTCAGAAGCGCTCGCCCATGCCCGCAGCGGGGCCAGGCCGTTATGGCCGGCTGTTTGTTGCGGCCGGCGTGCTGGCATTGCTGGCGGCGTGCGATGGCGGCACGTCCCAGACGGAGCCCGCTGGCAGCGCTGTGCAAGGAGCGAGTCGCGCGGGCAGTGCGCGTGATGCGGACGCCCGCAACCCAGCCGGCACGAACAACCTGACGGACATCAAGCCGATGAAGATCGCCGTGTCTTCGCCTGGCCCGCAGGCAGGCCCAGCGGGCCAGCCGTACAGCGTTTCGAATGGCCAGCCGCATGGCCAGTCGCGCGCCGAGGTCTACGCTCAGGTGCGCCGCATGACGGCGCTCGGCAAGCAGATGTTCTTCGATCCCTCGCTTTCGGGCTCGGGCAAGATGTCGTGCGCGACCTGCCACAATCCCGACCGCGCCTTCACGCCGGCCAACGCGCTCGACGTGCAGATCGGCGGCGTGGACATGCGTCGCCCGGGCATGCGCGCGGTGCCGACGCTCAAGTATCTGCAGGCCGTCCCGTCGTTCACGGAGCACTATCACGACTCTGACGACGAAGGCGACGAGAGCATCGACGCGGGGCCAACTGGCGGTCTCACCTGGGATGGCCGCGTCGATCGCGGCTCGGACCAGGCGCGCATCCCGCTGCTCTCGTCCTTCGAGATGGCCAGCACGCCGCGCAAGGTGGCCGAAGCGGTGCGCGCGGCGCCCTACGCCGACGCGTTTCGCGAGGCGTTCGGCGCGCAGATCTTCGACGACGAGGACGCCACCTTCAACGCCGTGTTGAAGTCGCTGGAGACCTTCGAGCAGGCTCCGGACGTGTTCTATCCGTACACGAGCAAGTACGACGCGTATCTCGCGGGCAAGACGACGCTCACCGCGGCGGAACTGCGCGGCCTGCAATTGTTCAACGACGAGAAGAAGGGCAATTGCGCGAGCTGCCATATCAGTCAGCGCGCGAAAGACGGCTCGCCGCCCCAGTTCAGCGACTTCGGCCTGATCGCGGTTGGCGTGCCGCGCAATCGCGCGCTCGCGGTGAATCGCGATCCGCGCTTCTACGATTTGGGTGCGTGTGGCCCGGAGCGTACCGACCTGGGCGGCCGTGCCGAATTCTGCGGGCTCTTCCGCACGCCGACGCTGCGCAACGTCGCGCTCAAGAAGACGTTCTTCCACAACGGCATCTACCACTCGCTGGAGGACGTGATGCACTTCTACGCGCGGCGCGATACGAATCCGGAGGAGTTCTATCCGGTGGTGAAGGGCAAGGTGCGCAAGTTCGACGACCTGCCGCGCCGATACTGGGTGAACCTCAATACCGATGCGCCGTTCGATCGCAAGCCAGGGGACGCGCCGGTCTTTTCCGACGCCGAGATCAAGGACGTGATTGCGTTCCTGGGCACGCTCACCGACGGCTGGCAGCCTTCGGCGCATTGAGGGCGCCTGCCGTGCGCCGTGTGCGCTCCGTCAGATACGCGCGATCAGCATGCAGGTGACGGTGAGCACGACGAATGAGACGAGCAGGCAGATGAAGCCGCCGCGCACGACGGTCTCGGGCCAGCGCGGCGCGGCGTCGAGGCGAATGGCGTAGGGCGACGCGGACGAGTCGAGCTGTGGTTTTTGGGTATGCTGGGCGATCATGGCCATGAGGCCGATGCACAGCAGCGACAGCACCACGGCAAAGATCCGTAGGGCGATGGCGTAAGTCATGACAGAAAATGCCTATTAGTGCGTAAGCGATTGACTGTCAAAAGCTTATGGGACGCTTTCCCGAGTCGCTATCAGATCAATCCGAATCGCGATCGGGTTGCAAAGCCGAAAGTCCTTGCCCACGCGGGCCTTGCACGGCAATACGCCGCCATCCAGGGCAAGGTAAAAATAGGGTGCGTGTTATCCTTTTTCGCGAATAACGATTGCCCAATTGCCACTCAATTGCCCCCCATTGCCCTTTAGGGAGAACGTCCAATGTTGAAATCGCCCCGTATCCTGTCAGGCCTCGCTGGCTTGTTCCTGCTTGCGGCCGGCCCGGCCGCCCACGCCGCCAATCTGGGCTTTCTCAACGACACGCCGGCCAGCTGGATGAAGCAGGCGGACTACGACTCGCTCACCCATGCCGTGCGCGACGCCGTGGCCACCAAGAAGGATGGCGAAACCGTCAACTGGAGCAACGAAGGTCTGCGCAACCCCGTGAAGATCGACGCCACCATCACGCCAACCAAGACGGCGCAGGACGGCGACAAGACTTGCCGTGACTCGGACGTGGTCGTGAGTGCCAAGGGTCAGACGATGACTTTGCGTCCGCAGTTCTGCCGCGTGGGCGATGGCGCCTGGGTCTACCAGAAGAAGCACTGATCACGCAGTGAACGGCAAGATCGTCTCATGCGGCATCGTGCTGCTTGATCCTGCCGGACGTGTGCTCCTTGCGCACGCGACCGGCACCGGTCACTGGGACATTCCGAAGGGGCAGGGCGAGCCGGGCGAAACCGAGGCGCAAAGCGCGCTGCGCGAGATGGTCGAGGAGACCGGCATTGCGATCGACGCGTCGCGGCTCGTTGATCTCGGGCGCTTTGCGTATCGGCGCGACAAGGATTTGCATCTGTTCGCCGCCCGCGCGCAGGCCGCGGAACTCGACCTCTCGCAATGCCGTTGCGTGTCGCTTTTCCCGCGCCGGTACGACGGCGTGATGATTCCCGAGATGGATGCCTGGTTATGGGTCGCGCCCGCCGACGTCGACCAGTACGCGAGCCGCAGCCTCGCGCGGCTCTTCGGCACGACGCTCTCGCTCGCCGCGCTGCATGAGCGCGTTTGACTGGCGCATTCGATTGCTGCGTTGATTGCCGCGGCGCCGCCGAGCCGCCCGCATCGGCAGCAGAAATAGAAAAAGCCCGCATTGGAACGTGCGGGCTTTTTGCTTTTTGCGCTCGTTGCGGCGCGGCCTGTGGCCGCTTTGGCGTGCTTACTTGCCCCAGCTGTCGCGCAGGCCCACGATGCGGTTGAACACCGGCGCGCCCGGCTTCGAGTCGTAGCGGTCGGCGACGAAGTAGCCGTGACGCTCGAACTGATAGCGGTCTTCCGGCGCCGCGTCGCGCGCGCCCGGCTCCAGATACGCTTGCACCACGCGCTTGGAATTCGGGTTGAGCGCCTCGAGGAAGTCGCGGCCGCCCGCGTCGGGCTGCTCTTCGCGGAACAGGCGGTCGTAGAGGCGCACTTCGGCCGGGCACGCATGCGCCGCGCTCACCCAGTGGATGTTGCCCTTGACCTTGTAGTTGTTCGCGCCTTCGGTGCCCGACTTGCTGTCCGGGTAGTAGTTGCAGTGCACGGCGATCACGTTGCCGTTCTCGTCCTTGTCCGCGCCCGTGCATTCGATCACGAAGCCGTAGCGCAGGCGCACCTTGTTGCCCGGGAACAGGCGGAAATAGCCCTTGGGCGGCGTCTCGTTGAAGTCTTCGCGCTCGATCCACAGCTCGCGCGAGATCGGGAACGTGCGCAGGCCGCGCTCCGGATGGTGCGGATGCACGGGCGCCGTGCAGTCTTCGCTCTGGCCTTCCGGATAGTTGTCGATGATGAGCTTGAGCGGGTCGAGCACGGCGGCCGTGCGCGGCGCCTTGTCGTCGAGGTCGTCGCGCAGCGCGCCTTCGAACACGCTCATGTCGATCCACGAATCGATCTTCGTCACGCCGATGCGCTCGCAGAAGAGGCGGATCGCTTCGGGCGTGAAGCCGCGCCGGCGCACGCCGACGATGGTGGGCATGCGCGGGTCGTCCCAGCCGTCCACGTGGCCTTCGGTCACCAGTTGCAGCAGCTTGCGCTTGCTGGTGATCGCGTAGGTCAGGTTGAGGCGCGAAAACTCGATTTGCTGCGGCAGCGGGCGCGTGAAGACACCGGCGTCGGCTAGTTCGTTGAGCACCCAGTCGTAGAGCGGGCGATGGTCTTCGAACTCGAGCGTGCACAGCGAGTGCGTGATGTTCTCGAGCGCGTCCGAGATGCAGTGCGTGTAGTCGTACATCGGATACACGCACCATTTGTCGCCGGTACGGTAGTGATGCGCGAAGCGGATGCGGTAGATCACGGGGTCGCGCATGTTGAAGTTCGGCGACGCCATGTCGATCTTCGCGCGCAGCACGTGCGCGCCTTCCTCGAACTCGCCGGCCTTCATGCGGCGGAACAGGTCGAGGTTTTCGTCGACGGAACGATCGCGGAACGGCGAGTTCTTGCCGGCTTCCGTGGCCGAGCCGCGGTTCGCGCGCATCTCTTCCGGCGACTGGCTGTCCACGTAGGCCTTGCCGCGCTGGATCAGCAGCTCGGCGAATTCGTAGAGCTTGTCGTAATAGTCGCTCGCGTAGAACAGGTAGTCGCGATCGTCATGCTCTTTCTTCCACTCGAAGCCGAGCCAGGTGACGGCGTCGATGATCGAGTCGACATACTCGACGCTTTCCTTTTCAGGATTGGTGTCGTCGAAGCGCAGGTGGCACACGCCGCCATAGCTTTGCGCGACGCCGAAGTTCAGGCAGATGCTCTTCGCGTGGCCGATATGCAGATAGCCGTTCGGCTCCGGCGGGAAGCGCGTTTCCACACGCTGCGCCCACTTGCCCGAGCGGTTGTCGTCGTCGATGATGTTGCGGATGAAATTGGATGCCGCAGGCGCGTCCGTGCGGTCGGCGTCTTTACGTTCGGTATTCATGCGAAAAGGGAAGTCGTTCGAGGGCGCGGTACATAAGGAAAGTCGCTACCCGGCGCCCGGTAGTGCCTTCCATTCTACCTGACGAAACCAGGCCTGCCAGTCCCGGCTCGCGGGCGTGGCGCGGGCCGCTCATTTGACCGATTGCGTGCAAGGGAAAGAATGACGATGAACGAACCACGGGTGCTGGTGTTGCCCGGCTACATGAACTCGGGGCCGGGGCACTGGCAGACGCGCTGGGAGGCGGCGCACGCGGGGTTTGCGCGCGTTTCGATGCCCGACTGGATGCATCCCGATTGCGACGCGTGGTGCCGCACGCTCGAAGCCACATTGCGCGCCGATCCGGCGGGCGAGGGCGGCGTGCGGCTGGCGGCGCACAGCCTCGGCTGTCTCACGGTCGCGCATTGGGCGGCGCGTCACGCGAGCGCGGCGACGCTCGCGAAGGTCGCCGGTGCGCTGCTGGTGGCCGTGCCCGACCCGCACGGCCCCGCGTTCCCGCGCGATGCGCGCGGCTTCGATCCGGTGCCGCTCGAAGCGGCGCCGGTGCTGCCGTTCGTGAGCATCGTGGTCGCGAGCCGCGATGATCCTTATGGCGGGTTGGCGTTTTCAGAGCGCTGCGCGAAGGCGTGGGGCAGCCGGTGGATCGACATCGGCTTGCGCGGGCATATCAATGCCGAGAGCGGCCTTGGGGACTGGCCACAGGGGTACGAGTGGCTGATGGCGATGAAGAGGGGCGGGGAGGGTTGACGCCCACGCGGCGTCCCGCGGCGTGGGCATCCGTGCTCTAGACCACGCCCTGGCTCCGCAGCGCCGCTACCTGCTCCTCGCCGTAGCCGAGCACGTCGCGCAGCACCTGCGCGGTGTGCTCGCCCAAAGTCGGCGGATGGCTGGTCACGACGGGCGGCGTTTCGCTCATGCGGATGGGGTTGCGCACGAGCCGCGCCGTCGCGCCCGACGGGTGCGGCACGTCCACCTGCATGCCGCGCGCGACCACCTGCTCGTTCTCGAACACTTCCGCGAGGTTGTTGATCGGCCCGCACGGCACGCCCGCGCCTTCGAGCGCGCCAATCCAGTCGGCCTTGGTGCGCGTGCGGATCAGCTCGGCCACGATCGGCACCAGCGTCTCGCGATGGCGCACGCGCGCGGGATTGGTCGCGAAGCGCTCGTCGTCGGCGAGCTCGGGGCGGCCCGCGACCTCGACGAACTTGCGGAACTGCCCGTCGTTGCCCACCGCGAGAATGATCCAGCTGTCGCTCGTCTGGAACGCCTGATAGGGCACGATGTTCGGATGCGCGTTGCCCCAGCGCACCGGCGGCGTGCCGCTCGCGAGGTAGTTCGTGTTCATGTTCGCGAGCATGGCCACCTGCACGTCGAGCAGCGCCATGTCGATGTACTGGCCGATGCCCGTGCGGTCGCGGTGTGCAAGCGCCGTGAGCACGGCGATGGTCGCGTACATGCCGGTCATGAGGTCGGCGATCGCGACGCCCGCCTTTTGCGGGCCGCCACCCGGCAGGCTGTCGCGTTCGCCCGTGATGCTCATGAAGCCGCCCATGCCTTGCACGATGAAGTCATAGCCCGCGCGCGGCGCGTACGGCCCGGTCTGGCCGAAGCCCGTCACCGAGCAGTAGACGAGATCGGGCTTCACGGCGCGCAGCGACTCGTAGTCGAGACCGTACTTCTTCAACTGCCCGACCTTGTAGTTCTCCAGCACGACGTCGCTCTGCGCGGCGAGCTCGCGCACGATGCGCTGGCCCTCGGGCGTCGCGATGTCGAGCGTCACCGAGCGCTTGTTGCGGTTCGGCGCGAGATAGTAGGCGGCTTCCGCGGTGTCCTGGCCGTCTGGAGTCTTCATGTACGGAGGCCCCCAGTGGCGCGTGTCGTCGCCGGCGCCGGGGCGCTCCACTTTGATCACGTCGGCGCCGAAGTCGGCGAGGGTCTGTGCGCACCACGGTCCGGCAAGGACGCGGGTCAGATCGAGTACGCGGATATGGCTGAGAGCGCCCATGCTATGTCTTCCAATGTCGTTCTGAGGCCTGGGGTCCGTCTACGCGGGAAGCGAGGCGGCCGATTTGCGCATCTTAAGCGATCCGGGCGGCAGATGGTGAATTTCGGTACAAGGTTCCGCTATGCGGAACAAAAACGGTGCACGGACAGGCGCGCTGGCACGCTGTCGCGAGCGCGCACACGGCCTGTGCGGGCCGCCGCGAGCGCGCGGCGATCCCGTATAATCGGTCGATTCAGCATCGACGATTCCGCGCGCATCCGGGTGCATCTGGGCGCATGCGCGGGATCCGGACGACCTCACAAGATTCAGCACTGAACGCCCCGAAGGACCATACAGCACGCCATGAAAGCCGCCGAAATCCGCGAGAAATTCCTCAAGTTCTTCGAGTCGAAGGGCCACACGATCGTGCGCTCGTCGAGCCTCGTGCCGGGCAACGACCCCACGCTGCTCTTCACCAACTCGGGCATGGTGCAGTTCAAGGACGTGTTCCTCGGCACCGAATCGCGCCCGTACTCGCGCGCCACGACCGCGCAGCGCAGCGTGCGCGCGGGCGGCAAGCACAACGACCTCGAGAACGTCGGCTACACCGCGCGCCACCACACGTTCTTCGAGATGCTCGGCAACTTCTCGTTCGGCGACTACTTCAAGCGTGACGCGATCCACTATTGCTGGGAGCTGCTGACCAAGGTCTACGGCCTGCCGGCCGACAAGCTCACGGTCACCGTGTACAAGGAAGACGACGAGGCCTTCGACATCTGGGCGAAGGAAGTGGGCGTGCCGACGGAGCGCATCATCCGCATCGGCGACAACAAGGGCGCGCGCTACGCGTCGGACAACTTCTGGCAGATGGCCGACACCGGCCCCTGCGGCCCGTGCTCGGAAGTGTTCTACGACCACGGCCCGGATGTCTGGGGTGGCCCTCCGGGGTCGCCTGAGGAAGACGGCGACCGCTTCATCGAGATCTGGAATCTCGTGTTCATGCAGTTCAACCGCGACGCCCAGGGCAACATGACGCCGCTGCCCAAGCAGTGCGTCGACACGGGCATGGGTCTCGAGCGCCTTGCCGCCGTGCTGCAGCATGTGCACAGCAACTATGAGATCGACCTGTTCCAGAACCTGATCAAGGCCGCGGGCCGCGAGACCGGCACCGCCGACCTCACGAACAACTCGCTGAAGGTGATCGCCGATCACATCCGCGCGTGCTCGTTCCTGATCGTCGATGGCGTGATCCCCGGCAACGAAGGCCGCGGCTATGTGCTGCGCCGCATCGTGCGCCGCGCGATCCGTCATGGCTACAAGCTCGGCCGCAAGAGCGGGTTCTTCCATAAGCTCGTGGCCGATCTCGTCGCGGAAATGGGCGCGGCGTATCCGGAGCTGAAGGACGCGCAACAGCGCGTGACCGACGTGCTGCGCCAGGAAGAAGAGCGCTTCTTCGAGACCATCGAGCACGGCATGTCGATCCTCGAAGCCGCGCTGGCGGATCTGGACGCCAAGGGTGGCAAGACGCTCGACGGCGAACTCGCCTTCAAGCTTCACGATACCTACGGCTTCCCGCTCGATTTGACGGCGGACGTTTGCCGCGAGCGCAACGTCACGGTCGACGAACCGGCCTTCGACGACGCGATGGCGCGTCAGCGCGAGCAGGCGCGCGCCGCGGGCAAGTTCAAGATGGCGCAGGGCCTCGAATACTCGGGCGCGAAGACCACGTTCCACGGCTACGAGGAAATCGTCTTCGACGACGCCAAGATTGTCGCGCTCTATGTGGATGGCGCTTCGGTCAACGAAGTGAAGACCGGCCAGGACGCCGTGGTCGTGCTCGACCACACGCCGTTCTACGCGGAGTCGGGCGGCCAGGTGGGCGACCAGGGCGTGATCTCGAACGCGAGCGTGCGCTTCGCGGTGGCCGACACCCTCAAGGTTCAGGCCGACGTGAGCGGTCACCACGGCACGCTGGAGCAGGGCACGCTGAAGGTGGGCGACGTCGTGAAGGCGGAAATCGACGCCATCCGCCGCGCCCGCACGGCGCGCAACCACTCGGCCACGCACTTGATGCACAAGGCGCTGCGCGAGGTGCTGGGCCAGCACGTGCAGCAGAAGGGCTCGCTCGTCGACGCTGACAAGACGCGCTTCGACTTCGCCCACAACGCGCCGATGACCGATGACGAGATTCGCCGCGTCGAAGAAATCGTCAACGCGGAAGTGCTCGCGAACGCGCCCGGCATCGTGCGCGTGCTGCCCTACGACGAAGCCGTGAAGGGCGGCGCGATGGCGCTCTTCGGCGAGAAGTACGGCGACGAAGTGCGCGTGCTCGACCTCGGTTTCTCGCGCGAGCTGTGCGGCGGCACGCACGTGAACCGCAGCGGCGACATCGGCCTCTTCAAGATCGTGATGGAAGGCGGCGTGGCGGCGGGTATCCGCCGCGTGGAAGCGATCACGGGCGACAATGCCGTGCGCTTCGTGCAGGAACTCGACGCGCGTGTGAACGCGGCGGCCGCGGCGCTCAAGGCGCAACCCTCGGAGCTCACGCAGCGCATCGCGCAGGTGCAGGACCAGGTGAAGTCGCTCGAGAAGGAACTGGGCGCGCTCAAGTCGAAGCTGGCGTCGAGCCAGGGCGACGAGCTCGCGGGCCAGGCCATCGAGGTGAACGGCGTGCACGTGCTGGCCGCCACGCTCGAAGGCGCGGACTCGAAGACGCTGCGCGAGACCGTGGACAAGCTCAAGGACAAGCTCAAGAGCGCGGCGATCGTGCTGGCGGCCGTGGAAGGCGGCAAGGTCAGCCTGATCGCGGGCGTGACCGCCGAGGCCAGCAAGAAGGTCAAGGCCGGCGAGCTCGTGAACTTCGTCGCCCAGCAGGTGGGCGGCAAGGGCGGCGGCCGTCCGGACATGGCGCAGGCGGGCGGCACCGAGCCGGCCAACCTGAGCGCCGCACTCGCGGGCGTGAAGGGCTGGGTCGAAGCGAAGCTGTAACGCGACCGTAGCAACGCGGCTGAGAGGCCGCTTTGATGCGAAAAGGGCTGTCCGTGCGGGCAGCCCTTTTTTATTTCCGCGCGCAGCGCCAAGGCCGCTCTGGCGCAGCGCGTATATCAGGTGGCGTTAGCCCATGTCATGCGGTCGTGGGCAAGCCTTCGGCTCGAGCCGTATCGCCGCGAGCGCGCGCTTCGCTTTGTGCATGCTCGACCAGCGCCGTTTTCAGGGCGTCGAGCGCGGGCGAGAAATGCCCGCGCCGCCACGCGAGCAACGTATCGATCTGACCGAGCTTGCCGAGCGAGTGGAGCGCCACCTCGTCGGCGTTGCGCTGCAACTCGAGCACCGAGCGCGGCGCTACGGCCACGCCGGCGCCTGCCGCCACGCACGCGACGATCGCGTGATACGAGCCGAGCTCCAGCACGCGCGTGGGCCGGATGCCGTGCTCGAGGTACCACGCCTCCACATAGTTGCGGTAGGCGCAGCCGCGCTCGAACGCCACGAGCGTCGAGAGCGCGACGTCGCCCGGCGCCCGGATCGGCCGATGGCCGCGCGGCGTGATCATCACGAGTTCCTCGCGGTACACGCGCACGTGGTCGAACATTTCGGCGTCGGGCGGGCCGGCGAGCGGCGTCGCGATCAGCGCGGCGTCCACTTCGAATTCGCGCAGGCGCTCGATCAGGTGGCCCGTGGTGCCGGTCTCCAGCTCGAGCGTGACCTCCGGCCACTTCTGGTGATAGCGCGCGAGGACGCCAGGCAGGCGGCTGGCCGCCATGCTTTCCATCGCGCCGAGGCGCAGGCGTCCGCACGGCGCGCCCGCCTTGAGCGCGTGGCGCGCCTCGTCGGCGAGGGCGAGGAGGCGCTCGGCGTAGGGCAGCAGCGTCTCGCCCGCGGGCGTGAGCACGAGGCGGCGGCCGTCGCGCGTGAAGAGCGGCGTGCCGAGCTGATCTTCGAGCTGCTTGATGCGCGTGGTGACGTTCGACTGCACCCGGTTGAGCTTGGCGGCGGCCCGCGTCACGCCGTTTTCGCGGACGACGGCGCGAAAGATCGCGAGCGCGGCGAGATCCATGATTCTCTCCTTGGGATGGATTCATTCATCATAATTCATTTTTCGTGAACGATTGCGGCGGCTAATATGTTGAGGGTGGCGTTGAGCTTGGCGCTGTCGCTCATTGCCCACCTGGTTCCCCCTTGGCTTCCCATTTGGCCGCCGCCGACCATGACCGACATCGCTTCCCGCGCCGACGCCCCCCGCGCGTTACCCGCTCATCCGGCCCATCTTCCGCACGCCGCGCGGCGTGCCGCGCTTGCCTGCATGGCGACGCTGGCGGCGGCGCTCGGCATCGGGCGCTTCGCGTTCACGCCGCTCCTGCCGCTGATGCTGCACGGCGGCGCCCTGGACTTGCGTCATGGCGGCTGGCTGGCGTCGCTCAACTACGCGGGCTATTTCGTCGGCGCGGTGGGGTGCGTGGCGTTGCGCTTCGCGCCCGCGCGCATCGTGCGCGCCGGGCTCGCGGCGACCGCGCTGCTGACCGTGGCGATGGGGCTGACGCACGCGTTCTGGATCTGGGCCGTCGTGCGCTTCGTGGCGGGCGCGGTAAGCGCGGCGACCTTCGTGTTCGCGTCGCAGTGGGGCCTGCGGCGCCTCGCGCAGCTGGGCGCGAACGAGTGGGGCGGCGTGATCTACACGGGGCCGGGAGTGGGCATCGTCGCGACGGGGTTGCTGGTGAGCGCGGCGGGCGGCCTTGGCGCGCAGGCGGGATGGATCGGCTTCGGGCTGATTTGCGTGCTCATCGCCGCGCTCGTGTGGCCGGTATTCGGCGACGATGCGCGTGAAGCCCGCGAAGCGGTGTCGAACACCTCGGCGGGCGGGCGCCCGGCGGCGGCAGCTACGCAACCCGCGGCCGCAAGGACGGCCGCGTCCTCAGCCGCAGCACAACCCGCAGCCACAACGGTGGCCGCGTCCTCAGCCCAGACGCGTGATACATCGAATACGCACAACACGCCGGAAGTGCCGTCTGCTCAAACGGCCGCGCCCGTGTCGCCGGCCCACGGCGTGCGCGCCGACGCCTTCTGGCTCATCCTGCTCTACGGCGTGCCCGGCTTCGGCTACATCATCACGGCAACCTTCTTGCCGGTGATCGCGCGCCATGCGCTGCCGGGCTCCGTGTGGCCCGACCTGTTCTGGCCGATGTTCGGCATCGCGCTGATCGTGGGGGCGCTCTCGGCGGCGCGCCTGCCGCTGCACTGGGACAACCGGCTCATGCTCGCCGCGTGCTACGTGCTGCAGGCGCTCGGGATCGCGCTCGGCATCGTCTGGCCGAACGCCATGGGCTTCTCGCTCGGCAGCGTGCTGATCGGCCTGCCGTTCACGGCGATCACGCTCTTCGCCATGCGCGAGGCGCGCCTGCTGCGCGGCGAGCACGCCGCCGCGCTGATGGGCTATGCGACCGGCGCCTACGGCATCGGCCAGATCGCCGGGCCGCTCGTAGCCGCGCCGCTCGCGGCCTCGAGCGGCTCGTTCTCACCCTCGCTCTGGCTCGCGGCGCTGGCCTTGCTCGCGGGCGCGGCGGGGCTCGTGTGGCGCGCCGTGCGCTCGCGCGCGTAAGCCAACCTGCTCTCGCCGGGGCGGCCGCGTGTCGGCTCGGGCCCGGACGCTCTGCACGCCTTTTGCGATGGCACACTAAAATAGCCCATCCGTGCTGTTTCCTGCCATTGCACGCCGTTTGACGGACGACCCGCCGAACGGCATGCCGCGCATCCTGCGACTCCTACCGACTCATGAGCGAATACCAGTTTTGTCCGCGTTGCGCCTCGCGCCTCACCGATCGCGCCGATCCCGCGCACGAGGGTGGCCGCGTGCGCCTCGCCTGTCCCGACATCGCCTGCGGCTATGTCCATTGGAACAACCCGTTGCCCGTCGTGGCGGCGATCGTGGAGTACGAGGGGCGCATCCTGCTCGCGCGCAACGCGGCCTGGCCCGAAGGCATGTTCGCGCTCATCACCGGCTTCCTCGAAAACGGCGAGACGCCGGAGCAGGGCATCGCCCGCGAAGTGCACGAAGAGACCGGGTTGCACTCGCAGAGCGTCGAACTCGTGGGCGTCTACGAATTCATCCGCAAGAACGAGCTCATCATCGCGTATCACGTGAAGGCGGCGGGCACGATTGCGCTCTCGCCGGAGCTGCTCGAGTATCGGCTCGTCGAGCCTGCGGAGCTGCGTCCATGGCGCGCGGGCACGGGGCCGGCGCTCGGCGAATGGATGCGCCGGCGCGGCCTGCCGTTCGACTATGTCGAGCGGCCCGGGCAGTGAGCGCCTTGCTGGCGCTTCGCGCGCCCTGAACGCGGTCGGATCCTGACCGTCACCCGGAGTCTCGCCCGAGGCTCGCCCATTCGATGAATCGACCCGCCCGATGAACCGACCCGTCGCCGTTGCGCGCTCCGACTATCGCCATTTCCTGTCCATCACCACGCGCTGGATGGACAATGACGTCTACGGCCACGTCAACAATGTCGTCTACTACAGTTACTTCGACACCGTCGTGAACGAGTATCTGATTCGCGCCCAGGCCCTCGATATCGAGCACGGCTCGACCATCGGGCTCGTGGTCGAGACGCAGTGCAACTACTTCGCGCCGCTCGTGTTTCCCGAGCGCGTCGAGGCTGGGCTGCGCGTGGCAAGGCTCGGTGCGTCGAGCGTGCGCTACGAGGTCGGCCTCTTTCGCGAAGGCGAGTCCGCGCCCGCCGCTCAGGGGCACTTCGTGCACGTCTACGTCGAGCGCGCGACGCGCCGCCCCGTGAGCGCGCTGCCCGAGGCCTTGCGCGCCGCGCTCGTGCCGCTCGTGGTCGACGGCGCTGGCGCGCCGCCGGTCTGAACGAGCGCGTTTCGCTTTCGCGCGCTCACCCGCTGCAACCCCCAAGGCGCCCACCGTGCAGGCTTTCGTGATCGACACGCTCAACGGCGCAAGCTACGGCCTGCTGCTGTTCATGCTGTCCGCCGGGCTCACGCTGATCTTCAGCATGCTCGGCGTGCTGAACTTCGCGCACGCGAGCTTCTACATGCTCGGCGCGTATATGGGCGTCACGCTTGGCGGCACGCTGGGCTTCGGCTGCGCGCTCGTGCTCGCGCCGCTTGCCGCCGGCCTTGCGGGCGCGGCGTTCGAAGCCACGCTCTTGCGCCGCACGCATGTGGCCCTCGCGGGCCGGCTGGGCGGCTCGGGCAATCCGCTCAATGCGCTGCTGCTGACGTTCGGCGCGGCCTGGGCGATCGGCGAGCTGGTCAAGCTCGTATGGGGACTCCAGCCGCTCGCGGCGCCCGTGCCCGCGTGGCTCGACGGTGCGCTGTTCCGGTTCGGCGGCGCAGCGTTCTCGCGCTATCGCGCCTTTGCGATGCTCGTGGCGCTGGCGATGCTCGGTGCGATCCACGTGATGTTGCGCGTCTCGCAGACGGGCCTCGTGGTGCGCGCGGCGCTCACGCATCGAGGGGCCGTGGAGGCGCTCGGCCACGACGTGCCGCGCGTGCAGACGATGGTGTTCGCGCTCGGCACGGCGCTCGCCGCACTGGCGGGCGTGGTTGCCGCGCCGCTCTTCGTGGTCGAGCCAGCGATGGCCGAGTCGGTCGGCTCGATCGTGTTCGTGGTGGTCGTGACGGGTGGCCTCGGGTCGCTCTCGGGCGCGTTCGTTGCCTCGCTCGCGGTGGGCTTGCTGCAGACCTTCGCGGTGTCGAGCGATGTGTCGCTGGGCGGCCTGGCCACGAGCCTCGGCGTGACGCTCGCGCCCGCGTGGCGCGCGCTCACGCTCGCGCAGATTGCGCCGCTGCTGCCGTATCTGCTGCTGGTCGCGATGCTCGCAGTGCGCCCGCAAGGGCTCTTCGGCCAACGCGGCGAGGACGCCTGACGCGCCATGAAAGCCGATAAATCTCGCGCACAGATGGACGCGGCTGGCCGTCACCTGGAGCCTCATGCGCCCGAGTCACGCGGGCTGACGCAATGGCGTCGTTGGCCGGTATTCCGCTTGGCACCCTGGCTCGGACTGATGGCGTTCCTCGGCTTGCCGCCGCTCGTTTCGGCGTGGCTCTCGCCCGCGGGCGTGCCGCAGGGTTGGCTGCTCGCGTGCCTGGCCCAGGCAGCGACGATGATCGTCTTCGCGCTCTCGTACAACCTCCTGCTCGGCGAGACCGGGCTGCTGTCGTTCGGGCACGCGGCGCCCGCCGGGCTCGGGGCGCTAGTGGCCGCGCAGCTTTTCAATCACTACGCGATCCCGCTGCCGCTTCTGCCGTTCGTGGGCGGCATCGCGGGGGCGGCGGTCGGCGGGCTCATTGCGCTCGTCGCCGCGCGCCGCGCGGGCACCGCGTTCGCCATGATCACGCTCGGGCTCGGCGAGCTCGTCGCCGCGGCCGCGTGGGCGTTGCCCGACTGGTTCGGCGGCGAGGCGGGCGTCGCCATCGACCGCACGAGCGGGCCGGCCATCGTGCCTGGGGCCGCCTGGACCTTCGGGCCGGATCGTCAGGCGTACTGGGTCATCGCCGCGTGGTGTCTCGTCGCGAGCGCCGCGATCTACGTGCTTGCGCGCGCGCCATTCGTGCGCCTCGCCAACGCCGTGCGCGACAACCCGGTGCGCGCCGCGGCGCTGGGCGCATCGCCTGCGCGCGTGCGGGCCACGATGATCGTCCTCGCCGCGGGCTTTGCCGGCGTCGCGGGCACGCTCACGCTCATCAACGTGGAACTGGCCGCGGCCGAAAGCGTCGGCATGATGCGCTCGGCCGCCGTGCTCATCGCGACCGTCACGGGCGGGACCGCGTCGTTTTTCGGGCCGGTGCTCGGCGCGCTGGTGTGGGTGGCGTTCAGCGTGGGCGTGGCGAGCGTCTCGCGGGCCTGGATGCTCTATGTGGGGCTCTTTTTCATCGCCGTGGTGCTGGCGGCGCCCGACGGGCTCTCGGGCCTGATGGCGCGTCAGCGCGCGGCGCTCGCGCGGCACGGCTGGCGGCGCTGCGGCACGTACTGGACGATGGCGGCGCTGGCGGCCTCGTGCGGCGGGTTCGCGCTCGTGCTGGCGGTGCAATGGGCCTACGCCCTGCGCTTCGGCGACGACGATCCCGGCGCATGGCTCGGCACGCTGTCGACCCGCGCGGCGGCGGGGCTCGCCGTGGCGATCGTCGCGTTGTCGGCCCTGGCGGCCTGGACAGGATGGCGCGCGCGGCGAGCGGCGCGCGCGCTCGAACGGCTGGAGCGGGTCGCGCCGCGCAAGGAGGCAGCATGACGTCCGCGCTGCGGCTCATCGGCGTCGAGAAGCGCTTTGGCGCGACGGCCGTGCTGCGCGGCGTCGATCTCGACGTGCGCCCCGGTGAGCGACACGCGTTGATTGGCCCCAACGGCGCGGGCAAGTCCACGCTGTTCAGCGTGATCGCGGGCGAGCGCCGCGCGAGCGCGGGCCGCATCGTGCTGCACGGCGAGGACGTTACGCGCCTTGCGAGCCCCGTGCTTGCAAGACGCGGCCTCGCGCGCAGCTTCCAGACTACGAGCGTGTTCGCGCGCCTCACGGTGCGCGAGAACTTGCGCTGTGCGGTGCTGGCTTCGCTGCGTGGTGGCGCGGGGCTGGCTGCGCGCTGGTTCGGCTCGGCGCGCGCCGACGCACGCGTGGGCGAATTGCTCGACGCCCTCGACCTCGCGCACGCCGCAGCGCGCGAGGCGGCGGCGCTGAGCTACGCCGAGCAGCGCGCGCTCGACCTTGGCCTCGCGCTCACGGGCGGCGCGCACACGCTGCTGCTCGACGAGCCCACGGCCGGCATGAACCGTGCCGAAGCCGCGCGCGCCGTCGATCTGATTCGCGCGACCACCGCGGGCAAGACGGTGCTGCTGATCGAGCACGACATGGATGCGGTGTTCGGCCTGGCCGACCGCGTCTCGGTGCTGGTGCAGGGGCGCGTGATCGCCACGGGCACGCCCGAGGCGATACGCACCGATCCCGCCGTGCGCGACGCGTATCTAGGCGCGCATTTCGATGCGCGTTTCAACGCCCCAGGGCATATGAGGCGCTCGCCATGAGCGCGCTCCTCGAAATCGAAAATCTGCGCGCGTGGTATGGCGCGAGCCAGGTGCTGCACGGCGTCGATCTGCGCGTCGGTGCGGGGGAGGTTGTCGCGCTCGCGGGCCGCAACGGCTCCGGTCGCTCGACGCTTGCGAAGGCGCTGATGTCGATGGTGGAAGCCGACGGCGCGCGCCGTTTCGCCGGCGTGGATCTCGCGCCGCTGCGCACGTTCGAGATCGCGCGGCTGGGCTTGGGCTATGTGGCGGAGCAGCGCGACGTGTTCCCGGCGTTGAGCGTCGACGAGAACTTGCGCCTCGGTCTCGCAAAGCGCGGTCCAGGTGCACGAGCGGGCGCGCTGCGGGCTTCGCCGCGAGGTGCACTGCGCCGCGCCCCGCGCTTCACCATCGACGACGCTCACGCGCTTTTCCCGATCCTGCTCGAGCGCCGCAGCGCACGCGCGGGCGTGCTTTCAGGCGGCGAGCAGCAGATGCTTGCGCTGGCCCGCGCGCTCGTGGGCGACCCCGATCTGCTCATCGTCGACGAGCCCGCCGAAGGGCTGTCCGCGCAGATGGCCGCGCGCGTGGGCGCGTGCCTGCACGCGCTGCGCGAGCGCGGTGTCGCGCTGCTGCTCATCGAGCAGCGGCTCGAGCTGGCGCCGGGACTGGCGGACCGTGTCGCGGTGATGGGGCATGGGCGCATCGTGTTCGAGGGCACGCCGCAGGCGCTCGTGCAGCGCGAAGACGTCGTGCGCGACTGGCTAGGCGTGGGCTGAGGCCTGCGGCGCGAGCGGTTTGGCGACGCGCGAGAGCGCCGTCATCGGCCCGATGCGCGCGAGTGTGTCCCGTTGCGCGGCGTCGCGTACGAAGAGCGAGCCCGCGAAGCCGAGCGCGTTCACGGAGATGCCCTCGACGCGCTCTGCCTCGCGCGGCACCACGAGCATCCAGCGGCGCGTGACGAGCAGGTTGTAGGGCGCGGCTTGATGCGGCACGCCTTCGACTTCGACGCTCCCGATACCGGCCGCATGCAGCAGCGCCCGGTAGGTGTCGAGTGCGCGTTGGGCGTCGGGTTGTGCGTCGCTCAATGCGTGCCGGTCTGCGCGTTCTCCAACGGAGGTCCCAGCCAGATCGAGCCACGCGAAGGCGTGCGCGAAAGGTAGCCCCGGCACGCGCACGATATCGACCGCTGCGGCAGCGGGCGCCGTGGTATTGGCCGCTGCGGCATCAACTCCCGCGATATCAGCCGCCGTGGTATCGGCCGCTGCGGCATCGGCTCCCGCGATATCAGCCGCCGTGGTATCCGCAGTTCCGGCATCGGCTCCCGCGGCATCGGCCTGCGCCGCGTCGAGCAGCGTCTCGACGGGCACCGCCGTCCCCGCCGCATCGAGCGGCAGCGGCACAGCCTGCAGATGCTTGTGCGCCTGGCTGGCGCCGGCCTCCGGCCCACCGTTGTAAAACCCCAGCGAATCGAAGCCGTGCAGCACGACGAGCAGCGCCGCGAAGTCGGCATGATCGAGCAGCGCCTCCTGTGGCACGAAGCGGCGCGTGACGATCAGCAGATGCTCGTCGAGCACGTTGTACTTGTTGAGCAGCGCGACATGCGTCGAAGAGAGTTCGCCCACGCACAGATCGTCGTCGTAAGGCAGGAAGGGATTGCGCCGCGGCGTCTGCGGCCCGTCCCGCGCAGGCTCATCCTTGCGCCGCGCCGCCTCCTTGCGCGCAAGACTCGACACCTCGCGAACGGCAAAGCGCACACCGCCATCGTCGATGTGCGTGAGCGCGGTTTCGATCGGCTGCAGCGCGCCGCACTGCAAAGCGTCGCGCGTGCGTTGCGCGATCGCGTCGCGCAGCGTGCGGGCCGTGAGCGTGGTCGCGGCCATCGGCGCTCAAGCCTTGTAGCCGATCGCGCGCAGCAGGTCGTGGCGCCAGCGCACATCCTCTTCGGCTTCGACGCCGAGCGGCGGCTCGCCATCCACCACGCCGATAATGCCGCGCCCCTTGTCCGTTTCGGCGATCAGCACTTCGGTCGGATTGGCGGTCGCGCAAAAAATGCGGCACACCTCCGGCACGGCCTTCACGATGTTGAGCACGTTGATGGGGAAGAAGCCGTCGCCGAGAAAGACGATGAAGCTGTGGCCCGCCGCGATGCGCAGCGCGTTGCTCGTGGCCATTTCGACGAGTGCGTCGTTCGTGCCCGAGCGGCGCACGAGACGCTTGCCCGAGGCCTCGCAGAACGCGAGGCCGAACTGGATGCCCGGCACCGCGCCGTAGAGCGCCTCGTGCAGGTCTTCGACCGATTTGATGAAGTGCGTTTGCCCGAGGATGAAGTTGGTGGCTTCGGGCTTGACGATCTCTACCGTGGACAGTTGCATGGCGGACCTCGCGCGGGGCGTCTCGATGGCCTCCGTCGCTCGACGTTCAGGCGCGTGCGGAGGCGTGGTTCAAGAAGACTAGTACGAAGTCGCGGCGCGTCCAAGGCGAGGCCCGCCGCGCGGGCCGTCGCAATGGAAAACGGCCGGCGCCACGTAGGGCAACCGGCCGTTGTTCATGCCTGACGCGCTTTGGCGCGCAAGGTCAGGCGTGCCTCACCCGCTCAGGCTGTCTTTGCCGCGCGCTTGCCCTCGACGTCGGGCAGGAACACCGTGAGGATGCCGATCAGCGGCAGGAACGAGCAGACCTTGTACACGAACGCGATGCTGGTGGCGTCCGCCAGTTGGCCGAGCACCGCCGCGCCGATGCCGCCGAGGCCGAATGCGAAGCCGAAGAACAGGCCCGCCACCATGCCCACCTTGCCGGGGATCAGCTCCTGCGCGTAGACGAGGATGGCCGAGAACGCCGAGGCGAGCACGACGCCAATGATCACGGTCAGCACGCTGGTCCAGAACAGATTGGCGTAGGGCAGCAGCAGCGTGAACGGCGCGACGCCCAGAATCGAGCCCCAGATCACGTACTTGCGGCCGATGCGGTCGCCCACCGGGCCGCCGATGATCGTGCCCGCCGCAACGGCCGCGAGGAACACGAACAGGTGCACCTGGGCGGCCTGCACGGGCAGGTGGAAGCGGTCGATCAGATAGAACGTGAAGTAGCTGTTGATGCTCGCGAGGTAGAAGTACTTCGAGAACACGAGCAGCACGAGAATGCCGATGGCGGTGGCCACGCGGCCGCGCGAGAGCGTGACGTGCGGGGTCTCGACGCGCTTTTTCTTCAGCGCCGGATGGGCCTTGTACCAGCGGCCGATCTGCGTGAGCACGAACATTGCGAGGAGCGCCGCCACCGAGAACCACGCGATGCTGCGCTGGCCGTGCGGAATGACGATCACGGCGGCGAGCAGCGGTCCGAGCGAAGAGCCGGCGTTGCCGCCCACCTGGAACAGCGATTGCGCGAGGCCGTGGCGGCCGCCCGAGGCCATGCGCGCGACGCGCGAGGACTCCGGATGGAACACGGAGGAGCCGCAGCCGACGAGCGCCGCCGCGACGAGCAGCACGGCGAAGCTCGGCGCCACCGACATCAGCAACAGGCCGCAGAGCGTGAAGCCCATGCCGACGGGCAGCGAGTACGGCAGCGGACGCTTGTCGGTATAGACGCCGACGAGCGGCTGCAGCATCGAAGCCGTGATCTGGTAGGTGAGCGTAATGAGGCCGATCTGCGTGAACGACAGCGAGAAGTTGTCCTTGAGCATCGGATAGATGGCCAGGATCAACGACTGGATCATGTCGTTGAGCAGATGCGAAAAGCTGATCGCGCCGAGCACGGAGTACACGGTGCGCTGCACACCGGTGGAGGCCGGGGAGGCGGCGGACACAGACGGGGCGCCAGGCGCGGCGCGCTTGTCGAGGCTGGTTTCCATATTGTCGATAAGCAAAAAGGCTTCACGCGGGCGCCGCGACGAACGTTGGGCCCATGAAGGCATCAAGAACCCAACGCGGCGATGGCATGAAAAGGTCATGTATAGGAGTTATGAAGCGCAGTGTAATGTGTCTGGACTGAACAGTCCGGACATCTTTTGTCGAGAATCGGCCAAGTGGGTGCCGTCGCGCACGCCGAAGCCACGGGCTGGAGCACAACCCGCGCCCGCGCGCCGTTAAAGAATGCGCGGCGCCGTGCCGTTGACCGGGGTTGAGGCGTTGCGCATACGAGTCGATTGCGGGCGGATCGAAGGGGTGCGTGCACAGACACTGGAGACCGATAACGATGAGAGCAATGAAAGAACCTGCCGGGCACACGAGTTTCGTGCAGGAGGAGTTTGGGGCGGTCGCCGGAGCAAACGGTGCGGTGGGCGGCGGCAAGCACAGCAAAGGCGCAAGGGGTTCGGCAGGCGCAGAGGGCAGGTCGCTCTCGGTGAAGACGATGCTGCGCGTCGCTTTCGCGGTGGTGCTGGTCGGCACGCTGGCCATCGGCGCCTTCTCGCTCACGCAGATCAGCCGCCTGAACGATTCCACCGAGTCGATCTACGAGCAGGGCCATATCGCCAGCCGCGCCGCGGAGGAAGTGCGTGGGCATGTGCTGCGTGCGAGCCGCGGGCAAAAGATGCTGCTCACCGCGACTACGGCGAAGGAGCGCGACGAACTGGGTGAGGACATCGAGAAGGACCTCGCTGCGCTCGTGGTCCAGATGAAAGTGCTCGAGCAATACTCGTCGCAATCGGGCGCCGATGCGCCGGGCGCCGATGCGCTCGCGCAGCAAAAGCAGTTCGCGGCGCTGGCGCAAACATGGAGCGGCCATTTGCGTGACTTCGTCACGCTCATGAAGGCGCAGCCGCTCGATCTTTCGCAGATGAGCTGGCAGGTCAGCATGCAGGACGTTTCGCTGCTCGTGGAAACGGGCAAGCTCGAGAAGCTCGTCGATCAGCTCGTCGCGCAGCGCGGCGCTGCCGCCAAGGCGACGATCGCGGCTTCGGCGTTCATCTACAAGTCGTCGTTCGTGATGATCGCCGCGGCCACGCTGGCGCTGTTCGTGCTCGCGTTCGTGGTGAGCGAATGGGTCGTGCGGCGCCTCGCGCACCAGCTCGGCGGCGAACCCGCGCATGCGAAGGCCATTGCGGCGCGCATTGCCTCGGGCGATCTCGCGCAGCCGGTCGAGGTGCATGCGCGCGACGGGGCCAGCATGCTCGGCGCGCTGCGCGACATGCAGGACGGATTGTCGACGACGGTGGCCGAGATCGCCGCGAGCGCCGAGGCGATTGCCGCCGCATCGGGCCAGATCTCGACGGGCAATCTCGACCTCTCGCACCGCACGGAAGAGCAGGCCGTCGCGCTCGAGCGCACCGCGAGCAGCATGGAGCAACTGACGTCCACCGTGCGCCTGAACGCGGAGAACGCGCAGCAGGCGAGCACGCTGGCCGGCAACGCCTCGCAGATCGCGCAGAAGGGCGGCGCCGTGGTGGGCCGCGTGGTGGCCACGATGAACGAGATCAACGACAGCGCGAAGAGCATCGCCGACATCATCGGCGTGATCGAAGGGATCGCGTTCCAGACCAATATTCTGGCGCTGAATGCGGCGGTCGAGGCCGCGCGGGCAGGCGAAGAGGGGCGCGGCTTCTCGGTGGTCGCGGGCGAGGTGCGCAATCTCGCGCAGCGCAGCGCCGCGGCGGCCAAGGAGATCAAGACGTTGATCTCCGCCTCGGTCGCTCGCGTGGCGAACGGCTCGACGCTTGCCACCGACGCGGGTCAGACCATGGAAGAAGTCGTGAAGGCCGTGAAGCGCGTGAACGACATCATCGGCGAGATTTCGGCGGCATCGAGCGAGCAGCGCGCCGGCATCGAGGAGATCAGCCGCGCGGTCACGCAGATGGATGCGGGCACGCAACAGAACGCGGCGCTGGTGGAAGAGGCCACGGCCGCGGCGCAATCGCTCGACGACCAGGCCAAGGTGCTCAAGCGCCTCGTGGGCAAGTTCCAGCTCGCCTGATTTTCGACCACGCTGCATGCAAAAACGCCGCGCTGCCTGATGGGGCAGCGCGGCGTTTTACGTGGTGCTAATTGTTTAGCCTTACTTCGCGTCGCGCTCGATGATCCACTCGTGCGCCGGGTCGTTGTGGAAGTGCCATTCGCGCGTGGGGCCCGCCATCACGTTCAGGTAATACGAGTCGTAGCCGTAGGGCACGACCACCGGATGATAGCCGCGTGGCACCATCACGACGTCGTGGTCTTCCACGGCCATGGTTTCGTCGAGGTCGCGCAGGTCGGTGTAGACGCGCTGGAACGCGAAGCCCTGCTGTGGATTGAGCCGGTGGTAATAGGTCTCTTCCAGCGCGCTCTCGTGCGGCAGGCGGTCGGCATCGTGCTTGTGCGGCGGATAGCTCGACGAATGGCCCGAAGGCGTGCGCACTTCCACCACGAGCAGCGACTCCGCCGGCTCGGTCTGCGGAAGAATATCGCAGACGTAGCGCGTATTCGCGCCTTTGCCGCGCGTGGAGCGCTTCATGTGCGCGGGCTCGATGAGCCGCACGGGCAGCGTGCCAAGCGCCGGCGCGCTCGCCACGCCCAACTCGGCTTCACGCGTGGCGCGCACCACCGCTTTCACGCTGGGCGGCACGTAGAGCGCATAGGGCGCGGCGTCCTCGAATACGCTGTCACGCGAGCCGAGGCCCGAATAACGCTTGCCGCCAACCTCGATGTCCACGGCGCCCGAGAGCACGACGATGCAGCTCTCGCGGTCCGTTTCGTGTACGTAGACGACATCGTCGGCGTCCATGCGGTACGCGGCGAAGCCGACATAGCGCCAGCCCGCCGTGGCGGGCGTGACGCGCGCGATCGTCTGGCCTTCGCGCGCGGCCTTGACTAGCAGGCTCATGCTGCCTCCTTGCTGGTATTGCTTGATACGCTATCCGAATCGACGAGCGAGCGCAGCGTGCGATAGCCCTTCTGCGCGTACGCGTACGATGGCGCGATCACGGGGTCTTGCTCGGCTTCCACGACCAGCCAGCCGCGGTAGCCGTGCCGCTTCAGACGCGCGATGATCGCCGGAAAATCGACGGCGCCGTCGCCGGGCACCGTGAACGCGCCCGCGAGCACCGCGTCGAGAAAGCTCCAGTTGCGGTTGCGCGCGAGCTTCACCACGGCGGGGCGCACGTCCTTGCAGTGCACGTGGCATACGCGTGCGATGTGCTTGTCGAGCTCCACGACGGGGTCGCCGCCCGCGAACGTGATATGGCCCGCGTCGAACAGCAGGCCCACGGCGTCGCTGGTGCGCGCCATGAGCTTGTCGACGTCGGCGGGCGTTTCCACATAGGCGCCCATGTGATGGTGATAGGCGAGCCGCACGCCACGCGAGAGCGTATGGCGCGCGAACGCGTCCACGCGCGCGGCGTATTCGTCCCACTGCGGCTCGCTGAAAAAGCGCGGCCGCTGATAGAGCGGGCGCGGCGCGCCCTGGATCGAATCGGCCACTTCGCCGTACACCATCACGGTGGCGCCGTTCTGCGCGAGCAGGTCGAGATGCTTGTCCACCGCCGCGATCTCTTCAGCCACGCTGCGCCGCGCAAGCATGCCGGAGTACCAGCCGGACACGAGCGAAAGATCGTATTGCGCGAGCAATGCCTTGAGCGCCTGCGGCTCGCGCGGAAACTTGTTGCCGAGCTCGAAGCCTTCATAGCCGATCTCGCGCCCCTCGGTGAGCGCCTGGGAGAGCGGCGTCTCGCCTCCGAGCGAGGGCAGGTCGTCGTTCATCCACGACAGCGGATTGATGCCGATGCGTACTTCAAATGCACTCATGTGCGTTCCTCGATATCTGCAAACGTGTGTCTCTTCATGCCTCGGTTGGGTCGGCCGCGTCATCGCCTTCGTTGCCGCTTTCATTTTCCGCGTCGGGCGCTGACTTCGTCGCGGACGGCGCGTCGGCACGGCGCCCGCGCCGCCCGCGTTGCGCCAGATGCGCGTCGTAGCGTTCGCGCGCCTCGCGCACGGTGGCGCGTGTCGAAACCTCGGGCACGGCCACCTCCCACCACCAGCCGCCGTCTTCGGTCGTGCGCGCCGGATCGGTGTCGATGCTGATGAGGTAAGTGCGTGACGCCGCGCGCGCGCGTTGCAGCGCAGATTCGAGCTCGGTGATGCTGGCGACGTGCTCGGCCTGCGCGCCCAGCGAGCGCGCGTGCGAGGCGAAGTCGATGCGCGGCGCGCCAAGCGGCCCTTGCGCGCAGTCCTCGAACAGGTTGTTGAACGGCGCGCCGCCGCAGGCCTGCTGGAGCCGGTTGATGCAACCATAGCCGCGGTTGTCGAGCACGACGATGATGAGCTTGGCACCGAGCATCACCGAGGTCGCGATCTCGCTGTTCATCATCAGGTAGCTGCCGTCGCCGACCATGACGACGACCTCGCGATCGGGCCGCGCGAGCTTCGCGCCGAGCCCGCCCGCGATCTCGTAGCCCATGCACGAGTAGCCGTATTCGACGTGATACGCGCCCGGCTGGCCGGCGCGCCAGAGCTTGTGCAACTCGGCGGGCAGCGTGCCGGCCGCGCACACGACGATATCTTCGGTGTACGAACGGCTAGACGAACGCTGCACGGCGCCGATCACGTCGGCGTCGTAGGGCAGGCTGTGACGTTCCTGTGGCGCGTGCGTCAGCGCTTCGACGCTGGCGCGCCATTCGTCGGCAAGGCGCCGTGCATGCGCGGTCCAGTTCGCGTCGGCGCGCCAGTTGATCAGCTCGTCGCTCAGCGCCGCGAGCGCGAGCTTCGCGTCAGCCTCCACGGCGAGCCCGTTGTGCTTGAGCGCATCGAAGCCGTTTGCGTTCACGCCGATCACGTGCGCGTGTGCGAACAGCGAATTCGAGCCAGTCGTGAAATCCTGCAGACGCGTGCCCACCGCAAGAATACAGTCGGCGTCGCGTGCCAGTGCGTTCGCGGCGGGCGAGCCGGTCACGCCGATCGCGCCCACATTGAGCGGATCGTCCCACGCGAGCGCGCCTTTGCCGGCCTGGGTCTCCGCTACCGGAATGCCGCGCGCCGCGGCGAGCGCCTGCAACTGAGGCGCGGCGCGCGAGTAGAGCACACCGCCGCCCGCGACGATGAGCGGACGCTTCGCGCGATGCAGTTGCGCGAGCGCCGCATCGATCTCGCTCTGCACGGGCGCGGGGGCGTGAAAGCTCACGAGGCGCGGCGTGAAGAAACTCGCGGGATAGTCCCACGCCATGGCCTGCACGTCCTGCGGCAGCGCGAGCGTGACCGGGCCGCACAGCGCGGCGTCGGTGAGCACGCGCAGCGCGCGCGGCAACGCGCTGAGCAATTGCGCGGGATGCACGATGCGGTCGAAGTAGCGCGACACGGGCTTGAGCGCGTCGTTGGCGGAAAGGCCGCCGTCATGGGGATCTTCGATCTGTTGCAGCACCGGGTCGGGTTCGCGCGAGACGAAGATGTCGCCGGGCAGCAGCAGGAGCGGCAGCCGATTCACGTGCGCGAGCGCGGCGGCCGTCACGAGGTTGGTGGCGCCGGGGCCGATCGACGTGGTCACGGCCATCATGCGGCGGCGGAAATGCGCCTTTGCGTAGGCGATCGCGCTATGCGCCATCGCCTGCTCGTTGTGCGCGCGCAGCGTGGGCAGTTCGTGGCGATAGTGATAGAGCGCCTCGCCGAGGCCCGCCACGTTGCCGTGCCCGAAGATCGCGAACACGCCGCCGAAGAGCGGCTCGGTGCGGCCCGAGCCGTCTTCGCAGGCGACGCGCTGAGCGGCGAGAAAGCGCACCAGCGCCTGCGCCGCGGTGAGGCGCACCGTGGCGGCGGGCGGATTCGGTACGCCGTTCGGCTGTCCCTCGAGTGAAGCACCGGAAATGGGAGCGATGCGCTGATTCATGCTGCTTTCTCCTCGCGCGGGGTATGGCCATCGTGAGGTGTCTGGCCTTGCGCCTGGCCGCGCGCCGCGCGCCATGCGGCGATCAGCGTCTCGAAGGCGCGGCGCACGCGCGCTATCAATTCCTGGTCGTCGATTTCACCGGCGAGCCAGGCGAGGCTCGGCTCGTAGAAGATGGTGCGGCCCACCGTGAAGCCGCGGCACGTCTGGGAAGCCGCCGCCGCGCGAAAGCCGTTCGTCAACTGCTCGATGGGCGCGGAGAGACCGAGCAGCACCACGCCGCGGCAATGCGGATCGCGCTCGGCAATCAGCGCGTCGATGTCGCGCCACTGCGCCGCGTCCATCGGCTCGAGCTTCCACCACTCGGGGTAGAGGCCGATGTTGTAGAGCCGCTTGAGCGCGCGATAGACGGTGTCGGGCGCATTCGGCCGGCCGTCGAGCTTCGGCGGAATCACTTCGAGCAGCAGTTCGTGGCCGCTTGCCTGCACGGCGTCGTAGAGCGCGCGTAGCTGCGCTTCCTGTTCGAGGCGCTGCTCGATCGGCTCGTCGGGATGGAACTGCACGAGACACTTGACCGTGTGCCCGATGGGCCAGGCCGCGAGCGTCGTGCCGATCGAGCGGCCATGGTCGAACACGAGCGGCACCGAGCCCGGCAACTCGACCGGGCGGCCGATCCACCAGTCGCGCCCGGTCGCGGCGTTGAGCGCGTCCTGGCCATAGCGATCGTCGATCAGGACACCGATGCAACCTTGCAGGCCGAGCGCGCTTTCCGTCTGCGCCACGGCGTCGACGAACAGGTTTTTCAGGTACGAGATGCGCGCTTCGCTGGCGCCGGTCTGCTGGGCGAGATCGAAGAACTGGTTGCGATGGTCGAACGCGAAGCCCAGCACCTCGTCGTAGTGCTTGCGCGCCGGTGTTACGCGGTGCAGGCGGGCGAGCGTGGCGTCGCGGTCGGGGCGGCGCATGCGCGCGGGGTCCGCGGCGGCTTCGCGCAGGAAATAGTCGAGCTCCGCGGGCGTGGGCATCGCGGGCGCGCAGCCGTGGCGCGAGACCACGAGCGCGCCGCAGGCATTGGCCGCGCGCGCGCAGTCCTCGAGCGGCGCATCGCGCAGCCAGCCCGAAAGAAAGCCCGAGGCGAACGCATCTCCCGCGCCGAGCACGTTGAGCACTTCGACCTCCACGCCGCGCTGCAGCGGCACGTCATCGAGCGAGTCGGGCACCGCGCCTTCGACGATCTGGCAGCCGAGCGGCCCGCGCTTCACGAGCAGCGTGGCGGGCGTGACTTCGCGCACGCGCTTGAGCGCATCGACGAGCGTCTCCTTGCCGCCCGCAATGAGGAATTCCTCCTCGGTGCCGATCACGAGATCGAACAGCGGCAGGATGCGCTGCAGATGCTCGCTCACGCTTGCGCTTGCGATAAAGCGCGTCTCGCCGTCGGCCTTGCCGGTCAGCCCCCAGAGCACCGGACGATAGTCGATGTCGAGCACGGCGCGCACGTTGTTGCGGCGCGCGTAGTCGAGCGCCTGAAGGCTCGCGCGATTCACCTGTTCGGTCGAGAAGTGCGTGCCGGTGATGAGCAGCGCCTTGGACGAGGCAATGAACGCCTCGTCGAAGTCGCCCGCATCGACGGCCATGTCAGCGCAGTTCTCGCGATAGAAGATCAGCGGGAACGTGTCGCGGTCTTTCAGGCCGAGCAGCACGAGCGCGGTGAGCCGCTCCGGGTCGATGCGCACGTGGCTCGTGTCACAGCCTTCTTTCGTGAGCGTTTCGGTGAGAAAGCGTCCCATGTGGTCGTCGCCGACGCGCGTGAGCATGGCCGAGCTCAGGCCGAGCCGCGCGCAGCCAAAGGCGATGTTCGCCGACGAGCCGCCGAGATACTTGGCGAAGGTGGAGACGTCTTCGAGCCGCGTGCCGACCTGCTGGGCGTAGAGATCGACGCCGAGCCGGCCGAGGCAGACGATGTCGCGGCTGCGTCCGGACGCGAAGCGTGAAGGGTGGGTGCGGGGGAGGGCCATGAGCATTCCTGTCGTATGCGGTCTCAGTTCGGTCTCTATACAGACTCAATCCGGAGTCGACGCGCGCCTCAAATGGTCGCGCCGTCGAGCTCGGCAATCATCTTCTGCATTTCCGCGCCGCCGGCCATCATGTCGAGCACCTCGTTCTTGCTGATGGTGTCCTTCGTGTACGTGCCGAGCGAGCGGCCGCGATTGAGCAGCGTGAACGAGTCGCCAATCGGGTAGGCGTGGTGCACGTTGTGCGTGATGAAGATCACCGAGATGCCTTTCGCGCGGGCGCTATGGATCAACCTGAGCACATTGAAGCTCTGCTTCACGCCGAGCGCGGCGGTCGGCTCGTCGAGAATCAGCACGCGCGCGCCAAAGTGGATCGCACGCGCGATCGCGAGGCACTGGCGCTCGCCGCCCGACATCGTGCCGATGGCCTGATGCGGGTCGCGCACGTTGATGCCCATTTCCGCGAGACGTTCCTGGGCGATTTTCGCGCTCGACTCGAGATCCATGACGTTGAGGAACCCGAACAACTTCTTCTGCGGCTCGCGGCCCATGAAGAAGTTGCGCGCCACCGAGAGCAGCGGCACCAGCGCGAGATCCTGGTAGACGGTCGCGATGCCGAGGTCGAGCGCGTCACGCGGCGATTCGAAGCGCACGGGCTTGCCATCGACGAAATACTCGCCCGAGGTGGGCGCATGCACGCCGGCCAGCGTCTTGATCAGCGTGGACTTGCCTGCGCCGTTGTCGCCGAGCAGGCAATGCACTTCGCCGCGCTTCAGGCGCAGCGTGACGCCGTTGAGCGCGATCACCTTGCCGAAGTACTTGCTGACGTTTTCCAGGGCGAGGATCGTGTCGCCGTTCTCGCTCTCGCTCTGCTCGACGGCGCCGTTTGCTGCACTGTTGAGTGATTCGGTCATGTCGGCCTCCGGCTTACGATTGCGCGACGCGGCGGCGCACATAGTGATTGAAGAGCACGGCGATCAGCAGCATCACGCCGAGGAAGACGCGGAACCAGTCCGAGTCGATGTTCGTATAGGTGATGCCGATCTGCACGACGCCGAAGATGAGCGCGCCAAACGCCGCGCCGATCACCGATCCATAGCCGCCCGTGAGCAGCGTGCCGCCGATCACCGCCGCGATGATCGCCTCGAATTCCTTTTGCAGGCCGCGGTCCGCGGCGGCCGAGCCGATGTCGCACACTTGCAGCACGGCAAAGAGACACGAGCAGAACGCGGTCAGCATGAAGAGCGAGATCTTCACGCGCTTGACCGGCACGCCTACGTTCTTCGCGGCGTTGGCGTCGCCGCCCACGGCCATGATCCAGTTGCCGTAGCGCGTCCTGGCGAGCGTGAATGCGCCGATGACCACGAGCGCGATCCACCAGAGGATCACCTTCGGCACGCCCGGCACGAGCGGCTGGCCGTTGTCGAGCATCTTGCCGATGCCGATGTGCGCGAGCGCCACGAAGAGGCCCTTGAACGCCGTGCCGTGAAAGAGCAGGTTGGTCACGTAGTCGGCTTTCGCGACGTCGCCCACGCCCGAGACGATCGTGCGGTCGGCGAACATGATCGAGAGCGCAAGCGTGAGGCCGCGCAGGATGAACAGGAACGCGAGCGTGACGATGAACGAGGGTAGCCGCGTGCGCATCACGAGGTAGCCGTTCAGTGCGCCGAGCGCCGTGCAGCCCACGAACGCGAACAGGATGGACAGCGCGATGGGCCAGTGGAAGTACATGGTGGGGATGGCCACCATCATGCCGGCGAAGCCGATCATCGAGCCGATCGAGAGGTCGAATTCGCCGGCGATCATGAGCAGGCACGCGCCAACAGCAAGGATGCCTAAATAGGCGGCGACCTGCGACCAGTTCATCACGCCGTCGAGGTCGAACATGCCGGAGCCGCCCGCGCCGATCGCGAACACGGCGAACACGAGCACGGTGCCGGAAATCGCGGCAAATTCGGGGCGGCCGAGCAGATGCCCGAACCACGATTCGCGCCGCACGCGCTCGTCGGTGGCGCGAGGTCCCGCCGGCGACGGTTGGCCTTCGCGTGAGTCTTGCGCGCCGTCCGTTGCATGCGAGGGGAAGTGTTTGCCGGCTACACCCATGATGTCTCCAGAATAACCGGTGCGCGTGGGCCGCAAGCGGCGTGTCGTGCCCGGTAATTGATGCGCGGCGCGGTAGGCGTGAGGCGAGTCGGTGTCGCTCGAAGCGAGCCGTCGCCGCGCGTGGCTGACGAAAAGACGCTTTAAACGAGCGGGATCAGCGGTACTGACCCGCGTACTTCACAACCTTGTCGAGGTTCTCCTTGGTGATGAAGCCCGGACCCGAGCGGATGTTCTTCGGGCCATAGGACGGCTGCAGGCCATAGGTCTCGAGGCGCTGCTTGAACTTCGGATTGGCTTCGAGGATCTGGCGGATCTTGGCCGGATCGGTCGTATGGTCTTTCTTCACGATCGCCAGCACGGCCACCGGGATATAGCCCTGCAGATACGGCTGCTGGTCGATGGCGAACTGGATCGTGCCCGCGCGGATCGCCTTGGCGATCTCGTCGGAGAAGTCGAAGGTGCAGAAGTAGATCTTGCCGGCGAGGCCCATTTGCTGAATCGCCTTGAGCGTGGCCGCGGCTGGCACCGGGCCGAGCGTGAGGATCGCACCGGTATTCGGATGGTTGCGCAGATACGCGCTCACCTTCGACTGGATCTCGGTCGGGTCCTGGCCCGAGTCGATCGTCGAGGTCTTGTAGTCCACGCCCAGCGCGTCCGCGAAGCCACGGCAGCGTTCGAACGAGACGGCATTGGTCGCGAAGTGATTCACGCAGAGGAACGACTTCACGCCCGCGGCCTTGGCCTTTTCGCCGGCCGCGTGGCCCGCCACGTACTCGGGCTGGCCCACGTGCATGATCGCGCCGAGCTGCGCGCTCTGTTCCTCGGTGCCTGAGTTGATCGTGACGAGCGGGATCTTCTTTTCCGTGACCTTGCCGATGGAGTTCTTCAGCACGTCGTAGTCGGCGATGGTGACGATGACGCCGTCGTAGTTACGCGCGGCGGCTTGCTCGATCAGGCGCGCCATGTCGGCGATATCGCCGTTGGGCGGATTGCGGTAGTCGGTCTCGACGTTGAAGTCCTCGTCCGCTTGCTTGATGGCGTTCTTGATGGTGTTCCACCACGAGTCCGAATCGGGCGCGTGGCTGATCAACACGAAGTGCGCGTCGGCAGCCTGCGCCGTCTGCGCGCCCAGCACGCTCAAGCCGCTCAGTCCCGCTGCCAGCGCGAGCGCCGCGGCCAACCTTCGGAGCATGGTCTTGCCCTTGCGTTGCGTCATAGTCTCCACCTTTCTCGGTCTGTCGTTCGTTCTTGGGGTGAGCGCGGCGCGCGTTTTGACCTGCGATTGACAGCGTGCGCGTGACGGCCCGCTTTGCTGCCTCGCTCATCGACAAGAGTAGGCGATCGCCTGGCGAGTTGCAACAAAAATTTCATTGCAAATAAAAATGGAAAATCTGTTCCAATCACGTGCGGCGCTACCTATAATCGATTCCGTCGACGGCAGGCCCGGCAAGGGTTTGCGGCACTGCGGCAAGCATCAGGGAAAAACCATCATGGCGGATGAAACCAGCGACGCCGTAGCAGGCGTAGACGAATTGATGCAGCGCATCGCACACGAGTACGAGGCGCTGCCGCGGCAGTTGAAGAATGTCGCGACCTATATCGAGCAGAACCGCGCGAGCGTGATGATGGATCGCACCAGCGACATCGCCGCGAGCTGCGGGGTGCATCCGTCGGCGGTGGTGCGTTTCGCGCAGCGCTTCGGCTTTTCGGGCTTCTCCGATCTGCAGGCGGTGTTCCGCCAGGCCTACGCGGGGCAGGGGGCGTCGGCCACCAGCTATCAACAGCGCATTCGCCAGCTGATCGAGGCGAAGGATGGCAACGCGAGCCCGGATCTCGGCGGCGCGGTGGCGCGCGAATTCATCGGCGCGTGCCGCAGCGGCCTGGACGAGCTCGAGGCCGGGCTCGACGACGCGCAGTTCGACGCCGCGGTGAAGATGCTCGAGCACGCGGACAACATCTATGTGATTGGCGTGCGGCGCTCGTTCGCGGTGGCGAGCTATATCGTCTACGCGCTGCAGCACACGAGAAAGCGCGTGCATCTGATCTCGGGTCTCGGCGGCATGTATCACGAGCAGATCCGCAGCGTGAAGAAGGGCGACGTGGTGATCGCCATCAGCTTCGCGCCCTACGGCAAGGAGACGCAGTACTGCCTGCGCGTCGCGCAGCAACACCAGGCGAAGACGCTCGTCATCACCGACAGCCAGCTCTCGCCGCTCGCGCGTCACGCCGATGCGCAGCTCTATGTGAAGGAGGGGAGCGCCTTCGCGTTCCGCTCGCTGACCAGCACGTTTTGCCTGTGCCAGGCGCTGTTCGTCGCGCTCGCGTACCGGCTCGAACTCAACGTGGAAGAATCGACCGACCCTGGAGGATACGATGACTGAAGCAAGGACGCTGAACGTGGCGGTATTCGGCGCGGGCCGCATCGGCCGCATTCATGCGGCGAACCTCGCGCGCCAGCCCGGCGTGCGTCTGAAGTATGTGATCGACGTGAACCGCGAGGCTGCTGCCGCGCTCGCGGCGCAGCACGGCGCGCAGGTGGCCGACGTGGACGGCGCGTTCGGCGACGCCTCGATCGATGCGACAGTGATCTGCTCATCCACCGATACGCACTCCGAACTGATCTTGAAATCGGCGGCGGCGGGCAAGTCTATCTTCTGCGAGAAGCCCGTCGATCTCACCATCGGGCGCGCGAGAGAGTGCGCCGAGGCTGTTGCGCGCGCGGGCGTGGTGGCCATGATCGGCTTCCAGCGCCGCTACGATCCCACCTTTGCCGCGCTCAAGGCACGCCTCGACGCGGGCGAGATCGGCACGCCCGAGATGCTGATCGTGACGAGCCGCGATCCGGGCGCGCCGCCAGTCGAATACATCAAGCACTCGGGCGGCATCTTCAAGGACATGCTGATCCACGACTTCGACATCTTCCGCTGGATTCTGGACGACGAAGCCGAGACCGTGCACGCCACGGGTAGTTGTCTCTCCGATCCGGCCATCGCCGATGCGGGCGACATCGACTCGACGGCCGTCACGATCCGCACGAAGCGCGGCCGCCTATGCCAGATCAACACGGCGCGCCGCGCGGCCTATGGCTATGACCAGCGCTTCGAGATTCTCGGCAGCGACGGCATGCTTCAGGCGGGCAACATGAAGCCCACGGAAGTGGTGGCGTGGACGAAGCACGCGGTGGCGCAGGACGTGCCCGAGGCGTTCTTCCTCGAGCGCTACCGGGCGGCGTACGCGCGCGAGATGGCGCATTTTTACGAGGCTGTGACGCAGGGCACGCCGGTGCGCACGAGCGTGGCCGACGGCCTCAAGGCGCTCGAGCTTGCGGAAGCGGCGGCGCTCTCGTGGCGCGAAGGCCGTGTGGTGAAGTTAGGCGCATGATCCGGCCGCGCAGGTGAGGATCGAGATGGCGCCGCGCGAGGCGGCGCTTATGAATCAGGCAGGATACCGAAGGAAGTAGCGGCTTTGCATGGCACCGCGCTATGCGCTTGAGCGTCAGGCGCGATCGACACAGGAGACGGACAATGCAGGCAAATGAACGTGCCCAGCCGTTGCGCGTAGGCGTGGCGGGACTCGGGCGGCTCGGTCGGCGGCATGCGGGCAATCTCGCGTATCGCGTGCCAGGCGCGACGCTGGCGGCCGCATGCAGCCCGCTCGAAGACGACCTCGCATGGGCGCGCGGTGCGCTACCTGAGGCGCGGCTTTACCGCGATTACGCCGAACTGCTCGCCGACACGTCGGTGGACGCCGTCTGGCTCGTGACGCCCTCGGCGCTGCACGCGCAGCAGATCGTCGACGCATTGCGTTCGGGCAAGCACGTGTTCTGCGAGAAGCCACTCTCGCTCGACGTGGCCGAATGCGAGCGCGTGGTCGAAGAGGCGCGCCGCTTTCCGGACCAACAGGTGACGATCGGCTTCATGCGCCGTTTCGATCCGAGCTATCACGACGCATTTACGCAGGTGCGCGCGGGTGCGATCGGCCGGCCGTTTCTCGTGCGTTCGCAGACCTGCGATCTCAATGACCCCGATGGCTTCTTCGTGCGCTTCGCGCCGGGCTCGGGCGGCATCTTTCTCGACTGCACCGTGCACGACATCGACGTCGCGCGCTGGCTCCTCGGCAAGCCGCGCGCCACGCGCGTCTTTGCGGCGGGCGCGGTCGCACTGCATGAAGGCCTGCGCGAGTACGGCGATGTCGACAACGGCGTCGCGATCTGCGAATTCGAGGGCGGCAAGCTCGCGATGTTCTATGCGTCGCGCACCATGGCGCATGGCAACGATACGTCGAGCGAGGTCATCGGCACGGCCGGCGCGCTTGCGATCGGCCGTCTGCCGCGTGCGAACCGCGTGGAGATCTACGACACGCACGGCGTGCGCAGCGTTTGCACGCCGACCTTCTTCGACCGCTTCGAGGAGGCCTTCCTCATCGAGGCGCAGGCGTTCGTCGCGGCGGTGTGGGCGCGCCGTGGCAGCGAGGCCGGCGCGGCGGAGCACGCGCAGCAAGGCGCGACGCTGGAGGATGCGCTGGAGGCCACGCGAATCGGCTTCGCGCTACGCGAGTCGCTACGCACGGGGCAGGCGGTGACGCTCTGAGGCGCGGGGCGGCGCCGGAGCGCAGCGAGGCGGACGAGGCAGGTACAAAGCGGGTACAAGGCGGCCGCAAAGAGGGCGCAAGCGTCCTTGTATGCGGCTGCGGTAAAATCGCTGCTATCCGTGACGTACCCAGCGCTGCCCGAAAGCGGCGGCGCGCCAACGAAGGATCCAACCCGATGCAAATTCAGGTTCACAAGGAAGTGGATGCGCGCGGGCTGAACTGCCCGCTGCCGATCCTGCGCGCCAAGAAGGCGCTCGCCGACATGGAAAGCGGCCAGATTCTCAAGGTTCTCGCGACCGATCCCGGCTCGCAGCGCGATTTCGCCGCCTTCGCCAAGCAGACGGGCAACGAGATCGTCGAAAGCTCGCAGCAGGACAAGACCTTTGTGTTTCTGATGCGCCGCCGCTGAAGCGGCTCGCGCCGCGCTTAAGCGCAATGCATAAAAAATGGCCCGCGATCGTGAGATTGCGGGCCATTTTCATTGCCGGCGTGAGGCGCCGGCAGGCGGCCAGCGGCCCTCGCGAGAGGGCGCGTGGCCGCAGGGGCGCAGCCGGGGGCGCTTAGTCGGGGGCGCCTAGCCCTCCAGCTCCGGCTTACGCGTACGCAGATATTCCGCGAAGTCCTCGGCCACTTCCGGGTGGCGCAGCGCGAACTCCACGGTCGCCTTCAGGTAGCCGAGCTTGCTGCCGCAGTCGAAGCGCGTGCCGTGATACTTGTACGCGAGCACCTGTTCGTCGGCGAGCAGCGACTGGATTGCGTCGGTGAGCTGAAGCTCGCCGCCCGCGCCCGGCTTGATCGACTTCAGATGCTCGAAAATGCGCGGCTTGAGCACGTAGCGGCCCACCACGCCGAGGTTCGACGGCGCGACTTCGGGGGCCGGCTTCTCGACGATGCCCGAGAGCTTGACGATCGCGTCTTCCCATTCCTTGCCGTCGACGATGCCGTACGAGCGCGTCTCCGAGGGCGGGATCTCTTCCACGCCGAGCACCGAGCTGTGGTAGTGGTCGAACACCTCGACCATCTGCTTCATGACCGGCGGCGTGCCGTAGAGCAGGTCGTCCGCCAGGATCACGGCGAACGGGTTGTCGCCCACGAGCTTTTCCGCGCACAGCACGGCGTGCCCGAGGCCCAGCGCTTCGGGCTGGCGCACATAGAAGCAGTCGACGTTGTTCGGCTTGATGCTGCGCACCAGCTCGAGCAGCTTGGCCTTGCCGCGCGCCTCGAGCTCGGCCTCGATCTCATAAGACTTGTCGAAGTGATCTTCGATCGCGCGCTTGCTGCGGCCCGTCACGAAGATCATTTCGGTAATGCCAGCCGCGACGGCCTCCTCGACCGCGTACTGGATCAGCGGCTTGTCCACGACCGGCAGCATTTCCTTCGGGCTGGCCTTGGTGGCCGGAAGGAAGCGCGTGCCGAGGCCCGCCACCGGGAATACCGCTTTAGTCACTTTTAGCATGTCTTTGGTCCTGGTCCTGGTGGATTCAGGCGCCGTGCGCGCCGCCAGAATCCACCTTAGCCGATTCAGGCAGGCAGCCGCGCGAGTTGCGCGGTCAGCTTGCCCAGTGTTGCCTGGAATTCTGCCAGCCTCTTCTGCTCCTGCTCAACTACCACCGGCGGGGCTTTTGCAACAAAACTGTCATTTCCCAGCTTGGCATTGCACTTCGTCACTTCATTCGTCAGTCGCGCGATTTCCTTGGAGAGACGCTCGCGCTCGGCTGCCACGTCGATCTCCACCTTCAGCACGAGCTTGTCTGTCCCGACGATAGCAACCGGCGCGCCCGCCGAGGCGGCGTCGAGCGTCGCTTCGTCGGCGATGATCTGGACCTCCGAGAGCTTCGCCAGCGCCTGCGCATACGGCGCGAACGAGGCGAGCCGTTCGGCGTTGCCCGTCACCAGCAGCGGCACCTTCGTGGCGGGCGAGAGGCTCATCTCGCCACGCAGGTTGCGGCAGGCGTCGATCACGGCCTTCAGGTCGGCGGCCCATTGCTCGGCGGCTTCGTCAATCTTCTTCTGCTCGGCCAGCGGGTAGGACTGCATCATGATCGATGCTTCGCCTTCCGCCGCGCCTTCCGGGTACGCGTCGGTGAGCGGCGCCACCTTCTGCCACAGCGCTTCGGTGATGAACGGAATCACCGGGTGCGCGAGGCGCAGCACCGTCTCCAGCACGCGCAAGAGCGTGCGCCGCGTGGCGCGCTGCTGCTCGGGCGTACCGGTCTGGATCTGCACCTTCGCCAGTTCCAGATACCAGTCACAGTATTCATCCCAGACGAACTTGTACAGGGCATTGGCCACATTATCGAAGCGATAGTCGGCGAAGCCCTTCGCGACTTCGGCTTCCACGCGCTGCAACAGCGAGACGATCCAGCGGTCGGCCTGCGAGAAGTCGGTGTAGCCGCCCGGGCCGCAATCGCCCGGCTGGCAGTCGCCGGGCTTGGAGAAGCCGCAGTCGTGGCCTTCGCAGTTCATCAGCACGAAACGGGTGGCGTTCCAGAGCTTGTTGCAGAAGTTGCGATAGCCCTCGCAGCGCGCGAGGTCGAAGTTCACGTTGCGACCGAGCGTGGCCATCGAGGCCATCGTGAAGCGCAGCGCGTCGGTGCCGAAGGCGGGAATGCCGTCCGGGAACTCCTTGCGCGTCTTCTTTTCGATGGTCGCGGCCTGCTTGGGATTCATGAGGCCCGTGGTGCGCTTGGCAACGAGCGCTTCGAGCTCGATGCCGTCGACGATGTCGATCGGGTCGAGCGTGTTGCCCTTGCTCTTGGACATCTTCTGGCCTTCGGCGTCGCGCACGAGGCCGTGCACGTAGACCGTGTCGAAGGGCACCTTGCCGGTGAAGTGCGTGGTCATCATGACCATGCGCGCCACCCAGAAGAAGATGATGTCGAAGCCCGTCACCAGCACCGAGGAGGGCAGGAAGGCCTTCAGCTCAGGCGTCTCGGCGGGCCAGCCGAGCGACGAGAACGGCACGAGCGCCGACGAGAACCACGTGTCGAGCACGTCCTCGTCGCGCTTGAGCGCGCCCGTGTAGCCCTTTGCATCAGCCTGCGCGCGCGCTTCTTCCTCGTTCTTCGCAACGAAGATTTCGCCGTTTTCGCCGTACCACGCCGGGATCTGGTGGCCCCACCAGAGCTGGCGCGAGATGCACCAGTCCTGGATGTTCTCGAGCCACTGATAGTAGGTCGTGGTCCAGTTCTCCGGCACGAACTTGATCTGGCCGCTGCGCACCACGTCGAGCGAGGTTTCGGTGATCGACTTGCCGGGGTTGAAGGTGCCCTCGGGTGCGGGCTTCGTCATCGCCACGAACCATTGGTCCGTGAGCATCGGCTCGATCACCACGCCCGTGCGGTCGCCGCGCGGCACCATCAGCTTGTGCGGCTGCACCGAGTCGAGCAGGCCCAGCGCCTCGAAATCGGCGACCACCTGCTTGCGCGCCTCGAAGCGGTCGAGGCCGCGGTATTTTTCGGGCGCGTTGTCGTTGATCTTCGCGTCGAGCGTGAGGATCTCGATCATCGGCAGGCCGTGGCGCAGGCCCACCTGATAGTCGTTGAAGTCGTGCGCGGGCGTGACCTTCACGACGCCCGTGCCGAATTCGCGGTCCACGTATTCGTCGGCGATCACCGGGATTTCGCGGTCGGTGAGCGGCAGCTTGACCATCTTGCCGATCAGGTGCGCATAGCGCTCGTCTTCCGGGTGCACCATCACGGCCGTGTCGCCGAGCATGGTTTCCGGGCGCGTCGTGGCGACGGTCAGCGTGGCCGAGCCGTCCGCGAGCGGATAGCGCAGGTGCCACAGGTTGCCGCTTTCCTCTTCGCTCGCCACTTCGAGGTCCGAAACGGCGGTGAGCAGCACCGGGTCCCAGTTCACGAGGCGCTTGCCGCGGTAGATCAGGCCCTGTTCATAGAGCTTCACGAACACGTCGCGCACGGCGGCCGACATCTTGTCGTCCATCGTGAAGTACTCGCGCGACCAGTCGATCGAGGCGCCCAGACGGCGCACCTGGCCCGTGATGGTCGAGCCCGACTGCTGCTTCCATTCCCACACGCGCTCGACGAACTTCTCGCGGCCGAGGTCGTGGCGCGAGACCTTCTGCGCATCGAGCTGGCGCTCGACCACGATCTGCGTGGCGATGCCCGCGTGGTCCGTGCCCGGCACCCACAGGGTGTTCTCGCCGAGCATGCGGTGGTAGCGCGCGAGGCCGTCCATGATCGTCTGGTTGAACGCGTGCCCCATGTGCAACGTGCCCGTGACATTGGGCGGCGGCAACTGGATCGAGAAGTTGGCGCGGCCGGGCGTGAAGGTCGCGGCGGCGTAGCCGCGGCGCTCCCATTCGGGGCCCCAGTGGGCTTCGATCGTCTGCGGCTCGAAGCTTTTCGCTAGCGTGCTGTCGCTCATGGGTGGAATCTGCCGAAAAAAGATGCTGAAAACTTTCGATTATAAGGGGAAGCGCCGTCAAGTCAGGACGCCCGGCCGTCTATGGCCGGCATGGCCTTTATAATGACGGTCTACTTCGAAGCCCGCCGCGCCTGTGGCCCTGCTGTGTCCTTGCTTGCGGCCTTCTTGCGCCCCTCATTTCATGCCCGAACTGCTCGCGAACCTGAACCCCGAACAACACGCCGCCGTCACGTTGCCGAATGAACCGGCGCTCATTCTGGCCGGGGCCGGCAGCGGCAAGACGCGCGTGCTGATCACGCGCATTGCGTGGCTCATCCAGCAGGGCCTCGCCTCGCCGATGACGATCCTCGCCGTGACCTTCACGAACAAGGCCGCGCGCGAAATGATGAGCCGCCTTCAGGCGATGATGCCCATCGACACGCGCGGAATGTGGATCGGCACCTTCCACGGCCTGTGCAACCGCATGCTGCGCGCGCATTACCGCGACGCCGGCCTGCCGCAGACCTTCCAGATCCTCGACACGGCCGACCAGCTCTCGGCCATCAAGCGTCTGATGAAGGGCCTGAACATCGACGACGAGAAATACCCGCCGAAGAACCTGCAGTACTTCATCAACAACGCGAAGGAGCAAGGCCTGCGGCCGAAGGACGTCGACGTCACGGACGACTTCAACCGCAAGTTCGTCGAGCTCTACGAAGCCTACGACCAGCAGTGCCAGCGCGAGGGCGTGGTCGACTTCGCGGAGCTGCTGCTGCGCTGCTACGAGCTGCTCGCGTACAACCCGCCGCTGCGCGCGCACTATCAGGCGCGCTTTCGCGACATCCTCGTCGACGAGTTCCAGGACACCAACAAGCTCCAGTACGCGTGGCTCAAGCTGCTCGCGGGTCCGGGCAACGCGATCTTCGCCGTGGGCGACGACGACCAGTCGATCTACGCGTTCCGCGGCGCGAACGTCGGCAACATGCGCGACTTCGAGAACGAGTTCCGCGTGAAGCACATGATCAAGCTGGAGCAGAACTATCGTTCGCATGGCCATATTCTCGATGCGGCGAACTACCTGATCGCGCATAACTCCCGGCGTCTGGGCAAGAACCTGCGCACCGATGCGGGCCATGGCGAGCCGGTGCGCGTCTACGAGGCGGCCACCGACTCGCAAGAAGCGGGCTGGATCGTCGAGGAAGTCCGCGCGCTGATCAATCAGGGCCTCGCGCGCAACGAGATCGCGATTCTGTACCGAAGCAACGCGCAGTCGCGCACGATCGAGCACACGCTCGTGAACGCGGGCGTGCCGTACAAGGTGTATGGCGGCCTGCGCTTCTTCGAGCGCCTGGAAGTGAAGCACGCGCTCGCGTATCTGCGCCTGATCGACAACCCCAACGATGACACCGCGTTCGCGCGCGTCGTGAACTTCCCGACCCGCGGCATCGGGGCGCGCTCGATCGAGCAGCTCGCCGATGCCGCGCGCCTCTACAACTGCTCGATGGCGGCGGCCATTCCCTACGTTACGGGCAAGGCCGGCTCGAGCCTCGGTTCGTTCGCGAACCTGATCGCGAAGATGCGCGCCGAAACCGCGCAGATGAGCCTGCCCGAAGCCGTCGAGTACACGGTGCGCATGAGCGGCCTGGCCGAGTTCTATCAGAACGAGCGCGAGGGCCAGGACCGTCTGGAGAACTTGCAGGAACTCGTGACGGCGGCCACCGCGTTCGTGAGCGAGCAAGGCTACGGTATGGACACGCCCGCGCGTTCGATTCCGCTGCGCCCGGGCGCGAGCACGGCGCCGGAGATCGTTTCGCAGGACGGCGAGATCGAAGTGCTGGACGCGCCCGCGATCACGGATCCCGCGCAGAACCCCGACCTCATGACGCCGCTCGCGGGCTTCCTCTCGCATGCGTCGCTCGAGGCGGGCGACAACCAGGCGCAGGCGGGCCAGGACGCCGTGCAACTGATGACCGTGCACGCGGCGAAGGGCCTCGAGTTCACGGCGGTGTTCATCACCGGTCTCGAAGAGGGCCTGTTCCCGCACGAGAACAGCGCGATGGAAGCCGATGGCCTCGAAGAGGAGCGCCGCCTGATGTACGTGGCGATCACGCGCGCGAAGGAGCGGCTCTATATCTCGTTTGCGCAAAGCCGCTTGCTGCACGGCCAGACGCGCTACAACGTGCGCTCGCGCTTCTTCGACGAGCTGCCGCAGGAGACGCTCAAGTGGCTCACGCCCAAAGTCGAAGCGGGCTCGCGCTGGGGCGGCCGTTCCGACAACGCCGGCTGGGGCCGCGACTGGTTCGCGCGTCCGGGCGGGGGGGATGGCAACGGCGGCGGTGGCCGCCGCGAGCGCGACGCCTATATCGCGGACAAGAGCCCCGCGCCCGCGTTCGCCAACGAGCAGCGCGCGGCCGAGACGGGCTTCCGCGTGGGCCAGGCCGTGTTCCACACGAAGTTCGGCGAAGGCACGATCACGGCGCTCGAAGGCAGCGGCACCGACGCCAAGGCGCAGGTGCGCTTCAAGCGCCACGGCGAGAAGTGGCTCGCACTGGCCGTGGCGAAGCTGCAGGCGGTGGAGTGAACGGCGCCAGGCCCGCAGGCCACGACGCAACGCGTTGATGTAACGCATCGACGCCTCCCACGTAATTCATTGACGCAATTCGGCAAGACTTCGAAGCCATGAACCCATCGTCCACTCAGCCCGGCGCCGCCGGCCAAACCTCGGCGCGTCCGCTTGGCGTGCTCGCCGCGCTTCCCCAGGAACTCGGCGACCTGATCGCCGCGATGCAGGCCGAATCGGGCGTGGTGACGCGCACGCTCGGGCGGCGCGACTATCACATCGGCACGGTCTACGGCGTGCCCTGCGTGGTGACGCTCGCGCGCGTCGGCAAGGTGGCCGCGGCGGCCACGGTCAGCGCGCTGATCCACGTATTCGACGTGCAAGCGGTGGTGTTCACGGGCGTGGCGGGCGGTGTGGGGCCGGACGTGCATGTCGGCGACGTGGTGGTGGGCGAGACGCTGCTCCAGCACGACATGAACGCCGAGCCGCTGTTCCCGCGCCACGAGATCCCGCTGCTCGCGCGCTCGCGCTTCGACGCCGACCGTGCGCTGGCCGCCGCGCTGGCCGCCGCGTGCGAACGCTTCATCGAGGAAGAGGGCACGGCGCTGGCGGCGCGCTTCAGCGCCGCGCTGCCGCGCTTCGCAACCGCATTGCCGCGCGTGCATCGCGGGCTTGTGATCAGCGGCGACCAGTTCGTGGCGAGCGCCGCGGCCGTGGGCGACCTGCGCGCGGCGTTGCCCGATGCTCTGGCCGTGGAGATGGAAGGCGCCGCGCTTGCCCAGGTTTGCTACGAGTACGACGTGCCGTGCGCTGTCGTGCGCACCATCTCCGATACCGCCGACGAGCACGCGAGCACGTCGTTCTCGTCGTTCCTCACCGAGATCGCCGGGACCTATTCGACGGGCATTCTGCGGCGCTTTCTCGCTTCCTGGACGCCGGCGCAGCGTTGAGCGGAGCCGGTCTGGCCGGCCCGCAGTCGAGCGGCGGGGCATAGGCAATAGACAGTCACGCAGGCAGCCAAGCAGCTATTCAGGCAGCAGGCAACCCGCGGGCACGGGTTAACAATGACTGTGAAATTATTTATGTCTAAAGTAATCTGGCGCGAGCCGTTCGTCCGCAAAGCCGTTCAACCGCCCTTGACCGACTGCGCCCGAAAGCCCGTGCCCACGCCTTGAGCCACCTCGAGGCGTCTGGAGATGCCCGGGCGGGAAGGCGCCGTGCCTGCCCATGTCCGATGCACGCTCCATCCCCGCGCGCACGACGCGCGCCGTCCTGCTCGTCTGCGGCTTGTCCGTCCTCTTCGAAGGCTACGACGTCGGCAGCCTCGGCGCGGTGCTGCCCGCGCTCGCCGCCGACCGCCACTGGAGCTTGACGCCGATGCAGCTCGGCGCGCTCGGCAGCTACGCGCTCGCGGGCATGTTCTTCGGCGGCATGGCGATCGGCACGCTCGGCGACCTGCTCGGGCGGCGGCGCATGCTGCTCGGCTGCGTCGCGCTGTTCTCGCTCACGATGGCCGGCGCCGCGCTCGCGCCCACGCCGTTCTGGTTCGGCCTGTGCCGCTTCCTCGGCGGCCTTGGCCTCGGCGGCGTGATTCCGGTGGCCGCCGCGCTCACCATCGAGTATTCGCTGCTGGCGCGCCGCAGCTTCAACTACGGGATGATGTACTCGGGCTACTCGCTCGGCATCCTGTGCGCGGCGCTCGTGGCGATGGCGCTGTTGCCCGCATGGGGCTGGCGCGGCGTGATGGCGGTGGGCGCGCTGCCGTTCCTCGCGCTGGTGCCGATGGCGCGCGTATTGCCCGAGTCGCTCGACTATCTGGCTGCGCGTGGGCGTGTCAACGAGGCGAGAGCGCTCGCCGCCCGGCTCGGCGTGACGGGCGAACTCACTGCGGCGCAGGGCTCCGGGTCCCACGAGCGGGCCAGCCTGCGCGACGTCGTGACGGCCATCTTTGCGCAGCGGCGCCTGCGCGCGACGGCCTGCTTCTGGATCGCGCTGTTCTGCGGCATGTTGCTGGTCTACGGCCTCAACACCTGGCTGCCGATGATCATGCGCAAGCAGGGCTACGCCCTCGGCTCCAGCCTCGCCTTCCTGTTCGTGTTCAGCCTGACTTCCGCGTGCGGCGGCGTGCTGCTCGGCAAGCTCGCCGACCGCTTCGGCGTGCGCGCGACGGTCGTGCTGGCCTATGGCATCGGCGCGCTCGCGATCGCCGCGCTGATGACGCGCCACGCGCTCTTCGTGAGCTATGCGCTCGTGGCGCTCGCGGGCATCGGCAGCATCTCCGCTTCGCTGATCCTCACCGGGCACCTGACGCACTTCTACCCGGCGCATGCGCGGGGCGCGGCCACGGGCTGGGCGCTGTCCTTCGCGCGTTTCGGGGCAATGTGCGGGCCGCTGATGGGCGGCTATATCGCGAGCGTCGGCGCGGACTGGTCGTGGAATTTCGTGGCCTTCGCGGTGACGGGACTCGTAGCGGCGCTGGCGGTCGCGGCATTGCCGTCGCGTGCGCGCGTTGAGGCGGGCGAGGGCGGAGAGGCGGCGGAGGAGCATGCCGTTGCGCGAGAAGCCGCCGATCGCGGCGCCCAGCTATCCTGAAGGCGCCGGGCCTGCCCGTGAACTGCCCGCCTGAGACTCGTCGGCCGGTCAGCCGATCAGCGTCGGCGCGTCAGGCCTTGCTGGCCAGCGCCACCGCCTCGCGGATCTGCTGCAGCGCCGCCGCGTCCTCGATGGTCGGCAGCTCGCCCGGATCGCGCCCTTCGGCGAGCGCGGCGATCGCGCGGCGCAGCAGCTTGCCCGAGCGCGTCTTCGGCAGCATCGAGACGAAGTGCACGCGCGCGGGCCGTCCGATCGCGCCGAGCTGGCGGTCCACGGTAGCCGCGATCGCGGCGGCGAGCTGGTCCGCCGCGGCGGGGTCCGCGGCCGCGGCCGCGTCGCGCAGCACCACGAAGGCGAGCGCGGCCTGGCCCTTCACCGCGTCGTTCACGCCCACCACGGCCACTTCGGCGACCGCCGCGTGCGACGAGATCGCCTCTTCGATTTCGCGCGTGCCGAGCCGGTGGCCCGCCACGTTGATGACGTCGTCGGTGCGGCCGAGGATCGTCACGTAGCCGTTCTCGTCCTGCACGCCCCAGTCGAAGGTCGAATACACCTGCTGGCCCGGCACGCTCTCCCAGTACGTCTTCACGAAGCGCGCGTCGTCGCCCCAGACGGTCTGCATGCAGCCCGGCGGCAACGGGTACGACAGCGTGATCACGCCTTTTTCGCCTTGCGCGCACGGCTCGCCCGTATGCTCGTTGCGCAGCACGAGATTGTAGCCAAAGCACGGCACGCCAGGCGAGCCGACCTTCTGCGGCAGCGCTTCCACCCCGCGCTGGATCGCGAGCATCGGCCAGCCGGTCTCGGTCTGCCAGTAGTTGTCGACGATGGGCTTGCCGAGCGCGTCGCCGATCCAGACGGCCGTCGGCTCGTCGAGCGGCTCGCCCGCGAGAAAGAGCGTGCGCAGGCTCGAGAGATCGGCCGCGCGCAGCAGCGCCGGGTCCTGCTTCTTGAGCACGCGGATCGCGGTGGGCGCGGTGAACATGAGATTGATGCCGTGCTGCTCGACGAGGCGCCACCAGATGCCGCCATCGGGCCGGATGGGCGTGCCTTCGTACATCACCGTGGTCATGCCCGCGATGAGCGGCGCATAGATGATGTAGCTATGGCCCACGACCCAGCCGATATCCGATGCCGTGAACATGGTGTCGCCGGCGCGTCCCTCGAAGATGTAGTCCATCGAGGCGGCGAGCGCGACGGCGTAGCCGCCCACGTCGCGCTGCACGCCCTTGGGCTTGCCGGTCGTGCCCGAGGTGTAGAGGATGTACGAGGGCTCGTTCGATTCGAGCCATTCGCAGGGCACTTGCGCGTCGTAATGCTGCTCGCGCAACGGTTCGTAGTCGACCAGATACGGCGCGCTCAGGCGCTCGGGCGCGAGCTGGCGGTCGATCAGCAGCACGCGCGGCGGCGCATGTTCGGCGCGCGCCATGGCCTCGTCGACGAGCGGCGTGTAGTCGATCACCTTGCCGCCGCGCGCGCCGGCGTCGGCGCTCACGAGCAGCGCGGGCCTGGCGTCGTCGATGCGCGCGGCGAGGCTGGGCGCCGCGAACCCGCCGAACACGACCGAATGAATCGCGCCCAGGCGCGCGCAGGCGAGCACCGCGAACACGGCCTCGGGAATCATCGGCAGGTAGATCAGCACGCGATCGCCGCGCTTCACGCCGAGCGAGCGCATCACCGCGGCCATGCGGTTCACTTCGGCGTGCAGATCGGCATAGGAGTAGCGCCGCTCGATGCCGGTTTCGGTCGACACGTAGACGAGCGCGTTCTGCTGGGCGTGGGTGGCGAGGTGCCGGTCGACGGCGTTGAAGCACAGGTTCGTGCGCCCGCCCGTGAACCAGCGCGCAAAGGGCGGATTCGAGCGGTCGAGGACCTCGGTGAACGGCGTCTCCCAATGAATGCGCGCGGCTTCGCGGCGCCAGAAGTCTTCAGGTCGATCGATCGACTCGCGGTGGAACTCGCGATAACGGCGCATGACGTCCATCCTCCCGTGCGGTGTCGCGGGCTTCTGCGCGTTGGGCAGGCCCCGCGTGGCGGCCGGATCCGGCTCTGAAGGGTCGAGGATAGTGCAGTGCAACGGGCGCGGGCAACGCGGGTTCACCACTATGCGCGGGCGCGCCTGAGGGGCGGGCGCATCAAGCGCACCCAGTGCATGAATGGCGGCATCAACGGCGCGGGACGTCTGTGTGCGATCCGGAGCGCAGCGGCGCTTCGAGGCCGGCATCGGGCTGCGCGAGCGGACGCGGCTGCGCATGCCAGCGCCGCAGCCAGCGGCACGCGATCGCGACCGCGGGGTCGAGCTGCGCGCTCACCGTGGCGCCGAGACCCGTGCCGTAATCGTCGCGCGCGAGCGGCTGCACGCCGATCAGCACCAGCTCGCGCGGATAGTGGCCTTTGAGCTGCGCGCAGGCGAGCGCGTCGGCGAAATCCATCTGATGCAGGCTCACGGGACGCGTATGCAGATGCTGTGCGGCATCGTCGCCTTCGCGCACGCATAGCGTGCCGGGCGCGCGCCCGAAGTCGGCCGAGTTGAAGACGAGCATGCGTTGCGCCGATTCCACGAGCGGCAGGAGCGCGAGCCCCTGCGTGCCGCCCGCCACGAACTCCACATGCGACGCACATTGCCAGCCGGCTTTGAGCCGCTCGATTGCGCGCATGCCGAACCCGTCGTCGCCCCATTGCACGTTGCCGATCCCCAGCACGACGATGCGCGGCAGCGCGGGCGTGCGCGCGGCGGCTTGGGTCGGCGCTGCAAGGGAGCGCGCGAAGATAAACGGGACGTGTTCGTAGAGAAAGCCCACGCGAATCACTTTCGAAAGAGACAAAACTCAGAATACTCTTAGGTGACGCGCATTTTTGTGTTGAGGTATGTCAAGTTAGTAGGAATTTGTCCAGGCGCAACGAGAAGTTTTGCAGGTTCAAGAGATTGGCCGTCAGGCAATGCCTGGTATATGGTTAAAAGTCTCAAGCAATGTTTAGACGCACCAATAAAAAAGAGCGCCACCAGGGCGCTCTTTTTCAGTCACGTTTGCCTTTCAGCCAGTCGTCGGAGGCGCAATTTGTAATCCCGCCTCCTGCCGGCTTGATGGACCTCATGGACCTCATGCGCCCGGCTTCACGACCACGGTGCAGGTCGTGCCCGCCGAGAGGATCATGCCGTCCGGCACCTTGTCGATGTGGATGCGCACCGGCACGCGTTGCGCGAGCCGCACCCAGTTGAAGGTGGGGTTCACGTCGGCGAGCAGTTCGCGGCTTTGCGGATTGTCGCGGTCGTAGATGCCGCGCGAGATGCTTTCCACATGACCTTCGAGCGTGCCGCCGCTCATCAGCTTGATGTCGGCCTTGTTGCCCACCTTCACGCGCGGCAGCTTGGTTTCCTCGAAGTAGCCGTAGACCCAGAACGAGTGGCTGTCCACCACCGCGAGCTTGGCCTGGCCGGCCGTTGCGTAGTCGCCCTGGAACACCTGCAGGTTGGTGATGTAGCCGTCCACTGGCGAGATCACACGGGTGCGCTCGAGGTTCAGCTTCGCGGCGTCGAGCGCGGCTTGCGCCTGCTCGTACTGCGCCTGCGCCGAATTGGCGGTGTGCGAGGCGTTTTCGCGGTTTTCCTGCGAGACGACCTCGCTGTCGAGGTCGGCGCGGCGGCGCGCGTCGTCCTGACGCATGGTCAGCTCGGCCTTGCGCGCGGCCACGGCCGCCTGTGCCTGCTCCACGGCGATCTGGTAGTGCGACGGGTCGATCTGCATCAGCAGGTCGCCCTTGTGCACGAACTGGTTGTCCTTCACGGGCAGCTCGACCACGGCGCCCGAGACATCGGGCGCGATGTTGACCACTTCGGCGCGCACGCGGCCGTCGCGGGTCCAGGGCTCGTCCATGTAGTGCACCCACAGGACGCGGCCGACCAGGATGGCGACGGCGAAGATGATGGCCGTCGCGATAAAGCCAATGATGTTTCGGATAGTCATGATGCGTTTGAATCCGGTTCAGCGTTTTTCAGCGCTATGTCAGCGTGTTTCAGCGGTATACGGCGAGTCCCAGCACGCAGCACACGACCACGAGCAGGCTCACGCGAAAGAGGGAGGGGTGCCACACGATCCGGTAGAGGCCGGTTCGGGCCAGCACGGAATCGAGCACCCAGGTGAGCGCCGCGCCCAGGATGAAGAGCAGGACGATCGCCGGAATGTAGGCGTCGAGAAACGCAACGTCACGCGGCATGATTCGCTCCTTGCGTGTTGTCGGGAGGGTTGTCCGCACCGTGGCTCGCGCGCGGGTCCACGTACGCCGCGAACGGCGATTGCGGGTCGATCAGCGCGGTGCGGATGAAATGCAGATGGCTCAGGATGCGCTGCAGCCGATGGCGCGTTTCGCGCGGCGCGTCGTCGCGCACGATCTGTTCGAGCACGCGCTGGCAGGCCGCAATGGCCGCGCGGGTCGCGGCGAGCGCGGTGGCGTGGCGGTTCGCGTCGGGGCGCGCGAACAGTGCGCTCACGGCCTTGAGCGTCGCCGTGGTGGCGTCGCGCCATGCGGTGTTCGCCGCGAGCGGGTCTGTCGTGCCCGTATGCGTGGCGGGGTGTACCGATTCTGCCGATACCGCGGCCAGCTCCTCGCGCAGATCGATCGCGGCATTGCCGATCTCGAGCGTCGCGAACATCCAGCGCAGCGTGTCCTGGCGCATGGCCTGATCGTTGCCGGCGAGCGCGTGCAACTGGAACACGAGGTCGCGCGCGCCGCTCTCGAAGCGGTTGCGCAGGCCCGCGAGGCCGGTGAGGCGAGCGCGGCATGCGTGCACGGCCTGGCCGCGCAGACTCGCGAGCAGGCGCTTGCGCAGCCACGGCGCGGACGGCGGCAGGATCGCGCCGAACGCGAGCGCCGTGACGATCATCGAGAGCACGAGTGCGAGCGCATCGTTCATGAAGCTGATCGGGTTGTACTGGACGACGTTGTCCGGGCCGGCGAGAAAGCACAGGAAGATGCAGTAGCCCACGCCGTAGCCCGCGTACGCGGGGCGCGTCGTGAGGAACACGCCGAACGCCAGCGCCGGCGCGAGCGCGACGCACAGCAGCGGGAAGCCGTCGATGTGCGGGAACACGCCGAACGTGAGGATCATGCCGACGAGCGTCGCGAGCGCTGTGCCGCCCGCCATCTGGGCCGCCATGCGGGCGGGCTGCGGCGAGGAGGAGGCGAGCGCGCAGGTGGCCGCGGCGGTGAGCACGAGCGTCGTGCCGCTCGGCCACGCGGTGGCGATCCAGAACGCGCCAAGCAGGCCGATGACGATCGCCGCGCGCAGGCCCGACACGCCGGCCGCGACCAGGTCGGTCTTCGGCACGTAGCGCGCGACCCACTTCTCGCGCGAATGGGTGTCGACGGCGAGCGAGGCGTAGGTCGCCGTGTACTCGTTCATATCCGCCACGAAGCGGTAGAGGAGCTCGGTGGCCGTGTCGAAGTCGAGCAGGCGCGCGGCGCGGATGTCCGCGTCTTTGCCTTGCCTGTCGAGATCGGCTTCGAGCTGCACGCGCGTCTCGCGCACGCGCTTGGGCAGCGTCGCGCGATAGTCCTCGAGTTGCTTCGACACATGCACCGCATCGGCTGCGGTGAGCACGGGCTCGCCTGCCTTGTCGAAGAGCGGCGCGATCTCCCGGAAGTACGGTTCGAGCGCGTCGACCGTGACCGTCGAGCCATGGTCGCGCAGGCGGTTCATCAACTGGTGCAGCGCGTGAAAGCGTGTCGATGCGGCCATGAACTCGGTGTTCAGGCGCGCGACACGCCCCGAGCGCATGCGCGAGTCGGGCGTCTCGAACACGGCGTTGCTGCGGCTGGCCTCGAGGCCGACGATATCGACCACGAAGCGCGCGTTGGTCGCTTCGATCTGCGAACGATCGACGCGGCCGCCGAGTGCCGCCGACACGTAGTCGACGAACGACGAGAAGCGGCGGCGCACGGTCGAGCGCAGCGCCTCGCCGGTGAATTGCGGAAACGCCACGGCGCTCACGAAGCCCGAGGCGAGGATGCCGATCGAGATCTCGGCCACGCGCGTCATGGCCGACATGAAGGCGCCGTCGGGGTTCTGCGAGGCCGGAATGCCGATCAGCGCCGCCGTATAGCCCGCGAGCACGAAGCCGTACGAACGGAAGTTGCGGTTGCGTGCGGCGCCCGCCGTGCAGATGCCGACCCACAGCGCCGTGCTGGCGATGAAGAGCACGGGCTGCTGGGCGAACAGGCCGATCAGCGCGAGCATGACCACGAGGCCGACCAGCGTGCCGCAAAGCCGGTAGAAGCTCTTCGCGAACACCGGGCCGCTTTGCGGCTGCATCACGATGAACACGGTCGTCATGGCCGTGCGGGGCCCGGGCAGATCGAGCTTCATCGCGACGCCGAGGGCGAGCAGGGCGGCGGCGATCGTCTTGATGAGATAGATCCAGACGAGGCCGTCGGTGCGCGCCCAGTCGGCGAACGCCTGGAGGATGCGCTGGGCGCCCGCTTGCGCCGAGGAGGGAGAGGATGCTTGCATCTTCGCGTGCCTCAGTGCGTGCTGGCCGCGGCGTTGGCTGGGGCGCCTGTGCCGGCCGCGGTGCGATCCGCGCCTGCTTGCGGCGCGTTGGCAGCCTTGGCGGCGCTGGTTGCATCCGCATCCACCTCTGTGTCCACATCAGGCAGTTTCGGCGCGAGCAGCGCAGCGGGCATCAGCGGCACGTCGCGCGTCTTCTTGCCGTGCGCGGGCAACTGTTCGGCTTGCGTCGGTCCCGCCGTTGCAGGATCGCCCGCCGGGTCGATCAAGCCGCCGCCCAGCGCCGCCACGAGCGTGGCATGCGCGGCCAGCCGCTCGGCCTGGATATGCGCGACACCTTCCTGCGCGTGCAGCAGCTGGGTCTGTGCAATCAGCACGTTGACGTAGTCGGTGAGCCCGCGCCGGAAGCCCGCTTCGGAGAGGTCGTAGTTGCGCTGCGCGGCCGCGACCGAGCGATGCGCGTCGTCCTCCTGCGTCGCGAGCGAACGCATGCGCACGACCTGGTCCGCGATCTCCTTGAGCGAGGTCACGATCGTCTGGTTGTACTGCTCGACGGCGATGTCATAAGCGGCCGATTGCGCGCCGAGCTGCGCGCGCAGGCGTCCGCCGTCGAAGATCGGCAGCGAGAGGGCGGGGCCGCCCGCGTAGCTGCCGCTCATCGACTTGAGGAACTGGAACAGCGGGCCGCCCGCCGCATAGCCGCCCATCGAGACGAGCAGATTGACGTTCGGGTAGAAGTCGGCCTTCGCGACGTCGATGCCGCGCGCCTGCGCGGCGACGGTCCAGCGCGCCGCGACCACGTCGGGGCGATGGCCGATCAGCTCGGCCGGCAGCGCCGAAGGCAGGCCCGCGGGCGCGGCGAGCGAGAGCGCTGGGCGCTGGATCGACTCGCCCGCGCCGGGGCCCTTGCCCGCAAGCGCGGCGAGCTGGTTCTTGCCGAGCGCGATGTCTTCTTCGAGCGCGTCGATCTGGCGCTCGTATTCGGGCAGCGGTGTTTCGGCCTGGCTCACTTCGAGCTGCGTGCCGATGCCGCCCGCGAGACGCTTTTGTGCGAGCACCAGAATCTTCTGCTGCTCGGCGAGCGTCTGCTTGGCGATATCGAGCAGCGCGTAGTTCATCGAGAGGTCGATGTACGCGCGCGTCACGTTCACTTCGAGTTCGAGCTGCGCGGCGCGCGCGTCGGCGGCACTCGCGTGCGCCATGTCGAGCGCGCGCTCGGCATTGTTCTTGTCCTGGCCCCAGAGGTCGAGGTGGTACGACAGGCCGAGCGTGGCCGTGTTGTTCCAGGTGTTCGCGCCGGCGAGCGGGCCCGGTCCGTAATAGACGTTGTCGGCCCATTGCTGGCGCTGCACGGACATGCTGCCGTTGATCTGGGGCAGGAGCCCCGCTTGCGCAACGCCTGCCATCGAACGCGCTTCACGCACGCGCGCCTGCGCGGCCGCGAGCGACGGGTTGCCCGCGATCGAGGCTTCGATCCAGGCGTTCAGTTGCGGGTCGTTGTAGCTCTTCCACCAGTCGCTGACGGGCCATTGGGCGTCCGTGTTGGCGGCGCGGATGGCCGAGCCGGCGTCGAGTTCGGACGCGTCCGTGTGCTTCGCTTGCGGTGCGATTCCCCCGGTACTGGCGCAGCCCGCGATTATCAACGAGAACGTAAGAACCGTGAGTGCGGCTAGTCCTTTCGGTACCGGAGACTGCACGATTTACTCCTTTTCCATGCGTAGATTGACGTACGACATTATATTTTTTGCCGGATTGGCGAATAACTGGTAAAGATGCAAGGCATTCTTACGCGATGTGAGATAATCGACTTTGCGAAATGTGTAACAATTCGTCCGTCAAGCAGAGGATTGTTATGGATACGCTTCAGAACATGCGGGTATTCGTGCGGGTGGTCGAGGCCGGCAGTTTCACCGGCGCCGCCCAGTACCTGAATACGACGACGGCTTACGCGTCGCGCGCGGTCTCCGATCTGGAGGCGCATCTGCGCACACGGCTCCTGAATCGCACGACGCGCCGCATCGCGCTCACCGAGGCCGGCGAGCGCTATCTGCAGCGTTGCGAGCAGATCCTGGCCTATGTGGACCAGGCGGAGGCCGAAGCCGGCGACGCCCATGCGCGTCCCTCGGGCAAGCTCAAGGTCCATGCCATGACGAGCTTCGGCCAGCACTACGTGGTGCCGGCGGTGGGGCAGTATCAGCAGCGCTATCCGGACGTTCATGTGGACCTCACGCTCGCCCAGCGCATGCCGGACCTGCTCGACGAGGGTTACGACGTTGCGCTCGTCCTGGCCACCGATCTGCCGGATTCGGGCTTCGTCTCGCAGCGCCTGACGAGCGCGTTCAGCATCGCGTGCGCGTCACCGTCCTACCTCGAGCGCCACGGCGTGCCGCAGACGCCGCGCGACCTCGCGAATCATCGCTGCCTGCAGATGGTGACGCCGGTGTTCCCGGCGGCGCAGTGGGATTTCGCGGGCCCCGCGGGGGACGAAACGATCGACCTTGGCCCAGCCACGTTCCAGGTGAATGTCGCCGAAGCGCTGGCGGTGGCGGTGCGCGAGGGAATGGGCATCGGGCTGCTGCCGATCTACTCGGCCATCAGCGGATTGCGCAGCGGCGAGCTCGTATGGATCCTGCCCGAGTACAAGTCGCAGGAGATGAATGTCTACGCGATGTATCCGTCGCGCCAGTATCTCGATGCGAAGATCCGCACGTGGGTCGAGCTGTTGCGCGAGAACCTGCCCGCGACGCTGGCGGAAGATCAAGCCGAGTTGCGCCAGTTCGCGCGGACCTGACCGACGGCGCATGCAAGGCTGGCAGTGCGCTGTGACAGCCTGTTACAGCTTCGGGTTATGGCAACACTTCCTTACGCACGCCAGCGCGGCGGCTTGATAAGGTAGCGGAACTGAAACGTCAATCCGCCAGAACCCGAGGTTTTCCATGGATACGCATCTGATGTTCGGCATCGCCGTGATGATGGGCCTGATCGGCATCGCCGCGTCACGCGACTTGCTGCGCATGCGCCGCGCCCAGCTTCAGCCCGTCACGCTGCGCGCGCAGCGTGCCGCCGACCGCTCGCGCGGCCAGCGCTGATCGTCCGCCGATCGTCTTCTTGAACGGGCGCTGCCTCCGGCGGCGCCCGCTTCGCCTGCCAGGCCGTTGCCAACGGGCCGCGCGGCGCTCAGATCTCCACCACCTTGTCCCACGCGAAGGCCGGATTCTCCGGCTGGCCGGTGCGCCGGTCGCGATAGCCGCGCGGGTTGCACACCACGCGCGTGCCGTCCACCGTGTAGTCGAAGCACGTATGCGTGTGGCCGTGCACCCAGAGCGCGGCGGGCGCCCCCAGCAGCGCGCGCAGGTCGTTCACGAATCCCGCCGACACCAGATCGTCCGCGTAGCGCGCCGCGAGGCTCAGCCGATGCGGCGCATGATGCGTGACGACGATCGTCTTGCCGGCGAACGGTTTGGCCAACTCCGCTTCGAGCCATGCTCGTGCGTGCGCGTACAGGGCGATCGAGTCCGCGGGCGTGAAGTCGCGCGCGGCGGCCTCGGGGCTTGTGGGCCACGAGACCTGAATCAGCCCGCGAAAGTCGAGCATCACGCGCTTCGCCGCCTCGATCGCCGCATCGCGCGCCGCATCGTCGGCGCCGTAGAGCGTGAAATCCGCCCACAGCGTCGTGCCGAGCACCCGAAAGCGGCCCGCCGGATCGACATAAGTCCCGTTGTTCAGATAGTGCACGTTGTCGAGCGTCGCGGCGGCGTCGCGCATGGCCGCTTCGAGCGCGCCGAGTTCGCCGTCGTAGTACTCGTGATTGCCCGGCACATAGATCACGGGCACCTGCGGGTCGAACGTTTCGGCGGCCCAGCGCAAGCCGAGCCCGTGATTGTGGATGTCGCCCGCAAGCACGACGAGGTCGGCCTGCGCGTGCGGGATCGTGTCCGGCTCGTCGTATTCCAGATGCAGGTCGGATAGCACGCGGACCTTCACTTCGCCTCCTTGCGCGCTCAGCGCAACACTTTGCCCGGATTCATCAGATTCAGCGGATCGAGCGCTGTCTTGACCGCGCGCATCAGCGCGAGCTCGACTTCGCTCTTGTAGTGCGCGCTCTCGTCGACCTTCAGCTGGCCGAGGCCGTGCTCCGCGCTGATCGTGCCGCGGTGGCGCGCGACGCTGTCGTAGACGATGCGGTTCAGGGTTTTCTCGTTTTCCGCGAGAAACGCCTGCGGGTCGCCGCCCTCGGGCGCCTGCACGTTGTAATGCAGATTGCCGTCGCCGAGATGGCCGAACGTGACCATGCGGGCGCCCGGCACCGCGTGCGCGATCTCGGCGTCGGTTTCCTCGATGAAATGGCCGATGCGCGAGATCGGCACGCCGATGTCGTGCTTGATGTTCAGCCCTTCCTGCGCCTGTGCGAGCGGAATGTGCTCGCGGATGTTCCAGAACGCTTGCGACTGCGCGAGGCTTTCCGCGACGACGGCGTCCTCCACGAGTCCTTCTTCGAGCGCCGTTTCCATGAGGCGCTCGAAGAGCGCGCGGCCGTGTTCCTCGCTCTCGTTATCGGACAGTTCGAGCAGCACGACTTGCGCGTGGCGCTGCTGGAACGGGTAGCGCAACTGCGGGAAATGCCGGCCGACCAGTTGCATGCAGAAGTCCGACATCAGCTCGAAGCCGGTGAGGAGCGGGCCCGCGAAGCGTTGCGCGAGCGCGAGGAAGTCGAGCGCGGCGTGGGCCGATGCGAGCCCCGCGAGCGCCGTGACGCGCGCGGCCGGTTGCGGGTGCAGCTTCATGACGGCGGCGGTGATGATGCCGAGCGTGCCCTCGGCGCCGATGAAGAGATCGCGCAGATCGTAGCCCGTGTTGTCCTTGCGCAGGCCGCGCAGGCCGTCCCAGAGCTCGCCTTGCGGCGTCACGACTTCGAGGCCGAGGCAGAGCTCGCGCGTGTTGCCATAGCGCAGCACGCCGGTGCCGCCCGCGTTGGTCGAGAGATTGCCGCCGATCGTGCAACTGCCTTCGGCGGCGAGCGAGAGCGGGAACAGCCGACCGGCCTCGGCGGCGCGCGCCTGGATCTCGGCGAGGATCACACCCGCTTCGACGGTGATCGTGTTGTTGTGCGCATCGATCTCGCGCACGCGGTTCAGGCGGCGCAGGCTGAGCACGGCCTCGCGGCCGCTCGTGTCGGGCGTCGCACCGCCCGCGAGGCCCGTGTTGCCGCCCTGCGGCACGAGCGCGACGCGATGCTCGTGTGCGAGCTTCACGATGGCGGCGACTTCTTCAGCGTTCGCGGGGCAGAGCACGGCGCACGCGGCGCCCTGGTAGCGCTTGCGCCAGTCGGCGAGGTAGGGCGCGGTATCGTGGGCGTCGGTCAGCACGTGCTGCGCGCCGATGGCGGCGGCGCAGGCGTCGAGGAAGCGTTGCGGGGCGATTGCGGTGCTTGCGGTCATGGCGGGTGAGGTGTCTCCGGCGCGAGGCGGCGGCGCGATAGCGTGCCTGCGCTCGGCAGCCGGGACACGGATGTCGTTCGTGGCTAAACAGTTAGTTTGACACGCCGGGTGACCGGGTGGGGGAGACGCGGACAGGGGCTGCGGGAGGGCGCGGGCGGCCGGGTTTGCGATTGGTTGCCGATTCGAGCCGGCTCGATTTGCCGGATCGAGCGGCGGACCCTGAGTCGAACGCGAACGGCAGACCCTAAGTCGGGCACGTACGACGGACGCCAATGTCCGACTGCGCGGCGAAGCGCCTTCACGCGGCGCCCGCCTCTACGCAGTCACGCGCCTTCGCGCTTCGCGCGCCGTGCGGCGCGCTTGAAGGGCGCGACATAGGCGAGCGCGCATCCGAAGAACCCGAGTGCGAGCGCGACTTCGACCCAGCCGAGCAGGTTGCCGGGCGCGGGGTCGGTCATGCCGCGCACGATGCCTTCGGCGAAGTAGAGTAGCACGAGCATCGACGCCCATTGCAGCGTGTAGAGACGGCGCCGCAGCACGCCGGGCAGCGCCGCGGCAAGCGGCAGCGCCTTGAGGATCAGCGCGCTGCCGCCGGGACGCAGCGGCGCGAGCCGCCATTCCCACGCGATGCACAGGAGCGTGAGCGCGGCGAGCGTGACGAACGCGCCCAATGCGGCGGGACGGCGCCCGGCAATGTCGGCTGGCATGTGTGTCGGCGAAGTTGTCGTTGCCATTTGCGGCTCGGCGGCGTCGCGCGGGCCGCCAGTCACGGCCGCTCGCCTTGCGAAAGCGCCAGCGAGGCACGCGCGAGCCGCACCCCGAGCGCCACGGCGAGCGCTTTTTCGTCGGCGGTGAGGCCGTGGCTGCGGCCGTCGGCGCGCGCGTGATGCGACGCGCCGTAGGGCGTGCCGCCGCTTTGCGTCGAGGTGAGCGCGCTTTCGGTGTAGGGAATGCCCACGAGCAGCATGCCGTGATGCAGGAGCGGCAGCATCATCGAGAGCAGCGTGCTTTCCTGGCCGCCGTGCAGGCTGCCGGTGGATGTAAAGACGCAAGCGGGCTTGCCGGCGAGCGCGCCCGAGAGCCATTGCGGCGTGGTGCCGTCGAGGAAATACTTCAGCGGCGCGGCCATGTTGCCGAAGCGTGTGGGCGAGCCGAGCGCGAGGCCGGCGCACTCCTCGAGATCGCGCAACTCCACGTAGGGCGGGCCGTCATCGGGAATGTCGGGCGCGCTGGCCTCGCAGACCGTGGATACGGGCGGCACCGTGCGCACGCGCGCTTCGGCGCCAGGCACGCTGTCGATGCCCTGGGCGATGGCGCGTGCGAGCTCGCGGGTGGCGCCATGGCGGCTGTAGTAGAGCACAAGAATCGGTTTCATCGGGCCTCGTCGGTGGACGAGATATTATAGGGGTTGGGTTCGCCGCCAGTTTTCCGCGAGATTTACACAGGAAATGGGGCGCGCCGACTGGAGAACGCAGGCCAATGGACGTGTTGTCGACATTACGGATCGATCTGGATATCGTGAAGCGCCTCGCGCGCTTCGCGGCGCGGCGCAGCCGCGAAGACCGCATTCCGCAGGTGGCGGGCAGCCTCACGTTCACGACCTTGCTCTCGCTCGTGCCGCTCGCCACGGTCGCGTTCGCGCTGTTCACCGCGTTCCCCATCTTCGCGTCGTTCCAGAATTCGCTGCAGGGCTTTCTCGCCGACCATCTGATGCCGGCGCAGATCAACAGCCAGATCTTCATGTACCTCAACCAGTTCGCGTCGAAGGCCAAGGGCCTCACGACGATGGGCATGATCGTGCTGTTCGTCACCTCGGTCATGACCATGATGACCGTCGAGTCGGCGTTCAACGTGATCTGGCGCGTGCGCAAGGCGCGTCCGCTCGCGCAGCGCGTGCTCGTGTACTGGGCCATTCTCACGCTCGGGCCGATCCTGATCGGCGTGAGCCTCTCGATCTCGTCGTATCTGTTCACGCGCTCGGCCGCACTGGCCACCGAGCAGCATGTGTCGATGCTGTTCGACTGGCTGCTCATCAGCGCTTCGGTGCCGCTCACGGCGCTCGCGTTCACGATGCTCTACGTCTATCTGCCGAACTGCCGCGTGGAGTGGCGCGATGCGGTGGTGGGCGGCGTGGCGGCGGCCGTCGCGTTCGAGCTGGCCAAGCGGGGCTTCGGCCTGTACGTGCGGCGCATCCCCACGTATACGGCGGTGTACGGCGCGTTCGCGGCGGCGCCGATGTTCCTGTTGTGGATGTATCTGAGCTGGTTCATCACGCTCGTGGGCGCGATGATCACGTCGGCGTTGCCCGAGATCCGCACCGGGCGCTTCAACCGGCCGCGCTTTCCGGGCAGCGATCTGCTGGACGCGCTCGAGTTGCTCGCGGGGCTCGCGGATGCGCGCGATGCGGGCCAGCCGGGCAGCACCGCCGAGCAGCTCGCGCAACTGCTGCGGCGCGAACTTGCGACCGTCACGCGGATCGTGGCGGATCTGGAAGAGGACGAACTGATCGGGCGGCTGGAAAAGGACGGCGAGAAGCCGCACTACGTGCTCGTCGCGAATCCCGCACGCATCTCGGTCGAGCGCATTTACGCGCGCTTCGTGATCGATCGCAAGGAGCTGGCGTATCAACTGAAATCGAGCGATATCGACGCGGCCACGCTGCTCGGCGCGCTCGAAAACGACAAACTCTCGATCTCGCTCGCCTCGCTGCTGGCGGCGCGGCGCGAGCTGGTTCGTCGTGCAGAGGCGGGTGGCGAGTCGCCGGCGCTGCCACATCCGGCGGCTTGAGGGGAATCGGGCGCCGCCCGTGATCCAGCCGGGCGGCGGCCATTGGACACAACGATCGGCTAGATCGTGATCTTTCCGCGGCAGATATCCGAGAACATGACCCAGTCGCCCATCAGGCTGTAGATGGGATGGCGGAAGGTGGCCGGGCGGTTCTTCTCGAACGCGAAATGGCCAATCCAGGCAAACCCATAGCCGCATAGCACGGCGGCGGGCAGCCAGAGCCAGTCGCCCGTGGCGATCGCCATGGCGACACAGCCGATCACGCCCAGCGAGCCGATGAAATGCAGCCGCCGCGACATGAGATTGCTGTGCTCGCTCAGATAGAACGGATAGAACTGCGCGAAATTCGCGAAGTGCTGCTCGGTATGGATGGGGTGACTCATCGTCTCCTCCTTCGCGCATCGAATCCTGCCGCGCAAGGGTCGCTCATGCGCACATTCTCCGGCGATCCGAACGACCGTGCAACCCGGACTGACACGAGTGCGGGGACAACCGCGTTGCCGCTAGCCCGGCCGCCGGGCCGCTCTGCAGGACCGACCCTGCGGCCCAACTCGCCGGATGGACCTTGCGGCCCAACTCTCCGGCTTAGGCCGCGGCATCAAGCGCTGCCATAGCTGCGCGCGGCTCGCGCCGGCCGGCCCCGGCGCAGTCCAGTCAGCCGTTCCCCACAATCCGCGGCCCATGCTGCACCGCAAAACCATAGAGCGCGTCGAGCGTTGCGTCGGGCTGCTCCGTCATCAGCGCGTGCCCTGCGTCCAGCGTCACCGTATCGACCGTGACGCCCGCCTGAGCGAGCGCCTTCGCGAGCGCGCCGGCCGCGCGCGGCGGGGTCATCATGTCGCGCTGGCCGACAATCAGGCGCACCGGGCAGCGCACCCTGGCCGCGCTCGCGAGGCCGTCCGCGTAGGCATTGCAGGCCGCGAAGTCGGTGTGAAAGAGCTGCGGCTCGCCTGACGCCGCGACGTGCTCCATCAGCCGCCGGTTCATGCCGCGCAGCCAGAAGCCGGGGCCGGGGCTCGAAGGCTTGGCCGCGAGCGTCGAATGCGACCAGGCGTTCACGAGCGCAATGGCCTCCGGCTCGCGCTCGCGCGCGGCCTCGAGCAGCGCGGGGGAGACGGCCATCGGAATGGCGGTGGCGAGCAGCGCGATGGCCGCGGCGCGCTCCGGGTGGCGCGCCGCGAATTCGAGCGCCACGAGCGAGCCCATGCTATGCCCGGCGACGAACGCCTTGTCGACCTTCAGCGCCGCAAGCAAGGCGTCGAGCCAGTCGGCGAGCGCGCCGATGCTCGTGAGCGCCGGACCCGCGCTGCGCATATGGCCCGGCAAATCGACGGCCAGCACGCTGAAGCCGTGATGCGCTAAGTAGCGCGACTGCAGCGCCCACACGCTGTGATCGTGCTGCGCCCCGTGGACGAACACGGCCACTGGCCGGGCCGGATCGAACGGGCGCCCGCCCGTGTAGGCGTAGACGGTTTTGCCCGCGACGTCGACGATCATGACGCCTCCTTGCCCGCTGCGGCTTTGGCGGCGGGGGCCGCTTTCTGCGACGCCTTGAGCGCGCGCTTGAGATCGTCGATCAAATCGTCGGGGTCTTCTAGGCCGATCGACAGACGGATCGTGCCCGCGCCAATGCCCGCCGCGGCGAGCGCGGCTTCGTCCATGCGGAAGTGCGTGGTGGAAGCGGGGTGGATCACGAGCGAGCGCGCGTCGCCCACGTTCGCCAGATGCGAGAAGAGCGAAAGCGACTCGATGAAGCGCTTGCCGGCCTCGCGCCCTCCAGCCAGATCGAAGCTGAACACGGCGCCCGCGCCGCGCGGCAGCAGGCGCCTGGCGAGTGCGTGGTCGGGATGCTGCGGCAGCTCGGGGTAGGCCACCGACTGCACGGCGTCATGCGCGTCGAGAAATTCGACGATGCGCCGCGTGTTCGCCACGTGCCGCTCCATGCGCAGCGGCAGCGTTTCGATGCCTTGCAGTAGTTGCCACGCGGCCTGCGGGTGCAGGCACGCGCCGAAATCGCGCAGGCCTTCGCGGCGCGCGCGCAGCAGGAACGGCGCGACGCTACTTTCCTCGCTGAACACCATGCCGTGAAAGCCCGCATAGGGCTCGGTGAATTCGGGAAACCGGCCCGAGGCTTCGAAGTCGAAGGTCCCGCCGTCCACCAGCACGCCGCCGATGGTCGTGCCGTGGCCGCCCAGGAATTTCGTGGCCGAGTGGTAGACGAAATCGGCGCCGTGCTCGAACGGGCGCAGCAGATACGGCGTCGTGAAGGTCGAGTCGACGAGCAGCGGGACGCGGTGCTCGTGCGCGATCTGCGCGACGCCGGCGATATCGAGCACATCGAGCCCCGGATTGCCCAGCGTCTCGCCGAACAGCAGGCGCGTGTTGGGGCGCAGCGCCGCGCGCCAGGCGTCCAGGTCGCCGGGCTTAACGAAAGTCGTTTCGATGCCGAAGCGGCGCAGCGTGTAGTCGAGCAGGTTGTGCGAGCCGCCGTAGAGCGCCGTGGAGGCCACGATATGCGCGCCCGCGCCCATCAGCGTGGCGATGGCCAGATGCAGCGCCGCCTGGCCGCTCGCGGTGCCGATCGCGCCCGCGCCGCCCTCGAGCGCGGCCACGCGCTCCTCGAACACGGCCACCGTGGGGTTCGAGATGCGCGAGTACACGTGGCCCGCGCGCTCCATGTTGAAGAGCGCCGCGGCGTGGTCGGTGTCGCGAAACGAGAACGACGTGGTCTGATAAATCGGCGTCGCGCGGGCACCGGTGACGGGGTCGGGTGCGGCGCCGGCATGCAGCGCGAGCGTGTCGAAGCGTGGATCGGACATCGTGGCAGCACAGCCGGCGCGAACCGGCGTCGGGTGAAAGGTGCAGGCATCGTAACATCGGCCCGTGCGCGCCGGGGACGCGTCGCCGGGGCGGGCGGCGGGGGGCTCCGGCTTGCGGGGCGCGCCGCACGGGCGCTCGGGAGCGTCGCTTGCTGGCCACAAGACATAGGGCAAATGGGCGGCAAGACACTGCCCGTTTTGCGAAAAAGCCGGTGTTTGAGCGCTGGAGCAGGCCGTTTCTGGCCAGATTCGCGCCTTTCGGCCCGCTTTGGCGCGTCTTTCCTTTTGCAGGCCTTTCCGATAGCATCGAAAACAGGCAGGAATTTCTTTTCAGCATCTCCCCCAACGATTGGCGCTAGCGCCGACAACATTTTTTGCATGGGATGAGGCCCGGCGCTTCGCTACCGGGCCCATCGGCACAGGAGACACATCATGCGTGTGAGCGACATTCTCAAAGTCAAGGGCAATACGCTCTACACCGTTACGCCCGAGACGTCGCTGCATGACGCGGTGAACACCATGGCCGAGCACGATATCGGCTCGCTCGTGGTCATGGAGTATGGCGATCTTGTCGGCATGCTTACGTTCCGCGAGATCATTCTTACGCTGCGCACGAACGGCGGGAGCGTCGGCACCACCACGATCCGCAAGGTCATGGACGACCATCCCATTACCTGCACGCCCGAAACCGAGGTCGACGAAGTGCGCCGCATGATGCTCGAGCATCACGTGCGCTATCTGCCCGTCATGGAAAGCCGCTCGCTGATGGGCGTGATCTCGTTCTACGACGTCGCGAAGGCGGTAGTGGAGGCACAGGGCTTCGAGAACAAGCTGCTGAAGGCCTATATTCGCGACTGGCCCGAAGAGGAGCAACATTCGGGGCGCTGATCCTGGTGCCGCGCGCGCAAGCACGCGCGAGGCGCACAGCGAGGCGAATCCGCACCCACCCGCTTGAAAAGCGCGCGTCAAGCGCGCTTTTTCACGTCTGGCTTCCAATTCCTACAGCATAAATCCGATTCGATGAGCGAAAGTCCGACGCCCGTCGCGCAGCGCGCGGCCCGTGAAGCAAGCAACCATGGCTCGCAGTTCGCGCTGCTGCGCCAGCGCCGCTTCGCGCCGTTCTTCTGGACGCAGTTCCTCGGCGCGATGAACGACAACGTCTTCAAGATCGGCTTCACGTCGCTCGTGACCTATCAGGCGGCACGCTTTTCGGGCGTCGATCCGAAGACGGTGGCGTTCCTGATCTCGGCCATCTTCATCGTGCCGTTCGTGCTCTTCTCGGCTACGTCGGGACAGATCGCCGACAAATTCGACAAGGCCGTGCTCACGCGCTGGGTCAAGACCTTCGAGATCGCGGTGATGCTGATCGGCGCCGCGGGCTTCTGGATGCACAGCGCGCCGCTGCTCTATCTGTGCACCTTCCTGATGGGCGTGCATTCCACCGTATTCGGGCCCATCAAGTACGCGTACCTGCCGCAAAAACTCGCGGAAGACGAACTCGTCGGCGGCAACGGGCTCGTGGAGATGGGCACCTTCGTGGCGATCCTGATCGGGACGATCGTGGGCGGCATCGCGGCCGGCATTGGCGCGTCCGATGCTGCTTCCACCCAGGCCCTGGCCGGGCCGCCGGTAGGCGCGTGGTGGCTCGGCGGGATGTGCATCGGCATCGCGCTGATCGGCCGCGTGGCCAGCGCGTTCGTGCCGCCCTGCGCAGCGCCGCAGCCGGACCTGCAGATCAACTGGAATCCGTTTTCCGAGACCTGGCGCAACCTGCGCCTTGCGCATGGCAATCGCACGGTGTTCCTGAGTCTGCTCGGGATTTCGTGGCTCTGGTTCGTCGGCGCGACCTTTCTGGCCTCGTTCTTCAACTTCGCGAAGGACGTGCTGTCGGCCAATCCCGACGTCGTGACCTTGCTGCTCGCGATGTTCTCGCTCGGCATCGGCTTCGGCTCGCTCCTGTGCGAGAAGTTGTCGCGGCGGCGCATCGAGATCGGCCTCGTGCCGCTTGGCTCGATCGGCATGAGCGTGTTCGGCATCGACCTGTTCTTCGCGAGCCATGCGCTGCCCACGGCGCCGCATCTGCTCTCGGTGGGCGAGTTCGTGCGCACGCCCGCGCACTGGCGCGTGCTCGCCGATCTGTTCCTGCTCGCGATGTTCGGCGGCCTCTACAGCGTGCCGCTCTACGCGCTGATCCAGAGCCGCAGCGCGCCCAGCCACCGCGCGCGCATCATCGCGGCGAACAACATTCTCAACTCGCTGTTCATGATCGTCTCGGCGCTCATGGCGATGGCGCTGACGGCCGCGGGCGTCGGCATTCCAGGCATCTTTCTCACGACCGCGCTGCTCAACATCGTCGTGGCCGCGTACATCTATACACTGGTGCCCGAGTTCCTGCTGCGCTTCGTGGCGTGGGTGCTCGTGCATACCGTCTATCGCGTGCGGCTCGTTCATGCCGAGCGCATTCCGGCCGAGGGCGCGGCCGTGCTGGTCTGCAATCACGTGAGCTACGTCGACGCCGTGGTCATCATGGCCGAGAGCCCGCGGCCGATCCGCTTCGTGATGGATCACCAGATCTTCCGCTCGCCGCTGCTCGGCTGGCTGTTCCGGCACGCCAAGGCAATCCCGATCGCGCCCGCGCACGAGGATGCGGCGATGCTCGCGACGGCCTACGACACGTGCGCTCAAGCGCTCGCCGAAGGCGATCTCGTTTGCATCTTTCCCGAAGGCAAGCTGACGAAAACCGGCGACATGAATCCGTTCCGCCACGGCGTGACGGAAATCCTCAAGCGCCACCCCGCGCCGGTCGTGCCGATGGCGCTGCGCGGCCTGTGGGGCAGCGTGTTCTCGCGGCATGCGGCGTCGGGGCAGGAGCGGCCGATGCGGCGCGGGCTGACGAGCCGGCTCACGCTGGCGGTGGGCGAGCCGGTGGCGCCCGGCGAGGTAACGGTCGACGAACTCCAGCGCACGGTGGCCGAGCTGAGGGGCGCGCGGCGCTGAGCGCAGCAGGTACGCCCGCTCGCTCGCAGAGGCGGCTCAGGGACGTCGGAAAGGTGCCCGGTCGCGACAGACGGGTGGCACAAGTGCGGCATAGGCGTCCCCCGAATGTGGCCCAGGGAAGGGCGAGGCGTGGCCCACGCCCGGCCCAAAGTGCGCCCGCCGCCGGAGCCAACCCGCGTCCCGCGCACGGGCGACCCGGGCGGCCCGCCGCGCGGGCTGGCATAATGCTGGATTCCCCGATTCACTTTGGACGACCGCCATGTCCGGCAACACGCTCGGTACGCTTTTCACCGTCACCACCTTCGGCGAATCCCACGGCCCGGCCATCGGCTGTGTCATCGACGGCTGCCCGCCCGGCATGGCGCTCACCGAAGCTGACATCCAGATCGACCTGGATCGCCGCCGTCCGGGCACCTCGCGCCACGTCACGCAGCGCCAGGAAGAGGACAAGGTCGAGATTCTCTCGGGCGTGTTCGAGGGCGTGACGACGGGCACGCCCATCGCGCTCCTGATCCGCAATACCGACCAGCGCAGCAAGGACTACGGCAACATCGCGGAGACCTTCCGCCCGGGCCACGCCGATTACACCTACTGGCAGAAGTACGGCATCCGCGACTATCGCGGCGGCGGCCGCTCGTCGGCGCGTCTGACGGCGCCGACGGTCGCGGCGGGTGCCGTCGCGAAGAAGTGGCTGCGCGAGCGCTTTGGCGTGGAAGTGCGCGGCTGCATGAGCGCGCTCGGCGAGATCGACGTGCCGTTCGTCGACTGGAAGCACGTGCCCGAAAACCCGTTCTTCGCCCCGAACGCGGATGTCGTGCCGCAGCTCGAGGCCTATATGGACGCTTTGCGCAAGGACGGCGACTCGATCGGCGCGCGCATCGACGTAGTGGCGAGCGGCGTGCCGGTGGGCTGGGGCGAGCCGCTGTTCGACCGCCTCGACGCCGACATCGCGCACGCCATGATGGGCATCAATGCCGTGAAGGGCGTCGAGATCGGCGCGGGCTTCGCGAGCGTGGCGCAGCGCGGCTCGGAGCACGGCGACGAACTGATGCCCGGTGGCTTTCACAGCAATCACGCGGGCGGCGTGCTCGGCGGCATTTCGACGGGGCAGGACATCACCGTGTCGATCGCCATCAAGCCGACCTCGAGCATCCGCACGCCGCGCCGCTCGATCGACAAGGCGGGCGAGTCGGCCACGGTCGAGACCTTTGGCCGCCATGACCCCTGCGTGGGCATCCGCGCGACGCCCATCGCCGAGGCGATGCTCGCGCTCGTGCTGATCGACCATGCGCTGCGTCATCGCGCACAAAACGGCGATGTCGTCGTGACGACGCCGAAGATCCCGGCCAGCGACGCCTGATTGCCGCGCGGGAGGCAACACCTGCCGCGCACGCATGAAATGAAAAAACCGCTCCGAGGAGCGGTTTTTTTGTCGATTTCCGGGCTTACATGTTCGGATAGTTCGGCCCGCCGCCACCTTCGGGCGTGACCCACACGATGTTCTGCGTCGGGTCCTTGATATCGCAGGTCTTGCAGTGCACGCAGTTCTGCGCGTTGATCTGCAGGCGCTCGCTGCCGTCGTCGTTCTTCACGAATTCGTAGACCGCGGCCGGGCAGAAGCGCCCTTCAGGGCCCGCATAGGTGCGCAGATTCACGTTCACCGGCACGCTTGCGTCCTTCAGCGTCAGATGCGCGGGCTGGTTCTCTTCGTGATTCGTGTTGGAGATGAACACGGAAGAGAGGCGGTCGAACGTGAGCTTGCCGTCGGGCTTCGGATACTCGATCGGCTTGCACTGTGACGCCGGACGCAGCATCTCGTGATCGCGATGCTGATGATGGAGCGTCCAGGGCACGTTGCCGCCCAGCAGCTTCTGCTCGATGCCCACCATCAGCGTGCCCAGGTACAGGCCCTTGCTCATCCACTGCTTGAAATTGCGCGCCTTGTAGAGCTCGGTGTAGAGCCACGATTGCTTGAACGCTTCCGGGTAAGCCGTGAGCTCGTCGCTCTGGCGGCCTGCCTGCACTGCTTCAAAGGCTGCCTCGGCGGCCAGCATGCCGGTTTTGATTGCCGCGTGGCTGCCCTTGATGCGCGCCGCGTTCAGGAAACCCGCGTCGTCGCCAACGAGTGCACCGCCCGGGAACACCAGCTTCGGCAACGACATCAGGCCGCCCGCCGTCATCGCGCGCGCGCCATACGAAACGCGCTTGCCGCCTTCCAGATACTTGCGGATCGCCGGATGCGTCTTGTAGCGCTGGAACTCCTCGAACGGCGAGAGATAGGGGTTCTGGTATGCGAGACCGACGACAAACCCCACCATCACCTGGTTGTTGTCGATGTGATAGAGGAACGAGCCGCCGTAGGTGTCCTTCTCGAGCGGCCAGCCCGCCGTATGAATCACCAGACCCGGCTTGTGCTTGGCCGGATCGATCTCCCACAGCTCCTTGATGCCGATGCCGTAGACCTGCGGGTCCGCATCCTTGCCCAGCTTGAGCTTTTCGTTGAGCTGCCGGCCCAGGTGCCCGCGGCAACCTTCGGCAAACAGCGTGTACTTGGCGTGCAGCTCCATGCCGAGCTGGAAGTTCTCGGTAGGCTCGCCATCCTTGCCGACGCCCATGTTGCCGGTGGCCACGCCCTTGACCGAGCCGTCGTCGTTGTAGAGCACTTCAGCGGCCGGAAAGCCCGGGAAGATCTCCACGCCCAGCGCCTCGGCCTGCTGGCCCAGCCAGCGCGTGACGTTCGCGAGGCTGATCACGTAGTTACCGTGATTCTTGAAATTGTCCGGCAGCGCCCAGTTGGGCACGGCCTTCGCGCCGTTTTCCGTGAGGAACAGGAATTGATCTTCGGTCACGGGCACGTTCAGCGGCGCGCCCTGTTCCTTCCAGTCGGGAATGAGTTCGTCGATGGCACGCGGGTCCATCACCGCGCCCGAGAGGATATGCGCTCCGATCTCCGAGCCTTTCTCCAGCACGCATACGCCGATCTCGACGCCTTTCTCTGCTGCCAGCTGCTTCAGGCGGATCGCCGCGGACAGGCCCGCCGGGCCGCCGCCTACGATCACCACGTCGTATTCCATCGACTCGCGTGGGCCGTATTGCTCCAAAAGACTTGCGGGGGTCATCAAAGCTCCTCTTGCCATTAGAATACTTTTTCGGGTTCGTATTGTCGGGTAACGTTCCCCGGGCCGCAACCCAACGGGCCAACTTTAGCACGATCGTTCTATTTTATGCCAGAATGCCCGGCGTGCTGCCGGTGGCGCATTCCGGTGCTCTTTCATCCTTGAACAGGAAGCGAACATGGGCCGTTCGATCAATCTGGAAGGCAAGGTGGCGATGATCACCGGCGCCTCGAGCGGTCTGGGCAAGCGTTTTGCCCAGGTGCTCTCGCAGGCTGGCGCGAAGGTCGTGCTGGCGAGCCGGCGCGTGGAGCGCCTCAAGGAGTTGCGCGCCGAAATCGAGGCCGGCGGCGGCGCCGCGCACGTGGTGTCGCTCGACGTGACGGATTACCAGAGCATCCGCTCGGCGGTCGCGCATGCGGAGACCGAGGCCGGGACGATCGACATTCTCGTCAACAATTCGGGCGTCTCGACCACCCAGAAGCTCGCGGAAGTCACGCCCGCCGACTTCGAATACGTGTTCGACACCAACACGCGAGGCGCCTTCTTCGTCGCCCAGGAAGTGGCCAAGCGCATGATCATGCGCGGCAGCGGCGGCTCCAAGCCGGCGTACCGCATCATCAACATCGCTTCGGTGGCGGGCTTGAGCGTGCTGCCGCAGATCGGCCTTTATGCCATCAGCAAGGCGGCCGTCGTGCACATGACGAAGGCCATGGCGCTCGAGTGGGGGCGGCACGGCATCAACGTGAATGCGATCTGTCCCGGTTATATCGACACCGAGATCAATCACCATCACTGGGCGACCGAGCAGGGCCAGAAGCTCATTTCGATGCTGCCGCGCCACCGGGTGGGCACGCCCGCAGATCTCGACGGGCTGTTGCTGCTGCTGGCCGCCGACGAATCGGCCTTCATGAACGGAGCGATCATCACCGCCGACGATGGCTTCGCCCTGATGTGAGTCGCCGGTGATGGACGCGCGCGCCGGCTTCGCTGCGCCAATCCGCGGCGCGACGTAGACTCGCGCCTTTCGAGTAACACGAAGTCGAAGTCAAAGACTGCAATGCGCAATGAGTGAATACCATCCCGTTTTTGAGATGACCATGCCGATCCGCTGGGGCGACATGGACGCGTTCGGCCATGTGAACAACACGGTCTACTTCCGCTACATGGAGCAGGTGCGGATCTCCTGGTTCGAGCAGATCGGCGTGTACGGCGAGAGCCGCGAGCTCGGCAACGGGCAGGGGCCGGTCATCATCAATGCGTCGATGGATTTCCTGAAGCAGCTGCATTACCCGGGCGACATCGTCTGCACGATGACGGTGGGTCAGCCGGGCCGCAGCAGCTTCGATACCGGTTTCGAGCTGCGCCGCGTGGACGAGCCTGAGACGGTCTACGCACGCGGCAATGCGCGCTGCGTCTGGATCGACTATGAAGCGGGTAAATCCGTGCCGATTCCCGACAGCCTGCGCGCGACCATCGAGAATGCGCCGCTCGTGAAGGCGCGCTGATAGCTTTCTTGACCGACCTGCGGCGTACGTGCCTTCCGCGCGCGCCGCTTCAATGTGCGGTGTCAACACCGCTTCTAGCCCGGCTGAAGTCCGCGTCGAGCCCGCTTCTAGCCCGTTTTATTGCCGCTTCAATGCCGTTTCAATTGCCGAGCAGCCGCTGCAGCAATTCGGTGGCGTTGCCGGTGTCGTACTTGCGCATGAGCCGCGCGCGGTAGATGTCCACCGTGCGCGAGCTGATGTCGAGAATCTTCCCGATCTGCTTGCTTGTCTTGCCCGTGACCAGTTGCGCCGCGATTTCGCGCTCGCGCGGCGTGAGCTCGACCGCCACGCGCCGCGTCGCGCTCAGGTCCTCGAAGGTCCAGACGCCCGCGGCGTGCGGCTCCGCGCGGTCGAGCGAGCGGCCCGTGACGTGGCACCAGAAGAGCTCGCCGTCGGCGCGCTTCATGATGCGGTCGTCGGCGTAGCTGCCCTGGGCCGTCATGATCGGCGGAATGCGCTCGCCGATACGCTCGAACTCGACCTCAGACGGATACAGCACCAGAAACGACTGGCCGATGAGCGCCTCGCGCGGGCAGCGGAAAATGGCGCAAACCTCCTCGTTGCAGTCCTCGATGATGCGCTCGCGCGCGAGCACGAGCCCGATGGGCGCGAGGTGAAAGGCGGTCTGATAGTCGAGCGCGGTGGTGGCGGTAGCGGGTTCGGGCATGACAGGTGACGTGATACGGGTATGGCTTTATGTAGTTTTGCGTATTGTGCCGCAATGCCCGCCCAGCGTACGCTTTGCAACCATTGGAGGGTCGCTCGGGCGCCGCGCCGGGTTCACGGCAGCGCCACCCGGGCACGACTAGAATGAGGCGTCCGGGCGTTCGCTGCAGCTGTGCGCCGGCCCGCACGAACTTGGTCGACGAACAAAATCAGCGAACAAGCGCATCGACGTATTTCCATACGAGGAAGGGACACACTGATGAACAAGGTCTATAAAAGCGCGGCTGCCGCGCTCGAAGGCATCGTCAAGGACGGACAGACGTTTGCGGTTGGCGGTTTCGGGCTCTGCGGCATTCCCGAGGCGCTGATCGGCGCGCTGCGCGATTCGGGCGTGAAGGGCATCACCTGCATCAGCAACAACGCGGGCGTGGACGGCTTCGGCCTCGGCCAACTGCTCGAGACGCGCCAGATCAAGAAGATGATCTCGTCCTATGTGGGCGAGAACAAGGAATTCGAGCGCCAGTATCTCGCAGGCGAGCTCGAGCTTGAATTCACGCCGCAAGGCACGCTGGCCGAAAAGCTGCGTGCGGGCGGCGCGGGCATCCCGGCGTTCTTCACCAACACCGGCTACGGCACGCTCATCGCCGAAGGCAAGGAAACGCGCCAGTTCGGCGAGAAGCACTACGTGCTCGAGCATTCGCTCACGGCCGACGTGGCGCTCGTGAAGGCCTGGAAGGCCGACAAGTCGGGCAACCTGATCTATCGCCGCACGGCGCGCAACTTCAACCCGATGTGCGCGATGGCGGGCAAGATCACCGTGGTGGAGGTGGAGGAGATCGTCGAGAACGGCGAACTCGATCCGGATTCGATCCATACGCCGGGCATCTTCGTGCAGCGCATCGTGCTCAATGCGCACCCCGAGAAACGCATCGAACAACGCACCGTGCGCGCCGCCTCTGGCATCCCCGCGGGCAAGTAAGAAAGGAGACCGACCATGGCATGGAATCGTGACGAAATGGCCGCCCGCGCGGCGAAGGAACTGCAGGACGGCTTCTACGTGAATCTCGGCATCGGCTTGCCGACGCTCGTGGCCAACCATGTGCCGCAAGGCATGGAAGTGTGGCTGCAATCGGAAAACGGCCTGCTCGGCATCGGCCCGTTCCCGACCGAAGAAGAAGTGGACGCCGACATGATCAACGCCGGCAAGCAGACGGTCACGACGCTGCCGGGCTCGTCGATCTTCTCTTCGGCGGACTCGTTCGCGATGATTCGCGGCGGCCACATCAACCTCGCGATCCTCGGTGCGATGCAGGTGAGCGCGAAGGGCGACCTGGCCAACTGGATGATCCCCGGCAAGATGATCAAGGGCATGGGCGGCGCGATGGACCTCGTCGCGGGCGTCGGGCGCGTGGTCGTGCTGATGGAGCATGTGGCCAAGGGCGACCAGCACAAGATTCTCGATGCGTGCGCGCTGCCGCTCACGGGCGTGGGCGTGGTCGATCTGATCATCACCGACCTCGGCGTGATCGAGGTGACCGACGCGGGCCTGAAGGTGACCGAGCTCGCGACCGGCGTGACGGCGGACGAGATTCAGGCCAAGACCGGCGCGCCGCTCGACGTGAGCGCGGTGCAGTGATCGCGGCAACGCGGTAGTGGTTGGCTGAAGCATGATGGCGGCGGGCGGGACTTCGGTCCCGCCCGTTTGCGTTTTGGGATGGATCCATTCTTGCGCGATCGTGCGCATTTGAAACCTCGGCCGGGTGGCCTATGCCGGATGGCCGGGGTGGGGGCGCTGCACTGACCATCGCAAGCGGGCGCCGCCTGCGCTCCATGTGTCTCAACGCGCCTCGAGCGGCGGCGCACGCGACGGTCCCGTGCCGCAAAGCCGTTTACAATGGCCTCACAGCCTGCGGGCACTACCAGCGAGACTTGAGCGATGACCGAACCCTCTGCCGTGCCGCGTCAGCACTACGTCCAGTGCCTCAGTCCTTCGGGACTGCATCGCATGGCGTACACCGAATGGGGCGACCCCGCCAATCCGCGCGTGCTGGTGTGCGTGCATGGCCTCACGCGCTCGGGCCGCGATTTCGACAGACTCGCGGCAGTGCTGTCGCGCACGCATCGCGTGGTCTGCCCCGACGTCGTTGGGCGCGGCCTCTCGTCGTGGCTCGTCGATCCGCGTGGCTATGGCGTCGCGCAATACGTCGCGGACATGGTCACGCTCATCGCGCGCACGGGTGTCGAGCAGGTGGACTGGTTCGGCACGTCGATGGGCGGCCTGATCGGCATGGCGCTGGCGGGGCTGCCCGATGCCCCCATCGGTCGCATGCTGCTCAACGACATCGGCCCGCATATCGAACCGGCGGCGCTCGGGCGCATCGGCGAATACGTGGGCCAGGACCAGCGTTTCGGCTCGCTGCAGGAAGGCATCGACAATGCCGCGCTGCTCGCGGCGTCGTTCGGCCCGCTCACTGCGCAGGAATGGCGCGAGATCAACACGCCGCTGCTGCACGAGGTGGACGGGGCATGGCGTTACCGCTACGACCCGCGCATCTCCGAAGGGTTCAAGGGTGTCACGCCTGAACAGAACGAGCAGGGCGAGCAGTTCCTGTGGCGCTCGTTCGCTGCGTTCAACGGGCCGGTGCTGGCGGTGCGCGGCGCGCTCTCGGATCTGCTCTCGCGCGAGACCGTGGCCAGGATGGTCGAGACCGGCCAGCAGGTATCGAGCGTCGAGATCGCGGGCGTCGGGCATGCGCCGGCATTTCTCTCGGCCGACCAGATCGAGATTGCGCGGCGTTTCTTCGACGGAGGGCCCGTCGGCGGGTCATAATATCGGGATTTTCCGGTGCACCAGTGCCTCGCGGCTACATCGATGGCATCGCGAGACGGGCGCACCGGGCGCATCCAGACATTTACCTCAACAGGAATTCACATGGCAGTCATTCGTCACCACGTCGGCCCGCGTCTTTCGGAAACCGCCATTCACAATGGCACGGTCTATCTGGCGGGCCAGATCGCCGAGGACACGAAGCAGGACATCGGTGGCCAGATGCGCGAAGTGCTCGGCCACATCGACCGTCTGCTCGGCGAAGCGAACAGCGACAAGTCGCTGCTGCTCTCGGTGCAGATCTATATCGCCGACATGAAGGACTTTCCGGGCATGAATGCCGAGTGGGACAAGTGGGTGGCACAGGGCGCCACGCCGCCGCGCGCGACCGTCGAAGCGAAGCTGGCCAATCCGGAATGCCTCGTCGAAATCGTCGTGGTGGCTGCGCAGCGCGATTGAACGCGCCATCTATCGTCTTGTTGTAGTTTGCAGCCCGTCCGGTATGCCGGCGGGCGCCGTCTCATGAGCAGCGACACCGTACCTCCCGTTTCCGCCGAAGCTCCTGCGAGCGCCGCACTCCCATCGCTCGACGACGCACTCGCATTCGTGCGCGAGCATGCGGGCGAAGCACGCCTGTCCACCGGCGAGCCGCTCATCGAGCACGCGCAAGGCACAGCGGCCATCATGAGCCGCCTGAACGTCGATCCGCCGGCGGTGCTGGCGGCGGCGCTCTTCAATATCGCGCCGCACCTCGACGATCCGGAGCGCACGCTTGAAGCGCGCTTCGGCGCCGAGGTCGTGAAGCTCGTATTCGATGTGCGCAAGCTGCTGCGCCTTGGCAGCGTGAGCCTGCGCGCGGCGGCACAGAACGCCGCGCCGGAAACCGGCCGCGAAGGGCGCGACGCCCAAGCCGCGCGCCGCGCTCAAGTGGAGTCGCTGCGCAAGATGCTGCTCGCGTTCGCGCAAGACATTCGCGTGGTGCTGATCCGGCTCGCGTCGCGTGTGCAGTCGCTGCGCTACTACGCGGCGGCCAAGGTCACGCCCGCGCCCGAGATCGCGCGCGAGACGCTCGAGATCTACGCGCCGCTCGCCAACCGGCTCGGCATCTGGCAACTGAAGTGGGAGCTCGAAGACCTCGCGTTCCGCTTCGAGGAGCCGGTCACCTACAAGCGCATCGCGAAGCTGCTCGACGAAAAACGCGTCGAGCGCGAGAGCTACGTGACCGAGGCCATCGCGCGGCTGCAGCACGAACTCGCCTCCGCGCATATCGAAGCCGAGGTGAGCGGCCGGCCCAAGCACATCTACAGCATCTGGAAGAAGATGCGCGGCAAGGAGATCGACTTCTCCGAGCTCTACGACGTGCGTGCGTTTCGCGTGATCGTGCGCGATATCAAGGATTGCTACACGGTGCTCGGCATCGTGCACAACCTCTGGCAGCCGGTGCCGAAGGAATTCGACGACTACATCTCGCGGCCCAAGCCCAACGGCTATCGCTCGCTGCATACGGTCGTGGTCGGCGACGACGGCCGCGCGTTCGAGGTGCAGATCCGTACGCAGGACATGCATCAATTCGCGGAGTACGGCGTGGCGGCGCACTGGCGCTACAAGGAAGCCGGCTCGAAGGGCTACGGCGGCCAGTTCAACGCGGGCAGCGCCTACGACGAGAAGATCGCGTGGCTGCGTCAACTGCTCGCCTGGAAGGACGACGTAGCCGATGGCCGTCAGCCGTGGGAGCAGCTGCGCCAGGCGACGCTCGACGACGACCATATCTACGTGCTCACGCCCCAGGCGCGCGTGATCGCGCTGCCGCAGGGCGCGACGCCGCTGGACTTCGCGTATCACCTGCATAGCGAGCTCGGCCATCGTTGCCGCGGTGCGCGCGTGGACGGTGCGATGGTGCCGCTCAACACGCAGTTGCACAACGGACAGACCGTCGAGATCGTCACGGTGAAAGAGGGCGGCCCCTCGCGCGACTGGCTCAATCCGCAGCTCGGCTATCTGCACAGCACGCGTGCGCGGCAGAAGGTGCGGGCGTGGTTCAACGCCATCGACGCTGAGGAAAACATCGCCAACGGCCGCGCGATGGTGGAAAAGACGCTGCAGCGCGAGGGGCGCACGTCCGTCAATCTCGATCAGCTCGCGTCCAAGCTTGGTTTCAAGTCGCCGGACGAGCTCTTCAGCGTGGTCGGCAAGGAAGAGTTCAGCCTGCGCAACGTCGAGCAGGCACTGCACGACGCGCCCGCCGCCGAGCCGGAGGAAGAGACGCCGGAGCAGCTCACCAAGCGCGCGAGCGGTGCGAATGTGACGCACGGCGGCTCGTCGGGCGTGCTCGTGGTGGGCGTGGATGCGCTGCTCACGCAACTCGCGCGCTGCTGCCGGCCGGCGCCGCCCGACGATATCTGCGGATTCGTCACGCGCGGCAAGGGCATGTCGATTCACCGCAGCGACTGCCCGACCTTCCTGCGCATGGCCGGCCGCGCGCCCGAGCGCGTGCTGCACACCACCTGGTCCGCCGACGTGATGGGCGGGCGCGGCCAGTCCGTCTATCCGGTCGATATCTCGATCGAGGCCACCGACCGCCAGGGCTTGCTGCGCGACATCTCCGAAGTGTTCGCGCGCGAGAAGATGAACGTGATCGGCGTGAAGACGCAGTCGCGCCGCAATGCCGCATTCATGCAGTTCACAGTCGAGGTCTCGAATTCGGCGCAGATCCAGCGTGCCTGCGTGCTGCTGGGTGAGGTGGGCGGCGTGCTCAGGGCGGTGCGCAAGGGCTGAGAGGCGGGCTGGCAGAAGGGCCGACAGGCGCAAGACGTGGGCCGTGTGCGGCGGCGTTTTGTGCCCCGCCGCAAAAAAGGCTTGCCAAGTCCGCAGGGGCAACATACAATCTTCCTTCTTCAGGCTCGTAGCTCAGCTGGTTAGAGCACCACCTTGACATGGTGGGGGTCGTTGGTTCGAGTCCAATCGAGCCTACCAACGAAATCGAGGCCGCGTCAGCGTATCGGCGAGGCTTCAGTGCAGTAAAAGCGCTCAGCGCAACAGGCGAATACGGTTATGACACCGCGAACGTTCACCGAAACCACTTCGGAGCGACGCTAGTCGAGGACCTCTTTCGCCCTGCAATCTGGTTTGAAAAGTGAATGCGGCCCCTCGAAAGCGGGGCCGCATTTTTTTTCGCCGCGAGCTTTTCGCGGGGATGTTCCCACGAACGATACGATGTGCCTCCACGGCACTTCTGGAGAAAAACATGGTTGCGATACGTCTGCCCGATGGTTCGGTTCGACAGTACGATCATCCCGTCACGGTCGCCGAAGTGGCGGCTTCGATTGGCCCCGGCCTCGCCAAGGCGGCGCTCGGCGGCAAGCTCGACGGCGAGCTGGTCGATACGTCGACGCTGATCGATCGCGACGCGTCGCTCGCCATCGTCACGGACAAGGATGCCGACGGCCTCGACATCATCCGTCACTCCACGGCGCACTTGCTGGCCTACGCGGTGAAGGAGCTCTATCCGGAAGCGCAGGTCACGATCGGGCCGGTCATCGACAACGGCTTTTACTACGACTTCGCCTACAACCGTCCCTTCACGCCCGAAGATCTCGAGAAGATCGAAAAGCGCATGCAGGAGCTCGCGAAGAAGGACGAGCCGGTCACGCGCCGTGTCGTCTCGCGCGGCGAGGCGGTCGATTACTTCAAGAGCATCGGCGAGAAGTACAAGGCCGAGATCATCGAGTCGATTCCGGGCGCCGAGGACATCAAGCTGTACGCGCACGGCGGCTTCACGGACCTGTGCCGCGGCCCGCACGTGCCGTCCACGGGCAAGCTCAAGGTCTTCAAGCTCATGAAGGTCGCGGGCGCCTACTGGCGCGGCGACGCGAAGAACGAGCAGCTGCAGCGCATCTACGGCACGGCCTGGACGAAGAAGGAAGATCAGGACCAGTACCTGCACATGCTCGAAGAGGCCGAGAAGCGCGACCACCGCAAGCTCGGCAAGCAGCTCGACCTGTTCCACATGCAGGACGAGTCGCCGGGCATGGTGTTCTGGCACCCGAAGGGCTGGACGCTCTGGCAGCAGGTCGAGCAGTACATGCGCGGCCGTCTGCGCGACGCCGGCTACGACGAGATCAAGACGCCGATGATCATGGACCGCTCGCTCTGGGAAGCGTCGGGTCACTGGCAGAACTATCGTGAAAACATGTTCACGACGGAGTCGGAAAAGCGCGATTACGCGATCAAGCCGATGAACTGCCCGGGCCACGTCCAGGTGTTCAACCACGGCCTGCGCTCGTACCGCGACCTGCCGCTGCGCTACGCGGAATTCGGCTCGTGCCACCGCAACGAGGCGTCGGGCGCGCTGCACGGCCTGATGCGCGTGCGCGGCTTCGTCCAGGACGATGCGCACATCTTCTGCACGGAAGACCAGATCATCAGCGAGTCGATCGCCTTCAACACGCTCGCGATGAGCGTCTACAAGGATTTCGGGTTCGATCAGATCGACATCAAGCTCTCGCTGCGCCCCGATTCGCGCGCGGGGACGGATGAGACGTGGGATCACGCCGAGCAGGGCCTGCGCAACGCGCTGACGGCCTGCGGCCTGCAGTGGGAAGAGCTGCCGGGCGAGGGCGCGTTCTACGGTCCGAAGGTCGAGTACCACATCAAGGACGCGCTGGGCCGTTCGTGGCAGTGCGGCACGCTGCAGCTCGACATGGTGCTGCCGGAGCGCCTTGGCGCCGAGTACGTGTCGGAAGACAACAGCCGCCGCCGCCCGATCATGCTGCACCGCGCCATCCTCGGCTCGATGGAGCGTTTCCTCGGCATTCTGATCGAGCACCATGCGGGTGCAATGCCGTCCTGGCTCGCTCCGGTGCAGGCAGTTGTGATGAATATTGCCGAAAGTCAGGCCGAATACGCGGCAAATCTGGCCCAATCGTTGCAAAAACAAGGGGTTAGAGTGCAGGCGGATTTGCGCAACGAGAAAATTAGCTATAAAATACGCGAGCACACGCTTGAGAAGGTCCCGTACCTGCTGGTTGTCGGCGACAAAGAGCGTGAAGCACAAACGGTAGCCGTGCGTGCCCGTGGCGGCGTCGATCTGGGTGTCATGCCCGTCGAAGCCTTTGCTGAGCGTCTGGCGCAAGACGTCAAGACGTTCAAGTAAGCCACTTGGCAGCGCGGCTCGTTTTTTTAATTTTTAGAGGAAACGTAACATCGCTACGGATAAGTCGCATCGCATCAACGGTGAAATCACTGCACCCGAGGTGCGTCTCGTCGGAATCGAGAACGAGCCGCTCGGCATCGTAAAGCTGGCCGATGCGTTCCGCATGTCGGAACAGCAGGACGTCGATCTGGTTGAAATTGCCCCGCAGGCGGTGCCTCCCGTGTGCCGCCTGATGGACTACGGCAAGTTCAAGTATCAGGAATCGAAGAAGCAGCACGAGGCCAAGCTCAAGCAGAAGGTCATCCAGGTCAAGGAAGTCAAATTCCGCCCGGGTACCGACGACGGCGATTACAACGTCAAGCTGCGTAATCTCATTCGCTTCCTCGACGACGGCGACAAGACGAAGATCACGTTGCGTTTCCGCGGCCGCGAAATGGCCCACCAGGAAATCGGCATGCGCATGCTCGAGCGCCTGCGCACCGACCTCGAAGAAGTCGGTCAGGTCGAGCAGATGCCGAAGATGGAAGGGCGCCAGATGATCATGGTGCTCTCGCCCAAGAAGAAGAAGTGATTGGCGCGCCGCGCGTCGAACGATGCGCGGCGGTCAGAGTGGTTTTGTCAGACGTTTTCTTCGCGAGATGCGCGAAGGAGGCGGGAAGCAGGTTCCGGAACGGCGCCCGCGCGCCGCACGAACAGTGCGGCAAACGGGCGTTTTTCCTGAAAGCGGCGGCAAGCTTGTCTTTTTTAGAGCAGCCAGCTGCCAAAACAAGTGGAGTGGGTTTCGAAGGGCGGTTTGAGGGCGAAAAGCGGCGTTTGCAAAAGCGCGTGCCAGAGCCAACCGCACACCCATGTCCATCAAATAATGGAGTTTTTGTCATGCCCAAGATGAAGACCAAGAAGAGCGCCGCAAAGCGCTTTGTGGTTCGTCCGGGTGGTACCGTCAAGCGCGGTCAAGCCTTCAAGCGTCACATCCTGACCAAGAAGACCACCAAGAACAAGCGTCATCTGCGTGGTGCAACGGCCGTTCACGAGGCCGATGTGAAGTCCGTTCGCGCAATGATGCCGTTCGCGTAATCCTCAACCGACAACTCATAGGAGCTACTCATGCCTCGAGTCAAACGTGGGGTTACCGCACGGGCCCGTCACAAGAAGATCATCAACCTGGCCAAGGGTTACCGCGGCCGTCGCAATAACGTCTATCGCATCGCCAAGCAGGCGGTCATGCGCGCGGGCCAATACGCCTACCGCGATCGCCGCAACAAGAAGCGTGTGTTCCGCGCACTGTGGATCACGCGTATCAACGCGGCGGTGCGTCAGCACGACATGACCTACAGCGTGTTCATCAACGGCCTGAAGAAGGCGTCGATCGAACTCGACCGCAAGGTTCTGGCTGACATGGCGGTGTTCGACAAGGCTGCATTTGCTGCGATCGTCAAGCAGGTGAAGGCCGCCGTCGCTGCCTAAGCGCTGGTATCAAGCATAGGTATTGCGCAGGTTCGTTGCAGCAAACATTCCGGTCGTTTCGGTGATGCTGCAACAAAAACGGGGCTCCTCACCGAGCCCCGTTTTTGTTGGTGAAGCGCTATCTGCGCGCTTCCTGCGAGTGCCTTCATGTCGTCGCGCCCGTGCGTCATCATCGTGGCCGGCAACGTGAAATGCGCCGCTCAAGTCTCAAACACTGACGCTGAAAAGATGGGATCAATGGATCTGGACCAGATTGTCGCCGACGCGCAAGGCGCGTTCGCTTCCGCCCCCGACGTCAACACGCTTGAAAACGAAAAGGCGCGTTTTCTCGGTAAATCCGGCGCGCTGACCGAGCTGCTCAAGGGCCTCGGCAAGCTCGACCCGGAAACACGCAAGACCGAGGGTGCGCGCATCAACGCCGTCAAGCAGCAGGTCGAGGCGGCGCTCAACGCGCGCCGTCAGGCGCTCGCCGATGCGCTGCTGAACCAGCGTCTCGCCGCCGAGGCGATCGACGTCACGTTGCCGGGCCGCGGCACGGGCACCGGCAGCCTGCATCCGGTGATGCAGACGTGGGAACGCGTCGAGCAGATCTTCGGCTCGATCGGCTTCGACGTGGCCGACGGTCCCGAGATCGAAACCGACTGGTACAACTTCACCTCGCTCAACAGCCCGGAAAACCATCCGGCGCGTTCGATGCAGGACACGTTCTACGTGGACGGCAAGGACGCCGAAGGCCGTCCGCTCCTGCTGCGCACGCACACGAGCCCGATGCAGGTGCGCTACGCGCGCACGCACACGCCGCCCATCAAGGTGATCGTGCCGGGCCGCACCTATCGCGTGGACAGCGACGCCACCCACTCGCCGATGTTCAACCAGGTCGAAGGCCTGTGGATCGAAGAGAACATCAGCTTCGCGGACCTGAAGGGCGTCTATACGGACTTCCTGAGTAAGTTCTTCGAGCGCGACGACATCCAGGTGCGTTTCCGTCCGTCGTACTTCCCGTTCACGGAACCGTCGGCCGAAATCGACATGATGTTCGAGCAGGGCAAGAACGCCGGCAAGTGGCTCGAGATCTCGGGCTCGGGGCAAGTGCATCCGACCGTGATCCGCAACATGGGCCTCGACCCGGAACGCTATATCGGCTTTGCGTTCGGCAGCGGCCTCGAACGCCTGACGATGCTGCGTTATGGCGTGCAGGATCTGCGTCTGTTCTTCGAAGGCGACCTGCGCTTCTTGCGCCAGTTCGCCTAAGCCCGAAGGCCAACGTACGGCACGCACGGCATCCGCGGTTCGCGAAGCGCACGCAGCACCCCAAGCCTCCAGGGCGGTGCGCGAGAAAACGCTTCGCGACGGTCTCAATCTGTCTGGAACGTAAAACGAAATGCTATTCCCCGAATCCTGGCTGAGAAGCTTTGTCGATCCGAAGCTCACGACCGACGAGCTGGCCCACGCGCTCACCATGGCCGGCCTCGAAATCGAAGGCCTGCGCCCGGCCGCGCCGCCCACGTCGAAGATCGTGGTGGGCCGCGTGCTCGAAGTCGTCAAGCACCCGGACGCGGACAAGCTCAATGTCACACAGGTCGATGCCGGCACCGGCGCGACGCTGCAGATCGTGTGCGGCGCGCCCAACGTGGCGCCCGGCATCAAGGTGCCGGTGGCGCTCGTGGGCGCCGAACTGCCGCCCGCGGAAGAGGGCGGCAAGCCCTTCGCGATCAAGCTCTCGAAGCTGCGCGGCGTGGAGAGCCAGGGCATGCTGTGCTCGGCGCGCGAACTGAAGCTCTCCGAAGACCACAGCGGTCTGATGATCCTGCCGGAAGACACGCCCATCGGCCAGGACATTCGCGAGACGCTCAACCTCGACGACACCATCTTCGAAATCAAGCTCACGCCGAACAAGGCCGATTGCCTTTCGGTGTACGGCATCGCGCGCGAGACCGCCGCGATCACGGGCGCGCCGCTGCAGGCCCCGGTGTTCCCGCAGGTCGAAGTCAAGCTCAACGAAACGTTGCCCGTGAAGATCTCGGCGCCGGACCTGTGCGGCCGTTTCTCGGGCCGCGTGATCCGCGGCGTGAACGCGCACGCGAAGACGCCGGCGTGGATGGTCGAGCGCCTCGAGCGCTCTGGCCAGCGCAGCATCTCGGCGCTCGTCGATATTTCGAACTACGTGATGCTCGAACTGGGCCGCCCGTCGCACGTGTTCGATCTCGACAAGATCCACGGCTCGATGGACGTGCGCTGGGGCAAGAAGGGCGAGACGCTCAAGCTGCTCAACGGCAATACCGTCGAAGTCGATGAAACCGTCGGCGTGATTGCCGACGAGCGCGAGATCGAAAGCCTCGCGGGCATCATGGGGGGCGACAGCACGGCCGTCTCGCTCGACACGAAGAACATCTATCTCGAGGCCGCGTTCTGGTGGCCGGACAGCATCCGTGGCCGCTCGCGCCGCTACAACTTCTCGACCGATGCGGGCCACCGCTTCGAGCGCGGCGTGGACTGGTCCACGACCGTCGAGCACATCGAGCGCATCACGCAACTGATCCTCGACATCTGCGGTGGCGAGGCCGGCCCGATCGACGATCAGACCGTGAACGTGCCCAAGCGCGAGCCGGTGAAGATGCGTGTCGCGCGTGCGAACCGCATCATCGGTGTGAAGATCGATGCCGACGAGATCGCGCAGATCTTCACGCGTCTGGGCCTCACGTTCACGCGCGAAGGCGATACGTTCAGCGTGACGCCGCCGCCGTACCGCTTCGACATCGAGATCGAGGAAGACCTGATCGAAGAAGTCGCGCGCATCTACGGCTTCGAGAAGATTCCGGCGAACCCGCCGGTCGCGCGCAGCGAAATGCGCGCAACCAACGAAACGCGCCGCTCGATTCACGCGATCCGTCACGCGCTGGCCGCGCGCGACTACGCCGAGACGATCAACTTCAGCTTCGTCGACGCGGAGTGGGAACAGGATCTCGCGGGCAACGCGAATCCCGTGAAGCTGCTGAACCCGATCGCGAGCCAGCTCTCGGTCATGCGCACGACGCTGTTCGGCAGCCTCGTCAACGTGCTGCGCCACAACCTCAACCGCCGCGCGGACCGCGTGCGCGTGTTCGAGGCGGGCCGCGTGTTCCTGCACGATCAGTCGATCAAGGCCGGCGAGATGACGGTGGAAGGCTTCGCACAACCGAAGATGATCGGTGCGCTCGCCTACGGTCCGGCGCTCGACGAGCAGTGGGGCGCGCAGACGCGCGGCGTCGATTACTTCGACATGAAGGGCGATCTCGAAGCGCTGTTCGCCTCGCTGGGTGCGGCAAAAGCGCCGCGTTTCGTGAAGGCCGAGCACCCGGCGCTGCATCCGGGCCGTAGCGCGCGCATCGAAGTGGATGGCCGCGCGGTGGGCTGGATTGGCGAGCTGCATCCGCGCTGGATGCAGAAGTATGACCTGCCTCATGCGCCGATCCTCTTCGAAGTGCAAGCCGATGCGCTGATGGCGCGCGAACTGCCTGCACCGTCTGAAGTCTCGAAATTCCCGCCGGTTCGGCGCGACATTGCGCTTGTTGTCGATCAAAAGATCGAGGTTCAGGCGTTGCTCGACGAGCTTTACAAGGGCATGCAGGACGAGCCCTGCAAGATTGTCCAGAGGGTTGCATTGTTCGATGAATTTCGTGCAAAATCAAACACTTCCGGACTTGGCGCGGACGAGAAAAGCCTTGCCTTCCGGGTGACCCTGCAAGATACTGGCGGGACCCTTCAGGACGAAACGGTCGATGCGGCCATCAAGTCCCTGGTGGATCGCCTGGCTCGAGTGTTTGGCGCCCGGTTGCGCGGATAAGCTCCACGGCTCATCTCCTACCGACATAGGCTTCCGGTTCGTGCAGTCCCGAGAACCGGAAGCGCGCCATTTCATAGATAGATGAACGAAATGAACTCGAGTGATTTCGAAGCCCTTCTTGCGGCACAGCGTAGCGCCATGATTCGCGACATCCCTGCCTCGTCGGCAAGCGCCACGAACGACACGCCCACGCTGACCAAAGCCGAGCTCGCGGAACTGCTGTTCGACAACGTCGGGCTCAACAAGCGCGAGGCCAAGGACATGGTCGAAGCGTTCTTCGAAGTGATTCGCGACGCGCTCGAAAGCGGCGAAAGCGTGAAGCTCTCGGGCTTCGGCAATTTCCAGTTGCGCGACAAGCCGCAACGACCGGGCCGCAACCCGAAGACCGGGGAGGCGATCCCCATTGCAGCGCGACGCGTGGTGACGTTCCACGCGAGCCAGAAGCTCAAGGCTCTGGTCGAGAGCGGCGCGGAGGCAAGCTTCACGCGCTGATTCGTCGATCAAGGCATCATGCGCGGGAGGACCCGCGCGGCCCGCACGGGTGAGCATGCAGCGGGCGTGACTGGAAACACTTGACCCAGGCGGCGACGCCACATTGCGCAACCACCACGACGGCAACCCGGCGATGACATCGACAATCGAAAAGGTCGTCTTGCCCCCCATCCCCGCCAAGCGCTACTTCACGATTGGCGAAGTGAGCGAGCTGTGCGGCGTGAAGCCTCATGTGCTGCGGTATTGGGAGCAGGAGTTCACGCAGTTGAAGCCGGTCAAGCGGCGCGGCAACCGCCGCTACTATCAGCATCACGAAGTCCTGCTGATCCGGCGTATTCGTGAACTGCTCTACGAGCAGGGCTTCACGATCAACGGCGCACGCAACCGGCTCGATTCGCCGGGTGCGGTGGCTCAGGAAGCCGCGCCGGGCGAGACGGGTGAGGTGAGCGCTGCGCAGGGCAATATGGCGATGGTGGACGTCGATCAGTTGCGCAAGGAGTTGCTGCACGTGATCGACCTGCTGGGGCAATGAAGATCCTGCAAACAATCTTTGTGACGAATTCCGATTCTGGTGGTTCTAATTAGAGAAAGGGTCTGTTATACTTTCTAGCTCTCGGGGCGTAGCGCAGCCTGGTAGCGTACCTGCATGGGGTGCAGGTGGTCGGAGGTTCAAATCCTCTCGCCCCGACCAGAAGTCAAAAAGGCCTTACGGTGAAAACCGTAAGGCCTTTTTCTTTGGCTTCGTGAACCGTGCGTGGATCAACAGCACGAGCATGTGCTCACTGCGAATCGACGAACTGCACGACTTCGCCGTTATCGCGCTTCAGATACAAATCGGTGCCCTTCATGCGAACGTCGTTGCACGAGTAGGGGATCTTGCTGCCCTTGCTGCAGATCTTGCCGTCCTCTGCTTTCCAGTCGCCGTGATCGGCGAATCCCTTGCTCGACTTGAAATCGTAGCTGCCGCCGTCGCCGTACTGGACGTGCCACATGCTGCCATCGCCAATCTTGATGTCGAATGCCTTGCCGGTCAGGCGTTGCTGGATGTCGGCGGCGCTGGGCGTGGTGGCGCCGTCAGGGAAGGCGGTGCCTTGCGCGAGCGCAGCCGCGGCGGGGATCAAGAGCAGGGCGGCAAGCAGGGTCTTCATTCGATGTCTCCTGTCGATGGGATGGCCGGCGGCGAGCGCGGGCCGACGTCTCGCGCCGATGTCCCAGTTTACGCCCGCGCGTGGCGCCCCTATGTCGCTTCCAGCACACACCACCCGCACCGGTGCGGACTGTGTTAAGTCCTTCAATTCAAAGCGTTAATGTCCACGCGCCGCGAATGAGTGCGCAAGATTCGGTGTTAATTTTTCTCACATATCGATGAGAATCATTCGCTATGAGGGTTGCGCCGCGCACATTAGCATTAACGCTTATCGGCCGGTGCTGTACCCTCCGTGCGGTCCTGTCCGTTGATGGGCACCGCACGCCAACCGGCCACACAGCCCAGCGCCCTTTCCATGAATCCGATCGAACTCGTTCAGCTCGTTATTCTCGCCGCCCTGTGGGGCGGGTCGTTTCTCTTTATCCGGGTCGGCGTGACCGATCTGGGCGTGGCGCCGTTGATGGCGCTGCGTGTCGGCATCGGCGCGCTGTTCCTGCTGCTCGTGCTGTTCTCGAGACGCTCGCCTCGCGAGGCGCTCGGCGCCTTGCGTGAGCACGCGTGGCCGCTCTTCGTGGTTGGCATCCTCAATTCGGCTGCGCCGTTCTGCCTGTTCGCATGGGCCGAGCTGACGCTCTCCGCGGGCGTGACCTCGGTGATCAACGCGACCACGCCGTTGTTCGGCGCGGTGGTCGCGTATCTGTGGCTCAAGGACCGGCTCAGCGGCCTGCGCATCGCCGGCCTCGCGATCGGCTTCGCGGGGGTGCTCGCGCTGGTCTGGGATCAGATCGCCACGCACGCCGGCGACGGCGCGAGCACCTCGACCACCTTGCTCGCGGCCGGGGCGGCGCTCTGTGCGGCCGCGCTTTACGGTGTTGCGGCGAGCTTCACGAAGCGGCATCTGACCGGCGTCGATCCGCTCACCGTGGCCGCCGGCACCATGACGGCCGCGACCGTCGTACTGGCGCCGATCGCGCTTTTCACGTGGCCGCATGCTGCCGTCTCAGTGCATGCATGGGGCGCGGCGCTCTGCCTTGGCGTCGCGTGCACGGGCGTCGCGTATCTGCTGTTCTTCCGCCTGATCGCCGCAATTGGTCCCGCGCGCACGATCACCGTGACCTTCGTGATCCCGATCTTCGGCATCCTCTGGGGCGCGCTGTTCCTTCGCGAGCACGTATCGGTGGGCATGATCGAGGCGTGTGCGGCGATTCTCGTGGGCACGTCGCTCGCGACCGGCTTCATCAAGCGTGTGCCGGGTTTGAGCGCGCGTCAGGAGCGCGCGGGCGCCAAGCAATAAGGGCGTTCCACGCGATGCTGCAGTTGGATCGTTGTGCGTACATTCGATGTGCGTACAACGATATGGTGTCGTGCAATGCGACGCCTCACGCGGACGGCTGTGCCACGGGCATCAGGCCCGCCTGGCTTCAGGCCGCCGCGCGCTTCGCATCCTCGGCGGCTTCAACGTTGTTCGCGTCACGGCGTGCACTGTTCTGTCCGCCGGGCAGCCGCACGACGATCAGCGTCCCTATCACGAGCAGCGCCGCGGAGTAGCCGAGTCCCGCAGCGTAGCTGTGCGTCATGTCCCTGAGCCACCCCACCACGAGCGGGTTCGCAGCCGAGCTCAGATTGCCGATCGCGTTGATGACGGCGATGCCGACTGCGCGCGCGGCGGGCGAAAACGCCTGATCGGGCGTCGTCCAGAAGATCGACATGGCCGTGTACGAGCCTGCCGAAGCGAGGCACACGCCGAGCAACTGAACGAGCGGCGCGCCGCCGCTCGCGCAGAGCATGCAGCCGAGCGCGGCGAGGAGCATCGGCGCGATGAGGTGCCACTTGCGCTCCTGGCGGCGGTCCGAGCGGCGCCCCCAGACGATCATCGCGACGATGGTGACGATCTGCGGGATCGTGGCGATCAGGCCGACCGTGACGTTGCTCGCCCCCGCGCTGAAGCTCTTGACGATGAGCGGCGCCCATACGGCAACCATGGCAAGCGTGTTGACGAGGCAGAAATAGGCCGCCGCAAAGCGAATTACGATCGGCGAGCGGATTTGCTGCCAGAGGCCGGTCTGTTCGCTGTGTGCTTCCGGCGTGGCGGGTGCGCCTGCGAGTTCGGCTTCGAGCGTGCGCTTTTCCGCGGGGCTGAGCCAGCGCGCGGCCGCGGGTGCGTCGTCGAGATAGCAGAACGCGACGCAGCCGAGCAGGGCGGCAGGCAGCCCTTCGAGCAAAAAGAGCCACTGCCAGCCGGCGAGTCCTGCGTGGCCGTCGAGCCGCAGGACGAAACCGGATACGGCCGAGCCGAACGCCGCGGTCACGGGCATCGCGATCATGAAGAGCGCGTTGGCGCGGGCGCGCCATGCGGGCGGAAACCAGCACGTGAGATAGAGCAGCATGCCGGGCAGAAAGCCTGCTTCGGTCACGCCGACCAGCATGCGCAATCCGTACAGGGTCCTCGCGTCGGTGGCGAACATCGTCGCGGTGGAGGCGAGCCCCCACGCGATCATGATGAACGCGATCCAGCGGCGTGCGCCGAAGCGGGCGAGCGCGAGGTTGCTGGGAATGCCGCACGCGATATAGGCGAGATAGAACAGCGTGGTGGCGAAGCCGAACTGCGTGCTCGTCAGACCGAGGTCCTTCATCATCGTGAGCCCGGCAAAGCCGATGTTGATGCGGTCGAGGAACGACACGACGAACAGCAGGAACAGGAAGCCGAGCAGATGGCGCGATACTTTGCGCGTGACCGCGTCGGCGCTTGGGCGCGCATGGGCCGAGTCTTGCGCGAGATTCTGTGCGGGCGCTGCATCGCCAGACGATGCAGTAGCAGACGTTTGCGGCGCTCGCGTTGCGTCGCGCGGTTGGGTTGGGCTCATGGGTCTCCTCCTGGGCACGGGGCTATCTGGGCATGCGCGCTTCGGTGAGGGTTTATTCTTGTCGATGTCGCCGAACGCGCGTCCCGCGGATTATGCGAGGCACGTTGGTGCTGTCTGTCCTCATTTTGGGTACAGCGCACAGTGCGTCAGGGAAGACGCTGATGAGCAATGCTCGCCGGCCGGCGTGATTCGTATGGAGGAAGGTTCTGCAGCTTCGCGTGATCGAGCGCACGGACGCTTTAATCCGTTTAGCGGAAAAAACAATCCATGCCATTCAAGTCGATTTGGCACGGTTGCGCCGGTAAAAGCGATGGAGCTTGTGCGTTGACGCGAAGTAAAAGCTGCTAGTTAAAGCGTGTCATTTATTCTGATTGAAGGTAATACGTATTGTATTGAAAGCATTAAGTCAGATATCTGTGAATGGCCTGCGCGCGTCTAGACCCGATATGAGCAGACTGACGAATTGACGATTACACTTGGCGACGCAGTGCGCGATACATTTGCAAACGGTGGATCGCAGCGGTCGGGTTTCAGTGGCCTTCATTTCCAAAAGGAGTGAAGTGACAGAGGCCGGCCGTGAAGAAAAGCGGGCTGTAAAAAATTCGAGTCGTGAAGTGTCGTTCGTTTCCGGGGATATTCATGACAGAAAGAAAATTGGGCTGGCAGGCCCGGATGGCGCGCGTTGCATGCGCGACCCTCCTGGTCTTTGGAGCAGGAAGCGCGCACGCGGATCAATTCGGCATTCAGTTGGCGCCGGGTGTCGCGGGCTATGGTGTGAAGAAACTCGACCTCGGCCTGGTCTGGGATCCGGGGCTTCAGTGGTGGCATTTCGCGGGTTTTCATTTCACCGTGGTGGGCGAGGGGCACGTCGCTTATTGGGACTTGACGGAAAAAGGCGCCTCGCACCCGAACATCTGGGAATTCGGCGTGACGCCGGTGTTCCGCATCATCAAGGACAGTGGGTGGATCAGGCCGTATTTCGAGGCGGGTGTGGGCGTGCGGCTGCTTTCGCATGTGCAGCTCACGGGTGACCGCACCTTGTCGTCGGCATTCCAGTTCGCGGACATGGTGGGCGTGGGCGCGCAGTTCGGCGAGCACCAGAACTATCAGGCGGGCTTTCGCTTTCAGCACATCTCGAACGCCGACATCAAGACCCCCAACCCCGGCCTGAACTTCAGCGAAATCTACTTCCAGTACAACTTCTGAGCCGCGTCGGGCAGCGGCTTGTCACACGCGTATCCGCAGCGGGCGGGGCGGCATGATAGTGCCCCCCGTTGCGCAAATTCCGACCCTCCCTCGCAACCCGTTACACTATCGGTTCATGATGCAGTGCACCACGTGCACGGCATGGCCAGGTTTTTCCATTAGCGATGCACTGGCGTCGCAGACAAAAAGTGAGGAGCAGGCATGGCAATCGAGACGGTTGGGATTGTGGGAGCGGGCACCATGGGCAACGGCATCGCGCAGGCGGTGGCCGTGTCGGGCCTGAAGGCCGTGATGATCGACGTGACGGACGCGGCGCTCGCACGAGGCGTGGCGACGCTCGCGCACAGCCTCGAGCGGCTCGTTTCGAAAGGCAAGCTCGACGCGGCCGCACGCGATGCGGCGCTTGCGCGCATCGAGACCAGCACCGACTACCAGCGTCTTGACAGTGCCGACCTCGTGATTGAAGCCGCCACGGAGAACGGCGAGCTCAAGACGCGCATCCTCAAGCAGATCGAAGCCGCCGCGCGTCCCGACGCGATCATCGCGTCGAACACCTCGTCCATTTCGATCACGACGCTCGCAACGACGCTGGCCGACCCGTCGCGCTTCATCGGCATGCACTTCTTCAATCCGGTGCCGATGATGCCGCTCGTCGAGGTCATTCGCGGCCTCCAGACGCGCCCGGACGTGGCCGATGCCGTGCGCGAGCTTGCGCTGCGCCTCGAGAAGACGCCCATCGCGGTGAAGAACTCGCCGGGCTTCGTCGTCAACCGCATTCTCGTGCCGATGATCAACGAGGCGTTCTTCGTGCTCGCCGAAGGTGTCGCGAGCGCCGAGGAAATCGATGCCGGCATGAAGCTCGGCGCGAATCATCCGATCGGGCCGCTCGCGCTCGCGGACCTGATCGGCCTCGACGTGTGTCTCTCGGTGATGGACGTGTTCCTGAAGGACTTCGGCGACTCGAAGTATCGTGCGTGTCCGCTGTTGCGCGAGATGGTGGCGGCAGGGCAGCTCGGCCGCAAGACCGGCCGTGGCGTGTACCAGTACGACAAGGTTTCCTGAGGCCTTTTCCTGAGGTCTTTCCGGCACTTTGGTGCAGGCCGGCGCCAGATGTCCCTTTTTGGCCCGCGCCTGCACTGCGCTTCATTCGCGCACGGTTAGCCTGTACTGCGTGACCTGGCGGTAACTGCCGCCGGGCCGCAACACCACTTCATTGCATTCCGGTGCATCCATGTTGATCTGGTTCGGGAATCCACCCGCTTCCAGGCACAGCGCGCCATGGCGCACGCATGGCACGCCGTGGCGCCCAGGCTGGCCCTCCAGATAATTTCCCGTATAGCACTGCAGGCCGCGCTGGTCGGTGGCGACCGTGAGCTCGCGCCCGCTGCCGGGCTCGTAGACACTCGCCACGGTGCGCACGGCAGGCGCATGGCCCGCTTGCGCGGCGTCGCGCAAGATGTAGCAGTGGTCGAAGCCGCCCGCTAGCGCGATCTGCGCGTGGGGCCAGTCGAGCCGCGCGCCCAGCGGCGCGCCCTGGCGAAAGTCGAAGGCCGTGCCGCGCACGTCGGCCACCCGGATCGGGATCATCTGCGGATCGACTTCGAGGTACGCGTCGGCGTCGATGGTCAGGAGGTGGCCGCGAATGTCCGTGCCCGGCTCGCCGCTGAGATTGAAATAGCCATGGCTCGTCAGGTTCAGCGGAGTGGGGGCGTCGCTGAGGGCTTCGTAATCGAGCGTGAGCGTGCCGTCGTCGTCGAGCGTGTAGCGGACTTGCACGTTCACGTTGCCGGGAAAGCCGGCGTCCCCCTCGGGCGAATCGAGCCGCAGCAGCAGCGTGCCGCGATCGTCCTCCGCTTGCCATCTCGCGCGGTGAAATCCGTTCGCGCCGCCATGCAGCAAATTGCCGTTCTCGTTGCGATCGAGCGTGTAGTCGATGCCATCCAATGTGAAGCGCGCACCGGCAATGCGGTTGGCCCAGCGGCCGACGAGGCCGCCCATGTAGGTCGTGGCCGCATGGTACGCGGCGGGCGTGTCGTGGCCCAGCAGGATGTCGGCGAGCCGTCCCGTGCGATCGGGCGCGTGCCAGCTCACCAGCGTCGCGCCGAGGTCGCTGATCTGCACTTTCATGCCCTGAGCGTTGCGCAGCGTGTAGAGCCGGCAGGCGTCGCCGCCGGGCAGCGCACCCCAAGGTTCGGAACTCAGTTGGGCGATTCGGTTCATGTGGCGTCGGTCGGGAGAGTCGGAAGGGCCGGGGCTTGCGCCGCCTGCGCGTTCGGCTGGGGCGAGGCGGACGCCGCGGAACTGGCGGGCTGCGCCACGCGGTCCTGATATTCGCGCGGTGTGCAGTCCAGTTCGCGCCGGAACACCGCGTACATGTACTGGAGCGACGTGAACCCGCAGCGGATGGCCACTTCGGCACTCGACGCGTCGCGGCTCGCGAGTAGCGCTTTCGCGGCGTCGAGCTTGTGCCTCAGGATCTCCTGGTGGACCGTGCGGTGCAGTTCACGCCGGAAGTATTCTTCCAGCGACGAGCGCGACACGCCCACGTAATCGGCGACCTGCTCGGTCTTGATGCCCTGGCACGCGTACTGGCGGATGAAGTGGCGTGCACGCATCACGTGCGGGCTGGACAGCGGTTCATGCCGTGTCGATTCCAGCACATTGATGCCGACGGGCGGAACCAGAATGCGCCGTCCCGGAAAACGTGCACCGCCGAGCATCTGGTGCAGCAGGTGCGCCGCGGTCTTGCCCATTTCCTCGGTGCCCTGAATGACCGAGGAAAGCGGGATGCGGGTGAGGGTGCGTGTGAGCGGGTCGTTGTCGATGCCGATGATCGCCACCTGTTCCGGCACGGCGATGCCGTGCATCAGGCAGGCCTGCAGCAGATGGCGGGCGCGCGCATCGGTCACGGCGATCACGCCGACGGGCTTGGGCAGCGCGTGCAGCCACGCGCTCAGTTGCTCGATGGCCTGGTTCCACGACGGCGCACTGGTGGCCAGGCCGCGATAGACGGGCGCCTGAACGTCCTCTGCCTGCGCGAGCGCCTGGAAGGCCCGCTCGCGCTCCTGTGCCCAGCGGTTCTCCTGCGCGATGGGCAAGCTGTACATCGCGAGATGCGGCAGGCCCGCGCCGATCAAGTGCGTCCACGCGAGCGAAACGAGCTTGCGGTTGTCGGTGGCGATATAGGGCAGCGCGGCGGGGTACTGCGTCGGATCCTCGAACGACGAGCCGACCGCCACCACCGGCAGCGGGCAGCCCGCAAGCGCACTGGCGACGGCGGGGTCGTCGAAGTCGGCGATGATGCCGTCGCCGTCGAAGCGCTCGATGCCCGCGAGACGGCAGCGGAAATCCTCTTCGAGAAAGAGGTCCCACGCCACGCGCGTCGAGCGCAGGTAATGGCCGATGCCCGCGATGATCTCGCGGTCGTACACCTTGTTCGCATTGAAGAGCAGTGCGATGCGATGCGCGGTCTGGGCAGCGGGGGCACGGTTCATGGCATGCGGTTCGGTTCTGCATGCGCTTGCTGGCGTTGCGGCAGGCGCAGTCGTCTCCAGTTCGGGCGCGGGGCTTGCGCGGCGCTTGTGCGTTGCTTGTACGTCGCTTGTCCGTTACTCGCGGCGAAGCGGCGCGCTGCTTTTCAAGCGTCCCGGTATTCTAGGCCGTGCACGCGTGCCTGACGGGCGGGTGGCAGGAAACGTTGTGCCGGTCGCGCAATTTCGCAATTGCCGCCCTTCGGGCGACACGGGCAGTATGGCCTCAGTTCGCACGGCGTGTGCCGTTGCGCCGCAACATGAGCGCTTTGCACGGGATCGCACCAGGTGCTCTGCATGGGGCCGGAGTCAGGACTCGAGCACTCACTCGGGCCTACAGCTCAAGCGCCAGGTGCGATCGACGTCTTTGCTTGAGACGGGGGACACCATGTCGTATTTCGAAGCTATTCCAGCCATTCGCTACGAAGGCCCGCAATCGGACAATCCGCTTGCCTACCACTACTACGATCGCACGAAGAAGCTCCTCGGCAAGACGCTGGAGGAACACCTGCGCGTCGCGGTGTGCTACTGGCATACGTTCGTGTGGCCCGGCGGCGACATCTTCGGCCACGGCACTTTTCATCGTCCGTGGCATCAGCCCGGCGACGCGATGGAGCGCGCGCACCAGAAGGCCGACGCGGCGTTCGAGTTCTTCACGAAGCTCGGCGTGCCGTTCTATACCTTCCACGACACCGACGTTGCGCCCGAAGGCAAGGACCTCAAGGATTACAAGGAGAACTTCGCGCGCATGGTGGATTACCTGGAGGCGAAGCAGCAGGCGAGCGGCATGAAGCTGCTGTGGGGCACGGCGAATCTGTTTTCGCATCCGCGCTATGCAGCCGGTGCGGCCACGAATCCGAACCCCGAGGTCTTCGCCTGGGCGGCCACCCAGGTGTGCCACGCGCTCGACGCCACGCACCGCCTCGGGGGCGAGAATTACGTGTTGTGGGGTGGGCGCGAGGGCTACGAAACGCTGCTCAATACCGACCTCAGCCGCGAGCGCGAGCAGTTTGCGCGTTTTCTCTCGATGGTGGTCGAGCACAAGGCGCGCATCGGCTTCAAGGGCACGCTGCTGATCGAGCCGAAGCCGCAGGAGCCCACCAAGCACCAGTACGACTATGACGTCGCCACCGTGCACGGTTTTCTGACCCAATACGGACTGCAAAACGAAATTCGCGTGAACATCGAGGCGAATCATGCCACCCTCGCGGGCCATTCGTTCCACCACGAGATTGCGATGGCCTACGCGCTCGGCGTGTTCGGCAGCGTAGACGCCAATCGCGGCGATTCGCAAAATGGCTGGGACACCGATCAGTTTCCGAACAGCGTGGAAGAGCTGACGCTGGCGCTCTACGAAATCCTGCGCCACGGCGGCTTCACCACGGGCGGCATGAATTTCGATGCGAAGGTGCGGCGTCAGAGCGCCGATCCCGAAGACCTGTTCTATGGCCACGTGGGCGCGATCGATGTGCTCGCCCTCGCGCTCGAGCGTGCGGCAGTGCTGGTCGAGAACGATCGTCTCGAACAGTTCAAGCGTCAGCGCTATGCGGGCTGGGATACCGAGCTCGGCCGCAAGATCCTCGCAGGCGGCTATTCGCTTGCGTCGCTGGCCGCCGATGCCGCCGCGCATGGCTTCAATCCGCAGCATGCGAGCGGCCAGCAGGAGCGGCTCGAGAACGTCGTGAATCAGGCGATCTACGCGCAGCGCTGAACGCACGCCGCGAGAAGCACACGAGGAGCGTACGAGAAGCGCACGAGAAACGAGAGGGGATGCAGACATGTTTATCGGTATCGACCTCGGCACATCGGGCGTGAAGGCCGTGCTGCTCGATCGCGCCGGCGACGTGCTCGGCAGCGCGAGCGCACCGCTCGCGGCGAGCCGGCCGCAGCCGCGCTGGTCCGAGCAGGCGCCGCAGGACTGGTGGGGCGCGGCACGCAGCGCGCTGCGCGAACTGCTGGACACGGTGCGCCGCAATGGCGTCGACACGGCGCGTATCGAGGCGCTGGGTCTCACGGGCCAGATGCACGGCGCAACGTTGCTCGATGCGAAGGGCGAGGTGCTGCGTCCGGCGATTCTCTGGAACGACGGTCGTTCGGATTCCGAATGTATCGAGCTGGAAAAGGCCATGCCGGAGCTGCACGCAGTGGCCGGCAATCTCGCCATGCCGGGCTTTACGGCACCCAAGCTGCTCTGGGTGCGCGAGCACGAGCCCGAGGTGTTCGCGCGCATCGCGCACGTGCTGCTGCCAAAAGATTATCTGCGCTGGTTGCTGACGGGCGTGTTCGCGACCGATCCCTCCGACGCCGCCGGCACGCTCTGGCTCGACGTTGCCAGGCGCGATTACAGCGACGCGCTGCTGTCCGCCTGCGGCCTGACGCGCGCGCAGATGCCCGAGGTCTTCGAAGGCAATGAAGTGACCGGCACGCTGCGCCCCGAGATCGCGCGCGAATTCGGCTTGCGCGAGATACCGGTGGTGGCGGGCGCTGGCGACAACGCGGCCGGCGCGGTGGGCGTGGGGATCGTGCGGCCCGGCGACGCGATGCTCTCGCTCGGGACGTCGGGCGTGTATTTCGCGGTCTCGGACGGCTTTCTCGCGAATCCGGATTCCGCGGTCCATAGCTTTTGCCATGCGTTGCCGCGTACCTGGCACTTGATGTCGGTGATACTCAACGCCGCGAGCTGCCTCGATTTCACGGCGCGTTTGACGGGTCACGAAAGCGTTGCCGCATTGCTCGCCGACGCGCAGGCGCAGGCGGGCGCGGCGCTCGATGCGCGCAGGCCGTGGTTTCTGCCTTATCTGAGCGGCGAGCGGACGCCACACAACAACGTCAACGCGAAGGGCGTGTTCTACGGCATGACGCCACAGACCACGCGCGCCGATCTCGCCAACGCGACACTCGAAGGCGTGGGCTTCGCGCTGCTCGACGGCATGGATGCACTGCACGCGGCGGGTCTCGTGCCCGAGACAATCACGGTGATCGGCGGCGGCTCGCGCAGCGCGTGGTGGACGCAGATGCTCGCGGATATCAGCGGGCGTGCGCTCACGCTGCGCGCGGGCGGCGAGGTCGGTCCTGCATTGGGCGCGGCGCGCCTCGCGCATCTCGCGCTCGAGCCGCACGCGGCGCTCGACGCCGTCTGTCCGCAGCCGCCGGTCCTGGCCGTGCGCGAGCCCGACGCCGGGCGTCACGCGTGGTATCGCGAAGCGCGGCGACCAACGTTTCGCGCACTCTATCGCGCACTCGAACCCGTATTCAGCAGTGACGCGTGACAGACCTCCACGCCCCGTTGCGCTTTTCGTATGACAAGACTGTGACGCAAGCTTGTGGACTATCGCTGTAAGCCTGCGTATCAACGCGCTCGCTTCACAAGTCTCGATACACATTTGGAGCGTGCCGCCACGTTTCCTGCCACAATCGTTTCGTCGTGTGCCTCCGGTGCTCGCAGTCGATGATGCCGCCGGCCCGGCAACGCCTGGCGCAGCGCCGCGTCTTCTGCGCGGGCCGCCGCCGCTCTGTCACTTTTCCGGCGCATCTTCGCGATGCGCCGTGCCGTTTCGCATTACGCGCAACGGCGCCGAACTGGAGACAAGTCGACCATGCCTACCCTCTGTGAAATCTGCAACGCGCGGCCCGCTGTCGCGCGCGTGACGGTCGTGCAAAACGGCCAGCGCAAGTCCATGTCGATATGCGATTACGACTATCGGCAGTTGATGCGCCATCAAAGCGCGCTCAATCCGTTCGATTCGCTGCTGGGCGGCAGCGGTCTGTCGCGTTTCTTCGGCGGCCCGGAAGGCGAGGGCAATCACGACGACGGAGGTGGGGGCTTCGAGGCGGAGGTGCCGCGCGAGTCCGTCGACGCCACGGACGCGTTCAGCGAGCAGACGCTCGAGATCCTGCAGCGCGCCGCCGAAAAAGCCCATGAGTTGCGGCGCACCGAGCTCGACACCGAACATCTGCTCTACGTGCTCGCCGATACCGACGTTTGTGCGGCACTCCTGAAGGAATTGAAGCTCTCGCCGCAGGACATCAAGGGCTACATCGACCAGCACGCGCAAAAGGGCAACGCCGACCCCGACGCGCCCATCGACAAGATGACGATCTCGCCGCGCCTGAAGAAGGCGTTTCAGTTCGCGTTCCAGGCGTCGCGCGATCTGGGCCACTCGTACGTCGGTCCCGAGCATCTGCTGATCGGGCTGGCGGCGGTGCCGGACAGCATTGCCGGCACATTGCTCAAGAAGTACGGCGTGACCCCCGAGGCGCTGCGCCAGAAGGTCGTGAAGGTGGTGGGCAAGGGCGCGGAAGACGGCCGCGTGGATGCACCCACGGGCACGCCCACGCTCGACAAGTTCGGCCGCGATCTCACGGCCATGGCGCGCCAGGGCAAGCTCGATCCGGTGCTCGGCCGTGCGCTGGAGATCGAGAACACTATCGAAGTGCTCGCGCGCCGGAAGAAGAACAATCCGGTGCTGATCGGCGAGCCGGGCGTGGGCAAGACCGCCATCGTCGAAGGCCTCGCGCAGCGTATCGTGAACGGCGACGTGCCCGAGGTCCTGCGCGGCAAGCGGCTCGTCGAGGTGAACATCAATTCGATGGTCGCGGGCGCGAAGTATCGCGGCGAGTTCGAAGAGCGCGCGAAGCAGTTGATTGACGAGGTGACGGCCAAGCACGACGAGCTGATCCTCTTCATTGATGAACTGCATACGATCGTGGGTGCGGGCCAAGGCGGCGGCGAGGGCGGCCTCGATATCGCGAACGTGCTCAAGCCCGCGCTCGCGCGCGGCGAGTTGAGCCTGATTGGCGCGACCACGCTCAACGAGTATCAGAAGTACATCGAGAAGGACGCGGCGCTGGAGCGTCGCTTCCAGCCCGTGCTCGTGCCGGAGCCCACCGTCGAGCAGACGATCGTGATCTTGCGTGGCCTGCGCGACAAGCTTGAGGCGCACCATCAGGTCACGTTCGCCGACGACGCCTTCGTCGCGGCGGCCGAGCTCTCGGACCGCTACATCACCTCGCGCTTCTTGCCCGACAAGGCCATCGATCTGATCGATCAGGCGGCCGCGCGCGTGCGCATCGGCGCGACCTCGCGGCCGGCGGAGATCCAGGAGCTGGAGGCGGAGATCGCGCAGTGCAAGCGCGAACAGGACTATGCGGCCTCGCGCAAGCGCTTCGACGAGGCAAAGAACTTCGAAGAACGGATCAACGAAAAGCAGGCCAAACTCGAAGAGCTCACCGAGGCGTGGCAGCGCAAGACCGGTTCGGAGACGCTCGAGGTGACGGTCGCGTCCATCGCCGAAGTGGTCTCGCGTCTCACCGGTATCCCCGTGGCCGATCTCACGCAGGAAGAGCGGCAGAAGCTGCTGAAGATGGAGGAAAAGCTGCGCGAGCGCGTGGTCGGCCAGAGCGACGCCGTGGTCGCCGTGAGCGACGCGGTGCGTCTTTCGCGCGCTGGCCTCGGGCAGGAGCACCGGCCGATTGCCACGTTCCTGTTCCTCGGGCCCACGGGCGTGGGCAAGACCGAGCTAGCGAAGGCGCTCGCGGAAACCGTGTTCGGCGACGAGCAGGCCATCATCCGCATCGACATGAGCGAGTACATGGAGCGCCATGCCGTTGCGCGCCTGATTGGCGCGCCGCCCGGATACGTGGGCTACGACGAAGGCGGCCAGCTCACCGAGCGCGTGCGCCGTCGTCCCTATAGCGTGATTCTGCTCGACGAAATCGAGAAGGCGCACCCGGACGTCTACAACGTGCTACTGCAGGTGTTCGACGACGGCCGGCTCACCGACGGCAAGGGCCGTGTGGTCGATTTCAGCAACACGATCATCATCGCCACGAGCAATCTGGGCGCGCCGATCATCATGGAGAATCTCGAGCGTCCGGCCGACTCGCGCATGAACGACAAGGCGCTCAAAGACGCGCTCATGAAGGTGCTAAAGGGCCACTTCCGTCCCGAGTTTCTCAATCGCATCGACGAGATCATCGTGTTCCATGCGCTCTCGCGCGAGAACATTGAATCGATCGTGCAGATTCAGCTCGACCGCGTGAAGCGTACCGCGGCGGCGCAGGGCATCACGCTGAAGATGAGCGATGCGCTTGTCGCGCATCTGGTCGAGGCCGGCTATCAACCCGAGTTCGGCGCACGCGAGCTGAAGCGGCAGATTCGCCAGGAAGTGGAGACGCGGCTCGCCAAGGAGATGCTCGGCGACGCATTGCAAACGGGCGATACCGCCGAGATCGGCTACGACACGGCGAACCATGAAGTGACCATCAGCAAGATCGCGGTGCCGCCCGACGTGCCGGAAAACAAGCCCGCAAAGAAGGCCAAAGGCGATGGAAAGGGCGCGAAGCCGGACGTGAAGGAGGTCGCGCCGGAGCTCGCCGCAGATGACGCCGAGGGCGATCCGCCGCCGCCACCGCCGAAGAAGGGCGGCAAGGGCACGGGCAAGTCGAAGGCGGCCTGAGTCCGTAGTGGAGAAACCGGCGCCGTCGCGGCGCCGGTTTTGTTTCCTGGGATTTAATTCGACATCCTGATTTAATACGCTAGCCGATTTGCCACCACGCAGGCAGCAGCGCGCGCACGTCCGGCCGCGCGAAGCGGTCGTCGAGCAGATACACGACGCCGCAGTCGTGTTCGGTGCGAATCACGCGGCCCGCGGCCTGCACGACCTTGCGCAGCCCGGGGATCAGATAGGTGTAGTCGAATCCGGCGCCGTAGAGCGTTTGCATGCGTTCGCGCATCGCCTCGTTGACGGGGTTCACCTGCGGCATGCCGAGCGTCGCGATGAACGTGCCGATCAGGCGCGTGCCCGGCAGGTCGATGCCTTCGCCGAACGCTCCGCCGAGCACCGCAAAGCCGATCCCGCAGCCGCCCTCCACGAAGCGCGCAACGAAGGCCTGCTGTTGCGCCTCGTCCATCGTGCGCGACTGCATCCATGTACTCACGTGCGGATGCCGCGCGACGAAGGCGTCGGCGGCGAGCTGGAGATAGTCGTAGCTGCTGAAGAAGCACAGGTAATTGCCGGGGCGCGCGTCGTACTGCCTTGCGATGCGCTCGACGAGCGCGTCGAGCGAGCGCTCGCGGTCCTTGTAGCGCGTGGAGATATCGCGCGCGATCCGCACGTCGAGCTGCTCGGCGCGAAATGGCGTGCCAATCTCCACGTTCACGGTGTTCGCGGGCAGGCCGAGCATCTCGGCGTAGTAGCGCGTGGGCGCGAGCGTCGCCGAAAAGAGCGTCACGCTATGGGCCGCCGCCATGCGTGGACGCAGCGCGCCGGCGGGCACGATGTTGCGGATGCACAGCGTCGAGCGCGTGCGCTTCGCGTCCCGCGCGGCAAGCGGCGTGACGTCGAAGATCGATTGCGTATCGAAGCGCTCGGCCATGCGCACGAAGTGCAGTGCGTCGAAATAGAAGCGTTCGAGCTCGGCGTCGCGCACGAACGCCGGTTGCGCGAGCTGGTCGCCAATGGCGGCGATCACGTCGCCGAGCGCGGCAACGAGGCCTTCCGGCAGCGTCTCGCTCGCGCGCCACGCGTGCGGCTGCACGGCGTTCTGCGCGTTCCAGTGGCGCGCGAGACGTGTCATCGCCCGCTTCACAGGAGCGCTCGCGGCGCGCCGCACGGCGTCGAGGCGCGTTTGCACGAGCTCGGCGGAATACATCGCGCGGGCGCGTTCGGGCAGATTGTGCGCCTCGTCCACGAGCACGCTCGTGCGCCACTGGTTGTGCGCGCCGAGCATGAACAACATCGCGCTCACGTCGAAGTAATAGTTGTAATCGCCGACGATCACGTCGCTCCAGCGCGTGAGCTCCTGGCCGAGGTAGTACGGACAGACGACATGCTCGCGCGCGACCTCGCGCAATGCGGCGCGATCGAGCCGCACGCGCGCGAGTGCGGCGGCGCGCGCGGCGGGCAGGCGGTCGTAGAAGCCGCGTGCGAGCGGGCACGATTGCCCGTGGCATGCGAGGTCCGGATGCTCGCAGGCTTTGTCGCGCGCGACCAGTTCGAGCACGCGTAGTGGCAGCAGGGCGGCGTCGCGCGGCTCGCCTTCGCGAGCTTCGCCTTCGCGGGGTACGCCATCGCGAGGTGCGCCATCGACTTGAGCGGCGGCCAGCGTGTCGAGCGCGTCGAGCGCGAGCTGCCGTCCCGGGCTCTTCGCGCTCAAGAACAGCACCTTGTCGATGCCGGCGCGCGCGCAGGCCTTCAGTTGCGGGAACAGCGTGCCGATGGTCTTGCCGATACCGGTGGGCGCCTCGATGAGCAGGCAGCGTCCTTGCGTGGCCGCGCGCCACACGGCCTCGGCGAGATCGCGCTGGCCCTCGCGGAACGTCGCATGCGGCAGGCGCAAGGCCGCGAGCGCCACGTCGCGCGCCGCGCGATGCGCGCTCTCCTGTTCGGCCCACGCGATGAAGCGTGCGCACTGCGACTCGAATTCGGCGCGCAGTTGCTGCGCGCTCGCGTGCTCGACGAGCGCCGTCTCGCGTCCCGAGCCGATCTCGTAGTAGACGAGCGCGAGCTCGAGCGCGTCGAGGCCGAGCTTCTCGCACATCAGCGCGCCATAGACACGCAATTGCGCCCAGTGCAGCGCGCGCTGATTCTCGCGCATCGCCTCCAGATCGCCGCGATAGGTCTTGAACTCTTCGAGCCGTTGGCGTGCCGGGTCATAGCCGTCGGCGCGGCCGCGCACCGTGAGCGTGCCGAATACGCCGGTGAGCGCGATTTCGGTTTCATAGCCGGTCGGCCGGCGTGCGGCGATCGCGGCGTGGCCGGCGCGGCCTTCGCTCGCATCGGGCGAGGGCGTGAAGCGCAGGTCGAGGTCGCCGCGTTTCGCGGTGAACTCGCAGAGCGTACGGACCGCGACGGTGTAGCTCATGGCGTGGGCGCAGCTGAGGTGCCTTCCGGCGCCGCCCAGCGCACTTGCAGCACCGTCACGGGCACGCCGTGTGCCGCGCAGTACGCGAGCCAGCGGCGCTGGTTGTCCTGCAGCCGGTCGCCGGGGCCCTTCACCTCGATCAACTCGTAGCGTCGCTCGCGCGGCCAGAAGCGCACGAGGTCGGGCAGGCCCGAACGGTTCGCGCCGGGTTCGCGCAGCAGGCGCTCGAACCACAGCTTCAGGTGGGCGGCGGGAAAGCAGTCGAGCGCCAGCGCAAGCAGCGTGGCGTCGAGCGCGGGCCACGCGACGTAGGGCGACTGGATGCCGTACTTCTGCGTGAAGCGCCGTTCGATGGTCGCGCGATAGGTGCCGGTCTCGAATTCGGCGAGACACGCGGCGAAGAGCCCGGCGCGCCGGGACACGAAGTCGGTGGCGTGCAGGTCGGCGGGGCCGCGCTGGAACGGATGGAAGAAGGCGCCCGGCAGCGGCGCGAAGAGCGCAGGCCAGCAGAGCAGGCCGAAGAGGCTGTTGATGAGCGTGTTCTCGACGTAGAAGACGGGCGCCTCGGCGCGCTCGAGCGTGCGGCGCGCGGCTTCCTCCACGCGCAGGCCGGCGCAGGCGTCGGGGAGCGTGAGCTCGGCGCTCGCGAACGTCGGCGCGCCGGGCGTTGTCGGCGTTTGCGCCGTGGCGCGCCGCCGCTGCAGGCGTGCGAGCGTGCGCGTCGCACGTTGCGCTTCCTCTTCGTTCGCGGGCGCGCCGGCAATGGCCTGGGCGAGCGCGAGCGCTTCGTCGCGTCGGTCGAGTTGTTCGAGGACGCGCACGCAGCGATAGCGCGATTCGGGATGACCGCAGTCGGCATAGGCGCGCCAGGCCAGCGCCGGCTCGCCCAGGCGCTCGGCCGCCTGGCCCGCCGCGTGGCGCACCCGGTCGTGACGCGAGCGCAGCCAGTCGTTGTGCCGGGTGCGCGGCGCAAGAGTGTCGAGCGTATCGAGTGCAGTGTCGAGGGCAGTGACGGCGCTCGCCGCGTCCGGAGCAAGATCGAAGGACTCGCGGCAGTCGCGCAGCGTGAGATAGGCGTCGATATCGGCGCGTTGCTGAAACGCGCGCGAGGCGCTGTCGAGCGGCACTGGTTCGTAGCGGTAGACGCCCAGGTCGGCCAGCACGAACTCGGACCAGTCCTGCCGCAGGTTGCCGAAGAACATCAGCCTGAGCCGCTCGCACAGCGGCGCGGCCACCAGATGGAACACGGTATCGGCCGAGCCCGGAAACCACGCGGACCAGCCGCGCGCCTCGGGCGCGGCGGCTTGCAGGGCTTCGAGTGTTTCTGCGCGCGTGGCGCGTGCGGCCGGTACGGCGCGGGCGGTAGCGCCGGTGTGCTGCGCGCTCACGGGCTTGGGCACGTCGGAGGAATCAGCCGTATCAGGCGCGATGGTCACCTCAGGCGCGCCTTGCGCCTGCGCGCAGGTTGCGAGCCATGTGGCGAGCGTCTGCAATTCGGCTTTGGTGACGAGCGCCGCGAGCGCGTCGAGTGCGAGCACGGGCGCCGCGTCCGCCCAGCCCGCCGCCACGAGGGCCGCCGCCGCCGCGCGCGGACAGCCGATCTCGGCGTAGTCGAGCTTGCTCGCGCGAAAATGCGGCCCTTTGCGCATGAGCATGCGCACGAACAGCGCGCGCGAAGCCCGCGGCAGGGCGCCGAAGCCCTGCACGAAGCACTGTTCGGCTTCGTCGAACAGGTCGGCGCAGCGCGCATCGAGCGAGGCGAGCGCGCGCTCGAAGTTCGCGAGGTAATAGAACGGATCGGGAGATTCGGGAAGCACGCGCGGCACTGTACGGATATACAGCCGCGATAATAACAGGCCGGCGCGGCGCGCGAGCGCCGTGCGCAGAACCCGATGCGCCTCGGGTCTTCGCGGGCTCTACGCTACAATTGCCGCAGCCTGAAAACCGAACCGCGCGAGAAGCGCAACAAGAGCGATGAACAAACGAAAAGTCTGCCTCGTCGGCCTCGCCGCCGGTGCCACTCTGCTCGCGGGATGCGTCGCGCAGTACCAGAACCCCAGCGCATGCGAGCATGAAATGCGCACCCGGCTCGTCAACGCGTCGCTGGGCCAACTGACCGTCACGCATACCGCGGTGGCGTATCGCGGCAAGCGTGTTGTCGTCGAAGGCGCGCTCGCTCGCGGCGCGCTGCCGGCATCGGGTGTGCTCAGCCCAGAGGCTGTCGCCGCCGTCACCGGTGCGCCGGGGGCTTCGACCGCCGGCGCCTCGGGCGTGAGCGCGGCGAATGCCGCCGTGGCTTCGGCTTCGACGGGGGCGTCGGCGGCATCGGCATCGTCGGCGCAGCACGCCACGGTGGCGTCAGCGGCGTCCGGAGCAGCCGTAGCCTCGGCAGCTTCCGCGGCGTCCGGAGCAGCCATAGCGTCGGCAGCTTCCGCGGCATCTGGAGCCGCCGTGGCATCTGCTGCATCGGCAGCCGCGCCGGTCGCGGAAAGCAAGCCCACCACGCCGATGGCGGTGCTGGCCGTGAAGCTGGGTCTGCACAAGGCCCCGCGCCCGACCACCGCCGCAGAGTGCACCTATGACAAGACGGGTAGCCTCACGTCGTTCCGCTGGCTCTCGCCGGCCGCCCTCGCGAAGACCACGCCCGCGCCCGACGCCAGCGACGAGTAACCCGAACCGGCGCTGCACCGGCGCCACACCCGCTTGCCCCACGCTCAGAACGCGAAATACGGCCCCGCGCCCGCGGGCGTCACCTGGGCTTCGATGGCCGTGTAGATGCGCCGCCCGAAGAAGAACGGCAATCCCCACCCGAACATGTTGCCGTTGTAGCCCGCCAGGTTGTCGAACGCCCAGTTGCCGCTCGCGAACAGCGTTTGTGCATTGGCGACCGGGAGCGAGGCCGCGGTGCTCACGCCGTCCGTGCCCTTGATCGTCGCGCCGATGCTCAGCGGCGCGCCCGGGCAGTACCACACGCCGCAACGCGTGAGTGCCGCGTCCGCGAAGAAAAAGCCGTTCGAGCCGCTATCCAGATAGCTCAGCGGATAGACCGAGCCGTCCGAGGTCGTGGTCGACACGAAGCCCGTCACCGTGTTCGCGCGCAGCACCGTCGCACCGCCGAGCGCGTTGTTCGACTGCGAGCCGATGCCGAATATCAGCGATCCGCTTACGGCGCTCTGGCCCGAGTCGGGCACCGCGGGCAGGTCGAGCACGACGCCGTTATTGTCCGTCGCAAACGCCGCGACGGGATTGCTCACCTGCTGCGCGAGCGGCTGCGCACTCGCCGCGCAGTTGCCGGACGGGCATGCGTAGTACCACGAACTATTCGGCTGATTCACGCAGGCCGCGCCGCAGTCGGCGTTGAAGGGCCCGACGCCGAGGATGCCGTTCGCGCGCAGCGCCGTGGTATTGATCATCGCGAGCCCGAAGCCCTCGCAGACGCTCGGCGTGGTCGGCACGGACGGGTCGGCGATCACCTGGATCGGCAGCGCGCGGGCCACTTCTCCCGCGAGCCGCACGTCGGCGCTGCGCACTGCGCCCCACGTGTAGCCGCTGCCGAAGGCCGCGCATTCGCCCGCGGGCGACGAGCCGGAACCCGCGGCCACCGAGGGCAGCGCGAACCCGGCCGGCAGGGCCGATGCGAGCAGACGCAGGCCTTGCGAGCCGGTGTCGACCTGCACGTTGTCGACGGTCGCGCAGGTGCTCGTGCCCGGCACGCACACAGTCACGCTTGCCATGAGCATGTTGCGCGTCGAGGTGGCCGTGGCGGCGACGCTGACCGCGACGACATTGGGCGTCGTCGATTGCGGGACAGTGCCTGACGTGCTCGAGCCGCTCGAGGACGGCGAACTCGCCGCGGCCGGAGCCGAGGCCGCGGGCGCGCTTGCGGCGGCGGGCGAGCTCGCCGGGACCGTGGCGCCCGTCGCGCCGCTGCCGCCGCCTCCACCGCAGCCCGCGAGCGCCACGGCGAAGAGGTTTGCGAGCACGAACGCGCGGACGTCCGCTTGTACGCTCCGGATGGAAACGCGTTCCAGGACGCGTTGTGCGCGCGTGCTCATCGCAGATCTCCTTCGCTGATGCCTGCGGGCAGCGCCGCGGGCAGCCACGCGCGCCCGATATAGCTGCGCATGTGCCCGCCGGACTCGACGACGACCGTGGGCGTATCGACGCGCGCGGCGTGCAGGCCGTCGCGTCCGCTGGCATGCAGCGCGGCAGCGCCGCTGCGCCATGCGTCGGCGTAGCGGCCGAGCAGCGAATCGAGGTCCGGCTGGGTGGGGCCTTGCCACACGTAGGCGAAGATTTCGCCGTTGCTGGCGGCGATGTACTCGTTAAAGTGCGTGCCGCCCGCGTCGACGTAGCTCGTCACGCGTGCCGCCCCGCCCGCGAGCGTCTGGGTGGTCGATGCCGGTGTCGGCGGGAGCCCGGGCGCAACCGTGTCGCCGAGCGCGGCGTGGGCCGGTACGGCGCCGGCCGCAAGGCACGAGAAGAGGCAGGCGCTGGCCGCGGCGCGGCTCGCCTGCGCGCATCTCCAAATTTTCATGAAACTCTCCGTATGTCGTTCTTCGGACTTATCTCGTTTTTTGAGGGGGAAATTAGCACCGGGTCGCACGCGCAAGACCAGAACGATTCAAATGCCGACTCGCGCAAACTTGACCGCCCGGCGCCATTCCTCGTAAGGCATTGATCAAAAAAGAGATTTGTCTGATTTCAGGGGTTGGAGAGTGTTTTCTAAAATGTTGATAAACGTCACGTTCAGGGCGTCAAACCGATGACAAAATCGGCTGAACGGCCCGCCGCTCGCCGCCTGGCGGCCCGGTTTGCGCTTCCGGCTCGCGCCCGGCAGCGCTGCCGAACTGCGGTTTTTGCACAGCACGGCCTCTCGCCGGTAAAATGGCTGGTTGATCCACGGAAACTAGCCCGTGGCCTAGCCGAAGGGATTACCCGAACATGAGTGATTTTCACCAACGTCTTGCCGCTCGCGCCTTCGCGCTCCTGATGGCGGGCGGGCTGGTCGCCGGCTGCAGTTCGCCGACGCCCGGCAAGATCGATTACCGCAGTGATGGAAAGGCGAAGCAGGCTTCGCTGGCCGTTCCCCCGAACATGCTCGACGAAGCGTCCGACCAGCGCTCGATGGCCCCGCAAGGCGGGGAGACGTCGCTGTCCTCGCTCAAGCAGACCCAGGCCGCAGCGCCCCCGTCCGACCAGACCCAGGTGCTTCCGCAAGTGCCCGGCATGCACATTCAGCGTGACGGCACGGAGAGCTGGCTCGTCATCGACGATCGCACGCCCGACCAGGTCTGGCCGCAGGTGCGCCGCTTCTGGCAGGAGCAGGGGTTCCTGCTGGTGGTCGACCAGCGCGACAAGGGTGTGATGGAAACCGACTGGAACGAGACCCATCCGAAGATCAACGACGGCCTGATCCGCAACACGCTGTCGTGGGCCACGGGCAACTCGTACGTCACCGCAGAGCGCAACAAGTACCGCACGCGTCTCGAAACCTCTCCCTCCGGCGGCACGTACATCTTCATCAGCCAGAAGGGTCTGAGCGAGCAGCTGAGCGGCACCAACAACGACACCAGCAAGTGGGAGCCGAAGCCCAACGATCCGGCGCTCGAAACCGAGTACCTCAAGCGGCTCATGATGACGCTCGCGAACGCCAAGCCGGGCGTGCCCGACGCGCAGATCGCCGCCGAGGCCGACGCGAAGGCGAACGCAAAGAACGACGCGACGTCCAAGGGGCCCGATGCGGCCGCGGCCGCCGTCGCGGCGCAGAACGCCGCCGCGGCAGGCCAGAGCACGCCGGCCACGTCGTCCTCCGCTAACAGTCCGGCTGGCGGCCAGTACACGTCGACCGAGCTCACGCTCTCCGAGCCGTACGACCGCGCATGGCTGCGCGTGGGTATTGCGCTCGACCGCGCGAATTTCACGGTGGACGACCGCGATCGCGCGAAGGGCATCTACTACGTGCGCTACGTCGACCCGCAGGACATGAGCTCGGCGGAGCAGGGATTCTGGAACCAGATCTTCCACGGCCGCAAGGAGAAGATCGCGAAGCAGTACAAGCTCAACGTGCGCGCCGTGACCGATAACCAGACCCGCGTGGCGGTCGTCGACGACAACGGCCAGATCGACGCGTCGCGTCCGGCTCGCGAGATCATGGGCCTCGTGGTCGAAGAGCTGCAGTAAGCCCCCTCGCATTGCAGCGCGCGGCACACGGGCCGCCGCAAGCAAGCGACACAAAACCGCCTGCGAATCGAGTGATTCGCAGGCGGTTTTTTTACGCCCCGAGGTGCCGCACGGCGCCTTCAGTGCGGCGGAATCATCCACGTGAGCACGTTCTGCTGCAGCCACACGAGAATGCCGAGCACCACCGTGAGCAGGATCGAGTGCTTGAAGGTCTTCGCGAAGACGTGGCCCTCCTTGCCCTTGAGGTCGGTGGTGGCCACGCCCGTCGAGATGTTCTGCGGCGAGATCATCTTGCCCATGACGCCGCCCGACGAGTTGGTGGCCGCCATCAGCACCGGGTCGAGGTTGAGCTGGTGCGCGGCCACGACCTGGAGGTTGCCGAACAGCGCGTTGCCCGAGGTGTCGCTACCCGAGAGGAACACCGCCACCCAGCCGAGGAACGCCGAGACGAGCGGAAACAGCGCGCCCACCGAGGCGACGCCGAGACCGAGCGTATAGGTGAGGCCCGAGTAGTTCATCAGGAACGCGAGCCCGACGATGGTCGCCACGGTCAGGATGGCGATGCGCGTTTGCACCCACGTGTCGACGATCGCGCCGCCGAAGTCGGCGAGCTTGAGGCGCACGACCAGCGCCGTGATGATCGCCGCGAGCAGGATCGCGGTGCCCGTGCCCAGCGGCTGGAAGTCCCAGATCGCGCCATACGGCGTCTTGTACAGCGTGATATAGACGGCTTTGTCGAGGCCCGGCCAGGGCACCTTGACGTCGCCGATCGCGAACACCTTGGCGATGGTCCAGAGAATCACGACCACGGCCACGATGATCCACGGATACCAGCCCTGCGCGCCCGGCACGGCGCCGCGCACTTCCTTCGCGCGGTCGACCTTGATCTCGAAGTGCGGGTCGGGCGCGGGTTTCCAGACGCGCAGGAACAGGATCGTGAGGATCAGCGAGACGAGCGACGAGAGCACGTCAGTGAGGCTGTAGTTGATGAAATTGGCCGTGACGAACTGCGTGATTGCGAAGCTGCCGCCCGAGACCAGCAGCACCGGCCAGATGCGCAGCATGCCGCCCACGCCCGCGTAGATGGCGATCACATAGAAGGGCAGCGCCAGCGCGAAGAACGGCAACTGGCGGCCGACCATCTGGCCGAGCGCATCGGCGGGGAGGTGGGTGACCGCGCCGAGCACCGTGATCGGCACGCCGAGCGCGCCGAACGCCACTGGCGCCGTGTTGAAGATCAGCGTGAAGGTGAGCGCTTCGAGCGTCGGGAAGCCGAGCATGATCAACAGCGAGCTCGTGATCGCGACGGGCGTGCCGAAGCCCGAGATGCCTTCGAAGAGCGCGCCGAACGAGAAGCCCACCACCACGAGCACGATGCGCCGGTCGTTGGGCAGATTGTCGAGCAGCCACATGCGAAAGGCCGCGAAGCGGCCCGAGCGCAGCGCGATGTTGTAGAGCAGGATGGCCGTGACGACGATCCACATGACCGGCCATAGCGCGAAGACCACGCCGTTGAGCACCGCGCTGATGGCGAGATTGACCGGAAACTGCCAGCCCGCGATGGCGACGGCGAGACCGACGACGAGACCCGCGAGCGAAGCCTGCCACGCGGGCCGGCGCGCCCAGCCGAGGAGTATGAGCACCACGGCGATCGGCAGCACCGCCACGATGAACGACAGGAAGAGCGAGTTGCCGATGGGAGTCAACAGCTGATGGAACATGACGTCTCCTTTGTGCTGATTCGTATCGGCGCATCGATGCGTGCGTGCGCAAGGGTGTGCCGGGCGTGGCGTCGACGGTGCGCGCGGCGCCCGCGGTGGAACCGGAGCGCCGTCGTGAGGGAGGGCGAATTCAGTAAGGCGATGCTTCAGTCCCCGATGCCCAATTGCAGGATAGAAAATGGTTCGGGACCGTCAAGGAGGGAAAGTACGGTCGTGCGGCAAAGGGGCGGCCCAACGCGCGTGTGCTTCGACGCCAGTCAACGCCGGCTATTGGCGCGAACGGCCCCTAGTGTCGCCAGTACCCGCCACCGCCACCCCAGTAGCCGAAGCCAAAGGAGATGGACGGCCCACCCCATCCCCATGCAGGGTAGGGGTAGTACGCGGGATAAGCCGGCCACGCGGGCACCGCGATGGCGACGGGCGGCGAGGGATAGAGCGGCCCGGGGTATTGCGCGTCGGGGATGGCGGCGGGGGCAGGATTGGGTGGCTGGCTCGCCTGCGGACTGGTTTGCATCACCGCGTTGTCCTGCTGCGTGCCCGCGGCGGGCACCGAGCCGTAGTAGTACGGCGCATAGCCGTACGGGTAATAGTAGTAGCAGCCGGAAAGCGCGAGCAGTGCGGTCGTTGCGCCGAGCGCCGCAGCCCGCTTGAGCGCGCCACGCACCCAAGGCCGGTTCGACCATGTTTTGCAGGCGGGCACACTGGATGCGCAAGGCGACGCGAGTGCTGCTGAGGGGCGATTCATGGCGGACTCCTGTCCCACGCAAAGCGGACGATCACGCGGGCTCGTGTGTCGTCGTGTGTCGTATACCCGGAACCTGACCGATCGAGCTTACGCTCCTTGCCGCCGCTTTGTGTTGCGCTCGCATAACCGGATATTTCGCGGTATTGCAGGGCTGCGCGCGTTGGCATGCGTGCGGTGCTTCGCCGATGCCAATGAAAATGCGGCGCATGCTCTTGCGAGACATGCGCCGCGTATCCTCTCTGAAGCCGGCGTTTGAAGCCGATTCGCCTGTTGTCGTGTTGTTGTTTTTCGCTGTGTCAGGTGGGGCGGGCGATGCCCTTACTTGCCGACCTGATTGCCGATGATGCCGCCTACCGCGGCACCGCCGACGGTGGAGAGCGCACTGCCGCCGATTGCTGCGCCGGCTACGCCGCCGACACCGGCGCCGATTGCCGTGTCACGGTCGCGCCTCGACATGTTGTCGCAAGCCGAGAGGCTGCCGATCACGGCAACGAGCGTGGTCACAGTGAGCAGGGTGCGTGCGCGTGCAAGGGTTTTCATTGTCGACTCCTCGTGTATCGGCTGAGGGGCTTCGGGCTTTTCGGCCTGGTGCTCACCTCCAATACGTTCATCGTAGTGGCGCGTCCCGTATCCGGGTGTGTGCGCTTGTCAACGAGATGTCGGAGTCGTTAGAAATTGTTTCGGTGCGCCGCACGCGCGCGAGGCGTGCCTCTCGTGCCTCGTGCGGCGCAGCGAACCGTCCTGCGTGCCTTACTGGCGGTGATAAATCTCCGCGCCTTGCTTGACGAACTCGACGGCCTTCACTTCCATGCCCTTTTTCAGGGCCTCGTCGTCGCTCACGCCCTGTTTCGCCGCGAAGTCGCGCACGTCCTGCGTGATCTTCATCGAGCAGAAGTGCGGGCCGCACATCGAGCAGAAGTGCGCGACCTTCGCGGAGTCCTTCGGCAGCGTTTCGTCGTGGAACTCGCGTGCCTTGTCCGGATCGAGGCCGATGTTGAACTGGTCTTCCCAGCGGAACTCGAAGCGCGCCTTCGAGAGCGCGTTGTCGCGCACCTGCGCGCCCGGATGGCCCTTCGCGAGATCGGCCGCGTGGGCCGCGAGCTTGTACGTGATGATGCCTTCCTTCACGTCGTCCTTGTTCGGCAGGCCCAGGTGTTCCTTCGGCGTGACGTAGCAGAGCATCGCCGTGCCGAACCAGCCGATCATCGCGGCGCCAATGCCCGAGGTGATGTGGTCATAGCCCGGTGCAATATCCGTGGTGAGCGGCCCGAGCGTGTAGAAGGGCGCTTCGTCGCACCATTCCAGTTGCAGGTCCATGTTCTCCTTGATGAGCTGCATCGGCACGTGGCCCGGACCTTCGATCATGACCTGCACGTCGTGCTTCCACGCGATCTGCGTGAGCTCGCCCAGCGTCTTCAGTTCGCCGAGCTGCGCTTCGTCGTTGGCGTCGTAGATCGAGCCCGGACGCAGGCCGTCGCCGAGCGAGAAGCTCACGTCATAGGCCTTCATGATTTCGCAGATCTCTTCGAAATGCTCGTAAATGAAGGACTCCTTGTGATGCGCGAGGCACCACTTGGCCATGATCGAGCCGCCGCGCGAGACGATGCCCGTCATGCGGTTGGCCGTGAGCGGCACGTATTGCAGGCGCACGCCGGCGTGAATCGTGAAGTAGTCCACACCCTGCTCGGCCTGCTCGATGAGCGTGTCGCGGAACATTTCCCACGTGAGGTCCTCGGCCTTGCCGTTGACCTTTTCGAGCGCCTGATAGATGGGCACCGTGCCGATCGGCACCGGCGAGTTGCGGATGATCCACTCGCGCGTTTCGTGAATGTGCTTGCCGGTCGACAGATCCATGACCGTGTCGCCGCCCCAGCGGATCGCCCACGTCATCTTGTCGACTTCTTCGCCGATCGAGGAGGTGACCGCCGAATTGCCGATGTTCGCGTTGATCTTCACGAGGAAATTGCGGCCGATGATCATCGGCTCGCTTTCCGGGTGATTGATGTTCGCGGGGATGATCGCGCGGCCGCGCGCGATTTCCTCGCGCACGAATTCAGGCGTGATCTCCTTGAGTGCGTCGGCGCCGAAAGCGGCAGCGCCGAACGCCTGGCCCGGGTGCTGGCGGCCCATCATCGCGGCGAGCTTCGCGCCGTTCGGGCCACTGTTCTTGAGGCTTTCGAGGTATTCGGCGCGGCGCTGGTTCTCGCGGATCGCGATGTATTCCATCTCGGGCGTGATGATGCCCTGGCGCGCGTAGTGCATCTGCGTGACGTTCTTGCCGGCCTTCGCGCGGCGCGGCGTGCGATGCAGGCCCGGGAAACGCAGCTCGGCCGTGGCCGGGTCGGCGGCGCGCTCGCGGCCGTAGTCGGAGGAGAGGCCGGGCAGCGCTTCGGTGTCGTCGCGCTTCTCGATCCAGCCTTGACGCAGCGCCGGCAGGCCCGCGCGAATGTCGATCTTCGCTTCAGGGTCGGTGTACGGACCCGAGGTGTCGTAGACGTAGATCGGCGGATTCTTCTCGCCGCCGAAGCCCGTGGGCGTATCCGATTGCGTGATCTCGCGCATCGGCACGCGGATGTCGGGCTGCGAACCGGTCACGTAGATCTTGCGGGAATTGGGCAGCGGCGCGATTGCGGCTTCGTCGACGTGCGCCGTGGCGGAAATGAACTTCGGATTCGCGTTCATGCGTCTCTCTCTCCATGCAAAGCAAAGTGGGAACAGCGGCTTAGCAGGAGACGAGACGGAACGTGGACGGACTTCGCTGTGATGGGGTGAGACGTGATGCGTGGCGAAGTCCGGACGCTTCCCTGCGCTGGCATTATCCAGATCAGGTTCAAAGGGTATTTCTCACCCACGTAATACGCGGCTTGAACATTCGTCTGAACGATTCGAAGCGGCGCATAACGCAGGACCCCCGCGTAAGCAGGCCAAACGATACACCGTGCTGCGACGATCTGGCAAGTGCTCCGGCGTGCGAAATGTGCCAGACGAGGTGGAGTCGCGCGACGCTTACAGCGTGAAATCGTCCGCGGCTTCGGGCTGAAACAGAATGCGGTCGATCTTGAAGGTCTCCACGGCGCCGCTCGGCGGCGTGAAGCGCACGGACTCGCCGCGCTTCGCGCCCAGCAACGCGAGGCCCGCGGGCGAAAAAACGTTCAGGCGGCCGGCGGCGAGGTTGGCGCTCACGGGATAGACCACGGTGAACGTGACGTTCTCGCCCGTGCGGGCGTTCACGAGCGTGACCTGCGAGTTCATGGTGACGACGTTGGACGCGACGTTGTGCGAGTCGACGATCTCTGCGCGTTCGAGCAGTTCGTCGAGCATGAGCTGGCGCGCGGGCGCGGCGCCTGGCTCGGCGGCGCATTTTTCGAGGCGGGCGAGATCGAGCTCGGTCAGATAGCGGATTTTCTTCGACATGGTGGTTCTCCTTACGATCCGGGATTGAAAAAGGTGGGGATCGGCCCGGAGCCCGACCGAACGGCTCCGGGAAGCGGAGGGTGGTTCAGTGTGGACGCCGGGCGGCGGCGAGCGGGGCTGGGGAGCCGGGGAGGGGGCGTCGGGCGGCAGCGCGCGCGTCCGGATACGCTCCCGCGCACGCCAGCGCGCCGCGCTGGGCGCGCGGCGGCAGGGAAGCGGCGAGGTGCACGGCAAGGTGCGTGAGCGGCGGATGCATGAAGACGGCAGAAATTGAAAGATTTTTGAAAGCAGCTAACATGCTAACACGGTCTCGTAAATGGTGGGCAACGGGTCAGCCATGCGCTTCGTTGCGCGCAAGCAGCGCGCCCGCGCATAAAGCACGCTCGCTGCGTCCGCAACCAGATGCCTTGTTGCATAATGCGTGGCGCCCCGTTCGGGCGTTTCGTGTCCTTCGTGCCCCTAAATCTGGGCACACCTCGCACTTTCTTTTTTCGTCGCTTCCATCATGCCGTTGCGCTTCATTCGTCCCGTCTCACGTCCGGCGGGATGTCCGCGGTTCGCCCTCAGTCTCTCCGCGGTGCAATGACGATGCCTCCCCGTTTGCCTTCCCGCTGGAGCGCCAGCCCCCTTGTACAAGGGCTGCTGCAGACGCTGATCCAGGCCGGCGCCCAATGCTGGCGCCTCGCGCGCAGTGTGCGGCTGCCGCAGTCGCGCGGCGGCCGTGTCGCGCTGTCGCTCGCGGTCGTCTACTTCGTGTGGGGCTCGACCTATCTCGGCGTGCACGTCGCGCTCGGCTCGTTTCCCCCGCTGTTGCTCTCGGGCCTGCGCAATCTGCTCGCGGGCATCGGGCTCTTCGTGTTCGCGATGCGCCGGCGTCCCGTCATGCCGACGCTCGCGCAGGTGCGTAACGCGGGCGTAGTGGGCACGATGCTGGTGGGCCTGTCGAGCGGCATGCTGGCCTACGGCATGCGCACGGTGGGTACGGGCACGGCGGCGGTGATGGTCGCGACCGTGCCGCTGTTCGCCACGCTCATCGCCGCCGCGGCTGGAAGGCGCGTCGCAAAGGGCGAATGGGCGGCGGTGGCGCTCGGGCTCGTCGGCATCGCGATTCTCAGCCACGGCGGGGGCGCGACCGGGACCGCGGGCGGCAGCCTCGCGATTCTCGGCGGCGCGCTCTTCTGGGCGATCGGCGCGCATCTCGCGGGGCGGCTCGAACTGCCCGCCGATCTCTTCATCGCGACAGCGCTGCAGATCGGCCTCGGCGGCGCGATCTCGACGCTGGTCGCCTGGATCACGGGCGAGCGCATGGGCACGCTGCATTTCCTGCCGTTTGTCGCGTTCGTCTATTTGATGCTGATCGGCACGATGGCCGCGTATGTCGCCTATGGCTATCTGATTCGCCACACGAGCCCGATCGTGGCGAGCAGCTGCATGTACGTGAACCCGGTGGTCGCGGTCATCCTGGGCGCGCTCACGCTCGGCGAGCCGATCACGCTCGGCACGATCGTTGCGACGGTGTTGATTCTCGGCAGCGTCGGGCTCTCGTTCGTGTTCGACGATCGGCGGCGCGCGTCCTGATCTCGCCGGATCATTCGGAGCGCGAAGCATTCGAAGTCGATGCCGGTGCGCTAATGAACAGCCGCGGCGCCAGCACGAGCGCCGGCGCCGCGCCTGCCGCGCCGTTACTTCGCCTGCTCGGCGCTGTTCGTGATGGCGTGGCCACCCGAGGACAGGTCTTCACCCGCGCCCGCGACGGTATTGCAGGCGGACAGCGCCGCAACCGACGCGGTGACGAGAAGCAAGGCAATCAGGCGTTTCATGAGGGGTTTCTCCGCTAAATGAGTGAACCCTTCTCCAGCACACCGCGTGCCCGGTACGTCGTACTGCTTGCACGAACACTCGATTCCAGACGCGTGTGTGCCGCGCTGCGCCTGCGCGGCGAAGGCGCTCGGCGCGTTTCTCAGGACATTCAAGCGGCGCGTGCGTCCTGCCTCGCACGCGTGGCGTAGTGGATCCACGCGGCGAGTGCACTGAAGGCGAGGCCGGCCACGCATACGCCCGTCCAGCCGAACGCATGCCACGTGGCCGCGCCTACCGCCGAGCCCGTTGCACCGCCAATGAAGTAGCAGACCATGAACACGGTGTTCACGCGGCTGCGCGCTTCGGGGCGCAGCGCGTAGATGCGCGACTGGTTCGAGATCTGCGCGGCCTGCACGCCCACGTCGAGCACGATCACGCCGATCACGAGGCCGATCAGGCTCTTGCCCGAGAACGCGAAGATCACGAACGCGATGGCGATGAGCACGATCGAGAGCGTGATGACGGCACGCGGTCCGCGTTTGTCGGCGGAACGGCCTGCCCACGGCGCCGCGAGCGCGCCCGCCGCGCCGACGATGCCAAAGAGCCCCGCGACCTGCGGGCCGAGATGAAACGGCTCGCCCGCGAGCAGCAGCGTGAGCACGGGCCAGAACAGACTGAACGCGGCGAACAGGCACGCGCCAATCGCCGATGCCTCGCGCAGGCCGCGCAATTCGACCGTGAGATGCCAGAGCGTGGCAAGCAGCTTGCCGTAGCCGAGCGTGGAGGTTGGCTGGCTCTTCGGCAGCTTCTTCACGACCACCACGGCGAGCGCGAGCAGCGCGACGATCGACGCGCCGAAAACCGTGCGCCAGCCGAAGTACTGACCGATGAACCCGGCCGCCGTGCGCGCGAGCAGGATGCCGAGCAACAGGCCGCTCATCACGGTGCCCACCGCGTGACCACGCGCCTCGGGCGGTGCGAGCTCGGCCGAGAACGGCACGGCCTGTTGCGCGATGGTGGAGAGCACGCCGATGGCGAGGCTCGCGCCGATCAGCACCGGCAGCGTGGGCGCGGTGGCGGCGGCGAGCAGGGCGAGACACAGCAGCGCCGTCTGCACGAGGATGATGCGGCGCCGGTCGAAGCGGTCGCCGAGCGGCGCGAGCAGGAGCATGCCCAGCGCGTAGCCGAGCTGCGTCGCGGCGGGCACGGCGCCGATCCATGCGGCTCCGGCGGGGAAGGCATGGCGGAAGTCGTCGAGCAGCGGCTGGTTGTAATAGATGTTCGCGACCGCGACGCCCGCGATCGTCGCGAGCAGAAGCAGCAGGCCGCGCAGCGACTGGCGCTCGCCAGCGGATGCGGTATCGGATGTGGACATGTGCGCAGTGCGGGCGGTGCCCGGCGGGGTACTCAAAAGGCGGACCGGGCTCGTGCAGGTAGAACGCGCTCCGCACGGGCCCGGGCGTGCCGATCATACCGGAGCGTGTGCGATCGTGCTGGTCATGTCTCGATCCGGGTTTGACTCCGCATCTGACATGCGCACTACGCGATCAATGCGCCCGACGGCTCGTGGAACGGGTAGGGGCCGTCAGCCACGTCCACGTACGCGTGATGGGTGACGATGCCGTGCCTCTCGTCATAGCGATGCAGCGCGAACGCGGGCGGCTCGAGTGTGAACGTGGAGGGCGCACCGGGCGCGAGATCGAGCGTGACCTGGTGGGCGGGCGCGGGTACGGCGCTCGCGATGGTCCCGCCAAAGCGCACGAACATGGGCCGGTGCACGTGGCCGCACAGCACGCGCTCGACGTTCGGGTGCTGCGCGATCAGCGCTTCCAGCGCGCGCGCAGCGGCATCGTCGAGGCGGATCGCATCCATGTGGCCGATGCCGCAATCGAACGGCGGATGATGGAGCGCCACGATCGTCGGCTTGCCGCGCGCCGCGTCGAGCTGCTGCGCGAGCCAGTCGAGGCGCGCGGCGCATAGCGTGCCCGCGCTTTGCCCGGGCTCCATCGAGTCGAGCGCGATCACGCGCAATGGGCCGAGATCGACCGCGTATTGCACGAATGCGCCGCCCGAGCGCAGTTCGGCGCGTTCGGGGAACACTTCGCGCAGCGCCTCGCGGCCGTCGTGATTGCCGACGAGAAGCCAATACGGTATGTCCAGCTTCGCGAGCAGCGTCTTCAGATGCCGATATTCGTCGGCGCTGCCGCAATCGACGAGGTCGCCGGTCACGAGCACGGCGTCGGGGCGCGGCGCGAGCGCGCTCAGGCTCGCGATGGTGCGCGCGAGGCTCGCGGCCGTGTCGACGCGCCGGTAGGCGAGCGCGCCCGGTTGCTTGATGTGCAGGTCGCTGATTTGGGCGAGCAGCATGAGTGGCCTCGGTTGGTCAGTATTACGCAAGCGCGATGAGCGCTTCAGGCGCGATGGCAATGCCCACGGGGGTGCCGCGCGCGAGTTCGATGCGTCCTGCTACGTCGACGAAGAGCGCATCGGGTGCGGCGCCGCCGATGGTGAGCCGCGTGCGTTCGCCGAGAAACGTCGACTGCTCGATCACGCCGCGCAACGCTGCGCTGGCGGGGTCGGCCAGCGTGGCGTCTTCGGGGCGGAAGTAGAGTTCGCTCGCGCCCGTGGATGGCACCGCGCCGCCCGTCGTGCGCAGCATGCCATCGCTCCATCGTCCTGCGATCCGGTTCAGCGTGCCGACGAACTGCGCGACGGCGCGGCTCGCCGGCCGATAGTAGATTTCGCGCGGCGTGCCGATCTGCTCGATGCGCCCTGCGCTCATCACGACGATGCGGTCTCCCAGCTCCATCGCTTCGGCTTGATCGTGCGTCACGTACACGGTCGTCACGCCGAGCCCGCGCAAGAGCGCGTTCATTTCGCCGCGCAGCGCGTCGCGCAGGCGGGCGTCGAGCGCCGTGAGCGGCTCGTCGAGCAGCAGCACGCGGGGACGGGGCGCGAGCGCCCGTGCGAGCGCGACGCGCTGGCGCTGGCCGCCCGAGAGCTGGGCGATGGGCTTGTCCGCATGCGCTTCGAGACGCATCATCGCGAGCAGCTCGTCCACGCGCTCGCGCGTGGCGGCCGCGCTCACGCGCGCAATCTTCAGGCCGTAACCGATATTGCCGCGCACGTTCAGGTTCGGAAAGAGCGCGTAGTTCTGGAACACCATGCCCACCTTGCGGCGCTCGATGGGCAGCGCGGTCACGTCGTCGTCGCCGAACTGCACGCGTCCGGGCGCGTCGGGCGTCTCGAGGCCGGCAATCATGCGCAGCGTCGTGGTCTTGCCGCAGCCCGAAGGGCCGAGCAGAACAAGCGTCTCGCCCGCGCCGATCGTGAGGTCCAACGGCTCCAGCACCCTCGTGCCGCGGAACGTCTTCGCGCAGCGTTTCAGTGTGATCGGAATCGAATCGAGCTTCATTGGGAATCCTGATGATGTCGTGCGCGCACACCGCGTTTGCTGCGCGCATTGGCGCCGGACGTGTCCACGCCGAGCCACTGCATCGCCACGAGCAGCGGCATCGTCATGACGAAGAAGAGGATCGTGTACGCGCTGCCCACTTCGATGCGCAACGAGGCGTAGGTATCGGCAAGACCGACGGGCAAGGTCTTGGTGTCGGGGGTATGCAGCATCCACGTGAGGTTGAATTCGCCAATCGACAGCGTGAGCACCGCGAGTGCGCCCGCGACGATGCCGGGCCGCGCATTCGGCAGCACGATCGTGAAGAAGCGCTGCATGAAGTTCGCGCCGAGGCTCGCGGCGCCTTCCTCGAGCGTGCGCAAGTCGGACGAGGCGCAGATGGCGGCTACCGGGCGCACCATGAACGGCAGCGTGAACACGACATGGCCCACGACGATGAACGCCGCGCTCATGCGGAACGCGGAAAAGCCGCCGTAGACGACGAGCAGCGCGAGTGCCGAGGCGAGGCCGGGCAGTGCGACGGGCATCACGAGCAGCTCCTCGATCATGCGCGAAACGCGCGTGCGGCTGCGTGCAAGCGCATAGCCCGCGGGCACGCCGGTCGCGAGGGTGATCGCGAGGGTGGCGGCGGCCACTTCGAGCGAGAGGAACACCGACCCGTGATACTGCGTCCAGACCTCTTCGAGCCAGCGCAGCGTGAGGCCGCTCGCGATGCCGCGAAAGTAGTTGACGGTGAGGCCCGCGACGATCGACATGATGACCGGCACGACGAGGAACGCGCAGGTGGCGAGCGTGACGAGCCATTGCGCGCCGGCGATCCACGTGCGAGCGGATGGCAGCGCGAAGCGCTGGCGCGATGTGGCAACCATGGGCGGCGCGGGCGGCACGGTGGACGCGTTTTCGTGCGGCTCCGGCAACCCGCGTGCGTCCATGCGATTTTCCTCGCGGTCGCCGGAGGGCAGGGCGCTCATGCGGTTGCCGCCACGGATGCGCCGCTGAGGCTGCGCGCGAGCGTGAGCACACCCCAGGTCACGACGCCGAGCACGATCGAGAGCCCGGCCGTCGTCGCCATGTTTGCGTTGAGCGTGAACTCGGTGTAGATCGTCATGGGCAGCACATCGATGTCGGTGGCGAGCGTGAACGCCGTGCCGAAGGCGCCCATCGCGGTCGCAAAGCACACTGCACCCGCGGCGACCAGGCCCGGCGCGAGCGCCGGAAGCACCACGTCGCACGTGACGCGCCACGAAGAGGCGCCGAGCGAGCGGGCTGCCTCTTCGAGCGAGGTGTCCAGCTTGCTCGCGCAGGCCATCACTGTCACGATCACGCGCGGAATCGAAAAATACAGATAGCCGGCGAAAAGTCCCGCCATCGAATAGGCGAAGACCCAGCGCTCGCCGGTGAAGCGCAGCGCGAGCGCGCCAATGAGGCCCTGGCGTCCCGCGAGCATGATGACCATGAAGCCCACCACCACGCCAGGAAACGCGAGCGGAAACGTCAGCAGCGCGACGACCGCGCGCCGGCCCATGAACTCGCGGCGCGCAAGCAGCAGCCCGCAGGTTGTCGAGATGACGAGCGTGGCCAGCGTGACCGCCGCGCAGAGCAGCACGGTCTGAACGAGGCTCGTCATGTATCGGCCATTGGTCAGGAGTGCACGATAAGTGGCGATGAAATGACCGTTTGCGCTGAGCTGAACGAGGGCCGCCATCGGCAGCAGCCAGAACGCGAGGAACACCGCGAGCGCGGGCGCCACGAGCGCCACGCGCCAGCGCAGGGGAAAGGTGAGGTCGTGCATGAGGTGCGGGAAACCGTGCGGGTTGACGATCGGAAACGGGTTGCGCGCTCAGTGCATGACCTGCAGATAGCGCTCGCCGAACGCCTGCTGCTGTGCGGCCATCCTGGCAAAGTCCACGGGCTTGGCGCGCGCGTAGTCGCTCGCGGGCAGGAACTTCGCCGCCGCCTCCGGCGACATCGCATTCGCACGCACCGGCCGCAGATAAGCGCTCGCCCAAAGCTTCTGACCTTCGTCGGACAGCACGAAATCAAGCACCTTCTTGCCGTTCTGCTCATGCGGCGCGTTCTTCACGAGGCTCATCACGTAGGGCACCGAAATTGTGCCTTCGCTCGGAATCACGAACTCGACGTTCGCATGGTCCTTGTATTTCGCGCGGTAGGCGTCGAAATCGTAGTCGAGCAGGATCGGAATCTCGCCGGAGAGCACGCGCGCATAGGCGGTCTGCTTCGGCACGATCGGCTGGTTTGCCTTGAGCCGGCTGAACCAGGTGAGGGCGGGCTGGAAGTTCTCGAGTGTGCCGCCGAGCGCGAGATTCACGGCCACGGCGCCCGCATAGCCCACGAACGCGCTGGACGGGTCGAGGTAGCCGATCATGCCTTTGTACTCGGGCTTGAGCAGGTCGGCCCACGAGCGCGGCACGGGCTTGCCTTCGAGCGCGTCCTTGTTTACGAAGAAGCCGAGCGTGCCCGAATGGATCGCGAACCAGTAGCCTTGCGGATCTTTCAGGTTCGCGGGAATGTCGTCCCAGTGGGCGGGCTTGTACGGCGCGATCACGCCCTTGTCTTTGGCCTGGAAGGCCGAGGAGACGCCCAGATAGACGACATCGGCAACGGGGCTCTTCTGTTCGGCCATCAACTGGGCGATGGCCTGGCCCGAGTTCTTGTTGTCGAATGGCACGCGGATGCCGGTCGTGCGCTGGATTGCCTGAATCTGGCTGGCCCAGTCCGCCCATTCGGGCGGGCAGTTGTAGCAGATCGCCGTTTGCTCGGCATGGGCGGCGGATGGCGCGGCCATTCCGGCCACGGCGGCGGAGACCGCAAGACCGAAGCTGAGCGCCGCCGCCCGGGCGCTGCGCGGCAGCGAGCGGGTGAGCACGCGCTTGGAGAGCGCGAGCGGCGTGGGGTGGAGCGGCTGCGCTGTGGTGCTCGCGGTGCACGTCGTGCCGCGTGCGAGGGAAAGCGGGCTGGCGATGGCGAATCGGCGAATCACGGTGGGTCTCCCGTGTTGATCGGAGTGGGGGTAGAGCGGTTGATTGGCGCTAGCGCCTCTGCACTGACTTCGGTCGCGTGCAGGGGGGCGGTTGCCCGGAAGTGGAATCGTCGTGTGCGATGGCCCGCCCGCGAGACGCTGATCGGCAGCGGCTCGCGGCGTGGGCGAGCGTCAGGCACGCGTCGGGTCGGGCATGCAACGTTGACCTGACGCCTCGGAGAGCGACGCGCCTGCAATCGCGGCAATCGTGCCGCCCTCGCGCAGCGTGTGCGGCAATGCGAGGCCGAGCGATGCACCCGCGTAATCACCGCCGATGCGCGCCATGAGCCGCTGCCACGCGGCGCGCCCGATTTCGCCGTTCGGCGTGCCGATGCTCGCGAGCGGCGGCGCCAGCAGCTCGCCCATGGCGAGGCCGTCGAAGCCGAGAATCGACATGTCCTGCGGCACACGCAGGCGTGCCTCGCGCAGGCCGCGCATCACCACCATCGCGAGCAGGTCGTTGCTGCAGAAGAGGGCCGTGGGCCGCGCCGGACCCGTGCTCAGATGCGCGAGCACCGAAGGCGCGAGCGCCTCGGCGTTGAAGTCGACTTCGAGCGCGGGCGCCGGCGTGAGTCCGGCCTGCTGCATCGCCTGCGCGTAGCCCGCATGGCGCTGGCGAGCGCGGTCTGAAGCGGCCAGCGTGCCAGCCAGCATGAGAATGCGCCGATGCCCGTGGGCGATCAGCATGCGCACGCCGTCGAACGCGGCCCGATGGTTATCGACCGAGACCGAAGGGCGGCGCTTCGTATCGTTGTGCATGAGCACGTAGAGCGGACCGTCGGCATCGAGCTCGTCGAGCAGCGGGTGCGTGTCCGCATCGGCGACGGTCAGGATCAGTCCTTCGACACGTTGCGCGCGCAACGTTTCGATCGCGTGACGCTCGCGCTGTGCGTCGTATTGCGTCGTCATCAACATGAGCCGGAAGCCCTGCGCGGACGCGAGCTCGTCGATGCCCTGCAGGCATTCGGCGAACACCGGATTGGCGAGCGTCGGCAGCACGACACCGATCAGGCGCGTGCGTTCGCCGCGGAGCTGGCGGCCGAGCGGGCTCGGGCGGAACTTGAGTGCGTCGATGGCCTCGCGCACCTTGGCGAGCGTGACCGGATTGACCGTATGCGGCGCGTTGATCGCGCGCGAGACGGTGGCGATCGAAAAACCGGCGTGTGCGGCGACATCCTTGATGGTTGACGTCATGCTGGCGGCCCGAGCGATGTAAACGTTTTCGATGGGCCGATTATGGAAAGCGCGTATGACCGCCCGATGACGCGGAGCGCTTGGGAGGGCGCGCGGGGCAATGGTAGAATCGCGTCCGCCTTGCCGGCGTGATGAAATTGGTAAACATAGCGGACTTAAAACTAGATTGAGTGCCCGGCCGGAAACGGCCGGTGCAGAACCCCTCAAATTCGGCGAAACCCCTGGACTTTGCGCTGCGCGAGCGCGCATTGCGCCGAGGCGACGCCGAGCCAAGCCGGCTGACGCAATGCGCGCCAGCCAGGAAGGTGTAGAGACTAGACGGGGGGCGCCTAAGGCCATGGCGCGGCTTGACCGCGCGCTACATGGCTAGGGTGAAGGCATAGTCCAGCGCACGAACACTCGCAAGAACCTTGCGGATGGCGTCGAAAGACGTAGTGTGACGAAAATCCGCCGCCTCACGGCTTACCGGTTCGATTCCGGTCGCCGGCACCAAATAATCTACTAACGATTACAAGGTTTCACAACTAAGCCCCGCCAGACAGTGTCTCGCGGGGTTTTTTCTTACCAGTGACGCCAAGGTTTCACTAGTGACAGCAGGGGGTATGCGGGGGTATGTTTCGGGGTATGGGCTGCAACTTGCCGCCTTTTAGCAGACAGATACCCCCATGCCACTCACAGACACCGCGATCAGGAACACCAAGCCCGCTGAAAAGCCACTGAAGCTTTTCGATGGTGGCGGCCTGTTTATCCTCATTACGCCGGCCGGCCAGCGGTATTGGCGGCTGAAGTATCGCTTTGCGGGGAAGGAGAAGTTGCTTGCGCTCGGCGTCTATCCCGACGTGCCGCTGGCCGCCGCCCGAAAGAAACGCGACGAGGCGCGCGAGAAGCTGGCGGCCGGGATTGACCCGAGCGAGGCGAAGAGGGCGGAGAAGCGCGCCGTCCGGATTGCCGCGGCCAACTCGTTTGAGGTCGTCGCAATGGGCTGGATGGCAGAGCGCAAGACCATGGTCCAGATCGGCCAGTACGAGAAGACGCTGGCCCGCTTCAAGGCTGACGTGCTCCCGTGGCTTGGCAAGCGCCCTATCGCCGAGATCGACGCTCCGGAAGTCCTTGCCGTCCTGAAGCGCATCGACTCGCGTGGCGCGCGCTTCACGGCGCACCGTGTGCGGAGTGAGATCAGTAGGGTGTTCCGGTACGGAATTAAGGAGGGGTTCTGCAAGAACGATCCGGCCAAGGATTTGATTGGCGCGATTCCGCCAGCGACCGAGACGCATTTTGCATCCATTACCGAGCCGGTGAAGGTCGGGGAGATGCTACGCGCGTTCGATGGCTTCTCCGGGACGTTCGTCGTGCATTGCGCGCTCAAGCTATCTCCGCTCCTGTTTGTGCGGCCGGGCGAGCTGCGAAAGGCTGAGTGGGGTCAGTTTGATCTGGACAAGGGCGAGTGGCGCTACCTCGCTACGAAAACTAATACCGGACACCTGGTGCCGCTGGCGACTCAGGCTGTCACGATCCTGCGGGATCTATATGAGCTCACTGGCGGAGGGCGTTACGTGTTCCCTGGTGCGAGGGATAAGAAGCGGCCGATGAGCGACGCTGCCGTCAATGCAGCGCTCCGCCGACTGGGGTATGACACGCGCTCAGAAATCACCGGGCACGGCTTCAGGGCAATGGCGCGCACGATCCTGCATGAAGATCTCGAGCACAATCCCGAAGTCATTGAACGTCAACTCGCCCACTCGGTTCCTGACAGGCTCGGCGAGGCCTACAACCGTACGCAGTTCATTAAGCAACGCCGCGCCATGATGCAGGAGTGGGCTGACTACCTCGACCGAATCAAGGTGGGCGCGGACGTCGTCCCGATTAGGCCGGCGTCCGGTGCAGCGTAGGTGCACGGGCCAGCCATACAGCTACGCATCTCACGCCTCCGCGGCGAGAGCTTCGCGACCATAGACGTATTCCACCCATGTGCCACGGCCATCGCCGTGCCCGAGGTACATCGACACACCAGCCGCGGCCTCGGGCCGTGCCATACCGGCCACCTTCATGCGCTGGAGGTGCTCGACCGTGTACGCGTATCGAAGGCTGTGAGGCGCGTTCTCGCCGGTCATTCCCGCCTTGCGCACGACGTAGTGGTAGCGGTCCATCGCCCGTTTCAGATCGGGCTTGCGCACCAGCTTCCCACCGTACTGCCGGCTCAGTTCGATCGCCCGCGCCACGAGCCCGGCGGCTCGCTGGCGGTCCAGTGGAGGGCAGCGTCGCGTCTTGCCACCCTTGGTGCCGTGGATCACGCTCACGAAGCCGTCGGCCACCGGGTTCACGAGCGCGCGGTGCCAGTCCGCGAGCGACTTCACCGAGCGCACGCCTTCCTCGGCGCGCAGCCCGAACTCCGCCAGCAGCTCGAGCACCATCGCGACTCCCGGATCGAGGGCAGCCACGATCGCGAGGTGCACGTCGAGCGCCTCGCGTGTCATCGGACGCTTGGTGCCGGCGCGGCTTGCTCGCACTGCACCCAGCGCGGTATTGCTCATCTTGTCCGCAAACGGCCGCCGCTTGATTCCTTCGAGCGCTGTGCGGATATGCGCCAAGTTATTGGCGACCGTCCGCTTCGAGCGTCCGCGCTCTGCGAGATCGGAGGCCCACGCTTTGACATGCTTTTCCTTCAGTTGGCCCGTAGTGTGGACTTGGAAACCCTCTCGCCAGAGAAAGTGAGCAAAGCGCGTGAGCGATTGGTCACGCCCCTTACGGGTGTGGTCTGCCTGTTTCCCGCGCGCCGAGCGCGCAGCACGGCACAGGTCGGCCGTCAGTGACTTATGAGACATGTGTTCCCCGACAATCCAGTGTTGAGGCTCGCACCCCGACGTTGTCTCCCACGATGGGCCACGGTGTGCCTGCGCACTATGCGCAAGGGAGACAACGAACGGGGGCACGAGCCTCGAGCTGGTGAATTCGGGAGCGTGCTACGCCAGCAAGCTGGCGCAGCCTGCACGACCTCGCTATGGGCGACAGTCGCAACAGGTGAACGCTTCCCCCGTTCGTTCCGTGAATTTGGCTATGCGACCGATCAGGGGGCGCCATTGCCCTGACCGCGCGATTGATAGGTGTCGGGCAAGCCGGCACGAAATTGCAGACACTGCGGCTAGTGCGCCGTCGATCGTCACGCGGACGAATACGACGGACGCAACAGGGCGCGGTGTTGGCGCTGGCGAGCGCACGTCACGGATTGATTGCCGCAGGAGCGGCGAACGGGGATTGCACTGCGAGCCTTCCGCGTAAAGCAAAAGGCGAACGGGACGCCGCGTCTATCGACGAGGCAGTTGCGCAGTCCACCAGAAACTGGCGGACGCAATTTGGGCGCCGGGCCCAACTTGGAAATTCATCGCGATGGAGCGAGCCACCGCGCCCGCAAAGCGAGCTTCTACTTAATGGCTGGCAGAGCCAGCAGTACTTCATGCCTCATACCCGAGGCTCGGGTTTGTGAGCCTAGCCTAATGGCACGGATGCGATGCGCGCAAGCACTTTCGGCCAATTCGGCGAACCGCGAGCGCACCGTGACGCTCTCGTTCACAGAGTGACGCATTTCCATTTCCGCAACAGGTCTCGGCTCCGGGCTTGTTTCGCAAAGTGACGCAAGCGAACAAGCCGGTTCCTCGCTGTGGACGCCAAACAACACGCACATCTCTGCCTCGAGCCTATCCTTTTGGTGGCTCGATCAATGCGGCGAGCCGACGAATCTCCAGAGCCATGGCGAGGAATCGCGGCACCCAGCCCGGGATCGAAGTATGGCCTTTGACCCAACGACTGGGGGTGTTCTTGTCGGTATCGGTCATCCGACAGAAGTCGGACTGCTTCCAGCCAAGTTGAGATAACGTCTCGCTGAACTCTTCAGGGGTCATTCGGGGTGTCTCGCGCGCGCGTAAGAGTAAGGGTGCCAGAAGAATAGCATGATTCCCTAAATGCGGACAAAAACAATTATAACGTCCGCAATTTTACATAATCTCCAATTATCGAACTTTGCCCTGTGGACAATTTTTGTCCGCATCGTGCGGAAGCCGCGCCGGTAAACGATTTGCAGGATCGGCCGGTTTGCACATTTTTTAGGCACCCGCGCTGGCGAAAGTTATCCACAGGGCGCTGATGCCTTCGGTGTCGACGCCCTCTATCGAACATTCCGCCGGCACCAAGCAGGCGAGATTAGTTTTCGGTGCGCACGCCCGTCGCGATGATCGCTTTAATCCGGCTTCCGGTCGGGTCGGCCGCCAGGCAGACAGCTCGAGTGCTTGCGATCCACTCGCTGACGCGCACCAATTCTGGCGCGCTCAAGCCTGCGTCACGCGCCGCGCTCTCGATGTGATCGAGGTACTGCAGGCGCCGCAGCAGTTCTAACCACTTGTCGGCCTTCTCGAAGAACTCGGCTTGGTTGCGCAGTCTTTCCTTTCGGGCCTCGACCTGAGCCCGGGTAGACGCAGACCATTGCTCTGTGCGGATGCGCGCTGCGGCCTCTCTGCGTGCCGCTTCCTCAGGTTCGACTCGGACCTCGTGGACGATAGTCGCGGGGCCGGCATAACTGCGCAAGAGCGCTCGCCTCACCCGCTTTCCCGCACGGACTTTGGCCCAGTAACCGAGAGGGGGAAGCGGGATCGCAAGGCTCTTGCAGATCTTGCGCAATGCCTCGACCGTGATCTTGTGGCGCGTCGCCACCGCCGACATCGGTTCCAGCCAAACCTCGCCGTACAGCAACTCTCGCTTGAATTCGACTTTGTCGAACATCGATCGATCCTCCGTAGCACGGCAGGTAGGTCATCGCGGACCCTTGGATATAATGCGCGGCTTTTTTGAGGGATAGATGGCATCCACGCTTCCGAAACTGCATCGCATCAACGACGTCGCCGCCGCGCTCGGCGTTTCCCGCAACACAGTCTATCGGTTCGCACAGGAAGGGAAACTCGTACGCATTCAGCTCGGCGGAAATTCATCGCGTATAACGGATGACAGCGTTCAAGCCTTTGTCGCCGCCAATACGGTGCCGCCTCGTACACGCACTGCAAAATAAGCCGCGAAATTCGTTCAGAAACTCCGCTCCAGAATTCGCCGCTCCGCGTTGCTATACAAGGCTTGAGCCGCTGTTCCGCCGTTCAGAAACGCTCTGGCGCCTTAGGGTTTCTTAGGCGGTATGCTCGGGGGCGATCAAAACGCGAATAGTCGCCTGCCTCCGAGTGAGCGGCCCGGTACTTACTTTTGCTGACCCGCTCCCGAGCGTATCGCAGCGCGCCTCAACATGGCGGCTATGAACCGACACGCCCAATCACCTGAGCATTTCTGAGCATGGCTACCGAGATCAGTTCTGGTCGCCCCTTGTTTCTGACGAACGGCGCGGTTCGTCGAATGCTTCGTCACTTCGTCATTCCGGCAGCGTGAACGCGGCGCCGTGTGGTTTCAGGGGGGGACCTGAAACTTGCAGTGAAACCTTGCCGCCGTGCAACCTCTGCGGGACACCGGAGCGATTGCCCGTCCAAGTGGTAGACAGTCTGCCGGGATATCGGGCTAAAGCGCTCGGCCCCGTGGGCGAACTAAGCCAAGGGATCTAGGGTTTACGTCAGGATTGAACGCGACACGCGCGGCCACACGTTCGAAAGAGGCGCCTCGGGGGACTGGGCGCTCCAAACCAAACGTAGAAGAGGAATTGAAAATGCCACGTTTTACAACTCGCGTTGAGTTGCACGATGAGGAAAGCTCGGACTACCCAAAGCTCCATAAGGCGATGGAAGCAAAGGGCTTCACGCGCACGATCAAGGTTAAGGACGCGGTCTATCACATGCCAACAGCCGAGTACAACTATGACGGCGAAGCTACGCGGGAGCAGGTTCGGGACAAGGCAGTAGCCGCTGCCAAGACCGTACGCCCAAAATTCGACGTTTTGGTCACTGAGTCGAATGGCCGCTGCTGGCATAACCCGGATTAATCCGACTCCCTGCCATCCTGCGCAAAATCCGTCACCCGTGACCGCTTCCTGCGTCATTCGCCGGACCGGAGGCCGTAAATGCGTCCGTTCCGGCATGGAGGTGGTCAGATGCGCTTGAGCAACTCGCGATTTAGCTCCTCCATTTCCGATAGGACTAGCCGCATCCGTCTACTGAGATCTTCGATCGACAGTGCAAGCGCCTGCATATCGTCGAGTTCGCGCTGGAGAATCTCTGGATCTATCGAAATGCCACGCCGCCGGTCGTCCAGAAGCGTGACAACGATGCCGTTCGCCCGGTTCAGACGAACCTGCATCTTGGCGCCGGCGCGCTCCAGTCGACTACGCTCTGTCTCAAGGCGCACTGAACGGTTGCAACGGAGCGCCCTCGACAGATGCCGCTACGTCGACGGATGCGTCTACACCGACCGTGGATGCCCCGCGCGTTACCGGCTCATCTCTTTCGCCGCCTGCGCCGAGATGCGTTCCCGTGTCCACCTACATGGCCCGACTACAGCAGGCATTCGGCGCGTATCGAGAAGCAAGGCTTTCGCTGGTCCAAGACATCAGCCTAGCGAAGTCCATGTCATTGCCACCCAACTCGTCGAGCTACGAAAAGTGGAACGTCGCAGATGCAACCGCCGCCCAGCGGGAAGCCGACTTCTCGATCCTCGCGAAGCTGCGGGGCACCTACGAGGACGTTCTCGCTTGCCACACCGCCGCTGATGCGAAGGAACTCCAGCCCTACCTTTTTGCGCTGACGAACCTCGAGATCGCCGACAACCTGCTATTCCAAGCCCGCGGGGAACTTCTCACCAAGTGCAACAGTTCAGTGGCCGTCTACATGCCCTACCTGCACGCTTCCGACCACGCTGTGGCCATGGCAAGGAAGGACATCAGCGGCACGATCAAGGCCGAGTTTCCGAGCGACTACGTGGCGGAAATGCCCGATGAGTTTGCCAACATGCGTGAGATCCAGAAAGTCTGCAACTGATGACCACGTTAGGCTCCATATGCGGGGACGTTGAATGCGAGGGTCTGCGGCACGCCGTTGGGCGCGTAGATGTACTGGATCGTGACGCTCAGGAGGCCGGTAGCGTCGTTCTGGTACGTGAAGGTCGGCGGCGGCTGCTTCTGCACATCGGGCTCGGTGACGAGCACGCTGTTGATCAGCGATTTGATCTCGGCGAACTCTTCGGCGGATAGTGCGTGCCCGACGAACCGGCCGAGGCCGGCGCCGTACGTTGGATGCCAGATGTACGTGCCGGGGGGGGTAAGGAGGGCTCGTACGATGCGTTGATTGAGCTCTGTCACGCCCGTGGCGAGCAAGTCGTCCCCACGTGAAGTGAATTGGATGTCTTGACCAAACCATTGGAAACTGTCTGCCATATTCGACTCAAGAGTAGTGTTCATGTTGACGGCCGCACCACCAATCTGGATGTCGCAGCCAAGCAGGTGCGATGAGTTGCGTGCGGGTCAGGAGGCGTCGGCCGCAACGACAGCTTCCGTCACCAGTAGTGCAAGCGGAGGCAGCGGCCCGCACATGGCGGACCGGCGATCAGAAGCTCGTCGCTTAGGGACGGTCCATCCTCCAGATTTCCAAGAAGGTTCCAGCCACGTGCGGCTCAGAAAGCGTATCGAACAGCAAGTCGACTTGGTACGGAGGGGTGCGACTCGGAAGGACGATCCCGGCGGCGCTGGCCAGTTTACGCAGCTTCAACGCAGGCTCGACGAGCGCCTGACACTGAGCAATGTAGGCCGCTCGTGCCTGCTCATACGCCGCCATTCTGGCTGCAATGGCCGCTTCCTCTTCCCGCGCACGGATCTTCTCGCGCCGGCCACGCAACTCGGCCATTTCAGATTCGTAACGACTCTGCACCGTACTGAATGCGGCAGCCGCTTCCTGTTCCTCCAGCAGCGCATCGCGCAGGACGGCCGGATGAATGTCGGACAGGCGCGACCTGCATCGATTCGCCTCGTCGACGGCACGCGCGTTTCGAGCCGTAGCATCAGTCAGCTCACCCTCGAGGCGCTTCTCTGCGATTTCGATCTCGGCGAATGTGTCCTGGTCGGACTGTTCGGATTCGCCTCTTTTGAAAAACTTGATCATGCGTTACTCCTGCATCGTTCATGGGGTTAATTTCGCAAAGGGGATGTCTTCGACGTCACTTGCCCCCTTGGCGGCTAGCGCGGTCACGCTCTTCGCCCAGTATCTCGAACAGCATCGGGCGGAACGTCGGCTCGATAATTCGCCACGCGGTGCCCAAGCGCATCACCGCGCCACGCTCGGTCAGCCTCGCCTCATGTCGACGCAGCCATTTGCCCATGTCGGCGGGGCAGGTCAGGCGCGGACTGCCGAAGCGCCAGATGGAGCGGGTACGCGCGTTCTCATGTAGCCATGTTTCGAGCGGAACGAGGCGCTGAACCACGATTTCACCGGTCATCACGTCGCCTCACAGGTCGTCGTCAAAATCCGACATCGCACCGGTCGTGGCTGGTCGGTCGGAGTGACTCTCGTTTCCCGATTCGTGATCGCGGATGGCAGCGCGTTTGCGCGTCACGTGGTAGGCGGTCAGCACCGCGTGAGCGACCATATCAAGCGCGGGCTTTGCATCGCCGTCCCGGTTCATCCAGACCCTCGGTGTCAGAGTGCCCGCCAGCGTGACGCTGTCCCCATTGCCAAGCGCCAACAATGCCGATTTCGCGGCATCGTCGAACGCGATCACGTTCACGAAGAGAGCTTCGCCGTCGCCGGCCGCCGCGCGTACCTTGGCAGTAACGAACGTTTTCCCGCTTTGCCCGGTCTTGCTGCCCGGTGCGCCGTACATCTTCCCTGCAATCAATCCGTCGATCATCTTTCACCCTCCCTGCGTTCCTAGTTGTCGCCGCAACTCCAGCGCTCGGGTCTGCGAGCAGCCGAGATAGCGTCGAATGTCTGCGACCGTGCAGCGCACGCGACCCGCCGCAATCTCCTCCGCTACGCGCGCCCGGTCGTCCGGTACCGTGTCCACTACTGCCGTCGCTACCGGCCCGTTACCCGCAGCCGCATAGGCGGCCAGCGGCTCGGGTATCGCGGTGCTCTCCGGTTCGCGGTCAGTCGCGCCGGGTGTGCTTGGGATTGCTTCCGCAGCCGCGTTCATGGGGGAGTTTTCGGAGCGGCGCTCTTTCATGGGGTGTTTCCCCGTGTCGAGCGCTAGCAGCCAGCAGAAGCACGCGACGCCCTCCAGCACCGCGGCGAACGCCATGCCCGTGAGCAGATCGACACGGGGTTCGTCTGTGCCGAGTAATGCCGCCAGCCGGGATGTGACCGGATCGGCGCGCAGTGCGTCGCGCGCCTCCCACTCGCGGTCATCGAGCGCCGTTGCGCGGTCCACCGTCGCTTCCTGTCGCCGTGCCTCTGCGGCCTCCACGTCAAGCGCATCAAGCCGAGCAGCAAGCGACGAGCGCACAGCCGGGGCCGTCACTCTCGCCAGTCGCCCGATGATCGCGGCCCGATCGGATGCGATCGCGGTCAGGGAACGGCTCACGGCCGGGCGAGGCGCAGCAGGCGGAGCGTCGGGGAGGGCGGCTGCGCGCATCTCGCCGGCGTGCCGCTGCGCCAGCACAAAGAACGTGACGTGCCCGTAGCAGGTTGCGGCCATGCAAAATCCCCATAGGGCGATACCTATGCTCCGCATTGGCCACCGAGCGGCCCGGCAAAGCGCCGGCAATAAATGGCAGGCCACAACTAGCACGACGCCGATCGCGACCCACAGCAGCCGCTCCGGCAACCATCCACCGCGTTGCCAACCGGCCATTACCGACAAACTGGCGGCAGTGAGCGTGGCCGGAGCCGCCAGCCATGCCGGCGACAATCGCATCATGTCGCCCTCCGGTCGTCGAAGCCCACCATGCGCCACGTGCGCTGCCGCAGGAGGTGACGCGCCTTACGCTCGGCGTCGAGTTCGACAATGCGGCCACGGAAGTGCGCGAGGTTCGGCAGGAGGTCAGACACCGGTCCGCGCATCGCCCGGGCCAACACTTCGTCGCGGTGAGCCTCGGACCAGTCTTCAGCGTCAGCGAGATCCTCAATCAGTTCGGCAAGCTCAGCGCGCAACCGATGAACATCGTCCACCGACAGGTACGCACCCCACGGCAAATACAGACCGCCATCACGCGAACGCAGCGCACCTGTGCAATCTGCGGCATCGTTCGCGGCGGCGCGCAGGTGCGCGATGATTTCCGGTTTGTGGGCGGCCAGTTCCGGGCGCATTGCCTCGCGCGCAGCGAGCGGGCCGCCGACTTTCACCGTGTCACCATCGAGCCTCAGCGTTACCCCCATCGCTGCCGCCCTGCTCAAAAGTTGTGCAACGCTCATAGCTCATCCTCCGCTTCGTCGCCGCTCACCGACTTTTCTCTTTCTTCCGAATCACCCAAATCTCCCGAAACACCGAAACAATCCTTATCCGACAAGGGTTCCAGCGTTTCGGGAGTGTTTCGTGTTTCGTTTCCACCCGAAACATTCAGGTTTCCATTCGAAACATCGACCACGCTGCCCGACGTGTTTCCGCTGGCGTTTTTCCCTTCATGTTTCGGGAAATCTCCATCGTGTTTCGGAACGTGTTTCGGGACTCGCGAAACGCTGTGATGGCCGCCGGTATTGCCCTTTGCCGTGTTTGTTTCGTTGTTTCGGGAAATTCCGGGGGGCTGCGAGGAAGACAGATATCGGTCGAAGGCGTCAGAAAACTGACTCAGCAGGTAGCCTTTCTTCGATTCGTACCCAATCCGGATCTGCGCGCTCTCTACTCCATACTTCCGAAGCATCGACGCCACCTGTTTCATGTTGATCGACTTGCCCCGGTTCCAAGTCGCCCATGGCTTTTCCTCGTCGGCCATCAGCGCGTCCAGCAGGTCAGCCGAAAAGATGCGATCGACGCCACGCGTTTCGAACACTTCCTGAATGTCCGCCAGCAGGTTCGCGCCGTTGCTCTGGTTGGCATCGCCGCCGCGCTCGCACAGCTTGATAGCAGCCTTGCGCGACCAGGCAGGCCATGCGCCGCCGGCCAAATCGGCAACGGCCAGCAGCGGCTCCCAGTTGTCCTGCTCGCGGTCGCCCAGCGCGTCAGGGAGATCGGGACGTGCGCGCCGGATCGCGTCGGCGTTGTCATCGGCCCAGCGGGCGATCTTCGATTTCAGCTCGTCGAACAATCCCGGCTCGGCATGGCGCAGGCGTTCTACGTTTTCGTGGGGCAGCTTGCGGCGCAGCTGCGCGACCACGGAACGGCTGGTGATCGTCTCGGCGAGCCGGTCAGCGTTGATGCCAGCCAGCGCCTTGAAGCCGTACACATTGAACCGCTTCGGCTCGAAATCATCGCCCACTGCCACACTGCGCCACACGAACGCCGAGTCGCGGGTATGTCCGGCGTTCAGCAGGCCGCGCAAATCCTCGGCCTCCTTCGTCAGCACCGTTTCGATCTCGTCCACGAGCAATGTCGGCTGATACTTCTCGATCATGCGGAACAGCACTGACGGGGAGATGCCGGCGGCCTGGGCTGGCTTCGGAACCAGACGCCCCGTGACAGTCAGCAGTTGAGTCTTGCCGCAGGCTTTCTCCGGGGCGTTGATAAGGAGGATCGGGCAGACGTTGACGGAATCGATCAGCCACGCCGCTACGCACCAAAGAGCTGTCGCCGTGACGGTTTCCAAGTCGCAGACGATGAAACGCTGAATGGCGCGACTGATTTCCGACAGCAGTGCGGCGCCTTCGACCGCCTCATGCCATGGCTCGATTTCATCGAACAGGGGCGCGTCGTCCGAATCGGCCTCGCCGCGCGCCTCCTTGACCATCTTCTCTAGCGTCGAGAGCTTCACGCCCAACCGCTTTGCCTCTGCCTTGCTCACCCGGTCGAACTGCATTGGGGAGAGCACCGCCAGCCGCGCTATGGCTTCGTCGTCGGTCTCCGTGGGGGCGTTTGCATCGGTGGTCGATTCGCTGCTTGCGTGTTGACCCGAAACAGGAGGCACGGCCGCCAGCACCGCGTCGATAGCCGCCTTCACGGCGTTAACTCCGCGCACCGCGTGCATGTCGTTGAAGTCGGTTTGCGCTGGCTCGCGGTCAGCACCAAAATCAGGCACGGCCAGCTTGCCGCCCACGGCCTGAGCGGCTTTCGTCGCCCGATCATCCGGCTCACCAGTGTCTTTCGTGAGGTCGGCGAGCAGCACCAGCGCAGCATCCGGATAACACTCGCGCATCGCGCGCGCCGTGGCCTCCAGCTGGCCCACCGACAACGCGGCAACGGAGGGATGTCCGCTGCACTGACTGGCGGATAGCGCCGTGGCTACGCCCTCAGCGATCAGCAAGACGTCGAGCGCTTCTGGCATCACCTGCGCGGTCCAGTAGCCCCCGGCCTTCACGCCGCCCGCCAGCGCGGACTTGCGTCCGTCGCCGTCGATCATCTCGATGCTGGACAGCTTGGCGCCGACCTTCACTGGCGCAATCAGGATGCGGCCCGTCAACGGATCGTCGCCCCGCTTCGGCTGATACCCGATCAACGCCGCCAGCTTGTCGATGTCGATTTCGCGCAACGTTTCCACGGGGTCGACACCCTTGCGCGTCAGGTAGGGATGGTCGGCGCCGACCGCCGTAGCCGCTCGCCACACCGTCTCCGCAAGGCCTGCTGCACTGATGGCTCGCATTTCGCGATCGCGTGCTTCCTCGGTCACTCGGCGATCACGTTCGGCACGGCGGCGCTCGAGCTCGGCGGTATCGACCGTCGATGCTCCACTACGCGAATCGAATCCGTGTTCGATCGCCTTGAAAAACAGCGTATTGATCGTGACTCCGCCGCTTGCCGACAAAGAGCGCCACGTGCTGCGCACGGCAGCGGCGTTATAGCTCTCGCCGTGCTGACTCCACGAGTCGAACAGATCGAAGCCCGCGTCGCCCAGTTCGTGCTTGAGTGCAGCGCCGATGCGCGCCCAGTCGTCGCGCTTCAGGTCTGCCGGGATGCACGCTAGCGCCTGCTCGATACGGCTTACATCGTCAGTCACCGCGTTCATGGCCTTCCTCATTCTGATTTTCCTCGCCATTAGGCGGTAAGCAGTCCTTAGGTGATCCGATAAGACTCGGGAGTTGTTCGGCACTCATGGTCAGGCCGCCACTTGATTGATCACGGATCGTGATTCCAGGATAGCCAGCACACGTATCCGATCGCGCGCCCACAGTGACATGTCGTCGCCGGCCAGTTCGCCACAGGCGAAGCCGTATTCCAGCGCGGTCACGATGCGTTTCAGACCATAGGTGTCGATCTCGACGGCTACGGCAAGTGCGTCGCGCAGGGGAATCGCCTGCATAGCGCCGTCCGCGCGCTGCAGTGTGACGAGCGCCGGAAGATCGCTGCCGATCAGCGAGTCGCCAAGCCACTTCAACTGGTTACGCATGACAAGCCTCCCTGTGCAGATCGGCTATCCAGCGTGCCCAGATCTCGGCATCGGCCTCGCACAATCTGACGCGTTGCTCCTGAATTTCGGATTGCAGCCAATCAAGACCGCTGATCTGTTCGGCTCGCTCCAGCAATTCGGCAAGCGGCACGTATTGAGACGAACCGTCTGCACCCTGCAGAAGGACAAGTGACCGCCAATGCGTAGTGTCCCGGCCAATGCCTGTGATCGTGAACCGGAAGGAAGTAGGCTCAGTCATGACGCGCCTCCCCACGAACGATCCTGGCGTCAGACGCTCTGCCCTTGCGAACGCCATTCATGAGCATCAGACCTTCGTCGTGGACGTTGAACTGAAACCCGCCGTTCGCGCCCAATTTCAAAAGCCCAGCAATCTCCCAGCAAAAGCCGCAGAGAAGCGCGCGCCGCGCCTGCTGCTCTGGCGTCTCGTCTGGAACAGAAAGGCCGGCTAACTTCTCGATCAGGTGAGCGATCGACGGCCCGAGCCCAATGTCATCACGCGCGGTACGGTGCGTGAAGATGTCAGCAAGCGCCGATCCGATCGGGAATGAGCGGTGGTAGATGACAGTTGAGTTATTGGGAAGGTCGGCGGGTTGATCGCGCAGCGCTTGGCGGATTGCCTCGTCAACATATGCGGAAAAGTCCGCCTCCCGCTTCTCGGTTTCGAGTTGCGGTGCTTTTTCTGCGAAGTGCTTGGCGTCGTTATGCATGACAGACCTCCGTCGTCGAAATGTAGCGGCCGAAGCTGACCGTTGCTCCGTCCAACTCCTTGGCTTGTTGCGCGACGAAAGTGCGCCCGATGAGCGCGAGCTCGTTGATGGTCTCATCACCGTCTCGGGTGAGCCGTTCGATCGAATCGAAGATGCAGGCGGCGCGCTCGAGCACGCCCAACGTATCGTCGGCGACGCAACCGAAAGTGCGAAGCGGGTGATCGTCTGCCCGCTCGGTGGATGGCAGCTGCTGATCGCGTGCGAACTGCGCGATATCGCAGAGCGCCGCGCCGGCAACATCGAGCGCACTGGCGGTATCGGGAGCGAGGGCCGCGGCGCGCAAGGCATCACGGACGATATTGGAGAGAGACTGCGTTTGCTCGTGACGAGCGGGAATATGGCGCAGCATGGTGCGGCCTCCACGGACAGGTTGACGAACCCGGCCGCCGACGCCAATCGGGGTGGCCGGGCACAAAGCAAGGTTGGCGTACCGGCGTCCGTGGGAACCGGCGTGCGCAAGCGCACCCTCACTAAGGCCCGACCATTGAAGAAGGGGCAAAGTGTACGGACGAAAAAAAACCGCGCTGTGGCGGTTGTCCGCCACGGAATCTTTCCGGACGCCAATCCGGGTGTCTGTTGTCTCAAACACACTTGGAGTATAGCGCGTTGCCAAAGGTTTACAAGTATCGGCAAAGTTCAGCATGTCCCAGCGCCCGTCTGTGCAGCGTCGAGCAGCATCAGCATCACGACGTTGAGTTCGATGCGAGCGACGAGCAGCGCCGGCTTGCGTTCGGGGCCGGGGCTGGCTGACGTGCGAAGCCAGACGAAGTTGGGATCGTCCGCGGGCTCGATGTGGATGAACAACGCGCTCATGCGGCCCTCCGCTTCTTCCTGGCGACCGCGAGGCTGTAGATGCCCACGCGGTGGCGCTCACCGGCTTCGGTCGTGCGCCAGCACCAACCAGTCTGGATATCGTGACCAAGCTGGCGCAGCTCGAATACGCGGCGCGGCGGGTGAATGATGTCAAGCTTGCGGGACGCGTGCTGCGTGTCGACGGGGCCGCGTTCCAGGGCGGCGAGCAGACGTGCGCGCTGGGCGGCTGCGGAGTTGCGGCTCATTGCGCACCTCCCGTCAGCGACGCGCTATCATTGCGATGGGTCGTCGGGGTCGTGAGCGTGCCAGCGCCACGGCCCTTTTCATTGCTGTGGGTCGTCCGCATGATCAGGCCTCCGCGCGGTAGCCAAGCGGATCCGCAAACCACTTGTGGAGTTCGCGGTTCGGCCATGCGGCACAGCGTTGTGTCAAATGGATTCGGCGCGGGAACTTGCCTTCCTTCTCACGCTTGCGCAGGGTCTCGCGGCTGAACGGCACGAGATCACGGAGATTGTTCCAACGGGAGAAGCCGTCGGCCGGCAACGCTTCAGGTGCGGGGAGAGACGCGCCACCGATCGGTTGCGCGGTTGCTGACTTGGTAGCCATGGGCTAAACCTCGTAAAAGGTTGTTGAACACATGGCTTCGCATTATTGTCACGACGAGCGACATGTTTGCCAACTGGCAAAAGTCGTTGCCAACTGGCAATTCGGTCACCGCGTAAGTAGATCGATCCCGGCCGCAATGCTTGCCCTTATAGACGTCGAGCTCGTGCCGTGGCGATTGACCTCTGGAAGAGCATCTAGAATCTCGGCGGCAGCTGCGGCGATCTGCGATGAGTTCGGCGCGCCCCCCTTCGAATATCGATTCGACTTTTCGGCAAGTGCCAAAGCCAGAACGGCGATCTGTTTCTGATACGAGAAGCGTTCGCGGTCCGTGAGCAAAGTTTGTTCGCCGGCGGCTCTCGTGGACTCATCTTCGTCCGCGAACTGGCTTTCGAAGCGCTCAAGCTCGGCTCTGGACACCACTATTTGATCTGGCCAAGGGCGATCAGTCGCAGGGTAGAAGTTCGAATGATGGTTGTAGGCCACCCTAGCAGCCCCGTCCTTCTCAAGGAGTTTGCTGTCAAATCTATCAAGTAATCGCCACAATCGGCCGTCGACGTCGATGAGCAGCGTCCCATTCAGCGTTATTTTGTCGCCCCCCTGGCCCGTTCCTAACGACGTGATCCAATCGGCCGAAGCTCCACAGAAATCATCTTCGATGCGATACAGCCCCTCGAGTGGTTGAGCATAGTCTGACTGGCTACAAACGTCCTCCTCATACCATTTGGAAGCAAGCTTGGCTTTATCGCCGTGCAACGCCGCCGCAAGGTCATAGACTGGATCGCCCGCCTGACGAATCCACGTTACCGGGGCGACTTCCATTCCGTACCTATCCTGCAGAAACCAAAATACCGCGAGATGGCGATCGGCCATCAACCGAAGTACGTCAGTCGGCTCTACAGGTTCCCCGAGCGTAATCGTTAGGCGCTTGGCTACCTCGTCGACGGTAAACCACCTTTTTAGCTTGTGAAGTTTGAGCATGGCCTGGTCTCTTACGCCCTCAGTAACTCGAGACCTGCGGCAATGCAATTGCGAATATTGGTTTTGCTTAGCCCGGTGCGATTAACGTCCGTTAAGGCATCAAGCATATCCTCGACAGCATTTGCAATCTGACTTGCGTTCGGCTTGTCACCGCGCTTGTATTTGCCAGACTTTTCGGACAGGACTAACGCGAGCAAAGCGATTTGCTTCTGAAGGGATGCGCGCTCCTTATTGCTAATAGATTCCTTTGATTGCGCCTCGGGCGTTGCGGCATTTCCTTCGCTGAGCTCGATTTCGCTGCTTGGTTGAGCACCTTTTTGCGTAATTCCAGCCTCATCGGCTCGGGGCACATCTGGCTTCGTTGCGACCGGAACGTGAGCCTCACGGTTCAACTTCAGACCTTGGCCGTCCAGGAAATCATAGATATCCGAACGAAGAAAACCGAAGTCACTATCATCCGGCGCCGTGCGGATTAGCACCCCGTCTTCAAGCTCAAGGGCGAGGTCGCGAAGCGGATACCCGAAGGCAGCAATGTCAGACAGGAATCGCCCAGCGGTATCGTCCGTCGCGGCTTCCCATCCGTGCGGATGCAGTTGATACCAGCGAGGAACAGCACAGCCTTTTCGGGATGCCCTCTCTATCAGGGTGTCCAGTAGCATGGCGGCATCCTCTTCGGAGGAGTCACCTTCGGACATCATTTGCTCCAACAGATCCGGAAGATTGATGAACTCAGGATCCTGTTCGGCGAGCAGGTCTTTGATGCCCATTTGCGCACCCTTATTCGCAGCGAGGCCAAACATCACTGCCTCTGCAGCCGCGCTCGTTGGAGCCGCGCCCTGCGTGACGATCGGCAAGCTCGCGGCGTTTTGCATCGCACCGTCAGCCTGTGACTGTTCATACCGCTCCCAGTCGTCGCTGCGCACATCGATAAGAGTTAGCTTCTCGCGCGCCGCCGGCCAATCCGTCACCGCCTCCGGACGAGATGCCATCTGCGCCACGAGAGCCATTGCATCAGCACCGTTCAAGCGGAAAATCGGCGGCCGGTCCGGATGCACTGACGCCCACTCTATGCCTCCCTGCCGTAGAACGATGGTGCATATCTGCCGCAACCTGTCGAGGGTGCCTGCAGTCGGCAATGTTTCTATGGGATTTTGACCAGCGAGGTGGCAAGCCAGGCTCCAGACTGATACCCGGTCCACTCCTTCGGAAAACGGAGATTGCATCCGCGCCCCTTAGCGCAATCCCTTATAAGGAACCGCGCCGGCCCGGTAAGGGCGCCGGGGTTTCGGGGATCAGCCTAGGCGCGGTTTGATCTGCCGGTTGCCAAAGCTTGGCAACGGTTGCCGATGATTGTAGATCGGGTTACTGTTTTTTTGTACAGGCTAGCCATTCCGACTGGCGAAAACGCTCTGACACTGCACATTCTTTCATCGCGAAAGAAAAGTGGCGTCAAGCTGTGGATAAGTGGGGCAGCCTGCGAGGATAGGGGGTATTTTTGGGGGTATGTTTGAGGCTAGAAAAGCCTCGACGCCCACTGGGTATGAAATAGCGGGATTTTTTCGAGTCCGGTCGCCGCACCAAGAATCGTTCCAGCGCGTTGCGCTGGAATCCTGAAACCCGCGATAGCGTCAAGCTTCGCGGGTTTTTTGTTGCTGCTTGCTGGCGAGATTCGGGTGTTATCTGTGGCGCGTTCACTCGCGCGTACGGCGACGGAGCGAGTCTGCACAGGGAAGGGGGCGACGAGCCGGTGAGCCCAGGCGTCTACCCGTGTGCGCACACACGCACGACGCGGGGCGTCAGTTGGGCGGCATCACGCGGCGCGCCACGCCGGGCCTGGCGGTGCGCTCAGCGGCTGCCGATCTGGCCGGTACGCGGATTGACGAGCCGCGCAAAGCCGAACAGCGCGGCAATCGCCAAGGGCGACACAATGTAAAAGGCTGTGAGCATGATACATGCCGTAACAAAACGTTACCTATCAGTGTATCTGCTGCATGCGAATTGAGTATCAGGGGGAACGACAACAAACTATTGCGATCACGCAATGCTTGTGTGGAAAAAACCGTGCTGACCGGCGAAGTGCTTGATGGGTGGGGCTGTCCGGCGTAGAGGAAGTTGAATCAGATGCAGTCGAAGATTACCTCTACTGTTTGCGTGGTGACGCCGCGCAGGCCTTCGCTGTGCACTTCGACCGCGTGCATCTCCTTATGCTGCTTGCCGCAATACGCCTGTGCTTCCTTGAAGCCGGCGCTGCGTATGCGGTTCCACGAGACAATGTCCCAGCGCGCCCGGCTCGTTACCGAAAGATGCCCATCCTGTCTCGAATTCACACCGGTCACCGACGTACATGCCGCCAACATGCTGAGGCCAAGCAACACGATGCTGCCTTTCATAAAATTCCCCCTGATCGCGCACCATTGTCGCCGCCAAACACGTGCATTGGCAACTCGAAGGAAACGTTAGTTAACGTCCTTTGCCGATTGAAGTGTGGGGTTTATCGACGCGTGCAGCGGGGGCGGACGAGGGCGCCGTGAAAGTAGCGTCCGACCGTGAAGGTGGGTGGCACAACCCGCTGGGGAGCGCCTTGTGGCGCGTGCAGACCGGAATCAAGGATCGCTTGCGGACATGCCTCGACGCGCGCTAGCGCAGCCACCAAAGCGCGCACTGGGATTGTGCAGCCAGGGCATCAGCCACGTGTGCCTATGTCACAGAACGTGCCGAGCCTGTGTGCACGCCGCGCGGCAGTACCGCGCGAGCTTGCGCCTGCCGTTCGCGGCGCGCCCCGTGCGCGGGGTGTCCGGGACGGTTCGGGTGCGTTAGTCGTGGGCGACGATATCGCCGACCTGTGCCTGGCCGGAGACGAGGCAGGACGAGAGGAAGTTCTCACCCTGGCTGCGTGCGCCGATGGCGGTGAATCCGCGCGCCAGCGCCTCCAGCCGGACGAGTTCCGAACCCTTCGTGCAGGTGACCGAGCTGCCCTCGTGCGCCTGCACGCGTGTCATGACCCGGTTCCCGAGGAGTAGTGCGAGGACGATGACAACGCCAACATTGAATGCTTGTCTCATGATTTCGTCTCCTAGTGCAGTCAGACTATCTCAGCCTTTCGGCGTACGAATCCAGGAGTTTCCCGGCGATGCAGTGCAGCACATGCGGCGCACGAAAACCCCTTGAAATGCAGGGCGAGTAATACTTCGGCATCCTTGCGTTGCGACCTGCGACAGCTTGAGCCTTACGCGGCGCGGCTGTGCGAGAGGGCGCATGGTGACGGATCGCGAAAGTCGGGAACGCTGCGCCGCAACAATGGCGCGTCGCGTCACGTGTGACGTCAGCTAACGAATGTAGCGCCGGACAAAATAAATCTTGCGTGGCACATCGACACGGCGAGTTTGGCCCCATATTAATGTTTGATATCGATCAGATTTCACGATTCTGTCGTGCATTTTTTCAGACGACACGCGCTCCGATTCATATATTCGGACACTGTTTTTCTGGAGCGAACGAGGTGGTCGCAAGTCGAGAACGGTCGATCGCAAGGACTCCGTCGCTAATCTTGAAATGCATTCGCCGATGCTGCACTATCGGTTGTCCGGTCCCCTTTTCTTGTACGAGGTGAAGCAATGCAGTTGATTGGCATGATGGATTCCCCGTATGTGCGCCGCGTCGCAATTTCGTTGCACGTGCTCGGGATGCCGTTCGAGCACCGCAGTGTGTCGGTGTTCCGGCACTATGACGAGTTCGCGCAGATCAACCCGGTCGTGAAGGCCCCGACCTTCATCGACGACGACGGCACGCTGCTGATCGATTCCACGCTGATCCTCGACTACCTCGACCGCAAGGTGCCGGCGGCGCGGCGTCTGATGCCCGAAGAATCGCAGGAGCGCACCTTCGCGCTGCGCGTGAATGGGTTCGCGCTGGCGGCCATGGAGAAGACGGTGCAGCAGGTGTACGAGCGCCAGTTGCGGCCCGAGGAGCGTCAGCACGAACCGTGGTTCGAGCGCGTCAATGCGCAGATGCACGCGGCGTATGCGGTGCTCGACCAACTGCTGGTCGGCCGTGCGGGGTGGCTCTGCGCGGGGCGGATCACGCAGGCCGACATCACGGCGGCGGTGGCCTGGCGCTTCACGCAGCACATCTTGCCGGGCGTTGCGGACCCCGCGCGTTATCCGGCGCTCGCCGCGCACTCGGCCCGCGCCGAAGCGTTGCCGGAGTTCGTCGCAACGCCGCTCGAGTGAGCCACGGGCCCGCGCGCGCGGGCCCGCTGATCGTTCTGTCCCGTAGTTGGCGCTGCTGTGTGCCCGATTGTTCGCGTTTAGCAACAAGTGACTTCGCGTCCGGGCCATTTATCGGCAGACGCTACATTCCTAAAATGGCTCTCATGGAAATACCGCTGCGTCAGAGCGACGCGGCGGTTCAAGCGAGAGCCGTCATGAAATCTTTTATCGAACGACAGTTGTATCAGCCAGCCCTGGTTCTGCCGATGGTGGACCTGATGCAGCTGATGGTGTCGCTCGACTTCAATATGGGCCAGATCGGACTGATGGTGGCGACGCGCGGTGCACGTGCGGCGCTGCAGCGTTCGCGCGAACTCTGGTGCGCAAGCCATGACTGTGCTGCGCCGGCTGAACGCGTCCACTGATCCCATTTTCTTGCGAGCGACCGAGAGGTCACAGATAGCGTAGCGCTTTCACGATTCTCCCCCCGACGCGCAGCGGCTTCGCCCGTTTGCTGTTGTGACGTCACCTTGTGAGCCGCCTCATGATCCGGGGCGGCTTTTTTTTCTCGTTTTCCGATTGGAAATGCCGATGCTTTGACCGGTTTGCCGCGCCGGCTTGCCGATGCACGGCGGGACCGCGCGCGCTCACGCGCGGCGCAAGGGTTGCCGGCGTAAGATGGCGCGAACGTAACGCGCGCATGCGAGCGGCACGCCGTTTCGCAAGAAGGAGGTCGGCATGGCACAGCGTTTCGATGCGATCGTGATTGGCACGGGGCAGAGCGGTCCGCCGCTCGCGGTGCGGCTCGGCGCCAGCGGGCGCAAGACGGCGGTGATCGAGCGCGCGGCGTTCGGTGGCACTTGCGTGAATGTCGGTTGCACGCCGACCAAGGCCTATGTGGCCTGTGCACGCGCCGCGCATGTGGCGCGCCACGCGGCGGATTTCGGCGTGCGTATCGGCAACGCCGCGCAAGGCGGCGCGGAAAACGGCGCGGAAAACGCCGCGCAAGGAGCCGATGTGAGCGTCGATCTCGCGTTCGTGAAGGCGCGCAAGGACCGCATCATTGGTGCGTCGCGCGATGGCGTCGAGCGCTGGCTGCGCAATGCGCCCAACGTTACGGTGCTGCAGGGCCATGCACGCTTTACCGGTGCGCATACGGTCAGTGTGGCGTTGGCGAGCGGCGAGACGATGCTTCTCGAAGCGCCCGAAATTTTCATCAATACCGGCACGCGCGCGGCTGTTTCCGATCTGCAGGGGCTCGACCGTATCCGATACGAAACCAACTCGACGATGCTCGCTTTGGAGACATTGCCGGCGCATCTGGCGATTGTCGGCGGCAGCTACGTGGCGCTGGAATTTGCGCAGGTGTTTCGACGTTTCGGCAGCCGCGTGACGGTGCTCGTGCGTGGGGGGCGCATCCTGGCGCGCGAAGACGACGACGTCGCGCAGGCCGTTCAGGACGTGCTGGCGCGCGAAGGCGTGGAGTTTCGCTTCGGCAACGCGCCGCGCAGCGTGGCGCCGCTCGGCGCGAGCGGCGCCGGCGGCATGGCTGGCGGTGTGGTTGGCACAAGCGCGCAGGCGGGCTTGGTGCACCCGGACGGCATACGCATCGAACTCGACCACGAAGCGCTCGACGTCTCGCATCTGCTGTTCGCCACAGGCCGCATTCCGAATACCGACGATCTCGGGCTTGACGCGGCAGGCATCGAGCGCGACAAGCACGGCCTCATCCCCGTCGACGGAGAACTGCGCACGCGCGAGCCAGGGGTGTGGGCCATTGGCGACGTGAACGGGCGCGGGGCATTCACGCATACCTCGTACGACGATTACCAGATCGTCGCGGCGAATTTGCTCGACGGCGTGTCGCGCAGTGCCGACGCGCGCATTCCGGCCTATGCCGTCTTCGTGGATCCGCCGCTTGCGCGTGTGGGATTGAGCGAGCGCGAGGTGCGCGCGGGCGGGCGGCCTGCGCTGATCGCGACGATGCCGATGTCGCGAGTTGGCCGCGCGCGCGAGCGCGGCGAGACGGATGGATTCATGAAGGCGCTGGTCGATGCACAAACGCGGCGCATTCTTGGGGCGACGATTTTTGGCATAGAAGGCGACGAGGCGATCCACACGTTCATCGACACGATGACCGCGGATGCGCCGTACACGACGCTCCAATACGCGATGCACATTCACCCGACAGTGAGCGAACTGGTGCCGACCTTGCTCGACGGACTGAGGCCGCTCGCATGAGCGCGTCCGGCGGACACGCGCAGGCCGGCGACCGTGCTGGCAACCGTTCGGACAACGCTTCAAGTAACGCATCGGGCGGTGCATCGAGCAGCGCATCAAGGAACGCGTCGGGCAGCGCATCAAGTAACGCATCAAGCAGCGCGTCGGGCAACGCATCAAGCAACGCATCGAGCAGCGCGTCGGACAACGCATCAAGCAACGCATCGAGCAGCGCGTCGGGCAACACATCGAGCAGCGCATTGGGCAACGCATCGGTCGGCAACCTCTACGCGGGCATCGAAGCCGGCGCGCGCGACGAGCGTTTCGAGCGGCTCATCGCGCGAGCCGGCGTGCTGATCGAACGGATCGTCTCGACGGGGCAGGCGAGTCCGGAAGGGTTCTGGTACGACGATCCGCGCGACGAGTGGGTGGTTTTGCTCGCGGGCGCGGCGGAGCTGGAATTCGAGGCGCAAGGTGGCGCGCGCCACCGGATGCGCCCCGGCGACTACGTACATATTCCTGCACACTGCCGGCACCGTGTGGCGTGGACCGACACGGCGGCGCCCACGGTGTGGCTCGCCGTGTATTTTGGTGCGGGCGCTGACGAGCGCGAGTGAGCCAGCATCGCGACGACGGAATTTTCCTTTCGGAGACGAGACGCACGGCACGTCGACGATAATCACCCGTATCGGCTGAGCCGCGAACCGCGCAGACCACGCGCGCTCAATCGTCTCCCGCGCCGCAACTTTTTTCCGTTACGAAACGCCGTCCCATGTCACGTCAACATCCGCTGCGCGTCGCGCTGGTTTCCGATACGCACAGTCTCGTGCGGCCCGAGTTGCTGAGCTTCCTGGCGGGATGCGATGCGATCGTCCATGCGGGCGATATTTGCGAGCCAGGCGTGCTCGACCGGCTCGCCCAGATCGCGCCGCTGACGGCAGTGCGTGGCAACAACGACCACGGCGCATGGGCCGAGGCGCTGCCGATGCAAACCGTCGTCGAAATCGGCGGCATCGCGATAGCCGTCGTTCACGAATTGCCCGACCTGAGTGGCGATCCGGCAGCGCAGGGCATCGCCGTCGTGGTCAGCGGGCATTCGCATAAGCCGGCGCTTGAAATCCGTGATGGCGTGCACTACGTCAATCCGGGCAGTGCCGGACCGCGTCGCTTCAAATTGCCGATTTCCGCCGCGATGTTGACGATCGGAAACAACGGCGCGCTGCACGTCGAGCACACGCGACTGATCGACTGATCGACTGAGCGCGTCGCGCGCATCGGCGCCGCCGCGCGCGAGACGCAAAAAAGGCCAGCACAGGGCTGGCCTTCGATGATTTCCGATACGAAATCCTCAATGCATAGCGGAGCGCAACTGCGCTACGCCTGCGTCACACCCGCACCGCACCGTGCGCGGCGTAATCCTCGTCGATTTCGCGGGCGACGCGCACGCCGCGCAGCACCGCATGCGCCTCGGCCTTGGTGCCGACGCACGGCGCGGAGCCCGGCAACGGCTTGCGCGCTGTCTCGTGCAGCGCCACGACCGAGATGATGCCGATCACCGCGGCGCCCATCAGGTAGTACGCGGGCATCATGAGGTTCTGCGTGTGCTCGACGAGCCAGGCGGCGACTAGCGGCGTCGTGCCGCCGAACAGCGACACCGACACGTTAAAGCCAATCGCGAGCGCGCCATAGCGGATTGCGGTAGGGAACAGCGCCGGCAGCGCGGAGGGCATCACGCCCGTAAAGCACGACAGCAGCGCGCCGAGAATCAGGAGGCCGAAGAACACCGGCAGGAGCTCGCCCGTCTGGATCAGCGTGAGCGAGGGAATCGACAGCACGATCAGGCCCACGCAGCCCGCGAGCATCACCGGCTTGCGGCCGATGGCGTCCGAGAGGCGGCCGAAACCGAGCGTCATCGGCATCATCAGCACCATCACGATCAGCACGAGGAAGAGGCCGTGCGTTTCGTTGAAGTGCAGCGTCGCCGAGAGGTAGCTCGGCAGATACGAGAGCGCCATGTAGTCGGTCACGTTGAAGATCAGCACGAGGCCCACGCACAGCAGGAAGGGGCGCAGATGCTCCGTGACGAGCGACTTCAGCGTGAGCTTCGGACGCGCATGCTCTTCGGCTTCGCGCAGCTCGGCTTCGCGCTTGAAGGCAGGCGTTTCTTCGAGCTTCGTGCGGATGTAAAGACCCACGAGGCCGAGCGGGCCCGCGATCATGAACGGAATGCGCCAGCCCCAGTCGAGCAGCTGCTGGTGCGAGAGCACGGCGGTCAGCACGGCAACGGTGCCCGCGCCGAGCACGTAGCCGATCAGCGTGCCGAACTCGAGGAAGCTGCCCATGAAGCCGCGGCGCTTGTCGGTGGCGAACTCGGCGATGAAGGTCGCGGCACCGCCATACTCGCCGCCCGTCGAGAAGCCCTGGATCAGGCGCGCCACGAGCAGCAGCACGGGCGCGGCAATGCCGATCGAGTGGTACGACGGAATCAGGCCGATTGCGAAGGTGCCGCAGGCCATCATGATCATGGTCATCGCGAGCACGCGCTGGCGGCCGATGCGGTCGCCGAGCGGCCCGAACACCATGCCGCCGATCGGGCGCACGAGAAAGGCCGCGGCGAACGTGCCGAAGGTGGCGATGAGCTGCGCCGAGGGGCTGCTCGACGGGAAGAACACCTGGCCGAGCGTGACGGCGATGTAGCTGTAGACGCCGAAGTCGAACCATTCCATGGCGTTGCCAAGCGCCATGGCGCCGACGGCGCGTTTGAGGAGGCTTTTGTCGACGATCGTAATGTCGTCGAGCGTCAGGTCGGTCGAGCTCGCCGATGAGCCGGAAGTGGAAGCGGTCAAGGTATGCATCTCCAATGACAGCGACGAGCCTGCAAAAGCTCGCCACGGTTGCCGGAGAGTGCCGTTTCGCGATAGCGGCGACATTTCGCGCGCGAACGCCGCAAAGGGAGGGCGCCCGGTCCGTCTGCGAGGCAGGCGGCGCACGAGTGGCATGCTGAAGTGTCGCGAAACGACACTCAATCGAATTGTGCGTATGCGTCGCGCCTGCGTGGCCGGGGGGCAGGGCGCATGAGGACGCTGGACCGGCACGAGGGTGCCCGGTGAAGCGCCGCTGAACGAAAAAGACGGTCCGCGTGGCGGAGCGTTCTTTTTGTATGAAAGCAATCAGGAAGTAGGCGGTTTTGGGTGCCGGCCCGATTGCAATTGATGGCTAATGCCTGTTGAACGAAGCGTTATGATAGCACGATAACGTAAGATCGCGCAAACCGACCGTCCGGCGGGGGTTCCCGGGGAGCCCGCGAAGCCCCGTGTGGCGGGGGATTGCGCGATCTGACCGGCGCTGTTGACGCACCCTTGGATGGACCCGGAAAACGCATGAAGCGCATAAAAAAACGCGCCCGGAGGCGCGGTTTTTTCGCTTCGTCTGGCCGCATCGAGTGCCGCCGTGGAGACGGCCGCCGGGAATGGGTCCCGGCGCGCGGCGCAGGCCTTTCAGCCTTCGGTCGGCGGCACGTAGCCCGACGCCTGATCGGCGCCTTCGCCGAAGAAGAACTTCTCCGTCTGCTTCATCAGGTACTGGCGCGCGCGCGGGTCGGCCATGTTCAGCCGGTTCTCGTTGATGAGCATGGTCTGCTGCTTGAGCCACGCCTGCCATGCCTCTTTCGAGACGTTTTCGTAGATGCGTTTGCCGAGTTCGCCCGGCAGCGGCGGAAAGTCGAGTCCCTCGGCTTCCTTGCCGAGCTTGGCGCATTGGATCATACGGGCCATGCTGTGCTTCTCCTGTAGTCGTAGGTGTGGGCGGCGCGTCGCGCTTCGTCCCCAGACGGGGACGGCGCTTTCATAGCTGTTTCATCAGCACGAGCGACTTGCGCTGCCAGTTATAGAGGCGGCGGCGGTCTTCGGGCAGGTCGTCGACCGTGGCCTTCACGAAGCCGCGCTTCAGGAACCAGTGCTCCGTGCGCGTGGTGAGCACGAAAATGCGTGTGAGGCCACGCGCTCGCGCGCGCTGCTCGATGCGGCGCAGGAGCCGCTCGCCGTCGCCGGAGCCTTGCGCCTCGGGCGAGACCGTGAGGCACGCCATTTCGCCGATGCGCTCCTGCGAATACGCGTAGAGCGCGGCGCAGCCAAACAGCACGCCATCGTGCTCGATCACCGAGAAATGGTCGATGTCGCGCTCGATCTGGTGACGCCCGCGGCGCACGAGCGTGCCGTCGCTTTCGAGCGGCTCGATCAGCGTGAGAATGCCGCCGACGTCGTCCGGCGTGGCTTCGCGCAGGCTCTCCAGGTTCTCATACGAGATCATGGTGCCCACGCCATCGTGCAGGAACAGTTCGAGCAGCAAGCCGCCGTCGAGCACGTAGGGAATGATGTGCGCACGGCCCACGCCGCCGCGGCAGGCGCGAATGGAGTGCTTCAGATAGAAGCCCGCGTCGCCGAGCACGGTGCCGCTTTCCTGCAGTTTGTAGGCGTCGTCGAGCGACATTTCGCGGATCAGCTCGCCTTCCTCGTCGATCAGGCCCTGCGTTTCCGTGAGGAAAACGATCTTGTCGGCGCGAAGCGCGATGGCGGCCGCCGAGGCGACGTCTTCCATCGACAGATTGAACGCCTCGCCGGTGGGCGAGAAGCCGAGCGGCGAGAGCAGCACGAGCTTGCGGCTCGCGAGCGAATGGCGGATCGAATCGGCGTCGATCTTGCGCACGACGCCCGTGTGCTGGAAGTCGACGCCGTCGAGAATGCCGACCGGCCGCGCCGTCACGAAATTGCCCGAGACCACGCTGATGTGCGCGTGTGCCATCGGCGTGTTCGGCAGACCCTGGCTGATGGCGGCTTCGATGTCGAGTCGCACTTCGCCAGCGGCTTCTTTCGCCGACTCCAGCGCGCGGGCATTGGTGATGCGCATGCCGTGCGAGAACTCGGACTCCACGCCGTGCAGGCTCATCTGCTCTTCGACCTGCGGGCGCGAGCCGTGCACGAGCACGATCTGGATGCCCATGGCCTGCAAGAGCGCGATGTCGGCGACGAGCGCGTTGAGCAGATTCTGGTGCACCACTTCGCCGCCGAAGCCGACGACGAATGTCTTGCCCTGAAATGCATGAATGTAGGGCGCGACCGATCGCATCCAGTCGACGAACTGCGCGTGCTGCGCGGCTTGCTGGGCAGCTTGCTCTGATGCGGAATCCGCGGCGGCGGAGGCCGGCGCGCTCGCGGAGGCGGGGACGAGGTCGGTTTGGGAATTCATGCCCGGGATTATAATGCGCCCCCATGTCGAATGTACCCAAAAGACCTGCCTCGGCGCAGGGCAGCAACACCCCAGCAGGGAAAGACGCGGCGCATGGCGGCGCGCAGGAAAAGCGCGCGTCGCAAAAGTATGGCGACGGGCAGACGCTGGCGTCGGCCGATCGGCTTGCCGCACTCGTGAGCGGCGGGGCGAGCAATCAGCAGAAAGCGCAGAAGAGCGCGCAGGCGGCCGGCGAAAAACTTAGCCAGGACGTCGAGCAAAAGAGCGCGCAGACGGCGCATGCGCAGGGGCAGGAGCCAGCCGCGATGAAGCCGGCGGCGCCGCGCGAAACACGCCCAGGCACGCATGCGGCTGCGCAGACGCCGCAGCAGACGCAAGCGCGACCGCAAGGTCAGGCACAGGCTCCACAAATACCGCAGACAAGAACGCAGGCATCTGTGCAGCCGCAGACGCCGGAGGCGACAGCGCAGGCACCCATGCAAGCGCAAACGCGGCCGCGCACTGAATCGCATGCACCGCAGCGTAGCGAAAACACGCCGGCAGCGCAGCGGCCTGCGCGTGCAGAATCTCAGGGCGCAGGGCGAACGGGCGAGGCGCGCCGCGAACCGCAGCCGCAGCGCACAGGCTCGCAGCCGGGCGCGTCGCGCAACGATCAACGCACGGCGCAGCGCGGTGAGCCGCGCGATGCGCAGGCGCAGGCGCAAACGCCGCGCAATCCACCGCCGCGCGCGCAGCAGCCGAAGCAACCAAAGCAGCCCGATCAAGCGCGCGAGCCGAAGCAGCCGCAGCCCGGCAAGCCCAAATCCGAAAGCGCATCGCGCCCCGCCAACGAAGGCGAGCGCGCGCCGCGCGCCGAGCGTCAACCCCGCGAACCGCGCGCGCCACGCGAGCCACGCGCCCCGATCGCGCCGAATCCCATTCCGCCGATCACGTTCCCCGAAGCGCTGCCGGTTTCGGGCCGCCGCGAGGAGATCGCGCGCGCCATCGCCGAAAATCAGGTCGTGATCGTGAGCGGCGAGACCGGCTCGGGCAAGACCACGCAATTGCCGAAGATCGCGCTCTCGCTCGGGCGCGGACGCGGCGCGGGCGGCACGGGCCTCATCGGCCATACGCAGCCTCGCCGGATCGCGGCGTCGGCCACGGGCCGCCGCATTGCCGAAGAGCTCGGCACGCCGTTCGGCGAAGTGGTCGGCTACAAGGTGCGCTTCACGGACAATCTCGCGCCGGGCGCGTCGGTCAAGCTCATGACCGACGGCATCCTGCTCGCCGAGACGCAGACCGATCCGCTGCTCAAGGCCTACGACACGATCATCATCGACGAGGCGCACGAGCGCAGCCTGAACATCGACTTCCTGCTTGGCTATCTGAAAGAGATCTTGCCGCGCCGGCCCGATTTGAAGCTGATCGTCACCTCGGCGACCATCGACGCCGATCGCTTCGCGCGCCATTTCGGCAGCGAGGAAAAGCCCGCGCCCGTGATCGAGGTGAGCGGGCGGCTGTACCCGGTCGAGGTGCGCTATCGGCCGGTGCAGGAGGACAGCCCGGCGGTGAAGGCCGCGCAGGGCACGACGGGGCGCGAGCGCAACGAGAAAGGCGGTAAATCGCAGCGCGATACCGACCGCGATTTGATGGAAGCCATCGTCGACGCCGTCGACGAACTGTGCCGCGAAGGCTCCGGCGACGTGCTCGTGTTCCTGCCCGGCGAGCGCGAGATCCGCGATGCCGCCGAGGCGCTGCGCAAGCACCACCCGCCGCACACCGAGATCCTGCCGCTGTTCGCGCGGCTCTCCGCGCAGGAGCAGGAGCGCGTGTTCAAGCCGTCGAACGCGCGCCGCATCGTGCTGGCCACCAATGTGGCGGAAACCTCGCTCACGGTGCCGGGCATCCGCTACGTCGTCGATACGGGCCTCGCGCGCGTGAAGCGCTACTCGTACCGCAACAAGGTCGAGCAGCTGCAGGTCGAGTCGATTTCGCAGGCCGCCGCGAACCAGCGCGCGGGCCGGTGCGGCCGCGTCGCGGACGGCATCTGTATCCGCCTCTATGAGGAGCAGGATTTCCTTGGACGGCCGAAATTTTCCGATCCGGAAATTTTGCGTTCGTCGCTCGCGGCGGTGATCTTGCGCATGAAATCGCTGCATCTCACGGCGATCGAGACGTTTCCGTTCATCGAGCCGCCGCCGGGCCGCGCGATCGCGGACGGCTATCAGCTGCTCAATGAACTGGGCGCCGTCGACGACGACAACGCGCTCACGCCGCTGGGCCGCGAGCTCGCGCGCCTGCCGCTCGACCCGCGCGTGGGTCGCATGATTCTCGGCGCACGCGACGAGCAGGCCATGCGCGAAGTGCTGATCATCGCGAGCGCGCTTTCGGTGCAGGACCCGCGCGACCGGCCGATCGAGGCGCAGGAGCAAGCCGACCAGGCGCATCGCCGCTTTGCCGACGAGCGCTCCGAATTCCTCCAGTGGCTCAAGATCTGGGCCTGGTTCGAGGACGCCGTCGCGCACAAGAAGTCGAACAAGCAGCTCGTGGATTCATGCCGCGCGAACTTCCTCTCGCATCTGCGGCTGCGCGAATGGCGCGACGTCCACTCGCAACTGCTCACGGTGGTGCGCGAGCACGGCTGGCGCATCAACGAAGCGGATGCGACCTACGAGCAGATCCATCACGCGCTGCTCACGGGGTTGCTCGGCAATATCGGCCTGAAAGCCGACGATGAGCCGCACTATCTCGGCGCGCGTGGCATCAAGTTCCATCTGTGGCCGGGCTCGGCGCTCGTGAAAAAGGCGGGGCGCTGGGTCGTGGCCGCCGAGCTCGTGGAGACGAGCCGGCTGTACGCGCGCTGCATCGCGAAGATCGAGCCCGAGTGGCTCGAGAAGGTGGGCGCGCATCTGCTGCGCAAGTCGCTTTCCGAGCCGCACTGGGAAAAGCGCGCGGCGCAGGTGAGCGCGTTCGAGCGCGGCGTGCTGTATGGCCTGCCGGTCTATCAGCGCAGGCGCGTGGCGTTCGGCAAGCAGGACCCAGCGCGCGCAAGGGAGCTCTTCATTCGCGGCGCGCTCGTGGAGGGCGAGTTCGACACGAAGCTCGCGTTCTTCGCGCACAACCGCAAGCTGCTCGCCGACATCGAGCAGCTCGAGCACAAGTCGCGCCGCCAGGACGTGCTCGTCGACGACGAGCTGATCTTCGCGTTCTACGATCAGGCGATTCCCGAGGGCATCTATTCGGGCGCGTCGTTCGAGCGCTGGTATCGCGACGAGGTGAAAAAGAGCGGTCAGCCCGAAGACAAGCTGCGCCTGCTCTATCTCTCGCGCGACGACCTGATGCGCCACGAAGCCGCCGGCGTGACGACCGAGCTGTTCCCGAAGCGCATGACGATGTCGGGCGTGGCGATGGCGCTCACCTATCACTTCGAGCCGGGCTCGCCGCGCGATGGCGTGACGCTTGCGGTGCCGCTCTACGCGCTCAATCAGGTCGACGCGCGCCGCTGCGAATGGCTCGTGCCGGGCATGATCAAGGAGAAGGCGCATCTGTTGCTGAAGTCGCTGCCGCAGAAGCTGCGCCGCCATTGCGTGCCATTGCCCGAGTACTCGGCGGGCTTCGCCGAGCGCGTGGGCAGTGAGCGCTTCGGCGCGGGCGGCCTCGTGGAGGCGCTCATCGCGGACGTGCGCGAGCAAAAGCAGATCGCCTTGAAGTCGTCCGACTTCAAGCTCGAATTGCTGCCGGCGCATCTTTTCATGAACTTCAAGGTGATCGACGAGCACGGTCGCCAGCTCGCGATGGGCCGCAATCTCGCGCAACTGCGCAGCGAGCTGGGCGCGCAGGCGCAGCAGCAGTTCCAGAAGCTCGCGAGTGCGACCGCGCTGGCGGCGCTCGAAGCGCGTGGGGCAGGGGAGCCGCGCACCCCGGTGCAAAACGTAGCGCAGGGTGCTGCCGACGCACCGGCGAGCGCGGCGAAGAGCGGGTCGAAGCCAGGCAACGCGCCACAAACGCCCGCGTCCACCGACGCCGCGCCGGCCACCGCGCTCTACGAGAACCTCACGACCTGGAACTTTGGCAAGCTGCCCGAGCTGCTGGAGATCCGCCGGGGCGGCCAGACGCTGTTCGGCTATCCGGCGCTGGTCGACCGCGGCGCGCATTGCGACGTGGAAGTGTTCGATTCGCCCGAAGAGGCTGCGCGCATCCATCGCGCTGGCTTGCGACGTCTGTTTGCGCTGCAGCTGCGCGAGCCGATCCGCTATATGGAGAAGAACCTGCCGGGCCTGCGCGAGATGGCGATGCAGTTCATGGCGCGGGCCACGCAGGAAGAATTGCGCGACCAGTTGATCGAGCTCGCGCTCGACCGCGCCTGCCTGCAGGACCCGCTGCCCGACGACGAAGCGAGCTTCCACGCGCGCAAGGACGAAGGCCGCGGACGTCTCTCGCTGCTCGCGCAGGAGATCGCGCGCCTCGTCGGGCAGATCCTCGCCGAATACGCTTCGGTGACGAAGAAGCTCGTGCAGGCGAAGGCCTTCGGCGCGCCGGCGGCGGACATGCAGGCGCAGGTCGATGCGCTCATCGGCAAGCGCTTCATTCTGGAGACGCCGTACGCGCAGCTCGTGCATTTCCCGCGCTATCTCAAGGGCGTGGCGTTGCGCATCGACAAGCTGCGCGCCGATCCGACCCGCGACGCGCGTCAGGCGGCCGAGCTCCTGCCGCTCGCGCAGCAGTATCAGCGCGCGCTTTCGCAGCGCGGCGGCGTGTACGATCCGCGCTTGTCCGAGTTCCGCTGGCTGCTCGAGGAGCTGCGCATCTCGCTGTTCGCGCAGGAGCTGCGCACGCCCATGCCGGTGTCGGTCAAGCGGCTCCACAAGGTTTGGGAGTCGATGCAGCGCTGAAGACTCGCGACGGCCCGTGACACTTCGCGGGCCGTCCGGCAAGACGGGTCCCGGACGATCGCAAAAGTTCGAAAAGCGGCGCAGGAGCGGACAAAACAGGGCAAAACGGGGACCAGGCGCGGCACCCGGTCGCATTTCATCGGCCCTACGTCAACCTTGCAGGAAGGTAGACGTTCTACAATCACGAATCTGTCCGGAAACGACCCCCCCATGCGTAATCAAACATTCCGCCGCGCCGCGGGCCGCCTCGTTGTGAAGGCTGCCAGCGCTGCGCTGGCCTGCGCCGCGCTGGCCGGTATTCCCGTCACCGCCGCGCACGCGAACAACATCATCGTGCTGAACTCGGGCGAAGCCACGCTGAGCCTCATCGACGACAAGACCCACGAAGTGGTTGGCACCGTGCCCACCGGCAAGGAGCCCCATCACCTGTTCCCGACGCCCGACAACAGCTCGCTGATCGTCGCGAATTCGGTGTCGAACAACCTGCTGTTCGTCGACCCGAAAACCGGCAAGCCGCAGCGCTGGATCGAGAATATCGAAGACCCGTATCAGCTCGGCTTCTCGCCCGACAACAAGTGGTTCGTGACCACGGGCCTGCGTCTTGACCGTCTCGACATCTATCACTATGGCGGCGCCGGCAATTTCACCATTGCCAAACGCCTGCCGCTCTCGGCCATGCCGAGCCACCTCGCGTTCACGAAGGACAGCAACACCGTGTTCGTCTCGCTGCAGGTGTCGGGCGAGATCGCGGCGGTGGACCTGCCCACCCAGCGCGTGCTCTGGAAGATGAAAGTGGGCGCGGCGCCCGCGGGCCTGTGGCTCACGCCCGGCGACAAATACCTGCTCGTCGGCATGACGGGCGCCGACTACGTCGCGGTGGTGGACTGGCGCAACCAGAAGGTCATCAAGACGATCCAGGTGGGCAAGGCGGCGCACAACTTCCGCTCGCTGGTGGACGGCCGCCATGTGCTGGTGTCGAGCCGCGTCTCGAACGTCATCAGCATCATCGACGAAGAGTCGCTCGAGAAGGTGGGCGAGATCAACGGCCTGCTGCCCGGGCCCGACGACATGGAGCTGACCGCCGACAAGCGCTACCTGTGGGTTACGTTCCGCTTCGCCAAACGCGTGGGCCTGATCGACATGCAGACGAAGAAGCTCGTGAAGACGATTCCCGTGGGCCGCTCGCCGCATGGCATCTACTTCTACGACCGCGCGCCGGTCATGTCGCCCAACGGTGCCTGAGGCACTCACGCTCGCGCGCGCCTCGTCGACGGATTTCCGCCGCACATGCTTGCCTTTCTGAGTTCCTGCGCACATTGGGCCGCGTCCGGCGCCGACGACCTCGTGTCGTGGCTCCAGACGCTCGTCTATGTGAATGTTCTGCAGCCGCTGCTTTTTTACGCCGGCTTCATGGACGTGGATGAGGATACGTTCGACGCGCTCTATTGGGTGATCGTCGGCGTGCTGGAGATCGCGGCCATGTACGCGATCCTGCGTCCGCTCGAAGCGCTCATGCCGGTGGAAAAATGGCGCGGCCGCAAGGGTGTGGGCGTGGACGCGCTCTACACCTGGATCACGCGGCTCGGCATCTTCAATCTGCTGTTCTTTTTCGCGCTGCAGCCGGTGTTCGACCGCGCCCAGGGCTGGCTGCGCCTGCACGGCGTGATGAGTGTCGACATCGACAATCTCTGGCCCGGCGTGACGACTGTGCCGCTCGTCACGTTCGCGATCTATCTGGTCGTGCTCGACTTCTTCGGCTACTGGTATCACCGGCTCTCGCACCGCTTCGGCCCGTGGTGGGAGCTGCATGCGGTCCATCATAGCCAGCGCAAGATGTCGTTCTGGTGCGATAACCGCAATCATCTTCTCGACGTGCTGGGACAGTCCTGCATGTTCGCCGCCATCGCGCTCGTGATCGGCGTGCCGCCCGCGCAGTTCGTCGTGCTCGTCGCCCTCACGGATTTCGTGCAGAACGTCCAGCACGCCAATATCCGCGTGCACTTCGGCTGGCTCGGCGAGCGCCTCGTCGTGAGCCCGCGCTTTCATCGGCGCCATCACGCGATCGGCTATGGCCACGAGGGCACGACCTATGGCTGCAATTTCGGCGTGCTGTTTCCCTGGTGGGACATGATGTTCGGCAGCGCGTCGTTCAATCGCGAGATCGAGCCTACCGGCATTCGCGACCAGCTCGAAGGCGCGCGTTATGGCGAAGGTTTCTGGGCCCAGCACGGGCTCGCGTTCCGGCGCATCGCGCGCCGACTTTCGGCGCAACGGCGCGCAAAAAGCGAAACCCGCGACGACGCCAGCGCTGCCTGATCCGAAGTTCCTGCCTGCTCTTGCGCTTTCCCGCCGGGACGTGAGCTTCGTGCGCGTCCCGTGCTTCTCACGCCTCTAGTCATTGGCCGGCCCGCCGCGCCGTGGTTTATGCTGTCGATTTGACGCACCGAACCCGTGGGCCTCGCGATGCTTCCTCGTCTTACCGCACATTTCCCCCTCGCATGAACGATCTGCTGCGCTCATTCGGACGCGCGCTTGCCGGCGCACTCCACCCCTCCATGCTGTTCCTGACCTTCGTGCCGTTCCTCGTGGCGGCGGCGGTGTGGGGCGGCTTGCTCTATGCGTTCTGGCAACCGCTCATCGATGCGCTGCGTCCCGCGCTCGAGCACTGGTGGGCCACCGCGTACCTCTATCACCTGTTCGACCTGCTCGGCTACGGCACGCTGCGCAACATGATCGGGCCGTTCGTGGTGATTGTCCTGTCGGTTCCGCTCATCGTCATTACCGTGTTGCTGCTGATCGTCGCGATCTCGATGCCGCGCGTGATTCGCCATCTCACGGCCCGGCAGTACACCACGCTCGAGGCGCGGCACGGCGGTAGCTGGTACGGCAGCCTGTTTCATTCGCTCTGGACCACGGTGGTGTGCATCGCACTGCTGTGCGTCTCGCTGCCGCTCTGGTTCTTCCCGCCGTTCTTCGCGCTCGTGCCGCCGCTGCTGTGGGGTTGGCTGACCTATCGCGTGATGACCTATGACGCGCTCGCGCTGCACGCCACCGCCGAGGAGCGGCGCGAGCTCGTGCGGCGGTACCGGCTGCCGCTGCTCGCGATCGGCGTGGCGAGCGGCCTGCTCAGCTCATTGCCCACGGCGGTCTGGATTGCCTCCGCGTGGCTGCTGCTGTTTTTCCCGTTCGTCGCCGTGGCGACCATCTGGATCTATGCGTTCATTCTGGTGTTCACGGCCCTCTGGTTCGGCCACTACTGCCTGCGCGCGCTCCAGCGTCTGCGCGCGGAAGAGGCGCGCCCGACAGGGCATGACGTGACCATCGTGCACTGAAGTTCACCCCATTCCATTCCTGCGATTACGACGAGGCAACTCATGGCATTTGGCGTCATCATCATCGGCGACGAGATTCTCTCGGGCCGCCGCACCGACAAGCATCTGCCGAAGGTCATCGAACTGCTCGGCGCGCGCGGCCTCGCGCTCGATTGGGCGGAATACGTCGGCGACGACCCGGCGCGCATCACCGCGACGCTCGCGCGCTCGTTTGCTTCGGGCGACATCGTATTTTCCACGGGCGGCATCGGCGCGACGCCGGACGACCACACGCGCCAGTGCGCCGCGGCCGCGCTGGGCGTGCCGCTTGAGCTGCACCCCGATGCGAGGACGCTGATCAGCGAGCGCATCCGCGACATGCACACAGGCGCCGATCCGGTCGACTTCAATGCGCCCGAGAACCAGCACCGCTTCCAGATGGGCACGTTCCCGCAAGGCTGCGAGATCATCCCGAACGGCTATAACAAGATCCCGGGCTTTTCGATTCGCGATCACCATTTCGTGCCGGGCTTTCCAGTGATGGCCTGGCCGATGATCGAATGGGTGCTCGATACGAAGTACGCGCATCTGCATCATCAGACGCCGCATGCGGAGAAGTCGCTGCTCGTGTTCGAGCTGCCGGAGTCGACGCTCACGCCGCTCATGGAGCGCATCGAGCGCGATTTTCCGGGCGTGCGCGTGTTCAGCCTGCCGAGCGTGGGCGATGCGGAGCGCGGCGGCATTTATGCGCGCCGGCATATCGATCTGGGCGTGAAGGGGGAGCCGGAGGCGGTGGCTTCAGCGTTCGTGAAGCTGCGCGAAGGCGTGCATCTGCTGGGCGGCGATATCGTGGAGCCGCCCGAGCCGGCTAAAGCCGGCAACGCCGCGCCGGCCCGATAACGCTGGCAGCGCCCGGCGGCGGGTTGACCCGGAACGGGCGCTGCCGGAGCTTGCCGCGTGTCCCGGCTGCGCCGCGCGATCATCGCCGTGTCATATGCGGCGATCAAAGTGGTCCGCCGGGCTAGCGCCTGCGGACCGTGGCCGCAATCGATTCAGTCGATCCGGGCGAGGCGCGTAGCTTTCGCGTCAGGCGCCCAACCAGGGTAGGCCGCGGAAGCACCAGCCCGTGACCGTCTTGCGATGTCCTTCGCTGTTCTTGTCGCCCTCGAAGCCTTCGAGCAGGTCGTACGCCTGCTTGTAGCCGGCCTTGGCGGCCTCGATGGCCGCGAGCTTCGAGCGCGCGGCGCTGCGGCAGAGGAACAGCACGGGCGCTTCAGGATCGGCAACGTTTTTGAGCTGGGCGATGAATTCGGCGTTGGGTACGCCGCCCGGGTAGCGCGTCCACTCGACATGGGCATACTGGCCGTCACCGACCACGGGGCGGCCGACCCAATCGAGCTCGGCACGCGTGCGCACATCGACGAGCTTCACGCGCGCGTCGAGTTGCAGAAGCTCGAACGCCTCGGCGGGCGAGACCGCGCCCGCATAGGGCAACTGGTTCTCGACGCGGCGCTTGTCGGCTTGGGCGTACAACTGTTCGAGCGTACTCATGACAGCAGATCTCCTGTTTCTCGTGTTGAACCAAAAGATCATTCTAGCGCGCTGCATGAGTGCGGGAAGGGGGCGTCCATGCCGCATAAAAGAGCCTCGACGGGGCGGTGGTGCGCTAATCTAGACACCCCGCGTACGCCAGCCGGGTGCGTGCGAGGTGCGTGCAAAGCGTCGCCCAGCCGGGTTTGCATCGAAATGGTGCAATCAGGTTTTTATGCACCATAATGGAGTCAGTTTCACGCGCCAAATTCGGGAGTGCACGGAAATGGTGCGGGAAGGCGGCTCGTTTGTGGAGCCGGCACATTTGCGGCGCGCGTCGTTTTAGTTCAGGTGCGCGCCCAGATTGGGTTTGCGCCAGGGTGGCGCAGACTTGGCACGGAAGCTGCTTTATATGTCTCGATCGATTCACAGCCGGCCTGCTCGAGGCGTGCCAGAGCGGTCAGCTTGGATCAGAAGAATTGGCACGGCGGCAACAATCGCCGAAATCGTTAATCAGGAGAATAGGTTATGAGTAAATCCGTGGCCGACGTCATGCAGCTCGTCAGGGACGAAGACGTCAAGTTTGTCGACTTCCGCTTCACCGATACGCGTGGCAAGGAACAGCACGTCTCGGTGCCGCTGTCGGCATTCGACGAAGACAAGTTCGAGTCGGGCCATGCGTTTGACGGTTCGTCGATCGCCGGCTGGAAGGGCATCGAAGCCTCGGACATGCTGCTCGTTCCGGACGCGAACACTGCGTTCATCGACCCGTTCTACGAAGAGCCCACGCTCGTGCTGACCTGCGACGTGGTCGAGCCGGCTGACGGCAAGGGCTACGAGCGCGACCCGCGCTCGCTCGCCAAGCGCGCCGAAGCGTACCTGAAGAGCACGGGCCTTGGCGACACGGCCTTCTTCGGTCCGGAACCCGAGTTCTTCATTTTCGACTCGGTCCAGTGGAACACGGACCAGTCGGGCTGCTTCGTCAAGATCGGCTCGGAAGAAGCGCCGTGGTCGTCGGGCAAGGAATTCGAAGGCGGCAACACGGGCCACCGTCCGGGCACGAAGGGCGGCTACTTCCCGGTCGCGCCGGTCGACACGTTCCAGGACATCCGCTCGGAAATGTGTCTGCTGCTCGAGCAGATCGGCATTCCGGTCGAAGTGCACCACCACGAAGTGGCAGGTCAAGGCCAGAACGAAATCGGCACCAAGTTCTCGACGCTGGTTCAGCGCGCAGACTGGACGCAGCAACTGAAGTACATCGTCCACAACGTGGCGCACACCTACGGCAAGACGGCGACGTTCATGCCGAAGCCGATCGTTGGCGACAACGGTTCGGGCATGCACGTTCACCAGTCGATCTGGAAGGACGGCCAGAACCTGTTCGCGGGTAACGGCTACGCAGGCCTGTCCGAGTTCGCGCTGTTCTACATCGGCGGCATCATCAAGCACGCTCGCGCGCTCAACGCCATCACGAACCCGGGCACGAACTCGTACAAGCGTCTGGTTCCGCACTTCGAAGCACCGGTCAAGCTCGCTTACTCGGCACGCAACCGCTCGGCGTCGATCCGTATTCCGCACGTCTCGAATCCGAAGGGCCGCCGTATCGAAACGCGCTTCCCGGATCCGCTGGCCAACCCGTACCTGTGCTTCTCGGCACTGATGATGGCCGGTCTGGACGGCGTGCAGAACAAGATCCACCCGGGCGAAGCCGCCGACAAGAACCTGTACGACCTGCCGCCGGAAGAGGATGCAAAGATCCCGACCGTTTGCGCGGGCCTCGACCAGGCACTGGAAGCGCTCGACAAGGATCGCGAGTTCCTGACGCGCGGTGGCGTGTTCACGGATTCGATGATCGACGCCTACCTCGACCTGAAGGAAGGCGAGCTCCAGCGCGTGCGTATGACCACGCACCCGGTCGAGTTCGAGCTGTACTACTCGCTGTAATCGACGATGGCGCTACGCCGGCCGCAAGCAGGCGTAGCACCTTCTCCGACTTCGGCGAAACGGTCGCAAAGGGACGGCAGCGCCGTCCCTTTTTCGTTGGTCCGTGGGTTCGAAGTTGGCCTGATTGCCGCGTCGCTGTCTTTTACCAACATGGATTGAACCAGCCCGTCCGCAACATGGTGCTCAAGAATCTGATCAAGGCAAGGAAGGGCCACGCGGAGCCGCTCTCGGACGAGGGAACGCTCGTGGAGTCGGGTCTGTTGCCCGGCTTCGAAGCGCTGCCCACCGTCGTGCTCGTGCTCGAGAAGCGCACCTTGCGCGTGGCGTTCGCGAACCCCTCGGCCGAAGCGATGCTCGATCTCTCGCGGCGCCAACTCGCGCAGATGGCGTGGTCCGATCTTTTTTCCAACGCGGACGAGCTGCTCGAAACGATCGCGTCGATCGCGGCGCACCGCTTTCATGCGACGCGTCTCGACGCCACGCTAGAGCGCCCGGGCCGCGAGCCGCTGCACGTGCACGCGATCGTCGGGTTCCTCGAAAGCGCGCCCGACTACGTGCTGCTCGAGTTGTTCGAGAACGAGCGGCACATCAAGAGCGATCGCGAGGAGCGCATTCACGACCTCGCGACCGTCAACAAGCATCTGATCCGCAATCTCGCGCACGAGATCAAGAATCCGCTCGGCGGGATCCGCGGCGCCGCGCAGCTGCTCGAATTCGAGCTCGGCACGCTCGAGCGCGGCGAGCTGCGCGAGTACACGCAGGTGATCATCAAGGAGTCGGACCGGCTGCAGACGCTCGTCGACCGGCTGCTCGAGCCGCACCGGCATCCGCATATCGTCGGCGACGTGAACATTCACGAAGTGTGCGAGCGCGTGCGCGCGGTGATTCTTGCCGAGTTTCCGCGCGGCCTCACGATCGAGCGCGACTACGACGTGAGCGTGCCCGACCTGCGCGGCGACAAGGAGCAGCTGATCCAGGCACTGCTGAACATCGTGCGCAATGCGGCGCAGGCGCTGCGCGAACGCATTTCGCAAGGCGACGCGCGCATCGAGCTGCGCACGCGCATCGCACGCAAGATCACGATTTCCAAACGCCTGTGCAAGCTGGCACTGGACTTGCATATCATCGACAACGGACCCGGCATTCCCGAGGACATCCGCGACCGCATCTTCTATCCGCTCGTCTCCGGACGCGAGGATGGCAGCGGTCTCGGCCTCACGCTCGCGCAGACGTTCGTCCAGCAGCACGACGGACTGATCGAAGTGGAAAGCCGGCCGGGCCACACGGAATTTCAGATCCTGCTGCCGCTTGACTACTGATCTACCGCTACCACCAACGCACGCCACCAGGACTTCTGACCGACCTTATGAAGCCGATCTGGATAGTAGACGACGACCAATCGATACGCTGGGTGCTTGAAAAAGCCCTTGCGCGCGAGAATTTTGCGACCCGCAGCTTCTCGAACGTGCGCGACGCCGCGAGCGCGCTCGATCACGACAGCCCGCAGGTGCTCGTCTCCGACATTCGCATGCCGGGCGGCTCGGGCCTCGAATTGCTGCAGACCGTGCGCGAGCGCGTGCCGGGCTTGCCCGTCATCATCATGACCGCGTTCTCCGACCTCGATAGCGCGGTGGCCGCGTTCCAGGGCGGCGCGTTCGAATATCTCGCCAAGCCCTTCGACGTGGACAAGGCCGTCGAGCTGATCCGCCGCGCCGTGGACGAGAGCATGCGCGGCGAGCAGCAGTGGGACGAGCGGCCCGCCGAGGCGCCCGAGATGCTGGGCCAGGCCCCCGCGATGCAGGACATGTTTCGCGCCATCGGCCGCCTCTCGCATTCGGCGGCCACCGTGCTCATCACCGGCGAGTCGGGCACCGGAAAGGAGCTTGTCGCGCGCGCCTTGCACCGGCATAGCCCACGCGCGAACGGCCCGTTCATTGCGCTGAACACCGCGGCCATCCCGAAGGATCTTCTGGAGTCCGAACTGTTTGGCCACGAGCGCGGCGCGTTCACGGGCGCCCAGGCAATGCGCCAGGGCCGCTTCGAGCAAGCCGAGAACGGCACGCTGTTCCTCGACGAAATCGGCGACATGCCGTTCGACTTGCAGACGCGCCTCTTGCGCGTGCTCTCCGATGGGCAGTTTTATCGCGTGGGCGGCCACAATCCGCTGCGTGCCAACGTGCGGGTGATCGCGGCCACGCACCAGAACCTGGAAACGCGTGTGCGCCAGGGCTTGTTCCGCGAGGACTTGTATCACCGTCTGAACGTGATTCGCCTGCGCTTGCCGGCGCTGCGCGAACGCAGCGAGGACATTCCGCTGCTCACGCGCCACTTTCTGCAAAAGAGCGCGCGCGAGCTGGGCGTCGAGCCCAAGCGCGTGTCCGACGAGGCGCTTGTTTATATGTCGGCGCTGCCGTTCCCCGGCAACGTGCGCCAGCTCGAAAACCTCGCGAACTGGCTCACGGTGATGGCGCCCGCGCAGACCATCGAGATCAAGGATCTGCCGCCCGATCTCGTGCCTGCGCATGCCGCGGCAACCGAGGGCGCCCAGGCGGTGGCTTTGAGCGAAGCCGCGCTCGCCGGCGCGGGCTCGGTGGGCGCGCCGCTCGTGAACGGTGGCGGCGTGGCGGTGGCGGGGAGTGTGACGGGCGCGGGCGTCGCGGCCGCGAGCGTTGGCGCACCCGGCGCGCTGGCGGGCACTTTCCCTGGCGCCACCGGTGGGGCCGTGCTACCCGCGAGCGTGTGGGAAAGCGGCCTGCGTACTGAAGTTGCGCGTCTGTTGCGCGAAAACACCGCAGGCGTCATGGACGAGCTCTCGCGCCGTTTCGAAGCCGCCGTGATTCGCGAAGCGCTCGACTTTACGCGCGGGCGCAAGGTCGAGGCCGCCGAGCGGCTCGGTATCGGCCGCAACACCATCACGCGCAAGATCCAGGAGCTCAACCTCGAATGAGCGCACTGAGCGCGGCATGAATCGTGCGCGGCGGCCGGTTTGCGCCGCCACGCACGGCCGTATTCAGGCACAAGGAGCCTGGCCGCGCGCTGGGGCATAATCGACGCTGTTTTCCCGTCGACGATCGAATATGCCCGTGACTTCTCCCTGGCCCGCCGAGGCCGATCCGTTCCTCTCCCTCGAATCGCTCGACGAGTCCGCCGCCATGGCTTGGGTCGAAGAGCAGAACGCGCGCACGCGCAGCGCGTGGCAGGGCGGCGCGCGCTTCGGGGCGCTGGAGAAGCGCCTCGCACAGGCCTATCTGCCGCGCGAGCGGCCCGTGATCCCGAGCCGCTGGCAGGAGTGGGCCTACGACCTCTGGGAGGACGAGGAGAATCCCAAGGGCCTCTGGCGCCGCACGAAGTGGGCCGATTGGCGCGCGCGCAAGCCGCAATGGGAGACGCTGATCGACTTCGACGCGCTCGGCGCGGCTGAACGCATGCCCTGGGTTTGCGCGGGCATCGACATCCTCTATCCCGATGGCGATCGGGCGCTGATCCAGCTTTCGGACGGCGGCGCCGACGCCGTCGTCGTGCGCGAATTCGATCTCGCCAGGCGCGTGTTCGTCGATGGCGGCTTCGCCATCGAGAAGGAAGGCAAGCACATCATCTCGTGGATCGACCGCGATACCGCGTATGTCGGCTGGGATCACGGCAAGAAGACGCTCACGCGCTCGGGCTACCCGCGCGAGGTGCGCCGCTGGACGCGCGGCACGCGGCTCGCCGACGCGCCCGTGGTGTTCCGCGGCGAGTTCGACGACATTAGCGTGGAGGGCGATTACGACCCTGTCGAGAAGCGCCATGACGTGGTGCGCAGCGTCGACTTCTTCGATTCCTTTACCTATCGTCTCGATGAGCGCAGCCAGTGGCAACTCTATGACGTGCCCTCGCACGTGGCAGTGGGCGCGTGGCACGGCTGGCTGCTGCTCGAGCCGCGACTCGACTGGACGCTCGGCGAAACAACCTGGGCGGGCGGCTCGCTGCTCGCGATCCGCGAGGACGCATTTCTCGCGGGTGAGCGCAACGTCACGCCACTCTTCACGCCCACGCCGGTCACGTCGGCGTGCGACTGGACCAATACGCAAAACGTCTTGATCGTTTCGTGGCTCGACGACGTGCAAAGCCGCACGATGCTGTGGCAGCCGCAGCAGCAGGACGGCGCGTGGACATGGCAGTCGCGTCTGTTCCCGGCGCGCGCGAGCTCGCAGGTGGACGTGTCGCCCATCGAAGACACGCTCAATGACGAAGTCTTCGTCGACGTGGACGACTATCTGCTGCCGCCCGAATACTGGCTCGCCGATCTCGCGCAGCAGGACCTGCAGAGCTGGGAACTGCTAGACCGCTGGCCCACGCAATTCGACGCCACGCCGCTCGCCGTGATCCGCTCGCATGCGCGCTCCGCGGACGGCACGATGGTGCCGTTCACCGTGGTCGGCCCGCGCGCCGCGCTCGAGGGCGACACGCGCAAGCCGCTGCCGTGCCTGTTGACGGGCTATGGCGGTTTCGCAATCGCGCTCACGCCGCAGTATCTCGTCGGCTCCGGCATTGGCTGGTTGGAGCAGGGCGGCATCGTCGCCATCGCCCATATTCGCGGCGGCGGCGAGTATGGCACGGCCTGGCACGTGGATGCGCAGCGCGAGCATCGGCAGCGCTCGTTCGACGACTTCATCGCGGTGTCGCAGCAGTTGGTGGCCGAGGGCTATACGAGCGCGGCGCAACTGGGCATCAAGGGTGGCAGCAACGGCGGCCTGCTGGTTGGTGCGTGCATGGTGCAGCGGCCCGAGCTGTTCGGCGCGGTGGTGTGCGAAGTGCCGCTGCTCGACATGCAGCGCTATCCGCTCTTGCATGCGGGGGCGTCATGGATGGACGAATACGGCGATCCTGAGGACACCGAAGAAGGGCGTGCGCTTGCCGAATACTCGCCGTATCAGCGCGTGAAGGCCGACGTTGCGTATCCGCCGGTGCTCTTCACGACCTCGACCAGCGACGACCGCGTCCATCCCGCGCATGCGCGCAAGATGGTCGCGCGCATGCAGGAGCAGGGGCACGCGAACGTCTGGTATCTGGAGAACACCGAAGGCGGTCACGGGCCGGGCAGCGACTCGCTCGAGCGCGCGCAATACGATGCGCTCGTGTTCCGCTTTTTGTGGACCACGCTCGCCGGAACGTGGTGAGCGGCGCGCGGGCTGCGCTCGTTCGAGTGAACGTATGCCCGCGTGCGATCGACGCTTAGCCCGCAATCGTCAGATCGGCCACGACCGGCGTGTGGTCAGACGGCTGTTCCCACTTGCGCGGCACCTTGTCGATCTCGCTCGACACGAGCGAAGGCGCGAGCGTGGGCGAGAGCAGGATGTGGTCGATGCGCAGCCCCGCATTGCGGCGGAATGCGAACATGCGATAGTCCCACCACGAGAACATCTTTTCGGGCTGCTCGAATTGGCGGTACGCATCGACGAAGCCGAGCGCGATGAGGCGCTGAAACTGCGCGCGCTCTTCGGGCGAGACGAGGTTCTGGCCCTCCCAGGCTTTGGGATCGTGCACGTCGCGGTCTTCCGGCGCAATGTTGTAATCGCCGAGCAGCGCGAGTTTCGGATGCTGCTGCATCTCCACGATGAGCCAGTCGTGCAGCGCGTTCAGCCAGTTCAGCTTGTAGGCGAACTTCTCGGAGCCGGGCGCCTGGCCGTTGGGGAAGTACGCACTGACGATGCGCACGCCTTCCACCGTGACGGCAATGACGCGCTGCTGCGGGTCCTCGAAGCCGGGGATGTTGCGCACGACTGTGGCCTCGTCGACGGCGAGGCCGTCGCGCACGAGGATGGCCACGCCGTTATAGGTCTTCTGGCCCGTGAACCAGCTGCGATAGCCTTGTGCTTCGAGTTCGGCGCGCGGGAACTTGTCGTCGGTGAGCTTGAGTTCCTGAAGGCAGAGCACGTCGGCGTTGCTCTGCCCGAGCCAGTCGATGACGTGCTGCAGACGGACCTTCAGGGAGTTGACGTTCCAGGTGGCGATTTTCATGGATGGGTGAACTGTGGATCGGCCAAATACCGAATCATAGCGCTCGAAGAAGCAAGCCGGGCCGCTGCTGCGCTGCACAGCTCATCGGCTTACCATTCCTCAATCCACGGCCGCAGATCCATTTCGTGCGTCCACGCATCCCTCGGTTGTTGGTGCAGCGTCCAGTACGCATCGGCGATGTGCTCGGGATTCAGGATGCCGTCGCGCTCCTTGAGCTTGTAGCGCTCCGGGAAATTCTCGCGGATGAATTCCGTATCGATCGCGCCGTCGACGATGATTTGCGCGACATGAATGCCCTGCGGCCCAAGCTCGCGCGCCATCGATTGCGCGAGCGCGCGCAGCGCGTGCTTGGCGCCCGCAAAAGCGGAAAAGCCCGCACGCCCGCGCAAGCTCGCGGTCGCGCCCGTGAAGAAGATCGAGCCGCGTGCGCGCGGCAGCATGACTTTGGCCGCTTCGCGTCCCATCAGGAAGCCCGCGAAACAGGCCATTTCCCAGACCTTCTGATAGACGCGCGCCGTGGTTTCGGTGACGTCGAAGCGCACGTTCGCACCGATATTGAAGATCGCGGCCTCGACGGGTGCGATGTTCGCCTCGATTTCGGCGAATAGCGCGACCATGTCTTCTTCCTTGCGCGCGTCCGAGCCGAACGCGTGTGCCACCCCGCCTTCAGCCTCGATTTGCGCGACGAGCGGCGCGAGCTTGTCGGCATGGCGGCGCGTCACGCACGCGATGTAGCCCTCGCGCGCGAAGCGACGCGCGATTGCACCGCCGGTGGCGTCGCCTGCACCGATCACGAGCACGGCTTTCTTTTGGGTCATGATGTTTGTCTCCTTGTCATGTCAGGCTGCATGGGGGAATATGCGTCAAAGCATTTCACGCACAAATGGAGGAGCAACGATGAGCACAGTGAAAGTGCAGTTTCTTTTCGACTTTGGCAGTCCTAACGCTTACCTGAGCCACAAGGTGATTCCGGCCATCGAGGCGCGCCAGGGCGTGCGTTTCGAGTATGTGCCGATCCTGCTCGGCGGACTCTTCAAGCTGACCGGCAACCGCTCGCCGGCCGAGACCACCGCGCACATCGAGAACAAGCGCAAGTACATGATGCTGGAGCTGCAGCGCTTCGTCGACACGCATGGACTCACGGCGTATCGCATGAATCCGCATTTTCCCGTGAACACGCTGCAGCTCATGCGCGGCGCCGTCGCCGCGCAACGCGAGGGTGTCGAGGGGCTGTTCGAGCGCTACGTCGACCGCATGTTCGCGCACATGTGGGAGGATGGCTTGAAGCTCGACGACCCGCAGGTATTGCGCGCGACGCTCGAGGCGGACGGGTTCGACGCGGCACGCTTTGAAGCGGCGCTCGGCGATGCAGACGTCAAGGGCACGTTGCTCGCGAACACTCAGGCCGCGTTCGAACGCGGCGCGTTTGGTGCGCCGACTTTTTTCGTTGGTGAGGAGATGTTCTTCGGCAAGGACCGCTTGCGCGACGTCGAAGAGGAGATTGCGCGCGTGAAAACGTCGGCTTGAACGGAGGGGCGCGCGGTGCTTCACGCGCTCGGCGCGTGCGCATTGCGCGCAAGTGCGGGGAACGCCGGTGTATGCCATGCGTTCCCCGAGTGTTTGCCTGGGTTTGCCTGCGTCGCGGCTCAGGCTGCGGCCGTTGCCTCGGTGCTCGCGCTCACCACGCCGAGGCGTTCGCGCGCCGCTTCATACTCGCGCTTCAGGCGCGCGATCAGATCCGCCGCGGGCAGGACGTCCTTGACCGCGCCGATGCCCTGGCCCGCACCCCAGATGTCCTTCCACGGCTTCACGCGCGTCGAGCCGAAGTTCATCGCCGACGGGTCGGATTGCGGCAGCGCTTCGGGATCCAGGCCGCTCGCCACGATGCTCGAACGCAGATAGTTGCCGTGCACGCCGGTGAAGAGATTCGAATAGACGATATCGCTCGCGCCGCTCTCGACGATCATCTGCTTGTAGGCATCGATCGCATTGGCTTCATGGGTGGCGATGAAGGCCGAGCCGACATACGCGAGGTCCGCGCCCGCAGCCTGCGCCGCGAGAATCGCGTTGCCGTTGCCGATCGCGCCCGAGAGCAGCAGCGGGCCGTCGAACCATTCGCGAATCTCGTGGATGAGCGCGAACGGCGAGAGCGTGCCCGCATGGCCACCGGCGCCGGCCGCGACGGCGATCAGGCCGTCCGCGCCTTTCTCGATGGCCTTTTTCGCAAACGTGTTGTTGATCACATCGTGCAGGACGATGCCGCCCCACGCGTGAATGGCCTGGTTCACGTCCTCGCGCGCGCCCAGCGACGTGATCACGATGGGCACCTTGTACTCCGCGCACACGCCCAGATCGTGCTGCAGGCGGTCGTTCGACTTATGGACGATCTGGTTGACCGCGAACGGCGCGGCGGGCTGCTCGGGGTGCTTCGCGTTGTATTCGGCGAGCTCGGTCGTGATGCGGTCGAGCCACTCGCCCAGCACGTGCTCGGGGCGCGCGTTCAGCGCGGGGAAGGAGCCGACCACGCCCGCCTTGCACTGCGCGATCACGAGATTGGGATTCGAAATGATGAAAAGCGGCGAGCCGACGACGGGAATCGAGAGGCCGCGTCGCAGGACGGCGGGCAGGGCCATGCGTATCTCCTTGTCGATGGGACCTGGCGTGGCGGTGGGTCCCATCCCATGCAAAGCTGATGAAAGGCGGCGGCCCGGCGTGGGCGCTGCGATGTGGTTCGCGTTGCGCGCCCGCGCTTGCGAGCCGGCAGGGTCAAACATAACAAACTGACGGGCACTATGCAACTAGTTGCATAGTGCCCGTATTCAGTGTCGGATCGATTGGCGCTCAGCAGGCGATAAACCGGGGCGGCATCGCAGGGGCGTGGTTTAGAATCGCCCCATGTCGACACCGCACGCCATCCTCATTGCCCTGCTGGAAAAGCCGTCCTCCGGCTATGACCTCGCCCGGCGCTTCGACCGGGCGATCGGCTATTTCTGGCAGGTCACGCACCAGCAGATCTACCGCGAGCTTGGCCGCATGGTGTCGGCTGGTTGGGTCGCGGTCGTCGAGGAGGGCGTGGCAGACGCGGCCGCCACGCGCAAGAAGGTCTATCGCGTGCTGCCGACGGGGCGCGAGGAGGTCGAGCGCTGGGTGCGCGAAACGCAACTGGGCGTGGACGATCGCAACGTGTTCTTGCTGAAGTTGCGCGCCGACGCCGTAATCGGTCCGCTTGGACTGGACGAGGAACTGCCTCGGCTCATCGATGATGCGCGTGAGCGCCTCGAGACTTATCGCGCGATCGAGCAGCGCGATTTCGGCGCGCCGGCGCTTACGCGCGGCCAGCAATTGCAGTATGCGATTCTCAAGGCCGGGATACAGACGCAGGAATCGTGGCTCGAATGGGCCGAAGAACTTCGTCCGCTTTTGAATCGCGGCGATGCGTAGGACGTGAGAAGCGTTGCCGCACGATTATGTTCGGATTCCGAATTGATTGGCCTTGGCATGTATTGCTGGCGTGAGGCGAGCTTGAACGCTGCCGATGTAGACAAGCCAGTGCGCAGACCGAATGTTTGGAAAAAGAGTTGACGTGACGACTGCATACCCCTATAATTATTTTCTCTGACGGACGCGGGGTGGAGCAGTCTGGCAGCTCGTCGGGCTCATAACCCGAAGGTCGTAGGTTCAAATCCTACCCCCGCAACCAAAGCCCAGTAAGGCTTTCCGCGATTTAGCCCATTTTCGGGAGCAAGATTTTTCTTCGAATTTGGGCGCTATGTGGGCGCTGGCCGCGAAAAACGGCCAAAAGCAGCGCCCATAGCAACCGGCATCGGCCCGCTTCTTAGCGGGCTTTCGTCGTTTCCGGGTCGCTGACGGCTTTGCACACGCTACCCTTCCTGACCCACGCACCTGACCCGGCCAGCGGCACCACGGCCCGATTTGCGGCCCCGCTGTCCGTTTCCCAACGGAGGCCAGCCATGCCGCTGCCGGAACCCGTCGAACTGCACATCCAAACCATCTGGTCCTTCGTCCGGCTCGTTACGCTAAAGCGTGTGCTGCACGAGGCGGTGCCGGATACGAAGGTCGACTTCTGGCGTATCACGATGGGCGCGTCGCTCGACTACGGCCTGATCGAGTGGTGCAAGATTTTCGGAAGCCGGAGGGACGACACACACTGGACCAAGGTTGTGCCTGACAACCAGCACGACGCCTTCCGCACCGGCCTTTATACAGCCGTGGGAAAGACCGCCGACGAGTGGGACGCGTACCACGCCGAGATGAAGGACTACCGCGACAAGCTCGCGGCGCACATCGATCTCGGTGGCAACGTGGCGAATTACCCGAGCTTCGATGCTGCTCTCGCCGCCGCGCTCTACTACTACGCCACGTTTCTCTATCCCGAGTGGTCAGGCAAGCATCCCAACACGCGCTATCCCGCAGATATGGAAGCCTTCGCGGCGGACTACCACAAGAAGCTGCTCGACGTGGCCAACGCCGCCGCGCAGGCAACGAAGCAGTTCGAACCCGGGAAGTAGCTGCCTACGCCTCGCTCGCCGCCCGCACGCGTTCGTCGTGCCGGTCGAGCAGTTCCCCCATGCCGAGGCGCATCAGGTCCTGCACGCTGGCACCTGAACGGCGCGCAGCGGCCAGCACCTGCGCGAGCAGCGGGCCGCTCAACGTGACCGAGAAACGACGGGTATGTGCCCCCAAGTTTGGGGAGATGTTCTGCGGTGCTTTGCGTGGCATGGCGCGCTCCGTGGGAAACGAAAGGCGCGAAGGTAGCGCAGCACGCACTGGCCGTCGAGGGGCCGGTATGGCGTCGGGAATACCGGGTGTGCAGGCGGAAGGAAAACCTCGGGTATGTCCCGAGGCGCGCGGCCTGGGCAAAAACGACTTTTTCCCATTTCGTTGAGAACGAATGGTTTGCGAGGGTGCAGCGGTTCAAGCCGCCAGCCTTTTGACCCGCGCTACCCGGGCAGCGTCCACCACCACGCCCCGTTGTAGCCGTCGCCCTTGCGCTTGTGCACACCAAGGCGCTGCGCGGCAACGTTGACCGCGTGCCACGGAATACCCGCGCCGCCCGCCTGCGTCCTCACCTCGCTGCCTGAGCGCCTGCCGCCCGCGAGCAGATCGAGCAGGAACTGTTCAGCCACGGTACGGGTCCGGTCGGCTGGCGCGACTTCGGGCAGTTCATCATCGTCGGGGTAATCGAAGGCAGGTGGCTCGGTGGACGGGGGCACCCACGTCGCGGGCGGCGCGTTGCGCGCACGCAGGGCCTCGCAAACCAGATCGCCGCCAATGCGCTCGACCATTTCGTTTTGCAGGCTCGCGTATTCGATCAGTTGCTGACGAACGCCCGGGGTGACCCATACGAGGCACGGCGTGAATGACATGGTTGGCTCTCCCGACGAAAGCGGTGTGCGTTAGATGGTCCAGATGCTCGGTGTGCCCTTGGCCTTCGATGGGCGCTTGCGCTTTGACCTGTGCTTGATCGTTGATGTGCGTTTGATCGTCGGCGCGCTCTTGATGCTCGCTACACGCTTGACCGTCGAAGTGCGGGGCTTGGAAATCTTCGGCTTGTGCATGACTGCCTCCCGACGAAAGAAGCCCCCGCAAAGAGCCTGGAATCCTCGCGGGGGCTAACACCCACTGCATAAGCTGCTGCCATACCTGCCCGGGAGGCAGCGGCCCGGTTGTGCGCCCCGGCATGAGCATCCAGGGCACCGCAGCCCTTACTTCGTTGCCTTGTGAGCGGCTGCTGCCTTCGCAGCGGCACCGCCATCAGCAGCCGGGACGAGCGTGCCGTACAGCACGAGGTCGGGGCGCGGGATCGCGAGCGCCAGCCGGTGCTCGGCCAGAATCGTGACCATGTTCTTCACGAAGTTGTCGCGGTCCTCGCGCGACACGGCCACCGACATACCCTGCCGCAGCGCCACGTAAGCACCCTGCGGCGTGGCGACCGCGCAGTATTGCCCGCGAGGGATCGCGGCACTCGGCACGAACTGCGCACCGAGCACACCGGTCAGCGGCGAGAGCGGGTTCAGCAGGTACGAGCCATCCACCGACTTCATGATCGCCATGCCGATGATATCGAGCGGGTTCAGGCCGACCACGACGCGCGTTGCACCCTTGGCTTGCAGCGAGGCGACCACACCGAGCACGGTGTCGAGCAGGTTGCCGTCCGATGCGCCGTCCTGCTGCGTGCCCGCCTTCATGAGACCCTTGATGCGGTTCGCACCACCCGCACCCGAGAGCACCGCGCGGTCGGTGCTCTGGTTCACGCCATCGCGCAGTTCGGTGTCGATGAAGCCCTGCAACGCGGCCACATCGTCGAGCACCTGAAGGCTTGCCTGCTTCCACGTCGCGATCGTCGAAACCGGCACGTTCTCCGGTTCGAACTCGTTCGTGCTTTCGGGCTTGAGCGCACCTTCGTCCACCTCGTCGGCGGCGTTCGTGAAGGTTGCGCGCACCACCTGAATCACGTTGCTGGTGGTCGGCACCGACGCGAGCGCGGTCCAGAAATACGGCAGGACGATCGGCGCGACAAGCTGCTGATCCGGTGGCACCGGATAGCCCGCCGCCGCATCGCCAATCGACGAGAGCACCGCCTTGGTTTCAACGTCGAAGAACGCCTTCACGCTTGCGGGGCCGTTACCGCTCTTGTAGCCGTCGAGCAGTTCCTGCGCCGCAACCGATCCGAGCGAGCGGTTGCCACGACGACGACCCGCGCGTTCGCTGGGATCGAAACTTGCCATCTTCTGGCCGAGGTCGATCAGGTTCACGTCAAAACCGCTCACCTTCTCCATCAGCTTCGTCATGTCGTCGGCGTTCTTCGCGAGCGCGCTATCAACGCGCTGATCGCGTTCGGCCAGTGCGGCCTTGATTCCTTCCATGAGGTCCATGATTTTTCCCTAGAAACACCAGTGGGGTTCCGCGCCGCCTCGATACGGCCATTGCGCTTCGTGCTTGCCCACTGCTGCCGGTTGCCGGATCGCCGCCAGTAGTGCCGAGGCGTCCACAGAATCCCTCTGCAAGACGGACGTGACCGGCTCCCCCGGTTCCACGCGTAGCCCCTTCACGGCGCTGATCAGTTGACACGCGAGACCCTTCGACCAGCCTGCATCCCGCAGGATGGCCTCGATCTCGCGTTCGCTTTTCGCTTCCTTCAGCGATGCCGGATCGACGCGCGCCAAAGTGTTTGCGGGCGCAACGACCACGGAAATTTCGAGCAGGGACGCGCGCCTGATGTGACGGATTTCGCCATCGAGCGTCGCGCCCCCGGGTTGAATGCGATAGCCCACGCTCACGCCATCGAGCGCACCGGCCTTGAGGTGCTTGTAGGTGTCGTCGGCAAGCTGCACGCCTTCGGTGAGCCGCCCTGCGAAGTGCAGGCCCACATCGTCCTCGCGCAGATCGAGCGCACGCCCGATCAGGTTGTCGACACGGTGGTTGAACAGCAGCGGCACCGACTTCTTCACGCCGAGGCTTTCGGCCCATGCGCCGCGATCGACGATATCGCCGGTCGAGTCCACGTTGCCGAACACGCTCGCGTAGCCGGAAAACGATCCGCTCTTTCGCACGTCGAACTTCACCTCATTCACCAGCACCGCGCCATGCACGGGCAGGTCATCGAATTTCGAGTCGTCCATCACACCCCCCCATTCAATGCGACGCGCGCGTGAGGCCGTACAGCGTCTCTTTGCCGGTCACGGCATTCACACTCGCCAGCGTCTGCACGGGCAGTCCGTTCGTTTCGTCGAGCAGCACGAGCAGGAAGCCCGTTGCGTCCGCAATGATCGCGAGGCGGTGGTGATCCATGAGCGCGGCTTCCGCGATGGCCTGCGTTTCCTCGTCGAGCATCATGTACACGGCCCGGATCACTGCGGCGCTCGTATCGAGCAGATCGCGATAGGTAGACACGTCATCGGTCATGGCAAGGCTCCTGCGTTAGAAGTAGCCGTTCGACGGCTTGCCCGATGCGGGCACGTCCGGGGCCATTTCGATCCCTGCGCGTGCGGCAGGCGTCATGCCGAACTCGCGGCACGCGCGCAGGTACATCAACATCGCGCGGTTTGCGGTGCCCACGAGTGGGTTCTGGATGGCGTTGCCGTTCGTCGTCATGACGATCAGACCGTGCGTATTCGGATCGCGCGCCGCCATCTTCGCCAGCACGTTGTCGGCCTGTACGACGCGCGCCCACAACATGCACACGATCGCGAGCGCCCCACGGTCGAGCGGCGTGATGACGCCCATGCCTGCGAACACTTTCGCCAGCCGTCGCCACTCGGTATAGGCCAGCGGATCACGTTGCACATGTGCGGGCGCACTCGGCATCGTCTCGCTCGGCTTCATGGTCTTGCGCGGCGCGCGATCGGCGCGGTACGTGCCGTCGATCACGTGCAGCGCGGTCGGTTTGCGTTGCCGGGACATGGTTTGACCCCCTGTTGCCGAATTGCCGTCTTGAAAAAAAAGCAGGGCGGGGGGTGCTTCGGGAATCGGGTTTGAACATTCGATCCGCCCCCGCCGCCCGCCTTCGCCTCGCCTCGCCTCGCAACAAACGTTTCGCTTCCCGAAGCGTATGCAACACGGCGAGGCGAGGCAAGAGGTCATTGCATGGCGCGCAGCGAACGCACGACACGGTGACCATCGGCATCGATCTCAAAGAGCGCGGCGATCACATGCACGCCGTCCATCAGGGCGACGCTCACGCAGCCGGTGCCGTCTGCCACACACACCAGCCGCGCGCCGTTCGCCTCGGCTCGCATGACCTCCTGAAACGTCTCACGGTCGAAGCTGCGTCTTGCAGCCGCGAGCCAGCGTGCAGCCTCGTTCGCCAGTGTTTCGATCTCGGTGTCCATTGCTGCCTCCTTGGCTGTGCGTTCAATGCCGGGTTGTATTGCCGGGGACATAGGTGCCCGCCGAAGTGGCGGGCCGATCAAAAGGGGCTTTGGCCTTCTGCGGTGTGGTGGTGTATTCGCGCTCACCAATGCCGTCGCGCAGGTATCTCATGACGCCGAGCCACGTGGGCGAGCCGTAGTGCTTTACCGCTCTCGCCACCGCCCGATCGAATTCGGCATCGGTCACATCGGCACGTGCAAGCACCGGCAGACGTTCTGCAACGATGCGTTGATCGAATGGCGTGCTTGGCAAGCCGCCGCCGTTGTGCTCGACGAGCCGTCTTGCAAACGCGATGCACCTCGGATCGGCGCGATCCTCGTCGGTGAGCCGCTTTGCGATCTTCGCCATTTCATACGGCCACTTCCCGTTCGCGCGCGTAGGTATCTCATGCGTCGGTTGTGAAGTTGAGGCCGTAACCGCCGCACGCTGGAAAACGCGTGCAGCGGCGACGGTGCCGGATGGATTGTGATCATCGGAGGCCGTAGCCGCTGCCGCTCGGGCATCGCCTTCGGCTGCGCCGAATGCGACCGGTGTCGCTTTGCCATCTGGAAGCGCGCCGGGAACCGGACAGGCGACGGCGGTCGCGGGTTGCGCAGCAACATGCGACGCCTCCCCGGCGAGGGGCTGCGGCGCGTCGTGACCATTCACGCGAGCGACGGCCTCCTTGTCGCTCTCCTTGTCGTTACCTTGTTGGTTATCTTGTAAACCCCTTATATAGAGGGGCGCGTTAATACCCGACACCGTGTCGGGTATTGAGGCCACACCGTGTAGGGTATTTCCGCCACACGGTGTAGGGTATTTCGCCGTCTTAATCGCCACCTTCGTGTCGGGTATTTCACCGGGCGAATAGGCGACACCGTGCGGGGTATTAGACTTCGTCCTGCGCTTCGCCTTGTTCACCTTTTCTGTTGCAGCGCGCGACGGCGCAATGAGGGCGGCACCGGATGCCCACTCGGGGGTGACTTTGTAGATCGGAATGCGCTTTGTCTTGCCGCAATAGTCGCCGGTAAATTTCAATACGCCCCACGCGATGAAGTCACGCGTATAGCCTTGCGCCGAGTCGACGTTGACGTGTGCGAGCGTCGCCAGTTCCGTTATCGACTTGCGCACAAGGTCGTCGGCTTTGCCCGCCGCGAAGCAGACGCGAGCGAGATACCACTTCTCTTCCGCACTCATGGCAGGGCAATCGGGAAAGCTTTCGCATTCCATCGCGAACTTGATGGCGACGCCGCTCATGACCGGCCTCCCTTGCGCTCGCCGCCGTGCTGCGTGCAGCAGTAGCCGTGCCGTTCGAATTCGATCCACTTCGCCGGGTCTGCCTCCGCGTCATAAACACAATCGCTCTCGCCAGCAACCGCACGGAGGCACCGCTTGCCCTGGCGCGTGGTCGCGTGGCACCGGTACATGCCGCCAGCGTCCCGCCACGCGTTCAGGGTTTCAACGCTCACGCCATGAATCCCTGCAACTACGGCATCAGGGTCGCGCACGTAGTCGAGCGCTTCGCTCGGGGTGAGTGAAAACGTGTGGCCGTAGTAGTAGATTCCGGGCGGGTCAACGGTCAACTGCACGCCCGCATCGCACAACCGCGTGAGCACGTCGAGCGCCGACGCTTGCGTCAGCGGATCGTTCGGACTACGATCGTCGCTGCTCACACGTAAGGTTTTGTCGTCATCGTTGGCCGCCCCTTCATGGCGGCCTTCTTTTTTCCTGTCCATCGGTTATCTCCGTTTCGTTGCGTTCGCAAGGCAGGCGCAAACGATCACAGGTCGAGCCTTTCGGCCCGACCCACAAACGTCCTCGATACGCGGCAGAGATTTTGTGATCGCCCGACGAACGCGGGCGTAGGGTGTTACGTCACGCGGCTTCGGCGGTGCTTGCCGCCTTGGACTTCGTTTCCAGTTCGCGCGCCCACTGTTCGGCGGCGCGGTGCGTGATCAACACCTTGCGGCCCACGAACATGATCTCGGGGCCTTCACCACGCTGGCGCAGCTTGGTCAGCATCGCGCGACTGATGTGCATCAGCTTGCAGAATTCGTTGACGGTCATTGCACCGCCGCTCGGCGCGTGCTGCACCTGAACTTCGCCCATGATTTCCTCCGGTGGTTTTTTGTAAAACACGGTTGAACACGAACGAATCTAGGTGGGCGACATACGCATTGCAAGCTGCCGAACCGCCACGAAGCGCCATTGCCAACAGTGGTTAACAGCGGCCCTAGAAACGCATCTATAGCGGACATAGCGTGGCGCGATTCAGTCGGGGAAAACACCAGCACGTAAAAAATATTTCTGGCGCAGATGCAAAAACGCCTGCCGGGTGGCAGGCGCTTCGAGGGGCGGCGGGGCTTGGTGAAACGCGGTGGTCTCACGCTGCTGCGGTCTTGCTCGGCGCACGCTTTTTCGCGGCTTTACGCGGCGCGTTGAACGCCGTGTTGATCGCGTCGTGCAGGTGGTCGGGCGCGAGGTGCGCGTAGCGCAACACGGTTTTCAGATCGCTATGCCCGAGCAGGGCACGCACGCGGTTCAGGTCCACGCCCGCCGCGACGAGTTTGCTGGCGTAGTCATGGCGGCAGTCGTGAAAGCGAAACGCCGTGATTTCCGCTGCTGCCAGTAGCCCCTCCCATGCGCTTGAAACGTCCGTAAGCGGCGCGTCCGTTTCCGGGTTGCCGAACACGAACAGCTTGTGCGCGAGCGGCTTCCATGCCGTGAGGCATTCGAGCAGTTCGTCGGTGATCGGAATGTCGCGGCGCTCGTCGTCTTTCGTTACGGCGCGGCGCACGTGGATCGACTTGTGCTCGAAGTCCACGTCCCCCCATTGCAGGGCGAACAGTTCGCCAAGCCGCATCCCGGTATTGAGCGCGGTCACGACGAACGGTTGCACGTGGTCGGTGTAGCGCACATTGCGCAGCGAAGGCGGGGGCGTCTGCTTTCGCATACGGCGATGCGCGATGGTGCGCTGGCGCGCATCCCGGTTCGCTTCCTCGCGGGCCTCCATTGCCGCATACAGGCGCTCGCGTTCGTCGGCGCTCAGGTAACGCACGATGACGTCGGCCTTGCCGTTGCGCGGCACTTCCTTGGCCGGGTTGTCAAAGATGTGCCCGGCCTTCATCGCCACGCGCAACATCCCCTGAATCGCGTGCAGCTTGTTCGCGATGGTTTTGGGCTTCACGCCGGTTTTCGCTACGCGCGACTTCCAGCCTTCGAGCAGCCAGGGCGTGATTTCGTCAATCGGGCGGTCGAGCATTTCGGGAAAGGAGGCCAGCACGAGGTCGGCGTTGGCCGTGCTGATTTCGTTGGCTTCGAGGTAAGCCCGGTAATCGCCGTCGCAGAACTGGCGCACGGTGGGGCACCCGACCGTGCGGCGCACGCTTTCAGCGCGGCGGCGCTTCTTTTCCTCGACCACGGCGGGGGTGTCGCGCTTGAGCGGCGTTTCGGCCAGTTCGGCACGGGCGGCTTCGCGCGCCTCGGTCGCCTGCATGGCCGGGTACGTGCCGATGGCCTTGCGGCCTGCTTTGCCGTCCGGTTTGTAGTAACGCACGGTGAACTGCACGGTTCCGGCTGGCGTGACGCGCACCTTGAAGCCGGTGAGCGCGGCGTCGGCATATTCCTGAAACTTGCCGTTCGCGGCAAGGGTGCGCAGGAACTCGCGGCTGATGGTGACCTTGTTTTTCGACATAGTGGCTCCGTTTGGGCGGTAATTTGGGCGCTGGCGGCAAGAAACCGCCATAGCCAACAGGAACCCACTATAGCTCTAAGTCTTTGATTTTTAAACAGGCGTGGCCGACCGGAGGCATGGGTGAACAAGCAGAATCGGGCTCATAACCCGAAGGTCGTAGGTTCAAATCCTACCCCCGCAACCAAGCAGGATTCTCGAAGCCCGCATGACGAAAGTCATGCGGGCTTTTTCCTTTGCGCGTGCCTGCTCGCAAAGGAAAGGCTTTATCGCATCAACCCTCCAGCGCCCAATCCACGGCCGCCTGCGCATGCAGTGCCGTCGTGTCGTACACCGGCAACGCCGAATCCTTCGAGCTGATCAGCAGCGTGATTTCCGTGCAGCCGAGTATCACCGCTTGCGCGCCGCGTGCCGCGAGCGCTTCGATCACACGTTGATAAGTGCCACGCGATTCTGCTTCGACGATGCCATGGCAGAGCTCGTCGTAGATGATCCGATGCACGTCCATCCGCTCGCGCTCGTCAGGCACGAGCGCCTCGATGCCGTGCACCTCGCGCAACCGGCCCACGTAGAAGTCCTGCTCCATGGTGTAGCGCGTGCCGAGCAGGCCCACGCGCGTCACGCCCGCGGCGCGCAACGCCGCGCCGGTCGGATCGGCGATATGCAAAAACGGAATCGAAATGGCCGCCTCGATCGACGCGCATACGCGATGCATCGTGTTCGTCGCCAGTAGCGCGAGATCGGCGCCGCCTCGCTCCAGTTGCGCGGCCGCCTGCGCCATCTGCACGCCGAGCGCGTCCCAGTCGCCCGCGCGCTGCAAGGCTTCCACCTCGGCGAAATCGACCGTCGTCATCAGGCTGCGCGCATTGTGATGGCCGCCGAGCCGCGCCTTCGCGTAGCGGTTCAGCAGCCGGTAGTACTCTGCCGACGACTCCCAGCTCATCCCGCCAATCACACCGATCGTCTTCATCGCGCGTCCCGCCCATCATTGAATTGATCGGACGAGTATAGGCATGCCAGCGCCGCTGTACAGGTACGGTCCCGCCCGAGTCACGCAGTACGGCAAGGCGGGCCGCCGCGGACAGTTTTCTTGAAAATGGCACTGTGTTTTTGTACAGTATCAGTACTTTGAACACGCCTTCATCCGATCTCTCGCCGCCGGTGTCGCCCGAGCCTCAAACACCGGTGACTGCCGGCTTCGCTCGCAAGATCATCCATTGCGATTGCGACTGCTTTTACGCATCGGTCGAAATGCGCGACGACCCCACGCTGCGCGGGCGTCCGATCGCGGTGGGCGGGCGGCCCGACCAGCGCGGCGTGATTGCGACCTGCAATTACGAGGCGCGCCGCTTTGGCGTGCATTCGGCGATGTCGTCGGCGCTTGCCATGCGCAAATGCCCCGAGCTGCTGATCCTGCCCACGGCGATGGAGAAGTACCGCATCGCCTCGCGGCAGATCATGGCGATCTATCGCGACTACACGGCGGACGTGGAGCCGCTCTCGCTCGACGAGGCCTATCTCGACGTCTCGCGCACCACGCGCTGCAAGGGCAGTGCCACGCTGATCGCGAACGAGATTCGCGAGCGCGTGCGCGAGACCGTGGGCGTCACGGTGTCGGCGGGCGTCGCGCCCAACAAGTTCGTCGCCAAGATCGCTTCGGACTGGAACAAGCCCGATGGGCTCTTCGTCGTGCGTCCGCACGAGGTCGACGCATTCGTCGCGGCGCTGCCCGTGCGCAAGATTCACGGCGTCGGCAAGGTCACGGCGGCGAAGCTGGAGAGCCTCGGGCTGTCGACCTGCGCGCAGTTGCGCACGTGGTCGTTGTTCGATTTGCACCGGCATTTCGGCGTGTTCGGCAAGCGGCTCTACGAGCTCGCGCGCGGCCTTGACGAGCGGCCCGTGCGCGCGGATCAGGAGCGCAAGTCGGTGAGCGTCGAGACGACTTACGTGAGCGATCTGCTCACGCTCGAAGCGTGCAGCGAGGAGCTCAAGCGCCTTGCCGTGCAGCTCGACGCGCGCATCGAGCGCGCCGGCTGCGCGCACGCCGTGCGCAAGCTCTTCGTGAAGATCCGCTTCGCGAATTTTCAGCGCACGACGGTCGAGTGCGTGGCCGATGCCACCGATCTGCCCACGCTGCTCGCGCTGCTCGAAAAGGGGCTCGCGCGGCGCAAGCTCGGTGTGCGGCTGCTGGGCGCGGGCGTGCGGCTCGAGGAGGACAATCCCGCGCTGCGCGGCCAGTTCGCGCTATTCGACGACGATCCCGAAGACGACGACCGCGAAGCCGGGGCGTGACGCGCGCGCGATGCGTCTGCGAGGCGCGTTCGCTCGCCGCTTGCACGTCGCGGGCGGCTTCGTGTTGGCAGGCCATTTCAGGCGCCGATAGAATCAAGGCGGAATCGCAGCGCGATGCAAAGACGCGCAACGTCAATTCGCGAGAGAAGAAGACGCCATCGAGGAGCCATTCATGGACCTGATCATTCGCCGCGCCGTGCTCGCACATGCGCATCCTGCCGGGCATCCCACGGTCGATATCGGCATCGAGGCGGGGCGCATTGCCGCCGTCGAGCCGCATCTCGCGGCGCAGGCGCGCGAGGAAATCGACGCGGCCGGTGCGCTCGTCAGCGCGCCTTTCGTCGACGCTCACTTTCACATGGACGCGACGCTGTCCTGGGGCCTGCCGCGCGTGAATGCATCGGGCACGCTGCTGGAGGGCATCGCGTTGTGGGGCGAGCTCAAGCCGCATCTCACGCAGGAGGCGCTCGTCGAGCGCGCGCTGCAGTACTGCGACTGGGCCGTCGCGCGCGGGCTGCTGGCGATCCGCTCACATGTCGATGTGTGCGACGCGCGTTTGCTCGCTGTCGAGGCCTTGCTCGAAGTAAAGCGCCGCGTGGCGCCGTATCTCGATCTGCAACTCGTGGCCTTTCCGCAGGATGGCCTCTTGCGCAGCCCCGGCGCGTTCGACAATCTCAAGCGCGCCATCGCCATGGGCGTGGACGTGGTCGGCGGCATCCCGCACTTCGAGCGCACCATGGCCGACGGCGCGGAGTCGGTGCGTCTGCTCTGCGAATTCGCGGCGGAAAAGGGCCTGCGCGTCGACATGCATTGCGACGAGTCCGACGATCCGCTCTCGCGCCACATCGAAACGCTTGCCGCGCAAACGCATCGCCTCGGCTTGCATGGCCGCGTGACGGGCTCGCATCTCACGTCGATGCACTCGATGGACAACTACTACGTGAGCAAGCTGATCCCGCTGATGCGCGAGTCGGGCGTGGCGGCGATCGCGAATCCGCTCATCAACATCACGCTGCAGGGCCGCTCCGATACCTATCCCAAGCGGCGCGGCATGACGCGCGTGCCCGAGCTGATGGCGGCCGGCATCAACGTCGCGTTCGGCCACGACTGCGTGATGGACCCGTGGTACAGCTTCGGCTCGGGCGACATGCTCGAAGTCGCGCAGATGGGGCTGCACGTCGCGCAGATGACGGGCGTGGAGGCGTCGCGCGCATGCTTCGATGCGGTCACGGTCAATCCCGCGAAGATTCTCGGCCTCGAAGGCTATGGCATTGCGCCGGGCAGCGCGGCGAATCTCGTGGTGCTCGACGCGCGCGATGCCATCGAGGCCATCCGTCTGCGCGCGGCGCGTCTCGCCGTGGTGAGCCGGGGCAGGGTGGTGAGCCGCCAACCTGCGCAGCGCGCATCGCTTGCGCTCGAAGGACGGCCCGGGAGCGTCGATTTCAAGCTGAACCGCTAGGCGCCTCACTCAATGACAGGCGATAAAAACCGCGCACGGGACAGGTTCCCGTGCGCGGTTTTCGTGCCTTGGCGCAGCAGTGGCTAACGCGCTTAGTGTTGCGCCGGCGGCTGCTCCATGCCGTTATGGCGCAGCAGTGCATCGATGCTCGGCTCGCGCCCGCGGAACGCCTTGAACGAGTCCATCGCCGGACGGCTGCCGCCCACTTCCAGAATCTCCTGGCGATAGCGCGTGCCCGTGGCCGCGTCGAGCACGCTCGACTTCGCGGCCTGTGCAGCCTCTTCGAACGCCGCGTAAGCGTCGGCGGACAGCACTTCGGCCCACTTGTAGCTGTAGTAGCCCGCCGCGTAGCCGCCCGCGAAGATGTGGCTGAACGTATTCGGCCAGCGCGAGAACGGCGCTTGCGGAATGACGTGATAGCGCGCGTTGATCTCGCGTGCGAGCTCGTTCACGGTCTTGCCCTTCGAGGCGTCGAAGTCCACGTGCAGCGCCATGTCGAACATCGAGAACACGATCTGGCGCAGCGTGCCGAGGCCGCTCTGGAAATTCTTCGCGGCGAGCATCTTGTCGAACAGTTCGCGCGGCAGCGGCTTGGCCGTCTCGACGTGCGAGGTCATCTCGGTGAGGACGTCCCACTCCCAGCAGAAGTTCTCCATGAACTGCGAGGGCAGCTCGACCGCGTCCCACTCTACGCCGTTGATGCCCGAGACCGAGAGCTCGTCCACCCGCGTGAGCATGTGATGCAGGCCGTGGCCGAACTCGTGGAAGAGCGTGATGACTTCATCGTGCGTGAAGCACGCGGGACGGCCGCCCACCGGCGCCGAGAAGTTGCAGGTGAGATAGGCGACCGGCGTCTGCACGTTGCTGCCGTCGAGCTTGCGGCGCGAGCGCGCGTCGTCCATCCATGCGCCGCCGCGTTTGCCTTCGCGTGCGTAGAGGTCGAGATAGAACTGGGCGACCAGCGTGCCGTCCGCGTTCTCGACGCGGAAAAAGCGCACGTCCGGATGCCAGACGGCGGCGTTATCGTCGCGGATGCGCACGCCGAACAGCGTCTCGGTGACCTTGAAGAGGCCCTTGAGCACGAAGTCTTCGGGGAAGTATTGCTTGACCTCGTTCTCCGAGAACGAGTAGCGCTTCTGGCGCAGGCGCTCCGCCGCGAAGGCCATGTCCCACGGCTCGATCTGCGTGAGGCCGAGCTCGCTGGCGGCGAATTCACGCAGTTCCTGCCAGTCCTTTTCGGCGTACGGACGCGCGCGCGTGGCCAGGTCTTCGAGGAAGCTCATGACCTGGGCGGGCGACTCGGCCATCTTCGGCGTGAGCGAGACTTCGGCGAAGTTGTTGTAGCCGAGCATCAGCGCTTCTTCGGCGCGCAGCTTGAGCTCGTCGTCGACGATCGCTGTGTTGTCCCAGTCGGGCTTGCCGCCGCCGTATTCGGGCCCGAGCTCCGATGCGCGCGTGACGTAGGCGCGATACATCGTTTCGCGCATCGCGCGATTTTCCGAGTATTGCAGCACCGGGAAATACGAAGGGAAGTGCAGCGTGAACTTCCAGCCTTCCTTGTTCTCGCGCTCGGCGGCTTCGCGCGCGGCGGCGACCACGTCGGCAGGCAGGCCCGCGAGCTCGGTTTCGTTCGTGGCGTAGAACGCGTAGGCGTTGGTGGCGTCGAGCACGTGGTCCGAGAACGCCTTCGAGAGCGCGGCCTGGCGCTCCTGCAGTTCGGCGAAACGCGGCTTCTGGTCTTCGGGCAGCTCCGCGCCGGAGAGGCGGAAGTCGCGCAGTGCGTTGTCGAGAATCTTCTTGCGCTCGCCCGAGAGCAGCTCGAACGAGTTGTGGTTCGTGATGGCCTTGTACTTCTCGTAGAGCGCGAGATTCTGGCCGACGCTCGACCAGAACTCGGTCACGCGCGGCAGGTTCTCGCCGTAGACGGCGCGCAGCTCCGGCGTGTCGGCGACGGCGTTCAGGTGGCCGATCACGCCCCAGGCGCGCGAAAGCGGCTCGCTGGCGCGCTCGAGCGGTTCGACCACGTCGCTCCACTGCGAGGGCGTCATCGGCTGGGCCGCGCGATCGACGGCGGCGTTCGCGTTCGCGAGCAGCACGTCGAGCGCGGGCGTCACGTGTTCGGGACGGATCTCGCCGAAGCGCGGCAGGCCGGTGAAATCGAGCAGCGGATTGTCGGAGGGAGTAGTTGCCATGATGCGTCCTGTTCCTTCTGTCGCGGTTGATTCGCTGTGAGGTGAGCCGGGGCGCCACGCACCTGCGCGCACCCCGATATGCCAGTTATTGGGGCGCGGTGCGCACTTTCCAACCGGTGCATCCGAGCAAATTAACAGAAGTCCGGCCGCGGCGGCGCAATCGCGGCGTGGCGGGGTGCGCGTCGCCTATGCGCGCACGAAAAAAAGCGGCCTGCGCGCCTGGCGCCGGGCCGCTTTGCGACGGCTTCGCGAGTGTGCCGGATTGTGCCGGCCTGGCTTGCCTCGCGCTCAGATACCGGCCGCGCGCTCCGCCGCCTCGATCGTGTTGACGAGCAGCATCGTGATGGTCATCGGGCCCACGCCGCCCGGCACCGGCGTGATGAAGCCGGCCACGTCCTTCAGGCCCGCGAAATCGACGTCGCCGCACAGCTTGCCGTTGTCGTCGCGATTCATGCCCACGTCGATCACGGTCGCGCCGGGCTTGATCATGTCGGCGGTCAGCACGTTGCGCTTGCCCACGGCGGCCACCACGATGTCCGCCTCGCGCGTGAGCTTCGCGATGTCGCGCGTCTTGCTATGGCAGATCGTGACCGTGGCGCCCTTTTCGAGCAGCAGGAGCGCCATCGGCTTGCCGACGATGTTCGAGCGGCCGATCACGACGGCGCTGGCGCCCTCGAGCGGAATCTTGTATTCCTCGAACATCTTCATCACGCCATAGGGCGTGCAGGGGCGGAACAGCGGGCGGCCCGTCATGAGCGCGCCGGCGTTGGCCACGTGAAAGCCATCGACGTCCTTTTCCGGCGCGATGGCCTCGATCACCTTGTGGCTGTCGATGTGCTTCGGCAGCGGCAACTGCACGAGGATGCCGTGAATCTTCGGATCGCGGTTCAGTTCGTCGATGCGCTTGAGCAGGTCGGCTTCGGAGAGCGACTCGGCATAGCGGTCATACGACGAATAGAGGCCGTTGTCTTCGCAGGCTTTCACCTTGTTGCGCACATAGACTTCGCTCGCCGGATTGTCGCCGACCAGCACGACCGCGAGGCCGGGCTGATGGCCGCGGGCGGTGAGGGCGGCGGCGCGCGTGGCGACGTCGGCGCGCAGTTTCTTGGAGAGGGCGAGGCCGTCGATGAGGGTGGCTGTCATGGTCGGTCGAGTTCGAGAGTGGGCAATGCGGAGATGCATGCCGGAGCGCGGCGGGCAGGCCGTCGCTCGTGCGTCGGGACTATCGGTTGAAGCGGGCGCCGGCTGCGAAGGCCGACATTATACCCGTGCGGCGCGCGCGAACTGTCGCGGCCAGGCGATACGCCGGCCGGACGAGGCAGGAAGAAACGGTGGGAATGTGGTAGGGAAGGCGCCGCGCCCATGCGCCGATACGGCCATGCGCCGGGTGCGCCGTTCCCTTTTCGTGCCGGCCCGCGCCGGCCGGCAGCCTTACTGCGGTTGCTGCGCCTGTTGCGGCTTGTTGGAGAGCGCGAGACGCAGCAGGTCGGCGACCGTGTTCACGTTCAGCTTTTCCATGATGTTCGCGCGGTGCGCTTCCACGGTCTTGATGCTGATGCCCAGGTCGTCGGCGATCTGCTTGTTCAGGCGGCCCGCGATGATGCGCTCGAGCACCTGATGCTCGCGCGCCGTGAGCTTGCCGAGTCGCTCGGCGGCGGCGCGCTGCTGCTGCACGTTGGTGCTTTCGCTGCGGGCCTTGTCGAGCATGCGCTCGACGAGCTTGCGCAGTTCGGCTTCGTCGAATGGCTTTTCGATGAAGTCCATCGCGCCCTTCTTCATGGTCGAGACGGCCATCGGCACGTCGCCGTGGCCGGTCACGAAGATGATCGGCAGCGAGGCGTTGTCGGCGATCAGGCGCTCCTGCAGCTCGAGTCCGCTCATGCCCTGCATGCGCACGTCCAGAATCAGGCAGGCGATCTGTCCGGCCTGCTGGGCCGGCTGGTATCCCTCGAGGAATTCTTCCGCGCTCGTGAAGCACTGCACGCGGTAGCCATTCGCTTCAAGCAGCCAGCGCAGGGAATCTCTTACGGCCTCATCGTCGTCGACAACAAAGACGGTTTCCTGAGTGGTGACTGGGCTGTTCATGGCTCTCCCGTAACGGTTTGTGGAGTCGGTTCGTCGGATCCGTCGCGCGAGGGATGATCCGATTCGCCGATGGGCAGACTGCAATGGAACGTGGCACCGCTGATATGGCCGTCCGCTTCGACGTTGTTGACCACCCAGAGGCGCCCGCGATGCGATTCGATAATCGAGCGGCAAATGTTCAGCCCCATGCCCATACCATCGGACTTGGTGCTGTAGAAAGGTTCGAAGAGTCGCTCGGCGGTGGCTTCGTCCACGCCCGGGCCCTGGTCCACCACGCTGATGCAGACGTTGCCGCCTTCGCGCTTCACGATCACGCGGATCACGGGATCGACCAGATTCGGGCGCGCGTCGGCCATGGCTTCGGCGCCGTTCTTCAACAGGTTGACGAGCACCTGCTCGATCAGCACCGGATCGACGTAGATCACGGGCATGCGCGAGCGCATGTCGGTCACGATGCGGATGCGGCGCTTGCGCGCCTCGATCTCGGCGAGGCCCACGGCGTCGGCGACGATGTCGGCCACGCGCGTGGCCTGGCGCTTGGGCTCGCTGCGCTTCACGAACTCGCGGATGCGCTTGATGATCATGCCCGCGCGCACCGCCTGCTGCGCGGTCTTTTCGAGCACGGGCAACAGGTTGTCGGGCGCGGCGCGCCCCGATTTCACGAGCGCGACGGTGCCCGAGGCGTAGTTGTTGATCGCGGCGAGCGGCTGATTCAGCTCGTGCGCGAGCGACGAGGCCATTTCGCCCATCGTCATGAGGCGGCTCGTGAACTGCAGCTTCTCGTCCTGCTGGCGGGCCAGTTCCTGAGCCTGCTTGCGCGTGGTGATGTCGGTCGCGATCTGCATCTGCGCGAGGTGGCCGTCCACCCACTGGATGTACTGGCGCCGCACCTCGAACCACTTCTGGATGCTCTCGACGTAGACTTCCTGCGCGTCGGCGGCGCTCTCGGTGAGCGCGGTGGCGGGCAGGCCGGCGTAGGCGTCCACCATGTCGATCGAATCCGACGATGCGGCCGCCGAATCGAAGCCGCCGCCGCCGGCCAGTTCCAGATGGCCGTCCGGACGGATGCCGAACAGATGGCGGTAGTAGCGGTTGGCAAACAGCAGCTCGGCTTCGTCGGCGGCGAGCACCGAGACGGCGGCGTCGAGGCTCTCGAGCACCGTGGTGAAGCGCTCGTGCGCGGCGGCGAGCTCTTCGCGCGCGCGCTTGGGTTCCGTGATGTCGGTCATCGACGACATCCAGCCGGTCTGGCGGCCCGAGCTGTCGATGAGCGGCGAGACATAGAGGCGCGCGTGGAACTGCGAGCCGTCCTTGCGGCGCACGCGCAACTCGAAGCCCGACGAAGGCGCCTTGCCGCGCAGCGTCATGTCGAGCTGGCGCTGCATTTCGGGGTAGGCGTCGCGCGGCCAGTAGGGGAACGGCGCGTGCTTGCCCACCAGATCGCTTTCGTCCCAGCCGGTCATGCGGCAGAACGCCGGGTTCACGTGCGTGATGCGGCCGTGCATGTCGAGCACGCGCATGCCGATCAGCACCGAATTCTCCATCGCGCGCCTGAAGAACGCTTCCGCGTACAAGGCCTGCTGAGCCTCAAAGCGCTGGCGCGTATGCTTCCACAGACTCCACAGGCTCCACAGCACGAAGCAAGATAAACCCGCGACTAGCCACACGAGCGTATTGTTCGTGAAGTTGGTCATCTGCGGGAACGAGTACACGCGCACGGAGACGCCCTGGCCGGGCGGATCGAGCGGCAGGTCGTAGTAGACGTCGTGCGGCAGGCGCGGGCGCGTCGAGGTGGTGGCGAGCTCGCGGTTGTTGGCGTCGAGAATCGAGATCTTGTACTTGGCGGACAGCTCGGGCGGGATATCGTGCTTCAGGATCCCTTCGACCGAGAACACGGCCGCGATCGTGCCGAGGAAATCGCGGTCGCGGTACACCGGCGTCTGCAAGGTGATGTAGCCGTTGCCGACGTCGTCGTAGATGAGCGGTGAGTAGACCTGGCGGCGCGTCGAGCGCGCTTCGGCGAAGGCGGCCTTCACGGCCTCGTCCATCTGCGCGTCGTTGGGCTTGGCAAGGCGCTGGCCGAAGACCGGCATGGCCGTGTTGGGCCAGCGGGGCTCCTGCTGGCTCGTATACCAGTTCAGATAGAGGATCTCGGGATGACCCTGCATGATGTCCGTGGTGGACGTCTGGAAGTACTGCGGGTCGGCGTGGCCTGCAATGAGGTCGCGCGCGAGCGCCTGCAATTGCTCCTGCGCGCCGGTCATGGACAGGCGGATCTGCTGCTGCGCCCAGGCCACGTTGCGATAGAGCGTGTCTTCCTGCTGCTGCTGCTCGCGGCGGTTCAGGCTCCACAAGATCAGGCTCATGACGATCAGGAAGACGAGGATCGACAGGAGCGGCGTCAGCAAATAGGAATTCGACCACCAGGGTCCGTGGTGCCAGCGGGACGGCGAGGACTCGCCGGGCGAGCCGGGCGGTCGCGCCGAGCGTGTGAAAAGCCGTTCGGTCAACATGGCAAGGATTGTAGCTCAGCGAAAGAGTCGGGAACGCCGTGAAAAAAGCGGTAAATCGCCGATAAACGGGTGCAAACTGGCCGATATCGGCACAAGGGCTCGAACGATTAAGCGTGCACTGCAGCAATTTTTCACATTATAAAAATCCATCTCGCGATTCGAAAAATTCCTTGCGTGAAGCAAGAGGCGGTCATTACAATCGCCCGCAAAGCTGCTGCGGTCGGCCCGGTCACGTCGCAAGGGTCGCCGTCCGCATGGTCCGATCAACAGCGTTCCCCTACATCCAGGAGACGAGTATGTCCGCTGTACCCGACGAAGTCCTGAAATACGTTGCCGCCGAGAAGGACGAAGATCCTCAGGAAACCGCCGAATGGCTCGAGGCGCTGGACGGCGTCATCTCGACGGTCGGCCCCGATCGCGCACACTATTTGATCGAGAAGCAGATCGAGTTCGCCCGCGTGCATGGCGAGCATCTGCCGTTCTCGGCGAACACGCCGTACATCAACACGATTCCTGTCGCCAACCAGGCCAAGAACCCCGGCGACCAGGACATCGAGCACCGCATTCGCTCGTACACGCGCTGGAACGCCATGGCGATGGTCCTGCGCGCGGGCAAGCACACCAACGTGGGCGGCCACATCGCCTCGTTCGCTTCGGCCGCTACGCTCTACGACGTCGGCTACAACCACTTCTGGCACGCACCGTCGCCCGAGCATGGCGGCGACCTCGTGTTCGTGCAGGGTCACTCGTCGCCGGGCGTCTACTCGCGCGCGTTCCTGCTTGGCCGCCTCTCGGATAACCAGCTCGACAACTTCCGCCAGGAAGTGGGCGGGCAGGGCATCTCGTCGTATCCGCACCCGTGGCTGATGCCGGACTTCTGGCAGTTCCCGACCGTCTCGATGGGCCTCGGCCCGATCATGGCGATCTACCAGGCGCGCTTCATGAAGTACATGCAGGCGCGCGGCATCGCGAAGACCGAGGGCCGCAAGGTCTGGGCCTTCCTCGGTGACGGCGAGACGGACGAGCCGGAATCGCTCGGCGCGATCGGCATGGCCGGCCGCGAGCACCTGGACAACCTCGTGTTCGTCATCAACTGCAACCTGCAGCGTCTGGACGGCCCGGTGCGCGGCAACGGCAAGATCATCCAGGAACTCGAAAGCGAGTTCCGCGGTGCTGGCTGGAACGTCATCAAGGTCATCTGGGGCAGCCGCTGGGATGCGCTGTTCGCACGCGACAAGTCGGGCGCGCTGATGCGCCGCATGATGGAAGTGGTCGACGGCGAGTACCAGACCTACAAGTCGGAGTCGGGCGCGTTCGTGCGCGAGCACTTCTTCAACACGCCTGAACTGAAGGCGCTGGTTGCCGACTGGTCCGACGACGACATCTGGAACCTGAACCGCGGCGGCCACGACCCGCACAAGATCTACGCGGCATTCCATCAGGCCCAGCATGCGAAGGGCCAGCCGACCCTGATTCTCGCGAAGACGATCAAGGGCTACGGCATGGGCGAGGCCGGCCAGGCCATGAACATCACCCACCAGCAGAAGAAGATGCAGGTGGATCAGCTCAAGAAGTTCCGCGACCAGTTCCGCCTGCCGATCACGGACGAGCAGATCGTCGACGTGCCGTATCTGAAGTTCGAGGAAGGCTCGAAGGAGCTCGAGTACATGCGCCAGAAGCGCATGGACCTCGGCGGCTACCTGCCGGCTCGCCGCCAGAAGGCCGAGTCGCTGCCGGTGCCGGCGCTCGAAGCGTTCGACCCGCTCCTGAAGGGCACGGGCGAAGGCCGCGAGATCTCCACGACGATGGCGTTCGTGCGGATCCTGAACATCCTGCTCAAGGACAAGGCGCTCGGCAAGCGCGTCGTGCCGATCGTGCCGGACGAGTCGCGTACCTTCGGCATGGAAGGCCTGTTCCGCCAGATCGGTATCTGGAACCAGGAAGGCCAGAAGTACGTGCCGGAAGACTCCGACCAGCTGATGTTCTACAAGGAATCGCAGACTGGCCAGATACTCCAGGAAGGCATCAACGAAGCCGGCGGCATGTGCGACTGGATCGCGGCCGCGACGTCGTACTCGACGCACGGCGAGATCATGGTGCCGTTCTACATCTTCTACTCGATGTTCGGCCTCCAGCGTATCGGCGACCTCGTGTGGGCGGCAGGCGACATGCGCTCGCGCGGCTTCCTGCTCGGCGGCACCGCGGGCCGCACGACGCTCAACGGCGAAGGCCTGCAGCACGAAGACGGCCACTCGCTCCTGTGGGCCGCTTCGGTGCCGAACTGCGTCACCTATGACCCGACCTTCGGCTACGAACTGGCCGTGATCATGCAGGACGGCCTGCGCCGCATGGTGCAGGAGCAGGAAGACGTGTTCTATTACATCACCGTGATGAACGAGAACTACGAGCATCCGGCGATCCCGCAGGGCGAGCACGTGGCAGCCGACATCCTCAAGGGCATGTACGCGTTCCGCAAGGGCGACGCGAAGGCCAAGGGCCCGCGCGTTCAACTGATGGGCGCAGGCACGATCTTCAACGAAGTGATCGCCGCCGCCGACCTGCTGAAGAACGACTGGGGCGTCGAAGCCGACCTCTGGAGCGTGCCGAGCTTCACGGAACTGGCCCGCGAAGGCCACGAAGTCGAGCGCTGGAACCTGCTGCACCCGAGCGAGCCGCGTCGCGAGTCGCACGTCGAGAAGCTGCTCAAGGGCACGGAAGGTCCGGTCATTGCATCGACCGACTATGTGCGCGCACTCGTCGACCAGATCCGCGGCCTCGTTCCGCGCAAGTTCGTGGTGCTCGGCACCGATGGTTTCGGCCGTTCGGACACGCGTGAAAACCTGCGTCACTTCTTCGAAGTCGATCGTTACTGGACGACGGTCGCGGCGCTCAACGCGCTCGCGGACGAAGGCAAGATCGAGCGCAAGGTGGTGGCAGACGCCATCGCGAAGTACAAGCTCGACCCGTCCAAACCCAACCCGATGACCGTCTAACGCATCATCCCCCTGTGCATGGCATGAGCGCCTCCCCGAAGCGGGGAGGCGCGTCTTATGCGGCCCCGGAGACACTAACAATGAGTCAAGCGATCGAAGTCAAAGTGCCGGACATCGGCGATTACACGGACATTCCTGTGATCGAGGTGCTGGTGAAGGCGGGCGATACCGTCGAAAAAGAGCAATCGCTCATCACGCTGGAATCGGATAAGGCGACGATGGACGTGCCGAGCCCCGCGTCGGGCACGGTCAAGGAAGTGAAGGTCAAGGTGGGCGACAACGTGTCGGAAGGCACGCTCGTCCTCGTGCTGGACGGCGCGGGTGCTGCTGCGGCCCCGGCCGCTGCGCCTGCCGCGGCACCTGCTGCGGCTCCCGCACCCGCTGCTGCGCCGGCCGCCGCCGCGCCTGCTGCAGCGGCCGCGCCCGCCGCAAGCGGTGGCGTGCAAAGCGTCAAGGTCCCCGACATCGGCGACTACAAGGATGTTCCGGTCATCGAGATTGGCGTGAAGGTCGGCGACCGCGTCGAGAAGGAGCAGTCGCTCGTCACGCTCGAATCGGACAAGGCGACCATGGACGTGCCGAGCCCGGTGGCCGGCGTCGTCAAGGAAATCAAAGTGAAGGTGGGCGACAACGTGTCGGAAGGCACGGAGATCGTCATCGTCGAAGCGGAAGGCGCTTCGGCTGCGGCCGCCGCACCCGCACAGAAGGCCCCGGTCGAACAGCCGTCGGATGCGCCTCAGGCCGCGCCGGCCAAGCCCGCCCCCGCCGCACCGTCGGCGCTCGCGCAGGCGCCGATCATCCCGGCAGGCGAAGGCGGCTCGCGCCGTCCGAGCCACGCATCGCCGTCCGTGCGCAAGTTCGCGCGCGATCTGGGCGTGGACGTCGGCCGCGTCACGGGCACGGGTCCGAAGGGCCGCATCACCCAGGACGACGTCACCGCGTTCGTGAAGGGCGTGATGACGGGCGCGCTGGCAGCCCCGGCTGCTGCCGCGGCACCTGCTGGCGGCGGCGCGGGCCTGAACCTGCTGCCGTGGCCGAAGGTCGACTTCACGAAGTTCGGCCCGATCGATACGCAGCCGCTTTCGCGCATCAAGAAGATTTCCGGCGCGAACCTGCACCGCAACTGGGTCATGATTCCGCACGTCACGAACAACGACGAAGCGGACATCACCGACCTCGAAGCGCTGCGCGTGCAGCTGAACAAGGAAAACGAGAAGTCGGGCGTGAAGTTCACGATGCTCGCGTTCGTCATCAAGGCCTGCGTCGCGGCGCTGAAGAAGTTCCCGGCGTTCAACGCGAGCCTCGACGGCGACAATCTCGTCTTCAAGCAGTACTACCACATCGGTTTTGCCGCCGACACGCCGAACGGCCTCGTCGTTCCGGTGATCCGCGACGCGGACAAGAAGGGTCTTGTCGATATCGCGAAGGAAATGGCCGACCTCTCGAAGCTCGCGCGCGAAGGCAAGCTCAAGCCTGACCAGATGCAAGGCGGCTGCTTCTCGATCTCGTCGCTCGGCGGCATCGGCGGCACGCACTTCACGCCGATCATCAACGCGCCCGAAGTGGCGATCCTGGGCCTGTCGAAGAGCGCCATGAAGCCGGTGTGGGACGGCAAGCAGTTCGTGCCGCGCCTCACGCTGCCGCTGTCGCTCTCGTACGACCACCGCGTGATCGACGGTGCCGCTGCCGCCCGCTTTAACGCGTACCTCGCTTCGATCCTCGGCGATTTCCGCCGCGTGATTCTGTAAAACCGCTTCGACCGGCTCGCGCCGCGGCGCCGCACCAACAGGTGCGCGTCGCGGTGGGCGCGGCCGGTCGTTCCATAAGGGGACACCATGAGTCTCGTCGAAGTGAAAGTGCCGGATATCGGCGACTTCAAGGACATCGACGTCATCGAAGTCAACATCAAGGCCGGCGACGTCATCGAGAAAGAGCAGACGCTGCTCTCGCTCGAGTCGGACAAGGCCACGATGGAAGTGCCCAGCGATGTCGCGGGCACCGTCAAGGAAGTGAAGATCAAGGCGGGCGACAAGGCGTCGCAAGGCACGGTGATCGCGCTGGTCGAGGCGTCCGAAGGTGCGGCACCCGCACCGAAGGCCGAAGCACCGAAGGCTGAAGCGCCCAAGGCTGCTGAAGCGCCGAAGGCCGCCGCACCTGCGCCGCAAGCCGGCAGCTTTGGCGGCAGCGCCGACGTCGAATGCGACATGCTCGTGCTCGGCGCCGGCCCCGGCGGCTATTCGGCGGCGTTCCGCTCCGCCGACCTCGGCATGAAGACCGTGCTGGTCGAGCGTTATTCGACGCTCGGCGGCGTGTGCCTGAACGTCGGCTGCATTCCGTCGAAGGCGCTGCTGCACACGGCGCTCGTGATCGACGAAGCCGAAGCGCTCGGCTCACACGGCATCACGTTCGGCAAGCCGCAGATCGATCTGGACAAGTTGCGCGACTTCAAGTCGGGCGTGGTCAAGAAGCTCACCGGCGGCCTCGCCGGCATGGCGAAGGCGCGCAAGGTTGAAGTCGTGACCGGCGTGGGCACGTTCCTCGATCCGTACCACATGGAAGTGGCGGGCGAGGGCGGCAAGAAGGTCATCAAGTTCAAGCAGGCGATCATTGCCGCGGGTTCGCAGGCTGTGAAGCTGCCGTTCATTCCGGAAGATCCGCGCGTGGTCGATTCGACCGGCGCGCTGGAGCTGCGTCAGATCCCGCAGAAGATGCTGGTGATCGGCGGCGGCATTATCGGCCTGGAAATGGCGACGGTCTACGCGACGCTCGGCGCGCAGATCGATGTCGTGGAAATGCTCGACGGCCTGATGGCCGGCGCCGACCGCGATCTCGTGAAGGTCTGGGAGAAGTACAACGCGAAGCGCTTCGCGAACGTCATGCTCAAGACCAAGACGACGAAGGCCGAGGCGAAGGACGACGGCATCTACGTCACGTTCGAAGGCGAGAAGGCGCCGGCCGAAGCGCAGCGCTACGACCTCGTACTGGTCGCCGTGGGCCGCTCGCCCAACGGCAAGAAGATCGGCGCGGACAAGGCCGGCGTCGCGGTGACGGATCGCGGCTTCATCGACGTCGACAAGCAGATGCGCACCAACGTGCCGCACATCTTCGCGATCGGCGACATCGTCGGTCAGCCGATGCTCGCGCACAAGGCCGTGCATGAAGGCCACGTGGCGGCCGAAGCGGCGCACGGCGAGAAGGCGTACTTCGACGCGCTGCAGATTCCGTCGGTGGCCTACACCGATCCGGAAGTGGCGTGGGCCGGCAAGACCGAAGAGCAGTGCAAGGCCGAAGGCATCAAGTACGGCAAGGCGGTGTTCCCGTGGGCCGCTTCGGGCCGCGCGATCGCCAATGGCCGTGACGAGGGCTTCACCAAGCTGATCTTTGACGAAGAGACGCATCGCGTGATCGGCGGCGGTATCGTCGGTCTGAACGCGGGCGACCTCATCAGCGAAGTCTGCCTCGCCGTGGAAATGGGCGCGGATGCGACCGACATCGGCAAGACCATCCACCCGCACCCGACGCTGGGCGAGTCGGTGGGCATGGCCGCCGAGCTGTATGAAGGCGTCTGCACGGACCTGCCGCCGCAAAAGAAGAAGTAAGTTTGCCGCGCGCATGAAGAAACGGCGCACTCCGCGAGGAGTGCGCCGTTTTCATTTGGGCGGTCGCGATGCCGTGGGTCGCCGGGATGGGCTGCGAGAGGCGCTGGAGCGAAAAAAATTCCCGGCCTCCAGCGACCGGGCAAGCGACAGCCGGACCGGAGCGTCAGGTCCGGCACTGGGCACGCCTTTCAGCGCGCCACAGGTCGATACGCGACGCTCAGGCCGGCTTCTTGGCGGTGGCGGCGGCAGCCGAACGCGAAGCTTGCGCGGCAGCCTTGCTGGCCGCGGCGGTGGCGGCGTTGAAGTTGCTTTCGGCGATTTCGACGGCTTGCTTGGTGGCCTTGTGGACCGTTTCGTAGGTCGTGTTCGCAGCGTTGATAGCCGACTTGATCACGGCGACCGCGGTTTCCGAACCGGCCGGCGCGTTCTTGGCGACGTTGTCGACGAGCGACTGGACCTTGCGGTTTTGCTCTTCGTAGTGCGCTTCTGCAACCTTGGCGAACTCGGCTTGCGTAGCCGAGGCGATTTCATAGACGTGGCGGCCGTACGAGAGCAGCTTTTCGGCCAGCGGTTGAGCGAAGCTCGATTGCAGGGCGAAGAACTCTTGAGCGTCCTTTGCCGACAGCGCGCGTTGCGCCTGTTCCTGCGATTCCGCCAGATTCGAGCGAACGGCCTGAAGGTTCAATTCGACGAGCTTTTCCACGCCTTCGAGCGCCTTGCCGGTCAGACCGAACAGCGTTTCGAGGTTGGCTTTCTGGGCAGCGGCGAATTGCTCAGGGGTCAGCAGACTCATGTTTACGCTCCTGGATGTTTGGCGGCCTCGTTCGCGGGTCGCCTGGAGTAAGTGGCAAGACTCGGAGTGATCTGCACGGCGCTTTGGTGCGTCGCAACATTGATCTCGATTTTAGGTCGCCAAAAACGAAAGTCAAGAACTTTTGGTGCGACGCACAATTACATGAAAGTATTATTAAACAACTACTTATGCGTCCGGCATGGACGTGTGCTCTGGCGTCTCGCCGGGCTGCGGCATAGTGTCTGCATCCTACTTGCTACGCGGCTTTCCCTGACGAGGTCAAGCGTGTATGCGCTCGATCTGGCAAGATTCAGTCTGACGATGCGCGCCGGATGTGGCGTGCGTCGTACGATTCGTTGAAGTCCGGTGCGAGATTGCGCTGAGCGCGTCCACCAAATTTCGTCATGGAACGTTAAAGGTCCATTGCTGTCGAATGCGCGTCGCGTGGTTCGGCGGCACCGGCGTCAGAGAATCGTCCTCGGTATTTCCCCCACATCAAGTTCTGCATGGTGCGCGCCGTCAATGCGTAGGCAATCTACAAAGAGTGCCGGCGCAAGGCGCAGCAGGGTGGGGCCACCCAGGCGATTGTCTCTCTCCATCGAATGTGCGAAGCGCATTGGTCAGCTCAATTGAAAGCCAGACTTCGGTTTAACGAGTAGCCATAAGTGCTTCAATTTGCGAATTTTTCGTGGTTTTACTACACTTGGCGAACGATCCCGCCGCTTCATCCAGAACACCAATGAAATCCGACAAGCTCCTGTCGTTCAAACTGGTGCCCTCATCGGTTGTCAGTACCGCACTGTCGGTCGCTGTCTCCGTGGTCATCAGCGCAACGCTCGTAGTGCCTGAGGGCGCTTTTGCTGCGTCGCAGAACACCGCTGCGGCCAATACGGCCAAGGCCAAGAAGACGACCAAAAAGGCCGCGACCGGCGCGCAGGCGCCTGCGAAGGTCGCCAAAAAAGCGGGTGCGACCCGCACCGTCGCCGCGACGGACGATGCGCGCCCGACGGTCAAGAAACGCCGCGTCAGCTACACGATGAACGGCCGCCACCACACTGCGGTGCGCCGTGTCGCGTTCGAGCCGCGTCAGCCGACCGTGGGCCAGGCGTTCGGCCTGCATGAAACGCCCGATTCGCTGATGCTGCGCTCGGGTGTAGCCTACGTGGTGGACCAGAACTCGCTGGAACCGCTCTTCGACAAGAATTCGCATGCCGTCGTGCCGATCGCCTCGATCTCGAAGCTGATGACCGCGATGGTCGTGCTCGATTCGAAGGCGCCGCTCACCGAGCAGATCGAAGTCACCGACGAAGACCGCGACTACGAGAAGAACACCGGTTCGCGCCTCTCGGTGGGCTCGGTGCTCTCGCGCGAAGACATGCTGCATATCGCGCTGATGGCGTCGGAAAACCGCGCGGCAGCGGCGCTTTCGCGTTACTACCCGGGTGGCCGTCCTGCGTTCATCGCGGCCATGAACGCCAAGGCGAAGCAGCTTGGCATGACCGACACGCACTTCGAGAATTCCACGGGGCTCTCCAGCCACAACGTCTCGACCGCGCGTGACCTCGTGAAGATGGTGAACGCGGCCTATCAGTATCCGATGATCCGCCAGTTCTCGACCGATCGCAGCTACGACGTGTTCACGGGCAAGCGCAATCTCGCCTACAACAGCACGAACGCGCTGATCCGCAATCCGTCGTGGGACATCGGCCTGCAGAAGACCGGCTTCATCAACGAAGCGGGCGAGTGCCTCGTGATGCAGACGACGGTCCACGGCCGTCCGGTGATCATGGTGCTGCTCGATTCGAGCGGCAAGTATTCGCGTTTCGCCGATGCGACCCGCGTGCGCACGTGGCTCGACAACGGCGGCGCCGACCAGCAGCCGCGCATCACGAGCGCGGACGCGGGCGGCCCGGGCACCTGACCGGGCCCGATACCTAGCCCGGTATCAAGTCAAGCAAGCCGCTTCGGCTTCGCTAGTACAAACGCCCCGCAATTGTGGGGCGTTTGCTTTTCGGGCCGGCGTGGGCGTTTCCTACGCCATGAGGCTAGCTGTTGGACGATCGGTTTCGTCAGCAGAATTTCAGTGGTTCGAGACGTGCTGTCCGGCCGGATAGCGCGATTTGGCTGCCGCAAGTTTGTCGGTTGTCAATTGACAACTTCGGCGGCGGCCCCTACACTGAGTTTGCCGATGAGACGATCGCATCCCAAGAAAGAGGTCGAGGCTGCGCTGGCCTATGCCGAATCCAGAGGTTGGTTAGTTCAGCCAGGTAAAGGCAATGGCCATGCGTGGGGCAGGATGTACTGCCCGTACAACCAGGCAGATTGCCGGTGCGGAGAATTCTGCATCACGAGCATCTGGAGCACGCCGCGCAACGCCGGCAACCATGCGCATTTGTTGAGGCGTGTGGTCGACAACTGCACGGTGCAGCGCGCGAACGCGCCGCCCGGGCGACCGAGTGCCAAACAGCAGGAGTAACTCATGAACTATGTATTCACGCTCAAGTATCAGCTCGCGCCGGAAGATTGCGATCACGACGACCTCGTGGAGCGGCTGGCGCAAGCGGGCTGCGACGACGCCACGATCGGCGTAGGGCAGCCTGGCCGCGTCGCGCTGGCATTCGCACGCGAGAGCGAGAGCGCGTGGTCGGCCATCTACTCGGCGTTGCAGAACGTGAAGCAGGCGGCGCCAGGGGCGCATCTGGTGGAGGCCGCGCCGGATCTGGTCGGCTTGACCGATGTTGCCGACATGACAGGCATGTCACGTCAGAACATGCGCAAGTTGATGCTCGCGCACACGGTAGATTTCCCGCCGCCGGTGCACGAAGGCAATCCGTCGCTCTGGCATCTCGGCGACATCCTCGCGTGGTTGAGCGGCCGCCAGGGCTACAGCATCGACGTCGCGCTGCTGGAGACGGCGTTTACCGCGAAGCAGGTCAACCTGGTGAAGGAGGCGCGCGAAATCGACACGGGCATCAAGCGCCAGCTTGCCGAGCTTGTCGAGTGAGGAGCATGAAGAAGAGAAGCGCCGGACCTGCCGGCGCTTCAGGGACTTCGGCTTCGGTGCGAAGCCGGTTCGCGCAACCGTGGGCCTCAGGCGGTCTGCACGTTGCCTTCGGCGGGCTCCGGGTGATAGCCGAGCGATTCTGAAATCGTGAGCGCTGTCTTGCTCAGTTGTCCAAGCCACGAGTCCTGAAGGCGGTCGGCGGGCGCGGAGAGTGAAAGCCCGGCCACGAGCTTGCCGGTATCGTCGTAGATGCCCGCTGCAATGCAGCGCACGCCTAGTTCCAGCTCCTCGTTATCGCGTGCGCAGGATTGCTGGCGCACGTGCGCGAGTTCGCGCTCCAGCCGGCCAAGGTCGGTGATGCTGTTGCGCGTGTGACCCGAAAGGCCCGTGCGGGTGGCGTAGGCGCGCACGCGATTCGCTTCGTCGGCGGCAAGAAAGAGCTTGCCGACCGAGGTGAGGTGCAGCGGCGCGCGGCCGCCGATTGCCCGCACCACTTGCATGCCGGAGCGCTCCGAGTAGGCGCGCTCGATATAGACGATCTCATCGCCCTGGCGCACGGAGAGGTTCACGGTCTGACCCGTGAGGCGATGCAGCTCGCGCATGGGCGTGAGCGCGGCGTCGCGCACCGAGAGGCGCGCCTTCACGAGATTGCCGAGTTCCAGCAGCCGCATGCCGAGCCGGTATGTACCGGGGTCCGAGCGGTCGACGAGCCGGCAGCTCACCATGTCGTTAAGAATGCGGTGTGCGGTGGACGGATGGAGTTCGGTGCGTTGCGCGAGATCCTTCAGGCTGACCGGATCGGTGTGCGCAGCGAGCGCGTCGAGGAGGCGCATCATGCGCTCGATCACCTGAATCGAGGTCTTCGGATCCGGATTGGTGTCGGTCATGGGGGGCAAATTCCGGGGGCAGAATCGTTTGGCGCGTATTGGAAACGCGACGCGGAAGCGTCCATTGTATCTCGTATGGTGAAAAAAGACAGCGGCTGACGGGATGGCGCCCCGGCGTGGCGGCCGTGCCAGCAGGCCTGTCCAACGCGGTCGACAGTCCATCCTGGCGCAGTCCGGCGTTGGTGGCGGCGGCGAAACGTCGGATAATCGGGGACGGTTTTCACGAGGAGTTCCCATGCGAGTCGGTTTGTTCGTCACTTGCCTCATCGACACGATGCGTCCCGAAATCGGCTTTTCGGCGCTCAAGTTGCTCGAGGAGGCCGGCTATGAGGTGGACGTGCCGCCTGCGCAAACCTGCTGCGGCCAACCGGCCTATAACTCGGGCGAACGGGCGCTCGCGCGCGACCTGGCGGAAAAGACGCTGCGCGAATTCGAGCAATTCGACTACGTGGTGGTGCCTTCGGGCTCATGTGGCGGCATGATCCGCGTGCATTACGGCGATCTCTTTCGCGACGACCCGGAACTGATGGCGCGCTACGGGCGGCTGCGCGAGCGCGTCTACGAACTGACGGACTTCCTCGTGAATGTCGCGAAAGTCACGCTGCCCGAGGGCGAATTCCGCGGGCCGGTGACCTATCACGACTCCTGCGCGGGATTGCGCGAGCTGGGTGTGAAGGCGCAGCCCCGTGCGCTGCTCGCGCAGCGTGGCGTGGCCGTGCAGGAGATGAAGGATTGCGAGCACTGCTGCGGCTTTGGCGGCACCTTTGCGGTCAAGTACGGCGCGATCTCCACGGCGATCGCCGACGAAAAATGCATGAACGTGCAGGCAAGCGGGGCGGGCGCCGTGGTGCTCGGCGACCTCGGCTGCATGCTGAACATCGAAGGGCGTCTGCGCCGGACCGGCGATTCCAGCACCCGCGTGCTGCATGTCGCCCAGGTGCTGGCCGGCGACGTCTGAGGCGCCGCGCCATCGCCGTCTGGTTGCGGCCAGTTGGCTGCGCTTTGTTCACCGCGCGAAGCGTCCAGGCCATGACGCCACAGCAATTCGCCTGAATCCGATCGCACACGAAAGCACACTCGCCCCGATTCCACGCCATGCAAGTTCAATCGATGCAATTCAAGGCGCGCGCTGGCCAGAAGCTGGCCGATCAGCGTCTTCAGCAAAACCTCAAGAAGCTCTCGACCAAGTTCGTTTTCGCTCGCGCGGAGGCGATCACGGCGATCGATTTTCCGGCCACGCGCGCCGCGCTCAAGGAGCGGCGCAATCGCGCGCTGGAGAATCTCGACGTCTGGATCGAGCAATTCGAGGCCGAGGCTACGCGGCGCGGCGTGACGGTCCTGTTCGCCGAGACGGCGCGCGACGCGGCGAAGCTCGTCGCCGAGATCGCGCGCAAGCATGAGGTGCGCAAGGTCATCAAGACGAAGTCGATGGTCTCCGAGGAGATGCAGCTCAACACCGTGCTTGCCGGAATGGGCGTGCAATCCATCGAGACGGATCTCGGCGAATACATCCTGCAGATCAACAATAACGAGCCGCCGAGCCACATCATTGCGCCCGTCGTCCACAAGGACAAGGACGAGATCGCCGATCTGTTCGCGAAGACGCACCACAAGCCGCGCCTGACCGAAATCCCCGACATGACGCGCGAGGCGCGCGAGGTCCTGCGGCCGCACTTCCTGTCGGCGGACATGGGCGTGACGGGGGGCAATTTCCTCGTCGCGGAGACGGGCTCGGTCGTGCTCGTGACGAACGAGGGCAACGAGGGCATGTGCACCGTGATGCCGCGCGTGCACGTGGCGGTCACCGGCATCGAAAAGGTCTTGCCGACGCTCGAGGACCTCGCCACCGCAATGCGCCTGCTGCCGCGCTCGGCTACGGGGCAGGCCACCTCGAACTACTTTTCCGTGCTCACGGGCCCCCGCGGCGCGCAGGATCAGGACGGCCCCGAGCATATGTACGTCGTGCTCGTCGATGGCGGGCGCACCGGCCTGATCGGCGGCGAGTTCCAGGAGATGCTGCGCTGCATACGCTGCGGCGCGTGCATGAACCATTGTCCCGTCTATCAGAAGGTGGGCGGGCACGCATACGGATGGGTCTATCCGGGGCCGATGGGGTCGGTGCTCACGCCCAGTTACGTCGGCATCGACAAGGCGCTCGACCTGCCGCAGGCCGCCACGCTCTGCGGCGAGTGCAACAGCGTCTGCCCGGTGGGCATCCCGCTTTCGGACCTGTTGCGCAAACTGCGCGAGAAGCAGACCGAGCGGCGCCTGCGCCCATGGCGCGAGCGCGCGGCGCTGGCGGTGTGGGGGTGGTTCGCGCTGCATCCGGGCGCGTATGCGCTGCTCACGAAGCTCGGCGTGCGTGTGCTGGAGCGCATGGGCGGCCAGTCGCAGCTCATTCGCAAACTGCCGTTCGCGCGCGGCTGGACCGATGGGCGCGACATGCCAGCTCCGGTCGGCCGTACGTTTCGCGAGCTGTACGCCGCGCGGCACACGCATCTGGACGCGACGGGGCGCACGCGGAAGCCGTGACGACTTGGCTCTCGTCAACAACAGACCGTGCACTGTTTAATCTGCGACAACAGTGTGTTCGTCTTTGCCGGGTTTTTCCTGATTGCGATCATCTATATCATTTCGACTGGCGATAGTGCGATCGCACATGTCGCCCCATAGTCGAGAGAGAGTCGCATCATGAGAAAGAAAATAGTGGTGTATTGGCCGCTGGCGCTGATCGTGCCGCTTGCGGTGATTGCGTGGGCTCACGCCTGGCATACCGCCGAGCAGCAGTTCCCGCTGGCAGCCGATCAAGTGAGCGCCGAGTTGGCGCGCACCGTGTCGTATGGTCTGGTTGGCGATGCGGGCGACGTGAAGGCGCCCGTCAAGGCGATGCGCAGCGTGGCGCCGTTGCCGCCGCAGACGAGCGCGATCTAAACGTACCGGTGATGACGCGGGATACGCCCAGCGTACATCGCCGACACTTTGTATAATCGACGCTCCGTTTGCGCCGGGCGGCACGCCTGAAGCCGCTTCCCGTCTCACACCCGACACGATGAAAAAGGTTTCCGTCTGCTTCGTTTGTCTTGGCAACATCTGCCGCTCGCCGACGGCTGAAGCCGTGATGCGGCGTCTTGTCGACGAGGCGGGCTTGAGCACGCACGTGTCGGTCGATTCGGCGGGCACCGGCGACTGGCATATCGGCGAGGCGCCCGACGAACGCGCCCAGCGCGCCGCGGCGAAGCGCGGCTACGATCTGGCGCCGCTGCGCGCTCGTCAGATCGCGGCGGAAGACTTCGGCACGTTCGATTTGATCGTTGCGATGGACGACGCCAATGTGACGGCGCTCCAGCAGGTGGCGCCTTCTGCTGGGCGCGACAAGATTCGTCTGCTGATGGAATTTGCACCGCATGCGCAGGAGCGCGTGGTGACCGACCCCTATTTTGGTGGCGACGCCGGGTTCGAGGCGGTGCTTGACCAGTGCGAAGCGGCCTGTTCGGGTTTGCTGTCGGCACTGCGTCCGCGGCTGGCGGACTGAGATGAACGTTGCGGCGCAGCCTCTTGCAGGTTTCGCGCCGTTTTCCCTTTTCGTCATGCGCCTAATAACCCGGATGGCGGCACGGATACTTGACTAAACTAGTCATGTATTTATACTTGACGAAAATTGTCGAGAATAGCGGTTCCCCTACATCATGAGACTCACCACCAAAGGCCGTTTCGCCGTTACGGCGATGATCGACCTGGCCCTGCGCCAGGAGCAGGGCCCGGTGACGCTTGCGGGTATCAGCCAGCGCCAGCATATTTCGCTGTCGTACCTGGAACAGTTGTTCGGCAAGCTGCGCCGTCATGAAATCGTCGAATCGGTCCGTGGGCCGGGCGGCGGGTATAACCTCGCGCGCCGCGCGGAGGACGTCACCGTGGCGGACATCATCATCGCCGTGGACGAGCCGCTCGACGCGACCCAGTGCGGCGGCAAGGGCGCCTGCGAAGGCACCAAGCAGCACGACGGCCATTGCATGACGCACGAGCTCTGGTCGACGCTGAACCAGAAGATGGTCGAGTACCTCGATTCGGTTTCGCTGAAGGACCTGGTGGACAAGCAGCGCGCCCGCGAAGGCGCCGCGCCCACCGTCCTGCGCGACCGCCGCGCCGAGGCGCCGGCGATGGAGCCGGTGCGCACGGTGCCGCTCGGGCCGAATTCCATATTCAACATGGCCGGTTCCTGATCCTGAACCTGGTTCTCGATCCCGACTACGGCCAGCGCAATACACAGAGCAGCAGACAGAATCCCCCGGAGCGATAGATGAATAACGACATTCCCCACCTGCCCATTTATATGGACTACAGCGCGACGACGCCTGTCGACCCGCGCGTGGTGGACAAGATGATTCCGTATCTGCGCGAGCAGTTCGGCAATCCGGCGTCGCGCAGCCACGCCTACGGCTGGGACGCGGAGCGTGCCGTCGAGGAAGCACGCGAGAACGTCGCGGCGCTCGTGAACGCCGACCCGCGCGAAATCATCTGGACCTCCGGTGCAACCGAATCGGACAACCTCGCGATCAAGGGTGCCGCGCACTTCTACAAGAGCAAGGGCAAGCACCTCATCACGGTGAAGACCGAGCACAAGGCCGTGCTCGACACCTGCCGCGAGCTCGAGCGTGAAGGCTACGAAGTCACCTATCTGGACGTGAAGGAAGACGGCCTGATCGACCTCGAAGCGCTCAAGGCAGCGATTCGCCCGGACACGATCCTCGTTTCGGTCATGCACGTGAACAACGAGATTGGCGTGATCCAGGACATCGAGGCGATCGGCGAGATCTGCCGCGAAAAGGGCATCATTTTCCACGTCGACGCCGCGCAATCGACGGGCAAGGCGCCCATCGACCTGCAAAAGCTCAAGGTCGACCTGATGTCGTTCTCGGCGCACAAGACCTACGGCCCGAAGGGCATCGGCGCGCTGTACGTGCGCCGCAAGCCGCGCGTGCGCATCGAAGCGCAGATGCACGGTGGCGGCCATGAGCGCGGCATGCGCTCGGGCACGCTCGCCACGCACCAGATCGTCGGCATGGGCGAGGCGTTCCGCATCGCGCGCGAAGAAATGGCGACGGAAAACGAGCGCGTGCGCATGCTGCGCGACCGTCTGCTCAAGGGCCTCTCGGTGATCGAAGAGACCTACGTGAACGGCGACATGGAAAAGCGTGTCCCGCACAACCTGAATATCAGCTTCAACTTCGTCGAAGGCGAGTCGCTGATCATGGCGGTCAAGGACGTGGCCGTGTCGTCGGGCTCGGCGTGCACCTCGGCGTCGCTGGAGCCGTCGTACGTGCTGCGCGCGCTCGGCCGCAACGACGAGCTGGCGCACAGCTCGATCCGCTTCACGGTGGGCCGCTTCACGACCGAACAGGACGTCGACTACGTGATCAACCTGCTGCAGACGAAGATCGCCAAGCTGCGCGAGCTCTCGCCGCTGTGGGAAATGCACCAGGACGGCATCGACCTGTCGACCATCCAGTGGGCGGCGCACTAAGGCGTACCGATTTCAGTCGGCAGCGTAAATCGAACCGGCCGCAGCGCAAAACAGATGCAGCGCGGCAAACATGAATTGAAGGAGTGTGATCATGGCATATAGCGACAAGGTTCTGGACCACTACGAAAACCCGCGCAACGTCGGCTCGTTCGCGAAGGATGACGACGCGGTCGGCACTGGCATGGTTGGCGCGCCCGCATGCGGCGACGTCATGAAGCTGCAGATCCGCGTGGGCGCGGACGGTGTCATCGAAGACGCAAAGTTCAAGACCTATGGTTGCGGCTCGGCGATTGCTTCGAGCTCGCTCGTGACCGAGTGGGTGAAGGGCAAGACGCTCGATCAGGCACTCGACATCAAGAACACGCATATCGCTGAAGAACTGGCGCTGCCGCCGGTGAAGATCCACTGCTCGATTCTCGCGGAAGACGCGATCAAGGCAGCGGTGGCCGATTACCGTCAGCGTCACACGACGGAAGCAAAGGCCGACGCGGCTTAAGGACTGGTCAGGGCGAGAACGTTATGGCAATCACGTTGACAGAAAAAGCGGCACAGCACGTGCAGAAGTACCTGGTCCGTCGCGGCAAGGGCGTGGGCTTGCGCCTTGGCGTGCGTACGACGGGCTGCTCGGGCCTCGCCTACAAGCTCGAATATGTCGACGAGCTCGCGCCCGAGGACAACGTGTTCGAGAGCCACGGCGTGAAGGTCATCGTGGACCCGAAGAGCCTCTCGTATATCGACGGCACGGAGCTCGACTTCGTGCGCGAAGGCCTGAACGAGGGCTTCAGGTTCAACAACCCGAACGTGAAGGACGAGTGCGGTTGCGGCGAGTCCTTCCGCGTTTGAGCCCGCGCGTTGCACTGAAAAGGCGGCCTGTGCCGCCTTTTTGATTTTTTGATGCGGCGCACCGCGCGACAGCAGCGCGCCCGATCCTGACGACAGCCCCACCCGAACATTCATTCCGATGGCCTCGCTTTCCTCGCTCTCCGATAGCCATTTCGTGCTGTTCGGCCTGCCCGAGCAGTTCGCGCTCGAAGCCGGCGTGCTCGACCACGCGTACCGCACCGTGCAGGCGCAGGTGCACCCCGACCGCTTCGCCGCGGCCGGCGAGGCGCAAAAACGCGTGGCGATGCAGTGGGCCACGCGCGCGAACGAGGCGTACCAGACGCTGCGCGACCCGCTCAAGCGCGCGACGTACCTGCTGCATTTGCGCGGCATCGACGTCGGCGCGGAGAACAACACGGCCATGGAGCCGGCGTTCCTGATGCAGCAGATGGAGTGGCGCGAGGCGATCGAGGATGCGGTGGGCGCGAAGAACGTCGATGCGCTCGATGCGCTGCTCGCCGAATTGCGCGACGACGAGCGTGTGCGCCTCGCGAAGCTGGGCGCGCTGCTCGACAGCGGCTCGAACCAGCCGGCGGCGGAAGCGGTGCGCCAGTTGATGTTCGTCGAGCGCGTGGCGGCCGAAGTCGACGCGCAGATCGAGCGGCTGGAAGGCTAGGGCTGCCCGGCCAGGCGCGCCCGCTGGGCGTGCGGCAAAAAAGAGCGTAGAACACGGATACAGGACAGGGTTGCCTACTCATCGATACGCATCGATACGCATCGATCGACGACGTGAGGCGGCCCGCAACAGATCACACAGATGGCATTACTGCAAATCTCCGAACCCGGCATGGCGCCGGCGCCGCACCAGCGGCGGCTCGCCGTCGGCATCGACCTCGGCACGACGAACTCGCTGGTCGCCGCGGTGCGCAGCGGCGTGCCCGACGTGCTGCCCGATGAAGACGGCCACGTGCTGCTCCCGTCGGTCGTGCGCTATCTCGCGAACGGCGGCCGTCGCATCGGCCGCACGGCCAAGTCCGAAGCGGCCACCGACCCGCGCAACACGATCGTCTCGGTCAAGCGCTTCATGGGCCGCGGCAAGGCCGAGGTGGAAGGCGCGGCCAATGCGCCGTACGAATTCGTCGATGCGCCGGGCATGGTGCAGATCCAGACCATCGACGGCGTGAAGAGCCCCGTCGAAGTCTCGGCGGAAATCCTCGCGACGCTGCGCCAGCGCGCCGAAGACACGCTCGGCGACGATCTCGTCGGCGCGGTCATCACGGTGCCGGCGTACTTCGACGAGGCGCAGCGCCAGGCGACCAAGGACGCCGCGCGCCTTGCGGGCCTGAACGTGCTGCGCCTGCTCAACGAGCCAACCGCGGCGGCCATCGCCTACGGCCTCGACAATGGCGCCGAAGGGCTCTACGCGGTCTACGACCTCGGCGGCGGCACCTTCGACCTGTCGATTCTCAAGCTCACGAAGGGCGTATTCGAAGTGCTCGCGGCGGGCGGCGATTCCGCGCTCGGCGGCGACGATTTCGATCACGCCCTCTTTGCGTGGGCGCTCGAGCAGTCCGGCATCGAGCGCGCCACGCTCGCGCCCGAAGACGTCCGTCTCTTGCTCGACCGCGTGCGCGATGCGAAGGAAGCGCTCTCGGCGGCGCCCGAGGCGCGCATCGAGGTCGCGCTTTCGAACGGCAAGCAGATCGCGCTGACGATCGACGAGCCGCGCTTCGAGGCGCTCACGCAGGCACTCGTGCAGCGCACGCTCACGCCCACGAAGAAGGCGCTGCGCGACGCCAAGGTGGCCGCGAAGGACGTGAAGGGCGTGGTGCTGGTGGGCGGCGCGACGCGCATGCCGGTGATCCGGCGCGCCGTCGAGCAGTTCTTCGGCCAGCCGCCGCTCACGAATCTGGACCCGGATCAGGTCGTCGCGCTCGGCGCGGCGATCCAGGCCGACCTGCTCGCCGGCAACCGCGGCGGCGAGGACGACTGGCTGCTGCTCGACGTGATCCCGCTCTCGCTCGGCGTGGAGACGATGGGCGGCCTCGTCGAGAAGATCATTCCGCGCAACTCGACCATTCCGGTCGCGCGCGCGCAGGACTTCACGACCTTCAAGGACGGTCAGACCGCGATGGCGATCCACGTGGTGCAGGGCGAGCGCGAACTCGTCTCCGACTGCCGCTCGCTCGCGCGCTTCGAGCTGCGCGGCATTCCGCCGATGGCGGCGGGCGCGGCGCGCATCCGCGTGACCTACCAGGTGGACGCCGATGGCCTCCTGTCCGTATTCGCGCGCGAGCAGATCTCGGGCGTGGAGGCGTCGGTGGTGGTGAAGCCGTCCTACGGCCTCGCCGACGACGACATCGCGAAGATGCTCGAAGACAGCTTCAAGACGGCCGACATCGACATGCGCGCACGCGCGTTGCGCGAGGCGCAGGTCGAGGCACAGCGCGTCGTCGAAGCAACGAATTCCGCACTGGCCGCCGATGGCGAGCTGCTGAACGCCGAGGAGCGCGCGCAACTCGATGCGCTGATCGCTGCGCTCGTGCAAATCGTGCAGGGCGAGGACACCGACGCGATCGAAGCGGCAACCAAGGCGCTCGCCGAGGGCACCGACGAGTTCGCCGCACGGCGCATGGACAAGGGCATCAAGCGCGCGCTCGCGGGCAAGAAGCTCGACGAGATCGGCTAAATGCGCGCTTCTGTGCGCGGTCAATGAACGTTATGGACGTTTGAACGCGCGCCGGCAAATGCACCGGAAAGCACGCTACGCGTGCGTGCTTTCCCGATGCAGCCAGGCGCGCGACGTCAGTAGAATGGGCGATGACACCGTCGGCAGACAGGTCGCGCCCGATACAGAAGTTATTGGATACGGAAATCACAATGCCTCAAATCGTGGTGCTGCCCCATGTCGAACTGTGTCCGGAGGGCGCGGTCATCGACGCCAAGCCGGGTGTGAGTGTGTGCGATGCGCTGCTGGAGCACGGCATCGAGATCGAGCATGCGTGCGAGAAGTCGTGCGCGTGCACGACCTGTCACGTGATCGTGCGTGAAGGGTTCAACGCGCTCGAGCCGTCGGAAGAAACCGAAGACGACCTGCTCGACAAGGCCTGGGGTCTGGAGCCGACTTCGCGGCTGTCGTGCCAGGCCCTCGTGCCCGCCGAAGATGACCTGGTGGTCGAGATTCCGCGTTACTCGATCAACCACGCCAAGGAAAACCACTAATCCATCGGAGAGAGGAGCGCGCTGCCATGAAATGGACCGATACGCAGGATATCGCAATGGCGTTGACGGATACGCATCCGGAGATCGACCCGCAGTACGTGCGCTTCACCGATCTGCATCGCTGGATCACCGAGCTCGAAGGTTTCGACGACGATCCGGCTCGCTCGAACGAGAAGATTCTCGAGGCCATCCAGGCGGCCTGGATCGAAGACTCGGAGTATTGATTCCGCGTTTGCGGGCTCAGTTGCCGGTGGCTTTGGTGCGCCGCCGGTCGCAATGAGAAAAGGCGATTCGCCCTTGGGGTGGATCGCCTTTTGCGTTTCTTGGGGCGGATCGCCTTTTTCGTTGATGGGCCGCGCGCGTTAGCGGCCGGCGCACGCAGTGACGCGCCAGCAGTCAAGCATCGTCAGGCCGCGGCAAGCGTGCCGTTTTCGACGCGCACGCGCTGGCCTTGCTGGAACGGCGGCGCCTGGTGATATGTGAAGTAGCGCATCTTGCCGTTGTCCATGCGCACGCGCACCGAGTAGTTCGTGGTGCTGCGCAGATGTTTTTCCACCGCGTTGCCGCCGAGGCCGCCACCCAGCGCACCCAGCAGCGTCATGGCCGTGCGGCCATTGCCGCTGCCGAACTGATTGCCGACCACGCCGCCCACCACTGCGCCGCCCACTGCGCCAATGCCGGTGCCGTGGCCTTCCTGGCGCGTCTCGGAAATACCCTCGACGACGCCGCAGGAGGCGCACACCGCCTGTTGCGGCGGTGCTTCCTGAGCGTATTGCTGCGGCTGCTGGCCGTACTGAGGCGGTGGGGCGGCCGGTGCCGTGCCCTGTTGCTGGGCAGCCGGCGCAGGCTGCGGTTGCGCGGGCTCATCCGCTGGTTCGTTGTTCGGTACCGCGATTGGCGCGCTGTTTTGTGCGATTTGCGCGCTGGTCGCGGGCCGGGTCGAGTCGACCACCGGCGCCGAAGCCATCACCGTGGTCTGGCCGGTCTGGCTTTGTGCGTTCTGCTCGGTCGTGCTCGAGGCCTTGGGGAAGACGCCGGTGATGGCCGCCGTGGCTGCGAGGCTCGCGACGATGACACCCGCCGCGGCAGTTGCGACGAGCGGATGAATACGGCGGTTCGGTGTGGTCGGTTTCGGATCGGGATTGTTCATGACAGGCTCCGTCTTCAGCAGAGTTGGCTTTGTTTGGATGAGTTTGAGCCAATTCCGCAGCCCGGGCGTTTCAATTTGTAACCCTGCTTGCGTGTGCGCATATCGAAAAAGGGATGGAACAAATGCGGCTGCCGCGTAGCCCTGTGCGACGCGGGTTTCAGGCATCGCGCATCTGGCATGCCCAGGAAGCGGACCGGCCGCTTTTACCGCTGGTTACAAACGGCTGAATGGCGAGCTGAACGACGGCTGACAAGCAGGCGTGCGAGCGCAACGGCAAACGTGCGCAGAAAAGCAAACGGGGCGCATGCGGCGTGAACCGCATGCGCCCCGTTCGGCGCGTCTGTATTGAATCAGGCGCGCCGTGGCCTATCGATGCTTAGTCTTCGCGGCGCAGATGCGGGAAGAGAATGACGTCGCGGATGCTTGCGCTGTCCGTGAGCAGCATGATAAGGCGGTCGATGCCGATCCCGCAGCCGCCGGTCGGAGGCATGCCGTACTCGAGCGCGCGGATGTAGTCGGCGTCGTAGAACATCGCTTCCTCGTCGCCGGCGTCCTTCTGCTCGACCTGCTTCTTGAAGCGCGCGGCCTGGTCTTCCGGATCGTTGAGCTCCGAGAAGCCGTTGGCGATTTCGCGGCCCGTGATGAAGAGCTCGAAGCGCTCGGTAATGCCCGGCGCCGTGTCGGAGGCGCGCGCGAGCGGCGAAACCTCGACCGGGTAGTCGATGATGAAAGTCGGCTCCCACAGTTGCGACTCGGCGGTCTCTTCGAAGAGGGCGAGCTGCAGCGATCCCACGCCCGCGTTCAGGAACGCCGGCTGGTTCGCGTCCACGCCGAACTTCTTGAGCTCGGCGCGCAGGAAGGCGGCGTCGGCGAGCTGCTCGTTGGTGTACTGCGGCGCGTACTTCTGGATCGCCTGGGTGATCGTCAGGCGATGGAACGGCTTCGAGAGATCGAGCTCGCGGCCCTGGTACGTGAGCACGGCGTTGCCGCGCGCGTCCACGGCGGCCTGGCGGATCAACTGTTCCGTGAAGTCCATGAGCCACGTGTAGTCCGTGTACGCGGCGTAGAACTCCATCATCGTGAATTCCGGATTGTGACGCGGCGAGACGCCTTCGTTACGGAAATTCCGGTTGATTTCGAACACGCGCTCGAAGCCGCCCACGACGAGGCGCTTCAGATAGAGCTCGGGCGCGATGCGCATGAACATCTGCATGTCGAGCGCATTGTGGTGCGTGACGAAGGGCTTCGCCGCCGCGCCGCCCGGGATCGGGTGCAGCATCGGCGTTTCGACTTCCATGAAGCCGGCGTCGGCCATGAAGCGGCGCACCGACGAGATCGCCTTGGTGCGTGCGACGAAAGTCTCGCGCGTTTCGGGCGTGACGATCAGGTCGACGTAGCGCTGGCGATAGCGCATTTCCTGGTCCGAGAGACCGTGGAACTTGTCCGGCAGCGGACGCAGCGACTTCGAAAGCAGGCGCAGTTCCGTGCAGCGCACCGAGAGCTCGCCCTTGTTGGTGCGGAACAGCACGCCCCTGGCCGCGACGATGTCGCCCAGGTCCCACTTCTTGAACGCGTCGTAAGTGGTCTCGCCCACGTCGGCGGGCGTGATGAAGAACTGGATCTGGCCCGAGCCGTCGCGCACCGTCGCGAAGCTCGCCTTGCCCATCACGCGCTTGAGCATCATGCGGCCGGCGACCGAAACTTCGAGCGCCTGCGATTCGAGCGCGTCCTTGTCGGTGTCGGCGTAGTCGTGCTGCAGGTCGGCGGCGTGGTGGGTGGGGCGGAAGTCGTTCGGATAGGCGACGCCCGTTTCGCGCAGCGCGCGCAGCTTTTCGCGGCGCTCGGCGATGATCTGGTTGTCGTCGACTTCGGGCGCGGCGCTGGCCGCGTTCGGCTGGGTCGGTTCGGTCATGGTGGCTCGGATGATTGGATTCGCGGTGTTTCGGCGGATGTTTCAGTTTGGGCCCGGGCGTGGTTGCCTCGCGGGCCGCAGCGCCCATCGGGCCATGTCGGGTCCCGTGTGGCGCAACGTGCGGACTTCGGTTCCCGTGGCGCGCGCCGCAGTCTGACGTTTCCAGACGGGCGGCGGCGCGGCGGGAGAGGGCGGCGCCCTGCGGCGCGCCCGGGCTTACACGCCCTGTTTCAGGCTTGCGCTGATGAAGGCGTCGAGATCGCCGTCGAGCACGGCCTTGGTGTTGCTGATTTCGACGTTGGTGCGCAGATCCTTGATGCGGCTGTTGTCGAGCACGTAGGAGCGGATCTGGTGACCCCAGCCCACGTCCGACTTGCCCGCTTCGAGCTTGTCCTGCTCCGACTGGCGCTTGCGCATCTCGGCTTCGTACAGGCGCGACTTCAGCATCGCCATGGCTTCGGCACGGTTGCGGTGCTGCGAGCGGTCGTTCTGGCACTGCACGACGATGCCCGACGGCATGTGCGTGATACGCACGGCGGAGTCGGTCTTGTTGATGTGCTGACCGCCCGCGCCCGAAGCGCGGTACGTGTCGATGCGCAGATCGGCCGGATTGACTTCGATCTCGAACGAATCGTCGATTTCCGGGTACACGAACACCGACGAGAACGACGTGTGACGCCCGCCCGACGAATCGAACGGCGACTTGCGCACGAGGCGGTGAATGCCGGTTTCGGTGCGCAGGAAGCCGTAGGCGTATTCGCCTTCGACCTTGATGGTCGCGCTCTTGATGCCGGCGACGTCGCCTTCGGACTCTTCGAGCACTTCGGTCTTGAAGCCCTTGCGCTCGCAGTAGCGCACGTACTGGCGCAGCAGCATCGAGGCCCAGTCGCAGGCCTCGGTGCCGCCCGCGCCCGCCTGAATGTCGATGAAGGCGTTGTTCGGGTCGGCCGGGTTCGCGAACATGCGGCGGAACTCGACGTCGGCGACGCGCGCTTCGATCGCTTGGGCATCGGCTTCGATGGAGACGAGCGTGTCCTCATCGCCTTCCTCGCGGGCCATCTCGAAGAGATCCTGGGTGTCGCGCGTGTCGTTCTCGATGCCGTCGAGCACGTGTACCACGCCCTCGAGCAGCTTCTTTTCCTTGCCGAGACCCTGGGCGTGCTTCGAGTCGTTCCAGACGTTGGGGTCTTCGAGTTCGCTGTTGACTTCGACGAGCCGTCGGGCTTTTACGTCGTAGTCAAAGATACCCCCGTAGCTCGCCCGCGCGCGTGCGCAGGTCCGCCAAAAGGGCTTCGATCGCGTTGAGACGTTCCGCTTCCATTTGTGTCGTGATCCGGCGTGTAAAACATTGAATTATAGCCGATTGGACCTGCGTCAAGGGCGCGGCGGGCGGTGCCGTCGCGCCGGGCGTGTCCCTGGTGTAGCACCGTGTGCCGCTCAGGGTGCCGCGTGCTCCACGACGAGCTGCACGCGCGAGACGCCGTTCCACGTGTCGCGCACGAGCCGGTAGGCGACGGTCGTATGCTGCGGCAGCGACTCGGTGTGGTTGAACCAGATCGCGTTGAAGCGCTGGCGCCCGCGCAGCAGTTGCAGCTTCAGATGCTTGTCCTTCACGAGCGCCTGCGAGGCCACCTCGAATTCGCCCGAGAACACGGGCGCCGGAAAGCCCTGTCCCCACACGGCCGCGTCGAGCATTTCGACGAAATCGGGCGTGAACCAGGCGTCTTCGAGCTCGCCGTCGGTCTCCACCGTGCGCGCGAGCGCCTCGGCGGAGAGCCACTCGCGGCCCACTTGCTCGAACGCGGCGGCAAAGCGCGGCACGTCGGCGGCGGCGAGCGTCATGCCGGCGGCCATGGCGTGCCCGCCGAACTTGTGGATGAGACCAGGCTCGCGCTTGCTGATCAGATCGATCGCGTCGCGCAGATGGAAACCGGGGATCGAGCGGCCCGAGCCCTTCACGAGCTCGCCGTTGTCGTCGGCGGGCGCGAACGTGAAGGAGGGGCGGTGGAACTTCTCCTTGAGCCGCCCCGCGACGATGCCGATCACGCCCTGGTGCCAGCCCGGATTGAAGAGCGTGAGCGTGGCGTTGTCCTGCGGATCGACGTTGGCGAGATCGGCGAGCGCCTGCTGCTGCATGCCCGCTTCGATTTCGCGGCGCTCGCGGTTCATGGTGTCGAGTTGCTGGGCGAGCTCCCATGCGCGGCCCACATCGTCGGTGGTCAGGCATTCGATGCCGAGCGACATGTCCGAGAGGCGGCCCGCCGCATTCAGGCGCGGCCCGAGCGCGAAGCCCAGATCGAAGCCCGAGGCGCTCTTCGCGTCGCGGCCCGCGGCGCGGAACAGCGCGGCGATGCCGGGCTGCATGCGGCCGTTGCGGATGCGCTGCAGGCCCTGCGCGACGAGCACGCGGTTGTTGCAATCGAGCTTCACGACGTCGGCGACGGTGCCGAGCGCGACCAGATCGAGCAGGCCGTCGAGGCGCGGCTCGGGGCGCGCGTCGTCGAACCAGCCGCGCGTGCGCAACTCGGCGCGCAAGGCGAGCAGCGTATAGAACATGACGCCCACGCCCGCGATGCACTTGCTCTCGAACTCGCAGCCCGGCTGGTTCGGATTGACGATGGCGCGCGCGTCGGGCAGCGTGTCGCCGGGCAGATGGTGGTCGGTCACGAGCACTTCGATGCCGAGCGCGTTGGCGGCCTCCACGCCCTCGACGCTGGCGATGCCGTTGTCGACGGTGATCAGCAGGTCGGGCTGACCGCCCTTGCGTTGTGCAGCGAGTGCAACGATCTCGGGTGTGAGGCCGTAGCCGTACTCGAAGCGGTTCGGCACCAGGTAGTCGATCTGCGCACCGAGCATGCGCAGGCCGCGCACGGCCACGGCGCAAGCGGTGGCGCCGTCGCAGTCATAGTCGGCGACCACGAGCATGCGGCAGTCCGCTTCGAGCGCGTCGGCGAGCAGCATCGCAGCGTCGTCGAGCCCTTTCATGCCGGCGGGCGGTATCAGGCGGTTCAGGCCGGTCTCGATCTCGTCGGGCTGGCACACGCCGCGTGAGGCATAGAGCCGCGCGAGGACCGGATGCAGGCCGTGACGGATCAGGGCTTCGGTATCGGCGGGGGAGCAGGCGCGGGTGACGATTCGGGTCATGCGTGAGAGGCCGTGGAAGAAACGTTGGACATTAGTCGATGATGAGCGACGCGAACTCGCGGCGTCGCCAGAATTTGCGCAGGTCGCCGCGCGTGGCGGTGAGCGTGACCGAGCCGGTGTCGCCGCACAGCGTGAGGCCGAGCTCGGCCAGCTCGCGGGCCTCGAGGGCGGCGAGCGCGGGCGCGAACCAGTCGCGCTCGAGCTGCGCAAACGCCGCGTTCCAGCGGCCCCAGTCCTGCTGGATATAGGCGGCGGAGAACGGGTCGATTTCGACGAGCGTGGCGCCGTTTGCGTGCGTGCCTGCGCTTCCTGTGCCGTCGGGCGTGCTGTTCCGTGCGTTGTTCGGTGCAATGCCGTGCGACGCGCTCGTCGGTGTGCCAGCCGATGCGGCAAGCGCGCGGAACGTCTCGGGCGCCGCGCCCAGCTCGGCGCCGGAGGCGAGCGCGAGCCCGCGCGTGGCCGCCGCGTCCGAGCGCACGCGCGAGAAGGCCCGCTTGACCGGGCGCAGCGCGCCTTGCGCGTGGAACCAGATCGAGTTGACGGCGGGCAGGCCGCGCGCCTCGCGCGCTTCGTTGACAGGATGCTCGAACCAGGCCATCTGCACCTCGTTCTGCACCTTCATCCATGCGCGCGAGCGCTGGCCCGACTGCGCTTCGTGCGGCAGCCAGATTTCGATGTTGCGCCCGCTCGCGCGCAGCGGCGAGGCGCCCGCGAGCGTGCCGAACTGCTCGCTCGACAGGTACCAGCGCTGGGGCGTGGGCGCTTCGATGCGCACGCCCAGCTCTTCGATGAGGGGCCGCGCAACGGCGTAGAGCGCCGCGGCATCGGCGTCGGCGAGTTCGAGCGAGGCGGGGTCGATCAGCACCAGATGGTCGTGCGCGATGCGCACGTGCACGGGCTGGACGCAGGCCCAGGTGGCGTCGCCGGGCGTGCCGCCGTCGGCGAGCAGCATCCACGGCGCGAGCGGGGCTTCGTCGTCGGCTGCACCGCTTGTGCCGGGTGCGCCGGCGGTGCTGGCCGTCGCCTGCGGCGCGGCCGCTCCGAACGCGCGCGCAACCCAGCGTTCGTGCGGCAAGGTGCGCTGGAAATCCTCGCCGATCGTCTGTTCGCCAAGGCTCGCTCGCGCGACCAGTTTCGAGAGTGCCGGATACTCGAGTCCGGCGAGGGCGGTTGAGGCCGCCGCCGCGGACGGCAGCGCAAACGGTACGAGGAGATGGAGACGATCGACAGGCATGATGGTGCGCATTGTACTTCGGCCCAGGTGACGCCTGGGTGCGGCACGAGCCATGCGCGGGCCCCGGCGTGCGTTACGGCAAAGGGTTGGCTGCGGGCGCCCCTGCGCAGCAAATTCGCAAGAATTTGACAAGAGCGCCATAGAAATCAGCGACTTATCGGCAACAATCCGGGCACCCGGGCGTGTAATCCGCATCCAACGGAAGGAGCCGGGGCCGCGAGCGTGGCGGGCCGAGGAGGCGCAAAGTCCGTGAGGTGCCGCTAGTGTGGCAAACTTCGCGGTTGATCGCCGAAACGCTTTGGCACTGTAATCCGGCTTGCGGGCCGGCGCGCCGCACGCGCAACGAAGACGCATTAAAGGATTCGCTTGAAACTTCCCTACGAATGGCAGATAGGCTGGCGCTACACCCGCGCCGGCAAGCGCACAACTGGCAACGGGTTCATCTCGTTCATCGCGCTCATTTCGATGTCGGGCATCGCGCTCGGCGTGGCGGCGCTCATCGTCGTGCTCTCGGTGATGAACGGCTTCCAGCGCGACGTGCGTGACCGCATGCTTTCCGTGCTCGCGCATATCGAGATCTTTTCGCCAACGGGCTCGATGCCCGACTGGCAGCTCACCGCGAAAGAGGCGAAGACGAACCGCGAGGTGATCGGCGCCGCGCCTTATGTGGACGCCCAGGCGCTGCTCACGCGCGGCGACAGCCTGAGCGGCGTCGCGCTGCGCGGCGTCGAACCGTCCGAAGAGCCACAGGTGTCCGACATCGACAAGGAGATGAAGGCCGGCAGCATGAACGACCTCACGCCGGGCAGCTTCAACATCGTGCTCGGTGCGGACCTTGCGGTGAGCCTCGGCGTGACGGTGGGCGACAAGGTCACGCTCGTGGCGCCCGAGGGCAGCATCACGCCCGCGGGCATGCTGCCGCGCCTGAAGCAGTTCACGGTGGCCGGCGTGTTCGAGTCGGGGCATTACGAGTACGACAGCTCGCTTGCGCTGATCAACATCCACGACGCCGAAGTGCTCTACCGGCTGCCCGCGCCGAGCGGCGTGCGCCTGCGCCTGAAGGACATGCAGCGCGCGCCCGCGGTGGCGCGCCAGCTCGTGCATACGCTTTCTGGTGACCTCTATATCCGCGACTGGACACAGCAGAACAAGACCTGGTTCTCGGCGGTGCAGATCGAAAAGCGCATGATGTTCATCATCCTCACGCTCATCATCGCAGTGGCGGCGTTCAACCTGGTCTCGTCGCTCGTGATGACCGTCACCAACAAGCAGGCCGATATCGCGATCCTGCGCACGCTCGGCGCGCAGCCCGGCTCGATCATGAAGATTTTCTTCGTGCAGGGCGTGACGATTGGTTTCGCGGGCACCGCCATCGGCATCGCACTCGGCTGTCTCATCGCGTGGAGCATTCCGTGGAGCGTGCCGATGATCGAGCACCTCCTCGGCGTGCAATTCCTGCCGCCGTCCGTCTATTTCATCAGCGAGCTGCCTTCGGAACTCGTCGCCTCCGACGTGATCCGCATCGGCTCGATTGCGTTCGTGCTTTCCGCGCTGGCGACGCTCTATCCCAGCTGGCGCGCGGCCAAGGTTCGTCCGGCGGAGGCGCTGCGTTATGAATGACCGTCAATCGATCCTCGCCGCGGCGGGCGACTATCCGTACGTGCTCGAAGCGCACGGCATTTCGAAGGTGTTCGGCCAGGGCCAGCTCTCGGTCAACGTCCTGCACGACACTGAGATCTCCGTGAAGCGCGGAGAGAAGCTGGCGATCGTGGGTGCGTCGGGCTCGGGCAAGAGCACGCTGTTGCACGTGCTGGGCGGACTCGACGAGCCAGGCACCGGCAACGTCAAGCTGCTCGGCAAGCCGTTCACCGAGCTTTCCGAGCGCGAGCGCAACGACTTGCGCAACCGCGCGCTGGGCTTCGTCTATCAGTTCCACCATCTGCTGCCCGAGTTTTCGGCGCTCGACAACGTGGCGATGCCGCTTCGCATCCGCCGCATGACACAGGACGATGCGCGCCGCGAGGCGATGGAGATGCTCGCACGGGTGGGCCTCGACCATCGCGCACGGCATCGGCCCGGCGAGCTCTCGGGCGGCGAGCGCCAGCGCGTGGCGGTCGCCCGCGCGCTGGTCACGCGGCCCGCCTGCGTGCTGGCAGACGAGCCGACCGGCAATCTCGACGGCAGCACGGCGGACACGGTGTTCAACCTGATGCTCGAATTGTCCGACCAGTTCCAGACCAGTTTCGTGATCGTCACGCATGACCCTGAGCTCGCGGCGCGCTGCGACCGCATCGTACGGCTGCGCGACGGCATGCTGCATGTGGAGCCGGTCGTCCCGGTGTGATCGACAACGCGGCTTGATGCGGCTCGCCTGTGGCGGGCCGCACGGAGCTGGCGCAGAAAGTGCCCATGCGCGGCGGGAGCGCGCTTTCCATGTGGATCGATACGCATTGCCATCTCGATGCCAGTGAGTTCGACGCCGATCGCGACGCGGTGGCGTCGGCGGCGCGCGCCTCGGGCGTCACGCGCATCGTGATTCCCGCCGTCGCGCGCGAGAACTTCGCGACCGTGCGCGCGCTCGCGCATCGCACACCTGGCGCGGTCTACGCGCTCGGGATTCATCCGCTGTATACGCCGCAAGCACGTGACGAGGATCTCGACGTGCTGCGCGCCGAGATCGAGGCGAGTCTCGGCGACCCGCGCTTCGTGGGTATCGGCGAGATCGGCCTCGACTTCTTCGTGCCGGATCTGGACGACGCGCGCCAGCAGCACTTCTATGACGCCCAGCTGCGTCTTGCCCGCGAATTCGACCTGCCCGCGATCTGCCACGTGCGCAAGTCGCAGGATCAGGTGCTCAAGGGGCTGCGCCGCAACGGCGTGCGCCGCGGCATCGCCCATGCCTTCAACGGCAGTTTCCAGCAGGCGAATGCGTACATCGAGCAAGGCATGCATCTGGGCTTCGGCGGCAACGTGACCTTCGAGCGGGCCTTGCAGATCCGGCGCCTCGCGGCGCAATTGCCGCTCGAGGCGATCGTCATGGAAACCGATGCGCCCGACATCGCGCCGTCCTGGCTCTATCGGGCGCGCAACACGCCGGATCAGGTGCCGCGCATCGGCGCCGAGCTCGCTGCGTTGCGCGGCTTGACGCCCGAGGAGCTTGCCCTTGGCACAACGGCCAACGCCGCGGCGGCGCTGCCCCGGCTCGCGCTTTCGTCTGCATAATTCCTTCGAGGGTGACGCGCGGTTCGCGCGATAAAGCGGTGGCATACGGTTGTGGTCGCAACGGTATGCGGTTCGCGCTTGCGCGCCACCTTGTCACGAAGGAGGCGCGATGCGGACAGTGTGGTGCGGATTTGCGCTCGGGGTGATCGCGCTGCAACGCCAGGCGGCATTGCCTGGGCGGCTCATGTGGCTCGCATTGGTAGTACTGGCGGTCGTTGCCGCGCTGGGCGCGGCGTGGATGCTGCACAACGCGCCACGTGGCGTGCGCAAGCTGGCCGCCTGGACTGCTATTGGCGTGGCGTCGGCTTGCGTGGGTTTTGGCTATGCCGCTGTGCGCGCGGAAAGGCTGCTGGCCGTTGCTTTGCCTGCCGCCTGGCAGGCTCGCGACATCGACGTGACCGGGCATATCAGCCGCGTGCTCGCACGCGACGCAAGCAAGGCGAGTTTCCTGTTCGTCGTGGAAACCTGGTCGGCGCGCGCGCCCGGTTCGAGGCTGCCGCAACTGATCCAGCTCACGTGGGTTGCGCGCGACGCGCCGCTGCCGAGTATCGAGCCCGGCGCTCGCTGGCACTTGGCCGTGCGTCTGAAGCGCCCGCACGGCGAGGGCAACTTCGGCCTGCGCGACCTGGAAACCACATTGCTGTCGCGCGGCGTGCGCGCGACGGGCTACGTCAACAATCCGGAACGCGCGCGACGGCTGGCAGCGGATGCGCAAGGCATTGGCGTCTGGATCGAACGCGCGCGTGCAGCGGTGCGCGCACGCATCGACGCGGTGCTTGCCGAGGCGCCGCATCGCGGCATTGTCGTGGCGCTGGCAACCGGCGCGCAGGACGCCGTCAGCGACGCCGACTGGCGGCTGCTGCGCAATACGGGCACGAGTCATCTCGTGGCGATTTCGGGACTGCATCTGACGTTCGTCGCCGGCCTGGCCGGCTGGGCCACGGGTGCGCTCTGGCGGCGCGCACGCTGGCGCGGGGTCGAGGCGCCGCTTGTCGTGCCTGCACAGAAAATCGCGGTTGCCGGCGCGCTCTGCGCGGCGGCGGCCTACGCCGCGCTGGCCGGATTCAACGTGCCCGTGCAGCGTGCGCTGTGGATGCTCGCGGTCACGGCCGCGGCGCTATGGCGCTCGCGCGAGCTGGTGCGCGGCCATGTGCTCGCGTGGGCGCTCGGGCTGGTCCTGCTGCGCGACCCATGGGCGGTCACGGCGGCGGGCTTCTGGCTCTCGTTCGGCGCCGTCGCCGCGATTCTTTTTGCGGCGAGCGGGGCGCCACGCGTGCAGCAGGTCGGCGATATCGAGCTTTCGCCGGATGAAGCCGATCCGATGCGCGAGAGGGAAGCGGAACCGCGCGGCGCGAGTCGCTCACCACGCCTCTATGCGCGCTTTTCCGCAGCCTTCAGCTATGAACGCTGGCGTCGAGCCGCGCGGCGCTTCTGGGCCAGGATGAGGGACGGCGCACGCGTCCAGTGGGCGGTCACGCTCGCGCTTGCGCCGCTCACCGCGTACTGGTTCATGCAGATCCCGCTGATCGGTCCGCTGGCGAACGCTTTTGCGATTCCGTGGGTGAGCGTGTTCGTCACGCCCACCGTGCTGGCGGGTGTCATGCTGCCCGCGCCGCTCGATGCCTTCGCGCTGCGTGCGGCGCACACGTTGATCGAGGCGCTCGCCGCCGCGCTCGCCATGCTCGAGGGCTGGCCATGGGCCGTGCTGCGCCTGCCGCAGCCCGGCTACTGGGCGCTGGGCTGCGCGGCGGTCGGCGTCGCCTGGTGTCTCGCGCCGCGTGGCTGGCCGCTGCGCTGGCTCGCGCCGTTCACCTGGCTGCCGCTGCTCGTGCCCGCGCCCAACGGGCCGCCGCCCGGTGCGTTCCGCCTGACGGCGCTGGACATCGGGCAGGGCACGTCGGTGCTCGTCGAAACCGCCCGGCATACGCTCCTCTTCGATGCCGGCCCGGGACCGGAATCCACGCACGCGGGCGAGCGCATCGTCGTCCCTTATCTGCAGGCGCACGGCGTGATGCGGCTAGACGCGCTCATGGTGAGCCACGACGACTCCGATCATTCGGGCGGCGCGCAGGCTGTGCTCGATGCCGTGCCCGTGCGCCAGTTCGTGGCGGGCATCCTGCCCGGCCATCCGCTGTGGGCGAGCGCGCGCCACGCAGGCGCCGATCTCGTGCAATGCGCCGCCGGGCAGCGCTGGCAATGGGACGGCGTTGCGTTCGAGGTGCTCTGGCCAGACGCCGGGCCGCTCTCCGGCAAACCCAATACGCATTGCTGCGTGTTGCGCGTTTCCACGGCGCCTGGGCGCGACACGGCGGGAGGCGCCGTCTCCGCGCTTCTTGCCGCCGATATCGAGGCGCCCGCCGAGCGCACGCTCGTCGCGCGCGACGCCGGCCGTCTGCAGGCCCAGGTGCTGGTCGTGCCGCATCACGGCAGCAAGACATCGTCGACTGAACCGTTCCTCGATTCTGTCTGGCCGCTCGTCGCCATATTTCAGGTAGGCTATTTGAACCGGTTTCACCATCCGCACCCAGGCGTGTTCGCGCGCTACGCATCGCGCCATATCGTGATAGCGCGCAGCGACGCGGACGGCGCGGCCCGTGTCGAAGCGGCGCCCGGCATGCTCGCCGTCGAGCGCTTTCGCGATACGCAGCGGCGCTACTGGATGGAGGTGGGTGAGTGAAGCGCCGGCAGGGCAGGGCGGAACGATCGATGCTCGGGCTTTCCGGCGCCGCGGGTTGCCCGATGAGGCGACGCGCATCCGGTACTACAAGAACAGCAAATGCAGCAATTTGAGCGGATGGCCGGGCGCGCAGGTGCGATAGATGCCAAACGGCCGTGAACAGGACCGAGGACCGGAGACAACAGGGCATTGAAGAACGTCATTCACTTTTCACACGCGAACGGCTTTCCGGCATCGACTTATCGCACGCTTTTCGCCGAGCTGGGCGACACCTGCGAGCTGCGCTATATCGAGCGCATCGGCCACGACGCGCGTTATCCCGTCACGCGCGACTGGCCGCACCTCGTCGATCAGCTGATCGAGGATATCGGGCGCCGTTATGACAATCCGGTCTGGCTGGTCGGCCATTCGCTCGGCGGCTATCTCTCACTCATGGCGGCGCTGAGGAAGCCGCAGTGGGTGAGGGGCGTGGTGATGCTCGATTCGCCGGTGATCGCGGGCTGGCGCAGCGGCATGCTCAAAGTCTCGCAATGGACCGGGCTCGACGAGCGCCTCACGCCCGCCGCCGCCACGCGCACGCGCCGCACGAGCTGGGCGAACCGTGACGAGGCCTGGCGCCACTTCTATTCGAAGCCCGCGTTCGCCCGCTGGGACGAGCGCGTGCTGTCCGACTATATCGACTTCGGCATTCCTCAGACCTCGTCCGACGGCACGCGCACGCTGGCCTTCGACCGCCGCACCGAGTACCTGATCTACCGGACCTTGCCGCATACCTTCGGCACGCGGCTCGCACACGGCTCGCCGGTGCCGGTCAGCTTCATCGGCGGGACGCAGTCGAAGGAGGTGCGCGAGGTCGGGCTGGCGGCCACGCAGCGCCTCGCCGGCGAGCGGCTCGAATGGATCGAGGGCAGTCATCTCTACCCGATGGAGCGGCCGATCGAGACGGCGCGCGCGGTGCAGCGCATGCTCTACGCGATGGAGAGCGGCGGCTGAGCCAACTGGCTTCGCCGCGGCTCGCCTGGAGGGGCATGTCCAGGGGGCGCAATCACTCCCGCACGGATGCCCCGCGGCGCGCGCCACCTGACAAAGAGCTCGCGCAAAATTCAGGGTTAGCCCTTGCTTTACGGTATAATCCGTTTTTCCCGCGAGCATTCAGCGATGACCAAATATGTTTTCGTCACCGGCGGCGTAGTTTCGTCCCTTGGCAAGGGTATTGCCGCCGCCTCCCTCGCCGCGATCCTCGAATCGCGCGGTCTGAAAGTCACCCTCCTCAAGCTCGATCCCTACATCAACGTCGACCCCGGCACGATGAGCCCGTTTCAGCACGGCGAAGTGTTCGTGACGGAAGACGGAGCGGAAACCGACCTCGACCTCGGCCACTATGAGCGCTTCATCAGCACGAAGATGCGCAAGGCCAACAACTTCACCACGGGCCAGATCTACGAATCGGTGATCCGCAAGGAACGCCGCGGCGACTATCTGGGCAAGACCGTGCAGGTCATCCCGCACATCACGAACGAGATCCAGGCATTCATCGAACGCGGCGCGGCTTCGGCCACGTGCGGCGAGCCCGATGTCGCGATCGTCGAAGTGGGCGGCACGGTGGGCGACATCGAATCGCTGCCGTTCCTCGAGGCCGCGCGCCAGATGAGCCTGCGCCTCGGCCGCAACAGCGCGTGCTTCGTGCACCTCACGCTCGTGCCGTTCATCGCCACGGCGGGCGAACTCAAGACCAAGCCCACGCAGCACAGCGTGCAGAAGCTGCGCGAAATCGGTATCTATCCGAACGTGCTGCTGTGCCGCGCCGATCGTCGCATTCCCGACGACGAGCGCGCAAAGATCTCGATGTTCTCGAACGTGCCCGAAGACGCCGTGATCTCGGTGTGGGATGCGGACAGCATCTACAAGATCCCGCAGATGCTGCACGACCAGGGCCTCGATTCGATCGTCTGCGACGAGCTGAAGCTCTCGGCGAAGCCCGCCAACCTCTCCATGTGGTCGGAGATGGTCGAGAAGCTCGAGAACCCGCAGCACGAAGTCACGATCGGCATGGTCGGCAAGTATGTCGATCTGACCGAGTCGTACAAGTCGCTCATCGAAGCGCTGCGCCATGCGTCGATCAAGACCTCGACGAAGGTGAACATCGAGTACATCGACTCCGAGCAGATCGACGAAGAGGGCGTGGAGAGCCTCAAGCATCTCGACGCGATTCTCGTGCCGGGTGGTTTCGGCCGTCGCGGCACCGAAGGCAAGATCAAGGCGATTCAATACGCCCGCGAAGCGAAGGTGCCGTATCTCGGCATCTGCCTCGGCATGCAGCTCGCCGTGATCGAATTCGCGCGCGACGTGGTGGGCCTGAAGCACGCGAACAGCACGGAATTCGATCCGGACACGCCGGACCGCGTCGTCGCGCTCATCACCGAATGGGCCGACCGCGAAGGCAAGGTCGAGAAGCGCACCGAAGACTCCGACCTCGGCGGCACCATGCGCCTCGGTTCGCAGCGCTGCCCGATCAAGCCCGGCACGATGGCGGCGGAAATCTATGGCAAGGATGTGAACGAGCGTCACCGTCACCGTTATGAAGTCAATAACGGCTACGTGCCCAAGCTCGAGGCGAACGGGCTTATCATCAGCGCCCGTACGCCGTCGGAAGATCTTCCGGAAATGATGGAGCTGCCGCGCGATATGCACCCGTGGTTCGTCGGCGTCCAGTTCCACCCGGAATTCACGTCCACGCCGCGTGACGGCCATCCGCTGTTCAAGGCCTATGTCGAAGCGGCGGTTGCGCACCAGCAGGCGCACGCTGAGGAGAAAGCATGAATTTGTGCGGTTTCGAGGTAGGCCTCACCCAGCCGTTCTTCCTGATCGCGGGCACCTGCGTGGTCGAATCGGAGCAGATGACGATCGACACGGCCGGGCGCCTCAAGGAAATTACCGCGAAGCTCGGCATTCCGTTCATCTACAAGTCGTCGTTCGACAAGGCCAATCGTTCGAGCGGCAAGTCGTTCCGCGGTCTCGGGATGGACGAAGGCCTGCGCATCCTCTCCGAAGTGAAGCGTCAGCTCGGCCTGCCCGTGCTGACCGACGTGCACACGGAAGAGGAAGTGGGGCCGGTCGCATCGGTCGTGGACGTCCTGCAGACGCCCGCGTTCCTGTGCCGCCAGACCGACTTCATCCACGCGTGCGCGCGCTCGGGCAAGCCGGTCAACATCAAGAAAGGCCAGTTCCTCGCGCCGCACGACATGAAGAATGTGATCGACAAGGCGCGCGACGCGGCGCGTGAGGCGGGTCTTTCCGAAGACCGCTTCATGGCGTGCGAGCGCGGCGTCTCGTTCGGCTATAACAACCTCGTCTCGGACATGCGCTCGCTCGCGATCATGCGCGAGACGAACGCGCCGGTCGTGATGGACGTCACGCACTCGGTGCAGTTGCCGGGCGGCCAGGGCACGAGCTCGGGCGGCCAGCGCGAATTCGTGCCGGTGCTCGCGCGCGCGGCCGTGGCCACGGGCGTGGCGGGTCTGTTCATGGAGACCCACCCGAATCCCGCCGAGGCGAAGTCGGACGGCCCCAATGCCGTGCCGCTGAACCGTATGGCCGACCTGCTCGAAACGCTCGTCACGCTCGACCAGGCGGTCAAGCGGGCGCCGTTCCTCGAGAACGATTTCAACTGATCTCCAAGTCGCAAGCAGTGTGCGCCGCTTCGATTACATGAGCGGCGCAGTGGAGGAGCAACGCGGCGCAAGGCCGGCCACGCAGCGGGTGTCACACGAGGACGCCATGCTGTGCGGGCAACGGCCAGACGCGCCGCGCATGATGTGCAAGGCAGCGTGGCGGCGCAAGGGCTAAGACGTTTGTGTAGCCGGCGCACCGCGGCAAGTTGAACCTGACGACCGCGCCGCCTGTCCCATGTGACGGTGTGCCCGGAACGAGCATAGAAACTGTGCCTCGTGGGCCAATGCAGCAGGCGCCGCCGGTCGCGCAAGAATTACTGTCATTTCCTGAGGAAACCATGAGTGCAATCGTAGATATCATCGGTCGCGAGATCCTGGATTCGCGCGGCAATCCCACCGTCGAATGCGACGTGCTGCTCGAGTCGGGCACGATGGGCCGCGCGGCAGTGCCGTCGGGCGCGTCGACGGGCTCGCGCGAAGCGATCGAGCTGCGCGACGGCGAAACCGGCCGCTACAACGGCAAGGGCGTGCTGAAGGCGGTCGAGCACATCAACACCGAAATTTCCGAGGCGATCATGGGCCTCGACGCTTCGGAGCAGGCCTTCCTCGACAAGACCCTGCTCGAGCTCGACGGCACCGACAACAAGTCGCGTCTCGGCGCGAACGCGATGCTGGCCGTCTCGATGGCCGTCGCGAAGGCGGCTGCTGAAGAAGCCGGCCTGCCGCTGTACCGCTACTTCGGCGGCTCGGGCGCGATGCAGCTGCCGGTCCCGATGATGAACATCGTCAACGGCGGCGCGCACGCGAACAACAGCCTCGACATTCAAGAATTCATGATCGTGCCGGTGAGCCAGCCGACCTTCCGTGAAGCGCTGCGTTGCGGCGCGGAAGTGTTCCACGCGCTCAAGAAGATCCTCTCGGATCGCGGCATGAGCACGGCAGTGGGCGACGAAGGCGGCTTCGCGCCGAACTTCGGCAGCAACGACGAATGCCTCTCGACCATCCTGCAAGCGATCGAGAAGGCCGGCTATCGCGCTGGTGAAGACGTGCTGCTCGCGCTCGACTGCGCAGCGAGCGAGTTCTACCACGACGGCAAGTACCAGCTCGCGGGCGAAGGCCTGCAACTGTCGTCGGCCGAATTCGCCGACTACCTCGCGACGCTCGCCGACAAGTTCCCGATCGTCTCGATCGAAGACGGCATGCACGAGTCGGACTGGGCCGGCTGGAAGCTGCTCACCGACAAGCTCGGCAAGAAGGTTCAGCTCGTGGGCGACGACCTCTTCGTCACCAACACGCGCATCCTGAAGGAAGGCATCGAGAAGGGCATCGCCAACTCGATCCTCATCAAGATCAACCAGATCGGCACGCTGACGGAAACCTTCGCAGCCATCGAGATGGCCAAGCGCGCCGGCTACACGGCCGTGATCTCGCACCGCTCGGGCGAAACCGAAGACTCGACGATCGCCGACATCGCCGTGGGCCTGAACGCTGGTCAGATCAAGACCGGCTCGCTCTCGCGCAGCGACCGCATCTCGAAGTACAACCAGCTGCTGCGCATCGAGGAAGATCTCGGTGATATCGCCAGCTATCCGGGCAAGTCGGCGTTCTATAACCTCCGTTAAGCGGACCCGAACCCGGCAGCAGCCTTGCTGTCCCTTCTCGTAATCCTTCCCCGCCGCCCTGCGTCAAGCGCAGGGCGGCGTGTATTTATCCGGCACCTTACATGCGGCTCGTCACTGTCGTCCTGATTCTCCTGCTCGTGCTGATCCAGTATCCGCTCTGGTGGGGGCATGGCGGCTGGTTGCGCGTGCATGAACTGCGCGAGCAACTCGCCCAGCAGCAGAAGCAGAACGACGACGAGAAACTGCGCAACGAACGCATCGAGGGCGAAGTGCAGGATCTCCAGAACGGCACTGCGGCCGTCGAGGAGCGCGCGCGCTACGAGATGGGCATGGTCAAGGACGGCGAGGTGTTCGTGCAGTTCGTCTCGCCGAACCAGCCCCTGCCTTCGACACCGACCGGCTCGTCGAACGTCTCCACGCGCGGCGAGATGTCGGCGGCGCCGGTCAGGGTGGTGCCGAACCCGGTATCGCGCGTGCCGGAGAAGCACCACGGGCACAGCAAGGACACGAAGAAGAAGGCGGGTTGAACGACCCGTTCGGGCCGATCCGGTCTCGCCTTCGAGGGACAAAAGCGCGGCTTCCGACAAACGGAAGCCGCGCTTTTATTTTGTGCCCGACAACGGGGTACGGGGTTCGCTCGAGCGACTATGCGCCTACCAGCCCCAACCCCAGCCGGGGTAGCCATAGCCGATGCCCGTGCCCCAGCCGCCTCCCCATCCGCCGCTGTAGTAACTGCCGTAGACGGTGACGGGCGGTGTATAGGCGCGCGCCCAGGCTTGTGCGGCGGCTTCGGCAGTGGCTGCGCGGTCCGACTCGGTGAGCGCCTGACGGTCGATCGCGTCGTAGCGGGCGCGCTCATCGGGTGTGAGCACCGGCGCGCTTTGCAGCGCGTCCGCCTGGTTGGCGGGCAGGCGGCTGTAAATCGGCGAAGGTCCTGGAGGATCCAGCGTGCAGCCGCTCATGAGCGCGACCCCAGCGCCGAGCGCGGTCATCGCGAGCAGCGCCTTGGCGTGCCGCAATCCCCGTGCGCGCGACCGCCATGCGAAGGACTTCTTCGTTTTCATTGCTTTACCTCCATCTGTCGGACGCCTAAGCAACGCGCGATGATGAGCGGGTCCGAGATTCGGCTCATGGTTGCGGCCGTGCGCCGCCGCGCCGGCCGGCCGATCTCGGTCAGTGGCGCTGGTCCGCAGCAGGCGATACAGCTTCTGAGAGCCCCGGCGTGGCGAAAAGTTGCGCCACATCCACGGGATCGAACTCGTAGCGCTGGTTGCAATAGTCGCAGTGAATTTCGACGTGGCCGCGCTCCTCGATCACCCCGTCGACTTCTTCGCGGCCCAGCATCTTGAGCATCGCGCCCACTTTCTCGCGCGAGCAGCTGCACAGGAAGCGCGTGGTCACGGGCTCGAAGTGATTCACGTTCTCCTGCCAGAAGAGGCGTCGGAATAGCGTCTCGGGTTCCTGTTCGAGCAGTTCTTCGCGCGTGAGCGTGCCGCCGAGCGTGCAGACGCGTTCCCACGTGTCGGTATCGAGCTCGTGGGGGTGCGGCACAATGCCGCCATCGCCGGGCAGCTTCTGCAGCAGCATGCCGACCGCTCGGTCGTCGTTCGCGCCCAGCCACAGACGCGTGTCGAGCTGCTCGGAATGATGCATGTAGTGCTCGAGGACTTCCGCGACGGACTTGAGCGGGCCGTCCTCGCCATTCAGCGGCACGATGCCCTGGTACGGCTGCTGGCCGGGCTGCTTGTTGGCTGGGTCGAGCGTGATCACACAACGGCCGTGACCGCTCACGTTGATGAGATCGGCGAGCGTGGCGCCTTCGGCGAGCGCGGCCACGTTCTCGGCTTCGACGCCGTCCGCGAGGCGCGCGGTGGCGCGCATCGAGAGGTCCGAGCTGCACTGCACGACCAGCATCCGCACCGGGCCGTCGCCGAGAATCTGCATGATCAGCGTGCCGTCGAACTTCAGGTTCGCCGAGAGCAGGGCGCACGCCGCCATCATTTCGCCGAGCACGGTGCGCACGGGCGTCGGGTACTGGCGGCGCGTCAGCACCTCTTGCCACGTGTTGCGCAACGAGACGATCTCGCCGCGCACGGGCGCCGCGCTGAACATGAATTTCTGCAACTGGTCGTTCACAATCTTTTCCTTCATTTCGATCCTTGCGGCACGTCCCGTAGACTGCAGCGGCGAGGCGGGCAGCCTTTAGCCGATGCGCACGAGTTGCGCCTTGAAATACTCCCGGCGCTGCGCGTAGACGTCCGCGTTGCGCTTGAGGCCGGCAATGTCGGCCTCGGTGAGCTCACGCACCACTTTGGCCGGCGCGCCGAGAATGAGAGAGTTGTCGGGGAACACCTTGCCTTCCGTGACAACGGCGCCCGCACCAACCAGACAGTTGCGGCCGATTACCGCACCATTCAAGACCACGGCCTGAATGCCGATGAGCGCGCCTTCCTTGACCGTGCAGCCATGCAGCATGGCCTGGTGCCCGATCGTCACGTTCGCTTCGAGCGTGAGCGGGTAGCCGGGGTCGGTGTGCAGGACCGCGCCTTCCTGAACGTTGCTGCGCGGGCCGACCTTGATCGGCTCGTTGTCGCCGCGCAGGGTTGCGCCGAACCAGACGCTCGAATCCTCGGCCAGTTCGACCTTGCCGATGACGGTGGCGTTGTCCGCGACAAATACGCTCTCGTGAATGGTGGGCGCTGCTTCGCCAAGCTTGTAGATGGCCACGGTGTTACGTCTCCTTTTATCTTGCTGTGGGGCGGGCTGCGGGCGCGCTCAGGAGCGCAGGCGGCGCAGGCCGGGTGAATCGCGTATTGTAAACGGTTGCGTGCGTACGCTCGTCCTGCCTCCGCAAACGCGCGGGTTGGCATGCCAGACAGCGCTTGCGGCGCCCGCCGACGCACGTATTCCTGAGTTTCTTGCCGATTTTTGTCCGTTTTGCGATGAGTTCCGTGTTTTCCGAAGCCGCCGCCTCCACGCCGCGGCATCCCGCCGATGCTGCCCACCGCGCGCCTTGCACTCCGGCCCGCACCCATTGGCGCGCCGCCGCCCTCGACGCCCTGCGCGAGCGCGATCCGCTTGCCAAGGCCGAAGCCGTGCGCGCGCTCCATGCCGAGGCGCAGGAGGCCGCGTCCCAAGGCATGACGCACTGGGACGCCTCAAGCACGCTCGTCGCGCACGGCGAGCTCCCCGGCCGCCCGGCGCGCCCCGAGCTGGTCGAGCCACGCAGCCTGCAGCGCCGCAGCATGAGCACGCCGCAAGGGCGCGTGGTGTTGCTGCATGCGCTGGCGCATATCGAGTTCAACGCGATTAATCTCGCGCTCGACGCCGTGTGGCGCTTCGCGAATCTGCCGGACGCTTTCTACGCCGACTGGCTCCGGGTCGCGGCAGAGGAGGCGTATCACTTCTCGCTGCTGCGTCAGCGGCTCGCCGACTACGGCCAAGCCTACGGAGATTTCCCGGCGCACAACGGCCTCTGGGAGATGTGCGAGCGCACCAGCGACGACGTGCTCGCGCGCATGGCGCTCGTGCCGCGCGTGCTGGAGGCGCGCGGCCTCGACGCCTCGCCGCCCATCCGTGCACGCCTGAAGCAGGCCGGCGACGACGAATCCGCCGCGATCCTCGACATCATCCTGCGCGACGAGGTCGGGCACGTGCGCATCGGCAATCACTGGTTCCGCTATTTATGCGAGGCGCGCGGTCTCGATCCTCACGCCGCATGGCTCGCGCTCGCCGAGCAGTACAACGCGCCACGCATGCGCGGACCGTTCAATTTCGAGGCGCGCCGCTCGGCGGGCTTTGATCAGGCCGAGCTCGACACCCTCGCGGCGCAGGACGCCGCCGCGGCCAGCGAATCCGCCGCCCGTCGAGGCGCTGAAGAAAAGTGAAGGGGCTCTAGCCCATCTGTCAGAACGTGTCGATATAATCGAACGACCATTCGTTTTTGTGCGAGCGCAATGAATCTTTCCCGATCCGAATTCGTCGACGTGAACGGCGTCCGCCTGCACGTGCGTCGCTGGGGCGCCGAAGATGCGCCCATGCTCTTCATGCTGCATGGCTGGATGGACGTGGCCGCCTCGTTCCAGTTCGTCGTCGATGCGCTCGGCGGCAACTGGCAGGTCATCGCGCCGGATATGCGCGGTTTCGGCCTGTCCGACTGGCCGGCGGCGCAGCGGGGCGGGGGCAGCTACTGGTTCCACGATTACGTCGCCGACCTGGACGCGCTGCTCGAGCACTACGCGCCTCAGGGTGAGGTGGACCTCGTCGGGCACAGTCTCGGCGCGAACATCGTGTGCTTCTATGCCGGCGTGCGGCCCGAGCGCGTGCGGCGCGTGGTCGATCTGGAAGGCTTCGGCATGCCGGCGTCCGTGCCCGCGCAGGCGCCGGGCCGCGTGCGGCAATGGCTCGACGAAATGCGTGAGCCGCCGCAATTGCGCCCCTACGCGACGCTCGACGACGTGGCCGCGCGGCTCGTGAAGACGAATCCGCGCCTCGCGCCTGCGCGTGCGCGCTTTCTCGCCCAGCACTGGTCGAAGCCCGTGGATGGCACGGGCGGCCAGCAAGGCGAGGGCGGCTATGTCCTGCTCGGCGACCCCGCGCACAAGATGGTCAACCCGGTGCTGTATCGCCTCGAAGAGATCATGGCGGTCTGGGCGTGCGTGCGGGCGAAGGTGCTCCATGTCGAAGCGAGGCAGTCGGAAACACTCGCGCGCATCGCGGGCAAGGTGCCGATCGGCGAGTTCAAGAAGCGCTTCGAGGCGTTTCCCGACTGGCGCGAGCGCTTCATCGACGAAGCGGGCCACATGGTTCACCACGATCAGCCCGAAGCCGTCGCACACCTCGTCGAGGCGTTCTGCGCCGGCTAGGATTCCCGCCCGCGTGCGCCGGGGCACACGAAGGCGGGCCGGACGCCTGCGACGCTTTCGTCGCATTGCAGTAAAATGGGCTGTTATTCTTTTTAAGCCTGCGATGAACGCCGATCTCCATTGTCACTCCACTGTCTCCGACGGCCAGATGGCCCCGGCTGCCGTTGCGCAGCTGGCGAAGGCAGGCGGCGTGACGCTGTGGGCGCTCACCGATCACGACGAGCTGGGCGGCCAGCACGAGGCGCGGGCCGCAGCCGAGGCGCTCGGCATGCGCTATCTCACTGGCGTCGAGATTTCGGTCACGTGGGCGTCGCGCACGGTGCACATCGTCGGTCTGCACGTCGATCCCGACTGCAAGGCGCTGGTCGACGGGCTCGCGCGCACGCGCAACGGCCGCGCCGCGCGTGCCGAGGCGATCGGCGAACGGCTGGAGACGCTCGGCATCCCGAACGCCTATGAAGGCGCGCTCCAGTACGTCTCGAATCCCGACCTGATTTCGCGCACGCATTTCGCGCGCTTTCTCGTGGAATCGGGGCGTGCCCAGAACACTCAAGACGCGTTCACGCGCTGGCTGGGCGAAGGCAAGCCCGGCTACATCTCGCACCGCTGGGCCAAACTGGCGGACGCCGTCGCCTGGATCAAGGCCGCGGGCGGCGAGGCCGTGGTCGCGCATCCCGGCCGCTACCACTACACGCCGCTCGAATTCGACACCTTCTTTGGCGAGTTCATCGATCTGGGCGGCAAGGCCATTGAAGTCGTCACGGGCAGCCATACGCCCGACCAGTACGGCGAATACGCCGCCGTCGCCCGCCGCTTCGGCTTCGAGGCGTCGCGCGGCTCGGATTTTCACGCACCCGGCCCGGATACGATCATGCCGGGCTCGCTGCCGCCGCTGCCTTCCAGTCTCAAGCCTGTCTGGGAGCGATGGCTGTAGGCCGCGCCCGCCGCGTGGCCCGCAGCCGCCGTTCCTGAGCCTCTGCGCGGCCCGCCGCACTACGTTTTCCGTGTTGTCCTGTTCGTCTCGCTGCGCGCGCGCTTGCACCGGAATTTCGCGTCGCGCTTCACGTTCCGCCTTGCCTTCGTCAGCTGATTACTGCCATGTCACAGTTTTTTCGGCTTCACCCAGAAAATCCGCAGCCGCGCCTCGTCAAGCAGGCCGTGGAGATCATCCGCGATGGCGGCGTGATCGCGCTGCCCACCGATTCGAGCTACGCGCTCGCCGCGCGCATCGACGACAAGCAGGCCGCCGAGCGTCTGCGGCGCATCCGCGGCCTCAACGACAAGGCGCTGCTCTCGCTGATGGTGCGCGATCTCTCCGAGCTCGCGAATTTTGCGATGGTGGACAACCGCCAGTACCGGCTCATCAAGTCGGTGACGCCGGGCCCCTACGTGTTCGTGCTGGAAGCGACGAAAGAAGTGCCGCGGCGGCTCTCGCATCCCTCGCGCAAGACCATCGGGCTGCGCGTGCCGGGTCACGCGATTCCGCTGGCGATTCTCGAGGAGCTGGGCGAGCCGCTACTCGCCTCGACGCTGATCCTGCCGCCCGACACCGAGGCGCTGAACGACCCCGACGAAATCCGCGAGCGCCTCGAGAAGCAGCTCGATCTCGTGATCGACGGCGGGGCGTGTCCGCGCGAGTCGTCGAGCGTCATCGACCTCACGGGCGAGGAGCCGGTGCTCGTGCGCGCGGGGCTGGGCGACCTGACGCCGTTCGGGCTCGAGGAGCCGGCCTGATGCGCGCGATGGGCCCAGTTCTCGCTTGCGCCGGCGTATCGGTTCCGCATTGACAGCGCGTTGTTACAATACGGCGCCATGGAAGACAACATCATTCAGACGCTCGTCGTCTACGCCTTGCCCGTGATCTTCGCGATCACGCTGCATGAAGCCGCCCACGGATACGTCGCGCGCCTGCTCGGCGACAATACGGCCTATGTGCTGGGCCGCGTGTCGCTGAACCCGATGCGGCACATCGATCCGGTCGGCACGATCGCGATGCCGCTCATTCTCTATTTCCTGACGAGCGGCGCCTTCGTGTTCGGCTATGCCAAGCCGGTGCCGATTTCGTTCGGCAACCTGCGCAATCCGCGCTGGGGCACGCTGTGGGTCGCCGCGGCGGGACCGGCCTGCAACTTCGTACAGTCGCTCCTGTGGGGCGTGTTCGGCGTGGCGCTGGCGGTGCTCGGCGTTCAGGAGCCGTTTTTCACGCGCATGGCCGCCGCCGGCATCGGCGTGAATCTGGTGCTCGGCGTGCTGAACCTGTTTCCGCTGCCGCCGCTCGACGGCGGCCGCGTGCTCGCGGCGCTCTTGCCCACGCGCGCGAGCATTGCGCTCTCGCGCCTCGAGCCCTATGGTTTCATCATCGTGATGGCGCTCCTCGTGAGCGGCGTCTTTACGCGCTTCTGGCTGCGCCCGCTCGTGTCTCTCGGCTACGACGCGGTGACGGCTATCCTTACTCCCCTTGTATCGCTCTTTTCATAACATCATGTTCCCAGACCGTATCTTCTCCGGCATGCGGCCCACCGGGTCGCTGCACCTCGGCCACTATCACGGTGTGCTGAAAAACTGGGTGCGGCTTCAGTCCGAGTACCCGTGCTTCTTCTGCGTGGTCGACTGGCACGCGCTCACGACGCACTACGAAACGCCTGAGGTGATCGAGAAGAACGTGTGGGACGTGCTGATCGACTGGCTGGCTTCCGGCATCGACCCGAACCAGTCGACGCTGTTCATCCAGAGCCGCGTGCCCGAGCACGCCGAGCTCGCGCTGCTGCTCGGCATGAGCACGCCGCTGTCCTGGCTCGAGCGCGTGCCCACCTACAAGGAGCAGATCGAGAAGCTGCGCGACAAGGATCTCGGCACTTACGGCTTCCTCGGCTATCCCGTGCTCATGGCCGCCGACATCCTGCTGTACCGCGCCTCGCTCGTGCCGGTGGGCGAGGACCAGGTGCCGCACGTCGAGATGGCGCGCGAAATGGCGCGGCGCTTCAACTACATGTACGGCCGCGAGCCTGGCTTCGAAGAGAAGGCCAACGACGCCGCGAAGAAACTCGGCGGCAAGCGCTCGAAGCTCTATCACGAGCTGCGCGTCGCGTATCAGCAGGAAGGCAATGAAGAGGCGCTCGAACAGGCGCGAGCCATGCTCTCGGAGTCGCAGAGCCTGTCGATGAGCGACCGCGAGCGCCTGTTCGGCTATCTCGAAGGCTCGCGCAAGATCATCCTGCCGGAGCCGCAGGTGCTGCTGACCGAGGCCTCGCGCATGCCGGGCCTCGACGGCCAGAAGATGTCGAAGTCCTACGGCAACACGATCGGCCTGCGCGAGGACGCCGAGTCGATCACGAAAAAGGTCCGCACCATGCCGACCGACCCGGCACGCGTGCGCCGCACCGACCCGGGCGATCCGGACAAGTGCCCGGTGTGGCAGCTCCATCAGGTCTACACGGACGAGGCGACGCACGAGTGGGTGCAGAAGGGTTGCCGGACGGCCGGCATCGGCTGTCTCGAGTGCAAGCAGCCGGTGATCGAAGGCATCCTGCGCGAGCAGCAGCCAATGCTCGAGCGCGCGCAGAAGTACATGGACGATCCGTCGCTGTTGCGCGCGATCGTGGCCGATGGTTGCGACAAGGCGCGCAAGTTCGCCAACGAGACCATGCGCGACGTGCGTGAGGCGATGGGCCTCTCGTACAGCTAAGGCAGGCTCGCGATGACGCCCACGTCCGGCGGCGGTGCGCCGCTAGCGCCCGCGGGGCCGGCCCATGGCGGCCTGGCCCACCAGGGTCCGACCCATGCGGGGCTGTCCGAGCCGTCCGGCTGGGTGCGCCAGTGGGCGCACCTGATCGCACCGGGTGGCACGGTGCTCGACCTCGCCTCGGGCGCGGGGCGTCATGCGCGCTGGTTTGCGGCCCACGGCCACCCGGTCGCGGCGCTCGACCGCGATGCCGCCGCGCTCGCGACGATGCGCGACGTGGCCGGCATCGCCACGCTCGAGTGCGACCTCGAAGGCGCGCCCTGGCCGCTCCCGGACGATGCGCGTTTCGCGGGCATTGTCGTCACAAACTATCTGTATCGTCCGCTCATGCCGCGTCTCGTCGACGCGTTGGCGCCGGGCGGCGTGCTGATCTACGAAACCTTTGCGCAGGGCAACGAGACGGTCGGCAAACCTTCGAACCCGGCATTCCTGCTGGCGCCGGGCGAGTTGCTGGCGGTCTGTGCGCCTGCGCTGCGCGTGATCGCCTACCAGGACGGATTTCTCCGGCAACCCCGGGAGGCCTTCGTCCAGCGCATCTGCGCCGTGCGCGAGATGCGCCCGGCGCAAACTCCATCGGCGGAAAATTTTGCCCGTCAGAACGGCGCGGATACGGTCGAAACAACCAGTAACAACGCGGCGACTCAGGTACTACCCCTGGTGCGTTACGATCTGACCAGCTAATCCGCTACAATCGCGGTTTAACGTACTCATTCTTTTGAAGTTTCATGGCTAACGGCACCCAGCACGGCATTACGTTGCGCGGCAGCATTCCCGCGATCGTCACCCCCATGCACGAAGACGGCAGCCTCGATCTGCCGGCATTCCGCAAACTGATCGACTGGCACGTGGAAGAGGGGACGGATGCAATCGTCGTCGTCGGCACGAGCGGCGAGTCCGCTACGCTGGATGTCGAAGAGCACATCCTGATGGTCAAGACGGCGGTCGAGCACGCCGCGGGCCGTATGCCGATCATCGCCGGTGCCGGCGGCAATTCCACGGCCGAGGCCATCGAGCTCACGAAGCACGCGAAGAGTGTCGGCGCGCAGGCGTCGCTCCAGGTCGTGCCCTATTACAACAAGCCGACCCAGGAAGGCATGTACCGCCATTTCGCGACGATCGCGGAAGCGGTGGACCTGCCGGTCCTGCTGTACAACGTGCCGGGCCGCACGGTCGCGGACATGTCGAACGAGACGATCCTGCGCCTCGCGCAGGTGCCGGGCATCGTCGGCGTGAAGGAAGCCACGGGCAATATCGACCGCGCCGCGCACCTGATCAAGCACGCGCCGGAAGGCTTCAAGATCTTCAGCGGCGACGATCCCACCGCGATCGCGCTGATGCTGCTGGGCGGCCACGGCAATATCTCGGTGACCGCGAACGTCGCGCCGCGCCAGATGAGCGAGCTGTGCCGCGCCGCGCTGGAAGGCGACGCGAAGACCGCGCGCGCGATCCACCTGAGGCTGTTGTCGCTGCACAAGAATCTGTTCATCGAATCGAACCCGATTCCGGTGAAGTGGGCACTGCAGGAACTCGGCCGCATCGAGGGCGGCATCCGTCTGCCGCTCACGCCGCTCGACGCGCGCTACCACGATGTGGTGCGCACGGCGCTGCGCGAGGCTGGCCTGATCGGCTGATCGGCGCAAGCCCGATCCAGCCGAAAGCGCCGTATTTTCAACTGACGCCGCCACGAGCCAAGCGCCCAAATCGACGACACAATCGACGACAGATATCCTGGCAGATTGAGGCTTAGCGTTCCCGTATTACGAAGGTCCACATGAAACATCCCGTTCTTTCCCTCCACGCAACCCGCATGGCGGTGCTGGCGCTCGCACTCGGCTCGCTCGCAGGTTGTGAGTCGCTGAACGACATGTTCGCGTCGGATCGCGTCAACTACAAGGACACGGCAAGCGCGCCGGCACTGGCTGTGCCGCAGGATCTGTCGTCGGTGCCGACCGACCAGAAGTACATCGCGCCGCCGGCCACGGTGACGCTGGGCGGCGCCGCGCAGCGCACCGTCACGAGCGCGGGCAACGCCACGCTCGGCGTGCCGAATGCGCAGGATCCGCTCGGCATGCATATCGAGCGCGACGGCGACCGCCGCTGGCTCGTGATCGACGGCCGCTCGCCCGACGACGTCTGGCCGCAACTGCAGGAATTCTGGACCGACAACGGCTTCACGCTCACGACCGATTCGCCGTCCACGGGCATCATGAGCACGGACTGGGCGGAGAACCGCGCCAATATTCCGGACGACTGGTTCCGCCGCACGATCGGCCGCGTGGTCGACTTTGCGTACTCGTCGGGCACGCGCGACAAATTCCGTACGCTGGTCACGCGCGGCGCGGACGGCCAGACCGACATTTCGATCACGCACAGCGCGATGGAAGAAGTGCTGACCGGCCAGGACAAGACCGCGTCGAAATGGGTTGAGCGCCCGCGCGATCCTGCCCTCGAGGCCGCGTTCCTCGACAAGGTCATGCAGAAGTTCGGCCTGACCGACGCGCAGGCCAAGCAACTGCTGACCGACGCGCGTCCGTCGTCCTCCGCGGCCAAGGTCGTGGCCGGCACCGACGGCACGACGCTCGATCTGCCCGAGGCGTTCGACACGGCATGGCTGCGTGTGGGTCTCGCGCTCGACCGCACCAATTTCACGGTCGATAACCGCGACCGCGAGAAGGGCATCTACTACGTGCGCTACGCCGATTCCATGCAGGAACTGAAGGGCGACGGGCTGCTCGGCAAGCTGTTCTACAACCCGAAGAAGGCTGCGAAGGATCAGGGTCCGGAGATCATGATTTCGGTGCGCTCGAGCGGCAACTCGACCCAGGTGGCGGTGCTCAACCCGAACGGCCAGGTGGATACCTCGTCGGACGCGCAGCGCATCGTGACCGCGCTGCACGCCCAGTTGAATTAAACGCGCCGTGCGCTTTGCGAGCCTCGGCAGCGGCAGCGAGGGCAATGCACTGGTCGTGGAAGCAGGCGGCGGCGCGACGCCCACGCGCGTGCTGCTGGACTGCGGATTTTCCGCGAAAGAAGTCGAGCGGCGGCTCGCCCGGATGGGCCTTGCCGCCGACACGCTCAGCGCGATTCTCATCACCCACGAACACAGCGACCATATCGGCAGCGCGCTGACGCTGGCGCGCCGCTGGTCGATTCCGCTCTACATGAGCTGGGGCACGGCACAGGCCGTAGGCGCCGACGACGCGGGCGTCGAACTCAACGTGCTCTGGGGCGATGAGGTGGCCGAAATCGGCGCGCTCGGCGTGCTGCCTTACACCGTGCCGCACGATGCGCGCGAGCCGCTGCAATTCGTTTTCAGCGATGGCGCGAGCCGGCTTGGCGTGCTGACCGACGTCGGCGAGTCGACGCCGCACATCAACGCCGTGCTGAGCGGCTGCGACGCGCTCGTGCTCGAATGCAATCACGACCTCGAGATGCTGGCGGCGAGCCGTTATCCGGCGTCGCTCAAGGCGCGCATTGGCGGCTCGCACGGCCACTTGAACAACGAGGCGGCGGGCGGCATTCTCGCGGCGCTCGATCGCTCGAAGCTGCGGCATCTGGTCGCAGCGCACCTGAGCCAGCAAAACAACACGCCGGAACTCGCGCGCGCAGCCATGGCGGCCGTGCTCGGCAACTCGGCCACGGAAATCGGGGTCGCCACGCAAGGCGAAGGCTTCGACTGGCTCGCTCTCTAGCCTGCTCCATGTCTAAGGTCCGTGGCCGGCGGCGCACGGACGAAAAAAAGCCCATGACGCGAGTCATGGGCTTTTTGCTTGTGGGCGACGGCCGGAACAGGTCCGGCCCTGCCGAGTTCAGTTGCGATTACCGCCGAAAATGCCGAGGATCGCGAGCAGGTTCGTGAACACGTTGTAGAGATCCAGGTAGATCGCGAGCGTAGCCGTGATGTAGTTGGTCTCGCCGCCGTTCACGACGCGCTGGACGTCGAACAGCATATAGGCCGAGAAGATCGCGATGGCCAGCACGGACACCGTGAGCATCAGCGCGGGCAGGTGCAGGAACATGTTCGCGATGCCTGCGAGCAGGATCACGATCACGCCCATGAACAGCCACTTGCCGAGCCCCGAGAAGTCGCGCTTGCTGACGGTGGCGATGGTCGCCATGGTGGCGAAGATGATGCCGGTGCCGCCGAACGCGAGCATGATCAGCGACGCGCCGTTCGAGAAGCCGAGAATGAACGCCAGCAGCCGCGAGAGCATCAGGCCCATGAAGAACGTGAAGCCCAGCAGCACGAACACGCCGAGCGAGCTGTTCTTGGTGCGCTCGATGGCGAAGATGAAGCCGAAGGCGATCGCGAAGAACGCGAGCAGGCTCATCGTGGGGCTGGTGGCGGCAAACAGCGAGAAGCCCGTGGTGACGCCCACCCACGCGCCGAGCACCGTCGGCACCATCGACAGCGCGAGCAGCCAGTAGGTGTTGCGCAGTACGCGGTTGCGAGTCTCGGCGGAGGCGACGCTGCCGCCGCGGCCGAAGTTGTAGGGGTACTCGTTCATGCTTTCTCCTTGCGTGAGACGCGTGGCAGGCGGTGCGCGTCACGTGCGCGATCCGCTCCCTCTTAAGATATGCGCGGTGTCCCGGAGTTTCAACGGGACGCCACACAGTTTCGCTACGTTTGAGAGCGTAGCCTCCCATGCTTAATTGGTACTGAAAAGCCCGGCGGCGCGGCTTTTGCGCCGGCGAGGCCGAGTCTGTCGGCCTAACGGGGTTCAATCGCAATCATACATGGGAACATGCTACAATTGCGGATTCATTTGAATCTGTAACCTCTTAATTTTCTGGAGTTTTTATGGCGCTCGAACGCACCCTGTCGATTATCAAGCCGGACGCAGTGGCAAAGAACGTGATCGGCCAGATCTACAGCCGCTTCGAAAACGCTGGCCTGAAGATCGTTGCTTCGCGCATGGTTCACCTCTCGCGCGCCGACGCCGAGAAGTTCTATGCTGTTCACGCAGAGCGTCCGTTCTTCAAGGACCTCGTCGAGTTCATGATCTCGGGCCCGGTGCAGATTCAAGTTCTGGAAGGCGAGAACGCCATCCTGAAGAACCGCGACCTGATGGGCGCGACGGACCCGAAGAAGGCCGAGAAGGGCACGATCCGCGCCGACTTCGCGGACAGCATCGACGCCAACGCGGTTCACGGCTCGGACGCCGTTGAAACGGCTCGCGTCGAAATCGCGTTCTTCTTCCCGGAAGTCAACGTTTACTCGCGCTAATCAGCGAGAGCAAGCGGCAGTTCAAGGTAGCATAGGGTCGCGAACGGCGATCACGTTCACTGTCCGGTGCCGGGTTTCCTCGAATCCGGCGGTGAACGCGCTCTCGCACTGAAATGGCAGGATTCGACATGACGAGCAGTTCCACCGTCAACCTTCTCGATTTCGACGCCCAAGGGCTCGTCGCATATTGCGAGAGCCTGGGCGAGAAGCCGTTTCGCGCCAAACAGCTTCAGCGCTGGATTCATCAATACAATGCCGCCGACTTCGACGGCATGACGGATCTGGCCAAATCGCTGCGCGAGAAGCTGAAAGGGCGCGCCACGATCGGCATGCCCGAAATCATTTCCGACAACGTTTCCTCCGACGGCACGCGCAAATGGCTCGTGGATGTCGGCAACGGCAACGCGGTCGAGACCGTGTTCATCCCCGAAGAAACGCGCGGCACCCTGTGCGTGTCGTCTCAGGCGGGATGCGCGGTCAATTGCCGGTTCTGCTCGACCGGCAAGCAAGGTTTTTCACGCAATCTCACCACCGCCGAAATCATCGGCCAGCTGCGCATGGCGGAGTTCGCCCTGCGCGCGTCGCTCCTTGGCGAGGCCGGTGGCCGCGCGACCGGCGGCGAGGGCAAGGGCGAGCGCGTCGTCACCAACGTCGTGATGATGGGCATGGGCGAGCCGCTCCTGAACTACGACGCGGTCGTGCCCGCGATGCGCCTGATGCTCGACGACAACGCCTACGGCCTGTCGCGCCGGCGCGTCACGCTCTCGACCTCGGGTGTCGTGCCCATGATGGACCGCCTCGGCGCCGACCTCCCGGTCGCGCTCGCGGTGTCGCTGCATGCGCCCAACGACGCCTTGCGCGACGAACTCGTGCCGCTGAACCGCAAGTACCCGCTGCGCGAGCTGATGGCCGCCTGCCAGCGCTATCTGCAGGTTGCGCCGCGCGACTTCATCACCTTCGAGTACTGCATGCTCGACGGCGTCAACGACACGGAAGAGCACGCACGCCAGTTGCTCGCAGTCACGCGTGACGTGCCGTGCAAATTCAACCTGATTCCGTTCAATCCGTTCCCCGAGTCGGGGCTGCTGCGTTCGAAATCGGATCAGATCAAGCGCTTCGCACAGATCCTGATGGATGCGGGCGTCGTCACGACCGTGCGCAAGACGCGCGGCGACGACATCGACGCGGCCTGCGGCCAGCTCGCAGGCGAGGTGAAGGACCGCACGCGCCTTGCCGAGCGCACCGCCCGCAAGGTGATCGACGTCCATCCGGTTCAGCACTGAACGCAGTGGACCCGGTTCAAGGCGAAAAAGGGCGATAACACGGTAGAAACGGGGCGCGAAAGGCAGTGCGCAGCAGCTGCGCGGGGAATGACGCAGTATTGCTGGCGAGTTTGACAAGAAACGTTGCAGAAGCGATCGGAAGCGGCACAGTAGCTGCGCATTTTGTTATAAACGGTCTGCGAATCGGGGCCGGGCGCAGCGCGCCCGCCGGTTCCGGGATAGAAAAGAATCGACGCAAGGACTTTGGGATGAGCGAGCCGCAGCACCCTTTCGGGACAGACGGAACAGAGACCAACGCAGGCCGTTCGGGATCCGACGGCTCGCCATCGCCGGTGCAGGCCGTGCCTGACACGCTCGCCGCGGTGGGCGCGCGCCTCGCCCAGCTGCGCCAGGCGAAAAACTGGTCGGTCGAGGACGTCTCGGCGCGCCTGAAAGTGTCGGTTTCGAAGCTGCGCGAACTCGAGGCGGGCGACATCAGTCATCTGCCGGATGCCACGTTTGCACTCGGCGTGGTGCGGGCCTATGCGAAGCTGCTCGGCGCCGATCCCGCGCCGCTCACCCAGGCGCTGCGCCGCGAGCGCGGCGTGCCGCAGCCGGATCTGTCAATGCCGGCGTCGTCGGGCGCGGACCTGCCGCGCGGGCGCGTCTCGCTTTCGCTGGGCGGCGGGGTACGCACGCCGCGACGCCGTGCGTCGTGGCTGTGGGGCGTGGCGTTCGTCGTCGTCGCGGTGATCGGCATTTCGATGTGGCATACGAACAGCGGCGAATCGTCGGCGTGGTTCGCGCGCCTGAAGTCGATGGCGAGCGGCACGACCAGCAGCGCAAGCAGTGAATCGGGCGCGTCTTCAGCGACGGTGGCCGAGGGCACGGCAACGGGCGCAGCGACCGGGCAGGGCACGGACGAGGCCGGCGCGGCCTCGAACGCTCAGGCTAGCGGCCAGGTCAATGGCCAGGTCAGCGACGAAGCCTCTGCCGTTCAGGGCGCGGCGAGTGCGCCGCAGGCTACGGCGAGTGCGCCGCAGGCGGCCCAGGTTGCGCCGGCAAGCGCGGCGCCTGCCGCGAGCGCGGCTACGGCCAGCGCCGCAGCGGTCGCGGGGGTGGCAACCGCGGCAACGGAACAAGCGGCGTCGGTGCCGGCAGCGACCGGCACTTCGACGTTCGCGATACGCGTGACGCAGGACTCCTGGGTCAGCGTGCGCCAGAAAGATGGCAAGGAGCTCTTCTCCGGACTGGTCCACGCCAATGATGGGCGTGAGGTCGCCGGTGTCGAGCCGCTCAGGATCACGGTGGGCAACAAGGCCGGCATCGAGTCGATGACCATCGATGGTCAGCCGGTCGACGCATCGAAGTATGCGTCGGCGCGTGGCAATGTCGCGCGCTTCGTGCTGCCCTGATCAAGACATGACGTGCATTGCGGCCAGCAAGTGGGCCGCGATGCTTTTTCAATTCGCGCGCTGTCCGCAAGTCGATAGTCGCGGCGCGCGCGAGGTGTAAATGGGCTCTTCGATGCAAAGCGAAACGCAATCCCCGTCCAGCAACAGCCAGATCTGCTCCAGCGAGCCGGTCCTCGGCGGCCACGCGCCGCGCCGCAAGTCGCACGCCGTGCATGTGCGCTGGGGCGGCCAGCTGGTGACGATCGGCGGCGACGCGCCGGTGCGCGTGCAGTCGATGACCAATACCGATACCGCAGACGCGATCGGTACCGCAATCCAGATCAAGGAACTGGCGCAGGCCGGCTCGGAGCTCGTGCGTATCACGGTGAACACGCCGGAAGCGGCCGCCGCCGTGCCGCACGTGCGCGAGCAGCTCGACCGCATGGGCGTGACGGTGCCGCTCGTCGGCGACTTCCACTACAACGGCCACCTGTTGCTGCGCGACTATCCGGCGTGCGCCGAGGCGCTCTCGAAGTACCGCATCAACCCGGGCAACGTCGGGCAGGGCGCCAAGCGCGACACGCAGTACGCGCAGATGATCGAAGCCGCCGTCAAGTACGACAAGCCGGTGCGCATTGGCGTGAACTGGGGCAGCCTCGACCAGGATCTGCTCGCCCGCATGATGGACGAGAACGCGGCGCGTAAGGAGCCGTGGGAAGCGCAGAGCGTGATGTACGAAGCGCTGATTCAGTCGGCCATCGGCTCGGCCGAACGCGCCGTCGAACTCGGCCTCGGCCGCGACAAGATCATTCTGTCGTGCAAGGTCAGCGGCGTGCAGGACCTGATCGCCGTCTACCGGGAACTCGCCCGGCGTTGCGATTTCGCCCTGCATCTCGGCTTGACCGAGGCGGGCATGGGCTCGAAGGGCATCGTCGCATCGACGGCGGCGCTCTCGGTGCTGCTCCAGCAGGGCATTGGCGACACCATCCGGATTTCGCTCACGCCGGAGCCGGGTGCCCCGCGCACTGGCGAAGTCGTGGTCGGACAGGAAATTTTGCAAACCATGGGCCTGCGCTCGTTCACGCCGATGGTCATCGCGTGCCCGGGTTGCGGCCGCACGACCAGCACGCTGTTCCAGGAGCTCGCTTCGCGGATCCAGAACTATCTGCGCGCGCAAATGCCCGTGTGGCGTGACGAATACCCCGGCGTCGAGACGATGAACGTGGCCGTGATGGGCTGCATCGTGAACGGCCCGGGCGAGTCCAAGCACGCGAACATCGGCATCAGCCTGCCGGGCTCGGGCGAGAATCCCGCAGCGCCGGTCTTCGTCGACGGCGAGAAGGTCAAGACGCTGCGCGGCGAGCACATCGCCGAAGAGTTCCAGCAAATCGTGAGCGACTACGTCGCGCGCAAGTACGGCAAGGCGGAAGCGCCGGTCTGAGCGCCGCGCTACCGAGCACCGTTTCCAGGCACAACCCAACATCGCCATTCGCAAGCACACTCGCAACGCAATGACTGAACAGAAAAGAAAGCCCGAAAAGCTGACCGGCGTGAAGGGCATGAACGACATCCTGCCGCAGGACGCAGGGCTGTGGGACTTCTTCGAAACTACCGTGAAGTCCATGCTCCGTTCGTACGGATACCAGAACATCCGCACGCCGATCGTCGAGCATACGCAGCTCTTCACGCGCGGCATCGGCGAAGTGACCGACATCGTCGAAAAAGAGATGTACAGCTTCACCGACGCGCTCAACGGCGAAAACCTCACGATGCGCCCGGAGAACACGGCGGCTGTCGTGCGCGCGTCGATCGAGCACAACATGCTCTACGACGGCCCGAAGCGCCTGTGGTACATCGGTCCGATGTTCCGTCACGAGCGTCCGCAGCGCGGCCGCTATCGCCAGTTCCATCAGGTCGGCGTGGAAGCGCTCGGCTTCGCGGGCCCCGATGCGGACGCGGAAATCATCCTGATGTGCCAGCGTCTCTGGGACGACCTCGGCCTGACCGGCATCAAGCTTGAAATCAACTCGCTGGGTCTCGCCGAAGAGCGTGCCGCGCATCGCGTCGAGCTCATCAAGTATCTCGAGCAGCACGTCGACCTGCTCGACGAAGACGGCAAGCGCCGCCTGTATACGAACCCGCTGCGCGTGCTCGACACGAAGAACCCCGCGTTGCAGGAAATCGCGAACAACGCGCCGAAGCTGATCGACTTCCTCGGCGAGGCGTCGCTTGCGCACTTCGAAGGGCTGCAGCGCCTGCTCAAGGCGAACAACATTCCGTTCAAGATCAACCCGCGTCTCGTGCGCGGGCTCGATTACTACAATCTGACCGTGTTCGAGTGGGTCACCGACAAGCTCGGCGCGCAGGGGACGGTGGCGGCCGGCGGCCGTTACGATCCGCTGATCGAGCAGCTTGGCGGCAAGCCCACGGCGGCTTGCGGCTGGGCCATGGGCGTCGAGCGCATTCTGGAGTTGCTCAAGGAAGAGGACCTCGTGCCGGAAGACGAAGGTTGCGACGTCTACGTTGTGCATCAGGGCGACGCGGCGCGCGAGCAGGCGTTCATCGTGGCCGAGCGTCTGCGCGACACCGGTCTCGACGTCATCCTCCACTGCAGCGCCGACGGTCAGCCCGCGAGCTTCAAGTCGCAGATGAAGCGCGCGGATGCCAGCGGCGCGGCGTTCGCCGTGGTGCTTGGCGAAGACGAAGTGGCCAAGGGCGTGGCGGGTGTGAAGGCACTGCGCGGTGGCGCCGAAGCCGCTCGCAGCGAGCAACAGACGGTAGCACTCGAAGACTTGACCGAATATCTAATCAATGCGATGGTTGCATCCGCCGAAGACGGCGACGACTGATAGGGTCGTTACAGGTCGCGGTGAGTAGTCAACCGTCATCGACGCGCGATCTACGCATTTGACCGCTGTCCGCGGCGTGCCACGAAAGGTGTACGTGGCGCGTGCGGCAGCGGGCTTCAGAATAAACAAGGAATCGCTACGCGATGAGTTATCACGACGAACAGGAATCGATCGAGAGTTTCAAGGCATGGTGGGCGCAGTGGGGCAACATCACTACGTGGATCGTGCTGATCGTTCTGCTCGCGCTCGCTGCGTGGAACGGCTGGAACTTCTGGCAACGCCGTCAGGCCGCGGAGGCCGCGGTGCTGTACGACCAGGTGCAGCAGGCGTCGGCCGGCGACGACAAAGCGCTGCTCACGCGCATTGCGACTGACATGGAAGACCGCTTCGGCCGCACCGCGTATGCGCAGATGACCGCGCTGGGCGTGGCCAAGGCGCTCTACATGGCGGGTGACACCGCGGGCGCGAAGGCGCAGTTGCAATGGGCGGCCGATCACGCGAAGGACGAGGAATTCCGCCAGATCGCGAAGATCCGTCTTGCCTCCGTGCTGCTCGACGAAAAGGCCTACGATAAGGGCCTCGCGCTGATTCCGCAACCGGATTCGGGCCCGTTCAAGGGCATCGTCGCGGATGGTCGCGGCGACCTGCTTGCGGCAGCGGGCAAAAGCGACGATGCGCGCACGGCCTACAAGCTCGCGCTCGACAGCTTGCCCAAGAGCGATGCCTCCGAGCGCCAGTTGATCCAGTTCAAGCTCGACGCGCTGGGCGGCTAAGCAAGCCGCGCTGCCCGCCCGTGAATATAAACAGCTAAACCAACTCCATTCATGCTTCGTTCACCGATGAATTTGCTGAAACGAACCGTTGTACCTGTCGCCTGTGCGATGACCGTCCTCGCGCTGGCGGCTTGCTCGTCCACCAAAGACGAGCGTCGCGTACCGGTGCCGCTGACCGAGTTCAAGCCGGTGCTGGATGTCCAGCAAGTGTGGAAGTCGAGCGTCGGCAAGGCGGGTCGTTACCTGTTCTCACCGGTCGCCGTGGGCGACGCTGTTTATGCCGCGGGCGAGAACGGTTCGGTCGCGAAGATCGACGCGCAGACCGGCAAAGACGTCTGGCGCACGAAACTCAAGGACGACATCTCGGCGGGTGTTGGCAGCGACGGCACGCTCACGGCTGTCGGCGGCCTGAAGGGCAATGTCTACGTGCTCGACGCCAGCGGCAAGCTCTCGTGGCAAGCCAAGGCGCCGGGCGAGATCATCTCGCCGCCGCTGGTCGGCAACGGTCTCGTGATCGTGCGCACCATCGATGGCCAGATTGTCGCGTTCAACTCGCAGACCGGCGAGCAGAAGTGGGTCTATCGCAACCGTGCGGTGCCGCTGAACCTGCGCGTCTCCGCGGGCATGACGTTCGCGGGCGACCAGGCCGTGCTCGCGGGCTTCCCGGGCGGCGTATTCGCGGCGATCAACCTGCAGAACGGCGATGCGTTCTGGGAAACGCCGGTGTCCTATCCGAAGGGCGTGACCGAAGTCGAGCGCATCAACGACGTGAGCGGTCCACCCACGCTCGTCGGCGCCACCACGTGCGCGGTCACGTTCCAGGGCCAACTGGGGTGCTTCGACGCCAACTCGGGCCGTGCAATGTGGGAGAAGGCGTTCTCGAGCACGAGCGGGATCGCTCAGGACGAGGCCACGGTGGTGGGTGGCGACGACTGGTCGGTCGTGAAGGCGTACAGCGTCTCGACCGGCGACCAGACCTGGAGCACCGACAAGCTGAAGAACCGCGATGTGAGCGTGCCGGCCGTGCTCGGCCACACGGTTGTGGTGGGCGATTACCAGGGCTTCGTGCATTTTCTCTCGCTCGACGACGGCAGCTTCGTCTCGCGCGTGAAGACCGACGGCAGCCCGATCACCGCTGCACCGGTGCTGGCTGGCAACACGCTCGTTGTGCAGACGAAGGACGGCGACCTCTACGGTCTGCGTCCGCGTTGATCGGATGACAACGTCCGGCGCGTGGCGTCGGGCGTCGCATCGAGGGGCCGCGCCCGCGGGCGGCGGCCTCTTGCATTTGGTGTGGTGCTTGCACCTCTTGCATTTGGCTGTCCCGGCGCCATTTATAAAAGATTGTGGGCGGCCCCGAGCCTCATCGGGGTTGCCGCTCCGCTGGCCGCTGCATGTCGGCCGCGCGCACATTATGAGACGCTGGATGGCTCCGGGCTGGATCGCCCCAGACCGGCGACCAGGCTGAAGAAAGAATCGATCCATTGGACTGCTCGGCTGGCGAGCGCGCCCCGAGCGCTGGTCCGACGCGTGCTGGGCCCCGATGGGCTCAAGTACCGGGCGCACGACCCAATTCGTGATAATTTGCAACTATTGCAGCTTCTGCGAGCATGAACGCAGGTGCTTGCCGCGCAGCGCGCCGGACGTTCCGGCGCCGCGCCTTACTGTAGAAAAGATCAGATGAAACCCGTAATCGCCCTCGTCGGGCGCCCCAATGTGGGGAAATCCACGCTCTTCAACCGGCTCACGCGCTCGCGCGATGCGCTGGTGGCCGATTTGCCCGGTCTCACCCGCGACCGCCACTATGGCGAAGGGCGCGTGGGCGATCGCGCGTATCTCGTGGTCGACACCGGTGGCTTCGAACCGATCGCCAAGGACGGCATCCTGCATGAAATGGCGCGCCAGACGCGTCAGGCGGTCGAGGAAGCCGACATCGTCGTGTTCATCTGCGATGGCCGCAATGGCCTCGCGCCGCAGGACAAGCACATCGCCGATTACCTGCGCAAGACTGGCCGGCCGATCTTCCTCGTGGTCAACAAGGCCGAGGGGATGAAGTACAGCGCAGTCGCCGCCGACTTCTACGAACTCGGCCTCGGCGACCCGCGCGCGATTTCCGCGGCGCACGGTGACGGCGTGACCGAGATGATCAACGAGGCGCTCGATCAGGCCTATGCAGATCGCCCGGAAGAAAGCGAAGAAGATGCCGGCAAGCACGGCATCAAGATTGCGATCGTCGGCCGCCCGAATGTGGGCAAGTCCACGCTCGTCAATACGCTGATCGGCGAAGACCGCGTGATCGCGTTCGACATGCCGGGCACCACGCGCGACTCCATCTACGTGGATTTCGAGCGCAACGGCAAGAAGTACACCTTGATCGACACGGCGGGTCTGCGCCGCCGCGGCAAGGTGTTCGAGGCCATCGAGAAGTTCTCGGTGGTGAAGACGCTGCAGTCGATCGCCGACGCCAACGTGGTCATTCTGCTGCTCGACGCGCACCAGGAAATCTCGGACCAGGATGCGCACATCGCGGGCTTCGTGGTGGAGCAGGGCCGCGCGCTCGTGGTGGGCGTGAACAAGTGGGATGGCATGGACGACCACGCGCGCGAGCGCACCAAGCACCACCTGCAACGCAAGCTGAAGTTCCTCGACTTCGCGGAAATGCGCTTCATTTCGGCGACGGAAAAATTCGGCATCGGCCCGCTGATGCGCTCGGTGGACAACGCGTATGCCGCGGCCATGGCGAAGCTTCCCACGCCGAAACTCACGCGCGCGCTCATCGATGCCGTGGAGTTCCAGCAGCCGCGTCGTCGCGGCCCGGTGCGTCCGAAGCTGCGCTATGCGCACCAGGGGGGACAGAACCCACCCATTATCGTGATCCACGGTAACGCGCTCGATGCGGTGACCGATACCTACAAGCGCTACCTGGAGAACCGTTTCCGTGAAACTTTCTCGCTGACCGGGACTCCATTGCGCATAGAGTTTCGTTCCTCTACGAATCCCTACACTGAGAAAAGCTGAGCTGCGTTCGCTACCGCGCGCAATCGCGCTGTTGGCCTTCCTGGCCGGACGGTGGGGAGGGGCGCGGTGGAACGAGAATCAGCTATAGTGTAGCGATTGGCGTCGGATTTCTTTTTCTTCGGCGCCAATTTAGTTAAACCTGCAAAAAAATACGGAGTTTGCTATGAGCAACAAAGGGCAACTGTTACAAGACCCGTTTCTGAACGCGCTGCGCAAGGAGCACGTGCCTGTTTCGATCTATCTGGTCAACGGCATCAAGCTTCAAGGGAACATTGAATCGTTCGACCAGTACGTCGTGTTGCTCCGTAATACGGTTACGCAAATGGTTTACAAGCACGCCATTTCCACGGTGGTCCCGGCCCGTCCGGTGAACTTCCACCCGGATGCGGAAGCGTCCTGATCTTTGACGCGGCCGGTCCGGAGCGCCAGGCTGGCGCTCCCGATCCGGCCGCTTCCATTTTGACATCTGCTAATTTGATCAACGCCGCACTCGTCGGCATCGACTTCGGCAAGACCGATTTCGAAGCCAGTCTCGAAGAACTCAGCCTGCTCGCCAAGAGCGCGGGCGCTACGCCCGCTGTCACGCTCACCGGGCGGCGTTCCAGCCCCGACGCCGCCATGTTCATCGGCAGCGGCAAGGCCGAGGAACTGCGTCTCGCCTGTGAGGCGAACGACGTCGAAATCGTCATTTTCAATCACGCGCTCTCGCCCGCCCAGCAACGTAATCTGGAGCGAGCGCTCGATCGCCGCGTGATCGACCGCACGAGCCTCATTCTCGACATTTTCGCGCAGCGCGCGCGCAGCCACGAAGGCAAGCTGCAGGTCGAGCTCGCGCAACTTCAGTACCTCGCCACGCGCCTCGTGCGCGCCTGGACTCACCTCGAGCGCCAGAAAGGCGGTATCGGCCTGCGCGGCCCCGGCGAAACGCAGCTCGAAACCGACCGCCGCCTGATTGGCGAGCGCATCAAGATGCTGCAGGGCAAGCTCGCCAAGCTGCGTCGCCAGCACGGCACGCAGCGGCGCCAGCGCGAGCGCACGCGCACGATGTCGGTCTCGCTCGTCGGCTACACGAACGCGGGCAAATCCACGCTCTTCAATGCGCTGACCAAGGCGCAGGCCTATGCCGCGGACCAGTTGTTCGCGACGCTCGACACCACTTCGCGGCGCCTGTGGCTCGGCGACGACGTGGGCCAGATCGTGTTGTCGGACACCGTGGGTTTCATCCGCGAACTGCCTCACCAGCTCGTCGCGGCGTTTCGCGCGACGCTGCAGGAAACCGTGCAGGCCGACTTGTTGCTGCACGTGGTGGACGCCTCGAGCCCGGTGCGGCTCGACCAGATCGATCAGGTGAACGAGGTGTTGCACGAGATCGGCGCGGACACCATCCGTCAGGTGCTGGTGTTCAACAAGATCGACGCCGTGCCTGAACTGGCGGCCCGCGGCGGGACGGTCGAGCGGGACGAGTATGGTAATATTTCGCGCGTCTTTTTGAGCGCGCGCACGGGCGTTGGACTGGATGCGCTGCGCGCCGCCATCGCCGAAATCGCGACTGCCGAGCCGCTCGTCCAGGCGTCGCAGCTCCTGCCCGCCGCCGACTGGAACGCGGTGCCGCACGAACCCAGCAGGGAACCCGAGCTGGGCCGCTGAACGCTATCGGGAGGCGCCTCGAGGCGCTCCCCGTGGCGTGCCCCGAAGTGCGCCGATGAGGTGCCCCCACGCACATGACCCGCTGTCTACTCTGGTGAACGAACACAGGTGAACGATTACAACAAGCGGACTGGCTGGCAGCGCACACGCGCCATTTTCTCGCTGAACGACCCGCGTTGGGGCCGCGGCGAGGGCAATGGCCAGCGCACTGACGACGCGCGGCGTCCGTCGGGCAATAACGGCAACAAAGACGGCGGCAAGGGTGATGGTCCACCCGATCTCGACGAAATGTGGCGCGATTTCAATCGCCGTCTGTCCGCGTTCTTCGGCAAGAAGGGCAAAGGCGGCGGCGGGCTTGGCCCGCGGCCGGACAACGGCCGCAGCGCGCGCATTGGCGTGGGCATCGTGCTCGGCGTGCTCATCGCCATCTATGTGGGCAGCGGTGTGTTCGTCGTCCAGGACGGCCAGGCCGGCGTCGTGCTGCAGTTCGGCCAGTATCGCCACACGGTTGGCCAGGGCGTGCACTGGCGTCTGCCGTTCCCGTTCCAGACGCAGGAAATCGTCAATGTCGGCCAGATTCGCAGCGTCGAGATCGGCCGCAACAATCTCGTGCGCCCGTCGAATGTGAAGGATGCCTCGGTGATCACGCACGATGGCGATATTCTCGACGTGCGCTTCACCGTGCAGTATCAGGTCAAGCAGCCCACCGACTATCTGTTCCACAGCGTCGATCCCGACCTCGCCGTGAGCCAGGCCGCGCAGGCGGCCGTGCGCACCGTGGTGGGCGCGCGCAGCACCCACGATCTCCTCTATGCGGACCGCGAACCGATCCGCGCGCAACTCGCCGACTCCATCCAGCACGCGCTCGACCTCTACAAGACGGGGCTCGGCGTGGTGGGCGTGACGATCCAGAGCGTCAGCGCGCCCGATCGCGTGCAGGCCGCCTTCGACGACGAAGCGAAGGCGCATCAGGACAGCGAGCGCGCGAAGCGCGACGCCGAGGCCTACGCCGATCAGACGCTGCCGAGCGCGCAAGCCGAAGCAGCGCGTCTCATCGACGACGCGAAGGCCTACAGCGACCGTGTGGTCGCGCAGGCGCAAGGGGATGCGCAGCGCTTTAACAGCGTCTACGACCAATACGCGAAGGCGCCGGCCGTCATTCGGGAGCGCATGTACCTGGACACCATGCAGCACATCTACTCGAATACGACGAAGGTGTTCGTCGACAGCAAGTCGGGCAACAACGTGATCTATCTGCCGCTCGACAAGATCGTCGACGCGACGCGTCAGCGCGCGGCTGCGGCCGCGGGCGCGTCGGGTGCTGCGGCAGCCGCGGCGCCGGCTAGCGCCGCGCCGGATGCGAATGCCGCGGCCGCGCCCGCAGCGAACGGCGAGCTGCAGCAAAACGCACAACCGCAAAGCCAGCAGCAGGGCGCGCAACAGCAAAACGCGCAGCCGCAGCAGAGTGCTGCGCCGGCACCGTCGGCGAGCGACGCGGCCCAGGCGGCGAGCGATGCCTTCCGTTCGCGCGACGCGCTGCGCTCGCGCGGCCGCGAAGACGACGTGCAATAACGGAGCGCCGACATGAACAAGATCATTGCGTTCGTCGTCGCCTTCGTGGTGGTGGTGCTCGTGGCCTCGTCGGCGGTGTTCGTCGTCGATCCGCGCCATGTCGCGGTGGTGTCCTCCTCGGGTGGCGCCAAGGCGACGCTCGCGGGCCCGGGCCTGCACGTGAAGCTGCCGCCGCCGTTCCAGACCGCGACGTTCATCGACACCCGCATTCAGGCGTTCGATGCGCCCGATGCCGACCGCTACACCACGTCGGACAAGACCGAGCTGCTCGTGAACCCGGTCGTGCGCTATCGCATTGCCGATCCGCTCAAGCTCTTCGCCGCCACCAAGGGCGACCCGCAGACGCTCGCGGACCGGCTCGCGTCGCTCTCGCGCGATGCGCTTTCGGGCGCGTTCTCGAAGGTCGGTCTGAGCGATGCGCTTGCGCAGCAGGAAGCGATCGCCAATAACGCGCGCGACACGCTCAAGACGGCCGCTGCGCCGCTCGGCATCGACGTGGTCGACATCGAGTTCACGCGCATCGACTATCCGGCGGAACTCGCCGAGGTGGTCTACAAGCGCATGAGCGCCGCGCGCGAGCAGGCCGCCGCCGACGAGCGCGCGAAGGGCGCCGCTGAGGCACAGAAGATCAAGGACGAGGCAGAGCGCAAGCAGCAGGGCGTGATCGCCGATGCGTACAGCCAGGCACAGGCCATCAAGGGCGATGGTGACGGCAAGGCCGCCGCGATTGCCGCGCAGGCGTATGGCCGCGATCCGGACTTCTATCGCTTCTACCAGAGCATGCAGGCGTACCGCGAGAGCTTCAAGCCGGGCGATGTGGTCGTGGTCGATTCGTCGAGCGACTTCTTCCGCTTCATGCGCAGTCCGAACGGAGAGGCGCCGACGGCTCCTGCCGCCCCCGCCGCAGCGCGCAAACACTAGATCAATGAGACACGGGCGCCGCGCGTGTGCGCGGCGCGTTTCTTCGCATGGACATAGCTGGCTCCCTGTTGCTCGCGATCGCGCTGATGCTGATTATCGAGGGCATGTTCCCGTTCGTTTTCCCGACGGCGTGGCGCGATACATTTCGTAGAATTGCAGAACGGCCGCCGCATCACATCCGGATCGGCGGGCTGATCGTGATGGGGCTCGGCCTCGTGCTGCTGCTGATCGCTACCTGAATTCAAGGCGCGCGCCGCGAGGCGTGCGCCGTTTCTATCGTCCGGCCCGCGCGGCAGGCGCGTGTGCGCGCTCGAGTCCTTGCGGCTGGCGCGTTACGCGCCCGCGCGGCCTTTCATCGTCGTAGGACTGACCCGATGTCGACCTGGTTACTTCCCGAGAATATCGCCGACGTGCTGCCTTCCGAGGCGCGCAAAATCGAAGAGTTGCGCCGCCGCCTGCTGGACCGCTTCCGCGCCTATGGCTACGAAATGGTCATGCCGCCGCTGCTCGAGTATCTCGAGTCGCTGCTGGTGGGCAGTGGGCGCGATCTGAACCTGCGCACGTTCAAGCTCGTCGATCAGCTGTCGGGCCGCACGCTCGGCTTGCGCGCGGACATGACGCCGCAGGTCGCGCGCATCGACGCGCATCTGCTGAACCGCCAGGGCGTCACGCGCCTGTGCTATGCGGGCAACGTGCTGCACACGCGCCCGCGCGGCCTGCACGCCACGCGCGAGCAGATCCAGATCGGCGCGGAAATTTACGGCCATGCGGGCCTCGAAGCCGACCTCGAAATCCAGCAGTTGATGCTCGACGCGCTGCGCCTCGCGGGCCTCACGAAGGTGCGTCTCGACCTTTCGCACGCGGGTGTGCTGGCGGCGATCTTCGAAGCCGATCCGGCAGCCGCCGCGCTCGGCGATGCTTTGTATGAAGCGCTGGCTGGCAAGGACGTGCCGGATCTGGCTGAGCTCACCGCGAACCTGCAGCCTGTGTCGCGCGACGCCTTGCGCGCGCTGCCGTCGCTGTATGGCGACGCGAGCGTGATCGACGAGGCGCGCAAGCGCCTGCCGGCGCTGCCCGGCATCGCGCGCGCGCTCGACGACCTGGCATTCCTCATGAGCAAGATCGAGGGCGCGGAACTGATGCTCGACCTCGCCGATCTCGGCGGCTACGCGTACCACAGCGGCGTGATGTTCTCGGCGTACGTGGACGGCGTGCCCAACGCGGTCGCGCGCGGCGGCCGTTACGACAAGGTGGGCGAGGCATATGGCCGCGCCCGCGCGGCGACGGGTTTTTCGATGGATCTGCGCGAAGTGGCGCGTATTTCCCCGGTGGAGGCGCGCAGCAGCGCGGTGCTCGCGCCGTGGCGCCACGACGAATCGCTGCGCGCGGCTGTCGCAGCGCTGCGCGATGCGGGCGAGGTCGTGATCCAGGCGCTGCCGGGCCACGAGCACGATATGGACGAATTCGCGTGCGACCGCGTGCTGGTCGAGCGCGACGGCGCATGGGTGGTCGAGGCGCGCGCCTGAGCCCGCGCCGGGGCGCCGCAGTGAGGGCGCCGCAACGCGCATGCCGTTGAGCGCAAAAGGAAATTCCCGGAATTTTGGGAAAAAATGGCGGCCTTGCCGCCGAACCCAGGTAGAATACGTTTTTAACCAGCTAACGAAACACCATGTCTGCCAGCGCAGTGAATGTAACCCCGGGGCGCAATGTCGTCGTCGTGGGCACCCAATGGGGCGATGAGGGCAAGGGCAAGATCGTCGACTGGCTGACGGACCACGCGCAAGGCGTGGTGCGTTTCCAGGGCGGTCACAACGCCGGTCACACACTCATCATCGGCGGCAAGAAGACCATTCTCCGGCTGATCCCGTCGGGCATCATGCGCGCCGGCACCGCCTGCTACATCGGCAACGGCGTGGTGCTCTCGCCCGAGGCCCTGTTCAAGGAAATCGGCGAACTCGAAGAAGCGGGCATCGACGTCCAGAAGCGTCTGTTCATCTCCGAAGCCACCACGCTCATCCTGCCGTATCACATCGCCATCGACCAGGCGCGCGAAGCCAAGCGCGGCGCCGCGAAGATCGGCACGACCGGCCGCGGCATCGGCCCGGCCTACGAAGACAAGGTGGCACGCCGCGGCATGCGCGTGCAGGACCTGTTCGAGCCGGAAGTCTTCGCCGAGCGTCTGCGCGAAAACCTCGACTATCACAACTTCGTGCTCACGCAGTACCTGGGCGCGCAAGCCGTCGATTTCCAGCAGACCCTCGACACGATGCTCTCGTACGCCGAGCGTCTGAAGCCGATGGTAACGGACGTTTCGCGTCGTCTTTATGACGTGAACAACGAAGGCGGCAACCTGCTGTTCGAAGGCGCGCAAGGCACGCTGCTCGACATCGACCACGGCACCTATCCGTTCGTCACGTCGAGCAACTGCGTCGCGGGTGCGGCTTCGGCCGGCGCGGGCGTGGGTCCGCAAAAGCTCAACTACGTGCTCGGCATCACCAAGGCGTACTGCACGCGCGTCGGTTCGGGCCCGTTCCCGAGCGAGCTGTATGACGCCGACAACGCCGACCGCCAGGAAGAAGTGGGCCTCACGCTCGCGAAGGTCGGCAAGGAATTCGGCTCGGTCACGGGCCGTCCGCGCCGCACCGGCTGGCTCGACGCCGCCGCGCTGCGCCGCTCGATCCAGATCAACGGTGTGACGGGCCTGTGCATCACCAAGCTCGACGTGCTCGACGGCCTCGACGAGGTGAAGCTGTGCGTCGGCTACAAGGTCGCCGGCAAAGATGTGGACATCCTGCCGCGCGGCGCCTCGCAAGTGGCTGCGTGCGAGCCGGTCTACGAAACGTTCGCTGGCTGGAAGGAAAGCACGATCGGCATCACGCAGTTCGACGCGCTGCCCAAGAGCGCGCAGGCGTACCTCACGCGCGTGCAGGAAGTCGCCGGCGTGCCGATCGACATGGTTTCGACCGGCCCGGATCGCGACGAAACGATCCTGCTGCGTCATCCGTTCAAGGTCTAAGTGGCAAGAAGGTAGAAGCAAAAATGATTCAAATGATGGACCCGCGCAACGACGAAAAGAACCTGTGGGTCGGCTGGGATGAGTATCACCGGCTGATCGAACTGCTTGCGCTCTCGGTGCACGAGTCGCGCTGGAAGTTCGACCAGATCCTGTGTCTCGCGCGCGGTGGCCTGCGCGTGGGCGACCAGCTCTCGCGCATCTACGACCTGCCGCTCGCGATCCTCGCGACGAGCTCGTACCGCGAAGCGGCGGGCACGGAGCAGGGCGAGCTCGACATCGCGCAGTACATCACGATGACGCGCGGCGAGCTCGCGGGCAACGTGCTGCTCGTCGACGATCTCGTCGATTCGGGTGTCACGCTCGCGCGCGTGCAGGAGCATCTGAAGGTGCGTTATCCGGCCGTGACCGGCGTGCGCTCGGCGGTGCTCTGGTACAAGGGCTGCTCGAAGGTGAAGCCGGATTACTTTGTCCAGCATCTGCCGACCAATCCGTGGATCCACCAGCCGTTCGAGGAGTGGGATACGGTGCGTCCGCACAACCTTGGCGCATGGATCAAGCGCGGGCTTCAGCAGGCCCAGCAGGATCCGCAGAAGTAAGGGCGCTCAGCAGAACGCCGTGTCGCCGGCAGCGTGCGCTTGCCAGCGGACCCCATCAGGAACGGAGCCTTCGGGCTCCGTTTTTTTATGTGCCGCATGCTGCGCGCCTTGTCGCGCCGCCTTGCAGCGGCGTTGCCGCCACCGCGTGTCAAGCTTTGGCGCACAGCCGGCCAGGCGCCGCAGGGTGCCATGCTAAACTCCCGCGGGACAAGAGGGGCGTCGCGGGGTCACAACGATCACTCGGGTTTCTCACGCAGCCGGTTTAGAATAGCGCTCGTTTTTTCCGCCTCGAACGGATTTCCGCGTATATGACAACTAGCACGCACGTGGCAAAGCAGCCGCTCCCCACACTCGCAGTAGCGGCCATCGGCGTGGTGTTCGGCGACATCGGCACGAGTCCGCTGTATTCGCTCAAAGAAGCGTTCAGCCCGGCACACGGCATTCCGCTCAACGAAACATCCATCCTCGGTGTCATCTCGCTGTTGTTCTGGGCGATCATCATCGTCGTCAGCGTCAAGTACGTGCTGTTCGTGATGCGCGCCGACAACAACGGCGAAGGCGGCGTGCTCGCGCTCATGGCGCTCGCCATGCGCTCGTTCGACCGCAAGAGCAAGTCCGCCGTCGTGCTGACCGCGCTGGGCATCTTCGGCGCCTGCATGTTTTACGGCGATGCGGTGATCACACCGGCCATCTCGGTGATGTCGGCGGTCGAAGGCCTCGAGATCGCCGCGCCCAAGCTCTCGCATCTCGTGCTGCCGTTCACGATGGTGATCCTCGTCGCGCTGTTCTGGATCCAGCGGCACGGCACCTCGCTCGTGGGTCGCCTGTTCGGGCCGATCATGGTGCTCTGGTTCGTGACCATCGGCGTGCTTGGCGTGTCGCGCATCGTTCAGGCGCCGGGCGTCATCGCCGCGCTCAATCCGTACTACGCCGTCACGTTCATGGGCGCGCACGTGCTGCAGGCCTATGTGGTGCTGGGCTCGGTCGTGCTGGTGCTGACCGGCGCGGAAGCGCTCTACGCGGACATGGGCCACTTCGGCGCGAAGCCGATTCGCTACGCGTGGTACGGGCTCGTGATGCCTTCGCTCGTGCTCAACTACTTCGGCCAGGGCGCGCTCCTGATGCAGGACCACAGCGCGATCGAGAATCCGTTCTTCCTGCTCGCGCCGGATTGGGCGCTGCTGCCGCTCGTGGTGCTGTCGACGGTCGCGACCGTGATCGCGTCGCAGGCCGTGATCTCGGGCGCGTACTCGCTCACGAGCCAGGCGATTCTGCTGGGCTATGTGCCGCGCATGAAGGTGCTGCATACGTCCGATCTCGCCATCGGCCAGATCTACGTGCCAGTCGTGAACTGGATGCTGCTCCTCATCATTCTGTGCATCGTCGTCGGCTTCAAGAGCTCGGATAATCTCGCCGCCGCATACGGCATTGCCGTGACCGCGACGATGGTCATCACTACCATGCTCGCGAGCGTCGTAATGGTGAAGCTGTGGAAGTGGAACATCTGGCTCGTGTCGCTCATCATCGGGTGCTTAATGGTGGTCGATGTCGGCTTCTTCGGCGCCAACCTGCTGAAGGTCGAGGAGGGCGGCTGGCTGCCGCTCAGTATCGGCGCGCTGCTGTTCTTCCTGCTGATGACGTGGTTCAAGGGGCGCATGATCGTCAAGGAGCGTACCGCCGCCGACGGTATTCCGCTCATGCCTTTCCTGCAGGGGTTGCTCGCGCATCCGCCGCACCGCGTGTCGGGCACGGCCATCTATCTCACGGGCAGCGACACGCTCGTGCCGGTGAGCCTGCTGCACAACCTCAAGCACAACAAGGTGCTGCACGAGCGCACGATTTTCCTCACGTTCCGGATTCGCGACATTCCCTATGTGGCCGACTCGGAGCGTGTGCAGGTGAAGGATATCGGTGGCGGCTTGTATCTCGCGAAGGCCGACTATGGCTTCAACGAGACGCCGGACGTGAAGGCCGTGCTCGAAGAGATCGGCCGCAAGGAGGGCATGACGTTCGAGATGATGGATACGTCGTTCTTCCTCGCGCGCGAGACGGTGGTGCCCACGCAGTTGCCGGGCATGTCGATCTTCCGCGAGCGCGTGTTCGCGTGGATGCATCAGAACGCCGCGAAGCCGACCGACTTCTTCAGCATTCCCGCGAATCGCGTGGTCGAACTGGGCACGAAGATCGAGATTTGATGCTTCGTTGCGTTGACAACAAAAAAGGCGCCGCGGCGCCTTTTTTGTTGTCTGCAGCCTGGCGAGCGCGGGGTTGTTGCAGGCCCCGCGCCGCGCGGCGCTCGAGCGTCAGCGCTTGAGTTTCGCGAACGCCGCCGCCATCGCATTGGCGGGCTCAGCGTCGCGCGAGCGCTGGCCGCCGCGGTTCGCATTGCCGCCGCGCTGATCGCGGTTGCCGCCGCTGCCGGCATTGCCGCCGCTGCGCTGCGCCGCGCTCGCCGGATCGTCGTCCATGCGCATCGTGAGCGCGATGCGCTGACGCTTCACGTCGACGTCGAGCACCTTCACCTTCACCACCTGGCCGGCCTTCACGACTTCGTGCGGGTCCTTGATGAACTTTGTCGACATCGCCGAGACGTGCACAAGGCCGTCCTGATGCACGCCAATGTCGATGAACGCGCCGAAGGCCGCCACATTGGTCACGACGCCTTCGAGCACCATGCCCGGCACGAGGTCGGAGACCTTTTCGACGCCTTCGCGGAAGGTCGCGGTCTTGAACTCGGGACGCGGGTCGCGGCCCGGCTTCTCGAGCTCCGAGAGGATGTCACGTACAGTCGGCAGACCGAAGCGCTCGTCGACGAACTCGGTGGGCGCGAGGCCCGAGAGCGCCTCGCGATTGCCGAGCACGTCGCCGATGGTGCGCTTGATCTTCGCGAGCATGCGCTCGACGACGGGATAGGCTTCCGGGTGCACCGACGAGCGGTCGAGCGGATTCACGCCGCTGTTGATGCGCAAAAAGCCGGCGGCCTGCTCGAAGGTCTTGTCGCCCAGACGCGGCACCTTCTTCAGTTGCTCGCGCGAGGGGAAGGGGCCATTGGCGTCGCGGTAATCGACGATATTGCGCGCGAGCGTTGCGTTCAGACCCGACACGCGCGCGAGCAGCGCTACCGACGCCGTGTTCGCATCCACGCCCACGGCGTTCACGCAGTCTTCGACCACCGCGTCGAGCGAGCGCGCCAGCTCGCGCTGGTTCACGTCGTGCTGGTACTGGCCCACGCCGATCGCCTTGGGCTCGATCTTCACGAGTTCGGCGAGCGGATCTTGCAGGCGCCGCGCGATCGACACCGCGCCGCGCAGCGAGACGTCGAGCTCGGGGAATTCCTTCGCCGCCAGTTCGGATGCCGAATAAACCGAGGCTCCGGCTTCGGAGACCACGATCTTCTGCAGCTTCAGTTCGGGATGCTTCGAAATCAGCTCGCTCGCGAGCTTGTCGGTTTCGCGCGAAGCCGTGCCGTTGCCGATGCTGATGAGTTCGGCCTGCGTTTGCGCGGCGATGCGCGCGAGCTTCGCGAGCGAGCCGTCCCAGTCGCGGCGCGGCTCGTGCGGGTAGATCGTGTCGGTGGCGAGTACTTTGCCGGTGCGGTCGACCACGGCAACCTTCACGCCGGTGCGCAGGCCCGGATCGAGGCCGATCACGGCCTTCGGGCCGGCGGGCGCCGCCAGCAGCAGATCCTTGAGATTGCGCGCGAACACGCGGATCGCTTCAGCCTCGGCCTGCTCGCGCAGGTTCGTGAGCAACTCGTTTTCGATGTGCGGCTGCACCTTCACGCGCCAGCACCAGCGGCACACGTCGGAGAGCCACTTGTCGGCCGGCCGGCCCTGGTTGGCGATGCCGAAGTGGCGCGCGATCATCGCTTCGCCCGGATGCGGCACTTGTGCGTCGAGCTCGCCGCCGAGGCCCAGCTTGACCATCAGCACGCCGGCGTTGCGGCCGCGGAACAGGGCGAGCGCGCGGTGCGACGGCACGGTCTTGATCGTCTCCGAGTACTCGTAGTAGTCGCGGAACTTCTCGCCTTCCTCGTTTTCCTTGCCCTCGACCACGCTCGACATCACCACGCCCTGGTTGAACAGCCAGTCGCGCAGCTTGCCGAGCAGCTCGGCCGTTTCGCCGAATTGCTCCGAGAGGATGTCACGCGCGCCGTCGAGCGCGGCCTTCACGTCGGCGACACCCTTTTCGGCGTCGACGTATTGCGCGGCCTCCGTCTGCGGATCGAGCAGCGGATTGGCGAGCAGGGCGTCGGCGAGCGGCTGCAGGCCGGCTTCGCGCGCAATCTGTGCGCGCGTGCGGCGCTTGGGCTTGTACGGCAGATAGAGGTCTTCGAGCACCTGCTTGCTGTCGGCCGCTTCGATGGCGGCGCGCAGCTCGTCGGTGAGCTTGCCTTGCTCTTCGATGCTCGAGAGGATCGCGGCGCGACGGTCTTCGAGCTCGCGCAGATAGAGCAGGCGCTCTTCGAGCGTGCGCAGCTGCGTATCGTCGAGATTGCCCGTGACTTCCTTGCGATAACGGGCGATGAACGGAACGGTCGCTCCTTCGTCGAGAAGCTGGACGGCGGCCGCCACCTGACGCGGTTGAACGGTCAGTTCGCTGGCGATGCGCTGGACGATCTTGAGTGCTACGGTTTCCGTCATAGAGTCTGGATATTCCTGCGAGGATCGGTTTGCGGTCCGGGTTAGCGGCCCCGGTTTGCGGTGCCGGGCTGCGGTCCCGGTGTGCGCCCCCGGGTGTGCAGTCCCAAAGCCGGGCGGGAGACATCAAGCGAGCGAACGCCCGCCGGCTGGTGCAGCGGGGCATTTTGCCATAAATGGCGGGGCGCTCAACTCGGGGGATGTTAGAATTTCAGGCATGTTCCGTTGCCCTCAGAAGACGTTGATCCCATCCCGTTTGACACCCGTCCAGCCCACTGCGCGCCAGGGCGCGGCGTGGCGGACCACCGCCCGCGCGGCGGTCTATGCCGTCGCATTGCTGGCGACGGCGAGCGTTCCGGCCCTCGCGCAAGAGGTGGCGGCGTCCGGGGTGGTAGCCGGTGCTGATGCCGCAGCTTCGGGCGCAACGGCCCCGAATGCCGGCGCGGGCAATGACTTTGCCGCGCGACAGAAGGTCCTTGATCGGCGTACTGCGGAGAACAACTACCAGTACGCCGTCGCGCAGCACAATTGCTACGATACGTTCTTCGTGAACCACTGTCTCGGCAAGGCGCGCGATGCGATGCGCGTCGTGCAGGCGGATATCCGCCATCAGCAGCTGGCACTCGACGAGGAGCAGCGCGCCGACAATGCGCGCCGCCGCGACGAGCAGACAGCGCTGCAGCGCGCGAAGGACGAGGCCGACGCGCCGCAACGCGCCGCGAACGAGGCGCAAAGCGCGCAGGCTTACGAAGACAAGCAGCGCCAGCACGCACTCGATCAGGCGCAGCGCCAGGCCGAAGCGCCGCAACGCGCGGCGAACGCGCAGGCGTACGAGGACAAGCAGCGCCAGCACGCGTTGCAGCAGGCGCAGCGCGAAGGCGAACAGGCGCAGTCGCAACGCGCGGCCAACCAGGCTGCGTACGACAAGAAGCAATCGGATTATCAGAAGCAACTGGACGAGGCACGCCGCGAGGGCCAGCAGAAGGCCCAGGAGCGTGCCCAGAAGGCCGAGCGCTTCCAGCAGAAGCAGGAAGAGGCGGCCAAGCATAAGGCTGACGTGGAAGCACGTCAGAAGCAGGCGGCCGAGAAGGCGCAGCAGCAACAGCAGCAGCAAAAACCGCAGGGCCAGTAGCACCACGCTTTTTCAGCCGGACAGCAACCTCAGGCGCGCGACCTTTCGCACGGCGGGCGCCGATCATGACGAGGAGGCGAGCATGCGCGAGCATCGTGAAGTCAAGGGCGAGGTCCTTCGTGACCGTATTCTGCAACTGGAAACGGAACACGGAGACCTCGACCGTCTGATCGACAGGATGTGCGAGACGTCGGACTACGACGATTTCGAATTGCAGAAGCTGAAGAGGCGCAAGCTCAAGCTGAAAGACAACATCATCCTGCTGCAATTGCAGCTGGAACCCGATTCAACGAAGACCTCGAACGGGCACGCCTGATTCCGGGTCCTGGCAGGCGCCGGGGCGCGGCTGCAGTCGCGCCGGGCTCAGAGGACCGAGCAGGAACCGCTTGCCTTGAATTCAACGACCGTATCCCGATCCCGTCCCGCGCGCGAAGGCGGCGCGCAGGATGGTGACGCACGCACTGCGCAAATGGCGAACGCGCCAGCATTGAGTGCGCAACGCGGTGCCGAACTCGAAGAGCTCTTCGCCGCCAACGGGCTGTTGGCGCGGGAGATCGACGGCTATCGTCCGCGCGCCGCGCAGATCGAGATGGCGCGCGCCGTGGCCGCGGCCATGGAAGCCGCCGCCCAGGCGTTGCCCGAACCGGCGATGTTCGAGGCGCAGGCGCGCCCGGCGCGGCGTCTCGAGCGCGGCGCCCCGGCGCCCGCGCAGGATACTGCCGAACAAGCTGCCCACGCGGCCTCCGAATCGGGCGATAACACGCTGATCGTCGAGGCGGGGACGGGCACCGGCAAGACCTACGCGTACCTCGTCCCGGCCATGCTGTGGGGCGGCAAGGTGATCGTCTCGACGGGCACCAAGCACCTGCAGGACCAGCTATTCGGCCGCGACATTCCCACCGTGCGCGACGCGCTTGCGGTACCTGTGAGCGTGGCCATGCTCAAGGGCCGCTCGAACTATCTGTGTCACTACTATCTGCAGCGCACCGCCGACAACGGCCGCTTGCCGTCGCGCCAGGAAACGGCGTATCTGCAGGAGATCGTCCGCTTCGCGAAGATCACGCGCTCGGGCGACAAGGCCGAGCTCGCGAGCGTACCGGAGACGGCCGCGGTGTGGTCGATGGTGACGTCCACGCGCGACAACTGTCTCGGCCAGGAGTGTCCGCACTACAAGGACTGTTTCGTCATGCAGGCGCGCCGTGAAGCGCAGCAGGCCGATATCGTCGTCGTGAACCACCATCTGTTCTTCGCGGACATCATGCTGCGCGATACCGGCATGGCCGAGTTGTTGCCGAGCGCGAACACGATCATCTTCGACGAAGCGCATCAGTTGCCCGAAACCGCCACGCTGTTCTTTGGCGAGACGCTATCGACTGCGCAGTTTCTCGAGCTCGCGCGCGATTGCGTTGCCGAAGGCCTGAGCCATGCACGCGATGCGGTGGAGTGGGTGAAGCTGGGCGCGGCGCTCGAGCGCGCGGCTCGCGACGTGCGGCTCGCGTTCAAGGAAGACTCGCTGCGCGTGTCGATCACGCAGTTGCCTGAGGATCATCCGCTGTTCGACTCGCTCGACGCGTTGCAGACCGAGCTCGGCGCACTCGCCACTGCGCTTGCGGGCCAGGCCGAGCGTGCCGAATCGCTGGGCACCTGCCTGCGCCGCGCACGCGAGCTCCAGGGCGTGCTGTCCGGGTGGACCGTGCCGGGCGCGTCGCCTGATGCGCCATCGCGCGACGCACGGGCTGCCGCAGACGCCGGCCAGTCCGACGGGCAAGGCCATGCCGCGACCGAGCCAGGCGCCGACGACGAAAAAGTCCGCTGGGTCGAAGTGTTTTCGCACACGGTCCAGTTGCACGAGACGCCGCTTTCCGTGGCGCCCATTTTTGCGAAACAGCGCGCGGGCGTGCCGCGCACGTGGATCTTCACGTCGGCGACGCTTTCCGTGCGCGGCGACTTCACGCACTATGCGGCGCAGATGGGCCTGAGCGCGCGCCGCTCGATGACGTTGCCGAGCCCCTTCGATTACCCGCAGCAGGGCTTGCTCTACGTGCCGCGTAATATGCCGCAGCCGTCGTCGCCGCAATTCACCGACGCGGTGTTCGATGCGGCGTTGCCCGCCATCGAAGCTTCCGGGGGCGGCGTTTTCATGTTGTGCACGACGTTGCGTGCCGTCGACAAAATCGCCACAAGGCTGCGCGACACGATCGAGGCGCGCGGCTGGAACACGCCGCTGCTGGTGCAGGGCGATGCAAGCCGGACCGAGTTGCTCGAGCGCTTTCGCGCCTACGGCAATGCGATCCTCGTGGGCAGCCAGAGCTTCTGGGAAGGTGTCGACGTGCGCGGCGACGCGCTCTCGCTCGTCGTCATCGACAAGCTGCCGTTCGCGCCGCCCGACGATCCGGTGCTGGCCGCACGTCTGGACGCTCTGACGAAGAAGGGCTTGAGTCCATTTGCGGTTCATCAGTTGCCGCAAGCGGTGATCACGCTCAAGCAGGGCGCAGGGCGTCTGATTCGCGCCGAGACGGATCGCGGCGTGTTGATGATCTGCGATACGCGCCTCGTCGACAAACCCTATGGCCGGCGTATCTGGCAAAGCCTGCCGCCGTTCAAACGCACGCGCGAGATCGAGGTCGTGCAGGAGTTCTTCGCGGGAGAGAACGAGCAGGGCACTGCGTAACTGCGCTTGATGCGCGCTACGTTGTGCGCGTCACGTAATATCCGCTTGCATATGCGCAATGCCGGTTACATGCATTGCGCATGAGTTTTGCGTTGTATTGCGGGCGTTTCTGCATGGCTCTCGACCGCGGAAAAGACCAACAAAAAAGCCACGAACGTGAGTTCGTGGCTTTTTTGTTTGCCCGCCGCGCAACTGACGAGGCCGTCAGGCTGCCCGGCGATTCGCTTCGATGTCCGCTGGAGCCGAAGCTCCAGGCGAGCACCTCGCGAACACAGCTTACTGGCTTGCGCCCGAAGCCGGAGCAGCCGTAGCTGCGCCCGAATCCGACGCAGCAGCAGCGCCCGAAGCGGCAGCGCCAGCATCCGAAGCAGCAGCCGTAGCATCGCTCGCAGCAGCTGCAGCGCCCGAAGCAGCTGCCGTTGCGTCCGAAGCAGCAGCAGCCGGTGCCGAAGCAGCGGTAGCGTCGCTAGCCGGCGCAGCAGCTTGGTCGCTGCTCTTGTTGCACGCAGCCAGTGCAACAGCTGCCAGCAGGGATGCTACGAGGAGGGATTTCTTCATGATCACGTCCTTTTATGGTTAAAGGTAAGCAACAGCGCAAAATAATACCGGTAATGTGCCCCAACATCGACCTGAGCCGCTGGTGGAGATGCACTGCAAGAGCGTGAATCTTCCCTACGGCCTGGGCGGAAATTATAGGCACTTTCGTATCGACCGTCGACAAATCCGGGGACAATACGTTGTCTTTCTCATACAAGCACTATATTTTAGTACGGTATAACAGTCCGAAGCGCTTAGGCAAGCACCCCGAGTCGTATCCAGCCCGCACGATACCACTCGTGTAGCAACGCTGTCACACACGAATCGTGTGAGAGTGTTACAAAGCGTTTCCCATCCAGAAAGCGGTTGTCAGCCAATAATGGCAGCCATTTTTTCGCTTCCTTGAGCAAGTACTGTTCCCCGTTCAGGTAATACGAGCGCGCATCGTAAAGCAGGATTGTCCTGCGGTCGAGTGTTATCCCATTTTTCGCGGCGCGCGCAACAAAACGCGCTTCGTCCAGCGGCTTTTCGGGGGCGTCGAATACCACATTCGATTTCGGTTCTGAAAGCCAGGAGCCGACGAACGAGGAGACATCCGTATCGCTCCACCGCACTTTAGCAAGCACAGCCGAGACGCGCTCCACAAGTGCCGGAGGGAGTTGGGCCGGATGCGTCACGGCGGGCTGGTCCGGGTCCCGGTAGAGCGTGGGGTTGCCTGCGTTCGAGCTGGCTGTGCCATCTGCGCCACGCTCGGCCAGCCAGTAGAGAAACTGGCTCGTGAGCTCGGTCGTGGAAGGCGAACGAAAGCCGATCGAGCAGGTCATGCATTCGCCCTCGGCCACGCCGTCGTGCGCAATGTGCGGCGGCAGATACAGCATGTCGCCCGGCTCCAGCACCCATTCCTCTTCGGGTTCGAAGTTCGCCAGGACCTTCAGCGGCAAGCCTTCCTGCAACGACAGGTCGCGCTGCGCGCCAATGCGCCAGCGCCGCTTGCCGTGCACCTGTAGCAGGAACACGTCGTACGAATCGAAATGCGGACCCACGCCGCCGCCGTCGGAGGCGTACGAGATCATCAGGTCGTCGAGGCGGGCGTCGGGCGCAAAGCGAAAGCGTTCGAGCAGCGCGCGGGCACGATCGTCGTGCAGGTCAACGCCTTGCACGAGCAGCGTCCATTGGCGCGTTTTCGTTGTTGGCAGTTCGTCAGGTGCGAAGGGGCCGTGCTCGAGCGCCCAGCGCTTGCGAAAGTGCGTGATGAGCCGCGATTCGACGTCGTCCTGGTCAGCCAATGCGAAGAGTTCGTCGCGCGAGAGCGGCGCCTCGATGCCGGGTATCGCCTGGCGGATCAAGAATGGCTTTTTCTGCCAGTATTTCTTCATGAACTGCGCCGGACTCAGGCCGCCAAGCAGCGGCGTGGGCGTATCGGGCGCGGGACTTGCCAGGGAGGAGGGGGCGCGCCGCATGCGGGCGTCCTCCGGGTGGTCTGGGGACCGCTTGGGCATCGTATAATGAGGTCTGTAATCTGGAGGATCGAATGAAAATTGCAAAGGACACCGTCGTGTCGGTCGCTTACAAGCTATCGGATGCGCAGGGCAATCTGATCGAGGAAAGCGACGAGCCGATGGTCTATCTGCACGGCGGCTATGATGGCACGTTCCCCAAGATCGAGGAAGTGCTGGACGGCAAGGAGCCGGGCTTCGAGACCCAGATCCAGCTTGAGCCTTCCGACGCTTTCGGGGAGTACGATCCCGAGCTCGTCAAGATCGAGCCGCGTAACCGCTTCCCGGAGCCCCTCGAAGTCGGCATGCAGTTCGAGGGCACGCCTGAGGAAGGCGACGAGGATCTCGACACGCTCATCTATACCGTCACCGACGTTGCCGAAGACAAGGTCGTGCTCGACGGCAATCACCCGCTCGCGGGCATGGCCCTGCGTTTCGCGCTGACCGTCAAGGAAGTGCGTCAGGCCACCGAAGACGAAATCGAGCATGAGCACGCGCATGGCGCGGATGGCCTCGAAGTCGTCGACGAGGACGATGACGACGACGGCGACGAAGCCGCTTCGAAACCCACCCTGCATTGATCGGGCAACGCGCCGGCGGCAAACGCCGGCGCGTCTCGCCCTGCGTCGCGCCCCCTTGCGTAACGCTGCGCTGTTCTTCTCTTCGCGGCGCGACGCTGCACCGCTCGTTGTGCATTTCCGGGTAGTCTGACCGCGCCGTTCGCGTGCCGATTGCGTGCCGTTCGCGTGCTATGCCGCGCTACGGGTCGTTCCTGCTGTTCAATTCACGGGGGCGTCATCTAAGGCTGCGTCGGCGGCAGAATCGTTTGCGGCGCGCCGGACCCAGTCTGTGGCCCCGAGCCTTGTGCCGGCCACGCGGGCGCCGCTTTTCCGGTACTCGCGCCGCCTGGCGCTGCCATCCCTCCCATCGGGTTTGTTCCGCTGGCGTTGTTCACGTCGGGCGCCTGTTGCATGCCGGGAATCTCCGTTACGTCGGGCATCGACGATACTTCAGGCATGGCAGGAAGTACCGGTTCGCCGCTTCCTCCAGGCAGCAGGGGCGGCAGTGGCGGCGGCAGGAGCGGCAGGTGCCTCGGCACGTCGTGCACGCTCACGCGCAGCGGCGTGCGGCGTGCCATGTCCGCATCGATTTGCAGCCACTGCGTGAGCGGGTCGCGCAGCGAAAACTCGATACGCGTTACGTTAGCAATCCTGATTCCCTTGTCGTTGCGCAAGGGTTGATCGATGGCGAAGCCACGCGTGAGCTTCACGTTGTCCGGGTGCACGAGGACCACCGGGCCGCGGAAGGTTTCCGCCAGTTTCACGAGGCTGCGCCGCAGCTCGGCATAACCGTCGCGGGGCGTGCGGCGAAAACGCAGCCACGCGAAGCGGTCGGGTCGCTCGTAATCCTCGGGCATCGCGTTGCCCTGCATGAAGATGACGATGGCGCGCGCATTGCGGCGGCGCGCGAACTCGGCTGCGTGCTCGAGCCAAAAGCCGTCGGCGATTACGCGGTCCTCGAATTCTCCGTTGCGGCCACCGGCGTTCAGAAAGTGATTGTTGCCGTCGGGTACGTTCAGTGCGATGAACACGGTATCGCCGAGCTGCCAGCGCGCATTCTCCCGATATGGCCTGAACCGCGAGACCTCGCTTTCGCGCGTGAGCGTGAGCGGAAATTGCCCGAGCGAATTGGCGTCGGCGAAGAAGTCCTGGCGCAGGAAGTCGAGCCGCTCGACTGGGTCGTAACCGCCTGCGCCGGCCGTGCCGCAAGTGCCCCAGTCGCGCTGCCCCGGCACGAAGACGAGTGGCACGCGCGACGCGTCGAGCAGAGTGCGGCGCCGTTCGTAGAGGCGGTCCGCGCAGGTTTCGCGCGATCCTTTGAGATTGCCGTCGTAGACGACAAACGACATCTGCGGATCGCGGCCGATCGCGTCGATTAGGCGCTGGAGCGTAGTTTCGTCGCCGGGCTCGGTGACGACGTTTGCCACGACGGCGAACGAATAACGGGACGAGGGGCCCTCGGCCTTTGCGGCGAACGGCAGGCCGAACATCATCAGGCAGACGAGGGCGCGTTGCAGCCCACCGCGCCGGCGTTTTCGCAGCAGCGATTGCGCTGCCGCTGGCGGGCGACGTGTCGCCCGCCACAGTCGATTCAGAAAGCGCGAAGCAAAGACACCCCGGCCATGCGGGAATGGCCGGGGTGGCGTCGCGAGGCGACGCTCAGCGTTTGGCGTCCGGCGCCGTGGCCAGCTCATGCAGTTCGTAGAGCAGATCGAGTGCATCGCGTGGCCGCAGCTCGTTCGGATCGAGCGCGCGCAGGCGTTCTGCGACGAGCGCGGCACCCGGGTCGGCAGCCGCCGGCGCGTCTTCCACGTACGGTTGCGCGTCGAAATCGTCGTCTTCCGAAGGCGCGGGTGCGGCGAACAAGTCGAGCTGCGGCGTGGGCTGTCCGGCCGAGAGTTGCTCCAGATACACGAGATGCTTGCGCGCTGCGCGGATCACGGGGTTGGGCACGCCCGCAAGCTGCGCGACCTGCAGTCCGTAGCTTTGATTGGCCGGGCCCTCGCTCACGGCGTGCAGGAACACGATGCCGTGTCCGTGCTCGACCGCCGACAGGTGCACGTTGGCCGCCTGCGCGAATTCGGTGGGCAGCTGCGTGAGCTCGAAGTAGTGCGTTGCGAACAACGTATGGCAGCCGTTGCTCGTGAGCAGATGCCGTGCAATGGCCCATGCGAGCGCGAGGCCGTCGAATGTCGACGTACCGCGCCCGATCTCATCCATCAGCACGAGGCTTTGCGGCGTGGCGTCGTTGAGGATGGCCGCGGCTTCGGTCATTTCGACCATGAAGGTCGAGCGCCCGCCCGCGAGATCGTCGGCGGCGCCGATGCGCGTGAAGATGCGGTCGATCGGGCCGAAGCGCGCGCGTCTCGCCGGCACATAGCTGCCCACATAGGCGAGCAGCGCGATGAGCGCGTTCTGGCGCATGAACGTCGACTTACCGCCCATGTTCGGGCCGGTGATGAGCAGCAGCTTGCGCTCGGCGGTCAGCGTGCAGTCGTTGGCGATGAACTGCTCGACCTGCGCCTCGACGACCGGGTGGCGGCCCTGTTCGATTTCGATGCCGGGCGCTGCCGAGAATTCCGGCGCATTCCAGTCGAGCGCGCGTGCACGCTCCGCGAAGGCGGCGAGCAGATCGAGCTCGGCGAGCGCTGCCGCAACGCGCTGGCAATCGGGGATAAAAGGCAACAATGATTGAAGCAGCGCGTCGTAGAGCGCCTTCTCGCGCGCGAGCGCACGTTCCTGTGCCGAGAGTGCCTTGTCCTCGAATGCCTTCAGTTCGGGCGTGATGTAGCGCTCGGCGTTCTTGAGCGTCTGGCGGCGCCGATAGTCGTCGGGGACCTTGTCGGTCTGGCCGCGCGTGACTTCGATATAGAAGCCGTGCACCTTGTTGTACTCGACCCGCAAATTGCCGATGCCGGTGCGCGTGCGTTCGCGCGCCTCGAGGTCGATCAGGAACTGGCCGCAGTTCTCCGACAGGTCGCGCAGCTCGTCGAGCTCCGCGTCGTAGCCGCGCGCCATCACGCCGCCGTCGCGCACCATGGCGGCCGGCTCGGGCGCGACCGCGCGTTGCAGCAGGTCGGCGCATTCGACGGGCGGCTCGAGCGCCTCGACGATGTGCGCCAGCGTTGCCGACGCGCCGCCCATCGCGGCAATCTGCTCGCGCAGCACGGGCAGGGTGGCAAAGGTGTCGCGCAGGCTCGAGAGATCGCGCGGGCGGGCCGAGAGCAGCGCGAGACGCCCCGTGATGCGCTCGACGTCGGCGATCTGGCGCAGCGCGCCGCGCAGCGTCTCGACGCTGGCGGGCGGCGGCGCCTCGAGCAGCGCGCCGATGGCCTGCTGGCGCATCTGCGCGATGCCCGCGTCGCGCGGCGGATGGTGGAGCCAGTGACGCAGCAGGCGGCTGCCCATGGCGGTGCTGCAGGTGTCGAGCAGCGAGCACAGCGTGGGTGACTCTGTGCCGCGCAGCGTTTCCGTGAGTTCGAGATTGCGGCGCGTGGCGGGATCGAGGCCGATATATTCGGATTCGGCTTCGACCTTGAGGCTGCGCACGTGGCGCAACTGCTGGCCCTGCGTGGCCGCGGCGTACAGCAGCAACGCGCCGGCGGCGCCGCACGCGCTCGTGAGCGCCTGGGCACCGAAACCGTCGAGACTGGCCACGTCGAGCTGGTCGCACAGGCGTTGCTTGCCCGAGGCGACGTCGAAGTGCCACGCGGGCACGCGCGTCATGGCACCCGAACCCACGCCGGTGCCGGTGGGCGGCGCCCAGCCCGAGGATTCCGCAGGCATTTCCGCCACAAGGATTTCCGCCGGGCGAATGCGCTCGAAGGCTGCCGCGACCTGTTCCGGCGCGACTTCCGCAAGGCGCAGCGCGCCGCTCGCCAGATTGAGCCACGCGAGCCCGACGTTGACGGTCACGCCGCGCCGGTTGTGGCCCGGGCAGACCGCCATCAGGTAGACGTCGTTCTTGTCGGAGAGCAGCGCGGCGTCCGTGAGCGTGCCGGGCGTGACTACGCGCATGACCTTGCGCTCGACCGGTCCTTTCGAGGTGGCCGGGTCGCCGATCTGTTCGCAGATCGCCACCGACTCGCCGAGCTTCACGAGTTTCGCGAGGTATTGCTCGACGGCGTGATGCGGCACGCCCGCCATCTTGATCGGATTGCCCGCCGACGCGCCGCGCTGCGTGAGCGTCAGATCGAGCAGGCGCGCGGCTTTCTCCGCGTCTTCGAAGAATAGCTCGTAGAAGTCGCCCATCCGGTAGAACACGAGCGTGCCCGGATGATCGGCCTTGATGCGCAGGTACTGCTGCATCATGGGGGTGTGTTGCGCGGTGTCGCTGGCGCTGGCGGTGTGTGTAGCCATCCTCGGTGTCTTGCTAGGGGGTTCAGGGCGTGAGTTTAACCCGCGGCGAGAGCGTGTGAACCTGGCCGGATGGCCAGACCGCTCACATGGGCTTGCCGCGGTTGTGCGCAAACCGCCGCCGGTTATTCGTCGACGAGCGCCTGTATGTCGATCGTGCGTGCGTTTGCCGCACTGCGCCGCATGGCGAGCCAGATCATCGCGGCGACGAAAATGCCGAACACGACGATGATCCACTGCACCGGCACCTTCGCCGTGAGCAGCAGCGCGTAGGCGCCGAGCATCAGCAGCACGGCGAGATTCTGATTGAAGTTCTGCACGGCGATCGAGTGGCCCGCCGAGAGCAGTGTCGCGCCGCGATGCTGGAGCAGCGCGTTCATCGGCACGATGAAAAAGCCCGCGAGCGTGCCGAGCAGGACCATCAGCGGGTACGCAAAGAGTAGGTAGAAGGGCATCACGAACGCGCCGAAGCGCACGCCTTCGCCCGCCGGAAAGAGCCCCTTGCTGTAGAACGCCATCGCCACGGCCACTACGCCGCACAACACGCCCACCGGCAGCACGCGCAGCGAGGCGCGCAGCGACACCCAAGCGGCGGCGGCACCGGCGCCCAGTGCGATGCCGAGCCCTGTCACGCCCTGCATCACGGCCGCCTTCGAGAGCGAGAGGCCGAGATTCGCATCGGCCCACTTGAGCACGAGCAGCTGCAGCGTGACGGCGGCGCCCCACATCAGCGTCGTGACCCACAGCGCGATCTGCGCGAGCTTGTCGGCCCACAGCACGTTAAAGCAATGAATGAAGTCGCCCACGAGGCGGCCCGGCTCCCTGAGCCGGTTCTCGTAGCGCGCGCCGGTATCGGGAATGCCGAAGTTGACGAGCGCGGCGAGCGCGTAGGTGAGCATCACCGCGAGCATCGCGAGGCCGGCGGCCGAGTGGATCAGCGGCATCGGATGATGCGCGACGAAGCGGTCCGCGTAGGTGGAGATGAGCGCGCCGCCCATCATCGTGCCGACGATCGTCGAGAGCACCGTGGCCGACTCGAGCCACGCGTTCGCCGCGACGAGCTTTTCGGCGGGCAGCAATTCAGTGAGGATTCCGTACTTTGCGGGCGAGTAGGCCGCGGCGCCGAAGCCGACTACGCCATAGGCGATCATCGGGTGCACGCCCGCGATCATCAACAGGCAGCCGCACGCCTTGAGCGCGTTCGAGACGAACATCACGTGGCGCTTTTGCAATGCGTCGGCGAAGGCGCCGACGAAGGGCGCGAGCAGCACGTAGGAGATCGTGAAAAAGATCTGCAGCAGCGGCGTGACCCAGGCCGGCGACGAGATCACCGTGAGCAGCGCGATTGCCGCGATCAGGAGCGCGTTGTCGGCGAGCGACGAAACGAACTGCGCGGCGATGATCGTATAGAAGCCTTTCTTCATCGCGGAGTGAATCCGTTGTGGAGCCGAAACGGGCCATCAGGACGAGGGCCTCGCTGGCGCGGCGCATCGTGGAGCGAGTTGGCGGGCGAAACAAAAAAGCGGCCGAAGCCGCTTGCGCTTGACTCGTCGGGGCGGGCGGGGCGCGACGCCCCGCGACCCTCATTGCATTGCAGTGATGCCAACTTGTGACATCGGCCTGGCAGCGCTCCCGGCGATTGTGGCATACGCGGCCGGGTGTTGCAGCGGCTGCCACAGGTGCACCCGCCTCGCGACGCGCGATGGCGCCCCGGCACGCCTTATCGGCCCGACTTTCAGGCTTCCTTCTTCACGCGCGTGTACTTCGAGAGAACAGGCACCATTTGCGCATAGATCTTCGGGTTGCCCGCAACGACTTCGCCCACGTGCAGGAAGTCCGAATCGCCCGTGTAGTTGCCGATCAGACCGCCGGCTTCCGTCACGAGCAGGCCGCCCGCGGCCACGTCCCATGCGTTGAGGCCCTGTTCGAAGAAGCCATCCATGCGGCCCGCGGCGACGTTCGCGAGGTCCAGCGCGGCGGCGCCCGGGCGGCGCAGGCCGGCGCAGGCGTTGGTCATCTCGGCGAAGAGCTCGCAGTAGCTCTCGAGGCCGTCCTTCTCGCGGAACGGGAAACCGGTGCCGATCAGGCCGTCGGCGAGACGGTCGCGGCGGCCCACACGGATGCGGCGGTCGTTCAGGAACGCGCCGCGGCCGCGCGAGGCGGTGAAGAGATCGTTGCGCGTGGGATCGTAAACCACTGCCTGCGTGACGATGCCCTTGTGCGCGAGCGCGACCGAGACGCAGTAGTACTGGAAGCCGTGGATGAAGTTGGTCGTGCCGTCGAGCGGATCGATGATCCACTGGTATTCCGATTCGTTCTCCGAGTGGCCGGACTCTTCGGCGAGGATCGCGTGATCGGGGTAGGCGGTCTTGAGCGTGTCGATGATGGCCGCTTCTGCCGCCTTGTCGACCTCCGTGACGAAATCGTTGTGCTGCTTCTTCGCGACCTGGACGAGGTCGAGATCGAGTGACGCGCGGTTGATGATCTGTCCGGCGCGGCGCGCGGCCTTGACAGCGATGTTGAGCATGGGATGCATGAGCCTGGATCCTTGTTGTCCGGCGCTCGCCCGAGCATGCGGCGCGCCGGTGGTGCAGAAGATAAAAGCGTCTAACGATTGGACAGGGCGCGAGCCGGGGCCGGCTTGCGGGTCCTGTCCCGCCAACGGAGACGAATTGGATAAGAACGGTGCGCGGCGGCCTTGCTGGCCGGGCATCGCGAGCCGCTCAAGAGCGGCTCGCGAATTGGACGCGCGAATCTCGTATTTTACCTGAGTATCGGCATTCCTATACCTTTTCCTGTTCCTATAGGCATGGATACCGCTGCGCCGTTAGCCCTGCCTGATGGTCGCCCGATGGTTCCCTGATGGTGCCTGTGGCTTGCCTGGGCGCTGGACGGATTCACGCCCGCAAGGGGGGCGTCGGGCCGCGCCGCCCGGCGGGGCAGGTAGGCCGGGCGGCCAAGGCGCGCTAACATAGTTATTTCTATATTCGCCGCCCTCAGAGATTGACCTTGGTGCACCCCGACTCACACGTTCCATCCGCTCATCCTGCCGCCGCAGCGGCATCCGCGTCGTCCACCGGCGACGCCCACGAACCGCTGCGCGGCGGTTTCACGTCAACGCGCTTTGTGCTCGTCGAGCCGAGCCACCCGGGCAACGTCGGCGCCGCGGCGCGTGCGTTGAAGACGATGGGCTTTTCGCGGCTCGTGCTGGTCGCGCCACGCGTGCCGCAGGTTCATTGCGACCCGGAAGCCGTCGCGATGGCGAGCGGCGCCGACGACGTGCTCGCCGCGGCCCACATCGTGCCGACGCTGGCCGACGCCCTTGTGGGCGCCCAATGGTCGCTGGCGCTCACGGCGCGCATGCGCGAATACGGGCCGCCGCCGGGCGCGCCGCGCCAGGCGGTTCAGGACGCCTGCCGCCAGGTCGCGCACGGTGACATTGCACTCGTGTTTGGCAACGAACGCACAGGGCTCTCGAACGACGACGTCGAGCGTTGCAGCGCGCTCGCCCATATCCCGGCGAATCCGGCTTATAGCTCCCTCAATCTCGCGCAGGCGGTGCAGGTGCTCGCCTACGAGTTGCGGCTCGCCTACCTCGGCGAGGGCGCGCCCGGCACGGCGCTGCCGGGCGCGGGGGCGCCGCCGGGCGGTCCGGTCGCGGCCACGCCGCTCGCCACGAGCGACGACATCGAGCGCATGTACGTGCATCTGGAGAACGCCCTGATCGCGCTCGATTTTCTGGACCCCGCCAATCCGAAGAAGCTGATGTCGCGTCTGCGGCGGCTCTTCGCGCGTTCGGGGCTCGAGCGCGAAGAGGTCAACATCGTGCGCGGCATTGCCAAGCACATCCTGATGCGCAAGGGCAAGGAAGGCGGGAAATAGGCCGGCAGCGACGCCCGTAGCGGGGCGCGCAATGGGGGGCCGCCCGTGCGGCCCGCGGCGCTCGAGCGACCGTGGCGGCGCGTCCGACCTTGATGCCCGCGGGGGCTTCCGAGCTTGCGCGCGCCTTTCGCCTACAATCGATTCCTGATCACAAGCAAATCAGCGTGGCTGCTAAGGCCCCGCACGAGCCGCGCGCGCCCCATGCGACGCAAGGCCGTTTGTCCCCATGTACCTCACGTCCAGCGTGTGACAGCCATGTTCAAGAGACTTCGCGAAGACATCGCCACGATCCGCGAGCGCGATCCCGCCGCCCGCAGTGCTTGGGAAGTCTTGACCTGTTATCCAGGCTTGCACGCGCTCGTCCTCCATCGCTTCGCTCACGCCTGCTGGCGCGCGAAGCGGCGCTGGCTTGCGCGCTACGTCTCGCAGCTCGCGCGCTTCTTGACCGGCATCGAGATCCATCCCGGCGCGACCATCGGGCGGCGCGTGTTCATCGATCACGGCATGGGCGTCGTGATCGGCGAGACCGCCGAGGTCGGCGACGACTGCACGATCTACCAGGGCGTGACGCTCGGCGGCACGTCGCTCACGCGCGGCGCGAAGCGCCATCCGACGCTCGGCCCCGGGGTGATCGTGGGCGCGGGTGCCAAGGTGCTGGGCGGTTTCACGGTGGGCGCGCAGGCGAAGATCGGCTCGAACGCGGTGGTCGTGAAGCCGGTGCCGGCGGGCGGCACCGCGGTGGGCAATCCGGCGCGGATCATCGCGCCCGCGAAGAGCACGCCGGAGCAAGCGCGGCCTTCGTCGGCGCGCGAGGGTTTCTGCGCCTACGGCATCACGCCGAATGCCGACGATCCCGTCTCGCTCGCCATCCATGGCCTGATCGATCATGCCGCCACGCAGACGCAGCGCGTGGATGCGATCGTCGCCGCGATCGAGCGGCTGGGTGCGCGGCTCGAGGCGCTGCATGGCGCCGATGCGGCACTCGCGGAACTGCGCAGGCTCTCGGAGGGGCTGGAGGGCGGGGCGGCGCCGCGCGAGCCTGAAAGCACGCAAGAGAAAACTACGGCACACGTCTGAAGTTCAGATTCGATCCCGATTCTCGCTGAGCGGGTTTGGCGATATTTCGGCGTGCCGATGCGTGGGCGGGCATGGGCCGGGTCATCGCGCGCCTTGCACGCACCGTTCGTCCACCCTTTCAGGCATCTGCACGCGCGATGCGGGCGGAGCTGCGCAGCACCCAACAGCCGATCGAACTGGGCGGCGTGCCGGCGGGCACGTCGGGGGCACCGCGAAAAGGCTGGCGGACGAACGTCTGGCGTGCATGTCGCGTACCGCAATGCTCCAGCGTGCATCCGCTCTGAACTGTAGCCGCTTGAGCCGTTTCGCGTAGCGTCTGCGGACGACAAGATCCTTTGCGCTCACATGCACGCCCGACACATGTCCGAAGCAGTAGACCGACGACGCCATCGGGAACAGCAGGGCGCTGCACAGCACATCGGTGACTTGCAGGCCGACGTGATTGTTGCTGACACCGAAGGTCGGTAATTCCAGCAGTCGCGCAAACGGGTCGCCGCGCGCGCGATACTTCTGCGTGAAGATCGAGTGTGCTACCTGATCGTTCAGTTGCGTGGTTCGAAAGTCGGCCACCACCAGCCCTGTTGCCAGTTTGCTCTCGAGAAACGACTGAAACGCCTGGCACGCGTCCTGGACCGACCGTGTATAGGTCTCCCGTGCCTTGAACGGCACGGCAATCCCCTTGATCCAGATGGTCGCCAGAATGCGGCATTCGAAGTGTTCGAGCAATTTCAGCGTGTCGTCGATAAAGCGTAGCTGCGCGCTTGCGCGCGTGCCCCGTTTGCGAATGGCGCTGCGCAGGTCGGAGCCTTTGACTTCTTCACGGACGTCGTCGAGCAAGTGGCACGACTTGAAGAGCCCCGGAAAATATTGGCGCTTGAGCGTGAGAAATTCACGCGTGATATCGGCCACCGCGTCTTCGTGAACGATCAGCCCGGCGACCACGAGGACGGGCTGGATATCGGTCCGCCCCGAGGGCAGCGATGCGCTGCAGCCGGCCTCGTCGAGATAGCAGATGTATGACACGGTTTTTGCCTCCAAATGAAAACAGCCGCTTGAAGCGGCTGTTTGGCGGCCAAGAGACCGTATTTGTCGCCGAGTTGCCCCGTTCGACTACCGTATCAGGCGTGGCCTGATCGTGTAGGTGATCGTAGGCAGCCTCGCGCCAGGTGTCAACCAGATCCAGGCGAAAACGCCATCTCGCCTTCTGTGAGATCAAATTTTGCGACCGTTGCACGGCCCGCTACGCACTCAATCGAGCGGCAGCATCCTGAATCCTTCGGCGTCGACGCGCAGATACCCGCCGCGCGGCTTGCCATGATCGAGCTCCCAGTCGGGCAGCACCCAGCGCGTGCCACCGGGTTCCTGATGGCGCGCGGGACGATGCGTGTGGCCGTGAATGATCGCGTTCGCGCGTGCGCGCCTGAAGAGCGCTGCAACACCCTTGGCGGTGACGTCGTATTTCGGCAAGGCGGGGCGCTCGCGGCCGGCCTCGCTCTTGTTGCGCATGCGCTCGGCGAGCCTGCGGCGCCAGCGAAACGGCCACGCGAGAAACAGCAGCTGTGCGAGACGGTTGCGCGCGAAACGGCGGAAGAACTGATAGCCGCGGTCGTCGGTGCACAGCGCGTCGCCGTGGGCGAGCGCAATGCGCGTGCCGAACGCGGTGATGGCGATGGGGTCGGGCAGCCAGATGGCGCCCGCGGCTTTCATGAAGCGCTTGCCCAGCAGGAAGTCGCGGTTGCCGTGCATGATGTAGAGCGCGATGCCGCGCTCGGAGAGCGTGTGCATCAGCGCGGTCATACGCGCGAAGAATGGATCGGCGAGCATGTCGTCACCGATCCAGTACTCGAAGAGGTCGCCGAGGATGAACACCGAGTCGGCCTGATCGGCCGTCACGTTGATGAAGTGCTCGAACGCGGCAACCGTGCGCGGAATCGCTTCGCTCAGGTGCAGGTCGGAGATGAAGAAGAACGGGCGCGCCGCGTGCGGGCGCTTGCCCTCGCCGGGCACGCCCGCAGCGGCGTGTCGTAGTGCCTTTTCCTGCAGCATGAATGAAGCACGCGCCCTGTGACTTTATTCGACGACGACCGCTTTCTCGATCACGACGTCGTCGACCGGCACGTCCTGATGGAAGCCCTTCGAACCCGTCTTGACCGACTTGATCTTGTCGACCACGTCGAGGCCTTCGACGACCTTGCCGAACACGGCGTAGCCCCAGCCTTGCGGCGTCGGCGACGAGTGGTTCAGGAAGTCGTTGTCGGCGACGTTGATGAAGAACTGCGCCGATGCCGAGTGCGGATCGTTGGTGCGCGCCATGGCGATCGAGCCGCGCTCGTTCTTCAGGCCGTTGTTCGCTTCGTTTTCGATCGGTGCCTCGGTGGGCTTTTGCTTCATGCCGGCGTCGAAGCCGCCGCCCTGGATCATGAAGCCGTCGATGACGCGGTGGAACACCGTACCGTCGTAGTGGCCGTTCTTCACGTAGTTGAGGAAGTTGGCGACCGTCTTCGGTGCCTTCTCGGCGTTCAGTTCGAGCTTGATGACGCCGTGGTTCGTGTGCAGTTCGACCATGATGGATCCTTAGTCAGTGACTTGGGGGAAAGGGCGGCGCCGTAACGGTACGAGGCGGGGCGCGTGTGCCGCTCGCGTGTACCGTTGCAACGCCGCTTGACGAAAACGCGAGGCAGCTCTGCGACGCGTGGATTTCAGTGTTACTTGCCGACGACGGTGGCCGACTGGATCACGATTTCCTTTTGCGGCACGTCCGACATCGGGCCGCGCGTGGTGGTGGGCGCCGCTTCGATCTTCTTCACGACGTCCATGCCCTGGGTGACCTTGCCGAACACCGCGTAGCCATTGCCGTCCGGGTTCGGATAGTCGAGGCCGGCGTTGTCGACGGTGTTGATGAAGAATTGCGCCGTGGCCGAGTCCGGATCGCTCGTGCGTGCCATCGCGAGGGTGCCGGTGAGGTTCTTCAGACCGTTTTTGCTTTCGAGCGCGATGGGCGCGCGCGTGGGCTTCTCGACGAAGCTCGTCGTATAGCCGCCGCCCTGAATCATGAAGCCGCGGATCACGCGATGGAAGATCGTGCCGTTGTACTGGCCCGCCTTCACGTACTGGAGGAAATTGTCGACGGACTTGGGCGCCTTCTCAGGATAGAGCTCGACGCGGATGTCGCCCTCGCTGGTCTTGAAGAGCACCTGCGGATGCGCGGCCTGCTGGCCGGTTTGCGCAAAGGCGGGCGCGTTCGCGATCAGGGCGGCGCTGCCGAGCGCCAACATCAACCATTTCATGAGTGTCCTCGAGTGACGGGAAAAACGTGGTCGTTGCGCGCCGCCGGTGGTGTCCAGAGCGGACTGGCAAGCGCGCCGCGGCTTATTGCGAAGGCGCCACGAAGGGCGGCGTCGCGAGCGACCCGGTCGGGCCGCCGAACTGATACACCGGATTGTCGAGCATCGGGCGCGCCGTGCTGGTTGCCGATGCGGCCGCAGCGGCGGCGGCCGTGCTGCGCGCCTTCTTCTCTGCGGCCGGCGGATTGACGATCTTCTCGATGTCGGCGAGGCGCTGCTGCGTTGCGCCGCTCGTGTGGCCGAGGGTGCTGGCGCGCCGGTACGACGCGTCGGCCATGCGCAGATAGAGATCGCCGAGGTTCTCCCACGCGAGGCTGTACGACGGGTTGGCCTTGGTGGCCGTCTCGAGCGCGACGCGCGCTTCTTCGTAGCGGCCATGCTTCGCGTAGAGCGCCGCGAGATTGTTATAGGGCTCGGGCAGCTCAGGGTACGCTTGCGTGAGTTCGGTGAAGGCTTCGATCGCGTCGTCGTCACGGTTCAGTCGCGCGAGGATGGTCGCGCGCTTGAACTTTGCCTGCACGTCGCGCGGATTCGACTTGATGCGCGCGTCCAGCTCCGTGAGCGCCGCTGCCCAGTCGTGCTGGGCGATCGCCGTGTCGGCGCCGGGCGTGCCGTCGGCGTTGGCGGGCGGCGCCGCATGCGCGGCAAACGCGCCGCCGAAGACGAACGCGACGCTCGCGAGAGCCGCCGCCGCAAAGGTCGCAGCGCGGGGCGCGCAGCCGCTGGAAGATTTCATAGGGGAAGGTCGCGGTGTTATACTCCGAGCCATTCTAACAAAAGGTCTGTGCGTTTTCGCCGCGCGCTTTTGGCCGCCGCTTTTTGCTGCATATCGGGCGACTGCCCGTGCGGCTCATTGCGGTCTGCTCCGGGGCGTTGTTTCCGGACGGCATTCGTGGCACGCCAGGCTTTCTTTCGCTACTCGTGGTCGTCTCCGCCCTGATGACTGATTGAGCGCGACTGTACGCAGCCTCGAGCAACGCGGTGCGTTGTACCCGCGGGCTGCTGTCGGCGCTGTCGCGGACTTCTTTCGACCCACGTATCCATCGTCTCTATGGAATCACTGCGCATCTACAACACGCTCGCGCGTGACAAGCAAAATTTCGTGCCAATCGAGCCCGGCGTCGTACGCATGTACGTCTGCGGGATGACCGTGTACGACTATTGTCATGTGGGCCACGCGCGTGTGATGGTGGTGTTCGACGTCGTGCAGCGCTGGCTGCGCACGCTCGGCTACAAGGTGACTTACGTGCGTAACATCACCGACATCGACGACAAGATCATTCGTCGCGCGGTCGAGAACAACGAGACGATCAAGGCGCTCACCGATCGCTTCATCGACGCGCTGCACGAAGATGCGGACGCGCTCGGCGTCGAGCGTCCCGATCTCGAGCCACGCGCGACGCAATACATTCCGCAGATGCTCGACATGATCGGCATGCTGGAAAGCAATGGCTACGCCTACCAGGGCACGGACGGCGACGTGAATTACGCGGTGCGCAAGTTCGCGAACTACGGCGCGCTGTCGGGCAAGTCGATCGAGGACCTGCGCGCGGGCGAACGTGTGGCGGCGAACGATGCCAAGCAGGATCCGCTTGACTTCGTGTTGTGGAAACAGGCAAAAGCAGAAGAGCCGGCCGACACGAGCTGGGATTCGAAATTCGGACGCGGCCGTCCGGGCTGGCACATCGAATGTTCGGCGATGGGCTGCTCGCTGCTCGGCAAGCATTTCGACATTCATGGCGGCGGCCAGGATCTGCAGTTTCCGCACCATGAGAACGAGATTGCGCAAAGCGAGGGCGCGACCGGCGAGAAGTTCGTCAACTACTGGATGCACAACGGGTTCGTGCAGATCGACAACGAGAAGATGTCGAAGTCGCTCGGCAACTTCTTCACGATCCGCGAAGTGCTGGCGAAGTACGACGCAGAAGTGGTGCGCTTTTTCATGGCGCGCGCGCATTACCGCTCGCCGCTGAATTACAGCGACGTGCATCTGGACGACGCGCGCAACGCACTCACGCGTCTGTACACGGCGCTCAAGGATGTGAGCCCGGATGCGGGCGAGCTCGACTGGAGCGAGGCGTATGCGCAGCGTTTCCAGGCGGCGATGAACGACGACTTCAATACGCCGGTTGCCATGTCGGTGCTGTTCGAGCTGGCAACGGAAGTGAACCGCACGCGCGACGCTGTGCTGGCGCGCCAGTTGCAGCGTCTTGGCCGCGTGCTCGGCGTGCTCGTGCGCGAGCCGCGCGCGTTCCTGCAGCAGGCCGCGGGCGCGCAGGGTGCGGATGCGCTCGATGTGGCCGCGATCGAGGCGAAGATCGACGCGCGCACGGCCGCAAAGCAGGCAAAACAGTATGCGGAGGCGGACCGGATCCGGGCCGAACTGCTCGATGCCGGTGTCGCGCTCGAAGACAAACCGGGCGGGTTGACCGAGTGGCGCCGCGTGTAAGCGGGCTGTCCAGTTTCCACTGATCGATTCGCGAGGCAGGAGGCAGGATGGCAACGGCCACGAAGACGCAGGCAAGGCGTTCTGCGTCGCTAACGGGCGCGGCAGGCGAGGCCAAGAGGCGCGCCGCGCGTAGTGGCGCCCTGAAGGCGCAGCAGGAAGGCGACGGTGCAAAGAAGGTGGGCGCGAAGGCGGCCACAGAGCGCGGCGCGAAGGCACAGACGGAGCATCGCGCGCTTAACGGCGCAGCCAAAGCGCACGCGAAGGGCAATGGTGCGCTCGACGGCGCCGTACCGATGATGAGTACGTCGCCCGAAGCCGCGGTGTCCGGTGACGGCATGCACGCACCGTCGGCTGCCGCGCGCGGCGGCGAGCCGGAGGTCGTGCGTCCTGATTACTGGGACAAGGCCTGCGCGGATCTCGTCAAGCGCGACCGCATCCTCAAGAAGCTCATCCCGAAGTTCGGCCCCGTGCATCTCATGAGTAGCGACGACCCGTTCGTCACGCTCGCGCGTTCGGTGGTCGGCCAGCAGATTTCGACCGCGGCGGCACAGGCGCTGTGGCAGCGTGTCGAGGCCGCGTGCCCGAAGCTCGTGCCGCAGCAGTTCCTCAAGCTCGGACACGAGAAGCTGGCGGCGTGCGGTCTCTCGAAGCGCAAGACGGAATACATCCTCGATCTCGCGCAGCACTTCGTCTCCGGCGCGCTCCACGTGGGCAAGTGGACCACCATGGACGACGAGGACGTGATCGCCGAGCTCACGGCCATTCGCGGCATCGGCCGCTGGACCGCCGAGATGTTCCTGATCTTCAATCTCGCGCGTCCCAATGTCCTGCCGCTGGATGACCTCGGGCTCATCCAGGCGATCAGCGTCAATTATTTCAGCGGCGAGCCGGTCACGCGCAGCGAGGCCCGTGAAGTCGCCGCCAACTGGGAGCCGTGGCGAACCGTCGCGACCTGGTATATGTGGCGCAGCCTCGAGCCGTCGTAAAAAGCGGCGCCTGCCAGCCGCCGCGCCAGTCGCGCGCGGCGGTCTTGACCCCAATTTTGGGCCGAGGCGGTTGCCCCAGTCTCTCCAGATTTTTCCTATCGCCATCCGAATTCGATAGTTCTGAGCCGATTAAGACGACGGCCGGCGCGGTTAGAATACGCGCTGCCGCAAAGTGCAAGGATTCCAACACATGAAAACCACGTTTCTGGATTTCGAGCAGCCGATCGCTGAACTCGAAGCGAAGATCGAAGAACTGCGCTTCGTTCAGGACGATTCGGCCGTCGATATTTCGGAAGAGATCGAGCGGCTGTCGAAGAAAAGCCAGCAGCTCACGAAGGACCTCTACGCGAACCTGAGCCCGTGGCAGGTTTCGCAGATCGCGCGTCATCCGCAGCGTCCGTACACGCTCGACTACGTGCACGAGCTGTTCACCGATTTCCACGAACTGCATGGCGACCGCTCGTATGCGGACGACCTGTCGATCGTCGGCGGGCTCGCGCGCTTTAACGGCCAGGCCTGCATGGTGATCGGCCAGCAGAAGGGCCGCGACACGAAGGAGCGCGCCGCGCGCAACTTCGGCATGCCGCGTCCGGAAGGCTATCGCAAGGCCGAGCGCCTGATGCGCCTCGCCGAAAAATTCGGCCTGCCCATCTTCACCTTCGTCGACACGCCGGGCGCCTACCCGGGCATCGGCGCGGAAGAGCGCGGCCAGTCGGAAGCCATCGGCCGCAATCTCTACGTGATGGCCGAGCTCAAGACGCCGATCATCACGACGATCATCGGCGAAGGCGGCTCGGGCGGCGCGCTCGCTATTGCCGTGGCCGACACGGTCATGATGCTGCAGTTCTCGACCTATTCGGTCATCTCGCCGGAAGGCTGCGCGTCGATCCTGTGGAAGAGCGCCGCGAAGGCCCCCGAGGCCGCCGAAGCGTTGGGTCTCACCGCGCACCGCCTCAAGGCGCTGGGCCTCATCGACAAGATCGTGAACGAGCCGCTCGGCGGCGCGCATCGCGATCCGAAGGGCATGGCCGCGCTCCTGCGCCGCGCGCTCTCGGACTCGCTGCGCCAGTTCCAGGGCATGAGCATCGCCGACCTGAAGGCGCGCCGCTACGAGCGCCTGATGGAATACGGCAAGTTCAAGGAAACGACGCCGGGCGCGTAAGCGCGCGACGTCACTGACGTGAGCCGGCGCGAAAGGCGCCGTCATGCCGTGACCGACCATCCCGATTCCGACGCCGGGCGCATCGTTCTCGATGCGCTCGGCGTTGTGCTTTCCACGCTTGCAAGCGATACGCGCATCGCCATCGCGTTCAGCGGCGGCCTCGACTCGTCGGTGCTGCTCGACGCGGCGGTGCGCATGGCGGGCCCCGCGCGGCTCGTCGCGCTGCATGTGCATCACGGGCTGAGCCCGAACGCCGACAAATGGCTCGCGCATTGCGAGACGACGGCGCGCGCGTATGGCGTGGCGTTCGATGCGCGGCGCGTGACGCTCGCGCCCGACGACGCGGCGGGTGTGGAAGCGGCGGCGCGCGAGGCGCGCTACCGCGCGCTCGACGCGATGTGCGCCGCGCATGGTGCGCAGTCGCTGTGGCTCGCCCAGCACGCCGACGATCAGGCCGAAACGGTCTTGCTGCAATTGCTGCGCGGAGCGGGCCTGGCAGGGCTGGCCGCGATGGCGCCGACGCGCGAGTTGGCGCGCGGTGTGCCGCGCGTGCGGCCCTTGCTGCATTTGTTGCGCGCGCAACTAGAGCGCTATGCGCGTGCGCAGCCTTTGCACTGGATCGAGGACGAATCGAACGCAGACACGCGCTACGCGCGCAACGCATTGCGCCACGACGTGCTGCCCGCGCTTGGCGCGCATTTTCCCGGCTTTCGCGATGCGCTGGCGCGCACGGCCGCGCATGCGGCCTCTGCGCAGCGCCTGCTCGATGACCTGGCGCGGATCGATTTGGGCGAGGCCGGCCATGGTGATGCCGACACGCTTTCGCACGCCGCGCTCGTCGCACTCGATGACGCGCGCGCGCTCAATCTGCTGCGCTACTGGATGCGCTCGCTGGGCTTGCCGGCCGCGTCGACGGCGCGACTCGCCGACGCGCTGCGCCAGTTGCGCGAGATCGCGCGCGAGGGCGAGGGCCACGCGCTGCGCGTCGATCACGCGGGGCGCACGCTGCGCTGCTATCGCGGCAGTGTCTTCTGGGAGGCGCCACGCACACAGGCAGCGTTCAGCGATGCCGGCAGCGAGGGCGGGCACAGCGGGCGCGAACCCATCACCATGACCTGGCGCGGCGAGGAAGTCTGGCGACTGCCACAATGGCGTGGCAGCTACATTTTCGCGCCCGCCGACGCGACCGATCCCGATGCTGTCCCCGAAGCCGTCTTGCGCGGCGGCCCGCTTGTGGCGCGTGAAAGAGAAGGGGGCGAGCGCCTGCGCGACGAGGCCGCCGACCTGAGCCGCACGCTCAAGAACCTGTTCCAGTCGCGCGGTGTGCCGGCATGGGAGAGAGATGTGCCGCTGCTCTATGTTGGCGAGACGCTGCTGTTCGTGCCCCGGATTGGGGTGAACCGCTCCGCAATCGATGCGCCGAGCGAGGCACCGGACGTAGCACATGCGGCACTTTGGCGCCGCATCGAGTGGCGCGAAGATCTGCTGATCGCGTGAGTGTAGGCGCAGGGCGGTGCCGCCAGCGTGCGCCCGACACGCGGCGGGCTGCGGCAGCCGTCACGCGAAAAATTGCCGGTGCGCCTGCAAATCCTGCCAAGTCGTGCCCAACGGGCGCGCCAAATCCGCGCAAATCCTTGCCGCACAAGCCTTTTTCGCTCCCCGCAGCCCAATTTCACCTTGTAATTTTGACGTCGATCGGGTAGGGTAACTTGTTTGTCCAGCCCGCTTTTTCGCGTTCACGGACGCCGTCAAAAGCGGCGCACGCCGTGCCAGGACGCGATGTCTCCTTCCAGCGGTATCCGACGATTGCAAGGACGTCGTAGCGGTTGCGGGCAGGGCGCGCGAGCCCGTATCTGTATCGACACGATGCCGATGCGGCTGCCTCGCGGCCGCCCGGGCAAACTCCGCGTGTGCTGCACGCGCCAAGCCCCTCGCGCGGTCTGAACAGTACCGGGCGGAGCCGTCTTCGGCGCGCCAGCGCGGTAACATCTCCAGTTCAGAACGACAATGGCACTCATCGTACACAAATACGGCGGCACCTCGATGGGCTCGGTCGAGCGCATCAAGAACGTTGCCAAGCGCGTCGCCAAATGGCACAAGGCCGGCCACAAGATGGTCGTCGTGCCCTCGGCGATGTCCGGCGAAACCAATCGTCTGCTCGGCCTCGCGAAAGAAATTTCGCCGCAGCCGAGCCCGCGCGAGCTCGACATGATTGCGTCGACCGGCGAACAGGTGAGCGTCGGTCTGCTGTCGATCGCGCTGCAGGAAGCCGGCGTGGACGCCATCAGCTACACCGGCTGGCAAGTGCCGGTCAAAACCGACAGCTCCTTCACCAAGGCGCGCATCAACGACATCGACGGCGAGCGCGTGCTGGCCGACCTCGACGAAGGCAAGGTGGTCGTGATCACGGGCTTCCAGGGCATCGATCCGGAAGGCCACATCACCACGCTCGGCCGCGGCGGCTCGGACACCTCGGCGGTTGCAGTGGCAGCCGCGCTGAAGGCGGACGAATGCCTCATTTACACGGACGTGGACGGCGTCTACACGACCGACCCGCGCGTGGTGGACGACGCGCGCCGGCTCGACCGCATCACGTTCGAAGAGATGCTGGAAATGGCCAGCCTTGGCTCGAAGGTGCTGCAGATCCGCTCGGTGGAATTCGCGGGCAAGTATCAGGTGAAGACGCGTGTGCTCTCCAGCCTGACCGACCCGATGATGAACCTCGACGAGGAAATGAAGTCGGGCACCCTGATTACCTTTGAAGAAGACGAGACCATGGAAAAAGCAGTCATCTCGGGTATCGCGTTCCAGCGCGACGAGGCCCGCATTATCGTGATGGGCGTGCCCGACAAGCCGGGCATCGCGTATCAGATCCTCGGCCCGGTGGCGGACGCGAACATCGACGTCGACATGATCATCCAGAACCAGAGCGTGGACGGCAAGACCGACTTCACGTTCACGGTGCCGCGCGGCGACTATCAGCGTGCGATGGACGTCCTCACGAACCAGGTGAAGGGTCACGTGAGCGCCGAGAAGGTGCTGGGCGACGCGAAGGTTTCGAAGGTGTCGGTGGTCGGCGTGGGCATGCGCTCGCACGTTGGCGTGGCGAGCAAGATGTTCCGCACGCTCTCGGAAGAGGGCATCAACATCCAGATGATTTCGACCTCCGAAATCAAGATCTCGGTGCTGATCGACGAGAAGTACATGGAGCTGGCGGTCCGCGCGTTGCACAAGGCGTTCGAACTCGAGCAGGCCTGATCGGGCTATTCCGGTCAAGTGCACGCACGCACGAAAAAGTTTGCAAAAAGTGCGTCTTAAAAATTGACCGGAACGCTTTAACCCGCTATTATCTTGGCTTCGTTGCGCTGCCTCCCTGGCGCAAACGAAGGTTTCGGGAGACGTGGCCGAGAGGTCGAAGGCACTCCCCTGCTAAGGGAGCATCTGGGCCAAAACCTGGATCGAGGGTTCGAATCCCTCCGTCTCCGCCAGTAATGGCGGCGAAACCCCGCAAGTCTCGGCTTGCGGGGTTTTTGTTTTTCAGGCGCCGTTTTTGGCGCACGTGTCAGCATGAACTCATTGTCAGCATCGCCGGATTTGCTTTGCATGAACCTGGGCGATTCTTTGCGTGCTCGAACATTTTGTCTGCATTCCGAATTAAATGATGTGGATGAATTGGCGTGTCAGCGCTTGATCCGTTCGTGCGTTATTAGAAGCTGAATTCGAGCGGCAGTCTGGCCGAATCCCGATTGCGCAGCGCGCACGGGCACGGCGCGCGTCGATACAAGCGGTGCTATCCTCGCCGGCGTTATTGCCAATTGGGCACGGGTGTAACCAGACGTTACACGGGTGAACGCAGCGTGGTTTTGTGCATCAGTTATTACAATGTTGAAATACGCGGGCCGGGGAGCCTGCGCTATATTGGCTTCAACAAAACATCAACCCCAAAAGGTGAGTCCATGAAGTTCGCTCGTGTTATTGCAATGCTGGTCGGGGGCTTGGCAATCGGTGCTGCGTCGAGTGCGGCTATGGCTGGCGTGAGCGTCGGTGTCAACATCGGTATTCCTGCCCCGGTTTATGTCGCGCCGCCGCCGGTCTACGCGCCGCCGCCGCCGCCCGTGGTTTATCAGCCTGCGCCCGTCTATGCTGCGCCGCCGGCTATCGTGATCGGCTGGCACGGCGACCGCTATTGGGACGGCCGCCGCTACTGGGCCCGTGACGACTGGTATCGCCATCACGGCGGCTATGGCTATGGCCCGGGCCGCGGCCATTGGGATCATGGTGGTCCTCCTCCGGGACACTGGCACTAAGCCAGCCTCGCGCGCGTCAGGAATGACAAAGCGCGCGAGCAGACCAGAACACGGTCAAAAGAAAAAGCCGCCCGAGGGCGGCTTTTTGCTTGCTACAGTTGCCTGCGCAACGAGGCGCAGGCGGGCCGGGCGGTGAGTTATTCGCCAAGACCTGCCATGCCGCCGACCACGGCGTTGAAGCCGCCATCGACGTGAACGATTTCAGCCGTCACGCCGCCCGACAGATCGGAGAGCAGGAACGCGGCCGTATTGCCGACCTGCTCGATCGTCACGTTACGCTGCAGCGGTGCGTTGTGCTCGACGAAATCGAGGATCTTGCCGAAGCTCTTGATGCCGCTCGCCGCGAGCGTCTTGATCGGGCCGGCCGAGATGCCGTTCACGCGCACGCCTTTCGCGCCGAGCGACACCGCGAGGTAACGCACGCTCGCCTCGAGCGAGGCCTTCGCAAGCCCCATCGTGTTGTAGTTCGGGATCGCGCGCTCCGCACCGAGATAGGTGAGGGTGACGAGTGACGCATTCGCGGAGAGCATCGGCTGTGCGGCTTTGGCGAGCGCCGGGAAACTGTAGGCCGAAATGTCATGCGCGATGCGGAAGTTTTCGCGCGTCATGCCGTCGAGGAAGTCGCCCGCGATCGCTTCGCGCGGCGCGAAGCCGATCGAGTGCACGAGGCCGTCGAGCGTGTCCCAGTGCTGCTTGAGATCGGCGAACAGCGCGTCGATCTGTGCGTCGTCGGCCACGTCGCAGGGGAACACCAGATTGCTGCCGAATTCTTGTGCGAATTCGGTAACGCGGTCTTTGAAGCGCTCGCCGACGTACGTGAACGCGAGTTCCGCGCCTTCGCGCTTGCATGCTTGCGCAATGCCATACGCGATCGACCGGTTCGACAGCAGGCCGGTCAACAAGATGCGTTTGCCAGCGAGGAAGCCCATGAATTCTCCTGAACAGGTTCAATGCACCGCGCGCCGCTAAAGGCGGCGCCGCGCGGTTTGGGTAGAATTCTCTCACAATTGACACGGCACCCCGGACAAATCCCTTTCTATGACGACAGGAACGCGAGGCAGGAGAACGCGCGCGGCGCGTGGGGCAACGGTTCCTGGCTGGTGGCCCGCAGGGTGGCCGGAAGCGCGCGTCTGGCGGATTGCGCCGGCGCGTCTGCTGACGGTCGCGGGCGCTGCGTTCGCCCTCGTGTTCGCGACGATGCCGCCCGCGCATGCGGTCTACGCAATCGCGCAATACGGCGAGCCGAAGTACCCGCAGGACTTCAAGCACTTCGACTATGTGAACCCCGATGCGCCCAAGGGTGGCACGCTGGTGCTCGCGAATCCCGACCGGCTGACGAGTTTCGACAAGTTCAATCCGTTCACGCTGCGCGGCAACGCGGCACCGGGCCTCGGCATGATTTTCGAGAGCCTGACGACGGGCAGCATGGACGAAGTGGCCTCGGCGTACGGCTTGCTCGCCGACGATATCCTCATCGCGCCCGATCGCTTGTCCGTCACGTTTCATTTGAATCCGCGCGCGCACTTTTCGAATGGCGATCCGGTCACGGCGGCCGACGTCAAGTTCTCGCTCGACACGCTCAAGAGCCGCCAGGCCGCGCCATCGATGCAGGCCTATTTCGGCGATATCACGCGTGCCGTGGTGGTCGATCCGGCCACCATCCGCTTCGAGTTCCGCACCAACAACCGCGAGTTGCCGCTCATCGTGGGCGGCATGCCGGTGTTCTCGCACAAGTGGGGTCTGCGCGCCGACGGCACGCGCATCGCGTTCGATCAGCTCGCATTCGAAGAGCCGATCGGCAGCGGTCCGTACGTGATCGAGCGTTACTCGAACGGCCGCACGATCTCATACCAGCGCGATCCGAACTACTGGGGCAAGGACCTGCCCGTGCGCGTGGGCACCAACAACTTCGATCGCATCGTCTACAAGCTCTACTCGGACGACGTCGCGCGCCTCGAAGCGTTCAAGGCGGGCGAGTACGACGCGCTCGTCGAATACGTGGCGCGCAACTGGGTGCGTCGCGACGTGGGCAAGCGCTTCGATAGCGGCGAGCTGATCAAGCGTGAATTTCCGCAGCACAACGGCACCGGTATGCAGGGCTACGTGATCAACCTGCGCAAGCCGATGTTTCAGGACGTGCGCGTGCGCGAGGCGCTCGATCTCGCGCTCGACTTCCAGTGGCTCAACCGCATGCTGTTCTACAGCCAGTACAAGCGCATCGACAGCTGGTTCGTGAATACGGATCTGCAGGCGAGGGGCTTGCCTTCGGCGGGCGAGCTTGCGCTGCTCGATCCTTGGCGCAAGCAGCTCGATCCGGCCGTGTTCGGGCCGCCGCCCGTGCAGCCGAGCACCCAGCCACCCGGCTCGCTGCGCGCGAACTTGCTCAAGGCACGCGCGCTGCTCGCGGATGCCGGCTGGACCTATCGCGACGGCGCGCTGCGCAACGCGCAGGGCGAGCCGTTCGTCTTCGAGGTGCTCGACGACACGAGCGCCTCCGCGCAATGGGCGCCGATCATGGCGCAGTACACGCAGGCGCTGGCGCGGCTCGGCATCCGCGTGAACTATCGCTCGGTGGACTTCGCGCTGTACCAGAAGCGTCTCGATGCCTTCGACTTCGACATCACGACGATCAAATTTCCCGACGTGCAGGTGCCGGGCGCCGAGCAGCTAGACCGGTTCGGCAGCAAGGCCGCCGGCGAGCCGGGCTCGGGCAACCTGATCGGCCTGAAGTCGCCGGCCGTGGACGCGATCCTCAAGGCGCTCATGCTGGCGCAGACGCGCGAGCAACTGCTCGACGCCACGCACGCGCTCGACCGGGTGCTGATGCACGGCTACTATGTGGTGCCGCAGTGGTACAGCGCGACGCACCGCGTGGCGTACAAGAACACGCTGGCTTATCCGGCGAAGCTGCCGCTGTACTATGGCGCGATCGACTGGATCACTTCGACGTGGTGGCTCAGTCGCGAACACCCGCCGCAGCACTGAAACACCGGACCATCCTTGACGGAAGCAAAGAATCATGTGGAGCTACATCGTCAAACGCCTGTTGCTGATGATCCCGACGCTGCTCGGCGTGCTCACGCTGACTTTCGCCGTGATCCAGTTCGTGCCGGGCGGTCCCGTCGAGCAGGCGGTGCGCGAACTCAAGCGCGGCGCGGAGCAGGGCATGCCGTTCGGCATGCGCGCGCATTCGGGCGTGGACGCGCAGCAGATCGCGCAACTCAAGCAGCTCTATGGCTTCGACAAGCCGCCGCTCCAGCGCTATTTCCTGATGCTCGGACGCTTCGCGCGCTTCGATCTCGGGCAGAGCTACTTCCACCATCAGAGCGTGTGGTCGCTGATCGTCTCCAAGCTGCCGGTGTCGATCAGCATCGGCTTGTGGACCTTCTTTCTCACCTATCTGATATCGGTGCCGTTGGGCATCGCCAAGGCGGTGCGCAACGGCTCGCGCTTCGATCTCGTCACGAGCCTCATCGTGCTGATCGGCTATGCGATTCCGGGCTTCGTGCTGGGCGTGCTGCTGCTCGTGCTGTTCGGCGGCGGCACCTTCCTGCAGCTCTTTCCGCTGCGCAATCTCACCTCCGACGACTGGAGCACGCTCTCGCTGGGCGGCAAGATCCTCGACTACCTGTGGCACATCACGCTGCCGGTCACGGCTTCGGTCGTGGGCAGCTTCGCTGTCACGACCATGCTGACGAAGAATGCCTTTCTCGAAGAGATCCGCCGACAGTACGTGCTGACCGCGCGCGCGAAGGGCCTGTCCGAACGCACCGTGCTCTGGAAGCACGTGTTCCGCAATGCGCTCTTGCCGCTCGTCGTGGGCTTCCCGGCCGCCTTTATCGGCGCGTTCTTCACCGGCAGCCTGCTGATCGAGACGCTGTTCTCGCTCGACGGCCTGGGCCTGCTGTCCTATGAGTCCGTGGTGCGGCGCGATTATCCCGTCGTGCTCGGGACGCTCTATCTCTTCACGCTGATCGGGCTCCTGACCAAGCTCATCTCCGATCTCTGCTACGTGTGGGTCGACCCCCGCATTCAATTCGAACAACTGGAGCGCTGAGTTGAACAGAGCCCGCGCCGGCGCCGAACCCGAACTGCGCACCGAGAGCGTGCGCGCCTTCAAGTCGCCCACACCCGCGCGCCGGGTGTGGCTGCGCTTCAAGCAACAGCGCCTCGGCTACTGGAGCCTGATTATCTTCATAGTCGCGTTTGCGGCGAGCCTGGCCGGACCGCTCTGGTGCAACGACAAGCCGCTCGTCGTGCGCTACGACGGGCATCTCTATTTCCCGCTCTTCAAGGACTATCCCGAGACGGCGTTCGGCGGCGATTTCCCGACGCCCGCCGATTATCTCGACCCCTACATTCGCCATCGTTTCGACGCGCCCGGCAACTTCGCGATCTATCCGCCGAACCCGTACTACTACGACACGCTCAATTATTTTTCGAAGGTGCCGAACCCGGCGCCGCCGTCGCGCGATAACTGGCTCGGCACCGATGCGAGCGGACGCGACCTGTTCGCACGGCTCTTGTACGGCTTTCGTGTCTCGGTGGAGTTCTCGCTCGTGCTGACCGCCATCGGCACGTTGCTCGGCGTGCTGGCGGGCGCGATCCAGGGCTACTTCGGCGGGCGTATCGACATCGTCGGGCAGCGCCTGATCGAGATCTGGAGTTCGCTGCCCGAGCTCTATCTGCTGATCATCTTCGCGTCGATCTTCGAGCCGGGCTTCATCCTGCTGATCGTGCTGCTCTCGCTGTTCGGCTGGATCGGTCTTTCGGACTACGTGCGCGCCGAGTTCCTGCGCAACCGCAATCAGGACTATGTGCTCGCCGCGCGCGCGATGGGTCTCTCGAATTGGCAGATCATCTGGCGCCATGTGCTGCCCAACAGTCTCACGCCCGTCATCACCTTTCTGCCGTTTCGCATGAGCGGCTCGATCCTTGCGCTCACGAGCCTCGACTTTCTCGGCCTGGGCGTGCCGCCGCCCACGCCGAGCCTCGGCGAATTGCTCGCGCAAGGCAAGGCCAACCTCGACGCCTGGTGGATCTCGATGTCGACGTTCGGCGTGCTCGTCGTCACGCTGCTGCTGCTCACGTTCATGGGCGACGCGCTGCGCAACGCGCTCGACACGCGCATCTCCGACGCGATGAAAGCGGGGGGCAACCAGTGAGCGCGCTGCCACAGGAAGTGGGTAAGAACGCCGGGCCGCTGCTCTCGATCGAGCATCTGAGCGTGCGCTTCGGCGAGACGCTCGCCGTGGACGACATCGCGCTCGCCATTGGACGCGGCGAGCGCGTGGCGCTCGTGGGCGAGTCGGGTTCGGGCAAGACCGTGACGGCGCTCGCGATCCTGCGCCTGCTCAGCGATGCGCGTATCTCGGGTTCGATTCGCCTCGACGGCGAGGATCTGCTCGCGAAGAGCGAGCGCGAGATGCGCGGCCTGCGCGGCAGCGACATCGCGATGATCTTTCAGGAGCCGATGACGGCCCTCAATCCGCTCTATACGATCGGCGAGCAGATTGCGGAGACCATCGTGCTGCACGACGGGGTGACGAAGAAGGAGGCGTACGAGCGCGCCGTGGGGCTGCTCGAGCGCACCGGCATTCCGGAGCCGCGCCGGCGTCTCTTTAGCTATCCGCATCAGCTTTCCGGCGGCCAGCGCCAGCGCGTGATGATCGCGATGGCGCTCGCGTGCCGCCCGCGTCTCTTGCTGGCGGACGAGCCCACCACGGCGCTCGACGTGACCATCCGCGGGCAGATCGTCGAGCTCTTGCGCGAGCTGCAGCGCGCGGAGGCGGACAAGCCTGGCGGGGGCATGTCGGTGCTGCTCATCACGCACGACCTGAATCTCGTGCGCCGCTTCGCGCAGCGCGTGGCGGTGATGGAGAAGGGCCGGCTGGTGGAGACGGGAACGGTCGAGCAGATCTTCGAGGCGCCCGAGCATCCCTACACGCAGCGCCTGATCGCCAGCCGGCCCGAGCGCAACGTGCTGCCGGTGCTGCCGATCGCGCCGGTGCTGCTCGAAGCGAAAGACGTGAGCGTCGATTTCGCGACGAAGCTGCCCGGCTTCAAGGGCTGGTGGCGGCGCGGCCGCTTTCGCGCGGTGAACGACGCGAGTGTCTCGGTGCGTCAAGGGGAGACGCTGGGCATCGTCGGCGAGTCCGGATCGGGGAAATCCACGCTGGCGATGGCGATGTTGGGCCTGCAACGAACCGTGGGCGGCGCGATCGAGTTCCAGGGCCGTCCGCTCGCGAGCTATCAGGGCCGCGACAAGCTCGGGCTGCGCTCGCACCTGCAGGTCGTCTTTCAAGATCCGTTCAGTTCGCTTTCGCCTCGGCAAACCATCGAGCGCATCGTAGGGGAGGGGCTGGCGCTGCACCGGCCCGATCTTTCCGGCGAAGAGCGCCGCAAGCGCATCGTGAGCGTGTTGCGGGAAGTGGGCCTCGACCGCACGGTGCTGCAACGCTACCCGCACGAGTTTTCCGGTGGCCAGCGCCAGCGTATCGCCATTGCGCGCACGCTCGTGCTGGAACCGCGCGTGATTGTGCTCGACGAACCCACCAGTGCGCTCGACGTCTCGATCCAGCAACAGGTGTTGCGATTGTTGACGGATTTGCAACGCAAGTACAACCTGGGCTACGTCTTCATCAGCCACGACCTCGAGGTCATCGGCGCGATGGCGCACCGCGTTGCGGTCATGCAAAACGGCGCGATTGTCGAGACGGGAGATGTAACAGAAATCTTCGGCGGCCCCACGCACCCTTACACGCGAAAGTTGCTGAAAGCCGCCTTCGATCGATGAACGATCGCGGAACTTAAGGGGCTTTTTTGGTGAAATTCACCAATGGAGCATGCATCGTAATTGTTTTTTTCTATTTGTTTTGACACACAAATACTTACTGGCTAGTATCGTCCAAACTTTTCTTCTAACTCCCTGATTTACGGGCAATTTATTCCGACCCATGCAGCACCGATCCTTGACCCAGGCTTGCACGCGCGTCGTCGCCGGGATGTTCATCGGCGCACTGATGGCTGCAGCTCCCGGCGCGTTCGCCGACGAAGCAAGCAGTTTTAATCAGAACGTCTCATTTTCGCCGAGCAATTCGACGAATCCGCAGTCGCTCCCCGCAGTTCAGACCACGACCCAAACCACCGCACAGGCTCCGGCCCAAGGCGGTGCGAAGTCATTTCTTTCCGGCATGGCTGGCAAGGCTGGCGACGTCGTGGTTGGCGCGCTCAACATGATTGGAGTGCGCTATCGCTGGGGCGGCAATACGCCGGACTCGGGTCTCGACTGCAGCGGCTTCGTGCGCTACGTCTTCCAGGACACGCTCGGCATGAACCTGCCGCGCCGCGCCGAGGAAATGAGCCGCGTGGGCGAGAAGGTCAGCATGAGCAACCTCAAGCCCGGCGATCTCGTGTTCTTCAACACGATGCGCCGTACGTTCTCGCACGTGGGCATCTATATCGGCGACAACAAGTTCGTGCACTCGCCGTCCACCGGCAGCACGATCCGCGTCGACGATCTGGACAGCGGCTACTGGGAAAAGCGTTTCACCGGTGCGCGCCGGATCGAGACGTCGTTTACGCCGGACCAGGCGCAAGACCTCAAGCAGCGCGTGAGCGCGCAGTTCGACGGCAACAGCGGCAACTAATCGCAAGCTTTCGGGCACAACAAAAAGCCTGCTTCATCGAAGCAGGCTTTTTGCATTGGGATGGCCGCTCGGGCCATCGCCTCGGTCATCTCAGACTGCCGCCGTGCGCGGCGGCGAGCTTGCGCTCGAGTTCGGGAAAGATCTTCGCCGCTGCTTCTTCGCCTGCGAGTATCGCCGCGTTGCGCTGCGTGAAGTCGCTGCTCGCCATCGCGTTGAGGTTCGGCCGGATCACGATGTCGGCGTATTTTTCGAGTTCGTAGTTCTTGATCGACTGGCCCATGATCGTGAAGGTCTGCATCAGCACGTCGAACTGGCTCTGCGTGGGCGCCGTTTCGGGGCGCGCCGAAATATCCACGGCAATCACGAAGTCGGCGCCCATCTTGCGCGCGAACGAGGCGGGCACCGGGCTCACGAGCCCGCCGTCAACGTACTCGTGGCCCGCGATCTTCACCGGCTCGAAGATCGACGGAATGCTGCACGAGGCACGCACGGCAATGCCCGTGTTGCCGCGCTGGAACAGGATCGGCTGGCCGGTGTGCAGATCGGTCGAGACAACGCCGAGCGGCCTGGCCATCTTTTCGATCGGCCGGTCGCGCAGCGTCGTATTCAGGAAGTTCTGCAGCGCCACGCCTTGCAGAATGCCGCGGGTGCGAAACGGCATGGCCCAGTCGCTGATCGACGCTTCGTCCATCGTCAGCGCGAGCTTGTTGAGCGCGAAGCCGTTCATGCCCGAGGCGTAGAGCGCCGCGACCACGGAACCCGCGCTCGTGCCCGTGATCAGGTCGACCTGAATGTTGCGCGCCTCGAGCCCCTTGATCACGCCGATATGCGCGAATCCGCGCGCGGCGCCGCCGCCGAGCGCGAGGCCCACACGGATCGGGCGCGGCGTTTTGGCGAGCGGCGGCGGGGCGGTCGTGGCGCCCTTGTTGTCGGCCGTTTGCGTGCCTGCGGTCGTGCAGGCGGCGAGGACGGTAGAGGCGGCCGCGAGCGAGAAATGGCGGCGGCTCAATGAAAGCGGCGAAGGATTGCGGTCCTGCTGCTGGTCGGGCTGCAAGTCCGGATTCAGATCCGGCTTCGAACTGGGTTTCAAGCACATTCTCCAGGCGGCGCGTGCGAAGGCAAATCTCGTGTGGCGAGCGCACCGCGTTTATCCTTGCGACCCGGGACTGCGGGCGCGCGGCGCGGGCGAGGGCGCCAGCGCGCCGACATGATAAGGCAAAGCCATGCGCGTTCACGCTTCGTGCGTGTAACGCGATGTGTCGGTCACGCTCAATGCGATGAATCGACACGACGGAATGGCAACGAATCGATAACGCAAGAGCGACGCAACGCCAACACAACGACGACGCAACAACGACGCAACGGCGACGACTCGCCATGCGGCGCGCACCGCACGCGTTTGCGCCGACGCCCGCGCGCGGCCGAACCGGCGCGCGGCGGGTATAATCCCGTCTCTAATTTTCCCGGTTTTCCGTTCGCGTTTTGCGCTTGCCGCGCCGTGCTGTGCCGTGCTTCTCCCGAGCCGGCATCGCCAGGGCGCAAGGCAAATGCTGCGAACCTTCGCCGTCCGCCGTCGACCGTATTCGCCTGCCGCGCCGTGCGCATCGTTGATGCCGCGGCGCCGGCCGGTCGCCGGGCGGCACCGTCCTCGAGTATTCGCCCATGACCACGACCCCCGTCCGTACCCGCTTTGCGCCGAGCCCGACCGGCTTCATCCACCTCGGCAACATCCGTTCCGCGCTCTACCCGTGGGCGTTCGCGCGCCACAACAAGGGCGTCTTCGTGCTGCGGATCGAGGATACCGACCTCGAGCGCTCGACCTCCGAAGCGGTCGACGCGATCCTCGAAGGCATGCAGTGGCTCGGCCTCGATTTCGACGAAGGTCCGTTCTACCAGATGCAGCGCATGGACCGGTATCGCGAAGTGCTCAAAGAGATGCAGGACAAGGGCCTCGTGTACCCCTGCTACATGTCGACCGAGGAGCTCGACGCGTTGCGCGAGCGCCAGCGCGAGGCCGGCGAAAAGCCGCGCTACGACGGCACGTGGCGCCCCGAGCCGGGCAAGGTGCTGCCGACGCCGCCCGAAGGCGTGCAGCCGGTGCTGCGCTTCCGTAACCCGCTCACGGGCGTGGTTGCATGGGACGACGCCGTGAAGGGCCGCGTGGAGATCTCGAACGAGGAGCTCGACGATCTCGTGATCGCACGCCCGGACGGCACGCCGACCTACAACTTCTGCGTCGTGGTCGACGACATCGACATGAAGATCACGCACGTGATTCGCGGCGACGACCACGTGAACAACACGCCGCGCCAGATCAACATCCTGCGCGCGCTGGGCGCCGAGCCGCCGGTCTACGGGCACCTGCCGACCGTGCTCAACGAGCAGGGCGAGAAGATGAGCAAGCGTCACGGCGCCATGAGCGTGATGGGCTACCGCGACGCAGGCTACCTGCCGGAAGCGGTGCTGAACTACCTCGCGCGTCTGGGCTGGTCGCACGGCGACGCGGAAGTGTTCTCGCGCGAGCAGTTCGTCGAGTGGTTCGACCTCGATCATCTGGGCAAGTCGCCGGCGCAGTACGACCACAACAAGCTCAATTGGCTCAACAACCACTACCTGAAGGAAGTCGACAACGCGCGCCTCGCCGAACTCTCGAAGCCGTTCTTCGCGGCGCTGGGCGTGGACGAAGCGACGCTCGCGAAGGGGCCGGCGCTCGACGGCGTGGTGGCGCTCTTCAAGGACCGCGCCACGACGATCAAGGAGATCGCCGAGAGCGCCATGATGTTCTATCGCGAGCCGCAGCCCGAAGCGGACGCGCTCGCGCAGCACGTGACCGACGCGGTGCGTCCGGCGCTCGCCGATCTCGCGAACGCGCTCAAGGGCGCGGAGTGGACGAAGGAGGCCATCTCGGCCGCCTTCAAGACGACGCTGGGCGCGCACAAGCTGAAGATGCCGCAGCTTGCGATGCCGGTGCGCCTGTTCGTGGCGGGCACGACGCACACACCGGCGATCGACGCGGTGCTCACGCTGTTCGGCCGCGATACGGTCGTGAGCCGCATCGAGCAAGGTCTCGCGAAGGGTGCCTGAGAAGGGACTCCGGGAAGCACGCGTAAAAATATTTGAAGAATTTTTCGCTCTGGCACTAGCGCGAGGGCGAGAGTTCTTGTAGTATTCGGGCTCCGTTGAATACGGAGCGCGAAACAGCAGCAAGTTTCACGCAAAGAGCGGTTGAATCGAGCAATGATGTTTCGCAGAAACGTCGAAGCGATGAAAAAAAGATTCAAAACGCTCTTGACGAAAGCGAAATTGATGTTTAAAATCTCGCTTCTGTTCTGCAAGGGGGGTATAGCTCAGCTGGGAGAGCGCTTGCATGGCATGCAAGAGGTCAGCGGTTCGATCCCGCTTACCTCCACCAACAGAACAAAGTAGTGTGCGGTAAAGTGTAGCAAGGCATTATCTGAAAAGATCATGTCCCCTTCGTCTAGAGGCCTAGGACATCACCCTTTCACGGTGAGTACAGGGGTTCGAATCCCCTAGGGGACGCCAGACATAGGCGTCGTCGATCAGATCGTAATGATGTCGACGAAGCAGCAGGTGGGAATTAACCAGCGCCCATCTGTGTATGTCGAACTGGAGCGGTAGTTCAGTTGGTTAGAATACCGGCCTGTCACGCCGGGGGTCGCGGGTTCGAGTCCCGTCCGCTCCGCCAGATAGAAGCCCGTTCAGAAACGTTGAGCGGGCTTTTTAGTTGAAGTGTTATAGGCGTAAGCCTGTGTTGTCCCCTTCGTCTAGAGGCCTAGGACATCACCCTTTCACGGTGAGTACAGGGGTTCGAATCCCCTAGGGGACGCCAAATAAAATGCGGCGCCACAAGCAGTACGGCGAAGCCGCCAGCGGGATCTAACCGACGCTCGCAGGTGTAAGCAATAACGCAGGACTGGAGCGGTAGTTCAGTCGGTTAGAATACCGGCCTGTCACGCCGGGGGTCGCGGGTTCGAGTCCCGTCCGCTCCGCCAGATTCGATCTGCCCAGGGTATCGGGTGGAATGTAGTTCAAGGCGCAAGCCTGTGTTGTCCCCTTCGTCTAGAGGCCTAGGACATCACCCTTTCACGGTGAGTACAGGGGTTCGAATCCCCTAGGGGACGCCAAAATAAAATGCGGCGCCACAAGCAGTATGGCGAAGCCGCCAGCGGGATCTAACCGACGCTCGCAGGTGTAGCAGTAAAGCAGGACTGGAGCGGTAGTTCAGTCGGTTAGAATACCGGCCTGTCACGCCGGGGGTCGCGGGTTCGAGTCCCGTCCGCTCCGCCAGAATCAAAGCCCGCTGGATTTCCAGCGGGCTTTTTCTATTTCTTCCTCTCTCTCGCCATCCACCCCGGATACGGACAAACGGCCATTGCCTGAGCGGGCGCGTTATCGTAGCGTTGTCGGAACTTTCGAATTTCGGCGTTTCGCCACGTTGCTTGCCATGTTCGCACCGAACGACATCCCGTCGCGCTTCCAGCTACGTCACGCCACCATGGCCGACTTCGAGTTCGCCGAGTCGCTGACGCGCCGGAACATGGGGGGCTACTACCAGCGGCATCATCTGATCTGGCGCGGCGACCTTTTTCTTGCCAGCTATCGGGAATCGGAGAATTTCATTCTCGAACTCGATGGCGAGGCCATCGGCGTGCTGCGCGTGACGCAAGAGGGCGACTCGCTGCACATCCGCGACGTGCAGATCGCCGAGGGCTATCGCGGCAACGGCGCGGGAACCTTCCTGCTCGACATGTCGCATCGCTGGGCGCGCGAGCGTGGCCTGCGCGAGCTGCAGTTGCGCGTGTTCGTCGACAACCCCGCGGCGCGGCTCTATTTGCGCATGGGCTATCGGGTGGCTGGGCCGCGTCTCGCGCGTCTTGGCTCGATCCGGCATATGACGCGGCTGGTTTGACGCACTCGCACGCGTCATCGGCCCTGAGCGCTGCCGTGGTGCCCAGCAGGCGTATCGGGCGCCTGCTCAGGCGTCTCGGCGCGCGGTCCCAGATCCAGTCGGCGTCGCGGCAATCGGCGCGCCGGTTGCCCCTTCGGTCGATGCGCGTTCCTCATGCGGATCGGATTCGCGCTCGCCCGTTCCCCGCGCAATGAAGGCGCGCGGGCTCTCGCCAAACGCGCGCCGGAACATGGCCGAAAACGCGCTCTGGCTCTGATAGCCGAGCTCTTGCGCCACGATGGCCATGGGCTTGCCCTGGTTCAGCAGCGGAATCGCCCGCGCGAGGATCGCCTGCTGGCGCCACTGCGAAAAACTCACACCGAGCTCCTGCCGGAATAGCCGCGCGATCGTGCGCGTGCTCGCGCCCACGTGCTCGGCCCAGTATTCGAGTGAACCAGGACCGGCCGGATCGGCGAGCAGCGCCTCGCACAGCGAGCGCAAGCGCTTTTCCTCGGGCATCGGCACGGAGAGCGGCAGCGGCGCCGAGCGCGTGATTTCGTCGAGCGCGATGGCGCCCAGCAGGCGCTCGCGCGCGGGGCCGATAGCGCGTTCGTCGAACGCGGCGATCGCCTCCCGCAGCAGGCCCGACACTTCCACCACGCGGCAGGCGTCGAGCCCGGGCGGGATCACCGATGCGTCGACATAGAGCGTGCGCAGAAACGCATCCTCGACGATCGCCACCTCATGCGTGATGAACGGCGGCACCCAGATCGCCCGCGAAGGCGGGACCATCCACGTCGTGCCCGGCGTCGCCATGCGCAAGACCCCGCGCGACGCATAGGCGAGCTGCGCCCACGCGTGCGTATGCCGCGCGATGCGCACGCCGGCAGCCATGGGCCGGGAGCGCACGAGGAGGGGGTGCGCGGGCGTCGGCGCGAATTCGGGCGGAATGTCGGCGAGCTCGGCAGGAAGCGAGGTGGCGAGCGAGGAGAAAGGCATGGCGGGTCCGGGCGTTTCTGTCCGCACCATTGTAGGCGTGAGTCGGTGCCTTAGTGAGCGTGTGCCCAGATGCATCGGCGGGGGCGCATAATGCTGCGGCAACAGGCAATCAGGAGCGAGGAACACAGGCAATGAAGTACGTATTCATCTATGGCACGCTGCGCGCGGGCGAGATCAACGACATCAATCTCGCCGCGGCGCGCAATGCGATCGGGCAGCCGCGCCTCGTCGGCCGCACGGCGGTGGCGGGCCATCTGTTCGACTTCGGCACCTACCCGGGCATGATCGCCGATCCGAAGGCCGCGCCGGTGATCGGTGAAGTCTACGAGGTCGACGATGCGCTCGTAGCCGTGCTCGATGAAATCGAGCAGGTTTATCCCGGCGTCGACGGGATGTTCGCCGCGCAAAAGGTGCGCGTGGAAGTGGCGGGTGAGCAGCTCGAGTGCCTGTTCTATCCGGTCGCGCATCATGCGGTGAAGGGGCATCCGCAGATTCACGGCGGCGATTGGGTGGCGCACCGTCTCGGGCGCTAGACGCCATCAGAGATACCACGCGCGCAAACGCGCTGCGCAGAAGCACGAAGGCCCGGCGGACTTGCATCCGCCGGGCCTTTTTCATCGACTAACCGTCAAGCAGCGCGAACGATCAGATTTCTTCGTAGAGCGGCAGCGTCAGGAAGTCGACGAAGTTCTCCGACGTCGACATCTCTTCGAAGATCTGCCCAGCGCGTTCGTACGGCTGCGTGTCGCCACCGACCGAGGCCTTCACCTTGTCGAGCTCCTGCGGGATCAGTTCGCGCACGAGCTCGGCCGTGACCTTGCGGCCGTCGTCGAGCTTGCCCTTGGGCGAGCGGATCCACTGCCACACTTGTGCGCGCGAGATTTCCGCAGTCGCCGCGTCTTCCATCAGGTTGTGGATCGGCACGCAGCCATTGCCTGCGAGCCACGAGCCCAGGTAGTGAATGCCCACGTTGATGTTGTTGCGCAGGCCCGTTTCCGTGATCGGCGCTTCGGGACGGAAGTCGAGCAGGTCCTTGCTCGTCACGTTGACGTCGGGGCGCTGCTTGCCGAGCTGGTTCGGCTTGTCGCCGAGCACCTTCACGAACTCTTCCATCGCGATGGGCACGAGGCCCGGGTGGGCCACCCAGCCGCCGTCGTAGCCGTCACCGGCATCGCGCGCCTTGTCCGAACGCACGCCGCCCATGGCCTTGTCGTTCGCTGCGGGGTCGTTCTTGATCGGGATCAGCGCGCTCATGCCGCCGATGGCCGGCGCGTTGCGGCGATGGCAGGTCTTGAGCAGCTCGAGCGCGTAGGCGCGCATGAACGGCACCGTCATGGTGATCTGCGAGCGCTCCGCGAGGCAGAAGTCCTTGTCGTTCTTGAACTTCTTGATCGCCGAGAAGATGTAGTCCCAGCGGCCGGCGTTCAGGCCCGAGCTGTGCTCGCGCAGTTCGTAGAGGATCTCGTCCATCTCGAACGTGGCGAGGATCGTTTCGATCAGCACCGTGGCGCGGATCGTGCCGCGCGGGATGCCCACGCTTTCCTGCGCCGCGACGAAGATGTCGTTCCACAGGCGCGCTTCGAGGTGGCTCTCCATCTTCGGCAGATAGAAGTAGGGGCCCGAGCCGCGCGCGAGCAGTTCCTTCGCGTTGTGGAACAGATAGAGCGCGAGGTCGAAAATGCCGCCCGAGACGCGCTGACCGTCGACCGTGACGTGCTTCTCGTCGAGGTGCCAGCCGCGCGGACGCACGATCAGGGTGGCGATCTTCTCGTTGAGCTTGTAGGTCTTGCCGTTCTGCTCGAGCGAGATGGTGCGGCGCACGGCGTCCTTGAGGTTGATCTGGCCGGTGATCTGGTTGTCCCAGCTCGGCGCGTTCGAGTCCTCGAAGTCGGTCATGTAGGAGTCCGCACCGGAGTTCAGCGCGTTGATGATCATCTTGCGCTCGACCGGACCCGTGATTTCGACGCGGCGGCATTCGAGATCCTTCGGCAGCGGGGCGATCTTCCAGTCGCCTTCGCGGATCGACTTCGTTTCAGCCAGGAAGTCGGGACGCTCGCCGGCGTCGAGGCGCTTCGTGCGCTCGGCGCGCGCCTTGAGCAGTTCCTGCCGGCGCGGCTCGAATGCGCGGTGCAGCTGCGCAACGAGTTCGAGCGCTTCGGGCGTGAGGATCGTTTCGAAGCCGGGCTGGATTTCGCCCGTGATCTGCATGCCTTGCGGCAGGTTCAACGTGTTCGCCATGATTGCTTGCTCCTTGGTCGGTCAGACTCTAACGCGGTGGTTGTAATGGCTGTGCGGGTCAGGACGTTTTCGTCGCGCGCCCGGGCTGGGGCGCGGGGCGGCTTCGCTCTGCGGGCACAGCGGTTTCGAGAAAGGCGGCGAGTTCTGCCATGCCGCCGCCGGTGCCTTGCGGCGGCACGCCGAGTTCTTCGGCGGGCAGTCGCTGGCGGTTGATCCAGAAGGTGGTGTAGCCGAACCAGCCGGCGCCCGCGGCGTCCCAGCCGTTCGACGAGACGAACACGAGCTCGCGCGCCGCGGCGTCGAACGCGGCGGTGCCGAGCGCATAGGCCGCGGCGGCCGGCTTGTAGGCACGCACGGCATCGACCGAGAGAACGTGGTCGAACAGGCCGTTCATGCCGGCGCTCTTCACCGCGATGTCGAGCATCTGCGGATTGCCGTTCGAGAGGATGGCGAGGCCCATGCGCGTGCCGTCCTCGCGCGGCTCGCGCAGGCGGCGCAGCACGGGCAGCACGTCGGGGAAGGCCGAGAGGCAGGCGTATTCGTCCATCAGGCGCTTTTCGCCCGCGCCGGAGAGCGCCAGATTCAGGCGGCGCGCCGCATAGCGCAGCGCATCGAGCGTGACGTCCCAGAAGGGGCGGTAGCGCGCGCCGGCGGGGTCCGAGAGCGTGCGCAACTGCGTGTATTCGATCTGCTTCGCGCGCCAGAGCTGCGAGAGCGCGTCGCCATGGCCGGGGAACATCTGCTCGGCTGCGGCGACGACCGAATGCACGTCGAAGAGCGTGCCGTACGCGTCGAAGATCACAGCCTTGGGGAATCGGGGTGTCGTTGTGGCCGACATAGCCTTGCACTCCATCATCAGAGGTCGGGATGAATTGTATTCATGAGCCCTGGCACTGAAAAAGACGGGAATGATCACTTGATCTTTTACTTTTACCAACCTAATCTGGTGACCGGGCAGATCTTTGCCATCAAGCACGTTCTGTAATTCTGTTTTCTTCGTTTTCCGATGGATCGCTTCAAACAAATCGAGACCTTCGCCAACGTCGCCGCGAAGGGCAGTCTTTCCGCCGCTGCGCAGGCCGAGGGCGTCGCGCCCGCGATCATCGGCCGTCGTATCGACGCGCTCGAAGAGCGGCTCGGCGTGAAGCTCTTCGTGCGCACCACCCGGCGCATTACGCTGACGTTCGAGGGTTCGGCGTTCCTCGAAGACTGCCAGCGCATCATTCACGACATGCAGAACGCGGAGGCCAGCGTCTCCGCGGGCGGCGTGAAGGCGAGCGGGCACCTGCGCGTCTCGGCGCCGGCGGGCTTCGGCAGGCGCCACGTGGCGCCGCTCGTGCCCGATTTCACGTCGGCGCATCCCGACGTGACGACCACGCTCGACCTCTCGGACCGGCTCGTCGACCTCGTCAACGAGGGTTTCGACTGCGCGGTGCGGCTGGGCGAGCTGCCCGATTCGTCGCTCGTCTCGCTCAAGCTCGGCGAAAACCGGCGCGTCTGCGTGGCGTCGCCCGCGTACCTGTCGCGGCGCGGCGCACCCGAAACGCTGGCCGATCTCGCGCGCCACAACTGTCTCGCGCTCGGCGCGAGCAGCGCGAACCAGCAGCGCGGCTGGACCTTTCAGCAGGACGACAAGGTGGTGTCGATCCGCGTCTCCGGCACGATGGAGTGCTCGGACGGCGCGGTGCTCCACGAATGGTGTCTCGAAGGCTATGGGCTCGCGTGGCGCTCGTGGTGGGAAGTCGGGGAGGACATCGCGGCGGGCCGGCTCGCGAGCGTGCTCGACGCGTACGCGGCGCCGCCCATCGGCATTCATGCCGTCTTTCCGCAGCGCCGGCACTTGCCGTTGCGTGTGCGGCTCTTTCTCGACTTTCTCAAGCATACCTACGGTCAGCCGGGTTACTGGGGCCAGGACTGAATGCCTGGCGCAGGGTCTTCTTGCTTCTTCTCGCCGCTCCCGTGCGGGAAGATCCATCCGCGTTTTCGATATGGGGAGATGCCCGCATCTGCGCCGTGCGCCGTTTATTCGCGCACTACAATCGATTTCAGGGCTTCCCGGCGCGGGGCTTCCTCGTGCGCAGCGCGAGGCCATGGCGCGTGAGCCAGGCCGACCGGAGCCGCAGACGAACACGGAGGGCGCCATGTTCAAGCACATCCTCGTGCCGACCGACGGCACCGACCTGTCCAAGAAGGCGATCGACGGCGCGATCGATCTTGCGAGGACCGTGGGCGCCCGCGTCACGGCCTACGCGTGCCTGCCGCAATATCCGTACTCGCCTTACGCCGACGTCGTGATCGAGCTGCCCGGCGACTTCCAGTCCCGCAGCGAGCGCGAGGCGCGCATCCATCTACAGGAAGTGGAGGAGGCGGCGCACAGCGTGGGCGTCACCTGCGATACCTGCACCAGCGTGCATCCTTCGCCGTACCTCGGCATTATCGAAGCCGCCGAAAACTGCGGCTGCGACGTGATATTCATGGCTTCGCACGGGCGGCGCGGTCTGGGCAGCCTGTTGATCGGCAGCGAGACGCAGCGCGTGCTCACGCATACGAAGATTCCGGTGATCGTTTATCGATAGTGCGCGGCTGCTTGCCGGCTGCTTGCAATTTGCACCTGCGGCGCTCGTGCTCGTGCCTGCCGCAGTCGGCGCATGGACATGCACGGCCGATGTCCATGCGCCTTCCTTGGCTTGCTTCGTCGCGCCTGGTCACACTTGCGGGACCTGTTGCGCGGCGACTGGCGCTCGTGCGGCGGTGGCGGCGTCCGGCACGCCCCCGCCAAGGACATGCGAGCCGGCCGCCGCGCCGTGCGCCCGGCGCCAGAAAGAAGCGGGGGGCGTGCCCCCCGTCATGGGGTCTTACGCCACTTTCTTGTCGAAGAACTGCTCGTCTTCCGTCGAACCGTGCAGCGCCGTGGTCGACGCTTCGCGCTCGACCGTCTGCGTCACGGCGTCGAAGTAGCCCGTGCCCACCTCGCGCTGGTGCTTCACGGCCGTGAAGCCCTTTTCGGCGGCGGCAAACTCGGCCTGTTGCAACTCGACAAACGCGCTCATGTTCTGGCGCGCATAGCCGTGCGCGAGGTTGAACATCGAGTAGTTCAGCGAGTGGAAGCCCGCCAGCGTGATGAACTGGAACTTGTAACCCATCGCGCCCAGCTCGCGCTGGAACTTCGCGATCGTCGCGTCGTCGAGGTTCTTCTTCCAGTTGAACGACGGCGAGCAGTTGTACGAGAGCAGCTTGCCCGGGAACTCCTTGTGGATCGCCTCCGCGAACTGCTTCGCGAACTCGAGATCCGGCTTGCCCGTTTCGCACCAGATCATGTCGGCGTACGGCGCGTAGGCGAGGCCGCGCGAGATCGACTGCTCGAGACCGTTGCGCGTGCGGAAGAAGCCTTCGACGGTGCGCTCGCCGGTAAGGAACGGCTTGTCGTTATCGTCGATGTCCGAGGTGACGAGGTCGGCGGCTTCGGCGTCGGTGCGCGCGAGCAGCACGGTCGGCACGCCGCAGACGTCGGCGGCCAGACGCGCGGCCGTCAGCTTGGCGATGTTCTCGCGCGTCGGCACGAGCACCTTGCCGCCCATGTGGCCGCACTTCTTCACCGAAGCGAGCTGGTCTTCGAAGTGCACGCCGGCGGCGCCCGCTTCGATCATCGCCTTCATCAGCTCGAACGCGTTCAGCACGCCGCCGAAGCCCGCTTCCGCGTCGGCCACGATCGGCTGGAAGAAGTCGGTGTAGCCTTCGTCGCCCGGATTCTTGCCTTCGGACCACTGGATCTGGTCGGCGCGCGTGAGCGTATTGTTGATGCGCTTGACCACCTGCGGCACCGAGTTGGCCGGGTAGAGCGACTGGTCGGGATACATTTCGCCCGCGAGGTTGGCGTCGCCCGCGACTTGCCAGCCCGAGAGATAGATGGCCTTGAGGCCGGCCTTCACCTGCTGCATGGCCTGGTTGCCCGTGAGCGCGCCGAGCGCGTTGATGAAGGGCTCCGTGTTCACGCCTTTCCAGAGCTTTTCGGCGCCATTCTTCGCGAGCGTGTGCTCAGGCTGGATCGAACCGCGCAGGCGCACCACGTCTTCAGCCGTGTAGTTGCGCTTGACGCCCTTCCAGCGCGGATCCGTTTCCCATTGCTGTTGGAGTTGCTGTGCTTGCTCTTGACGAGTCGACATGATGTGCTCCTTCATTGACCTGATAAATACGCTGATAGGTGAGCTGCTGAGACGGAACTGCCGAGCTACTGAGCTTCGCGAAGGGGACGCTTGGGGGACTGCGCCGGGGCGTTTCGTTTCGCGAACTCTTATATAAGAGTCTAGGCAAATCGATCGCCCCGCAACAGGCAGGAAGTGGGGAATTTTTAGGGTTTTTAACCCAATAAAATCAATTGCTTATGGAATTCATTTCGCGATAAGAAACGGAATTTTCCATCTTGCAATGGGGGTCATTGTGCCGCGCAGCACGATTTTTTACGAAGCAAAAAAATTTTTCACATCATGAAATATTGACTGCGGACAAAAAAAGACCGGTGACGAAGCACCGGTCTTTCATTTTGACGCTGGCGGCAAGTGGAACCCATGTTCCACCTGCGCCGTTGGAGCGCGCTTAGCTGTCGCGACGCGCGCCACGCGGGCCGTCGTTGCGGCGCGCGCTGTAGCCTTCACGCGAACGGCCATAGCCGTCGCCGCGCGGCTGGCCGTAGCCGCCGCGGCTGTTGCCGTTGCCGTTGCCTTCGCCGCGCGAGGCGCCATAGCCGCCTTCACGCTGGCCATAGCCGCCGCGCGAGCCTTCCGAACGGTTGCCCCAGCTATTGCCGTTGCGATCGCCGTTGGAGCGGTCGCCAAAGCTGCGCTCGCCTTGCGGACGGTCGCCGAAGCTGCGCTCGCCGCCGTTGCCGCCGCGGTTGCCATAGCCACCCGGCTTGCCGTTACCGTTGCCGCCGAAGCGGCGGCCGCCGCCATTGCCGCCGCCCGGACGGCCGCGACCGCCAAAGCCACGGTTCGAGGGCGGCGCCTTGCGCGGCTCGAAGCCTTCGATCACATTGACGGGCAGCGGTGCACGCACGAAGCGCTCGATGCGCTTGAGCGCGCCTTGCTCGGCGTGATGCACGAGGCTCACCGCGACGCCCGAACGGCCCGCGCGGCCGGTCCGGCCGATACGGTGCACGTAGTCTTCCGCGAACTTCGGCAGGTCGTAGTTGAAGACGTGCGTGATGCCCGGGATGTCGATGCCGCGCGCCGCGACGTCAGTCGCGACGAGCACGCGCACGCGGCGCTCGCGCAGCGCACGGATCGTGCGATTGCGCGCGCCTTGCGGCAGGTCGCCGTGCAGCGCGGCGGATTCGAAGCCGGCGTCGGCGAGCTTGCCCGCGAGCTGGTCGGCGTCCATCTTGGTTGCCGTGAACACGACGGCCTGATCGAGGCTCTCATCGCGCAGCAGGTGGTCGAGCAGGCGATCCTTGTGGTCGCGGTCGTCGACGTAGTGCACGGTCTGAGCGATGTTCGAGTTCGCTTCGACCTTGCGCACGATCTCGATGCGCTCGGGATCCTTCAGCAGGCGGCCCGTGATCGACGCGATCTTGCCGTCGAGCGTGGCCGAGAACAGCATCGTCTGACGCGACTCGGGCGTGGCGGCCACGATCGTGTCGATATCGTCGATGAAGCCCATGTCGAGCATGCGGTCGGCTTCGTCGAGCACGAGCATCTTCAGCTCGGACAGGTCGATACGGCCGCGCTCGAGGTGATCGAGCAGACGGCCCGGCGTCGCCACGAGAATCTCGGGGTTCTTCGCGAGCAGCATGAGCTGCTGGCCGTAGGCCACGCCGCCCAGAATGCTGACCGTGCGCAGACGGCGCAGATGCTGGCCGTACGTCGACGCGGCGGTGGTCACCTGCATGGCGAGCTCGCGCGTGGGCGTGAGCACGAGGAGGCCGGGGCGCGCGACCGGTTGCGGACGGCGCTGGCGGCGGTCGGCCTGGCCTTGCTGGCCTTGCGGGCGCGGTTCGCGCGGTTGAGCGGCTTGCGCCTTTTGCATCTGCGCGAAGCGTTCGATCGCGGGCAGCATGAAGGCAGCGGTCTTGCCCGAACCGGTCGGGCTGGAGACCAGCAGGTCGCGGCCGGCGATGGCGGCAGGAATGGCGCGTTCCTGCACGGGCGTCGGGGCCTTGTAACCCGCCGCGGTCAGCGCGGAGACGATCTCCGGCGACAGACCGAGCGATGCGAACGTCGGACCCGTGGGGGTCTCGTCGGCTTGCACGGCGGCTTCAGGGGAAGCGGCGGCGGCGTCGAGACCGAGGGCGTCGTTGGCAATCGCGTCGAGGGGGCTTTGGGTATTGCTCGAAGTCATGAAAATCCTTGGTACACAGGAAATAGAACGTCGGCGCCAATCGGCATACCCAAGTCGTCGGATTTTGCAATCAAATCGAAAAACGGGGGCAATCCGCACACTGGGGCGGATTTTCGTTAGAAGCTGTTTTGGGTGCGGCTTAGCCGGGATTGGCCAACCGCCAGCCTGATACTTGACGGCCCGAAAACAGGGCCACGGCAGGAGGGGACAGGTTCTAAACTGGATTGGAGCTTAACGCTACGTGGCGTTTTGCTGATCGCAGAGGCGACCGGAGCGCAACGCAGCGCGTATTGTATCTCGTTTTGTTGCAGCGCGCCAGCGATTGTGACAACCAAGCGTAAAGATGTGGCCGGGCGATGGAAAGGCGCAATGAGAAAAGGGCGTGATCGCGGAATATTCGGGGCGCGATCAGCGCGCAACCGGTGCGCTGCGAGGATGCAGTGGGCCCGGGATGGCCCGGCCCCGCGTGGCCAGTCCGGGTCCGGCCCGTCGCGTTGCGAGCGGCCGGACGTGGCCGGCCGGCTTCCCGGCGGCTTTAGCTCGCGGCGCCGCTCTTGAGCGATTCGACGAGCTCGACGTATTGCGTCTTCGCGGTGTCCTGCGCGGTGCCTTGCAGCGCGGCCCAGGCCTCGTACTTGTACTTGCCGACGATGTCGGTGAAGCCCGGCTTGTCGCCGTGCACATCGCCTTCAGTCGCCTGCTTGAAGAGCGCGTACAGGCGCAGCAGCGTCAGGTTGCCCGGGCGCTCCGGCAACGCTTGCACGTCTTGCTGGGCCTGGTCGAATCGGGCGTTCACATCGCTCATTGTTTTTTCCTCCACTGGATGATCGGGACAGCCCGGCGATGGTAGCAGCGCCATTCGATACGGGGCTGGAACCATTGCTCCATTCTAGTGGGGCCGATGGAACCGGTGCATGGGGCATGCCTGGCCGGCGACTGCGTGAAGGCGGCGCATTACAATAGCGGTCATGACTGAAACTGTGCTGCTTGCCCTCGATACCTCGACCGAATTCTGCTCGGTCGCCTTGCTTAGCGCCGCCGCGCCTGCCAGCGGCGCGGCCGGTTCCGCCGGCGGCGCCGGCGCTGCTCTCGAGGCGCCGCCCGAGTTGCGCGTCTGGATACGCCACGAAGCGACCGGCGCCGTCTCGAGCACCCGGCTCTTGCCCGCCATCGGCGAGTTGCTGGCCGAGGCGGGGCTCACGCTCGCCGAGTGTGACGCGATCGCCTTTGGATCGGGCCCGGGCTCCTTCACCGGCCTGCGCACCGCCACGGGAGTCGCCCAGGGTCTCGCGTTTGGCCTCGACATTCCGGTGGTCCCTGTGAGCACGCTGCTCGTCTGTGCCGAGGCCGCGCGCATGCGCGATCCGGCGGCGACTCGCGTGCTCGCGGCGCTCGACGCGCGCATGGATGAAGCGTACTGGGCCGACTACGCCTGGGATGCGGTCGCGCACGACTGGCGCACGCTGCGGCCGGCATCGCTCGATGCGCCCGAGGCCATCGCCGCGCCCGACGAGCCGTTCACGCTCGCGGGCAACGCCGCGGCGGCGTTCGGCGCGCGCCTCGTCGCCTCGACGATGGCGCGCAGCATCGACGCCGAGGCCCTGCCGCACGCGCTGCCGCTCGCCCACGCCGCGCTGCGCGCGTTCCGGGCGGGCCGCACGCTGCGCGCCGACGAGGCGGCGCCCGAATACGTGCGCAACAAGGTCGCGCAGACCACGGCCGAGCGTATGGCCGCAAAGGCGGCGCAGGGCGCGGCACCGCACACGAGCCGCGAGGGCGGACGATGAGCGGCGTGTTGATGACGGACCGCTACCTCTCGCAGATGACCGAGAGCGACCTCGACGAGGTCGTGATCATCGAAAGATCCGCCTACGAATTCCCGTGGTCGCGCGGCAACTTCGAGGACTCGCTGCGCAACGGCTACTTTGGCCTGTGCATGCGCCATGTGACGGGGACGCTGATCGGCTATTGCGTGCTGATGCCGGTCGTCGACGAGATGCATCTGCTGAACCTGTGCGTCGCGCCGCAGGCGCAGGGCGCGGGCGCGGGCCTGGCGCTGCTGCGCGAAGGCGTGCGCATCGCGCATGCACAGCGACTCGAAGGGCTGTTGCTGGAGGTGCGGCCGTCGAATCACCGGGCGATCCGGCTCTACGAGCAGTTCGGCTTCGTCACCATCGGTCGGCGCAAGAATTACTATCCGGCTCGCCATCACACGCGTGAAGACGCGATCGTGATGCGTTTCACTTTTGCACTGGAGGGCGCGGATGCCGCTCGATGAGATCGCGCTGGAGGAACTCGGCCTCGCGCCGCGCTGGGTGCGCAAGGGCATGCCGGCGGCACAAGCCGCCGTGCCGAACGATGGGCGCGCCGCGGATGCGGTGCCTGAGGTGGCTGGATCGGTGGCTTCAGTGGCAGCGGTGCCGCGACCAGCGGCTCAATCCGGGAGCGCGGCCAGCGATAGTTTTTCCGATCGAGCAGCCACGCCCGCGCAGCGGCAGGCCGATGTGCCGCCGCCCGTTGCGCAGCGCGTAGCAGCGCAAGCAGCCGAACCGGACGCCTTCGCGCAAAAGCCCGCGCCGCAGGCGCCGTCAGCACGTGCCGCCGCCGAGCCCATGCAGGCCGGCCCGGAGGAACCCCCGCCGCTGACCGAAGACGATTTCGCCTGGTTCGATGCCGCGCCCGAGCCGTCGCTGCCGCATGATCAGGCGCCTGCGCGCGCGCCGCGCGACGACGTCGCGACGCTCGACTGGGATGCGCTCGCCGAGCGCGTCGCATCGTGCACACGCTGCCGCCTGTGCGAAAAGCGCACCAACACCGTGTTCGGCGTGGGCGATCGCGCAGCGGAATGGATGCTGATCGGCGAGGCGCCGGGTGAGAACGAAGACCGTCTCGGCGAGCCCTTCGTGGGCCAGGCGGGCAAGCTGCTCGACAACATGCTGCGCTCGCTGTCGCTCGCACGCGGCGAGAACGTCTATATCGCGAACGTCATCAAATGCCGTCCGCCCGGCAACCGCAATCCGGAGCCGGACGAGGTTGCGCGCTGCGAGCCTTACCTGCAGCGCCAGGTGGCGCTCGTGAAGCCGAAGATCATCGTCGCTCTCGGGCGCTTCGCCGCGCAAAGCCTGCTCAAGACCGAGGGCAGCATTGCCTCGCTGCGCGGGCGCGTGCACGAGTACGAAGGCGTGCCCGTGATCGTCTCGTATCACCCGGCGTATTTGCTGCGCAGCCTGCACGACAAGTCCAAGGCCTGGGCCGACCTGTGCCTTGCCCGCGACACCTGGCGCGCGGCCGGAGGCGGCGAGCGATGAGGACGAGGCGGCCCGCCGACGCCCCAAGCGGCCAGTCCGCCGCAGGCTGCGGCCGGCCGCCATTCGACGCGCTCTACGAGCGCTTCGGCGATCCAGCCGTGCGCGATCTCGCATGGCTGCTGTTCAGTGCCGATTTGTTGCGCGCGCAACCCGATGCGCCGCTTGCCAACCCGTGGGCTGGCGACGACGAGGCCTGTGCCGCAGCCGCCTGGCTCACGCAACTCGACCGCGATCCCGCACCTCTGCACGCCGCGCTGGACGCGACGCGCGTCACGCGCCTCGGCCGTTACGCCGAAGCGCTGCTCGGCTGGTATCTCGCCCATGGGCCGGCGCCCCGGCTCGTTGCGGCGAACGTCGCGCTGCGCCGTGCCGGCCTCACGCTTGGCGAGTGCGATTTCCTTGTGCAGACGAGCGACGCGCAACGTCTGCATTGGGAACTCGCGGTGAAGTGCTATTTGCACGCCGGCCTGGAGGAGGGCGTGGCGCCAAGTCTCGCCGATTTCGTCGGGCCGAACCTGCGCGACCGCTTTGATCTGAAGCGTGCGCATATGGTGGATCATCAACTGCGCTTGAGCGCGCGCGAAGAGTTTGCGTGGCTGGGCTATGAGGGACCGTGGCTCGCGCAGATGTTCGTGAAGGGGTGGCTCTTCTATCGCGCGGGCAAGGGCGCGGGCGCGACGCCGGGCGATCCGCCGGAACTTGCCGCAAGGCATGGGCGCGGCTGGTGGGTCACGCACGCCGACTGGGCCGATTTCGCGGAGCACGAGGGCGTGGACGGCTGGAGCGCGCTGCCGCGGCTTGCCTGGCTTGCGCCACGGCGCATCCGGCCTGAGCCACCGCGCTCGGAGGAGTTTGACGAGCGAGCTGCGTTTGCAATTAACAGCCAGGTAGGCGATCCACAAGGGAACGGCCGCGATGCGGGCAGTCACGCGCCCGGGGAGCGCCGCGGCGGGGAAGAGGACACCCTCGCGGCCCGGACAGCCGTGGCCGCGCCCGTGACGGCCGCGACGCTATTCGCCAGCCTCACGCGGCCCCACGAGCCCGCGATGATCGCCGCCTTTGTCGCCGATGGCGCAGGGGGCTACGTCGAGCGCTCGCGCGGTTTCATCGTCCCCGACGACTGGCCGGCGCGCGCACGGGAGTTCGCACGTCCGTGACGCCGCATGGGCCTCACCACCAGCGCCAGAAGTGATGCACCGGGCCAACGCCGTGGCCCACGTCGAGCCGCTCGCTCGCTTCGAGCGCACCGGTCAGATACACCTTCGCCTGCGTGACGGCATCCGCGAGCGTCGCCTGTTGCGGCCACAGCGCGGCGATCGCCGAGGAGAGCGTGCAGCCCGTGCCATGCGTGTTCGTCACAGGCACGCGCACACCGCCCAGACGCAGCGTGCCACCGGCCTCGATCAGCCAGTCGGGGCTATCGGCGCCGCCGAGGTGGCCGCCCTTCATCAGCACGGCTTGCGCGCCGAGCGCGCGCAGCGCCTCGCCTTGCTCGACCATCGCGGCTTCGTCTGCTGCCGGCGCCACGCCAAGCAGGGCAGCGGCCTCGGGCAAGTTCGGCGTGACGACGCCGGCGAGCGGCAGCAATTCCTCACGCAGCGCCGCCACGGCCTCGGGCGCGAGCAGCGCGTGATTGCTCTTCGAAATCATGACCGTGTCGAGCACGATGCGCGGCGGCTGGTGGCGGCGCAACGCATCGGCGACGGCGCGCACGATCGATGCGTTGGCGAGCATGCCGATTTTGATCGCGTCGATGCGGATGTCCTCGAACACGGCGTCGAGCTGCGCCGTGACGAAGCCCGCGTCGGGCGCGTGGATCGCGCTCACGCCGCGCGTGTTCTGCGCAGTGAGCGCGGTGATGACGCTCGCGCCATAGGCGCCGAGCGCGGAGAAGGCCTTGAGGTCGGCCTGGATGCCTGCGCCACCGCCCGAGTCGGAGCCGGCGATCGTGAGGACGTTGGAAATCGGTGAGGTCATGGCAGCGTCGCAAATGCGCCGCGCTGCGGGCCGGCAGGCCACCGCCGCGCAGGCGCTGGAAAGAGTCGATTACGGGGGAGAGCCGCTGCGGCCGGAGCCTTCGAGCCGCGCGCCTGACGGATGCACCCGGCAAGCCTTGCCGGGCCGCCGCCAATCACCATTCGCCATTCATTGACGATGATTTTCGCCGATCAGCGCGACCGAGTCGAACGAGCGCTGATTGGCCTGGTGGCGGCGCATCACGAGCCACATCATGAGGCAGACGAAGGTGCCGAACAGCACGATCACGATGGTCACCGGCACGTCGAGCCAGACGAGCACGGCGTAGAGGCACAGCATCACGAGCACCGAGAGGTTCTCGTTGAAATTCTGCACGGCGATCGAATGGCCGGCGGAGAGCAGGACGTGGCCGCGATGCTGGAGCAGCGCGTTCATCGGCACGACGAAGAAGCCCGAGAGCCCACCGACCACCATCAGGAAGATATAGGCGAACACGAGGTAACCGGGAATGCGCATGTGGCCGATATGCAGCCCCCAGTGCGGCGGAAACAGATTGCGCGTGTAAAACGCCATCAGCATGACGGCGATGCCCATCATGATGCCCACGGGCAGTACCGAGAGCGACTTCTTCAGCGGGATGCGGGAGGCCGCGATCATCGCGCCGGCGGCGACGCCCACGGCCACCACGGCCTGCAGCACCGCGCCTTCCGAGAGCGACATGCCGAGCGAGACTTCGGCCCACTTGAGGACGATGAATTGCAGCGTCGCGCCCGCGCCCCAGAACAGCGTGGTGACCGCAAGCGAGATCTGGCCGAGCTTGTCGTGCCAGAGGATGTTGAAACAGTCGGCGAAGTCGGTGATGAGGCGGATCGGCCCGTGCTGCTGGCGCGGGTAGCGCGCGCCGGTGTCGGGGATGCGCAGATTGAAGAGCGCGGCGATCACGTAGATGACCATGATCACGAGCATTGCGGCTTCGGCGGGGGTGTTGATCGAGGCGGGCGTGTGGCGGATGACGTGGGCGGCGATATGCGGGCTGATGAGCGCGCCGCCGAGCACCGTGCCGAGGATGATCGAGCCGACCGTGGTGCCCTCGATCCAGCCATTGGCGGCGACGAGGCGTTCAGGCGGCAGCAGTTCCGTCAAAATCCCGTATTTGGCCGGCGAATAGGCCGCCGCGCCGAAACCCACCACCCCATAGGCGAACAGCGGATGCGTGCCGGCCAGCATAACGGCGCAGCCCACCACCTTGATCGAGTTCGTAATGAACATGACCTGGCCTTTGGGGCGCGAATCTGCGAAGGCGCCGACGAATGCGGCAAGAACGACATAGGACAGGACGAAGAACAGCTTGAGCAGCGGCGTCATCCAGTTTGGGGCGTGGAGGTCTTTCAGCAGTGCAATTGCAGCGATTAGGAGCGCATTGTCGGCCAACGACGAAAAAAACTGCGCGGCCATGATGGTGTAAAAGCCTTTTTTCATCTGATGCGATGCTTTCCTCGCTGCGGTCCGTCCGCCCCGGACGGGTGGGAGGCATCCGGGCTTATTACGTTCGAAATGGGTTGTGCGCAGGGCTTTATATCACGAAAATAGCTGGATTCGGACTAGCACATTCCTTGACCGCCCATCCGGCGGACCTGCCGGGCGCTGAAAACACCCTGTAAGCTCCTGATTCGAAAGCGTCTTTGCGAAAAAATCCCATGCCTCGCCCCCTCTCTGCCACGATCCATACCGCCGCACTCGCCAATAATCTCGCCGTCGTCCGCAAATACGCGCCGCAGTCGAAAATCTGGGCTGTCGTCAAAGCCAACGCCTACGGGCACGGGCTTGCGCGCGCATTTCCCGGCCTGCGCGCTACGGACGGCTTCGGCCTGCTCGACCTCGAGGAGGCCGTGAAATTGCGCGAGCTCGGCTGGGCCGGGCCGATCCTGCTGCTCGAGGGCTTCTTCCGGCCGACCGACATCGACGTCATCGACCGCTACAGCCTCACCACCGTCGTCCATTGCGACGAGCAGTTGCGCATGCTCGAAATGGCGCGCCTTTCGAAGCCGGTCAATATCCAGCTCAAGATGAACAGCGGCATGAACCGGCTCGGCTACACGCCGGAGAAGTACCGCGCGGCGTGGGAGCGCACGCGCGCCAGTGCCGGCATTGGCCAGATCACGTTGATGACGCACTTTTCGGACGCCGACACGCCGCGCGGGATCGGCGAGCAGATGGCCGCGTTCGAGCGCGGCGCGCAGGGCATCGCGGGCGCGCGCAGTCTCGCCAATTCGGCGGCCACGCTCTGGCATCCCGAATCGCACTTCGACTGGGTGCGCCCGGGCATCATTCTGTATGGCGCCTCGCCTTCGGGCGTGGCCTCGGCGCTCGACGGCACCGGCCTGCAGCCCGCCATGACGCTCGCCTCCGAGCTGATCGGCACGCAGACGATCGCCGAGGGCCAGAGCGTCGGCTACGGCTCGACCTTCACGGCGCGCAAGCCGATGCGTATCGGCGTGGTGGCTTGCGGCTACGCGGACGGCTATCCGCGCGTGGCGCCCGAGGGCACGCCCGTGATCGTCGACGGCGTGCGCACGCGCGTCGTGGGGCGCGTCTCCATGGACATGCTCACCGTCGACCTCACGCCGGTGCCGGGCGCGGGCGTGGGCACGCGCGTCGAGCTGTGGGGCGCGAACCTGCCGATCGACGACGTCGCGCAGGCGTGCGGCACGATCGGCTACGAGCTGATGTGCGCCGTCGCGCCGCGCGTGCCGGTGCGGGCGGAATAAGCAGACATAATTAGCAGACGTAGTTAGCAGACGTCAGCGGGCACAACTAGAAACAAGCACCATGGCAAAGAGCATGGCGAAAGCAAAGACGCTATATATCTGTAGCGAATGCGGCGGACAGGCGCCGAAGTGGCAAGGGCAGTGCCCCGCGTGCGGGGCGTGGAACACGCTGGTGGAAAGCGTCGCGGAGCCGGCGGGCAATCACCGCTTTCAGGCGCTCGCGAAGAGCGCGCCGGTGCGGCGGCTCGCCGACATCGAAGCGTCCGACGTGCCGCGCTTCACCACGGGTGTCGGCGAGTTCGACCGTGTGCTGGGCGGCGGGCTGGTCGCGGGCGGCGTGGTGCTGATCGGCGGCGATCCCGGTATCGGCAAGTCCACGCTGCTCCTGCAATCGCTCGCGCAGATCGCGGCCGAGCGGCGCGCGCTTTATGTGAGCGGCGAAGAGTCGGCGGCGCAGATTGCGTTGCGTGCGCAGCGGCTTGCCCTGCTCGATCCGGATTCGAAGGCGAGCGAGCTGCAACTGCTCGCTGAAATCCAGCTCGAAAAGATCCAGGCGACCATCGAGGCCGAAAAGCCCGATGTTGCCGTGATCGACTCGATCCAGACGATCTACTCGGAGGCGCTCACGTCCGCGCCCGGTTCCGTCGCGCAGGTGCGCGAGTGCGCCGCGCAACTCACGCGCATCGCCAAGCAGTCCGGCACGGCGATCATCATGGTCGGTCACGTGACGAAAGAGGGCAACCTCGCGGGCCCGCGCGTGCTGGAGCACATCGTCGATACGGTGCTGTACTTCGAGGGCGACACGCATTCGTCGTTCCGGCTCGTGCGCGCGTTCAAGAACCGCTTCGGCGCGGTCAACGAGCTGGGCGTGTTCGCGATGACCGAGCGCGGACTGCGCGGCGTGGCGAATCCGTCGGCGCTGTTTCTCTCGCAGCACGAGCAAAGCGTGCCGGGCTCCTGCGTGCTGGTGACGCAAGAAGGCTCCCGGCCGTTACTCGTGGAGGTGCAGGCGCTCGTCGACACGGCCCAGGTGCCCAATCCGCGGCGCCTCGCGGTCGGGCTGGAGCAGAACCGCCTCGCGCTGCTGCTGGCGGTGCTGCATCGTCATGCCGGCATCGGCTGCTTCGATCAGGACGTGTTTCTGAACGCCGTGGGCGGCGTGAAGATCACCGAGCCGGCCGCCGACCTCGCCGTGCTGCTCGCCATTCATTCATCGATGCGTAACAAGGCGTTGCCTAAGGGTCTGATCGTTTTTGGCGAAGTGGGGCTCGCCGGCGAGATCCGCCCCTCGCCGCGCGGCCAGGATCGTCTGAAGGAAGCGGCCAAGCTCGGTTTTACCTGCGCGCTGATTCCCCGCGCCAATGCGCCGAAGCAGCCGATCGAAGGATTGAACGTGCTGGCCGTGGAGCGGATCGAGGAGGCCATCGACCGCGTGCGCGAGCTGGAGTAGGCCGGGCGCGGCGGCGCGGTCTGTCGCGTAATGATTAGTAACAACCCTGGTACGTACTGTAACCTTTTCGATTCGCGATTTCCCTATCCTTGCGCGGATGTTCAACTCCGTATCCAGCGGAAAGGATAGCGACTTGAAACAGATTGAATCGTCCATCGGCGGCAGTTCGGTCGTCGTGCGCGGCTGCCGGGTCTCCGAGCCGCTCTTGCAGCCTTGGGGCAGCAGCTGCCGCATCGTCGAGTGGATCGACAACGACGGCCGCATTTCGCGTCAGGTGGTGGCCGGCAACGTCACGGCGGCGCAGGTGCGCAGCACCATTGCGCATCATGTGGAAGGCCGCAAGCACGTGCTCTACGACGACGAGCGCGCACCGCGTCAGACGCTGCCGCGCCGCTAGGCCGGCATCTTCACCTCATCCCGCCAGCGAGAAAATGGGCGCTTGAAGCTCCGTTTCGGAGTGCCATCAGGCGCCCATTTTCGTCTTCCCGCTGTTCGCTCAACCCCAAGGACCATAGTTGAACGGCGTCTGGCCGGCCTGTGCCGGGTTGCTGCCGGGCGCGGCGGCGGGCGCAGTGGCGGGGAAAGCGCCGCCCTGACCGGCTGCGCGGCGCGCCGCGGCTTCGCGCTGGGCGGCGGCCTCGTCCAGCAGCGCCTGCAGGACTTCGGGGTTGAAAAGCGGGTGGTTGGCGGCCTCGCCGGGCGTGAGGACGGGCGAAACGCAGCAGTCGATCACTTCGAGCCGGTCGATCCACGTCTGCAGCGTTTCGCTGGCGATGAGCGCGGCGAGCTCGCGCGTGAGCGCTACCGCTTCCGACCCGCCAGGCGCCTGGCCGAGACTCCAGTGCCGCTGAGCCCAATCCTCGCGGCCGATGGCCGTGCACAACGCCTGCCAGAACTTGAGTTCGAGCGCTCCGACGGCGAGCCAGCGCTCGTCCTGGGTGCGGTACAGGTTGTAGCAGGGTACGCCGCCGTTGAGCAGGCCACCGCCGGGCTGGAGCGCCGCCGCGTCGTCGTTGGCGAGCGCGACCTGGGCCATCACGTTGTGCGCATGCGCCTGGTGCGCCATGGAGATGTCGATGAAGCGGCCTTCGCCGCCGCGCGCCACGTGCCAGAGCGCGGCGAGGATCTGCGTGAGCGCCGCCTGCGCGCCGCCGAGCAGGTCGGCGATCTGGAAGTTCGGCAGCACGGGTTCGCCCTCGCGCGTGGCGATCTGGTCGAGCACGCCCGCATAAGCGATGTAGTTCAGGTCGTGGCCCGCCCGGTCGGAGAACGGCCCCTTCGTGCCATAACCCGTGATCGCGCAGTAGACGAGCTTGGGATTGTTCGCACGCAATGTTTCGTAGCCGAGGCCGAGCCGCTCCATCACGCCGGGGCGAAAGCTTTCCACCAGCACGTCGGCGTCGCGTGCGAGCGCGAGCAGCACGGCGCGGCCGCCTTCGGACTTGAGGTCGAGGCGCGTCTCGCGCTTGCCGCGGTTGACGAGCCGGTAGAACGCGCCTGGGCGGCCCGCGATTTCGTCTTCGGCGCTTTGCATCATGTTGCGCGCCGCGTCGCCGGTGCCCGGCGGTTCGATCTTCAGCACATCGGCGCCCATTTCCGCGAGGCGCAGCGTGGCCACGGGCCCGGGCAGGAGCCGGGTCAAATCGAGAACGCGCAGGCCCTGCAGTGCGGGGGGTATCGACACTCGTTTGGCTCCTGAGAATGACGCTGGCAAGGGCGCCGTGCCCGCCAGCAAGGCGTCAGCCGATCTGTTCGAGCTCCTCGTGGGCTTCGAGCCATTCGGCTTCGAGCGTTTCGAGGCGCCCCTGGACTTCGGCCTGACGGCGGATGGCTTCGGTCAGCCGCGTCTTTTGCGCCGGCTCGTAGCTGGCGGGGTCGGCGACGAAGCTGTCCAGCGTGCCTTTTTCGGCATTGAGCGCATCCATTTCCTTTTCGATCTTGCCGATCTTCGCCTGCAGCGGCTTTTTCAGGTGCGCGAGCCGTTGGCGCGTCTCGGCTTCCTGGCGACGCTGCTCCTTGCGGTTCACGCCGGCGTCGCCATCGAGCGCATTTGCCGTGCCGGGCACCGCGCTCTTGAGCGCCGCGCGCTGCTCGGCGGCGTGCTGGAGCAGCCAGTCGCGGTAATCGTCGAGATCGCCGTCGAACGGTTGCAGGCGGTGCTTCGCCACCAGCATGAACTGGTCGGTCGTGGCGCGCAGTAGATGCCGGTCGTGCGAGACGAGGATCAGCGTGCCTTCGAACTGCGCGAGCGCCATGGTGAGCGCGTGTCGCGTTTCGAGGTCGAGGTGGTTGGTCGGCTCGTCGAGCAGCAGCAGGTTGGGCTTCTGCCAGATGATGAGCGCGAGCGCGAGGCGCGCCTTCTCGCCGCCCGAGAAGGGGGCGATGGGCGCCGTGGCCATCTCGCCCGGAAAGTTGAAGCCGCCCAGGAAGTCGCGCAACTCCTGCTCGCGCGTATCGGGCGCGAGGCGCGCGAGATGCTGCAGTGGGGTGTCGTCGGGGCGCAGCGTTTCCAGCTGATGCTGTGCGAAATAGCCGATCTGCAGACCCTTGCCGGTGCGGAGTTCGCCCGAGAGCGGCTCGAGCGTGGCCGCGAGCGTCTTGATGAGCGTGGACTTGCCCTGACCGTTCGCGCCGAGCAGGCCGATGCGCTGTCCGTTCTGAATCGACAGCGAGACTCCTTCGACGATGGGCGTCTCGACGCCGTCGTCGGCGCGATAGCCGCAGCGTACGCCGTCCATCACGAGCATGGGGTTGGGCGCGGAGTCGGGCGCGCGAAACTCGAACGTGAACGGCGAGCTGGCATGTGCTGGCGCGATCAGCTCCATCTTTTCCAGTGCCTTGACGCGGCTTTGCGCCTGGCGCGCCTTGGTGGCCTTCGCCTTGAAGCGGTCGATGAAGCTCTGCAGATGCGCGACGGTTCGCTGCTGCTTTTCGTAGGCGCTTTGCTGGAGGGCGAGTTGTTGCGCGCGCAGGATCTCGAACTGCGAGTAGTTGCCGCCGTAGCGCTTGATCTGCTGGTTCTCCAGATGGAGCGTGACGTTGCAGACCGAATCGAGGAACTCGCGGTCGTGCGAGATCACGATGAGCGTGCCGGGATAGCGGTGCAGCCAGTCTTCGAGCCAGACGATCGCGTCGAGGTCCAGGTGATTCGTGGGTTCGTCGAGCAGCAGCAGGTCCGAACGGCACATCAGCGCCTGGGCGAGGTTCAGGCGCATGCGCCAGCCGCCCGAAAAGCTCGCCACGGGCTGCTGCGTTTGCTCCATGGTGAAGCCGAGGCCGAGCAGCAGCGCCTCGGCGCGCGCGGGGGCGGTGTAGCCGTCGGCGTCGGCGAAGGCTGCGTGCGCCTCCGCCTCGGCCGCGCCGTCGTGGGCCGCCGAAGCCGAGGCGATGCGCGCCTCGATCTCGCGCAGCGCGGCGTCGCCGTCGAGCGTGTATTCGAGCGCGGTCCGCTCCACAGCCGGCGTTTCCTGGGCGACGTGGGCGATTTGCCACGAGGGCGGCATCGAAAAGTCGCCGGCATCCGCATGCAGCTCGCCGCGCAGCACGGCGAAGAGCGTGGACTTGCCCGCGCCGTTGGCGCCGATGAGGCCGACCTTTTCACCGGGATTCAGGGTGAACGAGGTCTGGTCGAAAAGCGGCTTGGTGCCACGGGCGAGGCTGAATTGATTGAAGCGGATCACGAGAGCGCCAGCAGGGATAAAACGTAAAGCGCTATTTTAGACTGCTCGGCGGCTGCGCCGGCATCGGCCGGACGGCTAACGCGCGGAATCCAGCGTTTGGCCATTCGGCCAGGCTGTGTCGGGCCGGCTTTCTCACGTAGACTGGCGCTTTCGTTGGGAGAGCCAGATGTCGACGGTTTATTCGTTTTCGGCCGAGCCGCTCGGCGGTGGCACGCCGGTGAGCCTCGAGCAGTATGCGGGCAAGATCATCCTGATCGTCAATACGGCGAGCGAATGCGGATTCACGCCGCAGTACGCAGGCTTGCAGCAACTGCACCAGAAGTACGCCACGCGCGGCCTCGCGGTGCTCGGTTTTCCGTGCAATCAGTTCGGCAAGCAGGAGCCGGGCGACGCCGTGCAGATCGGCGCGTTTTGCGAGAAGAACTTCGGCGTCACGTTTCCGATGTTCGAGAAGATCGACGTGAACGGGACCAACGCGCATCCGCTCTACAAGTGGCTCAAGGGCGAGGCGCCGGGGCTGCTCGGCATCGGCCGGATCAAATGGAACTTCACGAAGTTCCTCGTCGACCGCAACGGCAACGTCGTCAAGCGCTATGCGCCGGCCACGAAGCCCGATGCCATCGCTGCGGACATCGAAGCCCTGCTGTAACGGCCGCTTGCGGGCGCGCTACAGAATCGGTGCGAAGAGGCGCGCGACATGCATCGCGATCTTGCGCCACGCGCGCGCGTTGCGGTATTCGCTGCGGTCGATCTCGAAGGTGTCCTCGAAGTCGCGCAGCAGCATCGCCTCCACTTCCGACGCAAAGCCGCGGTGCACGGTCAGCACCATGATCTCGAAGTTCAGGCGGAACGAGCGGTTGTCCAGATTCGCGCTGCCGATGGCGGCGGCGGTGTCGTCGATCAGCACGACCTTCTGGTGCAGGAAGCCCGGTTTGTAGCGGAAGATGCGGATGCCCGCGCGCACCGCGTCGAAGGCGTAGAGCGTCGACGCCGCGAATACCACCAGGTGATCGCGTCGGCTCGGGATCATGATGCGCACGTCCACGCCGCGCAGGGCCGCGAGGCGCAGCGCCGAGAACACGGCCTCGTCGGGCACGAGGTAGGGCGTCGTGATCCAGATGCGCTTTTTCGCAGCGTTGATCGCCTCGACGAAGAAAAGCGAGCAGGTCTCCTGCCGATCGGCGGGGCCGGTGGGCATCACGAGGCAGTGCATGTCGTCGCCGTCGCGCGGCTTGAGCGCCGGTGGTACGCAGCCGGGCAACTCCTGGGTGACCCAGTACCAGTCTTCGGTGAAGGCGAACTGGATGTTCGCCACCACGGGACCGCGCACTTCGATGTGGGTGTCGCGCCACGGCGACAGTGGCGGCTTCGCGCCCAGATATTCGACGCCCACGTTGTGGCCGCCCACGAAAGCGCGTTCGCCATCCACCACCACGATCTTTCGATGGTTGCGGAAGTTGAGCTGGAAACGGTTGACGAAGCGGCGCTTCGTCGAGAACGGATGCACTTCGATGCCGCCCGCGCGCAGGTCGTTCACGTAGCTCGCGGGCAGGTCGAAGCTGCCGATGCTGTCGTAGAGGAACAGCACGCGCACGCCGCGCGCCGCGCAGGCGAGCAGGATCTCCTTGAGCATGTCGCCGAGCGCGTCGGCGCGCACGATGAAGAACTGCACGATCACGTAATGGCGCGCCTCTTCAATGGCGTCGAAGATCGCGGAGAACGTGGCCTCGCCGTTGACGAGCGTGCGCACCGTGTTGCCCGGCACGAGCGGCATGCCGCCCAGGTGCGAGAACGTGCGGATCACGCGCGTGCTCAATTCGTCGGCTGGCCAGTCGCCCGTATTGACGAGCCCGTCTGCCGCGCTGCCGGGCTGGCTCCAGTCGGGCACATGTGCGCGTGTGCGCAGTGTTTCGTTGCGCAGGCGCCGCGCGTCGGCATAACCCTCGAACTTGCTGCGGCCGAGGAACAGATACGGGATCAGCGTGAGGTAGGGCATCGTCGCGAGCGAGACGGCCCAGGCGATCGCGCCTTGCGAGGTGCGTGTGTTGAGGATGGCGTGGCCCGCCGCGATCACGCCGAGCAGATGGATGATCGCGAGCAGGGTGCCGAGGGTTGACCAGTCGAATCGCATAAAGCCGCGGGACGCTCCTGAAGGCGTACGGCGCGCGGCAAGAGCGTGGATCGTGCGAGCCGCCAGACGTCCATGCCGCGTGAGCCGGGAAACGTCCATCTTACCGAAGCCTGTCGGGCGGCGGCGGATGGGCTGGCAGGCCCGCTTTGCGCCAGGCGTGGGCGCGTGCCCGGGTGAGCGCCGCCACGCAGCGCCCGCGAGGCGCCGCTGGCGGCTACGGCACTCGATCGGGCCGGTGCCGGGCTTAGACCGGCAGGTCCGCGGCCTGGATCAGGAACACCTGGTCGTCGCCTGCGCTCGTCGAGAGCCAGACGAGCTCGAGACCGCCGAACGCGGCTTCCACGTGCGCACGCTCGTTGCCGATCTCGACCACGAGCACGCCGTCGTCGGTCAGCCAGTTGCGCGCTTCGCCGATGATGCGGCGCACGATGTCCATGCCGTCCGCGCCGCCCGCGAGCGCCATCTCCGGCTCGTGGCGGTACTCGGGCGGCAGCGACTGCATCGATTCGGCGTTCACGTACGGCGGATTCGTGATGATCACGTCGTAGCGGCGCTCGGGCAGCGGCGCATACAGGTCGCCTTCGAAGAGCGAGATGCGTTCATCGAGGCCGTGCTCGTGCACGTTGCGCGCCGCGACTTCGAGCGCGGGCGCCGAGAGGTCGACGGCGTCGATGTCGGCGTTCGGGAACGCGTGCGCCGCGAGGATCGCGAGACTCGCCGAGCCCGTGCACAGCTCGAGCACGCCACTGACTTCCTCGGGGTCTTCGACATAAGGCTGCAGACCGTCCTCGAGCAGCTCGCCGATGAACGAGCGCGGCACGATCACGCGCTCATCGACGTAAAAGCGCAGGCCGTGCATCCACGCTTCCTGCGTGATGTAGGCGGCAGGCACGCGCTCGTTCGCGCGGCGTTCGATCACGCCGAGCACCTTGTCGATCTCCTCGGGCGCGAGACGCGCGTCGAGAAACGGATCGAGCAGATCGAGCGGCAGATGCAGCGTGTGCAGGATCAGGTACGCGGCTTCGTCGTAGGCGTTGGACGAGCCGTGGCCGAACGCGAGCTGCGCAGCCGAAAAGCGCGAGACGCCGTAGCGCAGCAAATCGCGAACGGTGGAGAAGGTCGTGGCTAGCGGATGGGTCATGTTTTGTACTCCAGCAGGATTCCAGCAGGCTCGGGCGCCGCTCAGGCAATCAATTGTTCCAGCACGCGGCGGTACACGTTCTTGAGCGGGTCGATGAATTTCACTTCGATGTGCTCATCGATCTTGTGGATGCTGCCGTTGGGCGGTCCGAACTCGACGACCTGCGGGCACATGCGCGCGATGAAGCGGCCATCGGACGTGCCGCCCGTGGTCGAGAGCTCCGCGCTCACGCCGGTCTCGTCTAGGATCGCCTTCTCGAGCGCGTTCGAGAGCGCGCCGCGCGGGGTGAGGAAGGGCAGGCCGCTCACGCTCCACTGCAGATCGTATTCGAGGCCGTGCTTGTCGAGGATTTCGTGCACGCGCTGTTGCAGGCCTTCCACCGTGCTGGCCGTCGAGAAGCGGAAGTTGAACATCACGTCGGCGTGGCCGGGGATCACATTGGATGCACCGGTGCCGCTATGGATGTTGGAAACCTGCCAGGTGGTGGGCGGGAAGTATTCGTTGCCGTCGTCCCACCTTTCGGCGACGAGCTCGGCCAGCGCCGGCGCGAGCAGATGCACCGGATTCTTCGCGAGATGCGGATACGCGATGTGGCCCTGCACGCCCTTCACGACGAGCTTGCCCGACATCGAGCCGCGCCGGCCGTTCTTCACGCAGTCGCCGAGCGTGTGCGTGGAAGTGGGCTCGCCCACGATGCAGTAATCCATCTTTTCGCCGCGCGCCTGCAGCGCCTCGACGACCTTGACGGTGCCGTCGGTGGCGGGGCCTTCTTCGTCGCTCGTGATGAGAAAGGCGATCGCGCCGCGATGCTGGGGATGCGCTGCCACGAACTCTTCGCTGGCCACGACGAAGGCGGCGAGCGAGGTCTTCATGTCGGCGGCGCCGCGGCCCCAGAGCTTGCCGTCACGGTGCGCGGGCTCGAACGGCGGCGAGCTCCATTGCTCGAGCGGGCCGGTGGGCACGACGTCGGTGTGGCCCGCGAAGGCGAGCAGCGGGCCCGCGGTGCCCGCCGTGCCGCGCTTGACGGCCCACAGGTTGGTCACGCCGTTGGATTCAATCGTTTCGCACGCGAAGCCGAGCGCGCCAAGGCGTTCGGTCATGATGCGCTGGCAGTGCTGGTCGTCGGGCGTCACGGACGCGCGTGCGATCAGGGCTTCGGTAAGGGCGAGGGTGGCGGACATGAATGGACCACTTTCAATAAAAATGCCGGCGCCGCTGATCGAACAGGGGCCGGCAACAGCAAGGGATAACAGTGTGCGCCCGATTTGGCAAAGCCGCGGCAAACCTGTGCCGTTAGCGTGCTGAAGCTTGCCGGCCGCGTTCATCGGGCGCACGCGGCGCTCAATCTGAGCGCGCCGCGTTCAGGCGAACAGCGTCTCGTACTGATCGGCGGAAAAACCCAGCGTCTTCACGCGGCCGTTCACGGCGAGCACGGGCCGCTTGATGATCGACGGCTTGTGGATCATCAGCGCGATCGCGCCGGCGGTCGTGTCGGCTTCGGCCTTGTGCACGTCGGAGAGCCCGCGCCAGGTCGTGCCGCGCTTGTTGATGAGCTGGTCCAGCGACACATCCTTGAGCCAGTCCTGGACCAGCGCATTCGAGACGCCCGCCTTCTTGAAGTCGTGAAACTCGAATTCGACGCCGTGCTCTTCGAGCCACACGCGGGCCTTCTTCACGGTGTCGCAGTTCGGAATGCCGTAGACGACGACGGTCTTTGCGGCCTTCGCCATCAGTCGCCTCGCAGCAGCTCGTTCAGGCCGACCTTGGCGCGCGTCTTGGCGTCGACCTTCTTGACGATCACGGCGCAGTAGAGGCTGTGCGAGCCGTCCTTCGAGGGCAGGTTGCCGGCCACGACGACCGAGCCCGCCGGGATGCGGCCGTACGAGACCTCGCCGGTTTCGCGGTCATAGATCTTGGTCGACTGGCCGAGGTACACGCCCATCGAGATGACCGAGTTTTCCTCGACGATCACGCCTTCCACGACTTCCGAGCGCGCGCCGATGAAGCAGTTGTCTTCGATGATGACGGGGTTGGCCTGCAGCGGCTCCAGCACGCCGCCGATGCCCACGCCGCCCGAGAGGTGCACGTTCTTGCCGATCTGTGCGCACGAGCCAACGGTCGCCCACGTGTCGACCATCGTGCCTTCGTCGACGTACGCGCCGATGTTGGTGTACGACGGCATCAGCACGACGTTCTTCGCGATGAACGAGCCGCGGCGCGCGATGGCCGGCGGCACGACACGGAAGCCACCCGCGGCGAAGTCTTCAGCCGTGTAGTTGGCGAACTTCGAGGGCACCTTGTCGTAGAACTGCGAGTAGCCGCCGGCGGCCATCGGCACGTTGTCTTCCAGGCGGAACGACAGCAGCACGGCCTTCTTCACCCACTGGTTGACGACCCAGTCGCCGTCCTTCTTCTCGGCGCAGCGCAGCGCGCCACGGTCGAGTTCCGCGATCACATGGGCGACGGCTTCGCGCACGTCGTTCGGCGCGGACTTGGGCGAGAAGTCGGCGCGGTTTTCCCAGGCGGTGTCGATGATCTGCTGAAGTTGTTGCGACATGGTGATGGTTTCGTGTGAGTTCAAATGCGGTGGCTCGCGCACCCGGGAGCGGGCGCGCGGACGGAAGTGGCTTTACTGCTTGAGCGAGCGGCAGAAGTCGACGATGCGCTGCGCGCCCTCGATGCACTCCTCGACGTCGGCGACGAGCGCCATGCGGACGAAGTCTTTGCCGGGATTCGCGCCATGCGCTTCGCGCGCGAGATACGAGCCCGGCAGAACCGTAACATTATAGTCGGCGTAGAGGCGCTGGGCGAACGCGGTATCCGTAAGGCCAGTATTCGCGACATTGGCCCAGAGGTAGAACGCGGCGTCGGGCAGCTTCACGTCGAGCACGCCGGCGAGCAGCGGCGTTACCGTCGAAAACTTCTGCACGTACTTCGCGCGGTTCTCGCGCACGTGCGCCTCGTCGCCCCAGGCGGCAATGCTGGCGCTCTGCCAGACCGGGGACAGGGCCGAGCCGTGGTAGGTGCGATAGAGCAGGAACTGCTTGAGCAGCGCCGCATCGCCGGCGACGAAGCCCGAGCGCATGCCGGGTGCGTTCGAGCGCTTCGAGAGGCTCGAGAGCATGATCAGGCGCTCGAAGCCGCGGCCGAGCCGGTGCGCGGCTTCCAGGCCGCCGAGCGGCGGATGCGCTTCGTCGAAGTAGATCTCCGAGTAGCACTCGTCCGAGGCGATCACGAAGCCGTAGCGATCGGACAGCGCGAACAGCTCGCGCCAGTCGTCGAGCGTGAGCACGGCGCCGGTGGGGTTGCCCGGCGAGCATACGTAGAGCAGCTGCGTGCGCGCCCAGACGTCTTCAGGCACCTGCGAGTAGTCGCAGGCGAAGTTGCGCTTCGGATCGCTGTTCACGAAGTACGGCTCGGCGCCCGCGAGCAGCGCGGCGCCTTCGTAGATCTGGTAGAACGGATTCGGACAGAGTACGATCGGCCGCTTTGCCGGGTCTTTGGCGCCCGGCGTGGGGTCCACGACGGCCTGGGCGAGTGCGAAGAGCGCCTCGCGCGAGCCACACACGGGCAGCACTTGCGTGGCCGCATCGACGGCGGGCAGGCTGTAGCGCTCGGTCACCCATTTCGCGATCGCCTCGCGCAGCGCGGGGCTGCCGGCCGTGGCCGGATAGGCCGAAAGGCCGTCGAGCGAGGCGACGATGGCGTCGCGGATCAGCGCGGGCGTCGGATGTTTCGGCTCGCCGATCCCGAAGCTGATAGGGCGCAGGCTGGCATTCGGCGCGACGTCCTTGAAGAGCGCACGCAGCTTTTCGAAGGGATAGGGCTGGAGAGTGTCGAGTAGCGGATTCACTGGCTTGGCGGGCGAAAAGCGAAGACGGGTAGACGGATGGACAGCGCGCGGCGCGATGGCCGGCATCGGCGCTTCGGTTCCGGCGACGACGTGGCCATGTTAGGGCCGGGGTTTGCGGCTGCCCGCCGGTGCGATCCGGCATGGGTGGCGTGGATCGCGGCGGCGCAGCGCCTGTCGTGCGTCGGGTGTGGCTGCTGCGGCTGGAAAGCGTGAATTATAACTTGGCGCTGCCGCGCCTGCGGGCGCTTGCATGAGCGCGCAGGCGAGGCAAGTGGCGGTGGGCGCGGATCCGCCGGGCTTGCTGGAGCCGGCCGAGTGGTTCAAGCGCTGCATGGCGCACGAGCTGGCGCAACAGGCGGGAAATCGGGAACGGGAAAAAAGGACAGGTATGCAGTCTGGAAAAAGGCCGGTGCGCGCTGCCTGCGCATCGGCGCGGCGCAGGAGGACAGGGCGATGAGCACGGGCCTGAAGACCGGGTGGCCGACGCTCGCCATCATGATCGGCGCTTCGGTGTGGGGCGTGGTCTGGTATCCGTTGCGCACGCTGGCGGGCCTGGGCCTGACCGGCACAGCCGCCGGGGCGGCGACCAGCGCCGCGGGGTGCCTGTTCGTGCTGCTGCTGCGCCCCCGCTCGATCGCCACGGTGCGCTGGCACTGGGTGCTGCCGATGCTCGGCCTGGCGGCGGGCGTGACCAACATCGGCTTCGTGTGGGGCGCGATCCACGGCGAAGTGATGCGCGTGCTCCTGCTTTTCTACCTCACCCCGGCGTGGACGGCGATCTTCGCGCATTTCATCCTGCGCGAGCGCCTCACGTGGTCGGGCGCCGCGCTTTCCGCGCTGTCGCTCGCGGGTGCCGTGCTGATGCTGTGGTCGCCGAAGCTGGGCCTGCCGCTGCCGGCCAGCCTGGCCGAATGGGCGGGGCTCGCGGGCGGCATCGGTTTCGCGATGAGCAATGTGCTCGTGGTGAAGACGAGCCGCGTGCTGCCGCAGATGAAGCCGGAGATGCGCACGGCCGTGATTTTCGGCGGGGCGGCGATCTTCGGCGCGCTGGCGTCGCATTTCGAGCCGATGCCGGTGCTGCATGCCGGCGAGCCGCTCGCACGCATCGTGCTGCTCGTACTCGTGCTCGGCCTGCTGCTCAGCTCGAACAACATGCTCGTGCAGTACGGTCTCGCGCGCGTGCCGGCGAACCGGGCCTCGATCATCATGCTGTTCGAGCTCGTGGTGACAGCGCTCTCGTCGTGGCTGCTCGCGGGCGAGACGCCGGGGCCGCGCGAATGGGCGGGCGGCGCATGCATCGTGCTGGCCTCGGTGCTGTCGAGCTGGGTGCACCGCGCGCAGGACGCGGGCAAGCGCACGGAGCATGAAACGTGCGAAAAGCACGAAAGGCACGCGAGCGCCGACGCCAGCGCGATTGCCCATGCACAAGCGTGCCCCATCGATGAAAGCGGGAACGGCGACGGCGGCGCCAATGACACCGGCGGCCCCCGCGCTTCGGCGCGCAGCGGGCAAAATGGCGCGCGCACGATGGTATGATTGCCGCTGATCCTCGCCGGCCGGGCGCGCACATGCCGCCTGGCGCGGCGAGCCGTGGCGGCTGCCCGACTTGCCCAAGATGCCCGAAGCGCGTGCGCCATGTGGCGCGTCGCTGCGCCGTGCGACCCCCGATGAGGTCGACGGCACGTGGCCTGCGGCGCGGGCGGTCCCGTTCACTCTTCCTATTCAAACAGCGATATCGCCGTGCGTCTGACTTCGATTAAACTCGCTGGCTTCAAATCCTTCGTCGATCCCACGCATTTCCAGGTCCCGGGCCAACTCGTCGGCGTGGTCGGGCCCAATGGCTGTGGCAAATCGAACATCATCGACGCCGTGCGCTGGGTGCTCGGCGAATCCCGCGCGTCGGAGCTGCGCGGCGAGTCGATGCAGGACGTCATCTTCAACGGCTCCACCGCACGCAAGCCGGGCAGCCGCGCGAGCGTCGAACTCGTGTTCGACAACGCCGACGGGCGGGCCGCGGGCCAGTGGGGCCAGTATGCCGAGATCGCCGTCAAGCGCGTGCTCACGCGCGACGGCACCTCAAGCTACTACATCAACAATCTGCCGGCGCGCCGGCGCGACATCCAGGACATCTTCCTCGGCACCGGCCTCGGGCCTCGCGCGTACGCGATCATCGGGCAGGGCATGATCGCGCGCATCATCGAGGCGAAGCCTGAAGAGCTGCGCGTGTTCCTCGAAGAGGCCGCGGGCGTCTCGAAGTACAAGGAGCGCCGCCGCGAGACGGAGAACCGCTTGCACGACACGCGCGAGAACCTCACGCGCGTAGAGGACATCGTGCGCGAGCTCTCGACAAACCTCGAGAAGCTCGAAGGCCAGGCCGTGGTCGCGACGAAGTTCCGTGAGCTGCAGGCCGAAGGCGAAGAAAAGCAGCGCCTCCTGTGGCTCTTGCGCAAGAACGAGGCGGCCAGCGAGCAGCAGCGCCAGCAACGCGCGATCGAGCAGGCGCAGATCGACCTCGAGCGGCACACCGCGCAACTGCGCGAAGTCGAGGCGCAGCTCGAAACGCTGCGCGTCGCGAACTATGCGGCAAGCGACGCGATGCAGGGCGCGCAAGGCGCGCTCTATGAGGCGAATGCCGAGGTGAGCCGCCTCGAAGCGGAAATCAAGTTCATCGTCGAGTCGCGCAATCGCGTGCAGGCGCAGATCGCGGCGCTCACGGCGCAGCGCGAGCAATGGCAGGTGCAGGCGCAGAAGGCCCAGGACGACATCGCGGATGCCGAAGAGCAGCTCGCGATGGGCGAAGAAAAGGCGGCTATCGCCGAAGAGCAGGCGGCGGCGAAGCAGGAAGCGCTGCCCGCGCTCGAAAACCGCTGGCGCGATGCGCAGGCTCAGCTCAATGACGAGCGCGCGGGTATCTCGCGCACCGAACAGGCGATCAAGCTCGAGGCCGCGCATCAGCGCAACGCCGACCAGATGCTGCAGCAGCTTCAGCAGCGCCACGAGCGCCTGAAGTCGGAGCAAGGCGGCCTCGACGCGCCCGACGAAGCGCAGCTCGAAGAGTTGCGCATGCAACTGGCCGAGCAGGAAGAGATCCTGCGCGAAGCGCAGGAACGTCTTGCCGACGCGCAGGACACGGTGCCGCGCCTCGATGCGGAGCGCCGCGCCGCGCACGAGCGCGTGCAGGCCGAAGGCGCGCAGATCCATCAGCTCGAAGCGCGTCTCGCGGCGCTCAAGCAGCTGCAGGAGAACGTGCAGACCGAAGGCAAGATCCAGCCATGGCTCGAGCGCCATGAACTGGGCGCGCTGCCGCGACTGTGGAAGAAGCTGCACGTCGAAGCCGGCTGGGAAACCGCTCTCGAAGCCGTGCTGCGCGAGCGCCTGGCCGCGCTCGAAGTGTCGAACCTCGACTGGGTAAAGGCCTTCGCGACCGACGCGCCGCCGGCCAAGCTCGCGTTCTACGCGCCGCCGCCGGCCGGGCAAGCGCCGGCCGCGCCCGCGGGGCTCACGCCGCTGCTCTCGCTCGTGCGCATCGACGATGCGGGCTTGCGCGCGGTGCTCAACGAATGGCTCGGCACGGCGTTCGTCGCTACCGATCTGGCCGAAGCGCTTGCGAAGCGCGCGCAGTTGCCGGAAGGCGGTGCGTTCGTGGTGAAGGCCGGTCACACGGTCACGCGCGTCGGCGTGCAGCTCTACGCCGCCGATTCGGAGCAGGCGGGCATGCTCGCGCGCCAGCAGGAAATCGAGAATCTCACGCGTCAGGTGCGCGCCCAGGCGCTGCTCGCCGACGACGCGCGCGCCGCGGCCGTACGCGCAGAGGCGGCGCACACCCAGGCGGCCCAGGCGCTCACCGAAGTGCGCCAGCAGGCCGAGCGTGCGACGCAGCGCGTGCATGCGCTGCAGATGGAGGTGCTCAAGCTCACCCAGGCGCACGAGCGCTATACGGCGCGCAGCACGCAGATTCGCGAGGAGCTCGAAGAGATCCGCGCGCAGATCGAAGAGCAGCGCGCGTTGCGCGCGGAATCGGAGGCGAACTTCGAGCGCCACGACGTCGAACTCGCGGAATTGCAGGCGCGCTTCGAAGACAACCAACTGGCGTTCGAGGCACTCGACGAGGAATTGGGCGCCGCCCGCAACGAAGCGCGCGATCTCGAGCGCGCGGCCGGCGATGCGCGTTTCGCGGCGCGCAACATGGCCAACCGCATCGAGGAGCTCAAGCGCAATATCCAGGTCGCGCACGACCAGAGCGAGCGTGTGGCCGTCTCGCTCGAAGACGCGCGCGCGGAACTGGAAACGATCAACGAGCAGACCGCGCACACGGGGCTGCAGGATGCACTCGAGATTCGCGCGGTGAAGGAAGAGGCGCTGCGCGCCGCGCGCGCCGAGCTCGACGACCTCAGCGCGAAGCTGCGCGCGGCCGACGAGACGCGCCTCACCGCGGAGCGCGCGCTGCAACCGCTGCGCGATCGCATCACCGAATTGCAGTTGAAGGAGCAGGCCGCGCGGCTGAACGGCGAGCAGTTCGTCGAGCAACTGCAGGCCGCGGGCGTGGACGAAGCCGCGCTGCAGGAGAAGCTCACGCCCGAGCTCAAGCCACCGTATCTGCAGGGCGAAGTCACGCGCATCAACAACGCGATCGCGGCGCTCGGGCCAGTCAACATGGCCGCGCTCGACGAACTGGCCGCCGCGAAGGAGCGCAAGACCTTCCTCGACGCGCAGTCCGCCGACCTCACGAGCGCGATCGAAACGCTCGAAGACGCGATCCGCAAGATCGACCAGGAAACGCGCACGCTGCTGCAAGGCACCTTCGACGAGGTGAACCGGCATTTCGGCGACCTGTTCCCGCGCCTGTTCGGCGGTGGCCAGGCGAAGCTCATCATGACCGGCGACGAGATTCTGGACGCCGGCGTGCAGGTGATGGCGCAGCCACCGGGCAAGAAGAACTCGACGATTCACCTGCTGTCGGGCGGCGAGAAGGCGCTGACCGCCACGGCGCTGGTGTTCGCGATGTTCCAGTTGAACCCGGCGCCGTTCTGTCTGCTCGACGAAGTGGACGCGCCGCTCGACGACGCGAACACGGAGCGCTTCGCCAATCTGGTGCGCGCGATGTCGGACAAGACGCAGTTCCTGTTCATCTCGCACAACAAGATCGCGATGGAGATGGCGCAGCAGTTGATTGGCGTGACGATGCAGGAGCAGGGTGTTTCGCGCATCGTTGCGGTCGACATGGAAACGGCCGCTGGTTTCTCACAGAATACGGCCTGATGGTCTGAACTGCGGGCCCGAACAGCGGGTCTGAATAACGGCGCGCGGCGCGCGACCGGCAACGCCTGCGTTTTGCGAGAAGGCGGCTGTCGCGAATGCCGCTGTCGCCACGCACGCGGTGCACGCGTCCTCGAAGGACGAGGCGCGCCGCCGGAAAAGAATTGCAGATGGAGCATGCATGGATCAGTTGACTCTCGGGTTGATCGGCGCGGGTGCCGTGGTCGTCGGGGGCGTGGTGGTGTACAACGCCTGGCAGAGCGCCAGGGTGCGCCGGCGCATGCCGCGCCCGATGCCCGAGGAAGCGGCCGAGGCGCCGCTGCGCGATGACCTGAACGAGCAGAGCCCGTTCATCGAGCCGGCCCGCGCGCCGTCCAGGCGCGAGCCGTCGCTCGCGGGCGCCAGCGCCGCCGAGGAGCGCGTGGAGCCGGGCTTCGGCACGGCCGCGCCGGCCGACACGCCGGTGGATATTCAGGCCGAGAACACCTCGCCGAACGGTTTCCCGGAAGCGGAGACTGAGGAGACTGAGGGCAACGAGCTGCCCGCGTCTTCCACGGAGCACGGCGAGCAGCGTGATGAAAAGCGTGAAGAGAAGCGCGACGCAGACGAGCACGAGCGCGTCGAGCCGGTGCTGCCTGCCGCCACGACGATCTCTTCCGCGCCGCCGGCCATCGTCGATCGACGCATCGACTGCATCGTGCCGATCCGGCTTGGCGGGCCGCAGCCCGGCGAGCGTGTGATTCCGCTTGCGCAGCGTCTGCGCCGCGCCGGCAGCAAGCCGGTGCACATCGAAGGCAAGCCCGAAGGCGGCGATGGCTGGGAGCTGCTGCAAAACGGCGTGCGCTATGAAGAATTGCGCGCGGCCGCGCAACTGGCGAACCGTAGCGGGCCGCTGAACGAGCTCGAGTTCTCCGAGTTCGTCGCGGGGGTGCAGCAGTTCGCGGATGCGCTCGACGGCCTGCCGGAATTCCCCGATATGACGGAAACCGTCGCGATGGCCCGCGAGCTCGACGGCTTCGCGGCGCAGTGCGATGCCCAGTTGTCGATCAACGTGCTCTCGGACGGCGCGCCGTGGTCGGCGAACTACGTGCAGGCGGTGGCGGCCCAGGACGGCTTGCTGCTCTCGCGCGACGGCACGCGTTTCGTGAAGCTCGACGCTAAGCAGAGCCCGGTGTTCATGCTGCAGTTCGGCGACACCAACTTCCTGCGCGACGACCTCACCTACAAGGGCGGCCAGATGATCACGCTGATCCTCGACGTGCCCGTGGCCGACGAAGACATCCTGCCGTTCCGTCTGATGTGCGACTACGCGCGCTCGCTCGCGGAGCGCATCGGCGGGCGCGTGGTGGACGACCAGCGCCGGCCGTTGCCGGAGTCGGTGCTGCAGTCCATCGACAAGCAGCTCATGACGCTCTACGCGAAGCTCGAGCAGGCCGGCATTCCGGCAGGCTCGGCGGCGACGCGGCGGCTCTTCAGCCAGTAAGGGCAATAGCGTAGCTAACGCACGAGGCGCGGCGCCAACATGGCGCCGCGCTTTTTTTATGCGTGGTGCAAACGCGAACGGATCGGGCAGTGCGGCCATGGGTGCCGGGCGCCGTTCGATGCGGCGGATATGTTGCGGTGCGATCAAGTTCGCATCGGGCAGGCACGGCGTCAATACGATCGTGCTGGCGTTGGCCGTTCGGCCAGGACGTACGCGGGCGCCGTTCGGCGGCGCACGAAGCTGGCCGCTCGGCCGATGCCACGCAAGTGGCTTCCTGAGATAATCTGACAATCTCATCCACTCAGAAGAAGCCGCCCCCAGCATGGTCCGTTCTCCCGCCCGTCCTCCCGAAGAATCCACTGCGGCGCAGCGCGCGGCGTGGTTGCGCGCCGAACTCGAGCGCGCCAATCACGCGTACTACGTGCTCGACCAGCCGGAGCTGCCCGACGCGGAATACGACAAGCTGTTCCGAGAGCTGCAAGGCATCGAGGCCGGGAACCCGGAGCTCGTTTCGCCCGATTCGCCCACTCAGCGCGTGGGCGGCGAGGCGGCGGCCGGTTTCGAGCCGGTGTTGCACGACGTGCCGATGCTCTCGCTCAACAACGGCTTCGCGGACGAAGACATTGTCGCGTTCGACAAGCGCGTGGCCGACGCGCTCGACAAGCCCGAAGGCGACCCGGTCGAGTACGCATGCGAGCTGAAGTTCGATGGCCTCGCCATCTCGCTGCGCTATGTGGACGGCGTGTTCGTGCAGGCCTCCACGCGTGGCGACGGCACGACCGGCGAGAACGTCACGGAAAACGTGCGCACCATCCGCTCGCTGCCGCTGCGCCTGAAAGGCAACCACGTGCCGAAAGTGCTCGACGTGCGTGGTGAAGTGCTGATGTTCCGCCGCGACTTCGACCGCATGAACGAGCGTCAGCGCGAAGCGGGCCACAAGGAGTTTGCGAACCCGCGCAATGCGGCGGCAGGCAGCCTGCGCCAGCTCGATCCGAAGATCACCGCGCAGCGGCCCTTGTCGTTCTTCGCTTACGGGATCGGCGTGCTCGAAGGCGAGCCCATGCCCGCCACGCACAGCGAGCTGCTCGACTGGTACGCGCAAATGGGCTTGCCGGTGAACAGCGAGCGCGCGGTCGTGAAGGGCGCACAGGGGCTACTGGACTTCTTCCGCGCCGTGGGTGAGAAGCGCGATGCGCTGCCTTACGACATCGACGGCGTGGTCTACAAGGTCAACCGCCGCACGGAACAGGACACGCTCGGCTTCGTCTCACGCGCGCCGCGCTTCGCGCTCGCCCACAAATTTCCGGCGCAGGAAGCGCTTACGAAGGTCGTCGCCATCGACGTGCAGGTGGGCCGCACCGGCGCCATCACGCCGGTCGCGCGGCTCGAGCCTGTGTTCGTGGGCGGCGCGACCGTCACGAACGCCACGCTGCACAACGAAGACGAAGTGCGCCGCAAGGACATCCGCATCGGCGACACGGTCGTGGTGCGCCGCGCCGGCGACGTGATCCCCGAGGTCGTGAGCGCGCTCCTCGAGCGCCGCCCCGCGGATGCCCGCGAGTTCGTGATGCCCACCGAGTGTCCGGTGTGCGGCTCGAGCATCGAGCGCCTGCCCGACGAAGCGATCGCCCGTTGCACGGGCGGCCTCTTCTGCCCGGCGCAGCGCAAGCAGGCGCTGTGGCACTTCGCCCAGCGCCGCGCGCTCGACATCGACGGTCTGGGGGAAAAGATCATCGACCAGCTCGTCGACCAGAATCTGGTGCGCACGCCGGCCGACCTGTTCAATCTCGGATTCTCCACGCTGGCGGAGCTCGAGCGCATGGCGGACAAGTCGGCGCAGAATCTGCTCGATTCGCTCGAAAAGGCCAAATCCACCACGCTGGCGCGTTTCATCTACGCGCTCGGCATCCGCCACGTGGGCGAATCCACGGCGAAGGATCTGGCGAAGCATTTCGGCTCGCTCGACCCCATCATGGACGCGTCCATCGAACAACTGCTCGAAGTGAACGATGTCGGCCCGATCGTGGCCGAGTCGATTCATCAGTTCTTTGCGGAAGAACATAACCGCACCGTTATCGAGCAACTGCGCGCACCGGGCAAGGTCAGATGGGCGGACGGTCCGCCCGCGCCGAAGGCGCCGGTGGGCGTGCTGGCGGGCAAGACGGTGGTGCTCACCGGCACGCTGCCCACGCTCAAGCGCGAAGAGGCGAAGGAGATGCTGGAAGCGGCCGGCGCGAAGGTGGCTGGCTCGGTGTCGAAGAAGACCGACTACGTGGTGGCGGGCGCCGACGCGGGCAGCAAGCTCGCGAAAGCCGAGGAACTCGGCGTGCCGGTGCTCGACGAAGAAGGGTTGCACAAGCTCCTGGAGGGGCACACGACATGATTCGCGAAATTCTCAGGATGGGCGATCCGCGCCTGCTCGGCATCGCCAGACCGGTCGACCATTTCGATACGCCCGAGCTGCACGAACTGATCGCCGACATGTTCGACACGATGCACGCAGCGAATGGGGCGGGGCTCGCCGCTCCGCAGATCGGCGTCGACCTGCAGGTCGTGATCTTCGGCTTCGAAGACAACGAGCGCTACCCGGAAGCGCCGTCGGTGCCGCGGACGGTGCTGATCAATCCGGTCATCCATCCGCTCTCGCACGACATGGAAGAGGGCTGGGAAGGCTGCCTCTCGGTGCCAGGCATGCGCGGCGCGGTGAGCCGCTATTCGATGATCCGCTATGAAGGCTTCGACCAGTTCGGTAATCCCATCGAGCGTGTGGCGGAAGGTTTTCACGCGCGCGTGGTCCAGCACGAATGCGACCATCTGATCGGCAAGCTGTACCCCATGCGGATTACCGACTTCTCGAAGTTCGGCTTCACCGACATCCTGTTCCCCGATCTCGACCCGAAGAGCGACGATTGAGAACGCTCGTGTACGAAAGCCTCCGCGCATGAAAAACGGGAGCCACACGGCTCCCGTTTTTTGTTACAGCCGTCCGCCCGCGATGCGCGAGCTTCAGCGGCTTCAGAAGGCTTCGTCCGCCGACAGATAGCGCCATTGCCCTTGCGGCAGCGCGCCCAGCAGCACGCGGCCCATGCGCACGCGCTTCAGACCCACCACCTTCAGCCCGACCAGTTCGCACATGCGGCGGATCTGACGCTTCTTGCCTTCGCGCAGCACGAAACGCAGTTGCTCGCCGTTCTGCCAGCTCACCATCGCGGGCTTGAGCGGGACGTCGTCGAGCGAGAGGCCGTGGCGCAGCTTCGCCAGCAACTCGGGCGGGAAGTGCTGGTCGACTTCGGTCTCGATATCGTCGTAGGTGACGCGCACGAGGTATTCCTTGTCGATATCGGAGCTCTCGCCAATCAACTGCTTCGCCACGCGACCGTCCTGGGTCAGGACGAGCAAACCCGTCGAGTCGATGTCGAGGCGGCCCGCCGGCGCGAGCGTCCGCAGGTGTTGCGCCGAAAAGCGGATGCCCGAGTGGTCGCCGTCCCAGTGATTGTCGGCAGTAATGAGCGTGGCTGCCGGCTCATAGCCGTCTTCGGCCTGACCCGAGACATAGCCCACCGGCTTGTGCAGCAGGATGGTCACCTGGCGCGCCTGCGCGGCGAGCGCGGCGGGGTCGACTTCGATGCGCTGTTCCGGCGTGACTTTCGCGCCGAGCGTGTCGACGACTTCGCCGTCCACATAGACCCAGCCTTTCTCGATCCATTCGTCGGCCTCGCGGCGCGAGCACAGGCCCAGCTCCGACATGCGCTTGGACAGGCGCAGCGCATTGTCGCTGTCGACTTCCGCGCGTGTTGCGCGCTGCGGCGCCTGGTCGGCGTCCTTGGCGAAGGATTTCGGCCCGGGTTTGCGTGCACGCGTGTCTTCCGCGCCGCGTCGCTCGCCTGCGTTGTCCCCGGAGGAATTCACCGGGCGCGCGAAGCCGCGGTCGTTGCGCGGGCGCCGTTCGTCGGAGCCTTCGTCGCGGCGAAACGCGGGGCGATCGCCACGCGGTGCGGCTCCCGGTGCGCGGCGCTCGGCCGGGAGCGCGCGGCGTTCCTGGTTTTCGCCGCGTGGGCGGCCGGGGCGTCGGTCGTCGTTGTCGTCGCGGCGCGCGGGGCGGCGTTCGCCGCCTTCGTCGCGTGAGCGGAAGGGACGCTGGCCTGTGTCATCGCCGCGGGGCGTGAAGCGGCGCTCGCCACCTTCGTCGCGCGAGCGGAAGGGGCGTCGTTCTTCGCCCTCGCCGCGGGGCGTGAATCGGCGTTCGCCACCTTCGTCGCGTGAGCGGAAGGGGCGCTGGCCTGCGTCGTCGCTGCGACGCGCGGGGCGGCGTTCGCCGCCTTCATCGCGTGAGCGGAAGGGACGTCGTTCTTCTCCCTCGCCGCGGGGCGTGAAGCGTCGCTCGCCGCCTTCGTCGCGCGAGCGGAAGGGACGCTGGCCTGCGTCGTCGTTGCGGCGCGCAGGACGGCGTTCGCCACCTTCATCGCGTGAGCGGAAGGGGCGGCGGCCCTCGTCATCGCCGCGGGGCGTGAAGCGTCGTTCGCCGCCTTCATCGCGTGAGCGGAAGGGACGCTGGCCCTCGTTGTCGCCACGGGGCGTGAAGCGTCGTTCACCGCCTTCGTCGCGAGAGCGGAAGGGACGTCGTTCTTCACCCTCGCCACGGGGCGCGAAGCGCCGTTCGCCACCTTCATCGCGTGAGCGGAAGGGGCGGCGGCCCTCGTCATCGCCGCGGGGCGTGAAGCGTCGTTCGCCACCTTCGTCGCGTGCACGGAAGGGGCGTCGTTCTCCACCCTCGGCGCGGTCGCCCGGGCCACGTCGCCGGTCATCGCCTTCTGGGCGGCGCGCGAAGCGGCGCTCATCGCCTTCGCCGCGGCCACGCGCAAAGCCGCGCTCATCGCCTTCGGGGCGGCGTGCCGGCCGCGCCTCGCGGTCCCACGATTTGCCGGCGCGCGGCGCGTCGCCTCTGGCGCCCGAATCGCGGCTGCGACGCTCGTCGCCATAGCCGCCGCCTTCGCGCGGCGCGCGAGCGGGACTGCCCGACGCATCGCGCTCACGCGCCGTCGCCGGTTTCCCGGAAGTGGGTTTCCCACCCGGCTTCGCCGTGGACGGGCGCGCCTGTGCGGGCCGCCCTTCAGCCGGCCGCGTCTCAGCAGGCCGCACCGGCTTGCGGGCGGTCGTGCTGCCGCGGCGGACGGGGGCGCGTTCGGGCGTGGTCGGGCGCGGATGTTTGGCTGTCAGTTTGGCTCGCATGGTTCTACGTCTTTCGCTGTTGCATTCACACTGCTATCGCGCGCAGCAGTTCGGTTTCGACGCGGATCTGCTGGCGGTTGTCGGACAATCCCGAGCCGTCGAGCAGAAACACGTCCTCCACGCGCTCGCCGAGCGTATTGATCCGCGCCGCCTGGACGCCGATGCGGTGCTCGGCCAGCACGCGCGCGATGGAATAAAGAAGGCCCGGCCGATCGTTCGCCGACACGGACAGGATGTAGTATTGGCCGCGCTCGTCGGCCCGCAGGTCGACGCGTGGCGTGACCGGGAAAGTGCGCGACAGGCGCGAGAGCCGCCCTTTGGACGGCTCCGGCAGCGGATTGCCCGACGCACTGAGGCGCTGGGCGAGTTCCTGCTCGACCAGGTTCGCGATATCGCGGTAATGCACGTCGCCCTCGGTGTGAGCGACGATAAAGTTGTCGAGCGCATAGCCGTGGCGCGTCGTACTCACGCGCGCATCGAGCACGGACAGGCCGCTGCGGTCGAAATAGGCGCACATGGTGGCGAACAGGTCCGGCCGGTCCTTCGCGTAGACGAGCACTTGCAGCGCCTCGCCAACCGGCGAGGGCCGCGCACGCACGACGGGCGAGGGCGTCTCCACGTGGCGGTAGAGCACGCGCGTTTGCCACGCGATGTCGGCGGCGTCGTGGCGCAGGAAATAGCCGACGTCGAGCTTGTCCCACAACCCGCGGTGCGCATGCTCCGGCACCGTTTCGAGGCGCAGCAGCGCAAGCGCCAGCTCCTGGCGCGTCTTGAGCTCGGAATGCGCGTCGGGCTCGGCGCCGCCGAGCACGGCGAGCGTCGAGCGATAGAGATCCTCGAGCAGCTTGCCTTTCCAGTTGTTCCAGACCTTGGGGCTCGTGCCGCGAATATCGGCGACGGTCAGCAGATAGAGCGCCGAAAGCCGCCGCTCCGTGCCCACCAGGTCGGCAAAGCGCTTCACCACTTCGGGGTCGCTCGTGTCCTGCTTCTGGGCGACCTGGCTCATGGTCAAGTGTTGCTGCACGAGCCACACGATCAGGTCGGCGTCTTCGCCCGTGATGTCGTGCTCGCGGCAAAACCGCCGGGCGTCGGCCATGCCGAGTTGCGAGTGGTCGCCGCCGCGCCCCTTGGCGATGTCGTGAAAGAGCGCCGCCACATAGAGCACCCAGGGCCGCTCGAAATTGGCGATGATCTGGCTGCAGAACGGGTACTCATGCGCGTGCTCGGCCACGGCGAAGCGGCGGATGTTGCGCAGCACCATCAGGATGTGCTGATCGACCGTGTAGACGTGATAGAGGTCATGCTGCATCTGCCCGACGATGCGCCGGAAGTTCAGCAGATAGCGGCCCAGCACGCTCGTCTGGTTCATGAGCCGCATGGCATGCGTGATGCCCGCGGGCTCCTTGAGGATCGCCATGAAGAGACGGCGGTTTTCCGGGTCGCGGCGCCAGTGCTGATCCATCTTCTCGCGCGCGTTGTACAGCGCGCGCATGGTGCGCGCCGAGAGACCCTTCACACCCGGCACTTGCTCATACAGCAGGAACGCTTCGAGGATCGCATGCGGTTCGCGCTCGAACACGTCGTCGGTCACGATCTCGATCATGCCCTGTTTTTCGACGAAGTGATCCGAGAGGGTGCGTGTGATGCCGCTCGTGCTCGGGAAGAGCTGCGCCTCGATGTTCTGGATCAGGATGGTCGAAAGCTGCGTGACGGCCTTGGCGGCCCAGTAGTAGCGGCGCATGAGCTGCTCGCTCGCGCGCCGCGCCGCGCTGGCCGAGTAGCCGAAGCTTTCGGCCACGCTCGTCTGCAGGTCGAACACGAGGATGTCCTGGCGGCGGCCGGCGAGCACGTGCAGGCGCGCGCGCAGCGTCTTCAGGAACGCCTCGTTGCGGCGCAGTTCGCGCGCCTCGCGCTCGGTAATGAGTCCGCGCTGATCGAGCTCTTTCCAGCTGCTACCAAAAGCCGCGGCTTCCGTGACCCAGAGGATCAACTGAAGGTCGCGCAAGCCGCCGGGGCTTTCCTTGACGTTGGGCTCCAGCGCATAAGGCGTGTCCTGGAAGCGCGCATGGCGCTGGCGCATTTCCAGCACTTTCGCCTGAAAGAACGCGCGCGGGTCCATGGCGTCGCGGTAGCGCTGTGCGAAGTCGCCGAACAGCATCGGGCTGCCCGTCAGGCGGCGCGCTTCGAGTAGCGATGTGCGCACGGTCACGTCGTTGGCGGCCTCTTCGAGGCATTGCGAGACGCTGCGCACGCTGCTGCCGATCTCGAGTCCGAGGTCCCACGCAAGGCCGATGAAGCGCTCGATGCGCGATTCCAGTGGCGCGAGTGCTTCGTCGTCGGGGAGCAGCACGAGAATATCGACGTCGGAGTACGGCGCGAGCTCGCCGCGCCCGAAGCCGCCCACGGCCACGAGCGCGAGCGAGGCCGGCAGCTCGCAGAGGCTCCAGGCGCGGCGCAAGGTGTCATCGGTGGTGCGGGCCAGCGCCCGCATCAGCGAATCGACGTTGGACGCGCTCTTGAAGCGTTCGAGCAACACGGCCTTGGCGGCCTTGTAGTCGGACTTCAGCGACGACGTATCGGGTGCGGCGACGGCGGGAACGCTCATGGGCTTCGATGCTGTTGGCGCGGTTGGAGGGAGGCCCGGCCGCGCGCGCGGACTGCCGGGCGGCGGACCGTGCGCTCGCGCGATGATGCCGGTTTGTGCCTGGGTGGTACTAGAACTAGAGTGGTGCCTGGGTTCTGCCTGCTCGCCGCCGGATTGGTGCCTGATCGCAACGGCTCTGCCGCGTGAGCGCGTGACGCGAAGCTGGCGCAGCGTGCCGCGGCGGGACGCGCTGCGCCTTGCCCGATCAGGCCGCGGTGCCCGCCATCTGCGCGACGATCGCCGGCTTGGCCGGCGTGCCCGCCGAAACCGTCAGCACTTCATAGCCCGTCTCGGTCACGAGCACGGTGTGCTCCCATTGCGCCGAGAGGCTGCGGTCCTTGGTCTTGACCGTCCACTGGTCTGGCATGGTGCGGATCTCGCGGCGGCCCGCGTTGATCATCGGCTCGACGGTGAAGATCATGCCGGGCAGCAGCTCGACGCCCGTGCCGGGGCGGCCGTAGTGCAGCACCTGCGGCTCGTCGTGGAACACCGTGCCGATGCCGTGACCGCAATATTCGCGCACGACGCTGTAGCCCTGCGACTCGGCGTAACGCTGGATGGCATGGCCGATATCGCCCAGATGGCCGCCCGGGCGGATCTGGTCGATGCCGAGCCACATGCATTCATAGGTGGTCTGCACGAGGCGCTTCGCGAGAATCGATCCTTCGCCGACGATGAACATGCGGCTCGTGTCGCCGAAATAGCCTTCCTTGATCACGGTGATGTCGATATTGAGCGTGTCGCCGTTCTTCAGCGCCTTGTCGCCCGGAATACCGTGACAGATCACGTCGTTCACCGAGGTGCAGATGGCCTTCGGGTAGGGCGGGTAGCCGGGCGGCTGATAGTTCAGCGGCGCGGGCACCGTGCCTTGCACGTTGGTCATGTATTCGTGACAAAGCCGGTCGAGCTCGCCCGTGGTCACGCCTGCTACGACGAACGGCGTAATGTAGTCGAGCACCTCGCTCGCCAGCCGGCAGGCGACGCGCATCTGCGCGATGTCGTGTTCGTTCTTGATCGAAATGGCCATGGTGTGCGCCCGAAAATGCAGTCGAATATCAAATTATCGCACCTTATCCACACGGTCGCAGGCTTTTGAGTCGTGTGGCCGGCGCGGTGACGCGCGCCGGCGCACTCTTTCCGAGGGTAATAGCTGGCTTGAGTGCGGTCAGTTTTACGTGCTATAATCTTCGGCTAAGTCGCTCGGTGTATCTTTCGAAAGAAGGGTGCAGGAGTCGATTATGCCTGTTGTCGCCGCGGGCAAAAAATATCGGCGTCAAGTGTTTGTAGAAATTGTTGAAATCGCAAGCCGGCGCACCCAGGGTGTCGGGCGCGCCAGTCCTGAAAGAGGGCGGCGCACCGATACGGCAGCCGGCTTAAGACCCAACCCTAGCGGAGAATTGAAACATGGCAGTTACCATGCGCCAAATGCTGGAAGCCGGTGTCCACTTCGGTCACCAAACGCGCTTCTGGAACCCCAAGATGGCCCCGTTCATCTTCGGTCATCGCAACAAGATTCACATCATCAACCTCGAAAAGACGCTGCCGATGTACAACGACGCGCTGAAGTACGTGCGTCAACTGGCAGCGAACCGCGGCACGATCCTGTTCGTGGGCACGAAGCGTCAATCGCGTGACACGATCGCTGAAGAGGCAAACCGCGCAGGTATGCCGTTCGTGAACGCACGCTGGCTCGGCGGCATGCTGACCAACTTCAAGACGCTGAAGGTTTCGATCAAGCGCCTGAAGGACATGGAAGCAGCCGTGGAAGCGGGCGAGCTCGAGAAGATGAGCAAGAAGGAAGCGCTCCTGTTCGAACGCGAAATCGCCAAGCTGCAAAAGTCGATCGGCGGCGTGAAGGACATGGGCGGCATTCCTGACGCAATCTTCGTGGTCGACGTCGGCTATCACAAGATTGCCGTGACGGAAGCCAACAAGCTGGGCATCCCCGTCATCGCCGTGGTCGACACGAACCACTCGCCGGAAGGCATCGACTACGTGATCCCGGGCAACGACGACGCCAGCAAGGCTGTCGCGCTCTACACGCAAGGCGTGGCTGACGCGATCCTCGAAGGCCGTGCAAACTCGGTGAACGAAGTGGTTGCAGCTGTGCGCGGCAACGACGGCGACGACGAGTTCGTCGAGGTCAACCCGGAGGCGTAAGCTGCCCCCGTGTCCGGCAAGAAAAGGGGGCTTTCTATAGGCCCCTTTTTTTTAAGCCGTGGCGTTCGAAGCCGCGTCATATTGGCGGCACCGTAGTCCTGTAGAAGCAGCTGTAAAAAAGCGTTTCAGCACGGCATTTACGGAAACGAATTCCTGCTGGCCGCATCGAACCATGCGGCTGGCGCGTACCAGACAGATTCAAGGAGCGAATGATGGCGGCAATTACCGCAAGCATGGTGGCAGAACTGCGCGCGAAGACCGATGCGCCGATGATGGAATGCAAGAAGGCGCTGACGGAAGCCGACGGCGACCTGGCACGCGCTGAAGAACTCCTGCGCGTGAAGCTCGGCAACAAGGCGAGCAAGGCTGCATCGCGCGTCACGGCTGAAGGCGTGATCGCTTCGTTCATCGGCGGCAACGCTGGCGCCGTGGTCGAACTGAACTGCGAAACCGACTTCGTCGCGAAGAACGACGACTTCCTCGCGTTCGCCAACACGGTGGCCGAACTGGTCGCCACGCAAAACCCGGCTGACGTCGCTGCGCTGTCGGCTCTGCCGCTGGAAGGCTCGACGGTCGACGCAGTGCGCCTCGCACTGGTTGGCAAGATCGGCGAAAACGTCTCGATCCGCCGTTTCGCGCGCTTCGAAACCGCCAACAAGCTGGCTGCGTACCTGCACGGCACGCGCATCGGCGTGCTGGTCGAGTACACGGGCGCTGAAGAGCAGGTCGGCAAGGACGTCGCGATGCACGTCGCCGCGATGAAGCCGGTCTCGCTGTCGTCGGACGACGTGCCGGCCGAGCTGATCGCCAAGGAGCGCAGCATCGCCGAGCAAAAGGCTGCCGAATCGGGCAAGCCGGCTGAGATCGTCGCGAAGATGGTCGAAGGCTCGGTCCAGAAGTACCTGAAGGAAGTCTCGCTGCTGAACCAGCCGTTCGTGAAGAACGACAAGCAGACGATCGAGCAGATGCTCAAGGCAGCGAACAGCTCGGTGCAGAAGTTCGCGCTCTTCGTCGTCGGCGAAGGCATCGAGAAGCGTCAGGACGACTTCGCAGCCGAAGTGGCCGCACAAGTCGCTGCTGCAAAGCAGCAATAAAGGCCGCGCAAGCCTTTAAGCAAGCCGTACCGCAGTAAAAGCATCACCGCAGTACCGTAGCAAGCCGCGGCGGAGCTTTTCCGCCGCGGTGGGCAGCATAGCGACGCCCGATGTAGCGGCGCCTTGCGCGGCGGACTCCCGCCGCGCCCCGTGGCGCAAATCTTCGCTATTCTGGCGGCGCTTGCCCCAAGCCGTATTTCACCCCTACAGTTTCAAGTTATTGCCCTTTGCGCGCGATCCTGGATACCTCCATGCCCACACCCGCCTATAAACGCGTCCTGCTCAAACTTTCCGGCGAAGCCCTGATGGGCGATGATGCCTTCGGCATCAACCGCGCCACGATCGAACGAATGGTGGCAGACGTGGCCGAGGTGGTGCGTCTGGGCACTCAGCTCGCAGTCGTGATCGGCGGCGGCAATATTTTCCGCGGCGTCGCGGGCGGCGCGGCCGGCATGGACCGTGCGACCGCCGACTACATGGGCATGCTCGCCACGATGATGAACGCGCTCGCGCTGCAGGACGCCATGCGTCACGCGGGGATCGAGGCGCGCGTGCAGTCGGCGCTGCGCATGGACCAGGTGGTCGAGCCGTACATCCGTCCGCGCGCGATTCGCCAGCTCGAAGAGGGCAAGGTCGTGATCTTCGCGGCAGGCACGGGCAATCCGTTCTTCACCACCGACACCGCCGCCGCGCTGCGTGGCGCGGAAGTGGGCGCGGAAGTCGTGCTCAAGGCCACCAAGGTCGACGGCGTCTACTCGGCAGACCCGAAGAAGGATGCTTCGGCCACGCGCTACTCGACGATCAGCTTCGACGAGGCCATCGGCCGCAACCTGCAGGTGATGGACGCAACGGCTTTCGCGCTGTGCCGCGACCAGAAGTTGCCGATCCGGGTTTTTTCGATCGTCAAGCCGGGCGCGCTCAAGCGCATCATTCAAGGCGAAGACGAAGGCACGCTCGTCCACGTGTAAACTCTCGTCTCACGCGAGACACGAACGCGGGCCGCGCCGCCCCTTGAGCGCATTGGCGGGCCCGTACCGTAATGAAGGTTCGGAGGTATCAAAATGGCTGTGGCTGACATCAAGAAGGGCGCTGAGCAGAAGATGCAGCGTTCGATCGACGCATTCAAGAGCGACCTGGCGAAGATCCGTACGGGCCGCGCGCACACCGGTCTACTCGATCACATTCAGGTCGATTACTACGGCTCGCCCGTGCCCATCTCGCAGGTCGCGAACATGACGCTCGTCGACGCGCGCACGATCGGCGTTCAGGCGTGGGAAAAGAAGATGGTTCCGGTCATCGAAAAGGCGATCCGCGAGTCGGATCTCGGCCTGAACCCGGCTACGCACGGCGATCTGATCCGCGTGCCGATGCCCGCGCTGACCGAAGAGCGCCGCAAGGAGCTCACCAAGGTCGTCAAGAACGAGGGCGAAACGGCCAAGGTGGCTGTGCGCAACCTGCGTCGCGACGCCAACGAGCAGCTCAAGAAGCTCGTGAAGGACAAGGAAATTTCGGAAGACGACGAGCGCCGCGGTGGCGACGACGTCCAGAAGTTGACGGACCGCTTCGTGGCCGAGATCGACAAGCTCGTCCAGACGAAGGAAGCAGAGATCATGACGGTTTGAGGCCGTCAGGCTCTCAATTCCGCCAGGGTTTCTTTTCCCTATTGTCCGTATCTGCAGTTTTAGTCTGACGGCCATGACCTATACCAGCTCAACCGTTCGCGTGCCCGACGTGGCGGCCGTGCCGCGCCACATCGCGATCATCATGGACGGCAATGGCCGTTGGGCAACTCAACGCCGCTTGCCGCGCGTCGCAGGCCATACGCGCGGCGTGGACGCCGTGCGCTCGGTCGTCGAGGCCTGCGTCGAGCGTGGCGTCGAATACCTCACGCTGTTCGCGTTCAGTTCGGAGAACTGGCGACGTCCGACCGACGAAGTCTCGTTTCTCATGCGCCTGTTCGTCACGGCGCTCGAGCGCGAAGTGGCGCGCCTGCATGCGAACGGGATTCGCTTGCGCGTGGTCGGCGACCTGTCGATGTTCAACGAGCGCATCCAGGACCTGATCCGCCGCGCCGAGACCAAGACCGCGCGCAACACCCGCCTCACGCTGACCATCGCCGCGAATTACGGCGGCCGCTGGGACATCATGCAGGCCACCCGCAAGCTGGTCGAGGCCGCGGCCGCCGCCGGCGAGCCGGTGCCGGTCACCGAGGACACCATCGGCCAGTATCTGGCCATGAGCTACGCGCCGGAGCCGGATCTCTTCATCCGCACGGGCGGCGAGCAGCGCGTGAGCAATTTTTTGCTCTGGCAGCTCGCATACGCAGAATTTTATTTCACCGACACGTTCTGGCCGGACTTCAATGCCGATGCGCTCAACCGCGCCATCGGCTCCTACACCGAACGTGAGCGCCGCTTTGGCCGCACGAGCGCCCAGCTCGAAAACCAATCCCAGAACGCCGACTCGCTTTCATGCTAAAGACCCGTGTCATCACGGCGATCGTCCTGCTGGCCGTCTTCCTGCCGGTCACGCTGTTCGCGCCGGTGGCCGCCTTTGGCGCGCTGATCGGCCTCGTGGTGCTGTTCGCCGCATGGGAATGGGCGCGCCTGCTCAAGGCCGGCACGGCGGGCTCGATCGTCTATGCGGCGGTTGCGGCCGTGGCCGTGGCTGCGAGCACGCGGCTCGAGTCGACGCACTCCCTGTATCAGGCCGCCGGCATCTTCTGGCTCGTGGCCGGCCCCTACGTGCTCGTGCGCAAGCCCACGCTCGCGGCGGGTGTCTGGCGCGCATTCCTGCTCGCGGCCGGGCTCGTGATCTTCAGTGCCTGCTGGCACGCGCTCGTCGCGGCGCGCACGGTGGGCGTGGCGTTCGTGCTCTCACTGCTGCTGCTCGTCTGGCTGGCCGATATCGGCGCATACTTTGCGGGTAAGGCATTCGGAAAGCATAAGCTCGCGCCCGCGATCAGCCCCGGCAAGACCTGGGAAGGCGCGGTGGGCGGCTGGGCGGCCGTGATGGTGGTGTCGGTCGCCGCGCTCGCGCTGCACGCGTTCGAGCCGACCCTGTATTCTGCGCTGGCGGCCCGTCTGGGTCTCGTCCGCGCGCTCTTCGTGCTTACCGTGCTGGTCGCGTTCAGCGTGATCGGCGATCTGTTCGAGTCGATGACCAAGCGCCAGGCTGGCGTAAAAGATTCGAGCGGCCTTTTGCCAGGCCACGGTGGCGTGCTCGACCGCATCGACGCGCTGCTGCCGGTGCTGCCGCTTGCCATGCTGCTGCTTGGTTAAGGGCGCTCGGCTTAGAGACAATGGAAATGCAAAAACGACTCACTTTGCTCGGGTCCACGGGCTCGATCGGAGACAGCACGCTTGACGTGGTCGCGCGTCATCCGCAACGCTTCTCCGTCTACGCGCTCACTGCGCACCGCAACGGCGACAAGCTCGTCGATCAATGTCTGCGCTTCTCGCCCGAAGTGGCTGTGGTCGGCGACGCCGAGACGGCCGCGGCGGTCGAGCGCAAGCTGCGCGCGGCCGGTTCGAAGACCGTCGTGACGTACGGGCCGCAGGCGCTCGCCGAGGTCGCGAAGAGCGACGCGTGCGACACCGTGGTCGCGGCCATCGTTGGTGCGGCGGGCCTCGTGCCCACGCTGGCGGCGGCGCAGGCCGGCAAGCGCATCCTGCTCGCGAACAAGGAAGCGCTCGTGATGTCGGGCGACATCTTCATGGATGCCGCGCGCGAGAACGGCGCGGTGCTGCTGCCGGTGGACAGCGAGCACAACGCCGTGTTCCAGTGCCTGCCGTCCGAAGGCACGCAGCATGGTGGCGTGACGAAGATCATCCTGACCGCGTCGGGCGGCCCGTTCCGCACGCGCGAGCCGTCCACGCTCGTCGACGTGACGCCGGACGAGGCCTGCAAGCACCCGAACTGGTCGATGGGCCGCAAGATCTCGGTCGACTCGGCCACGATGATGAACAAGGGCCTCGAGGTCATCGAAGCGCATTACCTGTTCGGTCTGCCGGGCGAGCGCATCGACGTGCTGATTCATCCGCAGAGCGTGATCCATTCGATGGTCTCGTACGCGGACGGGTCGGTGCTCGCGCAACTGGGCAACCCGGACATGCGCACGCCGATCGCGCATGCGCTGGCGTTCCCGGACCGCGTGGATTCGGGCGTCGCGCAACTCGACCTCGCTCAGGTGGCGACGCTCAATTTCGAGAAGCCGGACTACACACGTTTCCCGTGTCTAGCGCTGGCAATGAAGGCGCTGGCCGAGGGCGGCGTGGCGAGCGCCACGCTCAACGCGGCCAACGAAATTGCGGTGGAGGCGTTTCTCAATCGCCGCATCGGTTTCATGGCGATCGCGCAGACGGTCGATGCCGTGCTCAACGCGCTGGACAATCGCAGCGCCGCGAGCCTCGACGTCGTCCTCGAAGCCGACGCAGCCGCGCGCCGCGCGGCGCTCAAGATCATCGACAGCCTGCCGGTGCCGGCTTGATGGCCCGCTCGGGCCGCGCCTGGACCGCGTTCAGGCCGCCCGAGCGGTCATGAGGGCCTGCTCGCAGGCCCGCCGGCCCGCCCATGAGGCCGGCCCCGCACTGGTGCGCTGCTTCCAGCAGAGGAGGCGCATATGAATCTGCTCACCGAATTGGTGGCTTTTGTCGTGGCGATCGGCGTACTCGTCGTCGTGCACGAATATGGGCACTACAGTGTCGCGCGCTTGTGCGGCGTCAAGGTTCTGCGGTTCTCGATCGGCTTTGGCAGGCCGCTCGTGCAATGGGTCAACAAAAAGAGCGGCACCGAGTGGACGATCTCGGCGCTGCCGCTCGGCGGCTACGTCAAGATGCTCGACGAGCGCGAGTCGCCGGACAAGATTCCCACGGATGATTTGCCGCGTGCCTTCAATCGGCAGTCGGTGGGCAAGCGCATTGCGATCGTCGCTGCCGGGCCGGTTGCCAACTTTATCCTTGCCATCGTGCTTTTTGCGGCGGTGTACGGAAGCGGCGTAACCGAGCCGAGTGCGATCGTGGCCGCGCCGCCCGCGCAAACGGCCGCCGCGCAGGCGGGTTTCCAGGGCGGCGAAACCATTGTCTCCGTGAGCAACGCCAGCGGCAGCGATACCGAGCGCGTGCGCTCGTGGGCGGACCTGCGCTGGAAGCTGATGTCGGCGGCTTTCGATCAACACCGCGTGGTGCTCGCCGCGCGTGACGGCGGCGGCACCTACGACTTCCCCCTCGATCTCTCGCGCCTGAGCAGCAAGGATCTCGACGACGATTTCATGTCGAAGCTCGGCCTCGAGGCCGGCGGCAGCAAGCTGACGATCGCGGGCGTGGAGGCGGATAGCGCAGCACAGCAAGCGGGCCTCGCAAAGGGCGATCGCCTCGTGGCGATCGATGGCCATCCCGTTGACAGCGCAAGCACTTTCATCGCGTACGTGAAGGCCCATGCGGGCAAGCCCGTGCATTTGAAGATCGTGCGCGACGCCAGCGCGCAGAACGTTGCGCAAGGCGCGGCGCCCGGCCAGGCCGGCCAGCCGCAGACGATGACGCTCGCGGTCACACCGGCCGCACAACGCGACGCCGAAACGGGTGAAGATGTGGGGCGAATCGGCGCGGCGCTCGCGGCGCAGGCGCCCACGGTGGACGTGCGTTACGGGCCGATCGAGAGCGTACAGCTGGGCGCGTTGCGCACCTGGGATATCGCGCTCTACTCGCTGCGTATGTTCGGCCGCATGGTCACGGGCGAAGCATCGCTGAAGAATCTGTCGGGTCCTGTGACGATTGCTGACTATGCGGGCAAGAGCGCAAGACTCGGACCGTCCGCGTTCCTGTCGTTCCTCGCCCTTGTCAGTATTAGCCTCGGGGTGCTCAACCTGCTCCCAATTCCGGTTTTGGACGGGGGGCATCTGTTATATTATGCGGTTGAAGCCGTAACGGGCAAAGCCGTCTCGGACCGCTGGCAGCTCGTGCTGCAGCGCGCGGGACTTGCCTGCATCGTCGCGCTGTCGGCGATCGCGTTGTTCAACGATCTGGCTCGGTTAATCCATTTTTAAAGATGTCTGGCGGCGTCCTAGGGCGGGCCGCCCGATCTGATGCAGCTATACACACTGGGGAAGCACGTTGTTTAGACCTCATCGCTTGGTTCCAAAAACGGTTGCGGCCGCGGCGATCGCCGCACACGGCCTCGTCGCCCACGCAGCGACAACGCCTTTCGTGGTACAGGACATCCGCATCGAAGGCCTGCAACGCGTCGAGCCCGGCACGGTGTTCGCGTACCTGCCGATCAAGCAGGGCGATACGTTCACCGACGACAAGGCCTCCGAAGCCATTCGTGCATTGTATGCGACGGGCTTCTTCAACGACGTGCGCATTGCCACCGAAGGCGGCGTGGTCGTCGTGCAGGTGCAGGAGCGCCCGGCGATCGGCACGATCGATTTCGCGGGCATCCACGAGTTCGACAAGGACAACCTCACGAAGGCGCTGCGCGCAGTCGGCCTCTCGCAAGGCCGCTACTACGACAAGGCACTCGTCGACAAGGCCGAGCAGGAGCTCAAGCGCCAGTACCTCACGCGCGGCTTCTACGCAGCCGAAGTCACGACCACCGTCACGCCGATCGACCGCAATCGCGTCGGTCTGCTGTTCTCGGTGGTCGAAGGCCCGAGCGCGAAGATCCGTCAGATCAACTTCATCGGCAACAAGACGTACAGCACGAGCACGCTCCTCGGCGAGATGCAGCTGTCCACGCCGAACTGGTTCTCGTGGTACACGAAGAACGACCTGTACTCGAAGGAAAAGCTCACGGGCGACCTCGAGAACGTGCGCTCGTACTACCTGAATCACGGCTACCTCGAGTTCAACATCGACTCGACGCAGGTCTCGATCTCGCCCGACAAGAAGGACATGTACCTGACGATCGGGATCCACGAGGGCGAGCCGTACAAGATCTCGGGCATCCATCTGGCCGGCAATCTGCTCGACCGCGAGGCCGAGCTTAACAAGTTGATCAAGATCAAACCGGGTGATCGCTTCTCGGCCGAGAAGCTGCAGGCCACGACCAAGGCCATCGTCGACAAGCTCGGCGAATACGGCTACGCGTTCGCGACCGTCAATGCGCTGCCGCAGATCAACCAGGCCGATCACACGGTCGATCTCACGCTGCAGGTCGACCCGAGCCGCCGCGTGTACGTGCGCCGCATCAACGTGATCGGCAATACGCGTACGCGCGACGAAGTCGTGCGCCGCGAAATGCGTCAGCTCGAAAGCTCGTGGTTCGATTCGAACCGCCTCGCGCTCTCGAAGGACCGCATCAACCGTCTGGGCTACTTCACCGACGTCGACGTGACGACGGTGCCCGTGGAAGGCACGCCCGACCAGGTGGACGTCAACGTCAAGGTCACCGAAAAGCCGACCGGCGCCATCACGCTGGGCGCGGGCTTCTCGTCGACGGACAAGGTGGTGCTCTCGGCGGGCGTTTCGCAGGACAACGTGTTCGGTTCGGGCACGAGCCTTTCGGTGAACGTCAACACCGCGAAGTCGTACCGCACGCTGGCCGTCACGCAGGTGGACCCGTACTTCACGGTGGACGGCATCAAGCGCATTACCGACGTCTACTACCGCACGTACCAGCCGCTGTACTACTCGACCGATTCGAGCTTCAAGATCATCACCGCGGGTGGCGACCTGAAGTTCGGCATTCCGTTTTCGGAAGTCGATACGGTTTATTTCGGCATCGGATTCGAGCAGGACCGCCTCGACGTCGACCAGTACACGCCGCAGAGCTACATCGACTACGTGAACGAGTTCGGCCGCGTGTCGAACAACGTGCCGCTCACGGCTGCCTGGTCGCGCGATGCGCGTGACAGCGCGCTGATCCCGAGCCGCGGCTACTTCTTGCAGACGAACGCCGAGTGGGGCACGCCCATCGGCTCGACGCCGTACGTCAAGACCGACGTCCAGGCTCAGTACTATTACTCGTTCGCGCGTGGCTTCGTGCTGGGCATGAACTTCCAGGCGGGCTACGGCAAGGGCCTCGACGGCAAGCCGTACCCGATCTTCAAGAACTACTACGCGGGCGGTATCGGCTCGGTGCGTGGCTATGAACCGAGCTCGCTCGGTCCGCGCGACGCCAAGACGAACGACCCGATCGGCGGTTCGAAGATGGTGGTGGGCAACATCGAGCTCACGTTCCCGCTGCCGGGCACGGGCTATGACCGTACACTGCGCGTCTTCACGTTCGTCGATGGTGGTAACGTCTGGGGCGACGAGGGCAACACCAGCACGGGCGCGAACGGCCTGCGCTACGCGTACGGTGTGGGTCTCGCGTGGATTTCGCCGATCGGCCCGCTCAAGCTGAGCCTGGGTTTCCCGGTCGTGAAACATGAGGGCGACCAGTACCAGAAGTTCCAGTTCCAGATCGGTACGGCCTTCTGACGAGGCGTGCAGGAACAGGTATTTACAGAAACGAGAGGATAACTTTGCTAACGGGACTGTTTTCCAGACGGACGATCGGGGCCTTGACGCTAACGCTGGCGATGCTCGCTTTCGGCACGGGCGTGGCCCATGCGCAGGAAGCGAAGATCGCGGCGGTCAACTCCGACCGCATCCTGCGCGAATCCGCCCCCGCGAAGGCCGCGCAAACCAAGCTCGAAGCCGAGTTCGCCAAGCGCGACAAGGACCTGCAGGACATGGCGCAGCGCCTGAAGGCCATGTCGGATGCTCTCGACAAGAACGGCCCGAGCATGGCGCCGAGCGACCGCGCGCAGAAGCAGCGCGACCTGTCGCAACTCGACAGCGACTTCCAGCGCAAGCAGCGCGAGTTTCGCGAAGACCTGAACCAGCGCCGCAACGAAGAGCTCGCGGCGGTGCTGGACCGTGCGAACAAGGTGATCAAGCAGATCGCCGAGCAGCAGCACTACGATCTGATCGTGCAGGAAGCGGTGTACGTGAGCCCGCGCATCGACATCACCGACCAGGTCCTGAAGGCGCTCGCAGCGTCGAGCGGCACTGGCAGCAGCAATTAAGGCAGGAGCAGCACGCGCATGGCTTTTACGCTTGAGGACATCGCCGGGCGGTTCGGCGGCGAAGTGATCGGCGACCCGACGCAACGTGTCGGCTCGCTCGCCCCGCTCGACCAGGCCGGTCCGCAGCAGCTGGCGTTCCTCGCCAACCCGAAGTACCTGTCGCAGGTCGAGACGACGCGCGCAGGCGCGGTCCTGATCAGCCAGGAGGATCTCGATAAGCTGGCCTCCCGCGCAGGTCGCAACTTCATCGTCACACCCAATCCGTATGCTTATTTCGCGCGCGTCGCGCAGGCGTTCATCGACCTCGCCGCGCCGAAAGTGCAGCCGGGCGTGCACCCGAGCGCGCATGTCGACGCGTCCGCGAAGGTCGCCGCGAGCGCGGTGATCGGCCCGAACGTCACGGTGGAGGCAGGCGCCGTGATCGGCGAGCACGTGCGGCTGGATGCCAACGTGTTCATCGGCCGCGGCTCCCAGGTGGACGAGGGCGCGCACTTCTATCCGGGCGTGACGGTCTATCACGGCTGCAAGATCGGTGCGCGCGTCATCGTGCACGCAGGCGCCGTGATCGGCTCGGACGGCTTCGGCTTCGCGCCCGATTTCACGGGCGAGGGCGACGCGCGCACGGGCAGCTGGGTGAAGATCCCGCAGGTCGGCGGCGTCTCGATCGGGCCGGATGTCGAGATTGGTGCGAACACGACGATCGACCGTGGCGCCATGGCCGACACGATCATCGAAGAGTGCGTCAAGATCGACAACCTCGTGCAGATCGGCCACAACTGCAAGGTCGGCGCGTACACCGTGATCGCGGGCTGCGCGGGCATTGCAGGCAGCACCACGATCGGCCGCCATTGCATGATCGGCGGCGCGGTGGGCATCGCGGGGCACGTCACGCTCGGGGACTACGTGATCGTCACGGCCAAGTCCGGCGTGTCGAAGTCGCTGCCCAAGGCCGGGATCTACACGAGCGCGTTCCCGGCGGTCGATCACGCCGACTGGAACAAGAGCGCCGCGCTGCTACGCAATATCGACAAGCTGCGCGATCGTATCAAGGCGCTCGAGGCCGCCCAGAAGCCGCAAGACGGCGCATAACAAAAAACCGGTCGGCGAACCCGGCTCGCGCCTCGGGGCACTACGCATGCACGAAGTGCCGCGCGTGGCGCATACTGCGCCTGAAGCGCGGCCCGCAGGGGTGCCGCGGAAGCCGGGTTTTCGCATGCCGGGCACTTCAGACATCGCATTCGTCAGTCACACGCAATCCCTGCGTGAGCAGAAACACCATGAACATCGAAAAACTCAACTTCGACATCCACAAGATCCTCACGCTGCTCCCGCACCGTTATCCGTTCCTGATGGTGGACCGGGTCATCGAGCTCGAACCGCACAAGAGCATCAAGGCGTTGAAGAACGTGACCGTCAATGAGCCCTTTTTCACGGGCCATTTCCCGCAACGACCGGTCATGCCCGGCGTGATGATCCTCGAAGCGCTCGCGCAGACCGCCGCGCTGCTCACGTTTTCGGAAGAAGAGCAAGACTTCGAGAACACGCTGTACTACTTCGTCGGCATCGACGGTGCGCGCTTCAAGCGCGTGGTCGAACCCGGCGATCAGCTGATCCTGAACGTGACGTTCGAGCGCTACATGCGCGGCATCTGGAAGTTCAAGGCACAGGCCGAAGTGGAGGGTTCCGTCGCCTGCGAGGCGGAACTCATGTGCACCGTCAAGAAAATGGACGCGGCGCAATAAGATGCGCCCCCGCGTGCCGCTGTGCGCCTTCGCTTTGGCAGGGCGCCGCGGCGCGGCAACAGAATCGGAGAGCGAGGACGAATGAGCAGGATCCATCCCACTGCGATCGTCGAGTCCGGCGCGCAAGTCGATGAATCGGCCGAGATCGGGCCCTATGCGGTGATCGGTGCCAACGTCACCATCGGTGCACGTACGAAGATCGGCTCGCACAGCGTGCTGGAAGGCCACACGACGATCGGCGAAGACAATTCGATCGGCCACTATGCGATCGTCGGCGGCCGGCCGCAGGACATGAAGTACAAGGGCGAGCCCACGAAGCTCGTGATCGGCAACCGCAATACCATCCGCGAGTTCACGTCGATCCATACGGGCACGGTGCAGGACACCGGCGTCACGATCGTCGGCGACGACAACTGGATCATGTCGTACGTGCACATCGGACACGATTGCCGGCTCGGCGATAACGTGATCATGTCGAGCAACGCGCAGCTCGCGGGCCACGTGATCGTGGACGACTATGCGATCGTCGGCGGCATGACGGGCGTGCACCAGTTCGTGCGCATCGGCGCGCACTCGATGGTGGGCGGCGCATCGGCGCTCGTGCAGGACGTGCCGCCGTTCGTGATCGCCGCGGGCAACAAGGCGGTGCCGCACGGCATCAACGTCGAGGGGCTGCGCCGCCGCGGCTTCTCGCCCGACGCGATCTCGGCGCTGCGCGCGGCCTACCGCGCGCTGTACAAGAACGGCCTGTCGCTCGAAGAGGCGAAGGTGCAGCTCGCCGAGCTCGCACAGGCGGGTGGCGACGGCGACGCGCACGTGAAGGCGCTGCTCGATTTCGTCGAGCAGTCGCAACGCGGCATCATCCGCTAACCGATGGCGCTGCAAACCCGTCCGCTGCGCCTCGCGATGGTCGCCGGCGAGCCGTCCGGCGACCTGCTCGCGGCGTCGCTGCTCAAGGGGCTCGTCGGCAGGCTGCCCGATACTGCGCAGTACTATGGAATCGGCGGGCCGCGCATGCAGGCCACCGGTTTCGACGCGCACTGGCCGATGGACAAGCTCACGGTGCGCGGCTACGTCGAGGCGCTCAAGCATATTCCCGAGATCCTGCGCATACGCAGCGAACTCAAGCATCAGCTGCTCGCTGATCCGCCCGACGTCTTCATCGGCGTGGACGCGCCCGATTTCAACTTCGGTCTCGAACACCCGTTGCGCGACGCGGGCATTCCCACGGTCCATTTCGTGTGCCCGTCCATCTGGGCGTGGCGCGGCGGGCGCATCAAGAAGATCCAGAAGGCCGTGGATCACATGCTCTGCGTGTTCCCGTTCGAACCGGCAATCCTCGAGAAAGCCGGCGTCGCGGCGACCTACGTGGGGCATCCGCTCGCCGACGACATCCCGCTCGAACCGGACGTGCCCGGCGCGCGCCGCGCGCTCGGCTTGCCCGATAGCGGCCCGGTGATTGCCGTCCTGCCGGGTAGCCGCCGTTCCGAGATCAACCTGATCGGTCCGACGTTCTTCGACGCGATGCAGATCATGCAGCAGCGTGAGCCGGGCCTGCGCTTCGTGATGCCTGCGGCGACGCCGGCGATCCACGCGCAGTTGCAGGAGCTCGCGAACCTGCACCAGGGCCTCGCGCTCACGATCATCGACGGTCAGTCGCAGCTCGCGATGACGGCCGCCGATGCGATCCTCGTGAAGAGCGGCACGGTCACGCTCGAGGCGGCGCTGCTCAAGAAGCCGATGGTCATCTCGTACAAGGTGCCCTGGCTCACGGGACAGATCATGCGCCGCCAGGGCTATCTGCCTTATGTCGGCCTGCCGAACATTCTCGCGGGCCGTTTCGTGGTGCCCGAGATCCTCCAGCACTTCGCGACGCCCGAGGCGCTCGCGGACGCGACGCTCACGCAGCTGCACGACGAGGCGAACCGGCGCACGCTGACCGAAGTGTTCACGCAGATGCACCATGCGCTGCGCCAGAACACGGCGGAACGTGCGGCGGAAGTGGTCGCGCGGGTCGTGGAGAAGCGCCGGGGGCAGGCATGACCGAGGGTACGATCAAGCGCGTGCGTGCGAAGGCGCCGGCGTCGAAAGCCGCGGGGAAATCCGCGGCCAGGGCACCCTCGAAAGCGTCTTCGAAAGCGGCGGAAAAGCGCGCGGCGCGGCAGGTGTGGGCGGAGCAGGCGGGCTTGCTGTTCGAGTCGCCCGACGACATCATCTGCGGCGTGGACGAGGCCGGACGCGGACCGCTGGCGGGCCCGGTGACGGCCGCCGCCGTGATCCTCGATCCGGCACGACCGATTGCCGGCCTCGACGACTCCAAGGCGCTTTCGGCGAAAGCGCGCGAAGCGCTCTACGAGCTCATCGTCGAGCGCGCGCTCGCGTGGTGCGTGGCGTCGGCGAGTGTCGAGGAGATCGACTCGCTCAATATCCTGCACGCGACCATGCTGGCGATGCGGCGTGCCGTGGAAGGCCTGAGCGTGACGCCCACGCTCGCCAAGATCGACGGCAACCGCTGCCCGGTGCTGCCGGTGCGCAGCGAGGCCGTGATTGGCGGCGATGCGCTGGTGCCCAGTATTTCCGCGGCGTCCATCATCGCGAAAGTCACGCGCGACCGCATGCTGCTGGAGCTGCATGAGGCGTTCCCCGTCTATGGGTTCGACGCGCACGCAGGCTACGGCACTGCGCAGCATATGGCTGCATTACGGACGCATGGCCCGTGCGAGCATCATCGGCGCTCGTTTGCGCCCGTGCGCGAGGCCTATGCACTGCATGGCATCGCGCTGCCGGGCGCGGCGAAGGCCCTCAGCGCCGCCCGTCCGGACGACGCTTTCACGCCAGCCTGAGCCCCGCGATGCCGCTGCCTGCGCAATCCGGCGCCGCCTCGTGCGGCGCCGTTTTCCTTTCCATTCATCCTCTTTCAGATCGCGAGTCCCGCCCGTGAAAGCCATTACATCGCGCGACAACCCGCTCTACAAGCGTCTGAAGGCGCTGGCCGGCTCGACGCATCAGCAGCGGCGCAGCCATCAGGCCTTGCTCGAAGGTTTCCACCTCGCGAGCGCGTGGCTCGAAGGCGGCACGCAGCCCGAATATTGCATCGTGACCGAAGGCGCGCTCGCGCATGCCGAGGCGCAGGCCATCGTCGCGCGCGTGGACGAGCGCCGCGTGATCACGCTACCCGATGCGCTGTTCGGCCAGCTCTCGAACGTCGTGCATGGCGTGGGCATGCTGCTGCTCGTGGACATGCCCGAGACGCAGCTGCCTGCGCGCGTCGAATCGACCTGTCTCGTGCTCGACGGCTTGCAGGACGCGGGCAACGTCGGCTCGATCCTGCGCAGCGCGGCGGCTGCAGGGGTCGACAAGGTCTTCTGCACGCCGGGAACCGCCTACGTGTGGTCATCGAAGGTGCTGCGCTCGGCGATGGGTGCGCACTTCCTGCTGCAGGTCTTCGAAAACGTCGATCCCGAGGCGCTGATCGACATGCTCGCCGTGCCGGTCGTGATCACCGACTCGCACGGTGCGAAGGCCATCGACGAGAGCGATCTCACGGGGCAGGTGGCGTGGGTTTTCGGTAACGAAGGGGCGGGCGTCTCACAGGTATGGCGCGACGCGGCGGCGTGGCGCGTGACGATTCCGCAGCCGGGTGGCATGGAGTCGCTGAACGTGGCCGCGGCAGCGGCCGTTTGCCTCTTCGAGCAATGCCGTCAGCAGCGCCACGCGCGCTGAGCATCACCAGGATTCATTTGAATCGTTGCAACAAAAAGGCCTGCAAATGCAGGCCTTTTTCGTTTCCACCGCTTTCGGTCCTAATCGTTAGTACACCGGTTTATCGAGGCGGATTTCCTGCAAGATCGTCGTAGCGATCTCCTCGATCGACTTGTGTGTGGACGAGAGCCACTTGATGCCTTCGCGGCGCATCATGGCTTCGGCTTCGTTCACTTCGTAGCGGCAGTTTTCCAGCGCCGCGTACTTGCTGCCGGGGCGCCGTTCGTTGCGGATTTCCGTGAGGCGCTGTGGGTCGATCGAGAGCCCGAAGATCTTCGCGCGATGCGGAAGCAGCGAGGTAGGCAGCTTGCCGCGCTCGAAGTCGTCCGGGATCAGCGGATAGTTCGCTGCCTTCACGCCGTATTGCATCGCCAGATAGAGGCTGGTCGGCGTCTTGCCGCTGCGCGACACGCCCACGAGGATCACGTCGGCGTCGTTCAGATTGCGGTTGGACTGGCCGTCGTCGTGCGCGAGCGAGAAATTGATCGCTTCGATCCGGTTCTTGTATTCGTCGGTGTCGGCGTTCTGGTGGCCGCGGCCCATTGCGTGGCTCGACTTGAGCTCGAGCTCCTGTTCGAGCGGCTCCACGAAGGTCTGGAACATGTCGAGCACGAGCGCGTTCGAGCGCTTGACGATCTCGTTCGAGTTGCTGTCCACCAGCGTCGTGAAAACGATGGGGCGGCGGCCTTCTTGCACCGCGGCTTCGTTGATTTTTTCGGCGGTCGAGTAGGCCTTGTCCGTCGAGTCGACGAACGGCACGCGCACGAGGCGGAATTTTTGGTCGAACTGAGAGAGGATCGAATGCGCGAACGTTTCGGCAGTGATCCCGGTACCGTCGGAGACGATGAATACGGTAGGCGGCATCGGTTGAGGCTGGGTACGTGAGCGGGGCGGCCGCCCGACAGGCAGGCGAGGGGCCCGGGAGGCGCCCTGAGAGCGTTGTGGAACGATTTCGAGGCGCGATTCTCGCCGACAGACACATTTTCGAGAGTCGGCACGGTAGAATAGCGGCAACCTGTTGGATAAGCAATTGCAGTGCAACCACGCCAAACCGTAGCCCAACGCGGCGCAATCTGGCGCCAACTTGCAGCGATTTTGCATAATTTCGCGTAATCGCGTGCATCTTCGTGCTTTTCCTCGCGCCGGATGCCGGCCCCCAAAGCGGTGGCGATTGCTTCTCCAACAGGTTGCGCAAGGCGCAGGTCCGCTTCCAATGGGCGGCCTGCGTTCGAGCCCACTTGCGCAATCGTGAATTTTTTTCACACTTAGGGGCTTGTATGACTAACACCGTTGCCAAGGATCAGGCGTATGTAGTGCCTTTCGAGCAGTTGCGGATGACCGATGTCGAGATCGTGGGCGGCAAGAACGCCTCGCTCGGCGAAATGATCAGCCAGTTGGCTGAAGCAGGCGTGCGTGTGCCCACGGGCTTCGCGACGACCGCGCTCGCCTTCCGCGACTTCCTGAAACATAACAACCTGACCGAGCGGATCGCCGCGCGTCTGGAGACGCTCGACGTCGACGACGTCAAGGCGCTGGCCGAAGCGGGCAAGGAAATCCGTCAATGGATCGTCGATGCGCCGCTGCAGCCGCAGCTGGAAGCGGACATCCGCGCGGGTTTCGAGACGCTGAAGGCAAGCTCGCCTTCGGAGCTGTCGTTCGCCGTGCGTTCCTCGGCGACGGCGGAAGATCTCCCCGACGCTTCGTTCGCCGGTCAGCAGGAAAGCTACCTGAACGTGGTCGGCATCGAAGACGTGCTCGATCGTCTCAAGCACGTGTTCGCGTCGCTCTACAACGACCGCGCCATTTCCTATCGTGTCCACAAGGGCTTCACCCACGCCGAAGTCGCGCTGTCGGCGGGCGTGCAGCGCATGGTCCGTTCGGACCGCGGCGCCGCAGGCGTGATGTTCACGCTGGATACGGAATCGGGCTTCAAGGACGCTGTCTTCATCACGTCGAGCTACGGCCTCGGTGAGACCGTCGTGCAGGGCGCCGTGAATCCGGACGAGTTCTACGTCTTCAAGACCACGCTCGCGCAGGGCAAGGCACCGATCATCCGCCGCTCGATCGGCTCGAAGCTCATCAAGATGGAATTCACGCAGCCGGGCGAGCCGGGCCGCGTGAAGACGGTCGACGTTTCGCATGAGCAGCGCAACCGCTTCTCGATCACCGACGAAGACGTGATCGAGCTCGCGAAGTACGCCGTCATCATCGAGCAGCACTACCAGCGTCCGATGGACATCGAGTGGGGCAAGGACGGCCTCGACGGCAAGATCTTCATTCTCCAGGCGCGTCCGGAGACGGTGAAGAGCCAGGCCGCGGGCAAGGCCGAGCAGCGCTTCAAGCTCAAGGGCCAGTCGCAGGTGCTCGCAACGGGCCGCGCGATCGGCCAGAAGATCGGTGCGGGCCGCGTGAAGGTGATTCACGATCCGTCCGAAATGGAACGCGTGCAGCCGGGCGACGTGCTCGTCGCCGACATGACCGACCCGAACTGGGAGCCGGTGATGAAGCGCGCTGCGGCCATCGTCACGAACCGTGGCGGCCGTACCTGCCACGCGGCGATCATCGCGCGTGAGCTGGGCGTGCCGGCGGTCGTGGGCTGCGGCGACGCCACCGACATGCTCAAGGACGGCGCGCTCGTGACCGTGTCGTGCGCGGAAGGCGACGAAGGCCGCATCTATGACGGTCTGCTCGAAACCGAAGTCAGCGAAGTCCAGCGTGGCGAGCTGCCGGCGATTCCGGTCAAGATCATGATGAACGTCGGCAACCCGCAGCTCGCGTTCGACTTCTCGCAGCTGCCGAACGCCGGCGTGGGCCTCGCGCGTCTCGAGTTCATCATCAACAACAACATCGGCGTGCACCCGAAGGCGATCCTCGAGTACCCGAACGTCGATGCGGACCTGAAGAAGGCGGTCGAGAGCGTGGCGCGCGGCCATGCGTCGCCGCGTGCGTTCTACGTCGACAAGCTCACGGAAGGCATCGCCACGATCGCAGCGGCGTTCTATCCGAAGCCCGTCATCGTGCGTATGTCGGACTTCAAGTCGAACGAGTACAAGAAGCTGATCGGCGGCTCGCGCTACGAGCCGGACGAGGAAAACCCGATGCTGGGCTTCCGCGGCGCCTCGCGCTACATCGCCGACGACTTCGCCCAGGCGTTCGAGATGGAGTGCCTCGCGCTCAAGCGCGTGCGTGAAGAGATGGGCCTGTCGAACGTCGAGATCATGGTGCCGTTCGTGCGCACGCTCAAGCAGGCGGAGCGCGTGGTTGGCCTGCTCGCGAAGTACGGCCTGAAGCGCGGCGAAAACGGCCTGCGCCTCATCATGATGTGCGAAGTGCCGACCAACGCGATTCTCGCCGAAGAGTTCCTGCAGTACTTCGACGGCTTCTCGATCGGCTCGAACGACCTCACGCAGCTCACGCTCGGGCTCGACCGGGATTCGGGCATGGAACTGCTGGCCGCCGATTTCGACGAACGCGACCCGGCCGTCAAGTTCCTGCTCAAGCGCGCGATCGAAACCTGCCGCCGCCTGAACAAGTACGTCGGCATTTGCGGCCAGGGCCCGTCCGATCATCCGGACTTCGCCCAGTGGCTGGCCGATGAGGGCATCGCGTCGATCTCGCTGAACCCCGACACGGTCGTCGACACGTGGCAGGCGCTCGCCAAGGCACAGGCGAAGTCATGAGCGTCCGTTGATGCCACACTGAGCGCCACATGCGCTCGCCGCGCGCGAAAGTTGAGGGGGCTTACACCTCGCCTTCGCACGCTGCGGAAAACAGTGTCAGCTTCGTGCTATAACACCCCGGTCAAGCCGGGGTGTTTTACTTTGGGAGGTCGACGTGGGTCCGCATGGTGTGTTCTGGTGGATCGGCGCGGGCGTGCTGATCGTGGCCGAGCTGATGACCGGCACGTTCTATCTGCTGATGATCGCGCTCGGGTTTCTCGCGGGCGTGCTCGCGTATGAGCTGGGGGCGCCGCTCGACTTGCAACTCGTGGCGGCGGCGCTGGTGGCGCTGGTGGCCGTGATCGTGCTGCGGCGCTCGCGGTTCGGGCGGCGCCGGCGCATGGTCGACGCGTCGACCGATCCGGGCGTGAATCTCGATATCGGTTCGACGCTCTCGGTGGCCGCATGGCGCGATGGGCGCGCACGCACGATGTACCGGGGCGCCGAATGGGACGTCGAGCTCGCGCCCGGCGAGCCCGAAGACGCCCATCTCTACGAAATCAAGGCGGTGCGCGGCAGTTGCCTCGTCGTCGCGGCGAAGCGCGCCGGCGGCGCGGCGGCGGGTGCGCACGGGGCGCACGAAGGCACGCGCCAGGCCTGACGAGGCCGGCGGTGGCCGCCTGGCCGGGCCATGCCGGCATGCGCCGGAGCAATGAAACCGAAGTCAAATCGAAGCGAAGGGGGGAAGCGTATGCAAGTGCCAATCGTCGGGTTGATCCTGCTCGTGATCGTCATCGTGCTGGTGTCGAAGACCGTCAAGATCGTGCCGCAGCAGCATGCCTGGGTGCTCGAGCGGCTGGGCCGCTATCACGCTACGCTCACGCCAGGCCTCACGATCGTGCTGCCGTTCATCGACCGCGTGGCCTACAAGCATGTGCTCAAGGAAATCCCGCTCGACGTGCCGAGCCAGATCTGTATCACGCGCGACAACACGCAGCTCCAGGTGGACGGCGTGCTGTACTTCCAGGTGACGGACCCGATGAAGGCGTCGTACGGCTCGAGCAACTTCGTGTTCGCCATCACGCAGCTCTCGCAGACCACGCTGCGCTCGGTGATCGGCAAGCTCGAGCTCGACAAGACCTTCGAGGAGCGCGATTTCATCAATCACAGCGTCGTTTCGGCGCTCGACGAAGCCGCCTCCAACTGGGGCGTGAAGGTGCTGCGCTACGAGATCAAGGACCTCACGCCGCCGAAGGAAATCCTGCACGCCATGCAGGCGCAGATCACGGCGGAACGGGAGAAGCGCGCACTGATCGCCGCCTCGGAAGGGCGCAAGCAGGAGCAGATCAACCTCGCGGCCGGCGCGCGGGAGGCGGCGATCCAGAAGTCGGAGGGCGAGCGGCAGGCGGCCATCAATCAGGCGCAAGGCCAGGCGGCGGCCATTCTGGCGGTGGCTGAGGCAAACGCGCAGGCGATCCAGAAGATCGGCAACTCGATCCAGGCCCAGGGCGGCATGGATGCCGTCAACCTCAAGGTGGCCGAACAGTACGTCACCGCGTTCGGCAACCTCGCGAAGCAGGGCAACACGCTGATCGTGCCCGGCAACATGAGCGACCTGAGCTCGATGATCGCCTCGGCGCTCACCATCGTGAACCGCACGGGCATGAAGGAGACGCAGCTGAGCCGGGATACGGCAAAGGGCGCTTGATCGGGGCGCGGGGCGGCAACTGTCACAAAAAAGGGCGGCTCGGGCCGCCCTTTGTCATTTTTGCCAACGGTTCTTGCGCCAGAAGCGCGCGGATCGAAGACCCGACGGATCGATCTGATGCGCTCAGGTCGGCGTGCGCATCAGGCGCGCCTTTTCGCGCTGCCAGTCGCGCTGCTTCTCGGTTTCGCGCTTGTCGTGCAGCTTCTTGCCCTTGGCGAGGCCGATCTCGCACTTCACGCGGCCGCCCTTGTAGTGGAAGTTCAGCGGCACGAGCGTGAAGCCGCGCTGCTCGACCTTGCCGATCAGCTTGTCGATTTCCTCGCGGTGCAGCAGCAGCTTGCGCGTGCGCGTGGGGTCGGGGTGGATGTGCGTCGAGGCTTCGGGCAGCGGGCTGATGTGCGTGCCGATCAGGTAGAGCTCGCCATCCTTGATGATGACGTACGCTTCCTTGATGTTGGCCCGCCCGGCGCGCATAGCCTTGACCTCCCATCCTTCGAGCACGAGCCCCGCCTCGTGGCGCTCTTCGATGAAGTAATCGAAGAAGGCTTTTCTGTTGTCGATGATGCTCATAGGAAAATGGGAAACGCCCAACTCGTTTAAAATTACGATTTTAGCAAAGCGGGCAGCCAAAAGCCCGTGGCGCCTTCACCCTTGCCTCGCATTGCGCAATTTATGGCGGATGTCCAGAAAACCGTGTTGATTCGCCATTCGGCGGAGCAGATGTTCGACCTCGTCACCGATGTCGACGATTATCCCAACTTCCTGCCGTGGTGCGGCGGCGTCGAGGTTCGCCGCAAGGACGAGGACGGAATGGAGGCGAAAATCGATATCAATTTCAAGGGCATCAAGCAGCACTTCGCCACGCGCAACCGGCACAAGCGGCCCGAGCGCATCGATATGGAGTTCGCCGACGGCCCTTTCAAGAAGTTCACGGGCGCCTGGCGCTTCACGCCGCTGCGCGCGGACGCCTGCAAGATCGAATTCTCGCTGCACTACGAGTTTTCAAACATCATTCTCGAGAAGATCATCGGCCCGGTGTTCCACCACATCGCGAACACGTTCGTCGACACCTTCGTGAAGCGCGCCGACCAGCGTTACGGCAAGAACAAGCCATGAGCCAGAAACTGTCCATCGACGTTTGCTACGCGCTGCCTGACGCGCAGACCCTTATCGGCGTGGAACTGGCGCCGGGCGCGACGCTCGGGCAGGCCATCGAGGCGAGCGGCATCCTCGCGCGCCATCCCGAAATCGATCTGACGAAACTGAAGGTGGGCATCTACGGCAAGCTCAAGCCGCTCGACGCCGTGCTCGCCGATCACGACCGCGTGGAGATATACCGCCCGCTCGTGGTCGATCCCAAGCTTGCGCGCCAGCGCCGCGTCGACAAAACCCGCAAGGAAGGCTCGATCGAGGGCCGCAAGTGGCAGAACAAGGATTCGCGCTGAGCCGGCGCTGAGGCGGCATTGACGGCCGCGTGAATCCGCGTTGATGGCCGTTCCGTTCGATGGGGCGCGTCGCGCCCCTCGGTTCCCGCCCAAGCGCTCTCAGTTCGCCGCGCGGTGGCGTTCCGTGCCGTTCTTGCCTGAGGCATCCGCCTTGCCGACACCCGCAATACCGGGCAAATCGCCATCTGGCACGATGCCGTCGCCGTGCGCGGTGTCTTCCGGGCCGCCCGAATGCTGGCGGACCGACCAGCTCACGCCCGCCACCAGCAGCACGATTGCCGCGACTTCCAGCATGCGCGGCAGGCGATGGTCGTAGATGAAGCCATAGAGCAGGGCGAACAGCGTCTCGAAGACGATCATCTGGCCAGAGAGCGTGAGCGGAAGGCGCTTTGAAGCCGCATTCCAGAGGCCGTTGCCAAGCCACGACGCGCCAATGGCCAGCACGAGGTTCAATTGCCAGAACGCGGTCCAGCGCGCGCCGCTCACGCTTTCCTGCACCGTTCCGGCAGGCATGGCGAGCACCGCGAGCCAGAGCAGGCCGCCGAGCGCACCCGTGACGACGCCCCACAGCACCGACCACTCGTTGCCGCCGAAATGCGCGTTGCGCTGCAGGTAGCGCGCATTTTCGACGGCGTACCACGTCCAGCAGGCAAGCGCCCCGACGGCGCAGCCAAGACCGGCAATCTTCGTGAGCGTGCTTGCGTGGTTGCCGGCTCCGGCCGTGAAGACGTCGACATTGATGCACACGATGCCGGCGGCGATCATGGCGAGCGGCCAGACCAGCTTCGAGAGCGCCACGGCGCCGTGGTCGCTGCGTCCGAGCAGCGTGACCGTGACCGGCAGGACGCCGACGATCAGCGAGGCGGGCGCGATGCCCACGAGATGGATCGCGCTCGCGAGAAAGAGGTAGTAGAGGAGGTTGCCCACCAGAGCGAGCTTCACGAGCGCGATGAGGTCGGCGCGCGTGAGACGCGGCCAGACGCGCCGCAGCATGGGCAGGAGCGCGGCGAACGAGACGAGGCCGTACATCACGTAGCGCCCGGCACTGAGGAGCAGCGGCGAGAATTCCGGTAACTGGCGGGGCACCAGGAACACGGTTCCCCATAACGCACCGGCGAGCACGCCGTACAACACACCACGCTGCATTTGCCTTGCCTCCGAAATTTCGACCTGGCCGTTCTGGCCGCACAGGATGGGAGGCAGCTTAACCGCGCGCTGCACGCGCGTCTTGTTCAATCCTGCACGGGACGATTCGCGGTGCCCGGCAGGCGGCCAGAAAATCGGGTCTGACACGCCGTTCCGATGCCGCCGCACACCCCATCCCGAACCTCAAAAAATCCCGAAATCGGCGCTAAGCTACTGTACGCACTGATGATTTCCAGGGCGCTATCCCGTATAATCTGCTTTTGCGCCTATAGGATTTGCCATGCGTCTGATCCAGAAAGCACTCACGTTCGATGACGTGCTCCTCGTCCCCGCCTTTTCCGACGTTCTCCCGCGCGACACCAGCCTGAAGACCCGGTTGACCCGCAATATCTCCCTGAACATTCCGCTCGTTTCGGCCGCGATGGACACCGTCACGGAAGGCCGTCTCGCCATCGCGATGGCGCAGCAGGGTGGCGTCGGCATCATCCACAAGAATCTCACGCCGGCCGAGCAGGCGCGCGAAGTGGCGAAGGTGAAGCGTTTCGAGTCGGGCGTGGTGCGCGATCCGATTACGATTCCGCCGCAGATGAAGGTCGCGGACGTGATCGCGCTTTCGCAGCAGCATGGCATCTCGGGCTTCCCGGTCGTGGAAGGCGCACAGCTCGTCGGTATCGTCACGAACCGCGACCTGCGCTTCGAAACGCGTCTGGACGAGCCGGTGCGCTCGATCATGACGCCGCGCGAGCGCCTCGTCACCGTCAAGGAAGGCACGCCGCTCACCGAAGCCAAGGCGCTCATGCACAGCCACCGCCTCGAGCGCGTGCTGGTCGTGAACGACGCGTTCGAGCTGCGCGGCCTCATGACCGTCAAGGACATCACCAAGCAGACCGAACACCCGGCCGCCTGTAAGGACGAGCACGGCAAGCTGCGCGCGGGCGCGGCCGTCGGCGTCGGTCCGGACAACGAAGAGCGCGTCGAGTTGCTGGTGCAGGCCGGCGTGGACGTGATCGTGGTCGACACGGCGCACGGCCACAGCCAGGGCGTGCTCGAGCGCGTCCAGTGGGTCAAGAAGAACTTCCCGCACGTCGAAGTGATCGGCGGCAACATCGCGACGGCCGCCGCCGCGCGCGCGCTCGTCGAATACGGCGCAGACGGCGTGAAGGTCGGCATCGGCCCGGGCTCGATCTGCACGACGCGTATCGTGGCGGGTGTGGGCGTGCCGCAGATCACGGCGGTCTCGAACGTGGCTGAGGCGCTCAAGGGCACGGGCGTTCCGCTGATCTCCGACGGCGGCGTGCGCTACTCGGGCGACGTCTCCAAGGCGCTGGCCGCGGGCGCGAACGCCGTGATGATGGGCAGCATGTTCGCAGGCACGGAAGAATCGCCGGGCGACGTGTTCCTGTTTCAGGGCCGCCAGTACAAGTCGTACCGTGGCATGGGCTCGGTCGGCGCGATGAAGGACGGCGCCGCGGACCGCTACTTCCAGGACAACTCGGCCAACATCGACAAGCTGGTGCCGGAAGGCATCGAAGGCCGCGTCTCCTACAAGGGTTCGGTCAACGCGATCCTGTTCCAGCTGATCGGCGGCGTGCGTGCCTCGATGGGTTACTGCGGCTGCCGCACGATCGACGAGATGCACGACAAGGCGGAATTCGTCCAGATCACGGGTGCCGGCCTGAACGAGTCGCACGTTCACGACGTGCAGATCACGAAGGAAGCGCCCAACTACCACGTGGACTAAACCGCGATGAAGCCGCTGCTGCGCATAGTGCTGTTTGTCGATGCGTTGATGTTGCTGGGTTTCGGCGTGCTGTTCCTGCTCACGCCCTGGAGCTCGCTCTACAACGCGTTGCAACTGGTGCAGCCGCAGCCGGCGCTCATCGGACAGGCGTTCGGCGTGGTGCTGCTCGGTTTTGCCTGGATCGCGGTGCGCGCGACGATCGACGGTAGCCTGACCGCCATGGTTGGGCGCACCATGGGGCACGTCAACTGGATTGCCGGCGTGCTGATGTTGGTCTGGCTGATCGGCCTGCATACGCCGCGGCTCACGGGTTTCGGCCAGTTGGTGGCTGGCGCGGTGGGCGCGTGGCTCATCATCGTCGGGCTGGGCGGTACACGGCTCGCCGGCGCGGTGAAGCGGCGCGAGAAGGCGCAGGCGGCCGAGGCCGCCGCGCAGGAGCGCGAAGCGCGCACGGTGGCCAAGTCGAAGCGTGAAGAGCCGGTGGTGTACGCCAAGCCGGTATTTGCTGGCGGACCTGTCGAGGCGGGCGCGCCGCTCGCCGAGCCCGTGGTGCGGCCACCGGCCGTGACGCCGGCCCCGATGCAGCCTGTGGTGACGCCGAGTGCGCCGCGCACGACTGCGCAAGCGGAAGATGCGCGCCTTGCAGCGCGAGACGAAGCGGCCGACGCGCCGCGGCCACCGTTGCGTGGCTGATCGCGCGAGTCGCCCCGGCACAGGCAACGTCAGCCGCAATGCGCCCGGACTTCGCAGTTTGTTTCGCTGTTGGGTGCCCGTGCCGCTAGGCGCCACAGTTCCGATGAATTCACGCCGCGTGCCAGATTTACCCGGCGCGCGGCTTTCTGTATCCGTTCTTTTTTAGGTCTCGTCCGCTGCCATGCACGACAAAATCCTGATTCTCGACTTCGGTTCGCAAGTCACCCAACTGATCGCGCGCCGCGTGCGCGAAGCCAACGTCTACTCGGAAATCCATCCGTACGACGTCGACGACGCATTCATCCGCGAGTTCGCGCCGAAGGGCGTCATCCTCTCGGGCGGCCCGAACTCCGTCACCGAAACCGACACCCCGCGCGCTCCGCAAGCCGTGTTCGAACTCGGCGTGCCGGTGCTCGGCATTTGCTACGGTATGCAGACGATGGCCGAGCAGCTCGGCGGCAAGGTGGACGGTGGCCACCTGCGCGAATTCGGCTATGCCGAAGTGCGCGCGCGCAACCACACGAGCTTCCTCGAAGGCATCGAAGATTTCCGCACGGGCGAAGGCCACGGCATGCTCAAGGTCTGGATGAGCCACGGCGACAAGGTCACCGACATGCCGCCGGGCTTCAAGCTGATGGCATCGACGGAGTCGTGCCCGATCGCGGCGATGGCCGACGAGGCGCGTCACTTCTACGGCCTGCAATGGCACCCGGAAGTCACGCACACGGTGCAGGGCCGCGCGATGCTCGAGCGCTTCGTGCTGGGTATCTGCGGTGCGAAGGCCGACTGGGAAATGGGCCACTACATCGACGAAGCCGTCGAAGCGATTCGCAAGCAGGTCGGCAACGAGCACGTCATTCTCGGCCTCTCGGGCGGCGTGGATTCGTCGGTGGCGGCGGCGCTGCTGCACCGTGCGATTGGCGACCAGCTGACTTGCGTGTTCGTCGATCACGGCCTCCTGCGCCTGAACGAAGCCGAGCAGGTGATGTCGATGTTCGCGGACAACCTCGGCGTGAAAGTGGTTCACGTCGATGCGAGCGAAGCGTTCATGTCGAAGCTGGCGGGCGTGACTGATCCTGAGGCGAAGCGCAAGATCATCGGCGCGGAGTTCGTCGAGGTGTTCCAGACCGAAGCGGGCAAGCTCACGGACGCGAAGTGGCTCGCACAGGGCACGATTTATCCGGACGTGATCGAGTCGGCGGGCAAGGGCAAGAAGGGCGCGCACACGATCAAGAGCCACCACAACGTGGGTGGTCTGCCGGAGACGCTCAATCTCAAGCTGCTCGAGCCGCTGCGCGAGCTGTTCAAGGACGAAGTGCGTGAACTGGGCGTGAAGCTGGGTCTGCCGCACGAGATGGTGTATCGCCATCCGTTCCCGGGGCCGGGTCTTGGTGTGCGGATTCTGGGTGAGGTGAAGCGCGAGTTCGCGGATTTGCTGCGTCGTGCCGATGCGATTTTTATCGAGACGTTGCGCAATACCATCGATAAGGAAACCGGCAAGTCGTGGTATGAGCTGACGAGCCAGGCGTTTGCGGTGTTTTTGCCCGTGAAGAGCGTGGGCGTGATGGGGGATGGCCGCACGTATGAGTATGTGGTTGCGCTGCGCGCGGTTCAGACGCTCGACTTCATGACCGCGCATTGGGCACATCTGCCGCATGAGCTGCTTGGGCATGTGTCGAATCGCATTATCAATGAGGTGCGTGGGATCAATCGGGTGGTGTACGACATTTCGGGGAAGCCGCCGGCGACAATCGAGTGGGAGTAAGCGGTAAAAAATCCTCTTTTAAATCAATTGGTTGTGTCGACTGGTAAATAATCGGTGCTCGGTTATATATTGCCGGAGTCGATTTCTAACCTGTTGAAATATATGGGGATTTTTTCATTCAATCTGTTCCTGCCGAGTCGCAGCGGGCCTGATTTCACGGTATTTCTGACGGTATACGGGGGGGCTGTGCGCAGAGCCCTTCCTGATACCGTCAGCGGCGTTGACGGTATCCCTGCGCCTTTCTTTTGAAATGGCAGGTGGGTCGAGGTAATGCCCGGCATGGCCTGCATCAGGTCCTGACGGGGCGTTGCTTGCGTCGCCGCCCATCCGGTCCAGACATACGCGGACGGGGGGCGCGCGAAGCCTGCTTGTGACTGTCGTGTCAGTTTTCAACGTCTTCCGGATGTTCGGCGATGCAAGCTTTGCCGGCGCATGGCTGACCTACGGCAGCGGCCATCTGCTAGCCCTGCAACTGGATGACCGTGAGTTGATCGGCTACGAGCGCGACGATCTGTACCGCGAGGTGGTGCGGAGCTTCGGGTCCATTCAGCGCAACGCGCGGAAGGTGTGGACGAAGCTCCGCTAACGCTTAAGGCACCGGGAGCGGCGCCAGCCCTCGCTCATTACGAACGTTACGCCAGTAAAGCCAGACGCTAATGGCCAACGTCACCATCTCGGTGATCAGCAACGTGTACCAGATGGCTGCGCCACCGAGCCACGCATTGAGCAACCACAGCGTGCCGAGCAGTAGCACCCAGCTACGCAACATCGCGATGGCGGCGGACGGGCCTGGGGCCTCTACGGCCGTCAGAAAGCCCGCCACGATCAAATTGCCGGCTGCAGGCAGGAATGCGAGTGCGCACCAGAGCACCGCATGCTCGAGAATCGACCATGCTTCACCGCCCGCCGGCAGAAACGCGAACGTCAGCGGCCGCGCCAACGTCGCCATCGCAACGGCCACCAGCATCGAGAACCCCATCACGGCCATCACGCCAAGCCGGAACGACTCGCGCAGCGCACGTAAATCGCGGGCGCCACGATAGAAACTGATCATCGGTTGCATGCTTTGCACGAGCGCGACGATCGTGACCGTCGCGCCGAGCGTCATGTACTCCAGAATCGCGTACGCCGCGAGGCCCGGTTCGCCGAAATTTGCCAGAATCACGCGGTTAAAGGCGAGCACCGTGACCGCAGGCGCAATGGCGCCGAGAAATTCCGACGCACCGTTGTACATCGCGCGCCAGACATGCAACGAGCCGCCACCGAACGCACGGGACGCAGGCACGACCTTGTGCGCGAGCCAGACGTGATAGGCCAGCATGGCGCTGCTCGAGACCATCATCGAGATGCCGGTGGCGAGTGATGCCCCGTACATCCCCATACCGCGCACCACGATAAGCCAGTAGTCCAGTGCCACGTTGGCAAGCGCGCCAAGAAACATCGCATACAACCCAAAGCGCGCGGCGTGCGCCCCTTCCACGCGCAGAAACAACTCCATTGCGTAGAGACCGTTGGCGAACACGATGAACCAGGCCCAGCCCGACAGATAGGCCACGACATCGTTAGTGATGGCCCCTCGCGCGCCCAGCGCGGCCGCGATCTCGTGCTTGAACACCAGCACGCCGGCGCTCATCGCGATACCGGAGGCGAGCATCACCCACAGCACCTGAGAGAAGGCGCGACGCGCCTCGGCATCACGCTGCTCGCCTAGCAGACGGGCGATCAACGTGGCACCGCCCACGCCCACCATCACACTGACTGCATAAGGGATGTAGAGCAGCGGCACGACCAGATTCAGCGCGGCCAACGCTTGTTGGCCGACGTAACGGCCGATGAAAATCCCGTCGATCAACGTGTAGATCGTGTAGACCCAGCCCGACAGGATCGTCGGAATCGCGAGCGACGTGAATTGCTTGAGCAGGGACGTCCTCGCGCCCTGCGGAGTATTGCAGTGATTGGATAGAGACATGGTCCCCCCGATGAATAATTGCCGCGTCGTGTCGGGACGCAGCTCACCGTGGCTTGCATATCGAAATTCTTTGAAAACTTCGAAGGAAAAAAGAGGTCGCCGCCCACGCGCAAGCGATGGCGTGAGCGCTCCGCCCGAGACGACCGCGCGGATAGACAGGCGTGCGTTAGCGAGCCAGAGAGACTGACCGCGAAGCGGACGGCGGAAACATCGCCTGGTGCAGATGCAGCCAGACAACGCCTTGCCGGGAAGCAGAGAAAAGGAGGAAGTTCATGGTGTCTCGTGCATGACGCGCTTGCCAGGGGCATCGCGCCAGTCGTTTGACGTCATGGGAGGGTTGGGCGGGATGCCGCCGCTGCGCCAAAACATCACGCCCGGATTGCCAGGCGCTTAATACAGACCTGCGTACTTGGGGAGAAGTTCCCAAGTGCTTGTTTTCCATGGGATCGTCGCACCAGCCGACGATCGATGGGCAGCGCATGGTTTATTCTTGTCGAGAAAAGATCACTGTGAGTGATCTTTTTTGCCAAAAGATAAACCTTCAGATCCTGGCAGGAGTTTATAAAAGATGCATCAAGGCCAAGCGTGTGTTCCTCGCGCTGGCCGAGCGTCATCGGCTGCGTGACTGCCGCACGTGCCACTGGATGGTGTCGATCTGGGCCGGGGAAAGCGCTTGCCGGTGCCAGCATCGAGGAGCTATACCGAATATTCATCGAGGGCCAAACGCCCGACTAGGACAATGGCCGGCCTCACTCCCTACTCGAGCCATCCGAACAGGGCGAGATTTTCGTAGGTGAACATCCGGCTTCGAGACGCCGCTGCGAGGGGCCTGTTTGCGCTGCTCAATCCACGCTTCCACTTCGACCAGGTCCCATACGATGCAGCGCGGCGTCAGGTTGAAGCGACGCGGGAATTCGCCGCGTCGCTCCATTTCGTAGATCGTTGTTTCGGCCAAGGGCACGATTTGATGCAGTTCCTGCCGGCGAATGGTACGGCGAAAGGGCAGAACGCTGCGCTTTGAAAATTGCGCGAGTTCGTCGTAGGCGTTTGATCCGGGTAGGGGAGTAGATATGGGCCGTGGGGATTCCAGGGCTCTACTGTCTTCGCTGATTTTATGTAACGGGTTATTCTCCATGTCGCACTCCATGAGTGTTTATGCTGTCAGGCTTGCTGCTACCCGAAGTAATGGTGGCTTTCATTGACCATCACGGAAACTCACTAGGGCGTAGAGCAGTGTATTGAAGAAAGGGTAGCCTATGTGCCTCGCCATCGTCTTCGCAAGTGGCGAACCAGTGAGCAAGCATTCGAAAATCCGCAGAGCGGTCACTGCGCCCGCTGCGGCGCTCGTTCAGGGTGCTGATGGCCCCAAGCAACTGAGGAATCGCTGACCGGGCACGTCCTCTGAGAAGCTCAGCCTGTGGTGGTTCGTTGCCGGTCTGAAGGAACCATCCGCGAAGACCTTTCCACCTGTCCCGCCATGACCTCCAGCGAAGCGGGCCCGCCTCGGCACGGCCTTCTTCGGTGGGCGCTGCGTCGAACGCCTCTCGCTGTGCGACTCGCCAGAGCAGGTCGTTCATCGCTGGCTCAAGCTCCGTCACGGCCTTGCCGATCGAGTCCGAGCGCCGAACGAAATCACCAATGAAGCGTTCGATATATTCGATAAAACTCTTCTTGTAACGGATGACTGTAGACATCTCGGCGTGTCGCAGTTCGATTCCGCGCGTCACGCTGGCCATGAAGCCTCGCGCGTTCTCCGCCAGGTCTTCGAAGCGTTGCATCAGGTCTCGCAGCAGCTCGTGTACCTTTGCGACGTCGGGTTCAGGAACCTTTGCGAGCAGCACCAATGCTTGCAAACTTGTCGCGATATCGTCCAGGGCAACGGTCTGAAGTTCAGCCTTGCGTTTCATTGCCTGGTGAAACATCTCCAGAGAAGCTTCCACCGCTTCTCCACCTTTGGATAGCCGATACAAGAGGCGCGTCCGATAGAACATGCTCAGGCTCGAAGCCCGACTCATGTCGGCCTGCGTTTCAAGATTTCCCCAGGTGGTTAGTTGGGTGAGAGCCTGATTCAAATCTTCCAGTGAAGGCGGGGGCGATCCCCATGTTCCTTCCTCCAGGACGTCGTCAGGCCGCAGCTGCAGCCGAAACTGACGCCGTGCCGAGGCGAAAACATCCAGGATCTGGCGGTACAGGATGCCCCGATCCGCACTCACGTGGCGAAACAGAAGCGCTTCTTCCTCTCGCATGTCCCCTCCCTGGGTCGGGCAACTCTGCTGACTCTAAATCACCGAGCGTAGCATTTAGTCAGTATGTTGCCATTGCCGTAGCGCACGCTATGAGTTAGCGAGGCATTCCGCTTCAAGTTGACAAGGCTCATCTGCGCAACCACGGTTTCCTGTGGGCCGGCCGCGATGGCTGGGTATTGTCACCGGCCTATGACCTCAATCCCACGCCAACCGATGTCAAGGCACGCATTTTGACGACCAACATCGATCTTGACGAGGGAACGTGTTCGGTCGGCCTCCTGGAAAATGCGGCGGCGTTTTTCGGCTTGTCGCTGAAACAGGCTCGGGCCACGATCCGGGAGGTAGCCGATGTGACCCAGACATGGCAGGCGGTTGCTCAGGTAGTTGGTTGCAGGCGCACAGAGATCGCCCGTATAGCAAGTGCCTTCGAGCACGACGATCTTGGGGAGCATTGAGGTTGTGACGGCATTTCAACCGTCTGGTTGACAATCGAGTGGCAGTAATCCCCGTTCGCTAGCATGCAGGCGAAATGAGAAAACCCGCGTTCGGCCTTATGCGCCGGCGCGGGTTTTGTTTCTGGCGCTAAAGGCAATGTGTGAGACGCCTAACGGAGCCGATCCATCTACGCCTCAGCCCCGCCCACCCACCCACCCCCTCAATGCTTGAGGCACGTATCCGCATTCTTCCACGTGCAGGTATCGAGCCCGGTATGAATCACCGGCTTCACCGACTTCCCTTCGGCCAGATCGCGCATCACCATCGCCGCCTGATAGCCCATTTCCTCCGGCCGCTGGCCAACGAGCACATTGACCTTGTGTTCCTTGAGCGCCTGCAGCTCCGGCCCTAGCGTATCGGCCGAGACAATCACGAATTTGCCGCTCTGGATCTTGTCCATGATCGGCGCGACGACCTGCGAATAGGCCTGTGGCGCAAAGAGCGGCCAGCCACCTTCGAGCACGAACGCGTCAAGACCCGTGGCGTTGGCAGTCAGCGTGTCCTGCATCATCTGATTGGCCTTCGCGGCGTCGTCGTTCACATAGAGCGGGCAGGCGCTGATCTCATGCCAGTTGTTCTCGCCGGCGAGCTTCGTGATGCCCTTCTTGCCGGAGAGCGCGTCGCGCGTGCCTTGAGCGCGCTGATTGATGTTCTCAGCCGCGGGGTTGCCCATCACCAGACAGATATTGCCGCCCTTGGGCATCAGCAGCTTCAATTGCTCACCGAGCTTGTAGCCCAGTTCGTAGTTGTCGGTGCCGACATAGGCCTTGCGCAGCGACTGGTCCTTCGGCAGCAGATCGGCATCCGCCGTGATGATCGGAATCTTCGTATTGCGGCGACGGATCACCTCGGCGATAGCCGGCGCGTTCGACGGCGAGATCGCGATGGCCGCGACGCCCTTGGTCAGCAGGTCGTCGACGATCTGCACTTCGGCGCTTTCGTCGGCAGCCGTAGCAGGGCCGGTGTAGTAGCAGGTGTAGCCTTCGTTCCTGAGATCCTTGTTCGCCCGATCGCATCCCTGGTGCATGAGATCGAAATAGGGGTTGTCGAGACCCTTCACGACCAGCGCGAGGGTCTTGTCGGCTGCGAAGGCGGAGGAGGCCAGCATGGCCAGTGCTCCGACCGCAGCAATGCACATCCACGTTTTCTTCATTGTTTCCTCCTGTTCTCAATCTCCTTGCCGCTCTCCGCCGAGCCGATTGAAAAGCACGGCGACGATGATGAATGCCCCTACGACGGTGCCCTGCCAGAACGAGTCCACGCCGAGCAGGATCAGGCTATTGCGGATCACTTCGATGAGCGCGGCGCCCACCACGGTGCCGAACGCGCTGCCGATGCCGCCCGCGAGATTGGTGCCGCCGATCACGGTCGCGGCGATCACGCGCAATTCGTCGCCGGTGCCGAGGCCCGTCGTCACGGCGCCGAGCCAGCCGACTTCGAGGATGGCCGCGACGCCCGCCATGAGGCCGCCGAGCACATAGACCGAGCAGATGATGCGCCGCACCGGCACTCCGGTGAGGTTCGCCGCATGGCGGTTGCCGCCGACGGCGAACACGTAGCGCCCCCAGCGCGTCCAGCGAAACGCGAACCAGAAGATCACGGCGAGGACAATCAGGAACCACACGGGATTGGCGATGCCGAGGGTCGCGCCGCCGCCGAGCGCGAGGAGCTTGCTGCCGTCGGGGCCGAAATCGAAGATCGTGCGGCTGCCGGAGATCACGAGCGCGAGGCTGCGTCCGACGCTCAACATGCCCAGCGTTACGACGAAGGGCTGCATATCGAGGTAAGCGATGAGCACGCCGTTCACGAGGCCGACGAGTCCGGCGGTCAATAGCCCCATGCCGATGCCGGCCCAGATCGGATAGCCGGCATTCATGACCACCGAGAGGACGATGCCGCTGATGCCGATCGTCGAGCCGACTGAGATATCGATGCCGCCCGTGACGATCACCGCCATCATGCCGAGCGCGACGATGGCGACGAAGGCGAAGTTGCGCGTCACATTGAAGAGGTTCAGCGAGGTCGCAAAACTCGTGGTCGCGAACGAGAGCGCGACGCAGCCGACGATCGTCGCCAGCACGACCCAGAACACCTGGCTCGCGCGTAGCCCGCTCCAGCGAGTGTGGGTCTTCTCGTCCTGTGGGTGATCGCGCAAGGTTGGCATTGGAGGGGGCCTTTGCGGCGCGTCGTTCAATTTCGGGTCTCCTGTGTCCCATGCTTTGCGCTCGGCCGGCGCGGGTGCAATGGCACGTACTGCGGGCTCATGGCGCGAGCCCATCCAACGCCGGGCCTGGCAGATTCAGGCCGCGGCGATGGCTCCGGTAATCAGGCCGGTGACCTCCTCGGGTGAAGAGGCTTCGGTGTTCTTGTCCGCCACTTTGCGCCCGCGCCGCATGACCACTACGCGATGAGCGACCGCGAACACGTCCGGCATGCGGTGGCTGATCAGAATGACGGCGATGCCATGCTCGGAGAGACGCTTGATGAGATCGAGCACCTCGGCGACCTGGCGCACGCTGATCGCGGCGGTGGGTTCGTCCATGAGGACGAGCCGCGCCTCGGCAAGCCGCGTGCGGGCGATCGCCACGGCCTGGCGCTGTCCTCCCGACATCTGCCGGACGAGATCGCGGGGGCGCGTCTCGGATTTCAGCGCCTTGAACAGCTCGCCGGCGCGCCGGTACATCGCTGCGTGGTCGAGGATCCGGAAGGGTCCGAAGCCGATCCGCGGCTCGCGGCCGAGGAAGACATTGGCGGCCGCGGTGAGGTTGTCGCAGAGGGCGAGGTCCTGGTAGACGACTTCGATGCCCTGAGCGCGGGCGTCGATAGGTCTGCTGAAATGCACCGGCTTGCCGTCGATGAGGATTTCGCCGTGTGTGGGCGGAAAGTTGCCGGCGATCACCTTCACCAGCGTCGACTTTCCGGCCCCGTTGTCGCCCATGAGCCCGACCACCTGGCCCGGTTCCAGGCTCAGCGTCACGTCGTTCAGCGCGTGAATCGCGCCGAAGTACCTGGAAACGCCTCTAAGCTCTAGAAGACTCATGGACTGTCGCGCTCGCTCGGGTGGAGCCGCCCATTGCTTCGGTCCTGACGGTCACTCTGGCCGACCGGCTAGCGACCGAAAGACGTACTAACTGCCTGCTTTCTAGTGCACGATGGGGCTTTTAGCAAGACTATTTCGGGCGTTTGGCTCGCCGGCGGCCAGCCGATGCCGCGTGGGCTCGCGCTGGTGGTGCCACGGCTTCCTTCCCGCTTTCCAGCCCCGCAAACGCAATCATCCCTCATACGGGCCATGCAAATGAGATAAAATTGCATGTCCGCACGGGATTATCCCCAGCGTCTCTGTCTCACGCTCCGCTCATTCCTGCAGCGGCATGGCGCTCGTGCCCTTGAGCTCATCGAGGCAAACGATCGAATGCACGCTGCTCACGCCGGGTGCGCGCATGAGCGTGTCGAGCAGGAATTCGGACAGCGCCTTGAGATCGCGCGCCACCACCTTCAGTACGTAGTCGATATCGCCGGTCACGGAATAGCACTCCTGCACCTGCGGCAGCTTCGCGACGAGCTCCTTGAACTTGACGAGCTCGCGCATGTGCCCGCGCTCCATCGTCACCTGAATGAAAGCGACCACGCCGAAGCCCAGCGCCTGGGCGTCGAGCCGCGTCTCGTAGCGCTTGATGATGCCCAGCTCCTCGAGCCGGCGATGGCGCCTCAGCGTCTGCGCCGGCGAGAGCTTGACGGCGGCGGCCAGTTCGAGATTCGAGGCGCGTCCGTGCTCCTGAAGCGCAGCGAGGAGCCGCATGTCGATAGGGTCTAGGGTGATGTTTTGCACTTTTCTTGCCCTGGATGTGGCTAATGCGAAATGAAATTGTACCAATCAGGGTTTGCCTGCGTATCAGATGAAATCATATTTTTCCGCTCCGCCTATACACTTGGCGCACCTGACAGGGCTGTCGGTCAACGCTGACGGCCTTGGGAGCGCGCCAGCGCAGAAGGTTGCGCGCGCAATTTTATTTCGCGCGGCCGCGCAGGAGGTCCACCCGGGCTCCGAGCGGACGCATCGATAAAGAAGAGACAGGAAGAGACATGGTTTCAAACGACACAAGTGGCCGAAGTGCACAGAATGGCGACCAGAATGGTCATCTGAAGCGCGGCCTCAAGAATCGCCATATCCAGCTGATCGCGCTGGGCGGCGCCATCGGCACCGGACTGTTCCTCGGCATTGCACAGACGATCCAGACGGCCGGCCCCTCGGTGCTGCTCGGCTACGCCATTGCGGGCATCGTTGCGTTCTTCATCATGCGGCAGCTGGGCGAGATGGTCGTCGACGAGCCCGTTGCTGGCTCGTTCAGCTATTTCGCCGACAAATACTTCGGTCCGTTCGCAGGCTTCCTGTCGGGCTGGAACTACTGGGTGCTCTACGTGCTCGTGAGCATGGCCGAGCTCTCGGCTGTGGGCATCTACATGCACTACTGGTGGCCGGCGCTGCCGACCTGGGTTTCGGCGCTCGTCTTCTTCGTCGTGATCAACGGCGTCAATCTCGCGAGCGTCAAGTCCTACGGCGAGCTCGAATTCTGGTTCGCGATCATCAAGGTGCTGGCGATCGTCGGCATGATCGCGTTCGGCGGCTGGCTGCTGCTCTCGGGCTCGGCCGGGCCGGAAGCGGGCGTCTCGAACCTCTGGCGCCACGGTGGCTTCTTCCCGCATGGCATGTCGGGTCTCGTGATGTCGATGGCCGTTGTCATGTTCTCGTTCGGTGGCCTCGAGCTCGTCGGCATCACCGCCGCGGAAGCCGACGACCCTTCGCACACGATCCCGCGCGCAACCAATCAGGTCATCTATCGCATCCTGATTTTCTACGTGGGCGCGCTGGGCGTGCTGCTCTCGCTCTATCCGTGGGAAAAGGTCGTGTCGGGCGGCAGCCCCTTCGTGCTGATCTTCCATGCGATGAACAGCAACCTCGTCGCGAACGTGCTGAACGTCGTGGTGCTCACGGCGGCGCTCTCCGTCTATAACAGCGGCGTCTATTGCAACAGCCGCATGCTCTACGGCCTCGCGCAGCAGGGCAACGCACCCAAGGCGCTGCTCAAGGTGAACCGGCGCGGCATTCCGCTGGCGGCACTGACTGTGACGGCGGTCGCGACGGCGGCTTGCGTGATCATCAACTACTTCATGCCGGGCAAGGCGTTCGAGCTGCTGATGGGGCTCGTGGTGTCCGCGCTGATCATCAACTGGGCGATGATCAGCCTGATTCACCTGAAGTTCCGCAGCGAGAAGGCGCGCGCGGGCCAGACGACGCGTTTTCAGAGCCTCGGCTATCCGCTCACGAATTACCTGTGCCTGGTGTTCCTCGCGGGCATTCTCGTTGTAATGTATCTGATTCCGGATCTGCGGCTCTCCGTCTACCTGATTCCGGTGTGGCTGGTCGTGCTCGCCGTTGCGTATCGCTTCTGGCGCCGCGGCGCGGTGACGGCGCTGCAAGGCAGCGTCCAGACGCGCTGAGCATCAGCCGTACGATGAATCCCACGGGACCGGCCAGCATTCGCAACCGCTCATAACCAGCAAGCAACCGTCAAGCAAACGCCATGTTCGAACATATCGATGCCTATCCCGGCGACCCGATCCTCTCGCTCAACGAGAACTTCCAGAAAGATCCGCGGCAGAACAAGGTCAATCTGAGCATTGGCATCTATTTCGACGACGATGGCCGTCTGCCGGTGATGCAGGCGGTCCACGCGGCCGAAGCGGCGATCCTGGCCGAACCCGGTCCGAAGCCGTATCTGCCGATGGCCGGGTTCGCCCAATATCGCGACGCCGTGCAGGCCCTCGTGTTCGGTGCGCAGTGCCCGTCGCGCGCGGCGAACCGCGTCGCCACGGTACAGACGCTCGGCGGCTCGGGCGCGCTCAAGGTGGGCGCCGACTTCATCAAGCGCTATTTTCCGCAGAGCCAGGTATGGGTGAGCGATCCCACGTGGGAGAACCATCGCTTCATCTTCGAGCGCGCGGGCTTCGTGGTGAACACCTACCCGTACTGCGACGAAGCCACGGGCGGCCTGAAGTTCGAGGCGATGCTCTCGTCCATCGACGCGCTGCCGGCGAAGAGCGTGGTCCTGCTGCACGCGTGCTGCCATAACCCGACCGGCGTGGATCTGGACGAGGCGCAATGGACCCAGCTGATCGACGTGCTGCAAAAGCGCGATCTGCTGCCGTTCGTCGACATAGCGTATCAGGGCTTCGGCGCGGGCCTCGACGCCGATGCCTTCGCGGTGCGCGAGCTCGGCCGGCGCGGCGTGCCGGCGCTGGTGGCGAACTCGTTCTCGAAGAACTTCTCGCTGTATGGCGAGCGCTGCGGCGGTCTGCATGTGATTTGCGAAGACGCCGCGGCGGCCGACCGTGTGCTCGGGCAGCTTACGGGCTCGGTGCGCTCGAACTACAGCAATCCGCCGACGCACGGCGCGAAGATCGTCACGCGCGTGCTCACGAACCCCGAGCTCAAGGCATCGTGGGAGACGGAGCTGGCGGCCATGTGCGAGCGCATCACGCGTATGCGCCGGGCGATTCACGACGGGCTCGCCGCGCACATCAGCGGCGAGACGCTCTCGCGCTATGTAACGCAGCGCGGCATGTTCACGTACACGGGTTTGAGCGCGGACCAGGTCGAGCGTCTGAAGGAGGAGTTCGGGGTGTATATCCTGCGCTCGGGCCGCATGTGCGTCGCGGGGCTCAACGAGAAGAACGTGAGCATCGTGGTCGACGCAATGGGACGGATTCTCAAGGGATAAGCGGCGCTGGCCGTTTCAGGCCGGTACCGGCCAGGCCATCCGGTACCGGCGCGGCTGCCATCAATGGCGCCTCAGAATCTCATTCCCGTTCCCACTCCGCAAGCGCCGGCGAAACCGCCGCCGCTGCCGCCCCCTGCGGAGCAGAACACGCCGCAACCGGAAAGGCTGGCGGTCAGCAGGATACAGGCGGCCCCAAGCCGCAAGCGCCGCGCGGCGAGACACCGGCGCGAAAGCGGGCGAAGCGTGCCGGCACGAGCACCGGAAGCCGGCGACGCGCCGAAAATCGAAACATGTTTCATCTGGTTTGAGCTTGAATCGAGCCTGAAAGCGGATGGGATCTGCCGGGCCGCCGTTCGAACGCGGGCAGATCGGAGCGGGCTCCACGATAAGCCAGCTGCGGCACGCACTCCAATCAGACGATTCCGGCTTTCCAGCGCCACGTCGCGGCATGCGCTACGCATCAAATTTCACGCTTGTCAATCTGTCGGAGTCTGACGTCGACCATGTCAGACGCGTGGGGTCTTCCAGGTGTTACCCTGATAGAATGCGTGAGCCGCAACGTAGTGGACTGCAGATGAAATTGCTTGATGCCCTCGTCGAACAACGGATTGCCGCCGCCGCTGCGCGCGGCGAGTTCGACGACTTGCCGGGCGTTGGAGCGCCCCAGGCGCTCGACGACGACCCCTTCGTGCCCGAAGAGGTGCGCGTGGCGAACCGCATTCTGAAGAATGCCGGCTTCGTGCCGCCTGCGGTCGAACAGCTGCGCGCATTGCGCGATCTCGAGGAAGAACTCGCCAAGGTCAGCGACAAGGCCGAGCAGTGCTGGCTGCGTGCCCGCATGCTGGCGCTCGGCATGGCGCTCGAGTCCTTGCGCGGCGGCCCGCTGGTCGTGCCGCACGAGTACCGTCGCCGCATCGCCGAGCGCCTGTCCGAACGCGCGACGCTCGAGCAGGGCGTCGCGGTGGGGGCCGCGTGAGCGTGCCGATCGGCACGCCCGCGGGCGAGGTCGACAAAGGCATCGGCGAGCGACCTGAGCCACTGCGGGGCGCTGCCACGCCGCAAACCCCATCGATCGAACCTGCCGAACCCACGGAACCCCAGACGGAGCCCGTCACCGAGCGCGACCGCCATTTCATGCGCCTCGCGCTGGCGGCCGCCGAAGCGGCGCGCGCGGCCGGCGAAGTGCCTGTCGGCGCCGTGCTGGTGCGCGACGACGAGGTGATCGCGACCGGCTTCAACCATCCGATTGGTGCGCACGATCCATCGGCGCACGCCGAAATGGCCGCGTTGCGCGCCGCGGGCACGGCTTTGAGCAACTACCGCTTGCCCGGCTGCGAGCTCTATGTGACCCTGGAACCGTGCCTCATGTGTGCCGGCGCAATCATGCACGCGCGTATCTCGCGCGTCGTGTACGGCGCGCGCGACCCGAAGACCGGGGCGTGCGGCAGTGTCGTCGACGCATTTTCGAACGGCCAGCTCAACCACCACACGAGCGTGTTGGGCGGCGTGCTCGAGACCGAGTGTGGCGACGCGCTGCGCGCATTCTTCGCGGAGCGCCGCCGCGCGAGCCGTGAAGCGCGCCGCGCCGCCGCGGCGGAACCCGGCGTTGCCGATAACGACCGGTAGCGATCGATAACAACGGATAATAGCTGCTGGCGGCCGTGAGCCCACGCCCTGGCAGGTGCATGGCGCGGCCGCAGACCACAGAATCCGTTGACCATGACCATGCATCGCACCATCGAACTGATTGCGCCGTCGGGCTATCCGCATGATCCGGAGGCGGTGCACCGCGCGATTGCGCGGCTTCGCGCCGAGGGCCACCGCGTAGAGGGCGTCGAGTCGACCGAGCGGCGCTTCCAGCGTTTTGCCGGCACCGACGGCCAGCGCGCCGCTGAACTGAACCGCCTTGCCGATCCGGGGCGCGACTTGCCCGATATCGTGCTCGCGGTGCGCGGCGGCTACGGCGCCGTGCGCATTCTGCACGGCCTCGACTATGACGGCTTGCAAAAGCGCCTCGCCGGAGAGCCGATCGCATTCGTCGGCCATAGCGACTTCACGGCGATTCAACTGGCGCTCTACGCGCGCGCGGGGCTCAAGACCTTCGGCGGCCCGATGCTCGTGAGCGATTTCGGTGCGCCGGAATTGAACGGCTTCACGATGCATCACTTCTGGGATGCGCTCACGAAACCCGAATTCACGGTCAAGGTGAAGGCGCCGCAGGTGCAGCATGCCAATGTCTCCGGCATGTTGTGGGGCGGCAATCTTGCCGTGCTCACGTCGCTCATCGGCACGCCTTATATGCCGCCGGTGGAGGGCGGGATCCTATTTGTCGAGGATGTCAACGAGCAGCCGTTCCGGGTGGAGCGGATGCTGTATCAGCTCCATCTGTCGGGTATCCTCGCGCGCCAGCAGGCGCTGGTGCTTGGCGACTTTTCCGGCGGCAAGCCGTTCGACTACGACAACGGTTACGACCTGAACGCGATGGTCGAGCAAGTGCGCTCGGTGGTGGGGATTCCCGTCTTCACGGGCCTGCCGTTCGGCCACATCGAGAACATGGTCACGTTGCCGTTCGGCGCGCAGGCGCAGCTGAGCGCCGACGCTCACGGCTTCGAGCTCGCCCTGAGCGACTATCCGCATCTGGGCTGACAGAGAAAATCCTGATACCGCATGAGCGCCCTCGGGCGCTTTTTTCCAGCGTAAAATATGCAACTAACAGCCAAGAAAAATGAAATTAGCCGAATGCTCTGGATACCGTGTCGCTCCAAAATTGTTGACAAAAAATGGGCCGCTATGGGCTATCTCTTCACAGGAATGGTGCTCAATGCCCCGTATTGACGCGGGTTTCACGGAAATTGGGCGCGCGAATACGACGCGAGTCTGAGTATCTTCCCCAGGTTTGTCGAGAAAATTGTTGACAATATTTATGTCCAAACTAGGATACCCAACATCAAGGTGAGAGACATGCGAAACGCCGATACCGAAGCCGACGCGACCGGCACGAAACCCGAGACCATCGCCGCGCGCATCCGCGCCGCGATCCTCGAACATCGTTTGCCGCCTGGCGCGAAGCTCACGGAAGCGCAGTTGTGTGAAGTGTTCAGTGTCAAGCGCGGGCCGATCCGCCAGGCGCTTTCGCTGCTCGCGAGCGATCACCTTGTCGATCTGGAGCCGAACCGTGGCGCGTTCGTCGCAAGCCCGTCGCTCCAGGAGGTGCACGAGGTGTTCGAGATGCGCCGCATCATCGAGCTCGCAGTGGTGGAGCGTATTTGCAGCGCACAGCACGGCAACCGGAGGCTGAAGAGCATTGGCGAGACCATCCGGCGCGAGCGCAGGGCGTTCGAGGGGCGCGACTATCCGGCTTGGATCCGCCTGTCGGGCGAGTTCCATACCGAACTGGCTGCACTGACCGGCAACACGGTGCTGTGCGATTGCCTGAATGGGCTCGTGGCGCGCTCGACGCTGATTTCCGCGCTCTACGAGTCGCCGGGGCGCAGCCCGTGCTCGTTCGACGACCACGAGGCGATCATCGAGGCGCTGGAAGCCGGGCAGGCACAGGAAGCCGCCGCGCTGATGACGCGGCACCTGCAGGGCGTCGAACTGAAGATGCTCGACCGTCCGGCGGGCGCCTCGGTGGATCTGCAGGATGTGTTTGGCACGCGCGCCGCAACCACGGCAGGGCGTTGAGGAAGGGGTAAGCAGTGTTCCGCCGGCGCTGAGGGGCTTGGAGCCGGGCGGAAACGGATACTGAAGCATGACGGCGGCGTTTGCGCGAAGGGCGGACGCATCGGGTGAATGGAACTGGAGACACGCGCGGCGGGGCGCAATGCAGGCCGCCGCGCGCAGGGAAAAATCGATGTTGGCAGTGCTCGCCGCGATGGCGAGCGCGGGGCAGGCGGCACAGCGAGCAGGGCGCGCGTGAGGCGCGACCGGCGCGGTGCCAGGGGCGTCGAGCCAGACGCCGGGTGGGGCGCAAGCGCTCGCACCTCGGTCCCGAGCCATCCGCAGACATCGCGGCGGCCGCAGCATGCGGCGCAGCGCGAGTTTCGAGGCGTTTCAGGCGTCTTTTTTCCGTCGATGTATCCATCCCAAGGAGCGGATCATGGCTCAGTTCAGCGCGTCACCAGGCAGTCCGGCAGTGCCCACTTTCGATTCATCCGAGAGCAGCGAAGCGGCAGACGGCATGCGGTTGCCGGCCGGCTACAGCGAGCGCCTCTATAACCACGACCTCGCCCCGCTCAAGGAGCAAACGTGGGGTGCCTATAACATCTTCGCGTTCTGGATGTCCGACGTGCACAGCGTCGGCGGCTATGTGTTCGCGGGTAGTCTCTTCGCGCTCGGCCTCACGAGCTGGCAGGTGCTGCTGGTGCTGATCGTCGGCATCTCGCTCGTCAACGTGCTCTGCAACCTCATCGCCCGGCCCAGCCAGCGCCACGGCGTGCCATATCCGGTGGCGTGCCGCGGCACCTTCGGCGTGCTCGGCGCGAATATTCCCGCCGTCATTCGCGGCTTGATCGCAGTGGCATGGTATGGAATCCAAACTTATCTTGCGTCGAGCGCGCTCGTGATCGTCGTGCTCAAGTTCGTGCCGCAACTGATGCCTTACGCAGACGTGCACAAGCACGGCATGCTGGGCCTCTCGGCCATGGGCTGGGCCGGCTTCATGACGCTGTGGGTGCTGCAGGCACTGGTGTTCTGGAACGGCATGGAGACCATCAAGAAGTTCATCGACTTCGCGGGCCCGGCCGTCTATGCGGTGATGTTCATCCTCGCCGGCTACATGGTGTACCGCGCGGGCTGGCACAACATCGGCCTGAATCTCGGCGGCGTGAAGTATCACGGCACGGAAGTGATTCCGGTGATGATTACCGCGGTTTCGCTCGTGGTGTCGTACTTCTCGGGACCAATGCTCAATTTCGGCGACTTCTCGCGCTACGGAAAATCGCTCAGGAGCGTGCATCGCGGCAACTTCTGGGGCTTGCCCGTCAACTTCCTCGCGTTCTCGATCGTCACGGTGATCACCACCTCGGCCACGCTGCCGGTGTTCGGACAACTGATTACCGATCCGGTGGAAACGGTGAGCCGCATCGATCATCCCACGGCCGTCATTCTCGGCGCGCTGACGTTCACGATTGCGACCATCGGCATCAATATCGTTGCGAATTTCGTTTCGCCGGCATTCGACTTCTCGAACGTTGCGCCGCGCCTCATCAGCTGGCGCGCGGGCGGCATGCTCGCGGCCGTGGCGTCGATCTTCATCACGCCGTGGAACCTCTTCAACAATCCCGCCGTGATTCACTACACGCTCGACGTGCTCGGTGCCTTCATCGGACCTTTATATGGTGTCCTGATCATTGACTTCTATCTCGTGAAGCGTGGGCGTCTCGCCGTCGACGACCTCTACACCGTTTCGCCGAAGGGTGCGTACTGGTACACGAATGGCGTGAACTGGCGTGCAGTGTCGGCGCTGCTGCCGGCCGCGGTCATTGCGATCCTCTGCGTGATGCTGCCCTCGCTTGAAGGCGCGGCGAACTTCTCGTGGTTCATCGGCGCGGGCTTGGGCGCGCTGTTCTATCGCGCCTTGACGATGGGCGAACGTGCACGGGCACGGGCGTAACCAGCAAGCACCACGAAACCGCAAAGAAACGAGCAGAGAACTGACATGCGTATCAAGTTGATCAATCCGAACACCACGCAGCGCATGACGGCTGCGATGGGACAGTGTGCGCGCGCCGTGGTTGCGGCCGGCACGGAAGTCGTCGCCGTGAGCCCGACGATGGGACCACCCTCGATCGAGGGCTACTACGACGAGGCGCTCGCGACGCCCGGTTTGCTCGCGGAAGTGGAGGCGGGCGAGCGCGAGGGCTTCGACGGCTACGTGATCGCCTGCTTTGGCGATCCGGGGCTGTACGCGGCGCGCGAGCTGGCGCGCGGGCCGGTGGTGGGCATTGCCGAAGCGGCCATGCACGCGGCCAGCGTGCTCGCGCCGGGCTTCTCGGTCGTGACCACGCTCTCGCGCACGAAGGCGATGGCCTGGCATCTGGCCGAGCGCTACGGCATGAGCCGCTTTTGCCGCAACGTTCGGGCAATCGACGTGGCCGTGCTCGAGCTCGACGAGCCGGGCTCGGCCGCGCGCCGGGCAATCGTCGAGGAATGCCGCCGGGCCCTCGAAGAAGACGGGGCCGACGCGATCGTGCTCGGCTGCGCGGGCATGACGAGCCTGTGCGCGCAGGTGGAAGACGCGCTCGGCGTGCCGGTGGTGGACGGCGTGACGGCGGCGGTGAAATGGGTGGAGGCGCTGGTCGCGCTGCGCCTTGCGACGGCCAAGCGGGGCGACTTCGCGCGCCCGCTGACGAAGCGTTACGATGGCGACTTCGCACGCTTTAGTCCGACGGATGCGGCGGGCGCTAGCGAAACGCCGCCGCCGGTACGGCCGTTGCGGTACGGGTAAACGTGCAGTGCGCGCCCCGCAGCGCCAGGCGGGGCGCGCCCGGCACATACACGTCGCTTGACCCGTACTATCTGTCGGTGCGTATGGGCGCGCCATAACGATTTAGCTACACTGGGCCGATCCTGAAAACGGCATTTTCGGCGCAATGCAAAGCCTTGTGGCGCAAGGATTTCGGCCGGTGCAGCCGGTTTCGGCAGGTGCGGGCCGCCCGCGCGGTCTTCACATTTCGTTATCCATTCGAAAGATTCGATTAGCATGCCACTCGATCCCCAATATCCCCGCGATCTGATCGGTTATGGCCAGCACCCCGTGCAGGCAAACTGGCCCGGTAAGGCGCGCGTCGCGGTGCAGTTCGTGCTCAACTACGAAGAGGGCGGCGAGAACTGCGTGCTCCACGGCGACCCGGGCTCCGAGCAGTTCCTCTCCGAGATCGTCGGCGCGGCCGCTTACCCGGCGCGTCACATGAGCATGGAGTCGATCTACGAATACGGCTCGCGCGTGGGCGTGTGGCGCATCCTGCGCGAATTCGAAAAGCGCGGCTTGCCGCTGACCGTGTTCGGCGTTGGCATGGCCATCGAGCGCAATCCCGAAGTCGCGCGCGCGTTCGTCGAGCTCGGCCACGAGATCGCCTGCCACGGATATCGCTGGATCCACTATCAGGATGCAACGCCGGAACTCGAAGCCGAGCACATGAAGCTCGGCATGGACGCGATCGAGCGCGTGGCGGGCGTGCGCCCGCTAGGCTGGTACACGGGCCGCGACAGCCCCAATACGCACCGCCTCGTGGCGGAGCACGGCGGCTTCCTCTACGACTCCGACTACTACGGCGACGACCTGCCGTTCTGGATGGACGTCGAAGTCTCCGGCGGCAAGATCTCGCCGCAGCTGATCGTGCCGTACACGCTCGACACGAACGACATGCGCTTTGCGACGCCGCAGGGCTTCAACACGGCGGACCACTTCTTCACCTACCTGCGCGACGCGTTCGACGTGCTCTACGCGGAAGGCGACGAAGCGCCGAAAATGCTGTCGATCGGCATGCACTGCCGCCTGCTCGGCCGCCCTGGGCGCATCCGTGCACTGCAGCGCTTCCTCGATCACATCGAACAGCACGACCGTGTGTGGGTTACGCGCCGTGTCGACATCGCGCGCCACTGGCGCGAGCACCATCCCTATCAACCGCAGCAAAACGACCACCGCGGGGCCGCCGCATGAAGGCAATGCACTACACCCTCGACCAGTTGAACAACGCCTCGACCGACGCCTTCGTGGCGGCGCTTTCTGGCATCTTCGAGCACTCGCCCTGGGTGGCGGAAGCGGCGGCGCAGCAGCGTCCCTACGCGAGCATCGACGCGCTGCACAGCACGATGTCGGGCGCCGTGGAAACCTCGGGCGAAACGATGCAGCTTGCGCTCATCAACGCTCACCCGGAGCTCGCGGGCAAGGCTGCCGTTCGTGGCGAGCTGACTGATGAGTCCACGCGCGAGCAGAGCGGCGCGGGCCTGAACCTGTGCACGCAGGAAGAATTCGACAAGCTGCAGGCGCTCAACCGCGCGTATCGCGAGAAGTTCGGCTTTCCGTTCATTCTGGCGGTGCGCGGCTACGACCGCCACGGCATCATCGCGAATTTCGAGTCGCGCGTGAACAACACCCGCGCCGACGAAATGCGCGCGAGCCTCGACCAGATCTATCGCATCGCGCGCTTCAGGCTGGACGAGCTGATCGACGCATGAGATTGACGCCGCGCCCCGCGTTTTACGTGCGGCGCGGCGCTGTTTTAGATCCATAGAAAAGACACGAAGGAAGACAAAGATGGCACTCCCGACTCTCGACCCCAACGCACCGGACTTCACGCGGCGCTACGTGAATCTCGCGGACCCGCGCCTGGGCGCGCAGGCGCTCGAGACGAGCGACGACTTCTTCGCCCCGATGGAGCGCATGCTCAATCCGGAGCCGGCCGTCTTCATCCCGGGCAAGTACGACGACCACGGCAAGTGGATGGACGGCTGGGAAACGCGCCGCAAGCGCACGACCGGCTACGACTGGTGCATCGTGAAGCTCGCCCGCCCGGGCGTCATCAAGGGCTTCGACATCGACACGAGCCACTTCACCGGCAACTATCCGCCGGCAGCGTCGATTGAAGGCGCGTACGTCGCACAAGGCGCTCCGGGCGCCACGACCGAGTGGACGGAGATTGTCCCGTCGACCTCGCTGAACGGCAACAGCCACCACTACGTGGAAGTGTCGAACGACAAGCCCTTCACGCACCTGCGCGTGAATATCTATCCGGATGGCGGCATCGCACGTCTGCGCGTCTACGGCCAGCCGCAGATGGACTGGCAGGGTGCGAGCCGCACGGAGCTCTTCGACCTCGCGGCCATGGAAAACGGCGCGTATCTGGTGGCGGCCAACAACCAGCACTTCGGTCTGGCCTCCAACATCCTGATGCCGGGCCGCGGCGTGAACATGGGCGACGGCTGGGAAACGCGCCGCCGCCGCGAGCCGGGCAACGACTGGGCGATCATCGCACTCGCGCAGCCGGGCATCATCAAGAAGATCGAAGTCGACACGGCGCACTTCAAGGGCAACTATCCCGACCGCTGCTCGTTCCAGGCGGCGCGCGTGGTGGGCGGCACGGACAGCTCGCTCGTGACCCAGGCGATGTTCTGGCCGGAACTGCTCGGCGAGCAGAAGCTGCAAATGGACAAGCAGCACTATTACGAGAGCGAGCTCGCGGCGCGGGGCCCGGTCACGCACGTGCGTTTGAACATCATCCCGGACGGCGGCGTCTCGCGCGTGCGTCTGTGGGGCACGCTCGCCTGAGCGCGGTGAAGGAGACAGCATGAGCGATACGACACAGGCCCTGGGCACGACACTCACCATCGAGCCGCTGACCAAAGAAGCGTTCGCGCCGTTCGGCGACGTGATCGAGCTCGCGGGCGCGAAGCAGATTCCGATCAATCTGGGCACGACGATCCGCTATCACGATCTCGCGAACGTGGACGTCACGGAAGAGAGCGGCCGCACGCTCGTCAATCTCTTTCGTGGTCAGCCGCGCGTGCTGCCGTTCGAGATCAAGATGCTCGAGCGGCATCCGCTGGGCAGCCAGGCGTTCGTGCCGCTGAACGACAAGCCGTATCTCGTCGTCGTGGCGCCGGCGGGCGAGCTGGACGTCACGAAGATTCGCGCGTTCGTCTCGCACGGCTGGCAAGGCGTGAACTACGCCAAGGGCGTCTGGCATCACCCGTTGATCGCGCTGGGCGAGGTGAGCGACTTTATCGTCGTCGATCGGGGCGGCGAGGGCTTGAACCTCAACGAGCAGGATTTGCCGGAGTCGTTCTGGTTGACCGAAGAGGCGATGGCGGCGGCAACGCGCTGATGCGCTGACGCTTCGAGGTACGCGAACGAAAAAAAAGCCACGAACTTGCGTTCGTGGCTTTTTTGCATATTACGAGGCAGGCGCGCGAGCGCAGTGCCTCTCTGTTGCCGGATTGACGGCGATCAGAACTCGTAGCCGACCTGAGCGCGAGCAGCCGTGTTACCGGTGCTCGTGACGGAAACGCCACCGTTGACGAGCCAGTGCATGTTCTGCGAACGATACGTCACGCCGATCGCCGCAGCACTGCCGCCCATGTAGTAGCCGCCACCTGCTGCGACCACTGTGCGCCCCGGACCCGAAGGCGTGAGGTTCGGCATGGCCATCGCTGCGGCCACGCCCGCATAGGCGTTCTTCGAAACGGTGTTGATCGAGCTTTGCAGATTGCCGATCTGCTGGCTGAACGCGTTCGATTGCTGCGTCATCGCGTTGTTCAACTGGTTCAGGTTGACCGCATCGGTGCCCGACGTGCCCGCCGCAACGTTGACGATCTGGCGCTCGGAACCTTCAGCACCGACCGACACGGCGTTGTCGCGATTCGCGATCGAGTTGGCGCCGATCGCCACGGAGTTGTTCGCCGACGCGTTGGCCTTGTCGCCGATCGCCGTCGAATTCGCACCCGTTGCCACCGCGCCGCCACCGACGGCAACCGATTGCGTGCCCGAGGCTGCTGCGACACCACTCGTCGAGTTGACCGAGGTGGCCGTCGAACCGGCCGTGTTGATGTTCTGCAGGGCCTGGTTGAGGCTCGCGACTTGCTGGTTCGTGGCGTAGAGCTGCTGGCCGGTCACCGCATCCGTGCTGTCGTCCGCAAGGTTGCCGTTCTTGAGACCGCTCAAGCTGACGGTGCCGCCGCTCGTGCTGCTCAGCGTCACACTCGAGTGGTCCGCGGAGTCGTAATGCACGGCATCGGCGTCCGTCGAGCTGGTGGCGGAGTCGCCAACGTTCGTTGCGGCGTAACTGGTCGCGGTGGCGCCGACGGTGCTGCTGCCGGTGTTGGCCGCGCCCAGCAGCGAGCGCGATGCCGCGACCACAGGCGTCGTGGACGATGCCGCGCTCGATGCGCTATCTGCCGCTTGCGACACGATCGTGTTCGCGTTCGTAGTCGCGTCCGCAACCAGTGAGGCGATCTCAGCCGTGTTCTTCTGCACACGGTTGTCGAGGTTCGCGATTGCGTCGCCAACCGTATTGACGGTCGTGCCACCCACGGAGTAGGTCGGGGCGATGAATCCGCCGGTCGAATTGATGCCGGCACCGCCGCCGAGAGCCGCTGCCACACTGCGCAACTGGCTCACGTTGACCGCATCGGTGTCGCCCTGGCCTGCGGCCAGGTTGACGATGCGACGCGTGTTGACGGCGTTCTGAACCTGATAGGGCTGGCCGTTTGCGTCATAGGCGACATACGAGGTCGTGCCGTCATTACCCACGGAGACCGTATTCGACTGGTTCGCCACCGAGCCCGCGCCGATTGCCACTGCATCCCGTGCGTTCGTGTACGCCTGAACGCCGAGCGCGACGCCGTTCGTGACGGGCGTATAGGCGCTCGAGCCGATCGCGATGGCGCCGGCACCGGTCGCGCGCGCGGCGTCGGTGGGGCCCAGGGAGCCGGAGTTATTGGCGAGACCGGCGACTTGCGAGTAGTACGCCGCTGTCGTGTAGCTGCGCGTGAGGCCGCTGGAGTTGACATTGGAGCTGCCGTTTGCCGCAGTTACCTGCTCCCGGATGGCCTGGACTCCGCCGCCGCCGCCCCCGGTCGCCGCACTGACGATCGAATAGACCTGACCGACGTTGGCGGCGTCCGTCTGCTGGACACCGTCGGCCACGTTGCTGATGACGGTGCCCTTGGGCAAGTATCTCCGGTCGGTTTTGCTGACGATATACGCGCTGTTGCCCTCGCCCGGATCGAGGACGATTTGCGAATTCGCCGTGCCCATCGTGTTCGGCACATAGAGGACGGCAGGATTGCTCACCTTGCCATTGGCGTCCATGCTAAAGCCACCATACTGGTAGCTGGTCGGGTCCGTCGATGTCGCCTGCGCGCCCCAGCCGGCCGTGGTCAGGGTGTTGTTGATGTGCGTGATGGAATTCGTGAACGACTGGGTAATGCCGTACAGCTGCCCACCATTGACCGCATCCGTGCTTCCATCCGCTATGTCGCCCGCCGCCACGTTGATCAGCTTCGTGCCGCCCGTGCCGCCAAACGTGAGGCTGCTCATGCTCGGGTCGTCGTACACCACCGCGTCAGCCGTCTTCAGTGCGAGGTTGTTGACGGCGGTATTGGTCGCATAGAGCTGCGAGCCGTTGACGGCATCGGTCGACGACTCGCTCAGGCGGCCTGCGGCGAGGTTCGTGAGCGTGCGTTCATTGCCGGCGCTGCCGATGCTGACGGTGCTCGTCGGATTGCTGCCCTCGAAGGTGTAGTCCTGGCCAGCAATCGTTGCGCCTGCGGTACCGACCGCGGCAGCCGTCGTGGAGCCCGCGCCGAGTGCGATCGCGTTGCTTTGCGATGCGGTGGCGCCGGTACCGATGGCGAGTGCGTTGTCGCCGCTTGCGAGCGCCTTCGCGCCGACGGCGATCGCCGCAGCGCCCGTTGCGCCTTCGCCGTTGTAGTTGCTGTCGCCCGCTTCGCTATTGATGCCGACGTAGTGCGCCGACCCGCCGACCTGCTGGAGGGCGTCATAGAGCTGCGAGCCGTTGACGGCGTCGGTGCTGGCAGACGAAACGTCGCCGTTGGCGACGTTATGCAGTGCGACCGGTTCGCTGGCCTTTGAGCCGCCGAGCGTCAGCGAATCGTGCGCCGACGAATCGTAGATCACCGCATCGGCGAGCGTGCCCTTGATGTTGGTGATGTCGCCCTGGATGGTGGTGACGTCGCCGGCGAGGTCCGAGATGTGCGAGTTGGTATCGAAGAGCTGCGAGCCGTTGACCGCGTCGGTGCTGGCAGCCGAAACGTCACCGTTGGCGACGTTATGGAGCGCGACCGGATCGGCGCCCGAGCCGCCCAGCGTCACCGAATCATGCGCCGACGAGTCGTAGATCACGGCATCAGCGAGCTTGCCCTTGATGTCGGTGATGTCGCCCTGGATGTTCGTCACGTCACCCTGGATGGTGGTGACGTCGCCAGCGAGGTCCGAGATATGCGAGTTGGTGTCGAAGAGCTGCGCGCCGTTGACCGCATCGGTGCTGGCAGCCGAGACGTCACCGTTGGCCACGTTATGCAGTGCGACCGGATCGGCCCCCGAGCCACCAAGCGTCAGCGAATCATGCGCCGACGAGTCGTAGACCACGGCATCGGCGAGCTTGCCCTTGATGTCGGTGATGTCGCCCTGGATGTTCGTCACGTCGCCCTGAATGGTGGTGACGTCGCCGGCGAGGTCCGAGATATGCGAGTTGGTGTCGAAGAGCTGCGCGCCGTTGACCGCATCGGTGCTGGCAGCCGAAACGTCACCGTTGGCGACGTTGTGGAGCGCGACCGGATCGGCGCCCGAGCCGCCCAGCGTCACCGAATCATGCGCCGACGAGTCGTAGATCACGGCATCAGCGAGCTTGCCCTTGATGTCGGTGATGTCGCCCTGGATGTTCGTCACGTCACCCTGGATGGTGGTGACGTCGCCAGCGAGGTCCGAGATATGCGAGTTGGTGTCGAAGAGCTGCGCGCCGTTGACCGCATCGGTGCTGGCAGCCGAAACATCACCGTTGGCCACGTTGTGGAGCGCGACCGGATCGGCGCCCGAGCCACCAAGCGTCAGCGAATCGTGCGCCGACGAATCGTAGACCACGGCATCGGCGAGCTTGCCCTTGATGTCGGTGATGTCGCCCTGGATGTTCGTCACGTCGCCCTGAATGGTGGTGACGTCGCCGGCGAGATCCGAGATGTGCGAGTTGGTGTCGAAGAGTTGCGCGCCGTTGACCGCATCGGTGCTGGCAGCCGAAACATCACCGTTGGCCACGTTGTGGAGCGCGACCGGATCGGCGCCCGAGCCACCAAGCGTCAGCGAATCGTGCGCCGACGAATCGTAGACCACGGCATCGGCGAGCTTGCCCTTGATGTCGGTGATGTCGCCCTGGATGTTCGTCACGTCGCCCTGGATGGTGGTGACGTCGCCGGCGAGATCCGAGATGTGCGAGTTGGTGTCGAAGAGTTGCGCGCCGTTGACCGCATCGGTGCTGGCAGCCGAAACATCACCGTTGGCCACGTTGTGGAGCGCGACCGGATCGGCGCCCGAGCCACCAAGCGTCAGCGAATCGTGCGCCGACGAATCGTAGACCACGGCATCGGCGAGCTTGCCCTTGATGTCGGTGATGTCGCCCTGGATGTTCGTCACATCACCCTGGATGGTGGTGACGTCGCCCGCGAGGTTCGAGATGTGCGAGTTGGTGTCGTAGAGCTGCGCGCCGTTGACTGCATCGGTGCTGGCAACCGAAACGTCGCCGTTGGCCACATTGTGGAGGGCGACCGGCTTGCTGGCGTTCACGCCGCCGAGCGTCAGCGCATCGTGAGCCGACGTATCGTAGACCACCGCATCGGCGAGCTTGCCGTTGATGTTGGTAATGTCACCCTGGATGTTGGTGACGTCGCCAGCGAGGCTCGAGATGTGCGCGTTCGTGTCGTAGAGCTGCGCGCCGTTGACGGCGTCGGCGCTGGCAGGCGACAGCGCGCCGTTGGCCACGTTGTGCAGCGCGACCGGCGCGCTGGCATTGCTACCGCCCAGGGTGACCGAGTTCTGTGCCGGCGAGTCGTACTGCACCGCGTTGCCGACGCCAGCAGCGATGGCATAGAGCTGCGAGCCGTTGACGGCCTCCGTGCTGTCCGCCGAAATCTTGCCCGGCGCGAGTTGGACGATCTTCTGGTTGCTCATCGTGACGACGCTGTCGAACGTCGTCGGGCCATAAACCATGACGCTCGCGCCACGGATATTGAGCGTGCCGTTCGTGTAGCCGGCCACCTGCGCCGTCGACGCGCCAAACCCATAGCCGCCCTTCGTATCCGCCGCGTTGTTCAGCGAGAACGCGAGGCCGTCGCTTGTGCCCTTGCCGTCGGTCGAGCAGTCGAGCGACTCGCTGCCGCCGCTGTAGCCCCACGCATACCCCTTTGCGCCCGAGCAAATCTCGAGACCGCCTTGGCCCAGCGTTCCCGCTGTCGCGGCAAAGGTAGCACCCGATGTGAGGCTTGTTGCGAGTCCAACAGCCCCGGTGGCGAGGACGGCGAGCCGGCGCGAAGATTTGCGGTGTGCCGTGGCGGTTTCGGGCGCAGCTACCCAAGTTTGGTCTGTTTCGCTCCAGACTGAGCGATAGGTCTTATTCATTCAGGCAACCATATTAGAGTTGATTTTTAGTCCGCGCATGCGCCTCTGACATCCTCGCGAATGTCTGGATCTCGAAAAAAAGCCACGTTTTGGCGATGCGTGGCGCAACTCTATGGGTGGAGCATGGGTGTCAGGAATACGAATATTCTTAATTCGGTCTGGAAACTGTTACAAGCTTCGGATGACGAATCTTTTTGTGCGTGGTGCATACAGATTATTTTTACGGCTTGACTGCAGCGATAAATCAATATTCCTATTGTTTAGATAGAAAAACTAATTAAATTGAGAATATTGTGTATTTTTGTAAATTAATATGAAAATATGTCAACAATGGATTGGATTTAATTCTGCCTGTTAAGATAGCCGCGCCACCAAAACGGGGTGGTTTTCACCTACACACTGGAGAACCAGAAATGGAAAAAATCGATCGCGGCCAGCTCGCCAACGCCAAACTCGCAGGCGGTTGCTGCAAGTCCAAGAATCAGCCGCAGCCGGACCCGACGCCGGTTCCGCGTTAATCACCTGAGCTGAACGAAAGGGGGGACGCCCCCTTTCTGCTTTTCGGACCTGGGTTCGTTCCGACCTCGTTGGGCCATGCACATGACCGCCGGCGCTCTTTCGCAATCCCTCAAACGTCTTTACGCACGACTCGCGAGTCGGCGGCTGGCGCTGCGCCGGAGGTTACTCGCATGCCTGCCTTTCGCGGCGGTCGAGCGAATCGCACTCGCCAGCTGGATGATTCGGGCGACCTATGACGGCCGGCTTCGTGCGACTGGCGTGTCGCGCTACGAGACCGGGCGCATCGACATCGGCCTCGCGCGCGCACAGGCGTTGCGCACCATGAGCGCAAACGTGCGCGAAGCGTGGCTCGATGAACGTATTTATGCCGGGCGTGCGTTGCGCCGGGACGCGTGGCCCGATCTGCGAGCTGCCGCGCATCAACTGGCCTCGCGGATCAAGCAGATCAAGGCCAGCGAACCCGGTCGTGTCGTGGTGCTCTCGCCATTTCACTACGTATCGCAATACGCGAACATCTATGTAGTCGACGAAGTGCGCCGCGTGTTGGGTCTCGAGTCGATGGCGGTCGTGTCCGGCGTGCCACGCGACATTTACGGCAACGACGCTGCGATAATTCCTTCGCTTCGCATCCTCTATACCTACGATGAAAAAGGTCGCGAGAGCCGCAACAGTTTGGGTTTGCGGGTCATACGCGCACTGCGTCGCGACGGCGTAGCGGTGGTGTTTTCCGACGTCCCGCCCTATACGCTGGCCAAATATCCGATGGAGACCGTAGGGGTGACGATCGGCGGCAGGTCCGCGCGCGTGCACAACGGCGTCTTCAGGATCGGCACGCCCGTAGATGCGCTCCTGCTGCCGTTTTATCTGAGCTTTGAGACAGGGCGCTTCGGCGTTAGGATGTTCGAGCCCATCGCGCTTGCCGATGCCGCCGCGCCGCAACGTCTCGCCAATGATATCGAGATTGCGCGCCGGGAAAATTATCCGCATTGGCTCTACGCCGGGCATCCATCGGTTTATCACTTCGCTGCTAGCCGTTAGGAATCTTTAATAAGCTTTAACAAATAGCCGCACGAGCAGACCAATCGGCGCGTAGCGCCGGAGAATACACGACCGGCCGGCATGACCGGCCGCGGGGACTTATAACAACGTGGAACCGATTTATCTTCCCGAGTTTCGGGATATCCGCTGGCGCTGGATCGCCTATGCGGCATCGACGATCGTCGTGCTTGGTGTTGCATTTGCCTTTACGCATGAAGTCGAACTCAAGCAGGACGTGCGCTGCGAAATCGTGTCGCCTGCGGAAATCAAGATACAAGGCGCGAGCGGACTGATTTCGTCGATCTACGTTCGGCCACCCGAGCAGGTGAGCGCCGGCCAGCCGCTTTTTCGCGTCGAACGCGATTTGTCGCTCGCGGGTGATGGCGTGCGCCGATCCGTATTCGATGTCCAGGTGCGCGACGAAGAGCGGCGCGCCGCCGACGCGCGCTATACCCAGCGGCATATCGATCTCACGAGCCAGTTCGCCACGGCACGCTCGAACGAAGCGAGCCGTCGCGCCGAGCTTGCCGAGCTGGACGTGCAGGGCGCGCAGAACAGCCTGCTCGTAAGCGAGGCGCAAAAGAAGCTCGCACGTCTCGAATCCGTTTCGGACTATGTCGCCGCCGACCGTGTCGAGCAGGCGCGCGCGGATCTGCATCAGAGCCGGATCGCGCGTGCGGAGGCGTCCTCGCGTCGGCAGCAGACTGTGGCGGCACTCGCCGACCTGCAGAACAGCCAGACCTCGCTCACCGCGCAACTCAACGAACTCGAAGCGAGTCATGCGCGCGATCTTCAGGAAGCGGATGCCCGCTTCGAGCAAAACCGCCGCGACGCGACGATTTCCGCACCGAAGGCGGGCACGGTGACGTTCTCGCGACTCGTGCAGGGCAGCACGCTCCAGCCCAGCGACGTCGCCATGGTGATCGTCACGGATCCGGCGCAGCCCTTGCGTGCCGAATTGCGCATTCCATCGCGCCGCCGCGGTTTTGTGCACGAGGGTCAGACGGTGCGCCTGAAGTTCGACGCGTTTCCCTATGCGCGCTTCGGCTCATACGAAGCGCGTATCGACTCGATTTCGCGCACGACGGTCGCCGCAGCGTCGGCGCCCACCGGCCCGGAAGCGGCTGCGGCCGCCGGCAACGGCGGCACGCCGCCGGACCAGGGCGACGAGTACGTCGCGTGGGTCACGCTGCCCGGCCACACGTTCCACTACGGCTCGCAGCGCTTCGACATTCTGCCGGGCATGCAGGCGACCGCGAGTGTCGTTGTCGAGCGGCGCACCATCGCCGAATGGGTGCTCGAGCCGCTGTTCAAGATCGTACGAGGCTGAAATGCAGGTGATCTACCAGAACGAAGTCGCTGAGTGCGGCTACGCGTGTCTTGCCATGGTGCTCACGCATTTCGGGCGCGCCACGGAGGTGCGCGAGCTTTCGGCGTACCGGCCGATCTCCGCGAACGGTCTTTCGCTGATGGACCTGTACGATACGGCGACCGATTTCGGGCTCGAAGTCCAGGCGTTCCGCTTCGACGCGTCGCAGGTCGGTGAAATCAAGCGCGGCTCGATCATCCATTTCGGCGGTGCGCATTTCGTGGTGTTCGAGCGCGCGACACGCAACTATGTCACCTTGCTCGATCCAGCGGTCGGACGCCGGCGCATCGCGATGGACACCTTCCTCGCCTGCGTTTCCGGCTATCTGATCGAATGCGCGCCAACCCCGGCGCTCACGCAGATCAAGCGGCGCTCGCGTGTGCCCGCAGCGCTTGCGCGCCTGCGTGCGCTCAACCCGCAACTGCGGGGCCAGTTCGGAAAGATTCTTTTTGTCGCGTTCGGGGCGCAGTTTGCGATCCTCGCGCAGCCGTATTTCGGCTCGTTTGCGCTCGATCATGTCGTGGCCGCGGACAACCTCGAGCTGCTCAACGTGCTCGCGCTCACCTTCGGGACGATCTTCCTCGTCGGCGCGCTCAGCCAGTACGTGCAGGGCGTGCTCGTCGAGCTGCTGTACGCGCGCATCAGCGTGAATTCCACCGAGGGGCTCTTCGCGCACCTGCTGCGCGTGCCTATCGCGTACTTCGAGAAGCGCAACGTCGGTGACATCTTCACGCGCTTCAAGTCCCAGGAGGAGATCAACGTCTTCGGCTCGCGTCAGGCCGTGTCGTTCTGCATCGACGTGACGGTCGGCTTGCTCGCGATGCTGTTGATGTTCGTTCAGAACGCCAAACTATCGGTCGTCGTGCTGGTGATCTTTGCGGTCTACATCATCGTTTCAGGGGCGATCTTCGCGTCGATGCGCGACGCGCACGCACGCGTTCTGCAGGAAGGGGCCCGCTGCGACGATGCACTCTTCGAGACCGTGCGCGGCGCCTCGCTCATCAAGCTCTCGCAAGGCGAGACGCGCCGCGTGGCGCGTTACATGGAGCTCTTTCGCACCTATGCCTCGGCGCTGTTCCAGAGCAGCCGGCTTTCGGCCACGCGCGACGCGGTCCTCAAGCTGCTCATGCACGTGGAGACGCTCGCCGTCACCTGGTTCGCCGCAAAGCTGATGCTGGGCGGCGTGCTCTCCGTCGGCGCCTTCTACTCGTTCATGATCTACAAGGCGCTCTTTTCCGAGCGGATCGCCGCCACCATCAATACGGGCTTTGCGTACTACATGCTGAGCGTGCCCGTCGCGCGGGTCGACGATATCGTCGCCTGCGAGCCGGAGCGCTATACAGCGCTCGCCGATATGCACAAGACCGTCGAGGTGCGCGAATTCGAGCGCATCGGCGTGCGCAACGTGACCTTCGCTTATGGCGTTTCCGACCAGCCCGTGCTCGCGGGGGCAAACATCGATATCGCGCGCGGCGACAAAATCGTCATCACAGGGCCCTCGGGTGCGGGCAAGTCCACGCTCTTCAAATTGCTGGCCGCTTCGGAGGTGCCGCAGCAAGGCGAGATCACGCTCAACGGGATTGGATGGCCGAATCTGAGCGTCGACGAGATCCGCCGTCACGCCGTCCATATGCGGCAGGGCGACATCATCCTGCACGGCTCGATCGCCGACAACATTTCGCTGTTCGAAGGCAATCCCGACGAAGCACGCATTCTCGCGCTGCTCGACGAGGTCGGCTTGCTCGATGACGTGATGCGCTTGCCAATGCGTACGCGCACGATCATCAGCGATTCGCTGGCGAATGTCTCCGCAGGGCAGCGGCAGCGATTGTTGCTGGCCCGCGCGCTGTATCAGCGGCGCGAGTTGTTGCTGCTCGACGAGCCGACCTCGAATCTCGACCCGGTTGCCGTGCGGCGTATTTCGGCGCTGCTCCAGCGACTCGATCGCACGGTCGTGGTCATCACGCACGACGTTGCCATGGCCGAGGGCTTCGAGAAGCACTACCGGCTCGTCGATGGTGCGTTCGTGCGGGTCGAGCGCGAGCACGCCGGCGCCGCGATGGAGGGCATCGCATGAACGGCGCTCGTCCACGGCGCTCCGTGCGCGCGATCGCACTTGCCTGCCTGCTGCTCGCGAGCGGGGCGCGCGCCGCGGACCTGCTTTCCGTGGTCGACGATGCGCTCGATCACGACCCGGCGCTCGCCGCCTCGCGCGCGGCTTCACGCGCTGCCGCGCAGGCCGTCCCGAAAGCGCGCGCGGGACTCCTGCCTCATGTCACCGGCGGCTGGGGCCGCGCCTATAACGGCATCGTGACCGAGGACTTCCCGACCCAGCACTACTGGCAGAGCGGCTGGACGATCGGGCTGACGCAACCGCTCTTCAACTGGGCAAGCTGGACCGCGTACCGGCAGGCCGACTACGAGGTGGCGCGCGGCCGCCTGGAGGCGGCCAGCGTGATGCAGGACACGATCCTCGCGGCAGCGAAGGCGTATTTCGACGCGCTCGCCGCCGACGACGAAGTGGCGCGGGCCACCGACTATTTGCGCGCGCTCGATGCGCATCTCGCGCTGGTCATGCGCGCGAAGGCGGCCGGAGAGGCGACGCTGATCGACGTGCAGGACGGCGAAGCGAGCCGCGCGCAGGCGCAACTGCAGTTGCTCGATGCGCAGAGCCAAGCGCGTCTTGCGCGCGCGGCGCTCGAACGTCTCGCCGGCAAGCGCGTGGAGACACTCGCGCCGCTGCCGCCCGGCGGCGCACCGAAGTTGCAGCCTGCCGACGTCGAACCGTGGGTCACGCAGGCTCAAGCGCACGGCTATACGGTGCAGATCGGCGAGGTGGCGCTGCAGATCGCGAAGTTCGAGACCGAAAAGGCGCGCGCGGGACGCTATCCGACGGTCGATCTGCAGGTTACCCACACGCCGGCCGGCGCGGCGGGCGGCTATTCGAGACCCACGACGACGACGACCGGCATGGTCTCCGTCACGATTCCGATTTTCTCGGGCGGCGAGATCACGGCGAGAGTGGCCGAGGCGACGGCGCTGGAAGACAAGGCGCGCGATGAGCTCGACGCGGCGGTGCGCGACTCGGGCGCCGGCGCGCGCGATGCGTGGCTGCGCGTGGGCTCGGGCGAGGCGCGCGTGAATGCGCTGGAGCAGGTCGTGGAGCGTGCGCAGTCGGCGCTCGACGCTACGCGCATTGGCTTCGGCGTGGGCAGCCGCACGAGCCTCGATGTGCTGCGCGCGACCGACACGCTCTATGCGAGCCGGCGCGACCTGATACGCGCGCGCTACGACGCCGTGCTCGCTTTGCTCAAGCTGCTGTCGCAAACCGCTACGCTCGATCTCGACGAAGTCGGGCGCATCAATGCGCAGCTCTTTGCGGGAGGCGGGGGGCAAGAACGCGGGCAGGTGAGCAGGGCTGCAATGCCGGCGCCGCCAGCGCAGCCGCTGCCGGTAACGGGTAGTCAGGCTGATGCAGGCAAGGCGTCGGCGCGCCGCGACGTAAATGCTGTAGAGAAAATCGCCCGCGGCCCGAGCGAAGCCGTAGCAGCGACGCCGCGCGCTGACGCACCGGTGGTGCGGGAAACCAGCCCTGGTCTGCCTGTTTTCGCGCGACCGTCGGTGCGAAGCGAGGCATACGCAGCGCCGAAAAGCGAGGTGACACCGCCGCCGCGTGGTGCCATCATGGCCGCGCCAACGCCAACGCCAACGCCAACGCCAACGCCAACGCCAACGCCAACGCCAACGCCAACGCCAACGCCAACGCCAACGCCAACGCCAGCTACAGTGCCAGCGACTGCACCAACAACACCAACACCAACAGCGACTGCGCCAGCGCCAGCGCCAGCGACATCAACAACGGCCACGCCAGCACCACGTGTACCACGTGCGCTATCTGCATCGGACATGGCACCGGCGGCGCCAGCCCTGCGCAACGGTTACGTGCCACTCGCTCCTTGAGCGTCGCACCCCTCTATTGCCTGGCCGCCCAAAGGAAAAAGCCCGAAGCGCTATGCTTCGGGCTTTTTTCGTCCTGCTTGACTGCTTGAACCGCGACTAGACGACGATTACTGCTTCGCGCCGCCTTCGAACCACGCGGCAATCTTTTGACGCTCGTCGTCGGTCATGTGCGTGACGTTGCCGAGCGGCATGGCCTTCAGCGTGACGGCCTGCTGATACAGACGCTGGGCGTTCTGCGAGATCTCATCGGGCGTATCGAGCATCACGCCGGCGGGTGCTGCACCCATCATCGTCGGGTGTGCCGAGTGGCAGGTCGCGCAGCGCTGCGTCAGGATCGGCTGGATGTCCGAGATCTTGAGCGTCGGGGCGTTCGCGGCTTCGGCTTGCGGCACGACCGGGCGCGGCAGCGTCCAGACCAGTGCGACGAACATCAGCACCACGCCGCCGATCGGCAGATACCACAGCTGCTGACCACGGTGACGCATCACGAAGAACTGGCGAATCAGCGCGCCGGCCAGCATGATCACGACGAGCACGGCCCAGTTGTAGGCGTGCGCATAGGTCATGGCGTAGTGGTTCGACAGCATCGCGAACACGACGGGCAGCGTGAAGTAGGTGTTGTGCACCGAACGCTGCTTGCCGCGCTTGCCGTAGATCGGGTTCGGCGTTTCACCCTTGAGCATCGCTGCAACCATCTTGCGCTGACCGGGGATGATCACGAAGAACACGTTCGCCGACATGATCGTCGCCAGCATCGCACCCATGATCAGGTACGCTGCGCGGCCCGAAAAGATGTGGCAAGCGAGGTAGGCCGCGATCACGACATAAATGCCGACGCACACGCCGAGCAGCTTGTCGTTGGTGCCGAGCAGGCGGCACAGCGAGTCGTAGACGATCCAGCCGGCGGCGAGGAAGCCGAGCGCCGAGAAGACCGCAACCACGGGACCCATGTCGAGCACGTTCTTGTCGATCAGGTACGTGTTCGGCGCCATCAGGTACAGCACCGTGAACAGCGACGCGCCCGAAAGCCACGTCGTGTACGAGGGCCACTTCGACCAGTGCAGGTCGTCCGGCATTTCGGGCGGCGCGACGGTGTACTTCTGCATGTTGTAGAAGCCGCCGCCGTGCACGTGCCACAGTTCGCCGAACACGCCGCGACGCTTCTGGTTCGGGTCCGTAGGCGGTTTGAGGCTGTTGTCGAGCGCGACGAAGTAGAACGACTCGCCAATCCAGGCGATGGCCGCGATGACGTGGAACCAGCGCAATGCGAGGTTCAGCCAGTCGGTAATAAAGCCTTCCATGAAACTCCTCCACTCCTGATTCGTTGCGCGCGGACGGCGATGCGTCTCGCGCTGACTGGGGGGCGGCGCGCAGGACCCGGGGGAACCGGCCTCGCGCCAAACGCCATAAGAAAATGTGGCGCCGCAAAAGCGGGGCGTCGCTCGCGCGCGCTGGCCGCCAGTCTCGTTGCTATGCTGTTATGCGTTCCTGGATTTCGCAGGACCGCTCAGCTACCGCGATAGGTGCTGTACGCCCACGGCGAAACGAGCAGCGGCACGTGGTAGTGCGCGCCGGTGTCGGCGATGCCGAAACGCAGCACGACGCGGTCGACGAAGCGCGGTTCCGGCACGTTGGCGCCGAGCGCGGCGAAGTAGTCGCCGGCGTGGAACACCAGTTCGTATTCGCCCGTGGCGAGTGCCGTGCCTTCGAGCAGCGGTTCGTCGCAGCGGCCGTCGTGGTTGGTCGTAACGGTCTTCAGCGCACGGCGTGCCTCGCCGTCGAGCGCAAAGAGTTCGACCTTGATGCCCGCGCCGGGACGGCCGTTCGCGGTGTCGAGCACGTGGGTAGTCAGCTTGCCCATTCGCAGTTTTCCTTGTCTTTTCCTGGTGTCATTGCGAGGATTCGGCGGAAGCCCGATCCGATGAATCCGAAGATTCTTGCGGCGGATCGAGGCTCCACATCAGCTGTGGCTACATACCCGTCGGCGGATCGAAGCGAGCGCCGTGCACGCATTTTAAGAACGATTGCGTCATAAGCGCGCGACCGATAGGAAAGATAATGCCGGCAGCATGTGTCTCACGCTCCGAGCCTTGCTCCATGGGGCTTTCGGGGCCATTCGGAGTTCGGGTTTTCACCCATGGCAGCATCCTAAACCGGCCAAAAATCGACCTTTATATGAATCTCGTGAATTCGGGTATCTCGTCTGGGCGAATTGTCAGCGTTTTTTTGGCCATGGAAGGTAACGCTCATGCGCGGCTCGCCGGAAGGTGGACCGCGCGTCCCGAAGACGGCGCCAGGCGCTGGGTAACCGGGCCAGCGGCGTCTACAGTCGGGACGCGTCGGCACCGGGTTTCCCGCTGACCGGCGCGTGCGGCGAGGGCGTCTGCTTCACATTCACGGTATCTCAAACGCGGCGTACGGCGTGCTAATCAGCGCGAGGCGTGCACCGCGGCAAGACAACGGAGCGAACAGACACGATGGAACCCACCAACCGCACATCGAACGCGCAAGGCCGCGGCAAGACCTTGCTGGTGAAGAACGCCGACATGCTGGTGACGATGGACGACGCGCGGCGCGAGATCCGCGGCGGCGGCATCTTTGTCGAAGACAACCGCATCGTCGCGGTCGGGCCGACGGAAAGTCTGCCGGCCACGGCCGACGAGGTGATCGACGCGAGCGGCCATATCATCACGCCGGGGCTCGTCAACACCCACCATCACATGTACCAGAGCCTCACGCGCGCCGTGCCCGCCGCGCAGGACGCCGAGCTGTTCGGCTGGCTCACGAATCTCTACAAGGTCTGGGCGAACCTCACGCCCGAGATGATCGAGGTCTCGACGCTCACGGCCATGGCCGAGCTGCTGCTCTCGGGCTGCACGACCTCGAGCGACCATCTTTACATCTACCCGAACGGCAGTCGTCTCGACGACAGCATCCGCGCCGCCCAGCAGATCGGCATGCGCTTTCACGCGAGCCGGGGCAGCATGAGCGTCGGCCAGAAGGACGGCGGCCTGCCGCCCGATTCCGTGGTCGAAAGCGAAGACGCGATTCTCGCCGATACCCAGCGCCTCATCGAGACGTATCACGACGAGGGCCGGTACGCGATGCTGCGCGTCGTGGTGGCGCCGTGCTCGCCGTTCTCCGTGAGCCGCGACCTCATGCGCGAGTCGGCGACGCTCGCGCGCCACTATGGCGTGTCCATGCACACGCACCTCGCGGAGAACGTCAACGACATCGCCTATAGCCGCGAGAAGTTCGGCATGACGCCGGCCGAGTACGCCGAGGATCTGGGCTGGGTGGGCCGCGACGTCTGGCACGCCCACTGCGTGCAGCTCGACGAGCACGGCATCGGTCTGTTCGGGCGCACCGGCACCGGCGTCGCGCATTGCCCGTGCTCGAACATGCGGCTGGCCTCGGGCATCGCGCCCGTCAAGAAAATGCGGCTCGCGGGCGTGCCGGTGGGCCTTGGCGTGGACGGCTCCGCCTCGAACGACGGCGCGCAGATGGTGGCCGAGGCACGTCAGGCGATGCTGCTCGCGCGCGTGGGCTTTGGCCCCGACGCGATGACCGCACGCGAGGCGCTCGAGATCGCCACGCGGGGCGGCGCGCAGGTGCTGGGCCGCGACGACATCGGCGCGCTCGCACCGGGCATGGCCGCCGATTTCGTCGCCTTCGACCTGCGCCAGCCGCTGTTTGCCGGTGCGTTGCACGATCCGGTGGCGGCGCTCGTGTTCTGCGCGCCGTCGCAGGTCGCGCTCTCGGTGATCGGCGGGCGGATCGTCGTGAAGGAAGGTGTGCTGCAGACCGTCGAGCTTGGACCCGTGATCGAGCGGCATAACCGGCTCGCTGGGCAGCTTGTGCAGTCGGCGAGGTAAGGGCAGCGGTGCCAATGAAGCGGGCGGCGCGCATGTGCGGGCCGCCCGTGGTGGAACTACGTTGAAAGTGCCGTGACGCAAGGGTGGTCGGTCATCTCGCCGCGGCCGCGTCGCGCACCGTTCAGGGCTTGTCGATCAGCGTCTTCGTCGCTTCGGTGACGAGGCTGCGTAACCAGCGTACTTCGTCCGAGTAATGACAGCGCTCATGCCACAACTGGTAGTACTGCATCGGCGGGAAATCGAGCGGCGCGGGCACGACCGTGAGCGGCAGGAAGCGCGCGTAATGGTCGGCGAACAGGCGCGTCGTGGTGAAGACCAGATCCGACTTGATAAGCACGTACGGCGCGAGGTTGAAGTACGGCAGCGTGACGACCACGTGGCGCTTGAGGCGCTCGCGCGCGAGGTGCACGTCGATGGCGCCGCGCTGGCCCACGGAGTAGGGCGTGGGCGCGAGGTGCGGCGCATTGAGGTACTGGTCGAGCGTCAGCCCGCCGCGCTTGGCGAACGGGTGCGTATTGCTCATCAGGCAGACGATCTGGTCGACGAACAGGTTCGAGAGGTGCAATTGCTCGGGCGGCTCGGGCCAGTTGCCGATCACGATGTCGAGCTTGCCCTCCTCGAGCGCGAGCTCGTAGTCGAACGAGGGTCCAAGCGAATGAAACTCGAGCGTGGCATTGGGCGCGGCCTGGCGAAAACGCTCGACCACGGTGGGCACGAACAGCACGTTCAGGTAGTCCGGGCAGCCGATGCGGTAGCAGCGGATGGACGTGGCCGGATCGAAATTGTGCTGCTGGAAGCGAATGCGCTCGATCTCGCGCAGGGCATTCTGCACGGGCTCGAGCAGGCGCAGGCCGTATTCGGTGGGCACCATGCCGGACTTGCCGCGCACGAGGAGCGGGTCGCCGGTGATGTCGCGCAGGCGCCTCAGCGCCGCGCTGATCGCAGGTTGCGATTGATTGAGCTTGACGGCGGCACGCGTGACGCTGCGCTCCATCAAAAGGGTGTGCAAGACGCGCAAAAGGTACGTGTCGATCGCCTCGCGTTGCTGGCTCATGAATTCTCCGGATTATATGTTTAGGCTGATCGAGGGGCTTTATGAGTATACGTTTTTTAATATGAACGGCAAAGGCCGTCAAGGGAGGCTTTCCACTAAGCCTCGCTGTCGAGCCCATTCCGCGCGGGGTACGCGGATTTTTGGCGGCTCGACGCTGGCACGGCTAACAGGGTATTGTCGTTTCAAACGGCGAGGCTTTACGGGGGCTCGCCGCGGCATCGAGCGGCACCGCACCACGTCAAAACACAGATAGCCATAACGTACTACGGCGGAACCTCCATGGGCGATTCTTCTTCACGTCTGGCCGGCAGTCCACACGCGGGGGGCGCAGACGCGCGCGTCCCACGGCTCGCGCTTGCGGGCATCACGAAGCAATATCCCGCCGTGCGCGCGAACGACAACGTCACGCTAACGGTCGCGCCCGGCGAGATTCACGCGCTGCTCGGCGAGAACGGCGCCGGCAAGAGCACGCTCATGAAGATCGTCTACGGCGCCGTGCGCCCGGACGCGGGCGAGATCCGCTGGGAAGGCGAGACGGTCGAGATCCCGAACCCGGCTGCGGCGCGCAAGCTCGGCATCGGCATGGTGTTCCAGCACTTCTCGCTGTTCGAGACGCTCACCGTGGGCGAGAACATCGCGCTCTCGCTCGACGAAGCGTTCGACCTCAAGGCGCTCGGTCAGCGCATTCGCGAGGTGTCGGCGCAATACGGGCTCGATGTCGATCCCCAGCGCCACGTGCACAGCCTCACCGTGGGTGAGCGCCAGCGCGTGGAGATCGTGCGCTGCCTGCTGCAGAACCCGCGCCTCCTGATCATGGACGAGCCGACCTCGGTGCTCACGCCGCAGGCCGTGCGCAAGCTGTTCGGCACCTTGCGCCGGCTTGCCTCGGAAGGCTGCAGCATTCTCTATATCAGCCACAAGCTCGATGAAATCCAGGAGCTCTGCGACACGGCCACCGTGCTGCGCGGGGGCAAGGTGACCGGCAACGTGATTCCGCGCGAGGAGACGCATGCCTCGCTCGCGCGGCTGATGGTGGGGCACGAGCTGCCCGACTATACGCGCCGCGCGCATACGCCGGGCGACGTGCTGCTCGACGTGAAGCATCTGTCGATGCCGAGTGAGGACCCGTTCGGCACCTCGCTCGACGACGTCACGTTTGCCGTGCACGCGGGCGAGATCCTCGGGATTGCCGGCGTGTCCGGCAACGGCCAGGCGGAATTGCTCGCCGCGCTCTCGGGCGAGGCGCGCGAAGCCTTGCTGTCCCGGGCGGGCCGCCACGGCGCAGCCGCCGATACCGTGACGATCTGCGGCAAGCCCGCCGCGCGCCTTTCCGCCGGTGCGCGGCGCAGGCTGGGCTTCGCCTTCGTGCCCGAGGAGCGGCTCGGGCGCGGCGCCGTGCCCGCGATGTCGCTCGCGGAAAACGCGCTGCTCACGGGGCACCGCCAGGGCATGGTGCGCTCGGGCTGGCTCAAGACCGGCGCGATGCGCGCGTTCGCCGAGCGCTGCATTGACGCCTTCGACGTGCGCTGCGGCGGCCCCGACGCGCTGGCCCAGAGCCTCTCGGGCGGCAATCTGCAGAAGTACATCGTCGGCCGCGAGATCCTGCAGGCGCCGAAGGTGCTGGTGGTCGCGCAGCCCACCTGGGGCGTGGATGTAGGCGCGGCGGCGTTCATCCGGCAGCAGTTGCTCGACCTCTCGGCGCGCGGCGTGGCGATCCTCGTGATTTCGGAAGAGCTCGAAGAGCTCTTCGACATCTGCGACCGCATCGCGGTGCTTGCGGGCGGGCGCCTGTCGCCCGCGCGTCTCACTGGCGAGACCAATGCCGAGGAGATCGGCCGCTGGATGGCGGGCCTGTTCGGCGATCGCGGTGGACACGCCGGGCGCCCGGACGGCGGACCGCCGCCCGCGGAGCCGGCCGCGCCTCCCGCCCATGCGTGACGCTGCCGGTCTGCGATCCAGGCGCACTGTGTACGCCACGTCAACCTGACGAGCGCGTAACAAGCCCGTGACGCGGACCTGAGCCAGGCGCGCCCCAAGGTTCTCCACCCGAGCCGAAACCACGACAACCGGACCGATTGCCGATATCGCCACCATGATCTTTCCGTACCGCCTCGAAGCCCGCACGACGCCTTCCCGCACGGTTCGCATCGCCGTGCCGCTGGTTGCCGCACTCCTCACGCTCGCGATCGGCTTTGTGATTTTCGGCCTCGTCGGGCGCGATCCCGTGCAGGCGATGCACGCGTTCTTCATCGACCCGCTTTCCAGCATCAACGGCTGGTCCGAGCTGCTGCTCAAGGCCTCGCCGCTGTGCCTGATCGCACTGGGTCTCGCCGCGGGTTACCGCGCCAACGTCTGGAACATCGGCGCGGAAGGGCAGATGGTGCTGGGCGGCATCGCGGCGAGCGGCGTGGCCATCTACTTCGATCAGTCGAGCGGCTGGTGGATCCTGTTCCTCATGATGCTCGCGGGCGTGCTGGGCGGCATGGCATGGGCGGCGATTCCCGCCTGGCTCAAGAGCCGCTTCAACACGAGCGAGATCCTGACGAGCCTGATGCTCACCTACGTCGCCACGCAATTGCTGATCTGGCTCGTGAGCGGTCCGTGGCGCGACCCCAACGGCATGAACTTCCCGCTTTCGGAGATGTTCAGCGGCGACGCGCTCTATCCGACCTTCGGCGGCGACTGGCGCATCCACTGGCTGCGCGGCACGCGTCTGAACGCGTCGATCTTCCTCACGCTCGCGGCCATTCCGCTCGTCTGGCTCTTCATGCGCCGCAGCTTCGCGGGCTATCGCATGAGCGTGGGCGGCCTCGCGCCGCTCGCCGCGCGCTACGCGGGCTTCTCGGAGAAGAAGACGATCTGGACTTCGCTGCTGCTCTCCGGCGGCCTCGCCGGTCTTGCCGGCATGGGCGAGATCGCGGGCCCGATCGGCCAGTTGCAGGCGACCTGGTCGCCCGGCTACGGCTTCACGGCCATCATCGTCGCGTTCGTGGGGCGGCTGCATCCGGTCGGGATCGTGCTCGCGAGCCTGCTGATGGCGCTGCTCTATCTGGGCGGCGAGGCGGTGCAGACCTCGCTGCAACTGCCCCAGGCACTCTCGGGTGTATTCCAGGGCCTGCTGCTGTTCTGCCTGCTCGGCGCGGACCTGTTCGTGAACTACCGCGTGCGCCGCCGGCATCCCGTCGCGGCTGCACGCTGACCGGCTGATCCGTCGATCGACCCATCCACAAAAAAGCACCCACGAAAAAGCATTCGAAAGAGGCTCCACCACATGGATATCCAGCAAGCCAGCTCGCTCGCCTCGAGCGCCGTCACCGCGGCCATCCCGCTGATGTTCGCGGGCGTGGGCGAGCTCGTCACGGAAAAATCGGGCGTGCTCAACCTCGGCGTGGAAGGCATGATGCTGATGGGCGCCGTGACCGGCTACGCGCTCACCACGATCACCGGCAACCCCTGGCTCGGGCTGCTGGCCGGCATGGGCGCGGGCATCGTCATGGCGCTGCTGTTCGGCTTCCTCACGCTCACGATGCAGGCCAACCAGGTCGCCACGGGCCTGTCGCTCACGATCTTCGGCGTCGGGCTTTCGGCGTATGTGGGCAAGCCCTACACCTCGGCGGCCACCTCGGCGACGATCGACGCCTGGCCGATTCCGGGCCTCTCGCATCTGCCCGTGGTCGGACCGGCGTTCTTCAGCCTCACGCCCGTCGATTACCTCGCATTCCTGATGTTCGCCGTGGTCGGCTGGTTCCTCTATCGCACGCGTGCGGGGCTCGTGCTGCGCTCGGTGGGCGAGTCGCCGCAGGTCGCGCATTCGGTGGGCTTTCCGGTGATCGGCGTGCGCTATTGCGCGACGGCGTTCGGCGGCGCGATGGCGGGGCTCGCGGGCAGCTACTACTCGGTCGTCCAACTGCATTTGTGGCAGGAGCAGATCACGGCGGGGCGCGGCTGGATCGCGCTCGCGCTCGTCGTGTTCGCGACCTGGCGGCCGGGGCGCCTCCTGATTGGCGCGCTGCTGTTCGGCGCGGTCACGGGCGCGCAGTTCTATGCACAGGCCGTGGGCGTGCCGGTGCCCACGCAGTTCCTCGCGATGCTCCCCTATGTGGCGACGATCGTCGTGCTCGTGCTCATTTCCCGTAACCCGAACACGATCCGCCTGAACGCGCCGGCCTCGCTCGGCAAACCGTTTTATGGGGCCGCCTAGGTGGGGCCGCCCAGGTCGGGCCACGCAGGTCGGTCTGCTCAGGCAAGGCTAACTCGCGGCCGCCTCGGTGGCCCAGACGCCCCGCAAAAGATTCGAACGTTCGCAGTATCCCTATCCACGACAGGAGATCCACGATGAGAAAAACCATCCTGACCGCATTCGCCGTTGCCGCAACCTGCGGCGCGGCGGCGCTCGCGCCGCAGGCTCAGGCCGCCGACGCGCCGGGCGTTGCGTTCGTCTATCTCGGCAATCCGGGCGACGCCGGCTGGACTTACGCGCACGATCAGGGCTCGAAAATGGTCGAGCAGAAGTTCGGCAACAAGATCAAGATCACGCGCGTGGAGAACGTGCCCGAATCCGCAGACTCCGAGCGCGTGTTCCGCGATCTCGCGAGCAAGGGCAACAAGATCATCTTCGGCTCGAGCTTCGGTTATCAGGACTTCGAACTGAAGGTCGCGAAGGACTTCCCCGATACCGTGTTCCTGCACGCGACCGGCTACAAGAAGGCCGCGAACTTCGGCACCTATGACGTGCGCATGTATCAGGGCGCGTATCTCGCGGGCGTCGCGGCAGGCTATGCCACCAAGACCAATACACTCGGCTTCGTCGCCTCGGTGCCGATCCCCGAAGTGGTGCGCAACATCAACGCCTACACGCTCGGCGCGCGCTCGGTGAATCCGAAGGTGCATACCAAGGTCATCTGGATCAATAGCTGGTTCGATCCGGGCAAGGAAAAGCAGGCGGCCGAGACGCTGATCGGCCAGGGCGCCGACGTGTTGCTGCAAAACACCGACTCGAGCGCGACGCTCGCCACCGCCGAAGAGAAGCACGTTCACGCATTCGGCTGGGATTCGAACATGAAGAAGTTCGGCCCGAACGCGCACCTGGGCTCGGTGGAGGCGAACTGGGGCGTCTACTACGTTGCCGCGATCCAGCAAGTGCTGGACGGCAAGTGGAAGAACGATCCGGTCTGGTGGGGCATTCCGCAGAAGGCCGTCGATCTCGGCGACGTGAACACGGCCGAACTGTCCGCCGACGCGCAGAAAGCCGTCGCCGCGAAGCGCGAGGCAATCGCAAGCGGCAAGTGGGACGTCTTCACGGGCCCGATCAAGGATCAGACGGGCGCGGTCAAGATTCCGGCTGGCAAGACGCTGACCGATCCGGAATTGCAGCGCCTGAACTGGTACGTCGAGGGTGTGGACGGCTCGCTGCCGAAGTAAGCGCGGCGCGGGGCGCGCTTGCGGCGCAAGGCGTGCCGCAAGCGTTCCAGGGCAAGCGCAATCGTCCCAAGGCAAGCGCAATCGTTACGCCTGGGCCGCGCTTGTCGACTGCTCCTTGCAGCACCATGCGGCTGCGCGTAGCCTTCACGGCTCGCGCAGCCGCTCGCTTTTTGGGGCATGAAGCCGGCCCGCGCGGCCCGTACTTCATTCGTCGATGCGCAGCCCGACCTTGATCGTCACCTGCCAGCGTGTGATCTGGTCGTTCTCGATCATCCCGCGCGTTTCGGTGACCTCGAACCAGTGCAGATGGCGCAGCGTTTTCGAGGCGCGCGCGATGGCGCAACGTATTGCGTCGTCGCTCGAGACGGTGGAGGAGCCGGTGAGTTCGATCTGCTTGTAGACGTGGTCGTTCATGACAATGTCTCCTTTTTGCGGGCTTCGGGCGGCGCGTTCGGCTCACGCGTCAATCGAGTATAGGCAACGGTCCGGCGAGCGCCAGGCCGCCGATGCGCACGTCGTGCCGGTATCATGGCGCCTCGCCATTGCGCCGCATCGGCCGTGCCGGCCACGAACGGACGGCGCGGTGAGGATTTTGAAATGCAATGAGCCGGAACGTAGCGAGACACGAAGCAGGAGACGAAGAAGATGCAGAAGCAGGAACTGGGATTTTGCGGACCGGGCTTGATGGGCGCGCCGATGATCCGCCACCTGTTGCGCGCGGGTAACGCAGTGCGCGTGTGGAACCGTACGCCCGAGAAGGCCGAGGCGCTGGTTCCCGACGGTGCGCAGGTTGCCGCCACGCCGGCGCAGCTGGCCCAGCACGCGGACGTGGTGCTGCTGTGCGTCGCGGACGGCGCCGCGGTCGAGCAAGTGGTATTCGGCGAACACGGCTTGCTGGCCGGCGTTGAGAGCGAGGACGGGCGCAGCGTGCGCGTGCGCTGCATCGTCGATCACTCGAGCATTCCGCCCGAGCTGACGCGCGAGCTGGCTGCGCGCGCGGCGGCGCTCGGCGTGGGCTGGGTCGATGCACCGGTCTCGGGCGGCGTGGCGGGCGCGCAGGCGGGCTCGCTCGCGGTCATGGCGGGTGGGGCGGCGCAAGACGTCGACGCCGTTGCGCCGATCCTTGCCGCCTACGCGGCGCGGGTGACGCACATGGGCGGCCCCGGCGCGGGCCAGACCACGAAGCTGTGCAACCAGGCGATCGTCACGGCGACGGTCGCGGCAATCGCCGAGGCGGTGGGCCTCGCGCGCCGCAGCGGCATCGACGCCGCCAAGCTGCCCGAGGCGCTCGCGGGCGGCTGGGCCGACTCCACGCTGCTGCGCACGTTCGTGCCGCGCATGACGCAGGAGGGCCTTGCGCCGATCGGCGCGCTGAAAACGTTCCAGAAGGACGTTGACACGGTCGCGGACGCCGCGCGCCAGACCGGCACGCCCATGCCGGTCGCGGGCGCCGTGCAGCAAATCCTGCGCCTTGGCGCGGCGATGGGGCTGGCCGAGGCGGACCTCTCGGGCTTCGTCGACGTCCTGCAGATCCCGCGGCGCGGTTGAGGGCCTTGGGCCGGGGAGCCGGGCGGAAAGCGGGTACCAGGGTTTCCAGGCTCCCCGGGCACCCGTCGGGGTCCCCAGACCAGCATCAGGCAGCCTGCGCGCCGCCGGCACGAATCTGCCACGAATTTCCGGTAATTTCCCCGAGCGCGCTCGCGAGACCAGAGCGCTGGCAGCCGCGCGCGAACTGGCATAACCTGCTAAAATTACAGGTTTTTCGTCGATCTACTTTCCGGGACGCGCTGTGCTCTCTACCGCCAACATCACCATGCAATTCGGGCCGAAGCCCTTGTTCGAGAACATCTCGGTCAAATTCGGCGAGGGCAACCGCTATGGCCTGATCGGCGCGAACGGTTGCGGCAAATCCACGTTCATGAAGATCCTGGGCGGCGACCTCGAGCAGAGCGCCGGCAACGTGATCCTCGAGCCGAACGTGCGTCTGGGCAAGCTGCGCCAGGACCAGTTCGCGTACGAAGACGTGCGCGTGCTCGATGTCGTCATGATGGGCCACACGGAAATGTGGGCCGCGATGACCGAGCGCGACGCGATCTACGCGAACCCCGAGGCGACCGACGACGACTACATGCACGCCGCCGAACTCGAGGCGAAGTTCGCCGAGTACGACGGCTACACGGCCGAAGCGCGCGCGGGCGAACTGCTGCTCGGCATCGGCATCGACACGGAATTCCACAACGGCCCGATGAGCGGCGTGGCGCCGGGCTGGAAGCTGCGCGTGCTGCTCGCGCAGGCGCTGTTCTCGAAGCCCGATGTTCTGCTGCTCGACGAACCGACCAACAACCTCGACATCAACTCGATCCGCTGGCTGGAAGATGTTCTGAACGAGTACAACTCGACGATGATCATCATCTCCCACGATCGACACTTCCTGAACCAGGTCTGCACGCACATGGCGGACATGGACTATGGCACGTTGAAGGTCTGGCCGGGCAACTACGACGACTACATGCTGGCGTCGACGCAGGCGCGCGAGCGTCAGCAAGCGGCCAACCAGAAGGCCAAGGAACGTGTGGCCGATCTCCAGGACTTCGTGCGCCGCTTCTCTGCGAACAAGTCGAAGGCGCGTCAGGCAACCAGCCGTCTGAAGATGATCGACAAGATCAAGATCGAGGACTTCAAGCCTTCTTCGCGTCAGAACCCGTTCATCCGCTTCGAGTTCGAGAAGAAGCTGCACAACATCGTCGTGGTCGCGGAAGAGATCACGAAGACGTACGAACGCCGCATCTTCAACAAGCTCAGCATCAGCGTGCAGCCGGGCGAGCGTATTGCGATCATCGGTGAGAACGGCGCGGGCAAGACCACGCTGCTGCGCTCGCTGCTCGGCAACCTGGCCGTCGATAACGGCTCGGTGAAGTGGGCCGAGAACGCGAACATCGGTTACATGCCGCAGGACACGTACGAAGAGTTTCCGGCTGACGTCACGCTGATGGACTGGATCGACCAGTACCGCCAGGAAGGCGACGACGAGCAATCCGTGCGCGGCACGCTGGGCCGTCTGCTCTTTAACGCCGACGACATCCGCAAGTCGGTCAAGGTGTTGTCGGGCGGGGAGAAGGGCCGCATGATCTGGGGCAAGCTGATGCTCGGCCGCCACAACGTGCTGCTCATGGACGAGCCCACCAACCACATGGACATGGAATCGATTGAGTCGCTGCAGATCGCGCTCGAAAAGTTCGAAGGCACGCTGATCTTCGTGTCGCACGACCGCGAGTTCGTGAACGGTCTCGCCAACCGCATCATCGAAGTGAAGACCGACGGCAAGATCAACGACTACAGCGGCAACTACGAGGACTTCCTCGCAAGCCAGGGGCTGCATTGAGGTCCGATCGCCAATTCATTCCGGCGATCCGGGCGTGAAATGGAAACGGGCGGCGCGAATGCGTCGCCCGTTTTGCTTTTGCGGTCTGCACGCGTGCACTCCGACTTTGGCTGCCGGTTCGTCGCGCGTAACGGACGGGCTGTTACTGAAGCGGCGTGAGTTCTCGAACAACATCGTCCAGCATCCTCGTGGGACTCACTTGCCCTCGAGCCGCAGGGTGCCGGGCACGCCAGAGCTGCTCGCATACTGGCGCTGGCAGGTGATCTCCCAAAGCGCGTTCGGCTTTTCTCCCTAACGCGACGAAGTGCACGGGCCGCGAGAACAGGCTGATAAAGTCGGCCAGGATGCGCTTCGTCGCCAGCAATTCCTGACTCGAGGGACTTCTGTTGCTCTGGGTGTTCCCCGCGATAAACGGGTGGAACGGGAGCGCATTCCACAGCGCGAAGTCCATCGGCGCGAATCCGTTGTCAAGCATCGTTCGCCAGACGATCGAGGCCGTTCGTTCATAGACCCCGTCTTTGCGGTCTGTGTCTCTGGCAAGCTTACCGGGGTTGCTGGTGCGCATGGCCAGGCCGGGACGCAAGTCGCATAAGGGATTGAGATTCAAGCGCGTGGCGCGCTCATTGAGCACCGGGTCTTTGCCCAGCAGAATCCGCTCGGAAGTCATGGCGATGCCCGTAAAGCGACCGCCACGGTAGCTCAGCGCCTCCGCGATCAGTATCACCGTGGCGCTTGCCTGGCGGCATTCGAGATACGCGGCCAGTTGTTGCTGGCGAATCGCTGGCGCGTCCACTGCTGGCGCGTCGCGCTCATCCGCTTCGGACCAGGGGTTGAACACATTGGCCATACGAGGCCACTGTGCGAGGCGCTGAACGAAGTCTTGAGCGGCGGTCATGGAAGCGACGTCCGGCGAAGCGTTTTCACGACTCTATCAGCTCGTCAATTTGCGTATCGCATGCCGGCTGGCATTCGATACGCGCCGCGCGCGTGCAACAGCTTACGTAACCGTCAACCACGCTAGAATGCAAAGTTGCCGCCGCGCAGACTGGAGATCGCGCGGCAAACGCAAACGAACACGGAGACACCATGAACCACTACGAACAGTTCTACATCAACGGCCAATGGGTCGCGCCGCACGGCAAAGGCACGATCGACGTGATTGACTCGGGCACCGAGGCCGTCATGGGCCGCATCCCCGAAGGCAACGAAGCCGATGCCGAAGCGGCCATCGCCGCCGCGCGCGCGGCTTTCGATACATGGGCGGCAACGAGCCCGCAGGAACGCGGCGCGTATCTCCAGAAAATCGCCGATAACCTCAAGGCCCGCACCGACGAACTCGCCCAGTTGATCGCCGGCGAAGTGGGCATGCCGCTCAAGCTCGCGCGCGCGATCCAGGTGGGCGGTCCCGTCTACAACTGGGGCGCTTATGCGAAGCTCGCGAACGAGTTCCAGTACGAGGAGCGCGTGGGCAACTCGCTCGTCGTGCGCGAGCCGGTGGGCGTGGTCGCGGCCATCACGCCGTGGAACTATCCGCTCAATCAGATCACGCTCAAGGTGGCCGCCGCGCTCGCCGCGGGCTGCACGGTCGTGCTCAAGCCGTCCGAGGTGGCGCCGCTCAACGCGTTCGTGCTCGCCGAGGCCATTCACGAGGCGGGCCTGCCCGCGGGCGTCTTCAATCTCGTGACCGGCTATGGGCCGGTGGTCGGCGAATTGCTCGCGCGTCATCGCGACGTCGACATGGTCTCGTTCACCGGCTCGACGCGCGCGGGCAAGCGCGTGTCGGAGGTGGCTTCGGCCACGGTCAAGCGCGTGGCGCTGGAGCTGGGCGGCAAGTCGGCCTCGGTGGTGCTCGACGACGCGGATTTCGCGGCGGCCGTGAAGGGCACCGTGGGCGCCTGCTTCCTGAACTCAGGGCAGACCTGCTCGGCGCACACCCGCATGATCGTGCCGGAAGCGCGCTACGAAGAAGCGCGCGCACTCGCGAAGGAGGCCGTCGAAGCCTACACGGTTGGCGATCCGCGTGACGAGAAGGCCAAGCTCGGGCCGCTCGCCTCGAAGGTGCAGCAAGAGCGCGTGCAGCAGTACATCGAGCGCGGCATTGCCGATGGCGCCGAACTGGTGACGGGCGGCGCGGGCTTGCCAGAGGGCGTGACGAAGGGCTTCTTCGTGAAGCCGACCGTGTTCGGCCGCGTGCCGCGCGACGCCGCCATTGCGCAGGAAGAGATCTTCGGACCGGTGCTCACGATCCTTACGGCCAGGGACGAGGACGACGCCGTGGCGATCGCCAACGACTCGCCCTACGGCCTGGGCGGCGCCGTCTGGGCCGGCAGCGACGAGCGCGCGGCACGCGTGGCGCGGCGCATCCGCACGGGCCAGATCGACATCAACGGCGGCACATGGAACATGGCCGCGCCGTTCGGCGGCTTCAAGCAGTCGGGCCATGGCCGAGAGAACGGCGTATACGGCCTCGAAGAGTACCTGGAGTACAAGTCGATGCAGTTCAAGGTGCCGAAGCCTTGATCTGAAGCCGATTCGCGCCTTGCAAATGTTTCGGTGCGGCGTTTTGATTTGTGTCATTAATGCGGAGATCTTTGCGGTTCTCCGCATTTTTTATTGATATTTATCAATATCGTTCGTGGGCGGCGCGCGACCATTGACGCTTTGCCATCGACAACGCAAAGCGGGTCTCCATGTTTCCTACACATTCTTTCGCGCCGCTCGACATCCGCGGCCGCCAACTGCTGCCCATCGTGCAAGGCGGCATGGGCGTCGGCATCTCGGCGCACCGGCTCGCGGGCAGCGTCGCGCGCGAAGGCGCGCTTGGCACCATCGCGAGCATCGACCTGCGCCATCATCACCCTGACCTCATCGCGCTGTGCCGTGCCGACCCGCGGCACGAGACGCTGGCGCGCGCGAATCTCGTCGCGCTCGGCCGCGAGATCGAGGCTGCGCGCAAGCTCGCGCAGGGCAAAGGCATGATCGCCGTGAACGTCATGAAGGCGGTCAATGCCCATGCCGACTACGTGCGCGCGGCCTGCGAGCATGGCGCCGATGCGATCGTCATGGGCGCGGGCCTGCCGCTCGATCTGCCCGACCTCACCCAGGGCGTGGACATCGCGCTCGTGCCGATCCTTTCCGATGCGCGCGGCGTTTCGCTCGTGCTCAAGAAGTGGATGAAGAAAGGGCGTCTGCCCGACGCCGTCGTGCTCGAGCATCCCGCGCACGCGGGCGGTCATCTCGGCGTGACCGATATCGCCGACATGGGCAATGAGCGCTTCGCGTTCGATCGCATCTTCGATGAGCTCGACGGCGTCTATGCGTCGCTGGGCATCACGCGCCGCGAGGTGCCGCTCATCGTGGCGGGCGGCATCAACAGCCACGAGGCCGTGCGCAAGTGGCTCGATTCGGGCGCCAACGGCGTGCAGGTGGGCACGCCGTTCGCCGTGACGGAGGAGGGCGATGCGCATCCGAACTTCAAGCGCGTGCTCGTCGACGCCAAACCGGAGGACATCGTCGAGTTCGTGAGCGTGACCGGCCTGCCCGCGCGTGCGGTGAAGACGCCGTGGCTCGACCGTTATCTGCGCAACGAGTCGCGCATCCGCAACAAGATCGGCCTCGTCAAGAACGCGTGTCCGACCGGCCTCGAATGCCTGTCGATCTGTGGTCTGCGTGACGGCATCGAAAAATTCGGCCATTTCTGCATCGATACGCGTCTTGCGGCGGCGTTGCGCGGCGACGTGGCGAATGGCCTGTTCTTTCGTGGCCGTGAAGCGTTGCCATTTGGCAACGCCATCCGCAGCGTCAGGGACCTGTTGGAGCTGCTTTTGACTGGAGTTTCGCGACCCGCTGTCGCACATCGGGCGGCATTTGCGCTGACCTGACGGCCATCAAATTCGCGATGGAGCCCCCCGTTGACAATTCCTACGGACTTGCGAATCAGCGCAGGGATAACGGGGATAACCATCATGAAGAGGCAATTCAAAACCATCGCGGCGGCCGCCGCACTCGCGCTCGGTGCGGCTTTCGCCGCATCGGCCGCTCACGCTGCCAGCACACCTGAAACGGGCATTTACGCGGGCGACTGGCTCGTGCGTCTGCGAGCGATCGCCATCACGCCGCAGGTCGGCTCGAACGGCACCCTCAATGCGATCAAGGCGGACGTCAACAACGCGATCGTTCCCGAGCTCGACTTCACCTACATGGTGACGAACAACATCGGCGCTGAGCTCATTCTCGGCACCTCGCGCAACCAGATCACGTCGAGCCTCGGTGCGCTGGGTGGCGTTGGCGTGCTGCCGCCCACGCTGCTGCTGCAGTATCACTTCAACAACGCGGGCGTGTTCCGGCCGTACGTCGGCGCCGGCATCAACTACACGCTGTTCTACAACAACGGTCTGCACGTCGGCGACCAGTCCGTGTCGATCGACAACCATAGCTTCGGCCCGGCGCTGCAGTTCGGCGTCGATTATCAGGTCGCGAAGAACGTTTTCGTGAACGCGGACATCAAGAAGATCTGGATGCGCACGGGCGCGTCGCTCAATGGCTCGTCGCTCGGCACGCTCTATATCGACCCGCTCGTAGTGGGCGTGGGTGTTGGCATGAAGTTCTGATGGCCGGCGCGCGAGGTGAGCCCTGCGCAACGTCGACACGAAAGCAACGCCGGCTCGTCCGGCGTTTTTTTTCGCCTTGTTCGCCTGGCCTGCCACGGCGGGTCAGGTGCGGCCGGCTAGACGCGTCAGGCTACGCGCGGTTCTTCTGAAAGCGCATGGCGGTGCCTTCGTGCTCGATACGCTTCCAGACGGCGCGCTTTTCCTCGTCGGTCAGAAAGACCCAGTTTGAGACTTCCGTCGCGGTGCGGCCGCAGCCTTTGCAGATTTCGTCGAAGAGCGTCGAGCACACGCCGATGCACGGGCTGTCGGGGAGGTCGTGGAGATTGGAGGCCATCGATATGTCTTGGGGCGGGATGGCCAGCACACAAACATGCGCACCGGCCGTACGGAAAACCCCGCTATGTTAACCGATTCGCCGGCGCGGTCTTCTTTGCCCGGTTGGCTGAGGGGACAACGACAGGACCGAATGCGTAGTGCATGCCTTACGAATTCATTCAACCGGACCGGCCCACGGCCTGGCGAGTAACGGCGTCGCGCGACCGTTGTGCGGGCCGTTTTTTTGGTGGACAGGGCTGGATAAACGGCTAAAATTGCGCGCGATTTACCGTCCCCTATAGCCATCTACGGTGACCGTCCTCGCTGCGCGGCAGATCCTGTTCCGTTTGCGCGACACGCCGGCGCGCTTTTTTTGTCGCATGGCAGGTTTGATGGTAGGTTCGGTAAATGCAGCAGAGCCGCGCCGGACGCGGCAGACAGGCCAGGTGCACGGCCGGCGCGAGCGGGCTCGCACCCAGCCAGATCCAGGCTAAAGACAGGCAAACAAGCGGAGAACGGGATGAAGAAACGGGTTTTGGCGAAGCTGGCTGTACTCGCGCTGTGCGCGGCGCCGTGGCTGACGTCGGTGGCGAAGGATACGCAACTGAACGTGTACAACTGGTCCGACTACATCGCCAAGGACACGATTCCTAACTTCCAGAAGCAGACCGGCATTCAGGTCAAGTACGACAACTACGACAGCGACGACACGCTCCAGGCCAAGCTGCTCGCCGGCAATTCGGGCTACGACATCGTCGTGCCGACCAGCAACTACGCGGGCAAGCAGATCGCCGCCGGCATCTTCGCGCCGCTCGACAAGTCGAAGATCCCCAACCTCAAGTATCTCGATCCGCAATTGATGGCGCTGGTCGCCGGCGCGGATCCGGGCAACAAGTTCGCCGTGCCCTGGGCCTACGGCACGACTGGTCTCGCCTATAACGTCACGAAGGCGCAGCAGATCCTCGGCAAGAATGTGCCGCTCGACAACTGGGACATCCTCTTCAAGCCCGAGAACATCTCGAAGCTGAAGGCCTGCGGCGTGTCCGTGCTCGACGCGCCGGACCAGATGTTTGCAGCCGCGCTGCACTACATCGGCAAGGACCCGCTCTCGACGAACCCGGACGACTATCGTGCGGCGCTCGCGATGATGAAGAAGATCCGTCCGTACATCACGCAATTCAACTCGTCGGGCTACATCAACGACCTCGTCGGCGGCGACATCTGCTTCGCCTACGGCTGGTCGGGCGACGTCGTGATCGCCAAGCACCGTGCCATCGACGCGAAGAAGCCGTTCAAGATCGAGTACTACATTCCGAAGGGCGGCGCGCCGATCTGGTTTGACGTGATGACCATCCCGAAGGATGCGCAGCACAAGGAAGCGGCGCTCGAGTGGATCAACTACATCGAGACGCCGCAGGTTCACGCGGCCATCACGAATGCGGTCTACTACCCGAGTGCGAACGCCGAAGCGCGCAAGTACGTGAACAAGGACATCGCCAACGACCCGGCCGTGTACCCGCCGCCGGAAGTCCTGAAGACGCTGTTCCTGCTCAAGCCGCTGCCGCCTGAGATCCAGCGTCTGCAGACGCGTCTGTGGACCGAGTTCAAGTCGGGCCGCTGACGCGCCGGCGCGTGAGTTCCCGGCCGCCTTCCGCGTGCGCCTGGCGCCCCGTTAGCGCACAGTGATCGTATTACCCGAGCCCTCGGCACGATGCCGGGGGCTTTGTTCGTCAACCCCGTCCAGCATCAAGGCAGAACCAGGCAGGGCAGAGAGAATCATGAGTGACCAGACGAGCGTGCCGGTAGCCTCCGGCGCGCTGCCTTCGGGCTTCACCGCGGCAGACCCGGCCGTGGACAACTTCGTGCAGGTCGTCGACGTCGTCAAGAAGTTCGGCGAAACGACGGCCGTCAAGGGTGTCAACCTGTCCGTCAAGAAGGGCGAACTGTTCGCGCTGCTTGGCAGCTCGGGCTGCGGCAAGTCCACCTTGCTGCGCATGCTCGCGGGTCTGGAGACGATCACCTCGGGCAAGATCCTGATCGACGGCGAAGATCTCGCGGCGCTGCCGCCGTACCGCCGCCCGGTCAACATGATGTTCCAGTCGTATGCGCTCTTTCCGCATATGACGGTGGAGTCCAACGTCGGCTTCGGGCTGCGCCAGGAAGGCGTGAAGAAGGGCGAACTCAAGGACCGCGTGGCCAACGCGCTTGAACTCGTGCAGATGTCGCGTTTCGCCAAGCGCAAGCCGCATCAGCTCTCGGGCGGCCAGCAGCAGCGCGTGGCGCTCGCGCGTTCGCTCGTCAAGCGCCCCAAGCTGCTGCTGCTCGACGAGCCGATGTCGGCGCTCGACAAGCAGATTCGCCAGCGCACGCAGATCGAGCTCGTCAATATTCTCGAGAAGGTGGGCGTCACCTGCATCATGGTCACGCACGACCAGGAAGAGGCGATGACGATGGCCAACCGCCTTGCCGTCATGAGCGAAGGCCAGATCGTGCAGCTCGGCGCGCCCAATGAAGTCTACGAATTTCCGAACAGCCGCTTCTCGGCGGAGTTCATCGGCTCGACGAACCTGTTCGAGGGCACCGTGGTGGAAGACGAGCCCGATCACGTGTTCGTCGAATCGCCGGACCTGCCCGTGCGCCTCTATGTGAGCCACGGCATTTCCGGCCCGCTCGGCATGCCCGTGACGATCTCGGTGCGCCCCGAGCGCATCGCGCTCACGCGCAAGCCGCCCGAGGGGACCTTCAACTGGGGCAAGGGCGTCGTCAAGAACATCGCGTACATGGGTGGCTACTCGCTCTATCACGTCAAGCTCGATTCGGGCAAGACGGTGATCGCGAACATGTCGAGCCTCGCGCTCTCCGAGATCGATTCGCCCACCTGGGAAGACGAGGTCTACGTGCGCTGGAGCGCATCGGCTGGCGTGGTGCTGACGTCATGAGTGCGCTGACCTTCAAGCGCATCCTGAACTGGCCGGCGCAGCGCTTCAACCTGACCGGCCGCACGGCCGTGGTGGCCGGTCCGTTCTTCTGGCTGCTGCTGTTCTTCCTCGTGCCGTTCATCCTGGTCGTGAAGATCAGTTTCGCCGACCAGCAGCTTGGGATTCCGCCGTACACGGAGCTCACGACGTTCACGGACGGCGTCTGGCACATCGCGCTCGATCTCTCGCACTACGCGTTCCTGTTCCAGGACAGCCTGTATTTCGCGACCTACGTGAATTCGGTGGTGGTCGCGGCCATCTCGACGCTGTTGTGCCTGCTGATCGGCTATCCGATGGCGTACTACATTGCGCGCTCGAACCCGTCCACGCGCAACATCCTCATGATGGCGGTGATGCTGCCGTTCTGGACGTCATTCCTGATCCGCGTCTACGCGTGGATCGGCATTCTGAAGAACAACGGACTGCTGAATAATTTCCTGATGTCGACGGGCCTCATCCATACGCCCATCGAGCTCTATCATACGAACACCGCAGTCTATATCGGCATGGTGTATTCGTATCTGCCGTTTCTCGTGATGCCGCTCTACGCGCACCTCGTGAAGATGGACCTCACGCTGCTCGAAGCCGCCTACGACCTGGGCGCGAAGCCGTGGCGCGCGTTCCTGGAGATCACGCTGCCGCTCTCGAAGAACGGCATCATCGCGGGCTGCCTGCTGGTCTTCATTCCGGCGGTGGGCGAGTACGTGATCCCCGAGTTGCTCGGCGGCGCGAACACGCTGATGATCGGCCGCGTCATGTGGAACGAGTTCTTCGACAACGCCGACTGGCCGATGGCCTCCGCCGTCACCTGCGCCATGGTGCTGCTGCTGCTCGTGCCGATGGCGCTGTTCCAGCACTTCCAGGCGAAAGAGCTGGAGGGCCGCGGCAAATGAAGCCGAATCGCGTTTTGATGTTCATCGCGCTCGGCCTCGGCTTCGCGTTCCTCTACATTCCGATCCTCAGCCTGATCGTCTACTCGTTCAACGACTCGCAGCTCGTGACCGTGTGGACGCGTTTCTCGACGCGCTGGTACCAGGCGCTCGCGACCGACGACGAGCTCATCACGGCTGCGTGGTTGTCGCTGCGCATCGCGCTGATGACGGCGTTCGCCTCGGTGATCATCGGCACATGGGCGGGCTTCGTGCTCGCGCGCATGGGGCGCTTTCGCGGCTTCACGCTCTATACCGGCATGATCAACGCGCCGCTCGTGATTCCCGAAGTGATCCAGGGCATCTCGCTTCTGCTGCTGTTCGTGGAAATGGGCAAGCTGTTCGGCTGGCCGGCGGGGCGCGGCGTGTTCACGATCTGGATCGGCCACGTGATGCTGTGCATTTCCTATGTGGCCATCATCGTGCAGTCGCGCGTGCGCGAGCTCAATCCTTCGCTGGAAGAGGCCGCGCTCGACCTGGGGGCCACGCCGTTCAAGGTGTTCTTCCAGATCACGCTGCCGCTGATCTCGCAGGCGCTCGCGGCGGGCTGGCTGCTCTCGTTCACGCTTTCGATCGACGACCTCGTGCTTTCGGCCTTCCTCTCGGGCCCCGGCTCGACGACGCTGCCGCTCGTGGTGTTCTCGCGCGTGCGCCTTGGCCTGAATCCGGAGATGAATGCGCTCGCAACGCTCTTCATCCTCGTGGTGACGGCGGGTGTGATCGTCGGCAACTACTTCATGCAGCGCGCCGAGCGCAAGCGCATGGCGATGGCGGTCTGACGCGCTCGCAAGCGAGCGATTCCGTGGAAAGCGGCGCGTGGGCTTCGGCTCACGCGCCGTTTTGCGTTATCGGCCAGACAGCACGCAAAGCTCAAAGCCGATATCCCATGCGCAGGCCGCCCCAATGCCGCCCGTTCACGACGATGGGCGCGGAGGCGTCCTTCATCATCGCGAACTGGCCGCCGCCCATGTCGCGCCGGTAAGTCTGCAGCAGGAACGGCTTCGTATGCGAGCCTGCCGCCACGCCGGTGCGGTCGTTGAAGATACGCCGATTGCGGCAGTGCGCGGCGTTCCAGACCGGATCGCTGCCCTGCGGATGCGAGAACTTGCGGTTGTGCGTGGGAATGTAGCCGCGCGGATCGATCGCGACGCAGAACGCTACGCGCTCGTCGAGGGCCAGCAGCGGCTCGATGATGGCGGGCAGCACGCGGTCGGTGAACGCGGCGAAGCGCGTGACGTGCTGCTGCGGATTCGTATCGGGCACCGGGACGTAGGTCTGGTCGAACAAGTCCGTCGTGGCGATCTCGCCGCGCGCGAGCGCCGCCTCGAACAGCTTGCCGACCTGCGCCGCCGCGCGCTGCACGGCCTCGATGAAGCGCGTGTCGTCGGTCTGAACGCCGGTGGCGGCCGAGAGCTCGATCAGCGTTTCGGAGACCGAGAGCAGCTTGCCGAGCTGGTCTTTTGCCTGCGCGAAATTGCGGCTCGAATCTTCCACGCCGTTCGCCATTTGGCTCACCTGCGTTTCCAGGCCGTCGCATTTCGCCTCGATCTCGCCCGTGAGCTGCGCGATCTGGCCGGCGTGTGCATCGAGCTGCGTGATGGCGTCGCCGGTGCTGTGCACCGCTTCGCCGATGGTGTGCGTGCCCTCGCGCACGCGATGCGCGCGCTCGGTGTTGGCGGCGCCTTCCGCGCAGAGCCGTTCGGTCTGCTGCGTGAGCTGGGCGAGGGTCTGCTCGATCTGCCCGGTCGCCTGCGCGGTCTTGGCCGAGAGGTTCTTGACCTCGGCGGCGACGACGGCAAAGCTCTTGCCCATCTCGCCGGCACGCGCCGCTTCGATGGCGGCGTTCAGTGCCAGCAGCTGGGTCTGCCGGGCGATCAGCGATATTTCTTCGGAGACCTTCGAGACGTGCGCGAGCGCGCTCTTCAGCGCGCCGATCTGGCTTTCGATGACGGTTACGCCCTCGACGAGACCGTGGATATCGTCGAGCGACGCCTCGATGGTTTGCTGCGAGGCTTGCACGGTGGCGGTAGTGCCCGCGCTCAGTTCGCGCATGGCGCGCGCGGCCGTGGCGATTTGATGATTGCCGGCGAGCGTGTGCGCCGCCGACTCGCGCAGCGCGTGGCACACGCCGGCCTGGTGCTGCACGCGTTCGGCAACGGCGTCGACGTGGCCGGACACGTCGCAGATTTCGATGCTTAGCCGGCCCGCGTGCGCAGCGATATCGCCGACGATCGAAGCCGATTTCCCGGTGCGGCGGTGGCCGCGCCAGCCCATGCGCAAGACTGTCATCAGGTGTCTCCTAATCCGGACCCATGCAAAGCTGTCGGCGGGACTTGGCGCTTTAGCGCTTAGTCCCGTCCCATGCAAAGCTGTCCGTCTGTTTTTCTTGTGTGACGTGTCGCGCCCGGTCGTCGCGCAGCGAGCGCGCGAGTGTCGGGATTTCAACGCGTTTACGGCAGGCCGCGCGGGGACTTTAGCGCGTGAGAGGTGCAAGGGGCTATGATCGGGGAATACGGGCCGGCAGCGGGCGCCCCGTGGCATGCCGTCTGGCGTGCAGCGCCGCCCGCAGCGGGAGCACGATGATCGAAGCATTAGTGAAGGAGGGCGCGATCGCAGCGCTCTGGCAACAGCTGATTCAGCTCTGGGAGCTGATTGTGATGGTCTGCCGCTTCCTCTGGGCGTTGCTCAAGCTCTTGAGCGGCGCCTGAGTGCGGGGCCGCGCGGTGCGCAGCCGGGCAGCGGCGGACGGGCGCGGCGCGCTCAACGGAGCGCGTTGCATGGGGTTTGACGTGCTGCGCAGGGGCCACGCGGTCCGTGCGCAGGCAACGACACAAGGGCAGACGATGATCGACGATTCCACCCGGCGCTTCACTGACCGGGTCGCAGACTACGTGAAGTACCGGCCGACCTATCCGCGCGAAGTGGCGACCTTCGCGCACGTCGAATGCGGCGTCGCGCCGGGCGCCACCGTGGCCGACATCGGCGCGGGCACCGGCATCTCCAGCAAGCTTTTTCTCGATGCGGGCCACCCGGTCGTGGCCGTCGAGCCGAACGCGGCGATGCGCGAGGCGGCAGACCGTTACCTCGCGGACTATGCCGGCTTTCGCAGCGTGGCCGGCACTGCGGAGGCCACGACGCTCGAAACCGCGAGCGTCGACCTCGTGACGGCGGCGCAGGCGTTCCACTGGTTCGAGAAGGCCGGCGCACGGCGCGAATTCGCGCGCATCCTCAAGCCGCGCGGCAAGATCGTGTTGTTCTGGAACAGCCGGCTCGTGAAGGGCTCGGCGTTTCTCGAGGGTTACGAAGCGCTGTTGCGCGAATTCAGCACCGACTATGCGAGCGTGGCCGAGACTTATCCCGACGACGACGCCATGGCCGACTGGTTCGGCGACGGCTTCGAGCAGAAGACCGTGTTTCCGAACGCACAGCTGCTCGACTACGACGGGCTGCGCGGGCGCCTCGCTTCGTCGTCGTACGCCCCGAAGCCCGGCGACGCGCGTCATGAGCCGATGCTCGCGGCGCTGCGCAAGCTCTTCGACGCCTCACAGCGGGACGGACGCGTGAACTTTGCCTACGAGACGCGCGTGTATGCGGGCAAGCCGGAGCACCGCTAAGGTCCGGGAGCGTGCAAGCGATTAGCGCCCGAACTCGTAGTCGCGCTCGCGCACGCGGCGCGTGCGTCGCCGAAACGCGAACGTGAAACCCGGCCACAGCGACGTGACCTTGCCGCTGCGGGTCTGGTAATAGCTGTGGCAGCCCGAGGTCCAGACGGTGCGCGCGAGCTGCGCCTGCAGCTTCGTGTTGAAGGCTTGCTGCGCCTCGGGCCGTACGCTCATCGTGCGCGCGCGCCGGCGCTGCAGCGTACGGATGCAGTCGGCGATATAGCGGATGTGCGACTCGATCATGTAGATCATCGAGTTGTGCCCGAGGCCCGTGTTCGGCCCGATGATGATGAAGAAGTTCGGAAAGCCCGCCACGCTTGCGCCGAGATAGGCTTCGGGGCCGTCGCGCCGCCATGCGTCGCCGAGATCGGCGCCGTTGATGCCCGTCACGCGAAACGGCGCATCCACGTCGTTCACCTGGAAGCCGGTGCCGCAAACGATCGCATCGAATGGGCGATGCACGCCGTCCGAGGTGACGATGCCGTCGGCGACCACCTCGCGAATCGGCTCGGTCACGAGATTGACGTTCGGCTGCGCCAGCGCCGGAAAATAGTCGCTCGACAGCAGCACGCGCTTGCAGCCCAGCACATAGTCGGGCGCGAGCTTCGCGCGCAGCGCGGAATCCTTCACCTTGTGCGCGAGATAGTTGCGCGCGAACTTCATCGGCGCATTGAGCAGGCGCCGGTCGACGATGAACCCCAACGCTTGCGATTCGAGCTGCCAGTAAATCGCCGCGCGTGCGAGGCGCTGCGCGAGCGGCACATGGCGATACACCCAGCGCCGGCGCGCGCCGATGGCGCGGTCGCGGCGCGGCATGATCCAAGGCGCCGTGCGCTGGAATACTGTGAGCTGCGCGACGCGCGGCTGGATTTGCGGCACGAACTGGATCGCGCTTGCCCCGGTTCCGATCACGGCGACGCGCTTGCCGTCGAGCGCGTAATCGTGGTCCCAGCGCGCCGAATGAAAGAGCTTGCCCTCGAAGCGCTCGAGCCCGGCGACTGCGGGCAGGGCGGGGCGCGAGAGCGGGCCGTTCGCGGCAATCAGCAAATCGGCCTCGACCGTATGCATGACGCCGTCGCGCTCGATATCGATGAGCCATACGCTGCGTGTTGCGTCGAAGCGTGCGGCGCTCACGCGCGAGCGATAGTGGATGTAGCGCTCGATATCGTACTTGTACGCGCAGTGGCGCAGGTAGTCGAGAATCTCGCGCTGCGGTGCATAGGTGCGCGTCCAGTCGGGATTCTGCTCGAACGAAAATGAGTAGAGGTGCGAAGGAATATCACAGGCGGCGCCGGGATAGGCATTGTCGCGCCAGGTGCCGCCGAGGCTTTCGGCCGCTTCGTAGATCGTGAACGTCTCGATGCCCATGCGCCGCAGACGGATCGCCATGCCGATGCCGGCAAAGCCGCTGCCGACGATGGCGATACGCGGCTTGGCGTTGGGTGTCGCTTGCTGCGAGGGGGGCGCGTGTGAGGTCATGTCTGAATGGATGCAATCGCAGCGTGGCGGATGAGGCGAAAGATGCAAAACGGGCTCCGCGAGGGAGCCCGTCGTTGCCTGGCTGCGGCTAGTGAGTGGCCGCGGCGGACGCGCTCAGGTATTCCAGTCGTCCGAGCTGTCGTTGCTGCCCATATCGACGCCGCCGCCCGAGCCATCGTCCCAGTCGTTCGAGCCCTGGCCAAAGTCCACGCCGCCGCCGTTGCCGCCGTCACGCGGATTGCGCCGGCTTTCGTCGTCGATGATCACGTCGCGCTCGCGGCCACGGTTGAGCGCTTCGCCGAGCAACACGCCGGTGAGCAGACCACCCATGCCGCCCATGCCACCGCCGCCTTGCTGCACGATGACCTGCGGCTGCTGTTGCGGCGGGTACTGCGGCGGATATTGCGGGTTATGCCCGAACGCGGCGTCCGCCTCGCGCGAGTACGCCGAGCCGCTGCCGTCATACGACGGCGCGGCGGCCGCCTGCGCATTCGGATCGGGCCGGCCCTCGGCGCGGGCCTTGAGGCTTGCGAACTGGCGCTCGAGATCCTCGATCTGATACGGGGCCACCGGGTTCGTACTGCCCGAGAGCGTTTCGACCACACTGCGCAGTTGCGTCTCGAAGCCTTCCACTTCCTTTTCGAGCGCTTCGTGGCCGGGCGCCGTCGAGAGCCTCAAGTCGAGCTTGAGCGAGCGCACCGCGTTGAGCAGGTCGGTGGCGCGCTTGAGCTGGTCGCGGCGGTCGTCTCCTGCCTTCGCGTCTTCGGTGGACTTCGCGCGACGCACCGTCCAGCGCAGCACGAGCGCTACGCCCACCAGCACGACGGCGATGCCGATCCACATGCCGTAGCTAGGGCCGTGCTTTTGCGGCACGGCGGCGGTGGCAAGCGCTGCCGGTGCCGCCGACTGTGTCTGCTGTGCGAAGGGGTTGTTCGTGCGGTTCGTCGTGACGGTGCCTGCGCGCGTCGCGTCGGAGCGGATCTTCGCTTCGACTTGCGCAAAACGCTGCGGCTGCGTGAAGCGGATCTGCGGATCGAGCGACTTCGCCTGCTCGACCTGCGTGAGCGCGTCGGCGTAGCGGCCTTCGCGATTGAGCACCTGCGCATAGAGGTAATGCGCGCGGGCATTGTCGGGGTGGGCCTGCAGGACCTGGGTGAGTCCCGCGTCCGCGCGCTGCCAGTCGCCTTGCGACATCGCGGATTCGATTTGCTGGACGCTCGGCACGGCAAACGCCAGGCCGCTCACGAGCGTAAGCGCTGCGAACAATGCGACTAGAAACTTTTTCATGTTGCCGGCCGGGCGGCTTGTCGCCCGTCTCCATGACATACGAAACGTGGATGCGGCGCGGTGCGCGCCAGAAGCCCGCTGGCCGCGCCGCATCCGTTACGCCCTGCGCACTTACTGTGCCGGCGTATTGAGCTGCTTTTTCAGGGCTTCGAGGCGGTCGTCCACCGACGGGCCCTTGTTCAGCGCGGCGAGCTTGTCGTCGAGCGCCTTGCCGCTTGAAGTATCCGCCGAATTCAGGCGGGCGTCCGAGCGCGCGTTCGACAGGTTCACCTTGTCTTCGAGCTTCTGGAAGTCCTCGGAAAGATTCTTGCCGCCGATACCGCCGAGCGCCGTGGCCGCCACATCCTTCGCCTGGGCGATCTGCTGCTTCGCCTGCAGGATGTTCGAGCGCGCGTTGAGGTCGTTGCGGCGTGAGCGCATGTCGTCGATCTGCTGCTTCAGTTGATCGACCGAGGGTTCGAGCTTGCCGAGCTCGGCCGCGAGCGCGTCGCGTTCGGCTTCGGCCGTGGCCTGGGCGCCGAGCGCTTCGCGTGCGAGCGCTTCGTCGCCCGATTGCAGCGCGCGCTTCGCGCCGTCTTCATACTTCTTCGCCTTGTCCGCGGCCACGTCGCGCTTGCTTTGCTGCATCGCGACCTGCGCCTGGATCTCGACGAGCGAGTTCTCTGCACGACCGATGCTGTCGTCGAGTTCGCGCACGATCTGGCGCGCGTCGCGCGACGGGTCTTGCACGGAGTCGGCGGCGTCGTTCAAGAGACCCTTGACCGTGCGAGAGATGGAGTCGAAAAGCGACATGAATTCCTCCGGTGAAATAAGATCGGCCCCGCCGTTGTGCAGCGGGCCGCGATGCGCGTGTGCGGCGTTCGCGTGGCGTCGCAAAGCGTTGCGGCGGACACGATCGGCACGCCCGGCAATCTCGCGTTTAGCTTACGCCGCTTTGTGCGAGCCGCGCATGCTGCGCGAAATTCGGGGCGCTTTTGCCAATTGCAACAGGCCTACACCGCTAAATTAACCGTTTTAACCGTTGCGCCACACATTGGGCCGATTCGCTGGCCCTGGCGCATCGCTCGCGGATATTACACCACGGGGTCTCTTAAAAGGGACTTAAAGGCCATGCGGCCGCGGCGCGGCTGGCGCGGGTCGCGGGCATCAGGCGAATTTGCCTGCATCGGGCGCGGGATCGTTGCGGGGCGCGTCTTCTTCCTCGTCACGTGCGGCGTGCGCGAACGGTGTACCGCCACGCGGCTGCAGCGGTTCGGCGTCCTCGCGATGCGCGTCCTCGGGGCGTGCGGCGCCTCTTTGCGCTTCGGTATCCTCCGCCGCCTGAGCCGCTTCGCCGGACAGGCGCGCAACGGCCTGGGCCAATTCGTGTACGGGGCTGCGTGTGTCCGGCCCGGTGCCGCTCGCGGGCAGCGCGGCCGCGTTGTCGCCGCTTTCGGTGGGCACTGGCGCGATGGTCCCGGAGGCAAGCGGCACGGCCGCCTCGCCATCCACTTGCGCGTCTGCCGCCGCAGGCTGCGCAACAGCCGGCCGCAGCCCCGCCGCGCGCCCGGCTCGCAGCGGCTTTGCCGCCTTGCGCAGCACTTGCGCGAGCACGTCGGGCTCGCGTGGCGCATTCAGCCGGTCGACGATGCTCGCCGCCTTCACCTGGTCGCTCGTGGCGCTAAAGGCGAGCACGGCGCGGCGCATCAGTTCGCTGATGCTGATGCCGAGTTCATCGGCCGAGGCGGAGATCGCACGCTTTTGAGCGGGCGTGACAAAGACGACGATGCGTTCGCTGGGCTTGTTCATGGTCGGCTGGCCGTTGGATCGGCTTCGAGTGAACTCGGATCCCGCATGCGTGCGGCGGCAAATGGCGTCGTTCGTATTGGCCGGCGAGCAAGGCGAGCAGGGCGTGCAGTAACTTTTCCATCATATGACGAGACGCGCGATGCGCAACGCGAAGATGCGTGCGTATCGCTCGCCCGTGGCGCAACAATGTTTCACGCGCAAACCAGAGCGCCGTGCATCGCAGATCCGCGTGCCGATTCGCTTCGCAACTTTCTCCAGAGAACGCGCAGGTTGGCGCAAGGTGCCGTCACCCTGGGAGAAAAAAGAGGGTCGCAGACCTGTTCTCAAGAAACTCTTACAAAAAAAGCCCGACCGCCCGCGCACGAATTATTTAGAATGCGCTGTTACATTTCGCACGGGTGCTTCCCGCAGAGGCGCCCATGCGAAAGGGTATTGAAAGAGTAACCTTGCGACGGCGCGCCGAACATGCGCGCCGCGTGGCCGGACGGGGGCGTTGCCGGTCACGCCAGGGCGCCGCGTTCCGTTCAAGAATGCGGCGCCGTCACACGCCGCATTGGCGCCATGACGCCAGGATCGAGATCTATGCGCGCGAGCCGCGCGCAGCCGGGGGCGCAGCACGCACGCGCCAATCATTCCAGTCATGCCTATCATCAAACGACCGCCTTCCACGCCGCACTACCCGAACGACGATCGGGAACCCTCCTTCAACAATGGACGCCAGCCGCAGCGCCGTCAGGACTCGCGCGACGAGCAGCCGCGCCGCCGCTCGTTTTTCGCGTCGCTCATGCTCTGGTTCGCCGGCCTGATTGCCACGCTCTGCGTGGTGGGCGCGCTGATCGTCGGCTATGCGCTCGTCGTGATGGGGCCGCAGTTGCCCTCGCTCGATGCGCTCACCAACTATCAGCCCAAGGTGCCGCTGCGCATCTACACCGCCGACCACGTGCTGATCGGCGAGTTCGGTGAAGAGCGGCGCCAGCTCGTGCGCTTCCAGGACATCCCCGACGTGCAGAAGAAAGCGGTGCTCGCGATCGAGGACTACCGCTTCTACGAGCACGGCGGCGTGGACTTCGTCGGCATCCTGCGCGCGGGCGTCGCCGACCTGATGCACGGCGGCGCGTCGCAGGGCGCGAGCACGATCACGATGCAGGTCGCGCGCAACTTCTTCCTCTCGAGCGAGAAGACCTATACGCGCAAGATCTACGAGATGCTGCTCGCCTACAAGATCGAGCGCGCGCTCACGAAAGACCAGATCCTCGAGCTGTACATGAACCAGATCTATCTGGGGCAGCGCGCCTATGGCTTCTCGGCGGCGGCGCGCGTGTACTTTGGCAAGGACCTGAAGGACATCACGCTCGCCGAAGCGGCGATGCTCGCGGGCCTGCCGAAGGCGCCGTCCGCCTATAACCCGATCGTCAATCCGAAGCGCGCGAAGATCCGTCAGGAGTACATCCTCAAGCGCATGCTGGATCTGAACTACATCACCCAGGCGCAGTACGACGAGGCGATCAAGGAGCCGCTGCATACGCGCACCGCGGGCACCGAGTACAGCGTGCATGCGGAGTACATCGCGGAAATGGTCCGCCAGATGATGTATTCGCAGTACAAGGACGAGACCTATACGCGCGGCCTCACGGTCACGACGACGATCGATTCCGCCGATCAGAACGCGGCCTACGCGGCAGTGCGCAAGGGCGTGATGGACTACGAGCGCCGACACGGCTATCGCGGCCCCGAAGGCTTCGTGCAGTTGCCCGCCGCGGGCGACGACCGCGACCAGGCCATCGACGACGCGCTCACCGATCACCCCGACAACGGCGACATCGTCTCCGCCGTGGTCATCGACGCGAGTCCGAAGTCGGTCACCGCGCAGTTGCTCGACGGCACCCAGATCACCGTCACGGGCGATGGCCTGCGTTTCGTCGCAGGCGGTCTTTCGGCGCGCGCGTCGAACGCGTTGCGCATCCGGCAGGGCTCGATCGTGCGCCTGATGACGGACGCGAAGGGCGACTACCAGATCACGCAGTTGCCGCAGGTCGAAGGCGCGCTCGTTTCGCTCACGCCGCAGGACGGCGCGATCCGCGCGCTCATCGGCGGGTTCGACTTCAACAAGAACAAGTTCAACCACGTCACGCAGGCGTGGCGCCAGCCGGGCTCGAGCTTCAAGCCGTTCATCTACTCGGCATCGCTCGAGAAGGGTCTCGGGCCGGCGACCATGATCAACGATGCGCCGCTGTACTTCCCGCCCAGCACGCCGGGCGGCGACGCGTGGGAGCCGAAGGACGACGACTTCCCCGAAGGCCCGATGACGATGCGCCTCGCGCTGCAGAAGTCGAAGAACCTCGTGTCGATCCGCATCCTCTCGTATATCGGCACGAAGTACGCGCAGGACTATGTCACGCAACGTTTCGGCTTCGACGCGGACAAAACGCCGCCGTACCTGCCGATGGCGCTGGGCGCGGGCCTCGTCACGCCGCTGCAGTCGGCGGGCGCGTACTCGGTGTTCGCGAACGGCGGCTACCGGATCAACCCGTACCTGATCGCCGAAGTCGACGACGCGCACGGCCAGCCGATCCTGCGCGCCCAGCCGCTCGTGGCGGGCCAGAATGCGCCACAGACGCTCTCGCCGCGCAACGCGTACGTGATGAACAGCCTGTTGCATTCGGTGGCGACGGCCGGCACGGGCGCGGGCACGAACGTCCTGCACCGCGACGACCTGCAGGGCAAGACCGGTACGACCAACGACGCGCACGACGGCTGGTTCGCCGGCTATCAGCGCAGCCTCGTGGCCGTGGCGTGGATGGGCTATGACCAGCCGAAGAGCCTCGGCAGCCGCGAGTTCGGTGCGCAGCTCGCGTTGCCGATCTGGGTGGATTACATGAACCGCGCGCTGCGCGGCATCCCGCAGGAAGAGCCGCAGATGCCGGAGGGACTCACGACGATCGGTGGCGAGCTGTACTACTCCGATGCGACGCCGGGCGCCGGCTTCGTCTCGGCGATCGGCATGGAATCGGGCAACCCGGCGGGGGCGGCTAGCGACGCGAGCGGCGCGACCGGCAGCATGGGGACGGGCGGCCTGACGCCGAGCGTTTCCTCGAGCGAGCGCAAGCAGATCATGGATTTGTTCGAGACGAACAAGCCTTGATGGACGCTCGTTGAACGATTCGGGTTGCCTGGCAGGTTGGACCTGCTTGCGCAGACCCGCTCGTATTGAAGACTTGAACGCGGCACACCGGCAACGGTGTGCCGCGTTTTGTTTGGGTGCGCCGTTTTCCTTGTGCGTCAAGGACTTGGGTAAGTTGCCCAGGGCTTTTCCACAGGGCCTTCAACAAAAACTGTGGAGAAGTTCGCCCCGCCGCGCACTACGCCCATAAGCACCTGTTCTGCTTACATTCAACAACTTGGATGTTCGCCTGACGGATTCCGCGCTGAGCCAAATCTTTTCCACACGGACCTTCCTGGAACCAGGGCCGGAGAGACGACCTGATCCGGTATATCGTCGTGGCGGAGTTGCGTGCGTCGCTTGCCGCTAGCCAGATTGACGACCTCCATGAGCGCATAAGGCAGCTTGAGGCGTGCGTGCCAACGGGGCAATAATCGTTGCTTCGTTGTCCAGAGGGTACAGGTCACTTGCTGGCTGTGGTGGCTTTGCGCCACGTCAAGCATCTGGTTCCGGTATCACCCATGCACCCAAAGATGTTCTATTTTTTTGTCTTCTGGGAGTGCAAACAGGCGGAGGCCCGCATCGCGATCCGTCAGTCTTGAAAAGGAGAACTGAAGGCATGGCGGAGTTTGATTCACTGCATCAGAACATCACAGGCAGGCAGGCGTATCGCCTGCAGGTTCCGGGAACGGCCAGCGCATCGGAACTGTCGGTCGTGTCGTTCACGGCCACCGAGGCGATGGGGGAACCGACCACAGTGATGATCGAGGCAACGCATCCCGAGCATTTGCCTCGCGCGGATTACCTGAATCTAGATGCCGTTTTCACCATCACGGCGGAAGACGGGAGCGTGAAGAAGTTTTCAGGCTACCTCGAACGCGTCTCGGCCATCCAGAAGACGCACGATTTCACGAAACACCAGTTTGTCCTCAAATCGCACTTCGGACGGTTGGCGGCAGTCACGACGACCCAAACCTATCAACATCAATCGGCGCCCGACATTATCCGGGCGGTGTTACGTCGGCACGGTATTCCAGATCACCTGATCTCGTTCCGGCTGCGCCGCAAGTATCCGATGCATGCGTGGCGCTTCCAGCATCAGATGACCGATCTGGCCTATGTCCAGATGCTGATGCAGAAAGAGGGCATCTACTCTTTTATCGAGGAATCTGAGTACGGCGATCAGGTCGTGTTCGCTGATGACATTGACCACTATCTCTATGACGAGCCTCAGCACATTGTGCCGTACCGTGAGGCGGCGGGACTCGAATCGGGCGGCGTGGAAGCGGTGACGATGCTGAAGACCCACGCGGAGACAGTGCCACAGTCGTACACCGTGGCCGACTACAACCCGGAAAGCGCTTGGGAACGTTTTCGGGACAGCGCCAACCTTGCCCCGCAGGATTCGACCACGTATGGTCAGCCCTATATTTACGGCACACATCACCTCGACCAGGCCGGGGCGAAGTGGGAGGCGCAACTTCGCCACGAGGCGGCCCTAGCAAGGCAGATCATCTACGAAGGCGAGAGTAACGTACTGGCGTTGCAGTGTGCAAGTGTGCTGGAGACGGATCTTGTCCTGCCTGATGCGCCCAAAGGCCAGGTCGCGATCGAGGTCAGGCACAGCGGAGCGCGTGACCGGCCCTATACGAATCGCTTCAGGGCGATTCCCGCTGACCGGCGTTTCCGGCTCCAGTTCAAACCGGCAACCTGGGCTCGCATCTCGGGCACACTCAGCGCGCGGATTTGCAGTCCGGACAAATATACCTATGGCTACCTGAATTCTGTCGGCTACTACGTGGTGCGCCTGGATGCTGACTTCGGCACCTGGCCGAAGGGTGGCGAAAGCGTGCCGCTGCGCCTGGCCAAGCCCTTCGCGGGCAAGCTGCATACCGGCATGCACATGGTCGCGCTCGACAACGACGAGGCAGTAATCCAATTTCGGGATGGAGACCCTGACAAGCCGGAAATTTGCGGGTTTCACCACCACAGCCAGGCGCGTGACCTCATCACGAACGACCGGCGCTGGCTCTCGCGCAACATGATCCGCACGCAGAAGAACAACAAGCTGCGCATGGAGGACTGGGCGGGCCAGGAAGGCATCAAGCTCAGCACGGAACACTCGGGCAAGTCGCAGCTCAATCTCGGCTATCTGGTGAACCAGAAACTCGAATACCGGGGTGAGGGCTATGAGGTCCGGACCTCGGGCTGGGGCGTCAACCGCGCAGGCAAGGGCCTGCTCCTGACGGCATACGACCGCCCCGCCGCGACCGGCAGGCAACTGGACATGCAGGAGACCATCGCGCAGCTTGAAAGTGCGCTGGCGACCGCGAAGGCGCTGGCTGCGTCCGCCAGTAGCGCGAAGGCCGAACCTGCCGACACCGACGCGCAGCAGCAGATGAAGGAGGACTTCGACGGCCTGAAGAAGCCGGGGCTCCTCGCGGGCACGCCCGCGTCGGCGGCCATCGTGGCGGGCGGGGGTATCCAGTTCGCGGCCCAGGAGAACATCAACACGGTGGCCGGGAAGAACGCCGACTGGAGCGTGCTGAAACGCTGGACGGTGGCGGCGGGTGAGAAGATTTCGCTGTTCGTGCAGAAGGCCGGTTTCAAGGCTTTTGCGGCTAAAGGCCCCGTCGAGATACAGGCGCAGGGAGGCCCGATGTCGCTCGATGCGGACCAGGACCTGACGATAGCGAGCGTCAATGGCGTAGCGCGCATCGTTGCGAAGACCGAACTTACGCTCGAATCGGGCGGCGCGTTTATCCAGATGAAGGACGGCAGCATTACGCTCGGCGGTCCCAATGACCTGTTCCTGAAAGTCATCACGATCCAGAAGCAGGGTGCCACCCAAATGCAGGTCGAATTGCCGGAACTGCCCCAGCCCGCGGCGACGCAGTGTGCGCTGCGTGCAAGCCAGTCCGGTGTGCCCTTCGCAAGGATGGACGTGTAATGGACGACTATCTCGAAGACCTTGATTACCAGAAGGCCATGCTGGAGCGTTTTCGCGCGAAGTATCGTGAGCTGGATGAGGCTCGGCAGCCTGTCCATCTTTATGCACTGCTCGACCAGGCCGGACTTGCGTCACGTGAAAGGCAGTACCCTGGCGACCTGCGCGGCGTATCGCTGTATGCAGGCTCGGGGCTGGATACGCTGGAGGCAACAGGTCCGGTGCTGCTGGCGATGACAGACCTGCGCAGCGACGAACCGCTGACGGACACCAGGCTGTGGGAGGCCGATCCCGATACGGACATATTCCTGCAGTTACTGTCGCGGGCACGGAACCATACTTCGCGCGTGACGTGGATCTGGACGCCGCACAATATCAATACGCTGGTGGAGCATTTGCAGACACTGCTGCATGCCCGCCTTGGGACCGATGGCGAGGACGCCTGGTTTTTCTTTTATCACCCCTCGCATCTGAAAGTGCTCCATGAGCGGCAACCCGAGGCTACACGGCAATACATGTTCGGCCCACTCCATGCGTGGTGGATGCTGGACGTTCATGGCGAACTGATCGAACTCGCGGGTGAAGGTTTGCCAGTGCCGCGTGGCTGGGAGGTGCTGCCGGTTCCCGCTGACGTGGTGGCGGCGTTGCAGCGGGGAGCGATGCCCGCGCAGGTCCATGCGTGGCTTCGGCAGACCCGGATGATTCCAGCCACCGGGCCTCATCACAACCGCCAGATGGCGGAAATTGTGCCGCTGGTCCAACGTGCATTTGAACACGGGTTGAGCCGACCAGCGGATATGGCGACATTCGTGGCCTACGGATTGCGCTATCAGGTGGACTACGACCGGCATCCGCAACTTGGCGCGGTGCTGGCTGATGCCGTTGCGCAGGGCGAACCGCTTGCACCTGCTTTCCGGCGTGTGGGCAAGGGGGTGTGGCGCGATCTGGCACAAAGCGCACCACAGCGCATGCAGGCGCAGGTCGAGCGCAAACGGTGCGAAGAACAGAACAGGCAATACGAGGCACTGAAGAAAATCGGACATATCGGCGTGCGCGTGCGGATCGTGAATGCCAGTGGCAAGCCCCTGCGGAGCCTGAGCTTCGAGCTGCCAGGAAACCGGGATGTGGACCCACAGTTCCTCGGTGCGGCATTTGACGACGGGGCGGTGGTGCAGCGGGATGCCGTGCTGTCGCCATTGCCGGGCGAAAGGCTGATGCTGCATTGGGACGACCTGGATGCGCTGCCGAGCGGAACGACCTACCGGACACCTCGTGAGCGTGAGGTGACGGTGAAAGGCGACATGCCGCTGGATGACGGGTCTGGTCTGCTGGAGTTGAGATTTGAAAGATACGGACAGACGGCTGCCATGTACCGGGATGAGGACGCATGGCGCAGGGCCGGGAGACGCAGACACTGAAGGGGCTGAAAAAGGCTGTGGCAGCGCTCGCGCTGATGGTGACGACTGCTGGCTGCCTGGCGTTGGGGCAGCAGGGATATGTTGAGGTTAGTGAGCGGTCTGCCAACTACACCGAGATGTACATTGACTATGCGATTCACGACCCGAATGACAAGAGTGTCGGGCTAAGTGGGGATGCCAAGCCGTTTAGCAAGGGGGGGGCGGGAGGACGCTCTTGCTGTGCATTATTACCCGGTCCCGGACAGACCATACGTGTGGAGTGGGGCGAGGAAGACACCGACTTCGACCAAAGCAAGAAGCGTCACTATACACGTGACGTAGTGGTAATTGGTCAGACTCCCGTATCAAGCGATTCGTATAACTATCTAATTACTCGATTTTTTCCAAGCCAGCAGATAGAAGTCGAACTTGTATCGAGAGCAAGCGAAGACGTAGGAAATGGACCACCGAGCCCGAGGCTCGATCAGCTTTTTTACGGCCGGAAGGTGATGCGTCACATGGGGGAATAAAAATGAGCAGTGAGAATAGTAGCGAGTTGACGGAAGACTGATTCACGGACAGTCATGAGACGTTCGAGCAGACGGAAGAGAAGGAACGAATATGAGAAGACTGAAAAAAGCGATGGCGGCGCTTGTGCTGCTTGCGATGACTGCTGGCTGTTCAGCGTTGGGTCAGCAAGAAAATGTCAACGCTACGGCAGTTACAGCAAACTATACCGAAATGTATGTTGATTACACGTTTTATGACGTAAATGGCAGGAACTTAGGACTGGGTGGGTGTGCTACTCCCTTCAGCAAGGGTGGGACGGGCGGGGTTGAATACTGTGCTCCGCTGCCAGGCCCTGGAAAGACCGTGCGTGTAGCGTGGGATGAGGAAGCGCCGGGTCGCAATGACAGCAAGGCCTTCCACTATTCACGTGACGTAGTAGTAATTGGATCGCATCCCCTTCCAGAAGATTCGTACAACTATGTAATAACAAAATTCTTTCCGGGTCATCAGATAGAAGTCGATCGAAGCCCGAGACTCGACCAGCTTTTTTACGGTCGGAGCGTGATGCGTTATATGTGGGAATAAAGATGAATGGACTGAAAAGGACCGTGGCCGTGCTTACGCTGCTGGTCACGTTGAGCGGGTGTTCAGCGTGGGCCCAACGGGAATATGTACAGGTTCGCGAACTGTCAGCCAACTATACCGAGATGTACGTTGAATATACGTTCTACGACACGAAAGGCCGGAACCTGGGGTTGGGCGGTAGTGCCAATCCCTTCAGCAAAAACGGACAAGGAGGGGGCGCGTGCTGCGCCTTTCTACCCGGTCCGGGGCAGACGGTCCGGGTGGAGTGGGATGAGGAAACGCCGGGTCGCAGTGAAAGCAGGACCTTCCACTATTCGCGCGACGTAGTAGTAATTGGCTCGCCGCCCCTTCCCGGAGATTCGTATAACTATGTAATCACGCGTTTCTTTCCGGCGCACCAGATAGAAGTCGAGTTTGTGTCAGAGTCAAAGGGAGGCGGCCGAAGCCCGAGACTCGACCAGATTTTTTACGGTCGGAGCGTGATGCGTCACATGGGGGAGTAAAAATGGACGATAAGAACGGGCAAGCGCTGATGCAGGACTGGTTCACGGATAGTCATGAAATGTTCGAGCAGACGTACAAGACCATGACGGAATTGTATGACGAGGAGTTCCGTGCGTGTACGACCTGCGAGCAGCAGCCGTGGTTCAGCTTTTTCTTCGATGGTACGGGAAATAACAGGTTCCTCGATGCTGAAAAGAAGAAATGGTCGAACATCGCGCGGCTGTTCGATGGGCATATTCTGGATGAACCTCTAATTGTTAAGCGATACTACCCGGGCGTTGGCACACCGCTGGACGCGAGCAATCCTAACTGGATTGGTTCAGTACGTGACAGTGAAGTACTGGGAGGCGGAACAGGTGCGGGAAGCGATGCGCGGCTAGAACTGGCAGAAGGTGATCTGAGCAAGGCCCTTGAAAAGAATCACCGTGTAATTCGTATCGACGTAGCCGTATTCGGCTTCTCGCGCGGGGCGGCACTCGCACGCGCGTTTGTCAATCGCATCCTCGACAAGTGCGAGTACCGCGACGGCCAGCCCTACTGGCCGTGCCGGACAGCGCTCGATGGCAACGCGGCCCCGATCCATTTCCGCTTTCTTGGCATCTTCGATACCGTCGAGTCGGTTGGCGTGCCCGCACATAACCTGTCGGGCATGAAGATGGCGATCCCCGATGCGGTCGAAAACTGCCTGCATCTCATTGCCGCCGATGAAATCCGCACGGCGTTTGCGCTGACCCCGCTCGGCAGTACCAGCAGCCAGCATCGCGAGATCGTCTATCCAGGCGTTCATTCGGACGTGGGCGGCGGATATCGCCCTGGCGAGCTGGGTCGCAGCGACATGCTCGCCCGCTTGCCGCTGAACCGCATGCGCCTCGAAGCCGCGATGGCAGGCGTGCCCTTCACACCGCCTGCTGACCTTCGGGCCAATGTCAGCGCCACCACAGGAGTGTGAGGTGACGGTAGAGGGCGAGGTGCCGCCGGGTGACCATTCGGGCCCGCTGGAAGTGAGATTCGGGAGATATGAACAGCTGGTCATCATGTACCGGGACGAGGACGCATGGCGCAAGGCAGGGGGAAGCAAAAGATGGGAGGGCTGAAAAAGGCGATGGCAGCGCTCGCGCTGCTGGTGGTGATTGGAGGTTGTGCCATCGGAACTCAACGAGGGTACATGATGGCTCCCGATACCGCGAACTACACCGACAAGTACGTTGACTACTCGTTCTACGACACGACGGGTAAGCCGTTGGGACTCGGCGGTGAGGCAAAACCTTTTAATAAGGGAGGAACGGGGGGAGTTGAATGTTGCGCTGTGTTACCCGGTCCAGGAGAGAGTCTCCGCATCACTTGGAACGAAGAAACGGACGACGACGATCCCGCCAGGAAGCGTACCTATACGAAGGATGTCGTCGTAACTGGTTCACAGCCAATATCGGGAACGTCACATAACTATCTGATCGTGCGGTTCTTCCCGACACAACAGTTGGAAGTTGAGTTTATCTCTGAGCCAGTTAGCGGACCGCGAAGCCCACGACGTGACCGAATTTTCTTTGGTGAGCACGTGATGCGTCATATGGGGGAATAAGAATGAGCGGCGAAAATAGTAGCGAGTTGATGCAAGACTGGTTCACGGACAGTCATGAGACGTTTGAGCAGACGTACAAGACCATGACCGAACTGTATGCGGAGGAATTCAGGGCATGCGCGACTTGCGAGCAGCAGCCGTGGTTCAGTTTTTTCTTCGACGGTACGGGGAATAACAGGTCTCTCGATGCAGAAAAGAAGAAATGGTCCAATGTCTCGCGGCTGTTCGATGGGCATATTGACGATAGACCGCTTATCGTCAAACTGTATTATCCCGGTGTCGGTACGCCGCTGGACGCGAGTAATCCGGGCTGGATCCGCGCTGTGCGCGACAGCGAGGCGTTGGGCGGAGGAACTAGTGCGGGCGCAGACGCGCGCCTAAATTTGGCGGAAGAGCAATTTAGAACTGCACTAAACGACAACCATCGTGTAATCCGCATCGACGTGGCCGTTTTCGGCTTCTCGCGCGGGGCGGCACTCGCACGCGCGTTTGTCAATCGCATCCTCGACAAGTGCGAGTACCGCGACGGCCAGCCCTACTGGCCGTGCCGGACAGCGCTCGATGGCAACGCGGCCCCGATCCATTTCCGCTTTCTTGGCATCTTCGATACCGTCGAGTCGGTTGGCGTGCCCGCACATAACCTGTCGGGCATGAAGATGGCGATCCCCGATGCGGTCGAAAACTGCCTGCATCTCATTGCCGCCGATGAAATCCGCACGGCGTTTGCGCTGACCCCGCTCGGCAGTACCAGCAGCCAGCATCGCGAGATCGTCTATCCAGGCGTTCATTCGGACGTGGGCGGCGGATATCGCCCTGGCGAGCAGGGTCGCAGCGACATGCTCGCCCGCTTGCCGCTGAACCGCATGCGCCTCGAAGCCGCGATGGCAGGCGTGCCCTTCACACCGCCTGCTGACCTTCGGGCCAATGTCAGCGCCATGTGCGGTTACGATCAGGCGGTGAAGGACGGCTTCGATGAGTACATGCGCGCGGTCGATGTCAGCGGTACGTTGGAGGAACAGATTGCTGCGCACATGCGGCTCTACTATGGTTGGCTCAGTGCGCGCTACAACACGGACCCATGCAAGGTTTACGAGGGAATCTGCGCGGTGCCAGCAGACGGACAGGCCGATGCTCAAGCCAAAGCGGAACTGGCTGGACTGCGGCAATCGATGTCGTCCATCGATCCCCAGGCCAGCGACCTGAACTGGCGCAGCTACATGCAAACGCTGGCGAAAAGCGACCCGACCGAATACAAGGAACGGGTCAAGCTGACCGGCGAGCCGGTGCCGCTTCCCCCCGAAGATGAAGCCTATTACCAGGCATGGCTCAATCCCCCCAAACTGTCACATAGCCTGATCCACTTTTTCGATACCTTCGTCCACGATTCGCGTGCGGGATTCACGGTGCCGATTGTGCGTGGGAGGTACCTGACAAGGCGGCTCATCCTCGATCCATCTGGCGAAGTGCAGACCGCTGAGAAGCAGCAGCCTGTGTTGGATACATCACAGGTCGATGCGAGCGCAACGGGGGGCGGATACACACCCGGCCAGTCGTTGCAGGCGGGCGTGCCAGATTCGCCATGGCAGCAATGAGTCCCGGGTTCATACTGAACAGCCATAGGGAGTGCCGGCCATGAAGCATGAGCAATCGAATGGCGTGCGACCGTATTTTTAAGGCCAACGTCGCCTGCGGACCCTGGAAACTGATCGGGCACGACATCGGCCGGTTCATCCGCGAGCGTGGAAGCAAGCGCTGCCGCGCTTGTTCTGCATCCGGGAAACGTGGAGGAACGATGTTTGACGGTGTGTGGGGAATGCTCAATTTTTCCCCACATGGTCCGCAAAGCCTTGTGGCGTGGGGCTCAGGGCCGTGGAGGGGGAGTTATCCACGGACTTTTCAACAAAAAGTGGGGATAAGCCCGGCGCGGGCGCAATGCTCCGTTATCCACAGTTTTTGTTGAAGGCCCTGTTGATAACGTCTGGAGAGCGAAGCTAACTCACTGATCCGCAAGGGCTTGCGAGCACCGAAGCACCCCGAAGCATTTTGAAGCACTTCGGAGCACTTCGGAGCACTTCGGAGCACTTCAGAACGTATCGTCGTACTGCAAACCGATTGTTCGGCTGTGCGGCTCGCGCGAGTAGATAAGAGCCCAATGCGCGAGCCAGGCGCCCGTGAGCGCGCCGAGCGTATCGGCGAAGAGATCCTTGTAAGAGAAGCCGCCGGTCGGGCAGGTGCCGTCCAGCACCTGCAGCGCGAGCCCCGGCATCGTGCCGATCAGCGTGCCGTAGACCACGGGATGATCGGTGTCGCGCGTGAGCCAGCCACCGAACGCGCCAAACGGCGCGGAAACGGCAAAGTGCTCGAGCTTGTCGGTGCCGGTCCAGCTATCCGACTCGAAGCGGAAGCCGCCGCGCGTGCCTGAGCATTGAAGGTCCGCGTGCGCGGCGGCGCTGGCCACGAGGAGCACTGCGGCACTCAGGCCGCGATTCGATACGAGTGCCATGATCGATGTCGTCGAGATTGTGGTGCGTCGTTGCGTGTCTGGACTGCACGGGCAGCCCGAGCATGCAACGACCGGTCTCCGGATAGCGCGTGCGTGATTTATGTAGTAATCCGAATTAAATCGTGCTTGCTATCTCGATTTGCGACGCAGTGTAACAGCTATATCTTGAAATTAGGGCTCAGATCTTTCCGACGGATATGGGCGATCGAGACCAGAGAAGGGGCAGCGGGAAGAGACCGGGATGGCGTGCGCGCGGCGCGGGCGTTGTTCTATTTCTGGCTCGCGCGCATCGGGTCTGAATGCGTGTTCTAGTCTCGCGCCGGTGCCGGCGCAGCTGTGGCGTTCGCGCCATTCGCAGCACGCGTTTGCGCGTTCGCAGCCGGGGCATCCACGCCCGTCGGCGGCTGTCCCATCGCCTGTAACAGCGCCGCCGTATCCGAGAGCCGTACGCCGCGGTAGCGGACTTCGTCGAGCCGCGCATTGCGCCATTGCTGCTCGCTCTGGCGTACGGCGTAGTAGGGCACCGCGCCTAGTTGGTAGCGCGCATTCGTCTCCTCATAGACGCCTTGCGCGGTTTGCGCCGACGTGCTGGCCGAATCGAGCGCCTGCGCGTCGTGCTCGAGCGCGGCGAGCCGGTCGGCGACGTCCTGGAACGCCGCGAGCACGGTCTGCTGGTACGACGCGTTCGCCGCGTCATACGACTGCAGGGCCGCGCGGCGCTGGGCGAGGAGTGCGCCGCCATGGAAGATCGGCTGCGTGAGCGTGGCGCCGATCGCCCATAGCGCGCCCACGCCGGAGGTCACGACGGGCCAGCTGAAGCCGGCCTGGCCGAGGCCCGCCGAGAGCGAGATGCTCGGGAACATCTGCGCCGTGGCGGCGCCCACGTCGGCGGAGGCGGCGATCAGCGCCGCGCCGGCGGCCTCGATGTCGGGCCGCGACTTGAGCAGCTCCGACGGCACGACGACAGGCACCTGCGCGGGCAAGGTGAGGCTCGCGAGGTCGAGATCGGGTGGTGCGGCGTCGGGCGTGCGGCCGAGCAGCACGGCGAGCGCGTGGCGCTGCGCCGCGAGTTGCTGGCGCAGCCCGGGCAGGTTGAGCGCAATCGAAGCCGCGCTTTGTTGCGCATTGAGCAGGTCGGTATGCGAGACCGCGCCAAGCGCATAGCGCTTTTGCATGTCGTCGGCCTGCGCGTTGGCAAGCGCGACGAGCTGCTCGGTCGTGTCGATCTGCGCGTGCAGCGTGGCCACGCCCAGCGCGCTCGCGACGATGTTTGCCGCGAGCGCGCGGCGCGCCGCCTCGTACTGGAACGCCTGGATGTTCACGCGCGCGGCGAGTGCGGCGTTGTTCAAGCGCGACGCGCCGAAAATGTCGAACGAGTAGCGCACCTCGACGAGGCCCGCGAATACGTCGTACTGCAGCTTGTCGATGCCGAGCTGTGGGATGCCCGGCGCGCGCTGGCGCTGCGCCGTGCCGAGCGCGTCGACGGTCGGCAGCAGCGAGCTGCCGACCTGGCCGCGCAACTGCTCGCGCGCGGCCTGCAGGCTGTGATCGGCGGAAGCGAGATTCGGGCTCTTCGCGAGGCCCTCGTCGACGAGCGCATCGAGCTCGGGCGAGCCGTAGAGCGTCCACCATTGCGGCACGGGTTGCGCGCCCGTCACGAACTGCTGTGCGACGCCTTGCGCGGCGACGGTCTGCGCCGGCTGCGCCTCTACGCCATAGTGCGCGGGCTCGGGCATCGCGGGCGGTGCGCCGCCCGGTCCCCATGCACAGGCGCTCACCAGGAACGCGCAAAGCGCGGCCGCGCACGTGCGCGGACTCGCTGGAGTCGAGGTGTGTGGACGGCGTGTCTTCTTCATCGGCGCGGAATCGATCATGATGCGTTCTCCGCGTTGGGGCGGGGCGCGTCGGTTTCGCTGCTGCGCACGTGGAACGCGGCGGCATAGAGCGCGGGCAGGAAGAACAGCGTGAGCACGGTCGCGCTCGTGATGCCGCCCATCAGCGCGGTCGCCATCGGCCCGAAGAAGTTCGAGCGCACCAGTGGGATCAGCGCGAGCACGGCGGCGGCGGCCGTCAGCATGATCGGGCGGAAGCGCCGCACCGTTGCGCCGACCACGGCGTCGAAGCGCTTGTGTCCGGCGCGGATGTCGCTCTCGATCTGGTCCACGAGGATCACCGAGTTGCGCATGATGATGCCGAACATGGCGATCACGCCGAGCATCGCGACGAAGCCGAACGGCTCGCCGAAGATGAGCAGCGCGATGGCCACGCCAATCAGGCCGAGCGGCGCGGTGAGCACGACCATCATGACGCGCGAGAGGCTTTGCAACTGGATCATGAGCAGCGTGAGCACGGCGATCACGAGCACCGGCAGCTGCGTGAAAATGGACGCCTGGCCCTTCGCGCTTTCCTCGACCGAGCCGCCCACCGCGATGCGATAGCCGGTGGGCAGCGCCGCGCTGATCGGCTCGAGCTGCTTTTGCAGCGCATGCGTGACGTCGATGCCTTGTGCGCCTTGGCGCACGTCAGCCTGCACGGTGATGGTCGGCTGCCGGTCGCGCGACCAGATCACGCCATATTCGAGCGTGTTCTCGAGGTGCCCGATCGTGCCGAGCGGCACCGGTCCGTTCGGCGTGGGCATCGCGAGCGAGAGCATGCGGGCCGGGTCCACGCGTTCGCTCGCGGGCGAGCGCAGGTCCACGCTGATGAGCTTGTCGCGCTCGCGGTACTGCGTGACGGTGTAGCCGGAGTAGGTCATCTGCAGGAAGTTCGCGACATCCTGCGAGGAGATGTTGAGCGCGCGCGCCTTTTGCTGATCGATCTCGAAGTGCAGCGAGCGTTCGGCGGGCTCGTCCCAGTCGAAGTTGACGTTCTCGGTGCGCGGGTCGGCGCGCATGGCGGCGGCCACGCGATCGGCGATGCCGCGCACGGTCGCGATGTCGTCGCCGCTCACGCGGAACTGCACGGGATAGCCCACCGGCGGCCCGTTTTCGAGGCGGGAAAGGCGCGTGCGCACCGCCGGGAAGTCGTTGCGCAACTTCGTTTCGAGCCAGCTCGCGAGCTTCTCGCGATCCTTCACGGACTTTGCCGTGATGACGAACTGCGCGAAATTCGGCTGCTGCAATTGCTGATCGAGCGGCAGATAGAAGCGCGGCGCGCCCGTGCCGACGAAGTCGATCGAGTGGTCGATCTCGGGCCGGCCCTTCAGCGCCTGTTCGAGGCGCTGCGTTTCGCGCAGCGTGGCGTCGAACGAGCCGCCCTCGGGCAGGCGCACGTCCACGAGCAGTTCGGGGCGGTCCGAGCTAGGGAAGAACTGCTGGGGAATCAGCGTGAAGCTCGCGAGCGCGACGACGAACAGCGCGACGGTGAGGCCGAGCACGACGATATGGCGCTCGATGCACCAGCCGACCCAGCGGCGCAGGCGGTGGTAGAAGCGCGTGTCGTAGATGTCATCTTCGTGATGGTCGCCGGGTTGCGCGCCGGCGTCCGGTTTGCGCTCGGGCAGCAGCCGGTAGCCGAGCAGCGGAATCAGCACGACGGCGGCGAACCACGAGGCGATCAGCGCGATCGCCGAGACCTGGAAGATCGAACGCGTGTATTCGCCGGTGCTCGACTTCGCGAGCACGATGGGCAGGAAGCCCGCGACCGTGACGAGCGTGCCGGTGAGCATCGGGAACGCCGTGCTCGTGTAGGCGAACGCGGCGGCGCGCGTGCGGTTCCAGCCCTGGGCGAGCTTCACGGCCATCATTTCCACGGAGATGATGGCGTCGTCCACGAGCAGGCCCAACGCGAGCACGAGCGTGCCGAGCGAGACCTTGTGCAGGCCGATGTCGAACAGATACATCACGAGCGAGGTGACGGCGAGCACGATCGGAATCGTGATCACGACCACCATGCCGGTGCGCACGCCGAGCGAGACGAGGCTCACGACGAGCACGATGCCCACGGCTTCGGCCACCGCCTCGACGAAGTCGTCGACGGAACGGGAGACCGCGTCGGGCATGCTCGATACCTCCACGAGCTTCAGGCCCGCGGGCAGCTCGCGGCGCAGTTCGTCGGTGCGTTGGTCGAGCGCCTTGCCGAGACGAATCACGTCGCCGCCGGACTGCATCGTGATGCCGATGCCGAGCACGGCCTTGCCCTGGAAGCGCATTTGCGTGGCGGGGGGATCGTCGTAGCCGCGCCGGATCGTGGCGATGTCGCCGAGGCGAAAGCTGCGCCCGTTCACGTTGATGAGCGTGTCCGCAAGCGCCTTGAGATCGGTGAACTGGCCGCTCGGACGCGCGAATACGCGGTCGTCGGCGGTGGTGAGCGTGCCTGCCGCGGCCACGCTATTCTGCGCGCCGATGATCTGGCCGATCTGCGTGGGAGAAATGCCGAGGCGCGTGAGCTGCGCATTCGGAATCTCCACGTAGATGCGCTGGTTCGGATCGCCGAAATAATCGACCTTGCCGACGTCCTTCACGCGCAACAGCTCTTCGCGGAGGTTGTCGGCGTAGTCGTGCAGTTGCGCGGGCGAGAAGCCATCGCCTTCGAGCGTGTAGATGTTCGTGTAGACGTCGCCGAATTCGTCGTTGAAGAACGGGCCCTGCACCCCGGGCGGCAGGTTGGGCGCGATGTCGCCCACTTTCTTGCGAACCTGGTACCAGGTCTCGCGCACCTCGTCCGCGGGGGCGGAATCCTTCATCGTGAAGAACACGAGCGATTCGCCGGGGCGCGAGTAGCTGCGCAGGAAGTCGATATACGGCGTTTCCTGAAGCTTGCGGCCGATGCGGTTGGTGACTTCGTCCTCGACCTGGCGCGCGGTGGCGCCGGGCCAGAAGGTCTGGATCACCATCACGCGGAACGTGAAGGGCGGATCTTCGGACTGCGAAAGGCGGGTATACGAAAGCGCGCCGAAGATCGTGGCGAGCGCGATCACGAAGGTCACGAGCGCTTGATGGCGCAGCGCCCACGCCGAAAGATTGAAGCGCCCCTCTTCGTGATCGGAGCCCGGCTCGTGGCCGCCGAGCTGACTCATGACGCGAAATCCTCCGGATGCAGCGGCGCAATCGGGTGCACTTTCTCGCCCGCGGTGACCGTGTGCACGCCTTGCAAGACGATGCGCTCGCCGTCCTTCAGGCCCTGCGTGATCGTGATCGTGCGCGCGTCGTAGCGCGAGACGCTCACGCGGCGCAGTTGCAGCACGTTGTCCGCGCCTTGCACGATCCACAGCGCGGGTGCGTTGCCGTCGTGAAAGAGCGCGGTGGCGGGGATCGTGAAGGCTCCGCTGTCCGCCTGTGCGGCACCGGCGGCGTTGGCGGCGTTGGCCGTGAGCGCGACGTTCGCGGTCATGCCGAGGCGCACGTCGGGGCCCGGCTGCTCGAGCGTGAGCTTCACGCGCCAGGTGCGGCTTTGCGGGTCGGCGGCCGCGGCCAGCTCGCGCACGCTTGCCGCAAAGTGGCGGCCCGGCAGCGCGGGCAGGGTGACCTGTGCCGCGTCGCCGGTGTGCAGGGCGCCGATGGCGTTCTCGGGCAGGTCGCTCACGACATCGACATCGCCACTCCACGCGAGCTGGTAGACGGGCTGGCCGGACTGCACGTTCTGGCCGGTGTCGGCGTTCTCGGCGGTGATGATGCCGGCGTGATCGGCCACGAGCTGGGTGTAGCGGCGCTGATCCTGGGCGAGCGCGAGCTGCTGCTGTGCCTGGTCGCGCTGCGCCACGGCCGAAGCATAGGCATCCTGCGTTTGCTCGAGCTGCGCGCGGGCGATGAGGTTGGCCTGGGCCTGGGCGCTATCGCGATCGAGCTGCTGCTTCGCGAATGCAAAGCGATGCAGTGCCGCATCGTATTGCGCCTGCGCGCTCGCGGCATTCCTGTCGTAGTCGGCCGGATCGAGGCGCGCGAGCACCTGGCCAGGCTTGACGGTGTCGCCAAGGCGCACGCTGCGCTCGACGATCTTGCCGTTCACGCGAAACGAGAGCGGGGTGGCATAGCGTGCCTGCACGGTGCCGGGCCAGATGGCCGACGCACCGTGGCCATCGGGATGGACGATCATCGAAACAACGGGGCGCGGCGAGAGCGCCGCTTCCGGCTTCTTCCCACAGGCGCCGAGGCCGGCGAGCGCGCAGAGTGCGATCAACGAGACAACCGGGCCCATGAGGCGCGCCACGCCGCGCTGCGGCACTTGCCGGACGGACGGGATGGACTGGACGGGTTCGACGAACCCACTGCACTGACTACGCATCCTGCTCGATGCGCCGCGACCGCAACGATTCACATGGACCTCGACATGCCTGGAATGCATGCGCACAGGCACCGTTTGCCGTGCTGGCTGATGCTTGCCGGATTGACCGGGATGGCCGGGTTGACCTGTTATGCGCCTTTGCTGAGTCCGCCCGCGCGCGGCGCGCTTCGATGTCGCTTGCCCCGCACTGCGGCCAGTCTCAGATGATTCGATGAATTCTAATGCAATGCTGTATCTGAATACACATTTGAATCTGAGGAAACATTCGACGCGGGATTCAGGCTACTATCGCGCTATCCCAACGCCTGCCCGCTTCCCCTGATCCCATGACGCGCCAGCCCGCCAAGCGCACCCGACTCACCCGCGAGCAAAGCCGCGGCCAGACGCGTGAGCGTCTGCTCGACGCCGCGCAGGCCATGTTCATGAGGAAGGGTTTCGTCGGCGCGAGCGTGGAGGACATCGCTCTGGCGGCGGGCTATACCCGAGGGGCGTTCTATTCGAACTTCGGCGGCAAGTCGGAGCTGCTGGTGGAATTGCTGCGGCGCGATCACGAAGCGGTGCAAGCCGACCTGCGCGCGATCTTCGCGGCGAACACATCGCGCGAAGACATGGAAGCCCGCGTGCTCACCTACTACAGCCGTATGCCGCAGGACAACAAGGCGTTCTTGCTGTGGGTCGAGGCCAAGCTGCTCGCGGCGCGCGACTCGCGCTTTCGCACGCGCTTTAACGCGTTCATGAAGGACAAGCGCGATCAACTGGCCGCCTATATCGAGGAATTTTCGGCGCGCGTGGGCACACCGCTCACGCTCGCGCCGGAGCTCCTCGTGCTCGGGCTGATCGGCTTGTGCGATGGTGTGCAGTTTCTCGCCGCGGCCGATCCGCAGCACGTCACGCCGCCGGTGGTCGAAGAAGTGCTCGGCCGCTTCTTTGCGCGCGTCGTGTTCGGGCGCGACGCCTGACCCGTGCGCGCAACGCGGTTCAGATACCGAGGCCAGGACCGTAGTTGCTGCCGATCAGGCGCGTGACCGAGGCCACGTCGCGATAGTCCTGTTCGGGCAGGCCGTCGAGGATCGCCAGCACCTCGTTGCTCGCGCCGGCGCCGCGAGCGGCTTCCACAAGCTCGTCCTTGTTCGCGGGCCAGCGCACTTCGCGCAGCACGTCGGAGAACTGGAGATCGATCGGCTCGTCGGGGATGGGTGTGGCGGACATGCGCAAGATCCTTTGCACGGTGGGAGTGGACGAGCGGGAGCGCTGGATGGAAGGCTCGTCAGCCTGAACGGCGTCGCGGATCAAGCATACACAATCCTTGCCGCGCGGCGCCGATGGGTGTGCGCGGCCCGGGTGCGCTCACGCCGGCCTGAAGCGGCCAATGGCACACGCGAAGGGCGCAGCCAGCAGCGCCGCGCTGCGTGTGCAGGCATCCGCGCCACGGCGCGCTATCGCGCAGGCACGGACCGCGTGCGGAACTGCGCAGCGACGTCTAGGTTTGCTGATGCAGCTCGGGGACCAGCGTCTGGTCAAGGCGGCGCGATTTCGGCAGCGCCAGATATTCCCAATGCTGGTTGCCCGTTGCGGGAGCGGCGACATCGGGCGCGGGCGGTGCCACGGGGGCGTCATCCATCGGCGAGTGCACGGACGGCGCGTAGACGGGGGCACTCGCGCGGTCAAGCTGGGCGTCCTGGGTGCGCACGGGTGCGGCAAAGCACGAGGCAGACAACAGCACGGTGGTCATCAGTGTCGAGGTTTTCATCGCTCGACCTCCTTTCCTCATGCGGCCCGAGGGTCGCAGCAAGTGCCGTGCCATGACGGTCAGGCTGACCGGCGCGGTACGGCGGCCGCGGTTCGGGGGCAGAGCCTCACGGCTGAACCGGGAGCAGCGCGGCACGCCGCGGCGTGTGCGGTCTGGACGGCGCCCCGACGAGACAGGAGACGCAGTCCGCCGGTGCGTACACGCAAGCGGTGGTTCCATAATGGCAGCAAATGCGTCGATTAGTCTCGAACGCGCGTGCTTTTTTGATCTTGCTCGCTAAGCAGCCTTGGTTTCATAGAGTTAATGCATATTTGCATTACAATATATCCGTAATCGATGGAGGCAAGGTGATGAGTACATTGACTGTCACAGAGCGGGGCCAGGTAACGTTCCGGAAAGACGTCTTGCAGCACCTCGGCATCAAGCCCGGCGAGAAAATCGAGCTAAATTTACTGCCTGATGGCCGGGCCGAGTTGAGGGCAGCGCAACCGAAAGGTTCGTTCCAGGATCTTCGCGGCATTCTCAAAGGCAAGACGAACGGTACCCGACTAAGCATCGAGGAAATCAATAATGCGATAGCGGAAGCGGGTGCGGCGGCCGGCGCGGGTAACCGATGAAAGTTGCCGCTGATACCAATGTCCTGCTGCGCGCCATTGTTGACGATGACGAAGCACAAACAACACGCGCCATCGAGCTGCTGGAAACGGCCGATATGGTCGCGGTGAGCCTGCAAACGCTTTGCGAGCTGGTGTGGGTACTGCGCAGTCGATACGATGCCGGTCGTGCAGACGTCGCGGACGCGCTTCGCTCGCTATTGAACACACGCAATGTCGTGGTCAATCGGCCGGCCGCCGAGGCCGGCCTGGCCCTGCTCGATGCAGGTGGGGATTTTGCTGATGGCGTCATTGCCTATGACGGTACCTGGCTCGGTGCCGAAACCTTTGTTTCCTTCGACAAGAAGGCGGTGTCTCTGCTAACGAAGCAGGGGCACGCCGCACGCTTGCTCTAACTCGAGCGCCGCGCCTCAAAGCGCGTCCACGGCCACGACGGGCGGTCGCGCATATAGCCGTTCAGCCAGTTCCACTGCGCATGACGCGCCATGAACGCCTGGGCGTCGAACGGCCGCCCGCAGGGGTGGCCCCAGCGCGCCCAGAACGCGAGATCGCGCGCCATTTCGCTGTCCGCGACTTTTCCGTCGTTCGCTCCCCAAGGATTGAAGGGCCCATGATCGGGGCCGGCAAAGCGCGCGTCATCGAGTTCCAGATGGCCGCAGATCGTGCGCGAGCACGGGTTGTCGTCGCGTTCGAGATAGACGTCGTGATGGTCGGCGATGATCGCTTTCGCGAGCTCGACGTCGATCTTGCCGTGATGCAGTTCGGCGAGCTGCATGAAGCGCAGACGGCGCGCGCCGTTGCGGCGCACGTCGGTGTAGTCGTCGCCTTCGCCCACGCATTCCTGGTTGCGGATCTTCAGGTCGCTCGCCGCGTTGAAGCCGCTCAGGAAGCCGTCCCGCGTGCTCTCGAAGCCCGCATGCTGCAGGCCCAGTTCGTAGCGCGCGATCTCGCCGGTCTTCACGTCGCCGAGCAGCCAGCTGTTCGCGTAGCCGCCGTTGTTGTCGAGCGCGAACATCTCGCACCATTCGCCGATGCTCGACGCGTATTGCGTCGCACGCCGCGAGCGGTAGAACTCGGGGGCGCCGCCTGCGCGGTAGCCGACGAAATTCGAGATCGTCGTCTCGGTGACCATCAGGCCGGCCGCGTTGATCCAGAAGTCGGTGAGGCTCGAGATGCAGCCCGGCAGCCCTTGCATGAGGATGCGGTGCCCGGACCCTGGCACGATGTCGAAAACCACGTTGAAGGCGTCGCCGGCCGCGTAGCGGTCCCACGAGTTGTGCGCCATGACAATGCGGCCGTCGTGCGTGGCGCTGCCCGTCGCGATAAAGGCGCTGCAGTGATGGCCGCGCCGCCCGCGCCACAGGCGCAGGGCCTCGCGTGGCAAATGCGTTGCAGCGTGGGTCGGCCACCAGCCTTGCAGCAGATCCATGTAGCCGTTCCATGCGAGCAGCTCGGCGAACGGCAGCTTCGCGCCGTCGGCGATGCCCTGGATCTCGCTGGCGAATTCGGCGTCGAGGCGCGGCATGAATTGCGCGATCGCCGCATGGACGAAGGTGTCGAACTCCTCGCCCGTGTCCCATTTCGCGAGGTAGCGCGCCGTGCGGATCGCGCTGCGGATCTCGTTGGCGAGCAGCCTGCCATGCTGCTCGCCGCGCTCGTACGGTTCGCCTTCGAGGTGCACGAAGATCCACCCCGCGTGGTCGCGGCGCACAGCGTCGAGAGAGGGCTCGCTCATCGTCGCTCCGGTGGCTCGGTGCCGGTTTTCATTGTAGAAAATCCGCCGCGCTTTGCCACGGCGCCGCGTGCGCTTTTCGACGAAGCCGCGCGTGTCAGCGCTCCGGTGTCATGCGCTGATACGCGTCGAGCAGCGACGTCTTGTAGACGACGCCCGCAAGCGTTGGACGCTGCGCGCTCTCGATCACGGGCAGGCGCTCGCCCTGGAACGACATGAAGTGCTGCAGCGCCACCGCGAGCGGCATGTCGGGCGTGAGCACGTCGAACGAGGGCTTCAGGTAGTCGCACGCGTGCTTGTTCGAGGTGTCGTGCTTTTGCAGCAGATCGTCCGTAATGTCGGCGAGCGCGACTGCGCCGAGAAACCGGCCGTTGTCGTCGGTCACGTAGAGATACTTCACCGGATATTCGAGGAACACGCGTGTCATCTCCTGCACGCTCGCGTTGGCGCTCACCACGGTGTCGGCGGGGCGGATCAGCTCGCGCATCTGCGTGGCGCGCAGGCGCAGCCGCTCGTCTTCCTCGCGGTTGCGGTGCAGCGTGATCTCGTACATCGACTTCTTGCCGGTCGCGCGCGCGACGAAATACGCTACGACGCACGAGAGCATCAGCGGCAGCACCACCTGATAGCTGAGCGTCATTTCGAAGATCATCAGGATCGCCATGAGCGGCGCCTGGGTCGCGCCCGCAAGGAACGCGCCCATGCCGACCATCGCATACGCGAACGGCGCGGAGGTGCCGTGCGGCCACAGCGCATGCATGCCCTGGCCGAACAGGCAGCCGATCACGGCGCCCATGAAGAGCGTCGGCGTGAAGACGCCGCCCACGGCGCCCGAGCCCACCGTCGCGGCGGTTGCCACGACCTTGAGCACGAGCACGATGGCGAGGGCGGTCCAGGTCCACGGCGAATGCAGCAGCGAGTTCACGACGCTATAGCCGTTGCCCCAGACCTCGGGCACCCAGATCGAGATCACGCCGCAGACGAAGCCGCCCAGCGCGAGCTTCGCGGGCAGCGGCAGCTTCAGGCGCCCGAAGCCGGCCTTCGCACCGTCGAGCAGCGAGAGAAAGCGCGGCGCGAGTGCGCCGCACAACAGGCCCAGCGCCACGAACAGCAGTACCTCGACGCCCGTGACAGGCGGAAACACCGGCATTTCGTAAGGCGGCTTGTAGCCCGCGAATTCGCGCATCGTGATGTTCGCGACCACCGACGAAACGACGATGGGCCCGAAGCTCTCCATCACGATCGCACCGAGCACGATCTCGGTCACGAAAAAGGCGCCCGCGATCGGCGCGTTATAGGCCGAGGTGATACCGGCCGCCGCGCCGCAGGCCACGAGCAGGCGCAGGCGCTGCGGATCGAAGTGGACCCAGCGGCCGATCAGCGAGGCGGCGAGCGCGGCGAGCTGCACCATCGACCCTTCGCGGCCGATCGAGCCGCCGCTCGCAATGGTGAACAGCGACGATACGCTGCGCCAGATGCTCTTGCCGACGGGCATCACGCCGTCGCCGATCGCCACGGCCTCCACGTAGTCGGTGTGCATCGGCTTGCCGCCGTTGCCGGGCGCGCTGCTGCGCCTGGCGATCAGCAGGCAGCAGCCCGCCACGAAGCCGCCCGCGGCCGGCAGCCAGATGCGCGTGTGCCAGGGGAGGCTGCGCGCCATCGCGACGAAGCTGCCCTCGCGACCCACGAAGAGGATCTGCAGATGCGCGATGCCCTCGCGAAACAGCACGGTCGCGAACGCGCCGGCTATCCCCACGATGACCGACCAGATCAGCATCGTGTGGGCATCGGAGAGGCGAAAGAGATCGCGGGCGCGGGTGCGCAGTTTCAGCAGGAATGACAGCACGGCGAGTGGGCAGTTTTTCTGGTTAGGGGATGCCGTGCGCTCAGCGCGCGGCGCGGTCGAGTTCCGGATAGTGGCGGAAGATGCCGGTCTCGTTGAACGGCAGCCGCCGCTCCGAGGCGAGATACGCCGCGATGTTCGGGCGCGCGGCCACGGCGTCGTGCAGCGCGATCACATGCGGGTAGTGCTCTGCCAGGTGCTTTGTCGCTTTCGGGAACGCATAGCGCAGCCCCTCGACGATCTGAAACATCGACAGGTCCACATAGCTGAGCGTCTTGCCGACCATGTGCCGCGGCCCGTCGGGATTCTGCGTGAGCACGCGCTCGAAGTAGCCCATGAATTTCGGCAAGCGATGCGCGAGGAAGTCCTTCGAGCGCGCCTTCGCTTCTTCCTTCTGGTCCTCGTAATAGAGGCTGCTCGCGATCGGGTGATGCGTGTCGTGCACCTCGGTCACGAAGTCGGCGATCGTCAGTTGCAAGCCGTTCGCGACGATGCGCAGCGCCTCGTCGTGCGGCGCGAGCTTCAGCTTCGGGCCGAGATAGAACAGGATGTTCGCGACATGCGGCACGATCAGGTCGCCGTCCTTCAGAAACGGCGGTGCAAAGGGCGGATACGGGCCGTCGCTCTCGAGCTCCGCCATCATCGCGCTCATGCCCTGGCCGTCCTCTTTCGCGCCGCGCGCCACGTCGACATAGGGCGCGCGCGCTTCCTCCAGCGCGAGCCGCACGAATTCGCCGCGGCCCTGCAGGCCATCCCAGTAATAGAGTTCGTATGCCATCGGTCGTCCCTCCGTCGATCCCGAGTGGGCGCGTGAACGCCACACTCCGGTCGCGTGCAAAGCCCGCGAGATTGCCACGACAGCCGCCCATGAGACGGACGGCATGGGACGACAGTATCGCGCGCAATTGCACGTAGCGGCGTAGCGGTTGTGCGCGTGCCGCATCGTGGTTTTGCCTTGCGCTGTTGCCAGAGCGCAAAACGCAAAAAGCCCCGCCGAGGGCGGGGCAAGCGACCGGCGGGGCCGGTGCGCGGTCTCTCAAGGGGGGCGAAGCCGTGCGGCGCCGGATCATCCGAACAGCCGCTCCACGGCCCAGGTGATCGCAAGGCCGCCGCCGATCAGCCAGAGGTAGACGATGAAGCCCGTGGTGAGCGCACGCGGGCCGGCCTGGCGGATCTGCGAGACGCGCGTCTCGATGCCGAGCGCGGTCATGGCCATGGTGAGCGCAAAGGTGTCGAGCATGTTCAGCGTCTGGGTGGCCGAATCCGGCAGCACGTGCAGCGAGTTCACCACGACGAGCGCGAGAAAGCCGAGCGCGAACCAGGGCACGGCCAGCTTGCGTGCGCCCTGCTGGCCTTGGGCCGCGCCGCGCGCCGAGCGATTGAGCCAGACGCCGAGCGCGAGCAGCACCGGCACGAGCAGCATCACGCGGGTCATCTTCACGATGGTGGCGATGTGCGTGGCCTCCGGGCTCACGTTGCTCGCCGCGCCCACGACCTGCGCGACCTCGTGGATCGTGCCGCCGAAGAAGAGCCCGGCGCCCATCGTGTCGAGGTGCAGCCAGCCGGCGCGATAGAGCAGCGGGTAGAGGAACATCGAGAGCGTGCCGAACAGCACCACGCTGCCCACCGCCATGGCGCTCTTGTGCGGCTTCGATTGCAGCGTGGATTCGAAGGCGAGCACGGCGGCGGCGCCGCAGATCGCGCTGCCGGCCGCGGTGAGGATGGCCGTGTCGCGGTCGAGCTTCATGAGCTTCATGCCGGCCCAGGTGCCGATCGCGAGCGTGCTCACGACGATCACCACCGATTCGACGAGACCCGGCAGGCCGACCTGGGCGATTTCCTGGAGGCTCACGCGCAGCCCGAAGAACGCCACGGCGATGCGCAGCAGCTTGCGCGCCGAGAAGTTGATGCCGGCGGCCCAGCTTTCGGGCATGCCGTCGCGCAGCGCGTTGCCGTAGATCGCCCCGGCGACGATGCCGACGATCAGGGGGCTCAGGCCGAGACCGGCGATGGCGGGCAGCGCGGCGATGCGCGTGACGGCGGCGGCGAACAGCGCGACGAACAGCACGCCATTGAGCTGGCCGCGCGTGGCGGATGCGGCGGACGATGAAGCAAGAGAAGTCGACGGTGTGGACATGGTGATTGGCAAGCAATTTGTCTGACTGACGAATGTTCCAATCCTAAATTAGATATAAGGATATGAAAAATCGTCATTTGCGACGTAAAATATAGGTCAACACGATAGTTGGATGCGATGACCCCGGAACAACTGATAACTTTCGCTGCCGTTGCCGAGCACCTGAACATCAGCCGGGCGGCGCTCGCGCTGCATTTGTCGCAGCCCGCAGTGTCGGGGCAGTTGCGGTTGTTGCAGGAGGAGTTCGGCGAGCCGCTCTATCTGCGCGACGGGCGCGGCGTGCGCCTCACGCCCACCGGCGAGCAGCTCGCGGCCTACGCGGCGCGCCTGCGCGACACCTGGCGCGACGCGCTCACGTTTCGCGACGCGCTGCGCGGGCTCGAGCGCGGCACGCTGCGCATCGGCGCGAGCACGACGCCCGCGAGCTACCGGTTGCCGTACCTGATAGCGGCGTTTCATCGGCGCTATCCGGAGGTGAAGCTCGAAACGGCGAGCGGCAATACGACCGACGTGGTCGCCATGCTCGGCGAGCTCGATATCGCGCTGATCGAAGGGCCGGTGGGCGAGCAGTTGCCCGCCGATTGCGCCGTGCACCCGTGGCACGAGGACGAGATTGTCGCGATCGCACCGCGCGGCCACGCGCTCGCCGTCCAGGCGGCCGATGACGGCGAGGATGCCGGGGCCGCGCGCGAACGCGCCGCTGCGGCGCCGCTGCGCCGCGAGCTGAGCGCGTTCGCGGATCTGCCGCTCGTGCTGCGCGAGGACGGCTCGGGCGTGCGCCAGGTGGTCGAGCGCGCGTTCGCGCGCGCCGGCGTGCCGATGCGTGTCGCGCTGGAAATCGCCGGCGTGGAAGGCGTCAAGGAGGCGGTGCGGGCCGGCATGGGCATCGGCTTCGTCTCAGCCATGTCGATGCGCCACGAGGACAACGCGCTCCAGCAAATCCGCATCCGCCCGGAGCCGCTGGCGCGGCGTTTCTCGATCATCGTGCCGCACGCGGGTGCGGCCTCGCGCGTCGCCCAGCGCTTTCTCGAGCTATGCCTGCTCGACGCGCCGGAAGAAGCGGCGAGCGGGGGGCTGAATGGCGGCGCAATCGGCACGAGGTTCCCGCCCTGATCCCAACGCGGGTTAGGGGATTTCCACAATGGCGCCATGCGCCGCCTCAGCGCACTATCCGCCCATCAACCGGGCGCGCAGGCGCTTTTTTTAGGCGCCGGTTTGGAACCGGTTCCAAATACACCGATCCATAGATTCGACGGCGCAGGAACAGGACCGCGAAAACCCGTATGGGACCGGAGTAAGGGCTGAAGCCCCAACTCAGGTCGACAAGCAACAGGAAAGAAGACGATGGCGGAAGTAGCAATAGTGGCAAGCGCATTCGGCGCCGCAGCGATCCGGCGTGACGGGCATGCGGCGTGGTTCGGCGCGACGAAAGCGGCGGGCGCCTGCGCGTTCGAGGTGCGGCGAGAGCTGATGGACGACGCCGATACGCAGCCCGAGGCGCTGCGCGCGCTCGGCACCGTGCTGGCACACCAAGGCCTGTGGCCCGTGTGGTCGACGCCCGACACGCTGTACGGCGAAGACGGCGCGCTCGACGAGGCCGCGCTGCGCGCCGCCATCGCCTGCGGCCGTGCGCTCGGCGCGCGCTTCGTGAAGCTGCAACTGGGCGGCTACGCTGGCGACGCGCAGATCGCGCGCCTCGCGGCGGTGCTTGACGAAGCGGGCGTGGCGGATGCGCAAGGCCATGAGACGCTGCGCGTGGTCGTCGAAAACGGCCAGCTCGAGCAGGGCGGCAAGCTCGCGCAGTTCATCGGCCTGTTTCGCGCGCTGCGCGCCGCCGGGCAGGACAAGCTGATCGGCATGACCTTCGATATCGGCAACTGGCACTGGACCGGCGAGGCGCCACTGATGGCCGCCGCCGCGCTCGCGCCGTATGTCGAGTACATCCACTGCAAGGCCGTGGAGGGCGTGGGTGCGCGCCGCTTTGCCTGCGCGCCCGCCGCCGACGATGCGCTGTGCCGCGCCGCGCTCGCGCGCCTGCCGGCGGGCGTGCCGCGCGGGATTGAATTTCCGTTCGACGAAGCGCGCGTGACCGAGGACGCCGCGCGCTACGTGGCGTGGCTCGGCACTGCCTGACGCATTTCAGTATAGGCATCTGCGCGTTTCTATCCATGGGGCCGTGGAATGCCGCGATGGCTGTTTTTCAGGAATGCACTCCATGACGCACTCACTCGATGTCATCACCTACGGCGAAGCGATGGCGATGTTCGTGGCCATCGACACCGGCCCGCTCTCCGAGGTCGCGCACTTCACGAAGCGCGCGGCTGGCGCCGAGCTCAACGTGGCGACGGGCCTCGCGCGCCTTGGCTTCAAGGTGGGCTGGATGAGCCGCGTGGGCGCCGATTCGTTCGGCCAGTTCGTGCGCAGCGTGCTTGCGCAAGAAGGCATCGATGCTCGCTGCGTGCAAACCGATACGCGCTATCCCACGGGCTTCCAGCTCAAGTCGAAAAACGACGACGGCAGCGACCCCACCGTCGAATATTTCCGGCGCGGCTCGGCCGCGAGCCACCTGTCGGTCGACGACTTCAAGCGCGACTACGTGCTGGGCGCTCGCCACCTGCACCTGAGCGGCGTGGCGCCTGCGATCTCGGCCACCTCGCGCGAGCTCGCGTTCATGCTCGCCCGCGCGATGCGCGAGGCCGGGCGCACGGTCACATTCGATCCGAACCTGCGCCCGACGCTGTGGGGCTCCGAAGCCGAGATGGTGCACACGCTCAACGAGCTCGCGCGGTTTGCCGACTGGGTCTTGCCCGGCGTGAACGAGGGCCGCATTCTCACGGGCTCCGATGACCCCGCCACGATCGCGCGCTTCTATCTGGAGCGCGGTGCGCGCGGCGTGATCGTCAAGCTCGGCGCACAGGGCGCGTATTTTGCGACGCAAGCAGGCGAGTGCGGTCATGTGAAGGCGCAGCCGGTTGAGCACGTCGTCGATACGGTGGGCGCCGGCGACGGCTTCGCCGTGGGCGTGGTGAGCGCGCTGCTCGAAGGGCGCACGCTGCACGAAGCCGTGGCGCGCGGCAACCGTATCGGCGCGCTCGCCGTGCAGGTGATCGGCGATTCGGAAGGGCTGCCCACGCGCGCGCAACTCGATGCGCTTGAAGCCGAGGACGCCACGCAAGCGCGCGCCACCGCATAAGCGGCGCACGAGGAGCCGTTCGCTCCGCGATTTCCGCAGCCTTGCTTGAACCGAAGCAAGGCGCCACGAGAACAGCTTTGCATCGGATCGCAGCTAGCGCTAAAACGCACCCTGCAATCGACACTGGAGACACCGATGACCTCAACCTCGCTCGCACCGCGCCGCTGGTGGGCAATCATGCCGATCGTGTTCATCACGTACAGCCTGGCCTATCTCGATCGCGCCAACTACGGCTTCGCCTCGGCGGCCGGCATCAATCGCGATCTGGGCATCAGCCCCGGGCTTTCGTCGCTGATCGGTGCGCTGTTCTTCCTCGGCTACTTCTTCTTCCAGCTGCCGGGCGCGGTCTATGCCGAACGCCGCAGCGTGCGCAAGCTCGTGTTCGTGAGCCTCGTGCTGTGGGGCGGATGCGCCGCGCTCACGGGCGTCGTCACGAACATTCCCTCGCTGATGGCGATCCGCTTCGTGCTCGGCGTAGTCGAAGCGGCGGTGATGCCGGCGATGCTCATCTACATCAGCAACTGGTTCACGAAGAGCGAGCGCTCGCGCGCCAACACCTTCCTGATCCTCGGCAATCCGGTCACGGTGCTGTGGATGTCGGTGGTCTCGGGCTATCTCGTGCATTCGTTCGGCTGGCGTCACATGTTCATCGCCGAGGGCGTGCCGGCCGTGGTGTGGGCCGTGTGCTGGTGGCTGCTCGTGCGCGACAAGCCGGCCCAGGTGAGCTGGCTCTCGAACGACGAGAAGCGCGCGCTCGACGCCGCGATGCGCGCCGAGCAGGCCGCCATCAAGCCGGTGAAGAACTACGCCGAAGCGTTCCGCACGCCCGCCGTGATGCTGCTCTCGGCGCAGTACTTCTGCTGGAGCATCGGCGTCTACGGCTTCGTGCTGTGGCTGCCGTCGATCGTGAAGAACGGCTCGGCGCTCGGCATGGTCGAGACGGGCTGGCTCTCGGCGCTGCCGTATCTCGCTGCTACCATTGCGATGCTCGCCGCCTCGTGGGCCTCGGACAAGCTCAACAACCGCCGCGCGTTCGTGTGGCCGTTCCTGCTGATCGGCGCGCTCGCGTTTGCCGGATCGTATGCGCTCGGCTCGACGCACTTCTGGACCTCGTACGCGCTGCTGGTCGTGGCGGGCGCCGCGATGTACGCGCCGTACGGCCCGTTCTTCGCGATCGTGCCGGAGCTGCTGCCGAAGAACGTGGCCGGCGGGGCGATGGCGCTGATCAACAGCATGGGCGCGCTCGGCTCGTTCGTCGGCTCCTACGTGGTCGGCTACCTGAACGGCGCGACCGGCTCGCCCGCGGCATCCTACGCGTTCATGAGCGCGGCGCTGGTGGCCTCGGTGATCCTCACGCTCGCGGTGAAGCCGCGCCGCGACGACGCCCATGCCTACGCGACGCCGGTTCATGGCAAGTGATGCGCGCGAAGCCATGCGCGGAAAATGTCGCGCGGGAAGCGCATCACGCGAGATTCACGGAACGTAACTGACTGAAACAGACGGATATAGCGCACTCATGAAGCAGAAAATCGTTGCCTACAAGACCTTGCCCGCGGACGTGACCGAGTACCTGCGCGAGCATCTCGACGTGACGTTCGTCGACGCAAGCGACACCGAAGCGTTCGCCGCCGCGCTCAAGGACGCCGACGGCGCGATCGGCGCGAGCGTCAAGGTTACGCCGGCGATGCTCGAAGGCTCGCGCATCAAGGCGCTCTCGACCATCTCGGTGGGCTACGACCAGTTCGACGTGCCCGATCTCACGCAGCGCGGCATCGTGCTCGCGCACACGCCCGACGTGCTGACCGAGTCCACCGCCGACACGGTCTTTTCGCTGATCCTCGCGAGCGCGCGCCGCGTGGTCGAGCTGGCCGACTGGGTCAAGGCGGGCCACTGGAAGGCGAGCATCGGCCCGGCGCAGTTCGGCGTGGACGTGCAGGGCAAGACGCTCGGCATCGTCGGGCTCGGGCGCATCGGCGGCGCGGTCGCGCGGCGCGCCGCGCTCGGCTTCAACATGAAGGTGCTCTACACGAACCGCAGCGCGAACGAGGTGGCCGAGCGCGAGTACGGCGCGCGCCGCGTCGAGCTCGACGAACTGCTCGCCAGCGCCGATTTCGTGTGCCTGCAGGTGCCGCTCAGCGACGCCACGCGCCACATGATCGGCGCCGCGGAACTGCAAAAGATGAAGAAGAGCGCGATCCTCATCAACGCCTCGCGCGGCGCGATCGTCGACGAAAAGGCGCTGATCGCCGCGCTCGAGGCGGGCACGATCCACGGCGCGGGCCTCGACGTGTTCGAGAAGGAGCCCGTCGATCCGGCCTCGCCGCTGTTGCGCATGCCGAACGTCGTCGCGCTGCCGCACATCGGCTCGGCCACGCACGAGACGCGTCACGCGATGGCGCGCTGTGCCGCCGAGAACCTCGTGGCGGCGCTGTCCGGCACGCTCGGGAACAACATCGTCAATCGCGAGGTGCTCGCGCGATGAGCACAGGCGGCGCCTCCAGGACCCCGCAAGCGGGCGGCAAAGGTGGAGCAGGCGGCGAGGGTGCCGCCACGGGCGCGCCGCCGCGCCGCGCGACCATCAGCGACGTCGCCCGCGAGGCCGGCACCGGCAAGACCAGCATCTCGCGCTATCTGAACGGCGAGCTTTCGGTCCTCTCGCCGGACCTGCGTGCGCGCATCGAGGCCGCCATCGAACGGCTCGACTATCGGCCCAACCAGATGGCGCGCGGCCTCAAGCGCGGGCGCAACCGGCTGCTCGGCCTGTTGCTCGCCGATCTCGCGAATCCGTATTCCGTCGAAGTGCTGCAAGGCGTGGAGGCTGCGTGCCACGCGCTCGGCTATATGCCGCTCATTTGCCACGCGGCGAACGAAATCGACATGGAGCGGCGCTATCTGCAACTGCTCACCACGTATCGGGTGGAAGGCGTGATCGTCAACGCGCTCGGCGTGCCCGAGTCGATGCTCAAGCCGATGGGCAGCGGCGGGATTCCCGCGGTGCTGGTCGACCGTACCGTGGACGGCCTCGACGCCGACATGGTCGGGCTCGACAACGCGGCCGCCGTGCGCCTCGGCGTGCAGCATCTGCTGGAACGCGGCTACGACGACCTCGTGTTCGTCGTGCAGCCTTTCGAGCACGTGAGCTCGCGGCGCGAGCGCGAAGTGGCTTTTCGCGCGTCCGTCGACGGGGCGGTGGCTGCCGCGGCGCAGCACGCCGCGAAGGGCGCGCGGGAGGTTCGCGCGGCCACGCATGTACTCGATCTGCATGACGATGCGAGCGTCGATGCGGCGCTCGCCGCGCTCGATGCGCATATCGCCGACGCCGCGCGCCGCGGCGCACGCTGCGCGCTCTTCGCGGCGAATGCGCCGGTCGCCCTGCGGCTCGCGCTGCATCTGAAGGCGAAACTCGGCGCGCAGTGGCAGCAGCAGGCGGCGCTGATCGCCATCGACGATCCCGAATGGGCCGAGCTCGCCGGCATCACCACCATCCGCCAGCCGACGCGCGAGATCGGCTACCGGGCGGTGGAGTTCCTTCACGAGCGCATCGAGGGCGCGGCGCTGGCCGCGCGCGCAGCGGCCTTTCCGGGCGAGCTGGTCGTGCGGGCCTCGACGCTCGGCTAGCGCCGCCTGGCGTGTTCTTTGCGGGGCAGGCGGCTTGCATACGACCGGCGAGGCCCGGTGCCGCGACCGTCCCGCCCGCGTGGGCCGGGCAGCGCCGCGCCGCCGGGGCTGCGCGAGCGCCCCGATATCTGCGATGATTCGGGCTGCGGCGCGCGTCTCGCGCGTCGGATGTCTCAAGGAACCCCATGCACGTCGAACCGGTCACGCTGGTCTGCCTGTCGCTCGCGACGCTCTTCGTTGCCGTCTTGCCCATCTCGCTCTATCGCCGGCTGCGCAGACCGTTCGCATTCGACTGGCGCGCCACCGTCACGGGCGTGGCCGTCTTCGCCCTGTTCGCGACGCTCATCGAGCGCGCGCTCAATGGCTACGTCCTGCATGACAATCCGGTCACGGCGCAACTGCTCACCAATCCGCTCACGTTCGTGCTGTACGGCGCACTCGCGGCGGGCGTGTGCGAAGAAGTGGGGCGCTACATCGCGATGCGCCTGCTCGCGCAGCGCGCGGCGCGGCTCGCCGGAGGGCCCAATGCGCCGGCCGACAGCACGGGGCTCGCGTACGGCATCGGCCACGGCGGCGCGGAAGCGTGGCTCGTCGGCGTGCTCGTGCAGTTGCAGTGGATCGTCTTCGCGGTGCTCGCGAACCGCGGCGAGCTCGACGACCATCTGAGCAATCTCACGATGGATGCCGTGCTGCGCGTGCATCTGATACTCGCCACGCTCTCGCCGATGTTGGCGGGCGTGTTCGCGCTCGAACGCATTGCCGCGTTCGTGTTCCAGATCGGTCTTTCGGTGCTGATGTGGCGCGGTGTGCGGGCCGGTCGCAAGTCGATCCTGCCGATTGCGATCGCATTGCACGCGTTGATCGACGTGCCCGCCGCCATGTTCCAGGCGCGGCTTGTGCCGCTTGTCGTCGTGGATGCGCTCTACGCGGTCGTGGCACTCGCTGTGGCCGTCGTGCTTTTCAGAACGTGTGCACCGGGCAAACGCGTGGCGCGCACGGCCTGACGCTGCGCGCCACGCTTTCCCTTTCCGTTGTTACGTTGCGCCTGCAACGTTTTCTCAATTTCTCCTGGCCAGCAATGGAAGATTATCTGTTTGAATGCGCGAGCCGCGATATCGACGAGCTTGCGCGTGTCATCGCCGATCTGTTCCCCGAGCAGACGCGCTTTAGCGAGCGGCCCGCCGAAAATGGCGCGCCGCTGCTCGTCGTGCAATGGGTGGCGATGCGCATGGGCAGCGCCGCGCGCCGCATGACGCTCACGGTCGCCATCGCGCCGGCGGCGCTGGCGCGCTATCGCGCGCTGCCGCCGCGCATGCGTGGACGCAGCTTCGCGGTGCTGCACGCCTATGTGGAAGCCACGATCGGCTCGCTCGAGGAACAGCACGCGAAGGGCGAGGAGACCCCGCGCGACGTCACGCTCGATCTCGACGAGGAATTCGCCTGAAGTTCGCCTGAAGCGCGCGACATGGCGCGCGCAGGCACACGGCTCAATCGGCGCGCCGATACACCTTCGCAAAGCGCTCGGCCTTCACCACGCCGTAGTCGCCGGGCGCATATTGCATGACCCAGTCGCCGGCCGCGCCGGTCAGGCGGTCGCCGCCTGCCGAGCGCACGATCGAGAACGGTTCGTCGATGCGCCTGGCCAGCACCACCGTTGGCAGGTTGCGGTAGGCGCCGGGCGCGCCGTGTGCGAGCGCGGCGTCGGCCGGCCGATACTTCGGGTCGAAGCGCTCGCGCGAGACGACCCAGCGCTCGCCGGTCGCGCCGGTGATGATCGCGTCGCCCGGTGCATAGCGGTTCGGGCCTTCGAGGCTCATCAGTTCGCCGCTCGCCGCGGCGAATTCGACGGTGACGGTTTCGTCCTTGACCACGCGTTGCGCGGCGGGATCGGCGGCGAGGTCGAGTTGGGTCAGTTCGATCATGGTGGCGGCAGCGGACCTGTTCCGTTGGGATGTCGCCGATGAAGCGCGGGCCGTGCCCGCCTCACGCGGCGTCGATACGGGGAATAGCCAGAAATATAGGCCAGATAAAGCACGACGGCCGGGCATGCATGCCCGGCCGTCGAGAGGTCCGCGAGCGTACCACGAATCGGGTTCACTGGGCCCGGGGATGGCGCCAGCCGGATCCCAAAACGGCGCGGCGCGCGAGCGGCCCGACTGCATGGCCCGCTCGCGCGCCGCATCAACGCTGCGTACGCTGTTTAAGCGCTGACTGAGTGCCCCGGCTTACTGGGCAGCCGGCGCGCTTGCAGCGTCGGCACCGCTTGCCGCTTCTGCGGCCGGCGCCTTCGCATGCGGCTTGCCCTTGTGCTTCGGATGGCCAGCGGCCTTGCCGCCTTCGGTCTGGCCGTGGCGGAAGGTGGTGTCGGCAAGCTTCTTCTGCTCCGGCGAGAAGCTGGTGTAGAGCGGCTCGAAGGCCGTGACGAGCTTCTGCATGTCGTCGGCGTGCGTCTGGGCGATTTGTGCGTACTGCTTCATGTCGTCGAGCGCGTTACGCTGCGCTTCGCCTTCCATGCGCTGCTTGTACAGACCTGCCATGGTCTCGCCATTGCTGCGCATGACGTCGGCAAACGCCTTCCATTGCGGTTCCTGGTCGGCCGTGATCTTCAGCGCCGAGTGCAGGTAGGTGATGCGCTCTTCCACGCGCTGCTGATGTTGCGCGGCGCGCGCTTCGACCTTCGATGCCGCTGCGGCAGCCGCGGGCGCGGCCGTAGCCGACGAGGCGGCAGTCTGCGCAAAAGCGCCGCTCATCGAGAGTGTCGCGGCAAGGATGACGAAAGCTTTCTTCATTATTGCTCCTTGAATCTTCAATTCGTAGAGGTTACGTAGCGAGTAGGCGCGGAACCCATCGGTTGCAGGCGATATGTGTACCACGTTATCGCCCCAATGCGGCTGCTGCGCGACAACTGCTTACAAACGAAACTCACGGAAATAAGCTGAAAGACACAGCGTGCAGGGCGCGTATGCATTCGCTTGCGGGTTCGTCGGCGGCTCGCCGCGCGCGATAATGGCGCGATATCCAGCGATTGCCTTCACCCATTCGACATGACGGGAGCCTGCCCCACGATGAGACCGCCGCGCCTCGACCAACTCGACGACCTCGACCGCAGCCTCGTTGCGCTGCTGCAAGAGAACGCCCGCGAGAGCGTGGCGAATCTCGCGCGCCAGCTAGGCGTTGCGCGTACCACGGTGCTCGCGCGCATCGCGCGGCTCGAGCGTTCCCAGGTCATCGCGGGCTACGGCGTGCGCTTGGGCCAGGACGTGCTCGACGCGAGCCTGCAGGCATGGGTCGGACTCATCATCGCGCCGCGCAACGGCCCCGAAGTGCAACGGCGCTTGTCCAAAATGCCCGAAGTGCAGTTGCTCTGCGCGGTGAGCGGCGAGTACGACTATGTGGCCTGGCTGCGCGCCGATTCCCCCGATCGCCTCAACGATCTGCTCGACCAGATTGGCGGCATGCAGGGCGTCGAGCGCACGACCACGTCGATCGTCCTCGCACGCAAGATCGACCGCGGCACGGTGATGGGCTGAAGGGGCCGCACGCACTGGCTTTGGCGCTGTCGTTGACACCATTTTTACGACTTTTCGTCGTTATGACGAAAACTATCGTCGAAATGACGAAACTCTCCGACAAAGCGCATCATTTTGCGTCTAGGATCTGATTTCACCCCTCCTTAGACTGTGTGCACCGGGCAACAGCATGGCCCAGAACCACAGAAAACCCCCTAAGGAGATACAGAATGAAAGTCGCGATTGCAGGCGCCGGCCTGATTGGCCACACCATTGCACACATGCTGCGCGAAACCGGGGACTACGAGGTCACGGCGCTCGACCGCGATACCCACGCGCTCGAAAAACTCGCGGCGCAGGGCATTCCCACCCTGCGTGTCGACTCCGGCGATGCGGCCGCACTGCGCGGCGCGCTCGAAGGCTTCGACGTGCTGATCAACGCACTGCCTTATTACCTCGCGGTGAACGTCGCGTCGGCGGCGAAGGGCGCGGGCGTTCACTACTTCGACCTGACCGAGGACGTGCGCGCGACCCACGCGATCCGCGCGCTCGCCGAAGGCGCCGATCACGCGTTCATGCCGCAATGCGGGCTGGCACCGGGCTTCATCGGCCTCGCTGCCCATGCGCTCGCGAGCCGCTTCACCGAAATCCGCGAAGTCAAAATGCGCGTGGGCGCGCTGCCGCAATTCCCCACCAACGCGCTCAAGTACAACCTCACGTGGAGCGTGGACGGCCTCATCAACGAGTACTGCCAGCCGTGCGAGGCAATCCACGAAGGCCGCACGCAGATGGTGCAGCCGCTCGAAGGCCATGAGCACTTCTCGCTCGACGGCGTGGAGTACGAGGCGTTCAACACGTCGGGCGGTCTCGGCACGCTGTGCGAGACGCTCTCGGGGCGCGTCGAATCGCTCGACTACAAGTCGGTGCGCTATCCGGGCCACCGCTCGCTCATGCAGTTCCTGCTCGAAGACCTGCGCCTCTCGGGCGACCGCGACACGCTGAAGTCGATCATGCGCCGTGCGATTCCGTCCACGGAGCAGGACGTCGTGCTGATCTTCATTACCGTGACGGGCACGCGCAATGGCCAGCTCGTGCAGGAAGTGTTCACGCGCAAGATCTTCGCGAAGACGGTCTGCGGCGTGCCGATGAGCGCAATCGAGATCACGACGGCAGGCGCCATGTGCGCGGTGCTCGATCTGTTCCGCGAGAAGAAGCTGCCGCAAAAGGGCTTCGTGCGCCAGGAGCAGGTGTCGCTCGAGCAGTTCCTCGCGAACCGCTTCGGTCAGGTGTACGAAGGCGCGACGCTCGAGTCGCTGGCGACGGCACACGTCGCTTAAAGCACGCGGCGCACGCCACGCGCGCCACGCAAAAGGCCCGCCGCGGCCGCGAGCCCATTTCGCTCAGGCCGCGGACGCCTGCACGATGCGCTGCAGCAAGGCGTCGTAATCGGCAGGCCCCGGCGCGCTCGTGTCGAACACGATGAGGTCGTCGAGCTGCGCGCCCTGCGGCTCGAAGCGTCGCTTGCGATAGCTGTTCCAGTGCGCGAGCTTGTAGGCATCGTCGGGGTGGGCGCGCGCCACGATGCGCTGGCGCGCCGTTGCCTCGTCGGTGCGCACCCAGACGGCGGCGAGCCCCACGTCCGCCGCCACGCCCAGCCACGCGCGATCGAGCAGGCGCCGCTCGCGCACCTCCCCCGAAAGCGGCCCGACTGCAATCACGCTCACACCGAGCGCGAGATTCTCACGCGCGGTGTCGAGCATGCCCTGATATTCGGGGTCCCGCAGATGCTGGAGAAATAGCGGACTATCGCGGTCGCGCGGATCCTGGCCGAGTGCGGCGAGTGTCGCTGCGCCGGTGCGCCCGTACAGCGTGTCCTTGTCGAGCAGGCAGAACGGCTCGCCCGTTGCGCGGGCGAGCGGGCCGATCAGGCGTTTGGCGAGCGAGGTCTTGCCGGTGCCGGCGTGGCCGCAAAAGAACACCAGCCGCGTCACGAACGGCGTTCCTGGACCGGGTCCGCCTGGGCGCCGCCGGCTTGACTGGCTTGATCAGTTTGATTGGCGAGAGCGGCTTGATCGTCAACGGACGACGGCGCTGCGCCCTGACCATCGAGGAGCTTGCCGTTGGCGTCGAGCCACATCACGTTGATGATGCCAAAGCCGAGCGCCACGCCGATGCCGAGTATCCACGTGAAGTACCACATCGCCTGCATTCTCCTCGCGTGACGCAATGACTGAGCGGGATTGAGCCCGCTTTCGAAGCTTATACCATCGGCGCGCGGCGTGGCCCGCCGCTCCAGCCCGTGACGGCTTGCGGCGCGCAATGTGCGGCGCCCCGCGCGAGCCGGGCGCTGCGTGCGTATATGATGGGCGCACACGGAACGGGACGCCGCCAGCGGCGGGGATCGACGCGCTGCGGGCGCCACGAAAGCGTCAAAAAACCGACGAGGGGATCGCGCCCATGCCATCGCGCGTGTTCAAAGTGAGCTTTGATTCGGCCGCGCTGGCCGCCGCACTCGTGGCGGCCGCCGCTCTGGCGCTGCCGCTGGCCTTGGGCGGCTGCGCCGAAGAACGCGCGCCGCCCATGCCCTTCAAGGCGGTGCCGGCCGAGCGCATCGTCAAGCCGGGCTACACGCAGCCGGGAGAGGGTCTCGTCGCCGTCGACGTGCGGCGCGAGCGCACGAACAATGTCATCGTCAAGTTCCGCGACGCGCCGGTCTATATCGACGGCGAGCCGGTCACCGACCTCATGAACGGCGAGCACGTCACGTTCTACCTGAAGCCCGGCGTCCACCGCATCGGCGTGACGACGCAGTTCGATCCGGTCGTCGAGCTGCACTTTATGGTCGATCCGCGCTACACGAACCGCGCGAGCGTAACTTTCGACAAGGATCATCGCATCACCCTCCGTCGGGTCGCGCAGTAAGCGGGGCGCCGGCCGGCCCTCGTGCAGACCCCGTGTGGGCGCGCGCAACGCGCGCTCCGGGCGGCAAGCGCCGCCCGCGTCCTGCCTCGCAGATCGATGCAACGCTAAACTGGGCGGATCGATCAACTTGAGGACAGGCGGCGCGCGCACTTTCCCCAGCCGCGCCGCCGGGACGAACACGACACATGCTCATCAATTGCGCCGCCTACCAGGGCGGCAAGAAATTGGCCGATATCGGCATCGAGGCCATCAGCGACTACCTCCAGAAACCCGAATGCTTCGTCTGGGTCGCGCTCAAAGACCCCGACGCGGCCGAGATGGCCGCGATGCAAGAGGAATTCGACCTGCATGCGCTCGCCATCGAAGACGTGATGAACGGCAAGCAGCGCCCGAAGATCGAGGAATACGGCGACACGCTCTTCGCGGTGTTCCATACGATCGAGCTCGACGAGGAGGGCGAGATCGTCACCGGCCAGGTGAACGTGTTCGCCGGCCCGAATTTCGTGCTCTCGGTGCGCCACCGCGCGCAGCAGGGCTTCCAGGACGTGCGCGCGCGCTGCGAGCGCGAGCCGGAGCTGCTCAAGGAGGGCGCCGGCTTCGTGCTTTACGCGCTCATGGACAGCGTGGTCGACCGTTACGCGCCGGTGCTCGAAAAACTCTCCGGCGAGATCGAGGACCTGGAAGACCGCATCTTCGAGAAGCACACGCTCGCGCAGTCGCGCGCCATCATCGAGGATCTCTATTCGCTCAAGCGGCGCCTCGTGATCCTCGAGCATCACATCACGCCGCTCGTCGACGCCGTGGGCAAGCTCGTGGGCGGGCGCATTCCGCAGATCTGCGCTGGCATGCAGGCGTACTATCGCGATGTCTACGACCATCTCGTGCGCGTGTCCAACCTCGTCGATGCGCGCCGCGAAATGATCGTGACGGCAATCCAGGTGAATCTCGGCATGATCTCGCTCGCCGAAAACGAAGTGACCAAGCGGCTCGGCTCGTTCGCCGCGCTGTTCGCCGTGCCGACCATGATTGCGGGTATCTACGGGATGAACTTCGCCAATATCCCCGAGCTGCATTTCAAGTATGGTTACCAGGTTTGCCTCGCCGTGATGGCGATCATCGACGTCGTGCTGATCGTTCTGTTCCGCCGCGGCGGGTGGCTCTGAGCGCGATGCCGTGGCGGCTGCTGCGCCGCAGCGTGGCGCACAGCGGCCGGCGCCATTGACATTGCCGATTGCGCGCCCCGAGAATGGGGCGCCTGAAAACGTTTGCGCATAACCAGAAATACGGCCCGGCCGGGCCAGACAACCGGAGACACAAACGATGAACTCCCGCATTCGCCGGCGCGTTCTTGGCGCCGCAGCCGCACTTGCCACTGTCGCCTTCGCGGCCACCATGCCGCTTGCCGCGCACGCCCAGTCGGCGGCCGGCCACAAGCCGAAAGTCGCGCTCGTCATGAAGTCGCTCGCCAACGAGTTCTTCCTCACCATGGAGACCGGCGCGAAGGACTACCAGAAGCACAACGCGTCCGAGTTCGACCTCGTGACCAACGGCATCAAGAACGAGACCGACACGGCCGCGCAAATCCAGATCGTCGAGCAGATGATCGTCTCCAAGGTCGACGCCATCGTGCTCGCGCCCGCCGACTCCAAGGCGCTCGTGCCGGTCGTGAAGAAGGCCGTGGATGCGGGCATCATCGTCGTGAACATCGACAACCGGCTCGATCCCGACGTGCTCAAGTCCAAGGACCTGAACGTGCCGTTCGTCGGCCCCGACAACGCCAAGGGCGCGCGCCTCGTCGGCGAGTATCTGGCGAAGAAGCTCAAGGCGGGCGATCAGGTGGGCATCGTGGAAGGCGTTTCGACCACCACCAACGCGCAGCAGCGCACGGCGGGCTTCAAGGACGCGATGCAGGCCGTGGGCGCGAAGATCGACTCGGTGCAGTCGGGCGAATGGGAAATCGACAAGGGCAATGCGGTCGCCTCGGCCATGCTCAATGAATATCCGGACATGAAGGCGCTCCTGTGCGGCAACGACAACATGGCGATCGGCGCCGTGTCGGCGGTGCGGGCGGCCGGCAAGCAGGGCAAGGTCTACGTGGTGGGCTACGACAACATCGACGCCATCAAGCCGATGCTCAAGGACGGCCGCGTGCTCGCCACCGCCGACCAGTACGCCGCGAAGCAGGCCGTCTTCGGCATCGATACGGCGCTCAAGGCGCTCAAGGGGCACAAGAAGCAGTCGGAGCTCTCGGGCGTGGTCGAGACGCCGGTTGTGCTCGTGACGAAGGATTCCGTGAAATAGGGCGGCAAAATATGCACGCCGAATCGTTTGACGTCCGTTAATCGCACGGGCGCTTTTCGGGTCGCTTGTTCGTGTCACCGTTTGGTGTAATAAGCGCTCAAGAAAAGCGCCGCGCCGCCGTTATTCGTACCGTAATGGCTGCGCCAGCAAGCGAGCCGCCGTGGTGTGCCGCTTTATCGGCGGCCGGGCGCCGCACGAGCCTGCGCTACCGCTGCGGGATCCGGGCGGCGCGGCTCGCGAGAACAGGATCGTGATGGAAGCAATTGCCCCCGGCGCCCAGCCGTCCGCATCCGCCCAAGGCGTGGTGCTGACGGTGACGGGCGCCGGCAAGACCTACGAGCAGCCGGTGCTCGCCGATGTCAGCCTCGCGCTGCACGCGGGGGAGGTGCTTGCGCTCACGGGCGAGAACGGCGCGGGCAAGAGCACGCTCTCGAAGATCGTGGGCGGGCTCACGACGCCCAGCACCGGCAGCATGACGCTGATGGGCGAGCCCTATGCCCCGGCGAGCCGCACCCAGGCGGAGGCGCTCGGCGTGCGCATGGTGATGCAGGAGCTCAACCTGCTGCCCACGCTAACGGTCGCCGAGAACCTGTTTCTGAACCGCTTGCCGCGCCGCTTCGGGCCGCTCGGCTGGACCGGCTGGATCGATCGCCCGCGTTTGCGCGAGGACGCCCGCGCCGCGATGGCGCAAGTCGGGCTCGAGGCGATCGACCCCGATACGCCGGTGGGCGAGCTCGGCATCGGCCACCAGCAGCTCGTGGAGATCGCGCGCAACCTGATCGGCGACGAGTCGCAAGGCGCCGCGCCGCTGCGCGTGCTGATCCTCGACGAGCCCACCGCGATGCTCACGGGCCGCGAGGTCGAGCTGCTGTTCGAGCAGATCGCCCGGCTGAGGGCGCGCGGCGTGGCGCTCGTCTACATCTCGCACCGGCTCGAGGAGCTCGAGCGCATCGCGCAGCGCGTGGCGGTGCTGCGCGACGGCCGGCTCGTGCGCGTCGATGCCATGGCCAATCTCACGCCCGAGCGCATCGTCGCGCTGATGGTGGGGCGCGAGCTCGGTGAGCGCATCGAGCTGGGCGAGCGGCGCATCGGCGCGCCGCTGCTGAAGGTCGACGGGATCGGCCGGGCGAACGTCGTGCGCGATGTCTCGTTCGAGGTGCGCGCGGGCGAGATCTTCGGCGTGTCGGGGCTGATCGGCGCGGGGCGCACCGAGCTCATGCGCCTCATCTACGGCGCCGACGCGAAGGATCGCGGCACGGTCGCGCTCGCGAGCACGCCGGGCGCGCCGCCCGTGCCGGTGCGCATCGATTCGCCGGTGGATGCGGTGCGCCAGGGCATCGCGCTCATCACCGAGGACCGCAAGGGCGAAGGCTTGTTGCTGCCGCAACCGGTGGCCGCCAACGTCTCGCTCGGCAATGTCGGCGCCGTGGCCCGCTATGGCGTGGTGGACGCCGCGCGCGAGAACGCGCTGGCCGATGCGCAGATCGACGCGTTGCGCATTCGCACGTCCGGCCCCGGCCAGAGCGTGGGCGAGCTGTCGGGCGGCAACCAGCAGAAGGTCGTGATCGGCCGCTGGCTCGCGCGGCGCAGCACCGGCGCCCAGGCGGCCAAAGCCGCGAACGGCGCTGTGCATGGCGTGCGCGTGCTGTTGTTCGACGAACCCACGCGCGGCATCGACGTGGGCGCGAAGTTCGACATCTACGCGCTGATGGGCTCGCTCGCTCGCGAGGGCTGCGCGCTCGTCGTGGTCTCGAGCGACCTGCGCGAGCTGATGCTGATTTGCGACCGCATTGGCGTGATGTCGGCCGGAAAGATGACGGCGATCTTCGCGCGCGGGGAGTGGACCCAGGACGCCTTGCTCGGCGCCGCCTTCGCGGGCTATCGCGCCGAAGACGCGATGCTCGCCGATGCCGCCGACCTGCCCGAGCTGAAAGCGGCCGCGCCCGCGCAGCGGCCTGGGGACCGCGTTCAATCGCCGCCACCCGATGGGCGAGGAGGAAGCGCTTCATGACGAATCGACCGTTGCGCGATCAACCAGGGCAGCCCGCAGAGCCGGCACAGCCCGCGACGCCTGGCCATGCCCCGCACGCCGCCGCGCCGACGGCCGCGAGTGCGAAGCCCGTCGGCACGCGCTTTGGCTTTTCGAACTATCTGGGCCTCGCGCTCGCGCTGGTCGCGATGATCGTGCTGTTCTCGCTGCTGAGTTCGCACTTCCTCACTTACGATACGTTCAGCACGATCGCGAACCAGATTCCCGATCTCGTCGTCATGTCGGTGGGCATGACGTTCGTGCTGATCATCGCGGGCATCGATCTCTCGGTGGGCTCGGTGCTGGCGCTCGGGGCGTCGGTGGTGAGCGTGGCCGCGCTCAAGTGGGGGCTCGGCGCGCTGCCCGCCGCGCTGCTCGGGCTGCTGGCCGCGGCGGCCACGGGTACGCTCACGGGCGCGATCACGGTGGGCTGGCGCATTCCGTCGTTCATCGTCTCGCTCGGCGTGCTGGAGGCCGCGCGCGGCCTCGCGTACCAGATGACGAATTCGCGCACGGCCTATATCGGCGATGCGTTCGACTTCCTCTCGAATCCGATCGCGTTCGGCATCTCGCCCGCGTTCCTGATCGCCGTGGCGGTCATGGTCATTGCACAAGGGGTGCTCACGCGTACGGTGTTCGGCCGCTACCTGATCGGCATCGGCACCAACGAGGAGGCGGTGCGGCTCGCGGGCGTCGATCCGCGCCCGTACAAGATCGTCGTGTTCGCGCTGATGGGCGCGCTCTCGGGGCTCGCCGCGCTGTTCCAGATCTCGCGCCTCGAAGCCGCCGATCCGAACGCGGGCGTCGGCCTCGAACTGCAGGTAATCGCCGCCGTGGTGATCGGCGGCACGAGCCTGATGGGCGGGCGCGGCTCGGTCATCAGCACGTTTTTCGGCGTGTTGATCATTTCCGTGCTCGCGGCGGGGCTCGCGCAGATCGGCGCGAACGAGCCGACCAAGCGCATCATCACCGGCGCGGTGATCGTGGTCGCGGTGGTGCTCGACACGTATCGCAGCCACCGCAGCGGCAAGCGCGCCGGCAAGTGACGTGGCACCGGACGGGGCCGCTCGGGGTGGCCCCGTCTGGGGTAGTGAATGCAGTCAGTGAAGCAGCAAATGCAGTAGCAGCACGAAGGGGTTAGAAGAAAAAGACGAGAGCGCGGCCGGGTAAGCAACCGGCGCGCTCGCCGAGGGCAATCGCCGTGCAAAAAGCCGCCTCGAACAACAAAAATGAGGCGCGGCCGCGCGGCGGCAGCGGTAGAAAACGCGCAGGACGAAGCAGGAGCAACAGCAAAGATGGCGACGATCAAAGATGTGGCCGCCGTGGCAGGGGTGTCTTTCACGACGGTGTCGCATGTGGTGAACAATTCGCGGCCGGTATCGGCGGACGTGCGGGCCAAGGTCGAGCAGGCGATTCGCGACCTCAACTACGTGCCGTCGGCGGTCGCGCGCTCGCTGAAGGCGCGCTCGACGGCGACGATCGGGCTCGTGGTGCCCAACGGCACGAATCCGTACTACGCGGAGCTCGCGCGCGGCGTCGAGGACGGCTGCGCGCAGAAGGGCTACTGCGTGTTCTTCTGCAATTCCGATGACGATCCGGCCAAGCAGCGCAGTTATCTGCGCGTGCTGCAGGAAAAGCGCATCGACGGGCTGATCGTGGCGTCGACGGGCGACGACGCCGTGCTCGCGGCTACGCTCGGCGAGACGCGCGAGCCGATCGTCGTGGTGGACCGCAACATCGAGGGGCTGAACGCCGATCTCGTGCAGATCGACCACGAACGCGGCGCATGGCTCGCGACGCGTCATTTGCTGGAGCTCGGGCACTCGCGGATCGGCTGCATCACGGGGCCGGTCAGCACGGCGGTGGCCGCGATGCGCATGCACGGCTTCTTGCGCGCGATGGCCGAGCGCGGCGTCGAGATCGCGCCGGGTGCGATCGTCGAGGCCGACTTCTCGGGCACGGGCGGCTACCGCGCCGCGGCGCAACTGCTCGACACCGTGCGCCCCAGCGCGATCTTCGCCGGCAACGACATGATGGGCATCGGTGCGCTGCGTGCGGCCGCCGAGCGCGGCCTGCGCGTGCCCACCGACTGCTCGATCATCGGCTTCGACGACATCGAGCTCGGCCAGTTCACGTGGCCCGCGCTCTCGACGGTCGGCCAGCCGGTGCGCGCGCTCGGCGAGATGGCGGCGCTCACGCTGATCGAGCGGATTGGCGCGTCCGGGCAGGAGCGCACTGACTCGACGGTCCTGCGGCGCGTGATGGCGCCGCAGCTCTTGCCGCGCGAATCCACCGCGCCGTGGTGCGGCACCCGCGAGCAGGCGACGCTCGCGGCCTGAAGCGCGGGCACGAGCGCGTGCATAATCGGCCGACTGGATCTTGCACAGGAGGCAAACGAAGTGGCGATTGACGAAACCCCGCGCACGGTGACGCAAACGGCGGCGCAGGCCGGTACGCAAGATCTCGCCCGGCACGGTGCCAACGCCGCGCGCGGCGGCGTCGCGGTGGTCGGCAGCCTGAACATGGATCTCGTCGTGCGCGCGCCGCGCCTGCCACGCCCCGGCGAGACGCTCGCAGGCAGCGCGTTCGCGCAGGTGGCGGGCGGCAAGGGCGGCAACCAGGCGGTCGCGGCGGCGCGTCTTGGCGCGCGGGTGGCCATGATCGGCTGTGTGGGCGCCGACGCCAACGGCGAGTTGCTGCGCGCCGGGCTGCTAGCCGAAGGCATCGATTGCCGTGCGCTCGACACCGCGCCGCAGGCGCCGACCGGCGTGGCGCTGATCGTCGTCGACGATGCGAGCCAGAACGCCATCGTGATCGTGGCGGGCAGCAATGGCGAAGTGACGCCGGCGACGCTCGCGCGCCACGAGGCGTCGCTCGCGGCGGCCGACGTCGTGGTCTGCCAGCTCGAGACGCCGCCCGACGCCGTGCATGCGGCGCTCGCCGCCGCGCGCCGGCTCGGCAAGACCACTATCCTCAATCCGGCGCCCGCCACCGGCCCGCTGCCGGCCGAGTGGCTGCCGCTCATCGATTACCTCGTTCCGAACGAGCTCGAAGCCGCGACGCTCACGGGCCTGCCGCTCGACACGCCCGAGGACGCCGCACGCGCCGCTCTGGCGCTGCATTGCGCGGGGGCGCGCAACGTGCTGGTGACGCTCGGTGCGCAAGGGGTTTGCGCGCTGCTAAGCGAGGGGGCCGCGGGCACGCCGTCGCCCGTGCACTGGCCCGCGCCCAAGGTGGCGGCGGTCGACACGACGGCGGCCGGCGACACCTTCATCGGTGCTTTGGCCGCGCGGCTGGCCGCCGGCGAGGCGCCCGCGCAAGCGATTCAGTTCGCGCTGCGCGCGGCGTCGATCTCCGTGACGCGCGCGGGCGCGCAACCGTCGATTCCCCGGCTGGAAGAGATGGAGCGCTGAAGCTGGCTCCCCGGACGCGGCGCGTCTTCGCGTCCGGCGAAACGCCCGCGTCTCATCCGCATGTTGTAATTTATTCGTCAGAAATCTCTCCAATTCTTCACACCATATAATAATTTCAAGCCCCCCAAACGTTTGCCGTAAACCCATTCAGGGCAGCAGCCCGCAATTTGGGGCGGAGCAATCCGTCTCACGGCAAGCACGGGAGAGTCATGAACAAGGGCATCAGCATCAAGGCGCGCATCGGCCTCACGATGGGTTTTCTGGCGGCGCTCATCGTCGCCATCAGCGGGGTGGGGCTGTTCGGCCTGACGCGCTCGAACGAGGCATATCGCGAGACCTACACTGATCAGATGCCGAGCAGCCATGCCGTGAACATGGCCGAGATTTATGCGGCGCGCGAGCGGCTCGCACTTGACCGCGCCGCGTTCCAGATTGGCACGCCCGATATGGCCGCCACGCTCGCGCGTGCGCGCATGCTGCGCGGTGTCTCCGACGATTACTGGAAGAAGTACCTGAGCCTGCCGCGCGACGAGCAGGAAGAGCGTCTCATGCAGGACGTCGCCGGGCGCCGCACGGCATATCAGCAGGCCGCCGACCAGTTCTCCGCCGCCATCACCGCCGGCGACCAGGGCAAGCTGATTGGCGGCGCCAACGCGCTGCAGGCCGCCTACGGCGACCTCTCGCAGGCCGATCTCGCGCTCGACAAGCTGCAGGACACGCTCGCACAGTCAGGCTTCGACGACGCGGAGGCGGCATTCGGCGAAATGCGCATCGCGGCCGTCGTGGCGCTTTTGATCGGCATCGGCGCGGCGGTGTTTTCGTTTCTCACGCTGCGCCGCGCGATCTCGGAACCGCTTCGCGAGGCGCTCGGCGCGTTCTCCGCGATCGCGGCGGGCGATCTGCGCCGCCCCGTCGTCGTGCGCACGCGCGACGAGATGGGCGAGTTGCTCGGCGGCGTCGCGCGCATGCAGCATAGCCTCGGCAACACGGTGCGCTCGGTGCGCACGGGCACCGAGGCGATCGCCACGGCCACACGCCAGATCGCGGCCGGCAACATCGACCTCTCGTCGCGCACGGAAGAGCAGGCTTCGGCGCTGCAGGAAACCGCGTCCAGCATGGAGGAGCTGACCGGCACCGTGAAGCAGAACGCCGAAAACGCCCGCCAGGCGAGCGCGCTGGCCGCCAGCGCCTCGGACATCGCCAACAAGGGCAGCCGGGTCGTGAGCGAGGTGGTCGGCACGATGGGCGAGATCAACGAGAGCTCGGCGAAGATCGCCGACATCATCGCGATCATCGAAGGCATCGCCTTTCAGACCAATATTCTCGCGCTCAACGCGGCCGTGGAAGCGGCCCGCGCGGGCGAGGAGGGGCGCGGCTTCGCGGTCGTGGCGGGCGAGGTGCGCAGCCTCGCGCAGCGCTCGTCGGCAGCGGCCAAGGAGATCAAGGGGCTCATCGACACCTCGGTCGAGCGCGTGCACGCGGGCTCGGCGCTCGTCGACGAGGCGGGCCGCACGATGGCGGAGATCATTGGCGCAGTGCAGCGCGTGACCGACATCATGGGCGAGATCGCGGCGGCTTCGCAGGAGCAGTCGAGCGGCATCGACCAGGTGGCGCGCGCCGTCACGCAAATGGACGAAGTCACGCAGCAAAACGCGGCGCTCGTGGAAGAGGCCGCCGCTGCGGCGCAGTCGCTCGAAGACCAGGCGAGCCGGCTGCGCGCCGCGGTTGCCGTTTTCAACGTCGACGATTCCCACGCGCCGGGGGCGGTGCAAGCCGGAATGCACGCGGGTTCGCAGGGCGTGATCGAGCCCAATATGCCGCCCGCCAGCGCGAAGCCCATCGCGCGCCCGGCCGCGAAATCCGCCGTGCGCACCGGGGCGCCTGCGCTGCGCAGACCGGCGCTCGCCGCGACCCGCCCGGCTGCGAGCGCGCCCGCTCGCGCCACCGGCAGCATCGCACCGGTGCCGACTTCGGCGGTCACCGCCGCGGGCGCTTCTGTGGCCGCTTCGGCGGCGGGATCGAACGACGACTGGGAAACCTTCTGACGCAACATTGCGGCGTCTTCGTGCACCAAGCGCGGGCCGCCATGGCCACATCCGCGCCGCGCTGGTGCAGCGGCGTTATTTTTGGCCACAAGGCCAATGCATGCGCGGTGCGATGCCGGTTACGGTACATTGTGAAACTTGTCACGCGCGCGGACGGGGTCGCACGGTACACTGCGCTGCGCTTCGGTGCGCAAGGCGATGCGTACCGCAACGCACCGCAAGCGTGTGGCAGGTTCGGGCGTAGCGGGGCGCTCCCGCGTAGCCGGAGCGGCTGGGCGAGGCGCTACGCAGTGCAACACGCACCGTCCAGGCATTGCCGTGGCGCGACATGACGCAAACAGGCCGGCTGAACGCGAGAGACCTGCGCTGCCGGCGCACGAACGCAAGGAAAGGACCCAGACATGACACGTGACGATCTCGCGCAGCGCCTCGTGGCGGCGCGCCGCCGCCATCAGATGATCGAGACGCTGGCGCCCGAGTGCCTGCCGCCCGACGCGGCCACGGCCTATGCCATCCAGCAGGCCGTGCTTGCCGGGCTGGGCACGCCTACGGGCGGCTGGAAGATCGGCGCGCGCGCGCCCGGCGGCCCGGTTTCCGGCGCCCCGATCGCGGCCACGCACGTGCACACGTCGCCCACGCGCGTCGAGCGCCAGTCGTTCTTCCGCGTGCTCGTCGAGCTCGAGATCGCCTTCCGTTTCGCCGAGCCCATCGCGCCGCGCGCCGACGCCTATGCGCGCGACGAGGTCCTCGCGCTCGTCGGACAAATTCTTCCCGCCATCGAAATCGTCGACAGCCGCTTCGCCGAATGGCCGAACGTCGCGCCGCTCGCGCAGCTCGCCGACGCGCAGAACAACGGCGCGCTCGTGACCGGCCATGCGCAGCCCTACGGAGCGCTCGCGCGCGCGCTCGACTTCGTCGCCCCCGAGCTCGAGCTCGCCTTCGACGGCGTCTCGCTCGTGCCCGAAATGGCGGGCAATCCGGCAGGCGACCCGCGCGAGCTGCTGGTCTGGTTCGTCAATCATTGCGCCGCGATGGGAATCACCATCGAGCCCGAGTGGACCATCACCACGGGTTCCTACGTAGGGGCGCACCGCATCGAGGGCGCGGGCCTGCTGCACGGCCATATCGATGGGTTAGGCGAGGTCGAGATCGCGTTCGTCTGAGCTCCGTGCCCCGGCGGCCTCCATGCAGGGGCCGCACCACCTTAGGGCTTCATGAGATCGACGGCCGTCACGCATTGCGCGTGACGGCCGTTTTCGTTGGCGCGAACGCGCACGTGAGCGTATCGTCGGCGCAACCTGTCACGTGTGCCATATTCGCAGGCGCGAATTGAAACGATGAAAGGGGACGGCGATGCTTTTTGCAACTTCCGCGCACTACCCACTCGTTCCAACGGAAAGCCACTACTGTCGACAGGGACAGCGCGGCCGGGTGTCGACCCATGAGCGTATGCGCGCCAACTCACCGACACGCGTGCATGACGACGTGTACAACGAGAAAAAGATCGTCGATGCATTCACGCGAGCGCCGCGCATGCGCTGTTACAAACATGGCGTTACAACTCATGCGTTGCGATCTGTACACGGCTTGCGAGGCCATGCGTTCTATGATGAAACGACCAGAGACGTCGAACAGGTTGGGAGAAGCAGGAAACAGGCTGGGCTAGCTGCGAGGTCGCTGCTCGAGCGTCGATGTACGGCGCAAAGACATGCGCGCACGGCTTGAAAATTGCATGAGAGGAAAATGATTGTACGGCGTAGTCGGCCTGGCACCAAGCGCTCGATTTTTAACCTTCAATCAGGCGCGATTTTTGTGTGAAAAAAAATTCGAAAAGGTTTAGGATGAATTCGAGCGATGTCGTTTCCGAATAGCGCGCCGCGCACGACATCGGTCGCAGATCTCGGCGAGGAGGTAGCATGGATATCTACAGCAGCTTCGCGACCCGCTTCGAAAAAACGCGAGAAGAAGAGTTCTCGCTCGAGGAGTATCTCGCGCTCTGCAAAGAAGATCCCAGTGCGTACGCCACGGCTGGCGAACGCATGCTGACGGCAATCGGGGAACCCGAACAGATCGACACTCGCATCGATCCGCGCTTATCGCGCATCTTTGCGAACAAGGTGATCAAGGTTTATCCCGCGTTCCGCGAGTTCTATGGCATGGAGGACGTGATCGAGCAAGTCGTCGCGTACTTCCGCCACGCGGCGCAGGGTCTCGAAGAGAAGAAGCAGATCCTCTATTTGCTGGGCCCGGTAGGCGGCGGCAAGTCTTCGATAGCGGAACGGCTCAAGCAGCTCATGGAGCGCGTGCCGCTTTACTCGATCAAGGGCTCGCCCGTGAACGAGTCGCCACTCGGTCTGTTCGACTACGACGAGGATGGTCCTATCCTCGAAGAGCAGTACGGCATTCCTCGCCGCTATCTGAAGAGCATCCTGAGCCCTTGGGCGGTCAAGCGTCTGCACGAATTCAACGGTGACATCCGCAAGTTCCGCGTGGTGCGCCGCTATCCGTCGATCCTGCGGCAGATCGGCATTGCGAAGACGGAGCCGGGCGACGAGAACAATCAGGACATCTCCTCGCTGGTCGGCAAGGTCGACATCCGCAAGCTCGAGCAATACGCTCAGGACGACGCGGACGCGTACAGCTATTCCGGTGGCCTGTGCCTCGCGAATCAGGGCTTGCTCGAATTCGTCGAAATGTTCAAGGCGCCGATCAAGGTGCTGCACCCGCTGCTCACGGCCACCCAGGAAGGCAACTTCAAGGGCACCGAAGGATTCGGCGCGATACCGTTCAACGGCATCATCCTCGCGCACTCGAACGAGTCGGAGTGGAAGGCGTTCCGCAATAACCGCAACAATGAGGCTTTGCTCGACCGTATTTTTGTCGTGAAGGTGCCGTACTGCCTGCGCTATTCGGAAGAGATGAAGATCTACGAGAAGCTCCTGCGCAACTCGTCCCTCGCCGATTCGGTGTGCGCACCGGGCACGCTCAAGATGATGTCGCAGTTCTCGGTGCTCACGCGCTTGCAGGAGCCGGAGAACTCGAGCCTGTTCTCGAAGATGCAGGTCTACGACGGCGAGAATCTCAAGGACACCGATCCGAAGGCCAAGTCGTATCAGGAATACCGCGACTTCGCCGGGGTGGACGAGGGCATGGCCGGGGTCTCCACGCGCTTCGCGTTCAAGATCCTCTCGCGCGTGTTCAACTTCGATTCGACTGAAGTGGCCGCCAATCCCGTGCACCTCATGTACGTGCTCGAGCAGCAGATCGAACGCGAGCAGTTCCCGCCCGAGACCGAGCAGAAGTATCTGTCGTTCGTGAAGGACGTGTTGGCGTCGCGTTATGCCGAGTTCATCGGCAAGGAGATCCAGACCGCTTACCTCGAATCGTATTCCGAATACGGGCAGAACATCTTCGATCGCTATGTCACGTACGCCGACTTCTGGATTCAGGATCAGGAGTTCCGCGACCATGACACGGGCGAGAGCTTCGACCGCGCGGCGCTGAACGCGGAGCTCGAGAAGATCGAGAAGCCCGCGGGCATCAGCAACCCGAAGGACTTCCGCAACGAGATCGTGAACTTCGTGCTGCGCGCGCGTGCGGCCAATGCCGGCAAGAACCCGGCATGGATCAGCTACGAGAAGCTGCGCGTGGTGATCGAGAAGAAAATGTTCTCGAATACGGAAGAACTTTTGCCGGTCATCTCGTTCAATGCAAAGGGATCGGCGGAAGAACAGCGCAAGCATGAAGACTTCGTCAATCGCATGGTCGCGAAGGGCTACACGCCCAAGCAGGTCCGGTTGCTCTGCGACTGGTATCTGCGGGTGCGCAAGTCGTCATGAGCGCAGAAGCAATACCTTCCTGCTGCGCCGCCGCAGGTTTCATGCGGCGGCGCAAAAAGGAAAACCGGCGGGGCGCAGGCCACGTAGCCGTGAGTCAGTGAACGTGGCATTCCAGACTGCGCATCTCGTCCATTCGAAACGTGAGCGGGAGACTGGATGTGCTTCATCAAATCATCGACCGCAGGCTGGCCGGCAAGAACAAGAGCATTGCCAATCGCGAGCGCTTTTTGCGCCGTGTGAAGAACTATATTCGTCACGCCGTCTCGGAAGCGGTGCGTGACCGCAGCATCAAGGACATCCAAAGCAACCAGAGCATCACCATCCCGCGCAAGGACATTGCCGAGCCGTCGTTCCGGCACGGTCCCGGCGGCCGGCGCGAAATGGTGCACCCCGGCAACGAGGACTACATTCGCGGCGACCGCATTCCGCGTCCGCAAGGCGGCGGGGGTGGCGGCGGCAGCCAGGCGAGCAACGAGGGCGAAGGTCAGGACGACTTCGTGTTCGAGCTCTCCCGCGAAGAGTTCATGCAGTACTTCTTCGACGACCTCGAGCTGCCGCGCCTCATCAAGACCCATCTGATGGCCGTTCCCACGTGGAAGAGCATCCGCGCGGGCTGGGCCGCCGAGGGCACGCCCAACAACATCGACGTGGTGCGCTCGCTCAGGAGCGCGCTGGGCCGGCGCATCGCGCTGGGCGCGCCGCTCGTCAACGAGCTGCACGACCTCGAAGAGCAGCTCGAGGCGCTGATGGCCGATCCGTCCGACCGGCGCGAAGACATCAAGCAGCTCGAAGAGCAGATCCACCATCTGCGCGGGCGCATCTGGCGCATCCCGTTCATCGACCCGTTCGACCTGCGTTACGTGAACCGCGTAAAGCAGCCGCAGCCGTCGAGCCAGGCCGTGATGTTTTGTCTGATGGATGTGTCCGGGTCCATGGACGAGCAGCGCAAGGATCTTTCCAAGCGCTTCTTCATCCTGCTGTACCTGTTCCTCAAGCGCAATTACGAGAAGATCGAGGTGGTGTTCATCCGCCACCACACGCGCGCCGAGGAAGTGGACGAGGACACCTTCTTCCATTCGACGGAAAGCGGCGGCACGGTCGTGTCGAGCGCGCTGGAGCTCATGAAGAAGGTGATCGAGGACCGTTATTCGCCAAGCGACTGGAACATTTACGGGGCCCAGGCCTCGGACGGCGACAACTGGACCGACGATTCACCGAAGTGCCGCAAGCTTCTCGCGGATGACATCCTGCCTCAGGTGCGTTATTTTGCCTATATTCAAGTGACGCCGGAGGAGCAGAACCTCTGGCTCGAATATGCGCAACTGGCGCTCAGCGAGCCGCATCTGGCCATGAAGAAGGTGGACAACGCGGCGGATATCTACCCGGTCTTCCGGGAGCTTTTCGAGAAGCAGGTGGAGACTTCATGACGACACGCCACTTGCACAATGAGGCGCGCGGCTATCAGCCGGAGCGCCGCAAGACCGGCGGCCACGGGAAAGGACAGCACGGCGATCACGAGGCCGCCGCAAAACGGGGGGGACACCCGGGCGAGCCTGCGCGCCCAGATGCGCACGGGCAGCCCGACCATGGCCTCCCTGAACCCCGGCTTCCGGAAACCAGGGAATTGCATATGAACGTAGCCGACAAACGGCCGTTGCCGTGCCCATCCGACTGGACCTTCGAGCTGATCGAAGAATACGACACGCATATCTCGCATGTTGCAGAGCAATACGAACTGGACGTCTATCCGATCCAGCTCGAGTTGATCAGCGCCGAGCAGATGATGGACGCTTATGCGTCGGTCGGCATGCCGGTCAATTATCGCCACTGGTCGTTCGGCAAGCACTTTCTCTCCACCGAGAAGAGCTATCGCCGGGGCCAGATGGGTCTCGCCTATGAGATTGTCATCAATTCGAATCCGTGCATTGCGTATCTGATGGAAGAGAACACGATGACGATGCAGGCGCTCGTCATCGCGCACGCGGCGTACGGACACAACTCGTTCTTCAAGGGCAACTACCTGTTCAAGCTCTGGACGGACGCGCACGCGATTGTCGACTACCTCGTCTACGCGAAGAATTACATCGCCGAATGCGAGGAGCGCTTCGGTCTGGACCGCGTGGAGGAGTTGCTCGACTCCTGCCACGCGCTCATGAACTACGGCGTGGACCGCTACAAGCGCCCGCAGAAGCTCTCGCTCGAACGCGAGGCCGCGATGCGCCGCGAGCGCGCAGCGTACCTGCAGTCGCAGGTCAACGAACTGTGGCGCACGTTGCCGAAGACGCAGCAGCCCATCGCCGAGGAAATCGACGAACGCTTCCCTCCCGAGCCGCAGGAGAACCTGCTGTACTTCGCCGAAAAGAACTCGCCGCTGCTCGAGCCGTGGGAGCGCGAAGTCATTCGTATCGTGCGCAAGGTCGGTCAGTACTTCTATCCACAGCGGCAAACGCAGGTGATGAACGAGGGGTGGGCCACCTTCTGGCATTACACGCTGCTCAACACGCTGTATGCGCAGGGCAAGCTCGAAGACGGCTTCATGATGGAGTTCCTGCACTCGCACAGCAACGTGGTCTATCAGCCGCCCGTCACCAAGCACTACTACAGCGGGATCAATCCGTACGCACTGGGCTTTTCGATGATGAGCGACATTCGCCGCATCTGCGAAAACCCGACGGAAGAAGACCGCAAGTGGTTCCCCGAGCTGGCCGGCAGTCCGTGGCTCAAGGCGCTGCACTACGCGATGCGCAACTTCAAGGACGAGAGCTTCGTGGCGCAGTATTTGTCGCCGCATCTGATCCGCGAAATGCGCCTGTTCTCGGTGCTCGACGACGACATGCGCGACGCGCTCGAAGTCTCGGCCATTCATGACGAAAGCGGCTACCAGTATGTGCGTCAGGCGCTCTCGCGGCAGTACGACATGCATCACCGCGAGCCGAACATTCAGGTGTGGTCGGTGAACACGCGCGGCGATCGCAGTCTCACGCTGCGCCACTTCATGAGCGACAACCGCCACCTCTCGGGCGACACCGACGAAGTGCTGCGGCACATGGCGCGGCTCTGGCAGTTCGACGTCTATCTGGAAAGCGTCGACGAGAACGGCACGGTCAGAAAGCGCTACGAATGCCGCTACGTGCCACCGCCCGTGCGGGTGTAACGCCCGCGTTTTCGCCTGTCGGCAGTGCAACGAAAGGCCAGCCTGCGCGCTGGCCTTTTTCTTGTCGACGCGCAGCACGCCTTTCGCTTTGGTTTCAGCATTGCAAGCGGCCCTGAACGAATGCGCGATGCCGCGCTAAGATACGACGCTGTCCCGCCACGTATAACGTATCGATTACTCAGGAGCCTATGCGGATGCAACGATCGAAAGGACGCCGTCATGGCGTTTGACCTGTTCAGCGGCGTGCGGCCGCTCAACCGCGCCGGGGCCTTGCGCGACGCGAAAGCCGGTGTGCTGCTCGCGTCGATGAACATCCCGCAGCTGCTCGGCTATGCGCGCATCGCGGGCATGCCGGCCGTCACCGGCATCTATACCGGCTTTCTGCCGCTGATTGCCTTCGCACTCTTTGGCGCTTCGCGCCACCTCGTGGTGGCCGCGGATTCGGCCACGGCCACCATCTTCGCGAGCAAGCTCTCGTCCATGGCGGCGCCTTCCAGCGCCGAATACGTCGCGCTGGCCGGCATGACCGCGCTGCTCACGGCGGTCATGCTGCTGATCGCCCGCATCTTCAAGCTGGGCTTTCTCGCCGACTTTCTCTCGCGCACGGTGCTGGTGGGTTTTCTCACCGGTGTGGGCGTGCAGGTGGGGGTGGCGATGCTCGGTGACATGCTCGGCATCCCGTACACCTCGCGGCGCACCGTCCTGCAGATCAAGCAGATCGTTCTGCAGTTCTCCGCCATCCATTGGCAGACGCTTGCCATTGCCGCATTCGTGGTGGTGGCGATTCTCATCTTCAAGCGCTTGAGGCCGGGCTGGCCGGTGCCGCTCCTCGCGGTGGTCGGCGGCATCGCCGCGAGCGCCATGTTCGATTTCGCGGGCCACGGCATCGCGGTGACCGGGCCGGTGCAGGGGGGCCTGCCGCATATCGCGTTTCCGGCCGTCGGCTGGTTTCAGATGATCGATATGCTGCAGGTGGCGGCCTCGTGCGTCGTCATCATTGTCGCGCAGAGCGCCGCGACGAGCCGCGCTTTCGCCGAGCGCTACGGCGAGCGTGTTGACGAAGACCAGAATCTGCTGGGCCTCGCCGCGGCGAACGCGGCGGCAGCGCTGAGCGGCGCCTTCGTCGTGAACGGGAGCCCCACGCAGACCGCCATGGGCGATCAGGCCGGCGCGCGCAGTCAGTTCGCCCAGCTCGTGTTCGCGGGTGTCGTCGTGGTCGTGCTGCTGTTCTTGAGCCGCTGGCTCCAATATCTGCCGCGCTGCGTGCTGGCTGCCATCGTGTTCACGATTGCCGTCGGGCTCGTGCACATCGGCCAGTTGATCGACATTCGCCGCGAGAGCCGCGGCGAGTTCCGCCTTGCCGTGATCACGGCGATCTCCGTGGTCGTGATCGGCGTGGAGAACGGCATCCTCATTGCGATCGGGCTTTCGTTGCTGCGTCACGTGCGTCACAGTTACCGGCCACACACGATGGTGCTCGAGCCCAATGCGGAGGGCCGCTGGATGCCCGTGCCCGCGCACGCGGGGCTCGTGACCGCGCCCGGGTTGATCGTTTACCGCTTCGGATCGGACCTTTTCTACGCCAACGACCATCTTTTCGTCGATGAGGTGCGAGCCATGATCGACGGCGCGCCGACACCCGTTCACTCGCTCGTGATCGATGCGGGCGCGATCACCGATGTCGACTACTCGGCGGGCCGTTCGGTCAACGAACTATGCGAGTGGCTGCGCACGCGCGGTATCAAAGTGATTTTCGGACGCGTCAACCAATACCTGCGCGCGGACATGAATCGGCATGGCATCACGCCCGTGGTGGGCGCGGAGAACGTCTACACGACGCTGCACGAGGCGCTTGCGGCCGTGCACCCCGAGCTCGACGTGCACACGGATGAGTGACGCGGCCTGACCCGGCGCGCGGTGGGGCGCGGCCCCGCTGCGGCCGCGTCGCGCGTGCGCCTTACCAATCGCCTGACGGCTGCCCTGCGGCGGAGCTTCAGTAGTTCGCGCACTGCGCAGAAACGACTTCAATGCCTCCAGACAAACCCGGATTGCCTGCGAGATTTCGCGGCTGATATCGTGCGCCTCAAGCGCTGTGGAAGCGCTTCCACTCCACCGCCGGCGGGTTGCAGCAACGCCCGGCTCGCGGTCCTTGCGCAGGAGCTTTCGTGACACACGATATAGCCGCTTCGCCACACGCCGCCCCGACCGCCACGCTCGAAGACGACGCCTTCACACCGTCGCCCGATTCCACGCTGTGGCGGCGCGATTTCCTGCTGGGCGCGGCCACCGCGTCGTACCAGATCGAGGGCGCCGTGGCCGAAGACGGCCGGCTGCCTTCGATCTGGGATACCTTCAGCGCCACGCCCGGCAAGGTGCTCGCGGGCGACACCGGTGCCGTGGCCTGCGATCACTACCACCGCTGGGAAGGCGACCTCGATCTGCTCGATACGCTGAATTTCGAGGCCTACCGCTTCTCGATCGCCTGGCCGCGCGTGATGGACGCGTCGGGCCGTCCCAACGCGAAGGGCATCGGCTTCTACAGGCGCCTGCTGGAGCGCCTGAAGGAGAAGGGCATCCAGACCTTTGCGACGCTCTATCACTGGGACTTGCCGCAGCATCTGGAAGACCGCGGCGGCTGGCTCAACCGCGACACCGCGTATCGTTTCGCCGACTATGCCGATCTCATGAGCCGCGAATTCTCGGGCCTCGTCGACGCGTGGATGACGCTCAACGAGCCGTGGTGCTCGGCGTATCTCGGCTACGGCAACGGCCACCATGCGCCGGGCCTCGCGAATGCGCGCTATGCGACCCAGGCCATGCATCATCTGCTGCTCGGCCACGGGCTTGCCGTGGCGGCACTGCGCGCGAACGATCCACACTCGGCCAAGGGCCTTGTCGCGAACGTCGGTCGCGGCACGCCCGCTTCGGACTCGGCCGCCGACCGCGCCGCCGCGCGCCGCTTCGAAGTCCAGCACAACGCCTGGATTCTCGACCCGCTCTTCAAGGGCGAGTATCCGGCCGAACTGTTCGAGCTGTGGCCCGGCACGGAGCCGCTCGTGCTGGACGGCGACCTGCAGACGATTGCCGCGCCGCTCGACTTCCTCGGCATCAACTACTATTTCCGTACCCAGGTGAAAAGCGATGGCGCGCACGGCTTCGTCGAAGTGCCGCCCGCCGGCGTCGAGCGCACGCAGATGGGCTGGGAGGTCTATCCGGACGGCTTGCGCGATTTGCTCGTGGGTTTTCATCGGACGTATGAAAACCTGCCGCCCATCTACATCACCGAGAACGGCATGGCCTCGGACGACCGCGTGCGTGACGGACGGGTGGACGACGTGCAGCGCATCTCGTTCCTCAAGCGCCATCTGGCCGCCGTGGATGCCGCGATCAAGGCGGGCGTGGACGTGCGCGGCTATTTCGTGTGGTCGCTGCTCGACAACTTCGAGTGGGCGTTTGGCTACGAACGGCGTTTCGGTGTCGTGCATGTGGACTACGACACGCAACAGCGCACGCCCAAGCGCAGCGCGGAACTGATTGCACGTTTCATCGCGGAGCGGGGCGCGCGCGGCGCCGCTTGAAGCGCATGACGCGCACGAGGCGCTGTCCATACCGGTGCGCGAGTTTGGCTTCATCGATCAGCAGACAAACCGGAGACGCAATGAAGCAACACGCACTTGTCTTGCGCGGCATCGTCGCGGCGCTGGCCCTGGCCGGCGCCGCCGTGGCCCACGCAGCGGACGCGCCGCTCAAGGCCACCGTGATTCACTGGTGGACCTCGGGCGGCGAATCGGCCGCCATCAAGCAATTCGCGCAAGCCTACGACCAGGCGGGCGGCCAGTGGGTCGACAACGCGATTGCCGGCGCGGACCAGGCGCGTGCCACGGCGATCAACCGCATCGTCGGCGGCGATCCGCCCACCGCGGCGCAATTCAACACGTCCAAGCAGTTTCACGACCTCATCGACCAGGGACTCCTGAATAATGTCGATACGGTTGCGGCCAAAGAGAACTGGAGCGGCATCCTGCCCGAATCGGTGCTCAACCAGATCAAGGTGAACGGGCACTTCTACGCGGCGCCCGTGGACATCCACATGCAGGACTGGTTCTTCTATTCGAAGCCGGCATTTGCGAAAGCCGGCATCGCGAGCGAGCCGAAGAACTTCAACGAACTCTTCGCCGACCTCGACAAGCTCAAGGCAGCGGGCCTGATCCCGCTCGCGCTCGGCGGCCAGCCGTGGCAGGAGAAGATCACCTTCGACGCGATCTTTGCCGACATGGACCGCAATCTCTACATGAAGGTGTACCGCGACCACGACGCGAATGCCGTCAATTCGCCGGCGTTCAAAAACGTGCTGACGACGTTCAAGCGTCTGCACAACTACGTCGATCCGGGCTCGCCTGGCCGCAACTGGAACGACGCGACGGCACTGGTGATTTCGGGCAAGGCGGGCATGCAGATCATGGGCGACTGGGCCAAAGGCGAGTTCTCCAACGCGAACCAGGTGGCGGGCAAGGATTTCGGTTGCTTCCCCGGTTTTCCGAATTCGCCGTACATGGTCGCGGGCGATGCGTTCGTGTTTCCGAAGACGGACAATCCGCAAGCCGTGAAAGCGCAGCAACTGCTCGCCACGGTCATGACCTCGCCGAAGGCGCAGGCCGCCTTCAGCGAGAAGAAGGGCTCGATACCGATCCGCCAGGACGTGGATACCTCGGGCTTCGACGTTTGCGCAAAGGAGGGCATGGCGATCATGAAGGACAAGTCGCGCCAGCTGCCGAACCCGGAGATGCTGATTACGCCTGACGTGCAAGGCGCGCTTCAGGACGTCATCACGAACTTCTGGAACAAGAACCAGCCGGTCGATGATGCACAAAAGGCGTTCGCCAACGCGATCAAGAGCTAGGCGGCCCATGTACGCGCCAAAGCTGGGTCACGCGAAGCGGCAAGCCCGTCGCCAGGCGCACGCGGGTCGCCGCTCGCGGCGTTGGTCGCTCGCCGCATGGATCGCGCTGCTGCCTATGGCGGTCACGGTCGTGTTCGCGTATCTCGGCACGATGCTGTGGACCGCGCGTGTCTCGATGAGCTACTCGCGCTCGCTGCCGACGAACACCTTCGCCGGCGCGACGCAGTATGTGCGCCTCTTCGAGAACGACCGCTGGATCGTCTCGCTGCAAAACCTCGCGATCTACGGCGTCTGCTTCATCGCGGCCTGTCTCGCGATCGGCCTGCTGCTGGCGATCTTCATCGACCAGCGCGTCGCGGCCGAGGGCGCGCTGCGCACGATCTTCCTCTATCCGTATGCGATGTCGTTCGTCGCTACCGGGCTCGTCTGGCAATGGATCCTCAATCCCGAGCTGGGCGTGCAGGCCGTGCTCCGGCACATGGGCTTCGCGCACGCGCACTTCGACTGGATCGTCTCGCAGCGCTTCGCGATCTATACGCTCGTGATCGCGACGGTGTGGCAGGCCTCGGGCCTTGTGATGGCGTTGATGCTCGCGGGGCTGCGCGGGATCGACGAGGAGATCTGGATGGCCGCGCGCCTCGACGGCATTCCGCGCTGGCGCGTCTATGCGAGCATCGTCGTGCCGATGTTGAAGACTTCGATGTCCACGGCGTTCGTGCTGCTCTTCGTGATGGTCGTGAAGCTCTACGACGCCGTGGTCGCGATGACGCAAGGCGGTCCCGGCACCGCGAGCGAAGTGCCCGGCAAGTTCATCATGGATTACCTGTTCAATCGCGCCAACATCGGGCTCGCGTCCGCAGCCTCGATCGTGCTGCTCGCCACCGTGCTGGCCATCCTCGCGCCGGTGCTTTATGCGCGCAGCCGCGTTTCGGCCATGGCGGCGCGCAGGGGAGAGCGCACATGAGCGCGCCGCTGGCCGATCCGTCCGGTGCCGGCGCGGGTGCAACGGGCGCAGTACGCCGCAAGCCAGCGCCCAGGCGGCGGCGCCACTTCACGCCCGCGCGTCTTGGTGTGTATGGATTCCTGATTATTGCGGCGCTCTTCTTCCTGCTGCCGCTCTACGTGATGCTCGTCACGTCGGTCAAGCCGATGGACGAGATCCGCATGGGCCATCTGCTTGCGCTGCCGCGTCATCTCACGCTCGCGCCGTGGCAGGACGCCTGGTCGTCGGCGTGCACGGGCCTCGAATGCGCGGGCATACGCGTGGGTTTCTGGAATTCGGTGCGCATCGTCGTGCCGAGCACGATCATCTCGATCGCAGTGGGCGCAGTGAACGGCTACGCGCTGTCGTTCTGGCGGCCGCGCGGCGCGGGCGTGTTGTTCGCGGTGCTGCTCGCGGGAGCGTTCATTCCCGTGCAGGTGATGGTCTACCCGCTCGTGCGCGTGCTGGCCACCGTGCATCTGTTCGCTTCATTGCCGGGCATCGTGATCATCCATACGATCTTCGGCATGCCGGTCATGACACTGCTGTTTCGCAACTACTATGCGGCGCTGCCGCAGGAGCTCTTCAAGGCGGCGCGCATCGACGGCGGCGGCTTCTGGCGCATCTTCGTGCAGCTTATGTTGCCGATGTCGGCGCCCATCGTCGTGGTCGCCTTGATCATGCAGGTCACGGGCATCTGGAACGACTACATCCTCGGGCTCGTTTTCGCGGGCACGAAGAATCTGCCGATGACCGTGCAGCTCAACAACATCATCAATACCACCACGGGCGAGCGGCTCTATAACGTCAACATGGCCGCGACGATCCTCACTTCGCTCGTGCCGCTCGCGATCTATTTCGTGTCGGGCCGCTGGTTCGTGCGCGGCATCGCGTCGGGCGCGGTGAAGTGAGAGGAGACAGACGATGACGCATCCGGCAAACGTAGCGGTGCGCAACCTGCGCATCGAGCTTGGCGTGAACACGGTGATCGACGATCTCGACCTCGACGTGCGCGCGGGCGAATTCGTCGTGCTGCTCGGTCCTTCGGGCTGCGGCAAATCCACCTTGCTGCACAGCATCGCGGGCCTCATCGACGTGGCCGACGGCAGCATCGAGATCGCCGGCGAGGACATGACATGGGCCGACCCGAAAGACCGCGGTGTGGCGCTCGTGTTCCAGTCGTACGCGCTCTATCCGACGATGAACGTCGAGCGCAATCTCTCGTTCGCACTGCGCATCAATGGCACGCCCCGAGCCGAGATCGAGCGCCGCGTGCAGCGCGCCGCCGAGATGCTCCAGCTCGGCCCGCTGCTCTCGCGCAAGCCGGCACAGCTCTCGGGCGGCCAGCGCCAGCGCGTGGCGATCGGGCGTGCGCTGGTGCGCGAGGCCGACGTGTTCCTGTTCGACGAGCCGCTCTCGAATCTCGACGCCAAGCTGCGCACGGAATTGCGCCGCGAACTCAAGCAACTGCATCAGCAACTGGGCGCGACGATGATCTACGTGACGCATGATCAAGTCGAGGCCATGACGCTTGCCACGCGCATGGCGGTCATGAAGGGCGGTGTGATCCAGCAGTTCGGCACGCCCGCGCAAGTCTATGCACAGCCCGAGAACCTGTTCGTTGCGACCTTCCTCGGCACGCCGCCGATGACCCTGCTGCGCGGAGTGCTCGAAGCCGACGAAGGCAAGCTGTGGTTCCGCGGCCCGCGCCTTTCGGTCGACGTCTCGCACTATGCGTTCAAGGGCGCGCCCGACCTCGCGAAGCCGTGCGTGCTCGGTGTGCGCCCCGAGGACGTGCGGGCCGCTGGCGCGGCGCACGCGGTCTCGGGGGGCGAGGCGCTGCAAGGCCAGGTCACGCTGGTCGAGCCGATGGGCAACCACCGAGTCCTCTGGCTCGATTATCATGGCTCGCAGATCGCTTCGATCGACCAGGACAAGCGCCCGCTCGCGAACGGGGCACGCGTGCCGTTCGAGATCGACGCCGGGCAGGTGTCGCTGTTCGACGAGGCCAGCAGCCTGCGGCTCTGATGTCTGCCGAACGCCCATTCATCAGATGAAAGCAGGCCGACGGCCAGGCGTGCGCGGTTAAAAACGCAACGACAAAAGCAGAGGGGCAAACACGAAGTGGCAACCCTGAAAGACGTGGCAACGCTGGCTGGCGTGGGTCTTTCCACGGCCTCCCGGGCGATCTCCGGCAAGGGGCCGGTATCGGCCGAGGCCGCCGCGCGCGTGCAGGCCGCCATCGAGCAACTCCACTTCCGGCCTTCGTCGATCGGGCGCGCGATGGCGACGCAATCGCTCGGCATCATCGGCATTTTCGTGCCGACTTTCTTTGGTTCCTACTACGGCACTATCCTCAAGGAGACCGATACCGAATTGCGTGCGGTAGGCCGCCATGTGGTGGTGGCGACGGGCTGCGGCGAGGCCTCGCCGCGCGAGCAGGCCGTCGAGGCCGTGCGCTTTCTGATTGGCCGCGATTGCGACGGCGTGGTGGTGATCAGCCACGACCTGCACGACGAAGACCTCGAGATGCTGCACGCCCTGCATCCGCGCATGGCCTTCCTGAACCGCGTGTTCGAGGGCTTGCCCGAAGCGTCGTTCTGCGCCGACCACTTTCACGGCGGCGAGCTGGCCGCGCGCACGCTCGTCGAGCACGGCCACCGCGAGATTGCCGCGATTGGCGGACCGGCGAGTTCTTCGGACAACCTCGCGCGTCTCGACGGTTTTTTCGCCGAGCTTGAGCGTCATAGCATCGCGCGCGAAGCGGTGCCACTCGTCATGTCGGACTTTTCGCCTGAGGGCGGCTATGCGGCGGCAGGCGAGTTGCTCGACTCCAAGCGGCGCTTCACGGGTCTGTTCTGCGCGAACGACACGATGGCTATGTCGGCGCTCGCGCGCCTGCAGCAGGCCGGCATCGCGGTTCCGCACGATGTCTCCGTGATCGGCTACGACGACGATTATTCGGCAGCCTACATGGCGCCCGCGCTCACCTCGGTCCATATTCCGACCGCCGAACTCACGCGCAATGCCGTGCGCTGGCTCATCAACCAGTGTTACGGCACGCACTGGGACATCGAGCGCAACTTCGACGTGAGCGTGTCAATGCGCGCGTCGGTCGCGCGGGCGAACCCCGCACGACTTGCCTGAAGCGATCTGAAGCGATGCAGCGTGCAAGGGCGGTGGCGTTTAGACGCGCGCCACCGCCTGCGCCGGATCACGGCTGCGCGGTGAGCGCAGGCGAGGGCGCTGAAGCGGGCGACAAGGTTGGCCTATAGGTGCCGGTGAGCGAGTTGAGGAAGGCAGTGAGCGCGTCGACATCCGCATCCGAAAGCGTGGTGCCGAGCTGATACTGCGCCATCTTGCGCACCGCCTCACGCAGATCCGTCACGCTGCCGTCGTGGAAATACGGCGCCGTGAGCGCCACGTTGCGCAGTCCCGGGACCTTGAACCATTGGCGATCACGCGTGTCGTGCGTGACGTTCTCGCGCCCGTTGTCGGCGTCGGTCAGCGCATCGCCGCGCGCAGCGAAGTAATCCCCGGCCCGGCCCATGCGCTCGAACGACTGCCCGCCCAGATTCGCGCCGACGTGACAGCTCGCGCAGCCCACCGACTTGAACAACTGATAGCCACGCACTTCTTCGCTGTTCAGCGCCTCGGTGTTGCCGCGCAGCCAGGCATCGAAGCGGCTCGGCGTGAGCAGCGTCTTCTCGAACTCGGCAATGGCGTCGGTGATGTTCGGGCCGCTCAGGCCATCGGGGTAGACCTTCACGAACGCCTCGGCGAACGCAGGATCGGCGTTGAGCTTGCCGACGATCTGATCCCATGATGTCGATGCCATTTCGACCGGATTGAGCGGAGGCCCGCCCGCCTGATCCTGCAGCGTGGCGGCGCGCCCGTCCCAGAACTGCATGTGATTGAGCGCCGCGTTGAACACCGTGGGCGCATTCACGCCGCCGAGCTGGCCGCGCACGCCGAGCGAGCGCTTGCGGTTGTCCACGCCGCCCGTCGAGAGCGAGTGGCAGCTCGCGCACGAGATGGAGTTGTCGACGGACAGGCGCGGGTCGTGGAACAGCTGCATGCCGAGCGCGACCTTGCGCGGATCGGAGGGCAGCGTGTGCGGCAACGGCTGCAACGGATCGTTCTCGAAGGCCGGCGCCACGCCGGGCGTGACATACCAGCGCTTGCGCTCGTGCGAGATCCACGTGAGCAGCGTCTGCTGGTCGTGCGGGTTCAGGCCGGTACGCCAGTGCACCATGCGAAAGCGCATCGGCGGCATCGTGTCGTTCGTCACCACGCGTTCGAGCTTGGCGAGATCGGCCTGCGGGGGCGGCGTGCCGTCGCGCAACGCGCTCAACAGCGGGTCGAGACGGAAATATCGCTGGCCCTTGTCGATGTCGAACTCCGAGAGCTGCCGGATCCCGGGCAGCGCGGCGTAGGGCGGCAAGACGGCCTTTGCCGAATGGCAGTAGTAGCACGCGTTGCGATTGAGGATGTCGCGAACGCGCGTGGCGTCGGCCGACGCTGCGGGCTTTGCGGCCGCGCTTTCGGCGTAGAGCGTGTCGTGATACCAGGCGATGCCACTGAGGCCGAGATAGCCGGCCGCGACAAGCGCGCCCAGGCCGACGAGGATCTTTTTCATTGTGGGCATGAGTTGTAGGGAACCTGGGAATCCTGAGCGGATATCCGGCCCGTACATGCCCAGGGACATGGCGGCAGCAGAGGCGAGGGCACGCAGCCGGATCAGCGTGCGATGCTACCGATACCCGGCGTGCTAGCCATTGCGGCATATCAAGCCACACGACGTTTCATCCGGCGAGCGGATGGGGCCGAACAACGCAGAACAGCAATCGTGGCTCACGCGAGAAACGCGTAAAATCGGCTGCGTTTCCCTCTTGGCACTCATCGTCATGTCCGCGGATCGTCCGCTCAAAAAGGAAGAAGGCGTCGCTGTCATCGACCGCGCTTGCGCCATCCTGTTCGCGTTTCGTCCCGAGGACGGCGCTCTCACGCTCGCCGAACTCGCGGCCCGCACCGGCCTTTACAAGAGCACGCTGTTGCGCCTTGCCGGCGCCTTGATCCAGCATCGGCTGCTCGTGCGTCTCGACGACGGCCGCTATCAACTCGGGCCCGCCACCTTCGCGCTCGGCGCGCTCTATCAACGCAGCCTCAATCTGGGCGACATCCTGTTGCCGCTCATGCGCGAGCTCATGGAAGCGAGCGGGGAGAGCGTATCGTTCTACGTGCGTGAGAATGCGGTGCGCGTGTGCCTGCATCGCGTCGATTCGAAACACGTGGTGCGCCATCACGTGCGCGAGGGCGACGTGCTGCCGCTGGAGACGGGTTCAGGCGGGCGGGCCTTGCTCGCGTTCAGCGGCGAGCCGGGCGAGGCGTTCGAGCGAACGCGGCGGGACTTCTACTGCGTGTCGATTGGCGAGCGCGAACGCGAAACCGCAGGGGTGTCGATGCCCGTGTTCGGCGTGCACGGCGCATTGCGCGGCGTGCTCACGCTCGCCGGGCCGAGCTCGCGCATCGATCGCGCGTTCATCGACGCGAATCTCGATGCACTGTTCGACTGCGCCGCGCGCGCCACCGACGCGCTGGGCGGCGACTCGCGCGTGCTGCGTGCCGCACGCCGCGTGCGCGCCGAAAAGGCAGGCGCTTGAGCGCTTCGCGCGCGGGCCGCTTGTGCGTTTGGGCGGCTGGTTTCAGGAGTTTCAGGTGCCGTCGGGTTCTAGATGGCGCTCGCGGGGTCCCGTGTATGCGTATGGGATCTGCCGCGGCATCGGCCCTTTGTTGCGCTCGCCACGCCCGCGTTGCTCCCAGGCATGCGCGAGTATGCCCACTGCACGCGACAGGCAGAACACGCCGCGCGCGAGTTCGGGCGCGAAGCCCAGTTCCGCGTAGATCACGGCGGTGACGCCGTCTATGTTCATCGGCACCGGCTTGTCCTTGCGTTTTTTCAGCAGTGCTTCGATGGCCCGCGCAATTTGCGCATAGCGTCCACCGATGATGCCGGCCGCGACGCGGGCATCCACGAGTTCGAGCAGCCGCCCGGCACGCGGATCGACGGGGTGGAAGCGATGCCCGAAGCCCGGCAGATACTTTCCGTGCGTCGCGATGAACGCTTCCACGCCCGCTTCGACGGCCTCCTCGAGCTCGCTGCCCGCGTCGATGAGCCGGGCAATCGCCTCATAGAGTTCGACCGCCTGCTGGCCCGCGCCGCCGTGCACATCGTCGAGCGCGTTGAGCGCCGACGCCATCGCGCCATTCAGCGGCAGCCCGCAGCTCGTCGCCATGCGCGAAATCGCAATCGACGGCGCCTGCGGCCCATGGTCGACCGAAGCAACAAGCGCCGCTTCGAGCAGCGACGCTTCGCCTTCACCGGGCAGGTCGCCGCGCAGCATCAGCCAGATCATCTGCGGGAAGCTCACGCGGCCGATCAGCTCCTGGATCGGGTAGCCGCGCACGGCGATCGACCCCGGATGAATGTCGATGATCGACGTGCGCCAGTAATCGGCGCATAGCGCGGCGAGATCGGCGTTGTGCGCGGCGGATGGGGGTGACGATGAGGGCTGGCCCGATGCGTCGTTCGTCGTGGACATGGTCAGATGACTCCTTGTGCATGCAGCGCGTCGATCTGCGCGGCGTCATAACCGAGCTGCGCGAGCGTTTCGCGCGTGTGCGCGCCGAGCGTGGGTGCGGGTGTGGCGGGCGCGGCGTCGCCGTCCGAGAGACGCAGGCCCGCACGCGTCACTCGCTGCGCGGCCTCGCCCTCTGCGGCAGCGAACTCGCGCACGAAGCGCCGCTCGGCCAGATGGGGATGCGCGAGAATCTGTGGCACCGTGAGCACGCGGCCCACCGGTACGCCGCGTTCGAGCAGACGCGCCTCCCAGTTCGCGGCGCTGTCACCCGCGAGCGCGGCCTCGATCTCGGCCTTCAGTTCGGCGCGATATTGCTTGCGCAGATGGCGCGCGGCGAAGCGGGCGTCGCGCGGCAGGTCGGGGCGGCCGATCGCCTCGCACAGGCTCTCGAACTGGCGCGTCTCGTTTGCAGCGATGTTCAGCAGACCGTCACCGGTCCTGAACGTGCCCGAGGGCGCCGCGGTGAAATTCTCGTTGCCCATGGGCGTGGGCTCCACACCTGCGTTCAGATAGTTCGAGACGACCCAGCCCATCGTCGCGAGCGTGGCTTCGAGCATCGAAACGTCGAGGCGCCGCCCGCGCCCTGACGTGCGCGCCTCGACAAGCGCCGCGCAAATTCCAAACGCCGCGGTGAGCCCGCCCACCGTGTCCGACACTGGATAGCCTACGCGCAGCGGCGCGCTTTCCGCGTCGCCGGTCACGCTCATCACGCCCGCCATGCCCTGGATGATCTGATCGTAGGCAGGGCGCGGCGAGAGCTCGCCGGAATCGCCGAAGCCGGAGATCGCGCAATAGACGAGACGCGGATTCATTACGGATAACTGATCATATCCAAGGCCCAGGCGATCCATCACGCCGGGGCGGAAGTTCTCGATCAGCACGTCGGCGTCTTTCACGAGATCGAAGAAGATCGCCTTGCCGCGCGTGTCCTTCAGGTTCAGCGTGATCGAGCGCTTGCCCGCGTTGACCGCCACGAACGAGGCGCCCATGTTGCGCGCGGCGGCCTCCTTGTCGGCGCCGAGGCGGCGCGCGAGATCGCCGCCTTCCGGGTGCTCGATCTTGGTGACGTCGGCACCTAGCAGGGCCAGTTGATACGCACAGAATGGCCCCGCGAGCACGTTCGACAAGTCGAGAACGCGCACGCCGGCTAAAGGCAGCTGGTTCACTGTGGCGCCTCCTGAGCAAGGGAAAAGGGTATCGCAGTCGTGTCGTTCTGTGTGACAGAACGACGTTCTATAAAACGTGAGCGGATGATAGCGCGGGCCGTCTCGAGCATCGGCCCAGGGATTTCACGGAGCGCGAGGTGCCCGCGTCCACGGTGTCACCACGTTGCATACGAAAGCATCGGCGCGGCCGCGCGGGGTGGCGCATTCGTGTCACGACCGGCCAGCCACTGGTAAGCTCAATCGTACGAAGCATTAGCAATATCATCTCCATGCTTCGCTGACCATTGCCAGCTTGCGCTGGGAGGGCGCAGGGCAATGCGGCAGGCCGCGAATCGGCGGCCGGAACCGACGACCTTTCAGTCAGGAGACGATGTGAACAAAAAAGTCTTCCCTGGAGTCATTGCGCGAGCGTTGCCGGCCACGCTCGCCACCTCGGCCTGCGTGGCGCTCATGGGCGCTGTCGTGCTAGGAGGCTGCGCTCATCAGCAATCGCAAGGCGAGCCTGTGCCCGCGCAGTCGAACGTGCCGTCGCCGCTCAATGACCTCGGCATCGGGCCGGGCGAGGGCGGGCAAGGCGGTGAGGGTGGCACACCCGATGTCGATGCGCGCGCAACCGATGCGCTCGACGCCATGGGCGAGTATCTGCGCACACTGCGTAGCTTCGAGGTGGACGCCGACACCTCCACCGACGTCGTGCTCGACAACGGCCAGAACGCCGCGCTCCTGCGTCACGCCGTGCTCAAGGTGAAGTGGCCCGATCGCATGCGCGCCGACATCACCGGCAATGGCAATGTGCGCGGCCTCGTCTACGACGGTCATCGCTTCACGATCTTCAATGAAAAGAAGGGCTACTATGCGCGGCACGACGCGCCCCCCACGCTCGACGGGCTCGTGCACGATCTGGCCGCCAACTGGCACATCGAGGCGCCGCTCGTCGACCTGTTCTATTGGGGCAACGGCAAGTCGGACGACGCTGCAATCAGCTCGGCGCAAACGCTCGGCGTGGAGAAGGTCGACACGCGCAGCTGCACACACTACGCCTACCGGCAGGCGGGCGCGGACTGGGAGCTATGGATCGAGGCGGGGCGGCGACCGCTGCCGTGCAAGATGATCATCACCGATACGACCCAGCCGACGCGTCCGCGCCATGAAGTGACGTATCACTGGAAGCTCAATGTGGCCTTCCCGGCATCGACATTCGTGTTTCATCCGCGGCCCGGCGCGCGACAAATCGAGCTCAAGCCTGCGGATCGTCCGCCTTACGAGGAGGCGGAATGAGGAAGGTGAATCACGCACAGCGGGCGATCGCCGCGAGCCTCGTTGCATCGATGGTGCTGGCTTCGCCCGCGGCGCTCGCGTTCCGCGGCATGGCGCGCACCAGCATTCATCCTATGGGCGGCAATTTCGGCGGCGGGCAGCTCACGCGGCCTGGCTTCAATGGCGGCGGTGAACAGTTTCATGGCGGACCACCTGGACCGGGACCGCATCCGCCAGGGCCACCACCCGGTCCTGGGCCACATCCGCCGGGGCCGCCACCGGGACCACCGCCTGGTCCTGGGCCGCATCCGCCGGGGCCACCACCGGGACCGCCGCCTGGTCCTGGGCCGCATCCGCCGGGGCCACCACCGGGACCGCCGCCTGGTCCTGGACCACATCCGCCCGGGCCGCCACCTCCACCGCCTCCACCTCCGCCGTATTGGGGCGGCGGGTGGTACGTCGATCCGGTCGCGGCAGCCGTCACCGTTGGCGTGACCGCGGCGGTGGTCGGCTCGATGGTTGCGACCCTGCCGCCTTCGTGCAGCGCGGTGGTGGTCGGCGGCACGACATACGAGCAATGCGGCGCGACCTGGTATCAGCCCCAGTACATCGGCACGCAGGTGCAATACGTCGTCGTGCCGGCGCCATAGTCGTGCGAGCCGGCGCGTAGGGGCAAAGCGGCTCCATGCGACATGTCCCGGTCATTGCCGATGACCGGGACGTCGAATTTGCGGTGGACGCGACAGACGCGATCGGCGCCTGGCGGCGTTGTCATGCGTTGATTGACCCGAATGTTCGACGACGCAAACAAGCGCGCGGGGCGGGGCGCCGGTATCTTGCGAATGCGAACCATTAGCGTCTTTGCCGTTGCGCCGTTGCGCCGTGGCATGCAGCGGCCGCATGGACAAGGGCATTGCCTAATCGCTTGGAGGTCGAAGGGACTTAAGCAAGCCTTAAGCTCCCGGCGACGAGACTGTCGGCTAAGTCTGAAATAATGTGCCGATGGAATGAAAGCGATTTACGCCGATCTGAAACGTGCCCGCATGCGCCCGACCTCGAGTCGCGTCGCGGTTCTGCAGCTGTTTCATGAATTTCCATACGAGCACCTGACCGCCGACCAGGTCTTTCGGCGCGTGCCACCCGAGACCGAGCAATGCAGCCTCGCGAGCGTCTACCGCGCACTAGCGCAGTTGCTGGAGGCCGGGCTGATCTCGAGCGCGTGGATTGGCGAGCAGCGCGTCGTGTACGAACTCAATCGCGGCACACGCCATTCGCATCTGGTTTGCAGCGATTGCGGCACGATTCGCGATATCGACGACAGCGCACTCGAATCGCAGCACGAGGCCATTGCCGCCGCGCGCGAATTTCGCTACGCGAGCGCGAGCCTTGTGATCTTCGGGCGCTGTGCGCAATGCGAGGCGTCGCTGGATTCGGCCGTACGGCGTACGGGGGCGTTGCACGGGGTGGATCGGCGCGCGGAGTGAAACTGGCTGCGGGTGGGCTCAGGTTGGATGGGAGTTGTTTGGGCTGGTGGCTAGGGTAGCTACCGTAATTTCTAATTTAACATAACACAAATTATCGAAGTTTTACATGTTACAGCTTTTTTGAAATGTCCGGTTCTGGCTCATTAGAAATGTCCGATTCCTGCCCTAGTTGAAGCGCACGCTCACGCGAGGCGTCGACCAGAGGCGAACCATGAACGGACGTGAGTTGATCACGGCAAGCATGCGCGAACTGGACCGCTTCAAGGTCATCCAGGCCGTGACCGAGGCACGGCTCAGCTCGGCATTGACGATCTCGTTGGACTATCGGCGGTCATCGTCGGTTGGCCGCTCCTGCCAACACGGCGCAAACCAATGGGCACTACAAAAGGCACATCGATCGCTTCGCGTGTGGCTCGCAGCTATCTCGACTAGTGGATTTTGTTCGCGCGACAACCGGCGCCTCAAAGCGCAAGCCGATCACCGCCGACACAAAGCTCGAGGACGACCTGGGTGTGAGCGGTATCGAGGCCGAAGCGTTCATGGAGAAGTTCTTCGACGCATTCAAGGTCGATATTGGCGACTTCAGCTTTGATCGCTATTTCGTGAACGAAGGGTCCGGCATCATTCTGTCGCTCATCACCCTTCTGTCCAGGAAAAGGCGCGAAGCGCTCACCCGCGTGCCTGTTACGGTCGGGATGCTTGCCGATGCCGTGGCGTCAGGCCGATGGGACTCACAGGCGCTGGAAGCAAGGCACAACGGGTAACACACCGCCTGCCGTTTACTCCATGGCTGCCAGGTCATCCAGCTTAGATCGTCAGGGCCCCATCGACGCACGTGACGCAAGAACCTCCAATGCGTACCTTGCCATCTGCATCCACGTTGACCCTGACTCGTCCATCTCGACCGACACAACGCCCTTGCGCGGCCGCGTAATCTGTACCGCCGGGCGGCAACAAGCCTCGCTCCCACTGAAAGACCGCCACGCTGCCATTACCGCTGCCGCAGACAGGATCCTCCTCCACCCCGGAGGACGGCGCGAAGCTACGCACTTCTATTGCCGCGTCTCCCCGCTCATAAGCGCCAAACACGGTCAGGCCCGTGACGCCGAGGCGGCGCTCGAATTGCGCCAGGCTCGCGAAATCCGGCCGCAGATCGAGGACGGCGGTGGCGTCGCCCAACTGCGCGATAGTCCAGATGGGGCCAACGTTGACGGTGGCAGGCGCCGTCTTGCTGTCCACCTTGCACCCGAGGATGCGTTCCAGGGCTGCAATATCCGCCGCGTGCAGCGGCTCCAGCTTCGCAGGCGGCAGGCCGAACGTCAGTTGACGTTCGGCGCCCTGCCCCTCCACAGTCAATTCAACAAGACCCGTACCGCATTCCTGGATCAATCGGCCGCGCTGGCGAGGCGAAACACGCTCAGCTTCCAGGATGGCATGGGCACTCCCCAGCGTTGGATGCCCAGCAAAGGGAAGCTCGCTACGCGGTGTGAAGATCCGCAAGCGATAGTCGGCCCCGGCTGTCGTGGGCGGAAGGACAAACGTCGTTTCGGACAGGTTCGTCCAGCGCGCAATGGCTTGCATCGCGTCGGTTTCCAAACCCTCAGCGTCCAGTACCACTGCAACCGGATTGCCCAACAGCGGTTGGCGGGTGAAGACATCGACAACTTTCAACGATCGCTTCATTTTGGCATCCTCATAATTTTAGGACTGTACAGTGCTCCGTTCTGTCCAGGGTAGACGAAAGCGCGGCCAATGCGGGGCCGAGACGCTCAGGTGGCAGATAGCCAAAGCCCAGCCGGAATACCCGTTCGCTTTCACCAAACCAGGTTCCAGAGGCCAACTGCAAGTCATGGCTTGCGAGCAGATCCCAAAAGCGCGCGACAGCAGCATCGTCGAACCCATCGGCACGCAGGCGTATGCAACACAGTGCGCCGGCGTCCGGCCGCACCCACTCGACACGATCGCGTTCGTTCTCGCACCAGAGCGCCAGTTCATCAAGGGCGCGGGTCAGCAACCGGCGGCGCGATGCGAGCACGCTGCCCCTGTTGCGCAACAGCGCTGTGGCAAGCGTCTCGTCGAGCACGGAACCCGAGATAACGGTGTTCATCTTCGCGACAAGCAGACGCGAGCGCAGGTCGGCGTCGGCCACCGTGAGCCAGCCGGTACGCAGGCCCGGTGCGCCGAGCGCCTTGGATACCGAAGCGCCGGTGACGATACGCGGGTCGAGCCCCGCAAAGCTCTCTGCCACGACGTTTTCGCCGTAGGCGGCCTCGCGATAGGTTTCGTCGATGAAAAGCAGCGCTTGCGGCGAGCGCTGCTCCATCAAGGCAAGAAGCTTTTCAATGTCTGCGCGAGAGGTCTGAACACCACTGGGATTTTGTGGCGAAGCAAGACTCACGAGGCGCGTCTTCGGCGACAGGCTGGCGTCGATCTGTTCCAGATCGAGCCGATAGCGGTGCTCGAACGATAGCCGGACCTCGCGGACGCTCACGCCAGCGCCGAGCAGGCAGTCGCGGCTCGGCGGAAAGCACGGTGTCACGAGCACGGCCTCGTCGCCGGGACGGCAGACTTCAAAAGCGAGCAGAAAGAGTCCGAGCGCGGTGCCTTGTGTCGTGATGACGTGCCCGGCTGGCACGTTGCAGGCCTCGGCAATGGCCTCGCGAAGCGCGACCGAACCGGCCGATGTGCCATAGCCGAGCTTCAGATCGCGGATACCGTCGAGACCGGCCAAATCGAGCAACTCGCCAACCGTCAGGTCTTGAGACGTGCTCTCCGCGAGGTTGAACGGTCGATTGACGTCGAGCAGTGAAATGATCTCGTTATAAGGAAACCGGCCGCGCCACGCCTGGCCATTCGCCTGAAGCGCCGTCGTGCCTGTGCGTTGCAGCTGATCTGAATATTCCATTGGACGGTCCATTGCGAGTCGTTCGGCGGTTGCGTCGATGTGGCTGGCACATGCACATCCTGGCATCAACGGGCCGACCGTAACAGTCACAATTTACGACTGATTGGACCAACACAATCTCGCTTGGCGAGCGGCACGTACCGCATCGATAATCGTCACCATCCTGCGTCACGAACGAGCCCTCTCATGGACACGCCCACCCTGCACCGTTACGAGCAGTTGGCCGAGCTCATCCTCGGCATGATCGAGAACGGCGCGCTCGCGCCGGGCATGCGCCTGCCCTCCGTGCGCACGGTCAGCGAGCAGCACGGCATCAGTGTTTCCACCGTGCTGCAGGCCTTCCGTATGCTCGAAGACCGCGGCGTCCTCGTCGCGCGGCCGCAGTCGGGCTTTTACGTCGCGGCAGCGCGTAGCGGCGCGCTCGCGTTGCCCTCGACATCGCGCGCGAGCACGAAAGCCTCGACGGTGTCGATCAGCGGAGCGGTCGCGGCGCTGATCGAGCATGCGTCGAACCCGGCGCTCGTGCCGCTCGGCTGTGCGGTGCCCGACGCGGACCTGCTGCAATCGACGCGGCTCGACTCCGCACTCGCGCGTGCTGCCCGGCAACACGGCTCGCGCTACAACGTCTATTGCCCGCCGCGTGGCGAACCGCGTCTGCGCCGCGAAATCGCCAAGCGCGCAATGCGTTTCGGGCATGCGCTATCGCCCGACGACGTGCTCGTCACTGGCGGGTGCACCGAAGCGCTGACGCTCGCGCTTGGCGCCGTTGCCGGGCCGGGCGATACGGTTGCCATCGAATCGCCCACTTACATGGGACTCCTGCATACACTCGAAGTGCTCGGCCTGAAGGCATTCGAGCTGCCGACCGATCCGCAGCACGGCATCGATGTCGACGCACTCGCGCGCCTGCTCGAAAGGGAGCCGGTGGCAGCCTGTGTGCTTTCTTCGAGTTTCAATAATCCGCTCGGCTCGACCATGGCCGAGGCCGGCAAGCGCTCGCTCCTCGCCCTGCTCGCGCGACATGCCGTGCCGCTGATCGAAGATGACGTCTATGGCGATATCTACTTTAGCCGCGAGCGGCCGAAGCCATTCATCGCGCTCGACGGCGGCGCCAATACGATTTATTGCAGCTCGTTTTCGAAAAGCCTGGCGCCGGGATACCGGGTCGGCTGGATTGCGGCAGGTGCCTATGCAAAACCGGTGCTGGAGCGCAAGCTCGCGTTCAGCCTCTGCTGTGCCGTCCTGCCCCAGGTGGCGATCGCGGATTTTCTGGAAACCGGCGCCTACGAAGCGCACTTGCGCGGCATACGCCGCATGTTCGCGGAGAACGTCGCGCGCATGACACGTGCGATCGAAGCAAGCTTCCCGGCTGAGACGAAAGTCAGCCGGCCTGCGGGCGGCTTCTTCCTGTGGCTTGAACTGCCGAAACATTTCGATTCGCGCGCGCTCTTCGACAAGGCGCTAGAGCAAGGCATTTGCTTTGTGCCTGGCGACGTCTTTTCCGCGAGCCGGCGCTTTCGCAATTGCCTGCGGCTGAGCGCGGCGCACGTCTGGGACGATCGAATCGAAGACGGTGTGCGCCGCCTGGGGCGGCTCGCGCAGGCGTTGCTCGCGTGCTGAGTGCGAGGGTGTTCCATAGCCGCCCCGCCGTTCCAAGCAATCGTCAGAATCGCCCGGAAAGCAGATACCCCGCTTGCGGCACCTGCGCCTTCAGCCCGAGCGTCTTGAGGATCCGGTAGACCGTGGCAACGGACGCCGACAAAACGGGCTTGCCGAGCCGATCCTCAACCGTCTGAATGGAGGGCAGCGAAGGCATTTGCACGCATGCCGACAGCACGACGGCGTCCGCGTTGCCGATATCGAGGCGATCCGCATGCGCAACGAGGTTCGCCGGATCGAGGCGTCCCACTTCGAGATTGTCCGCGACCTCGAGGCTGATGGAATCGGTCACCTCGATGCCTTCGCTCTCGATGTAGTCGATGACTTGCTGCGTCAGGGGCTTCATATACGGCGTAATGATCGCCACTCGCTTGAACCACATCGTCTTGATCCCCTCCACCAGCGCGCCGGCGGAACTCACGATCGGGGTTGGCGCGCCATTGCCCTCCACCACCTTCTTCAAACGTGCCTCGGACTGCCGATGATAGCCGGCGCCCTGGCACATGATGGCGACGAGGCAGGCGTACGCCAGCACATCGCAGCGCGCGTCGCTGAGCTCGAGCGCGCAGCGGTCGCTGTCCACGTCCATCTTGCGCAGCTCCTCCGGTGTCACGTGCATCATCCGCATGCGCGCCGAGTGGAACGTAAAGCGCTCCTCGGGGAAGAGTCCGTAGCGCGACGTCAGCATTTCGGGAATTTCCGTCTCCATCGTGGTGTTGGAGCTCGGTACGATTTGACCAATCCGATAGTGCTTCATTTCAAAATCCACCTTTACAGAAGTCATCAATTGCCACTCGTCAGTTCGACACCCCGCGTCTCGCGGAGGGCAAACACGAGCAGTGCGGCGCACACATAAGCGATAGAAGCGATGCAGTACGTTTTTGTGAACCCTATGAACGGCATCAGGGCGGGCACCAGCTTGATGCCGGCAATCGCGCCCACCCGGCCGAAGTTGAAGCAGAAGCCGGCGGCCGTCGAGCGCACGCTGGTCGGAAACAACTCCGCGTACCACGCACCGAATCCGCTGAAATAGCCTGTGAAAAATCCCAGCGCGGCGCTGAGCAACCCGATGACGAGGATGTTGGCCGCCGTCATGGCGAGCTTGCCGTGGCTCAGCGGGATCATCGTCACGCCATAGGCGAACAACGGCACCGCGATCGCCACACCCACAAAGAAGGCCGCGAACGCGCGCCGCCTGCCGTAACGCTCGGCGAGAACGCCGTAGTAGAGGTAGCCCAGCGTTGCGCCAATGCCCGTCCACACGAGGAATACCGGCGCTTCATCCACGCGCACATGCAGCACACTCTGAAGATAGGTGGCCGTGAACGTGGTGATGATCCAGTAGCCGAACATGCCGAGGATGGAGATCACCAGCGCGATGAGCGTCGTGCGCCGGTATTGCGGCGCGAAGATCTGCGTGAGCGAAGCCTTCTTCGCGTTTTGCCGGAGAAATTCCCGGTTGGCCAGCCAGACCGGGGATTCCTTGACGAACAGGAGAATGATGGCGCCCATCGCATAAGCCGGAATCGACGCAAGGATGAAGAGGCGGCGCCACGATTCGGGATCGTTCGCGTTGAGAAAACTCCACGCGAAGATTGCGGCCAGCAGGCTGCCGCCGGACCAGCCGGTCTGCAGGAGCGAGATGGCTCTCGCCCGGCCCGATGCTGGCCAGATTTCGCTCACGAGTGCGACTGCGGCCGACCATAGGCCCCCCACGCCGATCCCCACGGCAAACCGGTACACATTCAGCTCGGTCAGGCTATGCGCGAATCCGCACAGCAGCGTGCCCGTGCCATAGGTCAGGACCGAGATCAGCAACGTGCGCTTGCGGCCGATCTTGTCGGAGACATTGCCGAGCAAGAATCCGCCGATGCCGGTCGCGAGGAGAAACCAGGCAACCGTAGAAACGACGTCACGCAGCGTGGCAGAGAACGTGTGCGCGACGGAAAGGATGATGAACCCAAAGATCGTGGCATCGAGCGCATCGAATAGCCATGCACCCCAGCTCCCGCCCAGGTTGACGAGGCGTCCGGTACGCGAGAGTTGGCCCGGCGCTTCGGTGGGCTGGTTTGCGACCCGCCCTGTGACTTCCGCTGTTTTCACTTGCTCCTCCATTCGCTTCTCGATCGAATGTCTCGTATCGTAGTGAGGCGCTGAATCGGTGTATATCAGTCATTGGCGAGCCTGCCATCGTCAACCGCGATGGCAGGATCCAGTCTGGAAAACCGATCAGGAATGCGAACGAAGGTGATCGAAGAGGAGACGCGCGACGGGAGATAGCGCATCCACACGCCGCACGCAGATGAAGAGCTCGCGCGTTGCCCACGGCTCGGCGAGCTTCAGCGTGCGGGTTCCCGGGAGATGATAGATCGCGGCATTGCCGGCGGGCAGAATGCCAATGCCCACGCCAACTTCGACCATGCGGCACAACGCATCGTAGGACGACACCTCGACGTTGGCGCGAAGCGATTTGCCATGCCGGCCTGCGGCCGTGAGCATCTGAAAGCGCAGATGCGTGCCGGCGCGCAGCACGACATGCTCGTAATCGAGTGTCTCACTGAAGGTGACTTCGTCGCGATCGGCGAGCGCGTGCCCTACCGGCACGATGACCGTGAGTTCGTCGGTTCGAAACGGATACACCTCGATATCGGCGCTGTGCGGCAGATAGGTGAAGATGCCGATCTCCGCCAGATTGTTGGCGATGCCTTCGGTAATCGTCAGGCTGTCGTGCTCCTGAAGCGAGATATGCACTTCCGGATAGCGCTCGTTGAAGGACTTGACGAGCGGCGGCACGAAGGTGGCAATGGCCGAAATATTGGCGAAGACGCGCACCGTGCCGCGTCGGCCGTCCGAAAAGTCCCGCATGCGTGCGACGATATCGTTCAAGCCGTCAAGCACTTCGCGCGCCAGCACCGAAAGGTTCACGCCGGCCGCGGTCGGCGTGATGCCCTTGTTGGTTCTCACGAGCAGCTGGGTGCCGAGCATCTGCTCGAGCTCGCTTAGCCGCTTGCTCACGGCCGCCGCGGCAATATGTTCGCGCGCCGCGGCGCTGGCGATCGTGCCGTCCTCGATAACGGCGATGAAGAGCCGCAGCGACAACGGATCGAGCTTCAAGACGCACTCCACGCGCGGCGATCGCCAGCGGGGAACCTGCCTTGCACGTCAAGCCTTCCCCGAGGATGGGCGTGCGTCGAGCCACTCCACGATATTGCGCACAGTGTCGCCATAGAACGTGCGATAGAGCTCGCGCGCAACATAGCCGATATGCGGCGTCGCAAGCACGTTGGGCAGCGTGCGGAACGGATGGTTGGCATCGAGCGGCTCGCGGTCGTACACATCGACCGCAGCACCGGCCAGCCGCCCGGCCTCCAGCGCATCGACAAGCGCGGCTACGTCGACGATCGGGCCGCGCGACGTGTTGATGAGCCGGCTCGTCGGCTTCATTTGCGCCAGCTCCGCAGCCCCAACGAGGTGGTGCGTGCGCTCGCTCAGGCGGACGTGGATCGAGAGGAAATCGGATGTGGTGAAGAGCGTTTCCTTGTCGACCAGCTGCACGCCCTTTTCCTGGGCACGCTCCGGCGTCAGGTTCTCGCTCCACGCAATGACGTTCATCCGGAACGCACGGCCGATCACGCCCACGGCAGAGCCGATCCGCCCTAGCCCCAGCAGGCCCAGCGTCTTGCCGGCCAGCTCCGTGCCGAGCGACACCTGCCAGCCGCCACTTCGCAACGATTCGTTCTCCAGAGGGATATTGCGTGCCATCGCGAGAATGAGCGCCCACGTGAATTCGATGGTCGGCGTCGAGGAGTAGCCCGTGTGGCGGACCTCAATGCCATGCTCCGCGGCCGCCTCGACGTCGATCGCGGCGTTGGCGGGTCCCGTCGATGCGATCAGCTTCAGGTTCGGCAGTTTCTCGATCAGCTCGCGCGACAGCTCGGTTCGCTCGCGCATCACGCACACCACGTCGAAGGGCTCGAGCCGTTTGGCGATTTCGTCGACTTCGAAAAGGTGGTCCGTGAAGACGGTAATCTCCGCACGCGCTTCCAGCGGCGACCAATCGGCCTCGCGCAGCGCGATGTTCTGGTAGTCGTCAAGAATCGCAACCTTGACCGGGAGTGAATCGTTCATGGCACAGCCTCTCCTTTTGTGGTGTGCGCACCCTGCCTCATGCCGTTGCGGCAGCCAGCGCCGGATAGTCGGTGTAGCCGGCGCTCGTCGCGCCATACACATTCGGCCAGTCTAGCTCCGCTAGCGGCGCAACGCTCGCGAAGCGGGCCGGCAGATCCGGATTGGCGATGAAGGGGCGACCGAACGCGACCATATCCACGAGACCCGCCTCGATCAATCGGTTGCCGCGTGCGCGATCGATATCGACGTTCGCGATGATCTTGCCGCGATAGCGCTCGCGGAAATGCTGGAACATGCCGTCGCCGGCCAGTGCAGCAAGCGGTGTCGCCCGGAGATCGGCCATCGCGCCCATCAGCAGCAAGTGCGAGAGGTCGAATTCGTCGAGACGGCCAATCACGTATTCGGCGGTCGCAAGCGTTTCGTCCGTGGAAACGAAAGCGCCCGTTTCCGATGTCGCCGGACCGGTTTTCACGCCAACGCGATGAGCGCCAACCGCATTGGCCACCGTTTCCAGCACTTCGAACAGCAAGCGCGCGCGATTTTCCACTGAGCCACCATATTCGTCGGTACGCAGATTGGTGCGCACGTTCATGAACTGATTGAAGAGATAGTGGTAACCGCCCTGAATCTGCACGCCGTCAAAACCGGCCTCGATGGCGCGGCGCGCAGCATGACCGAAATTCGCAACTGTCCTGCGAATCTCATCCTTCTCCATGGCGCGCGGAATCACGGTGTCCTTCTTGCCTTGCGTGGTCACGCTCTGCTGCAGCGGATTGACAGCCGAGGCGGAGGGCGGCGCGTTGCCGCCGTGGAAATCGGGGTGTCCTAGCGAGCCCGTATGCCAGAGCTGCGCAACGATCCGCCCGCCGGCCTCGTGAACCGCGTCTGTCACGACTCGCCAGCCACGCACCTGGGCGTCGCTCCACAGACCCGGCACGTCGGCCCAACCCACCGCCTGCGGACTCACGAACACCCCTTCGCTGATGATCAGCCCCGCCGACGCGCGCTGCGCGTAGTACTCGGCATGCAGACGGTTGGGCGCGAGCTCGGGGTTGGCCGCGCGCATGCGCGTGAGGGGCGCCATCACGATGCGGTTTCGCAGATCGAGGTCGCCCAGACGGATTGGCGTGAGCAAGGGCTGGTTGCTTTCCGGATGCATGACTTTCCTTTCGTATGACATTGACGGGCTCACCCAATCACAATGGTGATCGACATTGAGTTTAGGTGTGATCGCCCCGCAAAGTCAATGTCAATCGACATTGTCTTTTCCGGATACGGTGCCAGGGATCTAACCGGGCCAGCAGCGCCTGCCTACAGCAGCCCGAGCGCCGACGCCTTCAACGTCGCAGCCGCGCGCGTCGAGCATTCGAGCTTCCGAAACACGCTTTCGACGTGCGTGCGCACCGTGCTCGGGCTCAGGTCGAGCGCACGCGCCGCTTCCTTGTTGCTGGCGCCGCGGCTGATTGCACGGAGCACGTCGGTCTCGCGCGCGGAGAGCCGGAGCGTCTGTTGCCGGGTGCGTGTGGCCTGCGTGGCGTGTGTGGCGCGCGGCGGGGCATCGCGCGCATCGATCAGCGCTTCGACGACTTCGGCGTCGAAGCGGCCTTCGTTCGCCTCGCTGCGCAGCCGTTGCGTCACTTCGCCGGGCGTTAGCGCGTCGCGCCAGGGCCGCTTCTCACCGAGGGCGACGAACGCAACCGCGGCACTCAGCATGCGCGCCTCGGGCGACAACGCCTGCCCGCCTGCACCGCGGAAATAGCCGGAACCGTCGAGCCGCTCGTACGCATACGAAGCGAGTTCCGCCGCCTGTGCGAGCGAGCCGGTTTGCTTGCCGGCACGCGCGGTCCAGTACGGCACGAGACGCACCTTTTCCCACTCGGCAGCGGAGAGGCGCCCCGGCGAATTCCAGATCACATTCGGCACCGCGGCACGGCCGATGCCGTGAATCAGCGCCGCGGCGTAGACGCGTGCCTCGCTCGCTTCATCGGCGCCGAGCCGCGCACTGCAGGCAGCCGCGGCGCGGGCGACCGCGCGCGAGTAGCCGGTCATCCACGGCAGCTTGAGGTCGATGACATCGGCAATCAGTTCGGTCGAAGTGGTTGCCAGCATCTGGGGCGTCTGAATCGACTCGTCGAGCCCGGCGGGCTCCCGCGTCGCCAGTCCCTCCAGCCAGTGTGCCGCATGCCTGGCCACGAGCGCGGCCAGATCCGCCGGGTAGCGCGTGCCGGCCTGAGCCGCGATCAGCGAGAGCGCCTGGGGCAAACCGTAGACGCGGCTGAGGATGTCCAGGTCGCCAGCCAACGACACCACATAGACCGCGCGCGGCACTGCCGCGCCCGCGAGGCCGTCGGGCATGCCGCTGCCATCCCACGCTTCGAAGATATGGCGCAGCGCCGCTTCGGTCTCTGTCGTCAGGTGCAGGATTCGCGCGACTTCGCCCGAGACCTCGCAGTGAATCTGCGCGAGCGGACGAATCGCGCCCTTAATTTCACCTTCCATGCCTTGCCGTTCGAGCGGCTGCGCCCAGCCCTGCCGCTGCGCCAGCATCGCCTCGCGGCCGGCCACGTCGTCGCCGAGCATATCGGCGAAGCCCGCTGCGTTCGCCGTGCAGCCCGACCACCGCAGCAGCGCGGCTTGCGCGGATGTCGCGGCGAGCGCGTCGCCCTCGCCTGCCGCGAGGGCAAGCTGTGCGGCCAGCCAGGCCGTGCGCAGCGAATGATCGGTCGGCTGCCCCATGCTGAGGTCGCCCACAAACGCGAGCGCCCTGATGGCGTCGTATGCGCGAACCTGCGCGCGTTCAGCCGGTGTGTTTTCGTTCCCGTTCATGGATCCACCGAAACATGGCGAGCCTCATTGCTCGCGACTATAGCGCGGCAGGTGCGGCCGGGTCGGTCATTTATCCGATACCGGCGCCAGGCCGGCGCTGCGATCCTTCTTCCCACGCCAACGCCCGCCTGGACGCCCGGCGCGAATCTTATGTAAGGGTCGCCATGAATCACCCGACAATCCATCCCGCCTGGGTGCGCATCTTCCACTGGGTCAATGCAGCCGCCGTCATCGTCATGTGCCTGAGCGGCTGGCAAGTGTACGACGCGTCGCCGGTCTTCCAGAGCATCGAGTTTCCGGCCTCCATCACGCTCGGCGGCTGGCTGGGCGGCGCGCTGCTCTGGCACTTCGCGTTCATGTGGATCCTGGTCGCCAACTTTCTCGCTTACCTCGCGCTGAACGTCGCAACCGGACGGCTGCGCAAGAAACTGTTTCCGATCAGCGTGCGTGCGCTCGCTGCCGACTTCGTAGCGGCCCTGCGCGGCAGGCTCGGTCACGCCGACCTCAGCCAGTACAACGCCGTGCAGAAGTTCGCCTATCTTGCCGTGCTCGCCGATATCGCGCTTCTCGTGCTCTCGGGCCTCGCGATCTGGAAGCCCGTGCAGTTCCCGGTCCTGTGCACGCTGATGGGCGGCTTCGACAACGCGCGCATCGTCCATTTCGTCGCCATGAGCGCGCTGGTCGGCTTTTTCGTGGTGCACGTCGTGATGGTCGCACTCGTTCCGCGCGCCCTGCTCACCATGATTCGAGGCCGGTAATCATGAATACTCCGAAACGTCATCACACACCCGATCCGGTGTACCAGCCCGATGCACAATCCATCATCAAGGACGCGCAAAAAGAACTCCAGTCGCCGCTGCGGCGTTTGTTCGGCAAACGGATCTTGACGCTGGGCGGTCTGATGCTGCTATCAGGCTGCGATCTCACGAACGACAAGTCGGTCAACAGCATGCTGCGCCGCGTGTCGTCGTTCAACGACGACGCACAGGCCCTGCTCTTCGATCCGCGCAAGCTTGCGCCGACCTACCCCGAGTCGATGATCACGCGGCCGTTCCCCTTCAACGCGTACTACGACATCGACCAGGTGCCGGACGTGGATGCACGGAGTTATCGTCTCGAACTCAACGGGCTCGTCAAGGGCAAACGCATCTGGACACTCGACGAGCTGCATGCACTGCCGCAGGAGAGCCAGGTGACGCGGCATATCTGCATCGAAGGATGGAGCGCGATCGGCAAATGGGGCGGCGTGCGATTCGCCGACTTCCTCGCGCGAGCCGGCGCCGATACCACCGCGAAGTATGTCGCGCTGCACTGCGCGGACAACTACTGGACGAGCATCGACATGCCGACGGCCTTGCATCCCCAGACGCAGCTCACGCTGACGTATGACGGCAGCGTCCTGCCCGCGAAGTACGGCTTCCCGATGAAGCTGCGCATCCCGACGAAGCTCGGATACAAGAACCCGAAACACATCGTCGCCATCACGGTGACCAACGCTTTCCCAGGCGGCTATTGGGAGAACCAGGGCTACAACTGGTTCGGCGGTTCCTGAGCCCTGCCCCCTGTGCCAATGAATTTTTTTAACCGCAACTCACTCACTGGAGCACTCATGTCCATTCGACTTAAACTCGCCGTTTCCTTTGCCGCGCTGACACTCGCGGGCGCCGCACTCGCACAATCCTCCGCCGACAAGCCCGAGCGCATCCGCGGCGAGATCGTCTCGCTTTCGGGCAACACCTTGACGGTCCACCGTCACAGCGGCGAGACCGTGACGATCGACGTGGACCCGTCGGCCGGCGTGAACGCGGTGAAGGCCATCCAGCTTGGCGATATCAAGCCCGGCTCGTACGTCGGCGCGGCGGCCATGCCGGGCCCTGACGGCAAGCTGACTGCGAAGGAAGTGCTGGTTTTCCCCGAAGCCGCGCGCGGCACGGGCGAAGGTCACTACGCGTGGGATCTCGGCGCGAACAGCACGATGACGAACGCCAACGTGGATACGGTCGTGCAAGGAACTAGCGGACGCGATCTCAAGCTTTCATACAAGGGCGGCAGCAACACCATCAACGTGCCGACCAATGTTCCGGTCGTGACGCTGATTCCGGCTACGCGCGCCGAATTGACGACTGGCAAGAAGGTCTTTGTCGTGGCCACGCCGGAGAAAAACGGCGGCTATGACGGTCACCTGGTCGTGGTCGAGAAGGACGGCGTGGCGCCGCCGATGTAAGTCCGGAATCGCCAGACAAAAGCAATCAGCAGGTTTCTCCTCTATCGGTTGCTCCGGGGATTTTTCCTCGCGGTGACCGATCTTTTTTGCCGAATTCACGCATCCATGCGCGCTTCGCGCCGGACCGCCTGGGGCGGAACGCCAAACCCGCGCATGAAGGCTTCGCGCATATGGCGGCGGTCGCGAAAGCCCGTTTCTCTCGCGATGACCTCGAGCGGATGGCGGCTCTGCTCGATCATCAGCCGCGCAGCCTCGAGGCGCAGCCCTTCGATAGCCTTGGCCGGAGATTGCCCCGTCTCCAGCGTGAACACGCGGCTGAACTGGCGCGGGCTCAGATGAACGCTCTCCGCCAGTTCTTCCACCGTCAACGCGCGGCCCAGGTTCTGGCGTGCGTAGTTCAGCGCATTCTGGATGCGATCGGACTTCGGCGCGAGATCGAGCATTTCCGAATGCTGCGACTGGCCGCCCGCGCGGCGCTGATGCATGACCAGCTTATGCGCGACCGAACGCGCCGCGTCCGCACCCAGATCCTTCTCCACCATCGCCAGCGCGAGATCGAGGCCCGCCGTCATGCCGGCAGAGGTCCAGATAGGGCCATCGACGATATAGATCCGGTCTTCCTCCACGCGGATATCCGCAAAGCGCTTCTGCATTTCGCGCCCGAACGCCCAATGCGTCGTGGCGCGCCGGCCGGACAGCAAGCCCGCTTGCGCCAGCACGAACGCCCCGGTGCAGATGCCGGCGATGCGCCGCGCGCGCGCCCCCTTTTCGCGCAGGAAGGCAAGGATCTTTTCGGGTGCCGGCGAGGCAAGCGGATCGTTCACCCCTCCGACCACCCACGTATCCACGTCGATCTTGCCGCGCAGCGACCGCGTGCTTACCGCCAGGCTCAGCGACGAGCGCACTTCGCCGCCGTCGACCGAATAATTTTCGAGCGCATAAAATGGCTCGCCCGCGACCATGTTCGCGTACTCGAAGACGGCCTGTGGCGCGAGCGCCATGATCTGAAAGCCGTCGCTGATCAAAAAGCCGATTTTGTGCATGTCCGTTCTTCGCCTGGCAATGTCCTGAATCATACACATCTACGTCATTTCCGTCATGCCGGTTTGCAGCCAGAATGCACTCACCCAAACATCAACGCAGTTCGAAACGGAGTGACATCATGGATCAGGCACACAAAGGTACGGCCCTCATTACGGGCGCATCGTCGGGCATTGGCGCGATCTATGCCGAGCGGCTCGCACGGCGCGGCTATGACGTGATTCTCGTGGCGCGCAACCGCGACCGCCTGCTCGCCCTTGCCGAGCGCATCACGAACGAGACGCGCCAGAGCGTCGAAATCGTGGACGCGGATCTCGGCGACCGCGCCGCGCTTGCCGCCGTCGAAGCGAAGCTCAAGCAGGACGCCAGCATCACGCTGCTCGTCAACAACGCGGGCGTGGGCACGCATACGCCCCTGCTCGACAGCAACGTCGATGCGATGACGCAGTTGATCGACCTGAACGTCACCGCACTCACCCGCCTCACGTATGCCGCCATTCCGGGCTTCGTTGCGCGCGGCAAGGGGGCCGTCATCAACATTTCGTCCGTCGTCGCCATCTCGCCAGAAACGCTCAATGGCGTGTATGGCGGCAGCAAGGCCTTCGTGCTCGCCTTCAGCCAGTCGCTGCACCACGAACTCGCCGGCAAGGGCGTGCAGGTGCAGGCCGTGCTGCCCGGTGCGACCGCCACTGACTTCTGGCAGACCGGCGGCCTCCCGATCGAGCACCTGCCCGAGAGCATCGTCATGTCGGCCAGCGACATGGTGGACGCGGCCTTGACGGGTTTCGACCGCGGCGAGCTCGTGACGATTCCGTCCCTGCATGCCGGTGAGGAGTGGGAAGCGTTCGAAGCCGCGCGCCAGACGATGGCCCCGCATCTCTCGTCAAACGTTCCCGCGTCGCGCTATACGACGGGGCAATGACCGCAACCATGCGTATCCGCAGGAAAACTAACGGATACTCACGCGAGGCACACAGAATGAGCACACTACTTGAAGAGGCCGTGCGGGCGCACGGTGGGATCGAAAACTGGACGAAGTTCGGCGCCGTTTCGGCCGAACTCGACATCGGCGGCGCCATCTGGCACCTGAAGGGCCTGCCCGATATTTTCAAGGGCATCGAGCTGGCGGCGAACCTGCGGGACCAGTCGATGGCGATCGCGTCGCCGGCCGGCGGCTGGCGTGGCACTTACGCCCCGGACGTCGTGCGGATCGGCTCGCTGGATGGCCGCAATGTCGAGGAGCGCCACGCGCCGCGCGCGGCGTATGAAGGCCAGACCCAGGAGTCGCCGTGGGACCGCCTGCATGCGCTGTACTTTACCGGCTACGCCCTCTGGACTTATCTGACCATCCCGTTTCTCTACACGCTGCCCGGTTTCCGTACCGAAGAACTACCCGCGTGGAAAGAGAACGGTGAAATCTGGCGGCGCCTGAAAGTCACGTTCCCGGAATCGATTACCAGTCATGCACGCGAGCAGATTTCGTATTTCGGCGAAGATGGCTTGTTGCGGCGCCACGACTACACGGTGGACGTGATGGGCGGCGCACGGGGCGCAAACTACGCGTCGGACTATCGCAACGTGCGCGGCATCATGGTGCCGATGTCGCGCCGTGTCTACGCTTACGACGACGCGCAGCAAAAGATCGACGAGCCGCTGCTCGTGTCCATCGATATTCGCAGTATCGATTTCCAGATCGAATAAGCCGCACGCATCAACGAGAAGCACATGCGTCGCCGGAGCTCATGGGGTTCCGGCGTGCTCGTCTATCTGGCCCAATTCGAGTCGAATAGTATTGACGACCTGAATCAGCCTGGGACGCACTTCCTGAAAAAGACGCTCGGCGGAAAGGTCTTGTGTCGCCCCGCCGACATTGACGACCATCACGGGCAGGCCCCTGCCCGGCCTGAAGGACATGCCGATGCCACTCACGCCCTTCAGCCACTCGTCCACGGACGAGCAACATCCCGTTTCCGCGTACTCCTCGAGCGCCTTGTCGATGCCCCGCTTGACGGTCGGCCACGCCCCCTCGTCGAAAGAGCGGATCCGCTCCAGCAACTCCGCGCGCTCGCCCGGTTCGATCGCGGCCAGATAGGCGCGGCCCATCGACGTGGTGGCGAGCGGGATGCGCGTACCCACGTCCATATTGAGCGTCACAACGGAGTTGGCGCGACAGCACTCGAGGTGCAACATCGCCATGCGGTCGCGTGTTGCCAGTGCCACCAGCGAGCCCACGTCGGCCGCGAGGTCCTGCATCAACGGACGGGCGATCTGCCGCACATCGAGCTTGACCAGCATCGCGCTGCCAAGCGCAATAGCGCCCGCACCCAGGCGGTATTTACCGGTTTCGGGCATTACATACAAATAGCCGAGCTTCGTGAGCGTATACGTCAAGCGGGTGATGGTCGATCGCGGCAACTGGCACCGCTCGGCAATTTCATGATTGGCGAGGAACGTGTCACCACTGCGAAAGCAGCGGAGCACGTCCAGCCCTCTCGCCAGCGCGGTCACAAAGTGCCGATCGCCGTCGCCGTCCGTCAATGCGTCGTTGTCGGACACCGGGCTGTCGCTCGCGCGCTTCTCCAGGGAAGCGGTCCGCGTGTTCGAAGTCATATCACTCTTCCGAAAGAACTGAGCCAATATACAAGAGCAACTGGCCAGTCCGCTCGGCCCACGCTCCCGGAGAGCAGAAGGAAGCCGCCACCCGTTGAATGCCGGCAGCCGCCTCGCTCTTCCCGGGGCGGAAAAATACCATACGGCCGGATGCAGCGGCTCAAAATCGCGGCACCCCGCTTTTGCCCACTCCCTCGCACACTGCCAGAGCGGCGTTCAGCCTCGCGGCGCTTCCGCCGATTTCATGGCCAGATCCTTGAGCGCATTTTTTAGAATCTTTCCCGTGGGCGCCGCGGGAAGCTGTGCCATGAAATGGATCTCGGCCGGGATTTTGTACGGCGACAACCGCGCCCGCAAATGGATTTTGAGTTCATCGGCCGTTACCGTCGCGCCGGGCGCCATTTCGACGAACGCGATGACCTCTTCGTTACCTTCGACCTCTCTGCCGACAACCGCAGACTGAACCACCGAGGCGTGGCTGTTCAGAGCCTGCTCCACTTCCGTGGGGTACACGTTGAAGCCCGAACGAATGATCAACTCCTTTTTCCGGCCCATGATGAAAACGCCGCCATCGGGCTCCTGCCGGCCGAGGTCCGCGGTATTGAACCAGCCCTCGGCATTGATGGCCTCGCGCGTCATCGCCTCGTTGCGGTAGTACCCCAACATGAGGTTCGGCCCGCGCACCCAGAGCGCTCCCACTTCGCCAGGCACCACGTCTTTGCCATGCTCGTCGACGATGCGCAACTCCACGCCTGGCACGGGCTTGCCGACCGAGCAGTCGCGCCGCGGTTCGGAGAGCACCGTCTGCGTCACCGTCGGGGCCATCTCGGATAGCCCGTAGTTGTTTTGCAGCACCATACCAAACGCCCTTTCCACGTCCTCTTTCAGTTTGGGCGTCAACGGCGAGCCGGCAACACCGATGATGCGCAGACTATGCTTGCTGATATCGGTACCCGTGCTGCGACACCAGTCAAGCAGCTTCGCAAACATCACGGGCACCCCAAGCAGGATGGTCAGACGCTCCTCCAGTATCGCGTTGGCAAGCGCTTGCGGTGAGAACAGGTCTTCGAGCAGCAACGTGCTTCCGCACGCGAGCGCCGCCACGAGGTTGCCGGACAGTCCCATGATGTGCGCCATCGGCAGCACGCCATAGATCTTGTCCTGCGGCCCAAGACGGCGCACCGTGCGAATCACCTGCGCGATGTGCAGCATGTTGGCGTGACTGAGCATCACCGCCTTCGGCTGCCCGGAGGTGCCTGATGTGTAGATCATGACCGCCGTCTGCTTGCGTGGATCGTCCCAGGCCGGCTCGGCGACGGCCCCCTCATTGAGCGGGCCGATCGCCACCTCGCCGATGCCCGGCCATGATTCCGCAACCGCACCATGACGGGCAGCATGCTCACCCGCATCCTTGCCAACCGTATGGGTATAAAACGCGCGCCGCGCGCCCGAATGATCGAGGAACGTTTCGATCTCTCGCGCCGAGAGACGGGCATTGACCACCACGGCCCACGCGTCGACCGCACTCAGCGCCATCACGAGGACGCCTGCGGCCACACAGTTCTCCGCAACGACCAGGACGCGATCACCGGGGCGAATACCCAACGCGATGAGCCGCCCGCTCACATGACGGATTGAAGCATCGACTTCGCGGTACGTGAGGCGCCGCTGCTTGTCCTGCAAGGCAACGCCATCGGGAAGCTGGCTGACCCACGGCTCGATGATCTGATGGATGCGCGAGTATTGCTCGCTCAACTGCCTGGCTTCTTGCATGGACACGTCTCCGTATTGGGTATCGGGTATCGCTCGACCCGCGTTCTGCTGTCATCGGCGCGGGCTGAATGGCGGTTCATGAAACTGCATTGCAGAACATATTTCCATGATGATCGATTGCCATCGCTTTACATAGGCCAAAAATACTAGGGATTACGCCAATATTGACGCCACATAAACCCACGGCCTAGACTGATATGCAGTTGTAGATTCTGCAATGCAGTTTTCAAGCCGAGATCACCACAGGATTCGACCCCACCATGCGAGAAGCCGTCATTGTTTCCACTGCACGCACGCCGATGAGCAAGTCCCATCGCGGCGAATTCAACGCCACGCCCGGCCCCAGCCTTGCTGCCCATGCGGTGCGGGCGGCGGTCGATCGATCGGGGATCGATCCGGCTGTCATCGACGACGTCATCCTTGGCTGCGGCTATCCCGAAGGCATTGCCGGCGGCAACATCGCACGCCAGACGGTCATTCGCGCCGGATTGCCCATCTCCATTGCCGGCGTCACCGTGAGCCGCTTTTGCGCCTCGGGCCTGCAAGCCATTTCGGCAGCCGCGGGCCGCATCGTGGTCGATGGCGTTCAGGCCGTGGTAGCCGGGGGCGTCGAAAGCATCACGGGCCTGCGCTCGCGGGAGAACGGGCTGCGTGAACGCGATCCGTGGATCGTCGAGCACAAGCCGGACCTGTACGTCACGATGATCGAAACGGGCGACACCGTCGCCGCGCGCTATGGCATTAGCCGTGAGGCTCAGGACCAGTTCTCGTTCGACAGCCAGCGCAAGACGGCCGAGGCGCAACGCGCCGGCCGGTTCGACGACGAGATCGTGCCGGTTACCACGACGATGGCGGTCCGCGACAAAGAGACGGGCGAGATCCGCTATCGATCGGCCACGCTCGGCGCCGACACGTGCAATCGCCCGGACACCACCCTGGAAGCTCTGGCGAAGCTGGAGCCGGTGAATGGGCCCGACAAGTTCGTGACCGCCGGGAACGCCTCGCAGCTTTCGGACGGCTCATCGGCCTGCGTGATGATGGAAGCGAAGGATGCGGAGCGCGCGAACCTCTCGCCGCTCGGCGTATTCCGGGGGATGGCGGTGGCCGCTTGCGAGCCCGATGAAATGGGCATTGGCCCTGTCTTCGCGGTACCCAAGCTGCTCAAGCAGCACGGTCTGAAGGTCGAGGACATCGACCTTTGGGAGCTCAACGAAGCCTTCGCGTCGCAGGCGCTCTATTGCCAGCAGCGCCTCGGCATTGCGCCCGCGAAGTTGAACGTTAACGGCGGCGCGATCTCGGTCGGCCACCCCTTCGGCATGACGGGCGCACGCCTTGCCGGCCATGTTCTGCTGGAAGGCCGCCGTCGCCGTGCGAAATACGCCGTCGTCACGATGTGCATTGCCGGCGGCATGGGCGCCGCGGGTCTGTTCGAAATCTACTGAGCGATCTGCCATCGATGTGGCGATCAGGATCATCATCTCAAACGTTACCTGTCACGCGGAGAATGAAATGTCGGACAAGAAAGCAATTCTGGTCATTGGTGCAGGCGATGCAACGGGCAGCGCGATCGCGCGCCGGTTCGCCCGCGAAGGGTATATCGCGTGCATGACGCGCCGCCAGGTGGACAAACTCGCACCGGTCGTCGAAGAGATCAAGGCGGCCGGCGGCGACGCGTACGCGTTCGGCACCGACGCGCGCAAGGAGGAGGAAATGGTGGCGCTCATCGAGCAAATCGAGCGCGACATCGCCCCCATCGAGGTTGCGGTCTTCAACATTGGCGCGAACGTCCAGTTCAGCATCACCGAAACCACCGCACGCGTGTACTTCAAGGTGTGGGAAATGGCCTGCTTCGGCGGATTTCTCATGGGCCGCGAAGTCGCCAAGGCCATGTTGCCGCGCGGACGCGGCACGATCATCTTCACGGGCGCCACGGCCAGCTTGCGCGGCCGCGCCGGCTATGCGGCGTTCTCGGGTGCCAAGCACGGACTCAGGGCGCTCGCGCAAAGCATGGCGCGCGAGTTGTGGCCCAAGGGCATTCATGTTGCCCATCCAATCATCGATGGCGCCATCGACACCGAATTCATCCAGAGCAACTTCCCGCAGCGTTACGCGCTCAAGGAACAAGACGGCATCGTCAATCCCAACTCCATTGCTGAGGCCTACTACCAGATTCACATGCAGCCCCGCAATGCCTGGACTCACGAGACAGAACTGCGCCCGTGGATGGAGGCGTGGTAATCACGACGGCACAGTCCGTTTTCAAACCACCGAAGCCTTGCGACCATTCCCTACGAGTAGCTCATGACATCGTCTCGTCTCCAGTTCCTGTTCGACTTTGGCAGCCCGAATGCGTACTTCTGCCATAAGGTCATTCCGGCCATCGCCGCCCGCACGGGTGTCGAGTTCGAATACGTGCCCATTCTATTGGGCGGTCTGTTCAAGCTGACCGGTAATCGCTCCCCTGCTGAAGCGTTTGCCGGCATCGTGAACAAAGTGGCTTATGAGAGGCTGGAAACTCAGCGGTTCATCGCCAGAAACAACATCGATGGTTATCGCCAGAATCCCTTTTGGCCGATCAACACCCTGCAAATCATGCGGGGCGCAATGGCGGCGCAGCGTCAAGGATGCTTCATGCCATACGTGAACGCAGTCTATGCTCACGTGTGGGAGCAACAGCGCAACATGGAAGATCCCGAGATCATCGTGCAATCCCTGCGGGAAGCCGGCCTCGATGGCAAGGCAATCTACGCAGGCACGCAAGATCCCGAGGTGAAAGCGGCGTTGTTGGCTAATACGCAAGCCGCCTTCGAGCGCGGAGCCTTTGGTTCACCGACGTTTTTTGTGGGTGACGAAATTTTCTTCGGTAAAGACAGACTGCGCGAAGTCGAGGAAGAGATCGCTCGGGTCGCCGCGCTGAACCAGGCAAGTTAACCACAGGATTCAGCCAACGGCAGCGAGGTTTCCGAAACGTCCGCCCCACTCCACCCCGTTCAAGTGCCTTGACACGTGAACGGAACGCTTCGCATGACATGACTTCTATTTCCCTTTTCGGGAGGCCACTGTTTCCATGAAAACAAGAATCACCGAGCTCTTTGGCATCGAGTATCCGATCATCCAAGGTGGGATGCACTATGTCGGACTCGCCGAGCTGGCATCAGCCGTCTCCAACGCGGGCGGCCTGGGTATCCTGACCGCACTGACCCAGCCGACGCCCGATGCACTGGCAGCCGAAATTCGCCGCTGCCGCTCGATGACGGACAAGCCATTCGGCGTGAACCTGACCTTTCTCCCTTCGCGCAATCCACCCGACTATCCCGGCTATGTCCGCGCCATCATCGAAGGTGGCGTGAAGGTTGTCGAGACCGCAGGCAATAATCCGGAAAAGTGGTTGCCCGCGCTTCGAGAGGCAGGCATCAAGGTCATCCACAAGTGCACCTCGGTGCGCCACGCGCTGAAAGCCGAGCGCATCGGCTGTGACGCCGTCAGCGTGGATGGCTTCGAGTGCGGCGGCCATCCCGGTGAGGACGACGTTCCGAACTTCATCCTGCTGCCGCGCGCGGCCGAAACGCTCGAGGTGCCGTTCGTCGCTTCGGGCGGAATGGGCAACGGCCGCTCACTGGTCGCCGCGCTCGCGCTCGGGGCGGACGGCATCAATATGGGCACCCGGTTCGTGGCAACGCAAGAAGCGCCCGTTCATATCAACGTCAAACAGGCGATCGTCGCCGCGACGGAGCTCGACACGCGCCTCGTCATGCGGCCGCTGCGCAACACCGAGCGCGTGCTGACCAATGCCGGCGTCGAGCGGCTGCTGGAGAAAGAAAGCCGTCTGGGTAGTGCGATTACGTTCGCCGACATCATTGAGGAAGTCGGTGGCGTCTACCCTCGCGTCATGGAAAACGGCGACATGGATGCCGGCGCGTGGTCTTGCGGCATGGTCGCCGGCCTGATTCACGACGTTCCGTCGGTCAAGGAGCTGATCGAGCGGATCATGCGCGAAGCCAGGCAGCTGGTATCGGAGCGCTTGAGCTCGATGCTTGCTCTTCAGCATTGAAAGCCTCTGCCTGACACACTGAACGAGCGAAGCTGACGCTTCGTCCCGTTCAGTGTGTGAATGCCGACATCACCATTAAGATAACTTTTCTTATCATAAGGGCTGTGTTTATGACTTAAACTCGTGGGCATGAAAACGCGCCTCGCTCGCCCTCACGTTCCGCCCTGCACCGAACCACCCGGCTTTCCCGATGCCGATGAACTCGCGATGCTGCGCGCCTGGTATGCCGGCCTGCCCGTGCGCCAGGCGGTCGTTCGCTACCTGCCTTCAAGGCTCGGCGAGAACCAGTCCGCGCGCGGCGTGCTCGGCGCGATCCGGCGCAGGCTGCTGGGCATCGCGCGCGCGGCGCATCGTGACGATCTCGCTGCCCTGATCGACCATCCCGCCGAGGAACGCGAACGCCACGCGAAGGCCGTCGCGCAGGCCATCGATACCCTGCGCACCGCGGGCCCTCCTGAGCCCCAGATCGCCGACGACATCGCGCAGTGGTTCACGCCGCGTGCGGTGCGTGTGCTGCGCGCGCACGGCATCACGACGCTGGCCGACCTCACCGTGCGCATCCCGCGCCGGCGCCAGTGGTGGAAAGCCGTGCCGGGACTCGGCATGGCGAGTGCGCGCGCCATTGAGGCGTTCTTCGCCGCCTGGCCCGCGCTCACGGAAAAGGCGCGCGCGCTCGTAGTCGCGGGCCAGCGCGGCGAGATCGTGCCGTGGGAAGCCATCAGGCTGCCGCACGAGGTTGACGGCACGGCCGGCACCTTCCGCGCGCCGCAGGCCACCTGCACGCTCGATGCGTCCAACGACTACGAGGCCGTGCAAACCTGGCTCGCGCTGCACGAGTCGCCGGCCACGCAGCGGACTTACCGCAAGGAAGCCGAGCGGCTCCTTCTCTGGGCGATTGTCGGGCGCGGGCGCGCGCTCTCGTCGCTCACCACGGAAGATGCAATTGCGTATCGCGCCTTCCTGCGCCACCCGAGTCCGCACAGCCGCTGGGTCGGTCCCGTGCGAGCGCGCACCTCGCCGGACTGGCGGCCGTTCAACGGCAGCCTCTCGGCGCGCTCGGTCGCGCATGCGCTGTCGATCCTCGGCGCCCTGTTCCGCTGGCTCATCGAGCAGCGCTACGTGCTCGCGAATCCGTTCGCCGGTGTGAAGGTGCGCGGCGGCAACGCGGCATCGGCGCTCGATGCCTCGCATGCGTTCAGCGAGGGCGAATGGGCGCTCGTGCGCGCGATCGCGGACGGCCTGGAATGGTCGTACGGCTGGTCGGCCCCCTCTGCACGGCGCCTGCGCTTTCTGCTGGACTTCGCATATGCGACCGGGCTGCGCGCAAGCGAGCTGGTCGGCGCGACGCTGGGCCACGTCGAAACGGATCCGCACGGCGATCACTGGCTGCGCGTGACGGGCAAGGGCAAGAAGCTGGCGCGCGTCGCGCTGCCGCCGCTCGCGTGGGACGCGCTGGCAAGCTACCTGGCCGGGCGCGAGCTGCCGGTGACGCCGGTGCGCTGGAATCCGGCCACGCCCGTCATCGGCAGCCTTGACGTGGGCACCCGCGCCGACAGCGATGCGGCGATCAGCGGCGTGCGCCTCTGGATGGTGATGCGGCGCTTCTTTCAGCTGGCCGCCGGCGTGATCGAGGCTGACCACGCGCCGCTTGCGCAAAAACTGCGCCGCGCGAGCCCTCACTGGATGCGCCACACGCACGCGACGCACGCACTGAGTCGCGGCGCGGAGCTCACCACCGTGCGGGACAATCTGCGGCACGCCTCCGTGTCCACGACTTCGATCTACTTGCACAGCGACGAGGTCAAGCGCGCGCGGCAGATCGGCGAGGCTTTTGGCAGAGCAAAGTGAATTGCCGCACGGCTAGTTCGGTGCGGCCAGCCAGGTACGGCCGGTCAGGTGCGGCCGGTCAGGTGCGGCCGGTCAGGCTCGGCCAGATCGGCGGGCCAGTCACGCGCGGCCGGCAAGGCACATTCGACGTATCGACCAAAATTCGCGAGAATGCCCCGCAGCACCGTTTATCAAGCGCACTCCGCCCCCCGGAGTTGCGGCTCAATCTGGAAAGCACCATGAAATTGAAACGCCTTTTGCTCGCTGCGCTCGCGGCCACTTCGTTCGTGACGTGCGCGCATGCGCAAAGCAGCGTGTCCGACGCGCTCGCGACACCCGCTGGCACCCTGCAATTCGTGCGCGACGACCGCGATTTCCTGGCGCTGCTCGACAAGCAAATCTTCGATCGCTTCGGCGCGAAGACACTCGAGCACTTCGACGACGTGGGCCACGATGGCGGCACCATCACGCGCATGCTCGTGCAGACCGCTTACGGCCCCGTGCTCTACGACTTTCGCAGCCGTCCGCCGGTGGTGAAACGCGCGAACGTGCGCATGACGGTCAAGCGCGTGTACTGGCAACCCGATGAAGTCGTGATGCAAGGCCCGGAAGGCTGGTTCCGTTTCAAGGACGGCACGCTGACGAAGCTGCAATCTTCGACCACGACGTACCACTGAGCGCGCGCATACGCCTCTGCGTTGCCATGGAGCGGCCGAGGCGGCATCGCGTTCTCGCCGCTTTCCAGCCGCCGTCGAACGGACTAGCATATTAATCTCGCGTCGAAGGAGGTGACCATGGCTACGTTTGCTGTCGACGGGGTGCGTATCAGCGCGTCAACGGATCGGGTGACGCACGTGCGCTGGGCGCCAATTGACCCTCATTCCCATGACTGGCTCTCGCCGCCCAGGATCTCGGAAGTCGCGGATGTCGCGCACGATATTCGCCTGGGCGCGGTGGTGTATTCCGTATTCACGCTGGGCGGAATGAAATTCCTGGGCCCCAAGATCAAGACGGTTCCTCACCCGAACGGCGTTGACGGAATCGACATGGAAGTCCCGGACGGCAGCGTCGAAAAATCGATGGACGATCTGCCCCGCGTCTAGCGAAACCCGTATGCGTTCCCGCGCGACTCTTCCGGCCTGGCTGGCGCTCGTCGCCCCCTCGTGAGAGATGGCCACTGCCCAGGAGCCGGAAGGTTGCCATGACACACATACGCACCGAGCGCCTTGCCCTGCCCGTCTCCCGCCTGGGTCCGGCCAACCCGTTGCCGATTTTCCGCTGGCAGCAGCCCACGGCGGCGAATCCCGCGCCGCCCGCCAACAATCTGAGCGCGGACGAACGCAAACATGCGTTCGTCTGGGGCGATGCGTCGATTCTCCCGTACCGTGTCCAGGACGATTACGACCGTCACTTGCAACCAGGCCATCTCGATGCAGTCGTGCTCGACAATGGCTTGTTGCGCGCCACCGTGCTCCCGGGTCTTGGCGGGCGCCTCGCTTCGCTCATCGATCTGAGCAACGGGGCGGAACTCCTGTTTCGCAACCCGGTGTTTCAACCCGCGAATCTGGCGGCGCTCAATGCGTGGTTTTCCGGCGGCATCGAATGGAATGGCTTGATTCCGGGGCATACGCCTTTTACGTGTGCAGCGGTTTTCTGCGGTGTCGTCGAAACGGACGAAGGCCCGGTCCTGCGGCTCCATGAATTCGATCGAGTGCGCGAGGCCAGTTGGCAAGTCGACCTCTTCCTGCCGCACGGCGAAAGCCGCCTTTACGTACACGGCCGCATCGTCAACCCCAATCCCACGGAGATTGCCTGCTATTGGTGGACCAACGCCGCAGTTCCGTATCGGCCCGGCATGCGCGTGCTCGCGCCCGCCGATTACGGCATCGAACACGTGCTGCCGGACAATCATCTCGAGCGGTTCGCACTGGATGCCCATGGCTTCGACGCCAGCTATCCGGCGCGATGGAATGCCGCCACCTCGGTGTTCTTCCGCAAGCCCGATGCGGACCGGCTCTGGATCGCCGCGCTCGACGACGAAGGGCGCGGCATTCTGCAAACCGCGACCTCCGAAATGCGCGGACGCAAGATGTTTTTCTTCGGCACCGGCGCCGGCGGACGACACTGGATGGAAGTGCTCGGGCGGCCCGGCGACACGGAGTATGTCGAGATCCAGGCCGGCATCGCGCCGACGCAGGATCAGGAGTTCATGCTGCCCGGCGGCGGCGTGCTCGAATGGACCGAGTGCTGGATGCCGTTCGCGCTCGACGCCGCGGCCGCGCATGATCCGTGCTGGCATGCCGCCTGCGCGGCGGTCCGGAGCGCGCTCGACGCGCAAATTCCGGCGCAGACGCTGGGCGCAGTCGACGCGCGCATGCGGGCTTACGCGTCAATGCCAGTGTCGCGCCGGCTGCATCGCGGTGCGGTCTGGGGGCATCTGCACGAAATCCTGACTGGCCGGCCCGTTGCGTCGGGGCTCGATTTCGACGCGCCGCCGGATGTCGCGCGTCTGTGGGCTGAGCTTGCGGCGACCGGCCAGTTTTCTGCCGAGTCGCTCGCGGCGCCTCCCGAGATCTGGGTTGCGGGCGACCTATGGCAGCAGGCGTTGCTCGATTCGTCGGCGCAGCATGGCGAGACCTGGCTGCATGCGCTCGCGCTCGGCATCATCGCACTCGAGCGCGGCCACACGGCGCCTGCCCGTGCTTTTTTCGAGCGTGCACACGCGTTGCGGCCCAATGCGCTCTCGCTGCGCAACCTCGCCTTGTCCGAGGGCGACGTGCAGGCGGCCGAGCGGCGCTATCTGAGCGCATGGGATGCGCCCGATGCGCCGCCCCAGCTCGCCACCGAAATCGCCGATTGGCTGCTGAGGCACGACCGGATCGCCGCGCTCAGGCGCTTCCTCTCCGGGTTGGGTCCGGACGCCGAACGCCACGAGCGCATCCGGCTGATACGCGCGCGGCTCGCTTTGCTCGATGGGAATCTCGACCTTGCCGAGCATTGGCTCGACTACGACTTTGCGACCATTCGCGAAGGCGAAACCGCACTCGACGAAATTTGGTCTGCACTCCAGATCACACGCGCAAGCCGGCGTCTCGGGCACACGCTGAGCCCCGAAGAAGAACGCGCGGCGCTCGCCGCGGCCCCGCTGCCATACCGGCTCGATTTCCGCATGGTGCGCGAACCGCGAGCCGGCTAAGGCGGCGCTCGCCTTTGCCATATTCCGCCGCGAATCGGAGCCACGGGGCGGTCACAAAATCGGCCGCCGATCTGCCCGCTGCCGGGCGCCCTGCAATCAGGCGCCGCAAACCGATAAAATCGGGGTTTGCGCGCGCCGGCGCACACGCTGCGAATGACCAGCCGCCCGGCGCCCCGCCCCTGATTCCAACTGAACGCATCGCGCCATGGCCCGCATCGAGCTCCAATTTCCCGAAGACCAGTATTACTATTCGACGCACCTCACGGTGCGCGTCACCGACATCAACTCGGCGAACCACCTCGCGAACGACTCGATGATCTCGATGATTTCGGAGGCGCGGGCGCGCTTCCTGTTCGATGCCGGCGTCGAAGACATGAAGGACGCCCACATCAGCATCATCGTCACGGATCTTGCGACCACTTATCGCGCCGAAGCCTACGCGCGCGACCAGTTGTGCTTCGAAGTGGGCATCATGGATTTCAACAAATACGGCGGCGACATTATTTTCCGCATTACGCGGCCCTCGGATGGCGCGCTCGTCGCGATGGCAAAGTCCGGGTTTGTTTTCTTCGACTACGAGGCGAAAAAAGTCGTGCCGATGCCACCGGCATTCCGCGCGAAATTCCCGAACGTCAACTCGGTCGCCTGACGCGCCGCGCGTCTTCAGCGCGGCTGAAACGCGATCAGCGCCATGCCGGCCAGCGCCAGTGTCATGCCGGCCCAATCCCACGGGCTCGGCCGGATCGCTTCCACGGCCCACAGCCACAGCATCGCCACGCAGACGTATACGCCGCCATAAGCGGCGTAAGTGCGCCCCGCCGCGCTCGGATGCAGCGTGAGCAGCCACGCGAAAAGCGCGAGCGATAGGGCGGCGGGCACGAGCAGCCACGCACTCGCGCCCTCGCGCAGCCAGCGATATGGCAAGTAGCAGCCGACAATCTCGGCAAGCGCGGTGGCGACGAAAAGCAGAAACGTCTTCATGAATGGCACATGCGGCGGTGGCGTCGAGGGGGGCCATGGTAGCGCAGGTCGCGCTAAATAGTTAACTGGCCTATGCCGGCCCATTCACTAATCCGACTGATGTCCGGATTATTGTCCGATCGGGAATCGATATTTTCTGAATTTCAAATTATTGAGCAATTCGCGCGCACGTTTCTATTTCAGGCTCAAATTCAATGCGATATAAATCAATATATTTTCGAAGTGGCATTGAATTTATCCGTAATCGGCGAATAATCTTTTTCCGCAGCGCTCATTTTAAAAATGATTATCAACCGCCAAGGAAAGCAATCATGAGAAACGCCGTCCGCGCCAAATGCCTTGCCGTCACATTCGTGCTTGCCGCCACTGCCCTGCCCGCTGGCGTCTCGCTGGCCGCCGATGACGCCACTACCGCCACCGCATCCGCCGCGCTGCCGCGCGTGGCCGTGCTCGCCACCGGCGGCACGATTGCGGGCCAGGCGGACACGCGCGCGGCCAATGCCTACAACGCGGGCGCCGTGGGCGCGCAGCAACTCGTGCAAGCGGTCCCCGGCATCGAAAAGCTCGCCCACCTCAGCACCGAGCAGGTGGCGTCAATCGGCTCTCAGGACATGAACGACAAGGTCTGGTTTACGCTCGCGCGGCGCATCCAGGAGATCTTCGACCGCAACGAAGCCGACGCCGTGGTCATCACGCACGGCACCGATACGCTCGAGGAAACGGCCTTCTTCCTCGACAACGTGCTGCATACCCACAAACCCGTCGTGCTGGTGGGCTCGATGCGGCCATCGACGGCCACGAGCGCGGACGGCCCGAGCAATCTCTACGAAGCCGTCGAAGTGGCGGCGAGCCCGGCGGCGCGCGGGCGCGGCGTGATGGTGGTGCTCAACGACACGATCCAGTCGGCGCGCGCGACCACCAAGACGAACACGACGAGCGTGCAGACCTTCGCTTCGCCCAACAGCGGCCCGATCGGCTACGTCGATCCCGCAAGCGTGCGCTTTCTCGCGCCGGCGTTCCAGCCGGACAGCCACAAGTACGCACTGCCCTCGGGCGAGCAGTTGCCGCGTGTCGAGATCGTTTATTCGCACGCCAACATGGACGGCGTGCAGATCGACAACGCCATCGCCAACAAGGCCAAGGGCATCGTGCTGGCGGGCGTCGGCGACGGCAACACCTCGAAAGCGGCGCTCGAGGCGCTGCAGCGCGCCGCGAAGCAAGGCATCGTGGTGGTGCGCGCCACGCGAGTGGGGTCGGGATTCGTGAACCGCAACGTCGAAGTGAACGACGACACGAGCGGCTTCGTCGTCTCGCTCGACCTGAATACGCAGAAGGCGCGTGTACTCACGCAGTTGCTGATCGCCAACGGCATGACTTCGCCCGCCCAGGTGCAGAAGGCGTTTGCCGCGACGTGGTGACCGGAGCGGCATGGTCGGGCGAGATCGGGTTCAATCGCCCATAAAGAGGCGATTCTGGCGGCGGCGAGCCGCCAGAATCACGCTCGCACCTGACGAGAGGCCAGGTCAGGACAACTCGGAGCAACTCAGGGGCGCTCGCCGCGCGCGAGCCGCGTCTCGATTTCCGTGACCACGGGCAGCAGGTCGGCGACGCTGTCGATCACATAGTGCGCGCCCGCGGCGCGCAGGCGTTGCGCGGCGGCTTCGCGGCGCTGCGCGAAGTCTTCCGGCGAGAGCGCGCGGACTTCGTCCTCGGTGAGGCCGAACGCGTTGCCGCTGACGGCCACGCCCACGGTCCAGGTGCCGCCGTTGATACCCTCTTCGATACCCACTTCGGTGTCGTCCACCTTGATCGCTTCGCGCGCGCGCCACACACCGAGCTGCGGCAGCGTCCGGTAGATCATGTACGGCGACGGGCGGCCTTCGGGCGTGTCGCCCGTGCACACGATGCTGTCCGCGGTGAAGCCCTGCTTGGCCGCGCCCGGCACGATCTGGTCGATGATCTCGCGCGTGTAGCCCGTGGTCGAGCCAATGCGCACGCCGTCGGCGCGCAGTTGCGAGGTCACGGCCGCGACGCCCGGAATCACGTCGCTGTATTGCGCGGCCACGGCAACGTTCTTCGGCACGAACACGTCATAAACCGCGTCGATATCGGCCTCGCCGGGCGCGTGGCCATGACGTTCTTCCCAGGCCTTGGCGACGCGCGGCAGCGCCATCAGCGCCGCGATGTGCGGCCGCTTGGCCATGCCCATCGGGCCGCGTGCCTCTTCGATCGTGATCGGCACGCCGAACTGCTCGAAAGTCTCGACGAATGCACCCATCGGTGCGCGCGAGCCATAGTCGACCACCGTGCCGGCCCAGTCGAAGATCACTGCCTTGACATATTTCATTTTCGTAAATCCTGGGTGATGCGCTTGAAAATGCGCTGCAAATGTTTCGTGTGTGTCTGGATGAGTCAGGGTGGCTACGCGTCCGGGAACGCGCAGCGCCAATACTGGCTTCAGGCCGCGAGCGCCTCGCGGGCGTCGAGCGCCGCATGCTCGGGCGCGCCGTCAGGCACGCCAAGCGTGCGCAAAGCCGCGCCGCAGGCCTCGACGACGCGCCGCATGACCGTCTCGTCGAGCGCGCCGATGCACCCAATGCGAAAGCTCTCGACGCTGGTGAGCTTGCCGGGATAGATGATGAAGCCCTGCTCTTTCATCAATTCGTAAAAGCGCGTGAAGCTGAACGACGGATGAGCGGGCGAAAAGAACGTGACGATGATCGGCGAGCGCCATGCCTCGGTCAGCAGCGGCTCGAAGCCGAGCGCGCGCATGCCTTCGACCATGACGTCGCGATTGCGCGAGTAACGCGCGAGACGTCCCGGTTGGCCGCCCTCGGCCTCATACAGGCGCAGCGCTTCGAGAAACGCGGCCACGGCGTGCGTGGGCGGCGTGAAGCGCCACTGGCCGGTGCGGTTCATGACGTCCCACTGATCGTGCAGATCGAGTGCGAGCGAGTGGCTGTTGCCCTTGGCGGCCGCGAGCGCCGCCTTTTTCGCCACGACGAAGCCGAAGCCCGGCACGCCCTCGATGCACTTGTTCGCCGACGAGACGAAGGCCTCGCACGGCAGCGTGCGCATGTCGAGCGGCACGGCGCCGAAGGCGCTCATCGAGTCGATCAGCAGGCGGCGGCCATGGCGTGCCGTGACCGCGGCGATTTCTTCGATCGGATTGAGAATGCCGGAGCTCGTTTCGCAATGCACCACGACGACGTGCGTGATGTCGGCGTGGGCGGCGAGCAGGCGCTCGACGTCGGCGGCGCGCGGCGGCAGGTAGTCGCCCGTATCGTGTACGGTGTGACGGCGGCCCAGGTAGCGCAGCGTGGTGGCAATGCGCTTGCCGTAGGCGCCGTTGGCGAGCACGAGCACGTGGCCGTCGCGCGGCACGAAGCTGCCGAGCATCGCCTCGACGCAGTAGCTGCCGCTGCCCTGCAGCGGCACGCAGTCGTATTCGCCGTTTGCATCATTGGCGTCGCAGCCGGCGATCTGCAGCAGCGCACTGCGCAGACGCGCCGTCATTGCCCGGAAATCGGCGTCCCACGAGCCCCAGTCGCGCAGCATCGCGGCTTTCGTCGAAGCGGCCGTGGTCAGGGGGCCGGGGGTCAGCAGGTACGGGTCTGCGGGGATGGTCATGCGACTGCTCCAGTGATAGTCAGCAGGAAAGTCGACACATTACTGCAGCGCAGCACATAGGTAAAATCGATATAATCGATGTTGATATCGATAGAACTTATACCCTCCGCTCTGCCCGATCGAACCCGGTCGAGCGGCGATGGACGAATCCCCGAGCCGGAAGCCAACTACCATGCAATACGCCCAATTGCGCGCCTTTCACGCCGTTGCCGAGCACGGCGGCTTCTCGCGCGCCGCGCAGGCGCTCTCGCTCACCCAGCCAGCCGTCTCCGACCATGTGCGGCGGCTCGAAGCCGACTTCGGCGTGAAGCTGTTCGAGCGCGCGCCGCGCGGCGTCGAGCTCACCGACCTCGGGCGGCGGCTCTACGCGGTGACGCGCCAGATGGTGGGTTGCGAGCGCGACGCGCGACGCCTGCTCGAAGCGGCCGGCGCGCTGGAATCGGGCGAGCTGGCACTGGTCGCCGACGCGCCCGACCTCGCCGTCAAGTTGATCGGCGCGTTCCGGCGCCGCTATCCGGGCGTGGTCGTGAAGCTCGCCATCGCGAACGCCACCGAGTGCATGCGGCGCGTGCTGGCGAGCGAGGTGGACGCCGCGATCACGGCGGCGCACCAGGTGCACAGCCGCCTGCACTCGCGCGTGCTGCGCGAGGACCCGCTGGTGGCGGTCGTGCCCGCCGAGAGCGCCGCGGCGAAAAAGCGCCGCATGACCTACGAGGAACTCGTGCGCGAGCCGATGATCTTCCGCGAGGCGCAATCGGTCACGCAGCAGATGCTCGAGGCGGAACTGGTGCGCAAAGGGCTGCAGGTCGAGCCCGTGCTCTACGTGGATGGCCGCGAGGGGCTGCAGACCGCCATCGCGCAGGGCGTGGGCGCGGGGGTCATCGCGGGCGCGGAGTTCGGCGAATCGCGGCGGATTCGCGCGATCCCGCTCGTGGATTGCCAGGTGCACATGGTGGAAACGCTGGTGCGGCTCGCCGAGCCTTCGTCGTCGAATCTGCTCGACGCGCTGTTCGCGACGCCGCTCGACTGAGCACCAGTACGCTCACGACACGACGATGTCCGCCCCCACCTGGTGCAGCAGATCGCGCAGCGTCTCGGCCTGCTCCATGCGCGCGCCATGGCGCAGATGAATACGCAGCGCCTGCCCCGCGATCCCGTCCACGGGCCGCACCAGCGTGAGCTCCAGCGCGAGCCCGCGTCCGTCGGGCGCATCGGCTTGCGCGGGTTCGACGACCCGCGGCGCGAAATTGGCGGCGGAAACGGCTGAAACGCGGGGCGAAAAACAGGCGGAATCGGACATGGCATGGACCTCGTCGATGAAAGGTTCGAGGCCATCGTAACCATGCCGGCGTGCCGCGCCAAACGAGAAATCGGCGTATGCAAATGAGCGCGTGGCTGCGAAGCATGCGCCTGAATGCCAGTCATTCCCAAGCGGCCTTTTTTGTCCGCGATTTCCGTTCACGCAAGTGCAGCACGTGGCACACTGAACGGATCGTTCCACCACAGCCATGCACGGGACCGGAGTCGCTCATGGAACGTCCCTTCACCGATCGCCGCGAAGCGGGACAGATGCTCGCCGCGCAACTCGCGCCCTTTGCCGGGCGCCCCGATATCGTCGTGCTGGCGCTGCCGCGCGGTGGCGTGCCGGTCGCGTTCGAAGTCGCCGAGGCGCTGCGCGCGCCACTCGACGTGCTGCCCGTGTGCAAGCTCGGCACGCCCTGGCAGCCGGAGCTCGCGATGGGCGCGCTCTCCTCGAACGGTGCGCAATATGTCGACGAAACGCTGATCCGCGAAGCCGGCGTGAGCGAGGCGCAATTGCAGAGCGCGCTCTCGCTCGCCCGCATCGAGCTGGGCCGGCGCGAGGCGCGCTACCGCGGCACGCGGGCGCCTGTGCCCGTGGCCGGACGCGTGACGCTGCTGATCGACGACGGCATGGCCACGGGCGCCTCGATCAAGGCCGCCGCGCGTGCGCTCGCCTCGCTCGGGCCCGCGCGCATCATCGCGGCGCTGCCGGTCGCGCCGGCCGGCGCGCGTGCACGGCTCGCGGGCGCCGTCGACGATCTCGTCTGCGTGCAGATGCCCGTGTCGTTCATGAGCGTGGGCCAGTTCTATTTCGACTTCGACCAGGTCGACGACGAAACCGTGCGCGATTTGCTCGAGCGCGCGGCAACGGACGATTGAGGCGCCGCAGGCGGCACCGGTCGGCCGCTGCGGGTCCCGGGCATGCCGGGACCGAGAATATTGCGTGCGCAGCCATCCAACACTCGGCTACACGACTGCACTGCCGCACCAAGGACACCCTGGGCGCACCGCGCGCGAGGGATCAGCGCACCGGATTCGCCGCGTGCTCCCCGACCACCGTCTGCCAGGGCCGCACGCGCCACGCCTTGACGAGGCCCGACTTCACATAAGGATCGGCCCGCGCGAACGCTTCCGCGACCGCGGGGCTATCGCCCTGGAATAGCAGCAGCGCCCCGTCCACCGGGTCGGCGATGGCGCCCGCGAGCAGCAGTTCGCCGCGCCCGGCCGCCGCCCACGCGAGCGCGAGGTGCTCATCGCGGTGCTCGGGGCGCCGTTCCAGATAATCATCGGCGAGGTCGTACATCAAGAGGTAATGCATCGTCTGTCTCCCGTGGCATGCAAAGCATGCCGGTGGTTTGCGCGGCAACGCATGCGGCGCAGCATTAGCGCATTTCATTGTGCCTGAAGCGCGCGTCAACCGAAGGCACCGCCGGTTCGTTTTCAGGGTGGCTTTGCCATAATGGTTGCAGCGATGGGCAAAGATGGACCGGACATGGCGCCTGCTCGCGCGACTACCGACAACAATGTCGATATCCCATGGGAGTGAACAATGAAGATTCAATCCGTCATTGCTGCAATCGTGCTGGGCAGCGCGCTGGCCGCGCCGGCGTTCGCACAGACCGCCGCCCCCGCGGCGCCGGCTTCGGGCGCCATGAGCCCGAATAGCCAGCAGTCGAAGATGAAGACGTGCAACACCCAGGCCGGCGACAAGAAAGGCGACGACCGCAAGGCGTTCATGAAGCAGTGTCTTTCGGCCGCCGGCGTGCCGGCGCCGACGATGTCGCAGCAAGAGCGGATGAAGGCCTGCAACACGCAAGCCGGCGACAAGAAGGGCGACGACCGCAAGGCATTCATGAAACAGTGCCTCTCGACCAAGAGCTGACGCACCGCGCGACCGGAGCGCCTCGTTTGCGCCCGGTCCCGGCTTCAAAGCGGTTTTAGCTTCATCGCGACGCGCCCCGGCCTATGCTGCGGCGCGTCGTTTTTTCATGGCGCGGCCGCCTTTGCGCCTGCGCTTGCGCACTCCGGTGCCGCACGTGCGCCTGCGCACTTCCGGGCTTGCGCCTGCGCGCGATTTTTCTCCTATGATGGCTGCAGCGGCGCCCCTTCCCTGACACGCAATCACGCAGACGCCATCGGGCCACCGCACGAACGTTGAAGCCTATGCCGGGAGCATCGTACGGAGGCGCGGATGGTGTGGAAACGCAAGAACCGCTGGTTTCGCCGCTGGCTGGTGGTGATCGTTTTCTGGCTCGTGCCGGTGATGATCGTCGTGGTGCGCGAGGCTCAGGACGAGATGGCCTATAACCGCGCCGATCTTCAGCGCGCGCTCACGAGCTGGACTTTCACCGACGCCGAACGTGCGGCCGGTGCGCCGCTGCACTGCCAGGGCACGCCAGAGCGCGCTCGCGCACTGGGCTGCCCCGCGGCCGTGCTCGCAGAAAACGCCGCGCCCCATCAGGCGGCGCTCGACGAATATGCGATGCGCCGCGCGACGCTCGTGAGCTATCTATGGCATGCGTTCGTCGGCTACTGGGTCGTGCCGGCGCTCACGCTGCTCGCGATCGGCATCGTCCTTGGCGGCGTGAAGCGGGCGCTGCGCCGCCCCCCTGCCACCAAGCCCGTGCCGGAACGCTGACGCGCGTCTTTTCACTGCACCGTCTCGAACAGGCAAATCAGGGGCCTGTGATATAACGGCCGAAGCTGATCCCGTCATCGGCAAAGCGCCATGGCGGCACGGCTTTCGGATATTTCGAAACCCAGAGCGGAGAACAACATGCAAGCACGCCGTTTCGTCCTGAAGACTTCTGTCGCCATCGCGCTCGCCAGCGCCGCATTGGCAGGCTGCTCCACCACCGGCAGCAACCCGCCGCCCACCGCCCAGACCAACGACGCGCGCCGCCAGTCGATCGACGCCTCCGTCGACGGCACGCTGTCGCGCCTGTTCCAGACCGTGCCGGGCTCGCGCGAGCTCGTAGGCAAGGCGCGCGGCGTGCTGGTGTTCCCGCAGGTGATCCAGGCGGGCATCGGCATCGGCGGCGAACATGGCGATGGCGCGCTGCGTGTCGGCGGCAGCACGGTCGGTTACTACAGCACGACGGGCGCATCGGTGGGCGCGACCCTCGGCATGCAGTCGAAGGCCGTCGTCTACCTCTTCATGACGCAGGACGCGCTCGATCGGCTCCGGACCTCGGAAGGCTGGTCGGTCGGCGGCGACGCTTCGGTCGCGATCGTGAAGGTCGGCGCGAATGGCTCGATCGACACCACCACGGCCGTCAAGCCCGTGGAAGTCTTCGTGCTCACGAACAGCGGCCTGATCGGCGATCTCTCGCTCGGCACCACCAAGATCACCCAGCTGAAGCTGTAACGCTGTACCCCCCACGCGTGCGCGAGCGCCGCGGTTCGCCCGAGTCTCCACGGCTCGGGCGGCTGACCCGGGCCGCATCGGGCGCCAGAGCCGCTCAGCTCGCGGACGTGTCGATCACCTTGAAGCGCGCACGGCGGTTCGCGCGTATCACCGCCTGATACGCCTCGATGTACTGCTGCGCCATGCGGTGCGACGTGAATCGCTCTTCGAAGCGGCGCCGCACACCGGCGCGCGGCACGCGTGCAAGCCGGTTCACGGCCGCGACGGCGCCAATCTCGTCCTCGACGATAAATCCTGAAACGCCCTCATCCACCACTTCCGGCACCGCGCCGCGATTGAACGCGATTACGGGCGTGCCGCAGGCCATCGCCTCGATCATCACGAGTCCAAATGGCTCGGGCCAGTCGATCGGAAACAGCAGCGCATGCGCGCCGGAGAGAAACTCGGCCTTCTGGCTGTCGTTGATCTCGCCGACGAACTCGACATTCGGGAGTGCGAAGAGCGGCTTGATCTCGCGCTCGAAATATTCGCGGTCGGCCTCGTCGACCTTTGCCGCGATGCGGATCGGCAAGCCGCAGCGCTGGGCGATGCGGATCGCGGTGTCCACGCGCTTCTCGGGCGAGATGCGGCCCAGAAACGCCAGATAGCGCTGCTCGACGGCCTGCGGCGTATAGAGCGTCTCGGGCAGGCCGTGATAGACGGTCTTGAGCCATTTGGCCTGCGGCATCGGCTGGCGCTGCGAGTTCGAGATCGAAATGACGGGAGCCGTGTCGAACGTGTCGAATACCGGCTGCTGCTCCGGCAAGTCGAGGCGGCCATGCAGCGTGGTCACGAACGGCGTTTCCTGGCGCTTGAACACCGAAAACGAGTAGTAGTCCATATGGAAGTGCAGCACGTCGAACTGGTCGGCCTGGCGGCGCACCATCTCCATGAGCAGCATGTGCGGCGCGACCCGGTCACGAATGCCGGGGTCGAGGCGCAACGCGCGTGGCCACACAGGTTCGAGCTTCGCACGCGTTTGCGAATCGCCGCTTGCGAACAGCGTCACGTCGTGCCCGAGATCGACCAGCGCCTCGGTGATGTACGACACGGCGCGCTCGGTGCCGCCGTAGAGCTTGGGCGGCACCGATTCGGTCAACGGGGCGATCTGCGCAATTCTCATCGGGTGTCTCCTTCGTGTTCCGCGCGAGAGGCACGCGGGGAAAGCCGGTCCGGGCCATTGTAAGGCAAGCCAGATACCGCGACCGCACCGCCGGGCATTGAAGGGACAGACCCGTGCAGGAGACGATCGAGCGGCTGAAGGCGGCTCATAGGACGATTATTCGCCCTGTGCGGCGCACGCGCTGCGAGTCTTTCAATTGCTATATCGACTTACAGGTGGAAACAACTTGCGGGGCGCGGCCGGATCGGCCCCCCGTGCTCAGCGCGAAGGCCACTTCCACGCCGGAACGTCGAGCGCGTCTTCGTCGGCGAGCGCCGTCGCGCCGAGGCGCCGCTCCAGCACGATCGACTGGCTGCCCGCCTCGCGCTCGAGCGCCGCGACGAGCCGCGCCGCATGCGAGACCACCAGCACCTGCGAGTGCGTCGAGGCGCGCGCGATGAGCCGCGCGAGCGACGGCAGCAAGTCCGGGTGCAGGCTCGTCTCCGGTTCGTCGAGCACGAGCAGCGCCGGCGGCCGCGGGCTCAGCAACGCCGCCGCGAGCAGCAGATAGCGCAGCGTGCCGTCCGAAAGCTCGGCGCCGCGCAATGAGCGCAGGAGCCCTTCCTGACGCAACGCCACCTCGAAGCGCCCCTCGTGGCTGACGATTTCGACGCGCGCGCCGGGAAACGCATCGCCGATCGCCGTGTCGAGCGCTCCACCATCGCCGATCTCGCGGATCGTCTGCAGCGCGGCGGCAAGATTCGCGCCGTCGTCGGCGAGCACCGGCGAATGGGTGCCGATCTGCACCTGGCGCGCGGGGGCGTGCTCGTCGGTGCGGAAGTGGTCGTAGAAACGCCACGAACGGATCTGCTCGCGCACCGCGATCATCTCCGGCGCGCTGCGCGGGTCGGCGAACTCCGTCATCATGCTGTCGAAGCTGGCGACCGGCTGTGCGAGCGTGGTCCACTCGCCGCGCCCCGCGTCTTCGTCGCGGATGCGGATCATCGGCCCCTGGCGGTCCACGAGCAAGGCCGATGGACGCAGGACCGGCCCACCCCAGATGCATTCGCGCTTGATGACCGGGTCGAGTGAGAAATACGACGAACCGGGCATCGGCAAGCCCAGGTCGATCGCATAGCCGAAGGTCTCGCCCGAGAAGCCGAGCTTCAGGCTTACGGCGTCTTTGCGCACGGTGCCCTGCACCGCGTACTCGCCCGTGGCGACCGCGCGCGAGAAACGCTCGGGGCCGGCCCAGAGCGTCGATTGCAGGCCGCCCTCGCGCGCCAGCGACGGAATCACGCCGCCGCGCGCGGTCAGCGCGAGCAGGCGCAGCGCCCGATAGAGATTGGACTTGCCGCTGCCGTTCGGTCCCGTGATGACGTTCAGCGGGCCGAGCGGCACGATCAACTCGCGCAGCGAGCGGTAGTTGGCGATGGCGAGGGTGGAGAGCATGAGTCGTAGCAAGCGCGCCTGCGCGCGGGTTGAGCCAGCGCCCGATGATACGCAATCGGGTGCGGCGCGCGTTGTCGCCGGTCGGCGTCGCCGGCGAAATGGCCGGCGGGGACTGCCGCGCGAACACTCAGCGCGGCTGCGGTACGGCCGCGAGGTCAGAGAGGAAACGGTCGCGCCAGACGCCCAGATCGTTGCGGCGCAGCGCCTCCATATTGGTGTGGAAGCGCGCCTTGCGCTCTTCGAGCGGCATCGAAAGCGCGCGGCCGAGCGCCTCCGACATGCCGGCCGCGTCGTGCGGATTCACGAGCAGCGCGCCAGTGAGCTCGGCGGCGGCGCCCGCGAAGATCGAGAGCACCAGCACGCCGGGATCCTCGGGATTCTGCGCGGCCACGTACTCCTTCGCGACCAGATTCATACCGTCGTGCAGCGGCGTGACATAGCCCACCTGCGACTCGCGAAACAGCGACATCAGCTTCCAGCGGTCGTATTGCTGGCTCAGGTAGCGGATCGGCGTGTAGTCGAGCCCTGAATAACGGCCGTTGATGCGCCCCGCCTCGCGCTCCAGTTCCTCGCGGATGACCTTGTAGCTCGCCACGTCGGAGCGCGTGGGCGGCGCGATCTGCACGAGCGTGACCTTGCCGCGCCATTCGGGCGAATGCTCGAGCAACTGCTCGAATGCATGAAAACGCTCGACGAGTCCCTTCGAGTAATCGAGGCGGTCCACGCTCATGATGAGCTTGCGGCCTTCGAGACTCTGCTTGAGGTCGAGCACGTGCTGGCGGCTCTCGTAGCGCGCGGCCTGCTCGGCGATCTCGTCGGGAAATACGCCGATGCGATAGACGCCCGTGCGCAGCTTGCGCCCGTATGCCTCGACCTCGCCCTCCTCCTTGTTCTCGCCATGCTCGCGCACCGTGCCGCGCGCGGCACGCACGATGTAATCGTGAAACGCCTGCTGGTCGTTGCGCGTCTGGAAGCCGAGCAGGTCATAGCAGCACAGCGACTTCACGAGCTCTTCGTGCGGCGGAATCGTCTGCAGGACTTGCGGCGAGGGAAACGGAATATGCAGAAAGAAGCCGATGCGGTTGCGCACGCCCTCCGAGCGCAGCGCCTCGGCGAACGGGATCAGGTGGTAGTCGTGGACCCAGATGATGTCGTCGGGCTGGATCAGCTTGATGAGCTTGTGCGCGAGCCACGCGTTTACGCGCCGGTAGCCCGCGTATTCGTCGCGCTCGTAGCGCGCGAGATCGTTGCGGTAGTGAAAGACCGGCCACAGCGTGGCATTCGAGAAACCGCGGTAATACTGGTCGTAGTCCTTCCTCGTGAGCCCGGCCGTCGCGAACGTGACGTGGCCCTCCTCGGCGAGCGTCGGGCCCGCGTTCGCGACCGTCTCGCTCACGACGTCGCCGCTCCAGCCGAACCACACGCCGCCCGCGTCCTTGAGCGCGCCGAACACCCCGACGGCGAGCCCCCCTGCGGAGCCCTTGGTCTCCGTGGGCGTCGCCACGCGGTTCGAGACGACTATCAGTCTGGCCATCGAGATGCTCCTCCTGTTTGCTTCATCGCTTCCTCTGCTGTTTTCTGCGGTTTCTTTTCGCCGCTTGCTTTTATTTATAGGCTTGCTCGCGAGCTTGCATGGCTGGGCGGCACGCGAACGCGCTACTCGAACCGGCTCAGCGCCCCGTGCGCGCTCACGGGCACACGCAACGGGGCGAGCGGCATGCGGCGACTCGATTCCCCAGCACGGAGCGTGCCACGAGACCGGCCAAGCCCGCTGGGGCCAGCAGGCTGGCGCTAATCTGGCACACGTTCGGGATATGCATGAGCACGGCGCCCAAGCCGAAGATGACGATCACAGCCATCGCCGTGAGCACGGCGTGTGGGCTAATGGATGACGTGCAAATGCGGCGCTGCCCAAGGCAACGGCGCCTGATGTCACGGTACGTGAATGCGCGTAAAAATGCGCTAAAGAATGTATGCGGCCAGCCTGGGTGGCGAAGGGAAACGTGCAGTTTGGACCGCGCGGCGGCGCGATCCTTCAGGCGGGCGGCCGGGCCAAGCGCTGCTTACCGGCCCGGTTGCTGGCTGAGTCGCGGACTCAGTTGCTGGTCTTGCACGGAAACGCTTTGCCGAGCCCGAGCGAGATCGCCGTGCTGGCGTTGTAACCGGCGACATTCGGATTGTCGGCGATGTATTTGCGCACGGCGTCGGTGAGTTGCGCCGAGCGCGCGTCCGCCGGCAGGCAGAAGTATTGGCCGACGCGCGGGCCGGTCGTGCCACCGATTGCGTCGATGGTATTGAAAATGCCGTCGGCGGCCCCTTCGATGTAGGCGGCGCATGCGCTGCGCGACGCCACGTCGGTCTTCGAGCACAGCCGGTTCAGATCGGAAGCGGTAAAGGCGAAAGCCGAAATCGGCACAGCGAGCGCGCCGGCGCAGATCAGAGCCCGCAGCATGATTCTCCTTGATTCGTGTTTGGGGGCGGCGCTTGCCGCGCCGCGAGCCGCCCGCTGGCGGCCGGCGGCAACCCCGGTATTGTGCACTGTTTTTGCGGGCGCGCCGTGCGGCACCTCGCGAAAGGGCCAGCGAGCGGCGCCGGGCGGCCCGGCGTGGCCTTAATGCGCCGCTTGACCCATGCGCGCCGAGAGATCCTTGATCGCGTCCGGTGCCTTGTACTGCTTGGCGAAATCGAGCGCGTTCATGCCGATCTGGTTCTTCGCGTTGAGATTGGCGCCGTGGTCGAGCAGCAGATTCGCCGTGCTCATGTGGTCGCCGCGCGCAGCCATCATGAGCGGCGTCGTGCCGTTGGGCGACAGCGCATTGACGTCGGCGGAATAGCCGATCAGCAGCTTCGCCACGTCATCCTGGCCATTCGCAGCGGCATAGTGCAACGGGGTCCAGCCCTGTTTGTTCACCTCGGCGCCCTTGGTGATGAGCAGCTTCACCAGTTCCATGTCGCCGTTGAGCGAGGCCAGCATCAGCGCATTCTCGCCCGCCTTGTCCTCGGCAGCGATGTTGGTCTTCGGATTGTCGAGCAGCACCGCTGCCACCTTGTCCGACTTCTCGCGCGCGGCCAGCACGAGCAGCGGCATGCCCTGGCTGTCGGTGGCGTTCGGGTCCATGCCGTCGGCGATGTCCTTGGCGACGCCCTTGTCGTCATCGAATTTCACGCCCTTCACGAGCGAATCGATCGGCGCGGCGTGGACCGGCGCGCTCGCGAGGAAGGCGGCGCTCATGCCGATGGCAAGCGCGGCGGCGATGCGGCGCACGCCTGCGGCGCGCGGGGCTTGCGTAGCGTGGACGGTGGACGTAAGCGGATTCGAGTTCATGTCAAGCCTTAACGTTATTCGCTATCTAATTGATAATAAATACTAAGCCGAAGTTGGCAGCGTGCGGTTCGCGACTCAGGCCGTGGCCGGAATCTTGAAGAGCCGGAAAAAATTCTGCGAGGTGGCAGCGCCGAGTTCGGCGTCCGGCAATCCGCGTTGCTGCGCAATGAATCTTCCGACATGACTAACGTACGCAGGTTCATTGGGTTTGCCACGATATGGCACTGGCGCAAGGTACGGCGAATCCGTTTCGATCAGCAATCGCTCGAGCGGCACGCGACGCGCGACGTCCTGAACCTCCGTCGCGCTCTTGAACGTGACGATGCCCGAAAGCGAGATGTAGAAGTTCTGCGCGAGGGCGCGCTCGGCGATCGCCCAGGGTTCCGTGAAGCAGTGCATCACACCGCCAGGCTCTCCCGCGCGCTCCTCCTCCATGATGCGCAGCGTGTCGTCCGAGGCCGCGCGCGTGTGCACGATGAGCGGCTTGCCCGTGGCGTGCGCGGCGCGGATATGCACGCGGAAGCGCTCGCGCTGCCACTCCATGTCCTCGATCGTGCGCTCGCCGAGGCGATAGTAATCGAGCCCCGTTTCGCCGATCGCCACGACCTTCGGATGTTTCGCCAGCTCCACGAGGTCCGCGACCGTGGGCTCCTGGACATCCTCGTGATCGGGGTGCACGCCCACCGACGCATAGACGTTCTCGTAACGGCTCGCGATGTCGAGCACGGAGGGCAGCGTCTCGAAGTCGACCGAGACGCACAACGCATGCGTGACGGCCTGCGCGCGCATGTTTTCGAGCAGCTCGGGCAGCCGGTCGGCGAGGCCCTCGAAGTTGATGTGGCAATGCGAATCGACAAACATGAGCGGTCCTGCGATGACGATGGAGTGACAGGTAAAGCTGACTGCGCGAAATCAACGAAAAAGCTGGCGGCCTGGCGGGTGCCTCTGAGGCCGCAATGCGCTTATCGAGGGCGGCATCGCCGGTAGACAAGGCAATTGGCCCGGCGGTGCAGGCCGGACACGCTCAGACACCGATCTCAGGCGAACATTTCACGATAGCCGAGAAACAGCTCCTCGAACACGAGGCGCGCATTCAGCGGATGGTTTTCCACGGCTCGCTGGCGCGTGACGGCCTTCAGATAGCGCGCCAGTGCCGGTGCGTCCAGATGCGCCGCGCAGCGCGCGAGGGCCGTTGCCGACTGCGGGTAGTAGCGCGGACGGCCCGCCGTGCGCTCTGCCAGCAGGTCGTAGACCCAGCGCTGCAGCCAGCCGAGCACGAGCGGCACCGGCAGTTTTTGCAGCGTCTCGCCACAGGCAAAGGCGTCGCACGCGGCGCCCGCTGCGAGTTGGCCCAGCGTCCAGTCGCGCAGCGCGCGGTTGTCGTCCTGCGAGAGCGCGAGGGCCGCGAGCGGCGCGCCGCCCGCTTCGGCGAGCAGGCCCGCCGGGTCGGCCACGCCCTGCGCCATCAGCCACGCCTGTGCCTCCTCGGGCGCGGGCGTGCTCATCGGCCATTGGCGGCAACGGCTGATGATGGTGGGCAAGAGCCGGTCGATGCGCGCCGAGACGAGCAGGAACACGACGCCTGAGGGCGGCTCTTCAAGCGTCTTCAGGAGCGCGTTCGCGGCAGCGACGTTGAGCGCCTCGGCCGGATACAGCACGACCACGCGCAGGCCGCCGCGATGCGAGCCCACGCCCGTGAAATCGAGTAGCGCGCGCACCTGCTCGATGCGGATCTCCTTGCTGGGCGCACGCGTCTTCTTGCCCTCGTCGCCGTCGCCCTTATCGGCTTTGGCGTCTTCCTTGTCGTCGCCGCCGGCGGGGCCGACGAGACCGGCCAGCGCCTCGGGCACCACCGCGCGGTAGTCGGGATGGTTGCCCTGTGCGAACCAGTTGCACGCTGGGCACGCACCGCACGGCTGGCCGTCGGCTTGCGGCGACTCGCACAGCAGCCCCTTCGCCAGATGTTGCGCGAACTGGAGCTTGCCGATGCCGGCCTGGCCGTGCAGCAGCAGCGCATGCGGCCAGTGGCTGCGCAATTGCTGAAGGCGCTCCCAGTCGCCGGTTTGCCACGGGTAGATCATGTTTTAAATCAATCTATTAAGCGATATTTCGGAGAATTGACGCGAATTCGATCGAGTGCCATAAGAACGGCAAATCACGCTTTTCGATCAAAGCGCCGCGATCACTTGTTCGAGCTTCCTGCGAATCGCGTCGATGCTTTGCGACGAATCCACGATCGCGAAGCGGTACGGCGCCTCTTCCGCGCGGCGCAGATACTCGGCGCGCGTGCGCGTGAAGAACGCGTCCGTCTCGCTCTCGAAGCGGTCCGGCTCGCGCGCAGCGCCACGGCGCTCGCTCGCGGTATCGGGCGCAATGTCGAACAGCACGGTCAGATCGGGCTGGAAGCCGCCCTGGACCCAGCGCTCGAGCGCTTCGAGCTTGTCGCGCGGCAGGCCGCGGCCACCGCCCTGGTAGGCGAAGGTGGCGTCGGTGAAACGGTCCGAGAGCACCCAGTCGCCGCGCGCGAGCGCCGGCTCGATCACGCGGGCCAGATGCTCGCGGCGGGCGGCGAACATCAGCAGCGCCTCGGTTTCGAGGTCCATCGGCTCGTGCAGCAGGATCTCGCGCAGCTTCTCGCCGAGCGGCGTGCCACCGGGCTCCCGCGTCATGACCACCGAACGGCCCGCGGCGGAAAGCTTCTGCTCGAGCTGCTCGCGAAACCACGCCAGATGCGTGGTCTTGCCCGCGCCATCGATGCCCTCGAACGTGATGAATCGGCCCCGCGCCATTTAATTACCCCGGATGTACTTGTCGACGGCCTTGTTGTGGTCGACGAGATTGTCAGAAAAAACGCTGCTGCCGTCACCGCGCGCCACGAAGTACAGCGCGGCGGTCGAGGCGGGATTGAGCGCCGCCTGCAGGGCGGCCGCGCCGGGCAGCGCGATGGGAGTCGGCGGCAGCCCGGGATGCAGGTAGGTATTGTAAATAGTGTTGGCCTGCAGATCGCTCTTGTGCAACCGCCCCGTGTAGCTCGCGCCGAGCCCGTAGATCACCGCGGGATCGGTCTGCAGCGGCATGCCCGCCTTGAGCCGGTTCGCGAACACGGCCGCCACGAGCGGACGGTCGCCGGCCTTGCCGGTCTCTTTCTCGACCAGCGAGGCGAGCGTGAGCGCCTCGTACGGCGACTTCAGCGGCAAGCCCTGTGCGCGCGCGGCCCATGCCTCGTTCAAACGCGTCTGCATCAGCTTGTAGGCGCGGCGATAGACGTCCAGATCGCTCGAGCCCTTGTCGAACAGGTAGGTGTCCGGGAAGAAGAGCCCTTCGCCGCTGCCTTGCGGCGCGGCCGGTGCGCCGATCGCCGCGAGCAGCTCGGCATCGCTCATACCGGCGGTGTCGTGGCGCAGTGCCGGATTCGCGTCGAGCTCGTCGCGCATGCGCTTGAAGGTCCAGCCTTCGATGATGGTCGCGACCGACTCGTTGACGTCGCCGAGCGCCATCTTCTGCAGCACCTCATAGGGCGTGATGCCGGCCTTGAACTCGTAGTTGCCGGACTTGAGCTGGCTCTGCAGGCCGAGCACGCGCGTCATCAGCACGAACAAATCGGTCTGCACGGGCACGCCGCCACGGCGCAACTGCGCGGTGACGCTGCGCACGGAGCTGTGCGGCTTGATCGTGACATCGAGTTGCGGAACGGCGAGCGCCACAGGCGAGCTCGCCCAGTGCCAGACACCGCCCACGGCGACGGCGCCAAGCACGACGAGGCCGGCGCCGGCAACAAGGCATTTCTTGAGGAGGGACATGCGTAACGTGACTCAGGCGGACCTCATATAATAACTGCTTGCCCTCGCCAAAGTCAGGATTGACTGTTCCCCGAATCCATGAACTCCCCGCTCGCATCAAGTACCCTGTCCTCCATCGCCGCGCCCGCCGCAGAAGACTTCGACGCCGTTCTCAAAGGCGGCGGCTATGCGATCCTGCCTCAGTTCGGCGTGATCGACGCCCATGGCGACGACGCAGCCACCTTTCTGCACAGCCAGCTCACGAACGACATCCAGCATCTGGACGTCACCGGCGCGCGCCTCGCAGGTTACTGCTCGCCCAAGGGGCGTCTGCTCGCCTCGTTCCTCACGTGGAAGACCGGCGACACGATCCGCATGCTCATTTCGAAGGACGTGCAGGCGGGCGTGCAAAAGCGCCTCTCGATGTTCGTGCTGCGCGCCAAGGCCAAGCTCACCGACGACAGCGACAAGCTGCTCGTGGTGGGCCTCGCGGGCGACGTGCGCGGCGCGCTCGCGCGCGTGTTCGACGCGCTGCCCGATGGCGTCCACGTGAAGGTGGACGATCCCGCCGGCACGCTGATCCGCATGCCCGATGCGCACGGCCGCCTGCGCTATCTGTGGGTCGGGCCGAAAGCCGCCGTGGAGGCGAAGCTCGCCTCGCTCGGCGACGCGCTCAAGCCCGTCTCGCCTGCCGTTTGGGACTGGCTCGACATCCGCGCGGGCGAGCCGCGCATCACTCAGCCCGTGAGCGAGCAATTCGTCCCGCAGATGGTCAACTACGACGTGCTCGGCGGCGTGAACTTCAAGAAGGGCTGCTACCCGGGCCAGGAAATCGTGGCGCGCAGCCAGTATCGCGGCACGATCAAGCGCCGCACCGCGCTCGCGAGCGTCGCGGCCGGGCTCGACGCCGCACGCCCGGGTGCCGAGCTGTTTCACTCCGACGACCCGGGCCAGCCCTGCGGCATGATCGTCAACGCCGCTACGGCGCCCGAAGGCGGTGTCGATCTGCTCGCGGAGATCAAGCTCGCGGCGCTCGAATCGGGCAGCGTGCATCTGGGTGCCGCCGACGGCCCCGCACTGCGCATCCTGCCGCTGCCGTACGCACTGCCCGCCGAGGTCTGACGCCTTGGCGCCGGGTTGCCGGGCGGCCCAGGCCGCGCCGCGCTTTGCGCGGACCGCTGCATCGTCCTTCGCGCGCCTTGCCGCGCCGAAGGCGTTGCGCGCTTCCCATGCCGCGTCTGCCATTGCTGACGGAGGCCGTGCGCCATGTGCCTGATCGTCTTCGACTGGCGGCCGCACGCCGCCGATGGCGCGCTCTTCACGCTCGCCGCGAACCGCGACGAATTCCTGCGCCGCACCGCCGAGCCCATGCAGTGGTGGAAAGACGCGCCCGGCGTGCTCGCGGGCCGCGACCTCGTGGGTGGCGGGACATGGCTTGGCATGACACGCGACGGCCTCTTCGCGGCCCTCACCAACTATCGTGCGCCGCATGAGATGCGCCCCGACGCGCCCACGCGCGGCACGCTGGTTTCGCGCTGGCTGACCGGTCCCGGCGGCGCCGAAAAACGGCCCGATACGCCGCTGGACTATCTCGAGGACGTCGCGCGCGACGGCGAGATGTATAACGGCTTCAACCTGGTCGTCGGCGACTGGAAGCGGCGCGAGCTCGCCTGGTATTGCAATCGCGGCGATCGCGTGCCTGCCCTGCTGCCCGAGGGCACGCACGGCATTTCCAATGCCGTGCTCGACACCCCATGGCCGAAGCTCGTGCGCAAGCGCGCGGGGCTCGCCCAGCTCACGTCGGACGGCCCGGACGTCCCGCTCGAGCAATTGATCTCGTTGATGCGCGACCCGGGCGTCGCGCCCGATAGCGAGTTGCCCGCGACCGGCATCCCGCTCGAGCGTGAGCGCGCGCTTTCGGCGGCGTTCATCGAGACGCCCGAATACGGCACGCGTGGCACCACGGCGCTGCGCGTGCGCGTGAATGGCGATCGGTTGAACGTGGAAGCGCGCGAGCGCAGCGACGACGACGGCTCGCACCGCATCGCGCGGCCGGGCGCATTCGAGCGCCATGAGTGCTTCACGGTCGGCGCCGCGCCTGGAACCTGCGCGCGCTAATCACCGACCCTCATCGAGGGCCGAGCGCGAACCACCTGTCTCATCAATCCCCCGTGCCGAACGCCGCGCGCAACGCCTGCGCGGCTTGCGCCTGTGCGCGCCGCGCATCCTCCACGAAGCCACCTAGCTTGAAGAACTCGTGGATCATGCCGTCGAATCGCACGAGCGTGACAGCGTTGCCCGCCTCGCGCAGCTTCTGCGCATAGGCTTCGCCCTCGTCGACGAGCGGATCGAATTCCGCGACCGCGATCCACGCCGGCGCCACGCCGTGAAAATCGGGCGCGCCGCGCGTGCCGTCGAGCGGCGCGAAGCGCCAGTCGTCGCGATCGGACACATCGCGCACATAGTGATTGAAGAACCATTGCACGGTGGGCGCCGTGAGCAGATACCCCTGCGCGAGACGCTTGTGCGACTCCGTTTGCTGATGCCCGCCCGTGCCCGGATAGATCAGCAGCTGCAACACGGGCGGTATGCCCGCGTCGCGCGCGAGCACCGCGCACACCGTCGCGAGCGTGCCGCCCGCGCTGTCTCCGCCTACTGCGAGCCGGGTCTCGTCGATCGCATATTCGGCCGCGTGCGCGTGCAGCCACGCATAGGCGTCGAACGCGTCGTTCGCGGCAGTCGGGAACTTGTGCTCGGGCGCGAGTCGGTAGTCGACCGAGAGCACCGCGCAGCGCGCGTCGCGCGCAAACATGCGGCACAAGGCGTCGTGCGTGTCGACGCTGCCCACGGTGAAGCCACCGCCATGGAAATAGACGAGCGCAGGCAGCGGTTCGGACCATTGCGGCTCGACCGGCAGGTAGAGCCGCGCGCGAACGGACGCGCCGTCGCGCGTGGGCACTTGCAGGTCTTCGACCGAGTGCATCGGCGCGGCCGCGATCTCCAGCACCGACGCGCTCTTTTCATACGACGCGCGCGCTTCCTGCGGCGTCAGTTCGTGGTAAGGCGTGCGGCCCGCGCGGGCCACCATGTCGAGTACGAGAGCGATCTTCGCGTTGAGCGGCATGAGTCTTTCGAATGAGGCCTCGCTCGAACGCCGGGTAGCGCACGCCGGATAGCATGCGCTGGCGTGCTATCAAGCCGGCGCCTTCTTCACTTCGGGCTTGAGCGAGAGCGGATCGGTGGGATTGCGCAGCGTCTCGATGTCTTCGTGACGCAGCTTTACCGATGCGAGTATGCCCGGATGCGTGAGGATGTAGAAGCGTCCATCGCGCACGGCGTCGAAAGTGGTCTTCGCGACGTCGTCGGCCGTGAGACGCCCCGAGCGCACCGCGCGCTGCAACTGCAGATCGGCGGCCTGCTGCGAGCGCGTGGGCGGCGCCTCGTTGCGCAAGTCGTCGGGGCGGCTGCGCTCGGCGTTGGCGATGCCCGTCGGCACGAACGCCGGGCACAGGAGCGAGCAGCTGACCTGCTCGCTGACGTTCTTGAGGTCGTGATAAAGCGTCTCGGTGAGCGCCACCACCGCGTGCTTCGAAGCGTTGTAGACGGCCATCGCGGGCGGCGCGAGCAGGCCCGCCACCGAGGCCGTGTTGACGATATGCGCGCGCTCGCCCTGCTTGAGCATGATCGGCGTGAAGCTGCGCACGCCGTTCGCGACACCCATCACGTTCACGCCGAAGACCCAGTCCCAGTCCTTCGCGCTGCTTTCCCACACGAAGCCGCCGCTGCCCACTCCGGCGTTGTTAAAGAGCAGATGAACCTTGCCGTACGCGTCGAGCGCGGCCTGCGCGAGCGCGTCCACCTGCGCCGGGTCGCGCACGTCGGTGCGCATGCCGATCGCCTGCGCGCCTTGCTCGCGCATCGCCTTGACGGTTTCCTCGAGCAAGGCGGCATCGACATCGGCGAGCACGAGCTTCATGCCGAGCGATGCGGCCTGCTGGGCGAACGCACGGCCGAAGCCGCTCGCCGCGCCGGTAATGACGGCCACGCGGCCTTCGAACTCAAACGGATCCGACATCGCGCTCCCTTATCTATTCGTTAGTACTGCACAGGCAATAAAAAACTGGCAAAGGCCGGCGCTCAGGGCCGGCCCGTTGCCTTCGTCAGATGAGCTTGACGAGCTGCTTGCCGAAGTTCTGCCCCTTGAGCATGCCGAGGAACGCGGTAGGCGCGTTTTCGAGGCCTTCCGCAACGCTCTCGCGATACGCCAACTGCTTCTTCGCCACGAGTCCGCCAAGCTCGGACAGCGCCTGCGGCCACACGTCGATATGCTCGCTCACGATAAAGCCCTGTACGAGCAGGCGCTGCGTGAGCAGCAGTTGCGGGTGCTTGAGCGGAATCGGCTCGCCGTCGTAACCCGCGATCATGCCGCACAGCGCAATCCGGCCGAAGGCGTTCATGCGCGCGAGCGTGGCGTTCAGGATGTCACCGCCCACATTCTCGAAGTAGCCGTCCACGCCATCTGGCGTTGCGGCCTTGAGGTCCTGATAGAGGTTACCCGCCTTGTAGTCGACGCAGGCGTCGAAGCCCAGCTCCTCCACGACGTAGCGGCATTTGTCGGCGCCACCCGCGATGCCCACGGCACGGCAGCCCGCACTTTTCGCCAGCTGGCCCACGACGCTGCCCACGGCGCCACTCGCCGCGCTCACCACGACGGTCTCGCCGGCCTTCGGCGCGATGATTCGGTTCAGGCCGTACCAGGCCGTGACGCCCGGCATGCCCACCGGCCCGAGATACGCGGCAAGCGGCACGTGCGTGGTATCGACGACATGCAGGTCGCTGCCGTCCGAAGTGGCGTACTCCTGCCAGCCGCCCATGCCCACGACCTTGTCGCCGGCCTTGAATTTCGGGTTGAGCGACTCGACCACCTCGCCCGACGTGCCGCCGATCATCACGGTATCGAGCGGCTGCGGCGCCGCATACGACTTGCTGTCGTTCATGCGTCCGCGCATGTACGGATCGAGCGAAAGCCAGTGATTGCGCACGCGCACCTGGCCCTGTGCGAGCGGCGCGAGCGGCGTTTGAACGAGACGGAAGTTATCGACGCTGGCAGCGCCTTCGGGGCGCGAGGCGAGCAGGATCTGACGATTGGTCTGGACCATCTTGGTCTGGGTCATGGCGTTCGATGTGGCGTCGTGATGCGCGGTTCGCACCGCGCGGGAATGAAACGGAATCGCAAGCCGCATGCGAAAGCAAAACACGCATGTGGCCTGCGTGCGTCGGGCACGGCGCTCAGCCGTCGCTCGGGCCCGGTTTTGCGTTGGGGTCGCTGCGCAGACGCTGGCGCGTCACGTCGCGGCCCACCGCGAGGCGGCGCATGTATTTGAAGGTGCCGAGCGCCTTCGCCACGAAATGCCCCTCGCTGTCGCGGATCTCGCCTTCGCAATAGGCCATCGTGGTCGAGCGGTGCAGCACGCGGCCGTAGGCACGCAGCTCGCCACGGCCGGGCTGCATGAAGTTCACTTTCATTTCGACGGTGACGACGCCCACGCCATCAGCGGCGACGCTGCGCGCGGCCATCGCGAGCGCGATGTCGGCGAGCGTCATGGTCACGCCGCCGTGCGCGACGTCCCACGTATTCATGTGGCGCTCGGCGAGCGGCAGGAGCACTTCGCTCGCGCCGTCGCGCGCGCTCACGAGCTGCGCGCCCAGATGATCGACGAACGGGCTTTCGATCGTCGGCTGCTGGCTGGACGCGCCGTCTTGCGTTGTATCTGCGGTACCGGTCATGGTTAAGCTCGAATCCCTCAGACCACGTAGTCGACGCACTGGCGCACCTCGACCACGCGCTTGGCGAAGTCCTTCACGATCTGGTGATCGGGGTGATCCTGATACGCGTCGAGCGCGGCTTTGTCGGCGAAATCGGAGACCAGCACGATATCGAACGTCGATGCGAGGCCCGGCTCGGCGAGACCGGCTTCGAGATGCAAGGTGCCCGGCACGAGATCGCGGCAGCCTTCGAGCAACGTCTTGAACTTCGCGACGTTCTCGGCGCGCGTCGCGCCCTCGGCCGATTCCTTGAATTTCCACATCACGATATGACGAATCACGGGGTCACCTTTTCAGTCTGTCTTGAACGGAGGCCGCGCCGCATGGGCGCGATTGTGCCGTCATGATACCTGCCTCGTCATTTGCGCGAGGGGCGCGCCCTCAGCCGTGCGAGGCCTGGCGGAAGGCTCGTGAGTGGGATGCGTGCGATGTGCGAAGCACATGCGGCACGCGAGGCAATCTGAGCGGCCGGTGCGGCGTGCAGCGCTCGCCGCACCGGCCCTGCAGCGATCAAACGATTTCGAACAGCCCCGCCGCGCCCTGTCCGCCGCCGATGCACATCGTCACCACGACGAACTTCGCGCCGCGGCGCTTGCCCTCGATGAGCGCGTGGCCCGTGAGGCGCGCGCCCGAGACGCCATACGGATGGCCAACCGCGATCGCGCCGCCGTTCACGTTGAGGCGGTCGGCGGGAATGCCGAGCTTGTCGCGGCAGTAGAGCACCTGCACAGCGAACGCTTCGTTCAGTTCCCACAGGCCGATGTCCTCGACCTTGAGGCCGGCCTGCTTGAGCAGCTTGGGCACCGCGAACACGGGACCGATGCCCATCTCGTCCGGCTCGCAACCGGCCACCGCGAAGCCGCGGAAGATGCCGAGCGGCTGCAGCCCTTCGCGCTCCGCGACCTTCGCGTTCATCACCACGCAGGCGCTCGCGCCGTCCGAGAACTGGCTCGCGTTGCCGGCCGTGATCACGCCGCCCGGCAGCGCCGTGCGGATCTTCGAGACACCTTCGAGCGTCGTGTCGGCGCGAATGCCTTCGTCGGCGGCGATCGTCACTTCCTTCGTGATGAGCTGGCCCGAGGCCTTGTCGGCGACACCGGCGAGCACCGTCATCGGCACGATTTCGTCGTTGAAGAGGCCCGCGGCCTGCGCCGCAGCCGCGCGCAGTTGCGACTGCACGCCGTACTCGTCCTGGCGGTCCTTCGAGATCTCGTAGCGCTTGGCGACGTTCTCGGCCGTTTGCAGCATGCTCCAGTAGATCTCGGGCTTGTGCTGGTTGAGCCAGCCTTCGAAGGCCATGTGGCGGTTCATCTCGTTCTGCACGCACGAGATGGACTCCACGCCACCGGCCACGAACACGTCACCCTCGCCCGCAATCACGCGCTGCGCGGCGAGCGCAATCGTCTGGAGTCCGGAAGAACAGAAACGGTTCACGGTCATGCCCGGCACCGAGACGGGCAGGCCCGCGCGCAGCGCGATCTGGCGCGCGATATTGCCGCCCGTGGCGCCTTCGGGGTTCGCGCAGCCCATGATCACGTCTTCGACGCGTGCGGGGTCGATCTTCGCGCGCTCGACGGCGGCCTTCGTGACGTGGCCGCCAAGCGTGGCGCCGTGGGTCATGTTGAACGAGCCTTTCCACGATTTGGCGAGGCCCGTGCGGGCGGTCGAAACGATTACGGCATCAGTCATGTATGTCTCCAGTCGATCGCGTCAAGCATTCAGATGCCGATGCGATCCCATGCGAACGTGTTGATCCTGCAAATTGGATGGGCTTCGGACGTCCATCAGACGGCGCAGCTCAGCACCTCGGCCGTTTGCGCGCGCTTCACGCCGGCTACGCTCAACTGCTGCCACGCCGTGGCGAGCGAGCCGTTCAGGTCGATGGCGCGCGAGGCGTCTTCGATCATCACGGTCTCGAAGCCGGCGGCGCGCGCATCGAGCGCGGACCACGCGACGCAATAGTCGGTCGCGAGTCCGCAGCAATAGACGCGCTTCACACCGAGATCGCGCAGATAGCCCGCGAGTCCGGTGGGCGTCGTGCGGTCGGCCTCGAGAAACGCCGAATAGCTGTCGACGTTTGCGTGATGCCCCTTGCGGATGACCGCGCGCGCATGCGGCACGGCGAGATCGCGATGCAGCGCGGCGCCTTCGGTGCCCTGCACGCAATGCGTCGGCCACAGCACTTGCTCGCCGTAGGGCAGCGCGATCGTCTCGAACGGCTGGCGCCCCGCGTGATTGCCCGCAAACGACACGTGCTCCGCCGGGTGCCAGTCCTGCGTGAGCACCACGTTCCGGAATGCCTGCGCGAGCCGGTTCGCGACCGGCACGACTTCGTCGCCGTGCGCGACGGCAAGCGCCCCGCCCGGCATGAAGTCGTATTGCAGATCGATCAGCAGGAGCACGTCTTCAGCGCTTCTCATGATGTTTGTCCGTCACCCAATGGCTTAGTTGAACGACCCGCCCTTCTCGGCCAGTTCGGCAAGCGACGAGGCGATCTGCCATGCGTCGCCGTTCGGCTGCTGCGCATAGCGGCGGATCGCGCGCGCCACGTTGTAGAGGCCAACGGTGTCCGCATAGAGCATCGGGCCGCCGCGCCACAGCGGGAACCCATAGCCCGTGAGATAGACCATGTCGACGTCCGACGCCTTCGAAGCAATGCCCTCTTCGAGGATCTTCGCGGCTTCGTTCACGAGTGCATACACGAGGCGCTCGACGATTTCCTCGTCGCCGATCTTGCGGCGCCCGGCGCCCACTTCCTTCGAGTACGCGACGATCATGTCGTCCACGAGCTTCGAGGGCAGCGCGTTGCGCTCGCCCGCCTTGTAGTCGTACCAGCCCGCGCCCGTCTTCTGGCCAAAGCGGCCCAGCTCGCACAGGCGGTCGGCGACCTTCGAATATTTGAGGTCCGGCTTTTCCTCGTAGCGGCGCTTGCGGATCGCCCAGCCGATGTCGTTGCCCGCGAGGTCGCTCATGCGGAACGGGCCCATCGCGAAGCCGAACTTCTCGATCGCGCGGTCCACTTGCGCCGGCAGCGCGCCTTCTTCGAGCATGTAGAGCGCCTGGCGCACGTACTGCTCGATCATGCGGTTGCCGATGAAGCCGTCGCACACGCCCGAGACCACGGCCGTCTTGCGGATCTTCTTCGCGACCTGCATGACCGTGGCGAGCACGTCCTTGGCCGTGTCCTTGCCGCGCACGACTTCGAGCAGCTTCATCACGTTGGCAGGACTAAAGAAGTGCAGACCCACCACATCTTGCGGACGCTTCGTGAACGCGGCGATCTTGTCCACGTCGAGCGTCGAGGTGTTCGACGCGAGAATCGCGCCGGCCTTCGCAACTTCGTCGAGGCGCTTGAACACCTGCTCCTTCACGCCGAGCTCTTCGAACACGGCCTCGATGATGAGGTCGGCTTCCTTGAGGTCGTCATAGGACAGCGTCGGGCGGATCAGCGCCATGCGCGCTTCGAGCTTTTCGGCCGTGAGCTTGCCCTTCTTGACTTGGGCTTCGTAGTTCTTGCGGATCGTCGCGATGCCGCGGTCGAGCGCTTCCTGCTTCGTTTCGAGCAAGGTGACCGGCAGGCCCGCGTTGAGGAAATTCATGGTGATGCCGCCGCCCATCGTGCCCGCGCCAATCACGGCCACCTTCTGGATCTCGCGCGTGGGCGTGCTCGACGGCACGTCGGGAATCTTGCTCGCGGCGCGCTCGCCGAAGAACGCGTGGCGCAGCGCGCGGCTTTCCGGCGTCTGCACGAGTTCGAGGAAGCATTCGCGCTCGAACACGAGGCCTTTATCGAAGCCCTGCTTCACGCCCGCGGCGATGGCGTCCACGCACTTCACCGGCGCCGGATAGTTCTTCGACATCGCCGCAACCGTGTTGCGCGAGAACTGCAGGAAGCCTTCGGCATTCGGATGCTCGATCTTGCGGTTGCGCACGAGCGGATGCGGCCCTTGCTTGTCGGCGGCCTTGCGCGCGAAGGCGACAGCCTCGTCGAGCAGATCGCCTTGCGCCATCGCGTCGAACAGGCCCGCATTCGCGAGCTTTTCGGAAGGCACCGGTGCGCCACTCACGATCATGTTGAGCGCGGCCTCGAGACCGATGGCGCGCGGCAGGCGCTGCGTGCCGCCCGCGCCAGGCAGAATCCCGAGCTTCACTTCGGGCAGCGCGATCTGCGCGCCCGGTGCGGCAATGCGGTAGTGCGCGCCGAGCGCGAGCTCGAGGCCGCCGCCCATCGCCACGCTATGGATCGCGGCCACGACGGGCTTCGCGCTCTTCTCGACTTCCTTGATGACGGTGTGGAGCGTGGGCTCCTGGGTCGCCTTGGGCGTATTGAATTCGGTGATGTCGGCGCCGCCCGAGAAGGCCTTGCCGGCGCCCGTGATCACGATCGCCGAGACGGCCGGATCGCTGTTGGCACGCGCCAGACCCTCGACGATGCCGGTGCGGGTCGAATGCCCGAGCCCGTTGACGGGCGGATTGTTGAGCGTGATGACGGCGACGCCGTCGCGAGTCGTGTAATCCACTGCCATTTGCCTGCCTCCGTACTTGCGGGCCGCGATGTGCATCACGTGGATCAGGCACACGCTCCGGCCGCTTCATTGTCCGGCATTCCCGGTCTACACGCAGAATACCGAAAAAAGAACGTTCGTTCAATTTTTTGCTGCGCACAAGACGCCAGGGTTTGTACTGAGTCTCAGGCCAATGCGCGGAAATCGGACAGACAGGCGAAAAAAACGCAGCCCGAGGGCTGCGCTGCGTTCGAGTGTGTTGGGCGCTAGCGGCGCAGGTCGGCCGATTGCGTGCCGTCCAGGGCCTCACCGGCCGCGCCGCCGCCCGACGCCTGGGGCTCGAGCGGACACTTGTCGCCCACCTCCAGCGCGCTCGGCAACACGTAATGGCGGAACTGCTCGCGCAGCTTGAGCTTTTGCAGCTTGCCGGTGGCCGTGTGCGGCAGCTCGTCGACGAATACCGCGTCGTCGGGCAGCCACCACTTCACCACCTTGCCGTCGAAGAACGCCAGCAGCTCCTCGCGCGTCAGCTGCGCCCCCGGCTTCTTCACCGCGACGATCAACGGCCGCTCGGTCCAGCGCGGATGCGCGCAGGCGATGCACGCGGCCTCCGCGATGGCCGGATGCGCCACCGCGATGTTTTCGAGCTCGATCGAGCTGATCCACTCGCCGCCTGACTTGATCACGTCCTTGCTGCGGTCGGTGATATGCAGGAAGCCGTCGGGGTCGATGGTCGCGACGTCGCCGGTCGGGAACCAGCCGTCGACGAGCGGCGTGCCGTTTTCCTGTCTGAAATAGCGGTCGATGACCCACGGCCCGCGCACGTGCAGATCGCCGAATGCCACGCCGTCCCAGGGCAACTCGTGCCCGTCGTCGCCGACGATTTTCATGTCGACGCCGAAAATCACGCGCCCCTGCTTTTCGAGCAGCGCGCGTTGCGCCTCGGGCGGGCGCTGCGCCTGCTCCCAGTTCAGCTTGGCGAGTGTGCCGAGCGGCGACATCTCGGTCATGCCCCACGCGTGGATCACCTGCACGCCGTAGTCATCCTCGTAGGTGCGCAGCATGGCCGGCGGGCACGCCGAGCCACCAATCACCGTGCGCTTGAGCGTGGAGAATTTCACGCCGGCCTCGCGCATGTAGGCGAGCAGGCCGAGCCATACCGTCGGCACACCGGCCGAGCAGGTCACGCCCTCGGCTTCCATCAGCTCGTAGAGCGACTTGCCATCGAGGTCCTTGCCGGGCAGCACGAGCTTCGTGCCGTTGAGCGGCCCCGCGTGCGGCAGGCCCCACGCGTTGACATGGAACATCGGCACGACCGGCAGCATGGCGTCGCGCGCGGAAAGCCCCATCGCGTCCGGTAGCGATGCGCCATAGGCGTGCAGGACTGCCGAGCGGTGCGTATAGAGCGCGCCCTTCGGATTGCCCGTGGTGCCGGACGTGTAGCAGAGATTCGAGGCGCTGCGCTCGTCGAGCAAGGGCCAGTCGAACGCGCCGTTTTGCGCCGCGAGCAGCGTTTCGTAGCAGAGCACCGGCGTGCGCATGGCCGGCAGGTGGGCCTCGTCGCACAGCGCGATCCAGCCGCGCACCTGCGGGCACTGCGGCGCGAGCGCGTCGACGAGGGCGGCGAACGTGATGTCGAAGAGGACGTAGCGATCTTCCGCGTGATTGACGATCCAGGCGATCTGCTCGGGAAAGAGGCGCGGATTGATGGTATGACACACGGCGCCGAAGCCGGTTATGCCAAAGTACGCCTCGAGGTGCCGGTAGCCGTTCCACGCGAGCGTGCCGATGCGCTCGCCCGGTTCGACGCCGAGCGCGATGAGCGCCTGCGCCAGTTGCTTCGAACGCACTTCGCATTCGCGGTACGTATAGCGATGCACGTCGCCTTCGATGCGCCGCGATACGATCTGCGCGTTGCCGTGATGGCGCGCCGCGTGCGCAATCAGCGAAGACACGAGGAGCGGCACGTCCATCATTTGTCCCAACAGCGGCGCGGTGGTCGCGGTCATGGTCAGCGGTCTCCTCGACTCGAATGCCAGTTTTTTGTATGGGGATGGCGCAATGCTTGCCGGTCCCGGCGCGGCATGCAGGAGGCCGCAAAGGCAAGTCCGACACGCGTTCGGGCGGCGTCCTGCACGCCGGCGGGCGCGGACTTACAATATCGGCTATTCAACAGGCGCTCAACATGTCGTTTTCACCAGGCCAAACTGACTCAAACGGCGGCTCGACCGCCCCGCGCGCGCCGTCAAACGGCCCGCTCGCCGACTTCGAACGCGCGCTCGGCGTGCCCCGCGACGACACGTTCGCAGCGCTCGGCGCGACCTTCCATACACGGCTGCCCGGCGCGCCGCTGCCCGCGCCATACGTGGTGGGCTTCTCGGAGCAGACGGCGGCGCTGCTCGGCCTCGATCGCGAGGCGCCGTCCGATCCTGCATTCGCCGAGTATTTCTGCGGCAACTTCACACGCGAGCGATCGCCTTCGACGATGTCGTATGCGAGCGTCTACTCGGGACACCAGTTCGGCGTCTGGGCGGGCCAGCTCGGCGACGGCCGCGCGCTCATGCTCGGCGAGATCGAGCACGCGGGCAAGCGCCTCGAGGTCCAGCTCAAGGGCGCGGGGCGCACGCCCTATTCGCGCATGGGCGACGGCCGCGCGGTGCTGCGCTCGTCGATCCGCGAATTCCTGTGCTCCGAGGCGATGCATCACCTCGGCATTCCGACCACGCGCGCACTGACCGTGATCGGCTCCGATCAGCTGGTGCGCCGCGAAGAGCTCGAAACCGCCGCGGTCGTCACGCGCGTGTCGCCGAGTTTCGTGCGCTTTGGCCACTTCGAGCACTTCTATTCGCACGACAACGTGGAGGCGCTGCGCGCGCTCGCCGATCACGTGATCGGCCGCTTCTATCCGCATCTGCGCGAAGCCGACGATCCGTATCTCGGGCTGCTCGACGAAGCGGTGCGCAGCACGGCGGCGCTGATGGTCGAGTGGCAGGCCGTGGGCTTCTGCCATGGCGTGATGAACACCGACAACATGTCGATACTCGGCCTCACGATCGACTATGGCCCGTTCGGCTTCATCGACGGGTTCGACGCGAATCACATCTGTAACCACTCCGATTCGCAGGGCCGCTACGCCTACCGCATGCAGCCGCAGATCGGGTACTGGAATCTGTTCTGCCTCGCGCAGGCGCTGTTGCCGCTGTTTGGCGCGCACTACGAGATCGCCGACGAAAAGGCGCGCGGCGAGCGCTGCGTGGCCGATGCGCAAGGCGTGCTCGAACGCTTCAAGGGGCACTTCGCGCCCGCGCTGGAAGCCCGCATGCGCGCGAAGCTCGGCCTCGAGCAAACGCACGAAGGCGACGACGCGTTTGCGAATCGTCTGTTCGAAATCATGCACTCGAACCGCGCCGACTTCACGCTGACGTTCCGCCATCTCTCGCGCGTCTCGAAGCACGACGCGCAAGGCGACACGTCGGTGCGCGACCTGTTCCTCGATCGCGCCGCGTTCGACGCCTGGAGCCTCGACTATCGCGCGCGCCTCGCACTCGAGACGCGCGACGACGCCGCGCGCGCCGTCGCGATGAATCGCGTGAACCCGAAATACGTGCTGCGCAATCACCTCGCGCAAACGGCCATCGAGCGCGCCGCGCAGAAAGATTTCAGCGAGCTCGAGCGGCTGGCAAAGGTGCTCGCGCGTCCGTTCGACGAGCAGCCCGAGCACGAAGCCTACGCAGCGTTGCCGCCCGATTGGGCGAGCTCGCTCGAAGTCAGTTGCTCTTCGTGAGCACGCCCCCATCTACGGCAGCGTCTTCCACCGCGCATTTGACCCGACAGGAAACCGACATGAGCCAGGACGATCACAACTCCGACGCCTACCCCGGCCAGAAGCCCGACGCCGAATGGCGCAAGCAGCTCGACGCGACGCAGTACCAGGTCACGCGCCACGCGGCCACCGAGCGCCCGTTCACGGGCAAGTACTGGGACCACACCGAGCGCGGCGTGTACGACTGCGTGTGCTGCGGCACGCCGCTCTTCGAGTCGGATACGAAATTCGACGCCGGCTGCGGCTGGCCGAGCTACTTCCGCCCGATCGATGGCGAAGTGATCGAGGAGCGTACGGACCGCTCGCACGGGATGCTGCGCATCGAAGTGCGCTGCAAAAATTGCGGTGCGCACCTCGGGCACGTGTTCGAGGACGGCCCGGCCCCGACCGGCCTTCGGTATTGCATCAATTCGGCTGCGCTACAATTCGAGCCCAAGTGAACGCGGGCGAGGCAAGCTCGCGTCCCGCAGGGGGCGTGACACAGGACTGAAAGCGTCGCGCCCTCTTTTTGCGGCTCCTTTTGTAAACTTTCAGGCCGATATGAAATTTCTGTTTGATCTGTTCCCGATCATCCTGTTCTTTGTCGCCTTCAAGCTGTGGGGCATCTACACGGCCACAGCCGTGGCGATCGTCGCGACGCTCGCGCAGATCGCGTGGGTGGCGTTCCGCCACCGCAAGGTCGACCCCATGCTGTGGCTCAGTCTCGGGATCGTCGTCGTGTTCGGCGGCGCCACGCTCATGCTGCACGACGAGACCTTCATCAAGTGGAAGCCCACGGTGCTCTACTGGGCCTTCTCGGTCGTGCTGCTGGTCTCGCAGGTGGCGTTCGGCAAGAACCTTATCGAAGCGATGATGGGCAAGCAGATCAGCCTGCCGCCGCGCATCTGGACGCAGCTGAACTTCGTCTGGTCGGTGTTCTTCGCGCTGCTCGGCATCCTCAATCTGTTCGTCGCGTTCCACTTCTCCACCGATGCGTGGGTCGACTTCAAGCTGTTTGGCGCGACGGGCATCCTCGTGGTGTTCATCCTCGGCCAGAGCCTGTGGCTCTCGCGTCACATGAAGGAAGAAGAATGAGCGACGTGTTTCTGAATGCCAGCCCCGCCGAGCGCATGGCGCTGATCGAAACGCGCCTCACGGCGGCACTCGCGCCCGTCGCGTCGATCGTCGTGCGCGACGACAGTGCGCAGCATGCGGGCCATGCCGGCGCCTCGGCGGGCGGCCACTATCACGTCACGATCGTTGCGGCCGCATTCGCGGGGAAAGCCCGCGTGGCAAGGCATCGCATGGTGTATGATGCGCTGGCCGAAGCCATGCAGCGCGGGATTCACGCGCTCGCGATCACGGCGCTCACGCCCGAAGAAGCGGCAGCGCTGCCCCGCTAAACCCCACTTTTTTAGTTCGCCCCGTTAGGACTTTTCGATGACCCTGAAGAAAACCCGTCTCTGGGTGTTGCTGGCTGCGTGTGCGGCGGCTCCCGCCTTTGCGCAGAACGTTGCCGTCGTGAACGGCACGCCGATTCCGAAGTCGCAGGCCGACGCGCTCATCGCACAGGTCGTGGCCCAGGGCCAGCAAGACACGCCGGACCTGGAAAAGGCCGTGCGCGAGGAACTCATCAATCGCCAGGTGCTGATGCAGGAAGCGGCGCGCCTCGGCATTCCGAACCGTCCGGACGTGAAGGCGCAACTGGCGATGGCGCAGCAGCAGGTCGTCCTGCATGCGTGGATCCAGGATTTCCTCAAGAACAACCCGCCCACCGACGCCGAAGTCAAGGCGATGTACGACAAGCTCACGCAAAGCGCGGGCGGCAAGGAATACCACCTGCATCACATCCTCGTGGACAACGAGCAGCAGGCGAAGGACCTGATCGCGAAGATCAAGGCCGGCGCGAACTTCGAAGACCTCGCGAAGCAATACTCGAAGGACCCGGGTTCGGCGAAGAACGGCGGCGATCTCGACTGGTCGGACCCGAAGGCCTACGTGCCGGAATTCGCCGATGCGGCAACGCACCTGCAGAAAGGCCAGATCACCGATACGCCGGTGCATACGCAGTTCGGTTGGCACATCATCCGCGTGGACGACATTCGCGACATCGCACCGCCGCCGCTCGAGCAGGTGCGCCCGCAAATCGTGCAGCAACTGCAGCAGCAAAAGCTGCTCGCGTTCGAGCAGCAACTGCGCGACAAGGCCAAGATTCAGTAAGGCTGCATTCGCGGCTTCGTTGCCGCGATCAAAAAACCCCGCGACCTGCGAAGGCGCGGGGTTTTTTGTTGGCCTGGCGGGACGGGATGCGCTGGCGACCAGGCCGTTCCGGTTCGCCGCTACTTCGGCAAAGCATTCAACTCGTAGCTCGTGCTGCGCCCGCCTCCTTCCGCCTTGCACAAAACGCCGCGCGCGAGCAGGTCGTTGATATCGCGTAGCGCGGTATCGGAGGAGCATTTGGCGATGGCCGCCCATTTGCCGCTGGTGAGCTTGCCGTCGAAACCATCGAGCAACTTGTTGACCAACTTCGCTTGCCGCTCGTTGAACGGCGATGTGGCCCAGTGGTGCCAGAAGCGCGCCTTGGCCAGCACCGTATCCAGCGTGAACTGCGCTTGATCGACCGCACGATGCAACGCATCGAAGAACCAGGCCAGCCAGTCGGTGACGTCCATCGACTGTTTCTGGGTGCGCTCCAGGATCTCGTAATACGCCTTGCGTTCCCGCTGTATCTGGGCCGACAAGCTGTAGAAGCGTTGCAGGCTGCCGTCCGCACGCGCCAGCAACAAATCGCCGATGGCCCGGGCCACCCGGCCATTGCCGTCATCGAACGGATGCAGCGCGACAAACCATAAATGCCCAAGGCCCGCCCGGATCAGCGGCGGCTCCTTCGGCGGGCCGTTGATCCAGTCGAGGAAGCCGCTCATCTCGGCGTCGAGCCGTTGCGCAGGCGGCGCCTCGAAATGCACATACTGTCGACCAACCGGACCGGACACGACTTGCATCGGCCCGCGGGAATCGTCGCGCCATGCGCCAACGTCGATGCGCGAGAGACCCGCGTAGCCGGTCGGAAACAACGCCGCGTGCCAGCCGAACAAGCGCTCTTTCGTGACCGGCAAGCGGCTATGGGAGGTGGCGTCCAGCACCATCTCCACTACGCCGTCGACGTGGCGGTCCACGGGTGCCAGCGCGCCGATGTCCACACCCAGGCGACGCGCAATGGACGACCGTACCGAGGCAACGTTCAGATGCTCGCCTTCGATCTCACTGGTCTTGACCACGTCGTCGGTCAAGGCGGCAAGGCTGGCCTGATCGCGCAGCCTCATGCCGACATCGGCCAGACGCCCCATCAGCAATCCCTGGGCGCGGCTCGCCTCGGCCATGGGCTCGGCCAGTTTCGCCAGGTCGTAGCGCCAGATCGGCCAATCGCCGGCTTGCCAGATGTAGGTGTAATCGCCGCTATTCATGCGGCGATTATGAGCCGTATTCGCCGCATCGACAAGTTATTCGCCGCAAAATTTGCGGCGAATAAGATCCTCATTCGCCGCAAGCCTGTCCTGGCGGCACTTCGGGGCGTTCGCTCCCTTGCCGCCAAAAACGTAAAACCCCGGCCACACCCAGATCCAGGGCATGGCCGGGGTCTCTCGACTCCGACGGGGCCGTCAGCGCGACGGCCGAACGGCAGCGCGGCTTAGCCCAGCCACTTGCGCGCGTTCTGGAACGCACGCAGCCACGGGCTCGCCTCGCCCCAGCCTTCCGGATGCCAGCTCATCGTCACCGTGCGCTGCACGCGCTCGGTGTGCGGCATCAGCACCGTGAAGCGGCCATCGGGCGTCGTGACCGACGTGATGCCCTGCGGCGAGCCGTTCGGGTTGAACGGATAGCCTTCGGTGGCCTGACCGCGGTGGTCGACGTAGCGCATCGCTACCGCCACCTTCGAGATGTCGCCTTGCTGTGAAAAGTCCGCAAAGCCTTCGCCGTGCGCGACCGCGACCGGAATGCGCGAGCCTTCCATGCCGTTGAAGAAGATCGACGGCGAACTCTGCACTTCGACGAGCGAGAAGCGCGCTTCGAACTGCTCCGACTTGTTGCGCGTGAACTTCGGCCAGGCTTGCGCGCCCGGGATCATCGAGGCAAGGCTCGACATCATCTGGCAGCCGTTGCAGATGCCAAGCGCAAACGTGTCTTCGCGCGCGAAGAATGCCGCGAACATGTCCGCGAGCTTCGCGTTGAAGCGGATCGTCTTGGCCCAGCCCTCGCCCGCGCCCAGCACGTCGCCGTACGAAAAGCCGCCGCAGGCCACTGCGCCCGCGAAATCGGCGAGCGTCGCGCGGCCTTCGAGCAGGTCGCTCATGTGCACGTCGTGCGCGTCGAAACCGGCGCGATCGAACGCGTAGGCCGTCTCGAGGTGCGAGTTCACGCCCTGCTCGCGCAGGATCGCCACGCGCGGACGCGCGCCCTTGCCGACGAACGGCGCGGCCACATCTTCGGCCGGGTCGAACGTGAGATGCGGCTGCATGCCCGGATCGGCGGCGTCGAGCAGCGCGTCATATTCGGCGTCGGCGCATGCGGGGTTGTCGCGCAGGCGCGCGATGCGCCAGCTCACTTCGCTCCACACGCGTTGCAGTTCCGCGCGCGGCGCTTCATAGATGCGCTTGGCGTCGCGATAGATCTCGATCGAGTCGCGGTTATTCAGCGCGCCGACGACATGCGAGCATGCCGAAAGGCCATGCTGGCGCAGCACGGCGAACACGGCGTCGCGCTGCTGCGCCGGCACCTGGATCACGGCGCCCAGTTCTTCCGAGAACAGCGCGCGCAGCGTGCGGTCTTCGCGGCGGCCACTGGTCTGCTTCGCCCAGTCCTTGGCATCGCCGTAATCGGACTCGTGCTCGCCGTCGAGCGTGAGCATGTCGACGTTCAGCGACACGCCCGTGTGGCCCGCGAACGCCATTTCGCAGACCGTCGCCCACAGGCCGCCGTCCGAACGGTCGTGGTAAGCGAGCAGTTGCTCGTTCGCGTTGAGTTGCTGGACGGCCGTGAAGAACTGCTTGAGGTCTTCGGCGCTGTCCACGTCGGGCACCGCGTCGCCCACCTGCTGCGTGACCTGCGCGAAGATGCTGCCGCCCATGCGGTTCTTGCCGCGGCCCAGATCGATCGCGATCAGCACCGTTTCGCCCACTTCGTCGGTGCGGCGCAGTTGCGGCGTCACGTGGCGGCGCACGTCCTCGACCGGCGCGAACGCGGAAATGATCAGCGAGACCGGCGCGACCACTTCCTTCGCGACGCCCGCTTCATTCCACTTCGTGCGCATCGAGAGCGAATCCTTGCCCACCGGAATGCCGATGCCGAGCGCCGGGCACAGCTCCATGCCGATCGCCTTCACGGTGTCGTAGAGTGCGGCGTCTTCGCCCGGCGCGCCGCATGCGGCCATCCAGTTCGCCGAGAGCTTGAGCTTGTCGAGCGAGAGAATCGGCGCGCTGGCGATGTTGGTGATCGCCTCGCCCACGGCCATGCGGCCCGACGCGGGCGCATCGATCACGGCGAGCGGCGTGCGCTCGGCCATCGTCATCGCCTCGCCCTTGTAGCCGGCGTAGTCGAGCGCGGTGATCGCGCAGTCGGCCACCGGCACCTGCCACGGGCCGACCATCTGGTCGCGCACCGTCGTGCCGCCCACCGAGCGATCGCCGATGGTGATGAGGAAGGACTTGCTGCCCACTGTGGGGTTGCGCAGCACGCTCTTCGCGACTTCGTCGAGCGAGATGCCCGTGACTTCGACCGGCGTGAGCGGCACGCTCGCGTGCTCGACGTTGCGGTGCATGCGCGGCGGCTTGCCGAGCAGGATGTCCATCGGCATGTCGACGGGCTGGTGGCCGCCGTTCGCGGCGAGCGCCTGCTCGTCGGTGTCGATCAGCTTCAGTTCACGCTCCGCGGTCGCGACGCCCACCACGGCGAACGGGCAGCGCTCGCGCTCGCAGATCGCTTCGAACATCGGCAGAGCGGCGGGCGGGATCGCGAGGACGTAACGCTCCTGCGACTCGTTCGACCAGATCTCGCGCGGCGAGAGGCCCGACTCTTCGAGCTGCACGTTGCGCAGCTCGAAGCGCGCGCCCTTGTCGGCGCCGTCGACGAGCTCGGGGAACGCGTTCGAGAGGCCGCCCGCGCCCACGTCGTGGATCGAGAGGATCGGGTTGGCCTCGCCGAGCTGCCAGCACGAGTTGATGACTTCCTGCGCGCGGCGCTCGATTTCAGGGTTGCCGCGTTGCACCGAGTCGAAGTCGAGCTCGGCGGTGTTCGTGCCTGTGGCCATCGAGCTGGCGGCACCGCCGCCCATGCCGATGCGCATGCCGGGGCCGCCGATCTGGATCAGCAGCGTGCCGGCGGGCAGATCCTGCTTGTGCGTGAGCGTCGCGCTGATGTTGCCGATGCCGCCCGCGATCATGATCGGCTTGTGATAGCCGCGCACGGTGCCGGCGACGTTCTGCTCGTAGGTGCGGAAGTAGCCGCCGAGGTTCGGACGGCCGAATTCGTTGTTGAACGCGGCGCCGCCGAGCGGCCCGTCGATCATGATCTGCAGCGGCGACGCGATGCGGTCCGGACGGCCATAGGCCTCGCTTGTATCGGCGGGATTGCGGTGCGCGAGCGGCGTGACCGCGTCGCGCGCGTTTTCCCACGTTTCGCGCGCTTCGGGCAAGTCGAGGTTCGAGACCGTGAAGCCCGTGAGACCGGCCTTCGGACGCGCGCCGCGGCCCGTCGCGCCTTCGTCGCGGATCTCGCCGCCCGAGCCCGTTGCCGCGCCGGCGAACGGCGAGATCGCGGTCGGGTGGTTGTGCGTCTCCACCTTCATCAGCGTGTGCGTGAGCTCGGTGTGGCGGCCATACTGCTCGCCCGGCGCACCGTCTGCGTTGCTCTTGCGCGGGAACCAGCGTTCCGCGACTGCGCCTTCCATGATCGACGAGTTGTCCGAGTAAGCGACGATGGTGCCCTGCGGGCTCACCTTCTCGGTGTTGCGGATCATCGCGAACAGCGACAGGTCCTGGTCCTGGCCGTCGATCGTCCAGCTCGCGTTGAAGATCTTGTGGCGGCAGTGCTCGCTGTTGGCCTGCGCGAACATCATGAGCTCGACGTCGGTCGGATTGCGTTCGAGCTTCGTGAAGTTCTCGACGAGGTAGTCGATTTCGTCGTCGGCGAGCGCGAGGCCCAGTTCGACGTTGGCCGTCTCGAGCGCCTTGCGGCCGTGGCCGAGCACGTCGACGGTCTGCATCGGCCGCGCCGGCAGCTCGTCGAACAGATGCAGCGCCGTGTCGCGCGAGGCCGCCACGCTCTCGGTCATGCGGTCGTGCAACGCGGCCGCGACAGCGGCGTGCGCCTCGTCCGACAGGGTCTTCTTGCCGCCCAGCAGGCCGCTCTTGAGGATCACCGTGTACTCGACGCCACGCTCGATGCGGCGCACCTGCTCGAGACCGCAATGATGCGCGATGTCGGTGGCCTTGCTCGCCCACGGCGACACCGTGCCAAAGCGCGGCACGACGAGGAACGTCACCGCGCTGCCACGCTCCTGCGGGGCCGCGAACGGCGCGCCGTAGTGCATCAGCGCTTCGATCTTCGCGCTGTCGTCAGCGGTGAGCGGCGTGGCCGAATTGACGAAGTGCAGGAACTGACCGTGTACGCCGACGATATTGGCATCGATACGCTGCAGCGTTTCGAGCAGGCGGGTCTGGCGGAAATCGGAGAGGGCCGAAGCACCGGGGAAACACGAGAAGTGGGCCATGGACTGGGGCGTTGCGTCGAAGTTGCGTCGGAGTTACGTCGCGCCTTCGCCTCGCACGGGCATCTCGCGGGGTGGCGAAGCGTCGCACGCAGGCGGTGACGTCGGGCCGACGCCGGGCGATGTAAGGAGACCGCGATTATAACCCGGAAGCCCCCTTCCGGCCGCCCTTCGAGGCGGGTGCAACGCGCTTGAAGCGGCACGCCCGTGCGTCTTTTTGCGACATCGGCGTATGGCGTCACGACGATCGACGTGGCGTCATCGATATTTTCTTGATTCAGGATGGGCTGGCGTAGCGGTGGCCGGCCGGTATTGCGCGTCTCGCAAGCGTCGCTCGCGCGGCGTGATTGCTCGCTTGTCCGACATCGACACAAGCGTGCCACGCACATGGCGAGCGGCCGGGTTTGGCTGCTATGATTGCGCGTTTCACCCGATCGGCGCGACAGCCTGCGCCGCATGCCTCACCTCCTTCGGCAGGGCGCCCTCGCTCCTCGGCGCGCCGCCTGCCTGCAGATCGAATCATCATGGATGTCATCGTCATTGGCGGCGGAATCGCCGGCGTCGCCACCGCCTATCAGTTGCGCGCGGCGGGCCATCGCGTCTGCGTGGTCGAACGCCACGCCACCGTTGCACAAGGCGCGAGCTACGGCCATAGCGGCGTCGTGCTGCCTACGCCGCTCGACGTCTGGTTCGGCCCCACTTTTCTGCGCAACGGCCGGCAGTCGTCGGGCGGGGTGATCTGCAAGACCGGCTTCACCGGCCAGGCGCGCGCCTTCGTGAAGCGCCTCTCGGCCCTGCACGGCTCCGAAGCCTTCTCCGCGCGCTATACGCTTTTGCGGCCGTTGATCGAATCGGCGCAAAGCGTGCTGGAGGACGCCGAGGGCCGCTTCCAGCTCGAATACGAGCAACGCGAAGGCCTGCTCTACCTCGTGCGCGGCAGCGACGAATGGTCGCTCACGCAACCCGCGCTCGAATTGCTGCGCCATTTCGAGACGCCTCATCACGTCCTCACGCCGCACGAGTGCGTGGCAGCCGAACACACGATTCCCGCCGATCCGCCGTTCGCGGGCGCTGTGCGCTTCGACCACGCACGCGTGGCCAACTGCCCACTTTTCGTCAAGCAGCTGAAGCAAGAGCTCGATACGCTCGGCGGCGTGCAATTCCAGACCGGGCGCACCGTGAGGGCGATCCGCCTCGAGAACACGCGCGCGGCCGTGGAGCTCGCGCCGCGCCCCGAGGAAGCGGCGCGCAAGCGCGAAGTCGAAGTGATTTCCGCCGATGCCGTGGTCGTCGCGGCAGGCGCGCAGACGCCGAAGCTGCTCGCGCCGCTCGGTTTCAAGCTGCCGTTCTATCCCGTGCGCGTGCACACACTGAACGCGCCTGTCGCGCACGAGGAATGCGTGCCGCATACGACGCTGATCGATGCCGCACGGCGTATCGCGATCACGCGCACGAACCACCGGCTGCGCATTTCGGGCGGCGCGGTGCTCCAGCGCATGAAGGAGCTCGACGAGGCGCTGCCCGAGGCGCTCACCGAAGAGGCCCTCGCGCTGCTCGGCGAGGCGTCGCGCGACTGGGCGCCAGGCGCCGCGCGCATTTCGGCGGCGCTCGCCTGGGAAGGCATGAAGCTGCTCTCCGCCGACGGCATGCCCGCGGTGGGCAGCGCGGGGCACCCGCGGCTCTATGTCAATGCGGGACATGGGCCGGCCGGCTGGGCGCTCGCGCTCGGCTCTGCGCGCCTCATTGCCGCGCAGATCTCGGGCACCCCGCCCGATCTGCCTGCCGAGACCGTCGAAGCGCTCTGGCCGGGGCGCGATTGAGGCGCGCTCGCGCCTTTTCTGCCTTCAGCTTCATGATGTCCGAGCACTGCTGACACTCTGTCAGCGAGCGCGACAGCGCGTCTGCGAGCACCCGGGTGCGCGGCGCTCGGGTATCGTTGCATTGTCGAATTCCCGCACGCGCGGCCGTCTCCTGCGGTCGCCTTCGCCACCATGACAGACGCCACGTTCACCCTGCCCTTTCCGACGCTCGTCAATCCGCACGACCGCGCCGTGCCACTGCTGACCGTTGCGCAGCTACGCGAAGCTGAAACGGAGGCCCAGGCCGCGCTGCCCGAGCACACGCTGATGGCACGAGCCGGCGCCGCCGCCGCCCATTTCCTGCGCGAGCAGATCGCGCATGCGCCGTCGCCGGTCAGCGCGAAGCCCGTCTGGTTCGCCGCAGGCCCCGGCAACAATGGCGGCGACGCGCTCGTGGCCGCCACCGTGCTCAAGCGCGCGGGCATCGCCGTCGAAGTCTGCATGCCGCTCGAAGTGAAGCCCGACGACGCGCGCTGGGCGCTCGCCGAGGCGCGCGCCGCGAGCGTGCCGATCACCACTGCGCCGCCCGAGTCGTTCGACGGCTACGGATGGCTCGTCGATGGCCTGTTCGGCATCGGCCTCGCCCGCGCACTCGACGGGGAGTTCGGTGTGCTCGCGCAGCGGCTGTCGGCGCGCGCGCGCAGCCACGGCCACGTGCTCGCGCTCGATGCACCGAGCGGCCTCGACAGCGACACGGGCAACGTCGTCGGTGGCGGCCCGGCCGTGCGCGCGACCCATACCGTCACCTTCATCGCCGCGAAGCCGGGGTTCTATACCGGCGCGGGCCGCGATTACGCCGGCGCGGTGAGCGTGGCGCCTATTGGCCTCGATGCGGGCCTTGCGCCCGACGTGGCGCCAGGCGCAAGAACCATCGAGCCAGCCAGCATCGACGCCGGCCCCGGAACGCCTCCGGTGGCAGACACGATTGCCCAATCCGCGCGCCTCAACGCGCCGGCACTGTTCGCCGCGGCATTGCCCGCGCGCGACTTCGCCACCAATAAGGGCAGCTTCGGCACGCTCGCCGTGGTGGGCGGCGACACCGGCATGTGCGGCGCACCGATCCTCGCCGCCCGCGCCGCACTGCTCGCGGGCGCCGGCAAGGTCCACGTGGGCTTCCTCGGCAGCGACGCGCCGCCCTACGACGCGCCGCATCCTGAGCTGATGCTGCACACGGCCGGCAAGCTCGCCCTCGAGACGATGAGCGCCGTCGCGGCGGGCTGCGGCATGGGCGGGAGCGCGTCCGCGCGGCAGCTCGTCGATCGCATCCTGCAGCTCGACGTTGCGGTGCTGCTCGACGCGGACGCCCTGAACCTCGTCGCCCGCGATGAGCTGCTCGCCAAGCGCGTGGCCGAGCACTTGAGCGCGCATGGCACGCCATGTGTGCTCACGCCCCATCCGCTCGAAGCCGCGCGCCTGCTCGACGCGGATACAGCGGCCGTGCAGCGCGACCGGCTGGCCGCGGCGCGCGCACTCGCGACACGCTACGCGGCGGTCGCCGTGCTCAAGGGCAGCGGCACGGTGATCGCCGCGCCCGACGGCCGCGTCGCCGTCAATCCCACCGGCAATGCGGCGCTGGCCACCGGCGGCACCGGGGACGTGCTCGGCGGCCTGATCGGCGCCCTGCTCGCGCAGCGCCTGCCGCCCTGGGAAGCGGCACTGGCCGGTGTCTACCTGCACGGCCTCGCCGCCGACACGCTCGTGAGCGAGGGCGACGGCCCCGTGGGCCTCGCCGCGGGCGAACTCGCACCGGTGGTCCGGCGCCTGATGAACCGCCTGTTCTACGCACTGAAAGATTGATGCAAGGTTCGCCGGCGGCCTTGCGGCACGCGGCTTGCTAGCCCCACTCGTCGATTCGCGCGCTGCTGCCCAGTGACACACGGCCCCGCTATACTGATCTTTCGCACGCCGCTCACCGGCGGCGCGCGCATCCCCGCAGCGCGTGACGCGCGCGTCGGCCCACCGGCCTGCGCCGTCCGCCGCCCTCCCTTCGTTTTCCCGCGCTAGACGAACATGACGAATCCGCTTCCTGCCTGGTCCGCGCTACAGACGCACTACGAACAGATCCGCAACGAAAAGATGCGCGACTGGTTCGCACCCGCCAACGATCCCGCACCGACTCGCGCCGAACGCTACACGTACACGGGCGGTGGCCTTGGAGCCGACTTCTCGAAGAACCGCATCAACGACGCCACGCTGAAGCTCCTCGTGCAGCTTGCGCGCGAGGCCGGCGTCGAAAAGCGCCGCGATGCGATGTTCGCGGGCGAAGTCGTCAACCCGACCGAAGGCCGTGCCGCGCTGCACACCGCGCTGCGCGCAACCGAGCCCGACGCGCCGTTCCACGCGCAGATCGCCGCCGAGCGCGCCAAGATGGCGAAGTTCGCCGACGCCGTGCGCAGCGGCGCATGGACCGGCTACACGGGCAAGCGCATCCGCCACGTGGTGAACATCGGCATCGGCGGCTCGGACCTCGGGCCGAAGATGGTCGTGCACGCGCTCAAGCATCTCGAAACGCCCGAGATCCACTCGCACTTCGTGTCGAACGTCGACGGCGCCGATCTCTGGCGCGTGATCGAGGACATCGATCCGGAGGAAACGCTCGCGATCATCGTCTCGAAGACCTTCACGACGCTCGAGACCATGACGAACGCGCGCTCGATGCGCGACTGGTTCGTCCAGCACGGCTGCCCGGAGAGCGCGCTCGCGAAGCACTTCGTGGGCGTTTCGGCGAACCCCGCCGAGGTCGTGAAGTTCGGCATCGCGAAAGAAAACGTCTTCGAAATGTGGGACTGGGTGGGCGGCCGCTACTCGCTGTGGTCGGCCGTGGGGCTCTCGATCATGATCGCGATCGGGCCGCAGCAGTTCGACGAGCTGCTCGCGGGCGCCCATGACATGGACAAGCACTTCCGCGAAGCGCCGCTCGAAAAGAACCTGCCGGTCCTGCTCGGCATGATCGGGATCTGGTATCGCAACTTCTTTGGCTCCCAGAGCTATCTGGTTGCGCCGTACTCGGAAGCCCTGCACTACCTGCCCGCCTATCTCCAGCAGCTCGAGATGGAGAGCAACGGCAAGTCGGCGCGCCTCGACGGCCAGTTCGTCGATTACCCGACTGCGGCGGTCACCTGGGGCGAGCCCGGCACGAACGGCCAGCATGCGTTCTTCCAGATGCTGCATCAGGGCCCGACGATCGTGCCGATCGACTTCATCGCCGTGCTCACGCCCGAGCATCCGCTCGGCGATCATCATCCGAAGCTGCTCGCCAACTGCTTCGCGCAGAGTGAGGCGCTGATGCTCGGCCGCACCGAGGAGGAAGCGCGCAAGGTGGCCGGCCCGGACAAGCCCGAGCTCGTGCCGCACCTCGTCTTCCCCGGCAACCGCCCGACCACGACGCTGCTCGTCGACGCGCTCACGGCGCGCTCGCTCGGCGCACTGATCGCGCTGTACGAGCACAAGGTGCTGGTGCAGGCCTCGGTCTGGAACATCAACCCGTTCGATCAGTGGGGCGTGGAGCTCGGCAAGATTCTCGGCAAGGTGGTCGAAGCCGACCTCACGGCCGCGAGCGCCGACGTGAAGCCGCACGACTCGTCGACGGCCGCGCTGATCGCGCGGGCGCGCGCTGCGCTCAAGCGTTGATGCGCTGATGGCATGAAAAAGGCGTGCGCGGTGAGAGCCGCGCACGCCTTGTTTGTTTTGGGGCGCTAAAGCGTTTGGCGCCGGGTCAACGGCCCGCTTCGATACGGCCGCGCTCGGGTGCTTCGCGCACGTCCTCCGGGCCGTCGACATGAGGCGCATTCGGCACGCGGCGGCCGGCCTCGATCGTCACCATGGCGTCGCAGCGGCGCGCGAGATCCACGTCGTGCGTGACGAGCACGAGCGTCGCGCCGCTTGCACCGCTGCTCGCACCACTGTTTGTACCGGCGTTTGCCCGATTGAGCTCGAACATCAAGTCGATGACGGCATGACCGGTGGCGGCATCGAGGCTGCCGGTGGGCTCGTCCGCGAACAGCACGGCCGGGTGCATGACGAAGGCGCGCGCCAGCGCCACGCGCTGTTGCTCGCCGCCCGACAGCAGCTTCGGATAATGGGCCGTGCGCTGCCCGAGCCCGACTCGTTCCAGCAGCGCACGGGCGCGCACGAAAGCCTCGCGCGTGGTGAGACCGCCCTGCAACTCGAGCGGCAGCGCGACGTTCTCGAGCGCGGTCAGATGCGGCATCAACTGGAACGACTGGAACACGAAGCCCACCGCGCCGTTGCGCAGCGCCGCGCGCTGATCCTCGGCCATGCCGGTAAGCTCATGGCCAAGCAGGCGAACCGAGCCGGCGCTCGCGCTGTCCAACCCGGCCAGCAGGCCCAGGAGCGTAGACTTGCCCGAACCCGAGGCGCCTACGATCGCCACGCTGCTGCCCGCGTGCACGGTCAGGTCGATGCCGTCGAGTATCGTCAGCTCGCCGCTCGCGTCGGTGACCCGCTTGCACAGACCACGCACTTCGATGACTGGATCGCTATTCATTCGCACATGATGAAGCAAAGATTCGCCGCCTGGGCGCGGCATGCCGCGCCGGCCGCCACGGCCCGCGCCGCCCTCAACACCCTCGCCGTTTTCACGGCCACAGCCGCGCTGGGTCTCGCTGCCAGCACCGCCGTTCCCGGCGGCTCGCACGACGCCTTCGCAGCTACCGCGCCTGCCGTCCAGCCCGCCGCCGCGAAGCCCGTGATCGCCGTGCTCGGCGACAGCCTCTCCGCCGAATACGGCCTGCCGCGCGACACGGGCTGGGTCGCCCTGCTGCGCCAGCGGCTCACGAGCGAGCGGATCGATTATAGCGTCGCAAACGCGAGCATCAGCGGCGACACCACGAGCGGCGGCCTCGCACGCCTGCCGCTCGTGATGCAGCGCATGAAGCCCTCGATCGTGATCGTCGAGCTCGGCGCGAACGACGCGCTGCGCGGCGTTCCGCTCACGGCGACGGAAAGCAATCTGCGCGCGATCGTCGCCGAGATCCGCAAGGGCCATGCGCAGCCGGTGCTGGTGGGCATGTACGTGCCCCCCAATTACGGCCCCGACTACACCCGCAGGTTCCATGGCCTCTACGGCCAGCTTTCGACGGAGTTGAACGTGCCGCTAGTGCCGTTCCTGCTCGCGGGCCTCGTCGACAAACCCAATCTCTTTCAGTCCGACCAGATGCATCCGAACCAGCAGGCACAGCCCTTGCTACTCGACAACGTGTGGCCGACGCTCAAGCCGCTGCTCGGTGGCGGCGGCGCGCAGCGCTGACACGCAGGGCCCGCGCACTTGCAGAGCACGCCCTTACACCGTGGTGTAGGGTGTACAGCGCCGACACGTGCGTTGCGCGTCGCGCGCCAGGCCACATGTTTGCAGCGGACGAGCGGCTTTCGTCTGATTCTCGACTGACCCTGACTGAAGGGAGAAAACGTGAAATTTTTACCTCTGATTGCCATTACGGCCACCCTTGCAGCCTGCGCCAATCAACCTGTGCCGAGCGGCGCGCAATCGGTCGGCACGAGCCAGCAACCGCCTGCGGCCGTCGCGCAATGCATCGCCAAGAAGTGGGCCGACCGCTCGCAGCAGCAAGTCGTCCAGCAGAGCGTTCTCGCCAACGACCAGGCCGTCGATGTCTATGTGCCCGGCCAGCAGCCGCCGAACGGTGCGGCCGCAACGGTGCGCCCGGCGTGGAACGCCAACGCCAAGACGTGGGTCGGTTTCCGTGCCGGCGGTGGCGCGGGCAGCGACGCCACGGGCGATATCAGCGCCTGCCTCTGATTGCGATTGCACGCGCGCGCAGCACTTCAGTCGCGCTGCGAACGCCCAAACAAAAGCCCCGCATTTGCGGGGCTTTTTTGCACTCACGCGCCGTGGCGTGAAGCGGGCTGCGACGCTTACTGCCCGTCGCCGTCAGACTGGCTGGATGCACCCAAGGAGCCATACATCTTGACCTTGGAGCGATCGCGTAGCGCATCGAGATAAGCCTGCGTCTCGGACTGGCCGCTCACGCCGGCGAGCTGCTGCTGGGCGGCGGTCAGACGCGGACCGTCGGCGGGCGGGCCGTTGGTCACGCTGTTCACGCGATAGATCGCATAGCCCTGGTCGCCGAGATCGACGCCCACATAGGCGGGCAACTTCTGCGGGTCGGCCTTGAACACCGCCGAAAGCGCAGTGGGCGGCAGTCCTTGTGCGTCGTTGCGCGTGACCTTCACCGCCGCCGAGAAGCCGTCGGTGGCTTTCGACTTCTGCAGCGCCGCGAGCTTCGCTTCGCCGTCCTTGCGCGCCGCCTCGCCGGCCTGCTCCGCAACCACCTTCTGGCGCACGGCATCCTTGACGGCGGCGAACGCGGGCACGGCGGCGGGCTGGAAGCTCGTCACGTGCGCGGAAATCAGCGTGTTGTTGCCGACGTCGATCGCCTGCGTGTTGTTGTGCTGGTTCACCGAGTCGCTCGCGAACACCGCGTCGAGGAGCTTCGGGTTGTTCAGCGGGCTGTCCTGCGGCAGCGCGGGGTTCGGCTTCGGCGTGACCGTGGCCGTCTGGAGCGCGAGCTTGTACTTGTCGGCCGCCGGCTGGAGGCTCTTCGACTGCTCGTAGACCGTCGAGGTAAAGCCGTCCGTCGCATCGGCGAGCAGCTTCGCCGCCTGCTGCGTCTTCACGTCGTTAGCGATCTGGCCTTTGACTTCGTCGAAGGACTTCGTGACCGACGGCTTGATGTCCGTCAATTTGACGATGTGGTAGCCGAAGTCCGACTGAATCACGTCGCTGATCTCGTCCTTCTTGAGCTTGAAGACGGCGTCGTCGAAGGCCTGGCCGCCCGCGATCATGCCGGGGCCGAAGTAGCCGAGGTCACCGCCCTTCGAGGCCGAGCCCGGATCCTGCGAGTCCTTCTGGGCGATCTGCGCGAACTGTTCGGGATGCGCCTTGACCTCCGCGAGAATCTGCTCCGCCTTCTGCTTGGCGGCGGCGCGATCGGCTGCGCTCGCGTCCTTCGCGACCGTGATCAGGATGTGGCTCGCCCGTACCTCTTCCTGCGTCTTGTAGTGGGCGATATTGTCGTCGTAGTACTTCTTGAGATCGGCATCCGTCGGATTGACCGAGGCCGCAACCGTTGCGGCCGACAGCACCAGATACTGGATCTGTGCCGTGGCCGGCGTGGCGAAGTCGTTCTTGTGCGCGTCGTAGTACGACTGCAGCTGCGCGTCGGTGGGATTGATCTTCGGCGCGTAGTCGCTCGCGTGGAACGCGAGCCCCTGCACTTCGCGCTGTTGCTCGGACAGCTCCGTGAGCTGTTGCGCAAGCGCCTTCGGCGTGAACGCGCTATTCACGAGCGCTGCCGGCAACTGCTGCATCGCGAGGCTATAACGCACGCGCTCGTCGTACTGCTCGGGCGTCATGCCCTGCATGGCGAGCAACTGCTTGTACTTGTCGAGGTCGATCGAACCGTCGGGGTTCTTCAGCGACGAGATGATCGGATCGGACAGCAGCGTGCGGCGCACCGCGTCATCCGAGGCGGTCAGATGCAGGCGCTGGACTTCGTCCACGAGCACGCGCTGCTGGATGAGGCCGTCGAGAATGTCCTTGCGATGCTGCGGCGTATCGAACTGAGTCGCGTCGAAGCGTGCGCCCATGATCTGCCGCGCCTGGTCCATCTGCTGACGCGCTGCATTGTCGAATTCGACGCGAGTGATCTTGTGACCGTTGACGCTGGCAACGTTCGCGCTTTCGTCAAAGAAACCGCGGAAGCCTTGAATGCCGACGAAGCCGAGACCTGGCAGAATCACCAGCATCAGCATCATCATCATCAGTCGTTTGTGATTGCGGAAAAAGTCGAGCATGCGTGACCAGGCGTTGGAGGGCGCCGAAAAATAGAACGCCCGATATTACAACAGCGGCCAACAAAAAAGGCGAACCGGAGTTCGCCTTCTTGCTGATAGATCTGGCGGAGCGGACGGGACTCGAACCCGCGACCCCCGGCGTGACAGGCCGGTATTCTAACCAACTGAACTACCGCTCCGTGCTGATGGACTGCGTGCGCTACTATCGCGCGCAGGATGCGCGTGTTGCGAATCTGAAGCTGTGGTGGGTGCTGAGAGGCTCGAACTCCCGACCTACGCCTTGTAAGGGCGCCGCTCTACCAACTGAGCTAAGCACCCAGCCTCATGACTCTGCTGCGCTTTTTGCTACTACGCTGACCGCAGCATTTCACTGCGCAGTCATCAAGTAGCAAGCCCGTTAGTTTAGCGCATCTTTGAGTGCTTTGCCAGGCCTGAATTTAGGAACTTTTGCCGCCTTGATTTTGATCGCCGCGCCCGTGCGCGGATTGCGCCCCGTACGCGCCGTACGCTTGCCGACCGCGAAGGTGCCGAAGCCGATCAGCGTGACCGAGCCGCCCTTCTTCAACGTATTTTTGACACCACCGATCACGGCATCGAGTGCGCGTCCCGCAGCTAATTTTGAGATGTCGGCCTGCTGCGCGATGTGATCGATCAATTCCGTCTTGTTCATTCCAGTCCCCGAGAATGTGTTTGGGCAATCGTGGTGGCGCAATGAGCCGCCATGCGCCGGCAAGGAATATCACTGACAAACCGCTCCAGTCTGGTCCGGAACCAGAGCCCGCTCATTTAACGAGGCCGAAAGTACCGTGTCAAGCGGGGTTCGGCCCGATGTGGCGATGCTTTCCACGGCCGTTATCCGCGCGCTCGCGGGACGCAACCCACCTGGCGCAACGTCAACGAATCTAACGGGCGCGCGCGACGTGCCGCCGCGCAGAATTGCACCCAACAATAAAAAAACCCGCGGACGTTGCCGCGGGTTTTTCGGGGACGAGCGTTCCAGCAGGCCGCGCCATCAGCGCGGCCCACCTGAAGCTCAATGCTTGACGACTTCGGTCGTGCCGGCTTCCTTCGTCTCGGCAACGGGTGCCTTGGCGTCGTCGGCCTTCACTTCTTCTTCCGGCAGCGGTTGCGGCACACGCTCGAGCGCGAGTTCGAGCACCTTGTCGATCCAGCGGACCGGCACGATCTCAATCGAGTTCTTCACGTTGTCCGGAATCTCGGTGAGATCCTTCACGTTCTCTTCCGGGATCAGCACGAGCTTGATGCCGCCGCGATGCGCCGCAAGCAGCTTTTCCTTCAAGCCGCCGATCGGCAGCACTTCGCCGCGCAGCGTGATCTCGCCCGTCATCGCGACATCGGCTCGCACCGGAATGCCGGTGAGCACGGACACCAGCGCCGTCGTCATCGCACCGCCTGCGGACGGACCGTCTTTCGGCGTCGCGCCTTCCGGCACGTGGATGTGGATGTCCTGCTTCTCGAACGCTTCGTCCTTGATGCCGAGACGACGCGAACGCGAACGCACCACCGAGCGTGCCGCTTCGACCGATTCCTTCATGACGTCGCCGAGCGAACCCGTGCGGATCACGTTGCCCTTGCCGGGCATGACCGCGGCTTCGATCGTGAGCAGATCGCCGCCGACTTCCGTCCACGCGAGACCCGTGACCTGGCCGATCTGGTTTTCCTTCGCAGCCAGACCGAAGTCGTACTTGCGCACGCCAAGGAAGGTGTCGAGGTTGGCGCTGTCCACCGTGACGGCCTTGTCGGCCTTCTTCAGCAGCAGCATCTTCACGACCTTGCGGCAGATCTTCGAGATTTCACGCTCGAGCGAACGCACACCGGCTTCACGCGTGTAATAGCGAATGATGTCGCGGATCGCGCCTTCGGTCACCTCGATCTCGCCAGGCTTCAACCCGTTGTTCTTCTTCTGCTTCGGCAGGAGATAACGCTGGGCGATGCTGACCTTCTCGTCTTCCGTGTAGCCCGAGAGGCGGATGACTTCCATCCGGTCGAGCAGCGGCGGCGGGATGTTCAGCGAGTTCGACGTGGCCACGAACATCACATCGGAGAGGTCGAAATCGACTTCGATGTAGTGGTCGGCGAACGTGTGGTTCTGTTCCGGATCGAGCACTTCGAGCAGCGCCGACGACGGATCTCCGCGGAAATCCATGCCCATCTTGTCGACTTCGTCGAGCAGGAAGAGCGGATTGCGCACGCCGACCTTGGTCAGGCTCTGCAGGATCTTGCCCGGCATCGAACCGATGTACGTACGACGGTGGCCGCGGATCTCAGCCTCGTCACGCACGCCGCCAAGCGCCATGCGCACGAACTTGCGATTCGTTGCGCGCGCAATCGACTGCCCGAGCGAGGTCTTGCCCACACCCGGAGGCCCAACGAGGCAGAGGATAGGCGCCTTGACCTTGTCCACGCGCTGTTGCACCGCGAGATACTCGAGAATACGTTCCTTCACTTTCTCGAGACCGAAGTGGTCTTCGTCGAGCACGGCTTCGGCGTTCGAGAGGTCGTTGTTGACCTTGCTCTTCTTGCGCCACGGCAGGCCGATCAGCGTGTCGATGTAGTTGCGCACGACAGTGGCTTCCGCCGACATCGGCGACATCAGCTTGAGCTTCTTGAGCTCGGCGTCGGCCTTCTTCTTGGCTTCCTTCGGCATGCGCGCGGCCGTGATGCGCTTCTCGAGTTCTTCGAGATCCGCACCCTCTTCGCCTTCGCCCAGTTCCTTCTGGATCGCCTTGACCTGCTCGTTCAGGTAGTACTCGCGCTGGCTCTTTTCCATCTGGCGCTTCACGCGGCCGCGAATGCGCTTCTCCACCTGGAGAATGTCGATTTCGGCTTCGAGTTGCGCGAGCAGATGCTCCAGACGCTCCACGACCGGGAACATCTCGAGGATGTGCTGCTTCTGGTCGAGCTTGAGTGGCAGATGCGCGGCGATGGTGTCAGCAAGACGACCGGCCTCGTCGATGCCCGACAGCGAGGTCAGGATCTCCGGCGGGATCTTCTTGTTGAGCTTCACGTACTGGTCGAACTGCGAGACGATCGCGCGGCGCAGCGCTTCGGTTTCGGCGCTGTCGGCGTGATCGGGCTCGAGCGGCATGACCTCGCACGAGAACTGCGTTTCCTGTTCTTCGATGGAAAGCGTCTTCGCGCGCTGCAGGCCTTCCACGAGCACCTTCACGGTGCCGTCGGGCAGCTTGAGCATTTGCAGGATGTTGGCGATACATCCCACTTCGTACATGTCTTTTTCGGTCGGCTCATCCTTGGCGGCAGTCTTTTGCGCGACGAGCATGATGTGCTTGCCGCCTTCCATTGCCGCTTCGAGGGCCTTGATCGATTTGGGCCGGCCCACGAAAAGGGGAATCACCATATGCGGGAAGACTACGACGTCTCGCAGCGGCAGCAGCGGGAGCGTGGTGCGTTCCGGCGGGAGGAGTTGGGTTCCTGACATTTCATTTCCCCATGAGTGGAATCAATTGTTCGGTAAGTGAGGCCAGAAAAGTCGATTACAAGCCTCGAGCAAGTGGGAAAAGTTCAGTGACTCCAAAAAAAGTGCGCCATCGACCACAAGATTAAACGAAAAAGCCGTTCATCCCATTGTATGAACGGCTTTTCCCCGGAACTCTTTAGCCGATCACCACCATCAGTTCGAGCCTGCAACCTTGGGAGCGTCTTCGTAGATCAAGAGCGGCTTGCCGTCGCCGTCGATCACGTTGTCGTCGATGATCACCTTGCTCACGCCCTTCATGGCCGGCAGCTCGTACATCACGTCGAGCAATGCCTGTTCCAGGATCGAGCGCAGGCCCCGGGCGCCGGTCTTGCGGCGGATCGCCTTGCGGGCGACGGCCTGCAGCGCAGCCGGACGGATCTCGAGTTCCACGCGCTCCATGTTGAAGAGCTTGTGATACTGCTTGACGAGCGCATTCTTCGGCTCGACCAGAATCTTCATGAGCGCGGCTTCGTCGAGCTTGCCGAGCGTGGCGACCACGGGCAGACGGCCAATCAGTTCCGGAATCAGGCCGAACTTGATCAGGTCTTCCGGTTCCGTTTCGCGCAGCACTTCGCCGGTATCGCGTTCCTGCTTGCTCTTCACGCTCGCGCCAAAGCCGATGCCGGTTTTTTCCGTGCGGTCGGTAATGACCTTTTCCAGGCCGTCGAACGCGCCGCCGCAAATGAACAGGATGTTGGTCGTGTCGACCTGGATGAAATCCTGGTTCGGATGCTTGCGGCCGCCCTGCGGCGGCACCGAGGCCATCGTGCCCTCGACGAGCTTGAGCAGCGCCTGCTGCACGCCTTCGCCCGAGACGTCACGCGTGATCGACGGGTTGTCCGACTTGCGGCTGATCTTGTCGATTTCGTCGATATAGACGATGCCGCGCTGGGCCTTGTCGACCTCGTAGTTGCAGTTCTGCAGCAGCTTCTGAATGATGTTCTCGACGTCCTCGCCCACGTAGCCGGCTTCGGTCAGCGTGGTGGCGTCCGCGATCACGAACGGGACGTTCAGAAGGCGCGCGAGCGTCTGCGCGAGCAGCGTCTTGCCCGAGCCCGTGGGCCCGATCAGGAGAATGTTGCTCTTGGAGAGTTCGACGTCGTCTTTCTTGTCGAGATGCTTCAGACGCTTGTAGTGGTTGTACACCGCTACCGCGAGGATCTTCTTCGCGCGTTCCTGCCCGATCACGTACTGGTCGAGGATGTCGCGGATCTCCTGCGGGCTCGGCAGGTCCGAGCGCGACAGCGCCGCGTCGACGCCCGCGCCTGCGGCCTCGTCGCGAATGATCTCGTTGCACAGGTCGATACATTCATCGCAGATGAACACCGACGGGCCGGCAATCAGTTTCTTGACTTCATGCTGGCTTTTGCCGCAAAACGAGCAATACAACAGCTTCTCGCTGTTAGAACCTTTCTTGTCCGCCATGGATAAATGAGCCTCCGGACACTCTGTTACATGATACGCCGTTTCCCCCAGCGAGGCCGGGGGGCGCGTGAACCGCTTGCTGTGACGGCGTTGGCCGCAGGCCGCGAAGCGCGTTTGCCGATTATTTCACACGGTCCGCGCGCCCGTGACTATCCCGTATTTCACGGGGATCGCACACGAGGCGAGCGGCCCTTCAGTTGGCCCCTTCAGTTGCCGCCATCAATTAGCAAACAGGGTGCCAAAAACGCGTGCCGGATCAGGGGCGCTTGTGCAGCACCTGATCGACGAGGCCATAGGCCTGCGCGTCGTCGCCCGACATGAAGTTGTCGCGGTCGGTGTCGCGCGCGATGCGCTCGACCGGCTGGCCCGTATGGTTGGCGAGCAACTGGTTCAGGCGCTCCTTCAGGTACAGGATTTCGCGCGCCTGGATTTCGATGTCCGACGCCTGGCCGCGTGCGCCGCCGAGCGGCTGGTGAATCATCACGCGCGAGTTCGGCAGCGCGAAGCGCTTGCCCTTCGCGCCCGACGCGAGCAGGAACGCACCCATGCTGGCCGCGAGGCCCATGCAAAGGGTCGAAACGTCAGGCTTGATGAACTGCATCGTGTCGTAGATCGCCATGCCGGCCGAGACCGAGCCGCCCGGGCTGTTGATGTACAGGCTGATGTCCTTGTCAGGATTCTCGCTTTCGAGGAACAGCAGCTGGGCGACGACGAGATTCGCGGTCTGGTCGTTCACTTCGCCAACCAGAAACACCACACGCTCCTTGAGCAGGCGCGAGTAGATGTCATACGAACGCTCGCCGCGGCCGCTCGTCTCCACGACGATCGGCACGAGCCCGAGCGCCTGCGGTTCGAGGTCGCGCGAGGCGTGGGAGGTCAACGTGTCCAGCGATTGAGCGCGAATGGTCATGCGGTGCATCCTTGTCTGGAAGAGTTGTTCTGGTAACCCTGATAATGCTCAATGGCGACGGACCCTGCAAAAATCAACCACACGGGCAATGTGGCCAAATTCTGCGGATACAAAAACGGCGTGCTGGCCGTCGGTTGCTCCGACAGCCGGCACGCCGTAGCGGGCAGATTTAAGCCTGCGCCGTTGCGCTTGCCAGTTCTTCGAAGCTCACCAGCTTGTCCGTCACCTTGGCCTTGCCGAGCACGAAGTCGACGACGTTCGATTCGACGACGTAGGCTTCCATTTCGGCGAGACGCTGCTGGTTCGAATAATACCAGCGCACGACTTCCTTCGGGTCTTCGTAGCTTTTCGCGAATTCGTCGACTTCAGCGCGGATTTGCTCCGGCTTCGCTTCGAGGTTGTTCGCCTTCACGAGCTCGGCCAGCACGAGGCCGAGCTTCACGCGGCGCTCTGCCTGTTCCTTGAACATTTCGGCCGGGATCGGTGCGTCCTTCGCGTTGGGCACGCCGCGCTGCGCGAGGTCCGCACGCGCCATTTCGACGAGGCGCTGCTGGTCCTGCTCGACGAGCGCGTTCGGCACGTCGAGCTCGGCGATCTTCAGGAGCGCGTCCATGACCTGGTTCTTGACGATGGCCTGGGTGCGGCGCTTCGCTTCGCGCTCGAGGTTGTCCTTGATCTCGGCGCGCATCTTCACGAGGTCGCCGTCGGCGATGCCGAGCGACTTCGCGAATTCACCGTCGATTTCCGGCAGGTGCGGCCACTCGATCTGCTGCATCGTGATCGTGAACTTGGCGGTCTTGCCGGCGACTTCCTTGCCGTGATAGTCCTCGGGGAACGCGAGGTCGAATTCGCGCGACTCGCCCTTCTTCAGGCCGATCGCCGCCTTTTCGAATTCCGGCAGCATGCGGCCTTCGCCCAGCACGAACGCGAAGCCTTCAGCGCTGCCGCCCGGGAATGCGACGTCGTCGATCTTGCCGAGGAAGTCGACCGTCACGCGATCGCCTTCCTTCGCTGCGACGTCGGCGCCGCCGTCACCGTGCTCGCCCGCTTCGCCGCGTGCGTGGAAGTGCACGCGCTGCTTGCGCAGGATGTCCAGCGTGCGGTCGATTTCGGCTTCGGTGATGGTCGTGGTCGTGCGCTCGATTTCGGCGCTGCCGACGTCGCCGAGCGTCACTTCCGGATAGACCTCGAAGGTCGCGTCGAACGCGTAGTCGCCTTCAGCGGCGTCGGCCTTCGGCGCGAAGCTCGGCTGGCCCGCGACGCGCAGGTTCTCGGCGCGGCTGATGTCGAAGAATTCCTTGCCGACCTTGTCGCTCAGGACCTCGGCTTCCACCTGGCCCGAGTACTGTTGCGTGACCATCTTGAGCGGCACCTTGCCCGGGCGGAAACCCGGCATGCGCACGTTCTTCGCGAGTTGACGGATGCGCGAATCGACTTCTTTCTGCACGCCGTCCTTCGGCAGGGAAATCGTCACGCGGCGTTCGAGCTTGCCGAGATTTTCAACAACGTTAGCCATGGCTTCAATCGTCCTAAAATTGTTCGAGCGTAATCAGTAATCTTTGCTGCCGCAGTCCGATGGGGCTGCCCGCACAGGGTGTGACCCGCATCGCTTGCGTCTCGCTTGTGCCTCGTCGGCGCCGCCTGCCGGTCTGATCGTGTCAGAACGGGCGGCGTCCTTTCCGTGATCCGCGAGACCCATCCCGCTGCAAATCGGCTAAATTGGGCCGAATCGGGCGGTTTGCGGTGCGGTTCCGTCAAAAGAGCCGAGTATTTTAGCAAACTATTGACGCACCCAAATGGAATTGCAGTTCCAGCGCAAAGATGACTCGCAAGCCGACGCGAGATCGGCCCGATTTCAAGCGCCACGAAACGCCTGCGATGCGTGCTATCTCGCCTGAGGTATCCAGCACGCCCCCGGGCACTGGTAAGCTAACGCTCGCGCCGGACGCCCCGCCGGTCACAGCCTCTGCCAACACAACTCTTCCAGTCGAGACACCATGCCTAACCAGACGTTTGCTGACGCACCCGTCGTCGTCATTGCTCCCGATTCTTTCAAAGGCTCGCTCAGCGCGGATGGGGTCGCCGCCGCGATCGCCGACGGCATCCGCCGCGCCCGTGCCGACGCCGATATCCGCATCTGCCCGATGGCCGATGGCGGCGAAGGCACGCTCGACGCGATGCTCAGCGTGGGCGGCGAGCGCCGCGTGATCCATGTGGAAGGCGCAGCCGGCGCGCGGCGCGACGCCACCGTCGGTCTCCTGCATGACGGCAGCGCGATCGTCGAGACCGCCGAGATCGTCGGCATCACGGACCCGGTGGGCATGGGCGTGCCGGTCGCCGCGCGCAGCACGCGCGGCATGGGCGAAGCGATTCGCGCGCTGCTCGACGAAGGCGTGCGCCGCTTCTATGTCGCGCTCGGCGGCAGCAGCACGAACGATGCCGGCGCGGGCCTGCTCGCAGGTCTCGGCCTGCAACTCTTCGACGCGCAAGGCAACGCGCTCGCGCCCACGCCGCAGGCGCTCGCGAGCGTGGCGCGCGTCGACGTCTCGGGGCTCGACGCGCGGCTGGCCGAAGCGAGCTTCGTCGCCATGTCGGACGTCGACAATCCGCTCACGGGCGGGCACGGCGCGACCGCCGTGTTCGGCCCGCAAAAAGGCGTGAAGCCCGAAGAAGTCGCCCCGATCGATGCCGCCCTCGCGCATTTCGCCGATCTGCTCGAAGCCGCGCTCGGCCGACACGCACGCGACGAAGCCGGTGCGGGCGCAGCGGGTGGCCTCGGCTTCGCGCTGCGCATGCTCGGCGCAAGCTTCGAGCCCGGCGCCGAAGTCGTTGCGCGCACGATCGGCCTCGACGCGGCGCTTGTGGGCGCACATTGGCTCATCACCGGCGAGGGCCGCTCGGACGTGCAGACGCTGCACGGCAAAGCGCCCTTCATCGCCTGCCGCCATGCGCAGGCCGCCGGCGTGCCGGCCACGCTGCTTTCGGGCGCGGTGGACCCGGCTGCGCTGCCGCGTCTCACCGAGCACTTCAACGGCTGCTTCTCGCCCGCGCCCGGCCCGATCACGCTCGAGACGGCCATCCGCGAAGCCGCCACGCTGCTCGCGAACGAGGCGGAGCAACTCACGCGCTTGAAGTACGGATCGCGCGGCGCATAACACGGCGTCCGCAAAATCGTCTGACTTTAGCTTGTGCGCAGTCAACCTTCTCCGCAGTAAGCGATTAATAGATTCGTACGCCCGCGCAAGGTGGGCGTACGAGGGTTCATGCGCGTTGACCCGGGCGCTGGTTGAGGCAACAATTATGGTAGGCGCGGCATGATTGCGCCGACCTCACGCGACCAGACCAGGACGACCATGAAGGCAAGCAAAGCCGGACTTGAACAATATCTGACCTATCGGCTCCATGTCTTGAACAAGCTTTCCGAACGCGGTGCGAGCGAGCGCTACCAGGCCAAGCTCGGCATCACGCTGCCGGAGGCGCGCCTCATTGCCGCCGTCGGTGCGTTCGGCCCGTTTTCAGTGATGGAGCTCGCGCGCCACGCGAATCTCGACAAGAGCCAGGCCAGCCGCGCCGCGGAGGCGTTGATGCGCCGCGGCCTCATGCAACGCGACGCCAGCGAGGAAGATGGACGCCTCGTACTCGTTTCGCTCACAACCGACGGGCGCGCCCTCTATCGCAAGGTCATGCCCATCGCGCGCAAGTGGAACGTCGACCTGTTCGCCTGCCTCGACGACAAGGAGCGCGAGTTGCTCAATCGTGCGCTCGAGAAGGTCATCGCGGCGGCCCAGGAAGAGTCGTGACGCGGCACGCGCGATAAACGGAATAGATGGCCCGTGCGGGGGTGATCAAACGCGAGGGCATCAGAAAAAAAGGCCACATACCGAAAGGTATGTGGCCTTTGCTTTTGGTGCGTGAGGCCGGACTCGAACCGGCACACCCTTGCGGGCGTCAGGACCTAAACCTGGTGCGTCTACCAATTTCGCCACTCACGCGAATACTTTGCCTGGCGAGACCGCTGCGAGTTCACGTGAGCGTGTGACGTGGGATACATCGCGTGCGATACAGACCTGCGCTGCGCGCCGGACGGCGGGATAAGCCACCAGCAAAGCGCAAGCGCGAGATTCTAACCGATTGCCCGGCGCTTGTCTGCACCTTGGCTGCGCATGCGCGCCCGGCCTCGCCGGCCGCCCTGGGCGGCCCGCCCAGGCCAAACCCGTGCCGGTGCTAGAATCGCCGCTCCGCGGCCAGTTGCTGCGTTTGCCCCGTCTTTGCCCCGTTGGGGCGCCCACTCATCCGCGCCTCTCCTCGCCCCCCAAACGCCGTGAATTTCGACGATTACTGCCTGCAAAAAGCGGCCCCGCCCGGATCGAGCACCTACTACGCGCTGCGCCAGGCCAGTGCCGCGCATCAACCGGTGCTCGCCGCCCTCTTCGCGCTGCGCCGCGAACTCGAGGAGACCGCCAAGGAGACGAGCGACCCCACCGTCGGCCGCACCAAGCTCGCGTGGTGGCAGAAGGAACTGGCCGCACTGGCAACCGGCAACGCCACGCATCCGGTGACGAAAGCGCTCGCTCAGCATCTCGACGACCCGGCGGGCATCTATCCGCTGCTTCAGCAGTTGCTCGCCGGCTTCGAAATGGACTTCGAGCAGGCGCGCTATCTCGACCTGCCGAATTTGCGCCGCTACATGGACGGCGTGGGCGGCACCTTCGCGACGCTCGTGGCCCAGGTGGGCGCACGCGCGGGCGAAGCGCGCGACGGCGTCGCGCAGTGGGCCGCGCCGCTCGGCAATGCGCTGATGTTCGCGCAGCTCGTGCCCGAGATCGGCAACGACGCGCGTCATGGCCGCATCTATGTCCCCATCGACGAATTGCAGCGGTACAACGTCACCGCCGCCGATCTGATCAACCGCCGCTATAGCGATGAGTTTACGGAGCTCATGCAGTTTCAGACCGCGCGCGCACGCGAGGCCGTGAACGCGGCGCTCGATGCGATTCCCGCTTCGCAGCGCCGCCATCAGCGCACCTTGCGCGCACTCGCTGCGCTCGAGCTTGCGCTGCTCGACGAAGTCGAACGCGAAGGCTTCCAGGTGCTGCACCAGCAAATCGTGCTCACGCCGATCCGCAAGCTCTGGATTGCCTGGCGCGCCGCACGCCGCGCGTGACGCCCAAATGCACGCCGGTGCTGCCGGCGCAGTTGGTGCTAATGCGCAGACGCAGCGCTTACACGCGCAGCAATGGCAGCGGCTCGAAACGATGTTGCAGGACCGCCTGCGCGTCGAGCCCCCACCAGTTCCCAAGCACCGTCGCGTAGATCTGCCTGAAGTCGACGGCCACCGGCAAATTGCCGTTGCCGTCGAGGCGCGCGAGTTTCGGCGCCTCGCCGTAGAGTCCGCCCGCGACCCTGCCGCCGGCCACGAAATGCGCGGACGCCGTGCCGTGGTCCGTGCCGCGGCTCTGATTCTCGCGCACGCGCCGCCCGAACTCCGCATAGGTGACGATCAGCGTGCGGTCCCAGCGCCCCATCTCGACGAGCGCCGAACGCATGGCCACCATGCCCGCCGCGAACTGGCGCAACAAGTCCGCGTGCCGCTGCGGCTGGTTCTGATGCGTGTCGAAGCCGTTGAGCGTGAGCCGGATCGCCGCCACGCCCTGCCCCAGCACCGGCGCGGGCCCGCCTTGCACGCCCGCCACCGTTTCGCCCGAAGCCAGTGCCTGCATCGCGGTTTTCACCGAGGTGCCGAACGCGCCCGCCGGGAACGCCGTCTTCAACACGTACTGGCCGGGGCGCGGACGCAACTGGTCGGCTGCATGGACGATATCGTTCTCGACATCGAGGATATGGGCGAGCGCCGGATTGCGCTCCTTGAGCGAGACCGGCGTGACGAGCCGCGAGGCGCGCGCGAACTGCGCTGGGTTGACAAGCGCGACGGCGCGCGCGCCATTCGCGAGCGGCCCCATCTCCGCGCTGCCGAGCACGAGGCCGTCGGCCGCGAAGGTCCCCGGCACCGGCGCGCCCGCGAACGCGCGCGTGAGCCAGCCCTCGCGCAGGTATTGATCGGCATTCGAGGCCGTGTCCCAGATCTCGATCGAGCGGAAATGCGAGAGATTCGGCTGCGCGTAGCTCACGCCCTGCACGATGGCGAGCTCGTGTTCGCGCCACATTGGCATGAGCGGCGCGAGCGCAGGATGCAACGCCGTGCGTTCGTCGAGCGGGATCGCGTCGCCGCGGCGCACGCCGATGTTCGCGCGATAGCTGTAATAGAGCGGATCCGCGAACGGCACGACGGTGTTCAATCCGTCGTTGCCGCCCTTCAGTTCGATAAGGATCAGCAGGTTGTCGTACCCGCTCGCAGGGCGCTGCGCGGGAGCGCCGCCTTGCGCCTGCGCGGCCCCGGGCAGCCACGATGCGGCGCCCGCAGCCGTCATCGCGGCCGCCGCTGCCAGAAAGTCGCGCCGCTTCATGCCATGCCTCGCGGGTCTGCGCGGCGCCGGGCGGTGCCGCTGTTGTCGTTGCGATTGTCGTTGCTGGCGTTCATGTCAGTCGTTCACCGCTGGCTTCGTTGCCTCATTTCCACTGGGTCACTTCAACTGATAGACGGGGTCCATCAGGAGTGCTTCGAGATACGCTCCCGCACTGCTGCCGGCCGCAATCGCGTCGACGGGCGCGAGCGGCAGGATGGCGTGCTGCATCTGCAACTGCGCCGACAGACCAGGCACGGTATCGGCCGTCAGTCCGTAATGCCCGAGCCAGCCGTCCAGATCGAAGCGCATGCCGCCAGGCATCGCGCGCGGCTGCGGCTTCATGGCGCCGCTTGCCGGCGCGCCCGCCCTGGCAATTTCAACCGTCTTCATCATCGAGTTGGCCATGCGCGGGCGCGTCGCCTCGGTTGCCCGAAACAGCTGCTCGACGAACTGCTTGCGCGCCAGCAACGTCGCGCTGTTGATCCACATGACGCCGCCGGGCCAGCCCTTCACATTTGGCGGATAGAACAGATTCTCGCCGAGCGCGGCCGACGTGTGCGCGAACATCGCCGTACTCGCGTAGCCCACCTCGAAGCGGCGCACGGTGCCCGCAATGAATTCGACGGGCGAACTCACCAGCACGCCGCGATTGCGCTCGTCCCAGAACGCGGGCGTGACGAGCAGCGCGCCCAGCGCGGCCTTGATGTCGTAGCCGCTCGCGCGAAAGCGCGCGGCCACCGTATCGAGCTGCGCCGGGTCCGGCGTGTCCGAGACGAACTCGCGCCATAGCTTCGCCGATACGAAGCGCGCCGTCTGTGGCTCGCCCAACAGGATGTCCAGCATCGCGTCGCCGTCGAACGTGCCGCTCTTGCCCAGCACCGTCTTCACGCCGTCGTCATGCTCGGCCGGGCGCCAGACGTAGCGCCACGTGTCGGGATCGACGCCCCAGCCCGTGTACGCACGCGCCGCCTCGGCGACATCCTGCTGCGAGTACTGTCCTTCGCCCAGCGTGAAGAGCTCCATGACTTCGCGTGCGAAGTTCTCGTTGGGCTTGCCCTTGCGATTGCTGGCGCCGTCCAGATACAGCAGCATCGCCGGGTCCTTCGCGACTTCGTGCAGCAGCGTGGCAAAGCTGCCAAGCGCATTGCGCCTGAAGAGCGCGTTCTGCTCGGCCATCAGCAGCGGCTCGGGGACCTTGTCCTCGCCCGTTGCGAAATGGTTGTGCCAGAAGAGCGTCATGCGCTCGGTGAGCGGCGACGGCGTGATGAGGATTTCGCGCATCCACCATGCACGCAGTTCGTCGTAGTGCTGGCCGCGCTGGCGCTGCGCGGCGCGGCGCGCCTCGGGCGTCAGGGCATTGCGCTGCGCGCGCGTCAACGGGATCTCTGCGCTCCATGCGGGCAATGGCGTCACGGCATCGACACGAGTCGTGGCCAGCACGCGCTCGACCGCCGCCGCACGCGTGAGCCCGACGTAGGGCCCGATTTCGGCAGGCGCCGGCGCGAAGCCGGTGCGGATGAGCAGATGCATGGCGTCGTCGGCGTCGAGCAGCGCCGCGTCCGGATCCGCGCCGACAGCCGGCGTGCTGGCCGCGCCATGACGATGCGCACGGCGCGCCGGCTGGACCGGTCCGGTTCGTTGCGAGTTGGGCGTATCGGACATGGGACACAAACGCGCGAGTTCGGCCCGCGCGCCCACAGTGGACGAATGTAACGCAGTAACGGTGCGCGCAATGCTTCTGTTGACGGCGCAATTGCTACGGAATTTTTCAGCGAGGTGCCGCGCGGTCTTCATGGACACGCGGGCAGACGGCAAGATCAGCGCTTGTAGAGTTCGCGCACGGCGTCTTCGATGTGCTGGCGCAGCAGGCGGCGCTCGTCGGGCGTCATATGGCCGTCGCGGCGGCGCTGGTCGAGATCGGGGGGAACCGCGGTGCGTTGTGTGATGTCCGAAGCTGGGCGTGCAGGCACATCACGTGCGGCGACATCGTTGCGCATCTTGCGCGCCGACTGCTTTTGGTTTGGGCGCCTCGCCGAGGTGGCAGAGGCCTGAGAGCCGTCCGGAAGGGTCTGGGCGTGGGCCGGCGCAGCCTCCAATGCAACCACGATGCCGCTGGCCAACGCCAGTGCAGTCATGGTATGGCGCATCGTAGGCCTGACCCCTCCCATCGTTTTTTTCCCTTCTTGACGCGGCAAACGGCTACCTCGAATGCATGTGCGGACCCGGCTCGATACGGGCACTGGTTCGAATTTCGAATGAAGTATCTACCGAATGGCCGCTTTACGCAAAGAAGTCTATCTGTCAGTGCTTGATGCCGTGCCACAGCACGGGTAAATTTTGTAACTGACTGTAACCTTATATTTATTGCAAACTCGCACCCCATCTCAATCGCGCTAAGATGCCAGGCATGGAAACCAAGAACCCGTCCAAAATTCTCGTTGTCGACGACGACCCGCGACTGCGGGACCTGCTGCGCCGCTATCTCGGCGAGCAGGGTTTCAACGTCTACGTGGCAGAAAACGCGCCCGCCATGAACAAGCTGTGGGTGCGCGAACGTTTCGACCTGCTGGTGCTCGACCTGATGCTGCCAGGCGAGGACGGCCTGTCCATCTGCCGCCGTCTGCGCGGCAGCAACGATCGCACGCCCATCATCATGCTCACCGCGAAGGGCGAAGATGTGGATCGCATCGTCGGTCTCGAAATGGGTGCCGACGACTACCTCCCGAAGCCCTTCAACCCGCGCGAGCTGGTCGCGCGCATTCATGCCGTGCTGCGCCGCCAGGCGCCGTCCGAGCTGCCGGGCGCGCCCTCGGAAACCACCGAAGTGTTCGAGTTCGGCGAATTCGCGCTGAACCTCGCCACCCGCACGCTCACCAAGGCCGGCCAGGAAATTCCGCTCACGACCGGCGAATTCTCGGTGCTCAAGGTGTTCGCGCGCCATCCGCGCCAGCCGCTCTCGCGCGAAAAGCTCATGGAGCTCGCGCGCGGCCGTGAATACGAAGTGTTCGACCGCAGCCTCGACGTGCAGATCTCGCGTCTGCGCAAGCTGATCGAGCCCGATCCGGGCAGCCCGCGCTTCATCCAGACAGTCTGGGGACTCGGCTACGTCTTCATTCCCGACGGCGCTGCCTGATACTGGATGGTGTCTCGTTGTCTGCACTGCCTCTGTTGAAACGGGAAGGGTCCATGCGGATTGACCGCCGTTTGCTCACGCTCGCGTTTGGCGATCTGTTCTGGCGGACCTTCCTCTTGATCGCGCTGCTCATTGCGGTCAGTCTCGCGGCATGGTTTCAGAGCTTTCGCGTGATCGAGCGCGAGCCGCGCGCGCAACGCGTGGCGCTGCAGCTCGTTGCCGTCGTCAAGCTCACGCGCACCGCGCTCCTCTACTCCGACCCCGACCTGCGCCGCGCCCTGCTCCAGGACCTCGAGAGCAACGAGGGCGTGCGCGTCTATCCGCGCGAGGCCACGGACAAATACAAGCTCCAGCCCGACGAGTCGCTCAATCGGCTGATCGAGCACGACATCCGCGGGCGCCTCGGCGACGACACCGTCATCGCGCAGTCGGTGAACGGCATTCCGGGCGTATGGATCAGCTTCAAGATCGACGACGATGATTATTGGGTCGCGCTCGACCGCGACCAGCTCGACAACGTCACCGGCCTGCAGTGGGTCGGCTGGGGCATTTCCGCGCTCGCGCTCTCGCTCTTCGGGGCCGCGTTCATCACGAGCCTCGTGAACCGGCCGTTCGCGCGCCTCGCCATGTCCGCGCGCATGGTGGGCTCGGGGCAATCGCCGGCGAAGCTGCCCGAAAGCGGCATGGGCGTGGCCGCCGAGACCAATCGTTCGTTCAACCAGATGGTGCGCGACCTCGAGCAGCTGGAGGCCGACCGGGCGCTGATGCTCGCCGGCATCTCGCACGATCTGCGCACCCCGCTCGCGCGGCTGCGGCTCGAAACGGAGATGAGCCCGTCCGACCAGGCCACCAAGGACGCGATGATCGACGACATCGAGCAGATGGACATGATCATCGGCCGCTTCCTCGACTACGCGCGGCCCGTGCAGCGCATGCCCGAGCGCGTCGATCTTTCGGTCATCGCGGGTGAAATGGCCGCGCGCATGGCGACCGAAGACGGCGTGCGGCTCATCACGCGCCTCGCGCCCACGGCCGTGATCGAGGCCGACGACACCGACATGCGCCGCGTGGTGGGCAATCTGATCGAGAATGCGCGCAAGTACGGCTTGAGCGAGGCCGACGGCATTCCGCACATCATGCTGGAAACGCGCGTCTCGCATTCGCGCGTCGAGCTCTCGGTGGTCGACGAGGGCCCCGGCATCCCCGAAGACCAGCTCCCGCTCGTCACGCGGCCCTTCTATCGCGTCGACAGCGCCCGCACCCAGGCCAACGGCACCGGCCTCGGCATGGCCATCGTGCAGCGCCTCGTGGGCCGCTACCGCGGCGCGCTGCGCCTGCGCAATCGCGCCCCGGGCCCCGGTCTCGAAGTCACCATCGAGTTCCCGCTCGCCAAGGGCGCCTGAATCCCGCCTGGCCGCCCCGCTCTGCGGCCGTTGCATTGCCGGGGCCTGTTCACGCGCATACTGACCTGTGACACGGCACCGGCGCACGCTCGCAGCACGCGCCGTCCACCCCTGCGACAATTGCTGGAAGCAATCGGGCCATGCGGCGCGCGCACGGGGCGCGCGTGCGCCCCGTCTTCAAGGAGCGACGCCATGAAAACCGTCGGCGACAAACTCGAAGCCTTTACCGTCACGGCCGCGAAGCCCGGCTTCAATCAGCCCGAAGAAAATGGCGAATCCGCCTTCCAGGAAATCACCGAGCAGAGCTTTCCCGGCAAATGGAAGGTGATCTACTTCTATCCCAAGGATTTCACGGTCGTCTGCCCGACCGAGATTGCCGCGTTCGCGCAATTGCACAAGGAATTCGAAAATCGCGAGGCCGTGCTGATGGGCGGCAGTTGCGACAACGAATATGTGAAGCTTGCCTGGCGGCGCGAGAACAAGGCGCTCGACCGGCTGAACCACTACTCGTTCGGCGACGTGAAAGGCGAGCTGATCGACCAGCTCGGCATTCGCGACAAGGAAGCGGGCGTGGCGCTGCGGGCGACGTATGTCGTCGATCCCGATAACGTCATTCAGCACGTCTCGGTGAACAACCTGAGCGTCGGGCGCAGCGCCGGCGAAGTCCTGCGCGTGCTGGACGGGCTGCAAACCGGGGAGCTTTGCCCCAGCGACCGCGAGTTGGGTGGCGCGACGTTCTGAGTCCCGCGCAGTGTCCGCTCGGTGAAGTTTGCTCTGTGACGTTCGCTCGGTGAAGCCGCGGTGAGATCCGCTCAGGTCGGCCCTGCCGCGGCACGCGCGGGCAAACGGCTGCGGATCGCCGAGGCAAGCGGCTCCTTCCACTCGAGCACGCGCTTTTCCAGCAACTGCCAGGACAGATGCGCAAGCAGTACGGAAAGCGCGAACTGCATGACGAGCGGCAGCAAGTCCTGCGCAAGCGGCGGCACGTGCAGGCTCGTGTAGAGCGCCGGCGCCTCGCCCAGGCGCGACGGCACCAAGTTGTGGAAAAGATAGAAGCCGTAGCTGATCGTGCCGAGATACGCGAGCGGCCGCGCTTCGAGAGCGGTCACGAGCAGGCTGTCCTGGTGCCGCACGAGCCACAGGAACACGGCGCCAAGCGACAGCGCGAGGCCGATATCGAGCAAGCCCGGCAGGATGGCGCGCTGCGTCGCTTCGCAGGCCTCGCAATCGGCGCGCGCGAGTGCGAGGGCCGCGAGACTCGCGCACGCGAGCACGAACCCGATGGCGCTTTGCACCCGCCCGTCTCCAGGCGCTTCAGGCACGCGTGCGCCGCCGATGGCCAGCACGCCGCCTAGCGCGAGCAAGGCGAAATTCCAGGGCGAGAACGCATAAACAAGCGGCTCGATCGCTCCGCTCGCGTAGAGCGCGAGATGCGCGAGCGCCGCGGCGAAAATCATGCCGATGCAAATCGCCAGATGCCGCGACGCGCGCGTGAACAGCAGCGCAAACGGCGCTATCAGATAGAACTGCTGCTCGACCGCGAGACTCCAGAAATGCGACACCGTGCCCGGCCATCCGTCATGAACGATGCCGATCCAGAAATTGGAGAGGAATACGTAATGCCACGCGAGCCCCAAATCGACATCGCGTTGATAGAAGCACGCATGCGCGATCGTCAGCGCAATGAGCAGCAAATAGTAGACCGGGAAGATACGCAGCGTGCGCTTCACGAAGAACACGTAGAGCACCGCATCGCGGCGCGCCGTGCGTTGTTCGACACGCAGGCGGTTGCGATGCAGCTCACCGATGATGAGATAGCCGCTGATCAGGAAGAACAGCCATACGCCGATCTTGCCCGCGTCGATCGCCTCGACGTGCGCCTTGTGCGCGAGGAACACCAGCATCACGGCCAGTGCCCGGAGACCGTCGAGGCCTTTCACGCGTCTTTCGAGTCCCGTCATGAACCTTTCCGCTTCCGGTACGCCTGAATACCGATTTAGTATGCGGCGAAAAAAACGGAAATTAATCGACAAGAAAAGCAAAGGCGGTGATTGCAGGTGCAATCACCGCCTTTTATGCGGGAGCAGGCACGCGGCCTGCGCGATGCGTTCGACACTTTTCGGGCACGCCATTTGCGGCACGCCATTTAATTAGATGTGCCACGCGATGCGATCCGAAGACCGCGCGAATTTCACGCGCGCGTGAGCAGCACTGCCGCCTGCGCTTCGATGCCTTCGCCACGGCCCAGATAGCCGAGCTTCTCGTTGGTCTTCGCCTTCACGTTCACGCGATCGAGCGGCAATTGCAGATCTTCCGCGATGCACGCGCGCATGGCTTCGATATGCGGCGCGAGCTTGGGCGCCTGCGCGATCACCGTGCTGTCCACGTTCACGAGCGAGAAGCCCGCCTCCTGCACGCGGCGCAGGCATTCGCGCAGCAGCACGCGGCTGTTCGCGCCGTAGAACTGTTTGTCGGTGTCCGGGAAATGGCGGCCGATGTCGCCGAGCGCGGCGGCGCCGAACAGCGCGTCGGTGATGGCGTGCAGCAGCACGTCGGCGTCCGAGTGGCCGAGCAGCCCGCGCTCGTAGGGCACCGTCACGCCGCCGATGACGAGCGGGCGGCCTGGCACGAGCGCGTGCACGTCATAGCCTTGTCCAATTCTGATGTCCATGTGTGGGTCTTCCGTATCGTGTTGCGCAGTGCGCTTGTGGGTCTGCCTCGCCGAGGCTCAGTTGCCAACTCAGTCGCCCGCTCAGTTTCCGGGGTTGCGGCTGAGAATGGCTTCGGCGAGCGCGAAATCTTCGGGGTACGTCACCTTGAAATTGCGCAGGCTGCCCTGCACGAGCCGCGGCGAATGGCCAAGCCATTCGATGGCGCTCGCTTCGTCGGTGAGATCGTGGCCTTCTTGCTGCGCGCGCTCGATGGCCGTGCGCAGCATGCCGATGCGAAACATTTGCGGGGTCTGAGCCTGCCAGAGGCCGTCGCGCGATTCCGTGCGGGCGATGCGCGGGCCGCCCGGCACATGATGAGGCGCCACGCGCTTGAGCGTGTCCGCTACCGGCAGCGCCATGATGCCGCCCACGGGGTCGTCCTTGAGCGCGTCGACGAGCGTGCGGATCAGCGCGGGCGTGATGCCCGGGCGCGCGGCGTCGTGCACGAGCACCCAGTCGTCGTCGCTGGCGCCAAAGTCCGCGAGCGCGACGAGTCCGTTGTAGACCGACGCCTGGCGCGACGCCCCGCCGTTGCGGCGCACCGCAAAGCGCAGGCCGGCGAAGCGGCGCGCGTCGAAATGGCTATCGTCGGGAGAAATGACAACGAGCGTCTGGCTAAATTCGCTGCAGGCGTCGAATGCCGCAAGCGTATAGTGCAGGAGTTCGTGTCCGGCAACCGTCCGATATTGTTTGGGCATGGCCGACCCCGAACGGCTGCCGGTGCCGGCGCAGGGGATCAGGGCAAAAAGGCGTGAAGTCACGGTATCGCTGGCCGCATGAGTCAAAGTAAAGGACGGATTTTATAATAGGTCCTTTACCCGTACGCCCAACGCCCGCAACCAGCGCCGCAACCGAGCTGGCCGGCGGGCATGGCGGGCACGATGGCAGCCCTTCGCAAGGCCGGGCGCACCGGCACCTGAGACGCATCGGCGCCGTTCAGGAATCGCTGACGCGACGTCCCGAATGGTGTTTTTGCGCCCTTACCCTTACGAATGGCTGTCGACATCCGGACCGCACGCTCCCTGCCCTGCACGCGTTCCGGGACTAACGCATACGAACCGCACTCGAACCGCATACGCAGCGCCTCGCCAACCTGTTGCCCCTATGTCCGATATCGCCGCATCCCCGCTTTCGCCGTCTTCGTCTCCGTCCCCGGTCGCCGTCGTCAAGCCGGGGCAGCGCTTCGCGTTCGACGGCACGCACGGCTCGTCCGATGCGCTCCTGATCGCGCGTTACCGCGAGGCCTCGCGCGCGAGCGCTCCGCTGCTCGCCGTGATCTGCGCGAGCGCCGTGGACGCCCAGCGTCTCGCCCAGGAGATCCCGTTCTTCGCGCCCGAAGCGCGCGTACGCCTCCTGCCCGACTGGGAAACGCTGCCTTACGACACGTTCTCGCCGCACCAGGACCTCGTGTCCGAGCGCCTCGCGACGCTGCACGATCTCGGCGAGGGCCGCTGCGACATTCTCATCGTCCCGGCCACGACGGCGCTCTACCGCATGCCGCCCGCCTCGTTCCTCGCGGCGTACACGTTCTCCTTCTCCCAGGGCCAGCGCCTCGACGAAGCGAAGCTCAAGTCGCAGCTCACGCTGGCCGGCTACGAGCACGTGAGCCAGGTCATGCGGCCCGGCGAGTACTGCGTGCGCGGCTCGCTGATCGACCTGTTCCCGATGGGCTCGCCGCTGCCGTACCGCATCGACCTCTTCGACGATCAAGTCGATTCGATCCGCGCCTTCGACCCCGACAACCAGCGCAGCCTTTATCCGGTCAAGGACGTGCGGCTCTTGCCGGGCCGCGAGTTTCCGTTCGACGAGGCCGCGCGCACGGCGTTTCGCAGCCGCTGGCGCGAGGTGTTCGAAGGCGACCCGAGCCGCGCGTCGATCTACAAGGACATCGGCAGTGGCGTGCCGTCCGCGGGCATCGAGTATTACCTGCCGCTCTTCTTCGAAGAGACGGCCACGCTGTTCCACTATCTGCCGGAAAACGCGCAACTCGTGTTTTCGGGCGATCTGGACACCTCGATCCGCCGCTTCACCGCCGACACGAAGCAGCGCTACAACTTCCTCGCGCATGACCGCGAGCGGCCGATTCTGGAGCCGCAGCGCCTGTTCCTGACCGACGAGGACTTCTTCACGCTCGCCAAGCCCTTCGCGCGTCTCGCGCTGCCGGCCACGACCGCGGGGGGCTGGGCCAACGCGCTGCCGGGCCTCGCGATCGACCGCCACGCCGAAGATCCGCTCGCCGCGCTGCGCGGCTACCTCGACACCACGAAGAACCGCGTGCTGTTCGCGGTGGAATCGGCGGGACGCCGCGAGACCATCGCGCAACTGCTGGCCGAGAACCATCTGCGCCCCACGTCCGCGGACAGCTACGAAGACTGGCTCACCGGCGACGAGCGCTTCGTGCTGGGCGTGGCGCCGCTCTCGACGGGCTTCGCGCTGCCCGGCGAAGGCCTCGCGATCATCACCGAGACCGAGCTCTACGGCCCGCTCGCGCGCCGCGCGGGACGCCGCCGCCAGGAGCAGGCGAGCAACGTCGATTCGATGGTGCGCGACCTCTCCGAGCTCAAGGTGGGCGACCCGGTCGTGCACGCGCAGCACGGCATCGGCCGCTACCACGGACTCGTGACGATGGACCTCGGCGAAGGCGACACCGAGTTCCTGCACCTCGAATATGCGAGCGCGAGCAAGCTCTACGTGCCGGTCTCGCAGTTGCACGTGATCTCGCGTTATAGCGGCGCCGATCCGGACAGCGCGCCGCTGCACGCGCTCGGCTCCGGCCAGTGGGAAAAGGCGCGCCGCAAGGCCGCGCAGCAGATCCGCGACACCGCCGCCGAGCTCTTGAACCTCTACGCGCGCCGCGCCGCGCGCGAGGGCCACGCGTTCGCGCTTGAACCGCGCGACTACGTGAAGTTCGCGGAGAGCTTCGGCTTCGAGGAAACGCCGGACCAGGCGGCGGCCATCGCCGCCGTGATCGGCGACATGACGAGCGGCAAGCCGATGGACCGCCTCGTGTGCGGCGATGTGGGCTTCGGCAAGACCGAGGTGGCGCTGCGCGCGGCGTTCATCGCCGTGATGGGCGGCAAGCAGGTGGCGATCCTCTCGCCCACCACGCTGCTCGCGGAGCAGCACACGCAGACCTTCACCGACCGCTTCGCCGACTGGCCCGTGCGCATTGCCGAGCTTTCGCGCTTCAAGTCGGCGAAGGAAGTGGGCACGGCGATCCAGCAGATCAATGAAGGCAGCGTCGATATCGTGATCGGCACGCACAAGCTGCTTTCCTCCGACGTGCAGTTCAAGCGCCTCGGGCTCGTGATCATCGACGAGGAGCACCGTTTCGGCGTGCGCCAGAAGGAGGCGTTGAAGGCACTGCGCGCCGAGGTGGACGTGCTCACGCTCACCGCCACGCCGATCCCGCGTACGCTCGGCATGGCGCTCGAAGGCCTGCGCGACTTCTCCGTGATCGCGACCGCGCCGCAAAAGCGCCTCGCCATCAAGACCTTCGTGCGCCGCGAGGAAGACAGCGTGATCCGCGAAGCCATGCTGCGCGAGCTCAAGCGCGGCGGCCAGGTCTATTTCCTGCACAACGAAGTCGAGACCATCGAGAACCGCCGCGCGATGCTCGAGGCGCTCGTGCCCGAGGCGCGCATTGCCGTCGCGCACGGGCAGATGCACGAGCGCGAGCTCGAAGCCGTGATGCGCGATTTCGTGGCACAGCGCGCGAACGTGCTGCTGTGCACGACCATCATCGAGACCGGCATCGACGTGCCGACCGCCAACACCATCCTCATGCATCGCTCCGATAAATTCGGTCTCGCCCAGCTGCACCAGCTGCGCGGCCGCGTCGGGCGCTCGCACCACCAGGCTTACGCGTATTTGCTCGTGCACGATCCGCAGGGGCTCACGAAACAGGCGCAGCGCCGTCTCGAAGCGATTCAGCAGATGGAGGAGCTGGGCGCGGGCTTCTATCTTGCGATGCACGACCTCGAGATCCGCGGCACCGGCGAAGTGCTCGGCGACAAGCAGTCGGGCGAGATCCACGAGATCGGCTTCCAGCTCTACACCGACATGCTCAACGACGCCGTGAAGGCGCTCAAGGACGGCCGCGAGCCGGACCTGACCGCGCCGCTCGCCGCGACCACGGAGATCAACCTGCACGCGCCCGCAATCCTGCCCGCCGACTATTGCGGCGACGTGCAGGAGCGCCTGTCGCTCTACAAGCGCCTCGCGAACTGCGAGCACGACGATTCGATCGACGGCATCCAGGAGGAGCTCATCGACCGCTTCGGCAAGATGCCGCCGCAGGCGCACGCGCTCATCGAGACGCACCGCCTGCGCCTCGCGGCCAAGCCGCTCGGCATCACCAAGATCGACGCGGGCGAGGCCGTGATCGGGCTGCAGTTCGTGCCGAATCCGCCTGTGGACGCCATGCGCATCATCGAAATGGTGCAGAAGCACAAGCACGTCAAGCTCGCGGGACAGGACAAGCTGCGCATCGAGACGCGCAGCCCCGACCTCGCGGTGCGCGTGGCGACGGTGAAGGAGACGCTGCGCGCACTGGGCGCGCCCGCACGGGCGGCGGCACGCTGAGCGCGTGAAAAAACCACCGGCGCATGCGCGGAAATATTGCGCATGCGCCGCTGCGAGAGCGATGCTGCATCGCGTCATGACGGCGAATTCGACGTAATTGCAGGCTTGCGCGCGCCCGTGCGCGTGTTCGCGATCCGCAACGAGCTATTGCTGCCGGGGCCTTTGGCCTGGCCCATTCTTTTTGGGTAATATGGATGGACAAGCAAGCTGGAGTCCACCATGGCCATAGCCGCTGAATCAGCGCAGTCTTCTACACCGCCCTCCGCAGTTTCGTCGTCCGCCGCCCTTCCCGCCTCGCTCCCCTGGGTCACCCGCCTCGTGTCGATGGACACGGTCAGCCGCCATCCGAATCTCGGGCTGATCGAGACCGTGCGCGACGACCTGCGCGCGCGCGGCATCGAAGCGACGCTCACCTACGGCCACGACGGCAAATGGGCCAACCTGTTCGCCACGCTGCCCGCGCACGACGGCTCGACCGACGGCGGCATCGTGCTCTCGGGCCACACCGACGTGGTGCCCGTCGACGGCCAGAAATGGGACAGCGACCCGTTCAAGCCCGAGATCCGCGACGGCCTGCTCTACGGTCGCGGCACCTGCGACATGAAGGGCTTTATCGGCGCGGCGCTCTCGCTCGTGCCCGAGATCCAGCAGACGAAGCTCGCGAAGCCCCTGCATCTCGCGCTGTCGTTCGACGAGGAAGTCGGCTGCGTGGGCGCGCCGCTCATGATCGAAGACCTCGTGAAGCGTGGCGTGAAGCCCGAGGGCTGCATCGTCGGCGAGCCCACGAGCATGCGCCCGATCGTGGCGCACAAGGGCATCAACGCGTATCAATGCTGCGTGCGCGGGCACGCGGCCCATTCGTCGCTCACACCGCGCGGGCTGAACGCCATCGAGTACGCGGCGCGCCTGATCTGCTACATCCGCGACATGGCCGACGAGTTCCGCGCGAAGGGCCCGTTCGACGAGCTCTACGACGTGCCGTTCACGACCGCGCAAACCAGCACGATCGAAGGCGGCAACGCCATCAATACGGTGCCGGCCGAATGCCGCTTCGCATTCGAATTCCGCAACCTGCCCACGCTCGACCCCGACACGATCTTCGCGCGCATCGAGCAGTACGCGCGCGAGACGCTCGTGCCGAAGATGCAGCGCGAAAACCCGGCCGGCGCAATCGAGTTCATGAAGATCGCCGCGGCGCCGGGCCTCGACGACAGCGAGCAGGCGGCGATCACCCAGCTCGTGCGCGCGCTCACGTCCGACCGGTCGCGCCGCAAGGTGGCATACGGCACGGAAGCGGGCCTGTTCGCCCGCGCCGGCATTCCAAGTGTGGTGTGCGGGCCAGGCGACATCGAGCAGGCGCACAAGCCGAACGAATTCGTTTCGCTCGATCAGCTCGCGGCATGCGAAGGTTTCCTGCGCAAGCTTGTGCACGGCCTTTCGGTCGACGCACAGGCGCAGTAGCGGGCGCCTGGCTAACCGGATAGTCATCCTCAATAATCACGTCCCGCGCCGCAGGTCCAACGCCATGTCAACCGCCACGCCGCTGCCCACCGATCGCACGATAGACGGCGAAGCCATACCCACGCTGGACGAGATCGCCTCGCAGCACTTCACGCTTGCGCCGTGGGTGCTGCGCACGCCGGTGTTCGATCGTCACGACCTGCCCTCGCTCGGCAACACGCACGTCAACTTCAAGTTCGAACTGCTGCAGGAGAGCGGCAGCTTCAAGGTGCGCGGCGCGTTCACGCACCTGCTCGCGCTCGATGCGGCGCAGCGCAGCGCGGGCGTGACCTGCGTCTCGGGCGGCAATCACGCGATCGCCGTGGCGTACGCGGCCCGGCGCCTTGGCATCGGCGCGAAGGTCGTGCTCTTTCGCACGGCGAGCGAGGCGCGCGTCGAGCAGTGCCGCCGGCTTGGCGCCGAGATCGTGCGGGCCAGCGACAGCCGCGAGGCCTTCGAGATCGTGCGGCGCGTCGAAGCCGAGGAAGGCCGCTATTTCGTGCATCCGTTCAACGGCTATCGCACGGTGCTCGGCACGGCGACGCTCGGCTACGAATGGGCGACCCAGGCGCCCGACCTCGACGCCGTGATCGTGCCGATCGGCGGCGGCGGGCTCGCCGCGGGCGTCGCCACCGCGCTGCGCCTCGCCAATCCGCGCGTGCAGGTCTATGGCGTGGAGCCCGAAGGCGCCGACGCGATGAGCCGAAGCTTCGCGGCCAACCATACGGTGCGTATGACTCACATGCAGACGATCGCCGACTCGCTGATGTCGCCGCATACCGAGCAATACAGCTACACGCTGTGCCGCCGTCATATCGAGCGCATCGTCACGGTCTCGGACGACGCCCTGCGCGCGGCGATGCGCCTGCTCTTCGACGAACTGAAGCTGGCCGTCGAGCCGGCCTGCGCAACGGCCACCGCGGGCCTCTACGGGCCGCTGCGCGACACGTTGCAGGGCAAGCGCGTAGGTGTCCTGCTGTGCGGGACCAATACGGACCCGCGACGCTTTAGCGAGCAGATCGAGCTATGCATGGGCCCGGAGTCAGTGCCAAAGCACTAACGCCGGCCGACAACTCGCGCATTGACGCCAGCGCCCGCCGGGCACGCCGTATGCACTAGCGCGTGCCGCGTAAAACGGGCAAGCGGCCAAATGTCATGCAGTGTCAAATCGCTACCGCATTGCGAATGCGTTCGCTATCATTGCGCCATTGCGTCGTTATGCCCCCCCTGGCCCGTGCCGCCCCCGTTCAAGGAGAGCCCGCTCATGAGCATCATCAAGGAGTTCAAGGAATTCGCCGTCAAAGGCAATGTGATGGATCTCGCAGTCGGTGTGATCATCGGCGGCGCCTTTTCGACCATCGTCAACTCGGTCGTGAAGGACCTCATCATGCCGGTGATCGGCGTCGCCACGGGCGGCCTCGACTTCTCGAACCTGTTCGTGCGGCTCGGGCACATTCCCGCCACCTTCAAGGGCAACCCCGACTCGTACAAGGATCTGCAAACCGCCGGCGTGGCCGTGTTCGGCTACGGCTCGTTCATCACGGCGGTGATCAACTTCGTCATCCTCGCGTTCATCATCTTCCTGATGGTGAAATTCGTGAACAAGCTGCGCCAGCCGGATGCCGCTGCTGCGCCGGCCGAGCCGCCGCCCACGCCCGAAGACGTGCTGCTGCTGCGCGAGATCCGCGATTCGCTGCAGAGCAATTCGCGCTGAGCGCCGCTTGCGTGATCAACGGATCAACGCTCGCCAGATAGCCAGCCGGTAAAGATAGCCACACAAAAACCCGCGTCGCCGTGTTTCGGCCACGCGGGTTTTTTTCGTCCTGTTGCGCCTCGTTGCGCCCAGATGCACGCGAGGCGCGCAAGGCGCCAATCGCGCGCCGCTCAAGCCGCCGGCGCCGCCGGGTCCGACATATCGCTCGCACGCTGCGTGACCATCTCCTCGATCAGGCGCTCGAGCTGCTCGAAATTCACGGGCTTCGTGAGATGCGCCGTGAAACCGGCATCGATGCTGCGGCGCACGTCGTCGTCGGTGCCGAAGCCGGTGAGTGCGATGGCCGGCGCCGCCGACTCCTTGCGGAACGCGCGGATGAAGTCGATGCCCGAGCCGTCCGGCAAGCCGATATCGCTCACGACCAGATCGAAGCGTTGCGCGGCCGTGAGCGCGAGCGCACCGGCCACGCTCATGGCCACTGCCACCTCGTGGCCAAGCGCGCGGATCAGTTGCGACATGACCTCGGCCGTGTCCTCGTGGTCCTCGATCAGCAGGATCTCGAGCGCGCCCGCGCGGTGCGGCCCGCTGTGGTCCGCGGGGCGCGCGGCGCCCGAGCCAGGCGCGGCGGTCGGCAGCACGATCGTGAAAGTGGCGCCGCAATGCGTGCCGGGGCTCTTCGCGCTCACGGTGCCGCCGTGCGCCTCGGTCAGCGCCTTCGTCACCGCGAGCCCGAGTCCGAGGCCGCCGAACTGGCGCGTCATGTTGTGGCTGCCCTGCTCGAAGGCGTGAAAGAGCTTGCCGATCTGCTCCGGCGCGATGCCGATGCCGGTATCCTCCACTTCGATCACCACATGCATGCGCTCGTCGCGCGTGCGCACGAAGATGTGGCCGCCGTCCGGCGTGAACTTCGCCGCGTTGCGCACGAGATTCCAGAACATCTGCTGCATGCGCGCGCGGTCGCCGCGCACATAGTGCTGCTGCGCCTCGCGCTCGACGTGCACATCCTGCTGCTTGATCTGCATTTCGCTGTGAAAGAGCTCGAGCACGGCGTCGATCACTTCGTGCACGTCGACCGTGTCGAGCGTGAGGCTCAGCTTGCCGTTCGCGACGCGCGTGAGATCCAGCAGATCGTCGATCAGGCGTGCCTCGAGCTCGATATTGCGGCGGATCATCAGCACGCCCGCGCGCGCGGCCTCGGGCAAACCGGGAATCTGCTCGAGCAGGCGCGTGCCGGCCAGCACCGGCGTGAGCGGCGTGCGCAGTTCGTGCGAGAGCATCGCCAGAAAGCGGTCCTTCGCGCGATTGGCCTCTTCGGCTGCCTGACGCGCCGCCTGCTCGGAGGCGAGCAGCAGCTCGCGCTCTTCGTTCGACTCGCGTTGCGCGTGGATGTCGGTACAACTGCCGAACCACTTGTTGACGCTGCCGCGCGGATCGCGCATCGCAACGATTCGGACATCGAACCATCGATACGCGCCATCGTGACGGCGAATGCGCAATTCGTGGCGATAGTCGTCGTTGTTGGTGCGCACGGCCTTGAGCCACGTGTCGCGAATCTCGTCCCGGTCGTCCGGATGCAAGGCGTCGAGCCACGCGAGGCCATGCGTCGTGCCGGCGTCGAGGCCCGTGTATTCGCACCATTGCTTCGAAAGGAAATCGCACTCGCCGTCCGCGCCGCAGGTGAACACGAGGTGCGGCAGCGCTTCGGATAGCGTGCGGTAATGCTCTTCGCGATCGCGCAAGAGCAGCGCCTGGTCCGAATCGCGCTGCAACGCGACCTGCGCGAGCACACGGGCCACCGCTTCGGGCAGGTAGTCGAGGTAATCGCCCGATTTCGGCACCACGTCCGAGACGCCCGCGCGCAACGCGGCGATCACGCGCGATTCGTCGGTGAAGCCGGTGACGAGAATGGCCGGCACGCGCACGTCCTCGGCACGCAGGCGGCGGAAAAAATCGAGTCCGGTTTCGGCGCCGTCGAGCTGATAGTCGAGCACGAGCACGTCCGGCGTGCGCGCCTCGAGCACGGCGCGCGCCTCCCCAACGCCCGTGCAGGTATCCACGCGCGCGCCGGCCCGCACGAGCGATTTGCGCGCGAGGCGCAGGATGCCTTCGTCGTCGTCGACAACGAGCACGTGCGCGCCCGCCAACATCGTTGCCGCCTCATTCATGCCGTTCATGCCGTTCATGCGTCTGGCATCCCTCGTGACTGGCGCCGCGCCGCGGGCACGCCCAGTATCAGTATTGTCATGGTGGTCATGCCTGAATCGAAAGCCGTATCTGATCGTTCAAGTCCTCGGCAAGCCGCGGGGCAGGCACAAGCGCGCACGAGCACGCGCAGGCACGCGCGAGGGCCCGTCAAGGACGCACAAAGCGATGCCCCGGCGGCAGCTTGACGACCTGAAGGAAAAAGCCGAGCCGCCGCACCGCCTCGATGAACGCGTCATATTCGACGGGCTTCGTGATATAGACATTGCAGCCCAGCTCGTAGCAGCGCTCGATCTCGCGCGGATCGTCGGTCGTCGTGAGCACGATCACCGGCACCGAGGCCGTCACCGGATCGGCCTTCAGCCGCCGCAGCACCTCGAAGCCATCCACGCGCGGCATGCGCAGATCGAGCAGGACGACGAAATTCGCCAGCTCTTCACGTGACGGGTAATTCGACGCCGCAAGCGTATCGGCGCCCGGCGTACCAAAAAAATAATCGAGTGCCTCCTGGCCGTCACGAAAACGCAAAAAGCCGTTGGACACACCCGAGCGCCGCAGGTTGCGCTCGACCAGCGTGGCGTGCCCGTCGTCGTCTTCGACCAGCACGATGCTCACACGGTGCCCCGTATCCACCGGCTCGGCCGGCAAGCCGGCGCTCAGTCCGCACGGGAATGGGTTCGGCTGTGCTCCCGCATTTTCCCCCGTTTTTGCGCCCGCTTTTGCTGCCGTTTCTTCTCGTTCTCTCATGCCGCTCTCCGACATTTCCTCATGCGATCCGATGGTGTGCCCTCATACTGCGCGCAGCGGTTCGTCGGGCAGCGCGACGAAGAAGGTGGAACCCGCGCCTTGCGTCGACTCGACCCAGATGCGCCCGCCATGGCGCTCCACGATACGGCGGGCGAGCGCGAGCCCCGTGCCCTGCCCGATCGAATCGCCTCCGTGCAGGCGCTGGAACGCGCGAAACAGCAACGGCTGATACGCAGCCGGAATGCCAATGCCATTGTCGCGCACATAATACGTCCGCGTGCGTGTGCCGGATATGCGCCAGGCATCACGTGCGTGGACATGGGCGATGACGGCTGGCGCCGTGCGGTCAGCCGCCTCGCCGCCAGGGCGGGCCAGGCCGCCACCAGGCCCGGGGGGCGAAGCCGATGCCGGTGGCTGTGCCGCCGCTTCGCCCGGCTCGAGCGCGCCGATCTCCACCTGCCCGGGCCGCGCCGGATCGAGGTGGCGCAATGCGTTATCGATCAAATTGCTGAAGATTTGCTCTAGCGCCCCCGGGTCGCCCCACGCGGGCGGCAGCTCGTGCACCTCGATGCGCGCCTGCTGCACGAGCCCCGCCGCGAGGCCCGCAAGCGCGCGCTCGACCACGCGGCCCACATTCACGCGCTGCCAGCGATAATCGAGCCGCCCGGCGCGCGAAATGCGCAACAACGCATCGATGATGGCCGCCGCGCGCGCCACGGCCTGGCGCAGGAATTGCAACGATTCGTCGACGTCGCCGTCGAGCACCTCGACCATACGCCGGTGCTCGTCGGCGGGCAGATCCGCCGCATCGATCTGCTCGCGCAGATCGCCGCACGAAACCTGCAGCTCCTTCGAAAAACCTTGCAGATTCACGAGCGGCGAACGCAGGTCGTGCGAGACGCTGTAGATGAACATCTCGTTGTCCTGGCTCTCCTGGCGCAGATTGTCGTTGGCGGCGGCGAGATCCGTGGCGCGCTCCTGCAGTTGCAGCTTGAGCGCCGCCTGTTCGTGCTCGGCCTCGCGCAGGCGCCGGCTGGTCTGATTGAGCACGGCGTCGAGCGCCGCGATTTCGTCGTCGCCGGCGAGCGGCCGCGCCAGCGCCACCCCCTCGCTCAGCCGCTGCGCATTGGCGCTCAGCGCGGCCAGACGCAGGCCCACGTTGCGCGCATACACGATCGCCGTGGCGGCCCAGATCAGCATCGACCCGACCACGGCGACGATGAGCGCATCCTGCTGCCGCTCGCGGGTCTCGCGCAGCGAGGCGCCGCGCGCTTCGTCGAGACGCGTTTGCTCGGCGACGAACGCATCGAGCTCGCTGCGCACCGCGCCGATTTCGGGCGGCAGACCGTCGCTGCCCGCTCGCGCGAAGCCGCTGATGCGGCCGGCGCGCAAGGCGTCGGCCACCTCGCCGCAGCGCGCGCGCCACGCGTGCGCATAGTCGTTGATGCGCTGCACGCGCGCAAGCTGCGCAGGGTTGTCGCTCACCATGTGCGCGAGCAGCGAGAGACGATCCGAGAATTCGGCCCAGACGGCACGGCGGTCGATGAACGCGGGGTCTTCGAGCACGATCGCCGTGCGAACGCGCGCGGCCTCCCGCAACAACGGATGGGCGAGGCTCGAAGCCTGCCAGAGGATCTGCTTGCTGTTCTCGGCGCTCTTTGCGGCCTCGGCGGCCTCGCCTTGCGTATCGAATACGACGCCGAGCAGCGCCAGCTCGATTGCGCTCGGTATCGCGATCAGCAAAAGCCCCTTGGCGAACAGTTTCATGTCGATTTGATTGGATGGCGCTCTCGGCGACGCCTCGCGCAGCGAACTGCGCGAGCGGACCTCCCCGTCCGGGTCCGCGCGCGGCGGGTCCCCCGCGGCGTGAAATCGCCGCGCCCGCCTGAGCCGAAACATTATCTGCGCGAAATTATGAGATTACAACGTATGTGTCTATGCGCACCCGCTAGTGAGAAAAGCCGGCATTTTCCCGAGAAATCGTCACACCGCACGCGCGTGCAGGTCTATTATTGAGACCGGAGACAAGTGAAAGAGAAGCGAAAGAGCGCCGGGATACCTACATGAGCGCGACGTGCGATCCGGCATGGCGTTTGCCTGACGCGGTGAGGGTTTTGGACGTGGTCCCCACGTGCCTGAATTCTCGTGAATCCGGCAAATCCGTATGCTATAAAGGATCGACGTGCGGCGCACCAGTCCGGGAGTGGTCGCATGGGAACGCTGCGTTTTTTGCAATCCACCTTTTTCAGGCGAATTTTTATGTCCTTCCCGAAAAAGCGTAAGCGCATCAAGGCGGATGGCGACGAGTCTTTTCTCGCCGTACTGAGCCACTTCAAACCTTTCGGTCAACTCGATACGAAGATTGCGCGCGCGCGTGCGCAGGACGAGCCGGTGCTCTATGCACACGTGCTGCCTGGGCTCGACGTGCTGTTATGCAGTGTTCGCGGTGCGCAGCCGCCCTATCCCGGCACGAGCGAATTGCGCAGACGCTGCATCGAATCCATCGCGCATGCGCTCGAGCAGCCGCTCGAAGGGCTTGAGAACGGCGGCTACTGGTACGAGGCCGACGGTTTCGGCTTCCTCGTGTTCGCGAGCCGGGCGCGCGGGCGGATCCTGCCCGAGTTCGGCGCGGCGCGGCCCGGCATCAGTTCGCGGCACGCGGCACGCCGCCAGGACACCACCGGCGATCCGGCACCACGCCAGCAGTTGCGCTGAACGCCACTCAAAAACGCCCGACGCTCAAGCGCCGGGCGTTTTTACATCTGCCTGCCCTTCCATACGCCGCGGTTCGCGGCACGCGTGCTTTACCTCGCGTGCTAGCCACGCGCGTTGCGCGCGCGGGCAATCTCAACTGCCCTTGTAGAGACTCTGCAGACCGGGCTGCGTAGCCGCGCCGGATGGCGTATTGCCGGCGTTGCGCGACGCGCCGCGTGACGCGGACGGCGAAGGCGCTTTCGCGCCACTGCCAGGAAGCGGCGCTTCGCGCATCTTCTGGCCCGGCGGTGGCGCCATCGGACGCTGGCGAATCTGCGCAAACAGCTGATCGCAAGGCAGCGGCTTGTTGTTGCTCGGCGCGATGAGCGGGATCAGTGCCGCAAACGGGTTGATGAGCCCGAGCCCCACCATGGCGCCGCCGCGCAGTGCGAGCGCAGCGGCATCCACACCCACGTGCGGATTCTTGAAGGTGCCCTTCACGTAGAGCGGCGAGCGCAGCGAGAACACCCGAAAGCCCTTCGTATGCGGGTGCACTTTCATGTCCATCGATTCGTCACGCAGATCGATGGGGCCATCGATGTCAATCACGGCGTCGTCGGTATCGAGCGCGAACACGCGCGGATCGAGCACGCCGTTGGTCGCGACGAAATCGGCCGCCGCGCAGTTGATGTTCACGTCGCGATTGCCGAACAGCTTTTCGTAGACCACGTTCGCGACGTTCAGGCCCGCCGCTTCCATCAGCAGGCGGCTGACCGTACCCTGCGTGACCAGCGCCTTCACTTCGCCATTGGACGAGGCAGCGAGCGCCGCCGGCGAATTGCCCGTAGCGGAAAGCGAGGCGTCGCCGTTGACCTCGCCGAGCGCCGACTGCATCGACTTGAAGTTCGGGAACAGTTGCTTGAGCTTCAGGTGGCGCGCGGCAACCGTGCCGCGTGCCTTGAGCGGCGTGCCGCTGCCGTCGAGCGAAAGCTGCGTGGCAAAGGTGCCGCCCGCCACGCCGAACTGCAGCGGCTCGAAGGCGAGCACGCCGTTGGTCAGGCTCACGTGCGTATAGAGGTCCTGGATCGGCAGGCTGCCCTGCTTGACGATGCGCTTGCCGGTGAACTTCACGTCGGCGTCGATGGAGCTCCAGCGGTCGGTCTTGAACGGCTCTACAGGGATCACGCGGTCCGCCGGCTGCGTGACGGTGTCGCCGCGCCTGGCCTTGCTCGCCTTGCTATCCGCGCCGATGATCGGCGCCAGATCGGAGAACTGCAGCAGGTTCGAGACGAGCTCGCCGGAGAGCAGCGGCCGGGGCTGGCGCTGCTCGTACACGAGCGTGCCGTTCAGGTCGCTGCCGCCCACGCGGCCCGTGAAATTCTCGTAGCGGAACACGCTCGCGCCGCGACGAAACTGGCCGACAAAGCGCCCATCGGTTGCATAAGGCGGCGTTTCGGGCAACGTCACGCCGGTCAGCTTGTAGAGATGGGCCATGCTCTGGCCTTGCAGCCAGAGGCGCAGATCGACGGCGGCGAGATGCGTGGGGTCCGTGAGCGTGCCGACTAGCGCGATATGCATGTCGCCGGCGCGCACGTCGGCCTGGATCGGGAATGGCCGGCTGGCATCCTGCAGTGCGAGCACGCCGCCGAACTTGCCGTCGCCCGAGAGCGGCGTCTTGTTATACGTGCCCTTGATCGTCCAGCCGATGGCATAGAACGGCTCATTCGGCTTGCCGGCGGATGGCGCGCTCGCCGCGCTTGTTGCGCTCGCGGCACTGGCCGCACTCGCGCCGCTCGTGGCCAGCTTCGCACCGGCACTCTGAGAGGCTGCAGCGCCGCTTGCGGCTGGCGCACTGGAAGCCGCAGCCATCGCCCCGGACGCGCTGCCGGCACCGCTCGCCGCACTGGCCGCACTGGCCGCACTGGCCGCACTCGCCGCAGCCGCCTCCGACGCCTGCTGCTTCTGCGCCTGCTGCGCGAGCCGGTTCGCCCCCGCGCGCCCGATCACCTGTGCCGAGCCCTGGCGCGACGCCGCCTCCTGCTGCTCCATCACCTTGCCGATCGGTATCCCGTGGCCGAGCAGGCTCACGGCGATTTTCACGTCGGTTTTCGTCTGCTGATCGTCCACGGCGATGTTGCCATCGGAGAACGTGATGTCGTGCAGATCGAGCTTCCACGTGGAAGGGCCGCCAGACGAAGCCAGCTTGAAGGTCCAGTTATTGCGCCCATCCGCAAGCCGCTCGATATCGATGGCCGGATTCATGAGATTGATCGCCGGAATCACGATGTCGTGCGCGATGAGCGGCAGCACGGCCACTTCGAAATCGACCTCGTCGATCGTGGCGAAGTGCGGCGTCTTCGTCCAGTCGGGATTCGCCACTTCGATCTGCGTGGCCGAAAAACGCGGCCAGGGCACCCAGGCGCGCCAGCCCGTTTCGCTCGGCGCTCTGCGCCAGCCCACCTTAAGGTCGCCGACGATGGCGAACGGCCGCCCGATGGCTTCCGTCACCTTTTCGTTGACATAGGGTCTGGCGCGATTCCAGTCGAAGGTGTAAATGAAGACGCCAAGCGCAGCGACGAGCACGACGACAACCGCCACCAGCCATGCGAAGATCTTGGCGAGCGGGCGGCCGAAGCCATGGGCCTTGGGTTGCGGTGACGTCATGCGCACTCCATGTTATGCATTGTTGTTTCGCCAACGATAGTGCAGCAGCCTGCGTGCCCGGTTGCGTCCACGATGCACTGCATCACGTCGCGCGCCCTGCCGCGGCCTACTTAGTTTGCCTTTCTCCGATGACTCATCAGAACGATTTGAGCCGCTCCCGCGTTGACGCGACAGCCATCGCGCCGCTCATCGAAGCCCAACGCATCACGCGCCGCGACGCCCAGCGCGGCCAGGTCTTGCTGCACCCCACCGACTTCGCGCTGCACGCGGGTCAGCGCGTCGTGCTCACGGGGCCGTCCGGCTCGGGCAAGAGCGTGTTCCTGCGCGCGCTCGCGCTGCTCGATCCGCTCGACGGCGGCGTGCTGCACTGGCACGGCCACGCGATCGCCCATGCGCAGATTCCGCGCTACCGGCGCCACATCGCCTATCTCCGGCAGCGGCCCGCGCTCATCGACGGCACCGTGGAAGACAACCTGCGCTACCCTTATTCGCTCGCGGTCTACCGCGACGCTGCCTTCGACGCCGCGCGCGCACAGGCGCTCTTCGACGCGGCGGGCCGAGGGCCCGGTTTCCTCGCGCGCGCCACCGACGAGCTCTCCGGCGGCGAAGCGCAGATCGTCGCGCTCGTGCGCGTGCTGCAGCTCGATCCGGAAGCGCTGCTGCTCGACGAGCCCACGGCCTCGCTCGATCCCGAATCGGCGCGCGCGGTCGAGACGCTGATCGCGCAATGGTTCGAGCACGAGCGCGCGGCGCGCGCCACCGTTTGGGTCTCGCACGATCCGGCGCAGGCGCAACGCGTGGGCGAGCGCCACATCACGATGCGCGCGGGCGTGCTCGAGGCGCCCGCCTCCGCGCAAGCCGACATGGGAGCGCTGCGATGAGCCCCGGCGTGCTGCAGAACCTCGGCATCGGCGACGTCGCCATCGCGGCGCTGCTGGTGTTCGTCAACGGCGCCGTATCGGTGCTGCTCAAGCTCGACCTCGAGCGCAAGCTCGCCTGGGCCGCCGTGCGCACCGTCGTGCAGCTGCTCGCGATTGGCTACGTGCTCGGCTGGGTGTTCGCGTTCAACCGCTGGTACGCGGTGCTGCCGCTGATGGCGCTGATGACGCTCATCGCCGGCATTGCGGGCTCGCAGCGCGGCGCACGCACCTACGCGGGCCAGCGCGTGGACAGCATCGTGTCGATCTGGATCAGCGCGTGGCTCGTCGCGGCGGTGGGCCTGTTCGTCGTGATCCGCATTCGGCCGTGGTACGAGCCGCAATACGCGATACCGATCCTCGGCATGATTCTCGGCAATACGCTCACGGGCGTCTCGCTCGGCGTCGAGCGCATGATGCAGGAACTCACGGCGCGGCGCGATCGCGTGGAGAGCGCCCTCGCGCTCGGCGCCACGCGCTGGGAGGCGGCCCAGGCGTGCGCGCGCGAAGCCGTGCGCGCGGGCATGATCCCGACGCTCAACCAGATGGCCGTGGTGGGTGTGGTGAGCCTGCCCGGCATGATGACGGGCCAGGTGCTGGCCGGACAGTCGCCGCTGCAGGCGGTGCGCTATCAAATCGTGATCATGTTCCTGATCGCGGCATCGTCGGCGCTCGGCACCGTGGGCGCCGTGGTGCTCAGCTACCGGCGGCTCTTTTCGATCGAGCATTGCTTTCTGGCCGCGCGGCTCGTCGAGCGGGACGCGCGCAACAAGGCGCGCGCCTGATCTGACCGGCGTGCCCAGGATGTCCAGCGTACTTGACCCATGGGCGGTGCTAGCAGCGCGCACGCCGCCCATGTCTTCAAGCCAGCCGTCGTAACGCGCGCGAGCCCCGCGGCTCGCGAAGCACCGCCCGCGCGTAGCGCTCGCCGGCTAGCGTTGCGCCGAAATGCTCAACTGCGTGCCATCGCTGAGCTTGAGCGTCTTGGCGGTGCCGTTGGTCGGCATCGAGAAGTGCAGCACCTCGCTATGCGCGACCACCTCGGGGCACTGCGCGCCGGCCGCCGACTTGCCGGTACGCGGCGCCTGGGCCCGGAAGCTCACCTGCACGTTCGCCGTACCGTCCTTGGCGACGATAGGCGCGAGCCGCACCTGGGTCTGACGCACCATCGCGCCGTTCGCGTCGAGCGGCAGCGAACCGTAGTCCGGACAGCTTTGCGCGGTCGGCACCGCGCCGCCTGGCGGCGTGGTGCGCCAGGTGAAGTCGTCGGTGTCACCCGAGCGCAGCGTGCGGGTTTCCTGAGAGTCGCCGTAGAGCTTCGACGTGACCTTCACCGTGTAACGGATTGGGCCATCGGTCGGGGTCTTCGATGTCACGTTGATGGGCGTCGAGGCAAGCGCGGGCAGCGCGATCGCGCAAGACAGGGCAACGGCGACATGAACGAGCGCCGCGCGAGTGCGGCGGGGGCGGCTGGAGCTGCTGCAAGGCATGCGTCACCTCCTGGCGGGAGCTGCCGCGGCCGCGAAAGACGCGGTGCGGGCAGCGCGTGGCTGATCTTCTACTGTCAGTCTAGCGCGCCGCGCGAAGGCTTGCGCCGGACGATGACGTCGGCCCGACCAGGTTTTATCCGGCTTGCCACGCCGCGCGTTTTGTTAGCAATGCGCAACGTGTCTCCGGGCACACCCTCGCAGCCGCGGCGCAACGCATCGCCCCGCGCGCGCCGAAGCCTGCGCCTACGCGCCGCCCTCCTCCAGCCTCAGCGTCAGCTCGCTGCTGATCGACTGGCGCACGCGCGCATAGCGCGCCCACGGGTCCGAGCGCTTGACGTGCGCCAATCGAGCGTCGATATTCGCGAGCGTCCATTGCGCGCCGCCCGTCGTATCGGCGAGCTCGTCCCACGCGATCGGCACCGAGATCCCCATGCCGGGCCGCGCGCGCACGCCATAGGCGACTGCCGTACTGGCGCCGCGCACGTTGCGCAGATAATCGACGAAGATCTTTTTCTTGCGATGCTCGGGGCCCATGGTTGCCGTGAACTGCGTGGGCCAGCCCGAAGCGAGGCGCTGCGCCACCGCGCGCGCGAACGCCTTGGCGTCGTCCCAGCTCGCGCCGGGCACGAGCGGCACGACGATATGCAGCCCCTTGCCGCCGCTCGTCTTGCAGAACGACTCGAGGCCGAGCTCGCCGAGCATCGTGCGCGTGAGCTGCGCCGCCTCGATCATGCGGTCCCAGCCAAGCACGGGATCGGGATCGAGATCGAACACGACGCGGTCGGGCACTTCGATGTCGGCGACGACAGCATTCCAGGTGTGCAGCTCGATCGTGTCCATCTGCACGACGTGCACGAGCGCTTCGCGCGTGTCGATGGTGATGAGCGGCAGATGCCCGGGATCGAGACCTTCGTGTTGCGTGACCTCGGGAATCGGCGAACGCGCGCTGTGGCGCTGAAAGAAGACCTCGCCGTCAACGCCGTGCGGTGCGCGCACGAGCGAAACGGGACGATCGCGCAGCTGCGGCAGCAGCCAGGGCGCGGCGCGCGCGTAATAGCGCACGAGATCGAGCTTGCGGGTGCCGCTAGCCACATCGATGACGCGGCGCGCGCTGGTGATGCGTATGCCATCGACTTCGCCGATGGTGCCGTGGCGGCCCGAAGAGGCCCGTTGAGATTTAGGCGCCCGGGGAGTTGCGGCGCGCGGCGCGCGCTGTGCGGACGCGCTGGGCGCAGTTTGCGCCGCGGTGTCCACTGCCTCGGCCCGCGCGCCGGTCGGTGTTCGGGCGGTGCCCGTCTGGGCTTTGAGAGCGTCCTGCATACCGGTTCCCCTTGCGCCCATCGAGCGCTTGCGACGCATCGCGCGACGCGAGTCGCGACACGTACGGTTGACGGCACGCGGCGGCCTCCCCCCGGCGGGCGCCGCACGAGCTTTCATTGTGCCTAAAAAGACGGCTTTCGTCTCCGTAAGCTTTGAAGCGGGCCGCGAGCCCATCTCGAAACGGTACAATTCGCCTTTCGCCGCGTGCATCGGCCGGAATGCCGGTCTTTGCACCCTTTTTCTCGACACCCGTCCGATCCTCCGCCGTTTCCGGGGCGCCATCCCGGGAGCCTCAGCGCCGCTCACGTCATGAATCTCGTCATCCAGAGTCCTGCTCCGCTGCAAGCCGTCCACCACAAGCCGCTGCTCGCGCTCGCGCGTGGCAGCCGCCTCGTGCCGATCGACACGCACGCGATCCGCATCGAAGACGCCGCGCCGGCGCAACACGCCGACCTCGAGGTCTATTGCGGAACGCATCAGCTCGACTACGCGTTCATCGAACCGGGCCGCACGCTCGCGAGCTTTGGGCTGGTCGCCATGGACATGGACTCGACGCTGATCACGATCGAATGCATCGATGAAATCGCCGACTTCTGCGGCCTGAAGGCCGAAGTCGCCGCGATTACCGAGGCATCGATGCGCGGCGAGATCAAGGACTTCAACGAAAGCCTCACGCGCCGCGTCGCGCTGCTCAAGGGCCTCGACGCGAGCGCACTCGAGCGCGTCTACGAAGAGCGCCTGCAGCTCTCGCCCGGCGCCGAGAAGATGCTGGCCGGCGCGAAGGCCGCGGGCCTGAAAACGCTGCTCGTTTCGGGCGGTTTCACGTTCTTCACCGAGCGGCTGAAGGCGCGCCTCGGACTCGACTTCACGCGCGCGAACACGCTCGAAATCGTGGACGGCAAGCTGACCGGCCGCGTCGTGGGCGAGATCGTCAATGCGGATGTGAAGGCGCGCACGCTCGTCGAGACCTGCGCGCAAATCGGTATCGAGCCGCGCCGCGCGATTGCCATGGGCGACGGCTCGAATGATCTGAAGATGATGGCCGAGGCGGGTCTTTCGGTGGCGTTCCGCGCGAAGCCCGTGGTGCGCGAGGCGGCCAGCGTCGCGTTCAACTTCGTGGGGCTCGACGGCTTGCTGCGGCTCTTCTGAGCCGCCTGATTCAGAGCCGCCTGAGAAACGTGCCACACCAGCGGCACGCATGACACCGAAAAGACAACGGCCGCGCCTGTCGCCAACGACAGACGCGGCCGTTTTATTCTTGGGGGCCGTGCTGCAATGTGCCGCCTTCCAGCGTCGCGAGTGCGCGCTCGAGGTCGGCGCGCAGATCGGCTTCGTCCTCGAGGCCGATGTAGAAGCGCACCAGCGTGCCGCGATGCGGCCAGCTCCCTGCCGTGCGCATCGACGCGATGTCGTACGGCATCACGAGGCTATGCGCCCCTCCCCAACTCCAGCCGAGCGCGAAGAGCTCGAGCGATTCGCAGAACGTGTCGATCTGCGCGGGGCTGTAGCGTTCGTCGAACACCACCGAGAAAAGCCCGCCTGCACCGGTGAAATCGCGCTTGTAGTACTCGTGGCCAGGACAATCGGCGAAGGCCGGATGCAGCATCGCGGCGATTTCGCCACGCGTCTTCAGCCAGGTCGCGAGCGCGAGCGCCGTGCGATCGTGCATCTGGAAGCGCGCCGTCATGCTCGGCAGCGCGCGCAGGACGAGCGAGCAGTCGTCCGACGAGACGCCGATGCCAAGCCGCATGCGCGCGGCCTTGAGCTTCAGGTGCAGCTCACGGTCCTGGGTGATCGTCGCGCCCATGAGGACATCGCTGCCGCCCGACTGATATTTGGTGAGCGCCTGCACCGAGATGTCGATGCCGTGCTCGAACGGCTTGAACGCGAGACCCGCCGACCAGGTGTTGTCGATCGCCGTGACGACGTTGCGCGCGCGCGCCGCGGCGGTGATCGCGCGCACGTCGGGCACCTCCATCGTCACCGAGCCCGGCGCTTCCAGCCAGATCAGCTTCGTCTCGGGGCGGATCAGCTCCGCGATGCCCGCGCCGATCATCGGATCGTAGTAGCGCGTGGTCAGGCCGAAATCGCGCGCGAGCCAGTCGCCATGATCGCGGTTCGGCGAATAGACGTTATCGGGAATCAGCACGTCGTCGCCGGCCCTCAGGAGACCGAAATACACGTTCGAGATGGCCGAGAGGCCCGACGGCTGCAAGAGCGCATACTCACCGCCCTCGATGGCGGCGAGACGCTGCGTGAGCATCGCGGACGTGGGCGTGGCGTGCAATCCATAACGCCATTGCGAGTCGTTGCGCCAGTCGAGCGAGCGCACCGTCTTGAGGTCGGGGAACACGACGGTCGAGGCGCGCGTGACGGGCGCGGCAAACGATTCGAAGCCGGGCGTGATCTCTTCTTCGGGATGAACAATGCGCGTCTGCAGCGCGCGGCTGGATTCGGTTTTCTTCATGGCGGAAGGCAAGCGGTATAAACGCTGAGGGTTAGGAGGCGCGGGGCGCCTGAGCGACGCCGAAGACGACGCGCTACAGGAGCCGCGGCACGCGCCACATGCGCAAGATTAACACCTGCGCCAGGACGGCTCGCCGTAGCGGCTCAACGCGTGCGGTCTTGTGCTGGTGACGCGCATTGTCGCTGCCGCGCCGTCGGTCGCGCGCGTTACTCGCCGGTCACGAGATTGCCGACGCCGCCCACGGCATGACCGCCTTGTGCGGCAGGCGTGGCCGTGCCGGCAGCGTGCGCAGCGCTCACCGCAGGCGACGAGGCCCCCGCCGCAAGCGGCTTCAGATCAAACGGCTGCGGATTCGAGTCGTCGACCTCCATGCGATCCCCCGAGAGCGCGCCGTCGGCTGCGAACGTCCCGACCCAGTTACCCGTGATGTGCGTGCCGTCGTTCGACTCCTCCGCCTCGAGCGTCGAGCCGGTGCGATCGCCGGCGATCAGGATCACCTCGCCGGTATCGGTGAACTGATATTCGCCGTGCACGCCCGACTTGTCTTCGGGATCGTCGGTCTTGGCGCCGAGCCGCATCACGATCGGCCGCTTGCCAAGTGTGCCCACGTATTGCGGGAGCCCGGCGAATTCCGGATTCGGCTTGAGCGACGAATGCACGGGCGCAGGCGCACCCGATGCATTCGCAGCGCCGGTCACCGTATTGCCGCCTACGGCACAGGCTGCAAGCGGCAACGCAATCGCCGCCGCCGCGAGCCACGCGAGGCCGCTGCGCGCGACGCCCGAGACTTTCGATGTCGAAACTTGCATTGGGCTCATTCCTTCGCGGCGAGCATGCGCTCGACCTCTTCCCGATGCGGAATCGGCGCGACGGCGCCATAGCCTTGCGTCGAAAGCGCCGCAGCCGCGTTCGCATAATGCGCCGCCGCGAACGGATCGTCGCCGGCCACGATGCGCGCGATGAACGCACCGCCAAAGCAGTCGCCGGCGCCGGTGGCGTCGACGGCCGTCACGACGCGGCCCGGCACGAGGCGGCGCTCGTGCGGCGTCGCCACGTAAGCGCCCTCCTTGCCGAGCTTGAGCGCAACGACGCGCGGCCCGAGCGAGAGCAGATGGTCGACAATCGCGTCACGATCGTCGAGACCGGTCAGCACCGCGACGTCGTCCCAGCTGGGCAGGCAGATGTCGGTGGCGCGCAGCACCTCGGTCATGACCGCGCGGGCGCGGGCGAGCGGCCAGAGCTTCAGGCGCAGGTTCGTATCGAAACTCACCTGCACGCCATTCGCGCGCGCATGCTCGATCGCCGCGAACGCCGCGTCGCAGGCGGCTTCGCCGATCGCGACGCTGATGCCCGATAGATGCAGGACGCGCGCCGCAGCCAGCGTGGCGAGCGGCAGATCGGCGCTCGCGTAGCGGCTTGCCGCCGAGCCCTTGCGCAGATAATCGAAGGCGTGGCCGTTGGGGCCGTGCGAGACGAAGTACACGCCGGTCGGCGCGCTGGCGTCGACGCGCACCGTCGAGGTATCGACGCCTTCACGCGTCCACAGGTCGAGCAGCAGACGCCCGAACTGATCGTCGCCCACCGCCGAGACGAAGCCCGTGCGCGCCCCCTGGCGCGCCGCCGCGATGGCGAAATTCGAGGTGTCGCCGCCGAAGCCCTGCAGGTAGGCAGGCTTGTCCTTCTCGGCCTGATTGAATTCGATCATGGCCTCGCCATAGGCGAGGATGGCGGGCGTCGCTGCCGTCGCTTGTGTCATGCCGATCAGACCTCGCCCCAGAGATCGTGGCCGTCGGCGCCAGTGATCTTCACCGAAACGAAGTCGCCAACCTTGTAGCGCTTCGAGGCCTTGGTCGCGGGCGCGACATAGACCACGCCGTCGATCTCGGGCGCATCCGCCGCCGTGCGGCCGATGCCGCCGTCGGGGTTGATCTCGTCGATCAGCACCTTGAGCGTCTTGCCGACCTTGCGCTGGATGCGCTTGGCCGACACTTCTTCGGCCACTTCCATGAAGCGCGCGCGGCGCTCTTCACGCACTTCATCGGGCAGCGCGCCGTCGAGCTCGTTGGCGCTCGCGCCTTCGACCGGCGAGTAGGCGAAGCAGCCCACGCGGTCGAGCTCGGCTTCGCGGATGAAGTCGAGCAGCGTCTCGAACTGCTCTTCGGTCTCGCCGGGGAAGCCGGCGATGAAGGTGCTGCGGATCGTGAGGTCCGGGCACATCTCGCGCCACGCCTTGACGCGCTCCATCACCTTCTCCGCGTTCGCGGGACGCTTCATGCGCTTGAGCACCTCCGGGTGCGCGTGCTGGAACGGCACGTCGAGGTACGGCAGCACGTGGCCCTTGAACGGGCCCTGCGCCATGAGCGGAATGACCTCGTCCACGCTCGGGTACGGGTACACGTAGTGCAGACGCACCCACGCGCCGTACTGCGCGGCCAGCTCGCCAAGCGCCGCGACCAGGTCGGTCATGCGCGTCTTGATGGGCTTGCCGTTCCAGAAGCCGGTGCGGTACTTCACGTCGACGCCATAGGCGCTCGTGTCCTGCGAAATGACGAGCAGCTCCTTCACGCCCGACTTGAAGAGGTTTTCCGCTTCGAGCATGACTTCGGCAACCGGACGCGAGACGAGATCGCCGCGCATCGACGGAATGATGCAGAAGGTGCAGCGGTGATTGCAGCCTTCGGAGATCTTGAGATACGCGTAGTGGCGCGGCGTCAGCTTCACGCCCGCCGCCGGCACGAGGTCGACGAACGGATCATGCGGCTTGGGCAGATGGCTGTGCACCGCCTGCATGACTTCGCCCACGGCGTGCGGGCCCGTCACGGCGAGCACCTTCGGATGCACTTCCTCGATGAGATTCGAGCCGCTCGCACTGGCCTTCGCGCCAAGGCACCCGGTGACGATCACCTTGCCGTTTTCGTTGAGCGCCTCGCCGATGGCGTCGAGGCTCTCCTGCACGGCTTCGTCGATGAAACCACAGGTATTGACCACGACCAGATCGGCACCCTCATACGACCCCGAAATCTCGTAGCCCTCGGCGCGCAGCTGGGTAAGGATCTGCTCGGAGTCGACAAGGGCCTTCGGGCAGCCGAGGGAAACCATCCCGACGCGCGGAGCAGGATTGCGGGGGGTCGTTGATTCAACAGGGTTTTTCACGTGTACGTCCGGATGTGGGGCGCAGGGCAAAGAATGCGCCGTGCGAGATCAAGCCAATCCGCCATTTTACCCGTTCGGCGTATCGAACGGCACGCCATGGCTGGCTAGCATCGAGTGGAGTCAGGGTCGGAAGAAGAATGGACTTCGGTCAACCTTCTTCGATTCATTCTCCAACAAAAATACGGCATTGCCGTATAATCTATCTCGACGCGCTCCATGCTCACGATCATCGAAACCGAGACGTTCCAGCGCTATGCGGCCGAAGTCTGGCGCGATTCCGAACGCGAGGCGTTCATCACATGGCTTGCCGACAACCCGCTTGCCGGCGATGTCATCCCGGGCACGGGCGGTTTGCGCAAAGTGCGCTGGAGACGCTTCGGCTTCGGCAAACGGGGCGGCACGCGCGTCATCTACTACAACGTCCTGCGAGACGGCTGCATCTGGCTGCTGATCGTCTACACGAAGGCGAAATTCGACAACCTGCCGGCGGCCTTTCTCAACCGGCTGCGCGAAGAGGTGGAACGTGGATAAGGAATTGGAACAGTTTCAGGCGGACCTGCTGAAGTCGGTCCGTGAAATGAAGAGCGGGCGCGCGGCGCGCACCACGCGGGTCGAGCCCACCGCCGCCGCGCTCGCGCGCGCCAAGGTCGGGCTCTCGCAGAGTGCCTTTGCGGCACTGCTTGGCGTGTCCACGCGCACGCTGCAGGACTGGGAACAGGGGCGCCGGCAGCCAACCGGCGCCGCGCAGACCCTGCTGCGCGTCGCCGAGCTCCATCCGGAAGCGCTGCGCGATCTGAAGACCGCCTGAGCGCTGTCTGGGCTCCACCGGAGCCCAGACTTACTTCTTCTCTTCCTCGTCGGTGCCGCTTTCGTTCGTGCCTTGTGCGGGTGCAACCGGCGACGCGGGCGTCGCCGGCTTGAACGGGAAGCTGCTGAACATGTTCTTGGCCTGGTTCTGCATCTGCTCCTGCATCTGCACGAACATGTTCTTCGACTGCTCGATGTAGCTGGTCATCATGCCCTGCATCATCGGCGCCTGCATGTTCATGAACTGCGACCAGACTTCGGGGTTCATCGCGTTGCCTTCGTAAAGGTTCTTCGATTGATCCGCGAGCTTGTTCTGAATGTCGATGAACGCCTGGATGTTCTTTTCCAGGTAGGTGCCCATCATGCCCTGCATCGCATGGCCGTAGAAACGGATGATCTGCGACAGCATCGACGACGAGAACATCGGCAGGCCGCCGCTCTCCTCTTCCAGGATGATCTGCAGCAGGATGCTGCGCGTCAGATCCTCGTTGCTCTTTGCATCGATGACCTTGAATTCCTCCTGATCGAGCACGAGTTGCTTCACGTCCGTCAACGTGATGTAGGTGCTCGTCTCCGTGTCGTAGAGCCGACGGTTCGGATATTTTTTGATCAGTCGTTCGGCGGTTTTCTTTGTAGTCGTCATGTGTCGCCCTTGTAAGCGCCAACGCGCGACGGCCGTTGCCATCGCGCGCTGTCTTCGATCCCGGAAGCGGTGCCTGCCCCGGCGTGCAAACAAGCCCGCCGCCGCCGTCGATCCCTGCACTGCCGCGCGCCCCTGTAATGGTCGCGGCGCGCGGGATCAGCCCATGTGCAACCCGCCGTTCAGCGAGAAGTCAGCACCGGTTGAGAAGCCCGACTCATCCGAGGCGAGCCACGCGACGATCGAGGCGATTTCCTCGGGTGCGCCCAGGCGGCGCACCGGAATGGTCGCGACGATCTTCTCCAGCACGTCGGGACGAATCGACTTCACCATGTCCGTGCCGATGTAGCCCGGCGAAACGGTGTTAACGGTCACGCCCTTGGTGGCCACTTCCTGCGCGAGCGCCATCGTGAAGCCGTGAATCCCGGCCTTGGCCGTCGAGTAGTTCGTTTGGCCGAACTGGCCCTTCTGGCCGTTCACCGACGAAATATTGATGACGCGGCCAAAGCCACGCTCGACCATGCCGTCGATCACCTGCTTCGTGACGTTGAAGAGGCTCGTCAGGTTGGTGTCGATCACGGCGGTCCAGTCTTCGCGCGTCATCTTGCGGAACACCACGTCGCGCGTGATGCCCGCGTTGTTGACGAGCACGTCGATCTCGCCGACTTCGGCCTTGACCTTGTCGAACGCCTGCTTGGTCGAATCCCAGTCGCCAACGTTGCCTTCCGAGGCGACGAAGTCGAAGCCCAGTGCTTTCTGGTCTTCGAGCCATTTGACACGGCGCGGCGAGTTCGGGCCGCAGCCAGCAACCACCTTGAAGCCCTGCTTCTCGAGGCGCTGGCAGATTCCCGTTCCGATGCCGCCCATACCGCCCGTTACATACGCAATGCGTTGTGACATAAACCACACTCCATTATCGTTTTCCGGAGCGCCGACCGACGGCCCCGGCCTCACCTCTGCCTGTTGCTCTCGTTACAGCGTCAAGCGCGATGCGCCGCCTGAACACGCGGCGCATCGGGTCGGATCAGGTCGAGTGGCTTCGTTTGCCCGCGCGCGCGCGGACCGCGTACGATCCGCCGTCTGAGCGAGCATCCGGCGCTCAGTCTCTAACTACTCAGGCGCGCTCCACCGCAAGCGCCACGCCCATGCCGCCGCCGATGCACAGCGAGGCGAGACCGCGCTTCGCGTCGCGGCGCTGCATCTCGTGCAGCAGCGTCACCAGAATGCGGCAGCCCGATGCGCCAATCGGGTGACCGATTGCAATCGCGCCGCCGTTCACGTTGATCTTCGACGTGTCCCAGCCCATCTGCTTGTTCACGGCCAGCGCCTGCGCCGCGAACGCCTCGTTGATCTCCATGAGATCGAGGTCGCTCGTCGACCAGCCCGCGCGCTCGAGACAGCGCTTCGACGCCGGCACCGGGCCCATGCCCATCACCTTCGGGTCCACGCCGCCGGCCGCGTAGGCCTTGATGCGCGCGAGCGGCGTGAGGCCCAGCGCCTCGGCCTTCTTCGCCGACATCACCACCACGGCCGCCGCGCCGTCGTTCAGGCCCGAGGCGTTCGCCGCCGTCACCGTGCCTTCCTTCGAGAACGCCGGCTTCAGGCCCGCGAGCGACTCCGCCGTCACGCCATGGCGCACGAATTCGTCGGTGTTGAAGAGGAGCGGCTCACCCTTGCGCTGCGGAATCGCCACCGGCACGATTTCCGCGTCGAAGCGGCCCGCCTTCTGCGCGGCTTCCGCCTTGTTCTGCGAAAGCGCCGCAAACGCGTCCTGCTCTTCGCGCGTGATGCCGTATTCCTTCGCCACGTTCTCCGCTGTCACGCCCATGTGGTACTGGTTATAGACGTCCCACAGGCCGTCGACGATCATGCTGTCGATGAGCTTCGCATCGCCCATGCGGAAGCCGTCGCGCGAGCCCGGCAGCACATGCGGCGCCGCGCTCATGTTCTCCTGGCCGCCGGCCACGACGATATCCGAGTCGCCCGCAATGATCGCGTTGGCCGCGAGCATCACGGCCTTCAGGCCCGAGCCGCAGACCTTGTTGATCGTCATCGCGGGCACGGCCGTGGGCAGCCCCGCCTTGATCGACGCCTGGCGCGCAACGTTCTGGCCCGAACCCGCGGTCAGCACCTGCCCCATGATCACGTCGCTCACCTGCTCGGGCTTCACGCCCGCACGCTCCAGCGCAGCCTTGATGACCAGCGCGCCCAGATCGGGCGCCGCAATCTTCGCAAGCGTTCCGCCGAATTTGCCGACCGCGGTACGCGCAGCCGAAACGATCACGATATCTGTCATTTTCAGTTCCTCCGGGCAGCGGGAAGTTGCGAGACTCCCCTTCCCGTCACGTTAAAAACCCTTCACTACGCATCGCCACGCCATCCGCGGCGTGCGCTTCAAACCGATTCGATCCACTTCACTCGCGCTGCTGCACGTAGCGCCCTGGCGCGGGTTCGATCTCGGGAAACTCCGCCGAGCCCGCCTGCGCGCGCGGCTTCACCTTCTTGCCGCCGAACTGGTCGAGCCACTCGGCCCAGGTCGGCCACCAGCTGCCCGGCTTTTCCGCGGCTCCGGCGAACCAGTCGTCGGCCTCCTCGGGCAGATGCTTCGCATCGGCTTCGACACTCCAGTAGCTGCGCTTGTTCTTCGAAGCCGGATTGATCACGCCGGCGATATGCCCCGACGCGCCCAGCACGAACTTGAGCGGCCCCGAGAGCAGCGGCACCGAGGCATAGGCGGTGCGCCACGGCACGATGTGGTCCTCGCGCGAGCCGTAGATGAAGGTGGGCACGTCGATGCGCGAGAGGTCGACTTCCTCGCCGCACACGGTGAGCGCGCCCGGCTCGCGCAGCTTGTTCTCGAGATAGGTATTGCGCAGATACCATGCATACATCGGGCCCGGCAGGCTCGTCGAGTCGCTGTTCCAGTAGAGCAGATCGAACGCCGCGGGCGTGCGGCCCTTGAGGTAATTGTCGACGACGTAGTTCCAGACCAGATCGTTCGGGCGCAGGAACGAGAACGTGTTCGCGAACTCGACGCCGCGCATCAGGCCCGGCGTCCCACCGTTCTTGCCGCCGATGGTCTGCTCGCGCATCTGCACGTGGGCCTCGTCGACGAACACGTCAAGCACGCCCGTGTCGGAAAAGTCGAGCATGGCCGTGAGGAGCGTCATCGACGAAGCGGGATGCTCGCCGCGCGCGGCCGCGACGGCCAGCGCCGTAGCGAGCAGCGTGCCGCCCACGCAGAAGCCGAGCGTGTTGATCTGCTCGCGCTCACTGATGCTGCGCACCGTCTCGATGGCGGTCAGCACGCCTTCCTCGACGTAGTCGTCCCAGCCCTTATGGGCAATCGACGCGTCGCCGTTGTGCCAGGAGACGAGGAACACCTGCTGCCCTTGCTCCAGCGCGTACGCGACGAGCGAATTCTCGGGCTGCAGGTCGAGGATGTAGTACTTGTTGATGCACGGCGGCACGATCAGCAGCGGCCGCTCGCGCACGGTTGCCGTGGTCGGCTTGTACTGGATGAGCTGGAACAGCGCGTTCTCGAACACCACCGAGCCTTCGGTGGTCGCGAGGTTGTGGCCCACCACGAAGCGCGACTCGTCGGTTTGCGAGATCTTGCCGCGCGACATGTCGCCGAGCAGATTCATCACGCCCTGGCGCAGGCTTTCGCCATGGCTCTCCAGCAACGCGTGCTGCGCCTCGGGATTGAGGGCCAGGAAATTGCTGGGCGACGCAGCCGCCGTCCATTGCTGGACCGCAAAGCGGATGCGCTCGCGCGTTTTCGCATCGGTCTCGATGGCGTCGACCATTTCGTGCAGATAACGCGCGTTGAGCAGGTACCACGCCGCCGTGAACGCATAGGCCGGCGTGGCCTTCCATGCGTCCGCGCTGAAGCGGCGGTCCTTGAGCTCGGGTGCCTTGGGCGAAGCGACGGACGCCTCGCGCAACAGATCGAGTGCCTCGCGCGAATAATCGGCTTGCAGGTGCTGCAGCCGCGCGGGCTCGATCGAGGCCGCAGGAAGCTTGAACGCCTCCAATGCGCCGAAGGCCGAGCTCATCGCGGCGGGATTCATCGCCGCACTGAACGCTGCCTGAGCGGGATTGGACGCAGCGTTGGCGGCACCGTTTGCCGCGCCGGGCCAGAACGCGCCGGGTTGCCCCGCCGCCTGGCCCCAAGGTTGCACGCCCGATTGTTGCGCGGCGTTCATGGCGTTGCGCCATGCCTGAGTCCATGTATCGAGCATCTGTTGCATGCCAGCGGCGTCCGGTGTGAATTTCGGAACGAAAGACTGTGCACCGTCGGTTGAAGCGCCCGCGCCCGGGGTTGTCGAGGAACGTTGAGATGCCGTCATGCCTGCTTTTGACCGATGTGTCCCGAAGGACTGGTTGAGAGGCAGGTGGTCCGCACGCGGCGCACTCTACTGGCGTGTGCCTTGTCGCGTCCTGTCCCGTGGGTGAGGGACATTCTTGCTCCCCACGGCAAAGCGTGTCAATGCTTGTGCCCGATTTTGCCGCACTGCGATATTTTTTTTATTATCGTTTTCCCGATGTAAGCCATTCTTAAATTGGCCGACACAATGTGCGGCGCATGACAGCTTTAGAAAAAGTGCCATGCCCGCAGGTGCTTGCAGTGCAATGCGCAAATCGCCCATTCGATTCGCGCTGCGCGAAACGCCGCGCTTCGCGCCGACGTTGCAGCGCAGCAAAAACGCGGCGCACCGCGCCGTCAAATCAGCGTTTGCAGTGCCAAAACGGCGCGAGCGGAAATCTCAGGGCGCGAGCCAGATCAGCGCGGCCATGCGCCCCGTCACGCGTTCGCGGCGATACGAGTAGAAGCGTTCGCGATCCGTGAACGTGCACAGTTCCCCGCCGCTCACATGCCTCACGCCAATTTCGGCAAGACGCAGGCGCGCAAGCTGGCCGAGGTCGGCGAGATATTTGCCCGGCGCTTCGGGGCGCGGCACGAACGCGGCAGCCGTGTCGGCGAGCCGCGCGTCGCGTTGCGCGCCGCCGGCCATCTGCGCGTGATCCATGAACGCGTCTCGCACGTCATCACCCACTTCGAACGCCTGCGGGCCGATCGCCGGCCCGAGGTACGCGTGCAACTCGCTCGCGGCGCAGCCCGCCAGTTCGGCCACGCGCTGCGCGGTTTTCTCGATGACACCGGCAGCGAGGCCGCGCCATCCCGCGTGCGCGGCGCCAACGGCCCGGCCGGCGCCGTCGCAGAGCAGCACGGGCATGCAGTCGGCGACCATCACCGTGCAGGCGATGCCGGGCTGGTCCGTCACGCTCGCGTCGGCTTCGAGCAGCGTGCCCGCGCGCGCGGCCTCGAGCGCGACGGCCGCGTCCACTACCACCGGCCCGTGGACCTGCTTCAGCCACGCAGCGGGCACGCCCGCATGGGCGAGCAAGCGCGCCCGATTGGCCTCGACGTGCTCGAGATCGTCGCCGGACGACCGGCCGAGGTTCAAGCCGCATGGCAGCTCCACGCCGCCGTCGTGCGCCGGGTGCGCCGCCTTCGCCTGCCAGCGGCCGAATGGCGGCGCGCTCACGCCGCCATTGCGCGTCGTCACGATCGCGCGCACGCGCGGCGACACAGTCCAGTCCGGGTGCAGCAAATCGGTGGAAGTCAGTTCGGGGCAGGTCGTCATGCGCGCGGGTCCTCTTCGCCTTCGTCCTCGTCGTCTTCTTCGTCGTAGTCGTCTTCGTCGCTGCCGATGACGTAGCCCTCGTCCGAGTACGCGCTATCGAAGACCTCGTCGTCGAAGCCGTGCTCATCCTCTTCTTCGCGGCCGAAGCCGAGCGCGGCGATGAGCGCATCCATGTCGTCGGGAACCTCGGCGCGCCACTGCATCGCGCGGCCCGTGACCGGATGGATCAGGCCGAGGCGCCAGGCATGCAGCGCCTGACGCGAGAAGCCGTCGGGCAGCGCCGCAACCGAGCGCTTGCCGCGCGCGTGCCCGTAGACGGGGTCGCCGAGCAGCGGATGGCCGATGGCCGCGCAATGAACGCGAATCTGGTGCGTGCGCCCCGTCTCCAGGTCGCAATGAATCGCGCTCACGGGCTGGTTATGCCAAAGCGTCTTGTCGACGCGCCGGAAATGGGTGCGCGCGGGCTTGCCCGAGGCGCCCTTCACGACCGCCATGCGCGTGCGCTCACGCGGGTCGCGGCCGATGGGCGCGTCGATCGTGCCGTCATCGGGCACGTTGCCCCAGACGAGCGCGAGATAGCGCCGCTTCACCGTGCGCGCCTGCAACTGGCGCACGAGATCGGTCTGCGCCTCGAGCGTGCGCGCGACCACCATCAGCCCGGAGGTCTCCTTGTCGAGCCGGTGCACGATGCCGGCGCGCGGCAGGCCCGCGGCCGCCTCGCCGTAGCGATGCAGCAGCCCGTTCAGGATCGTGCCGCTCCAGTTGCCGGCGGCCGGATGCACGACGAGCCCGGCAGGCTTGTTGATGACGACGATGGCGTCGTCTTCGTAGATGACGTCGAGTGGCACCGGTTCGGGCGTGAACGCGAGCTGCTCGGGCAGCAGGTCGGGCACGAGCTCGATCACGGCGCCAAGCGGCACCGGCTGGCGCACCTTGGCGGGCTTGCCGTCGACATGCACGCGCTGCGCCTCGATCCAGCCTTGCAGGCGGTTACGCGAAAATTCGGGAAAGACTTTGGCGAGCACCTTGTCGAGACGCTCGCCGGCCAGCTCGTCGGGCACCTCGGCGCGACGGGCTTCCTGCTCTTGCTGGGCGCGGCGCGTGCGCGGCGCAGCGGCGCTCGCCTCGCCAATGAGGTCGTCATCGAGCGCATCACTGGCGGCTGCGTCATCGGGCACTTCGCCCAGGCTATAATCGCTGATGCTGTTTTGGGCGCCGGGAGCGCCGGCCCCCGGAATAACTGAACGGGTCATTGAGTCTGGGTCACCTGTGGACCTGTAGCTGGACTGGATAAATGCGAGCCTTGAACACGATTACGAAACTGGCCCAAATTGCAGTGGCCCGAAACGCAATGCGCGCGGCACAAGCGCTGACACTCGGCAAGATTGGCAACATTATTCGCATTGCCGCTTGCGGCGCCGCACTTGCGGCGGTTGCGGCCTGCCACGGCCTGCCGGAAAAGACCGACGAAACGGCAACGTGGAACAACAACAAATTATATACGGAGGCCCAGGACGCGCTCTCCGGCGGCGACTGGGGCAAGTGCGCGAAATACTTCGAGCAGCTCGAAGGCCGCGACCCGTTCGGCCACTTTGCCCAGCAGGCGCAGATCAACGTCGCCTACTGCAACTGGAAGGATAACGAGAATGACGCCGCCGACACGGCGATCAACCGCTTCATCCAGCTGCACCCGGATCATCCGGACATCGCCTACGCGTATTACCTGAAGGGCATGATCCACTTCAACGACGACCTCGGTCTGTTCGGCCGCTTCTCGGGCCAGGACATGAGCGAGCGCGATCCGAAGTCGCTGCGCGAGTCGTATGACGCGTTCAAGGTCGTCGTGGACAAGTATCCGCAAAGCAAGTACGCGCCCGACGCAGCGCAGCGCATGCGCTATATCGTGAACGCGCTTGCCTCGCACGAAGTGCACGCCGCCGACTACTACTACCGTCGCGGCGCCTATGTGGCCGCGATCAACCGCGCGCAACTGGCAATTCAGGACTACAAGAGCGCACCGGCGATCGAAGACGCCCTGCACATCATGATTCTGTCGTATCAGAAGCTGAATCAGCCGCAGATGGCCGACGATACCCGCCGCGTGCTCGCCGCCACCTTCCCGGACAGCCCGTACATCACGGGCCACGCACGCCCCGGCAAGGAGAACAAGTCGTGGTGGCAGATCTGGTGATCGCCGCTTCGGCCCGTTAAAGAAAAACGCCACGGATCTCCGTGGCGTTTTTTTTACCGCCGTCGGGCATCCGGCGGCGAGCGGAACCGCGGCGCGCGCGAGGCGCGCCGCCTTCGCTCAGTCGCGCTCGAACAGCGCGATCGACTCCACGTGCGAGGTGTGCGGGAACATGTTGACCACGCCCGCGCCCTTGAGCCGGTAGCCGGCTTCGTTCACGAGCACGCCCGCGTCGCGGGCGAGCGTCGCCGGGCTGCACGACACATAGACGATGCGTTTGGGCAACGGACCGTCCCCGCTCTTGGCTATCTCGGCCAGCGCCTGCGACACCGCGAGCGCGCCCTCGCGCGGCGGATCGACGAGGAACTTGTCGAAGTGGCCGAGCGCGCGGATGTCGTCGGCGGTGACTTCGAACAGGTTGCGGCACGCAAACGACGTATGGCTGTCCACGCCGTTGGCACGCGCGTTTTCGAGCGCACGCGCCGTCAGCGTGTCGCTGCCCTCGATGCCCACCACCTCGCGCGCGAGCCGCGCGAGCGGCAGCGTGAAGTTGCCGATGCCGCAGAACAGGTCGAGCACGCGGTCGCCCGGCTCGGGCGCGAGCAGGCGCAGCGCGCGGCCCACGAGCACGCGGTTGATCTGATGATTGACCTGAGTGAAATCCGTCGGCTTGAACGGCATGCGGATATTGAACTCGGGCAGCGTGTAGTCGAGCGCCTTGTCGAGCGGATAGAACGGGAACACCGTGTCCGGGCCCTTCGGCTGCAGCCAGAACTGCACGTTGTGCTCATCGGCAAAGGCGCGCAGCAAGTCTTCGTCGGCGGCGGTGAGCGGCTCGAGAATGCGCAACACGAGCGCCGTGACGCTCGCCCCGACGGCGAGCTCGATCTGCGGCATGCGCTCGCAAATCGACAGCGCCTCGACCAGCCGGCGCAGCGGCACGAGCATGGCCGACACCTCGGGCGGCAGGACCTCGCAGCTCGTCATGTCGGCGACATAGCTGCTCTTGCGCTCGTGGAAGCCCACCAGCACGCCACCCTTCTTCGGCACATTGCGCACGGTCAGACGCGCACGATAGCGATAGCCCCACGACGGCCCGTGGATCGGCCGGAACATCGTTTCGGCACGCACCTTCGAGAGATGCATGAGGTTGTCTTCGAGCACGCGCTGCTTGACGGCGATCTGGGCGCGCACGTCCAGATGCTGCATCGAGCAGCCGCCACAGGTGCCGAAAAACGCGCACTGTGGCCGCGTGCGGATTGCGGCCTCGCGCAGCACGTTCACGACCTGGGCCTGCTCGAAGCTCGGCTTCTTGCGGTAGCTCAAATAAGTGACGCGCTCGCCCGGCAGCGCGCCCTCGACGAAGATCACTTTGCCGGGCTCGCCCGTTTCGGTGACGGTGCGGCCGACGCCCCGCGCCTCCATGTCGAGGGACTCGATTTCCAGAATCGGGGCATGAGCAACCGAGGCTTCCATGGCGGCGCGCTTCTCGGCGCGGCGCTCGCGCTTGCTGAGCTTCTTCGCGGGCGCGGGCGTAGCCGCAGCGGCGGCGGATGCGGCGTGGACGGTTTCGGTTTGAGGGTCGGGGGCAGCTTGGGACACCAGCGGGTTCCTGACAGACAGTGGGGTGAATTTTTCAGGCGAAGGCGAGATTGTAGTCGATTCGGCGTCGGCTCCCCTACGTGTGCCGTGGTGCGGGCCACTACGCAGGCGCTCGTGCGCGTCGCGGCGCAGGCGAATCGAATCGGCGGGATGCGCGCCCGGCACTTTCAAACTCGTCCGATATTCGACGCGAGCCCCCGTCCGTACGATGGTTTCAGCGACGTGCCATATGAGGCCCGCGCCCGAGACCCGACATCATGGACACGCTCATCTCCGCTTACGGTTTTGCGATCTCTCTCGCCATGCTTTGCGCGGCGGTTCTTTTGCTCGCGCCCTTGCTGGAAGCGCTGCCGCGCCGCGCCGCCGCGCAACGCGACGCGTACCTCGTTGCCGCAGCCATGCTGGGCAGCCCTGTGCTGATGATCGGCCTGCTCTACCTCGCCGTGCGCTTTTTCTTCGATTGACCGGCACGCCCGCACGGCATCCGGTCCACCATGCGTCGCGCTGCGAACGCAGCGGACGCTCCGGATTGCCAGGCACGCGGATTTGGGACGAGTCCGATAGGAAGCTTCGCGCCGAGGACGTACAGATAGCGCACCCATCATGATCTTCAGATTCGACATGAACAAACTGCTTTACGCGACGCTTGTCGCAGCCGCCCTCGGCGTGAGCGCCTGCTCGTCGCCGACGCCCGAGCCGGACGTGACGATTTCCTCCGTCACCCGAGGCATGACGCAAAACGACGTCATGAAACGCATCGGCCCACCCGACCGCGTGCTGGGTGAAAACGGCAACGAATGCTTCCAGTATGCGCTCGGAAAATATGGCGACGTGCCTTTCGCCGTGTATTTCAGGCAGCGCGCCGTCGCGGCGACCACGCGCGCGAAATGCGACCTCGCGGTGGTGCGCGCCGCGGCCGGGCCGGCCCTGACCTATCATTCATCCGACTACGCGGTCATGCGTCGATAACCCGCTCGCGGCCCGCACTTGCGGTGCCACTCCGGAGTCCGGCGCCATCGCCGCCCAATATTGCGTGAGCCGGAGCACGTCATGAGACTCGTCAGCTGGAACGTGCAGTGGGGGCGCGACGCCTCGGGTGTCGTGGACCTCGCGCGCACCGTACGCGAAGCACGCCGCCTCGCCGACTTCGACGTCCTGTGCCTGCAGGAGGTCACCCGGGGCTTTCGCGCACTGCCGGGCGGCCCCGGCGACGATCAGTTCGCCGAGCTGGCCGCGCTGCTGCCCGGCTTCACGGTGATCGAGGGGATCGGGGCCGATCTGGGTGCCGATGTGTGCGCCGATCAGGCCGCTCCAGGCGCTCCGGCCGCTGCGCCGGGCAGGCCGGCCATGGGACGCGCGCCGCGCCGCCAGTTCGGCAATGCCATCGCCACACGTCTGCCCGTTGCCCAGGTGTTCCGTCATCTGCTGCCCTGGCCCGCCGATCCTGCAGCGCCGTCGATGCAGCGCGTTGCGCTCGAAGCGGTGCTCGACGTGTCCGGCGCGACGCCGTCGGGTGGTGCATTGCGCGTGCTCGTGACGCATCTGGAGTTCTATTCCGAGCGTCAGCGGCTCGCCCAAGTCGATGCGCTGCGGCAACTGCAACAGGAAGCCGCCGACCACGCGGTGCACCCGGCCCCTGCAGAAAATGCCGAAGGACCATTCGCACGAACGGCGCGGCCGGTGAGCGCAATCGCCTGCGGAGATTTCAACAGCGCGTTCGGCAGCGCGGCTTACACGCGGATGCTCGAGCCGCTCGCCGGTAGTCCCCCGTTCATCGATGCCTGGACGGCGCTGCATCCCGGCGCGACGCCGCCGCCCACGGCAGGTGTCTACGATACGGAGCAATGGTCCGACGGGCCGCTTGCCTGCGACTTCGTGTTCGTGACTGAGGACTTGCGCGGCCGGCTCAAGCGCTGCGAGATCGACGGCGCCACCCAGGCCTCCGATCATCAGCCGATCGTGCTGGAGCTGGACTGAGGCCACGCGTGCGCAGGCGCGCATGCAGCCGCCGCACCGCCCGCACGCTCAATTGCCGAACGCTTCCAGATATTCCTTCCAGTGCGACGCCGGCTCGGCCGCGAGCGACTGCTTCACGAACTCGATCTCATCGTCGTATTCGCGTTCGGTGAAGCCGCCGCGCATCTTCTGGAAGCGGCAATAGAGCAGATACGTGTTGACCACGTCGGTTTCGCAGTAGTTGCGGATTTCCTCGATGCGGCCCTGCTGGAACGCCGTCCACACGTGCCCGCCATCCATCCCGAGCTTGCCTGGAAAGCCGCACAGCTTCGCGAGCGCGTCGAGCGGCGCGTTGGCGCGCGCCTGATACATCGCGAGCAAATCCATCAGGTCGGTGTGGCGCGAGTGGTAGCGGCTGATGTAGTTGTTCCACTTGAAGTCGCGGTCCTCTTCGCCCATCTCCCAGTAGCGCACGGCACGAATGCCATGCACCAGCGCCCGATAGTGCAGCACCGGCAGGTCGAAGCCGCCGCCGTTCCACGAGACCAGCTGCGGCGTGTACTTCTCGATGGTGCGGTAGAACGAGTCGATCAGCTTCGCTTCGCCGTCCTCGGGCGTGCCGAGCGAACGCACGCGAAAACCCTGGCCATCGCGGAACACGCAGGAAATCGCGGCCACGCGCTGCAGGTGATGCGGCAGGAAATCGCTGCCGGTTTTCTCGCGGCGCGCAGCGAACGCGTGCTCGGCCACTTCGGCGTCGGTCAGCGAGGCGGGCAGATCTTCGAGACGGCGAATGCCGTCGACATCGGGAATCGTCTCGATGTCGAATACGAGTACAGGAACTGTCATTCAGGTGAACTGCAAAGAAGAGCAGCGAGGTTTTAGAGAACGGCGTCCTTGCGCACGCCGTTCGAAGCGAAAAAGCGCTTGAGGCGCACCAGCGCTTCCTGCTGGATCTGCCGCACGCGCTCGCGGGTGAGGCCCATCTCGTCGGCCAGCTCTTCGAGCGTGGCGGGCTCGATATGGTTCAACCCGAAGCGCCGTTCGATGACATGGCGATGCTTGTCCGAAAGCCGGCCGAGCCACGCGCGCGTGAGCGTCTCGAGCTCGCGGTGCTGCACTTCGGCATCGGGCGACTGGCTCTGGTCGTCCGACAGGAGATCGAGCAGGCTGCTCGCCGGATCGAGGTCGAGCGGCGCGTCGAGCGACGCGGTGTGCTCGTTGAGCGCGAGGATGTCGGTGACCTCCTCGGTCGTCTTGCCGGTGAGGTAGGCGATATCGTCGATACTCGCGTCGCGCCGGTCGGAGGCCGAGTCGGCATTGAGCGAATTCTTCTCCAGATGGCGCTTGGCGCGCAGCACCTGGTTGAGCTCGCGGATCACGTGCACCGGCAGGCGCACCGTGCGCGCCTGGTTCATGATCGCGCGCTCGATGCTCTGGCGGATCCACCAGGTGGCATAGGTCGAAAAGCGGAAACCGCGCGTGGGATCGAACTTCTCGATCGCATGCATCAGGCCGAGGTTGCCTTCTTCGATCAGGTCGAGCAGCGGCACGCCACGGTTCAGATAGCCCTTCGCAATGCTGACGACGAGCCGCAGATTGCGCTCGATCATGACTTGCCGCGCCTCGAACTCGCCGGCCTTGGCGAGCCGCGAATAGCGCTGCTCCTCCTCGACCGTGAGCAGCGGCTTCACGCTGATCCGGTTCAGATAATGCTGGATGGTGTCGGCCGTGAGCTCGGCCTGCAAGATCGCGCGGAAGTCGTCCGCGTCGGACGGCGCTTCCGCGGTTTCTTCGGTTTCGCGGCCGCCCTCTTCGGACGCGGACTCGCGCTCGTCGAACTCGCGTGTGTTCTCGAGTTCTTCGTCGTCGCCCTGCCGAGCGCCGTCCTCCACCGAAACCTGGGCGGCTTGACTGTCAGACTCGGACTGCTGCAGACGGCGCTTCGATTTCGGCATGGTCGGCTCGCATTATTGCGGCGGCAAGTACTTCAGTGGGTCGACGGGCTTGCCCTGGCGGCGTACTTCGAAATGCAGCATCACACGATCCGAGTCAGTGTTGCCCATCTCGGCGATTTTCTGACCCTTCGTGACCGCATCTCCCTCTTTTACCATCAAAGCCCGGTTGTGTGCGTACGCTGTCAAAAACGTGGCGTCATGCTTGATGATAATGAGATTGCCGTAACCGCGCAGCCCATTTCCGGCATAAACCACCCGGCCATCAGCAGCGGCCTTGACCGAATCACCGGCCGCACCGCCAATATTGATGCCCTTGTTTTTCGAATCGTCGAAGCTGTTGAGCACCGGGCCACGCACCGGCCACGAAAGCGCAAGGCTGCCGGGCGCCGCGGCCATGTCGCCGCCGCTCGCCTGCGGAGGCACGGCTGCGACCGGCGGCACCGCCGTCGCGCCCGCGCCCGAACCGTACATCGGCGGCACTGCGGTCTGCGCGCCCGGCGCTGCCACGCCCGGCACCGGCACCGCTGCGGTGACAACACCCGGCGGATTCACGCCATTGCTCGCCCCCGGCGGCACCACGCGCAGCAACTGATCCACCTCGATCTGATTCGGGTTGGTGAGATTGTTCCACGCAGCGATATCGCGGAAATTCTGACCGTTTTCGAGCGCAATCCTATAGAGAGTGTCGCCCGGCTTCACCCGGTAGTATCCCGGAGGCGGCGGCCCGAGCGGCACCTGCGGCTGCGCGCCCGCGCTCGCGAGCGGCGCGGTGCGGTCCACGACAGGCGCGTTGTCGAGGCGCGTCGCGCAGGCCGTCAGCAGACAGAGCGCGATGACCGAGGCACCGTTACGGGCTGCGGTCAGGTCGATATTCAAACGTTTTCTTTGCATCGCGCGCAACATACTCATCGGTTTCAAATCACTCCGGATTTTAAGGGGACAAAGAAAACGCGATCAAGCCGCGACTCCCGCCACTGCGTAGGGCCCGTGCGCTCGACGAGCGTGAGCACCTGGGTCGCTTCGTCCTGCTCGGCGACCGGCGCGACGAGCCGTCCGCCGATGGCGAGCTGCTCGAGCAGCGCCTGCGGGACGTCGAAGCCGGCGGCGGCGATCACGATCGCGTCGAACGGCGCCGCCGACGGCAAGCCGAGCCGTCCGTCGCCATAGTGCAAACGGATGTTCGGGATGCGCAGCGGGCGCAGGTTCGTCTTCGCGCGCTCGTATAACGGCTTGATGCGTTCAATCGAATACACGTCGCGTGCAATCCGGCTCAGCACGGCGGCCTGGTAGCCGCAGCCCGTGCCGATTTCGAGCACGCGCTCGAGGTTGCGGCCCGCGCCCGCGAGTTCGAGCATGCGGGCGACGACCGAAGGCTTCGAGATGGTCTGGTGATGACCGATCGGCAACGCCGCATCTTCGTAGGCCTGGGTCGCGAGGCCCGGATCGACGAACATGTGGCGCGGCACACCCGCGAGCGCCTGGAGCACGCGCGGATCGGCAATGCCGTTTGCACGCAGGCGTTCGACCATGCGTTCGCGAACCCGTTCCGAAGTCAGTGCATGCGCGCCGTTCAGCGCGACGCCCGGCGCGCCCGAGCTCGGCGCCGTGCCCACGCGGGCATTGACGGCGCCCCGCGCCTGGGCGCCCTTGGGCGCAGGCTTTGCAGCAGCGGAAAAAGACGAGGTGGAGCGCGGCGCCGGATCGCCGCGACGCGCATCGGACTTGCGCAGCGGCGCCGCCGCGGCGTGCAGCGCGCCGGGTGCTTTTGCGGCTTGCATACCGCCCGCCTTGCCTGCGACATGCGTACCCGATGCCGTGGAGCCGGCCGCGCCCGCCGTCCCTTTCACGCCCGGACTTTTCGCGGGCGCAGCTTTCGCTACGGGGTTGGGCGTGCGCTTCGATGCACCGGGCTGGCCCGCGCGCCCAAGCGGCGCACGCGCCTCGCCGAGGCGCGTGTCGTGACGATCCTGGCCGTCGTGGCGTCGCGGCTCGCGCACGAGATCGGCGAGGCCGAGCGGGAAACGCTTCGTGCGCTCGCCCGTCATGAAGCGCTGCCGCCCTGACGCACCCACTCGTGCGTCGCTGGCAACATCTGCGTATGCGTCAGGTCGAGTTGCAGCGGCGTAATCGACACGTGGCCGTTCGACACCGCATGAAAGTCCGTGCCCTCGCTCGCGTCGCGCGCGCTGCCGGAGGGGCCGATCCAGTAGATCGGCTCGCCGCGCGGATTGGTGTCGCGGATCACGGGCTGCGAGGGATGGCGTTTGCCGAGGCGCGTGACGCGCCATTCGCCGAACTCGTCGTACGGCAGGTTCGGAATGTTGACGTTGAGCAGCGGGCTGCCCGGCAACGGATGCGCGAGGTAATGCGCAACGATATCGGCCGCCACGCGCGCAGCGGAGTCGAGGTGCACCCAGTCTTTGTCGACGAGCGAAAACGCAATGGCCGGCACGCCGAACATGATGCCTTCGGTGGCCGCGGCGACCGTGCCCGAATAGAGCGTGTCCTCGCCCATGTTCTGGCCGTTGTTGATGCCGGACACTACCAGATCGGGCTTCTCCTCTAGCATGCCCGTCAGCGCGATATGCACCGAATCGGTGGGCGTGCCGTTGACGTAGTAGAAGCCCGTGCTCGCCGAGCGCAGCACCGAGAGCGGTCGCCACAGCGTGAGCGAGTTCGAAGCGGCGCTGCAGTTCTGCTCGGGCGCCATCACCGTGACCTCGCCGAGCGGCTTGAGCGCTTCGTAGAGCGCAGCAAGGCCGGGCGCGAGATAGCCGTCGTCGTTGCTGAGTAGTATTCGCATCCGCCGATTGTAACCGAGGAAAGAAGGCAGGCGAACGACAGGCCGGTGCGGGCCGCGCCGCTGCGCGTGGGCCGATGTGCGGCGCATTCCGGGGCGTGCCGGGGATCTCCCGCACCGCGCATTTCGCAACGCTTTTCGTAGCGTTTTTGTTGCGTGTCCAGCCTCCTTTTCGCACCCTTTGCATACGCTTGCCGCACCCTGCTGGCCCGATGCGCAATCGATCCACGCGATCCACGAAAAATAAACGTACGGTCGTTCGTATATCGCCGGATTGCCGTACACTGTAACGCTGTGCCGAACCCATGACCGACCAACCAGGAAGACAGGAGACACAATGCGCGCAATCCGCTGCAACCAGTACGGCCCACCTGACACGCTCACCCTCGAAGATCTGCCCGAACTCGTGCCCGGCGCGGGCCAGGTGGTGATTGACGTGAAGGCGGCCGCGGTCAATTTTCCTGACGTCCTGATCATCGAGAACAAGTATCAGGTCAAGCCGCCGCTGCCCTTCACGCCCGGCGCCGAAGTCGCGGGCATCGTGCGCGCCGTCGGCGATGGCGTGAAGCTCAAGCCCGGCACGCGCGTGGTCGCCTATGTGGGCAATGGCGGGTTCGCGGAGCAGGCAATTGCCGAGGCCGGCGCATGCGTGCCGCTGCCCGAAGGCGCCGACTTCGCCACCGCGGCCGCCTTCACGCTCGCTTACGGCACCTCGCACCACGCCGTGGTCGACCGTGCCGCGCTGCGTGCCGGCGAGACGATGCTCGTGCTCGGCGCGGCGGGCGGCGTGGGCCTGGCGGCCGTGGAGATCGGCAAGGTGCTCGGCGCGCGCGTGATTGCGGCTGCATCGAGCGACGAGAAGCTCGAGGTCTGCCGCCGCTTCGGCGCCGACGCCACGATCAACTACAGCACCGAGGACCTGCGCGAGCGCATCAAGGCGCTCACCGACGGCAAGGGCCCCGATGTGATCTACGATCCGGTGGGCGGCGTCTATGCCGAACCGGCGTTCCGCAGCATCGGCTGGCGCGGGCGCTATCTCGTGGTCGGCTTCGCCAACGGCGAGATTCCGAAGCTGCCGCTCAATCTCACGCTGCTCAAGGGCGCAAGCATTGTCGGCGTGTTCTGGGGCGATTTCGCGCGCCGCGAGCCGCAGCACAACGCGGCGGCGTTTGCTGAAATGATGGGCTGGATCGGCGAAGGCAAGCTCAAGCCCTATGTCTCGAAGCGCTACAAGCTTGCGGACACCGCGCAAGCGCTCAAGGACATGGCCTCGCGCAAGGTGACGGGCAAGATCGTGATCGAGCCCTGAGCGGCGCGCGGCATCGACCGCTCGTAGACATGAAAAAGGCTCGCAGCGCGCGAGCCTTTTTTACGCCTTCACCGCTAAAAGCAATGCACGCACCGCTAGACGATTTGTTGCGCGTGCAACTGTGCGATGCGCTCCGCATCGTAACCGAGCGACTGCAAGACTTCGTCGGTATGCTCGCCCAGTTCGGGGCCGAGCCAGCGCGTGTCGCCGGGCGTCGCCGAGAGCTTGGGCGTGACCGCGGGCAGCGCGATATCGACGCCCTCACCCGCCGGTGCATCCTTCTTCTGCCAGCGGAACTGCTGGATCATCTGGCGCGCGGCGAACTGCGGATCGGTGAACATGTCGGCCACCGTGTAGATGCGGCCCACGGGCACGTCGGCGGCGTTCAGCACGTCGAGCGCCTCGTCGATGGTGCGCGTGGAAAGCCACGTCGCGATGGCGCCGTCGATCTCCGCGGTGCGCGGCACGCGGCCGTCGTTGTGCGCGAGGCCGGGATCGTTGGCGAGATCGTCGCGCTCGATCGCCGTCATGAGACGCTTGAAGATCGGGTCGCTGTTGCCGCCGATCACGATGCTGCCGTCGCGGCACGGATACGTGTTCGACGGCACGATGCCCGGCAGCGAGGCGCCGGTGCGCTCGCGCACCATGCCGTAGACGCCGTACTCGGGCACCACGCTCTCCATCATGTTGAACACGGCCTCGTAGAGCGCGACGTCGACGATCTGGCCGCTGCCGCCGTTCATGTTGCGATGATGGAGCGCCATCATCGCGCCGATCACGCCATGCAGCGCCGCAATCGAGTCGCCGATCGAGATGCCGATGCGCGGTGGCGGCAGCTCGGGATAGCCGGTGATGTGGCGCAGGCCGCCCATCGACTCGGCGATGGCGCCAAAGCCCGGACGGTCGCGATACGGGCCGGTCTGGCCATACCCCGAGAGCCGCACCATCACGAGCCCGGGGTTCTCCTTCGAGAGCACGTCGTAGCCGAGCCCGAGCTTTTCGAGCAGGCCGGGCCGGAAATTCTCGATGACGATGTCGGCCTCTTTCGCGAGGCGCCGCACGATCTCCTTGCCTTCTTCGGCCTTGAGATTGACCGTCACCGACTTCTTGTTGCGCGCCTGCACCGCCCACCAGAGCGAGGTGCCGCCCACTTCGGGATAGAGCTTGCGCCACTTGCGCAGCGGATCGCCGCCCTTGGGGTCTTCGATCTTGATGACCTCGGCGCCGAACTCGCCGAGAAAGCGTGCCGCGAACGGGCCCGCAATCAGCGTGCCGAGCTCGAGCACCTTCACGCCCGCGAGCGGGCCGGCCGTCCCGGTTGTCGTGCCGGATTCAGGGAAAGGGGCTGCGTTCATGGGTCTCCTTTCATGTTCTTCGAAGCTGCGCGACAAGGCGCACGTCTTGCATGTCGATCTCGAGCGGCCACGCGCTCGCCGCCTTGCTACGCGGGGCTGGGGCTACATCGAGCGCCGGTCGAGCATCGCGCGCGCGATGGTGCCCGCGTCGACGTATTCGAGCTCGCCGCCCACCGGCACGCCGCGCGCGAGGCGCGTGACGGCGAGGCCGCGTGCCTTGAGCGCCTGGCCGAGGTAATGCGCGGTGGCCTCGCCTTCATTCGTGAAGTTGGTTGCGAGCACGACTTCCTTGACGACGCCGTCCGAGGCGCGCTTCACGAGGCGGTCGAAATGAATCTCTTTCGGGCCGATGCCGTCGAGCGGACTCAGATGGCCCATCAGCACGAAATACAGCCCGCGCCAGGTCATGGTCTGCTCGAGCATGATCTGGTCGGCGGGCGTCTCCACGACGCACAGCAGCGTGGGATCGCGCTCTTCGTCGAGACATGTTTCGCAGACCTGAGCTTCGGTGAAGGTGTTGCACTTATCGCAATGCTTCAGGTGGTCGGTCGCGAACAGGAGCGCGCGGCCGAGCTTTTCTGCGCCGTCGCGATCGTGCTGCATGAGGTGATAGGCCATGCGCTGCGCCGACTTCGGCCCGACGCCGGGCAACACACGCAGCGCCTCGACGAGCGCCGCCAGGGCGGAAGGTTGTTTCATGCGAATTCAGCGTGGCAATGCATAGTCGAGCGTGACAGCGCGCGGCCGAACATGGCCAGATAGAGTAAAACACGCGCGCAGATACCGCGCGCGCTCAGGTGCGCCTGACATCGGAACCCTGCGCGGCAGCCTCGCAGAAACTGGGGGACCGCCGCGCACGAGGCTGCGCGCAGCCCATCGGGCCGCGCGGCGCGCCTCGCTTAGAACGGCATCTTGAAGCCCGGCGGCAGCGGCAGGCCGGCGGTCATGCCGCCCATCTTTTCCTGCGACGTGGCTTCGGCCTTGCGCACGGCGTCGTTGAACGCAGCGGCGACGAGGTCTTCGAGCATGTCCTTGTCGTCGGCGAGCAGGCTCGGATCGATCGACACGCGGCGCACGTCGTTGCGGCACGTCATCGTCACCTTGACGAGACCGGCGCCCGCCTGACCCTCGACTTCGATCTGGGCAAGCTGCTCCTGCATCTTCTTCATGTTTTCCTGCATCTGCTGGGCTTGCTTCATGAGCCCGGCGAGTTGACCTTTCAACATTTCACTGCTCCTTCTGGATCATGTGTGATTCGTAAGTGATTCAATCGCACCCGCTGTGCCCGGAGCACCGCGCGGCGCAATTCAATGGGCGGTCTGGCTACCGCCCTGCGCGGCCTCGGGCGCGATCGGCCGGATCGAGCCCGGCACGATGCTCGCGCCGAAGTCGCGAATCAGTTGCTGCACGAAAGGATCGGCGCCAATCTCGCGCTCAGCGTCGCGCTGGCGCTCGGCGCGCGCGGCGGCGTCGAGCGCCGCCGCCGTACGGCGCGCGGGGCCGACCGTGACGTCGAGTTCCACGGGCTTGCCGAGGCTTTCGGCCAGCGCGGCCTTGAGCTTGGCGACCTGCGAGGTCTCCGCGTACTGCGGCACCGGCACGCTGAGCTTGAGCACGCCGCCGTCGAGCCCGGTCAACTCGCTATTGAAGGCGAGCTGATACGAGATGCCCTTGAGCGGCAGGGTCGCGGCAAGCGCCGGCCAGTCGCCCGTGAAACCGATGACGTCGAGCGGGATGCCCGGCGGCAGCTTGCTCACGTCGACCACGGCGGCGGACGGAGCCGATTGTGCCGACGATGCACCGGCGCGCGGCGCGGCGGACTCGCCTTCGTATGCAGGCGCGAAGCTTTCGTCGGGGGACGCGAAATAAGCGTCGTCGGCACCGAGCGGCACGTAATCGTCGGGCGGGATGTCGTCCCACGGCGGCGCACCCGATGCGTCCTGCCGCGGGTTCGACTCTCGCGCAGGCCGGCGCGCCTGGGCTTCTTGCGCGGCGGCGGCTCGACGCGCAGGATCGGGCGTCGGCACTTTCACTTCCATGCGCGGCGCAGCGGGCTTCGCGGTGGCCACGGGCGACGCCGCACTGGCCGCTGCGCGCGGGCTACGTTCCGTGGACACGCGCATGCCCTTGCTGCGCAGCACGTCGAGCGCCGCACTCGCGCCGCCGGCGCCGGTGGCGCGAGCCGAAGGCGCCTCCATGGCGGGCGTCTCATGCGTCTCTTGCGTCACGGATTGCGCAGGTGGTGCTGCTGGCGTCTCAATAACGGGCTCAGCAGCCGGTGCCGGCGCAACCTGCGCCGTGGCCTGCGCTTCAGGCTTCGCGTCGTCGCCCGAAGTGGCAGTCTCGTCTTCCCAAGGCGGCACGACGCGCGCTTGCGCTGCACGCGCGGCTTGCCCAGCGCTTTGCGCCACCGGTTCCGCCGTTGCTTCAACGCTCGCGGATGCGGCTTGCGCATCGGCACTCGGCGATGAGTTAGCGACGCCCTGCTGCGCGCCTTCCGCCAACTCGGCGCGCGGCGGTGTGCTCGTGGCTTCTGGCTGCGTTTGTTCCGTGCGTTCCGTGCGTTCCGTGCGTTCGACGCGCGGCGCAGCGGCCACCGGCCGCGCAACAGCGCGCTCGGCGGGCGCAACGGCCGCCGCCGAAGCGACCGCCGGAGCGGCCGCACGCACGCCGGCACCTGCTGCCGCCGGCTTCGAAGCCGGCGCGCTGCCGACACTGCCCGCGCTCTCCGAAGGCTCGAACGCCAGCATGCGCAGCAGCGTCATGGTGAAGCCCGCGTACTCGTCGGGCGCGAGACCGAGCTCGCTGCGCCCGAGCGTCGCGATCTGATAGTAAAGCTGCACCTGCTCCGCGCTCAGCACATCGGCGAAGCGGCGCAGATCGTCAGCCTCGGGCCATTCGTCGAGCACCGACGCCGGCGCGAACTGCGCCCACGCCACGCGATGGAACAGGCTCGCGAGATCCTGCAGCGCAGTCGAGAACGACAGGCTGCGCAGCGACATTTCATCGGCGATGGCGAGCACTTGCGCGCCGTCACCGGCGACCAGCGCGTCGATCAGGCGAATCAGGTAGCTCTGGTCGAGCGCGCCGAGCATCCCGCGCACGGCCTCTTCCGTCACCTGATTGGCCGAATAGGCGATGGCCTGGTCGGTGAGCGAGAGCGCATCGCGCATCGAGCCGTCCGCGGCGCGCGCGAGCAGGCGCAGCGCCTGCGGCTCGAACTCGACCTTCTCTTCGCCGAGAATATGCGTGAGATGCTCGACGATATTGGCGGCCGGCATCTGCTTCAAATTGAACTGCAGGCAACGCGACAGCACCGTGACCGGAATTTTTTGCGGATCGGTGGTCGCGAGGATGAACTTGACGTGCGGCGGCGGCTCCTCCAGCGTCTTGAGCATCGCGTTGAACGCGTGGTTCGTGAGCATGTGCACTTCGTCGATCATGTAGACCTTGAAGCGCGCATCCACCGGCGCATAGACCGCGCGCTCGAGCAGCGCGGCCATTTCGTCGACGCCACGATTGCTCGCCGCGTCCATCTCGACATAGTCGACGAAGCGACCTTCGTCGATTTCCCGGCACGCGCGACAGACGCCGCACGGCTTGGACGTCACGCCGGTCTCACAATTGAGCGCCTTGGCGAAGATGCGCGAGAGCGTCGTCTTGCCCACGCCGCGCGTGCCCGTGAAGAGGTAAGCGTGATGGAGACGCCCGCCGTCGAGCGCATGCGTGAGCGCGCGCACCACGTGCTCCTGTCCGACGAGCGAAGCGAAATCCTTCGGTCGCCACTTGCGTGCGAGAACTTGATAGGTCATCCGGAAATTGTATCAGCAACGCCCGCGCGTTCCGATGAATCGAAAGGCGTCGGGCGCCCTGTTGACGGGCGCGCCGGGCCGTCGCCGCCGTATCGCTTTGGAACATTTCGCGCGAGCCCCTGCGCACTGCTTCCTTGCACGCGATCCGCATGCGCGTAAAGCCAAGACGAATGCCGCAAACGGGTGCAATGGGACAAACACGCAGCACGCGAGAGTTGGCAACGCAGCAGCGGCGCACTCAGCGAGAGATAGGGACTACGAGGGGAAGAAGAGGAACTGCGAAAGAAAAAAGCGGAAGGTGACGAGCCCGACCCTCGGCACTGGCGGAAAACGGCTGTGGCTGCTTCGTTCCCGACCTGACCAGGTTGACCGCCCCTCCATGCGAGGAGGCCCGTCACGAAGCATTCTAACATCGGTTGCGCCGCATTGCGAATGCCGCATCGCAAAAGTCTTCGATTGCGTCCCCAAACGGCGTACACAAGGAGCGCATCGGATGGGCTGCGCGCCCCTGAGCGAAGCGCGCTCACCCTCTTGCAAACGTGCGCCGCACCACAATATCAGCATCGTGCAGTGCGTGCGGCCGCACGCCGTTCCGCGGCAAAGCCGGTCGACAATAGTTTGGCGGTGGTTGGGAAGCGGTCCCGGCGCAACCGGAACGCCGGCACAAAAAACGCGCGCGTTTCTCATGAAAAACATTGGGAAACCCTGATGCCCGTATGCGTACTATCACCGTCGGCAACGCATAGGGATTTAGGCTACACTGGCGTCGACCGTTGCCGGGCTAGCTTGGCCGGCTGGATCTGGTGCCGCCTGGCAAGGCTTTGGGCGGTCCCGGATATATTTTGAGTTTTGGTGTATCGTGGCGAGCAATTCATTCAGTCAGCCTCGATCCGAAAGAGGTATTCATACAATGAGCGAACAAATCAAGCACATCAGCGACGCATCGTTCGAACAGGACGTCGTTAAATCCGACAAGCCCGTGCTGCTGGACTTCTGGGCCGAATGGTGCGGCCCCTGCAAAATGATCGCGCCGATTCTCGACGAGGTCGCGAAGGACTATGGCGATCGCCTGCAGGTCGCGAAGATCAACGTTGACGAGCATCAGTCGACGCCGGTGAAGTTCGGCGTGCGCGGCATCCCGACGCTGATCCTCTTCAAGAACGGCGCCGTCGCGGCGCAGAAGGTCGGCGCGCTTTCGAAGTCGCAGCTCACCGCGTTCCTGGATAGCCACCTGTAAATCGCGCGTCGCCGGCCTGCACGCCAACCGATCCCTGCTTCGAATCAGGATCGGGCTGTGTAAAGCACAGCAAGCAGGCTGCGACTCAAAGGTGCGTGTTGTCCACCGACAACACGCACCGAAAAAACATGCCGAAACTTGCCGCCGGGCTCGACTGGCGGCTTCCGGCGTGTGTTATGCTAGAATTCATAAAGCGTCTACCCGGCGCCCTTATATAAGTCCTTGAGCGGTTCCGCTCGCTACTTTTCCCCCAGACTTCTTTTCGTCGCATCCTCCCCGACGGGTTCTCCGTATGCATCTTTCCGAGCTCAAGTCTCAGCACGTGTCCGAATTGATCGAGATGGCCAATGGCCTCGAGATCGAAAATGCGAACCGCCTGCGTAAGCAGGAACTCATGTTCGCGATTCTCAAAAAGCGCGCCAAGACGGGCGAAACGATCTTCGGTGACGGCACGCTCGAAGTGCTCCCGGACGGCTTCGGCTTCCTGCGCTCGCCGGAAACCTCGTATCTCGCCAGCACGGACGATATTTACATCAGCCCGTCGCAGATCCGCCGCTTCAACCTGCACACCGGCGACACGATCGAAGGTGAAGTGCGTACGCCGAAGGACGGCGAGCGCTACTTCGCGCTCGTGAAGGTCGACAAGGTCAACGGCCAGGCGCCCGAGGCCTCGAAGCACAAGATCATGTTCGAGAACCTCACGCCGCTGCACCCGAACAAGGTGCTGCTGCTCGAGCGCGAGATGCGCGGTGAGGAGAACGTGACGGGCCGCATCATCGACATGATCGCGCCCATCGGCAAGGGTCAGCGCGGCCTGCTGGTCGCTTCGCCCAAGTCGGGCAAGACCGTGATGCTTCAGCACATCGCGCACGCGATCAAGCAGAACCATCCCGACGTGATCCTGTTCGTGCTGCTGATCGACGAGCGCCCTGAAGAAGTGACCGAAATGCAGCGCTCGGTGGCGGGCGAAGTGATCGCTTCGACCTTCGACGAACCGGCCGCGCGCCACGTGCAAGTGGCCGAAATGGTCATCGAAAAGGCCAAGCGTCTCGTCGAAATGAAACACGATGTCGTGATTCTGCTCGACTCCATCACGCGTCTCGCACGTGCGTACAACACCGTTGTGCCCGCATCGGGCAAGGTGCTCACGGGCGGTGTGGACGCCAACGCGCTGCAGCGTCCGAAGCGCTTCTTCGGCGCCGCGCGCAATATCGAAGAAGGCGGCTCGCTCACCATCATCGGCACGGCGCTGATCGAAACCGGCAGCCGCATGGACGACGTGATCTACGAAGAGTTCAAGGGCACCGGCAACATGGAAGTGCACCTCGAGCGCCGTCTCGCGGAAAAGCGCGTCTACCCGTCGATCAACCTGAACAAGTCGGGCACGCGCCGCGAAGAGCTGCTGATCAAGCCGGACATCCTCCAGAAGATCTGGGTGCTGCGCAAGTTCATCCACGACATGGACGAAGTCGAGGCCATGGAATTCCTGCTCGACAAGATCCGTCAAACGAAGAACAACTCCGAGTTCTTCGATATGATGCGCCGCGGCGGTTAACGCCTCGCCCGCCTCTGCTCTTTGATGTATCGCAAACGCCCGCACTCGCGGGCGTTTGTCATTTCTCGCGCCATGCCGTCGCGCCATGCCGGCGTGCCTTTCTGGCACCGCCCCTTTGCGCCGGGACAAGCGCACAACCTGTACGTGAACGTTCACGTTGCACTATAATCCGGTCGTTGTCTCCACCGCCGCTCCCACGCGGCTGTCCACCGATGTCGAGAGATACCCGTGCGCTGCTGACAGTGCGCGACGCCGCCCAGCGGCTCAACGTCACGCCGCGCACGCTCAAATACTACGAGGAGCGCGGCCTCGTCACGCCCACGCGCAGCGAAGGCCGCTACCGCCTCTACGACGAACACGACCTCGAGCAATTTGCCCGCATCCTGCGGCTGCGCGCGCTCGGCTTCTCGCTGCACGGCATTACCGAGATGCTCAAGCGCCCGCTCGAATCGGTCGGCGACGGCCGGCGGCGCTATTCGCAGGACTCGCTGCAGCAGATCGCCGACGCGCTCGCGCAACAGATCGACACGCTCGACGCGCGCATCTCCGCCGTGCGCCGCGAGCTGAAAGAGGCGCAGACGGTGCGCACCGAACTCGCCGACGATCTCGACTATCTGCGGCAGCGCCTGGCCGGCGTGCCATCGGAAGCGCTGATCGGCGAGCGCCTGGCCGCCACGCGCCGGCGCAAGGAGGCGGCGAAGGCCGCAGGCACGAGCCCATCCCGCGCGGACGCGTCCTCGCGCGCGGGCGCGAAAGGCGGCAAGCGCAGCGGCGATGAAAGCGCCACCCCGCTCGACCCCGGCCCCGCCGGGACCGGCGACGACAGCGAAAGCGCGGATGCGCGCCAGCAAGGGAGCGGCCGGGAATGAGCAGCGCCCCCACTCGCGAGCCGATCTTGAGCGCGACGCGCCTGCGAGGAGACTTTTTCCCCTGGGTGCTCGCGCTCGCGACCGGCCTCGACTACTACGACAACGCCATCTTTTCGTTCTTCACGAGCTACATCGCCGGCGGCATCAACGCCTCGCCCGACGAGCTCGTCTGGGCGTCCAGCGCTTACGCCGTGTGCGCCGTGCTCGGCATCCTGCAGCAGCAATGGTGGGTCGAGCGCATCGGCTACCGGCGCTACGTGAGCGGCTGCCTGCTGCTCTATGCGGCGGGCGCGGTGGCGGCGGCCCTCTGCGAATCGTCGATCGAGCTCGCCTTCGCGCGCGGCTTTCAGGGCTATTTCATTGGCCCGATGATGGGCACCTGCCGCATCCTGATCCAGATTTCCTTCACGCCGCAGCAGCGCCCCGTGGCGACGCGCGCATTCCTGATCCTGATCGTGCTCTCGAGCGCGCTCGCGCCGCTCGCGGGCGGCTTTCTCGTCTCGCATTTCGACTGGCGCGCCCTCTTCGTGTTTTCCGCGCCCGCAGGCGTGCTCTACGCGGTGCTCGCCCTGCTCGCGCTCCCCAACTCCGGCCACGTGCTGCCCGAGGAACGTGGCGATTCGCATTTCTGGCCCTACATCATCTTCGCGCTCGCGCAAGGTGCGCTGCAGATCGCCATGCAGCAGGTGCGCTTCGAGCTGTTCAGCACCTCGCCCGGCATCATCTTGCTGACCGTGGCCGGCATGGCCGCGCTCGCGTGGTTCGTCTGGCAGCAGTGGCATCATCCGAAGCCGCTCATGCGCCTGCACGCACTGCGCGAAAAGCCGTTTCGCGTCGGGCTGCTGCTCTACATGGTCTATTACTATCAGAGCACGGCGCTCAGCTACCTGGTCTCGCGCTTTCTCGAAGGCGGCCTGAACTATCCCGTGGAAAATGCCGGGCGCCTCACCGGCATCACCTCGCTGATTTCCGCTTCGGCGCTGTTCTTCTATTTCCGCTACTCGAAGTTCATCACGCACAAGAAGTGGATCATCGTGCCGGGCTTCGTGCTCGCGGCGTTCGTCTCGTTCTGGATGACGCGCCTCACGCCCGACACCAGCGAGAGCTGGCTCATTTTCCCGCTGCTGCTGCGTGGCCTCCTGCTGCTCTTCATCGTGCTGCCGGTGGCGAACCTCACCTTCCGCATCTTCGCCATCGAGGAGTTCACGCACGGATACCGCTTGAAAAATGTCGTCCGTCAGTTGACGATATCGTTCGCGACGGCAACGATCATCATCGTCGAGCAGCACCGTCTGGCGCTGCACCAGTCGCGGCTCGCCGAATTCGTGAACCCGCTCAACCCGATTTTCCAGAACACGTACGCGACGCTCACGCATGCCTTCGAAGCGCTCGGCCGCTCGCCTGGCGAGGCGCACGGGCTCGCGCTCGTGCAGGTGAGCCGCATGGTCGCGCAGCAGGCGAGCTTTCTGAGCTCGCTCGACGGGTTCTATTTCCTGATCGGCGTGGCCGTGTGCGGTGGAATTTTCGCCGCGTGGCAAAAGCAGATCGACTGAGCCGAACGGCACCTGCACGCACCCGGCGACGCACCTGAAGACGCAACCGACGCCGCAACCGAAGACGCAACTGAGCGATGCTTTCGAAACTGACCCACTGGTTCGACGCCCGCCGCCGTGAAAAGGCGCTGCGCACCCATGCGATCGACGACGCGCTCTGGCAAGCGACGCTCGCCGGCCTGCCGTTCCTCGCCCACCTCGATGGCGCCGATCTCGTGCGCCTGCGCGAGCTCACGAGTCTTTTTCTCGCGCAAAAGGAGTTTTCCACGGCGCACGAGCTCGAGCTCACCGACCAGATCGCGGTGGCGATCGCCGCGCAGGCATCGCTGCCGGTGCTCAACCTGTCCCTCGATCTCTACAAGGGCTGGGTCGGCGTGACCGTCTACCCCGGCGAATTCGTGATCCGCAAGACCGTCGAGGACGAGGACGGCGTGGTGCACGAGGTCGAGCACGACGCGAGCGGCGAAGCATGGGAAGGCGGCCCCGTGATCCTCTCGTGGGAAGACGCGCAGATGACCGACGGCAGCGACGCCTACAACGTCGTGATCCACGAATTCGCCCACAAGATCGATATGCTCACCGGTGAGGCCGACGGTCATCCGCCCCTCTTTCGCCGCTGGCACGCGCCGCTCGACGCGCAAGCCTGGGCCGACGTGTTCGACAACGCCTACGACCAGTTCTGCGACAAGGTGGACGCCGTGCCGGAGCGCCGCTGGGCGCGCTTCGAGCGCGATTCGCTGATCGATCCCTATGCCGCCGATCATCCGTCGGAGTTCTTCGCGGTGTGCAGCGAGGCGCTGTTCGTCAAGCCCAAGGCGTTCGAGGCCGAATATCCCGAGCTCTACCGGCTGCTCGCGTGCTATTACCGGCAGGATCCGGCCAGAGTGGGCGCACTGGACGCGCTCGCCGAGCCCCGCGCGTAAGCCTGTCGCGCGAACCGTCAAAAATTCGCCAACCGGCTGATTTTCTGGCATAATCGCCGTTTTTCGACCTTGGGCAAGTGGCTCGCGCCGAATTGACCTTCTGGCATCATGCTGGGGGCACGCGGGTTGGCTACCGCCAGATTTGAGGAACCACCATGAAAGAAGGCATTCACCCGAATTACCGCGAAGTCCTGTTCATCGACGTTTCGAACGACTTCAAGTTCGTGACCCGTTCGACGATCCAGACGCGCGAAACCGCCGAATTCAACGGCAAGACCTACCCGCTCGCGAAGATCGAAGTCTCGTCGGAATCGCATCCGTTCTACACGGGCACGCAAAAGATCATGGACACGGCAGGCCGTGTCGAGAAGTTCAACAAGAAGTTCGGCGCGCGCGCCACGGGCAAGGCCACGAAGTAAGCTTTCGGAGCGAACTTCGCGCACCGGCTTCGCGGCCGGTCCCGCACGAAAAGGGCAGCCCAGGCTGCCCTTTTTTGTTGCCTGAAAGGTTGTCCGCGTGATGGCCGGAATCGTCGGATCCAGGCATTTGCATCTGCCATGCCCAGCGACACCTCGTCCTCGCCCGATTTTGACAACGTTGTTTCATCCGTTTCCTTGCATTGGCATCCAGCCTGCGCCGTGACGCGCGCAGGCGCAGCCAGCTAGAATGCCGGATGCTCCCGACCGGCGGCGCACGACGATCGTGCAGCCACCCTCGCGCCACTGCCCGAGGCGACGGCCGCGACCCGGTCCGCTTACCCGAATTCCTTCGCACTGCATGAAGCCTGCTATTCGCCTGACCGCCTCCGCCACCAGCGCCTTGCCGCGCTGGCTGCTGCTGACCCTCTGTATCGTCTTCGCTTCGTTCGGCCTGTTCGGCCGCGACCCGTGGAAGAACGAGGATGCAGCGGGCTTCGGCGTGATGTGGACGATGGCGGGCGGCACCACGCACGACTGGCTGCTGCCAAACCTCGTCGGCAAATACGTGACCGCGAACGGCCCGCTCGGCTACTGGCTCGGCGCCCTGTGCATCCGCCTGTTCGCCCCCTGGGTGGATGCGAGCAACGCCTCGCGCATCGCCACCGGCGTGCTGTTCTGCTTTGCCTGCGCGTTCGTCTGGTACAGCGCCTATCTGCTCGGCCGGCGTCCCGAAGTGCAGCCGTTCAAGTACGCCTTTGGCGGCGAGCCCGAGCCGCGCGACTACGGCCGCACGCTCGGCGACGGCGCCCTGCTCGTTCTGCTCGCCTGTTTCGGCCTTGCCGAGCGCGGCCACGAAACCACGCCGCAACTGATGCAGTTCGTCGGTATCGCGATGCTCGTCTACGGCCTCGTGCGCGCCATCGACAAGCCGATCCAGGGCGCACTCTGGTGGGGTCTCGCGCTCGGTGTCGTGATGCTCTCGAGCGGGCCCGTGCTGGTGGGGGCACTGCTCATCGGCACGCTCGTCATGCTCGCCGTCGCGCCCGAGACGCGCTCGCGCTGGCTGCTCGTGGCCGGCCTGCCGGTGGCGCTCGTGGTCGCGCTCTCCTGGCCGCTCTACGCGCTGCACCTCTATCCCACCGATGCCGTGTGGTTCCTCAACCAGTGGGCGCTCACCAGCGTCAATGCGTTCGCGGGCCCGCCGGGCGCGGTGCTGCGCTATGCGGCGAAGAACCTGCCGCTCTTCACCTGGCCGGCCTGGCCGCTCGCGATCTGGGCGTGGGTGAGCTGGGCGGGACTGCGCCGCGCGCCGCACATTGCGATTCCGCTTTCGGTCATCGTGCCGCTCTTGATCCTCGTGGTCGTGCAGAGCCATGAGACGAACCTGCTCTTCATGCTCGTGCTGCCCGCGCTCTCGGTGCTCGCGACCTTTGCGCTGCCCACGCTCAAGCGCGGCGCGATCAACGCGATCGACTGGTTCGCTGTGCTGAGCTTCACGATCCTGGGCACCTTCGTCTGGCTCGTCTGGCTCGCGGGCATGACCGGCTTCCCGGCGCCGCTCGCGCGCAATCTCGCGCGCCTCGCGCCCGGCTTCGTGCCGCAATTCAAGATCCTCTCGTTCGTGTGCGCGGTGGCCGTCACCGTGTGCTGGATCGTGCTCGCACAGTGGCGCATCGCACGGCACCCGAAGGTGCTCTGGCGCAGCGTCGTGCTCTCGAGCGGCGGCACCACGCTCATGTGGGTGCTGCTGATGACGCTCTGGCTGCCGGTCGTCAACTACAGCCGGACCTACAAGGACGTCGCACAGCAAATCGCCGCGCACCTGCCCGCCGATTACCAGTGCATCTCGCCCGTGCGCCTCGGCGACGCGCAGATCGCCACCTTCGCGTACTTCGGCAAGATGCACTTCTCGTTCGACGACGACTGCGACGTGATCCTGCGCCAGGACACGCACGACTACGGCGAGCCGAGCTCGATGTCGAACTTCGTCTGGAAGCTCGTCTGGGAAGGCCGCCGCGCCGCCGACCGCGACGAACGCTTCCGCCTCTACGTGCGCATCGACCGCCCGCAACCGCCGCTGAAAAAGCATGTCTGGCGCAAGCGCCCAGACTGAGGCTCCGGTGACGACGACTTTCCTCGGCGACATCCGGCGCATCGCCGCGCTCGCCTGGCCGGTGCTGGTCGGCCAGCTCGCGATCATCGCGTTCGGCGTGATCGACACCGCGATGGTCGGCCGCTATTCGGCGCTCGATCTCGCGGCGCTCGGGCTCGGCTCCTCGATCTACGTGTCGGTCTATATCGGCCTGACCGGGATACTCACGGCGCTGCAGCCCGTCGCGGCCCAGCTCTACGGCGCACGCAAGGACATCGAGATCGGCCTCGAAGTGCGTCAGGCCTTCTGGCTCGCGCTCGTGCTGATGGTGATCGGCTTCACGATCCTGTATTTTCCCGGCCCGCTGCTCGCGCTCGCCCGTGCGCCCGAGGCGCTGCACGAGCGCACTATCGCCTATCTGCGGCTGCTCTCGTTCGGGCTGCCCGCGAGCCTCGCGTTCCGCATCTACAGCTCGCTCGCCAATGCCGTGAGCCGGCCGCGCCTCGTCATGTTCCTGCAGGTTGCGGCACTCGCGATCAAGGTGCCGCTGAACACCTGGCTCATCTTCGGCGGGCTCGGCGTGCCCGCACTGGGCGGTCCGGGCTGCGCGCTCGCCAGCACGTCGATCAACTGGGCGCTCGCCCTGTGCGCCGCCATCGCGTTCATGCGCGTCGACGTGTTCGCACCGTTCGAGATTTTCAAGCACTTCTGCTGGCCCGAGTGGAAGCGCCAGGCGGAGCTACTCAAGCTCGGCATTCCGATGGGGCTCTCGTACCTCATCGAGGTGACCTCGTACACCTTCATGGCCATCTTCATCGCACGCCTCGGGACGACAACGCTCGCGGGCCACCAGATCGCCGGGAATGTGGGCGCGGTGCTCTATATGACGCCACTCTCGATCGGCGTGGCGACCTCGACGCTGGTGGCGCAGGCGCTGGGCGGCGCGCGCCCCGCCGAAGCGCGCACGCTCGCGCGGCACGGCGTGATCACCGCGGTGGCGATCGCGTGCTGTTACGGCGCGATTGTGTTCGTGCTGCGGCCACTCCTGATCAAGGGCTATACGCCCGATCCGGCCGTCGCCGTGGCGGCGATGCCGCTCGTGGCGATCGTCACGCTCTATCACGTGTTCGATGCGCTGCAGGTCACCACGGCATTCGCGCTGCGCGCCTACAAGGTTGCCGTGGTGCCCACGGTGATTTACGCCATCGCGCTCTGGGGCGTGGGCCTTGGCGGCGGCTATGCGCTCGGCTTCGACGTCTTCGGCACCCTGCCCGTCTGGGCGACCGGTGCGCGCGGCTTCTGGATCGCCAATGCGACGAGCCTCGCGATTGCCGGCGCCGGCCTCGCGATCTATCTGTCGCGCGTCAGCACGCGGTATCTGCGCGTAGAGGCCTGAAGAACCGCCGCCGTGCGGCCTTTGAGGTGACCGCACGCTTTGGCAGTTAGTTGCAAAACGACCAATGCCTTCATGCGGGCTCGTGATGCCCCGCAGCCTCCACAGTCTGCGCCGCGTGATACGAGGAGCGCACGAGCGGCCCGGCCACCACTTCGCTGAACCCCATGACGAGCCCCGCCTCGCGCAGCGCCGCGAACTCGTCCGGATGCATGTAGCGGCGCACCGGCATGTGATAGCGCGACGGCGCGAGATACTGCCCGATCGTCAGCACCTGCACGTCGTGCTCGCGCAGATCGCGCATCGTCTCGAGCAATTGCGCATCGGTCTCGCCCAGCCCCACCATCAACCCCGATTTCGTGACGAGCGCCCCATGCGCGGCCTTTGCGCGCGCGAGCAAGGCGAGCGAGCCGCGATAGTCGGCGCCCGGCCGCGCCGCCCGGTAGAGCGACGGCACGGTCTCCACGTTGTGATTGAACACGTCGGGCCAAGCCACCGAGAGCGCGTCGAGCGCGCGGTCGATACGTCCGCGAAAGTCCGGCGTCAGCACCTCCACGCCGATGCCGGGCACGCGCTCGCGCACGCTGGCGATGCAGCGCGCGAAATGCGCCGCGCCGCCATCGCGCAGGTCATCACGATCGACCGAGGTGATCACGACATGGCGCAGGCCGAGTGCCGCGACCGCCGCTGCGAGGTGAGCGGGCTCGTCCTCGTCGAGCGGCGCGGGCCGTCCGTGCGCAACATCGCAGAACGGACAGCGGCGCGTGCACAACCCGCCCATGATCATGAACGTGGCCGTGCGCTGCGCGAAGCACTCGCCGATGTTCGGGCACATCGCCTCCTCGCACACCGAATGCAAGCGGTGTTCGCGCAGCACGGCAGCCACCCCGGCAACGGTCGTGCTCATGAGCGGACGCGCACGCAGCCAGGGCGGCTTGGGCAGCGCCGCGCCCTCGTCCGCCGGCACGATCTTCACGGGAATGCGCGCGAGCTTCTCGCGGCTGCGCAGGCCGTGCTGGCCGAGCGCCGTATCGCCGGGCGCACCCGGCGTGGCCCGCGCTTGTGCTTCCGGCGGCGCCGGTTCAACCGTGACGGCGTCCATGTTCAGCCTCCTGACTCGAAGAAAGCCTTGAGCAGGCGATTGACCTCGGCGGCGGCTTCCATCTGCACCATGTGCCCCTTGGCGGCAATCACCTCGACGCGCACCGCTGGCGACAAGGCTTGCGCATGCTTGACCGGAATGATCTGGTCGGACTCGCCCCAGATCACGAGCACCTTCGGCGCCAGCGTCGAAAGCCGGTCGCGGAACACGCGCCGCTGCGCGCCGCCTTCGAAGGCCTGTGCCGAGATCTTCCTGAGCGCGTCCTGCACTCCCTCGAGCCGCTTGTACTTCACGAGGTCTTCCACGAGCTGGCGCGTGACGAGCGCGGGATCGGCGAACAGCTTCGTCACATGCGGCTTGAGCGCGTTGCGGTTCGCGGCCGCGACGAAGCCCTCGATATACGCACCGTCGATTTCATCGCCGAGCCCCGCGCTCGCGATCAGCGCAAGCGAGGCGACGCGCGCGGGCACGCGCTCGGCCACCGCCATCGAGACCGCGCCGCCCAGCGAATGTCCGACCAGATGCGCGCGCTCGATCTGCTGCGCGTCGAGAAAATCGACCACGCTCTGCGCGAGCTCATCGAGCGCCCCACTCTCCACGGCCTTGCCCGATTCGCCGTGCCCCGGCAGATCGAGCGCCCAGACGGTGCGCCCGGCGGCGAGATCGGCATGATTGAAGAGCCAGTTGTTGAGATCGCCGCCGAAACCGTGGACCAGCACGACGGGCGTGCCATCGCACTCGCCGAGCTTCAGATAGCGCAGCGTGCGCCCGCCGATCTGTGCCTTCTCGGGCTGCGGGCCGGCGTCGGCATCGCCGGCTTTCGCAGGCACGAAATCGCGCTGGAATTCGGCCACCGCCTCGTCTATTTCGGCATCCGAATCTTCTTCGGCCGCCACCACGCCGAGCAGCGCGCCAACCGGCAGCGTATCGCCCTCCTGCGCGATCTGCCGCCGCAGCACGCCCTCAAATGCGCACTCGACGCCCGACGCAATCTTGTCGGACTCGACGTCGAGCAATTCTTCCCCTTTGGACACCTTCTCGCCGAGCGACTTGAGCCAGCCGTTCACCTGGCCCTGCTCCATCGAAAGGCCCCATTTGGGCATCGTGATCATGTGAATCGGCATGACTTCAGCTCCTTGCTGCGCGCGCGGCATCGGCGATCTGCTGCGCCGACGGGATGTAAAGGTCTTCGAGCGAGGCCGCGAACGGCACCGGCGTATGCGGCGCGGTCACCATGCCGACCGGCGCCTTGAGGTCGCGAAACGCCTTTTGCGCCACGAGCGCCGCGATATCGGTCGCCATCGAGCAACGCGGATTCGCCTCGTCCACCACCACGACGCGCCCCGTGCGGCGCACGCTCTCCAGAATGGTTTCCTCGTCGAGCGGCGAGGTCGTGCGCAGGTCGATCACATCGGCTTCGATACCGTCCTTCGCGAGTTGCTGCGCCGCCTCGAGCGCGTAATGGACCATGCGCCCATAGGTGACGAGGGTGACGTCATCGCCATCGCGCGCGATGTTCGCCTCGCCGAACGGAATCGAATACGACTCCTCGGGCACGTCGCCCTCCATCGTGTAGAGCAGCTTGTGTTCGCAGAAGATCACAGGGTCGTTGTCGCGGATCGCCTCGATCATGAGGCCCTTCGCGTCGTAAGGCGTGGCCGGGCACACGACCTTGAGGCCCGGGATATGCGTGAAGAGCGACGTGAGCATCTGCGAGTGCTGAGCCGCCGCGCGCAGGCCCGCGCCGTACATCGTGCGGATCACGACCGGCGTGACCGCCTTGCCGCCGAACATGTAGCGGAACTTCGCCGCCTGGTTGAAGATCTGGTCGAAGCACACGCCCATGAAGTCGATGAACATCAGCTCCGCCACCGGCCGCAAACCGCACGCCGCCGCGCCCACCGCCGTGCCGATGAAGCCGCCCTCCGAGAGCGGCGTATCGAGCACGCGGCCCGGGAACTTGCCATAGAGGCCCTTCGTCACGCCGAGCACGCCGCCCCAGGCGTCCTGCTCGCCGGGCGAGCCCGCGCCGCCCGCGTTGTCCTCGCCCATCACGATCACGCTCTCGTCGCGCGCCATCTCCTGAGCGAGCGCTTCGTTGATCGCCTGCGAATAGGTGATTTTCCGTGCCATTTCCGTCTCCTTGATCTGGAATCCTGATGACCTGAGCGTGCCGTGCTCAGGGATACGACACGTACACGTCGGTGAGCAGCGCCTCGGGTGCGGGCAACGGCGCGGCCTTCGCTTTCGCCACCGCATCGTCGATCAGCGCCTTCACTTCGGCGTCCACCTTGCGCAAATCGTCGGTGCTCGCCAGCTCCGCGCGCACCACGCGCTCCTCGAAGCGCATGAGGCAATCCTTCTCTTCGCGCAGCTTCTGCACCTCGCCAGGCGCGCGATAGGTCTGCGCATCGCCTTCGAAGTGGCCGTAATAGCGCGAGAGCTTCATTTCCACGAGCGTCGGCCCGCCGCCGTTGCGCGCGCGCGCAATCGCTTCGCCCAGTGCTTCGTACACGGCGAAGAAGTCGAAACCGTCGACGATCACGCCCGGCATGCCGAAGCCGTTGGCGCGGTCGGCGATGTTGTCGGCCGCGACCGACCATGTGGACGACGTCGCTTCCGCGTAGCCGTTGTTCTCGGCGACGAAGATCACTGGCAAGCGCCACACGGAGGCGAGATTCATCGACTCGAAGATCACGCCCTGGTTCGACGCGCCGTCGCCGAAGAAGCACACGCCCACGCCACCGGTCTTCTTTTGCTTGGCCGCGAGCGCCGCACCGCACGTGAGCGGACCGCCCGCGCCGACGATGCCGTTCGCGCCCAGCATCCCCTTCGCGAGATCGGCGATATGCATCGAGCCGCCCTTGCCGCGGCACGAGCCCGTGGCGCGGCCATAGATCTCGGCCATCATCTCTCGCACGTCCACGCCCTTCGCAATGCAATGGCCGTGGCCGCGGTGCGTAGTGGCGACGTAATCGTTGTCGCTCAGATGGCTCATGGTGCCGACCGCGGATGCCTCCTCGCCCGCATACAAATGCACGAAGCCCGGAATCTCGCCGGTCGCGAATTCGACGTGCAAGCGCTCCTCGAACTCGCGGATCGTGCGCATCGAGCGATACGCCGCGAGCAACTGCTCCTTGTTCAACGTGACAGACATGGTTGTCTCCTGTGTATAGACGCTGGTGATGCCTGCTGCTCCGGATACGACTGCCTGGTGAAATGGCTCCTTTCTCGAGGGAAGTTGGACAACATTCAGCGAAGCAGGCTTATCGAGGCGACACGGCATACGCCGCCTCGCGCAATAGCTGATGCGAGGCCGCATAGCGCAATGTGCGCGCGACATCGACGGTCAGCGGCCCGCCCCAGTCGAGCGCGATTTCGTAGCGGTCACCGCGCGCCGGTTCGATCTCCCGCTCGCCGTCGAAGGCGAGCGTGCCGTGATCGGCATCGAGCGGCAGCGCCACGCCCACTTCGAGGCGCTGGCAGGTGCGCATCGTCAGGCGCTCGATGCGCCCCGGCGCGATGGGCGCGATGAGCGGCACGCCTTCGCCCTCCCCGCCTCGCGTGGACCCAAACGTCATGTGCAGGCCGTGTGCGGCGTCGCGCCCGACTGGCGCCCACGCGCCGCCAATCGACGCGAGCCCGATGCCGTCGGGCGGCGCAAAGGCCAGAAATAACGATTCGATATCCGAACTATCTGAGATGGCCCTGGCGCCGATGAACGGCTGACGCGACACGCAGATGTCGACCAGCGCGATCTCCTCGCGTCCGCGATCCGGTCCCTCGACGCAGCGCGCGACGAGACGCTTATTGCGCACGAGAGCCGTTTCGGCCGGCACCGCGCCAGTCGCGACGAGCGCGCCCGCGAGGCCCGCGACCGTGGCTTCGCGCAACTCGGGAAAAGCGTTGTTGGTGCCGGTGGACAGCGCGAGCAACGGCGTGTCGCCGCAATGCGCAGCAACTGCGCGATGCGTGCCGTCGCCGCCGAGCACGGCGATCAGCGCGACCTGCTCGCGGACCATATGCGCGACGCCCGCGTGGGTATCGGCCACGCTCTCGCTGATCGGCAGATCGACGAACTCCACTACGGGCCAGCGTTCGTTGCGTGCCACGGCGGCATGGGTTTCGAGCGCGCGCAGCACGAGCGCGGCCACGCCGGTGCGATCGCGCAGCGTGATGACGCGCTCCACGCCCAGCGCGCCGAGACCCGCTAGCAAGCGCACGACCATGTTGGCCTTTTCCGCGGTCGGAAAGACGGAGGCGTGCGTGGTAAGACGGCGGATGTCGCGTCCCGATGCGGGGTTCGCGATTACGCCTACGGTCACGGGCGTTGTCACGGGCGTTGTCTCCAACCTTGGCGATCCAGAAGGATCGCGAGGACTCGTTCTGATGGCGGCGCATGCGTGCACCGCTCTTGCCGTCACTCTCTGCAAGCGCTGTGCCAATGCACTCGAATAGCAGCCAGGCGCCCGCAGAACGCCTGATCTACGGGCTTTGCGTCGATCGGAGCGGCGCGCCCGCATGGTCGTTCATGACCTGCACGGCGTCTCAGCGGCGGCCTTGCACGCGCGGTTGCTGAGACACCACCAGTTCCGCGCCCCCGATCAAGACCCGCCACGCCCCACGCGGCGGGCCTGTGCGGCCTTCGTGCCACGTCTCACGAGCGTCTCGCAGCGCGCTGAGACGATCGTCTCAACCGTCTCGCATGCTGCGCTGCGGTGTGATCGCGCACGACAGATGTGCTACAAAAAGACTCACGCCGAACGCCCCAAGCGCCGACGCCCCTCGTCTGGAAACGTCCATGCCCTACGCACTCGCGCCCACTCGCCACGCCGAACGCGTACGCGGCGCCGTCGAAGGCCGGCTGCCCGCGCCGAACGACTCGCCGCGCCTCGCCCTGTCGTGGCAGCGCTCGTTCGAGCGCTATCAGCTCGATCCCGGCTCGGTGATCGGCCCACGTGTGCTGAGCGCGGCCGAGTTGCGCGAGATCCGCGATCGCGAAGAGGCTTTCCTGCGCGCCTCGGGCCAATGCCTCACGCGCCTGCACGAGACCGTGCGCGACGCCGACTATTGCGTGATGCTCACCGACGCGCACGGCGTCACCATCGACTACCGCATCGACCGCGAGCGCCGCAACGACTTCAAGCATGCGGGCCTCTTTATGGGCTCGTGCTGGTCGGAGAGCGAGGAAGGCACGTGCGGGATCGCGAGCGTGCTCACCGACCTCGCGCCCATCACGGTGCACAAGACCGATCACTTTCGCGCCGCGTTCACGACGCTCACGTGCAGCGCCGCGCCCATCTTCGCGCCCGATGGCGAGCTGATAGGCGTGCTCGATGCCTCTGCCGTGCAGTCGCCCGACAACCGTGACAGCCAGCGCATCGTCAACCAGCTCGTGCGCCAGAGCGCGACGCTCATCGAAGACGGCTATTTCCTGCATCGCACCGGCGCGTGCTGGATACTCTTCGGACACCAGAACCGCAACTACGTCGAGGCGCAGCCCGAAGTGCTGATCGCCTTCGACGAGAACGGCAACGTGGCCGCCGCGAACCGCCGCGCGCGCGAGTGCATTCCGGGCCTCGACGGTCCGCGCCATATCGACGAGATCTTCGATTCATCGCATGTGCAGCTGCGCGATATCGGCCGTATCGAAGCCATAGCGGCGCTGCGCCTGCGTGCGAACGGCAGCATGCTTTACGCGCGCATTCGCGCGCCGCTCGGCCGCGCGGGGTTCCCCGGTGCGCCACGCAGCCAGGCACCCGCCGTGCACGGCGCGACGCCGCTGCGTGATGCGCGTGCCGGCGACACCGACGATCGCAGCGCGCTGGGCCCGTTCCTGCGCAGCGCGGATGCGCGCGTGGCCGAAAACGCGCGCATCGCGCAGCGCGTGGCAGGCAAGCATCTGCCGGTTCTGCTGCTCGGCGAAACGGGCGCGGGCAAGGAAGTGTTCGCGCGAGCGATCCACGACGCGGGGCCGCGGCGCAACCGGCCATTCGTGGCCGTGAACTGCGGTGCGCTGCCCGAATCGCTGATCGAGAGCGAGCTCTTCGGCTACGCACCGGGCGCATTCACGGGCGCGCGGCGCCATGGCGCGCGCGGCAAAATCGCCATGGCCGACGGCGGAACGCTGTTTCTCGATGAGATCGGCGACATGCCGCTCGCGCTGCAAACGCGCCTCCTGCGCGTGCTCGCCGAAGGCGAGGTGCTGCCGCTCGGCGGCGAAACACCCACGCGCGTGGACCTGGACGTGATCTGCGCGACGCACCGCGACCTCGCGCAAATGGCCTGTGCGGGCGCGTTCCGCGAAGACCTCTACTACCGGCTCTGCGGCGCCGTGCTCATCTTGCCGCCGCTGCGCGAGCGCCGCGATGTCGCAACGCTGATCGAAACCGTGTTTGCCGAAGAGGCCCAAGCGGCCGGCCGCCCGCTCACGCTGGACGCCGCTCTGGCTGCACGGCTGGCCGCATTCGCCTGGCCCGGCAACCTGCGCCAGTTGCGCAACGCCATGCGCTACGCATGCGCGGTGTGCGATACGGTGCGCGTCGAGGCGCGGCATTTGAGCGCCGATCTCGCGGCGCAACTAGCAGCGCAAAATCCGGCCGTCAGCGCCTCCGGCCTGGCTCGCGCACCTTCGGGCGCCGCCATGGCCAGCGATCCTGCCTACGATTGCGGCGACGAACGCGCACGCATCGTCGCCGCACTCACCGCACATCGCTGGCGCCCCAACGCCGCTGCCGCGGCGCTTGGCATGTCGCGCGCGACGCTTTATCGGCGCATTACGAAACTCGGCATCGTCGGGCCCCACCGCGCCTGAAACGCGCCTGAAACGCACCTGCAACGCACCTGCAACGCACCTTAGGCGCACCTGACGTGCGCTGCATGGTTGCGTCCGCCGCCATCGAAATGCACAGAAGTATTAAATATTGTGCGGCGTGATTGTGTTGCCACGAAAGCGTGGGTATAAATCGACCGCTTCCGGTCCACGGATACGCCAACTGTCATATCCTTGTAAGCGCAGCACCACCGACTGGATGCGTCGTCCGTTCCCGGCTAACCGAAATGCCCTCAATGGAGTGATTGCCATGCTCAAGAAGCTGCTGATGCTGTTCCTCGCGCTGGGTCTGTCGCTGTCCGCCGCGCTGGCGACGGCCGTCGAAGTCAATACCGCGGATGAAGCCGCGCTCGAAACGGTCAAGGGCATCGGCCCGGCCCATGCCAAGGCAATCATCGACGAACGCAGCAAGAATGGCCCCTTCAAGGATGCCGACGACCTCGTGAGCCGCGTCAAGGGCATCGGCCCGAAATCGGTGCAGAACCTCGAAGCCGCGGGCCTCACGATCAACGGCTCGTCGGCGCCGCCTGCCGCCAAGAGCGCCGCGTCGTCGAAGAGCAGCAAGAGCGCCACGCCCGCTGCCGCGGGCACCACCGCCAACCCGATGGCGCCATCCCAGACGCCTGCGGCCACGACTACGGCCGCGACGACCGCGCCGCAGGCCGCGTCGGGGGCGAGCGCGAGCAAGTCGAAGCACAAGAGCAAGAAGGACAAGACAGCCGCAGCGGCAAGCGCGCCTGAGGCGGGATCCGCCGCCGCAGCGCCGAGCGCCGCTTCGGACACCAAGGCGAAGAAGTCCAAGAAGTCGAAGAAAAACCAGGCCGCTTCTGACGCGGCTGCATCGGGTGCCTGATTCACGTGCCGGAATCGGGCACCCGAATCAAACACCCCAATCGGGCGCCTGATTCTGGCACCCGGATTCGACCCGTTCCGGCGCGTGCGGCCCTCGGCCGCCTCGTCGCCGGACTGCACGGGCAACCCTGCGCGGCGCGCCTCGTGTGCGCCATCCGATTTTCCGGCCGCTTCCCCTGTCGCGGCCATCATCCAGTGAGATTGTCATGAGCCTGCTAGATACCCTCGGTTCCCTGCTTGGTTCCTCGTCGCAGCAACAAGGCGGCGGCCAAGCCCAACTCCTCGCTGTCGCGATGGAATTCATCAACAACCAGCCGGGTGGCCTGAACGGCCTCATCCAGAAGTTCCAGCAAGGCGGCCTCGGCGATGTCGTGCAATCGTGGGTTGGCAACGGCGAGAACCAGGCGGTTTCGGCGGATCAACTCCACAATGTGCTGGGCTCCGACGTGGTTTCGGGTCTCGCGCAGAAGGTCGGCATGCAGCCCGATCAGGTGAGCGGCCTGCTCGCGCAGGTGCTGCCGCACGTCGTCAACGCCGGCACGCCGAACGGCGAAGTGCCCAACGGCGGCCAGATCAATTCCGAGAGCGTGCTGGGCACGCTCGGCGGCCTCGCTTCGCTGCTGGGCGGCGGCAACAAGCAGGCGTAAGGTGGCGCGCGCTCCGCGCGCGGTGCATGCGAAAAAAGGGCAACGGAAAACTCCGTTGCCCTTTTCGTTTGCGCTTTCCGGCTTTCAAAGCATGGAATGAAACCGACGATCAAGCGATCTTTATGGCCATTGCTGCCAGTTGGTCAGGATACGCAAGATTTCTACCGGTGCTCCTGGTCGTCGATCTGATAAACGGCAATATACGGCGTGCGTGAAATCACCAGTTCGCGGGTGTCAGGCATCCGGCCGGGGCGGCCCATCCTGGGATAATCGATCAGCGCATCCACCTGCCGCTCGATTTCATCGTCCAACTCGATGGCAACAGCCGGGCTGTCGTGCCCGACGTACTCCATATTGCCGTCGCGATCGTCCAGCGCATGCTGGTTCCATTCGATCTTCAAGCCTTGGTCCCAGCCCGTTTGCGTAGCGCCTCACGACGGGCCGCGAAATGTGCCTTGACATCCTCATTGCTCACGTTCGGGCGCGGATCGTCAAGAGCCTCCTGGACCTTGGCCCTGAACCAATCGTCATAGGCATCTTGATCCATGGTGAGCCCCGCAGGCAGCCCCCCCTCCCGAACGACACGGGTAAGCAGGATCCGAACCGCGTCCGAGACCGTCAAGCCGATTGCTGCAAGCTTCTCGCCTGCAGCGGCTTTCAGTTGATCATCGATCCGGATGTGCAGCATCGAAGTTTGCGCGGCCATGTTCGCTCCTCCATCGGGACAATAACTCATTGTATCTCAATTGAGATGCACTCGTGCGCGCTCATTTTCAGCAGATCCCAACCTGTTTAACTCCCGGAAATGACCATCATCAACAATTGGGTACCGGTCCCGACTTTAGAATCATTCATCAATGCGCAAGCACCACTAACTAATGTGATGTAGCGACGCGGCTTGCAAGATGGCGTTGACACATCAGATAACGGCCAACCACCCGCTCAGAGAAAATAACATGACATTGAGTGTTGTTTATGTCCTGACCAATCCGGCTATGCCGGGTTTGGTCAAGATTGGTTGCACTACGCAGGAAGATGCGAATGCGCGTCTTGGACAGCTCTACACCACGGGAGTACCTGTGCCGTTCAAACTGGAATTTGCCTGCAAGGTGCAAAATCCTGAAGAAGTCGAACGAGCATTACACCTCGCGTTTGCTCCCGACCGGGTCAACCCTAAACGAGAGTTCTTTCAGATTGATCCGGACCAGGCCATTGCCATTCTCCGGCTGTTGCATGTGGAAGAGGCCACGGAAGAAGTGGAAAGCCAGCCGTCGCCAGTCGATGAGCAGTCGAAGAGCGCGGCTGACCGGTTGAAATCACGCCGACCCAACCTGAATTTCGAGGAAATGGGCATTCCAATCGGCGCTGAGCTTCGGTCAGTCCATACCGATGCTGTGGCTACAGTGACGGGCAACCGCAAGGTGCGATTCGATGGCGAAGAAATGTCTCTGACTGCGGCTACGCGCAAGGACCTGTCGCTGGAGTACAGCGTGGCCCCGGGCCCCAATTGGACCTATGACGGCACGAGTCTTCGTGCGATCTACAACGATACATATGGAAACGCCGTCCAGGAAATATGACGAAGTGCCTGGCAGCGATTGCTGCGCATGACAAATATGAAAAAGGGCAACGGAAAACTCCGTTGCCCTTTTCATTTGCGCTTCCTGCTCCCGCTACGGCGCGCACCTTCCGGCACGCGCCTTCGCCCCATGAATCGCGCTTCAGTGCACGACGCGTTCGAACACGAACTTGCCGTCGTGGATGTCGACCGGAATCACATCCTTCGGCCCGAACTTGCCCGCGAGGATCAGCTTGGCGACCGGATTCTCGATCTCCTGCTGGATCGCGCGCTTGAGCGGCCGGGCACCGAACAGCGGATCGTAGCCCACCTTGGCGATCTGGCCGAGCGCTTCGTCCGACACCATCAGCTCCATGTCGAGCTTCTCCAGACGCTCGCGCAAGCGTTGCAGCTGGATCTTCGCGATCGACTCGATATTCGAGCGGTCGAGCGCATGGAACACCACGACTTCGTCGATCCGGTTCAGGAACTCAGGCCGGAACTGCTGCTTCACTTCGTTCCAGACGGCCTCCTTCACCGCTTCCTGCGGCTCGCCCGCCATCGACTGGATCAGGTGTGAACCGAGGTTCGACGTCATCACGATCACCGTGTTCTTGAAGTCCACGGTGCGCCCCTGGCCATCGGTCATGCGGCCGTCGTCGAGCACTTGCAGCAGCACGTTGAACACGTCCGGGTGCGCCTTCTCGACTTCGTCGAGCAGGATCACGCTATACGGCTTGCGGCGCACGGCCTCGGTCAGATAACCGCCTTCCTCGTAACCGACGTAGCCCGGCGGCGCACCGATCAGACGCGCGACGCTGTGCTTCTCCATGAACTCGCTCATGTCGATGCGGATGAGATGGTCCTCCGAATCGAACAGGAAGCCCGCAAGCGCCTTGCAGAGCTCGGTCTTGCCCACGCCCGTCGGCCCGAGGAACAGGAACGAGCCGTAAGGCTTGTTCGGGTCCGCGAGACCGGCGCGCGAGCGGCGGATCGCGTCGGCCACCGCGGTGATCGCCTCGTCCTGGCCGATCACGCGCTCGTGCAGCTTGTCTTCGATCAGCAGCAGCTTTTCGCGCTCGCCCTGCATCATGCGCGAGACCGGAATGCCGGTCGAACGCGACACGACTTCGGCGATTTCCTCGGCGCCCACTTGCGTGCGCAGCAAACGCGGACGCAACGGATTGTTCTGCTCGTTCGCCTCGGCCTGCGTGACCTGCTTCAACTGGGCTTCGAGTTGCGGCAGCTTGCCGTACTGCAGCTCGGCAACCTTCTCGAGCTTGCCTTCGCGCTGGAACTTCGTGATCTCGGCGCGCACGCGGTCGATCTCTTCCTTGATCTGCGCGCTGCCCTGCACCGCGGCCTTCTCGGCGGTCCAGATTTCTTCGAGGTCCTTATATTCGAGGCTCAGGCGGTCGATCTCTTCCTCGATCAGCTGCAGACGCTTTTGCGACGCTTCGTCCTTCTCCTTCTTGACGGCCTCGCGCTCGATCTTCAGCTGGATCAGGCGACGGTCGAGCTTGTCCATCTCCTCGGGCTTCGAGTCGATTTCCATCTTGATCTTCGAAGCGGCTTCGTCGATCAGGTCGATGGCCTTGTCCGGCAAGAAGCGGTCGGTGATATAGCGATGCGAGAGCTCCGCCGCCGCAACGATCGCCGGGTCGGTGATCTCCACGCCGTGGTGCAGCTCGTACTTCTCCTGCAAGCCGCGCAGGATCGCGATAGTCGCCTCGACCGACGGCTCATCTACGAGCACCTTCTGGAAGCGGCGCTCGAGCGCGGCATCCTTTTCGATGTATTTGCGATATTCGTCGAGCGTGGTCGCGCCAATGCAGTGCAGCTCGCCGCGCGAGAGCGCCGGCTTGAGCATGTTGCCCGCATCCATCGCGCCTTCGGCCTTGCCCGCGCCCACCATCGTGTGAATTTCGTCGATGAAGACGATGGTCTGGCCTTCGTCCTTTGCGATGTCATGCAGCACGGCCTTCAGGCGCTCTTCGAACTCGCCGCGATACTTCGCGCCCGCGAGCAGCGCCGCCATGTCGAGCGACAACACGCGCTTGCCCTTGAGCGTCTCCGGCACTTCGCCGTTGACGATGCGCTGCGCGAGGCCTTCGACGATGGCCGTCTTGCCCACGCCCGGCTCGCCGATCAGCACCGGGTTGTTCTTGGTGCGACGTTGCAGGATCTGGATCGAGCGGCGAATTTCGTCGTCACGGCCGATCACGGGGTCGAGCTTGCCCGAGCGCGCGCGCTCGGTCAGGTCGACGGTGTACTTCTTGAGCGCTTCGCGCTGGCTCTCGGCGTCCTGGCTATGGACCTGAGCGCCGCCGCGCACCGCGACGATCGCCGCTTCGAGCGCCTTGCGCGTGAGGCCGTTCTTGCGCGCGATCTGGCCCGCGTCGCCTTTGTCGTCGGCGACCGCCAGCAGGAACATCTCGCTCGCGATATAGGTGTCGTTGAGCTTCTGCGCTTCCTTGTCGGCCTGATTCAACAGGCCGGTGAGCTCGCGGCCCACCTGGACGTTGCCGTCGGTGCCCTGCACCTGCGGCAAGCGGTTGATGGCGTCGTTCAGCGAGTTCTGCAACGCCTGAACCTGCACGCCCGCGCGCGACATGAGCGAGCGCGCCGAGCCGTCCTGCTGCGCGACGAGCGCCGCCAGCAAATGGACCGGTTCGATGTATTGATTGTCGTGGCCGACGGCGAGGCTTTGTGCGTCGGCGAGTGCTTCCTGGAACTTGGTGGTGAGTTTGTCGACTCTCATTTAAAACGAGACCTCCGATATCTTAACTGTCACCAAATTTGAGGGGTGTTGCGCGGGTTTCAAGCGGGGATCACGTCATTTTTTCCGATTATTGCGCTCGATGCCCGGATTGGCCGCCCGCCAGCACGGACCGATCGGGGCGCACGACCGCACCCGGCCTGCCGCAAAACGGCGGGCCGGTCAGGTGCACCAGGATAGTTCTATGAGAATAGACCGTGGGAGCGCCGACGGAACAAGCGAACGCCGGTCGCGCTGCGCTTCAGTGCCCGCGCGACGGCGCGTGCCGGGTGGCTCGCGCGCGCGGCACGAACGTAATGGGCGCGAGGCCCAGCAGGCCGGTCAGCTCACCCGCGGGCTGCACCAGCTCGCCGATGGTGTGCCGGTCGAGCTCGGCGAGGAACGCATCGCGCGCCGCCGCCAGCGCGTGCTTGAGCCGGCATTGCGGCTCGATGACGCAGCTTCGGCGCTCGCCGTGCTCGTCGGGGAAGCATCCGACGAGTGCGAAATCGCTCTCGGTCTGCCGCACCACCATGCCGACGGTCAATTCGAGCGACTTCGGCCCGAGCCGCAGGCCGCCGTTGCGCCCGCGGATCGTATCGACCCAGCCCAACTCGCCCAGACGCTGCACCACTTTCATCAGATGATTCTTCGATATGCCGTAGGCGTCCGAGATCTCCTGGATCGTCGAGAGCCCATCGCGGCGCAGTGCGAGGTAAAGCATCACGCGCAGCGAATAGTCGGTGTAATCGGTCAGTCTCATGGTGCCAGCAGGTGGGTGGGCGCACAGGCGCCGGAATCCATACAATAACATGCAAGCCGCATGCAAGTTTTTGATCGCCTGGGTATCATGGGCGCTTCGACTCGCATTTCGCCGTGGTTTGCGGCGCACTTCACCGTAGTTCGCATGACCTTTGAACCGCCGCTTGGCGGCTCAGCGCATCGCCCAGGCTTCCGACATGACGCATCCCGACGCCAGCGCCGCTCCCGTGCGGCACCCCGCCCCCACCGAAGACAACATCCGCGAACTGGTCTACGCGTTCTACGATCGCGTGCGCGAGGACGCCCTGCTCGGCCCGGTTTTCGACGGCGTGCTGGCTGGCCGTTGGGACGAGCATCTGCCGAAGATGTGCCGTTTCTGGTCGAGTCTCGTGCTCGGCACGAAGACTTATCGCGGCAATGTGCAGCAGGCGCACGATCCGGTGCCGGGCGTCGAGCCGAAACATTTCAGCCACTGGCTCTATCTCTTTCTCGACACGGTTCAGGCGCGTTACGAGCCCGCAGCGGCGGTGCAGTTCATGGAGCCGGCGCTGCGCATCGCGCAAAGCCTGCAGTTGAGCCGCTTCGGCTGGGACTACGCGATTCCGCCTGAGCAGCAGGCGTTGCTGGACTCGGTTGCGCCACGGCGGCGCCCCACGGGCCAAGGCCACGATCTGCCCACCCGCCCAACTGGCGAACCGTTTCCGGCCAAATTCATCGGACGCTCGATGGACGAGGACGAAGCCGCCCGTCCGCACTGAACCACCAGCCTTGTGCCCGTTAAGCGGATAGGCTGTTAGTTGCATATTTAGCGACTAATAGTCCTGGTCGCGAACCATAGCTCCGGTATCTCAGGAATAACGGCGGCGGGCGGCCCATTCGCCGCCATCGTTCGGCAATACCAGAGTTATCCTGTGACCGGCCGCGCGCTCAGGTTTCCTTCGCCGCATTCGTCGACGTCACGCCCCAGCGCGCCAGTGCCGCGTCGTCGCTCTCGCGCGCGTCCACCCAGCGCGCGCCGTGCTCGGTTTCTTCCTTCTTCCAGAACGGCGCTTCGGACTTCAGGTAGTCCATGACGAACTCGCACGAGGCAAACGCATCGCCGCGATGCTTCGAGGTGGTCGCGACCAGCACGATCTGGTCGAGCGGCGCGAGCTTGCCCACCCGGTGGATGATCAGCACTTCGATGCCGGGCCAGCGGCGCTGCGCCTCGGTGACGATGCCCTCCAGCGCCTTCTCCGTCATGCCCGGATAGTGCTCGAGCTCCATGCCCGCCACCGCGCTGCCGTCGTTGAGGTCGCGCACCGTCCCGACGAAGCACGCCACCGCGCCGATCGCCGGGTTGTCCGCACGTAGATGCGCAACCTCGGTAGTCAGGTCGAAATCTTCGGTCTGGACACGCACTGGCATGACCGCACTCCTCGTCGTCTGGGTCGTATGGGTGGGTCAGCCGCCGGTGACGGGCGGGAAAAATGCCACTTCGCAGCCCTCGGTGATACGCGTGGCCGGATCGGTCATGACGTGGTTGCAGGCCATGCGCAGCGCGCGCCCCTCCGCCAGCGTTTCCGCCCAGACGCCGCCGCGTGCGCGCAGCCAGCCGCGCACGTCGCCCACCGTGACGATGCCCTCGGGCAGTGTGACCGTTTCGTCGGCCACGCCCAGCGCCTCACGCACGCTCGCAAAAAACTTCAGCTGAATCTTCATCGGATGACGCTCAATACAACAGTTCGGTGAAAGGAATGAAGCGCACGGTCTCGCCCGCGCTGATCGCATGATTCGGCGGGTTGTCGATGATGCCGTCGCCCCAGACGGTCGATGTCAGCACCGCCGAGCTCTGGTTCGCAAACAGCTCGAGGCCGCCCGCCGGGTTCACGCGCGCGCGCAGGAATTCGTTGCGGCGGTCGGCCTTGGACTGCGTGAAGTCGGCGCGCAGCGAGAGCGCGCGCGGGCTCACGTGCGCCGCGCCGGCAAGGCGCAGCAGGAAAGGCCGCACGAACAGCAGGAACGTGACGAAGCTCGAGACGGGATTGCCGGGCAGGCCGATGAAAAACGCTTCGTCGGCGTCCTTGCCGGCGGCAGTCTGCGCCCCGTCTTGCGGCCGCCGTACCGCGCCGAACGCGAGCGGCTTGCCCGGCTTCATCGCGATCTGCCACATGTTGATGCGCCCTTCCGCCTCCACCGCTGGTCTGACGTGATCCTCCTCGCCCACGGAAACACCGCCCGAGGTCAGGATCAGGTCGTGTTTCGCGGCGGCCTCGCGCAGCGTCGCACGGGTGACGTCGAGCCGATCCGGAACGATGCCGTAATCGGTCACCTCGCAGCCCAGATTGCGCAGGAGGCCCGTCAAGGTGAAGCGGTTCGAGTTGTAGATCGCGCCCGGCTTGAGCGGCTCGCCCGGCATGGTCAGCTCGTCGCCGGTGAAGAACACCGCCACCTTGACGCGCCGCGTCACCGTGAGCGTCGCGCAACCCACCGACGCCGCCAGCCCGAGCGCCGCCGGCGAGAGCCGCGTGCCCGCAGGCAGGATCACCGAGCCCTTCTTGATGTCGGCGCCCTGTGCCGTAATCCACTCGCCCGCTTTCGGCGTGTGCAGGATCGTCACGTCGCCGCCGTCGGTCTCGGTCTGCTCCTGCATCACCACGGCGTCGGCGCCCGGAGGCACGGTCGCGCCCGTGAAGATGCGCGCCGCGGTGCCCGCCGCGAGCGGCTGCGGCGCGTGCCCGGCGGGAATGCGCTGCGAGACCGGCAGCCGGCGGCTACCTTGCGTCAGATCGGCCACGCGCACCGCGTAGCCGTCCATCGCGCTCGTGTGCATTGGCGGCACGTCGAGCGGCGAGACAACCTCGACCGCCAGCACGCGATTGAGCGCATCGAAGGTCGAAAGGGTCTCGGTCGCGTTGGCGTGGGCTGCGCCGGTCAGCGGCTTCGCGGCGGCAAGCAGCGTGGCGAGCGCGTCGGCGGTCGACAGCATCGGCGCGCGCGGCGCGGGCGCAGCAGCGGAGGATGGGGATTGTGGCGTGGACATGGGCGGGGATTGTGGGCTTGACTGGGCGCCGCGTGCGGCGCGCTCGACAGGGATGGTCTGTCGTTATTGTAGCGGCGGGGACGCGGCATTGCGCCGCTGCGCCTTATCTCCTGCATTCGCCGCAACCTGAGCGCGACGGCCCGAACCCCGGCGCCACGCAGGTGCAGCGTCCCGGCCACGGGCGGGCGACGCCCGCGGCCGGGGTTCAAGCAACGCTCTAAAGGGCGTCAAAGCGGGCCATCAAAGCCCCGTATGAGCGGCGATGTAGTCCTTCACGTGCTGCGCATCCGCCGGCATCACTTCGAAGCGCTGCGGCAGCGCCTCGAGGCCATCGAACCCGGCTGGACGCTCCGGCTCGCAGTCGAGCGCTTCGCGGATCGTCTCGCCGAACTTCACCGGCTGCGCGGTTTCGAGCACGATCATCGGCACGCCCGGCTGCAGATGCTCGCGCGCGACCTTCACGCCGTCGGCGGTGTGGGTGTCGATCATGGTCTGGTAGCGCGCATGGACGTCGCGGATCGTGGCGATGCGGTCCTCGTGGCTGCTGCGGCCCGAAACGAAGCCGAACTGCTGCACCCGCACGAAGTCGCCGCTTGCCGCGAGATCGAACCCGCCCTTTTCCTCGACGTCGCGGAACAGTTGCGTGACGCGGGCCGGATCGCGGCCGAGCAGGTCGTAGACGAAGCGCTCGAAATTGGACGCCTTCGAGATGTCCATGCTCGGGCTGGTCGTGTGATACGTCTCGGCCGAGCCGCGCACACGATAGATGCCGGTGCGGAAAAACTCGTCGAGCACGTCGTTCTCGTTCGTCGCCACCACGAGCTTCTCGATCGGCAGGCCCATCATGCGGGCGATATGGCCTGCGCAGACGTTGCCGAAGTTGCCCGAGGGCACCGTGAACGAGACGCGCTCGTCGTTGCTCTTCGTCGCGGCGAAGTAGCCCGCGAAGTAGTAGACGACCTGGGCCACGACGCGCGCCCAGTTGATCGAGTTGACCGTGCCGATCTTCTGCTGCGCCTTGTACGCGTGATCGTTCGAGACGGCCTTGACGATGTCCTGGCAGTCGTCGAACACACCTTCCACGGCCAGGTTGAAGATGTTCGGGTCCTGCAGGCTGAACATCTGCGCCGTCTGGAACGCGCTCATCTTCTTGTGCGGCGAGAGCATGAACACGCGCACGCCCTTCTTGCCGCGCATCGCGTATTCGGCGGCGCTGCCGGTGTCGCCCGAGGTCGCGCCGAGGATGTTCAGCTGTTGCCCCGCCTTCGCGAGCGCGTACTCGAACAGGTTGCCGAGCAGCTGCATCGCCATGTCCTTGAACGCGAGCGTCGGGCCGTTCGAGAGCTCGAGCAGCGAGAGCTGCGCGCCGTTTTCCTCGCCGAGCGTGGTGAGCGGCGTGATCTTGCTCGCGTCCTCGCCGTGGCGCACGTTGCAATACGTGGCGGCCGTGTAGGTGCGGCGCGTCAGGTCGCGCAGGTCCTCGGCGGGAATGTCGTCGCTGAACTTCGAGAGAATCTCGAACGCGAGGTCCGCGTACGAGAGGCCGCGCCAGCGCGCGAGCTCTTCCTCGGCGATGCGCGGATACTCGGCCGGCAGATACAGGCCGCCGTCGCGCGCGAGGCCGCCCAGCAGAATGTCGGAAAACGAGTGATGCTCGCCGGCGCCCGCGCCGCGCGTGGATACATAATTCATTACCTTGCCCTAACCCTTAGTTCAGTCCTTCCATGCGCAGCTTCGTCACCGACGACTTCACGGTCGCCAGCTTCTCGATCTGCGCGATCGCCGCGTTGACGCGCTTTTCCACCGTCTCGTGCGTGATCAGGATGATGTCGGTTTCCGCCTTGCCCTGCGCGTCGATCTGCTCCGACTCCTTTTGCAGCAGCGCGTCGATCGAAATGCCGCCGTCGGCGAGGATGCGCGTGATGTCGGCCATCACGCCGGTCTGGTCGGCCACGCGCAGGCGCAGGTAGTAGCCGCTCGTGACTTCGTCGATCGGCAGGATCGGCGTGTTCGAGAGGCTCTCCGGCTGGAACGCCAGGTGCGGCACACGGTGCTCGGGGTCGGCCGTGTGCAGGCGCGTGACATCGACGAGATCGGCCACCACGGCCGAGGCCGTCGGCTCCGCGCCCGCGCCCTTGCCGTAGTAGAGCGTCGTGCCCACGGCGTCGCCGTGCACGACCACGGCGTTCATCGCGCCTTCCACGTTGGCGAGCAGGCGCTTGGCCGGAATCAGCGTCGGATGGGTGCGCAGCTCGATGCCCTTCTCCGTGCGGCGCGCGATGCCGAGCAGCTTGATCCGGTAGCCGAGCTCTTCCGCGTACTTGATGTCGATGGCGTCGAGCTTGCTGATGCCCTCGACATAGGCCTTGTCGAACTGCACGGGCACGCCGAACGCGATCGCGCTCATGATCGTGGCCTTGTGCGCGGCGTCCACGCCTTCGATGTCGAAGGTCGGATCGGCTTCGGCGTAGCCGAGCTCCTGCGCGCCCTTCAATGCGGTCGCGAAGTCGAGGCCGCGCTCGCGCATCTCCGAGAGGATGTAGTTCGTGGTGCCGTTGATGATGCCGGCGATGTACTCGATGCGGTTGGCCGTGAGGCCTTCGCGCAGCGCCTTGATGATCGGAATGCCACCCGCGACCGCCGCCTCGAACGCGACCATCACGCCCTTGGCGCGCGCCGCTTCGAAGATCTCGGTGCCGTGGACCGCCAGCAGAGCCTTGTTCGCGGTGACCACGTGCTTGCCGTTGGCGATGGCGCGCAGCACGAGGTCCTTCGCGACGCTCGTGCCGCCGATCATTTCGGCGACGATCGAAATCGACGGGTCGTCGACGACCGCATTGAAGTCGGTCGTCAATTCGACGCTGCCGGCCGCGGTGCCGAGCGCCGCTGTGGCTTTGGCCGGGTTGCGCACGGCGATGCGCGCCACCTCGATGCCGCGGCCCGCGCGGCGTTTGATTTCTTCCTGGTTGCGGCGCAGTACCGTGAAGGTGCCGCTGCCTACCGTGCCGAAGCCCAAGAGACCTACTTTGATCGGTTCCATGCAGCGTGTGTTCGTCTAAGTGTGTAAAAAGGAAAAGCGGTTGCGCCGCGCCTGAACATCATGCGGGCGGCGCGCATGTCGTGTGCCTCAGTGCCCGCTCACGTGCCGTGCCTCTGGCGATAGCCGTCGAGGAAGCGCGCGATGCGGTTGATCGAATCGGTCAGGTCGTCGACGTTCGGCAGGAACACCACGCGGAAGTGGTCCGGCTGCTTCCAGTTGAAGCCCGTGCCCTGCACCAGCAAGACGCGCTCCGCGAGCAACAGGTCCAGGATGAACTGCTGGTCGTCCTGAATCGGATAGAGCTTCGGGTCGAGGCGCGGGAACATGTAGAGCGCGGCCTCGGGCTTCACGCAGGTCACGCCGGGAATGGCCGTGAGCATGTTGTAAGCAAGCTCGCGCTGGCGATACAGGCGCCCGCCCGGCTGGATCAGCTCATTGATGCTCTGGTAGCCGCCCAGCGCCGTCTGGATCGCATACTGGCCGGGCACGTTCGCGCACAGGCGCATCGAGGCCAGAATGCCCAGGCCTTCGGTGTAGTCCTTCGAGCGGCGGCGGTTCTCGGCCGTCAGGCCCGAGATGAACATCCAGCCCGCGCGGTAGCCACACGCGCGATAGCTCTTCGAAAGGCTGTTGAGCGTGACCGTGATGACGTCTTCGGAGAGCGAGCCGAGCGCCGTGTGGGTCTTGCCGTCGTAGATGATCTTGTCGTAGACCTCGTCGGCGAAAATGATCAGCCCGTGCTCGCGCGCGATGGCCACGAGGCCGCGCAGCAGCTCGTCCGAATACAGCGCCCCCGTGGGGTTGTTCGGGTTGATGACCACGAGCGCGCGCGTGTTCGGCGTGATCTTCGCGCGAATATCGTCCAGATCCGGCATCCAGCCGTTCGACTCGTCGCAGATGTAGTGCACGGGCGTGCCGCCCGACAGGCTCACCGCCGCCGTCCAGAGCGGATAGTCGGGCGCCGGGAGCAGCACTTCGTCCTCGTCGTTCAGGAGCGCCTGCATCGCCATCACGATCAGCTCGGACGCGCCGTTGCCGATGTAGATGTCATCGAGCTCGACGCCCTTGACGCCCTTTTGCTGCGCGTAATGCATGATCGCCTTGCGCGCGGCGAACACGCCCTTCGAGTCCGAATACCCCGAGGAGCCCGGCAGGTTCAGGATCATGTCCTGGATCACTTCGTCGGGCGCGTCGAAACCGAACGGCGCGAGATTGCCGATGTTCAGCTTGATGATGCGGTGGCCTTCTTCTTCGAGGCGCTTGGCATGCTCGAGCACCGGCCCGCGGATGTCGTAGCAAACGTTCTGCAGCTTGTTGGATTTGAGGATCGGTTTCACGGCGGGCGGTTGGTCCAAAAGCGGGTCTAAGAGCGGTCTAAAAACCTGAAACGCGCTGCAACGGGGTTGATCGGTGTAGAACGGCGCGCGGGGCCGCGAGCCGTGCAGGGGCAGCACGGCATATACCCACGGATTGCGCACATTGCACGGATTGCACAGATTGGCAGCCTGCCTGCAGCTTGTGACTGCGTTCGCCCTTCGATGGATGACTCGGGCGGATGGCGTAATGCGGATGCTGCAGGCGCGCACGTTGGGCACGGCCGGGTCCGGCGCGGGCGCACGCTTGTTGCACCTGCTGGTGCCCGTTCGGGCACCTTTGAGCGAGGTCCGTCGTCGCAGCCGCTAAAAAGCTATAATTTAGCGGATTTTGGCCAACTTCCGCAATGCGCAATAAGCCGCGCGGGCCCGTCCCATCGCGGACGCAGCAAAATTGGGGCGCAACCGCTGCGAGACCGACTCGATGCGCGCAAGGTCGCGCGGCCCGGCCGCCTGGACACGCCAGGCAAGCTCGCCGCGCCTTCCCGCGCCTCCCGAACCGAGACCTTCCGGAACCGAAGTTTTGAAACTACACCAGGACTCCAGTGGCGCCCTGAACACCGTCACCGCTTACGGCGCCGATTACGTCGAAATCAATCTCGAACGCCACACCGGCAGCATCCTCGTGATGCCCGACTCGCCCGTCGTACCGTGGCCCGTCAGCGCGTACGACGCCTTGACCCCCGAACTTTTCGAAATGCTGCTGCCGCTGAAGCCCGAAGTGGTGGTGTTCGGCAGCGGCGAGCGACTGCGCTTTCCCCATCCGCGCCTGACCGCGGCACTGAGCGCGAAGCGCATCGGCGTCGAGGCGATGGACTTCAAGGCCGCCTGCCGCACCTACAACATCCTGATGGCCGAAGGCCGGCGCGTGGCCGCCGCGCTCCTGATCGAAAACTGATCCGCCCGAAGTCCCCCTGAAGCGCGCCTGAGGTGCGCCCGGAGTGCACCTGAGGTGCACCTGGGGTGTGTCTTAAGCCTGCCTTCAGGTAAGCCCGGCGGGCCGTAGTACACTTGCGCGCCGCGCAGGCGTTGCGCGCGTCCCGCGAGGCGCGGGCGGCGCGCCGCCTGACCGACCGCAACATCAACAAGAACAGGCTGGAACCCATGAACGATACGCCCTCGAGGCTGCCGCTCAACCGCAGCGCGATCCTGCTCCTGATCGTCGCTCTCGCCGTGATCTGGTTCGTGCCGCTCGGCTGGCGCCATCTGCTGCCGAGTGACGAAGGCCGCTACGCCGAAATGGCGCGCGAGATGCTCGCCAGCGGCGACTGGATCACCCCCCGCTACAACGGCTACAAGTATTTCGAGAAGCCGCCGCTGCAAACCTGGATGAATGCGCTCACGTTCGCATGGTTCGGCATTGGCGAATGGCAGGCGCGCCTCTATACCGCCCTCACGGGCTTCGCCGGCGTGCTGCTGATCGGCTTCACCGGCGCGCGCGTCTTCAACGCCGCCACGGGCTTCTTCGCCGCGCTCGTGCTCGCCTGCGCGCCGTACTGGAACCTGATGGGCCACTTCAACACGCTCGACATGGCCCTGTCGTTCTGGATGGAGCTCACGCTGTGCGCCCTGCTGCTCGCCCAGCGCCCGAACCTGCCTACCCGCACGGCGCGGCTGTGGATGTGGGTCTGCTGGGCGGCGATGGCGCTCGCCGTGCTCTCGAAGGGCCTGGTCGGCCTGATCCTGCCGGGCGCCGTGCTGGTGCTCTACACGGTGATCTCGCGCGACTGGGCGATCTGGAAGCGTCTGTACCTCGTGAGCGGCCTGATCGTGTTCTTCGCGATCGTCTCGCCGTGGTTCGTGCTGGTGCAACAGCGCAATCCGGAATTCTTCAACTTCTTCTTCATCGTCCAGCAGTTCCAGCGCTATCTCACGCCCGCGCAGAACCGTCCCGGCCCGTTCTACTACTTCGTGCCCGTGATGCTCGTGGGCTTCCTGCCGTGGCTCTCGGTCAGCGTCCAGAGCGTGCGCCACGCGCTGCGCGCGCCGAACCAGCCCAACGGTTTCGCGCCGGTCACGATGATGCTCGTCTGGAGCGTGTTCATCTTCCTGTTCTTCAGTGCGTCGCACTCGAAGCTGCTTTCGTACACGCTGCCGATCGCGCCGCCGCTTGCGCTCATCATCGGCCTGTATCTGCCTCTCATGACGCGCAAGCAGTGGAGTCGCCATCTGACGGGCTATGCCGTGCTCGCCGTCGCGCTGATGGCCGGCTCCTTCGTGCTCACGCGCCTCGGCGATGCGCGCAATCCCAACGCGCTCTATCGCGAGTTCCAGGTCTGGGTGTTCGCCGCCGCCGCAGTCGCCTTCGTCGTCACCATGATCGGACTGCGCCTCATCCGCGCGAAGCGCACGCCCGAGACGGGCGCGAGCGCGCCGGCCGTGGCGCTCGGCACCGCGTGGCTGCTGCTCGCGACCATCGCGGGCACGGGGCACGACGTGTTTGGCACGCTCAGCTCGGGCGCGCCGCTCGCCCCCGCGGTGCGCGCGGCCATCGCCAAGCTGCCGCCCGACACGCCGTTCTATTCGGTGGGCGTGCTCGACCACACGCTGCCCTTCTACGTGCGCCACACGATGACGATGGTGCAGGTCACCGACGAACTGGCCTTCGGCATCTCCGAAGAGCCGCAAAAATGGGTGCCGACCATCGCGGATTGGGAGCAGCGCTGGAAGAACGAGCGCTACGCACTCGCGCTGCTGCCGGTCGATCGCTACAACGAGCTGGCTGCACAGGGTTTCCCGATGCAGGTGATCGCGCGCGATTCGCGCCGCGTGATCGTCGAGAAGCCGCAATCCTGACGTTTCCCGGGTTGACGGCGGCCATGTTCCGCACATGAGCGATAATGCTGGGCGCCGATGGTGCGAGACGGCGTGCCGGACTGCTGGCCCGGTCGGGCAGCACCGGCTGCAAAGGCCGCCTTCGTGGGCGACCGGCGTGGGCGACCGACGTAGGCGGCGACCGACGTAGGCGGCAAGCGACGGCGCGGCCGGCCAGACGGCTGCAAGGGCGCAATGGAATCCCCGTTGCGCGGGCCCGGCGAGTGTGTCGGGAACCGCTACCGGGTCGGGGCCGCCCAACCCGCGGACAAACCCGGCGCCGCCCTGCCAGCCGGAATGAGCCCACCAGCCGAGCACCCGCCCATGGGCGCCCAGGCGCACGCAGCAATCCCACCCCAAATTCACTTTAGCCACCCCATTCACCCTCCGACACGATGAATCCGATTTCCCTCATCTGCATCCTCGCCGGCGTCAGCCTGAATGCCTGCGCGCAACTGTTGCTGAAAGCCGGTGTCAATGCCGTTGGACACTTCGAATTCACCCGTGCGAACATCCTGCCCATCGGCTGGAAGCTCGCGACGCAACTGCCGATCATCGGCGGGCTCACCTGCTACGTGTTCAGCGTGGTCGTGTGGATCGTGGGGCTCTCGCGCGTGGACGTCTCGATCGCCTACCCGATGCTCTCGCTCGGCTACGTGGTCAACGCGTTCGCGGCCTGGTATCTGTTCGGCGAGGTCTTGAGCGTGCAGCGCCTCGTTGGCATCGGCATCATTCTGATCGGCGTGTTCGTGCTTGCGCGCAGCTGAGGGACGCAGCGGCGCCCATCAGCGCACGCATCGAAGCGTGTTTTCGTACCTCTGGCATCCTTGCACCGCAGCCGAATTCTGACCTTTTCTGACGTTCTCACGAGCAAAGCACTCATGACCCAGTCTTCCGCGCAGTCCCCCGTTTCGTTCCTGCCGTTCGTCAAGCCCGAGATCGACGAAGAAACCATCGCTGGCGTCGCCGAGGTGCTGCGCTCGGGTTGGATCACGACCGGTCCGCAGAACCAGGCGTTCGAGGCCGCGCTCTCCGAATACTGCGGCGGCCGCCCGGTGCGCACCTTCAACTCGGGCACCGCGACGCTCGAGATCGGCCTGCGCATCGCGGGCGTGGGCCCCGGCGACGAGGTCATCACGACGCCCGCCTCGTGGGTCTCCACGAGCAACGTGATCTACGAAGTGGGCGCGACGCCGGTGTTCGCCGACATCGACCCCGTCACGCGCAACATCGACCTCGACAAGCTCGAGGCCGCCATCACGCCGCGCACAAAGGCGATCATCCCCGTCTACCTCGCGGGCCTGCCCGTCGACATGGACCGCCTCTACGCGATCGCCCGCCAGCACAAGCTGCGCGTGATCGAAGACGCCGCGCAGGCGTTCGGCTCGACGTGGAACGGCAAGCGCATTGGCGCGATCGGCGACATCGTCTCGTTCAGCTTCCACGCCAACAAGAACCTCACGTCGATCGAAGGCGGCGCGCTCGTGCTCAACAACGAGGATGAAGCCGAGCTCGCCCGCAAGTACCGCCTGCAGGGCATCACGCGCACGGGCTTCGACGGCATGGACTGCGACGTGCTCGGCGGCAAGTACAATCTCACCGATGTGGCGGCGCGCGTGGGCCTCGGCCAGCTGAAGCACATCGAGCGCTTCACCGAGCAGCGCCGCAAGCTCGCGCATGCCTACTTCACGGGCTTCGAGGGCAGCGCCGCGGCGAAGCTCGGCGTGGGCCTGCCGGTGGCCGACTTCACCAACAGCAACTGGCACATGTTCCAGATCACGCTGCCGCTCGAGAAGCTCACGCTCGATCGCGCGGGCTTCATGGAGCAGCTCAAGGAGCGCGGCATCGGCTCGGGCGTGCACTACCCGGCCATCCACCTCTTCACGCTCTATCGCGAGCGCGGTTTCCGTGCGGGCATGTTCCCGCACGCCGAGCGGTTCGGCGCGACCACGGTCACGCTGCCGCTCTTCACGCAGATGAGCGTCGCCGACGTGGCCCGCGTGTGCCGCGCCGTCGACGAGATCTGCAAGCAGTACGCAGTCGGCGCCGCGGCCTGATCCACCGTTTCACACGGCGATTCAGGCGATGAGCGGGTGCGGCAGCCCAGGGGGGCGCACCCGCTTGATAGCGGCAATATCGACGCCAATTACACGCATTACCAGAACGGAAAAGACGCACTCATGACCCAAGCGGAACAACGCACCTTGACCCCGGAAACGCCGGAAGTCTCGGTCATCATTCCGGTCTACAACGAGGAAGCGGGACTCGCCGCGCTGTTCGCGCGCCTGTACCCGGCGCTCGACAAGCTCGGCACCTCGTACGAAATCATCTTCATCAACGACGGCAGCCGCGACCGCTCGGCCGCAATGCTCGCCGAGCAGTTCCGCGCGCGCCCCGACACCACGCGCGCGATCCTGCTCAACGGCAACTACGGCCAGCACATGGCGATCCTCGCGGGCTTCGAGCAGGCGCGCGGCGAGATCGTCATCACGCTCGACGCCGACCTGCAGAACCCGCCCGAGGAAATCGGCAAGCTCGTCGCGAAGATGCGCGAAGGCTACGACTACGTGGGCACCATCCGCATGCAGCGCCAGGACAGCCTGTGGCGCCGCAAGGCCTCGCACGCCATGAACCGTCTGCGCGAGCGCATCACGCGCATCAAGATGACGGACCAGGGCTGCATGCTGCGCGCCTACAGCCGCCACATCATCGACACGATTAACCGCTGCGGCGAGATCAACACCTTCATTCCGGCGCTCGCCTACACGTTCGCGCAGAACCCGGTCGAGGTCGACGTCGCGCACGAAGAGCGCTTCGCGGGCGAATCGAAGTACTCGCTCTATAGCCTGATCCGCCTGAACTTCGACCTCGTGACCGGCTTCTCGGTCGTGCCGCTGCAGTGGCTCTCGTTCATCGGCGTGATTCTCTCGCTCGGCTCGGCGGGGCTGTTCGTTCTGCTCCTGATTCGCCGCTTCATCATCGGCGCGGAAGTGCAGGGCGTGTTTACGCTCTTCGCCATCACGTTCTTCCTGCTCGGCGTGATCATCTTCGCGCTCGGCCTGCTCGGCGAATACATCGGCCGCATCTATCAGCAGGTGCGCGCGCGTCCGCGCTATCTCGTGCAGACGATCCTCGAGGAGCGCAACGGCCGCGAAGTGGTCGGCGTGCCGCGCCAGGACATCGTGCAAGGCGTGCAGGCGTCGCTCAACGTCTCGGGCGCCGCGAATCAGAGCAACCAGGGCAGCCAGGGAACACAGCGAGGAGCCCAGTCATGAAGCCGCGTGCCGTCGTTTTCGCGTATCACAATGTGGGCGTGCGCTGCCTGCAGGTGCTGCTCGCGCGCGGCGTGGACGTGGCGCTCGTCGTCACGCACGAGGACAGCCCGACCGAGAACATCTGGTTCGGCAGCGTGAAATCGGTGGCCGAGGAGCACGGCATCGACGTCATCACCCCCGCCGATCCGAAGAGCGCCGAGCTGCGCGCGGCCGTGTCCGCCGCGCGGCCCGACTTCATCTTCTCGTTCTACTACCGCCATATGCTGCCGGTGGACCTGCTCGCGATCGCGGCCCGCGGCGCGTACAACATGCACGGCTCGCTTTTGCCGAAGTACCGCGGCCGCGTGCCCACGAACTGGGCCGTGCTCAAGGGCGAAACCGAGACCGGCGCGACGCTGCACGAGATGGCCGCCAAGCCCGATGCGGGCGCAATCATCGCGCAGACGCCGGTGCCGATCCTGCCCGACGACACGGCCGCAATGGTCTTCGACAAGGTGACCGTGGCCGCCGAGCAGACGCTCTGGCGCGTGCTGCCCGCGCTGATCGCGGGCGAGGCGCCGCATCTGCCGAACGATCTCACGCACGGCAGCTACTACGGCGGGCGCAAGCCCGAAGACGGCCGCCTCGATTTCACCCAAAGCGCGCAGGACGTCTACAACCTGATCCGCGCGGTCGCCCCGCCCTATCCCGGCGCGTTCACCGAGATCGGCGGCGAGCGTTTCGTGGTCGCCCGCGCGCGCCTGGCGCGCCCCGGCACGGATCTGTCGAAACTGGCCGGATTGCCCCCCGGACTCCACGTAAGCGATAATGCGCTTTTCGCCGTCTGCGGCGACGGCCGCGCCATCGCGATCCACGAGCTGCGGCATGCGCATAACGGTCAAGAGACCGTCATCACCCCCGCCGCGTTCTCCGAATTCACTTCATCTGTCCCCCGTCCATGAAAACCGAAGGCTACGCCAAAAAAGTTCTGATCCTGGGTGTCAATGGCTTTATCGGCCATCACCTCTCCAAGCGCATCCTCGAAACCACGAACTGGGAAGTGTTCGGGATGGACATGCAGACGGACCGCCTCGGCGACCTCGTCAAGCATGAGCGGATGCACTTCTTCGAAGGCGACATCACGATCAACAAGGAGTGGGTGGAATACCACGTCAAGAAGTGCGACGTGATCCTGCCGCTGGTGGCGATCGCCACGCCCGCGACCTACGTGCAGCAGCCGCTGCGCGTGTTCGAGCTCGACTTCGAGGCGAACCTGCCCATCGTGCGTTCGGCCGTGAAGTACCGCAAGCACCTCGTCTTCCCGTCGACCTCCGAGGTCTACGGCATGTGCTCGGACGAGCAATTCGACCCGGACGCCTCGGCGCTGACCTACGGCCCGATCAACAAGCCGCGCTGGATCTATGCGTGCTCCAAGCAGCTCATGGACCGCGTGATCTGGGGCTACGGCATGGAAGGCCTGAACTTCACGCTGTTCCGTCCGTTCAACTGGATCGGCCCGGGCCTCGACTCGATCTACACGCCGAAGGAAGGTTCGTCGCGCGTCGTGACGCAGTTCCTCGGCCACATCGTGCGCGGCGAGAACATCAGCCTCGTCGATGGCGGCGCGCAAAAGCGCGCGTTCACCGACATCGACGACGGCATCGAAGCGCTGATGAAGATCATCGAGAACAAGGACGGCGTCGCCACGGGCAAGATCTACAACATCGGCAACCCGACCAACAACTTCTCGGTGCGCGAGCTCGCGCACAAGATGCTGGCGCTCGCGGCCGAGTTCCCCGAGTACGCCGAAATGGCCAAGAAGGTCCAGCTCGTCGAAACGTCTTCGGGCGCGTACTACGGTGCGGGCTATCAGGACGTGCAGAACCGCGTGCCGAAGATCGAGAACACGATGCAGGAGCTCGCCTGGGCGCCGAAGTCGACCTTCGACGAAGCGCTGCGCAAGATCTTCGAAGCGTACCGCGGCCACGTGGCCGATGCGCGCGCCCTCGTCGAGCAGCAATAAGCGCGAAGGACCTCGCCACTTGGCCCGCATCGTCCTGAAAATCGACGTCGACACGCTGCGCGGCACGCGCGAAGGCGTGCCGAATCTCGCGCGCATCTTCGACCGCTACAAGGCGCGCGCGACCTTCCTCTTCAGCCTCGGCCCGGACCATACGGGCTGGGCGCTGCGTCGCGTGTTCCGCCCGGGCTTTCTCAAGAAGGTCTCGCGCACGTCCGTGGTGGAGCACTACGGCGTGAAACAGCTGATGTACGGCGTGCTGCTGCCCGGCCCCGACATTGGCGTGCGCGCGGCGGCCGAAATGCGCGCGATCCACGAAGCCGGCTTCGAATGCGGCATTCACACGTGGGATCACGTCTACTGGCAGGACAACGTGCGCAGCCGCGAGGCCGACTGGACCGCGCGCGAGATGAGGAAGAGCCACGAGCGCTTCACGCAGATCTTCGGCGCGCCGCCCGTCACGCACGGCGCCGCGGGCTGGCAGATGAACGACGCCGCGTTCGAGCAGATCGACGCGTGGGGCATGAAGTACGCCTCGGACGGACGCGGGCATTCGCCCTATCGCCCGGTGGTGGCCGGGCGCACGCTGAACCACGTGCAGATGCCCACCACGCTGCCCACGCTCGACGAAGTGCTGGGCGTGGATGGCGTGGACATCGATAACGTTGCCGCGTGGCTGCTCAAGCGCACCGAGCACAATCCGCACGATCAGGTGTTCACGCTGCACGCCGAGCTCGAAGGCCAGAAGCTCGCACCGGTCTTCGAGCAGCTGCTCGCGGGCTGGCGCGCGCAGGGCCATACGTTTGCCACGATGGGCGACTACCATGCGACGCTGGACCCGGATTCGCTGCCATCGTACCCTGTCACCTGGGGCGAGATCGCTGGCCGTTCGGGCGAGCTGATCGTCCAGCCCGACTGAATTCCGCTGCCAGGCGATGCGAGAGCGCCGCGCGCACGAGACCACGCTGCGCCGCCAGTCCTGACCGTCGCCGCCGTGCAGCCCATAACAACAGGAGAGCCACGTGCCTGACGTGACCATCGCAGTCGACCAACCCGTTCCCGATTTCACCGCGCCTGCCACCGGCGGCGACTTCACGCTCTCGAGCCTCAAGGGCAAGAAGGTCGTGCTGTACTTCTACCCGAAGGACAACACGCCTGGCTGCACGCGCGAAGGCATGGAGTTCCGCGACCTCTTTGCGAAGTTCAAGAAGGCGGGCGCCACGATCGTGGGCGTCTCGCGCGACAGCGTGCGCTCGCACGAGAACTTCAAGGCCAAGCTCGAATTGCCGTTTACCTTGGTATCGGATGGCGACGAAGCGCTCTGCTCCCTCTTCAACGTCATCAAAATGAAGAAAATGTATGGCAAAGAAGTACGGGGAATCGAGCGCTCCACGTTCCTCATCGACGCCGACGGCGTACTGCGCCAGGAGTGGCGCGGGCTCAAGGTGCCGGGCCATGTCGAGGAGGTCCTGGAGGCTGTACAAGCGCTGTGAGGCGCGTTATATTGGGCTGCAATGAGTGCCTGTCCACCCCTTTTTTTGTCGCATTTGCCACACCCGCGCGGTCTCGACAACGGTCACAAGATGGCCGGTCCAGCGCATCCGGGGCAACGCGCCATTAAAGCAGTCAAGCCGCTTGCCTCGTCACCCGGGGCGGCGGCTTTTTTGTTGGTTTTTTCGTTTGTAGTTACTCCCTCCACGTCGCGCCGGATTAGCGACCCGGTGCGCGTCAACGTCAAGGAGCAGATCGAAAAACAGGCGAACCGGCATTTTCAGACCTGAGCGCGCACCCAGCGCGGTCACGGCGGGCGCCTACCCGGCACCCGCACGCCCCGCCCGAAAGCGCACCGTACGGTTAACACCGCGACCACTCGACCCGAATTTTTCGAGGGACACCATGCCTTTGCCTACTCCCCCCAGCAAGCTCGGCAACCTGCTGCCGCCCGATGAATACAAGGCCCGTGCGCGCACGACGCGCAGCACGCGCAAAGCGGCGAGCGAGAACGACGCCGCCGATGTCGCCGAATTTGGCGCGGAGAGCGTCGCCGATCCGATGACGCCCGCCGCCAACGCGTCAACCACGCTGCGCACCGTACCCATGTACACCGCCAGCGCCGAACTGGCCGCGCTCGAACCGGTCGCGCCGGCACCGGCGCGAAAACGCAAGCAACAAACCACTGCACTCCTGCAGCCGGTGCAGGCGCATGCCGAGCCGCAGACCGAAGCGCCTGGCGCACCCTCTGCACCGGTCGCGCGCGGCGGCAAGTCGCCTTCGGCCAAAACGGCGGATAGCGCAACCGCACCCGCCCCGCGTGCCGGCACGAAGAAACGCGTGCACCCCGAGGAAACCATCGAGGTCCAGAAGCTCTTCGTGCTCGATACGAACGTGCTGATGCACGATCCGACCTGCCTGTTCCGCTTCGAGGAGCACGACGTCTTCCTGCCGATGATGACGCTGGAAGAGCTCGACAACCACAAGAAGGGCATGTCGGAAGTGGCGCGCAATGCGCGCCAGGTGAGCCGCACGCTCGATCGGCTCGTGGCGAACGCCGGGCCGATCTCGGAAGGCATCTCGCTCGACCGCCTCGGTAGCCGCGAGGCGCTCGGCCGGCTGTACTTCCAGACCACGCTCACGCATATCGATCCGGTCGACGGGCTGCCCGAAGGCAAGGCCGACAACCAGATCCTCGGCGTCGTGCGCGCGTTGCAGCGTGACCGGCCGGACAGCCTCGTCGTGCTGGTGTCGAAAGACATCAACATGCGCATCAAGGCGCACGCGCTCGGCCTGCCCGCCGAAGACTACTTCAACGACCAGGTCCTCGAAGACAAGGACCTGCTCTACTCGGGCATCCGCGCGCTGTCGCAGGACTTCTGGACCAGGCACGCCAAGGGCATGGAGTCCTGGCAGGACACCAAGACCGGCACGACGTATTACCGCGTCACGGGTCCGGAGTGCGCGTCGATGCTCGTCAACGAGTTCGTCTATCTGGAGCCGCAGAACGGCGAGCCGACCTTCCACGCGATCGTGCGCGAGCTCAACGGCAAGACGGCGCTGCTGCAGACGCTGCGCGACTACGGCCACCACAAGAACAACGTCTGGGGCATCACGGCGCGCAACCGCGAGCAGAACTTCGCGCTGAACCTGCTCATGAATCCCGAGATCGACTTCGTCACGCTGCTCGGCCAGGCCGGCACGGGCAAAACGCTCGTGGCGCTCGCCGCAGGCCTCGCCCAGGTGCTCGACGACAAACGCTACAACGAGATCATCGTGACGCGCGCGACGGTGCCGGTGGGCGAAGACATCGGCTTCCTGCCCGGCACCGAAGAGGAAAAGATGCAGCCGTGGATGGGCGCCTTCGACGATAACCTCGAAGTCCTCCAGAAGACCGACGACGCCGCCGGCGAATGGGGCCGCGCCGCGACCCAGGAACTGATCCGCTCGCGCCTGAAGGTCAAGAGCATGAACTTCATGCGCGGCCGCACGTTCGTGGACAAGTATCTGATCATCGACGAGGCGCAGAACCTCACGCCGAAGCAGATGAAAACGCTCGTCACGCGCGCGGGTCCCGGCACCAAGATCGTGTGCCTGGGCAACATCGCGCAGATCGATACGCCGTACCTGACCGAAGGCAGCTCTGGCCTCACCTATGTGGTGGACCGCTTCAAGGGCTGGGCGCATAGCGGCCACGTGACGCTTGCGCGCGGCGAGCGCTCGCGCCTCGCGGATTACGCGTCGGACATTCTCTAAGGCCTCGCGGCCCCCGCGTTTGCGGCGCTTTCCGAAGCGCCGGCCGCACCCCCAAGGACCGTATCCGGGCAACCGGATACGGTCCTTTTTTCACGCTCCGCGCGGACTTTCGACGTACCACGCCCGCAACGGATCGCGCGCGGACTTCAAGTAAGTTGTGAAGAATTCTTGCCGAAGCCATGTTCGGCGGGCTACCATCCGCTCATTACCGGTTTTCCCCAATGGCGGACGTACGACGTTTGCCTTCTGCAATTCATGCGGCGACTCTGGCTTCCCTTACTGATCGTGGTCTTGCTTGCGGCGTGTTCCAGCGCGCCGCAGAAGACCTCGCGCAGCGGCGGTTCGGGATCGAGCGCCGATGCGTGGCGCACGCGGCCGCCGGGCTTCCCCAATTTCGTCGATCACAGCATCGGACGCGAGGAAATCTCCATTCAGGCAATGGGCCTCGTGGGCATTCCATACCGTTGGGGCGGTAATACGCCCGATAGCGGCTTCGATTGCAGCGGTCTTGTGAAGTACGTGTTCGCACGGGCGGCCCAGGTGGACCTGCCGCGCACCACCCTCGACATGAGCCAGCGCGGCGAGACTATCGACCCCGACGAGATCGCGGCAGGCGACCTCGTGTTCTTCAATACGACCGGCCGGCCGCACTCTCACGTGGGCATCTATGTGGGCAAGCTGCGCTTCGTCAATGCGCCGTCGACGGGCGGCACCGTGCGGCTCGACTATCTGACCAATCCGTACTGGGCGAAGCATTTCGACGGCATTCGCCGCATGGCGCCGCCCAAGCGCGCGCCGACCACGCCGTTCGATACGCCGACGTGGGAAGCCTCCACGCCCGCGACGGGTGCGCCGGCCGTTGCGGCTGCGGCTCCCGTAATGGCTCCTGCTATTGCTCCTGTTGCGGCTCCAGTGACGGCTTCGGCCGCACCGGCCAATGCCTCAGTGGCAGCCCTGCCTGCCGCCTCGGTGCCGCCTGCCCCGCGCATGGCCACAACGGACCAGAACCGCCTGACGTCGACGCCTCAGGCCGCCTATGCGGGCGCCACGCCCACTTTGGGCGCGACGCCTGCGCCGCCAGCCGACGCGTTCGAGCCGCCGCCAGCAGCACTCAGTGCGGCGCAGGTGCAGGCTCGTGACGCCGGCGCGATCGCACCTTCCGCTGCGCCAACGGCTTCCGTTGCACCCGCAACCGCGCCGCGCGACGCGATCAACGCCGCCGCCGATGCCTTCGAGCCGCCGCCTCCCGGCGTGCGTGCCGCAGAGCGGCAGGCCGCGCAGGCCGGATCGACGCCCATCGTTGCCGCACCGTCCTCAGGCGCACCCGTGCAGATCATGCGCGCCTCGACCGCAAGCGGGAGCACGCCCGCGCCCACGCAATCCAGCGACGATCCAATCGCCCGTTTCGCCAACGGCTCGAACTGAGCGCACCATCCGGGCCGCGCCTTCCATAGGCGCCGCCACGGCGCCCCGCGCCCGCCAGCCCCTGGCCCAAAGGCCAATCGAAAGGCAGATACGGTTTCGCGCGCCCGCTCTGTCTGCTATCGTTTTGGGACTGTTTTTCTTACTTTCGCGCAGCGAGGCAGCGATGGATCTCGGACTCGGCAACAAGGTGGTTCTGGTCACGGGCGGCAGCAAGGGAATCGGACTGGCCTGCGCCCGTGCGTTCGCGAAGGAAGGCGCGAAGGTCGCGATCGTCTCGCGCGACCCCGCCAATCTGGCGCGTGCGCGCGAGCAACTGGCGAGCGAAGGGTTCCACATCCATCTCACGCGCGCCGACCTGCACGAGCCGCATAGCGCCGCCGACGTGGTCGAGGAAGTCACGACGGCTGTCGGCGCCATCGACATCCTCATCAACAGTGCGGGCGCCGCGCGCCGCTACGACCCGGAATTGCTCGACGCCGAGGCGTTCAAGGCGACCATGGAAGCCAAGTACTTCCCGTACATCTATCCGCAGCAGGAAGTGCTGCGCCGCATGGTGGAGCGCATCAAGGCAGGCGCCGCCACGGAGCCGGGCGCGATCGTCAACATCATCGGCATGGGCGGCAAGTACGCCAGTGACATCCATATCGCGGGCGGCGCGGCGAATGCGGCGCTCATGCTCGCGACGGTCGGGCTCGCGCACTATCACGCGCGCTACGGCATCCGCATCAACGCGATCAACCCGGGTTCGACACTCACCGAACGCGTGGAGGATGCCTTGCAACTGGAGGCGGAACGCGAAGGCGTCAGCGCCGAAGACGCGCGTGCGCGCAGCGAGGCCAGGGTGCCGCTCGGGCGCTACGCGAAGCCCGAGGAAATCGCAGACGTCGCCCTGTTTCTGGCGAGCCGCCGCGCGAGCTATGTAACGGGCGCCATCGTGCCGATGGACGGCTGCACGACGCCTGTTATCTGAGCCGCCGCCAGCGGCCCACACCCGACGTTGCCAAAAAAAACGGCGCCCGAAGGCGCCGTTTTTTTTAAGTGTCCTGCTTTACAGGAACCGGTGACCGAGCCACCAGGCCGCCCCTGCAAGGATGGCCGAAGCCGGAATCGTCAGAATCCAGGCCCAGACGATGTTGCCCGCGACGCCCCAGCGCACCGCGCTGAGCTTCTGCGTCGCGCCCACGCCCACGATCGCGCCGGTGATCGTATGCGTCGTGGACACCGGAATGCCCAGCGCCGAAGCCGTGAAGAGCGTCAGCGCCCCGCCCGACTCCGCGCAGAAGCCGCCCACGGGCTTGAGCTTGGTGATCTTCTGCCCCATGGTGCGCACGATCCGCCAGCCACCGAAGAGCGTACCGATCCCCATCGACAGATAGCAACCGCCGATCACCCAGATCGGCGGCGCGGCGGCCGTGGCCGACGCGTAACCCGTCGCGATCAGCAGCATCCAGATGATGCCGATGGTCTTTTGGGCATCGTTGCCGCCGTGACCGAGGCTATAGAGTCCCGCGGAGATCAGCTGCAGGCGCCGGAAGCGCCGGTCCACCTTGCTGGGTGGGGTGCGGAAGTAGAGCCACGACACCGTGAGCATGAAGAACGAGCCGAGGACGAAGCCGAGCAGCGGCGAGATGAAGATGAAAGCGACCGTCTTCATGAGGCCGTCGAAGTTCAGCGAGTGCCAGCCCGACTTGGCGAGCGCCGCGCCCACGAGACCGCCGATCAGCGCGTGCGACGAGCTCGATGGAATGCCGTAGTACCACGTGAGCACGTTCCAGCCGATCGCGCCCATGAGCGCGCCGAACACCACATAGTGGTCGACGATATCGGGGTCGATGGTGCCCTTGCCTACCGTCTGCGCCACCTTCAGGTGGAAGACGAAATAGGCGATCACGTTGAACATCGCGGCGAACGCCACGGCCTGCTGCGGCTTGAGCACGCCCGTGGACACGACAGTGGCGATGGAATTCGCCGCGTCGTGAAAGCCGTTCATGAAGTCGAAGACGAGGGAGATGGCCACCAGCCCGACGACCACCCAGAGGGCGAGTTGTATCGAATGCATCGTGGTCCGCTCAGGCGTTCTCTAGCACGATGCCTTCGATGATGTTCGCGACATCCTCGCACTTGTCCGTGATCGTTTCGAGCAGCTCGTAGATCGCCTTCAGCTTGATCAGCGTCTTGACGTTGTCTTCCTCGCGGAAGAGCTTGGAGATGGCGCCGCGCAGCAGGCGGTCCGCGTCCGATTCGAGGCGGTCGATGTCCTCGCACGCCTTCAGGATCTCGCGCGCCTGCTTCATATCGGAGAGCATTGCGACCGCCGCCTGCACACGCTCGGCCGTGGCCGTGACCACGTGCGCGAGCTGGCTGGCCTCTGAGGTCACGGACTGCACGTCGTAGAGCGAGATGGCCGTGGCGACGTCCTCCATGAGGTCGAGGCAATCGTCCATCGTCGTGATCAGCTTGTGGATCTCGTCGCGGTCCAGCGGCGTGATAAAGGTCTTGTGCAACAGGTCGATGGCTTCGTGCGTGAGCTTGTCGGCGGCCTTTTCGGCGGCTTGCACGTTCTGCTTGTGGATTTCCGCGTCAGCCAGATTGTCGATCAGGAGCTCGAGCTCACGGCTTGCGGATACGATGCACTGCGCGTGCGCGTTGAAGATTTCGAAGAACTTGCCCTCGGTGGGCATAAAGCGACCAAACATATAGTCAATAAAACTATTTAAAATCAATCAGTTATGGGCGTCCGGCGGTCCGATGAACAGCCGCCATGTATAAACTTGCGTAGTTGCACTTTGTCACACAGGTGTCATTGTGCCAGACACTTACCCACCCGACTTAGTACAGCCTCTCCCCTGTGTCGTTTAAGCGATGGATACGCCGTCCCCTTGATCTCTTTCCACAATCTATGCGCCAGCCTTAACGACCTGCATTCATCACCGAGCCGCTTGCGGGGCGCTATCGCTTAGGCGTTGATATCCGCTTTCGTCCGCGCCGGGACTTCGATGTTGAGGCGCGGATAGGCAACCTGCCCGGTTTCGTTGGCAGGGATTTGTTCTAGATCAGCGATGGTTGCCCTCTTGTTCTGTTGCCGCACTTCACCTTCAAAATCTTGATCATGTGGAATACGGTTTTGTACAACCGCCTGGCGAAGACTGAAGATCGGAATCTTTAATATGGCAGACCAGATTTGGGAAGCACTTGAAGCTTTCGCACGTGAAGAACTGGGCCGCCCGCTATTTGGACGCCTTGAGCTAAAGCCGGAATCACGCATCGAGGACTTACGGCTTACCGGTTTGGACGCCGTTGAATTTATCGACAAGTGGGCGGAAAAGTTCAACATCGAGGCGCCGGATGGCTTTCCGTATGCCCGATACTTTGGCCCTGACTCGCTAGACGTTATACGCGCGGTTGTCGGGTTGTTCTCAAAGAAATTCCGTGACGCCCCACTTGTGCCGATCACGCTGGGCATGCTGGCTGAGGCAATGCGGCGCGGGAAATGGAATACCGAAGAAATCGAAGCGGTCGGTGGGCCGAGTTAAGGCACAAGCAAAACGCCGCGCTTACGAGGCTTTTTCGTTCACAAGAAGTATGCAGGGCATGAAGCCGATAGACCCAAGGCCATTCTTCGAAGACGCCCGTACGAAGTACGGAGAGATTGGGTCACAAAACGGCGACGTTGTATCGTCAAGAGCCGCTGGCCGCACTCGCTTGAGCATGCGCAATCGGCATTTGCGCCACTTTGGCGCAAATGCTCTGCATCCCAACTACGTTTGAGTTACTCGCTGTAGAAGTTCTGCGCACCGGCAAAATTGTCGAATTTCGTGTATTGCCCGTGGAACGTGAGTCGAACGGGTCCAATCGGACCGTTACGCTGCTTGCCGATGATGATTTCGGCCGTGCCCTTGTCCGGGCTGTCCGGGTTGTAGACTTCGTCGCGGTAGATGAACAGAATGACGTCCGCATCCTGTTCGATAGCGCCCGATTCACGCAGGTCGGACATGACCGGACGCTTGTTGGGACGCTGCTCGAGGCCGCGATTGAGCTGCGAAAGCGCGATCACCGGAACGTCGAGCTCCTTGGCGAGGCTCTTGAGCGAGCGCGAAATTTCCGAAATCTCGGTCGCGCGGTTTTCGCCCGACGACGAGCCGCTCATCAGCTGCAGGTAATCGATGATGATGAGCCCGAGCTTGCCGCACTGGCGCGACAGACGCCGCGCGCGCGAGCGCAGTTCCATCGGGTTCAGGCCGCCGGTTTCGTCGATGAAGATCTGCGCCTCGCTCATTTTCTGCACGGCGTGCGTGAGCTTGGGCCAATCCTCGTCGGTCAGGCGGCCCGTGCGCATGCGGTGCTGATCGAGACGGCCGACCGAACCGAGCATACGCATGATGAGCTGCGTGCCCGGCATTTCCATCGAGAACACCGCCACCGGCAGGCCGTACTCCACGGCCACGTATTCGCCGATGTTCATCGAGAACGCCGTCTTGCCCATTGAAGGACGCCCCGCCACGATGATCAGCTCGCCGCCGTGCATGCCCGAGGTCATGCGGTCGAGGTCCATGAAGCCCGTGGGCGTGCCCGTCACGTCGCTCGGATTGGCCGTGTGGTAGAGCGTGTCGATGCGCTCGACCACCTGCGTGAGCAGCGGCCCGATTTCGAGGAAGCCCTGAGTGCCGCGCGCGCCGTCCTCGGCAATCGAGAAGACCTTCGACTCGGCCTCGTCGAGCAATTGCCGCACTTCCTTGCCCTGCGGGTTGAAAGCGTCGGCGGAAATTTCGTCGGCGACAGAAACGAGGCGGCGCAACACCGCGCGGTCACGCACGATTTCCGCATAGCGGCGGATGTTCGCGGCGCTCGGCGTGTTTTGCGCGAGCGCGTTCAGGTACGCGAGGCCGCCCACGTCATCGGCTTTGCCCGAGGTCCCGAGCGCTTCGTACACGGTCACCACGTCCGCCGGGCGCGTCGCCGCGATCAGACGGCCGATATGCTCGAAGATGATGCGGTGATCGTAGCGGTAGAAGTCGCTTTGCGAGAGGAAGTCGGCAATCCGGTCCCAGGCGGCGTTATCCAGCAGCAGGCCGCCGAGCACCGATTGCTCGGCTTCGATCGAATGCGGCGGGACCTTCAGCGAGTCGAGTTGGGGATCTTTCGGAGCGTTCATGGAGGGCAATTATCGGACAAGCCGGCTACCTGGAACAAGCGGAAACCAGCAGCAGGACGCCAGCAAACCAGCGGCAAAGGCGCCGCAAGCAGGCAGCAAAACCGCAGCGGCGCTCGCGCAACAAAAAAGGCAGAAGCCGCGGGGCTCCTGCCTTCCTTGAAATGACAGCGGTCAAGCGGCCCAGGCTGGGCCGCCTGGGTGCTTAGGCGTGCTCGCCCAGCACCGACACCGTGACGTCGACGAGGACGTCGGTGTGCAGCGAAACCTGCACCGGGTGGTCGCCCACCATCTTCAGCGGGCCTTCCGGCAGACGCACTTGCGCCTTTTCCACTGCGAAGCCTTGCTTCGTGAGCGCAACGGCGATGTCGGCGTTCGTGACCGAGCCGAACAGACGGCCGTCCACGCCAGCCTTCTGGCCGATCTGAACGGTCAGGCCGTTCAGCTTCTCGCCTTCAGCTTGCGCAGCTACCAGCTTTTCAGCGGCGGCCTTTTCGAGTTCAGCGCGGCGAACTTCGAATTCAGCGATTGCGTCCTTCGTTGCACGGCGTGCCTTCTTGTTCGGGATCAGGAAGTTACGTGCGTAACCGTCCTTCACCTTGACGATGTCGCCGAGGTTGCCCAGGTTGACGACTTTTTCCAGAAGAATGATCTGCATTCTATTGCTCCTTATCGCGTCGTCTTGTTAGGCCTTGTGCTGGTCGGTGTACGGCATCAGCGCGAGGAAACGCGCGCGCTTGATAGCCGTGTCCAGCTGACGCTGATAGTGGGCCTTCGTACCCGTCAGACGAGCCGGCGTGATCTTGCCGTTTTCGCCGATGAAGTCCTTCAGCGTTTCGATGTCCTTGTAGTCGATCTGATCGACGCCTGCAGCCGTGAAGCGGCAGAACTTCTTGCGCTTGAAGAGCGGGTTTTGCTGTTGACGACGCTTGTCGAATTTCTTACCAGTCGGGCGGGGCATGATTAGTCCTTTCCTGTGCCTTGCATTTCGGTGATGTGAAACACCAGGGTTCGCGCGTTGCGGTGCTTCTTCGCCAGAAAGCCGGTGAAGAGCGCTTCCACGCCCATCTCGCAGCTTTCGACGAGACCGCAGGCCTTGCCGGCCGCCACCGCGGGCATCGTGAGCTCGACGAAGCGGGCAATGCCGGCCTCGACGACCTCCGTGCGGTGCTGCAACGTGACGCTGGCGATCGGAACGCCGGCGGGGGTGTACCGCACCGGTTCCCGTTCGACGACGCTAGCCGTGAGTTGCAGCCTGTTCACGCGGTTGGTCTACGCAACTGAGCTTGAATCCTGATAGCTTGTTCTATTAAGCCTGCGCTTCGGTCGGCTGAGCAGCCGCCTTCTTGGCTTCTTCGCGCTGCACTTCCTTCATCATCGGCGACGGGCCGGTTTCGGCCTTCTTCATCTTGACGATGAGGTGACGCAGGACGGCGTCGTTGAACTTGAACGCGTGTTCCAGTTCGTCGAGCGTGGCCTGGTCGCATTCGATGTTCATGCAGACGTAGTGAGCCTTCGCGAGTTTCTCGATCATGTAGGCCAGTTGGCGACGGCCCCAGTCTTCGATACGGTGGATCTGGCCACCGTGCGAGGTGATCGTGCCCTTGTAACGCTCGATCATCGCGGGCACTTGCTCGCTTTGATCGGGGTGCACGATGAAGACGATTTCGTAATGACGCATGTTCACTCCTTGTGGATTAAAGCCACCCGGGCGTCGGAACCGGTGCGGCAAGTGAGAAGCCGAAGAGTATAGCGCGATCCGCCCCGCTCGTGCAACCGGAATTACGGTTTCGGGCGTATTTTCAAGGACTTGCGCGGCCGCACGCGGTGTCGGGCGGCCGATTTCGCTGCGCAGACGCGCGTCGGTGCGGGGCCAGGCCTGGGGATCGGCTGTGTATTAGCCGCCGCTACCGCCGCCCGCGAGCCGCGCCTCGAGCGCCGCGTGCAGGCCGTCAAGCGCATCCGGCCCCGCATCGGTGACGGCCCACCAGGTCATGCCGGCGGCCTGCCAGCGCGCGAGCGCATAGCCATCGCTCGCGCGCGGCGCGGCCGCATCCACCATCGGCCCCGTCGAGCCCGGCGGGAAAACGTAGACGTCGATGACGTGCTTGCGGAAGCGGTAGACCAGCACCGCGACGCGCTCGCGCCCCACGTAATCGAGGCGCCCGCCCACGAGCGGGAAGCCTTGCGCGGCGAAATCCTCCACAGGCGGCGCGTAGTCGATACGGCCGTTGAACCACGGCTTCACCGTGTGGCGATCCGTGGAAATCACGTCGATGTCGCGCCCGGAGATCTGCGCACGCACGTGGCTCGCCACGAGTTCGTCGACGAACGCCCCATCGGCCGCAGGTTTGCGCAGTTGCAGGACCGCCACCACGCTCAGGGCACAGAGGATCAACACGGCGCCGGCGAGCCATGCAAGGCCGGCTGAGGGCACGCCGAGCGCATCCGCCCCGCCGCCCCGTGCGGGGCCATGGCCACCGCCCCTGCCCGCCGCTCCGGCTCCAGTGCCGGACAGCGGCCATAGCCAGCGGAACCCACGTGAGCGTGCGCGCGGGGGCGCCGTTGCGGCGCCTGGCGCTTCATATTGGGTGTTTGAGGCGTCTTGCGCAGGCTGGACCTGCACGGGTGGCAAAGCCGCCGCAATGCGCGCGGCCAGGCCTTCCGGCGCGCGATGGTAGGGCGCCGCACGCGTCATACGGGAAATGGCTTGCACGTTCGCGGCCTCCTGTCGGCACTGCGCGCAGCCAGCCAGATGCTCGCGCACGCGCCATTCATCGGCGGCGGAAAGTTCATGGTCGATGCTCGCGTCGACCAGCGGGCGCGCTTCGTCACAGTTCATCTGGCGCCTCCGTAGCAGGGCCTCGCGCAAGCGGATCACTGGGCCCGCGCGGTCCGCCGTCGACGGCCGGCTCCTCACGGAACCGGCCGTCGGGCCCCCGGCCGGATGGTCTCCACGCTTTGCTGCTTTCCCCGTAATCCTTATTACTGCCTGTGCTGCTCGCCTGCCCCTGCATCTGTCCTGCTGCGCCGGTGCCGCAAGGCGCGGCATTGCCGTGCCCCGGCGCCGCCAGCAGCGCGGCAAGGCGTCTGCGGCCTCGCGCGAGCCGCGACATCACGGTGCCCATCGGCACGTCGATGACCGTCGCGATCTCGCGATAATTCAGCTCCTCCAGCTCGCGCAGCACCAGCACCTCGCGATACTCCACCGGCAGGCGCTGCAGCGCCTCCTGCACGCGCCGCGTGTCCTCGGCACGGATCGCGAGCGTTTCCGGGTCGGCGCTGCCCGTGTCCCAGCCGTCGGGCGGCTGGTCGTCGCGCAACTCGTCGAACGGCGCCACTTCTTCCGCGCCCGCGCGCCGTCGCCATTCGTCGTACCAGACGCGCCGCACGATCGCGAGCAGCCAGGGCCGCGCCTGTTCGCCGCGAAACGCGTCGAAGAAGCGGAACGCGCGCAGAAACGCTTCCTGCACGATGTCCTCGGCGTCGCCGGAATTGCGCGAGAGCCAGCGGGCCAGGTTGTACGCGGCGTCCAGATGCGGCAGCGCCAGCGCCTGAAAACGGCGGCTGCGCTCGGCCTCGGCATGCGCGCTGCTCTGCGCCTCATGCGCGTACTGGCCGTGCTGCCCGTTCGCGGTTTCGCCCACGTCGTCCCCTCGTGCCCCACGGCTCGCGCGCGCTTTGCGCCGTGCGCGGCGCGGCTTTCGCCGCACCCGCAAGCGCCTGTCGCCGCGCCGCCTCCATTATTCGCCCGCGCAGCCCGGCGTCGACACGGCTCCCGTACACCGGTCCCGCACCTGCAATACTGGCGCAGCGGCCAGTTTATTCCCGCGAAATGCGGACGAAAACGAAAAATAAATGGCGCGGGCCGGAAGCCAACGCCGACACCACAGTCAAGCGCGCACGCCGTGCACAAGGCGCACGGTCAGGACAAAAGCCGGCGGCAAGCTCACACCACACCGCTCCAGTACCCCGGCCGCGCATAGACCTCCTTCAGATAGTCGATGAAATAGCGCACCTTGGCCGGCACGTAGCGCTGCTGAGGATAGACGGCGAGGATGTCGTAGTCGGGCAGCGCGTACTCGTCGAGCACGGTCTCGAGCTCGCCGCGCGCGAGCTGCGCGTCGATCTCCCACGTCGAGCGCCAGCCGAGCCCGAGCCCCTCGGTCACCCAGCGGTGCAGCAGTTCGCCGTCGTTGCAGTCGAGCGTGCCGCCCACGCGCACGGTCGCGAGCTTGCCGTTGCGGCGGAAATACCAGCCGCGGTTCTGCCCGCCCTGCAGATTGAACGCGAGGCAATTGTGGCTGGGCAGGTCTTCGAGCGTCTTCGGCTTGCCGTGCTTGCGAAAATACTCGGGCGTGCCGCACACCACGCGCCGGTTCGAGGCGAGCTTCACGGCGACGAAATTCGGGTCGACGGAGCCACCGATGCGGATCGACAGGTCATAACCCTCGCGCACCAGGTCGACCACGCGATCGGTCAGGTTGAACGAGACCTGCAGCTCGGGCTTGTCGGCGAGAAACGCGGGCGCGAGCGGCGCCACGTGCTTGCGCCCGAAAGCCGCGGGCGCCGAGACGATCAAGTGCCCGTTCACCACACGCCGCCCCGCCGAGAGCTCGTTTTCGGCCTGATCCCATTCCGCCAGCAGGCCGCGGCACCGCTCGAGAAACGCGCCGCCCTCTTCGCTCACCACGAGCCGCCGGGTCGAGCGGTACATCAGTTTCACGCCAAGGCGCTTTTCGAGCGCGTCGATCCGACGCCCGAGTATGACCGGCGAGACGCCTTCCTCGAGCGCGGCCGCCGCGAGGCTGCCCGCGTCGGCCACGCGCACGAAGGTTTCGATCTGTTTGAAGCGGTCCATCGCCTGTCTCCTGTGTCGCGTACTGCGACGCCATGCCGCGGGTCTGAAACCCCGGCGCACGGCCTGTCCGCGGGTTCCGGCGCCCGAAAGCGCCGTCCCACGGCATTCCATACTTTTTGTTTCGGAATAAACGACCCGGACTCATCTTATCAAACCTTTCATGCGAGCCTACAGTGCGATCAAACGCTGTATCCAATGCGTAGCCATTTCAGCCAATTGCCATATTCAGGAGACTTTTCATGGCCAAGATGAGAGCCATCGACGCAGCCGTGCTGGTGCTCGAGAAAGAAGGTATCGATACCGCCTTCGGCGTGCCCGGCGCCGCGATCAATCCGCTGTACTCGGCGCTCAAGAAGGCCGGCGGCATCACCCACGTGCTCGCTCGCCACGTCGAAGGCGCCTCGCACATGGCTGAAGGCTATACGCGTGCCGCCCCCGGCAACATCGGCGTGTGTATCGGCACCTCGGGCCCCGCGGGCACCGACATGATCACGGGTCTCTACTCCGCTTCCGCCGACTCGATTCCTATCCTCGCGATCACGGGCCAGGCTCCGCGTGCGCGTCTGTACAAGGAAGACTTCCAGGCCGTCGACATCGAGTCGATCGCCAAGCCCGTCACGAAGTGGGCCGTGACCGTGCGCGAGCCGGCGCTCGTGCCGCGCGTGTTCCAGCAGGCCTTCCACCTGATGCGCTCGGGCCGCCCGGGTCCGGTGCTGGTCGACCTGCCGATCGACGTGCAGCTCGCCGAAATCGAATTCGACATCGACACCTATGAGCCGCTGCCTGTCTACAAGCCGCACGCGACGCGCAAGCAGATCGAAGCCGCGCTCGAGTTGCTCAATGCAAGCGAGAAGCCGCTGATCGTCTCGGGCGGCGGCGTGCTCAACGCTGCAGCTGAAGACCTGCTCGTGCAGTTCGCCGAAATCGTCGGCGTGCCGGTGATCCCGACGCTGATGTCGTGGGGCGCCATCCCCGACGATCACCCGCTGATGGCGGGCATGGTCGGCCTGCAAACCTCGCACCGCTACGGCAACGCGACGATGCTCGCCTCGGACTTCGTGCTCGGCATCGGCAACCGCTGGGCGAACCGCCACACGGGCAGCGTCGAGGTCTACACGAAGGGCCGCAAGTTCGTGCACGTCGATATCGAGCCCACGCAGATCGGCCGCGTGTTCGGTCCGGATCTGGGCATCGTGTCGGACGCCAAGGCTGCACTCGAGCTGTTCGTCGAAGTCGCGCAGGAATGGAAGGCCGCTGGCAAGCTCAAGGATCGTAGCGCGTGGGCAGCCGACTGCCAGGAACGCAAGCGTACGATGCTGCGCAAGACGCACTTCGAGAACACGCCGATCAAGCCGCAGCGCGTGTACGAAGAGATGAACAAGGTGTTCGGCCGCGATACGTGCTTCGTGAGCACGATCGGCCTCTCGCAAATCGCAGGCGCCCAGTTCCTGCACGTCTACAAGGCGCGCAACTGGATCAACTGCGGTCAGGCAGGCCCGCTCGGCTGGACGATTCCGGCAGCACTCGGTGTGCGCGCAGCCGATCCGGCGCGCCCCATCGTGGCGCTCTCGGGCGACTACGACTTCCAGTTCATGATCGAAGAACTGGCAGCAGGCGCACAGTTCAAGCTGCCCTATGTGCACGTGCTCGTGAACAACTCGTACCTCGGCCTGATCCGCCAGGCACAGCGCGCGTTCGACATGGACTACTGCGTGCAGCTCGGCTTCGAGAACATCAACGCGCCTGAGCTGAACGGCTATGGCGTCGATCACGTGACCGTGGTCGAAGGTCTCGGCTGCAAGGCGCTGCGCGTGTTCAAGCCCGAAGAGATCGAGCCGGCGCTCAAGCAGGCGCAGGCGATGGCCGCGGAGTTCAGCGTGCCGGTGGTCGTGGAAGTGATTCTCGAGCGTGTGACCAACATTTCGATGGGCACCGAGATCGACGCGATCAACGAGTTCGAAGAACTGGCCGAGAAGAACGAGGATGCGCCGACGGCCATCAGCGCCCTCAATGCCCTCGACTAAGCAGCGCGCATTGAACTGAGCCACGCCCTCGTGCGTGCTCAAAGCAGGCGGCGCGCCCAGAACCGGCGCGCCGCCTGCCTGATTTCCTTTTTACTGACCGACCCGCGAGACCCAGCACCATGCCAAAATTCGCAGCGAATCTCACCATGCTGTTCAACGAAGTGCCGTTCCTCGACCGCTTTGCCGCGGCAGCCGAGGCGGGCTTCGATGCCGTCGAATTCCTGTTCCCGTATCCGTACAAAGCCGCGGAACTGGCCGAGCGCCTCGCCGCGCACAACCTCAAGCTCGTGCTGCACAACCTGCCCGCCGGCAACTGGGAAGGTGGCGAGCGCGGTATCGCCTGCCTGCCCGACCGCAAGGGCGAGTTCAAGGAAGGCGTTGGCCGCGCGATCGAGTACGCCAAAGCGCTGAACGTGCCGCAGCTGAACTGCCTCGTGGGTATTCCGACGGCAGGCGTCGACCGCGACACGGCGCTCGCGACCATCGTCGAGAACCTCAGCTACGCCGCGGGCGAGCTCAAGCGCGAAGGCATCCGCCTGCTCGTCGAGCCGTGCAATTCGTACGACATCTCGGGCTTTGCGCTGAACCGTTCGGCCGAAGCGCTGGACGTGATCGCGCAAACGGGCTCGGACAACCTGTTCCTGCAGTACGACATCTATCACATGCAACGGATGGAAGGCGAGCTCGCCGCGACGATCAAGAAGCACTTCGCGAAGATCGCCCACATCCAGCTCGCCGACAACCCGGGCCGCAATGAGCCGGGCACCGGCGAAATCAACTATCCCTTCCTGTTCGATCTGCTCGACACGCTCGGCTACGAGGGCTACATCGGCTGCGAATACAAGCCGCGCACGACGACCGTCGAAGGTCTCGGCTGGCTGCGCAGCGCGCAGCGGCGCGCGGCGGAACTCGCCTGATCAGCCCGCATCGTCAGCCTTGACTGCTGCTCGCGTGATGCGCCCGACTCGCTTGATTTAGCGGGCGCACACGCCGGGTCGCGTCGACTCACACATCGAACCGCATTCGACTCAACGGAGACATTCAGATGGCAAAGATTGGTTTTATCGGCCTCGGCATCATGGGCTCGCACATGGCCCGCAACCTGATCAAGGGCGGCCACTCGCTCGTCGTGAACGGCAAGTTCCCGGTGCCTGAAGACCTGCAAAAGCTGACCACCGTGGTCGCCGACTCGACGGCCGTGGCGCAGGCTTCGGACATCGTCATCCTGATGGTGCCGGACACCCCCGACGTGCAGAAGGTCCTGTTCGCCGATGACGGCGTCGCGAAGGGCCTCTCGGCCGGCAAGCTCGTGATCGACATGAGCTCGATCTCGCCGATCGAAACGCAAGAGTTCGCCAAGCAGATCAACGCGCTCGGCTGCGACTACCTCGACGCACCGGTCTCGGGCGGCGAAGTCGGCGCGCGCGAAGCGACGCTCACGATCATGGTCGGCGGCCCGGAGAAGTCGTTCGAAATCGCCAAGCCGCTGTTCGATCTGATGGGCAAGAACATCTCGCTGATCGGCGAGAACGGCGCGGGCCAAACCACCAAGGTCGCGAACCAGATCATCGTCGCGCTGAACATCGAAGCCGTGGCTGAAGCGCTGCTGTTCGCCGCACGCTCGGGCGCCGATCCGGAGCGCGTTCGCCGTGCCCTGATGGGTGGCTTCGCTTCGTCGCGCATTCTCGAAGTGCACGGCGAGCGCATGACCAAGCGCACGTTCGACCCGGGCTTCCGTATCGAGCTGCACCAGAAGGATCTGAACCTCGCGATCGACGGTGCACGCAAGCTGGGCATCGCCCTGCCGCACACCGCCAGCGCGCAGCAGCTCTTCAGCGTGTGCGCCGCGAACGGTGGCAAGGCATGGGACCACTCGGCGATGATCCGCGCGCTCGAGATCATGGCGAATTTCGAAATCACCGAAAGCAAGAAGTCGTAATTCAAGGCGGCTTGATCGCCTGCTGAGCTCACGTTTGGGCTCAGTGATGGACTCGAGGCGTTGCGCGCAAGCTTCGCGCGCAACGCTTCTCGAAAGACCGCTTCTGTAGCGGTAGTACACGCAAAAATTCAGGCTGGCGCGCACGCGCGCGACGGCCACAAGTGGGGCGCTTCGTGGTGGCGGCAACCGCCGCGGAGCAAATCGGGGCCGCTCTGGGCTGAGGGCGGCCAGTGGGGTCCGAAAGCGGCACTCGGTGACGACGGGGAAGCCTTGGTCGGTCAGACGTTGTCTCCGGGTGTCCGCCTGTCGGATCGCGGCACCTATCCAGCCTTCGCGCACTCAGCGCACATCAGCACTTTCTTCCATAACGCACCCACCCCTGCTCTCGCGCAATGCATGCCGCGGAGTTCATCTTCTTTTCACACTCTTTAACGCTGCGGCGCTGGACGTCTTCGTGCCCGCGTTTCTAGAATCATGCTTTCATTCGTCTGTCATGCAGACGGTGCAAGGTGGACACGCGACCCGATGCGTGGCTACGCAACCAATCCCAGCACGTGAGGAGTGTGATCGATGGGCATTATCAACTTCATCAAGGAAGCCGGCGAGAAGCTGTTCGGCGCAGCGGCCGCACCGGCCCAGGCGGCCGAAACCGCAGCCGCGCCGGCCGCGAATCTCGCCGAACTGAACCAGAAGGCCGGCGATGCGATCGCCGCCTATATCCGCGCGCAGGGCCTCGATGCCGACAACCTCGGCGTGACCTATGACGGCGTCTCGCACACGGTCACGGTGACGGGCAATGCCGCCGATCAGGCCACGAAGGAAAAGATCCTCGTGGCCGCCGGCAATGTCCAGAACGTCGACAAGGTCGACGACCAGATGACGGTGACGAATCCGGCGCCGGAAGCGCAGCACCACACCGTGGTCGCGGGCGACAATCTCTGGAAGATCGCCGAGAAGTACTACGGCAGCGGCGCGAAGAACGACGTCATCTTCCAGGCGAACACGCCGATGCTCAAGAGCCCGGACAAGATCTATCCGGGCCAGGTGCTCGTGATTCCGCCGCTGCAATAACACCTGCACAAGCGCGTGCAATATCGCGCGCGGCTGCAAGCGAAACGGGCCTTGCGGAGCAATCCGCAAGGCCCGTTTGCATTGCTTTTCGCGTGGACGCAGAGGCGCTTGAACGCGCGTGCGATCCGCACGCTCAGTACAACTCAGTATGTGTCGAACACCCGCTGCAGCGCGGCCTTCTCGTTCGTGCCCGCCGCAAGCGCGAGCATCAGCAGCACACGCGCCTTATAGGGGTTCAGCGTGCCAGCCGAAACGAAGCCGAGCGCATCGTCCTTCGCCGCGCCGTTGTGCATCACGTGACCCGAGCCCACGCGCGACGCACGCACCACGGCAATGCCCTTGGCCGCCGCTTCAACGAGCGCCTGCTGCAGCGTGGCGTGAATCGAGCCGTTACCGGTGCCCGCCACGACGATGCCGCGCACGCCCACGGCCACGAGCGCATCCACAGCAATACGCGAAACGCCTGCATAGCTCGTGACGATCTCGACGTGCGGCCATTGTGTGTCTGCCGTGAACGGCGCATCCACGGTATGGGGGCGCAGCGCGCGACGCTGGAATTCCACCCGCCCATCCTGCACCCAGCCCAGCGCGCCAATCTCGGGCGACTGGAACGCGTCCACCGCATAGGTGCTGATCTTGGTGACATCGCGCGCGCAATGGATGCGGTTGTTGAACGCCACCAGCACGCCCTGCCCCGCCGCCTGGCCGCTTGCCGCCAGGGTCACCGCGTTGAGCAGGTTCAGCGGGCCGTCGGCGGAAAGCGCCGAGGCGGGCCGCATGGCCGCGGTCAAGATGACGGGCTTGGGGCTCTTCACCACGAGATGCAGCAGGTACGCGGTTTCTTCGAGCGTATCGGTGCCGTGCGTGATCACGACGGCGTCGATGTCGTCGCTGGCGAGCAACTCGTTCACGCGCTGCGCGAGCGTGCTCCAGAGCGCGAACGACATGTCCTTGCTGTCGACGCTCGCCACCTGCTCGGCGTGGATCTGCGCGACCGTGTCGAGGCCCGGCACGGCCGCGAGCAACTGCGCCACGCCGATCACGCCGGCCTGATACCCAGCGGTATTGGCCGCGTCGGGGGCGGAGCCCGCGATAGTGCCGCCGGTGGCAAGCACGGCGACGCGCGGCAGCGCCCGGGCGCCGGCCGCGGTTTGGGATGGGGTGGGTGTATTCATGGCGCCGATTTTAAGCGATCCGCCAGGCGCCCCGACATAGACAGAAGCCCGACGAAAGACCGGGCCAGAGGCCACGCGCGGAATCAGGGCGGAGTCCGCGCAGAAACGGGCCCAAGCCCTGTCCGAGTGCGTCCGAACCCCGGCCAGGCCCGCGCCGCTCAGGCCGGCTCGCGCAACTGGCTCGCGATCTGCTGCTCCGTGAGCTGGGGCGCGAACATTTCAATGAGCTTGTAGGCGTACTGGCGCAGGAAGGCGCCCTTGCGCAGGCCCACGCGCGTCGTGCTGGCCTCGAACAGATGTTGCGTGTCGAGCGCGACGAGCTCGCTGTCGCGCTTCGGGTCGTAGGCCATCGCGGCCACCACGCCCACGCCCATGCCCAGCTCGACGTAGGTCTTGATCACGTCCGCGTCGATGGCGGTCAGCACTACGTCCGGCACGGTGCCCGCCTTCGCGAACGCCTGGTCGATATGCGAGCGGCCCGTGAAATCCTGATCGTAGGTGATGATCGGATACTCGGCGATCTCCTCGAGCGTGAGGTTCTCGCGGCCCACGAGCGGGTGCGTCTTCGGCACGACCACCACGTGATGCCACGAATAGCACGGGAACGTCACGATATCGGGGAAACGGTCGAGCGCTTCGGTCGAGATGCCGATATCGGCCTCGCCGTTGATGATCATCTGCGCGATCTGCTGCGGATTGCCCTGGCGCAGCGCGAGATGCACCTTCGGAAACACTTCGCGGAACTGGTGCACGACCTTGGGCAGCGCATAGCGCGCCTGCGTGTGCGTCGTGGCCACGACGAGGTGGCCGCTGTCCTGATCGGCGAACTGGCGCGCCACGCGGCGCAGGTTCTCGGCGTCGAGCAGCATGCGCTCGATCAGCTGATGCACGGCCTTGCCCGGCTCCGTGAGGCCCGTGAGGCGCTTGCCGCGGCGAATGAAGATGTCGACGCCGAGCTCGTCCTCCAGATCCTTGATCTGCTTCGACACGCCCGACTGCGACGTATAGAGCACGTTGGCCACTTCGGTCAGGTTCATGTTCTGCCGCACGGCTTCGCGCACGAAACGCAACTGCTGAAAATTCATGTTCTTCTCTCCGGAACTGCCGACCGATTATTCGTTATTTGTTGATCGCTCATTGGGCCAATCAGGCGGGAAACACGCGCAGCCCGCGCGGCACCGCCGTCACGCCGTCGCCGACCGAAAGGCTCAGCGCGCGCCACGTCTCGCGGTCGAGCTGCGCCTCGAGCGCACCGCCCGTGCGGCTTTCGAGCTCCACGCGCACGGCGCCGGCCAGTGTCACCACGCGGCGCACGTCCACGACGATACCGTCGCGATGCGCGTCGGCCTCGCGGTGCAGCACGAGATCGTGCGGCCGCACGTAGGCGAGCGCGGGGCCTTCGAAGCCGGCCTGCACCGCAATCGGCTGCGCCGCGCCGTCGGCCACGAAGCCGTGCACATCGACGCGGCCGCGCAAACGGTTCGCCGCGCCCAGGAACTCGTAGACGAACGCCGACTGGGGATGATCGTACACGTCTTGCGGGCTGCCCACCTGCTCCACATGCCCATGATTCATCACGACGATGCGATCCGCCACTTCGAGCGCCTCCTCCTGGTCGTGCGTGACGAAGATTGTCGAGATGTGCAGGTCGTCGTGCAGGCGCCGCAGCCAGCTGCGCAACTCCTTGCGCACCTTGGCGTCGAGCGCGCCGAACGGCTCGTCGAGCAGCAGCACTTTCGGCTCCACCGCCAGCGCGCGCGCGAGCGCAATACGCTGGCGCTGGCCGCCAGACAGCTCGGACGGATAGCGCTGCGCGAGCCAGTCGAGCTGCACGAGCTTGAGCAGCTCGTGCACTTTTTCGCGGATCTGCGCTTCCGAGGGACGCTCGTTGCGCGGCTTCACGCGCAACCCGAACGCCACGTTCTCGAACACGGTCATATGGCGGAACAGCGCGTAATGCTGGAACACGAAGCCCACCTGGCGCTCGCGCGCCCCCACCGTGCCCACGTCCTGCCCCTGAAGCACAACCTGGCCCTCATCGGCGTATTCGAGACCCGCGATCACACGCAGCAGCGTGGTCTTGCCACAACCGGAAGGCCCGAGCAAGGCGACCAGCTCGCCAGCCGGAAAATCGAGCGAAACATTGTCGAGCGCCGTGAAGTCGCCGAAGCGCTTTTGCAGATTGCGAACGATGATGCCCATCTTTACAGCTCTCCCTGTTGAAGCGGTTGGCGCAGGACGCCTGCGTGCTGTGCTTGTTGTCCGTTGGCGGTGGCCGGCGTGCCCAGCGGTCCCGCGAAGGCCGGCACGTCACCCGATTCGCGCAATTCGGCGGACAGGTGGCGCTCGGCCAGCAGCTTGAGACCCAGCGTCACGAGCGCGAGCAACGCGAGCAGCGAGGCCACGGCGAACGCCGCCGCGAAGTTGTATTCGTTGTAGAGGATCTCGACGTGCAGCGGCATGGTGTCGGTCTGGCCGCGAATGTGGCCCGACACCACCGAGACCGCGCCAAATTCGCCCATCGCGCGCGCGTTGCAGAGAATCACGCCGTACAGCAGGCCCCAGCGGATATTCGGCAGCGTCACGCGCCGGAACATCTGCCAGCCCGAGGCGCCGAGCACGTGCGCGGCTTCTTCCTCATCGTTGCCCTGGGCCTGCATCAGCGGAATCAGCTCGCGCGCGACGAACGGGAACGTCACGAAGATCGTCGCGAGCACGATGCCCGGCACCGCGAAGATGATCTGCACGTCGTGGTCCGCGAGCCAGGGGCCGAGCCAGCCCTGCGCGCCGAACAGCAGCACGTAGATGAGCCCCGAAATCACGGGCGAAACCGAAAACGGCAGGTCGATCAAGGTCGTGAGCAGCGCCTTGCCGCGGAACTCGAACTTGGCGATCGCCCACGACGCGGCGAGGCCAAACGCGAGATTGAGCGGCACGGCAATCGCGGCGGTGATCAGCGTGAGCTTGATCGCGGCGAGCGCGTCGGGGTCGGCGAGCGATTCGAAATAGAAGCCGATGCCCTTGCTCAAGGCCTGCCAGAACACCGCGACGAGCGGCACCACGAGAAACAGTGCGAGAAACGCGAGCGCGACGCCGGTGAGGAGCCAGCGCACCCACAGCGCTTCGGTGACGGGGTCCGGACGGCCCGCGTTCGGTCGGCGTGCGCCCTTTTGACGGACTGCAGTGCTCATTGCACACCTCCAGCGGTGGCTGCCACGTTCGCCGTGTTCGGCGCGCCTGCCGACGACGCCCCGCGGCTCGTGCGCCGCTGCAGATACCACTGCAGCGTGTTGATCAGCAGCAGCATGACGAACGACACGCACAGCATCACCACGGCGAGCGCCGTGGCGCCCGCGTAATCGTATTGCTCGAGCTTCGTGATGATGAGCAGCGATGTGATTTCCGATTTCATCGGCACATTGCCGGCGATGAAGATGACCGAACCGTACTCGCCCAACGCGCGCGCGAACGCGAGCGCAAAGCCCGTGAGCAGCGCGGGCAGCGCGGCCGGCAGCACCACGCGGCGAAACGTCAGCCAGCGCGACGCGCCCAGGCACGCGGCGGCTTCCTCCTGCTCGCGCTCGAACTCCTCGAGCACGGGCTGCACCGTGCGCACGACAAACGGCAAGCCGATGAACGTGAGCGCCACGAGCACGCCGAGCGGCGTGAACGCGATCTTGATGCCGAGCGGCTGCAGATACTGACCGATCCAGCCGTTGCCCGCATACACGGCGGCGAGCGAGATGCCGGCCACGGAAGTCGGCAGTGCGAACGGCAGATCGACGAGTGCGTCGATCACGCGCTTGAAGGGAAACGTATAGCGCACCAGCACCCACGCGAGCAAGAATCCGAACACCGCGTTGATGAGCGCGCCGCCGAGCGCGGAGAAAAACGTCAGGCGGTAAGAGGCGATCACGCGCGGCGACGCCACGGCGCGCACGAACTGCGCCCAGTCGAGCGTCGCGGTCTTGAGGAACGTGGCCGCGAGCGGAATGAGCACCACGAGGCTCAGATACGCCACCGTGATGCCGAGCGTCACGCCGAATCCCGGCAGCGCACCTGGCCTCTGTAATCGAAACGTCGTCATGCTCTATCTCTTCACATGGGTTGCGCGGAGCGCCCTCGTTGCGTGCCGCACATGGGTCGTCCTGCGTCGAAAAGCGCGCCTCGTCGGGCGCGCCTTGTTGTTGTGTGTTCCGTTGCTTACCGCAGCCGCTTGTTCCAGCCGCGTGTTGAAGCCGATTACTGCGGTTGATAAATCGAATCGAACACGCCGCCATCCGCGAAATGCGTCTTCTGGGCGTTGGTCCAGCCGCCGAAGGTGTCGTCGACCGTATAGAGCTTCAGCTTCGGAAACTTCGCCGTGAGCGCCGCGGGCACCTTGTCCGAGCGCGGACGATAGAAGTTCTTCGCGGCAATCTCCTGGCCCTCTTCGCTATAGAGGAACTGCAGGTACGCCTGCGCCACCTTGCGCGTGCCGCGCTTGTCCACGACCTTGTCGACCACCGCAACCGGCGGCTCCGCCAGGATGCTCGCCGAAGGCACCACGATCTCGAACTTCTCCGGCCCGAACTCCTTGAGCGAGAGGAATGCCTCGTTTTCCCAGGCGATCAGCACGTCGCCGATGTCACGCTGCACAAAGCTCGTGGTCGCGCCGCGCGCGCCCGAGTCGAGCACGCCCGCGTTCTTGTAGAGCTTCGTGACGAATTCCTTCGCCTTTTGCTCGTTGCCGCCCGGCTGATGCAGCGCATAGGACCACGCCGCGAGGTAGTTCCAGCGCGCGCCGCCCGAGGTCTTCGGATTGGGCGTGACGATCGACACGCCGGGCTTCACGAGGTCGTCCCAGTCCTTGATGTGCTTCGGATTGCCCTTGCGCACGAGAAACACGATGGTCGAGGTGTACGGCGAGGCGTTGTCGGGCAGGCGCTTTTGCCAGTCCTTCTCGATCAGCCCTTTGTTGGCAAGCGCGTCGATGTCCCAGGCGAGCGCGAGCGTCACGACGTCGGCCTGCAGCCCGTCGAGCACCGAGCGCGCCTGCGCGCCCGAGCCGCCGTGCGACTGCTTGATGGTGAGCGTCTCGCCCGTCTTCGCCTTCCACTCCTTGCTGAAGGCCGCATTGATGTCCTGATACAGCTCGCGCGTCGGATCGTAGGAGACGTTGAGCAGCGCCGTGTCCGCATGCGCGGCCGGCGCCAGCGCGGCCATGCCCAGCAGCGGCGCCACGCCGATCACCAGTTTCGCCGCCAGCGTCCTGACCCATGCGCGCCCCGTAGTGCCTTGTTTCATCTGTTTTTTCTCCGTGTCGTCGTGCGTTTTCGTTTGTCGTGCAGCAATCGATGGAGGCCAGTCTAGCGATTGGCTTACATTATTAAAAATGATGTTTTCTCATTCTTTAATACGTAAAAGTGGTAAGGACGGAGGAATCGGGCGCTCGAGCGTGTTTTCGTCTGTGATTTCGTCGGGTTGAGCGCAGGAAAGCGCCGCTGCGGGGCCATCCCGATCACAAACCTCAAGTAACACTTGAAAAGCGGCGAGTACTGTATAAAAATACAGTTACCTGTTCAAACATACAGTGGCGCCATGACCAAACTCACCGCACGACAGCAGCAGGTTTTCGATCTGATCCGCCGCGCGATCGAGCGCACGGGCTTTCCGCCCACGCGCGCTGAAATCGCCGCCGAACTGGGCTTCAGCTCGGCCAACTCGGCGGAGGAACACCTGCGGGCGCTGGCGCGCAAGGGCGTGATCGAGCTGGCTGCGGGCGCTTCGCGCGGCATTCGCCTGCTGCCCGGCCCCGACGACCTGCCGCACCAGTTCACGCTGCCGCACGCGAGCATCATGCAGCTCTCGCTGCCGCTCGTTGGCCGCGTCGCGGCGGGCAGCCCGATCCTCGCGCAAGAACACATCTCGCAGAACTACACCTGCGACCCGGCGCTCTTCTCGAGCCGGCCCGACTACCTGCTGAAGGTGCGCGGCCTGTCCATGCGCGACGCGGGCATCCTCGACGGCGACCTGCTCGCCGTGCAGAAAAAGAGCGAAGCGAAAGACGGCCAGATCATCGTTGCGCGCCTCGGCGACGACGTGACCGTGAAGCGCCTGAAGCGGCAGCCCAACGGCATCGAGCTGATTGCCGAGAACCCCGACTACGAGAACATCTTCGTCGCGGTCGGCAGCGCGGACTTCGCGCTCGAAGGCATTGCCGTCGGTCTGATCCGCCCCACCGAATTCTGATAATTCCGCCTGGAGAGAGTCATGGAACGCCTTGCCCGCCTGTTGCCCTTCCGTCAATTCGGCCGTCTGCGTCATCTGCGCGGGATTGCCTCGTGCGCAATGCGTGAGGCGCGCGCCTCCGCGGCCGCGCTGGGCCGCCAGGTCAATGGTTCGCTGTTCGACGACATCGAGCGCGAAGAGGAAGCCCCCGCGCTGCCTTCGGCGCAGCCGGCGTTCGCACGCGTCTCGCTCAACAGCACGCTGAATGCGGAACAGCCGGGCCGCCGCGCGCCGGTGCGCGTCTATCACGGCCAGTCGCGGCTCATCATGGTGGGCACGATGGAAGCGGTGTGCCGCGCCATCGACCTCTGCATCGCGGAACAGCAAGCCGACCTGCCCTCCGCACTGGCGAAGTAAGCACACCGCAGTCGCCCCGCAGTGACCCCGGAGTGACCCCGTAGTCGCTCGGTAATCGATACGCCAGGGATCGTTTTTGATTGCGCGCGGTCAACACCCTGTTTGCCTATTTCAGGGTTGCCCTACTCAATGACCGACATCCAAACGAATTCCCGCAAATCGGCGAGCTGGAAGAAACCGGTCGCAATCGCCGTCGCGGCGGTTGCGATCGTGGCCGCTGCAGGCTACGGCTATGCGTCGCCGTACATCGCCCTGAATCACCTCAAGGCAGCCGCCGACGCACGCGACGCGGCCGCTCTGGACGAATACGTCGATTACCCGGCGCTACGCGTGAGCCTGAAGCAACAGATCGGCGAGATGCTGCAACGGCGCATCGAGGCCGCGCACGCCAGCAACCCGCTACAGCTCTTTGGCGCGGTTATCGGCAGCGTGCTGATTGGCCCGCTCGTGGACGCGTATGTCACACCCGACGGCGTCGCCGCGCTGCTCAGCGGCATGCCGCCGACTGGCAAGCCAGGCGAGCGGCCTGCGCCTGCGCAACCGTCCGAGGCGCCGCCATCGTCGCAAGCGGGCGCGGCCACGCCGGGTGGGGCCGCACCGGGCGAATCCACGCCGCCCGCTCCCGGCAATTCGGGCACACAGCCACAACAGCAGCAAAACCAGCCCCGGGCGGAAACCTCAGCGGGGTATCGCGGGCTGAACACGTTTGCCGTCACGTGGCAGCGCAACGCCAAAAGCGAGCGCTATGCCGCCATCCTGCAGCGTCATGGACTGTTTTCGTGGAAGCTCACGGCTGTGGAGTTGAACTGGCCGGATGGCGACAGCGGCGCAAACGCGTCGAATTGATGAAGTGCGCGGGAAACGGGAGGACTGCGGCGAGCCATCCTGACAGTTGGCCGCCGCTTTGGGATCATTGTGTGGACGCCTCAAAAGCGTCCACACAATGCGTAGAGAGCAGCCGCGGTTAGGCCGCCGCCTGCTGCTGTTTTTCCTCAGCCGCCGAAGAGCAGGCTACGAGTATGCTGCACGTCACGCGGTCGAGCAGCGGCGTATTGCCTGCGCCCATCCACCAGCGCGACAGCCCGGTGCGGCAGCGGTGCCCCACCACCACGAGATCGACGTGCAACTCGTTGGCGAGATTCGCAATCTCGTCGATCGGATGCCCGAACGCGAAGTGGCCCTGCGCGCGCACGCCGCGCTCGGTCAGCCAATCCACGCCTTCCTGCAAGATCTCGCGCGCCGTTTCTTCGAAGCGCCCGCACGCCACATCCGTGAGCAAGCCCGCGCTTTGAGCGATCGTCGAGCGCATGTCGACCACCGACAGCAAATGCGTCTCCGCATGCAGGTCCAATGCCAGATCCGCTCCGCAACGCAACGCCTTGCGGCCTTCGCGCGAGCCGTCATAGCAAAGCAGAATTTTCTTGTAGCTCGCCATCATCATCTCTCCCTACCCGGCTGGAAACGCGGGTCACAATCGCATGATGGTGCGCCGCAATTCGACATGCAAGGGCTGGAAAACGCCAGGTATGCTTGCACGCGCATGGTGCACGGGTACTGGGTTTGCGCGAAAACAATACTTGTCGCGACAGACATGGACGGGGCATTGGTGCACTGCACGCGTCGCGGATGCGCGCGTGGTACCGCCAACCCCATGCCCGGCAATGCACTAGAATAGGCCGCCTTACAACGTGCACCACGCACGCGCTTACATGAACAGCCGCTCAAACATGCCCGCCATCGAATTCGAGCAGGTGATCAAGCACTATGGAGACAGGGCGGTCGTGAACGGCCTGTCGTTCGACGTCGTTCCCGGCGAATGCTTCGGGCTGCTTGGCCCCAACGGCGCGGGCAAGACCACCACGTTGCGCATGCTGCTCGGCATCGTCTCGCCCGACGCCGGACGCATCAGCCTGTGCGGCGAACCCGTGCCCGCACGCGCGCGTCATGCACGCGCCCGCGTGGGCGTGGTGCCTCAGTTCGACAATCTCGACCCCGACTTCACCGTGCGCGAGAACCTGCTCGTGTTCGGCCGCTACTTCGGGCTGTCCGCGCGCGAGACGCGCGCGCTCGTGGCGCCGCTGCTCGAATTCGCGCGCCTCGAAAGCAAGGCCGACGCGCGCGTCGGCGAGCTCTCGGGCGGCATGCGCCGGCGTCTGACGCTGGCGCGCGCGCTCGTCAACGACCCCGATGTGCTGGTGATGGACGAACCCACCACGGGGCTCGACCCGCAGGCGCGCCATCTGATCTGGGAGCGGCTGCGCTCGCTGCTCGCGCGCGGCAAGACGATCCTCCTCACGACGCATTTCATGGAGGAGGCCGAACGACTTTGCAATCGCGTCTGCGTGATCGAGGAAGGCCGCAAGATTGCCGAGGGCGCACCGAAGGCGCTGATCGAATCGGAAATCGGCTGCGACGTGATCGAGGTCTATGGCCCGGACCCGGTGGCGCTGCGCGACGAGCTCGCGCCGCACGCCAAGCGTACCGAGATCAGCGGCGAGACGCTCTTCTGCTATGTCGACGAAGCCGCGCCCGTGCATGCGTTGTTGCGCCATCGCGCGGATTTGCGCTATCTGCACCGGCCCGCCAATCTCGAAGACGTCTTCTTGCGGCTCACGGGCCGCGAGATGCAGGACTAACCATGCGGCAACCCTGAACCTGCGCCAGGACCGACCCCGACCGCATCCAAGAACAGCCACCATGCAGACACGCACTCAATCGCCGCCGCCCACTCGCCCCGCCGCATCGCCCCTGCGCGAGCCGCGGGCGGCGATGCCGTCGAACGCAACGCACTGGATCGCCGTGTGGCGGCGCAATTACCTCGTCTGGCGCAAGCTTGCGATCGCATCGATGTTCGGCAATCTCGCCGATCCGATGATCTATCTGTTCGGTCTCGGCTTCGGGCTCGGGCTGATGGTCGGCCACGTCGATGGCGTCTCGTATATCGCGTTTCTGGCGGCGGGCACGGTGTCGTCGTCGGTGATGATGTCGGCGAGCTTCGAGTCGATGTACTCGGGTTTCTCGCGCATGCACGTGCAGCGCACGTGGGAAGCGATCATGCACACGCCGCTCTCGCTCGGCGACGTGGTGCTCGGTGAAGTCGTGTGGGCCGCCAGCAAGTCGGTGCTCTCGGGCGCGGCCATCATGATCGTGGCGGGGCTGCTCGGCTACGCGAGCTTTCCGTCGATGCTGCTCGCGCTGCCCGTGATCGCACTCGCGGGCCTCGCGTTCGCGAGTTGCGCGATGATCGTCACCGCGCTCGCGCCGTCCTACGACTTCTTCATGTTCTATCAGACGCTCGTGCTCACGCCGATGCTGCTGCTCTCCGGCGTGTTCTTTCCGATCGCGCAATTGCCCGCGGCGGCGCAGCACGTCACGCTGATGCTGCCGCTCGCGCATGCCGTCGAGCTGATCCGCCCGGCCATGCTCGGGCGTCCGATCGAGCACGCGGGACTGCATCTCGCCGTGCTCGTGCTCTACGTGCTGGTGCCTTTCGGCGTCGCCTCGATCCTGTTCCGGCGGCGCATGATGCGCTAAAGCGCCTGGGAGCATGCCGATCGCGCGACGCCAGGCGCACCTGAACATCTGCATGCCAGGCGCGCCTGAGATCCGCGCACCCTTCCCGCGCCTCGGGCGGGCCTCATGCGCGGTTCGAGAGCTGCTCAGTCCTCGTCGTCGCCCCACGGAATGTCGACGTCCGAAATGAACGCGACGGTGGCGAACGGTCCACCCTCCTGGCGGCCGATCTTGCCGTCGGCGCGGTGCCATTCGACGCGGAACAGCGTGCCCTGGGACTGGGCGAGCAGGCGGATCGTGCGGATCTCCTCCGGGTCCGAGTCCTCAACGGGGCCGTCGAGCGAGATCAGCAACTGCTGCGGCCAGAGACCGTCTGCGGGATCGTAGATGCGGTCGCCGTCGGGAATCGACGTGTGCGCCTCGACGCCGATGGTCGCCGACGCCTCGACGATCATCTTGCCGAGCGCGCGCAAGACTGCCGTTGCGCGAGCGGAGTTGGCCTGGCGGATGGCGAGATCGCCGCGCGTCAGGGCCTGTTCGAGTTTCGGATTCGTTTTTTGCTTTGCCATGGCGGTTCCTGGGCCGGAGCCCTTTTCTGTGCGGACGGCCAGCCTGCGAGCCGACCTTCCGCCGTTAATGCATAAGCCTTATCTTAGGGCGCGTTCACGCTGACGACAGGCGCTAGAACCCCAGCGCGACCGTCGCGAGCCCCGCCACGACGCCGAACGCCACGACCACCGCGCCCACCAGCGCCAGCGTACGCATGCGGAACGAGCCCGCCAGCATCGCGAACGACGGCACGCTCACGGGCGGCAGCGTCAACAGCAGCGCGCCGGCCGGCCCCACGCCCATGCCGAGCGCGAGCATCGCCTGAATGATAGGCACCTCGCCGGCGGTTGGGATCACGAACAGCATGCCGGCCACCGCGAAAGCGACGATCCAGCCGAGACTGCTCGTGACCTCGGGCCCGATGTGGGGAAACAGCCACGCGCGCGCCGCGCCCAGCAGCAGCACGAGCACGATGTATTCCGGCACGAGGCGCACCGCCATGCGCACGAACAGCCGCAGCCAGCGCGCGAATACGTTGTCCGCTTCAGCCTGCTCCTGCGCGAACATCGCGAGCCGCACGTCGGCGGCAAGCGCCTCCTCGTGCGTCACCAGCCGGTTCGCGAGCCAGCCGAGGCCGAACACCATCAGGAGACCCAGCACGAGGCGCAGCGCGCTCCACTGCCAGCCCAGCACGAAGCCCATGAACACGAGCGTCGCGGGATTGAGGACCGAGTTGCCGAGCCAGAAGGCGATCGCCCCGCCCGGCGACGCATTGCGCGCGCGCAGCCCCGCCACCACGGGTGCCGCACAGCACGTGCACATCATGCCGGGCACCGCGAGCAGGCCGCCCGCCGCCACGCTGCCGAAACCGTGGCGTCCGAGCACGCGCGCAATCCACTGCGCCGGCAACAGCGCCTGCACACCCGAGCCGAGCAGCAGGCCCAGCACCATCGCCTGCCAGATCGCCTTGCCGTAGGCAAAGGCATAGTCGAGCGCCGCGCTCAGGGAAGGCTCGGGCGCGCTCGCCGCACCGCCCATCAGGATGGATTTGCCGATCGAGTGCGTTGCCTCGGCCGTAAATGCGCGGTGGTAATACGGGAACCACTTCACATAGAACAGACCGGCAACGGCCAGCAGAATAAAAAGGGGCCAGCCCCAGGAGGGTGGCGACTGGGATGGTTGCGCGTCGCGTGCGCTCGTCATTGTTGTGATACTCCGCTAAGGGGCTCGGGTCGGATAATTGGGGTCGAGCGGGTCAAGCAAGGCGCGCGGCCGGTGGACCGGACGGCGCGCGCCGCATGATGCCAGCATGCGCAACGCTTGATCAAGCCAAATTCACGGCGCGGGATTGGGCTGCGCTTCGTGCAGCGCGTCGATCCGCGCGATCACTTCGGGCGAAAGCCGGACATCGACGCTGCCGATATTCTCCTTCAACTGCGCCAGAGAGGTCGCGCCGATCAGGTTGCTCGTCACGAACGGCCGGCTGTTGACGAACGCGAGCGCAAATTGCGCAGGCGTTAGCCCCAGCTCCCTCGCGAGCGCCACATAGCGCGACGTGGCCGCCACCGCCTGCGGCTTGCTATAGCGCTGAAAGCGCTCGAACAGCGTGATGCGCGCGCCCTCGGGCCGCGCGCCGCCCTCGTACTTGCCCGACAGCCAGCCGAACGCGAGCGGCGAGTACGCCAGCAGGCCAATGCCGTCGTGATGCGTGAACTCGGAGAGCCCGCTTTCGAAGGTGCGATTGAGGAGGCTATACGGATTCTGGATGCTGACGATGCGCGGCAGGCCGAGCTTTTCGGCAGCGCGCAGGAATTGCGCGACGCCCCAGGGCGTCTCGTTCGACACGCCGATATGGCGCACCTTGCCCGCCTTCACGAAATCGGCCAGCACGGCGAGCGTCTCCTCGATCGGCACCGTATAGGCATCGTCGACCCACGGATAAGCATTGCGGCCGAAGGTCATCGTGCTGCGATCGGGCCAGTGCAACTGATAGAGATCGACGTAATCGGTCTGCAGGCGCTCGAGGCTGCCTTCGAGCGCCTCGGTCAGGTTCTTGCGGTCGAACTGATTGCCCTCGCCGCGGATATGACGCGGATTGTGCGGCTGACGCGCCGGCCCCGTCATCTTGGTCGCGAGCACGATGCGACCGCGCGCGGCGCGATGCTGCGCGAGCCACGTGCCGATGAAGCGTTCAGTCTGCCCTTGCGTTTCGGGGCGCGGCGGCACCGGATACATTTCCGCGGCATCGATGAGCGTCACGCCGTGATCGAGCGCGTAATCGATCTGCTCGTGCGCTTCGCGCTCGGTGTTCTGCTCGCCCCAAGTCATCGTGCCGAGGCCGATCAGGCTCACCTTGACGTCCGTGTCGCCGAGAGTGCGGTATTCCATCGAAGCGTTTTCCATCGTCGGGTTGGAGGGAACGGCGAAACTATCACGCCCGCCGATTTTTTTCAGGCGCCGGAAAATCTGGCCGGCGCGCGCGAGCGCCCCGCATGGGCTCGACAACGCGTGGTGGCAGCACAGCTACCGCACGGTTGCCGGGACGGCACGCAAAAAGGCCGGACGCGGCTCAGCCGGCCCGGCCCTGCGATCGACATGCTGCGCGGCGCGCGAAAACTCAGGCCACGGCGGCGCAGGCCGTCAAGTCATTGGCCGCGCGCAAGCCGCCTTCTCAGGCGGTGTTACGGCCCGACGCGCTCCACGGTCCAGTTCGAATTGCGCACCAGATAGTACTGACCGCCCACGCCGACCCAGTGATAGCCGCGCGGCGGCGCCTTCAGGTGATATTCACGCCAATCCTCGACCACATACTGACGATCGCGGAATTCGGGCGAGACCCGATCGCCCTTGTGCCACTGCGGTGCGGGCATGTCGGGCGGCGGATGATCGGGCGGCGGGCCGCCGTGATACTCATTCGGCCCCGGACGGGGCGGCTGCTGAGCGAAGGAAGACGACGACGCGAGCAGGCCTGGAAGCGCCAGCGCGGCAAGAAGCAACACTCGTTTCTTCATTGTTCACCTCCTGGTTGGCCAGCAACGGCCTGGCGTTGCAGGTGCGCGACGCAGCACGCGCGGTGCGCACCCCCGCAGGTCATGTTAGTACAGCGCACGGGACCGCTGATTCCAACGCGGCCGGGCCATGCACAGCGCGCGGCGCCGGGCGCGCCAGTCGTGCCAGAATCGGCAGGAACGCCAGAGGAGAAAGCGGCATGGAAAATCGACGCAGCTACAACTACATGGGATTCGACATGACGGCCGGCGTGGACGGCGACCATACGGCCGGCTACTTCGTTTCGACCCAGACGATTCACAGCCTCACCGACAACACGCACGACAGCGTACCGATCGACGGCGTAGCCGCCGGGCGCTTTCCGACCCAGGACAATGCGTTCGACGCCGCCTTCGATCGCATCCGCGAGGCCATCGACCAGCGCGTGCGCGCCGCGCCCTGAGCACGACCGGCAACTTCAGCAGTCCAGGCATGACGAGCGCCACAAAGCAAAACGCCGGGGTCCAGAGGACACCCGGCGTTCGGGCCGCCCGATTGACGGACGGCGCTTCAGACAGCGAAAAGCTTACTGGCCGAAGAACACTTGCTGTGCGCGCGGCGTTTGCGCGGTGCGCGTGCCCGACTGGGTCGCCACGCCCGTCACGCCGCCGTACGACGAATCGACGCCTTGCTGCTGGGCGCGCTCGGCGGTGACGGTCTGCGCGCTCTGGCCTTGCTGCGAAGCCGGTGCGCCAACGTCCGGACGGTAGAACGGTGCCGGGCCATAGCCGCTGGCGAAAGCCGGAGCGGCGATGGAAGCGGAAGCTGCGACCAGCAGCGCTGCGATCAGTTTGGTCTTCATGGTGGGCTCCAAGATCAGGTTCAGTTGCGGTTCGGGCATGGCGCCGCGCCTGGGAGGTCATTGCCCACGAGCTGCGTCAATGAGGCTCAGTGTATACACCTACTATTGAAAAATAATCGCGATAATCCGAATTTACTATTCCAGCCTCGGAAACAATCGCGTCTGCCAGTCCTGGCTTGCCTGAGCGACGAACAGACCCTAAAAGGACGTCCGAAAATCTTTTGCGCGACGCACCACACGAAGGCGAGATTACATAACGACCAAAGGGTCTTTCGCGCTGTAAGGCCAGCTGGAAGCGCTTCCTGCAAGCCATTGCGCATATCGCCGTGCGCCCTCACCCGCATTGCCGCAGTGCAAAATTGCAGAGAACGGTTGTGGCGGCTTGCGATAAAATAGAAGGTTGATCCACGCTTGCCGCGCCTCTCGCGCACCGATTCGCCATGTCCGCCAACCGTATCGCCAGTCCCCGCCGCGTGTCCGTCGCACCCATGATGGACTGGACCGATCGCCACTGTCGCTCGCTGCACCGCTTCATCTCCCGGCACACGTGGCTGTATACGGAGATGGTGACGACGGGCGCCCTGCTCCACGGCGACGTGCCGCGCCATCTCGCGTTCACGCCCGACGAAGCGCCCGTCGCGCTGCAGCTCGGCGGCAGCGAACCGGCCGACCTCGCCCGCTCGGCCAAGCTCGGCGAGCAATGGGGCTACGACGAGATCAACCTGAATTGCGGCTGCCCGTCCGAGCGCGTCCAGCGCGGCGCTTTCGGCGCGTGCCTGATGAACGAACCGCAGCTCGTGGCCGATTGCGTAAAGGCGATGCGCGACGCGGTCTCCGTGCCGGTGACGGTCAAGCACCGTATTGGCGTGGATGCGGTCGAGGACTACGCGTTCGTGCGCGATTTCGTCGGCACCATCGCGGATGCGGGTTGCACGGTTTTCATCGTGCACGCGCGCAACGCCATCCTGAAGGGCCTGAGCCCGAAGGAGAACCGCGAGATCCCGCCGCTCAAGTACGACTACGCGTACCGGCTCAAGCGCGATTTCCCGCAGCTCGAGATCATCATCAACGGCGGTATCAAGACGCTCGACGAAGTGGCTGAGCACCTCGAGCACGTCGACGGCGTGATGCTCGGGCGCGAGGCTTACCACAACCCCTACGTGCTGGCTGACGTCGATGCGCGTTTCTACGGCTCGAGCGAAGCGGCGCTCACGCGCGACGAAGTCGAAGCGAAGCTGCTGGAATATTGCGCGAGCGAAATCGCGCGCGGCACTTACCTGGGCGCGATCACGCGTCACGCACTGGGGCTGTATCGCGGCGAAGCCGGTGCGCGCGGCTGGCGACGCGTGCTGTCGGACAACCGCAAGCTCGCCAAGGGCGACCTCGCGATCTTCGAAGAAGCGCGTGCGCATCTGCGCGGCCCCATGGAAGCGCCGGCCGAGCTTTCTTCTGAAATATTTGAATAAAGGGGCTAGGCAAGCCCGATCTGTCATGTATATAATCTTGCTTCTTGATTGACGCCGCTCACAAAGCAGCGACAGCAAGAGGATAGTTGGAACAGCGGTGGCTGTAGCTCAGTTGGTAGAGTCCAGGATTGTGATTCCTGTTGTCGTGGGTTCGAGTCCCATCAGCCACCCCAAAGAATTCCCCGGTAGTTCAAGTGGTTAGAGAAAGGCACTGTGATTTGCACAGTGCCTTTTTTGCTTTCACGCTAAAGAAAATCCCGATCTGGGAATATGCCCAGCCGACGCAAGCTTGATGTATCTACGTTGATGTCAGCGCCTCGACGTCACACGACCCAAAAAAGGCCCGCCTGAATGGCGAGCCTTCTGTTCAAAAATTCGCTGTCTTGCGCGCCGCCACGCATTTCGCGAGGCCCACCTACCGGGCCAGGCGGAGCAACTCAGACGAGCGATGGAGCTACAACTGGGCGATTGAAGTAACCGGTTCCGTGGAACCCTTCAATGCGTCGTAGAGCTCCGCCATCGGCAAATCACCAATCTCGCTTCGGACGTACGTGTTAAATGCGCGATCGTAGAGTGCGCGCCCCTCTGCGGTTCCAATCGTCATATCGAAGCCCTCCAGTACCAGATCGGCGACTTCATCGGCCTCGATAAGAACGTGCTCTGCCTTCTTCCTGTCCATGTTCGCTCCTTACTGCAGCATGACCATGAATTTTAGGGCATTCGCGTGGGTGTTGAAGAAAAAGTAAACGTGCTCCCGGCAGCCGTTGGAATCTTTCGGACCAGATCGGCGCATTCTCCAGTACTCCAGAGCAATCCATAACGACTCGACTCCCTCGGCCAGGCACGCGTGATCAGCAAACTTATTGCGTACCTGCCCCGCCCTCACGGCCCCCAGCCTTCGGCACAACCGGATCCGCCGCTGCCGACATCAACTCAGCCGGGCAGAGCGACAAGAACGAGCGCGCTTCGTCGGTCGATTGGCACGCCAGCCAATTCTCATACTCCGCGGGCGGTACGATCACGACCGATCGCTTTTCGTCGCCTGGTTTGTGGAAGCGATTCATCAACGGATGCTGCGCGGCATCGACCGTGATCATCGTGAACGAAACGGCGGGCGCCATAACTTCCGGCCCGCCGCCCTCGCCCCCCTTCTCCCACTCGCGCCATAACCCGGCAATCGCAAAGGGCTCGCCCGACGCCATGCCGACCCGCCAGCGCACCGCCTTCCCTGTTTCGTAACACGGTTCGAAGAACGCGTCACACGGGACAAGGCACATCTGGAGCCGCTTCCACGCGCCACTGAACGAACGCTTCTCCCCCAGCGATTCAGAGCGCGCGTTCATCGTGTCGAACGGCCTCACGCCTGCTGGAATACGCTTGCGCGGCACCATGCCGAATGTCGCCAGATCCACGCGCGGGTCGCCATCGACACGGCGGATGATTGGCGCCGGGTAGTCCTTATAGATTTCGTCGCGCCACGGGCTATCCGGCGGCTCGACACCGAAATGCCGAAAAAGACGATCGCGGCGTGCAGCCGCGTAGTTCGTGCACATGGGGCGGCTCCTGACAGGAAAATCCATCTTAGCCGCGCGACGTTCTCGATGCACGCAAATGCACCGCAATTGGCGGCAGCTTTCGCGCCATCCCAGGGGCCATTCGCTCTGCGCATAGCCACGCTATTAGGCTGCCGCACTGAACCAGGCACGTCGATATATTCGTATTGAATAATCCACAGGATGCCAAATCAATAAACTCGATAAAATCGCTGACACCCGGCCATCCCCTCTGCGTAAAATCCCCTCCCGCAACGCAATAATCCCTAAACCTCGCTCGACGACGGAAAAATCGATACCCATGGAAAAATGGCTCGAACGACGCTTCACGCTCGCCGGCCGCGCCACGCGCCGCGAATATGCCATCACGATGGCCGTGTTTGTTTTCTTCATTGCCGCGCTCAACGCTTTCATGCCCGAAGGCGGGTTCGGCGATACGCTCCCGGCCGCGATTCTCGGTATCGTGATTGTCTGCGTGGCGTTCTGGATTCCGATTGCCGCCATGGTGCGCCGGCTGCACGATATCGGCGTAAGCGGCTGGTGGTGGTGGCTGATTGCGCTCATGCCGCTCGGTCAACTCGGCATGGTCCTGCTGCTATTCGTCGGCCCCGATAAATTCAACCAGACGCGCCATTATCCGGACCCGCGTAAAAGCGGTGCGAATCTCGCCTGATTTTCGCTGGCGCAATGCCTGCGACGCCATCGGCATCACCCGACCGCCCGATGAACCCTCATTGCGATTGCGCGGCGCCGCTGTCTATCCACGCGCGGGCCGCCTCGAAGCCCGCTTCGGCCGCGCCGTGCTCGGTCGACCAGAGGCGGTCGATATGGACCAGTTGCCAGTCCGCTATCACGGCGCCGGCCCTGAGCACGCGAAAGTGCGCCTTCACGCCCGTGAGCACCTGTTCGACCGCGACCTCGATGTCGTAGTCCTTGTAGTGCTCTTCGTAGTCGCCCATGTCGATGCCTTTCGGCTCCATGATCGTCTCTCCGTCGTGGCTTGCCGGTCCATGCTAGCACTTCCACGCCGTGTGCCGGGGGCCGGGCGCCGCCCCCCAAACGAAACCCCTCATGGCCGCTCGCGACCGCTCACAAGCGCGCGATCGACACCTCCGTCGACTTCACGAGCGCGACGACTTCCGAGCCCACCTTCAGTTCGAGTTCGTCGATCGAGCGCGTCGTGATCACCGACGTGACCACGCCGAACGGCGTGTCGACGTCGACTTCCGATACCACCGGCCCGCGGATGATCTCCCTGACCTTGCCGCGGAACTGGTTGCGCACGTTGATGGCGGAAATGCTCATTGAAATAGCTCCCAAAATGAATAGACAAAAATCACGCAATACAAGGGGTTCAGAAGCCGTTCAGAGCGCCCAGCGCACATCGGCGGGATGCAGCCCGTAAGGCGTCTCCTGCGCGCGCGGCGCGTGTGCGCTTACGGGCGTCTCGCTGCCCAGCACGCGCTGCAGCACGCGTTCTTCGAGCGCGGCAAAGCGGGCGTCGGCGCGGGCGCGCGGGCGCTCCAGCGGCACGCGCTGGTCGAGCGCGATGCGGCCCTGCTCGACCAGCAGGATGCGGTCGCCCAGCGCGACGGCCTCGTGCACGTCATGGGTGACCAGCAGCGCGGTAAAGCGATGCTCGCGCCAGAGACGCTCGATCAGTGCATGCATTTCGATGCGGGTGAGCGCGTCGAGCGCGCCGAGCGGCTCGTCGAGCAGCAACAGGCTCGGCCGGTGCACGAGCGCCCGCGCGAGCGCCACGCGCTGGCGCTGGCCGCCCGAGAGCCGGGCCGGCCACTCGTCGGCGCGCGCGAGCAGCCCCACTTCGTCGAGCACGGCGCGCGCGTCCTCGCGTGCGCCGCGCCCCAGCCCCAGCATCACGTTCTGGAGCACCGTCTTCCAGGGCAAAAGGCGCGCGTCCTGAAACATCATGCGCGTCTCGAGCGGCGCCCCGTGCTCGTCGCGCCGCGTCAGCTCGCCGGCATCGGGTGCTTCGAGCCCGGCGACGAGGCGCAGCAGCGTGGATTTCCCGCAGCCGCTGCGCCCGACGATCGCCACGAAGCTGCCACGCTCGATCGAGAGGTCGAAGCCGTCAAGTACGACGCGCTCGCCGTAACGCTTGCCCACGCCGCGCAACTCGACAGCGGGGTCGTATGCGCGGGCGTCGCTGCGGGCCGTCGCCGTGGTTACCTTTGCCGCCGCGCCTTGCCCGTCATGGCCGGTCTGTGTGCGCCGCGTGCCGCGCGGCGCGTCGGCTTCATGCGCCTCGCGTTCCTGAATGCGCGGCAATTCGACCTCGGCTTCGAGATCGCGGCCCGCGACGCCGCCAAAATGGGCGGCCAATGTGCTTGCGTTCATGCATCGCTCCCTTGTTGATACGCGGGGTGCCAGCGCAGCGCGGCGCGCTCGAGCCCCTTGGCGAGCCAGTCGGCGAGCTTGCCGAGCGCGGCATAGAGCAGAATGCCCACCACCACCACATCGGTCTGAAGAAACTCGCGTGCGTTCATCGTCATGTAGCCGATGCCCGACTGCGCGGAAATCGTTTCCGCGACGATCAGCGTCACCCACATCAGCCCGAGCGCGAAGCGCACGCCCACGAGGATCGACGGCAGCGCCCCCGGCAGGATCACTTCGCGATAGAGCGCAAAGCCCTTGAGGCCATAGCTGCGCGCCATTTCGATGAGGTTCGTGTCCACCGAGCGAATACCGTGAAATGTATTCACATACACCGGGAAAAACACGCCGAGCGCGACGAGAAACACCTTCGCCTCCTCCTCGATGCCGAACCAGAGGATCACGAGCGGAATCATCGCGAGCGCGGGAATGTTGCGGATCATCTGGATGGTCGAGTCGAGCGCGGTCTCGACGGGCTTGAACAGACCCGTGGCCAGTCCGAGCGCGAGGCCGATGCCGCCGCCGATCGCGAAGCCCGAGATCGCGCGCCATGTGCTCACGCGCACGTCCTGCAGCATCTCGCCCGATTCTATGAGTGACCATGCAGCCTTCACGACTGCGAGCGGCTCCGGCAGCACGCGCGTGGAAAGCGCACCGCTTCGCGCGGCCAGTTCCCACGCGGCCAGGATCGCGAGCGGCACGAGCCAGGGCGCGAGGCGCAGAAAGGCCTTGCGTCCGTAGAAAGCGAATGGCCTGCCGCTACGCGGGGCGATACCCGTGCCGGCAGCGCCGGCGGCAGTCACAGCGGATTGAGTCATCGGTATGTTCTCCTCACCACCTGGTGCCGGGCGAGCACAGAGCGCGTTCGTGTGCGCTAGCGTTCGCCGGCCGGTTGAATCCGACTAATTGCGTGTCAGCTCTGGCTCACCTTCGGCAGATACTGATTGCCGACCACTTCGCCGAACGGCCCGGAGACCGGACCGCCAGCCGTCTTCGCCTGGCGCCCCGGCAGCAGCGGGAACACCAGCTCGGCAAAACGGTAGGATTCCTCAAGATGAGGGTAACCAGAAAGAATGAAGGTCTCGATACCGAGCTGCGCGTACTCCTTCATGCGCTCGGCCACCTGCTGCGGATTGCCGACGAGCGCCGTGCCCGCGCCGCCGCGCACGAGGCCCACGCCCGCCCACACGTTCGGGTACACCTCCAGTTCCTTGCGTGTGCCGCGCTTGCCGCCGTGCAGCGCGGCCATGCGGCGCTGGCCTTCCGAATCCATCTTGCCGAACGCGGCCTGCGCACGCGCAATGGTGTCGTCGTCGAGACGGCTGATGAGGCGCTCGGCTGCGGCCCACGCTTCCTCTTCGGTCTCGCGCACGATCACATGCATGCGAATGCCGAAGCGGATCTTGCGGCCGTGCCGCTCGGCCCGCGCGCGGATATCGGCGATCTTCTTCGCGACGGCCTCAGGCGGCTCGCCCCACGTCAAATAGGTATCGATGTGCTCGCCCGCCATCTCGTGCGCGGCCGGCGACGAACCGCCGAACCACAGCGGCGGGTGCGGATCCTGCACCGGCGGATAGAGTGCCTTGCCGCCTTTCGAGCTCAGATGCTTGCCCTCGAAATCGATCGCCTCGTTCGTGTGCGAGGCGGCCAGCAGCTTGCGCCAGATATGCAGGAACTCGTCGGTGATTTCGTAGCGCGTATCGTGGTCGACGAACACGCCATCGCCTTCGAGCTCGGCGGCGTCGCCGCCCGTCACGACGTTGATGAGCAGGCGCCCATTCGAAAGACGGTCGAAAGTCGCGGCCATGCGTGCCGAAAGACCCGGCGACGAAAGCCCCGGACGAATCGCGACGAGGAACTTCAGGCGCCGCGTCGCGGCGATCAGGCTCGATGCCACGACCCATGCGTCTTCGCACGAACGGCCCGTCGGCAGCAGGACGCCTTCGTAACCGAGCGTATCGGCCGCGACGGCCACCTGCTGGAAGTACGCGAGGTCAGCGGCGCGCGCGCCTTCGGCCGTGCCCAGATAGCGGCTGTCACCATGGGTCGGGATGAACCAGAACACATTCATGTGTTGCTCCTGCTTTTGTTCGAGACGTAAGACGAAAAATTCGGGACGCGGCGCCGGCAACGCGCAAGACGCGACGCACGGGACATCGCGCATGCGATTGCGATTGCGAGGACCGGGAGAGCGGCAAGGCCGGCGCCATGACGGCGGCGCCGTCTTCATGGGGATTCAGTCTAGGGATGGCACTAAGCGTTTAGAACGATTTTTTTGAGCTTAGGTTTTCCACTTTCGTGCTTTACGCGACGCTTTAGCATACGCAGGGGCAATCACGGGCGCGGCGCGCCGATATAATGGCGCACACATCGACAATAATCCGGCCGGCCGCGCTTTCACGCCTTTTTTGGGGCATGCGCGCTCCGCGCCACGCAACCCTCGCGCCCTCATGCAAAAACTGATTTTGCCGTTCGTCTCCGGCTTTCTGGCCTCGCTGTTCTTTCGCGAGGCCACGCTCGCGCTCCTTCACGCAGCGCAAGTGATCGACGCCGCCGGCTTCTCCACCGAGCCGTTCGCGCCGGTCGGCCTGCCCGAATTCCTCGTCAACGCGATCTGGAGCGCCTTGTGGGCCATCCCGATGACGTGGCTGCTGCGCATCTCGCCGTCGCGCCCCGCGCCGTGGGTGCAGGCGTTCGTGTTCGGCGGCATCGTGCTCACGGCCGCCATGCTGTTCGTGATCGATCCGCTGCGCGGCATCTGGCCGAGCGGCAACATGCTGCCGCGCGTGGCCATGGGCTTCGCGTCGAATGCGGTCTGGGGCTGGGGCGCGCTCGTGTTCATGCGCGCCTTCATGAGCGAAACCGAAGAAGACTGAGCCGGTCCGCATGCGCGGCGCAAGGTGCGCGCCGCGCGCAACCTCACCCGGCCGCGACGCTAGTCCGGCAACGCCCGCAGCGGATGCTCCGTCATGTCCCACGGGCTCTTGAACATCGCCTCGACGTCGGCGGGCGACACATCCTCGATACACGCGAAGCGCCAGTGCGGATCATTGTCCTTGTCGATGATGCGCGCGCGTATGCCTTCCATCACATCGCCCTGCGCAACGCTCGAGCGCGTCAGATCGAGATCGCGGCGCAGCACGCTGGCCATCGAGCCCTCCGCAAGCGACACGACCTCGAGCGAGACCGCCATCGACAACGGCGAGCGCTCGCGCAACACTCCAATGATCTGCTCGGCCCAATCGCGTTGCGCATCCGGGGCGTCGCGCTCCACGCTCTGTAGCGACGCGAGAATCGACGCCACCGAAGGACGCGAAAAATGCCGATCGATCCATGCGCGCGCAACGGCCAGTGCGGGGCGTTGCGCGCCGCGCTGCACCTCGTCGCTGGCGGCGGCCACCTGACGAATTCGCTCGACAACCTCCGCGCCCGAAGCAAACGACTCGCTCAGCAATGCGTCGAGTAGCGCGGGCCGCGCGAACTCGGCAATGAACACATCGGCGAGACCTGCATATAGCGCGCTATCGGCATCGATCGTGTCGCCGGTCACGGCGAGATAGCGCCCGAGCGCACCCGGCGTGCGCGCGAGGAACCACCCCATGCCGACATCGGGAAAGAGCCCGATGCGCGTCTCGGGCATCGCCATGCGCGTCGAGCTGCTCACCACGCGCAGGCCGCCCGTGCGATGCGCGCCCTGCGAGATCCCCATGCCGCCGCCCATCACGACGCCCCCCATCAGCGCGATATAGGGCTTCGGATAGCTGAAGATCGCGTGGTTCAGGCGGTACTCCCCGGTAAAGAACGTATCGATTGCCGCCTGATCGCCGGCGCGGTACGACTCATAGAGAAAGCGGATGTCACCCCCCGCGCAGAACGCGCGCGGATGACGCGTGTGCACGACCACGGCAAGCACTTCGGGATCGTTGCGCCAGTCGTCGAGCGCGGCCTGCATCGCGCGGATCATCGGCGTGGACAGCGCATTGAGCGCCTGCGGGCGATCGAGCTCGATGAAGCCGATACGGTTCTTGACCTGCGTGAGCACGTACTGCCCGGCATCGGCGGCAAAGGCGCTTGCGGTGGCTTCCTGTGACATGGCAATCGATCGGGATGAAAGCACTATGAAAAGGCGCATCCGGCGCCAGCGCGCACCATGCTCGCACAACGACACACATCACGAAACGCGCCTGACGAGGCTATCACGACAAGCCCTCCTGCGTTTGCTTTGCCACAGGCGCGAGCGGCGCCGTGCCGTGCTGCGCTTGCGCACCCTCGTGCTCGGCCACGGGCGCGCCCAGCCAGCCGGCGAGCGCCGCGTCGACGATCGGCGCCAGCGACGCCTCCGGCGCGAACTCCGGCCCGATCAACGAAAAAACCACCATGCCATGCAGCATCGCCCATAGCGCGCGGGCCAGCAGCGCGGATTCGCCCTCTGCGCCTTGACGCAACTGCCCCGCCGCTGCGAGCGCGTCGAGCGTATCGGTGAACAGCGCCGCGACGCGAGCGGCTTCCTCGCATGACAACGCATCGTCCTGTAGCGCAGCCGCCGGAGACGCGGCGGTTTCCCGCCTTGCCGCACGCCCCACCGCTTGCTTCGCCGATTGGCCGCCCTCGCCCGCCTCCGCATACATGAGCCGGTATGCCTGCCGATGCGCGCGTGCGAATGCGACATAGTCATGCGCAAGCGCATGCAGCCGCTCCCGCGGGTCGGCGATCGCCCCCAACGGCTCGAGGTGCGCAAGCAATTGCGCAAAACCGTCGCGTCCGAGCGCGCGGGCGATTGCGTCGCGGCTTTCGAAATACAAATAGAGCGCAGCGGGCGAATAGCCAATCGCAACGGCCAGCTTGCGCATCGAAAGCGCATGAAGCCCGTCCCGCGTCACGATGCGGCGCGCCGCATCAAGTATGCGCGCGCGTAGTGCCACGCGAAGCGCGTCGGCGCTGCGGTCGTTGGGTTCGGTGGTGTTCATGGGCGCGATTCTCGAACCGGCGCGGCAAAAAGTCGAGGCGCCGGGCGCGCGCAGCGTCGTCAGGAAAGCTGAGTGCCCGGCGGGAAATGGCCGCTCTTGAGCAGGACGGGGGTGCCGTTGCTGAGTTCGAGATGCGCGCGCGCCACGGCTTCGATGCGCGTGCGTCCCGCGTCGAACGCCTGCATCCACGCCTCGCGTTCGGCGCACAGCGCGCCGAAATGATCTTCGAGCGCCTCGACGGAGATCGCGCAGGGCACGCGCGCGCCGTCCACCAGCGCGGGAAACACGACCGTGAGATTCGAATCGTGCCAGGACGGCGCCTCGGTAGGGAAACGAATATTCATGTCCAGCCCCGTTCGAAATTCCGCAGATGAAAACCCGCGCCGGCGGACGGCGGGATCGCGCTCCATGTTACCCGCTGCGCCTCCCGGATGGGCCGATAGCTGGCATCGGAGAAAACGTGACGGGTGGACGTGTGGGCACGGAAGCTGCAACACTGACGCGTTAGCGGCGCGAGCCGAATACGCGCCACATGCCCCTTTCACTATTGCAAGCCCGTTTTGTACGGGACCACGGGAGAACGATGGAATCGAACCTGACAGGCCAATACTTCGAAGCAAACCACGAAATACCCGAGCCGCAGGCCGCGACCCTCTGGTTCACCTATGCACAGGAAAACGGCATCGACGTCGCGCGCGCGATCAGCTTGTGGGAAGACGCGGCCACGCCCGAAGGCGGACGAAGCCGCGAGACCATTGCGGGCTGCGGCATCCGCATCGTGCCGCCCGAGCGCTGAATCCGGGACGGCTTCGGCCTCGAGCGGACGGCATCGGCAAATGCCTCAGTGCGCCTGCATCTTCGAAAACAGATTCAGGACGATCACGCCCGCCACGATGAGCCCGAGACCGAGCACGGCGGGCAGATCGGGCACCTGCTTGTAGAGCACCATCGCGACGAGCGTGATGAGCACGATGCCCACGCCGGACCAGACGGCATAGACGACGCCCACGGGCAGATTCTTGAGCGTGAGCGAAAGGCAGTAGAACGCGATGCCGTAACCCACGACGACGACCGCCGAGGGCACGAGCCGCGAAAAACCTTCCGAGGCGCGCAGCGCGGAGGTGGCGACGACTTCCGCGACAATGGCGATGAGGAGGAACAGCCAGGCCGATGTGCGCATCGCGTCAGGCCTTTGCGAGCGCGAGCTGGCTGTAGTCGGCATCGAGATGGGCGCACAGCGCTTCGACCACGAGCTCGTGATCGCGGCGTTGCGGCAGACCCGAGACAGTGACCGAGCCAATCACGCCCGCGCTCGCGACAGTCAACGGAAACGCGCCGCCATGCGTGGCGAAATCGGCGACAGGCAAGCCATTTTTCTCGGCGAGCGTGGCGCCCGACTGCTGCATGCGCAAGCCGATCGCGTACGAGCTGCGGCGAAAGTGCTCGACCACGCGCGACTTGCGGCGCGCCCACTCGACGTTCTCGGGCGTGGTGCCGGCGAGCGCGCAAAAGAACAGCGGCTGGCCGAATGTGCGCACGTCGATGACGATCGCGTGCGAGCGCGCGACGGCCAGCTCGCGCAGCAGCGTGCCGAGTTGCCAGGCGCGATCGGCGTCGAAACGGGGGAACACCAGCGCGTGTTCTTGCGCGGCTATCGATTGCAGATCGAGGGCGATGTCCATGGAGGGTTGAAGAGGCAGAGTCAGGGGCAAGGAAGAAACGACCCGGCGGCACGCGATGCCCACCGCGGCGACCGAGCCCCGATTCTAGCCTGGCGCCCTGTGCGGACACCCTCGATGCAGCCTTGCCGGCGCGCTGCGCAATGCTTCTGCAATCGGCCAGAAGGCTATTCGTTAATTCCTGTTGCGCTGCCGCAGGATTTACCCTATAATCTTTTTCTCTGACGGACGCGGGGTGGAGCAGTCTGGCAGCTCGTCGGGCTCATAACCCGAAGGTCGCAGGTTCAAATCCTGCCCCCGCAACCAACGCTCAATGCAGTCTCTGGGCGCAAGCCGCAAAAATCCGTCGTACCAATGAACCCGCCTTTGAGCGGGTTTTTTGTTGCCCGAAAAAAATCGATTCGAGCAGGCGTTCATACTTTTGGGGGCTTTTCCATGAAGAAACACGCACTCGCACCGTTGGCGCTCGCCGCCCTGGCCATCAGCCTGACCAGCGTCGCGCACGCGACCGATGTCAATGTCGGCATCAACGTGGGCACCCCTGTCATCGTCGCGCCGCCACCCCCGCCCGCTGCCATCGTCATCACGCCGGGCTGGCACGGCGACCGCTATTGGGACGGTCATCGCTACTGGGAGCGCGACGACTGGGAAAGACACCACCATCACCACGACAAGGGCTGGCACTGCCCGCCCGGACACGCCAAGAAAGGCGAGTGCTGATCGGACTCGGCGCCCGGCAGCAGCAGTTTCACATCCTGCCCCCGGCAACGCGGCATCCAGCGCCAACGCAATCAAGGGTTACAACGCATCAGCGTGTAACCCTTTTTTGTTTCCGGCGTCGGCGAATCTTGCGGCGTGCAGCGCGGTGAGCGGCGGGCACACCGTCCCTATACCGGGGATTTGTGCCGGTTCACGTCACCCCGCGCTGCGGTGATACACTCGCATCACCCATCCCCCTATCGTGCCCATGAAATTCTGCTCGACTTGCGGTCAGGCGGTCAGCCTGCTCGTCCCGCCCGGCGACAATCGCGAACGCTTCGTCTGCTCGCACTGCGGCACCATCCACTACCAGAATCCGCGCAACGTGGTCGGCACCGTTCCCGTCTGGGAAGACAAGGTGCTGCTGTGCCGCCGCGCGATCGAGCCGCGCTACGGCTACTGGACGCTGCCCGCGGGCTTCATGGAGATGGGCGAGACGACTTCGGAAGCCGCCGCGCGCGAGACGCTCGAGGAAGCCGGCGCGCGTGTCGAGGTGCAGAACCTCTTTTCGCTGCTGAACGTGCCGCGCGTGCATCAGGTGCATCTGTTCTATCTCGCGCGTCTGCTCGACCTCGATATCGAAGCCGGCGAAGAGAGCCTCGAAGTGCGCCTGTTCGAGGAGCACGAAATTCCGTGGGACGACATCGCGTTCCCGACCGTCGGCCAAACCCTGCGCTGCTTCTTCGCCGACCGCCAGTCGGGTAGCTACGGCCTGCACACGGGCGACGTGCTGCGCTCCCTGCGCGACGGCTGATCCGCTTCCGGCGATGGTGCCCTGGCTTTCGCCCGACGCTCCGTTCCCGCCTGTCGAGCGCGCCCTTGGCGCGTCGAGCGGCGCGCCGGGCCTGCTTGCCGCAAGCGCCGACCTGCTGCCCTCGCGCCTCGTCGACGCCTATCGGCACGGCATTTTTCCGTGGTATTCGGACGGTCAGCCCGTGCTCTGGTGGAGCCCCGATCCGCGCATGATCCTGCGTCCCGACGAGTTCAAGGTTTCGCCCTCGCTCAGGAAAACGCTCAAGCGCGTACTGCGCGACCCCGCCTGGGAAATCCGCGTCGACAACGATTTCGCCGCCGTGATGCGCGCCTGTGCGAACGCGCCGCGCCACGGCCAGCGCGGCACCTGGATCACCGCCGACGTGATCGACGCCTATTCGTCCCTGCATCGCATCGGCGACGCGCACAGCATCGAAACCTGGCTCGACGGCCAGCGCGTGGGCGGCCTCTACGGCGTCTCGATCGGCAAGATGTTTTTTGGCGAGTCGATGTTCGCCGCCGTCACCGACGCCTCGAAGATCGCGCTCGCCGCGCTCGTCGCGCATCTGCGCCGCAACGGCGTCGAGCTGATCGACTGCCAGCAGAACACCGCGCATCTGGCCTCGCTCGGCGGGCGCGAGATCGCGCGCAAGGCGTTCATCGCGCATGTGCGCGCGACCGTGGGCGCGCATGCGATCGGCTGGCGCTTCGACAAGCAGGTGCTCGCCGACTGGATCGGCCAGGGCCACGCCGACAACAGCCCCGTCCCGACGCTCTGACCGGCCCCGGCGACCGATTGCGGCCACTGTGGCGCGTGATGCGGCACCCGTTGCGCGACGCGCAATTCGGTAGATACGCGCCTGGCGTCGATGTTAGTATGCAAGGAGAAAACGTCGCATCCGCCAGATCCGCCATGGGCGGGGCTGCGCGACGATCCGAACTGCTACGAGAGCTGCCAACGTGACGCATCCAAACGAGCTGCCGCTTTCACCGCTTTCCGCGCTGCAATTCTATGCAACGGCGCCCTATCCCTGCAGCTATCTGGAGGGGCGCATCGCGCGTTCGCAAGTGGCGACGCCCAGCCATCTGATCAACTCCGACGTCTACACCGATCTCGTGAAGGCGGGCTTCCGCCGCTCGGGCGTCTTCACCTACCGCCCCTACTGCGACGGCTGCCGCGCCTGCGTGCCGGTGCGCGTGCCGGTCGAGCGCTTCGCGCCGAACCGCACCCAGCGCCGCGCCTGGAAGCATCACGGCGCGCTCGTGGCGACGGTCGCGCCGCTCCATTACGACGAGGCGCATTACGCGCTCTATATGCGCTACCAGTCGGCGCGGCACGCGGGCGGCGGCATGGACCGCGACAGCCGCGACCAGTACGAGCAGTTCCTGCTGCAAAGCCGGATCAACTCGCGCCTCGTGGAATTTCGCGAGCCCGATCCGCAGCGTCCCGACGAGCCGGGCACGCTGCGCATGGTGAGCATGATCGACATCCTTGGCGACGGGCTCTCCTCGGTCTACACCTTCTTCGAACCCGACACGCCGCATACGAGCTACGGCACCTACAACATCCTCTGGCAGATCGAGCAGGCGCGCAGTCTGCAACTGCCCTACGTCTATCTCGGCTACTGGATACGCGAAAGCCCGAAAATGGCCTACAAGGCGCGTTTTCAGCCGCTCGAAGGCCTGTTCGACGGCGTCTGGCGTGCGCTCGCCGACTCCGAAAGCTAGTCCGGCACCCCCTTTGGTCGCGGCCCCACAAGCTGGACCACGGCGGCCTTCCCATGCGCGCGCAACTGGCGCCCCGCCTGTGCCGCGAACTTTGTCGCTAAAATAGCGGGTTCTCATTTTCCGGCGCCCGCGCCTTTTTCCCGTGTTCAGTACCCTTTATCCGCTCGTCCGCGACCGGCTCTTTCGCATGGACGCCGAAGATGCCCACCACCTCTCCCTGCGCATGATCGGCGCCGCGGGCCGCACGGGCATGGCGAGCCTGTTCGCGCCGCGCGTGCCCGACTCGCCGCGCACCGTCATGGGCCTCACGTTCCGCAATCCGGTGGGCCTCGCCGCGGGCCTCGACAAGGAAGGCGCCGCCATCGACGGATTCGCCGCGCTAGGCTTCGGCTTCATCGAAGTGGGCACGGTCACGCCGCGTCCGCAGCCGGGCAACCCGCGGCCGCGCATCTTCCGCCTGCCCGAGGCCGGCGGCATCATCAACCGGATGGGGTTCAACAACCAGGGCGTCGAGCAGTTCGTGAAGAACGTGCAGGCCGCGCGCTATCGCGGCATCCTCGGCCTGAACATCGGCAAGAACGCCGACACGCCGATCGAGCGCGCCGCCGACGACTACCTGTTCTGCCTCGAGCGCGTCTATCCGTTCGCGAGCTACGTGACGATCAACATCTCCTCGCCGAACACGAAGAACCTGCGCCAGCTGCAAGGCGGGGGCGAGCTCGACGCCCTGCTCGCCGCGCTCAAGGACAAGCAGCAGCGTCTCGCCGACCTGCACGGCAAGCTCGTGCCGCTGGCGCTCAAGATCGCGCCGGATCTCGACGACGAGCAGATCAAGGAGATCGCCGACACGCTCCTGCGCCACAAGATCGAAGGCGTGATCGCGACCAACACGACGCTTTCGCGCGCCGCGGTCGAGGGTCTGCCCAACGCGAACGAAACCGGCGGTCTCTCGGGCCGCCCGGTGTTCGACGCCTCGAACGAGGTGATCCGCAAGCTGCGCGCCGAGCTCGGCGAGCAGGTGCCGATCATCGGCGTGGGCGGCATCTTCTCGGGCGACGACGCGCGCGCGAAGATCGCCGCGGGCGCCTCGCTCGTGCAGCTCTACACCGGCTTCATCTACCGCGGCCCCGCGCTCGTTGCGGAATGTGCGCGGGCGCTGGCCTCGGGCCGCGCGTGAAGCTATAGTTTCAGGCCATGTGCGGCGCATCGCACGCGCCGCCGGCTCTGATGCAGGCAGGCTCGGGAAACACCCCAGGGGCATCCCGGGCTCGCCGCAAAACCGCAGCAATACAAGAGGAAAACAATGAAAGTCGCCTTGCTGAAAAAACTCCTTGCGCTCGCACTCGTGGGCGCATCGTTCGTTGCAGCGAGCGCCCACGCCGAAGACCTGCTCGACCAGGCGAAGGCGCGCGGCACCCTGCGCATCGGTCTCGAAGGCACGTTCCCGCCGTTCAACTCGAAGGCGCCCAACGGCGATCTGGTGGGCTACGACGTCGACATCGCGAAGGCCGTGGCGGCGAAGATGGGCCTGAAGCCCGAATTCGTCACGACCGAATGGAGCGGCATCATCGCCGGCCTGCAGGCGGGCAAGTTCGACGTGATCGTCAACCAGGTGGGCGTCACCGACCAGCGCAAGGCCGTGCTCGACTTCTCGCCGGCTTACACGTACTCGGCCGCGCAGCTCATCCAGCGCAAGGACGACACGCGCCAGTTCAAGTCGCTCGACGACCTGAAGGGCAAGAAGCTCGGCGTGGGTCTGGGCACCAACTACATGGACATGGCGAAGTCGGTGCCGGGCATCGACGTGAAGACCTATCCCGGTGCGCCGGAATACCTGCGCGACCTCGCGGCCGGGCGTCTGGACGCGGCGCTCAACGACCGCCTGATGCTCGCCTACCTGCTGAAGAACTCGCAGCTGCCGCTGCGCACGGGCTCGATCGTCGGCGACGGCAACCCGTCGGCCATTCCGTTCAAGAAGGGTAATCCGAAGTTCGCCAAGGCGATCGACGACGCCATGACGCAACTCGAAGCCGACGGCACCTTCACGAAGATCTCGGACAAGTGGTTCGGCATCGATGTGACGAAGCCGATCACGAAGTAACGATGCAGCTCACACTGGCCACTCCCGTGCAAATCGCGCTGGCGCATCTCGCACAGCGCATCGGGGCGGCCACGTGACATAACAGGCGCGGGGCGGTATCGCAGGATACCGCCCCTTGTTTTTACGGCTCGCCCAGCGAGCGTTTCTCACCCGCGTCCTCCCATGCCCATCTCTACGCTCATCATCCAGTCGCTGCCGGTGCTCGCGCAGGGTGCGGTGCTGACAGTCAAGTTCGCAGTCCTGTCGATGATCTTCGGGCTGATCGGCGGCGCCGTGCTCGCGCTCATGGGCATCAGCACCAACCGCGCGCTCGTGTTCATCGCGCGCGTGTACGTGAGCCTCATGCGCGGCACGCCGCTGCTCGTGCAGATCTTCGTGATTTACTACGGATTGCCTAGCATCGGCATCTCGCTGGACCCCACACCCGCCGGCGTGATCGCGCTCTCCGCGAACGTGGCGGCCTATCTCTCCGAGAGCATGCGCGGCGCGATTCTCGGCATTCACCGCGGCCAGTGGCTCGCAGCCTATAGCCTCGGCCTTTCGCGGCGCCAGACGCTGCGCTACGTGATCGCGCCGCAGGCGCTGCGCATTGCGGTGCCGAGCCTCTCGAACAGTCTCATCAGCCTCATCAAAGACACCTCGCTCGTCTCGGTCATCACCGTGACCGAGCTGCTGCGCAGCGCCCAGGAGATCATCGCTTCGACGTACCAGCCGCTGCCGCTCTATCTCGCGGCCGCCGCCGTGTACTGGGTGCTCTGCCAGGTGCTCGAGTGGATCCAGCACTGGTACGAAAAGCGCCTCGCGCTGCCCACGCGGCATTGAGCGTCATCTCGCGCCGGCAGGCGCGCACGAGCGGCAAAGCGGCCCCATGCTTCGCTGCGCGGGGCCGAGCCTTCTCCCCTTTGGTTTCGACGGCGTGGCACGCTCAATCGTGAATGATTGCTTGATCGCGCTCGCCTTGATGTTGTAGCCCTCGGCGCGCGCGTCACGCGATGCGCCCGTGCGGGCCTGCGTGGATGTCTTGTTGAGTGCCCGCACGTCCGCGCGTATTTCGTCCTTAAGTTTGAGGCACCGCTCGCGTGATCGAAGCGCGCGGAACCGGCGCAAGCCGCTCGAGCTGGCGAAACCGAGCATCAGAATTATTCACCATATCAGACAGAAATTATCGAATATCAACCTGCATGCACGTCACAATGCGCCATGAATAGTTCATACCCTTATTCGGACGTGTCCTATACCGCACCTTCGGGCGCATCGCCAGCATCGCTTGAACGGGTGAAATTCACGCCCGCAGCGTAGCCGGTTGCACTACCGGGCCGGTTGCTTTCATCGACTCCCTGGAGGTATGGAAATGGCAAAGCGGCAAAGGCGAATTCGGTGGGGTACGGTATGAAGCGATATCTGCTAAGACTGGGAGACAAGTCCACTGCTGGCGGCGTAGTTATCGAAGGGATAGAACGTTGCACCCACCACGGCCGACCCCTGACGTTCATCGACGCAAAGGTAGTGTGCCCCGTCTGCAATACGACTGGCGCAATCGGCCGGAGGGGTCCGCATCGATCGGCAACGATGATGGGCAAGCACCAGGCGCTCGAAGGCGATATTTGTATCTGCGCGTGTGATCCGCCGCCCGTCATGATCGCCTCTCAAGACACCGCCTGGCATGAATTCACGGCGCGCGAAATGGGAGAGGCACCAGGTAGTAGTCGCTCGATGACTGGCGCAAATCACGATACGCATGACGAACTCGAACATTACTTCGAACTGCTTGACGCGATAAGCGGCGCTCCAATTGACGGAATGACCTATACGCTGTTCAGTGATGGTGTTGCACTTTTCAATAGCGAATTGCTTGCAAGTGGCAAAACGGCAATGGTGTCGAAGGCTACGCATCCAGATCTAACATTCATTGCGTGGCGGACGGGGAGCGTTAGATGAGCAACGCGATAGACAGAAATGTGCGTCTGCTTGCGGCGATTGCATATGGCGAGGCATCGACGGCGAACGACTCCCAGGAAATCGGCGGTATCGCATTTGCAGTAGCTAACAGGTGTCGAGCATGGAATAACAAAACGGTGTCCGAATTGCGTAGCGCGGATCCGAATTATGCCTATGCGTGGGACGGCTCTAACGAACGTTTCAACAGGCTGATGCGAACGCGGGAATCAGAGATAGAGTTAAGTCCGGCGATGAGATTGGCGGTTGATTGGGCACGAAAAGCGATTGCCAATGATGGTGTAGACCCCTCGAATAGTGCTTTCTGGTGGGACGGACTGGATTTCAAAACAAATTATTCACAGCACCCCAAAGTGCGTGATGGCTTTAAATGGGGAGACGCTACCCATAACATCTTCAACGTCCCAGAGAAGCCGCGGCATGCTATTGTGCATTGGCGGGTAATAAACAAGAAGACTGGGCAAATTGTTGATGGTGCCGAGCGCGGTCGATACGATTCAATATGGATTTCAACCGCAGCACACGGAAGCACAATTTTCTGGGCACACAACCCAGACTATCTACAGGCCACAGGCGGAAAGGCGTATCGATGAGAATTTTTAAATATATCGCAATTTTATTTCCAATTGCATCGAGCTGCGCATACGCAGAAACCATTTACAAAAGCTATGACACATTCTATACGGATCAACCCGGAGTAGTCTTCAAAAGCCCACTCAAACGGGACATGGGGAGTGTCTATTCCAACACTGGGGATGATGGCGTCTATACCGAATTGCAATCGACAATCGATGGTCGAGCCGTAACAATTCAGGTTGCGCCGAATCATCTATCAATCAATAAGCGGCAGTATCGCTTTACACAAGCAACAATTTTTCCAAATGAACACGCTACCGACATCTATCCCGACGATGCCAATGTTTTCGTTACAGAAAGGATAGGCAACCGTCCACCCCTTCTCTGTATGGAGGGACACGGTAGCGGATCGGGCGAAGCTAATCGACACCAGCAAATATACGTTCTGGTTGACCCATTGAGCAGCAAATCCGTGCTTCTCCATTTGCCGAGCCTGCTTTCATCATGTCGAGCCGTATTAGCAGCGGCTAACGGTCAAATTGCCTTTCCGAAGAACAGCTATCTTGTCGATGAAGCACAAGGTACGCGTACCGGATTGGTCCTTTCGTATTTCACCTTTGAGCGCGGGAAATTTATGCCGACGGGTAATGAAATCCGCCTTCACTTCGTCAGCCCTGAAAATCCGTTCTCATTTTCACGGGAAAGCAAATTGCTACCGAAAGTTCATTGAGCGGATCTTCGCTATATCAGAGTCTATCCGCATTGACGAACGCCCAGCTCAACGGGCCTTTAGACGTTCGGGTTCTACACACGCATCTCGCAGTCAAACCGCAAGCCGAGCGCCGCGCGCGCGGCGTCGGCCATCGCAATCATGCGCCGCGAGGTTTCGTGCGGCATGACCGGGCTTTCCAGAGCGCCCGCGCGCAGCAACTCGCAAAAGTGCGCGGTCTCGTAGTTCAGCCCGCCGCCGTCGAAGGGCTCGTCGAGTTCCACCGTGCGGCCGTCGACATAACGGATCGTCGCGCGCACCGGGTTCCACCAGTTCGCGTGGATCGTCACGTTGCCGAGCGGCCCCGCCAGCAGCGCGTCGCCGAAGCCATGCAGATCGAGCCCGCAAAAGAGCTGCGCGATACCGTTTTCATGCTGGCAATTGAGGCTTGCAAACGTATCCACACCGGTCGCGCCGAGGCGTCCGAAAGTCTGCACCTCGCGCGGCGCGCCTAGCCAGTCGACGGCCAGAAACATCTCGTACACGCCGATGTCGAGCAGCGCACCGCCCGCATGCTCGAACGAGAACGACGGATGATCGGCGGGCACGTTGGCGACCGAGCAGCCCGCGCGCACGAGCCCCACCGGGCCAATGGGATCGGCTTGCAGATGCGCGCGCAAGGCGCGATAGAGCGGATAGAACGGCGGCTTCATCGCCTCCATGAAGAGGCGTTGCGCGCCGCGCGCGGCGTCGAGCACGCGCTCGAGCTGCGCGCCGTTCACGGTCGCGGGCTTTTCGCAGAGCACGGGCAAGCCGGCTTCCAGCGCAGCGACGGCATAGTGCGCGTGGCTGTCCTGCATCGTCGCGATATAGACGGCGTCGATGCCACTCGCCAGCAGCGCCTCGAAGCTCGGGCACGCGCTGGCGCCGAACTCCTGAGCAAGCGCCTGCGCCGGCGGCGCGCGGCGCGACCACACCGCGCTCACGCGCGCGCCTTGCACGTGCGCCACGCCCTGCGCGAAGCGCCGTGCGATGCGGCCCGCACCCACGATGCCCCAACGTATCGTTGCTGGATTGGTCCCGCTATCTTTTACTGAGTCGCTCATGCCTTGCCTCGTATTGCCGTTGTATCGCCGATTGCTGCACGCTGTTCGAGTCAGCGTGTTGCATCTTCCACCTCGTCAGCGCGCGGGGCGCGACAAAGCAAAGACTCGCACGATACTGGCTCGCACGCGAGCAGGCAACTTCGCAGGCAACCTGGCAGGCAAAGCAACGCGCCGCCCGAAATCAAACCAACGGGCGGCGCGTGCAGGAAACGGACAAGGCGCGCTAGCGCGGCTCGACGGCCTCGGATGCGAGTGAGCGGTGGAGTTCGTCGGCGGTGAGCGCGATCATCGCCGCGGCGGCCGCACGCGCTTCCTCGGGCGCGCGCCGCTCGATCGCGTCGACCACGGTGCCGTGCGCGTTGACGACATTGAGCCAGCCGTCCTCGCGCTGGCTCAGGATGGGATTGACGAGCGTGAGCGCACCGCGAATGATCGCCGCCATCTGCTGATAGAACTGATTGCCGCTCGCCGCGAGAATGCGCGTGTGCAAGAGCGTGTCGGCCGCTTCGCAGCCGGCGTCGCCGGGGCTCGTCTGGCGCAGCGCCTCGAAGGCGTCGCGCATGCCCGCCAGGTCCGCCGCGCTCGCGCGCTCCGCCGCGAGCGCGCACGCGGCCGGCTCGATCAGCGCACGGAACTCGATCACGTCGCGCAGGAAGGTCTTGTCCGGCTTCGCGCGAAAGCGCCAGCTCACCACGTCTTCGTCGATCATGCGCCAGTCGCGCATAGGCCTGATGCGCGTGCCGATCTTCGGCCGCACGTCGAGCATGTGACGCGCAAGCAACATGGACAGCGCTTCGCGCATGACCGTGCGGCTCACGTCGAACTCCTTGGACAGGACGTCCTGCGGCGGCAGGATCGCGCCGTAACGTTCCTCGACGATGCCCGAAATCAGGCCATCCATGACCTTGCTCACGAGTGAGCGTTCCTTGTTCCCCAGTTCCATGACCCCTCTCCCCCGATGCGGCGTGATCGCCCTGTTTGACGGTTGCAGCGCGGGCACTCGTGCTTCGTCGAACCTAGTCATACGTTGCCATGCGAATTGCATAATCCGCCAGCCAGGATATCTCCTGACGCAAAAATCGCGCGACAAACGCCCAGTTCGTACGAGCCTTTCCCCGATCAGCCCTTTCTTTTCCAGAATCTTGTGATGTACAGTTTTTCGTTGTCAATTCGTAAGCAGTCTGTATGAATCGTCCGCTTACTGCTTTGTCATACGGCCGCCCCATCATCGGTATGGCGATGATGGGGCGGCGTCCTGCTGTGCATATGCAGTGCTGCCCGGGCAGTTTGCCTCAACGCGGCGTGGTGGTGCCAGCGTGCTCTCCCGCACGTCCGTACTGATCGTCGAAGCGCACGATGTCGTCTTCGCCGAGATAGCCGCCCGACTGCACCTCGATGATCTCGAGCGGCGTCTTGCCCGGATTCTCGAGCCGGTGCTTCACGCCGAGCGGAATGTAAGTGGACTCGTTCTCCGAGATCAGGAACACTTCGTCGCCGCGCGTGACGCGCGCCGTGCCGCGCACGACCACCCAGTGCTCGGCGCGATGATGATGCATCTGCAACGAGAGCCGCCCGCCCGGCTTCACGACGATGCGCTTGACCTGGAAGCGCTCCCCGCGATCGACCGAGTCGTAGCAGCCCCACGGCCGCTCGACGCGGCGATGATGCTGCGCCTCCTCGCCGCGCTGCGCCTTGAGCTTGCCGACGATCGCCTTGACGCTCTGCACCCGGTCCTTGGACGCGACCAGCACGGCATCGGCCGTCTCGACCACCACCACGTTGTGCACGCCCACGCAGGCGACGAGCCGGCCATCCGAATGCGCGAAGCTTTCGCTCGAGTCTTCGAACAGCACGCGCCCGCGCGCGACGTTGCCGCTCGCGTCCTTCTCGGAGACCTGCCAGACCGCATCCCACGCGCCGACGTCCGACCAGCCCGCCACGAGCGGCACGACCACGCCCGCGAGACGCGCGTCGGCGCCCACGGACTCCATGACCGCGTAGTCGATCGAATCGGAAGGGCACGCGGCGAGCGCCGCCGCGTCGAGATGGACCGCGCCGTCCGCGTCGATGCACGCCCTCTCGAAAGCCAGTGCGCACTGTGCCGCGATGGCGGGCCGGCAGCGCGCGATGGCCGCGAGCCACACCGAGGCGCGCACCACGAAAATGCCGCTGTTCCACCAGTAGTCGCCCGAGGCGACGTAGCGGGCGGCGACCTCGGCATCGGGCTTTTCGACGAAGCGCTCGATGGTGCGCGCCCCGCTTGCGCCGAGCGTCGCGCCGGCGCCAATGTAGCCGTAGCCCGTTTCCGCCCGTTGCGGCGGCACGCCGAGCGTGACGATCGCGCCGCGCGCCGCGTAGCTCACCGCGTCTTCGAGCGCTGCGGCAAACGCGGCACGATCGGCGATCAGATGATCGGCGGGCATCACGACCAGAATCGGATCGCTGTCGTTTTCCGGCGCTTTTACGTTTGCCGTTGCCGTTTCCGCTGCTTTCGCCGCGGCTTTCTCCACGGCCTGCGCCGCGCATGCGGCGAGCGCGGCAACGGTGAGCGCCGGCGCGGTATTGCGCGCGACCGGCTCGAACACGACGCGCGCCGCCATGCCGCTGCGGCCGAGCCGGTCGGCCGTCATGTGGCGCAGCTCTTCGCTGCTCACCACGAGCGGCGCCGCCTTGCGCACCTGCACACCGCCGCGCGCATAGACGCCGTCGAGGCGGCGCACGGTGGCTTCGAGCAGCGACTCGCCATCGAGCAAGTCGATCAACTGCTTCGGACAGTGTTCTCGCGAGAGCGGCCACAGCCGCGTGCCCGAACCGCCGGCCAGCACCACGGGCTGGACGACGAGCGCAACTTCGGGTTCATTGGCAGCGGCAATCAAGCCGGCCGGCGTAACGACCTGGTTCATGCAGGAAGCTCCCCGTTCGGATGTCTGGTCCCCGACGGACGCGCGCGCCATGCGGCCCACGCGCCCCCTCGGTGTTCGGACTCCATTGGAGCAAAGCGCGGCGGGCGATTCTGTACGCATACCCACACTGATTGCTCGCTAACGCACAGGCGGCGCGCGAGCGAACGAAACAGCGCTTGCGCATGCACGTGTCGCGCTTGCCTGGCCGTTGCGCGGGCAACGCCTGGCCTGCTGGTCGATGGCGCCCTGCGTAACGTGACGTGTCGTAACGCTGTCATGTTTCACGAGCGAACGTTTCTGCGCAGATCGCCTGCGGTGCAACAGAGCTGATTCAATTTCGAACGGTTCCGCGTACGTCCCGGCCGCTCGGCCATCCGCCCCGGGTGTGCATGTTTCAGCATGGAGTCATTTTCGAACACACCCTCCATCAGCCCGAATAACTCAAACAATTCAATCACTTGTGTATTTTTTGGAAGCTCGGCAGGCGGCTGTGCGCCGGTGAGGCATCGTACATATTTGAAACAAAAACCCGGCGTTACACCGGCTCGCTCAGGGCGTAACGCCCGCAAAGCCGCGCAAGCACAAGGTTTGCGACGCGCTGGCACACCCCCTGCTTAGTGGGAGGCGCCACACAGGCGTGACGCATACAACCGATATCGCGAACGCACTCGGGACTATGGGGCCGGCACGACGAACCAATAGCCGCTACGGGAAGCGGCATACAACAAAGGATTCGGCGGCCGGAATGACAAGACAAGGGGCGGCGAGAGCTGCTTCGCACGAGGACCAATCATGTTGACCCTTCAATCGGACCTGCACGGCAACCACCTGCTCGGCGCATTGCCGTCGCACGAGTGGCAAGCACTCGCACCGCATCTCGAACTCGTCCATCTGCGCACCGAACAACTGCTTTGCGATTCCGGCCAGCGCATTCACCACGTCTACTTTCCGACGACGGCGATCATCTCCATGCTTTCGACGATGGAAGACGGCAGCTCCGTGGAAATTGCCGCGGTCGGCCGCGAAGGCATGACCGGCGTGCCCGTGCTCACGGGCGGCGAAACCATGCCCAATCGCGTGCAGGTGCAGTGCTCGGGCTTCGCGTATCGGATGAGCGCACAGAGCCTGCGGCAGCAGTTCGCGCGCTCGGATTTCCTGCGCCGCCTCATGCTGCTCTACATGCACGCACTGCTCACGCAAGTGGCGCAGACCGCTGCCTGCAACCGCCATCACTCGCTCAGCAAGCAGCTGTGCCGCTGGCTGCTGATCGAGGTGGACCGCGTGGCATCGAACGACCTGACGGTCACGCAGCAGCTCATTGCCGACATGCTCGGCGTGCGCCGCGAAGGCATCACCGAAGCGGCGGGCAAGCTGCACGACGAAGGTCTGATCCACCACAGCCGCGGCCGCATCCGCGTGCTCGACCGCAAGGGCCTCGAAGCCCGCGCCTGCGAGTGCTACGGCCTCGTGCGCCGCGAGTTCGACCGCCTGCTGCCGCGCCTTCAGCAGGCAGAAACGGTGGAATGAGTGCGCACCGGGCTGCGGCCCGGCAGACGCGCACTGACTCGTCTCGATGGCTGTGTTGGCAAGGCGTGCCCGTCTGGGCACACCTTGCCGGTTGGCCCGTGTCGTAACAGGGCCAGCTAATCAGGATGACTGATTGATTTTTGCGTGCGACGGAAAGGTTCGTTTGATACCTTTCCGCCCACTGGTGCCCGGCACAACGCCTCGCACCCAGTCGAAAGCGAGCGGCGGCCCGCGCAACGGCATACGCGCGGGTTATCGCACGGCTTTGTGCGCCGCCGCTCGCGCGTGGTTAGCCCTTGCGGTATTCGACGCGCTCGACGCCCGCTTCGCCGCCCAGCAGGCACAGGTCGGCGCCGCGTGCCGCGAACAGGCCCACGGTCACGACACCGGGCCATGCGTTGACGTGCGCCTCGAGCGTGCGCGGGTCGCTGATGCGCAGGCCCTTCACGTCGAGAATCTCGTTGCCGTTGTCGGTGATGAAGGGCGAGCCGTCCTTCTGCACGCGCAGCACCGGCACGCCGCCGAGCGCCGTCACGCGGCGGCCGATGGCCGTGCGCGCCATCGGCACGACTTCGATGGGCAGCGGGAACTGGCCGAGCACCTCGACGCGCTTGCTCGCGTCGGCGATGCACACGAACACCTCCGACACCGAGGCGACGATCTTCTCGCGCGTGAGCGCCCCGCCGCCGCCCTTGATCATCGCGCCCGACGCGTCGATCTCGTCGGCGCCGTCCACGTACACGGGCAGCGATTCGATCTCGTTCAGGTCGAAGATCTTGAAGCCGTGCGCTTCGAGGCGCGCGGTGGTCGCGACCGAGCTCGACACGGCGCCGCGGTAGCGGCCCTTGCTGGCAGCGAGCGCGTCGATGAAGCAGTTCGCGGTCGAGCCGGTGCCGACGCCAATCACGGCGCCTTCCGGCACCTGCGCGTTGACATAGTCGGCGGCGGCCTGGCCGACCAGTTTCTTGAGTTCGTCTTGAGTCATGATGGGGAACTGCCCGAGGAGAGAAAAACGCGGAAAACGCATAGTTTACCGGAGTTGCGGGCGGGCGCAGCCGCGACTACGCCCGCCGCGCTTCGCGCAGGGCTCCGATAACGGAGGTCTTGCCGCCTCGAGCCGCGGTGCAACGCGCGCTTTCGCGATCGCGATCCCCATTGCAGCCCGGCTCGCCTCGCGCAGAAACCTCTTGGGACGGATACGTCAGCGGGCGGCCGCGCGTTGACGCACCGCCTCGAACAGGCACACGCCCGAAGCCACGGAAACGTTCAGGCTCTCGACCGTGCCCGCCATCGGAATCTGCATGACCTCGTCGCAGGTTTCGCGCGTGAGGCGGCGCATGCCCTCGCCTTCGGCGCCCAGCACCAGCGCGACGGGGCCGTCGAGCTTCGTCTCGTAGAGGCTCACTCTCGCGTCGCCGGCCGTGCCGACCACCCACACGCCCGCGTCCTTCAACTCGCGCAGTGCGCGCGCCAGGTTCGTGACGGTGATGTACGGGACCGTGTCGGCGGCGCCGCTCGCCACCTTCGCAGCCGTGGCGTTCAGGCCCACGGCGCGGTCGCGCGGCGCGATCACCGCGTGCGCGCCGGCAGCATCGGCCACGCGCAGACAGGCACCGAGGTTGTGCGGATCGGTCACGCCGTCGAGCACGAGCAACAGCGGCGAGCCCTGAATGCCGTCGAGCAGTTCGGCCAGGTTCTGGGCGAGCGGCAGATCGTGCACGCGCGCGACCACGCCCTGATGGCGCTCCGTGCGCGCGAGACCCCACAGACGCGTCTCATCCGCGGCGATAATGCGCACGCCCGCGTCCTTCGCGGCGTGCAGGAAATCCTGCATGCGGCGATCGCGCCGCGTCGTGTCGTAATAGACATCCTCGACCGTGGACGCGTCGTGCCGCAAACGTGCGGTCACCGCATGAAAGCCGTAAAGAACCTTGAGACGTGACATGACTTGATACAACCCCTGATGAACGGTTCGCGACGCGCAAGGCACGACGCCTCTCGCCGCGAACGAATGTGATTCCGCCGGCCGACGCGCGGTCCGGGTCACGCCGTGCCCGCGCCTGCGGCCACCTCGATGGGCGCCTCGGCGGCAGACACGGCGTGTCTGGTCAAACGAACATGCGCCGCGCGGCATTCGCGGCGCGGCGCATGGGTGCTACATACGCTGCGCGCCCACGCGCGCAGCACGGCTTCAGCGCTTCTTGCGCGGCGAAGACTTCTTGGCCGCCGCCTTCGACGCCGCGCGCTTTTTCGCGGTCTTGGCCGCGCTGCGCGCCGCGCGCGCTTCTTTCACGGCAGCGCTCGGCGCGGGTGCGGCCTTCTTGCGCCGCACGTCATCGCCGCCCTGGCTACCTTGCCCGCCTTGACCCGGCGGCATCGAGCGCACGCGCGGACCGCCGTCCGGCGCACCGCGCTCCTGCTGCTGGCCCTGCGGGCCGCGATTCATGGCGGGCTTGACCGGCGTGTCGCGCACGAGGCGGAAGTCGATCTTGCGCGCGTCGAGATCGACGCGGCTCACCTGCACACGCACGCGGTCCGAAAGACGGTAGCGGATGCCGGTGCGCTCGCCGCGCAATTCGTTCTTGATCTCGTCGTACTGGAAATAGTCCGAGCCCAGTTCCGTCACATGCACGAGGCCTTCGATGAACAGCGAATCGAGCTGCACGAAAATGCCGAACGACGTCACGCCGCTCACCATCCCGCCATATTCCTCGCCGAGCTTGTCGCGCATGAAATAGCACTTGAGCCAGGCTTCGACATCGCGCGAGGCTTCGTCGGCGCGGCGCTCGTTGGCCGAGCAGTGCAGGCCCAGCTCTTCCCAGATTGCCGTGTTCGCGCCGCGGGCGCGCTTGCCGCGCTTCGCTTCGTCTTCGGCCTGCAGCGCGCGGGCGCGCGGCGAGAGTGCCGTGTTGAGCTCGACGCCTTCGGGCGCCGCCGGCTGATACTTCTTGCCTTGCAGGATCGCGTAGATCGCACGGTGCGTGAGCAGGTCCGGATAGCGGCGGATCGGGCTCGTGAAGTGCGCATAGGCTTCGTACGCGAGACCGAAGTGGCCGATGTTGTCCGGGCTGTAGACGGCCTGCTGCATCGAGCGCAGCAGCATCGTCTGCAGCATCTGGGCGTCGGGCCGGTCGCGGATGTGCGCCATGAGCGCCGCGTAATCGCTCGCGTGGGGCGTGTCGCCGCCGCCGAGCGAGAGACCCATGCCGCGCAGGAAGGTGCGCAGGTTCTCGAGCTTTTCCGCGCTCGGGCCCGCGTGCACCCGGTACAGGCCCGGATGCTTGTTGCGCTTCATGAAGTCGGCCGCGCAGACGTTGGCCGCGAGCATGCACTCCTCGATCAGCTTGTGCGCGTCGTTGCGCTGACGCGGCACGATCTGCTCGATCTTGCCCTGCGCGTTGCAGACGATGTAGGTCTCGGTCGTGTCGAAGTCGATCGCACCACGCTTCTGGCGTGCCGCGAACAGCGCCTTGTAAACACTGTAGAGGTTCTGCAGATGCGGCAGCAGCGCGGTGCGCCGCATCGCCTCCGGCCCCTTGGTGTTCTTGAGCACCGCCGCGACTTCGGTATACGTGAGACGCGCCGCCGAATGCATCACGCCGGGATAGAACTGATACGCCTTGATCTCGCCGCGCGCGGTGATGACCATGTCGCAGACCAGCACACAGCGGTCCACGTGCGGATTGAGCGAGCACAGCCCGTTCGAGAGCTTCTCGGGCAGCATCGGAATCACGCGGCGCGGGAAGTACACCGAGGTGCTGCGCTCGATGGCGTCCACGTCGAGCCGGCCGCCCGGCAGCACGTAGTGCGAGACGTCCGCGATGGCTACGAGCAGACGGAAGCCGTCGCCGCGCCCGACCTTGATCGGCTCGCAGTAGACGGCGTCGTCGAAGTCGCGCGCGTCTTCACCGTCGATGGTGACGAGCGGCACGTCGCGCAGATCGACGCGATAGCGGATATCGGCGGGACGCACGGCATCGGGCAGCTTCGCGGCCTCGTCGAGCGCGGCCTTGCTGAACTCGTGCGGCACGCCGTACTTGCGCACGGCGATCTCGATCTCCATGCCGGGATCGTCGATGTCGCCGAGCACTTCCATGACGCGGCCGACCGGCTGCGAGTGGCGGCTCGGGAAGTCGGTGAGCTCGACCACCACGACCTGGCCGACCTTGGCCTTCTTCGCGTTCTGCGTGATGAGGATGTCGTGGCCGATGCGCTTGTCTTCGGGCGCGACGATGAGCGCGCCGTTTTCGTTCAGGAGCCGGCCGATCACGCTGCGGTTCGCGCGGTCCGTGACCTCCACGATGTGCCCTTCCGGACGCCCGCGGCGGTCGTAGCCGACGATGCGCGCGAGCACGCGGTCGTTGTGCATGACCTTCTGCATCTCGCCTTGCGGCAGGAACAGATCGTCCTGGCCGTCGTCGCGCACGAGGAAGCCGTAGCCGTCGCGATGGCCCTGGACGCGGCCCGCAACGAAGTTCGACGGATGCGCAAGCTGATAGTGGCCGCGCGAGTCGAGCCGGATCTGAGCGTCGCGCTCCATCGCGGCGAGCCGCCTGAAGAACCCTTCGCGCTCCTGGCGCTTGATGGCCAGCGCCTCGGCGATATCGTTCGCGGTACAGGGCGATTCGCTGGTCCGCAGCACGCCGAGGATCTCTTCGCGGCTGGGAATCGGATACGGATATTTGCTCAAGGGCTTGTCGATGGTTGTTCTCGTGACTTGGGACTTCGGATAGTGCGCGGATACGGGAAATCATGCCGCGCCCCGGTCTTCGAGTGCTGCAACATGCGGCTGGCACAGACAGCGCGACGTGGTGCACCGCTGCGCGGCACACCACGCGCAGTGACGCGTCGAGCGCTTGCGCCATACCGTCTCTACTGCTGCGAGGCATTCTAACACCCGCGCCGCACCCGGCAATTCAGCATGCAGGCTTGCGGAGCCGCCGCGCGCGCGACGCGTGCAGCGAACTCGGGTCCGATGGCGGCCGCGAAACTTTTTCTCAAAAGGGCCTTGACAGTCCCTACAGACACGCTAGAATCTCGTTCTCTGCTGCACGACACAGCGCAGCAGCAAGTAGTAAGCGACACCTTGCCCAGGTGGCGGAATTGGTAGACGCACCAGGTTCAGGTCCTGGCGGTGGCAACACTGTGGAGGTTCGAGTCCTCTCTTGGGCACCAAGATTCAAAAAAGCCGGCTTTATGCCGGCTTTTTCATTTTCGGCGTGCGAACGGCACCTCCCCTGCGCTTCATGTTTCACCGGGGCCTGCACGTCGATGCAGATCTTTCGCGATGTGAAGATTTGTTGAAAACTTCTGTTGACAGAAGCCGGAAACACGCTATAATCGCTGTCTAGCTTGAAGACGTGCCCAGGTGGCGGAATTGGTAGACGCACCAGGTTCAGGTCCTGGCGGTGGCAACACTGTGGAGGTTCGAGTCCTCTCCTGGGCACCACGCTTCTTCAAGACTAAAGTTTCATCAAAAAAGCCCGCACATTGCGGGCTTTTTTGTTTTTCGCGCACATCGTCTCCCCCGCTCAAAAAGCACCCCGCTATGTTTAGTGGTATACATTGATCGCAAACGGTCGGTGCCTGATGCACGTCGCCTGCACTGGACCATGCCGATAACAGGGAGACGAGATGTCCGTCGTCATTAGCGTCGCGATCATCGCCGTGGCCTTCGGCGCCGCGGCGACATGGTTGATCGCGACCAGATTGCCAGTCGAGTGGATCGAGCGCGGCCGCAACGATGGGCGCTATGCGGCGTTGTCCGCCGCAGACGAACCCATCGAAGCACCCGAAACCGATCCACGCCGCGTCCAGGCGCGCACCCACGCCCGGCGTGTGCGCCGCGCGCGCGTACGCGCGACGCACACGAGATCGGCGAAACTGGGTTGATCGTACAAAGGCGCGCGCCCTATTCTCCGGAACCCAGCGGCTCGCCAACGAACGCCCTCTCCGTACGCTTCGCGGGCGCGCCCGACTGCAGAATCCAGCGCCGCCGCATCGGCTGCAATACCACTTTCGCGCACACCCCCGCCATCATCGCGATACAGGCCGCGAAGTCGAACACCATGTTCCAGCCGCCGTGGAGCGCCAGCAGCGTGGCAATCGGCACCAGCAGCGCGGCAGTCCCCTTCGCCGTATAGAGCGTGCCGGCGTTGCCCGCCGCATAGCGCGCACCGAAGGTATCCGCGCAGGTCGCCGGGAAGTTCGAGAAGATGTCGCCGTAGAACAGGAACACGAGCCCCGAAAACAGGATGAAGAGATACGGGTCGTGGCCGAAGTAGCGCAGGCCGAGCAAGGCGAGCCCTTCTCCGAGGAAGGTCATGAACATCGTGTTCTCACGCCCAATGCGGTCCGAAATGAGCCCGCACAGCGGCCGCGTGAAGCCGTTGCAGAGATTGTTGATCGACAGCGTCATCGTCAGAAGCGGCAGCGTCATGCTCATGAACGTCACCGGCATCGAGGCGAAACCATACGACTTGGCGATCGGCCCGATCTGCGCGGTCGCGATGATGCCGCCCGTGGCAACGCACACGAACATCGCATACATCACCCAGAACAGCGGTGCACGGACCATCTGGCGCGTCGTGTAGTCGGTCTTCGTGGCGACGACGCGTTGCACGCGGGCCGCATGCGCGGGCAGCTTCGGACGGACCATCACCAGTGCGAACGCCATGATGCACACGCCCTGCAACAGGCCGAAGAACACGAAGGCCGTCTCATAGCCCGAATGCTGGATCATGCGCGCGATCGGAATGACGGTCAGCGCCGCGCCCGCGCCGAAGCCCGCGGCCGTCATGCCCGCGGCGAGGCCGCGCCGGTCGGGAAACCATTTGAGCGCCGTGCCCACGCAGGTGCCGTACACGCACCCCGCGCCGATACCCGAGATCACCGCCGCCACGTAGAGCACCGGCAACACGGGCGCCCATGCGTCGAGCATCCATCCCAGCGCCACGCAGCATGCGCCGCCCATCACGACCGGGCGCGGCCCGAAGCGGTCCACGAGCCAGCCCTCCACGGGGACGAGCCAGGTCTCCGTCACGATGAACAGCGAGAACGCGAGCTGAATCGCGGCCTGCCCCCAGTGATGCTTCGAATCCATCGGTACTACGAATAGTGTCCACGCATACTGCAGATTGGCGACTAGCCCCATGCAGGCGACGCCCGCCACGAGCTGCACCCAGCGGTTGTGCCGCCGCGCCGTATATGGGGCGTCGATGCGATCGGTGTGTGCCACGGTTGTCTCTCTCCGTACGTTGATGCGCCGCCGTCACCGGTGGCCTCGCGCGCGGCCGGCCTCGCCGTGCCACGCGCCGCTTGCCTTGCATTTCTTCTAATCAAGCCGATTCGAGTTGTCTGAGCAGCGCGTCGACGCTGCCCTTCGCATCGCCGAACAGCATCCGTGTGTTGTCCTTATAGAAAAGCGGATTGTCGACGCCCGCGTAGCCCGTTGCCATGCTGCGCTTGGAGACCACCACGGTGCGCGCCTTCCACACCTCGAGCACCGGCATGCCCGCGATCGGGCTGCCCGCATCCTCCTGCGCGCCGGGGTTCACGATATCGTTCGCGCCGATCACGAGCACGACATCGGTGTTCGTGAAGTCTTCGTTGATTTCGTCCATCTCGAGCACGATGTCGTAGGGCACCTTCGCCTCGGCGAGCAGCACGTTCATATGGCCCGGCAGGCGCCCCGCCACCGGATGGATGCCAAAGCGCACACGCACGCCCTGCGCACGCAGCCGCCGCGTGATCTCGCTGATGGTGCTCTGCGCCTGCGCAACGGCCATGCCGTAGCCAGGCACGATCACGACCTCGGCGGCGTTGCGCAACAGCGCTCCCACCTCCTCCGCCGAGGTCGCCACCACTTCGCCCTGTGGCGCCGCGCTTGCCGTGCTGGCCACCGCGCCAAAGCCACCGAGAATCACCGAAACGAAGCTGCGGTTCATGGCGCGGCACATGATGTAGCTGAGAATCGCGCCGCTCGAGCCAACGAGCGCGCCGGTCGTCACCAGCAGGTCGTTGTCGAGCATGAAGCCGGTTGCCGCCGCGGCCCATCCCGAGTAGCTGTTGAGCATGGACACGACCACGGGCATGTCCGCGCCGCCGATCGCCATCACCAGATGCACGCCCAGCACCGCCGCAATCGCGCACATCGCGACGAGCGCAGCGAGTGCATTCGGGCCCTGCGGCGCACTCACGAAGACATAGCCGAGCGCGATGCACACCGCGAGCGCCACGGCATTCATGAGGTGCCGGCCGGGCAGCACGAGCGGCTTGCCGCCCACCGTGCCCTGCAGCTTGAGGAACGCGACGATCGAGCCACTGAACGTCACGGTGCCGATGAACGCGCCGACATAGATCTCCGTGTCGTGGATCCCGCGCTCGATGGCGCTCGTTGCCGCGGCGGGCGAGAGGAAGTTGGCGAAGGCGATGAGCGTTGCCGCAAGACCGACGAAGCTGTGCAGCACGGCCACGAGCTGGGGCATTTGCGTCATCTCCACGCGCCGTGCGAGCACGGCGCCGACGCCGCCGCCCACCAGCGCCGCCCCCAGCGCGATCTCGAGCCCCGCGCCGCCCGTGACGAGCAGCGTGGCAAGCACCGCGATCGCCATCCCACAGATGCCGAAGAGATTGCCCCGCCTGGCGCTCGCCGGATGACTGAGCCCGCGCAGGCTGAGGATGAAGAGCGTGGCCGAGCCGAGCCACGCCATATTGCCGATTCCACCGAGCATGACGCCAGTCTCCTTAAGTCCGTTGGAACATCTTCAGCATGCGCTGGGTCACGAGGAATCCGCCCGCGATGTTGACCGTCGCGACCAGTAGCGCGACGCCCGCGAGCACGCTCACGACCGTGCCCGTATCCGCGCCGTTGGGATGCAGCAGCGCGCCGATCACGATGATCCCGCTGATGGCATTGGTCACGCTCATGAGCGGCGTATGCAAAGCGGGCGTGACATTCCAGACGACCTGATAGCCGACGAACACGGCCAGCACGAACACCGTGAAATGTGCCACGAACGCAGGCGGTGCGACGGCGCCGAGCGCGAGCAACAACGCGGCGGCCACGACGAGCGCGGCCAGCGGCCACGCGCTGCGTCCGCGTGCTTCAGCAGCGTCCGGGCTCGCGCCGCCTGCCGCAGCGTGCGCCTGCTGCGTGGCTTTCGCCGCAGGCGCGGCTGGTGCGGTCTGTGCGGCCGCCGCCGTCGGCACCGGCGGCGCGGGCCAGCACAACTTGCCCCGCTCCATGACCGTCGTGCCGCGCTGCACGACATCGTCCATGTCGATCGTTATTTCGCCATCCTTAAGAGGTGTGAGATCGGTCAGCAGATGACGCAGGTTCGTCGCGTAGAGCTGGCTCGACTGGTTCGCCATGCGGCTCGGCAGATCGGTATAGCCGATCACCGTCACGCCGTGCGCATGCACGACCTCGCCCACGCGCGTGAGCTCGCAGTTGCCGCCCTGCTCGGCGGCCATGTCGACGATCACGCTGCCCGCGCGCATGCACGCGACCATCTCCGCATCGATCAGGCGCGGCGCGGGCTTGCCAGGGATCAGCGCCGTCGTCACGATGATGTCCACCTCGCTCGCCTGGGCCCTGAAAAGCGCCATCTCCGCTTCGATGAACTTCGCGCTCATCACTTTCGCGTAGCCGCCGCCACCGCCGCCTTCTTCCTCCACGTCCACGCTCAGGAACTCGGCGCCCATGCTCTCGATCTGCTGCCCGACCTCGGGCCGCGTATCGAACGCGCGCACGATCGCACCCAGCCCGCGCGCCGCCCCGATGGCCGCGAGACCGGCCACGCCCGCGCCGATCACGAGCACTTTCGCGGGCGGCATCTTGCCCGCGGCCGTGATCTGGCCCGTGAAGATGCGGCCGAAATGCTGAGCTGCCTCGATTACGGCGCGATAGCCGGCCATGTTCGCCATCGAGCTCAACGCATCGAGCTTTTGCGCGCGCGAGATGCGCGGCACGCAGTCCATCGCGAGCACTGTCGCGCCGCGCGCGGCGAGCACGTCGAGCAGCGCACCGCTTTGCGCGGGCCAGATGAAGCTGATGAGTGTCGCTCCGGTCTTCAGGCGCTGCGCCTCCTCGATCGACGGCGGACGCACCTTCAGCACGATGTCGGCGTTGGCCCAGAGTTCGAGCGTGTCGCCGACGATGCACGCGCCCGCCGCGCGATACGCTTCATCGCCGTACGATGCCTGGTGGCCGGCGCCGGCTTCGATCTCGACCTCATAGCCGAGCTTGATCAGTTGTGCGACGCTTTCCGGCGTCGCCGCTACACGGCGTTCGTTTTCGAAGATTTCGCGCGGCACTGCAATGATCATTGCCATGGCGAGCCTCCGCTCGTGGATGTCGCGCTATCGCGTGCGCGAAGAATCGGCGGGGCGCAAACGCCCCTGGCGCGCCGATGGCGTGGCCATGCTGTCATGAAACGTCTCCTGTGTCGGCCGGAGCTAGTGCTTCAACACGTACTCCGGCCCCATGCAATGTAGTTATTGCCCAAATGCTGGAATCACTCGCGCGCGTCGCACCCTGCGCCGCGCGTCGCCTCGTTGCGCCCTCGTGGGACCGCTAGCGAGGCGGGCTGACTGTCCCGAGATACGTGAGCACGGCGAGCGCCGCCTTGCGGGCGCCCGCAATGGCGGCCGCCTCGCTGGCGAAGACGGTCTCGTCGGCCACGCGCTGCTCGGGGAACACGGCCGCGCCCTCGCCATGCGGACCATGCTCGCCGGACGGCTCGTCCGCGCGTGCGTGGATCGCGGCAAACGCCGCCCAGCCGCCGTTGTGGATGAACTGCCGGGCCGAGAGTTCGACCTCGTAATGTCCGAGTCTTTCTGTATGCATCGATGCGCTCCGTGCGGACCTGGATAGTGGCGTCAAGCGATCTGGCGACAACTGCGGGCCAACCCGCTGGCTCAGGACTGCTGCACCTGTGCCTGGGCCTGCGCTTCGAGCTCGGTAATGCGCTTGCGCAGATTGCGCTCCTCCTGGAAGCGCGCGGTCTCGTCGCGAATCACGGCGACGATGCCTGTCACCTCGCCCTGTTCTCCATGCAGCAGCGCGACGGTGAACGCAATGGAAAGCGCGCGTCCATCCTTGTCGACGGCGGGCACGCGCAGCACGTCGTTGCCGTAGCGCGTCTGCCCCGTCGCCATTGTCTTGTGATAGCCGTCCCAGTGGCGGCCGCGCAGCCGCTCGGGAATGATCAGATCGAGCGTCTTGCCCAATGCCTCGTCGCGCGTAAAGCCGAACATGCGGGTGGCGGCGGGATTCCAGTAAGTGATGTCGCCGGCGGCGTCCGAGATGACGATGGCGTCGCCGATAGCATCGGCAAGCTGTGCGAAATCGATGGCGGTTGGCATGTTTTGGGCAATGTGGGGAAAGGGTTGGGCCGGCAAAGCGCGGCGCGCGCGACACTCACTCGCACGCCGCGCTTTTCGGCCGGAGCGTCCCGCGCCTCAGACCGCGCGCGACTCATGCAACGCCGCGATCTGCTGCGGCGTGTAGCCAAGGTCGGCGAGCACTTCGTCCGTATGCTCGCCGAGCAGCGGCGAGCCCGTGATTTCCGGCTTCAGCTCCGAGAACTTGATCGGGCTGCCCACGGTGAGATACGAACCGCGTTCCTTGTGCGGGACCTCGACGATAGTACCGCTTGCGCGCAGCGAAGGGTCATTGGCAATTTCCTTCATGCTGAGCACCGGCGCGCACGGGATGTCGAACTTGCGCAGGATATCGACGGCCTCGAACTTGGTCTTGTCGGCCAGCCACGCCTCGATCGTCGCGAAGATGTCGAAAATATGCGGCTGGCGCGCCAGGGCCGTCTTGTAGTTCGGATCGTCGATCCACTCGGGCTTGCCGATCGCACGGCAGATCGGCTCCCATGCATGCCCCTGCACCGTGAAGTAGATATACGCGTTCGGATCGTTTTCCCAGCCCTTGCACTTGAGCACCCAGCCCGGCTGGCCACCGCCGCCCGCGTTGCCGCCGCGCGGCACCACATCGCTGAAGCTGCCGTGCGGATACTGCGGGTACTCCTCCAGATAGCCCACGCGGTCGAGGCGTTGCTGGTCGCGCAGCTTCACGCGGCACAGGTTGATCACGCTGTCCTGCATCGAGACGGCCACCTTCTGGCCCTTGCCCGTCTTGTCGCGGCCGATCAGCGCCGTGAGAATGCCGATGGCCAGATGCATGCCGGTGTTGCTGTCGCCGAGCGCCGCCGCGCTGACCGTGGGCGGGCCGTCCCAGAAGCCGGTGGTCGAGGCCGCGCCGCCCGCGCACTGCGCGACGTTCTCATAGACCTTGAGGTCGTCGTAGTGATGGCCTTCGCTGAAGCCTTTCACCGAAGCCACGATCATCTTCGGATTGAGCTCCTTGATGCGCTCCCACGTGAAGCCCATGCGATCGAGCGCGCCGGGGCCGAAGTTTTCCACCATGACGTCCGACTCGCGGATCAGCTTCTCGAGCACCTCCTTGCCTTCCGGCTTCTTGGTGTCGAGCGTGAGCGAGCGCTTGTTGCTGTTGAGCATCGTGAAGTAGAGCGCGTCCGCTTCGGGAATGTCGCGCAACTGCGAGCGCGTCACGTCGCCGGCGCCCGGCCGCTCCACCTTGATCACGTCCGCGCCGAACCACGCCAGCATTTGCGTGCAGGCCGGTCCGGCCTGGACGTGGGTGAAATCGATGATCTTGATGCCGTCGAGGGGTTTGCTCATTGCCTTGACTCCTGATTAATGTCCGATCGGATTTATTTCTTCATGGCCGCGCTTTGCGGATTCAGATTCGTGAGACGGCCGCTCTCGGTGCCGGCCGATTCGTCGATCACAGCGTTGATCAGCGTGGGCTTGCCCGACGCGATCGCTTCAAGCAGTGCCGCAGTGAGTTCTTCGGGAGTGCTCGCCTGGTGGCCGATGCCGCCAAAGGCCTCGATCATCTTGTCGTAGCGTGCGCCCTTCACGAACACGGTGGGCGCGACGTCGGCGCTGCCGCTCGGGTTCACATCCGTGCCGCGATAAACGCCGTTGTTGTTGAAGACGATCGTGCAGACCGGCAGGTTGTAGCGGCAGATGGTCTCGAGCTCCATGCCGCTGAAGCCGAACGCGCTGTCGCCTTCGATGGCCACGACCTGCGTGCCGCTCGTGACCGCCGCGCCAATCGCAAAGCCCATGCCGATGCCCATGATCCCCCACGTACCCGAATCGAAACGCTTGCGCGGCTGATACATATCGATGACGGCGCGCGCGTAGTCGAGCGTGTTCGCGCCTTCGTTCACGACGTTGATATCGGGGCGCGTCTTGAGCACGTCGCGAATCGCCCGCAGTGCGCTGTGGAAATTCATCGGCGACGGGTTCTTCTCGAGCGTCGCGGCCATCTTCGCGAGGTTCTTGCTCTTGCGCTCCGCGACGGCATCGAGCCATTCGCCGCTGGGCTTCGGAAAGTCGGCGCCCATGCCGGCGACGAGCGCCTCGACGCACGAGCCGATATCGCCGATCACGGGCGCTTCGATCGCCACGTTGCTGTCGATCTCGGTGGGCGCGATGTCGATCTGCACGAAGCGCTTGGGCGCGGGCGCGCCCCACGTCTTGCCCTTGCCGTGCGAGAGAAGCCAGTTCAGGCGCGCGCCGATCAGCACGACGGCATCCGCTTCCGCCAGCACGAATGAGCGCGCCGCCGAGGCGGACTGCTCGTGCGTGTCGGGCAGCAGGCCCTTGGCCATCGACATCGGCAGATACGGAATACCGCTCTTCTCCACCAGCTCGCGAATCTGCGCGTCGGCCTGGGCGTACGCCGCGCCCTTGCCGAGCAGGATCAGCGGGCGCTTTGCAGTCCTGAGGACATCGAGCGCACGCTTGACCGCGTCGGGGGCGGGCAGCTGGCGCGGCGCCGCATCCACGACCTTCACGAGCGATTGCTCGCCTTTCACGGCGTCGATGGTCTGCGCGAGCAGCTTGGCCGGCAGGTCGAGATAGACGCCGCCGGGCCGGCCCGAGACTGCCGCACGGATTGCCCGCGCAATGCCGATGCCGATGTCCTCGGCGTGGAGCACGCGGTAAGCGGCCTTCGCATATGGCTTGGCCGCGTTGAGCTGGTCCATTTCCTCATAGTCGCCCTGCTGCAGGTCGACGATCTCGCGCTCGCTCGAACCGCTGATGAGGATCATCGGGAAGCAGTTGGTGGTGGCGTTCGCGAGCGCGGTGAGGCCGTTGAGGAAGCCGGGCGCCGAAACCGTCAGGCAAATACCGGGCTTCTTCGTCATGTAGCCCGCGATGGCTGCGGCGTTGCCCGCATTCTGCTCGTGGCGGAAGCCGATGAAACGCATCCCTTCGGCTTGGGCGAGACGCGCGAGGTCCGTGATCGGAATGCCGACCAGACCGTAAATCGTGTCGATGTCGTTGAGCTTGAGCGCGTCGATGACGAGGTGAAAACCGTCGGTCGTCGATTGCGCTTCCTGCGCAGAGCTCTCCTGCGCGTCGTTGATGCCTGCTTCTGCCATGACGTCTCCTCTTTGGCGGGGCGTTGGGTTACTCGTGATATACAATATTCCACACACAGTATTAGTCAAGATTTTTTTTACGCGTCCGGTTCGTGCCGCGGTGCAAGACGACGCGCAACGCCTGTGCGAGCGGACGTCTGTGCCTTCGCTTTGATGCGGCACACAACACGAGGGGCAACGCTGCATCGAAATGCACGCGTGCGCATCATCGATTTATTACGTAGTCCAAACATATTGGCTAACAAAAGCATGCAGATGAAAACGCGGAGCGTACGGGTTCACACCGCGGCTGCGGCGTTCAATTCATGCCCGTGAATGTCCAGATGAACGGCGTACGGCGCTGCGCGCGCCGTACTCAATCGAGAAAGTCGCAGTTCGCCTCGACGAACAGCGCAAGATCGATCGAATGCTGACGCACGAGCCGCTCCACTCTTTCGGTGTCGCGCGCCTCGAGCGCCTCGATGATCCGCATGTGGTCCACGATGGATCTCGACGCGCGATCGCTCTGCGCGATCGTCATGCGCCGGATCGCACGCACATGCATGAAGATGTTCTTGATGGTCTCCACGATGATCGGCGACTTGGACAGTTCCACCAGTGCCTGGTGGAACGTGATGTTCGCTTCGGAGTATTCCTCGATATGGTCGGAGGGCGCGCCCTCGCCGAAATCCGCGAACATGAGGCGCAGCCGCGCGATGTCCTCATCCGAGGCGCGCTGCGTCGCGAGCCTCGCAGCAATGCTCTCGAGCGCGGCCCACATATAGATCATCTCGACGATCTCCTTGCGGGTCTTGCGCAGAATATAGACACCGCGCCGCGGCACGGTGCGCAGGAATCCTTCCTGTTCCAGCAGCGTCATCGCCTCGCGCACCGGTGTACGGCTCACGCCGAGCTTTTCGGTCAGCTCCTTCTCATCGAGCCGGATTTCATCGCGCGAGCGGTAGATATCGGTCTCCGCAATCGCCTGCTTGAGCCGCGCATACGCCTGATCGCGCAGCGAGACGGTCGCGTGGATGGGTTCGAGCGTCAAGCTCAGCGGGGACAACCTCGCTTCGTACTGGGTTTCGGCAGACATCGGTGGTTTGTCTCCAACGTTGTGTTTAGCCGCGGCTTCAAGCGAATTCCATATGTGCAATACAATATATCAGTGAAGAGGATGTAACCAAGCGGGTTTACGCGTACCCCTGCCCCGTTACGGCTCGTGGCGCACGTTCATTCACGATGCCTTATATAAATCGAAAAAAACTTTAACTATCGTTTATTCATTCGTGCTTCTACGATTGCCTCACGACATCTGAACTTGAACGGAGGCAGCCATGAGCCACTCTTCAGCCAGCCAGCGAGCCACGGAGCACGATCATCACTTGCATCACCAGTTGAGCGCGTTCAATTCCGCTTTCGCCGAGCTCGGACTGCGCTTTCGCTGGGACGCGCCCACGCTTTACGCGCTCGCGCCGATTCAGGGCGAAGCGGCGCGCCTTGCCGCCTACATCGAAACGCACCATGCGCATCTGCTGAAGGCGTACAGCGTCGACTTTCTCTGCGAGGCGATTCTCGGGCGCAAGAATGCGCAGGCGCCCGGCGAATGGTTTCCGGGCCGCGCCACGCAGCACGCGGAATCGAAGGCAGCGCCCGCAGGGGCGCCGCTCGGAGGATGGGAGTGGAGCGAGCCGGGTCTGCCGGCGCTGGCCGGCGCCTGAGGCTCGCGAGGGAGGAGGTTCGGCGCGTTAAGGCGCGACTAAAGCGTGTCGCTTAAAGCCTGCTCAAGGCGTGCTTTAGCGCTCGGCGGCCTCCTCTTCCTGCAGCTTGCGCCAGAGGATCTTGCCACTGCCCGACTTCGGCAGCGTCTCGACGAACTGCACGATGCGCGGGGCCTTGTAAGCAGCCATGTTCTCGCGCGCCCACGCGACGATGTCGTCTTCGTTCACGCTGCCGACCTGCTTCGGATCGAGCACCACGACAGCCTTCACGGTCTCGCCGCGCTTCGGATCCTGCGTGCCGATGATGCAGACTTCCTTGATCGCGGGATGCCGGTACATGAGCGCTTCGACTTCGGCCGGCCACACCTTGTAGCCCGACGCATTGATCATGCGCTTCAGGCGGTCGGTCATGAAGTAATAGCCGTCCGCGTCGCGCCGCACGAGGTCGCCGGTGCGCAAAAAGCGCTTGCCGTCGCGCTCGATGAAGGCCTCGCTGGTGGCCTTGGGGTTGCCCCAGTAACCCTGCATCACCTGCGGCGCGCTCATGATCAGCTCGCCCGCCTCGCCCTCGGGCACCTCTTCGAGCGTGATCGGATCGACGATGCGCGCATCGACGTCGAAGACCGGAATGCCGAGGCACTGCGCCTTCGGGTGCTGCGGCGGATTGATGTGCGTGCCGGCCATCGTCTCGGACATGCCGTAGCCCTCCACGAACTCGAGGCCCGTGAGATCGCGCAGCTTCTTGACCACGGCATCGGGCATGGTCGCGCCGCCGCCGCGCATCCAGGCGAGACTCGACAGGTCGTATTCGCCGATGCGTGGATTCGAAATGAAGTCGACCACCATCGTCGCGATCGCCTGCCAGCCGTTGATGCGGTAATGCTCGATCGCGCGCGCCGCCGCGTCGCGGTCCCAGCGCGGCAGGATCACCACCGTCGAGCCGTTGTAGAGCGGGCTGTTCATGCCGCCCTGCATGCCGGTCACATGAAAGAGCGGCAGCACGGAAAGCTGCACGGCATCCTGATTGCTGCTGAACCAGTTGCAACCGCCCACGGCCGTGCACATCACGCTGCGGTGCGTATGCATGCAGCCCTTCGGCTTGCCCGTCGTGCCCGAGGTGTACGGCATCACGCAGAGGTCGTCCGGCCCCGCGGTGAGCGGGCCAGGCGTGCAGTGCGCCGCGAGCACGTCTGCCCAGTGCGCAACGCCCGGGCCTTCTACGTGGCGCGGCGCGCTGACGAATTCGGGCGGCGGCGAAAACGGCTCGTTCTTCAAATAGTCGCTGTAGGTGGCAACAAGCAGATGCCGCAGCCCCGGTCCCGCGCCCTCGCCCACCAGCGGCGCAATGCGCGGATACAGATCCTGCGCCACGAACGCCGTGGTCGCGCCGCTGTCTTCCACGTAGTGCTCGAGCTCGTCGGTGAGGTTCATCGGGTTGACGGGCACGACCACGGCATTCGCGCGCAGGATGCCGTAGTACGCGATCACCCATTGCGGGCTGTTCTGCATATAGAGCAGCACGCGATCGCCGGCCTTCACGCCGCATTGCGTCTGCAGATAGCCCGCCACGCGCTCGGCCTCGTCCTTGAACTGCGCGAAGGTGACGGGCGTGTCGTAGAAGACGATGAACGGCTTGTCCGGGTAACGCGCGGCCGAAACCTCGGCGTTATAGAACAGGTTCGTGGCCGGAATGCTCAGGTGCGGCGAGAGTTGCGAGGGCCAGTATGGCGAGCGGTTGCGCGGTACGGCGGTGTCGGACGTGGGCATGGCAGGTATTCGTCTCGTGGGATGCGCGCCGGTACGTGCGGCGCGCAGGTCTTGCAATCCAGACAATCGGTCATGCCACGCAAGCGTGGCGCCGCATGACCGTCCATTGATCTGCTTCGGACTACGATTCAAGCGATGGCGCGACTCGACGGCGGCTCAATGACGAATCGGGCGTGACGCACATCGTCGAATGCGGCGTCAGACGATGCTCGCGCCGCCGTCGATCGCCAGATACTGGCCGGTGATATGGCGCGACGCGGCACTCGCGAGAAACACGGCGGCGCCCTTGAGATCGCTTTCGTCACCGAGGCGCTGCAGCGGCGTGCGCTCGATCACCGTCTGACCGAGCGTGTCGAGCAGCCCCGCCGACATCTTCGAGGGGAAAAAGCCCGGGCAGATCGCATTCACATTGATGCCGTACTTGCCCCATTCGGCGGCGAGCGCGCGCGTGAAGTTGATGGCCGCGGCCTTCGACGTGTTGTACGCGATGGTCTGCATGGGACCGAGCGCGCCCTTCAGGCCCGCGATCGACGCGATGTTGATGATCTTGCCACGCCGCGCGGGAATCATGCAGCGCTTGCCCACCTCGCGCGCGAGAAAGAACGGCGCGTTGACGTTCAGGTTCATGACCTTGTGCCACGCCTCGTCGGGATAGTCCTCCGCCGGCGCCCCCCAGGTCGCGCCCGCATTGTTCACGAGAATGTCGATCTGGCCATACGCCGCCAGCGTCTCGTCGACGAGCGGCTTGACGGCCTCGGGGCGCTGCAGGTCGCTCACGATCGTCGTGGCCTCGATGCCGCGCGCCTGCAGATGCTGCTGCGCCTCCTTCAGTTCGTCGGCCTTGCGCGCCGTGATGACGACGCGGCAGCCCATTTCGCCGAGCGCCTCGGCCATCTGCAGCCCGAGCCCGCGCGAGCCGCCCGTGATGAGTGCCACCTGCCCGCCCAGTTCGAACAATTCTCTGACCTGCATGCTTGCGTCTCCTTGATGTCTGCCGGCGGGCGTGCGCTGCGCGGCAACGCCCGCCGATTGCGCCAGGCCGCCAAGCGGCACTGGCCCTGATCGCACTGCTGGCCCGCATAGATTCCGCATCGTGGAACCCGCGAGGATCAAACCGATTCTAGTGACTCTGTCCAGTCACGGGAATCAGGAAAAGCACGGTCGTTCATTATGTTCGAAAATGTGCGTCCATGCAGCGGGACGAACGCGGTGCCCGTGGCGCGCGGCATCGGCGCAATTTTAAGAAGCCTCCGATATCGGCCCTTGACGGGCGTCGCTAGGATTTATCCGACAAACAGCTTCTAAGGCCCTGCCGATGTCCCACGATCCGGAACAGCAACTCCTCAAGGCCTTCGTCGCGCACGCCCGCAGCCCTTCCGACCCCGCCCCCCTTCTCAAGATTTGCGAAGCGCTCGTGCGCGTGAGGCGCGACGAGCAAATGCTGCCGTGGGCCGAAAAGGGCCTGGCGCTCGACCCGCGCCACCGCGGCTTCGTGCACGCGCGCGCCCGCGCGCTACGCCTGCTCGGCCGGCACGCGCAAGCGGTGCAGACCTGGCTCGACTTCGCGCCGCTCGACTGGTCGCCGCTGTTCTATCAGGCGAGGCTCGGCCGCGACCTGTACCTGAGCGGCGACACGGCGGGCGCCATCGCGTTGCTGGAACGTGCCTTGCAGAACCCGGCTGAAGACGACGACGCCGACAAGCTGCGGGCGCACAAATGGCTGGCCGAGGCGCTGCTGAGCACAGGCGATGCACGCGGCTTCCAGCACTGGATCTGGCGCAACGTCAGCGACAGCGGCAACTACCGCTATAGCGCGGTGCCGATGTGGGACGGGCAGCGCGACCTGCGCGGCGAGCGCGTGCTGGTCACGCACCAGATGGGCTATGGCGACCAGTTCATGCTGTACGGCAGCATCCGCCATTGGCGCGCCGCCGGCGCGGAGATCATGGTGCTCTGCGACGCGGCGATCCACAGCGTCATCGAGGCGTCGTTGCCGGACTGTCGAGTCGTGGCGGCTCGCCGTCCGATGGCGCCGCGCTCGCCGATCGATGCCGAGACGCTACCCGCCGTGCAGGCCTTCGCGCCGACGCTGCAGGCGACGCTGCTGCACCTGCCATTGCTCGCCGCTTGCGACCAGCTGCGCCCCGAGCCCTATTTCGAAGCCTTTATCCGCGCACCGCAGGCCGAGCACGGCCGCGCGACAAGCTGGGCGAGCGCGTTGCGCGCCCAGCACCCGGGCAAGGCACTGGTTGGCGTGTTCTGGGATTGCTCGCAACGTCATGCCCGCGATATGCGCAGCAAGGAGCGCAGCTGGGCGGGCCTGCGCAGCTTGCCGCTCGAGGCGCTCGAGCGCCTCACCACGAACCCGCAGCTCACGAGCCGGGCTCACTTCGTCAGCCTCCATCACCCCGTTGCGGAAATCTTGGGCGGCTCGCCACGCGGGAGCATCAGCCACTACGCGCCGGGCGTCACGACGTTCGCCGATACCGCGGCCTGCATCGCGCAGCTGGACGCCGCAATCAGCGTCGACTCGGGCGTGGCCAATCTCGCCGTCATGAGCGGCAAACCCACCGCCGTGCTCGTCAATCCGGCCGGCGAATGGCGCTGGGGCGCCAATGGCACGCGCTCGCCCTGGATGCGCGATGCCCATGTGCTGCGCCAGACGGCCATGGGCGACTGGGACTCAGTCGTATCCCGCGCCGCCCAATGGCTGTTGCACCGCTGAACGACTGCCCCTGCCATTCCCCTGCCCGAAGCGCCGCGAATCCTTGCGGCGCACGTCCCCGAATGCAATCAGGATTGCAAACGATCATCCGCGACGTTGCCCCCGCTTCCCGACTCGTCCGTTCGAATCAGCATTGAGCACGCCTCGGCGCCTGCGCGCGTGCCTCATTCGAAGAACATTCAATTCTCAATTAATAGTAATTACATTTTAATTACTATTAAAACAAATTCCTTTCATTCGATAAGACCCGATAAAACCACGCTCCAGGGATTAGCCCGGGTTGCGCCGGGCTTTCATGCAAATGTTTAATGCCCGGCGTACACTCGTACGACGCTCGTCGCGCGGGGCGGAGCAAGCCACACGCGCATCGCCGGGAGACAAGGCAGTGCGCGTGCCTATGAGGAGAACAATGAAATGAGCTGGACGCGAGAACAGAGAAACGTCACGATCGCAGCGTATTTGGGGTGGACGCTCGACGCATTCGATTTCTTTCTAATGGTTTTCGTTCTGAAAGATATCGCCACTGAATTCAACACCCAAATTCCCGCTGTCGCCTTTGCCATTACGATCACGCTGGCCATGCGCCCAATCGGCGCGCTGATCTTCGGCCGGCTCGCCGACAAGTTCGGCCGTCGTCCCACGCTGATGGTCAACATCGCGTGCTATTCGTTCCTCGAGCTGCTCACCGGCTTCTCCCCCAATCTCACGACCTTCATCGTCCTGCGCGCGCTGTTTGGCGTGGCGATGGGCGGCGAATGGGGCGTCGGCTCCGCGCTCACCATGGAGACCATTCCGCCGAAGGCGCGCGGCTTCGTCTCGGGCCTCTTGCAGGCGGGCTATCCGAGCGGCTATCTGCTCGCTTCGATCGTGTTCGGCGTGCTCTACCAGTACATCGGCTGGCGCGGCATGTTCTTCATCGGCGTGCTGCCCGCGCTGCTCGTGCTCTATGTGCGCGCTCACGTGCCCGAATCGCCGGCCTTCAAGGAGATGGAAAAGCGTGTGCGCCCGACGCTGCTCACCACGCTCAAGCACAATCTCAGCCTGTCGCTTTACGCGATCGTGCTGATGACGGCGTTCAACTTCTTCTCGCACGGCACGCAGGATCTCTATCCGACCTTCCTGCGCGAGCAACACCACTTCGATCCGCATACGGTGTCGCTCATCACCATCACGCTCAATCTCGGCGCGATCGTGGGCGGCCTGTTCTTCGGCTCGTTTTCCGAGAAGATCGGCCGACGCAAGGCCATCTTCATCGCGGCGCTGATCGCGCTGCCGGTGCTGCCGCTCTGGGCGTTCTCGTCGGGTCCCGTGCTGCTCGCGCTTGGCGCGTTCCTCATGCAGATTTCCGTGCAAGGCGCGTGGGGCGTGATCCCGGTGCACCTCAACGAGATCTCGCCCGACGAAGTGCGCGCGACCTTCCCGGGTCTCGTCTATCAGCTCGGCAACCTGCTGGCTTCGGTGAACGCCACGCTGCAGGCCTCGCTCGCGCAAACGCACAATCAGAACTACGGGATGGCGATGGCCATCGTCGCGGGCACGGTCGCGGTCGTGATCGCCGTGCTGATTCCGTTCAGCCGCGAGCGGCGCGGCATCGACATGACACAGACCGCCAAGCACGTGACCGCCTGAGCATCGGGCAAGCATTCGGGCGGTGCCGCGGTGTCGCCCGCATGCACTCACGCAGGACACTGAACCACGAAAGAAAGGCCGTGCCGGGCTGCCGCCCGCACGGCCTTCTCTTTTGGCGCACCGCGCAATCGCACAAGCGCACGAAGCGGGCCTGGGCACCGCACAGCGCTGCGGGGAAACTCTGTCTGCCCTTCTTTCCCGGCGCGGTGCATCATGAATGCGTCGTGTAAGCCAGGCGCGCCGCACACGCCGGCAGCGCCATGCGATACGGCGAGAAACCACGCTACGCCCGGAGAACGAGAATGAGCGATACGCCACAACAGCCGCGGCACGAAACGACGCCCACCCCAGCGCAAGCCGCCACGCCACCGCCTGCGCAAGCACTCGCCGACGCCGTGGCCCCGGACACGGATGGCGTCTGGTATGCGTCGTACCCGCCGGGCGTCCCGCACGCAGTGGACGTCACGCAATATGCCTCGCTGGTCCAGTTCTTCGACGACTGCACCTCACGCTTTCGCGAGTGCGTGGCCTACGTGAGCGCCGGCTCGCCGATGACCTACGACACGCTCGCAAAGAAGGCCACCGCATTCGGCTCCTGGCTGCAGGGCGCGGGCGTGAAGCCCGGTGATCGCGTCGCGATCATGCTGCCCAATACGCTGCAGTATCCGGTCGCGCTCTTCGGCGCGCTCAAGGCCGGCGCGGTCATCGTGAACGTCAACCCGCTCTACACGGCGCGCGAGCTCGCGCATCAACTGAAGGACAGCGGCGCGCAGACCATCGTGGTGTTCGAGAGCTTCGCGAAGACGGTGCAAGACGCGCTGCCCGGCACGCGCATCGAGCGTGTCGTCGTCACGCAACTGGGCGACCTGCTGGGCGAGGGCTTCAACCTCAAGGGCCGCTTCATCAACTTCATGCTGCGCCATGTGAAGAAGCTCGTGCCCGCATACCAGCTGCCGCCCAGCGTGCGCGAGGTGCGTTTGCTCGACGCGCTCTCGCAGGGCGCGCGTGCGCCGCGCGCCCCCCTCGGCGCAACACTCGACGATCTCGCCTTCCTGCAATACACGGGCGGCACCACGGGCGTGGCCAAAGGCGCGATGCTCACGCACGGCACGATCCTCGCGAACGTGATCCAGGCGAAAGGGTGGATCGCGGGGCAACTCGAGGACAAGACCGAGACCATCCTCACGCCGCTGCCGCTCTATCACATCTATGCACTCTCCATTAATGCGCTGATCTTCATGTCGATCGGCGCGCGCAACATCCTGATCGCGAATCCGCGTGACATGCCGCGCGTCATGAAGATCCTGCGTCACGAAACGTTCACCTGCATGAGCGCGGTCAACACGCTCTACAACGCGTTCCTCGAGAACGAGGCATTCCGCCAGCGCGATTTTTCGGGGCTCAAGCTCGCGATGGGTGGCGGCATGGCCACGCAGAAGGCCATCGCCGAGCGCTTCAAGGCCGTCACCGGCAAGCCGATCGTCGAGGGCTATGGGCTCACCGAATGCTCGCCCATCGTGGCGATGAATCCCGTCGATATCGGACATCTTCAAGACTTCGAGGGATCGATCGGGCTGCCCGCGCCCTCCACCCAGGTGCGCTTTCGCCGCGACGACGGCACGTGGGCGAATCTGAACGAGCCGGGCGAGCTGTGCGTGAAAGGCCCGCAGGTGATGAAGGGCTACTGGATGCGCCCCGACGAGACCGCGCGCGTCTTCGTGGACGACGGATGGCTGGCGACCGGCGACATCGGCGTCATGGATGCGCGCGGCTACATCCGCCTCATCGACCGCAAGAAGGACATGATTCTGGTCTCGGGCTTCAACGTCTACCCGAATGAAATCGAGGACGTGATCTCGCAGCATCCGGGCGTGCGCGAGGTGGCGGCCATCGGCGTGCCCGACCCCGTGCAGGGCGAGCGTGTGAAGGTGTTCATCGTGCGCCGCGACCCGGCGCTCACCGAGGACGCGCTGATCCAGTTTTGCCGCCAGCAGCTCACGGGCTACAAGGTGCCGCGCCTCGTGGAGTTTCGCGAGACGCTGCCGCAAAGCAATATCGGCAAGATCCTGCGGCGCACGCTGCGCGACGAAGAGATCGCCAGGATGAGCAAGGCGAGCGCGGCTTGAGTCTGCCGCTTCAAGTCCGGCGGTACGTCGAGCACGATGCAACGGTGCCGCGCGGCGAGACGTTCCAGTACGAAGCGGTCGGAGGCGCGTAACGCAGAAAGCACGCAGTGCGCGACGGCCGGTGTGTCAGCGCCGGTTTCGAAGCGACGTGCAAGCTGTCCATGCCACAGTATGCCGATGTCGCTGCCGACATCGGCTCCGACTGCGAATGCCGGCACGCTCATGCGCGCCGCCGCGCGCGCCAGCGAGCGGCCCCGTGCCAGCGCCGGATCGTAGACGGCCACGCGTAACGGGCTTGACGTCGGCAGTTGCTGCGGACTTTGCAGCGCAAATGCATCGAGCGGACGTGTGGCAGCGTGCGCAGCGCATGCCGCCGCCGCTAGCGCCCCACCCGTCGCGTAGAGAAACGTCCGCCGCTTCATCGCTTCATCCTCATTGCAGAGCTTGCCGCACACATGCATGCACATAAGCACGCATGCGCGAGCGTCACAAGCCTCACGTATAGCCGCGCATTGTGCGCCACGGCGCCGGCCACACACCCTGCTTGCCCGGCGCGAGCACGCCCTGCGGATCGAGCGCGTCCTTCACCGTCTGCGCGAGCCGCAGCAGCGCGCCATCATTGAAATCGTACTGCGCCGCCGCGTAATCCATGTAGAGCAGATGCGAACGGTAGACGCCGTAGCCCGCCGCGCGCGCATCGCTCATCAGCGCGCGCAGCAGGTCGCCTGCGCGGGCCGCGTCGTCGCGCCGCTCGCGCGCGAAGATCGCCGCGAACACATGATGCAGGCAGCGCCCCGCCGCCGTGAAGCCGCCGTAGTAATCGAAGCCGTATTCCGCCGCGCGCGCCTTCACGAGCGCGTACTGGCGCAGCGCGTCGCGCCCGTCGGCGGGACACAGCGGCGAGAAGTCCACGTGCGCGCCCTCGCCGCCGCGCCAGTCGAGCATGCGAAAGGCGCTCATCGATGGAATGCCGGCCATGTTGCGGTCGCCGCCGTCCTGCGGCTCTTCGCTGCCCGCATAGCGCTTCGCGAACGCACGCGCGTGCGGCACCTGCGCGAACGCGCGCTCGACGATGCGCCGCTGCAACTCGATCACATCGGGGTCGCCGTAGAGCGCGTAATGGAGGTTCCAGCGACCGATATCGAGGTCGCGCTGCATGGCCGCGACGGCTGCCTCGGGCATCGGCCCCTCGCCCGCGTACCAGCGCGCGCGCGGTGCGATGCCGGCCGCGCGGCGGATCGCGCCTTCGATCACCGCGTGCTGCGCGATCGTGCCGCCCAGTTGCAAGCCACGCAGCGTATCGACGATCGCGCCCAGATCGTCCTCGTACGCAAACTGGATTTCGCCGATCACGTAAGCAGGCGGCGCGGGCATCAGCCAGAGCCCCATCTTCGTGACGATGCCGTAGTTCGATTGCGTGAAGAGCGCGTCGAATGCGGGGCCGTAGCCCGGCTTGTAGAGCTGCCACGCCGTACCCGTCGTGAGCGCGCCCATGCCGGTGCGCACGATGTCGCCATTGGCGAGCACGATTTCCATGCCGCACTGCGTCGCCGCATGATCGCCGTAGGCCGTGGTGCCGAAGCCGCGCTCGAGCGTATTGCCGATCACGCTGCCCCAGCCCGCCGCAGGCGGGTCCACCCAGAGCTTCAGGCCGCGCTCGCGCAAATGCGCGTGGAGATCGAAGTAGCTCACGCCGGGCTCGACGAGCGCCCAGGCGAGCCGCTCGTCCACCTCGAGCACGCGGTTCAGGCGCTGCAGGTCCAGCACGACCGAGCCCGCGAGGCGCGGGGCCGCGCCGCCATACGCGAAGTTGCGGCCCGTGGAGACGCTCCAGAGCGGCACGCGCGCCGCGTTGGCCACGCGCAGGATCGCGCGGATCTCATCGACGTTGGCCGGCAGGAGCGCCGCCGAGGGCGCGAACATGCGCGCATCCTCGACGGGCGCGAACGGATCGAAATACGGTGCGAGCGCGGCGCCGCCACGGCAGACATTGGGCGCGCCCACGATCGATTCGAACGCGGCGAGTGCACGCGCGAAGCGTGCCGCGCTCAAGCCGGGCGGCAGCACGCGGGACGTATCCGTTCTCTCGGGTTCCATCGCGCGCCCGTCACCGTCTGTCATCGTCCGTCACCATTGCGCCCGCGTGCCGCCGAGCGCGCCGCAGACTTCGTACGCGATCGAGCGCAGGCGCGTCTCGGTGGCCGGGCCGGAGAGTGCATAGCCCATGCCGTCGGTGCTCCAGTAGAAGGTGCGGCGGCTGCCGTCGCTCAGCAGATGCACCGCGTCGCGGCTGCGGCCGGACGTGCTCACGTAGAGCGTGAGCCGAGCGCCGGCGCCGTTTTGATACATGAATTGCGCCGCCGGGCCGGCCGCGCCGGGCAACAGCCGCCCGCCGACGAGCGCATAGCCGTATTCGCCGAGCGGCGGAATCGCGAGCGGCTTGCCGAGCCGCTTCGAGAGCCACGCGACGAGATGGGCTTCGTCCGCGGCGCCCACTTCCACGGGATGGCGCACTTCAGGCGAGTACACGGCATAGGCCACGTCGGCACGCCGCGCGAAGCTTTCCGCGTCGCGCGCCAGAAACGCGGGGGCGAGTCCCGCGACCGCGGCATCGCGCGTGGCGCCGCCCCATGTGGCATCCGGGAACCATTGCGGCATCAGCGTGCCCGCCGCCACAGTGAAGCCCGCGCCCGCGACGGCCCACGCCGCCGCGAGGCCCGCGCGGCGCCACCACGGATCGCGCCGCCTCAGCACCACGTAACCGGGCTGCCCCGCCTCGTCGCCGGCGCGGCAAAGCGTTTGCAACGCGGCCTTCTGCGCGCGCCAGGCGGCGACGCGCTGCGCGGCGCGCTCATCGGACGCCAGCCGCGCCTGCAGCGCCGCGCGTGCGTCCGGCGGCAATTCGTCGTCGATATAGGCGCCCAGCGCGCCAAAATCGGCGTCTGCGTCGCCGTCGGGAACGGCCGAGGGCGCCGAGGTTGCCGCGGGTGGCGTCGAGCCGGGCGGCGCCGTACCATCGGGCGAAGCAGGCGGTGCGGGATGGGCGCTCGCGCGCTCGCGTTCGCGTTCGAATTCGTCGTCGTTCATCGCGTCGTCCCCACCACCCTGAGCGGCGCAGCGCGCCGCGCCGGATCCTGCACCGGCCCCGTGTCCAGCAGCACGCGCAAATGCTCGCGCGCACGCGAAAGACGCGACATCACCGTGCCCGCCGGCACGCCGAGCACCGTGGACGCCTCCTGATAACTCAGTTCCTCCACGCATACCAGCAGCAGCACCTCGCGCTGCGCGGCGGGAAGCAGATAGAGCGCGCGCTGCACGTCACGCAGCACGAGGCCGTCGACCTCGCCGTGCGGCGCTTCGAGCGTGCGCCACGGCGCGCTTTCGTCGTCCACCGCAATCTCGCGCCGGCCGCGCAGCTGGTCGATGTAGATGTGGCGCAGGATCGTCAGCAGCCAGGCGCGCAGATTGCTATCGGGCCGGAACGACGACGCGCGCGAGAGCGCGCGCTCGGCAGCGTCCTGGACGAGATCGTCGGCCCACGCGGCATCGCCCGTGAGCGCACGCGCGTAGCGGCGCATGGGCGCGAGTTGCGCGACCACTTGCGCTTCGAACTCCGCGGACGGACGGCGCAGCATGGCGCGCGGCAGCCAGGGGTGCGCGGTCAATAGAGCAGGTTTAGCACAATCAATAGCCGCCCGAAGAACCGCCCGAAGATCCACCCGAACTGCTCGACGAGCCGCCGCTGCCCGAATTCATGCCGCTGCACGCGGCCAGCGAACCCGAAACCGCCGCGATCGTCAGACAGAAAAGACAGGCAAGCACAATGCGAGTCCGTTTCATGGTCATCTCCCGTTTGAGGTTACCCGGCAAGCCATTGGCCAGGCCATGACCCGGTCTTGCCGGGTTACCAGGGACAGCGAACTGCCGGCGCATTGCGAAGGTGGCGTGCGGCTCATCGTGAACCGCGGGCGTCGACATGTTGATAAACGCAGCGCGGCGAGAGCTTATTCCTGGCGCACGCCGGTCGTGCCATTTTTATTTGCGGGGCCGCTCTGGGGGCGGCACGAAACAAGTGGCGCACCGCTTCGCGCGGCCGGAAGCTTGTCCCGCGCACGTGCGTCGCCGCACGGAACCCGGCCGCGCGAAACTGGACAATTGAATGACAGTAAGGCGCTGGAAAGGTCCGTTGCGATCACGCGCAAATACACCGAAATCCGCGACGCATTCGACCGTGCTTTGCACTACGCTATGAACGTATGCGCTGCCCCTGCGTCAAATCGACCGAGCTGACACGCCGTACCTGACCGGCCGTACCCAACTATCGCTGTTCGAGCCCGCTTTCATGTATCTTGACTGGCATGCGCCATGCACGCTCCCTGATTCTGCGATGACGGCCGCGAGCCGGTATAGTTCTACAGTAGAGTATGTCAACGCACGCGCGCTTCGCCGGCACAAGGTAGAATTCCGGCGAGCAAACGTTTCCAATTGAATTGCGGCACTGAGCCGCCTGGTCAAAATTCGTCCATGCCTTCCGCAGAATCGCACCCGCAAAACGACTTCATGAACGCCGCGCGCAAAGAGCGCAAGCGTGTCGAAATCTATCTGGTCAACGGCATTCGCCTGACCGGATGCATCGAGTCGTTCGATCAGTACCTGGTGATGCTGCGCACGCCTGTCGGCCTGCAAGGCATCTACAAACGCGCCATCTCCACGATCCAGCTCGACACCGGCACGCGTCCGGGCCCGCGCACGCCGCGCCCCTCGCACGGCGAACACACGAGCCGCGGCCCGCACGGCAACTATGGCAACCACGGTGGCCATGGTCCGCGCGAGCCCCGCGAATCGCGTGAGCCCAGAGAGCGCGAGCCGCGCGAATCGTGGTCGGCGCCCGGTTCATCCGAGCGTCCCGCCCAGGACGGCCCGGTGGTCGTCACGCGCCGCCGCCGGCTCTACGGCTCCGTGAACAACGGTGGCAACGGCGGCGAAGGCTCGAACAACACCTAAGCCGCGCGCGCTTTTTTCAGCAACGGCTGATCTCACGAAGCACAGGCGCGCGCGACGCGCCTGTGCTCGTTCTGGCCGGCAACGTGGAAAACGCGTGCGCCGCACGGCCAGACACTCAAGACTCTTCCCTTTGCGTTATTCTGAAGGCGACTCTCTTCGCCCCCGGAGAACGCCATGAGCTCATCCAAACCGAAGTCCCCTCAGCCCTCGCAGGACGACGCGCTCGACGAGGCGCTGGAAGAAACTTTCCCGGCGAGCGACCCGATCGCCATCGACCCGCCGCCCACGAAGCGCAAGTCCGCCGACGAGACTGAGAAGGACCACGGCAAGCATCATCACGGCAAGCACTAAGGCCGCAAAAGCCTTCCGCCCAAAAACAACGAAGGCGGCGCGTCATGGACGCCCGCCTTCGTTTGACATTGCCGCTTCGCGCTGCAAGCCGGATCGCCGGACCGGCCCCCATCGATGAGGCCCGGCGCCTGCGCCCCGGCGCGCCTTACTGGACCGGCAAGCCGCCTTCCACCTGACGCTGCAGCTCCTGCACCTGGCGCTGGACCGCGCGCAGTTGATCCTGCGCCGCCGCCTTCTCGACCTGGAGCGCATTCGCCTGAGCACGCGTCTGCTTCTGCTGATCCGCGACGAGCGCCTGCTGCTGGCGGGCGATCGTGAGGTCGGCCTGCAGGCGATTCGCGTGGTCCTGCGTGAGCGCAATCATGCGGGCCGTGAACGCCTTTTGTGCTTCGAGGCGCGTGCGGCGGATCTCGACATCCGACAACTGCAGCGTCTTCTGCGCGAAATCGCGGTAGATCGCCTCGGCGCGCGTTTCGTCGCTGGTCTTGATCACGCGCCAGAACGTCTTGTTCTGGAACAGCGCCACGTAATAGGTCATCTCCTTGCCGTAGAACAGTAGGCTTGCGCCGTAGGTGCCGTTGTAGGTCGTGCGCAATTCGTTGAGATCGGAGCCCCGGATCATCTGCTGCAGTTCGGCCACATTGCCCGCCGCGTTCTGCTGCGCCTCCTCCGGCGTGAGCGCGACCGGTGCGCCGGGCAACGGTTGCGCGGCGGATTCCGCCTGCGGCTGCACGGACGCAGCCGCCGGGTCCTGTTCCGCCACCGTGCTCGCGGCCACGTTGGCCGTCGTCTGTGCCGCCGATTGCGCTTTTGCCTGCGCCTGGGCCTGTGCTTTTGCCTGCGCTTGTGCCTGATCAGCCAGCGACTGCGCGCAACCGGCCTGGATGCCCCCGAGCAGCATCAGCGCCGCCACCGCGACTTGCCGAACTCTCCACTTGTCGTTCATGAAGCCCCTGTTTTTGTACTGTTCTTTTGTACGATTTTACAAAATCGCACAATTATTACTCACTTTCACCGCTCGCGGGTTCCTCGTCGAAAATTTGGTATTTGCGGATCTTTTCCCACAACACTTTGCGGCTGATGCCCAGGTATTGGGCCGTATCCTTGCGGCGCCAGGCGTTTGCCTCGAGCGCCGCCAGCAGCCGGTTGCGCTCGGCCATGTCCCACTTGCTGCGGTCGACGACGGGCACCGCAGGCTCCGTCGCCGCCTGCTGCGCACCGCCCGATCCGGCGAGCAGCCGGCGCAGGCGCGGCGCGTCCCAGTTGCCCATCTGCCGCACCGTCACGCCAACCCGTTCGGCCAGGTTGCGCAGCTCGCGCACATTGCCCGGGAAGCGCATCGCGGCCACCGAATCGGCCAGCCAGTAAGGCAGCTCCGGCAGCGCGCCGAGCCGCTCCGAGCCCACCACCGAGGCGACGAAGGCCTTGAAGAGCGCGATCTTGTCCACCGCGCCGCGTTCTTCGAGCGATGGCACGATCAGCTCGATCACGGCAAGCCGGTAGTAGAGATCGGCGCGAAAGTTGCCCTCCTTCACCCGTTCCGGCAACTGGCGGTTGGTGGCCGCCACGAGGCGAAAATCCACTTTCAGCGGCGTGGCCGAGCCAATGCGCGTGACTGTGCCGTCCTCCAGCACGCGCAGGAGCTTCACCTGCTGGTAGAGCGGCAAGTCGCCGATTTCGTCGAGAAAGAGCGTGCCGCCGTCGGCCTGCTCGAAGTAGCCCTTGTGCGCGAGCGCCGCGCCCGTGAAGGAGCCCTTCGCGTGCCCGAAGAAGAGCGACTCGAACAGCCCGTCCGGAATCGCGCCGCAGTTCACGGCGACGAACGGCCCCGTGCCGTAGCGGCTGTGCTTGCGGTGTAAAAGTTCGGCGACGCGCTCCTTGCCGGTCCCGGTCTCGCCGTGCACGAGCACGCTCGTGTCGCAGTCGGCGAACGTATCGACTTCCCTCAGCAGCGCGCGCATGCTCTCGGACTCGGCCACGAGCATGTCGGCGCCCGCCGTCTCGGCCGAATGCGCGCGCAGTTGCACGACGAGCTTGGAGACGAGCCCGCGCAGCTCGGCGCAGGTGAAGTCGAGCGGCAGGATGTGCGAGTACTCGGCCGGATACATGGCCGGGTCGTTGTCGCGCGGCGCCGCGCCGACCCAGATCACGGGCATGCCGTGGGTGGCCTGCCAGTCGCGCAGCACGAGCGCGCCGGTGTCGATCACGCTCACGCTGACGATCGCAATCGATGCGCGCGCCGCAATGCGCTGGGGCGAGACGGCAGTGTCGTCGGCGCGGATCACCTCGACCTCGAGGCTCGCCATGCAGCGCGCGACGCGCTCGACGATATCGGCTTTGCCTTCCCAGACGTAGAGGTCGAGTTCCTCGATGGGGGTGGTGGTTCGCATCGTTGGTTTTCTTATTGGACGAGTGTTGCAACACCGCAGGTCAGCGGCTGCGCGTTCACGGTCGCGACGCCGAACTGGACGCCGAGGAGCTGGAGCAAGGGGCCGATGACGGTGTCGTCGAGACTATTCAACAAAGTGCTCAGCGTGGGAGCGAGTACCGGCATCAAGACCGGCATGACGATGCCATCGACGAGCAGGCCAAACACAGATCCGAGGACGCTCCCGAGCAACTGGTTAATTGGCCCCTGCAATACCGACAGCCGCAATCCGTTGCTGCTCTCGGTCAGCTGTCCAATCGTTGTCACAGTCGACTGAAACGTGTTGTCGAGCACCGCGCCGAGCGCGTTCGAATTGGTGGAGTTGCCATCGATCGGTGTCCCGTTACCGTCGAACGCCAGCGTCGCGCTGGCCGGATTGACAACCGGCACGCTGATCGACGGCGCACTGACCGTGGCGATATTCGTGTTCAGCAACGACACGCTCGCCACATTCCAGCGTGCGTTGGTACTACTGCAGCTAAAGCCGCTGACGCTGTTCGCCGTGACGCCTTTGGCCAGCGGCGTGCCAATGCAAATATTGGCCAGGCCGCTCTGCACACCGATCGTCTGCGTGTTCGCCGCCTTGCTTGCCGCGCACTGTGCGGATTCCAGCCACGCTTGCCCTTGCGCCGCAACGATGTAGAGCGGAATTTGCACGTTGATGTCGAGAAGGCCATATTGGGATTGCGTGCTCGCCGCCTGGGTGCCGACATTCAGGCCAAGCAGGATTTGCGCGGTCTGCGCCAGCGTGCGCCACGTATTCGTCCCCGCGCTATAGCCCGGCTCGCCCACGGCGATCGCGGGCGGCGAAATCACCTGCAGCGTGAGGGCGACACTCGCGGGCAGCACGCTGCTGCCCATGCCGGTCGTGTTCAGGTTGAACGTGATCGGTGCATTGCCCGCGGCGGCAATCTCCGCGCCGGCGACCAGCATCTGCAGGACGTTGACCTCCGCGTCGGCCGCGTACTGGGCATTGGCCACGCCGAGTTGCAGCAAGGCGGGCGTGCCGGACAGCGCCGCCACCTGGATCGGGTTGAACGTCCCCTGCGGGACCAGCTCGCCCACCGCGCTCAATGCACTTTGCGCCGCCGAGACATCGGCCGTGAGCGCGCCGTCCTGGCCCACGGCGTTGAGCAGGATCTTGGCGAGACCGGTGACTGTGGTCTGCGTGGCGAGCAAGCCCTCGTACGTGCCGGCCGTGGTCGCCACGGCGGCGAGATCGGCCACTTTCACGTTGGCATTCAGGAGTCCGTTCCACTGCGCGGCGTCGAGCTGCACTTGCGTGCCCCCCAGCAGCGCGCCAAGCATCCAGTTGAGCAGATTCACCTGGGCCAGCGACGTGCTGAGCTGGAACGACCCGATCACCGTCGCCTTGGCCGTGCCGGTGGCCGCGATCTCCTGGCCCTTGCCGAGAAAGAAGTACGGCACGAAATTCGTGGCGTTGACCTGCACGCCGTTCAGCGGCGGCGTGGCGTTGTTTTGCACGAACGTCATCCCGCCAGTGCCGTTTGAATCCCAGCGCCCGCACTGCGTGGTGAGCGTGCGCGTCGTGCCGTTCACCACGAAGCCGTTGCTCGCGGCGTTGGCAAGCGCCGTCGCTTGTGGCTGCGTGCATTGATCGTCCATCTGTTGCGCGGCGGCAAGCGCGGCGAGATCGGCAACGTTTTGCAGCTCGCGCTTGGCGAGATAGATATTCGCCACGTCGATCACGCCCAGCGCCGCCACCGCGGCCACGAGCCCGATGACCGCGAACAGCGCGAGCGAGCCGCGCTGGCGCCGCGCGAGCATGCCGGCCCGCACGCGCAGGCGCGCGCGTCCGAGCGCATGCGAGCGCGGACACGACGATGCGGCCGCAGCGGCAGCTGCATCGCTACCGGAGCGCTGGCGTGAGCGCGCCACCATCTCAGTACGCGCCACCGCTGCCCGGCGAAGCCGAGCCGCCTGCGCCACCTTGCCCACCGCCCGTCTGAACAGTCGAGCCGAAGCTTGCCGGAATCTCCGTGTCGAACGACTTCATGTAGCGCCGGTAAGCGTAGCCCGCCTCCGCGCCGAGCATCGGCAGCGGCGGAGCCGCCTCGGCGTTGCTGCGCTGAAGCTCGAGCCAGGCTCGCGTCGAGTGGCCGATTTCGCTGTCCGGAACGGTCGCGACCGAGGCCTGCGCGTCCGCACCCTGCGCATGCGCGGCCGGCGCTGCGAGCGCCATCGAAACAATCGCGGCAGCAACGACCGCGGCGTGACGGCAACGCATCGGCAAAGCCGCCGAAGCGACGAAACACGCGGCGGAGCCCCGATCCATGAGCTGATTGTTTTTCATCGTATTCCTCGTGTTGCGCTGACGTGCCTTGCCCGCCATGTCCTGCATGTCTTTATTGCGCGAAGCGATCCACCAGGCGCGGCTGCACGTCGCCGCCGGGCCAGCCGTCCTGCGCACTCGCCAGCGCGCGCGGTGCCGGCACCGCCGCGCGCCGGGCCACTTGCTGCGAGGCGTGCTCGATCGATTCGCGCCGCTGCGCGACCTGACGCGCGCGCTGCACTTCGCGCACCTTCTGCGCGTCGCGCGCGATCGCCGCGCGGGTCGGCGCAGGCAAGCCCTGATGCGCCATCAGCGCTTGCGCATCGGTCTCGTTGCCGCTTGCCTCGAACAGCAGCGCCGCATTCGCGACGATCTTCGCGTTGTGCGAATCCAGCTCCAGCGCCTCGAGGAGCGGCACGCGCGCGCCCGCCACATCGCCGTCGCGCAGCAGCGCGTAGCCCAGGTCGGAGAGCGTGGCCGCATTGGTCGGGTCGAGCCGCGAGGCCTCCGCCAGTTCTTGCGCCGCCTTGTGGAAGTCGCCCGCCGCCCCCGCGAGCAGGCCGAGCCCGCGATGGCCGCGCGCCGCAAGCGGCGTGTCGAGCAGCTGCGTGTATGCCGTCGCGCTCGCGCTGGCCTGCCCCGTCACGCGCAGTGCGTCGGCGCGCAGCAGGATCGAATCGGGCGTGGCGCCGTACTGGCGCTCGAACGCGTCGATGTGCGCGAGCGACGCGTAATAGAGCCCCTCGGCCTGCATGCGCTCGATCAGTCCGAGGTACATGCCGGGCGTGTCCGGCGCCGGATCGTGGGTGGCCGAGCGCATCTGCAGCTCGGCCTGCGCCTGGGGGCCCACGCCGTAGCCCTGCTGCGTGCCGCACGCGGCCAGCGCCGCGAGCCCCGTGCAGGCGATGGCCGCCAGCGCGCGGCGCGCGGCCGGCCTGCGCGCCGCGGCGGTGTCAATGATGAAATTCTTCATGATGGTTCTGGCCGTATTCATGACTCGATCACGCTTGTCGATCACACTTCGCCTCAACGATGAATCGATGCAAGCGTGCGCATCACCGCGATGACACCGGGCCCCGCCGTGACGATCAGCAGCGCGGGCAGCAGGGTCACCACCATCACGCCGGTCATCCTCACCGTGAGCTTGCCGATGCGCTCGCGCAGCGTCGCGCGGCGCACTTCGCGCAGCCGGTCGCCGAACTGCTTGAGCGGCTCCTGCACGGCGCCGCCGTGCTTGTCCACCTGCACGAGCAGCCGGATCACCGCGCGCAGGTCCTCGTTTTCGTAGATCGTCGCCATGCGCTGCAACGACTGCTCGCGCGTACGGCCCGCCACGAACTGGCGCTGCGCGATCTCCATCTCGCCCGCGAGCACGGGCAGCACGAGGCGGAATTCGTTGATCATCACCTGCAGGCTCTGATCGAGCGAGAGCCCGACGCCCTGCAACAACCGCAGCAGGTCGACGAGCATCGGCAGCTCTTCGGCCACGGCATCGAGCCGTGCCTGGGCGCGGCGCCGCACCACGAGCTTCGGCACGAAGAAGCCGAGCAACAGGCCGCCGCCCGCGAGCGCCACGGGCCGCACGCCGTGTACGAGCCCGTACCACGCAGCCAGCAACGCCACGACGGACGCGCTCACGAGGCGGATGAGGCAATAGAAGCCGCGCGCACGCGCGTCGACATAGCCGCATTGATCGAGCAGACGCCGGTCTTCGTCGGCGACGATCAGCTTGCCCGCCGACGTGTCGAGCCAGCGCACGCCGGCCGCGCCGAGCGCGTCGAGCATGCCAGGGAGTCCGGAGCGCCGTGGCGCACCCTTGAGCGCGTCGGCGGGCGCGGCGCCGCCCTTGCCCTGCGCGGCCGCCCCGCCCTGCGCGCTGCGGGACGCGGCGGGCGCGCCGCCGCGCAGGCTGCCCGACGGGCCGACCTGCACGCCCGGCGACACGCCGGCCGATGCGCCCATCGATAACCCCACCGACGAACCCACCGATGCGCCCACCGGCACGCCGCCCGCTGCAACGCGTGCGTCGGCCACGCGCGCGTCGGCTGCGGCCGTGCCCTGCCGGCTCGCGTGCGATCCGTAGTTCGTCATGGCCTGCTCGAGGACGCGCGCGCTCTTCTGCGCCGCCACGAGCCGTGCGCACGCGAGCGCCGCGAGCAACGCAAAGCCGAGCGCGCCGAGCAGCAGCGCCAGCACGCCGAGGCTGTGCGCGCTCACAGCGCCCCCTTGAGCCGCGTGAGCCGGTGCAGCAGCCAGGCGCCCGTGAGCTGCAGCCCGATCGCCCCGTACACGAGCATGCGCCCCGAGCTGTCGTTCCACATCGACGCGAAATACTGCGGGTTGGTCACGATGAGAAAGCCGGCGATGCCGAGCGGCAGCAGCGCGAGCACCCAGGCGGACAGGCGCGTCTCGGCCGACATCGCGATCAGCTCGCGCTGCCCCTGCTCGAGATCGCGCATGAACGTCGCCATGCGTTCGAGCATCACGTCGGCGCGGCCGCCATAGCGCACCGAAAGGCGCAGCACCGCGCCCACGAGCTCGAGCTCGCGCGCGCGATAGACCTGCGCGACCTGACTCAGCGCGCGGTCGATCTCGACGCCCGCGCGCAGCATGCGCGAGACGTGGTCGAGACACTCGCGCAGCGGCGCCTCGGTGGTGAGCAGCGCGGCCTGAAACGCCGCGGGCACACTGTTGCCGAGCACGATCAGACGCACGATGCCGTCGAGAAAAGACGGCAATTGCGCGACGAGCCGCGCGCGCCGCCGCTGCATGCGCAGCGATAGCGCGAAGACCGCCAGCACCGTCACCAACACCAGCACGGCAAGCGCGGCCGGCACGCCGATCAGCAAGAGCGCCCAAAGCGACAGCGCCATCGCGATGAAGCCGAGGTACGCCAGCGGCTTGCGCACGTCGACAATGCCGGCGCGGCTCAGCATGCCCTGGAAAGCAAACGTGATGCGCCCTCTCCAGCCTTGCGGCTGGGCCGCTAGCGACGGCAGTGCGCCGCCGCGCGTGGCGGCGTTTCCGCCGACATAGGCCGCGCGGATCGCATCGGGCTTTGCTGCGGCGCCTGGCGCACCGGAGCTGCTCGCGCGCGGCACGCCAGGCGCGCCCGCTGAGGGGCTCGCGGCGGCCACGCGGCTGTCGACGAAACGCGTCACGTGCTCACGCGAGGCGCGCTGCTGCGCCCGCTGCCAGAGCATCAGCCCGGCGGCGGCCAGCAGCAGCGCAAGCGCCGCAATGAGCACGATCGCGCTAGACATTAAAGCCCCCGTCGCGGCCGCCCCCGAAGCCGAAACTCGACGACGCCGCAAGCGTCTGGCGGAAACGCGCGAGCTTGGGCGAATGCGGATGGATGCCGAGCGAGTCCCAGCGGTCGATCTCTTCGCCGTCCGCGTTCATGACCGGCTCGTAGCGGTACAGCTCCTGGGTGGCGATGATGTTGTCGGCGAGCCCCGTTACTTCGGTTACCGAAAGAATCCGGCGCCGGCCGTTGGACAGGCGCCCGATCTGCACGATGAAGTCGACGGCGTTGGCGATCTGCCGGCGCAGGCTGCTTTCGGTGCCCTGAAAGCCCGCGAAGCCCGCGAGCATTTCGAGCCGGTACAGACACTCGCGCGGCGACGAAGCGTGCACGGTCGCCATCGAGCCGTCGTGACCGGTGTTCATCGCCTGCAGCATTTCGAGCACCTCGCCGCCGCGCACTTCGCCCACGATGATGCGGTCCGGGCGCATGCGCAGCGTATTGCGCAGCAGATCGCGTATGGTCACCACGCCCGTGCCGTCGAAGCCGCCGGGACGGCTTTCGAGCCGCACCACGTGCGGGTGATTGAGCGAGAGCTCGGCGGTATCTTCGATCGTCACCACGCGCTCGACCTCGGGAATATGAAACGCGAGCGCGTTCAACAACGACGTCTTGCCCGAGCTCGTGCCGCCCGAGACGAGAATGTTGCAGCGCGCCTGCACGGCCGCTTCGAAGAGCGCGCCGATCTCCGCGCCAAAGGTGCCGTTGCCGAGCAGATCGTCGGGGCGCAGCGGGTCTTTGCGGAACTTGCGGATGGAAACGATCGGCCCCGCGAGCGAGAGCGGCTCGATCACGACATTGATGCGCCCGCCGTCGGGCAGGCGCGCATCGACCATCGGATTCGATTCGTCCAGACGCCGCCCGATCGGCGCGAGAATGCGCCGCACGATCCGCAGCAAATGCGCGTTGTCTGAAAAGCGCACCGGGATCCTCGAAAGGATGCCGTGGCGCGACACATAGACGTCGCTATAGCCGTTGATGAGGATGTCCTCGACGGCCGGATCGGCGAGCAGGTCCTCGATCGGACCGAAGCCGGCGAGCTCCTTGGTCAGCGCCCCGGCGATCGCGCGCACTTCGCTCTCGTTGATCGGAATGTGGCGCAGCCGCACGAAGCTGTCCATTTCCAGATCGACGAACTGGTTGATCGCCTGGCGCGACCAGCGGCCAAACTCGGCGCCCAGCTCCTCGATGCGTGTGAGCAGGTGCTCGTGCGCCGCGTTTTTGATGTCCTGGAACTGTTGGCTCTGCGCGAACAAGGGCGCGTCATCGGCAAACTGGATGTTATCTGCCATGATCTACGAACGCTTCGATGAGTGTTGGAAAAGGCCGCGCAGCGGGCGGCGCAGCGCGTCGAACTTCTTCGGGACCGGCGTGCGCATGCCGTCGAGCTGCGCCGCGAGCGCATCGAGCGCACGCACGTAGGGATCGCGCGGCGCGGTCTGCACGAGCAGCTGGCCGCGGTTCGCGGCCTGGCACAGCGCCACGCGGCGGGCGGGCAGCACGCCCGCGAGCGCGAGACCGAGGCGCTCGGCGATCTGCGCCGCGCTCAGGTCGATGCCCGCGTCGTACTGGTTGATCACGAGACGCAGGCTCGTATCGTCGATGCCGCCGTCGCGCAGCATTTCGAGCTGGCGCGACGCCGCGACGATCGACGCGACGCTCTGGTCGCACACGAGCCAGGCCTGATCCGCCGCATGCGCCACCTCGAAGACGAACTCCGCGTTCGAGAAGCCGCCGAGGTCGACGACCTGCTGGTCGAAGAACGCCCGCAAGCGCGTGAGCAGCGCCACCGCCGACTGATACGAAATCTCGCGCAGCGCGCCGAGATCGGCAGGCAGCGTGGTGAGCGCGAGTCCGCTCTCGTGGCTCGCCAGCGCCGTGTGCACGAAGGTCTGATCGAAGCGGCGCAGGTTGCGCACCGCATCGACGAAACTGAAGCCGTTGCCCGCGTTCAGCAGCAGCGCGCCGTCCCCCGCGGGCAGTCCCAGATCGAGCAGCGCGGCGTGCCGGTTGAACGCGGCGCCCTTGCGCGCGAGCAGCACGCCGAGGCCGGCCGCGAGTGTCGTGACGCCCATGCCGGGACGCGCGCCAAGCAGCACCGTGAGGCGGCCATGCCGGCTCACGGGCTCCATGCGGTTGTCGAGCACCTGGCGCACGATACGTAAGGCATCCTCACTGTCTCCACCCGCATCGACGAAATCGCGCACGCCTGCGCGCAGCGCCGAAATCGCGCTCTCCGGCTCGGCGAGCGTGCCCACCGCAATGATCTGCAGGCCCGGAAACGCCGCGTGCGCTGCGGCCGCCACCGCACTCGCGGCGTTACCTTGCGCATGACCGCCGCGCCGGGCGCCGCCCTGCGCATGGCCGCTCCCGGAAAAATCGACCAGCAGCAGCGACGGCATATTCTGCGAAATCTGCTGCGCGACGAACGCGGGATCGAGCGCGACGGTTTCCACCTTGCCCACCGGGCCGAGCGTGTGCGCGAGCCAACGCGCGTGCGCGTCATTCGCCGAGGCGAAGACGAACGAATCCGCCACCGTGCGTTCAGTCGACACCTGCGCTCTCGCGTTCATGAGTGCTCTCCTTGTGCTGCTCGCGCAGCGAATGCCGCCGGGGGCGCGGCTCACCCGCACCGCACACGCCGGCAGCCCGCCGCATCATGGCGAAAATCCCGGCACCGGATCGCGCGACGCCGCGCCGCCAAGCAGCGAGCGCCACACGGGCGCGTCGCGCTGCTCGGACAGCTCGCCGGGCGTCGCGGGCAGCTTCGCGTCCTTCGCGAGCGGCGACACCAGGTGCGGCGTCACGATGATCACCAGTTCCTTGTCGTTCTGCTGATAGTTCAACTGCTTGAAAAACGTGCCGATGATGGGCAGGTCGCCCAGCACTGGCACCTTGTTCACGTTCGACGCCGTCTCGCGATCGATCAGGCCGCCGATCACGAAGCTCTCGCCATCGCCGAGTTCGACGGTCGTTTCGGCGCGGCGCGTGGTGATCGCAGGCACGGACACGCCGCTGATCGTCACGGCGTTCGCGAAGTCGAGCTGGCTCGCCTCGGGCGCAACCTTCAGCGCGATGCGCTGTGGCGAGAGCACCGTGGGCGTGAGCGAGAGCCCAATGCCGTAGGGCTTGTATTCGATCGCCGTGGCGCCGAGCGCCTGCGGCACCGGCACCGGAATCTCGCCGCCCGCGAGGAAGTTCGCGCTCTGGCCCGAGAGCGCGACGAGCGTGGGCTCGGCCAGCACGCGCGCCAGGTTGTTCGTCTCCATCAGGCTCAGGTCGGCGAACAGGCCGTGCGTGGCGGAAGCAAACACGAGGTTGAACGCGGACGCGATCGGCGCGGCGGCCTGCAGCGCCGTGCCCACCGTGCTCGACGTCGTCGAATTCGAGGACCCGATCGATCCCGTCGATCCCGATCCCGGCGAGTTGATGGTCCCCGAGTTGAACGAGGTGGGCGAGAACGAGCCGAACGCGAAGCCGTTGTTCTGATGAAAGAAGTTGAAGCCGATCTGCTTGAGCACGCTGCGGCTGAACTCGACCACGCGCACGTCCACCTGCACGACCGGGCGCGTCGCGATGCTCGAGGTGTCGAGCACGTTCGCGTCCTTGCTGTCCTTCGCGCCCTTGCCGACCGAGCCCTGTGCCGCCGCCACCGCACGCTGGTGCTGCTCCATCGTCGCGGCGCGGCCGCTGATGATGGCGGTGTCGCCCAGCACCTTCACGTCGGGCGTGCCCGCGCCCAGCAGCGCGCGCGCCGCGTTCGTCGTCACGTTGACGGTCAGCGTGCGCGGTGCGCCGCTGCCTTGCCACAGCATCACGTTCGTGGTGCCCGCGCCCTTGCCGACGAGCAGCACCCCGCCGCGCCGGTCGCCGCGGATCACCAGCACGTCGGCCACCGAGGGGTCGCCCACGGCGATGCGCGTGAGCGCGCCCGTGACGGGCAGCGTGCGCTGCTCGCCCACGGCGATGTCGATGCTCGACGGCACGCCTTCCGCCGGCTCGCTCGCGTATGCCGTGCTGCCCTGCGCGGGCGGCGCCGCCGATGCGGACAAGGCGGTGAGCGCAAGACCGCTCGCGCATGCAGCAGCCAACGCCACGCCGAAGACTCTCGTTATCGTCATTGTGTTCCTGCTTCTCTCGTATGCGGCCAGGTCCGCGCAACCTGCTGGCGGCTTGAGCGTCGCGCGCCCATGCATCGTTACCAGGCGACCGTTTCGGTGCGCCCACCCCGTATCACTTCGAGTCCGCCGTGCGCGCTCGCGCCGGCGCGGCGCGGTGCGGCCGGTCCCGCCGGCGCTGCCTCGCGCTGCACGCCGTTGCCCGCGAGCTGGTCGAGCGCGACGCCCGCCGCCGCGCGCGTCGCGCTGTCCGGCGCCGTGCGCGAGACCACCTTGAGCACGCCGGGCTGCGGGCCGAATGCGGCGGGATCCACCTCAGCGTCGTCGGTCGGGTTGCGCAGCGCAAGCATCAGTTGGCCCTGGCTTTGGGCGAGCGCGAGCTGATCGACTTCGGCGAGCGGGACGGCGAGCACCGCCGTGCGTGGCGTGACGGTCTGCCGGCCGAAGTTGCTGGTGCGCTGGCCGCCCGCATAGCCCTGCGCCTCGGGCTGCGCGCCGAACACCAGCACGCGCGCCTTCGAAATCAGGAGACGCGCCTGGGTGCGGCCGATCTCGCCGCCATTCACGCCGTTGCCGTCGCGGCGCAGCGTGAAGAACACGTCGACGTAGTTGCCCGCGTGCAGCGCATTGCCAACCGCGTTGGTTTCATCGACGCGCACGGCCACGGCGCGCTCGCCAGGCGCGAGACTCGCGGCGAGGCTCGACGAGAGCTGCTGGTCGAGCACGGGCGCGTCGGCGGCGATATCGGCAAGCGGCACGCGGCCCGCAACCAGCGCGCTATCGCTCACGGAACCCTGCGGGTGGATCGGCAGCGGCTGCACCCGCAGCGCGTCGGCCGGAATCGGCTGGCCCGCGGCTAGCGCACGCGTGGCCACCACGACCGGCGTGAGCGCCTGGGTGGAAGACGGCGCCGGCACTACGGCTACCGGCGGCGGGCGGCGCGCAAGCGTCCACGCGAGCAACCCGAGCACGAGCGCGCCAGCAATCAGGAGCCCTGCGGTGATTTTGGTCAGATTGGCCATGAACGGTCGTCCACTATGCGAGCTGAATTGAGTTCAGCAAGTTTCAAGCCAGCAAAGTCCGCGAACGAACCGGGCGCACGTACCCCCGAAAGTTTCACAGGAGATTCTCCGGATCGATCTGCACGGTCGCCTGGCCAACGAGCGACGACGGCGCGAGCAGTCCCATGAGCGGCAGCGGAGGCACCAGCGGATTGCTGCTCCAGGCGTAGGTGAGCGTGACCTGAACGCAGTCCATGGCCGTGTTCCCGGTGCATCCGGCCGGCGCGGTGTTGACCGCCGGCGTGCATTGCGGCGCATGCGTGAGCCAGCTCACGACGACGAGCGCCCGCGTGCAGGCCGCCTGTGCACGGCTCGCAAGCGCCGAAGCGGGATCGGTCCCGTTCTGATAGACGAGCGCCGCACGCGCGCCTTCCGCAGCGGCCGAAGTCAGGCTTTGCTGCACGAGAAAGATCACGCTGTACATGACGATCCCGTAAAGGATCGCGAAGAAGAGCGGAAACGCAATGGCGAACTCGACCGCCGCGATGCCGCCTTGTGCGCGCTTGCCACGCCCTGCCCGCGTGAGGTTTGCCTGTTTATTCGTTATGCCCATCATCTCGACCACCCGGACGCCAGTTTGAGCGCGAGCCAGACGAGCGCGGGCACGCTCAGGCACGCGGCATACGGCGTGCCGCGCCGCGCCCCCACGGTCACGAGCCGCGCGGGCCGTGCCGCACTCATATGCGCGCGTGTGCGCAGGGTAATCAGCATGGCGAGCGCGTGCACGAACGCCGCAAGGCTCGCGACAACCCACAGACCCACGAGCGCGTGCATCCCGCACCACGCGCCGAGCACCGCGAAAACCTTCACGTCGGCCGCGCCCATCATGCCGAGCACGAAGAACGGCATGAGCGCGGCGAGCCCCACCGCGGCGGCGGCCAGCGCCTGCCCGATGCCGAGATGCGCCGGACCCGAGTGCAGCAACGCCGCCACCAGTGCGGCGACGAGCCCTGCGCCCACGAGTGGGTTTGGCACACGGCGCGAGCGGCAGTCGCACACGGCAACGGCCACAGCCCACACGCCAAACACGAGGCTGGATAAATAGAATGGAATCATCGAGAACGGTGCGCGCGCAACTATCCGGCGCAGGCTCGCAGGCGAGCGTGCGCTGGAACAGCTAGTAGTTAGCGATGCTAAGCGTTACCCGAAACGCCGATCAGCCGGCGGCGCTCGCCGCAGCCGCGGCTGCAGCAGGCTTTAACTCTGTCGAAATGGATGTGAACAAAGTCGTGAGCGAGGTGCCAATGCCTGGAACGGTCGATGCCACAGCGATGACGATAACCCCGGCGATGAGCCCATATTCCAGCGCCGTGACCCCCTCTTCCGACTTCGCGAATTGCTTTAGCAACTTGTTCATTTCGGCCCTCTCTCTCTTTCGCACGCTACGCTGATTGACACCGGCACTCGTAATAAACGCTTCTTGAATTGCGCCGATGCATCCGGTCCACGAACTGCCATGTCAGTTCGCCAACTTTTTTTTGGCCGAATCGCAAACAGGTCCCTCGTTCATGCTTGCGTAAGGCTCTGTATATATTTTTTGGTCTGTGCGGTTTTTATATCGTAACGCCCTACGTAACGCAATCGATCGTTATGCAAGCGCCAATTCGTAACTTCATTATCGGCAGATGCGTTTTGCTGTTTACTCCGGGCAAACCATTACCTCACTAGTCAGGACTCGATAATCTGACAGTGTTTAACGTTTGCTCTGCCAACCCCATTTCCCTGCACGCGCGAGGTTTTTTATCTTCGTGCCGCCGCCACGATTTTTCTGCCTTGTTACGCCAACGCCCGTAACACCGCGCTCTCCACGTTACGTGACGTAACACCCGGCATTGCGTAACGCCTCGTTTCGCCCTCCCGCTATTCATTCGACAAAAGCGCTCGCAAACGCTTGATATGTCTTGATTAGACGAAACCCTCCACAAGGCGCTGGCTGTTGTTTTCGCGCGAGCGTTTGCATTGGCACGTCAGTTGCAGTGCAGGTAGCGCAGGTCTGATGGATCGGCAAATAAACAGACAACACACGATACGAACCGAGGGCAATCATGAACAATCAGCGCATCGCGAACGCAGCACGCTTGACGGCCATCGCTGCGACCATCGCCACGCTGCTCTCGCTGACCGCCTGCGGTGGCTCAGGCTCCCTCAGCAGCGGTACCGGGGGCGGCAGCGGCGGCGCATTGCAGACTAGCGACGGCGCGAATGGCGGCGGCACTGGAGGCGGCTCGGGTGGCGGCACCACCTCCGCGGACAACGGCAACGGCAGTGGCGGTGGCACCCCCACCGGCGCCAGCAGCACGGACGCAGCGAACGGCAACACCAGCGGCACAGGCAACACGACCACCAGCACCAACGGAAACGGGCCGGGGAACAACAACAACAACAACAACAACAACAACAACAACAACAACAACAACAACAACAACAACAACAACAACAACAACAACAACAATAACAACAGCGGCACGACGGTCTCGGCCAATGCCGTGGGCGCTGTCGCGCATGCCGCGGGCAACGTCGTCGGCGCCGCCGGCGCCACCGTTTCGGGCATCGGCAGCACGATCGCTACGCAGACGCTGCCCGGCGTGAGCCCGCAAACCACCCAGGCCGCAGGCGGCATCGTCCAGAACGTCGGCGGCGCGGTCTCCACGCTCGGCAACGGCGTTTCCCAAGGGCTCGGTCAGCTCGGCGCGAGCAGCAATCCGGTCGGCACCACGCTCGCGAGCACGGGCGGCGTCGTGAGCGACACAGGCAAGGCCGTCACCAGCACGGGCCAGCTCGTCACGAGTCTCGGCAGCGGCCCGCTTGCGCCGCTCGCCGCCATCACCACGCCCGTGGGCGGCGCGGTGGGCACGCTGGGCAGCGCCGTCACAGGCGCGGGCAACACGCTCACGGGCGCCCTCACGCAAGGCCCGGTGCAACAAGTCACGCAGCAACTGAGCTCCACCATCACGCCGATCACCTCGATGCTCGCCTCCACCACGCAGACGGTGGGCAGCACGACGGGCGCAGGCGCACCGGCCACGGGCCTGCTGCAGACGCTCGGCGGCGGCATCCAGAAAGGCGGCGCGCTGGTCTCGCAAACGGGCGGCGCGAATCCCGTCACGGCGGGCGTGGGGAGCCTCGTCGCCGATACGGGCAAGACCGTCGCCACCGCCGGCAACTTGCTGACGGGCGGCAAGACCAGCAGCAGCACCAATCCGCTGGGCGGCAATCCGCTGGGCGGCAATCCGCTCGCGCCGGTCACGGGGATCTTGAGCAGCGTGACCGGTGGCGCAGCCGGCGGCGGAGCAACGGTCGGCATCGGTGCGGGCGTCGGCGCGAACACGGGCGGCAGCAATCCGCTCGCGCCCGTCACCGGCGCCCTCGGCACGGCGACCAGCGCGCTCACCTCGGCCACGGGCGGCAGCAGCAGCCCGCTTGCACCGGTCACGGGGCTCGTCGCCGGCACCGTCAACACCGTCACCGGTGCGCTCAACAGCGCCGCGACCAGCACGGCCAACACGGGCGGCAGTGTGGTCGCGGGCGCAACGCTCAGCGCCGGCACCAAGCCCGCTACCACGTCCAGCGCACCGGCCGCCAGCAACACCGCCAGCGCAGCGCCGGGGCTCTCGCTCAGTTCCCTGACGGGCGGCAACTCCGGCAGCAGCGCAACGAGCCCGCTCGCGGGGCTCACGTCACTCGTCGGCGGCCTGCTCGGCGGCAAGAAGTAATCCGTCCCGCAAACCCGTTCGGCACCGCGTTCCAGCGCGCTTTCAGTTCAAGTTCAGGAGACAGCGTCATGTCCAGCCGTTCCAGCTCCACCGCGCATTACACCCACCGCGAAACCAACCGCGGCAGCGACCGCGCCGTCGCCCTCGTGCGCACCCTGCGCCTCACGGCGCTCGCCGCCGCCGTGGCCTGCAGCGTCGCCGCCTGCGGCGGCAGCAGCTACACGCCACCCTCAGCTTCGTCGGGTGCAACCGGCACGACAGGCACGACCGGCACCGGCGGCACCAGTGGCGACTCCGGAGGCTCGGGCACGACCGCCGGCACGGGCGGCAGCGGCTCGAGCAGCAGCAGCGGAAACGGCAGCACCAGCGCGTCGAGCGGCACGAGCGGCGTGGTCAGCTCGGTGGCCAAATCGGCAAACGATCTCGGCAACGCGGTCGGTTCGACCACGGTCCCGGGCACGAGCCCACAGGTCAGCCAGGGCCTCGGTGACACCGTGTCGAGCACCGGCACGGTCGCCGCCGCGCTCGCCAATGCCGTCTCGAGCGGCGTCGGCCAGACCGGCTCGACGCCCAACCCGGTCGGCACGACCGCGGCCGGACTCGGCAACGTCGTGAGCGCATCGAGCGGCGTGGTCCAGGGCGCCGCGACCACGGTCAGCGGACTCGGCAGCGGGCCGCTCGCGCCGCTCGTCCCTGTGACGACGCCCGTCGCCACCGTGCTCGACACGACGGCCAACGCCGTGAACAGCACGGGCAATACGCTCGGCAACGTGCTCTCGTCGGCTCCGGTGCAACAGGCCACGCAACCGATCAGCACGACCATCACGCCGATCGTCACCACGGCCGGCCTCATCACCCAGCAAGTGGGCACCTCGACCGGCCTTGGCGTGCCGGTCTCGGGCCTGCTCGCGCAGGTGGGCGGCGCCGTGCAAACGGCCGGCACGAAGGTCGCGTCGACCGCCGCCGGCTCGCAGGCGAACGGGGCGCTTGGCCCGCTCGGTGCGGATGCCGGCACGCTGGTCAGCGCTGTCGGCAACACGGTCACCAACGCGGGAGGCCTGGTCAACCCGAACGGTCCGAATGGCGCAGCGCCGATCCCTGGCCTCATCACGGGCCTCGTGGGCGGCAACGGCGTGCTCGTCGCCAACGGGCCGCCGAGCGGCGCAGCGGCAGGCGGCCCGCTCGGCCCGCTCAACGCGTCGGTCGCGAGCCTCGGCCTCGGTGGCACGCCGCTCGCCGCGGTCACGGGCGCGGCAGCCGGCGCCACGAATGGCACCGGTGGTGCGGGTGGCGCAGGCGCGCTCACGAGCGGCCTTGGCAGCCTGCCGGTGGCGGGCGGACTGCTTTCGAGCGTGAGCTCCACCGTCACCTCCGCTGCCGGCTCGGCGGGCAGCGCGGCAGGCAGCGGCGGCTCGGGCACGGCGGCCGCGGCGGGTCCGCTCGCCGCGCTCGCGGGCAGCGGCAGCGGTAGCGGCACGGGTGCGGGCGGCCTGCTCAGCCCGGTGACAGCCCTTGTCGGCACACTCACGGGTGGGCTCGGCGCGACGGGTTCTTCAAGCAGCTCCGGTGGCACAAGTACATCGGGGGGATTACTGAGCGGCGTGCTGCACAAGCTGCCGTAGCACGCGCAACTATCGTCGTGCAAGATGGGCAATGCGCAGTGCGGTGTTTGGAGAGGAACGCCGCGCTGCGCGAAGCCTGGCAATATCAGATCAGGTAGTACGGAGTACCAGGAATAATACGCGGGCAATCAGGGAGCCACGCAAAGACCGCCGAAAAGGCGGCACGAAGAGACGGCCGCGCCGGGGGCGTTCAGGCACCCGGCGCGCGTCGTCCGACAAGTCGAGGGTAGTCCAATGAAAGTCGCAGGATGGGCCGTGCTCGCCGCGTTAGGCGTCATGGCGAGCGCCGGCTTGACGGGGGTGGCAGTAGCACAGCAGAACCGGCCGGCGTCGGGCGGAAATTTACAGGGAGGCAATCCGCTCGACGCTTTGCCGCAAATCAACGCGCCACAGAAGGCGCCCAGCGTGACCGTGCAAGTGCAGCAGCAAACGCCTGCCCTGCAGCAGCTGCTCGCCACGCATATCACGCCGGCCACCTTCAAGGTGGAGGGCGTGAAATCGATTCCATTCGACGAAGTCGCGAAGCGTTTTGCGCCCCTCGCGAATCACGACATCACGATCGGCCAGCTCATCGAAACGGCCAATGGCGTGACGAAGCTCTATCAGGACCGCGGCTATGCGCTGTCGTTCGCATTCGTGCCGGCACAGGATTTCGCGGGCGGCGTGGTGCGCATCACGGTCGTCGAAGGCTATGTGAAAGACGTGAAGATCACGGGCAAGCCCGGCGCGCTCGAGGGCAAGATGCGCGCGGTCGCGGCGCACATCGTCGAGGACCGGCCACTGCGCACGGCCACGTTCCAGCGCTACATCAACGTGCTCGGCATGCTGCCTGGGCTCAAGGTCAAGGCGAACGTGCCGCCACCCACGACCACCGACGGCGCCACCACGCTCGAACTCGATGCCACGCAAAAGCCGTATGACGTGAGCACCGGCATCGACTTCAATCACCCGGGCGTGCAGGGCCTCCTCACGCTCACCGAAAACGGGCTCACGCCGTTCGGCGAGCAGTTGAGCTTTTCGGCGCTGCTGCCCAAGGGGCGAGACAACGTCACCTACCTCGCCGCGCATGCGGCCGTGCCCATCGCGAGCGATGGCCTGACGGCGAAGCTCGACGCCTCGCATTACCGCGGCAACCCCGTCGATAACCCCGGTCTGCCCAGCTACGTGGAGCGCACCGTCATCAGCGACAAGCTCACGGGCTCGCTCTCGTATCCGCTGCTGCTCAGCAATACGCGCAGCGTCGTCGGCACGGTGAGCGCCTATGCGGCGCACGATGAGGACCGCTACCACAACACCATCAACGGTCTGCAATACGGCCTGAGCTCGCAGGTGCGCGTGCTGCAACTGCAAGCCGACTACACTGACGTGCAGCCGGGCCAGGTGCGCAAGGCGAGCGTCGCGGTGGCGAAGGCCTTCGATATTCTCGGGGCGTCGAAGTCGGCGGACACGAACATTCCCGGTCTCGCGCTGCAGAACCCCGTGTCGCTGAACTTCGTGCGCACCGACGCCTCGTACTCGCAGACCAACGACTGGCCGATGGGTTTTGGCACCGCCGTCGCCGCAACGGGGCAATACAGCCCGAACACGCTGCCGACCTCCGAGCAGATCGCCTTCGGCGCGCAACGCTTCGCGGCGGGATATGAGCCGGGCGAGGCGTCGGGCGATTCGGGCTGGGCCTTCGCGCTCGAGCTGAACCATCCGTTCAAGCTGGGAAAGGTGTGGTTGCAGACGATCACGCCCTATGTCTCGTTCGACATGGCCCGCGTCTACCTGCATGCGGGAACGCCCTCGCCTTCGCGGCTTTCGTCGGCTTCGCTGGGCTTCCGGATCACCGACGGCAAGTACTACAGTCTCGATCTCTCCGTGGCGAAGGCGCTCGGCGATGCGCCCGTCGAAAGTGCGTCGCGCAGCCCACGCGTGAACGCGACGTTCTCGTATCAGCTCAACTGAGCGCCTGGCCGGGCGGCATGGCCGAACGCAATGAGGGCACGCATCGCCCGGCCAGGCACGGCGCGTGCACAGTGCGCTCGTGCGTGCCGACTAGAGTTTCTCCTCGCAAACGCGCGCAGCGCTTTCGCGTATCCTGCCCTGACCGCTGCGCGCCTTCGCCGCGAACGAATGCGCCGCGCGGTTCGCCGCCAATCGAAGCCACGCACGGTGGCCCGCGGCGGTTAGACGCACACATAGCGATAAACATCAGTGGAGGAAGACACATGTTGCAATTCAACCGCCGTACCCCCTCCTTGGCCGCCCGCGCGGCGCGACAATTCGCGCTGGCTGGCATCCTGCTCGGCAGCGTGCTCGCCGCGCATGCGCAGTCGAACTCGCCCGTCGGCGTCTGGCAAACGGTGGACGATCACACCGGGCAGCCCAAGGCACTCGTGCAAATCAGCGAGGACGGCAGCGGCGGCCTCAGCGGCAAGGTCATCAAGGGCCTCGGGCCGAACGACAACCCCGACCGCCGCTGCACCGCATGCACGGACTCACGCAAGGACCAGCTGATTCTGGGCATGACGATCATCGACGGCATGAAGCAGGCCGGCAACGAATGGGACGACGGCCACATTCTCGACCCCGAGAACGGCAAAATCTATCGCTGCAAGATGCACACCGAAGAGGGTGGCCAGAAACTGGTGGTGCGCGGCTATCTGGGCATTTCGCTGCTCGGCCGTTCGCAAACCTGGGTACGTCAGCAGTAATTCACGCCCGCCTGAAAAAGCGAAGGCCGCCTTGCAACAAGGCGGCCTCGGCAGGCGTCTAGTGTGCGCATCACGCGCTCGGGGCGCTCGCCCCGTCAAGCGGTGTGCCGGTATACCGAGCGATAGCTGAACGGCTGCGGCACACCGGGCGTGGCCGGGCTGAACGGCGAATTGCGCGGCGCGGACGGCACGCCCGGCACGCCTTCCTGAACGCGCGCAGCGGCCTTTTCGGCACGGCTCAGGTGCTTGCGCATGCGCGTTTCGATGGTGTCGCACAGCGCGACGCCTTCTTCGCCGAAGAGCTCGGCCATCACGCGCTTGAGAACCCCTTCGTCATGCCAGGCTTTGAAGCGCCGGTGGCAGGTTTGATAGGACGGGTAACGGCGCGGCATGGCCGACCACGTGGCGCCGCTATACATGACCCACAGGACGCCGTTGAGCACCGAGCGGGTGTTGGCGAGTGGACGGCCGCGCATTTCCGAGCGCGGACGCAATTCCGGCAGCAGCGGCATCACGCGCTGCCACTCTTCCTCGGTAATATCGCGATGGGGGGTCATGGTCTACTCCTTTGTCAGAACCTGTCCTGACTAAAGATATCGACTTGACCCTGCGGCCCCTATCAGACGAGTCCGAATCTTGAAAAAGCGGATTCGCGCCTGGTTTTGCGACGCCGTGACGGCGTTTTGCGCCCCGGATACCCGGCTCCGGAGGCCTGTGCGTTTAAGTCAGCGACGTATCCACGATGCGGCGCGGCGTTTCGAGATATTCCTTCGACTGCATCTCGACGATGCGCGAAACGGTGCGCGTGAATTCATTGGCCATCGGGCCTTCGACGTAAAGCTGGTCCGGCGGCACCGCCGCCGACATGAGCAGCTTCACCTTGTGGTCGTAAAAAACGTCGATGAGCCAGGTGAAGCGGCGCGCTTCGGACTGCATGCGCGGCGTCATCTGCGGCACGTCCGAGAGGATCACCGCGTGAAAACGGCTCGCGAGCTCGAGATAGTCGTTCTGCGAGCGCGGGCCGCCGCACAGCGTGGCGAAGTCGAACCACACGACGCCATCGGCCTTGCGCAGGGCCTTGAGCTCGCGCTTTTCGATCCGCAGCAACGGGCTTTCGTCGGGCACCGCGGCGAGCTGCGCGAACGAGTGGCGCAGCGCCTTGTCCGCGGCCGCGCCGAGCGGCGTGTGATAGACCTCCACCTGCGCGAGCGTGCGCTGGCGATAGTCGATGCCCGCGTCGACGTTCAGGACATCCAACTTTTCCTTGATGAGCTCGATGGCGGGCAGCATGCGGTCGCGATGCAGGCCATCGGGGTACAGCAAATCGGGATCGTAGTTGGACGTCATCACGAACTGCACGCCGTTCTTGAACAGGCCATCCAAAAGACGATAAAGAATCATCGCGTCGGCGATGTCGGAGACGTGGAATTCGTCGAAGCAGATCAGGCGATAGCGCTTCGCGATGCGCCGCGCGAGTTCGTCGAGCGGGTCGGCCTGGCCCTTGAGCTCTTCGAGCTCGCGGTGCACCTCGCGCATGAATTCGTGAAAGTGCAGACGCGTCTTGCGCTGCAGGGGCACGACCGCATAGAAGCTGTCCATCAGGAAGCTCTTGCCGCGGCCTACGCCGCCCCACATATAGATGCCGCGCGGCAGGTCCGGGTGGTTGATGAGCTTCCAGAACGCATTCGAGCGACGCGACTTGTATGCGGCCCATTCGTCGTAACACCGCTGCAGCCGGTCGATGGCGGCACGCTGGGCCGCGTCGGGTTTGTACCCTCGCTTCTGCAGTTCGTTTTCGTAGTATTCGGTGACGTTCATTTCGTGGACCACAAACGAGTAAAGGCGGGAGGGCAAAAGCCCACCCGCCTCTGTACCAAGGTGCTGCGAGGCAAAACGGCCATCAGAAGACGGCCGCCCTGCCCTGATGCATTACATGTTGAGCGCGCGCTTGTCGGTGGCGAGCGCCGCTTCGCGCATGACTTCGGACAGCGACGGGTGCGGATGGCAGATGCGGCCGATGTCTTCGGCAGCAGCCTTGAATTCCATCGCCACCACGGCTTCCGCGATCAGGTCCGATGCGTTCGCCGAGATGATGTGCACGCCGAGCAGTTCGTCGGTCTTGGCATCGGCGATCATCTTCACGAAGCCGTCGGCCTTGTTGATGCCGAGCGCGCGGCCGTTGGCCATGAACGGGAACTGGCCCGTCTTGATGTCACGGCCTTCAGCCTTCAGCTGCTGCTCCGTCTTGCCGACCCATGCGATTTCCGGCTCGGTGTAGATCACCCACGGAATGCAGTTGTAGTCGATGTGCGGCTTCTGGCCGTCGATGATCTCGGCCACCAGCACGCCTTCGTCTTCGGCCTTGTGCGCGAGCATCGGGCCGCGCACCACGTCGCCGATCGCGTAGACGTTCGGCACCGCCGTTGCGCAGTGGTCGTCCACGTCGATGAAGCCGCGCTCGTTGGCCTTCAGGCCAATGGCTTCGAGACCGAGGTTGTCGGTGTTCGGCACGCGGCCAACCGACACGATCAGGCGGTCGGCTTCGAGCACTTGCGCGTTGCCGTCCTTGTCCGTGTAGTTGATCGTGACGTTCTTGTCCGTCGCCTTCACTTCGCCGACCTTCACGCCAACGTGAATGTCGAGACCCTGCTTCTTGAAGAGCTTTGCAGCTTCCTTCGCGAGCGACTGGTCAGCGGCGCCGAGGAATTCCGGCAGCGCTTCGAGGATCGTGACTTCGGCACCAAGACGGCGCCACACCGAGCCGAGCTCCAGGCCGATCACGCCTGCGCCGATCACAGCCAGCTTCTTCGGCACCGCGTCGAACGTGAGCGCGCCTTCGTTGTCGGCGATGATCTTGTTGTCGACCGGCATGCCCGGCAGATGGCGAGCCTTCGAACCCGTTGCGATGATGACGTTCTTCGCCGTGACGACTTCGGTCTCGCCCTCGCCGCTCACTTCGATCTGCACGCCCGCGTCGGTCTTGCCCGTGAACTTGCCGTGACCCTTGAGCCAGGTGATCTTGTTCTTGCGGAACAGGAACTCGATGCCCTTGGTCATCTTCTCGACGATCCCGTCCTTGCGGGCGAGCATCTTGGCGATGTCGATCGACACGTCGCCGACGTTGATGCCGTGGTCGGCCAGGTGATGCTGCGCGCTTTCGAACTCTTCCGACGAGGCGAGCAGCGCCTTCGACGGAATGCAGCCCACGTTCAGGCAGGTGCCGCCGAGCTTCAGCGTGCCGGCCGGGTTCTTCCATTTTTCGATACAGGCAACCGACTTGCCGAGCTGCGCGGCGCGGATCGCCGCGATATAGCCGCCAGGGCCGGCGCCGATCACGACGACGTCAAATTCTTTGGACATGGTCATCCTTTCGATACGTGAGCGCCACGCGCGGAGTCCGGCTTCCGGAATCCGCGCGCGCGACGCTCAGTGTGAGACTGGATGCGCGAGCAGGACGTGAGCCCCGGCTCGCGCTACAACGCGAATTACAGGTCGAGCAGCAGGCGAGCCGGATCTTCCAGCGCGTCCTTCATCGCGACCAGCGACAGGACGGCTTCGCGGCCGTCGATGATGCGGTGGTCATACGACATCGCGAGGTAGTTCATCGGACGGATCACGATCTGGCCGTTCTCGACCACCGCGCGTTCCTTCGTCGCGTGCACGCCGAGGATCGCCGACTGCGGCGGGTTGATGATCGGGGTCGAGAGCATCGAGCCGAACACACCGCCGTTCGAGATCGAGAACGTGCCGCCCGTCATTTCCTCGATCGACAGCTTGCCGTCCTTGGCCTTCTGGCCGAATTCGGCGATCTTCTTCTCGATGTCGGCGAGGCTCATCTGGTCTGCGTTGCGCAGGATGGGCACCACCAGACCGCGCGGCGAGCCGACAGCGATACCGATGTCGAAGTAGCCGTGATAGACGATGTCGTTGCCGTCGATCGACGCGTTGACGAGCGGGAACTTCTTGAGGGCGTGAACCGCAGCCTTCACGAAGAACGACATGAAGCCGAGCTTCACGCCGTGTTCCTTCTCGAACTTGTCCTTGTACTTGTTGCGCAGGTCCATGACCGGCGCCATGTTCACTTCGTTGAACGTCGTGAGGATGGCGTTGGTTTGCTGCGACTCGAGCAGACGCTCGGCGATACGCGCACGCAGGCGCGACATCGGCACGCGCTGTTCCGGACGGTTGTTGAGCCAGTTGGCAGCCGATGCCGGTGCGTTGACTTGCGGCAGCGAGGGCTTCGCGGCGGCGGCCGGCTTCGCAGCCGGTGCGGCGGCGGGAGCGGCCTTCGGTGCGCCGGCGCCGAGCACGTCCTGCTTCGTGATGCGGCCGTCGCGGCCCGTGCCGGCGACGTCGCCGCCCGACAGGCCTTGCTCCGCCATCAGCTTCGAAGCGGCGGGCGATGCGACCGTGCTGCTGCCCGTCGATGCGGCAGCGGCCGGTGCGGCTGCAGGAGCTGCGGCTGCAGCCGGTGCGGCAGCAGCGGCGGGAGCGGCAACGGCGCCAGCCTTGGCTTCCGTGTCGATCTTCGCGATCAGCTGTTCGCTCGTGACGGTTGCGCCGTCGCCCACGAGGATCTCGGCCAGCACGCCGGCAGCCGGCGCGGGCACTTCGAGCACGACCTTATCGGTTTCGATCTCGATGACGACTTCGTCCTGGGCAACTGCTTCGCCCGGCTTCTTCTTCCACTGCAGCATCGTGCCTTCCGACACCGACTCCGAAAACTGAGGGACCTTGACTTCTACGATAGCCATGTGATTTTCCTGAATACTTGTCCGGGGACTTTCCCCATATGACGAACCGGGTCGCGCACGTGAGCGCGGGAAAGCGCGTGATCCATGAGTCGCGCTTTCCCGGTTCGATTCGCTCTATGTGTGCTTACTTCGCGAGTTGCGCGCCCTTCAGGCGGCCGAACGCACCTTCGATCAGCGACTTCTGCTGCTCGTAGTGCTTCGCGTAGTAGCCGACGGCCGGCGAGGCGGAAGCGGGACGGCCGCTGTAGGCGAGCTTCTGTCCTTCCTTCATGCCTTCCTTCAGATGGTGCTCGATGTAGAACCACGGGCCCTGATTCTGCGGCTCGTCCTGCACCCAGACCACTTCGGTCGCGTTGTCGTACTTCTTCATTTCCGCTTCGAACTGCTTGTGCGCGAACGGATAGAGCTGTTCGATACGGATGATCGCGACGTCGTTCGACTTCGATTCGCGGCGATGCGCGACGAGGTCGTAGTACACGCGGCCCGAGCAGGCGACCACGCGCTTGACCTTCTTCGCGTCGATGGCGTCGTCCACTTCACCGATGACCGGCTGGAACGTGCCCTTCGCGAGTTCGGACAGATCCGACACAGCTTCCTTGTGGCGCAGCAGCGACTTCGGCGTGAAGATGATGAGCGGCTTGCGGAACAGGCGGATCATCTGGCGGCGCAGCACGTGGAAGATCTGTGCCGGCGTGGTCGGCTGAACGACCTGCATGTTGTGCTCGGCGCACAGTTGCAGGAAACGCTCGATACGCGCCGACGAGTGCTCCGGACCCTGGCCTTCATAGCCGTGCGGCAGCAGCATCGTGAGACCCGAAACACGGCCCCACTTCACTTCGCCCGACGAGATGAACTGGTCGATCACGACCTGCGCGCCGTTCACGAAGTCGCCGAACTGGCCTTCCCACGCGACGAGCGTGTTCGGCTCAGCCGTCGAATAGCCGTACTCGAAGCCGAGCACCGCTTCTTCGGAGAGCACCGAGTCGATCACCGTGAACTGCGCCTGGTTCTCGCCGATGTTCTGCAGCGGGATGTAGGTGCCGTCGTTCCAGCGCTCGCGGTTCTGGTCGTGCAGAACGGCGTGACGGTGCGTGAACGTGCCGCGGCCCGAGTCCTGGCCCGTCAGACGGACCGAGTAGCCCGAGGCGACCAGCGACGCGAACGCGAGGTGCTCGCCCATGCCCCAGTCGAGCTTCGCTTCGCCCTTGCCCATCGCGCGGCGGTCGTTAATGACGCGCTCGACCAGCGGGTGAACCTTGAAGTTCTCGGGGATCGTGGTGATGCGCTCGGCCAGACGCTTGAGCTCGGCGAGCGGCACGGCCGTGTCGGCGGCGTCGGTCCACTTGCGGTTCAGGAACGGCACCCAGTCCACCGCGTACTTGCTCTTGTAGTTCGAGAGCACGGGGTCGACCGTGTGGTGGCCTTCGTCCATCGCGGCGCGGTAGGCCTTGACGTAGTTGTCGCCGTCTTCAGCCGTGATCACGCCCTGCTGCACGAGCTTCTCGGCGTACAGCGCACGGGTGCCCGGGTGCTTCGCGATGGTCTTGTACATCAGCGGCTGCGTCACCGCCGGGGTGTCCTGCTCGTTGTGGCCGAGCTTGCGGAAGCAGATGATGTCGACCACGACATCCTTGTGGAACTGCATGCGGAATTCAACCGCGAGCTGGATCGCCAGCACGACCGCTTCCGGATCGTCGCCGTTCACGTGCAGAACGGGCGCCTCGATCATCTTGACGACGTCGGTACAGTACAGCGTCGAGCGTGCGTCGCGCGGGTCCGAGGTCGTGAAGCCGATCTGGTTGTTGATGACGACGTGCAGCGTGCCGTGCGTGCCGTAACCACGCGTTTGCGCGAGGTTCAGCGTTTCCATCACGACACCCTGGCCAGCGAAGGCCGCGTCGCCGTGAATCTGCACCGGCAGCACTTGCAGGCCGTTGTCGTCGCCGCGGCGGTCCATACGGGCCTTCGCCGAACCCTCGACCACCGGGTTGACGATTTCGAGGTGCGACGGGTTGAACGCGAGCGAGAGGTGGACCGGACCGCCTTCGGTCGCCACGTCCGACGAGAAGCCCTTGTGGTACTTCACATCGCCGGCCGGCAGGTCGTCCACGTGCTTGCCTTCGAATTCGGCAAACAGGTCCGACGGCATCTTGCCGAGCGTGTTCACGAGCACATTCAGGCGGCCACGGTGGGCCATGCCGATGATGATTTCCTGCACGCCCTTCGCGCCCGCGTGACGAACGACTTCGTCCATCGCGGCGATGAAGGACTCGCCGCCTTCGAGCGAGAAGCGCTTCTGGCCGACGTACTTGGTGTGCAGGAAGCGCTCGAGACCTTCGGCGGCCGTCAGGCGCTGCAGGATGTGCTTCTTCTTGTCGTTCGAGAAGTTCGGCGTCGAGCGAATCGACTCGAGACGCTCCTTCCACCAGCGCTTTTGCTCAGGATCGCTGATGTACATGTACTCGGCGCCGATCGTGCCGCAGTACGTGTCGCGCAGCGCCTTGACGATCTCGCGCAGCGACGCGCGCTCGAAACCGAAATACAGGTTCGTGGCGCTGAACGTCTCGTCCATGTCGGCTTCGGTGAAGTCGTAGAACGCGGGCTCGAGCTCGGGGATGTTCGGACGTTCGCGGCGCTTGAGCGGATCGAGATTGGCCCATTGCGAGCCAAGGAATCGATAAGCACCAATCAGGGACTGAACGTAAACTTGCTTGCGCGCCGTGGCGAGATCTTCGCCACCGCCGCGCGGGATGAACGCATTGGCCTTGGCGCGCTGGGCAAACGACTCGACGATCGGCCCATGGGCGATGTCGTTGTCGGTCGTGCCGCTCGACGACGGCACGTTTTGCAGTGCGTCGAAGTATTCACGCCAGGTGTCCGGTACGGACGCAGGGTTATCAAGATATGCTTCGTATTGCTCTTCGACATACGGAGCATTGCCGCCGAACAGGTAGGAGTTCAGCTGAAACTGCTTCATCGTTTCCGACATTTACGCTCACCTTTCTTCGAGTTTCTCGAGAAATAGCGGGTTACTCAACCTTCCGCGCCACGGCCTGACCGTTTAGCGGATTGCGAATCAAGTCTGCTTGGAAGGACCTAAATCATGCATCCGCGGAGGATATCACAGAAGTGATACTCCCCATAGATTGCAATGTGGCACAAGCGCACACGCAAACCCTTTGCAGACGGGCCTTTGCGGCGTTTGCAACGCACTCTTCTTGCACTGCAACGCAATTGCCGCCGGATGCAAAAAAGCCGCCCACATAGAGGCGGCTTTCCTGGCTCCTTACTTGCATTGCAGTGCGCAAAAAATCAATGACTGCGCTTACTCGGCAGCGCCTTCGCGGCTCGCGCGGCGACGCTCGTGCTCTTTCAGATGGCGCTTGCGCAGGCGGATCGACTGCGGCGTGACTTCCACGAGCTCGTCGTCGTCGATGAATTCCACTGCGTACTCGAGCGACATCTGGATCGGCGGCACGAGGCGCACGGCTTCGTCGGTGCCCGAGGCGCGCACGTTGGTGAGCTGCTTGCCCTTGATCGGGTTCACGACGAGGTCGTTGTCGCGGCTGTGAATGCCGATGATCATGCCTTCATAGAGCGCGTCGCCCGGCTTCACGAACATGCGGCCGCGGTCCTGCAGCTTCCACAGCGCGTAGGCGACGGCGGCGCCGTCGTCCTGCGAGATCAGCACGCCGTTGCGGCGCTCGCCGAGCGTGCCTTCCTTGATCGGGCCGTAGGCGTCGAACACGTGGCTCATGAGGCCCGTGCCGCGCGTGAGCGTCATGAACTCGCCCTGGAAGCCGATCAGGCCACGCGCCGGAATGCGGTACTCCAGACGCGTGCGGCCGCGGCTGTCCGAAGCCATGTCGAGCATTTCGCCCTTGCGGCGGCCCAGCTCTTCCATCACGCCGCCCTGGTGGCTGTCTTCGACGTCCACGGTCAGCATTTCGTACGGCTCCTGCTTCACGCCGTCGACTTCGTGCAGCACCACGCGCGGACGCGACACGGCCAGCTCGTAGCCTTCGCGGCGCATGTTTTCGATCAGGATCGTGAGGTGCAGCTCGCCACGGCCCGACACTTCGAACGTGGTTTCGTCGCCGGTGTCCTTCACGCGCAGCGCGACGTTGTGGTTCAGTTCCTTCGTGAGACGGTCGCGGATCTGGCGGCTCGTCACGAACTTGCCTTCCTTGCCCGCGAGCGGCGAGGAGTTCACGAGGAAGTTCATCGTGAGCGTCGGCTCGTCCACCGTGATCATCGGCAGCGCTTCGGGGGTGTCGACCGCGCAGATCGTGGCGCCGATGCCGATGTCTTCAATGCCGTTGATCAGCACGATGTCGCCGGCTTCGGCCGATTCGACCTGCACGCGCTCGAGGCCGCTGAACGACAGCACCTGGTTGATCTTGCGGTTCATCACGTCGCCTTCCGGACCGAAGCGCAGCGCGACCGGCTGACCCGGCTTGATGCGGCCGCGCTTGATGCGGCCCACGCCGATACGGCCAACGTAGGTCGAGTAGTCGAGCGACGTGATCTGCAGCTGGAGCGGACCTTCCGGGTCGGCGTCGCGCACCGGCACGTGTTCGAGGATCGCTTCGAACAGCGGGCGCATGTCGCCTTCGCGCGCATCGGCGGAGAGCGACGCGTAGCCGTTCAGGCCCGAGGCGTAGACGACCGGGAAGTCGAGCTGCTCTTCGGTCGCGCCGAGCTTGTCGAACAGATCGAAGGTCTGGTTGATGACCCAGTCGATACGCGCACCCGGGCGGTCGATCTTGTTGACGACGACGATCGGCTTCAGGCCGAGCGCGAGCGCCTTCTTCGTGACGAAGCGCGTTTGCGGCATCGGGCCTTCCACGGCGTCGACGAGCAGCAGCACCGAGTCGACCATCGAGAGCACGCGTTCCACTTCGCCGCCGAAGTCGGCGTGGCCCGGGGTGTCGACGATGTTGATGTGGGTGCCTTCGTACTCGACCGCGCAGTTCTTCGCGAGAATCGTGATCCCGCGCTCTTTTTCGATGTCGTTCGAGTCCATGACGCGTTCGGCGATCTGCTGGTTGTCGCGGAAGGTGCCGGACTGGCGCAGCAGTTGGTCGACGAGCGTGGTCTTGCCGTGGTCGACGTGGGCAATGATGGCGATGTTGCGAAGGGCGCGGGACATAGGAACCTGGGTACAGTTGAGTGCGCCGCGCATGCCCTGCTGGCAGGCCCGGCTCGGACACGCGGCCGCCGCCTCGATCCGTCCGGGAGTTTCTGCCGGCGGACCAGTTCAGCATCGCTGCGATGACGCACTTTTGGGAACCTGAAATTATAGCACGTGAGGATGAATTGATCGTGCTCATACCCAGGGCGCGTGAAAGGGCTCAAGTGGGCGCCCTGGTCGCAGCCTTCCTCCTGGACTCGCCCAGCCGCTTGTGGCTGGGCGCCCCGCCGGGGGCGATTTTCTCACGCGCATCCGGGCCTAATTAAGACCTTACCCGGCAAAGGTTTCTTCGCCTCTCCACAATAAACCCTTGCCGCGTCAACTAACCGACCCTATAATTGCTGCCTGGTCAATCATTGCAGTCGCAGCAGAAACATGACGGATCCGACTCCCACAGTGCCTCCTGAAGTCCGCGATTACGACTTCGGCGAAAGCGCGGGCTACCTCATTTCGCGGGTGAGATCGACGATGTCGAACCTGATCACCCAGCGCACCGTCGCCGAGCTCGGCGTGACGAGCCAGCAAGCCAGCGTGCTGTTCATGGTGGCGAGCGGCAAGTGCGTGCTCGCGGCGGAGCTCGCGCGCGAGTACGGCATCGACGCGAGCGCGGTGACGCGCCTCGTCGACCGGCTCGAAAAACGCGGCCTCCTCAAGCGCGTGCGCAGCTCCGAGGACCGCCGCGCCGTGCGCCTTGCGCTCACGCCCGAGGGCGAGGCCATCGCCGCGCGCATGCCGGCGATCTTCACGAGCGTGACGGATCAGCTCTTCCAGGGCCTCACGCCCGAGGAGATCGGCTTCCTGAAGAGCATGTTGCGGCGCGTTCTCTCCAATAGCTGCGAAGCTATCCAGAATTCGGGCACGGGTGCGGGGCAAAACCCGCCGGCCAATTGATGACGCGGCAAGCAAATTCGAGATCGCTGCAAACAAAAATAGCTGCAACGTCCAGTATTACCTCACCTTCTCACGCCATGAGACGAGCAATGAAACCTCAAACCCAGTTTGCGCCAGCGCTCTCCTGCCGGGGAGCCGTCGCCGCCGCGGTGGCGGCGCTCGCGCTCGCGGGCTGCGCGAACTACTTCGGCGTCAAGAGCGACAAGACCATCGCGCAACCGCAACAGTTCGAGACCTCGCAGAGCATTCCGGCCGAGGGCGGCCAATGGCCGACGCTCGACTGGGCGCAGCAGTTCGGCGACCCGCAGTTGCCCAAGCTGATCGACGAGGCGCTCGAGGGCAGCCCCACCATCGCACAGGCGCAGGCGCGTATCGCCAAGGCGTCGTCGTATATCGAGACGTCGAAAGCGGGGCTCTACCCGAAGGCCAACGCGAGCTATTCGTGGACCCGCGAGATCTACACGGAAAACACCATCTTCCCGCCGCCTTACGGCGGCAGCTGGTATAGCGAGAACAACGTCCTCGCGAGCGCTTCGTGGGATCTGGACCTTTGGGGCAAGAACCGCCAGCGCCTCGCCCAGGCCGTCTCACAGCAGCGCGCCGCCCAGGCCGACATGCAGCAGGCGCGCATCACGCTCGCCTCATCGGTCGCGCGCACCTACAACCAGCTCGCCCAGCTCTACGCGCTGCGCGACATCGCCGCACGCGAGATCGACAACCGCAAGACCATCGGCACGATCACCGACGGCCGCGTGGTGGCGGGCCTCGACACCAATGTCGAGCGCCAGACCGCGAACGGCAACATCGCGACGAGCCAGGCCAACCTCACGCAGCTCGACGGGCAGATCCAGAGCGTGCGCTATCAGCTGGGCGCGCTGCTCGGCAAGGGCCCGGACCGCGGCCTGCAGATCGCGCAGCCGGTGCTCAACCCGGTCGCCAAGGTGGCCCTGCCCGGCAACCTGCCCGCCGACCTCGTGGCGCGCCGCCCGGATATCGTCGCCGCGCGCTGGCAGGTCGAGGCCGCGATGCACGACGTGAAGGAAGCCAAGGCCGAGTTCTATCCGGACGTGAACCTTGCGGCCGCCGCCGGCCTCGATGCATTCGGCTGGGGCAAATTCCTCACCTTCTCGAGCCGCCAGATGAACTTCGGCCCGGCCGTGCATCTGCCGATCTTCGACGCGGGCGCGCTGCGCGCGCAGTTGAAGGGCCGCTATGCCGACTTCGACCTCGATGTGGCGAACTACAACCAGACGCTCATCAACGCGTTCCAGGAAGTGGCCACGCAGGTCTCGTCGATCCGCTCGGCGGACCAGCAGCTCGTGGACGCCCAGCGCGCGCTCGACGCCTCGACCAAGGCGTACCAGCTCGCTGTGATCCGCTACAAGGCGGGGCTCTCGGAACAGCTCCAGGTGCTCAACGCCGACCAGAACCGTCTCGCCGCGGAACAAACCGTCTCGAACCTCAAGATGCAGCGCCGCGACCAGCAGATGGCGCTCATCACGGCGCTCGGCGGCGGCTTCGACGCGCACGACGCAGCTCTCGCACCGCCGGTCGAGATCGGCAGCGACTCGAAGGGCCAGAGCGACGTGAACGGCGGCCCGTGGCGCGACGCGCCGTGGACCGTGCCGCCCGCGCCGTCGGCGGCCTCGTCCGCGAGCGCCGCCACGGCCGCGAACTGAACACCAACACTCGAACGAACAGCACGCACGAACCCGGAGATCCTTCCATGAGCACCCCCCAGCAACCGGCGGCCAATCCGCAGCCGAACGCGACCAACGGCAAGCGCAAGCGCATGATGACGCTGCTTGTGCTCGTGATCGTGATTGCAGCCATTGCCTACGGCCTCTACTACTTCCTCGTCGCGCGCTTCACCGAGAGCACCGACGACGCCTACGTGAACGGCAACGTCGTGCAGATCACGCCGCAGGTGACCGGCACGGTGATCGCCGTGAACGCCGACGACACGCAGACCGTGAAGATCGGCGACCCGCTCGTCTTGCTCGACCCCGCCGACTCGCGCATCGCGCTGCAACAGGCCGAGGCGAATCTCGGCCAGACGGTGCGCCAGGTGCGCGGCCTCTTCGCCGACGACAGCCAGTACCAGGCGCAAGTCGCCCAACGTCAGTCCGACCTCTCGCGCGCCCAGGACGACCTGCGGCGCCGCATGGAGGTCGCGCAGACGGGCGCCGTCTCGCAGGAAGAAATCTCGCACGCCCGCGACGCCGTGAAGAGCGCCGATGCCGCGCTCGAAGCCGCGCAGCAGCAGCTCGCCGCGAACCGCGCGCTCACCGCGAACACCACCATCGCCAATCACCCGAACGTGATGGCCGCCGCGGCCAAGGTGCGCGACGCCTATCTCGCCAACGCGCGCAACACGCTGCCCGCGCCGGTGACCGGCTATGTGGCCAAGCGCTCGGTGCAGGTGGGCCAGCGCGTCTCGCCGGGCACGCCGCTCATGTCGGTGGTGCCGCTGAACGCCGTGTGGGTGGACGCCAACTTCAAGGAAGTGCAGCTCAAGCACATGAGCATCGGCCAGCCGGTCGAGATGACGGCGGACGTGTACGGCTCGTCGGTGGTCTTTCACGGCAAGGTGGTGGGCTTCTCGGCGGGCACGGGCTCGGCCTTCTCGCTGTTGCCCGCGCAGAACGCCACGGGTAACTGGATCAAGGTGGTGCAGCGCCTGCCAGTGCGCATCTCGCTCGATCCGCAAGAGCTGGAGAAGCATCCGCTGCGCATCGGCCTCTCGATGCAAGTGGACGTGAACATCAAGAACGATACGGGCAGCCAGCTCGGCAACGCGCCGAACACGGTTTACCAGACTGACGTGTTCGCGAAGTACGGCGACGAAGCCGATGCGGAAATCGCCCGCATCATCGTGGAAAACGCAGGCCAGAATGCGGCCAAGGCGCAGGTTTCGTCGGCCGCCACCGGTGCCGGCGCGGCGAAACCCGCAGCCAAGCTGATGTAAGCCCGCGCGCGCCACCCGGAAGTCAACCACGAAGCACTCAATGGCAGCACAACAACCCGTAGTCCATCCGCCGTTGCAAGGCGCGCAACTCGTGATCGGCACCATCGCGGTGTCGCTCGCGGTGTTCATGAACGTGCTGGACACCTCGATCGCGAACGTGTCGATCCCGTCGATCTCGGGCGACCTCGGCGTCGCCTCCGATCAGGGCACGTGGGTCATCACCTCGTTCGCGGTCGCCAACGCGATCTCCGTGCCGCTCACGGGCTGGCTCACCGAGCGCGTCGGCCAGGTGCGCCTGTTCATGGCGTCGATCATCCTGTTCGTGATCTCGTCGTGGCTGTGCGGCCTCGCGCCCACGCTGCCCTTCCTGCTCGCCTCGCGCGTGCTGCAGGGCGCCGTCGCGGGCCCGATGATCCCGCTCTCGCAAACGCTGCTGCTCGCGAGCTATCCGCGCGCGAAGGCGCCCATCGCGCTCTCGATGTGGTCGATGACCACGCTGATCGCGCCGGTGGCGGGCCCCATTCTCGGCGGCTGGATCTCGGACAACATCTCGTGGCCGTGGATCTTCTATGTGAACATCCCCGTGGGCATCGTGGCCGCGCTCGCCACGTGGACGATCTTCCGCAACCGCGATTCGGCCATCAAGAAGGCGCCCATCGACGGCGTGGGCCTGGGTCTCCTGATCGTCTGGGTCGGCTCGCTGCAGATCATGCTCGACAAAGGCAAGGACCTCGACTGGTTCGCCTCCACCACCATCGTCGTGCTCGCGCTCACGGCAGTCATTGCGTTCGCGTTCTTCGTGATCTGGGAGCTGACCGCCGATCACCCGGTGGTCGACCTGTCGCTGTTCGCGCGGCGCAACTTCACGGGCGCGACGATCGCGCTCTCGGTGGGCTACGGCCTCTACTTCGGCAATCTCGTGCTGCTGCCGTTGTGGCTGCAAACCACGCTCGGCTACACCGCGACCGACGCGGGCATCGTGATGGCGCCGGTGGGCTTCTTCGCGATCATGCTCTCGCCGATCACGGGCCGCATCCTGCCGCGCACCGACCCGCGCTATATCGCGACGGCGGCGTTCGTGGTGTTCGCGCTGTGCTTCTGGATGCGTTCGCAGTACACGACCGGCGTGGATACCTGGGCGCTCACGGTGCCCACCTTGATCCAGGGGATCGGCATGGCGGGCCTGTTCATCCCGCTCGTCTCGATCACGCTTTCGGGCCTGCCGGGCAACCGCATTCCGGCGGCTTCGGGTCTGTCGAACTTCGTGCGGATCATGTGCGGCGGCATCGGCACCTCGATCTTCGAGACGGCGTGGGACCATCGCACGACGTTCCACCACGCGCGCCTCACCGAGCAAGCCACGCCGACCAACCCGATCTTCAATCAGTCGATGCAGCAGATGCAGAACGCGACCGGGCTCGATCCCTCGCAGGCGCATGGCATGTTCGACCGCATGGTCACGCAGCAGGCGGCGCAGCTTGGTGTGAACGACCTGTTCTGGATTTCCTCGGCGATCTTTATCGTGCTGATCGGGCTGATCTGGATCACGCGCCCCGAGCGCACGAGCAGCGCCGACGCGGGCGCGGCGGCTTCGGCGGCGCATTGAGTGAGGCTGCGTTGACGCTATTGCGCGTGCAATAGCGCATCCCCTCGCTCAAGCCACACCAATAAAAATGGCACGTCCGGTTCAACACCGGCGTGCCATTTTTTTCGTCTCTAGCGCGTAATCTCTTGCGAGGCGCGCAACGCGAATCAAGCCGAGCCGCTCACCACCAGCCGCTCCGGCGCGAGCACGCCATTGCCCGCCTTCGCCACGCCGAGCAAGCGCCCTTCTTCTCCATAGACGCGCACGCGATCGGCCGCTTCGCATGCCGTGCGATCGAGCGCGAGCTCATTGAGCGGCAGGCGCTGGCCATGCGTAAACCGGCGCGCCGCCTCGACGTTCAGCGTCACGGCGGGAAACGTGGAAAGCAGCGCGTCCACGGGCTGCAGCCATGCGTCACGCGCAGGCTCGTCGGCGGCCGTGAGCGCGTCCAGCGTCACGGCGTGCTCGAGCGTGAGCGCGCCCACGCCCGTGCGCCGCAGCATCACGAGATGCGCGCCGCAGCCGAGCGCCTCGCCGATGTCCTCGGCCAGCGTCCGCACATAGGTGCCCTTGCTGCAGGTGACGCGAAACGTCACGTCGGGCAACGCGCAAGCAATCATCTCCAGTGCGAGGATCGTCACCTGGCGCCCTTCGCGCTCGACCGTCTGGCCCGCGCGTGCGTATTCGTAGAGCGGCTTGCCGTCGCGCTTGAGCGCCGAATACATCGGCGGCACCTGCACGATCTCGCCGACGAACTTCGCCATCGCCTCGCGCACGACGGCTTCGTCGCAACGCACTTCGCGCGTCTCGATGGCTTCGCCTTCGGCGTCGCCCGTCGCGGTGCGGATGCCGAGGCGCAGGGTCGCCTCATAGGTCTTGTCGGCGTCGAGCAAGTCCTGCGAGAACTTGGTCGCCTCGCCGAAGCACAGCGGCAAGAGGCCCGTCGCGAGCGGATCGAGCGTGCCGGTATGGCCCGCCTTCTTCACGCGAAAGAGGCGTTTCGCGCGGATCAGCGCGTCGTTGCTGGATAAGCCAAGCGGCTTGTCCAGCAGCAGCACGCCGTCGAGCAGGCGGCGCGGCACCTTTGGTCGGGGCGCGCCTTGAGGAGTCTTGGAAGGAGCAGTCATATCAGAGTTCGGACGCGCGCAGCGCCTGGCGGCGTGCAGCACGAAACTTGCGCGTGCGCCGGTTTGGCGTGGCGGCTCAGGCGTCCTGCGGATCGTCCTGGTCGTCGTCCTTGGCACGCGTCGCGTTCGCCTCGTCGATGAGACGCGACATCTCAACACCCTTTTCGATCGACTGGTCGTAGTGGAAATGCAGCGTCGGCACGGTGTGGATGTGCAGGCGCTTGAACAGCAGATTGTGCAGATGGCCCGCGGCGTGATTGAGCGCTTCCTGGGTGGTCTTCGGGTCTCCCGTGAGGGTCGTGAAGTAGACCTTCGCGTGCGCGTAGTCGGGCGTGAGCTCCACGCTCTGGATCGTGACGAGACCGATGCGCGGATCTTTCACTTCGCGCATCAACTCGGACAGATCGCGCTGGATCTGGTCGGCGATCTGCGCGTTGCGATTCGGGGAAGTACGTTTTTTCGGCATGATGGTTCCACCTCTTTTCTACGAGGCATTCAGGCGGCGATTCGTCCATTTCGTTCATCGAGGAACGAACCGCCGCGCAAAAACAAAACGGGCGGGGCTGGCCAGCGCCTGCCCCGCCCGTTATCGGCTAAGCTCGCGAGCGGTCTGAAACCCGCCCGCGTGCGCCGCTGTATTACAGCGTACGCGCGACTTCGGTGATCTCGAACACTTCGAACTGGTCGCCTTCGACGATGTCGTTGAAGTTCTTGATCGACATACCGCACTCGAAGCCTTGCTTGACTTCCTTGACGTCGTCCTTGAAGCGCTTGAGCGAATCGAGCTCGCCGGTGTGGATGACCACGTTGTTGCGCAGCACGCGCACCGACGACGAACGCTTGACGATACCGTCCGTGACCATACAGCCGGCCACCGAGCCGACCTTCGGCACCTTGAAGACCTGGCGCACTTCGACCATGCCGGTGATGACTTCGCGCTTTTCCGGCGCCAGCATGCCCGACATCGCCGCCTTCACCTCATCCACTGCGTCATAGATGATGTTGTAGTAGCGGATGTCCACGCCGTTGGTCTCGGCCAGCTTGCGCGCCAGTGCATCGGCACGCGTGTTGAAGCCGATGATGACCGCCTTCGAAGCCGTCGCGAGGTTGACGTCGCTTTCGCTGATGCCACCCACCGCGGCGTGCACGATCTGCACGCGCACTTCGCTCGTCGAGAGCTTGAGGAGCGCGTGAACCAGCGCTTCCTGCGAGCCCTGCACGTCGGCCTTGACGATAAGCGGCAGGTTCTGCACTTCGCCTTCGCCCATCTGCTCGAGCATGTTTTCGAGCTTCGCGGCCTGCTGCTTCGCGAGCTTGACGTCGCGGAACTTGCCTTGACGGAACAGCGCGATTTCGCGCGCCTTGCGCTCGTCCGGCAGGACGATGACTTCTTCGCCGGCGCCCGGCACTTCCGAGAGACCCTGGATCTCGACCGGAATCGACGGACCCGCTTCCTTCGTGGGCTTGCCGGTTTCGTCGAGCATCGCGCGCACGCGGCCATAGGCCGTGCCTGCGAGCACCACGTCGCCGCGGTTGAGCGTGCCCGACTGCACGAGAATGGTCGCAACCGGACCCTTACCCTTGTCGAGCTTCGCTTCGATCACGAGACCCTTGGCCGGGGCTTCGACCGGTGCCGTCAGTTCCAGCACTTCGGCTTGCAGCAGCACGTTTTCGAGCAGATCGTCGATGCCTGCGCCGGTCTTGGCCGACACCGGCACGAACGGCGAATCGCCACCGTACTCTTCCGGCACGACGCCTTCAGCAACGAGCTCCTGCTTCACGCGCTCGGGGTTCGCATCGGGCTTGTCGATCTTGTTGATCGCCACGACGAGCGGCACGCCCGCAGCCTTCGCGTGCGAGATCGCTTCCTTCGTCTGCGGCATCACGCCGTCGTCGGCCGCGACCACCAGAATGACGATGTCGGTAGCCTTCGCACCGCGTGCACGCATGGCCGTGAAGGCCTCGTGACCCGGCGTGTCGAGGAACGTGATGACGCCACGCGGCGTTTCGACGTGGTAAGCGCCGATGTGCTGCGTAATGCCGCCCGCTTCGCCCGCTGCGACCTTGGCGCGGCGGATGTAGTCGAGCAGCGAGGTCTTGCCGTGGTCGACGTGACCCATGACCGTGACGACCGGCGGACGCGGCAGTTGCTCGGCGTCCGTCGACGTGGACTGGCCTTCGACCAGCAGCGCTTCCGGATCGTCGAGCTTCGCGGCAACCGCACGGTGGCCGAGCTCCTCGACGATGATCATCGCCGTTTCCTGGTCGAGCATCTGGTTGATGGTGACCATCTGGCCCATCTTCATCATCACCTTGATGACTTCCGAGGCCTTCACGGACATCTTGTGCGCGAGGTCGGCCACCGTGATGGTTTCCGGCACGTGCACTTCACGCACGATCGGCTCGGTCGGCGCCTGGAACGTCGAGCTGTTGTCCTGGTGACGGCCACGGCCCTTCGGGCCGCCGCGCCAGCCGCGGTCAACGCCGCCCGACGAGTCGCCGCGCGTCTTGATCCCGCGGCGCTTCGCTGCGTCGTCCTGCCAGCCGCCCTTGCCTGCGCCCGGCTTCTTGTTGCGATCGCCCGCGCCGGCACCCGGTGCGCTCGTCGAGGGCGCTGCCGTGGTGGCGGGCTTCTTCGCGCCCGCGCCGCCGGCTGCCGGACGTGCCGCCGCGCCTTCCGGACGCGCCGGCTTATGCAGCGTGCCCTTCGCTTCGGCGGGCTTGGGCGGCTCGACCGGCTTGGGCGGCTCGGGTGCCTTCACCTGCGCCTTGCGCGGCGTGTTCATCATTTCGCGGATCGCGCGCGCTTCGGCTTCCGCCGCCGCGCGGCGGCGAGCGATCTCTTCCTGTTCCTTCTGCGCCTTCTCGGCGGCCTCGCGCGCGGCAGCCTCGGCCTTCTGGGCCGCTTCGCGCTGTGCGGCGCGCACGGCTGCGGCGCGCTGCTCGTCCTGCTGGTCTTGTTGTTGCTTCACTTCCTTCGTCGCTTCGCTCTCAGCGTTGCGTTGCGCAGCTACGGCCTGCGCGGCCAACTCACGCGCGGCGGCGTCGGCTGCGGCCTTTTTCTGCGAGGCTTCTTCCTCGGCGCGGCGGCGTTCGGCCTCGGCGGCCTCTTCGCGCGCACGGCGCTCGGCTTCTTCAAGCGCGAGACGCTCCTGGCGCTCCTGGAGCTCCTGAGCCTGACGCTCGAGCAACTCGGCCTCGCGGCGCGCTTCCTCTTCGCGGCGCTGCAGCTCCGCCTCTTCGGCGGCAGCGGCTGCGTCGGCGGCATGATTCGATGCGTCCGCCTGCTCGGCGGACTCGTCGCGGCGGACGAAGGTGCGCTTCTTGCGCACCTCGACCTGAATGGTGCGAGCCTTACCCGTCGAATCGGATTGCTTGATTTCCGATGTATGCCGTTTCGTCAGCGTGATCTTGCGCTTGTCTGCATCAGTCGAGCCGTGAGACTTGCGCAAGTGGTCGAGCAGACGCGCCTTGTCCGTTTCAGACAAGGAGTCGGCTTCGCTCGCTTTCGTGACGCCCGCCGCCTGCAGCTGCTCCAGCAGCACGCCAGCCGGCATTTTCAGTTCCGCGGCAAATTGGGCTACGTTGTTACTCGCCATTCATTCCTCTTAATGCAAGGACCGATTCCTTGCGGTTGACATCGTTTCATGCGGCACCGTGTGCCCCGCGCCTGTGTTGCCGGCTAGCGGGGCGGCCGCGATAAGTTCAGTGGGTCATGGTCGCTTCCTGCTCGTCGCGCCCGGGTTCCATGCCTGTTGCCAGGTCACTGGAACCAGTGCTCGCGCGCTTTCATGATCAACGCCTTGGCGGCGTCCTCTTCCATTCCCGTCATTTCGGTGAGCTCGTCCACGGCCAGCTCGGCGAGCTCGTCGCGGGTGTGAACCTCGTGTTGCGCCAGCTTCGCCAGCAGGTCCGGGTCCATGCCGTCGAGGCTCTTCAGATCCAGCGCGGCGCTTTCCACCTTCTCTTCGTTCGCGATGGCCTGCGTGAGCAACGCGTCGCGTGCGCGGTTGCGCAGCTCGTGCACGGTGTCCTCGTCGAACGCCTCGATTTCCAGCATTTCGTTGAGCGGCACGTAGGCGATCTCTTCGAGGCTCGTGAAGCCCTCGTCGATCAAGATGTCGGCGACTTCCTCGTCCACATCGAGACGCGCCATGAACAGGTCGCGCAGCACCGTGCGCTCCTGGTTCTGCTTCTGCGCGGATTCGTCCGGCGTCATGATGTTGATCTGCCAGCCGGTCAGCTCGCTGGCAAGACGCACGTTCTGGCCGCTGCGGCCGATGGCGACCGCAAGCTCGCTCTCGTCGACCACGACGTCCATCGCGTGCTTTTCTTCGTCGACGACGATCGACTGCACGGCAGCCGGCGCGAGCGCGCCGATCACGAACTGGGCGGGATCTTCCGACCATAGCACGATGTCGACGTTTTCGCCACCAAGCTCGTTACGCACGGCCTGCACGCGCGAGCCGCGGATGCCGACGCAGGTGCCGATCGGGTCGATGCGCTTGTCGTAAGCCACCACGCCGATCTTGGCGCGCACGCCCGGATCGCGCGCCGCGGCCTTGATCTCGAGAAGGCCTTGCTCGATTTCCGGCACTTCCATCTCGAAGAGCTTCATCAGGAACTCGGGCGCCGTGCGCGAGAGCTCGATCTGCGGGCCGCGCGCGGTGCGGTCGACCTTGCCGATCCAGGCACGCACGCGGTCGCCCACGCGCAGGTTTTCCTTCGGAATCAGCTGGTCGCGGCGCAGCAGCGCTTCGACACGGCCCGACTCGACGATGAAGTTGCCCTTGTCCATGCGCTTGACCGTGCCGGTCATGATGCTTTCGCCGCGCTCGAGGAAGTCGTTCAGGATCTGCTCGCGCTCGGCGTCGCGCACCTTCTGCAGGATGACCTGCTTGGCGGCCTGCGCGCCGATACGGCCGAACTCGACCGAAGGCACCGGCTGCTCGATGAACTGGTCGATCTCGGCGTCCGGCTTTTGCTCGCGCGCTTCGAACAGCAGGATTTCCTGGTCCGGCTCCTGCAGGCCCGCCTCGTCCGGCACGACGCGCCAACGGCGATACGTTTCGTGCTCGCCGCTGTCGCGGTCGATATGCACGCGGATATCCGCATCTTCGTCGAAGAGTTTCTTGGAGGCTGACGCAAGCGCCGCTTCAAGGGCGGCAAACACCACGTCCTTGTCGACATTCTTCTCGCGTGCCAGCGCATCCACCAGCATCAACACTTCGCGACTCATTGTTTGCGGCTCCTAAAGTCAACTTTGGGGATCAGGCGGGCTTTGTCGATGTCCGCGAGCGTGAAATCGAGCATCGCAGGCCCCGCCTTCCCTTCGAATTCCAGACCGATGGTCTCGCCTTCCGGGGCATGCACGATGCCGCGGTACGATTTCCGTCCGTCCAATGGCTTTTTCAACGTGATGACCGCTTCGCAGCCCGCGAAGCGTTCGAAGTCCGCCAGTTTCTTCAGCGGACGGTCGAGGCCGGGCGACGAGACTTCGAGGCGCTCGTAGTCGATGTTCTCGACCGTCAGAACGTGCTGCAGCTGACGCGTGACCTTCTCGCAGTCCTCGATCGCGATACCCGCGGGCTGATCGATGTAGATGGTCAGCATGCCGCGCCCGGTGCGCTCGAGGTCGACCAGCTCGTAACCGAGCCCGGTGACCGTGGTTTCAATCAGTTCCGTCAGTTGCACAATGCCTGCTCCAGATGTTCGCGCAGCGAGCCGGCAACTTCCGTGATTCAGGATTCGCGGGCCGCGCGCCAGGTGAGCGCGCGCTCTTGCACTTTGCCCCACGATGACGGCCATCCAGGCCGGGTCCGGCGCCGACGGTGTTTTTGCAAGACTGACCTGCAACACTCAATCGGGCGGACCAAAAAAAAATGGGCGAAACGCCCATCTTCTCACTTAGCCAGGTGGTCGCACCTGGGGCGCAAATAAAAGCCGCACGCCCAGCGACTCCGAGATTGTAGCTTTTTTTTGGCTTTAACGCAAACCGCTGCTGGCGCCGAACCCCGCGTGCTGGGGGAAATCCCGGCATTGTGCGGCGCGTTTAGGCCCATTCGCGCACATTTATGCATTTTCAATGCTGCTTTCCAGCGCAAACCCGTTTGCACCGGAAAGCAGCGAGCGGCTTCTCAGTGCCCGCGCGTACGGTTGCGTGGCGTGCCGCGCTGGCCGGTGCGGTTGCCGCCCGGCCCACGGTTGCCGTTCGGGTTGGCGCCGGCGTTGGCATTGCTGCCCGGCCCACGGCGATTGCCGTTCGCGTTGCCGCCCGCACGCTTGCCCGCGCTGGGACCTGCGCTGGGTGCGCGGTTGCCGTCGACTTCACGCGTGCCGCTGCGGGGGTTGCCGCGATTGCTGCGATTGCCGCCCGCGCCGCCACCAAAACCACCGCCACCGCCGAAATTGCCCAGCGAGCTGCCGAAGCCGCCCTGTGCCGTGCCGCGCCGGCCCTGGCCTTGCCCCTGACGGGGCTGGCGCGCCTGGCCCATTGCACCGTGCGAACTGAGCACCGGCTCACGGTTGATGAAGCCCATCGAGGTTTGCATCGGATCGGGCTGACGGCGCTCCTGCTCCTTGCCGCGGCCACCCTTCTCCTCGGCCGGCGCCTTCAGGCCGACCGCCGCCATCAGGCTGCGCACCTGGTTGTCCTCGAGCTCTTCCCAGCGGCCGCGCTTGAGGCCCTTGGGCAACGCGATCGGGCCGTGGCGCGTGCGGATCAGGCGGCTCACCATCAGGCCGACCGCTTCGAACATGCGGCGCACTTCGCGGTTGCGGCCTTCAGCCAGCGCGACGTGGTACCAGTGATTCGTGCCCTCGCCGCCGCCGTCGCGGATGCGCAGGAAGTTCGCCGGACCGTCGTCGAGCTCGACGCCCTTGAGCAGCTTCTGGCGATTGCCTTCGGTGAGCTCGCCCACCACGCGCACCGCGTATTCGCGCTCCACGCTGTAGCGCGGGTGCATGAACCGGTTCGCGAGGTCACCCGAGGTCGTCAGCATCAAGAGACCTTCGGTGTTGAAGTCGAGACGGCCCACGGCCAGCCACTTCGCCGTCTTCATCGACGGCAGGCGGTCGAACACCGACGGGCGGCCTTCAGGGTCCGCGTGGCTCACGATTTCGCCGGTCGGCTTGTGGTACAGCAGCACACGCGGCGGCTTGTTCGGCAGCTTGCGTCGGATCGGCTTGCCGTTGATGCGGACCTGGTCGGTCGGCAGGATGCGCTGGCCAATGTGCGCAGGCTCGCCGTTCACCGACACACGCCCCGCAATGATCAGCTCTTCCATGTCGCGGCGCGAGCCCATGCCGGCGTCGGCCAGCACCTTGTGCAGCTTCGGCGCATCGTCGTCCGGGCTCAGCACGCGCTTCTCCTGCTGGACGCGGCCACGGCGCAGCATCGGCGCACGTACGCCGCTGCCCGTGCCGTTATCGGCGTCGAAGGCCGGCGACGTCACGTACAGGAACAGATCGTCCTGGTTGTTTTCGGTCGCGGCAGCGGGCGTGTCGGCGCGGCCCTTGCCGCCCTTGACGCCCTTGCCGGCGGCGGCACCCCTGCCCTGCTTGCCGGCTTGCGCGGGCTTTTCCTGCCCCGCAGCGGCCGGCTCGCGGCGGCCCTTCTTCGCGCCGGCGTCCTTGCGCGGCGCGCGCGCCGGCGCGGCGGCGACGCTCTCCGGCGGCGTCTCAGTCACGTCCGGCGCAGCGGCGTCCGGCGCGGACTCAGCCGCAGCGGCGCCTTCGCCGGTCTTGGACTTCGCGCCCGCGCGGCGGCGCGCGATCAGGCTGCGCGGACCGCGGCGCAGACCGCGGCGGGGACGGTCCTCGCCCCCGGCTTCGCCTTGCGGCTGGCCAGCGACGTCGCCCTGGTCGGCGCGCGTGTCGTCGTCGCGCGCCGAAGACGTGCGACGCGCGGATTCGGACGCATCGGTCGAATCGGTGTCGTGGATATCAGTCAAAACAACCTCGAAATGTCAGGTTGCGCGCCCGCTCGCAATGGATTGCCCAAGGCGCGTCAAAAGTGTTTGTTGCGTCAGACGCCGCGTGGAGCGGCTTCGTCGTCCGTCGTCGAGACGGGGTCGTCCTGCGCCGCGTCGCTGCGGCTCGGGTGTGCTTCTTCAGGCGCACCGGCGGTATGCCAGGCGGGCGCCGTCGTTTCTTGCGCATCGCTGCGGACTTCGTCGTGACGGTCCGCGTGCGGGGCCGCTGCCTCGCCGCTTGCTGCGTCGCTTGCGGCGTCATCGGTCACGTCGCTGGCCGCTTCGCTCGTCGCATCGCTGCTCGCGTCCGCAGCGGCGCTGATTGCGTCATGCGCCGGCGCCAATGCATCGGCGTGCGCCCCATCCTGCGCGGCCGCATCGGCCATGCCCGGCACAGGCGCAGGCGCCTCTTGCCCGATCTCCGCATCGGCCGAGATCGGTGCAGGCGCTTCGCCGCTGTCCGGCATGCCGGCGGCGACCAGTTGCGCCACCTCGCTCTCGGGGAATTCGATCGCGTGCTGCGCCAGCAATTGCTCGCCCAGCTGGCTCGACGGGTCGTCGAGCGGCGGCAGCTCTTCGAGCGACTTCAGGCCGAGGTCGTCCAGGAACTGACGCGTCGTTGCGTAAAGCGCCGGCCGGCCCGGCACATCCCGGTGGCCAATCACTTCGATCCAGTTGCGGTCCTCGAGCTGCTTGACGACCTGCGTGTTCACCGTCACCCCGCGAATCTCTTCGATATCGCCGCGCGTGACCGGCTGCCGGTACGCGATGATCGCGAGCGTTTCGAGCACGGCGCGCGAATAGCGCGGCGGCTTCTCGGGATGCAGGCGGTCGAGGTAGGTGCGCATGGCCGGCTTGCTCTGAAAGCGCCAGCCCGACGCGAGGCCCACCAGTTCCACGCCGCGCCCGGACCATTCGTGCCGCAGGTCTTCGAGCAGGTTGCGGACTGTGTCGGCCGAAATGTCGTCGGCAAACAGTTTGCGCAGATCGCCGATTTTCAACGGCTCCTGCGTGCAGATCAATGCAGTCTCGAGGACGATTTTCGCCTCTTGGGTATTCATGCAGCCAGGTCAGACCCTAAGTAAGGTAAATCAGGTTCAAGGAACCGGATCAGACAGACGAAAGACGATGTGGAACTGGAGACGCGCTCGCCCGATTCTGATCGGTCATATTGATGGGAGCACGCACCGGGGGGCCGTTATACAACACAGAAACAGGCAAAGTGCCAGACCCAGCCGGACGGAGCAGCGAAATTCCCGCAGGGAATCGCGTGACTGAACGCCATCTTACGCAAAAACGCCGGGGGCGTAAAGACGGCGCAAGGCTCGCTTTTGTCTGCCGGAATTCGCCGCGAGGCCCGCCGATGCTCCCTGCATGGCGCGCACCGTAATGCAAACGTCCCGCCGCGCCATCGAACCCGCTCAGCGGCTCGCGAGATAGCGCGACAGGCGCTCGACGCCGGCGTCGAGGCGGCCCGGATCGCAGGCGTAGCACCAGCGCACGAAGCCCTCGCCTTGCGGGCCGAATGCGCTGCCCGGGGCGAGCCCGAGGCCCACGTCGCGCACCAGCGCCTTGCACAATTCCAGGCTCTGCTCCGCCCCTGCCAGCTTGAAAAACAGGTACATCGCGCCGTGCGGCACTTTCACGTCGACGCCCGGCAAGGTCGCGAGCGCCGCCGCGAGGTGATCGCGCGAGGCGCGCAGGTCGGCCACGAGTGATCGCGTGAACGCCTCGCCCTTCTCGAGCGCGACGACGCCCGCCTGCTGCACGAATGCAGGCGCGCACGACGTGTTGTATTCGACCAGTTTGCCGAGGTCGTCCATGAGCACGCGCGGCGCGACGATCCAGCCGAGGCGCCAGCCCGTCATGAGCCACGCTTTCGAGAATGAATTGACGCAAATCAAGCGCTCTTCGCGCGACGCCAGATCGAGAAACGACGGCGCCGTCCGCTCGCCGGCATCACCGTAGTAGAGCCGCTCGTAGACTTCATCGGCGACGATCCAGATCCCGTGACGGCGGCAATGCTCCAGAACGGTGCGCTGCTCGTCGCGCGTCATCACCCAGCCGGTCGGGTTGTTCGGCGAGTTGAGCAAGAGCAGCTTCGTGTCGGGCGTGAGCGCGTTCAGGAGTCGGTCCAGATCGAGCGCCCAGCCCCGCTCGCCGTAGTCGAGCGAGACCGTCTCGACCGTCGCGCCGAGGATCTTCGGAATCTCGACGAGATTCGGCCAGAGCGGCGTCACCGCAACCGCCCGGTCGCCCGCGCCAACGACAAGTTGCGCGGCGAGCATCAGCGCGTTCACGCCGGCGCTCGTGACCGCGACGTTCTCCATCGGCGTCGCGCCGTGCAAGTCGCCCACGTATCTCGCGAGCGCCTCGCGCAGCGGCGTAATGCCGAGATTCTGCGTATAGAACGTCTCCCCGCGCATGAGCGCCTCAGCGGCGGCTTCGCGGATGAACGCCGGCGTGACGCGATCGGATTCGCCGAACCAGAACGGCAGGACGTCGGCGACATCGAAGCCCGCGTTCGCCACCTCGCGGATCTGCGACGAGCGCAGCGCCCTCACCGCGTCGCGCGCCGCGGCCGGGGCGGCCGCACCCGATGCGGCGAGCGTGAAATCGAGCGAACGAGTAGCGGGCGAAGACAGATCGAGATCGCGCATCGGGGCTTCCGGAAAGGTCGGCAGGGCATTCGCGTTTGCGAAAGGTCAACAGTGTAGCGCGCGAGGCCGCGTGGCGAAGGCCCGGCCGAGGGGCCTGCGCGCCGCATCGTTCACGCCCGCCATGCGCTGCGCATCTCCTCGGGACCGGCGTCCAGTTGGCGGATCAGCGCCCACACGGCCTCGGCCGCGGGCGAGAGCGAGCGGTCGCGTCGGCGCACGAGCTCGACGGTGCGTTCGGCGCGCGGCACGAGCGCGCGAGCGAGCAGCGACGAGCCCGCCGGCACCGGCAGCGCGAACCGCGGCAACACGCTCACCCCCACCCCGGCCTCCACGAGGCCGAAAGCCGTGGCCGGATGCCCCAGCTCCTGCACCACGCGCGCCTGCACGCCCTGCTCTTTCAGCACGGCGTCGATCAACGGGCGGCTGCCCGAGGCGTGGTCGAGCAACACGAGCGCCTCACCGTCGAGCGCCTTCCACGAGACCTGCTCCTCGCGCGCGAGTGCATGGTCGCTGCGCACGACCACGCAGAAGGAATCGGTGGTCAGCAGCTCGGTTTCGAGATCCTCCGCCGCAAACGGCCCGATGACCACCCCGAAATCCACTTCGCCCGAACGCACCTTGCGCAGCACGTCGCTCTGCACGTCGTCGCGCAGGCCGAGCGTCACATAGGGGAACTGCTGCCCGCAGGCGGCCACGACCTCGGGCATCAGCCGGCACGCAACGGTCGGACTCGCCGCCACGACGACGCGGCCGCGCCGCTGCTCGCCAATCTCGCGGATCTCGCGCAGCGCGTCGTCGAGATCGCTAATCAGGCGTGGAATGCTCGCGATCAGGTTGGCGCCGACATCGGTCAGCTGGACCTCGCGCGTGGTGCGGTCGACGAGCTTCACGCCCATCTCGGCCTCCAGTTCGCGCACGCAACGGCTCACCGCGGACTGCGTGAGTCCGATTTCATCGCCCGCCCGGCTGAAGCTTTGCAGGCGCGCCACTTCGATGAACACCCGCAACTGCCGCAACGTCACATTCATCCGCTTGCCTCATGAATTCTTCGGTTTCATGCAATTTTATGACATACGACAAGCATGTTACAGCCACCCATGTCCAGTCGTGGTTGCCCGCGATTGTTTCGCCGCAATGCAGCAATACGGCGCAAACGCACGCCCAGCGGGCCTGCATGCACAAGATTGGTGATTGTCCCGATTTCCCGGCGATGCATTTTCGAGTCTCATACGGCCCTGGCAAGCACCCGCGCGGGCTTGATGCCACGCGGCTTCGAGACGAAAGTGTGCGAGCTGGCACGCTTCTCGCATTAAGGCACGTACAGGATCGCCGGACGGTCCACGGCTTTTCGAGACTGGCCCGTCCAAACCGATTCCGCCTGGTACTCCGCCAGCCGGCCGGAAGTACATGAAGAGTGCGCAGCGCGGGGCAGCGCACCGGAGATAGCTTCGCTGAGGTGAAACATGATGCTGTTCGACGATTTGAGAGACAACGAATGGGCGCTGGTCGAGGCGTTGTTCTGTGCGGAACCCGCACGGAGCGAACGACGTGGGCGGCCCCGCGTCGAAGCGCGCGCCGTGGTCAATGCAGTGCTGTGGGTGCTCTCGACCGGTGAAGGCTGGTCCAAGCTGCCGGGCCGCTACCCCTCGCCGCCTACCTGCCGCCGCCGCTTCGACGAGTGGCAGGCCGACGGCACGCTCGCCGAGATCGTGAAGCGCCTGGGCACGAGCGGCCGCGAAATTTCGCTGCGCGGACGCATTGGCGCAACGGCCACGAAACCGCCGGCGCCGCCGAGCCGCGACCGCCTGCGCGGCGCCTTCTGGACCAATCCCGAGTCGTGGCGCGCGCCCGTCAAGATGGCCTGAGCCCCCGGCACGCGACCTGTACCTTTCGTCTTTTGTCCTTTCCCGCCGGGCGCTTCACGCGCCCGGCGCCCGAGTTCCGCGGCGCATGCCGCGCGACACGCCCATACCGGCCCAGTCTGCCGGACATCATCGTCTGTGCCTCACGCGGCTCGCGAAACGCCTTGCGTGATCGCCACCGGACTCAACAACATTGCCCCTTCGTGGCCGCCCGGGTTCGGGTCTGGCCGGACCGATGCGCGGACCCATGGCGCATCCGGATCGGTGCGTACGAAACATCTATTTACCAATATTTACAGCGCGCTTTCGCGGCGGCTATTAGCTTAGAGCCATGTCTACTAACGTCAACTACCCGTTCTGACGGGAGGCTGCCATGAAAACCATGACTCTGTTCAACCGGGGCTTCATGGTTTCGCTCTCCGCCCTCGCACTGCTCGCACTCCTCACGCTTTCGGCCCCGCTCGCGTCCTTGCTGACACCCGACGCCGACGCCCAGCCCCCGCGCCCCGGCACGCCGCAGCTATCCGCGGCGCATACCGGCAAGCATCCGTGGGGACTCGTCGACGACCGCCGTACCAAAGGCGCCGCGCAACCGGTGCCGCGTGGCGACCTGCGCAGCGACATCGCCGATAACGCGCGTCGCAGCGCGCCGCCGCGCCAGGACCGGCAGGACGCCCAACGTAACCGATAAGCGGGTGGCCGGGCAGCGGCACGAAGCAGCGGCAAAACGAAGAGGGAAAGAAAGCGGAAAAGCGTTGGATGGCGAACACAACGCCAACATCGTCGTGTCGATGATGGGAACCACCGCGCCGGAAGCCTGTCTACTCTTTTGCCATCAAGCACAGCGTGGCAGCAGTAATTCCGGTAAGCCCGTATCTTCCGATACGGGCTTTTTTTTGGCGCGGCTATAACCCGGATTGACCAGCTTCGTCGGACGACTGCACGACGGCGTCGGCCACATAGTCGGCCATGCGTTGCGCAGTCCAGTTCAGGGAGCGTTCGTCGCGGGCGAGGCGCGCGAATTCGGCGCGCCCGCGATCGGTCAGCACGGCGATATCGACCGGTGCATGAAAGCCAGGGGCGGGAGCAACGGTGCGCTGCCTGACGGTGTCCATGAACCCCAGGTCGCGCAGATATTGAAAGACTTGTGGGCGTCGCGCCCACGGGACCTGCCGATACTGCACCCGCCGCAACGCTTCGAGTACTGCTTCGTTGGAATACGTGGTCATCTCACTTCTTTCTTAAAATGCAGTCCTGCTGCCATCCCGCCTGCTGCGGCGCAATGCCGGCGAGGGCTGCGACGGCTGCACGATGCGCGGCCAGGCGCCCTGCCGTTTCCTTGCGCCGTGGCAAGGACTGCAGGTTATTCGGGCCCCCGAGCGTGCGGCGCACCGGTGTCCGACACGCATCATCCCGAAAACAATACGTTACCTCATTCAAATTGATTCTATTCGGATTATTTGCGCTATTTTTTGCGCTGTTCATGCTGTGGCATGGCGCCCGTCGGCCGATCGCGATAGCCGCCGTCGTCCTTTTCTGGCTGCTCGGATCGGGATGGTTCGCCAAACCGCTGGTCGATCTGGCACAGCCCGAGAACTATCGCACTCCGTACGATCCGGCGACGATGCCGGCTTCGGCGTTCGGTCCGCGCACGGCGATCGTCATGCTCGGCGGCGGCACGGACACACGCGCCGACGGCACGCTCGTGCCCAAGCACGACGTGTACGCCCGCATCGCGCTGGCCGCGGCACTGCAGGCAAAGTGCCTCGCGGCCGGCGGAACCTGCACGGTGATCGTGAGCGGCGGCAACCCACAGCATCACGCTGCCAGCGAAGCCGATACCTACGCGCCATGGCTGTTGCGCGCCGGCGTAGCCAGGCATGACCTCGTGCTCGAGAACCGCAGCCTCACGACCTGGGAAAACGCACGCAATGTTGCGCCGATCGTGCACGCCCAGCGCGCAGACACGCTCTTCGTCGTAACCTCGGCCTATCACATGCCACGCGCGATGCTGGACTTCCACCGCTTCCGGATGAATCCGGTGCCGGCCGTGTCCGATGTGCGCAGCGTAAGCATGGGCATCTGGCCGCGCCTCGCCAATCTGCGCAATGCGGAGACCGCGTTGCATGAATTGATTGGGATTGCGCAATTTTATGTGTACCGCATGCTCGGCTGGTTCTAGCTTGCGTGGCTAAACGGACACGTAACGGACGCGCGATGACCAATGCGCGACAAGATCCACGAGGATATGTAAATATATGTAACAGGCATGCGCATGCCTTATGCGATGTCATCTGGAACGAGTATTTGATCGTTAAAATGGCATGCCAATCCTGCTTGGCAGGCACCGGCTGGGTCCATAAACCGCCCCTTCGGAGGTAGTCATGAAAAAAGTGTCCCTCGCAGTCCTGATTTCGCTCTCCGCCCTGACGGGCGCTGCCTATGCGCAAACGGAAAATGGCATCACGATGAGCACCGATCCGGCCCGGGCCGCCGACGTCGAGCAGCGTGCTCAAGATCTGCAGTCGCGCCAGGAAGCCGCCGCCCAGGCGCCGGCAGAGAAGATGCCGATGAAGCATCACAAGAAGGAAGGCCATTCGCATCACAAGGCACCTGCCAAGGCCGCGGAGTAAGGTTTGCGCATCGGCCGTGCGAGGCGGGCGCAGCGCGCTTCCGCTTGTCGCCGCGCTCATTGCCGTCCGCGCTGAGCCTGCGCAACGCTGGGGTGCCGATCAGGTGCCATATTGCTGGCGCATATTGCCGCGAGTCCGCACTGCGCCATGCCGAACGAGCCGATGCCGGTCCCCGGTATCGGCTTTTTTCTTGCCTCGGCTGCCGAGCATGCCTGCAAGTCGCCTCGCGCGCGGTATGCTAAAGTCGCGCACCCCGAATTCACCACCCGTTTGTGCGCGACGCGCGCGGAGAAACATCCATGAGCAACATCCAGCTCGACATCGAATGGACCGAAGCGGCATCCCGCAAGATTGAAAAGCTGATGCCCCGCGGCAAGAGCGGCGACGACGTTCTCGCGCTGCCCCCTATCGAATGCCTGCCGATGGAAGGCGACGTGCTGTTCCTCGGGCCGCAAGGCAAGCAGCAGCCGTTCATCGTCGCCGAGCGCCAGTATCACCACGAAGGCGACGCCGACTGGACCATCATCCTGATCCTCGACGTGCCCCATACGGCTCACTAACGCCACTTGACGGACACATCAGCGGCTCATAGAGCGCCCCTGCCCGGAGCCGCATCTGAAGGGGCACCTGAGCGGTGCCCACGCGGTCCTCGAGCCGCAGCATCGAGCCCGCCGCAAGACCGCCGGCCGCCCTTCTCGCGCGGCCGAGCTGCCCGCCACCTGGCGGGCATAATTTGCCGATACTCCTTACACTGGCGGTAAAGCGTACTGCCCAGACCGCCTTTTCCCTGAGCCGGCGCGTCATCGACTGCCGTTCGTCTGCGTGCCAGTCCTTGCGCGCGCGAGCGCAGTCAAATCCGCTTTCGGCTGACCGGCTGCAACCGGCCCGCGACTTCAATCACGCGCCACGAGGTGCGCCACAAGCGCCATGTCGAACACGCAGGCATCGCTCGCCACGCTGCTCACGCATCTGGAACCGCATGACGGCGGCTTTCGGGCGCGCTGGCGCGGGACGCTGCTCGAAAGCGCGTTCCAGCCGGTGCTCTCGATCACGCATCAGCGCGTGGTTGGCTATGAGGCGCTGCTGCGCGTCGCCGACACCAACGCCGACGCCGACGCCGCGCCCGGCGGCGTCGGTCCCGCCACGCTGTTCGCGCGCGCGACGCCCGAGGCCGCCCGCGAGCTCGACGAGCTCGCGCGTTGCCTGCATCTCGCCAACTTCACCGCGCAAGGGGTCGCTTCGGGCTGGCTCTTCCTCAACTCGCTGCCGCGCCCCACACCCGGAGACTGGCCAACGCAAGCCGCCATCGACGGCCTGTGCCGCCACTTCGCCTTCCCGCACGCGCGCGTGGTGATCGAAGTGCTCGAGCAGCGCGCCGGCGACGAGCCCGCCTCGTTCCTCGGGGCCCGCCCACCGCCTGGCGGGCGCGATTTCCTCGTGGCGCTCGACGACTTCGGCGCGGGTTTTTCGAACTTCGACCGCGTCTGGCGCTACCGCCCCGACATCGTCAAGCTCGACCGCTCGCTCGTGCGGCGTGCGGCCAACGACGAGAGCCAGATCGCGTTCATCGCCAATCTCGTCTCGATCCTCCACCATGCGGGCGCGATGGTGCTCGCCGAGGGTGTCGAGACCGAAAGCGAGCTGATGGTGCTGATGGAGGCGGACGTCGATCTCGTGCAGGGCTTCTGGTTCGGCCAGCCGCATGCCTCGGTGCGCGCGGCCAGCGCCGACGCGCCCGCGCTCGCGCAAACGATGTGGCGGCGCTTCACCGACTATCGGCGCCGCAGGGGGCTGCACGAGCAGGTCGATCTTGGCGAGGTGACGCGCGTCATGCTGCGCGGCGCGCGCGTGCTGACCTCGGGCGGCACGCTCGAAGCCGCTGCGGCGGCGATTTTCGAGAGCGCCAATGCGCTGCGCGTCTTCGCGGCGAACGATCAGGGCGAACAGCGTGCGCCATCGATCGCGGCGCCGGGCATCGGGCCGCCGGAGCGGCTCGCGCCGTTCTACCCGGACACGAACAGCAACTGGTCGCGTCGCGAATACTTCCGGCGCGCGCTCGCCGCGCCCGGCCGCGTGACCGTGATGGGGCCGCACTACTCGCTTCATGACGGCGCGCTGTGCTACACCGCCGCCATCGCGCTCGACTACGCGGGCGCAACGCATGTGCTGTGCGCGGATTTCCCGCCGGCGCTGGCGTTGCGCGAGGCGCCGCCGAGCTAGCCGATGCAGTTGGGCGCGCGCGGCCGCGCGGCTCGTGCTGCGGTTCGTGCTGCAGCTCGTATAGCGGACGTATTGCGGTTCGTGTTGCGGTTCGTGCTGCGGCTCGTCTTGTGGTTCGTTTAGCGGACGTGTCGCAGTTCGTGTTGCGTTTCGTATACCGGGCTCGCGGCGCGCGTCGCAACGCCATCCGCCGCATCATTCGTCCACGCGGCGGCGCCCGGCTTTCACCTCGCCGTTACGGGCCTTGCTGTCGAGGCGCCGCAGCTTCGACGCGCGCGTCGGACGCGTGGCCACGCGTGCCTTTCTCGTCACGCTCACACTGTCGATGAGCGCCTCCAGGCGCGCGAGCGCGGCGGCGCGATTCTGCTCCTGCGTGCGGTATTCCTGGGATTTGATGACGACGACGCCCTCGTGCGTGACGCGCCGATCGGCGAGCGCGAGCAAGCGCATCTTGAGCACCTCGGGCAGCGACGACGCGCGGATGTCGAAGCGCAAGTGGATCGCGCTCGACACCTTGTTGACGTTCTGGCCGCCCGCGCCCTGAGCGCGAACGGCAACGAGCTCGACTTCGTGCAGCGGAACGGGCAAACGGGCAGTCATGGCGGGCGGGAACACAACGGCAAGGCGGCCCGGCAGGGCCAAGCCTCGCAGTGTCGCATATGGCGGCCAGCGGCGCTCGGCATGCAGCGCAAGACAAAGCAAGATACGGCAAGGCACACCGCCGCCCACCCCCATGGACGCGCAGCCAGCCACACGCGCTCGGGCACACGATATGCGTGGGCGCGTATCATCAGTCACAAGAGGGTCGTTTGTGGATGGCCGACCCGGGGCTCAACCCTTTTTCATCCCTTTCTGGAGCGCATCGCCCATGAAGCTGCGTCCAGCCTTCGTCGCCGAGCTTGCGGTCAACCTGTTGCTGCCGTGGATCGCGTACCGGCTCGCCCAGCCCCACTGGGGCGAAGTCGGCGGCCTCATTGCCTCGGCCATTCCGCCGCTTGCCTGGAGCATCATCGAGCTCGTGCGCTTTCGGCGCATCGATGCGCTCTCGGCCATCATTCTGCTCGGCATCGTCCTCTCGCTCGCCGCCATGGCGTTCGGCGGCAGCACGCGCATGCTGCTGATGCGCGAATGCTTCGCTTCGGGCGCGATCGGTGCGGCGTTCCTGTTCTCGCTGCTGGCCAAACGCCCGCTCGTGTTCTACCTCACGCGCGCCACGGTCGCACGCGAAACGCGCGAGGGCGTCGCGCGGCTCGAACTGCTGTGGACCGAGAACCGCGGCTTCGTCGCGGCCATGCGCCTGCTCACCCTCGTCTGGGGCGCCGGGCTCATCGCCGATGGCGCCGTGCGCAGCTACCTCGCGGCCACCTGGCCCGTCGAGCGCTTTCTGATCGTCTCGCCGATCATTGGCTACAGCGCGCTCGGTGCGCTGCTCGCGTGGACCTTCTGGTATCGCACGCGCATGCGCCGTATCCAGGGCACGCGCGGCCTGCTCGGCGACGCCTCCACGCTGGGCGCAGACTGACGCCGCGCACGGGCGACGCCGGAATACAGAGACGGTCAGATCGCGCCCGAAATCATTTAAACTCACCGCCACAGTCCGCGGCGCACCGTCCGCACCCGAACACCACCGGCAGTCGATGCGCTACTCCGTAGAAATCAGGAAATTCCTCTATAGCCAGTACTTCTACGGCGGCCTGCGCATCGCGGTGGGCATCTCGCTCCCCGCCATCCTGTGCCTGTTCGTCTTCGACAAGAGCGATCTCGGCTTCACGATCTCGACCGGCGCGCTCGGCGCGTGCGTGGTCGACATGCCGGGCCCGCTGAAGTACAAGCGCAACGAGATGCTCGCATGCAGCGTGATCGGTTTTCTTGCCGCTTACGCAACGGGCCTCGCCACCTTCAGCCCGGTCGCGCTCTGGGCCGCCGTCGTGCCGCTCACCTTCGCGCTCTCGCTGATCGTCGTCTACGGCAACCGCTGGCCGCAGATCAGCTTCGCCACGCTGTTCATGATGGTGATGACGCTCGAGGACCATTTCACGCCGCACCAGGCGCTCGTCAATGCGCTGTGGATCCTGCTGGGCGGGCTCTGGTACACGGGCTGGTCCACGCTCGTGAGCCGGCTGATGGTCGATCGCATCGAGCAGCAGGCGATCGCCGAAAGCGTGTTCGCGTGCGCCGATTATCTGCTCGCGCGCGCGCAGTTCTTCGACCTCGACAACGATCTCGACGAGTGCTACCGCAACCTCGTCGCCAAGCAGATCGCGGCGGTCGAGCGCCAGGACGCCGCGCGCGATATCGTCCTGCGCAATCTGCCCAAGCTCAAGCGCGGGCAGATCGATGCGCGCCGCGCGATGCACTTCAACCTGTTCATCAATACCGTCGATCTGCACGAGCTGTTCGTGGGTGCGCATACCGACTACCCGCTCGTGCGCAACACCTTCGGCGGCTCCGATCTGCTGGCGTTCTATCGTGACCTGATCCGCAAGGCCGCCGCCGATCTCGAGGACATCGGCCTCGCCGTGCTGCAAAACGAGGCGCCGCGCGCGAGCGTCAACGTGAAGGCGGAGCTGCGCGCGATCGAGTACGAGCTCGAGCTGCTCAAGAAGCGCGACCTGCCCGCGAAGGACCCCGAGGCCTATGCGGCGATCTCGGCCTCGTTCCGGCGCATCTGGAGCGCGACGCGCCTGATCGACCGCATGCGCCGCGACCTCGCGAACGACGTGCCCACCACCGAGACGGAGCTGCGCATCGACGAAGCGCTCACGCGCTTCGTGACGAGCCGGCGCGTGCCCTTCCTGCAGATCTTCTCGAATCTCACGATGGCTTCACCGAGCTTTCGCCACGCGCTGCGCGTGACGATCGCCGTGGCCGTGGGCTTCTGGCTCGGGCGCCTGTTGCCGCTCACGAACGCCTACTGGATCGTGATGACGAGCATCATCATCCTCAAGCCCGGCTACTCGCTCACGCGCCAGCGCAACGCGCAGCGTATCGTCGGCACGCTGATCGGCTGCGTGGCGAGCATCGCGCTGATCCTGCTCGTGAAGCAACCGCTGGTGCTGCTCGTCTCGATGTTCGCGGCGATGGTCATGAGCTACAGCCTGCTGCTCTTCAACTACACGGCGAGCGTGGTGTTCACCTCGGCCTATGTGCTGCTGATGTTCCATCTGCTCGCGCCGGGCAGCATGCGCATCATCGGCGAGCGCGCGATCGACACCGTCATCGGCTGCATGATCGCCATTGGCGCGAGCCATCTGTTCCCCTACTGGGAATACCGGTTGATGGGCAAGCTCGTGAACGACATGATCGCCGCGACGCGCAGCTATCTGGAAGCGAGCTGGTGGTGGAGCGGGCGCACGCGCAGCGCGCAGCCGGCTTTTGCGGGGGCGATGCCGAGCGAGGCGGCCGCACGCGTGCCGGCGTTCGCGACGGCGTCGAGCGGCGCGCCGGTGGCGGAACTAAGGGTTGCCCAGGTGCCGGTTGCCGATGCGCCTGTAGCAGACGTGCTGGTTGCGAAGGTGCCGGTTGCGGACGTGCCGGTTTCGGACGTGCCGGTTGCGGACGCGACGGTCACAGACACGCCGGTCACGGAGTTGCCGGTCGCGGACGCGGCGGCCAACGGCACACCTCGCGAACTGGCGCAAGCCGCGCAGGCAGCCGGCGAGCCAGCCGCCGTCGCACTCGAAGCCGAAACGCAACCGTCACCCGCGCCCGGCCAGCCAGCGGCATCGGCGGGCGGCACGAAGCCCTCCGCTCAGGCGACTGCGCAGCCGGGCTCCGCGCCGTCGACGTCGGCAGGCGCCGCCGTGCCCGCGCTCGCGCGCGACTTCCGCTACCGGCTCGCGCGCAAGAACGTGCACATCGCCTTCGCCAATCTCGGCCAGGCGTTCCAGCGCATGATGCTCGAGCCGAAGTCGGCGCAGAAGTTCGTGCCCGAGCTCAACGACCTGCTCGTGCGCGGCCACGTGCTGGCCTCGCAGATCACGGCCACTGCGCCGCTCTTGCGCGACACGGCGAATGCCGCACCGGGCGTCAAGCTCGATGCGCTGGAACACGCGCTCTACTGCGTGCGCGAGAACCTCGTCGCCGCCGAAGCGGGCACGCCGGTACCCGAGAATCAAACCGAGATCACGAGGCGCATGGTGCGCGAGCTCGACACGATGGTGGTGGAGACCGAGCGCACGCTGGGCCCCGCCAGCGAATTCGCGCAGGACGTGAAGCTGCTGGCGCATCACTGCAAGCAGATGCTTACGGCGTCCTGGGTCCTGCGCAAGGACGCGAGCGTGATCCGGCTTCCCGAAGAATAAAGGTGCCGCGGCGGCAGCCCCGGTCGGCGCCGCATCGGGCCACGCCGGCGCCGCATCGGGCCACGCCGGCGCTCACCGCGCCGGCGCGCGCATCATTGCGCGGCGCTTGCTGCGCTGGCCGCCGGCGACGCGACTGCGCTCGCAGCCGCGCTCGTGGCCTGTGCGCCCATGGTCTCGTCGTACTCGCGCTTGCTGCGCAGCGCGTTGAAAAGCACGATGCCGATCACGATGACGACCACCACCACAATCATCACGCCAACGCCAAAGGTGGAGTTCTTCTTGCGCGTATCGTTCATGTATCGTGCCCTGCCTCGGAGATGAAAAAAGAAACGGGCATTCTACGCCGCCGCGCCTTGCAGACGGCTTGCAGGCAAATACGATGCGCCGCCGTTGGCCGACGCCGGCAGGCGTTCAGACGCCGCGCACCGGCAGCGCCGTCGAATATTTGATCTGCTCCATCGCAAAGCTGGAGCTCACGTCGAAAAGCGCCACGGCGCGTATCAACTGCTTGTAGACGCGGTCGTAGTCGTCGATGTCCGAGACCACCACGCGCAGCAAATAGTCGGTCTCGCCGCTCATGCGATACGCCTCGACGATCTCGGGAACCTCCTGCACCGCGCGCGTAAAGGCTTGCGCCCACGCCTCGGTATGCTGGTTGGTGCGCACGGCGACGAACACCGTCGTGCCCACGCCGAGCTTCTTAGGATCGCAGAGCGCCACCTGGGCCCGGATCACGCCGGTTTCCTTGAGCCGCTGCACACGCTTCCAGCACGGCGTCTGCGAAAGATTCACGCGCTGCGCGAGTTCCGCCACCGGCATGGTTGCGTCCTGCTGCAACAGCTCCACCAGCTTTCGGTCGATGATATCCATTCCCGGCCTCCCCGTAGCATAGAAATTTCTTCTATCTTACGCCGCAATGGGGAAAAAGAATGGAAACTCTTTCTAGGCGTCGGACGCTATAACTCTATCTGTAAGAAGGACGACAACAGATGAGGCCCCCGATGAACGCTCCCGAATTTTTCATGCTTGAGGCCGCGAGCGCCGTCAGCGCGGCCAGCGCCGCCGTTCGGCACGCCGCCGCCGTTGCGCGCCTGTGCGGCGCGCTTGACGCGGCATTCGACGCAGGCCGCCGACCGGGCGCCCCGGAGACGCCCGCCGATCCTGCACGCCACGCCACTTTTGCGAAAGGCGTGCGCGCCGCGCTGGCCCAGGCGCTGGCCGACCCCGACCTCGTCACGGCCGCGCAGCGCGAGGGCAGCGCCGAGAAGTACCGGCGCCACCTGATCGCGGCCGATCCGCATGGGCGCTATGCCATCGCCTCGCTGGTCTGGCAGCCGGGCCACGCAAGCCCGATCCACGCGCATCAGACGTGGTGCGGCTACGCGGTGCTCGAAGGCACGCTGACCGAAACGCTTTATCGCTGGGACGAGGCGCGCAGCGGCGCGGACACGGTGCGCTCACACCCACGCGCGCCGGGCGCCATCTCCTTCGGCGCGAGCGGCCGCGCGAACATTCATCGGCTTTCCAATGACAGCGCCGCGAGTTGCGTTTCGCTGCACGTCTATGGCGTAGCGGGCGAGCAGATGGCGACCCACGTGAACGACATCGTGGCACTCGCGGTTTGACGAGCCCCGCTCAAGACCGAAACCCTCAAAGCCCGCGCAGGCGGCCCGCTCTCGCGAACGGGCACGCCGGTACGCGTGCCTGATGCGCCTAGCGCTGGCCCAGATCCATCGACGGCCCCACGGCGCGTTGCTGCTGGCCCTCGCCAACCAGCGGCTGCGTGCGCGTGCGCCGTGCCGCGTCGAGGATCCGCTGGCGCGACTGCTCAGGGTTCAGCAGCACGAGCCCAAGCGCCCCGCTCACGAGCAGCAACGCGCCCACCACGAGAAAACCGTGCTCGTAGCCGAGCGCGGGATTGCCGAGATTCGCCTGTACGATGCCGCCCATCAAGGCCGGCGCGATCAGCCCCGCGAGCGTGCCGATCGAGCTGTTGATACCGAGCAGCGCCCCGCGTTGCCTGACCGTGACGATATCGCTGATCATCAGCGGTCCGAATGAAAACACCAGTTGACTCGCCGCGCCACCCAGCGCGAGGCACGCAACCTTGAGCACCGGATCGAGGCCGCTCGAGATCGCGATGAACAACGCGCCTCCCGCCATCGCGAAACCGCTCACCAGCGCGCCGCGCGCGAGGCGCGAGCTGACGCCCTTGCGGATCAAACGCTGCGAGACCCACGCGAGCAGCAGCGAGACCGGGATGAACGAGCCGACGATGGCCGAGAAAAGCCAGCCAGTAACGATGGGCGTGTAGCCCAGGCCGAGCCGCAAATAGACCGGAAACCACGTGAACGCGAGCGATACCACTGCGTACTCGACGAAGTAAATGAACAGCACGCCCATGAACGTGCGGTTGAGCAGCAGGTGACGATAAGCGATCGTCTCGCCCGCGTTGTCTTGCTCCGAACCCGGCGCCTGATGGGCCCCGTGGGCCGTATCAGCCGCATGACCCGCGCGAGCCGGCTTAGCGGCGCCCACCGGACCGTCGCGCCCGATCACGAGCCACAGCGCCGTCCACACCACGCCGACAATCCCGAGCGCGAAGAACGCCATGTGCCAGTCGTAGCGCACGATGATGTACGAGAGGATCGGCCCGGCCAGCATCAGGCCTGCGCTCGCGCCCTGCTGCACGATGGTGTTCGGCACGTTGCGGTGCGCATTGTCGAACCATTTGAAGCACGCGTGCTGCGCCAGCGGAAATGCGGGCCCCTCTCCGAGGCCAAGCAGCACGCGCGACACGATCAGCACCGGCAGCGTCACGCTCGCCGTCATGAGCGGGAACTGCACGGCGCTCCAGATCACGGCGAGCAGCGCGAGCAGCCATTTGCTCTGCACGCGGTTGGCGACGAATCCAAAGCCAATGCCCGAAAGCGAGAACAGCAGGAAGAAGCTGCTGCCAACGAGCCCGAACTCGCGTGGGCTCAGGTTCAGGTCGTGCATGATCGGCACGGCCGCGAGACCGAACACGGCCTTGTCGGCGAAATTGATCACCATGAACAGGAACAGCATGGCTACGATCAGCCACGCGCGGGTCGAACCTCTTGCACTCATTGTGTCGTCTCCGTGTCGCTTTGTTTTGGTCTGCTGACTTCTTCGATCGCGCAGGCCGCGCTTTCGCATCAAGCGGGCAGCATCGCCTCCAGCGCCCCAAGCGCGGCGTCGGCCTGCGCAACGAGCGTTGCCATCTGCGCGGCGACCGTGGTCGGCGCGTCGATCGCAAACACGCTCTGCCCCGCCGCCTCGTAGATCAGGTCCGCGCGGTCGTACTCGTGCATCGCGCTGAAGTCGGCGCCCGTGAGCGCCTGCTGCAGGGGCATCGGCAGGGGCTCAGGTGCGCCCGCTTGCTGCCATGCGTCGATCCACGCGCTGCGCACGACGCGGCACGGCTTGCCGCTGTGCGCGCGCGTGATGAGCGTGTCCTCGCTATGCGCATCGATCAGGCGGCTCAGCAACGCGGGTGGCGTGTGGTTCTCGGCGGCCGCGAGCCAGAGCGTCCCAAGCCATGCGCCTTGCGCGCCCATCGCGAGCGACGCCGCGACCTGCGCGCCGGTGCCGATCCCGCCCGCGGCGAGCACGGGCCGCCCCGCCGCCGCGGCAACGATCTGCGGCACCAGCGAGAATGTGCCGATCGGCCCCGTGTGGCCGCCGGCATCGGCGCCTTGTGCGACCAATGCATCGACGCCGAGCGCGAGCGCCTTGTGCGCATGGCGCGGCGAGCCCACGAGCGAGATCGTGTACTTGCCCGCCGCGCGCGCCCGGGCGATCAGCTCGGGCCGTATGCCGATCGCGGTCGCAACCGCGCGCGCGCCGGAAGCGAGCACGGCTTCGATCTGCGCCTCGAACAGCGCCTCGCTGCGCACCTGGGTCGTGAAGAAGCCGGGCCGCGTGGGTGCATCGAGACCGAAGCGCGAACGCAATCCCGCTACGAATTCGACGTGGGCATCAGGCAGCTGCGCGCGCACGCTCGCGATGTCAGCCTGCTTCGGCACGCCCGCTGGCAGCATGAGATCGATGCCGTACGGCTTGCCGGCGAGCCGCCGCTCGACCTCGGCGATGAGGGGCGCGATGTCCTGCGGCATCTCGCGCGCGAGGCCCAGCACGCCGAAGCCGCCCGCTTCGGCCAGCGCGACGATCACGTCGGGCGAATGCGAGAAGCCGAAGATCGGATAGCGGACGCCGAGCTCGCGGCAGATGGCGGTGGGTCCCAGGCGGGCCATGAGGTGTCTCCGGAGTCCTTAACTATGGGTTGTGAACGGCGTGCGATATGCACCCGCTCACTCTGCACCCTGGTGCAACAGGTGGTGGCGCGCATCATGCAGCGGCGCACGCAGCGTGAGCTTCGCGATGTTGAGCTCATGAATCTGCGTGGTGCCTTCGTAGAGCCGGAACAGGCGCACGTCGCGATAGAGCCGCTCGACCGGGTTATCGGCGATAAAACCTCCACCGCCGTAAACCTGCACCGCGCGATCAGCTACCCGCCCGCACATCTCGGAGGCAAACAGCTTGCACATCGAGGCCGTCATCGTCACGTCCTCGCCGCGATCGCGCGCACGCGCGGTCTCCAGCACCAGCGCGCGCGCCGCGTGGATCTCCGTGTTGCTCTGCGCGAGCATCTGCTGCACGAGCTGGAAATCGGCGATGGGCTTGCCGAACTGCTCGCGCGACTTCGCACGCGCAAGCATCTCGTCGAGCAGGCGAATGGCCGGACCCACGCACAAGCCGGCCAGGTTGATGCGCTGTTTGTTGAGCGCCTTCATCGCGCTGCGAAAGCCGCGTCCGGGCTCGCCGCCCAGCAGCGCCGAGGCATGCACGCGGCAGCCTTCCAGATGAATCTCGCCCACCGGCGAGCCGCGCTGCCCCATCATCCGGTACGCGGGCGAAGTCGTGAGACCGGGCGTCCCGCGCTCGATCAGAAAGGCCGAGATACCGCTCGCGCCGGGGTCGTCGGGATCGGTGCGCGCAAATACCGTGAAGAGATCGGCGATCGGCGCATTGGTGATGTAGCACTTGCTGCCGTCGAGCACGTAAGAGTCGCCCTCGCGGCGCGCCGTGGTGGCGAGCGCGGTGGCGTCCGAGCCCGCGCCTGGCTCGGTGAGGCCGAAACAGCCCGTGATCTCGCCGCTCGCGAGCCGCGGCAGATAGCGGCGCTTCTGCTCCTCGGTGCCGTCTGCGATCAACGCCTCGGACCCGATGCCGGTGTTGCCGCCAAAGCGCGCGCGGAACGTGGGCGCGGCCTGCGAGACCACCATGTTCACGCACGCCAGCTCCTCGGTCGTGAGGCCCGAGCCGCCGTGCGCTTCGGGAATGCTGTGGCCGAACAGACCCAGTTCGCGCATGCGCGCGACGATGGACTCGGGCAGCACATCGGTGCGGTCGATCTCGGCTTCGAGCGGGATGCACTCGTCCTGCACGAAGCGGTAGAGCTGCGTCAGCAGGTGATTGAGCCGTGCGGCGTCGCGAATCATCGTGTCTCCTTGTTGATGCATTTAGTCATACTGCTGTTTTGTGCGCTGCACGCTGGGACGGGGGTTACCCGATGCCGGCCGCGCTCGCGTCGGTCACGCCGCAAGCGCGCTCGATGCGCAGTGCGGCTTCGAGCAGCAGCGGCGCGACCGTGCGCTCGAGCCAGTCGTCGGCAAGACGGCGGCTCACCACGGTGCAGTTCAGCGCGATGCGCTCCTCGTCGGGCGGCTGGCGCACCGGCACGGCGATCGCATGGATATCGCGCAGCCAGTCGCCGCGACTCAAGGTAAAGCCACGCTCGGCGAAGGCGGCGCGGTCGGCCTCCCAGATGTCCCGGTCAAGTGCGTAGCGCTCAGGGTCGCTCAGGCGCAGCCGGTTGAGCACCGCCGCGCGCTCCTTCGCGCTCTCGGCGATGAGCAGCGCGCGCCCGATCGAGGTCGCGAGCAGCGGCCGCGTGCTGCCAATGTCGGGTTGCGCATTGTTGTCGCGGCCGGGGCGACAGGTATCCACGTAGACCACATTGAGCCGGTCGCGCATGCCCAGATTCACGGTGCAGCGCGTCTCGCGCGCGAGCTTCTCCATATACGGGCGCGCAATCTGGCGCACCTGCATGGCCGCGAGCATCGGGTAGCCGAGCGTGAGCACGCCCGCGCCCAGCCGGTAACGCTGATACTTTTCGCTGCGGTTCAGGTAGCCGAGCAGGGTCAGCGTGTAGGTGAGCCGCGAAATGGTGGCCTTGGGCAAACCCGTGCGGTCCGCGAGCTCGCGGTTGCCGAGCATCGGCTCGGCGGGGGTGAATGCGCGCAGCACCTGCAGGCCGCGCGCGAGGTTGATCGCGAACTGGCGGTCGGTCGATTCGGCGTCGGGCGGCACGGGCAAGAGCGGCTCCCCCACGCGCTGCCCCGCCGTCGGCACCTGCGCGGTGGCCTGCGCTCGTGAGCGCGCATTCGCGGGCTTCTCGCCCTGCGCCGCCGGAGTGCCCGGGCGCGCGGCGCGGCTTGCGGTAGCGGTTGACGGCTCGGTTTGCATAGTGGCTTTGCGCGTGGCGGGCCGCTTTGCAGCGGGCCTTGAAGATGACGATCCCATAGTCGAGAAAGGCCTTTAGATGGTCAAGAAAATCAGCATAGTGTTTCGCTCTGCGGTATGCCAGTTGAACTGGCGCGGCCCTCTCGCCTAGTGTGTCTGGAACTACGGATTCCCAAACGGACTTCAGGAGACACGATGGTCACGCAACCCTCGCCGCCGCGCGGCCCGCTAGCCGGCGTGCGCATTCTCGATCTTTCGACCGTGGTCGCCGGCCCCTTCGGCGCGGCGCTCTGCGCCGATCTCGGCGCAGACGTCACGAAGATCGAGCTGCCCGACGGCAGCGACGCGCTACGCAAGCTGCAGCCCGTCAAGGACGACATGGCCCTATATTGGAAAGTGACGAACCGCGGCAAGCGCGGCATCACGCTCGACGTGCGCAAGGCCGCCGGGCGCGCGCTGTTCCTGCGGCTCGTTCAGGATGCCGATGTGCTCGTCGAGAACTTCCGCGCGGGCAAGCTGGAGGAGTGGGGGCTCGACGTGGAGACGCTGCACGCGGCCAATCCGCGTCTCGTGGTGCTGCGCCTGACCGGCTTCGGCCAGACCGGGCCATACCGCCAGCGCGGCGGCTTCGCGCGCATCTTCGAGGCGATGAGCGGTCTCACGCAGCTCACCGGCGAAGCCGAGGGCACGCCGCTGCACATGAACTTTCCGCTCGGCGACACGGTGGCGGGCCTGTTCGCCGCGTTCGCGATCGCCGCGGAAATGGTGCGCATGCGCTCGGACCCGGAGGCAAGCGGCGTCGAGATCGACCTTTCCGCGACCGAGGCGCTCTTTCGCATGCTCGAGCCGCTTGCCGTCGAGCGCGAGCAGTTGGGGCTCGTGCGCGGCCACCATGGCAATCGTGCGACCTATACCGCGCCCTCGAACATGTACCGCAGCGCGGACGGCGTGGCGTTCTCGCTGGTGGCGTCAACGCAGCCGATCTTCCGGCGGCTGTGCGCGGCCCTCGAGCTCGGCGGCGTGCCCGACGATCCGCGCTTCGCCGACAACGTCAGCCGCGTCGCCCATGCTGCGGCGCTCGACACGCTGCTGCAGGGCGCGTTCGCCGCGCTGCCATTCGGACTGCTCAGCGCCCGCCTCACCGAAGCGGGCGTGCCGCACACGAAGATCTACACCATCGACGACATCGCCTCCGACCCGCATTTCATCGCACGCGAGGCGATCATCCGGCTGCCCGATCCGGAGCTGGGCACGGTGCCCGCGCCGTGCATCGTGCCGCGCGTGAAGGGCCGCACGGTGCCGGCGCCGCGCAGCGGACCGGCGCTCGGCGAGCACAACGAGGAGGTGTATGGCGCACTGGGACTCGATGCGCAAACGCTCGCCCAGTTGCGCAGCGAGCAGGTGATTTAAGCGGCCAGGGCCTGCTCACGCTAACACAGGCCCTAATCGCCTTCACCGCGACACACGCCGTCCTGACGAACGTCGCGGTGATAGGCGCTTCGCTCAGAAGTCGGTCGTGAGCTTGCCCGCAGGCAGGCACGGGTGGCGCTCGAGCGACGCCTCGCCCGCGCGGCGCACGGCGTCGCGGCCGATCACCGTGCGATGCACCTCGCTCGAACCCTCGCCGATCTGATTCAATTTCGCATCCCTGAAGAAGCGCTCGAGCGGGAACGCCTTTAGATACCCTCGCCCGCCGGTCAGTTGCAGCGCATCCGTGCACACCTTCATGCCGAGATCGGTCGCGTGCATCTTGGCCATCGAGGCCTGCACGGCGGCGTCGGCGTCGCCGCGGTCGTAGCTGGCTGCCGCGGCGTCCACGAGCGCACGCGATGCCTCGATCTGCGTGATGGCGTCGGCGAGCATCCACTGCACGCCCTGATGCGCGCCGAGCGGCTTGCCGAATACGTCGCGCTCGCAGCAGTACGCGGCGGCAATCTCCACCGCGCCCATCGCGCGGCCCAGCGCCATCGATGCGTGGCCCAGGCGCGCGCGCACGAGCGCGTCCTGCGCCAGCGCGAAGCCCTCGCCTTCGGCGCCCAGGCGCCAGCGCGCGTCCACGGCCACGCCGTCGAACGCGAGCTCCGCGATCGGCACGCCGAACCAGCCGAGCTTGTCGACGGCGGGACCGGCGGTGAGTCCCGGCGTGTCGCGCGGGATCAGCAGCGCGACGAACGGGTCGTCGGGGCTGGCGCCTGCCGGCGCCTGCTCATCGCGGCAACGCGCGACCACGACGAACCAGTCGGCCACGTTCGCGCGCGTGATGAACTTCTTGCGCCCGCTCACGCGATAGCCCTCGCCCGCACGCACGGCCACCGTCGCGAGATTGCGCACGTCCGAGCCTGCCCCCGGCTCCGTGAGCGCGAAGGCCGCCTGCAGGCGGCCCTCGCACAGCGCGGGGAGCAACTGGTCCTGCACGGCCTCGGACGCGCCCGCGACGATCGCGCGGCACGACAGATCGGCGCCCGTCACCAGCGAGGCCGCCGCGCTGCACACGCGGCCGAGCTCCTCGACGAGGCGGATGCGCAAGCGCTGACGCGCCTCGCTGCCGCCGAAGCGGCGCGGAAAGGCGGTGGCGACGATGCGATGCTCGACGAGCAGGCGAAACGTCCCGGCGGCGAACGTGTCCTCGCGCGCGACGGCGTCGGCATCCGGTCCGATGCGCTCGCGGCAAAGACGCCGTGTCGTCTCGAGCAACCGAAGTTCGTCGGGCTCGAGGGCGTGCAGGAAGCGCTCGCTGAACAGGCGGGTCATGGGGTGTCTCCTTGGTTTTGAACGGCGGCGGGAAAGACGGTGGGCGTGTCGCTACGCCGTATCGCGACGGCGTGCCCCAACTCGCGGTTCAGGCACGGCCGGTCACGCACGGCGGCTCAGTGAAAGCCGCTCAGTGAAAACCGATGATCGAGCGCCCGCGCGTCTCGCCGCGCACCTGGCGCTCGCAGACCTCGAGGACGTCGTCCAGACGGATCACGCGGGCGATGGCGTCGAGCCCGCGTGGGCGCAGGCCGCCCGCGATGCGGGCCCATACGGTCTCGCGCAGCGGCATCGGGCTATTCGCGTTGATGCCGATCAGTTGCACGCCGCGCAGGATGAACGGCAGCACGCTGCCGCCGAAGGCATGGCCGCCCGCGTTGCCGAATGCCGCGATGGGCGCGCCTTCGCACATCGTGGAGGCGAGCCACGCGAGCGTCTCGCCGCCCACCGAGTCGAGCGCACCGGCCCAGCGCGCATGGCGCAGCGGCTTGCCCGGCGCCTCGACGGCGCTGCGCGGCAGCACGCTCGCCGCGCCGAGGCTGCGCAGCCACGCCGCCGCATCGTCCTTGCCCGTGATCGCGACGACCTCATAGCCCGCGGCGACCAGCATCGCGATGCCGAGGCTCGCGACGCCGCCCGTCGCCCCCGTCACGACCACGGGGCCCGCGCCGGGCGTGAGGCCGTTGTGCTCCATCCGGTGAATGGCGAGCGCAGCGGTGTAGCCCGCGACGCCTATGGCCGCCGCGTCGAAGAGCGCGAGCCCAGCCGGTATCGGCATGACCCAGTCCGCCGGCACGCATACGCGCTCGGCAAAGCCGCCGTCGTACTCGACGCCGATGCCGAAGCCGTGCACCATCACCGCGTCGCCAGGGCGAAAGCGTGCGTCGGCGCTCGCTTCGACAATGCCGAACGCCTCGATCCCCGCGACGCAAGGCAAGCGCCGCATGATCGGCGCGCGCCCGGTGACCGCGAGTGCATCCTTGTAGTTGATGCCGCTGTGCACGGTGCGGATAGCAACACCGCCAGCGGCGACGGTATCGCGTTCGGCAGTGGCGATCTGCACGAGCGCGCCGCGTGCGCGCCCCTCCGACTCGGCCACCTGAATCGCGCGTATCGATGAAGTCACGCTCTCGCCTCCGGCAAGTGAATGTTTGCCGGTCATGTTCGCATAGGGGCACGCCGCGCCGAACAGAATGGCGAACCTGTTTCGCTCTGCGAAATGTGCCCCGAATCCGCACCGCACGGCGGCGCGCAGCGCGTGCGAAACGCGCTCAGGTCCGCCCGGCAGCGGGAATTTGCGGCGGCGCGCCCTCGGGGCCCGCCGTGGGTGGCGGCGCCGGACGCGGTTCGTGCGAGGCGTCGCGTGTCACGCCGCGTGCCACCGTCTGCGCATGCGCGCTCACGTCGTGAGCCGCCGCGGGATCGTGACCCGCGTGGCCCCCATGGTCCATATGCTCCGCGTCTTGCGCGCGCGGCTCGTCGAAGCGCTCGTCGGCACCGCTGCGCGAGGACATATGCACCTGCATCTGCGGCACCGGTATCTGGATACCGGCCTCGTCCATATGGCGCTTCAAGCGTGCGTTGAACGCGCGCGCCACGCTCCACTGCTGCAGCGGACGCGTCTTGATTTGCCCTTTCACGACCATCCAGTTCGGGTCGAAGCGATCGAGTCCCCATACCTCCACGGGACCGAGGATCTCGCGCCGGTAACGGAAATCGGCGATGAGCTCGGCACCCGTCTCGCGGATGATGCGCGTGACCGTGTCGAGATCGACCGAGAACGGCACGCGCACCTCGAACACCGCGAACGCGAAATCGCGCGAGAGGTTCTTCACGATCTTGATCTGCGAGAACGGAATCGCGTGGATCGCGCCCTGCCCGTCGCGCAGACGCACCGTGCGAATCGACAGATGCTCGACCGTGCCGGCATGGCCGTTGTCGAGATCGATCCAGTCGCCCACCGAGATCGTCTCCTCGATGATGATGAAGAGCCCCGTGATGAGGTCGGTCACGAGCGACTGCGCGCCAAAGCCGATCGCCAGACCGATCACGCCCGCGCCGGCCAGCAGCGGCGTCACGTTGATGCCGAGATTCGCGGCGGTGACGATGCCCGCGATCGTGAGGATCGTCACGAGCAGCGCATTGCGCACGAGCGGCAACATGGTGCGCGCGCGCGTGCTGGGCGCGCGGCCCTTCGTGCGCGGCCCGCTCGGATTGAGCGCCTCGAGGATGGCGGTGTCGAGCACGATCCACACGAGCCACGCGAGGAACACCGTCGCGAGGATCGCGAAGATCGCGTGCGCGATACCGCGCGCGGCCACGCTCGCCTCGATGATCGCCGCGAGCGAAATATCCCAGAGACGCGCGCACGACTCGAAGAACGCGAGCCACACGAACAGCACGAGCAGCGTGCCCACGAAGCGCAACAGGCGGCGCAGGTACGGCGAGCGGCGCCGCACCCGCGCGGGGTTCGGCCGCGTGATGCGCATGATCACCGCCGAGAGGAAGAACGCGAGCACGAGCAGCAGCGCCGTGACGACCGAGATCTGCAGCACGTTCTCGTTGCTGCTCAAGCCGCCAAGCGTCGCGACGATCGACGCGGCGGCCAGCAGCAGCATCGGCAACTGCCAGAGCGAGGCGAGCACATCGAAGATCTCGGTCAGCGCCTTGTGATCGTGGCGCAGCGTATAGCTGCGGTTGCGGATGAGGTGCGCGACGGGGCGCCGGAACGCGATCGCGAACACGGCCGTGAGCACGGCGGCGGTCATGTTCGCGAAGGTCGAGACGAGCGCCGCCAGGCTCACGCCGAGTTGATGCGCGACTTCGTAGTTGGTGGCGGCGTCGCCGAGCGCGGCGAGCACGCCGATCGCAAAGAGCAAACGGCGCGAATCGCGGATCAGCACATGCACGGCGACACGCCGGTGCCCCGCGCCGAACAGCGAGAACATGATCAGGCAGATCGCCGAGAACACCGCACCCGCGACCATCGCATAGGCGATGACGAGGCCCACCGTGCGCCCGAGCGCCTGGGGCATCGAGCGCTCGACCACGAGCGCGCCAACGAAGGCGACGATCCATGGCGCCACGCGGTGCAATGCGAAGAACACCAGCTCGAGCGTGGTGGGATTAGGCCGCAGACCCGTCGCCATCGACAAGCGCCGCAGGAGCCGCCGTTCGAGCCAGCGCAGCACGGCGGCGCACGCGCCCCAGCCCACCAGCATCGCGACCATGTCGAAAACGATGCGCCTCGGACTCTCGCCCTCGCCGCCCGACGCGAGCGCATAGAGCTCCACACCCGCCGCGCTGAAGCGGCCGGCCCAGTACTGCAGCGGGCTGCGTCCGCGGCGCGCGTCCGACTCGACCGAGGCGAGTCCCGATGCGATGGCGCCGAGCAGGCCCGAAGTGGCCGTGGCGGCGCCGGAGGCCGGCGCGGGCGCGACGTTCTGCGAGGCGTTGCGCAGCTTCTTGAGCTGGGAGAGAAGCGCATTGCGCTGGCGATCGTTATCGAGCGTAGCGATCACGCTGTCGAGCGAACGCGTGAACTCGGCCTGGCTCGCCGGCGAGGGAGCGGAAGCCGCCTGCGCCGCGGAGGCGCCCGAGGCCGACGCGGGCGCGCCCGTGATGAGGCTTTGCAGCGCGGGCAGCACAGGGGCGGCCGATGGGCCAGCGGCCAGTGCTTTCACGGGCAGGCCCGCGGTGAGGCAAAGCGTGAGCCACACGCATAGTGCATAGGCGTGACGCAACAGCCAATACAGGCGGTGCGCGGTGCCAGCGGCGCGCGAATATGGCCCGCAATCCCTTGCGGGTGACGCAAGCGATGCGGCAGGTTGCTCCCCCGCATCGTCCCGTCCGGAGCGTGAAATCATGACGAAGGGGCTCAATCAGGACGCTTCAGTGTAGCCGCAGTCGGCATACGCACGCGTCACGGGTGCGTAACAGAATGCAAGCGTCCACTGCGAGCGCCCCGGCCCGCGCCCTTCCACTCAATGCGGTTGAGCAAGCGCGCCGTAGAGCCGCCGATTGCCCTGCAGATCGAGCCATTGCGCCCTTCAGTACGCCACGGTCGCAATCTCGCGGATGAAGCGGCCCTGCTCCAGTTCGTCGACGAACGCAACGGCGTAGTCCTCGGCGGAGATACGGCTTTCGCCATTGGCGTCGGCGATCAACGTGTTTGCACCCGTACGGAACGTACCGGTGCGCTCGCCCGGCGCGATCAGCGCGGCCGGCGCGAAGAAGGTCCAGTCCAGATCCGTCACCTTGCGGTACTCGTCGAACGCGACGCGATGCGCCAGCGCGATCGGCTTATAGGCATCGGGGAAGCCCGCGGTATCGACGAGCTGCACGCCCGGCGCGACTTCGAGCGAGCCCGCGCCGCCCACCACCACGAGGCGCTTGAGGCCCGCAGCCCGCGTGCCTTCGATGAGCGCGTGGGTTGCCTTCTGGAGGTCGTCGAGCCGGTTCGCGGGCGGCGCATAGGCGCTCGCGACCACGTCGTGGCCCCGCACCGCCGCCGCCACGTTCGCGGCGTCGAGCAGATCGGCCTTCGCGGCATGGACATTCGGCGCCGCGGCGACGCGCTCGGGCTGGCGCACCAGCGCGCTCACCTGATGGCCGCGCCGAGCCGCTTCCGCGGCAATGCGCGAGCCGATCATGCCGGTTGCACCAAACAAGGCGATCTTCAGTGACTTGCTCATTTCCAGACTCCTGTACGAAATATTTATGTAACCATATTAGTTACATTTGAGGGCCCAAAAAACGGGGCAACGCCCCGTCAGGATATGGGTCTGCGCCTGGCGCGCAGACTTTGTCGCTCTCACGCCCGTCGCGGCGCCTTCGCGACACGCGCGCGTTCGAGCTTGCGTTCATTGCGCTGCATGTCCTCGACGACGTCGGCAAGCGTACGCGTGGCCAGCGACGCCTCCATGGCGCGCTGCGCATCGCTGATGACGCCGCGCAGCGTCTCCTGGATCTGCCGCCCCACCATGCAGTCCGGATTGGGCTCTTCGCGATGCATGGCGAACAGTTGCGCATCGTCCACCGCACGGTAGATGTCCAGCAGCGCGATCGTGCGCGGCTCGCGCGCCAGCAGCGCCCCGCCGCCCGCGCCAAGCTGCGAAGCCGTGAGTCCCGCATTGGCGAGCATCGTCAAGAGCCGCCGGATCAGTGCGGGATTCGTGTTCACGCTGCCTGCGATGATCTCCGAGGACAGCGGCACGCCCTCCTGCAACGCCAGCAGCGCGAGCACATGGACCGCAAACGCAAAACGGCTACTCGTATTCACAACACACCGGCCGCGGGAATCACAGCGAGATAAAGTGTAACCATCATAATTACATTAATTCCGCCCGTCAACCATGAGCCTTCGCGGCGCCGGTCATTGGCTGCCGCCCGAAGCCGGGCCGGCCGCCGCCGCGCCGCTCGAGGCCCAGCGCTGCAGCGAACTGCCCGCCATCGACAGGCCCGTACCGGTGGCCGCCGCCGCGTTGCCGAGCATCGCGTGGGCCGCGCTCGCCGCTGCTTGCCACTGCCCGCGCGCCTGCGAGGCGAGCGCGTCGGCCGAGGCGCTCGCGCCCTCGGCAATCGACGCGCTGGCGCCCTCGCCTTGCGGCTGCGGCTGCACCTGCGCTTGCGTCTGTGAAGCGGCCTGATCGAGCTTGCGCTGCGCGGTGTCGAGCTGCTGGTTCACGTAGCTCGCGGCCTTGTCCAGCGTCTGCGCCGCCTGCGCAGCGGCCTGGCTCGCAGCGAGCTGAGCAGCCTGCTGCGCGGCATCGGCTGACTTCTTGCTCAGATCGGACACCGTCGCGTTCTGCTTGTCACAGCCGGCGACGAGCGCCACGCACAGCAGAACCGGCACGATGCCCAACCGTTTTGAAACCTTCAAAGACATAGTCATCCTGAAAAAGATGCCGCAACGAGCGGCTTGCAAAGATGAAAGCGCGGCAATGATACGCTGCCGCGCCGCACGATCTCTTCTACGACCAGCGAAAAGCCCGCACGCTCGAACACGGGGCGCGCCAGCGCGCTGGCGTCGGTGTCGAGCGTGCTGGCGCCGGCTTCGCGCGCGAGCGCCTCGAAGCGCGCGATGAGCGCGGATGCGAGACCCCGCCGCGTCCAGGCCGGCGCGACGTAGAGCATCTCCACGTGATCGCAGGGAAAGAGCTGCCCGAACGCGACCGGCTGGCCCGCCTGCCAGGCAACGAACGTCACGCCACGCGCGAGGCGGGCGTCGAACGAATCAAGGTCGTCGGCCGCCGAGGCCCAGGCCGCGCGCTGCACGGCGTCATAGTGCGGCGCCGCGAGCGTCAGGATGGCGTCGCGAAACAGCGCGGCAAGCGGCGCCGCGTCTTGCTGCGCCACGTACGCGCGCCAGAGCACGGCGTCACGCGCGCGCTGGGTGTCCGGATCGGCCGTGCCGGCCTTCGTCAAATCGTCAAGCATGCTGGAGTAGACTGCGTGGGCACCCGTTGCGTTCCACCGTCCCACCACCACAGGAGCCAGGCGATGGCAGTCAAGAAGATCCTCTTCCTCACGGGCGATTTTGCCGAAGACTATGAAACGATGGTGCCATTTCAGGCGCTGCAGGCCGTGGGCCACAAGGTCGACGCCGTCTGCCCCGGCAAGAAGGCCGGCGAGCGCGTGAAGACCGCGATCCACGACTTCGAGGGCGACCAGACCTATACCGAAAAACCGGGCCATCAGTTCGCACTGAACGCGAGCTTCGACGAGATCGATCCCAGGGACTACGACGCGCTCGCCATTGCGGGCGGCCGCGCGCCCGAGTATCTGCGCCTGAACCCGAAGGTGATCGAGCTCGTGCAGCACTTCGCGCACGCGAACAAGCCGGTCGCCGCGATCTGCCACGCGGCGCAGTTGCTCGCCGCCGCCGAGGTGATCCGCGGCAAGCGCATTTCGGCCTACCCGGCATGCGCGCCCGAAGTGCGGCTCGCCGGCGGCGAATATGCCGATATCGCCATCGACAGCGCCGTGACCGATGCGCCGTTCGTCACCGCGCCGGCCTGGCCCGCGCATCCCGAATGGCTGCGGCAATTCCTCGCATTGCTCGGCACCCGCATCGAGCCCTGAAGCCTCTGCCACGCGCCGCCGCCGTGCGCGGACGGCGCGCCTCATCCGCCAGCATCGCCCCTCGGGCTATGCTGGCCGCGCCTGACAATCTTTAACCTAATTGCGCGAAGATTAAGACCACTCCGATGTCAGCCCCTCGCCGTACTTCCGACAATATCGTTTTGATTGCAGGAATGTGCGGCGATGGATCTGACGGATTGGGTTGTTCTTCTCGCAATTGCCTTGATGGCAATCGCGTTCTTTTGCAAGCGCACGGGCCGGCGCGCGACCACGGCCGAACGTGCGCGCCATGCACGCGGCACGCGCATGCTGATTCAGGCGGCCATCGCGCTATGGAGCGCCCTGTTCATGCTCGAGCGCACCCTCGTCTCGCCGGGCAGCTTGCCCATCGGGCATCTGAATCCTCACGCGGCGCTGGCCGTCGTGCTCGCGCTGGCCGTCGCGGGCTGCCTGTGGTCGATCCGCGGCCGCAGCCTGCTCAAGCCGCGTCGCATTTTCGCCTGCTGATCCGGCTGGCCACCCCAGCGGTCAGCCGCGTGCCTGTCGAACCCAAACCGGATTCCTGCGCGGTTTCCTGCGCGGCTTCCTGAATGGCCCGCTGCGTGGCCCGCTGTATGGCTTATCGACGCGCCCCTGGCCGGCCCGCATCCGGAGCGCCGGCCACGACCGCGCCGCCCGGCACGCCATTGCCGGCCGTCTCCGTCGACAACGTCACGCCGCCACCTGCGGAATCGTCGGCCGTGCCGTCGCCGTACCGCTCGCGCGAGCGCTCGTGCGCGGTCACGAGCGCCGCGGCCACGCCTGGCGCCGGCGGCACGACGGCCAGCGCGTCGGGCAGCGAAAGATAGAACGTCGTGCCCTCGCCTTCGACCGATTCCACCCAGATGCGCCCGCCGTGCCGCTCGACCATGCGGCGCACCAGCGCGAGCCCGATGCCCTCGCCGGGCGCGACATTGCCGTGCATGCGCTGGAACGCCTGAAACAAGCGCGGCTGGGCCACCTCGGGAATGCCCAGACCGTTGTCGCGCACGTAAAAAATCTGCAGCGTTTCCACCCCCGGCGGCGCGCTCGCCGTGCCGATCTCGATGCGCCCCTCGCGCGAGGGATCGAGGTAGTTCAGCGCATTGCCGATCAGATTCGCGAAAACCTGTTCGAGCGCGGTCGGGTCGCCCCACACCGGCGGCAGCTCGCGCACGCTCACCTGAGCGTTGCGCGCGCGCACCGACGCATGCATGGCGTCGACCACGCGCTGCACCAGCTCGCGCACGTTGACGCGCTGCCGCCGATACTCCACGCGCCCCACGCGTGCGAGCCGCAACAGCGCATCGATGATATGCGAGGCACGCAGCACCGCCGTCTGCAGATAGCGCAACGCCTCGCCAATGTCCTCGTTGATGATCCGCTCGATGCGTGCGCGCGCTTCGGGATGAAGCGGCGAGCGCTCCACGCGCTCGCGCAAGTCGTCGCAGGCGTGGTTGAGCTCGCGCGAAAAGCCCTGGAGGTTCACGAGCGGCGCGCGCAAATCGTGCGATACGCTGTGAATGAACATCTCGTTTTCCTGGGTCTGCTGGCGCAGATTCTCGTTGATGCGCGCGAGCTGCTCGGCGCGCCGCGCGAGGTCGGCCTGAAAGCCAAGCCGCAACCGCTCCGCCTCGACTAGCCGCTGGCTGATCTGATGCAGCGTGAGATCGAGCTCGGCGATCTCGTCGTTGCCGGTCGCGAGCGGCGCGAGCGGCTCGTTGCCCGCGAGCCGCCCCGCATTGTCGGAAAGCGCATCGAGCCGCCCGCGCACGCCGCGCGTGAAGAGCCAGACGGCCAGCGCCACCAGCATGATCGAGCCGATCACCGCAATCATCATGAGGGACTCCTGCTGGGCGCGGGCCTGCTCGGCGGCCGTCACGCGCATCACGTCGAGGCGCCGCTCCTCGGTCTGGAACGCGGTGACCTGGGTGCGCACGCGGTCGAGCACATCGAAGTCCGTGGAGGCGCGAAAGCGCTCGACGAGCTCGGCTCGGCGCCCCGAGTGCAGCAGATCCTGAATGCGATCCGACCACTGGCGATAGCTTTGCACCGCCTGGCGGATCTGCACGGCGCGCTCGACCTGGGACGGATTGTCGGCGACGAGCTCCGCGAGCCGGTCGATGCGGCGGTCGACATCCATCCACAAATCGACCGGCGTCGAAAACTGCGCATTGCCGGCGGCCACCGCGCCGCGCAGCTGCACCGACTCGACCAGCACCGGCTCGAGTACACGGCCCGCCTGCGCGAGCACGGCCTGGCTGTGCTGGCCCCAGAACTCGGCGCTTTCCGCGTCGGCTTCGGCCTTCACGATGGCCGACAGCAGCGTCAATTCGAAGACGGCTGGGATCGCGATCAGCAGCAGCCCTTTGGTGGTGAGGCGCATTGAGTGGTAGTTCGGGGCGTCCGGACGACTGAGGAAATAGTTCGACCATTATGTCGGCGTTTGCGCCCCACGTGCTGCCTAAGTGCTGCATTCTCGAGCCCGGCATCGGCAGCGCTCGCCCCACCATTTCGAATCGCCGACAAGTCGCCGAAAGAGAAAGGAAAATAGAATAACTTGCCCCGATCTGGCGCGCTACTTCACCACTTTGGCGCGTTGGCACTGCAATTGTGCCAGGCCTGCCTGCACCCGCAGCGTGCGCACAGCTTTCGTGCGCGCAACCTCGGCGCATGATCTAGCCGCTCCGGTGCACGCACGCACCGTGAAAAGGCCTGCCGCGCAGTGTCGCTCACCACTTTGGCGCGAAGCTGGCCCGCATCTTGCTCAGATGTGCGCCCATTTATGCGCTCATGTTGGGCAAAGGGCAGGACACAAGGATGGACAATCTCAAGACCGGTACCGACACGCTGTTTCTGCTGCTGGGCGCCGCCATGGTGCTCGCCATGCACGCAGGGTTCGCGTTTCTCGAACTCGGCACCGTGCGCAAGAAGAATCAGGTCAACGCACTCGTGAAGATCCTCGTCGACTTCTCGGTCTCGACGATCGCGTACTTCTTCATCGGCTACACCCTCGCCTACGGCGTGCAGTTTTTCTCGCCTGCCGACGTGCTTGCCGAGCACAACGGCTACCAGCTCGTGCGCTTCTTCTTCCTGCTCACCTTCGCGGCGGCGATTCCGGCCATCGTCTCGGGCGGCATCGCGGAGCGCTCGAAGTTCAATCCTCAGCTGTTCGCGACCTTCGTGATCGTCGGCTTCATCTATCCGTTCTTCGAAGGCATGGTGTGGAACAACCGCCTGCACTTCCAGGATGCGATCACGCATGTGTTCGGCGTGCCGTTTCATGACTTCGCCGGCTCGGTGGTCGTGCACGCGTTCGGCGGCTGGGTCGCGCTGCCCGCCGTGCTGCTGCTCGGCCCGCGCCACGGACGCTATTCGCGCGATGGGCGCGTGGCCGCTCATCCGCCGTCGAACATCCCGTTTCTCGCGCTCGGCGCCTGGGTGCTCGCGGTGGGCTGGTTCGGCTTTAACGTGATGAGCGCGCAGACCATCGACAAGATCAGCGGCCTCGTCGCCGTGAACTCGCTGATGGCGATGGTGGGCGGCACGCTCGCCGCCTGGCTCGCGGGCCGCAACGACCCGGGCTTCACCTACAACGGACCGCTCGCGGGGCTCGTGGCCGTGTGCGCGGGCTCGGACGTCATGCATCCGCTCGGCGCGCTGGCGACGGGCGCGGTGGCCGGCGTGCTGTTCGTCTACATGTTCACCTGCGTGCAGAACCGCTGGCGCATCGACGACGTGCTCGGCGTGTGGCCGCTGCACGGCCTGTGCGGCGCGTGGGGCGGCATCGCGGCCGGCATCTTCGGCGCGCACGCGCTGGGCGGAGCCGGTGGCATCTCGCTCGGCGCCCAGATTGTCGGAACCATCGCCGGCATCGTGATCGCCTCGCTCGGCGGCTTCGTGGTCTATGGCGCGCTGCGCGCCACCGTGGGCTTGCGCATCGATCAGGAGGACGAATACAACGGCGCCGACCTGTCGATCCACAAGATCACCGCGACGCCGGAGCGCGAAGCGGTGTCCTGAGGTTTCGGGGGGCGCGGGCGGCGTCGAAGCATGGCGCGCCGCCCGCCTCCTCTCAATCGGCCGCGCCCGCCTTCGGCCCACGCGCGCGGGCTCCGTCCACGAAGAGCCGCACGATCGCCCGAAACTCCTTGCGCAGCACGACGCCCGGCGTGCTCAGCCAGCGCAGCAGCGCGGCCAGATAAAGGTGATGGAACCAGACGGCTAGTTGCGCAGGATCGCCCCCCTTGCTCAGCTCGCCATCCCGCTGCCCCGCGGCGATGAGCTGACGCCACATCGCAACGATGTCGCCGCCCCCCTCAGGCGTTTCGCCTTCCCCACCGCCGATGGTCGAGAAACGATGGCGCAGGTACGCCATCAGATACGCCGGATGGCGCTCGCACCATTGCGCCGACGCATCGAGCACGCAATTCACCCGCGCAACAAAACTCCGGCGCCGCGCCACTTCGCGCTCCAGATGCGCGAGGTCGCGCGCCAGTTCCGCTTCGAGCCAATACGCGAGCACTGCCTCCTTGGTGGCGAAATGGTTGTAAAGCGTGCGCCGCGCGACATCGGCCCGGTCGGCGATCTGCTCCATCGTCACCGCGTCGTAGCCGGCGGCCTCGAATAGCGCCGCCGCCGCCGTGCTCAGATGCGCCAGCATCTGCTGACGCTTGCGCGCGCGCCGCCCCTCGTTCTCCTGCGAAGCTTCCATGATCCTGCTCTTTGAGTAATTTGCACATTGTGCATTATTATACGTCGTGCACATTATCTGATTTCGACACGACCGGCGCCATGCGCACGAAGATCATCCGATGAAGCTCACCGTCGTCACCTATGGAACCGAAGGCGATACCCGCCCGCTCGCCGCGCTCTGCCGGGTCCTCATGGAGACCGGGCACGAAACGCATCTGCTCGCCGACCGCGCCACACTCGGCTCGGCCGTGGCGCTCGGTGTCCCCGCATCGGCGCTTTCCGGCGACATCCGCGCGGCGCTCATGCCCGGCGCAACGCTCGGCTCCGTGGTGAGCGGCAAAGCGCGCTTTAATGCCACGGCGAAGGCGCTCGCGTCGATCGCGAACGCCAGCACGCACGCGTGGATGCAGGAGACGGCCGACGCCTCGGCCGGCTGCGACGCCATCATCGTCTCGGGGCTGGCCGCGTTCGTCGGGCTCTCGGTGGCCGAATACCGGCGCGTTCCGGTGCTTGGAGCGGGCCTGATCCCGCTCACGCCCACGGGCAGGTTCGCGTCGCCGTTCCTGCCGCCGGGCAAGGTGCCACGCTGGCTCAACCCTGTTAGCCATCGGCTGGTGAACGGCCTGCTGTGGCGCGCGTTCCGGCGCGCGACCAACGCGGCGCGTGCGCGGGTCTGTGGCCTCGAGCCGCGCGGCGGCGTATGGACCGACCATCCCATGCTCTACGGCGTCTCGCCGAGTCTGCTGCCGCGTCCGCGTGACTGGCCCGCGAATGCGACGGTCTGCGGGCAATGGCGAGCGCCATCGGGCGACTGGACGCCGCCCGCCCACCTCGCCCGCTTTCTGGCTGCGGGTGAACCGCCGCTCTACATCGGCTTCGGCAGCATGGCCGGGTTCGACCGCACAGGCCTCGTGACGGCGCTGACCGAGGCCGCCGACGGACGCCGCGTGCTCTTCTATCCTGGTTGGAGCGGCGTGAATACCGCGCTGCTGCCGAAAAATTTTTGCGTGATCGGCGAGACACCGCACGACTGGCTCTTCGCGCGCGTAAGCGCAGTCGTTCATCACAGCGGCTCGGGCACGACCCACTCGGCTTGCCGGGCCGGTGTGCCTTCCGTAGCCGTGCCGTTCGCGGGCGACCAGTTTTTCTGGGCGCACCGTCTCGCCGCGCTGGGCGTGGCGCCGCCCGCCGTCGACGGCAGGCGCCTGCGCGCCGCGGCGTTGAAACAGGCGATTGCTTACGCGGAGCGCGGCGACGTCAAGGCGCGAGCGGCCGCGCTGGGCAGCCGCATGGCTGGGGAAGATGGTTTGGCGACTGCGGTAAGCGAGGTCGAGCGGCTCATCGCGCGCTAGTTCGAACACAGCGACATAGAAGCGCCACGCATGGCCCTCGCCTTGGCCGAGATCACGCCATGCCGTTTTTCGTTGGCGAAAAAAAAGCGCCACGTGTGAACGTGACGCTTTGAAAAGTTCTAGCCATTCCGAGGGCCGTGCTAGAACCTGAGAGACGGTATTCGACCACTGGATCAACGCCGGATTTATGCGAATTGCATACTCCGGAACACTTAAAAACCCCGCGAGATTGGCGGGGTTCTCCGTTTTGGTCGAAAGCAAGTTGAATTTTTTATCCAGCCGCTGACTAAGTCAAGCAAAATCTCGCCAGAATACGCGAGCCATCAAACATTTCTCCGCCTGCCTCTACCGCCTCCGTGTTCCGCGATTTTTCCGACATCCCTTCACTCGTTCCTGCACCCGATGGCACGAGCTGTAACCGCCGTAACGTCTCGAAAGATACTGGGCTGGACTGTAACGGAGGCATCGACGTAGCATCATGCTTTTTGGCTGATTGGCTCCCGGCCTGACATCGGTTAGCCTTGCGCCGGCCGCCGCAGGCGCCTTTGCGCGGCGAGCGCGCGACGTGCAAGGCATCGGCGCGGCAACGCGCCGGCAACCTGTGCCGGTAGCCCGCGCCGTTAGTCCGGGCGGGTCGCTCGTCCCGTCACGCGTCAATGGCCGCGAACGGCCCGCCAGCCAGCGCCCAACAGGCACCTGACATCAACCTTGCGCGCGTCTCGCGTAGCATCGCGTCATACGTGAGCGGATGTGGCTGAGGGAGGCCGCGCACATCGCCCCTCGCCGACCGCTCGCGCACCCGACCAATCCGCTCAACCGACAAGCACGTCACCGATTTTGTTACCGACCTGACCGATGGATAAAGAAGAACAGCGCCCGGATTCCCCTCGTCGAGATACCCCCCCTGCATCCTCCCGGCCCCCTTCGGGCGGCCCGGCGCCACGCAAGGGCCGCGGCAAGCTGATCGCGCTTGCCATCGTGCTGATCGTCGCTGCCATCGCGCTGCTGCGCTGGCAGCCCTGGAGCAAGGACCCCAGCGGTGCTGCCGGCCCCGCCGCCGCGAGCGGCGGCCGCGCGCGCCATGGCGGCCCCGGCGCGATGGCGAACATGCCGCAGCCGGTCAGCGCGGCGACCGCCAGATCCGGCGACATGCCCATCGTCATCACGGCGCTCGGCACGGTCACGCCGCTCGCCGACGTCACGGTGCGCACGCAACTTTCCGGCACGCTGCAGAGCGTGAACTTCGAGGAAGGCCAGATGGTGAAGAAGGGCGACGTGCTCGCCCAGATCGACCCGCGCCCCTATCAGATCTCGCTCGCCAACGCCGAAGGCCAGCTCGCGCGCGATCAGGCGCTGCTCGCCACCGCCCGCCTCGACCTCAAGCGCTACCAGACGCTGCTCGCGCAGGACTCGATCGCGAGCCAGCAGGTGGACACGCAGGCCTCGCTCGTGAAGCAGTACGAGGGCACCGTCAAGTCGGATCAGGCCAACATCGACACCTACAAGCTCGACCTCACCTATGCGCGCATCACGGCGCCGGTGTCGGGGCGCGTGGGCCTGCGTCAGGTCGATGCCGGCAACTACGTCACGCCAGGCGACACCAACGGCATCGTCGTGCTCACGCAGCTGCAGCCGATCAGCGTGATCTTCACGACCTCCGAAGACAATCTGCCGAGCATCATGAAGCCGTTGCGCGCGGGCACGAAGATGTCGGTCTCGGCCTACGACCGCAGCAACACCACGCTGCTGGAAAGCGGCTTCCTGCAGACCATCGACAACCAGATCGACACCACGACCGGCACCGTGAAGCTGCGCGCGAGCTTCGCCAACGACGACCAGTCGCTGTTCCCGAATCAGTTCGTCAATGCGCGCCTGCTCGTCGACACGATCCACGACGCGGTGATCGTGCCCACCTCGGCCGTGCTCAACGGCTCGCAAGGCGCGTATGTCTATGTGATCAAGCCCGACAACACCGTGACCGTGCGGCTCGTGAAGGTCGGCCCGGTCGATGCCGAGCGCACCAGCATCGCCTCGGGCCTCGCCGTGGGCGAGCGCGTCGTGATCGACGGCTCGGACCGCCTGCGCGAAGGCTCGAAGATCACGATTCCCGCCGAGCGGCCCAAACATGCGTCCGGTGCAAAGGGTGCATCGTGGGCCGGCGCGGCATCGGGCGCCTCGGGGGCGCACCACGGCCATCACCGCAAGGCCTCCGGCGCTGAGGGCCAGTAAGCCGCATGAATCCATCCCGCGTCTTTATTCTGCGTCCGGTCGGCACGGCGCTGCTCATGGCGGCGATCATGCTGGTCGGCCTCGTCGCGCTGCGTTTCCTGCCGCTTTCCGCGCTGCCCGAAGTCGATTACCCGACCATCCAGGTGCAGACCTTCTATCCGGGCGCGAGCCCGGACGTGATGACGTCCTCGGTCACGGCGCCGCTCGAGCGCCAGTTCGGGCAGATGCCGTCGCTCAACCAGATGTCGTCGCAAAGCTCGGCGGGCGCCTCGGTCATCACGCTGCAGTTCAGCCTAGATCTGCCGCTCGACGTGGCCGAGCAGGAAGTGCAGGCGGCCATCAACGCGGCCGGCAACCTGCTGCCTTCCGACCTGCCCGCGCCGCCGATCTACGCGAAGGTCAACCCGGCCGACGCGCCGATCCTGACGCTCGCGATCACCTCGAAGACGCTGCCGCTCACCCAGGTCCAGGACCTTGCCGACACGCGTCTCGCACAGAAGATCTCGCAGGTCGCGGGCGTGGGCCTCGTGAGCCTCACGGGCGGCCAGCGCCCGGCCGTGCGCATCCAGGCGAACCCGCGCGCGCTCGCGGCCTACGGCCTGAATCTCGACGACCTGCGCACAAGCATCTCGAACCTGAACGTCAACACGCCGAAGGGCAACTTCGACGGCCCGACGCGCGCCTACACGATCAACGCGAACGATCAGCTCACCGACGCCGACGCCTACAAGGACGCCGTGATCGCCTATCGCAATGGCCGCCCGGTCATGCTCACGGACGTGGCGAACATCGTGCAGGGCGCCGAGAACACCAAGCTCGGCGCGTGGGTCAACAACACGCCTGCGATCATCCTGAACGTGCAGCGCCAGCCCGGCGCGAACGTGATCCAGGTGGTGGACAGCGTCAAGGCGCTGCTACCGCAATTGCAGGAAGCGCTGCCCGCCTCGCTCGACGTGCAGATCGTCACCGACCGCACCACCACGATCCGCGCCTCGGTGCGCGACGTGCAGTTCGAGCTGCTGATGTCGGTCGTGCTGGTGGTGCTGGTGATGTACCTGTTCCTCGCCAACATCTACGCCACCATCATTCCGAGCCTTTCCGTGCCGCTCTCGCTGATCGGCACGCTCGCGGTCATGTACCTGTGCGGCTTCTCGCTCGACAACCTCTCGCTGATGGCGCTCACGATCGCGACCGGCTTCGTGGTGGACGACGCCATCGTCATGATCGAGAACATCGCGCGCTATGTGGAGGACGGCGAATCGCCGCTCGAAGCCGCGCTCAAGGGCTCGAAACAGATCGGCTTCACGATCATCTCGCTGACGGTTTCGCTGATCGCTGTGCTGATTCCGCTGCTCTTCATGGGCGACGTGGTGGGCCGGCTCTTTCACGAGTTCGCGATCACGCTCGCCGTGACCATCGTGATCTCGGCCGTGGTCTCGCTCACGCTCGTGCCGATGATGTGCGCGAAGATGCTGCGCCACACGCCGCCGCCCGAGAGCCACCGGTTCGAGGCGCGCGTGCATGGCTTCTTCGATTACATCATCGGCCGTTACGGCGTCGCGCTCGAATGGGTGCTCGCGCGCCAGCGCCTCACGATGATCGTGTTCGCCATCACCTTCGTGCTCACAGGCGCGCTCTACGTGATCGTGCCCAAGGGCTTCTTCCCCGTGCAGGACACCGGCGTGATCCAGGCGATCACGCAGGCGCCGCAATCGGTCTCGTACGCGTCGATGGCCGAGCGCCAGCAGGCGCTCGCCACCGAGATCCTCAAGAACGAGAACGTGGATAGCCTCACCTCGTTCATCGGCGTGGACGGCACCAATATCACGCTGAACAGCGGCCGCATGCTCATCAACCTGAAGCCGCGCGACGACCGCAGCGAGACGGCGAGCCAGATCATCCGCGACTTGCAGCAGTCGGTCTCGCACATCTCGGGCGCGACGCTCTACATGCAGCCGGTGCAGGACCTCACGATCGACTCGACCGTGAGCCCGACGCAATACCAGTTCATGCTCACGACGCCCAATATCCAGGACTTCACGACCTGGGTGCCCAAGCTCGTGCACCGTCTCGAGCAGGTTCCCGAACTCGCCGATGTCGCAACCGACCTGCAGGACCAGGGCCAGTCGGTGTTCATCGAGATCGACCGCGCGAGCGCCGCGCGCTACGGCATCACGCCGGCGACCGTGGATAACGCGCTCTACGACGCGTTCGGCCAGCGCATCATCTCGACGATTTTCACGCAGTCGAACCAGTACCGCGTGATTCTCGAAGCCGATCCGGTCATGCAGCACTACACGGATTCGCTCAACGGCATCTATCTGCCCTCCTCGACCTCGACCACGGGCCAGGTGCCGCTCTCGGCCATCGCCAAGTTTCACGAACGACCCGCGCCGCTACTCGTCACGCACCTCTCGCAGTTCCCGGCCACGACCATCTCGTTCAACCTGGCCCCCGGCGCGTCGCTGGGCGCGGCGGTCAAGGCGATCCAGCAGGCCGAGAAGGACGTCGGCCTGCCGGGCTCGTTCCAGACGCGCTTCCAGGGCGCGGCGCTCGCGTTCCAGGCGTCGCTCTCGAACGAGCTGTTCCTGATCCTCGCGGCCATCGTGACGATGTATATCGTGCTGGGCGTGCTCTACGAGAGCTTCGTGCATCCGATCACGATACTTTCGACGCTGCCGTCCGCCGGGATCGGCGCGCTGCTCGCGCTGATCATGACCGGGCACGACCTCGACATCATCGGCATCATCGGTATCGTGCTCTTGATCGGCATCGTGAAGAAGAACGCGATCATGATGATCGACTTCGCGCTCGACGCCGAGCGCAACGAAGGCAAGGCGCCGCGCGAGGCGATCTATCAGGCGTGCCTGCTGCGCTTCCGCCCGATCATGATGACGACGATGGCTGCGCTGCTGGGCGCCTTGCCGCTCATGCTGGGCACCGGCGCGGGCTCGGAGCTGCGGCGCCCGCTTGGCATCGCGATCGCCGGTGGCCTGATCGTGAGCCAGGCGCTCACGCTCTTCACCACGCCCGTGATCTACCTCGCGTTCGACCGCATCGCCGGGCGCATGCGCCAGCGCTTCGGCGGCGGCTCGCACCCCGGCGCGCCCTCATCATCTGCGCCTTCGTCGACGGAGCACTGACGCGATGAATCTCTCGCGCCCGTTCATCAACCGCCCCGTCGCCACCACGCTGCTCGCGATCGGCATCGCGCTCGCGGGCCTCTTCGCGTTCGCGAAGCTGCCCGTCGCGCCGCTGCCGCAAGTGGACTTCCCCACCATCTCCGTGCAGGCGACGCTGCCCGGCGCGAGCCCCGAAACCGTGGCCACCAGCGTGGCGAGCCCGCTGGAGCGGCACCTGGGCTCGATCGCCGACGTGACCGAGATGACCTCGCAAAGCTCGGTGGGCAGCACGCGCATCACGCTGCAGTTCGGCCTGAACCGCGACATCGACGGCGCCGCGCGCGACGTGCAAGCCGCCATCAACGCCGCGCGCGCCGACCTGCCGACGAGCCTCAGGCAGAACCCGACCTACCACAAGGTCAATCCCGCCGACGCGCCGATCCTGATTCTCGCGCTCACCTCGCCCACGCTCAGCGCGGGCCAGCTCTACGACTCGGCGGCCACGGTGCTGCAGCAGTCGCTCTCGCAGGTGGACGGCGTGGGCGAAGTCGACGTGAACGGCTCCGCCAACCCGGCCGTGCGCGTGGAGCTGGAGCCGCACGCGCTCTTTCACTACGGCATCGGCCTCGAAGACGTGCGCGCGGCGCTCGCCTCGGCGAACGCGAACAGCCCCAAGGGCGACATCGAGTTCGGCCCGCAGCGCTTCCAGCTCTACACCAACGATCAGGCGAGCAAGGCGAGCCAGTACAAGGACCTCGTCATCGCCTATCGCAACGGCGCGGGCGTGAAGCTCTCCGACGTGAGCGAAGTCGTCGATTCGGTCGAAGACCTGCGCAACCTGGGCCTCACCAACGGCAAGCACTCGGTGCTCGTGATCATCTACCGCCAGCCCGGCGCGAACATCATCGAGACGGTGGACCGCGTGATCGCGATGCTGCCGCAGTTGAAGGCCTCGCTGCCCGCCAGCGTCGACGTGATTCCCGCCTCGGACCGCTCGGTCACGATCCGCGCCTCGCTCAAGGACACCGAGCACACGCTCATGATCGCCGTGGCGCTTGTCGTGATGGTGGTGTTCCTGTTCCTGCGCAACTGGCGCGCGACGCTGATCCCGAGCGTGGCCGTGCCGATCTCGATCATCGGCACCTTCGCGGCCATGTACCTGATGGGCTTCTCGCTCGACAACCTCTCGCTGATGGCGCTCACCATCGCGACGGGCTTCGTGGTGGACGACGCCATCGTCGTGCTCGAGAACATCTCGCGCCACATCGAGAACGGCGTGCCGCGCATGAAGGCCGCGCTGCTCGGCGCGCGCGAGGTGGGTTTCACGGTGCTCTCGATCAGCGTCTCGCTGGTGGCCGTGTTCCTGCCCATTTTGCTGATGGGCGGCATCGTCGGGCGCCTGTTTCGCGAGTTCGCGCTTACGCTCTCGCTAGCGATCGCCGTGTCGCTCGTGGTCTCGCTCACGCTCACGCCGATGATGTGCTCGCGCCTGCTCGAGCAGCCGCAGGAGAAGAAAAAGGAAGGCCGCTTCGGCCAGTGGCTCGAGCGCGGCTTCACGCACCTGCATCGCGGCTACGAGCACACGCTCGGTTGGGCGCTCGCGCATCCGCGGCTGGTGCTCCTGACGCTCGTCGCCACCATCGCGCTGAACGTCGTGCTTTACGTGGTCATCCCCAAGGGCTTCTTTCCGCAGCAGGATACGGGGCGGCTCGTGGGCGGCATCCAGGCCGACCAGTCCACCTCTTTCCAGGCGATGAAGGTGAAGTTTGCCGAGATGATGAAAATCGTCGGCGAGAATCCGGCCGTCGATCAGGTGGTGGGCTTCACGGGCGGACGCGCGACCAACTCGGGCTTCATGTTCGTCTCGCTCAAGCCCAAGAGCGAGCGCAAGCTTTCCGCCGACGAGGTGATCGCGCAGCTGCGCGGGCCGCTCTCGCACGTGGCGGGCGCGCGCACCTTCCTGCAGGCCGTGCAGGACATCCGCGTGGGCGGGCGGCAGTCGAACGCGCAGTATCAGTTCACGCTGCTCGCCGACAACACCGCCGATCTCTACAAGTGGGGGCCGAAGCTCACCGAGGCGCTGCAGGCGCGCCCCGAGCTCGCCGACGTGAACTCGGACCAGCAGCAAGGCGGCCTCGAGTCGATGATCACGATCGACCGCGCGAGCGCGGCGCGCCTGAACATCACGCCTTCGCAGATCGACAACACGCTCTACGACGCGTTCGGCCAGCGCCAGGTCTCGACCATCTACAACCCGCTGAACCAGTACCACGTGGTGATGGAAGTCGCGCCGCAATACTGGCAAAGCCCGGAGATGCTCAACCAGATCTGGGTGAGCACGTCGGGCGGCACGGCCAGCGGCGCGCAGAGCACCAACGCGACCGCGGGCACGGTCACCGGGCCTTCCACGTCGAGCGCCTCGACCGGCGGCACGGGAGCAACGTCGGCCTCGAGCGCCGCGGCCATCGCCGCCGACTCCGCGCGCAATCTCGCGATCAATTCGATCGCGGCGAGCGGCAAGTCGAGCGCGTCCTCGGGCGCGGCTGTCTCGACGGCGAAGGAAACGATGATCCCGCTCTCGGCGATCGCCTCGTTCGGGCCGGGCACGACGCCGCTCTCGGTGAACCACCAGAGCCAGTTCGTGGCCTCGACGATCTCGTTCAACCTGCCGCCGGGCAAGTCGCTCTCGGACGCCACCCAGGTCATTTACGACACGATGGCCGAGAGCGGCATGCCGCAGACCATCCACGGCAGCTTCCAGGGCACCGCGCAGGCGTTCCAGCAATCGCTCGACAACCAGCCGCTGCTGATTCTCGCGGCGCTCGCGGCCGTGTATATCGTGCTGGGCATCCTCTATGAGAGCTACATCCATCCGCTCACGATCCTCTCGACGCTGCCTTCGGCAGGCGTGGGCGCACTGCTCGCGCTGCTGCTCTTCAAGACCGAGTTCAGCATCATCGCGCTGATCGGCGTGATCCTGCTGATCGGCATCGTGAAGAAGAACGCGATCATGATGGTGGACTTCGCGATCGACGCGTCACGCCAGGGGTTGAACTCGCGCGATGCGATCTACCAGGCGTGCTTGCTGCGCTTTCGGCCGATCATGATGACGACCTGTGCGGCGCTGCTGGGCGCGCTGCCGCTCGCGTTCGGGCGCGGCGAAGGCGCGGAGCTGCGCGCGCCGCTCGGCATCTCGATCGTGGGCGGGCTGATCGTGAGCCAGGCGCTCACGCTCTATACGACGCCGGTGGTGTATCTGTATATGGACCGGCTGCGCGTGTGGTGGGATGAGAAGCGCGGCCGCGCGGCGCCGCCGCCGCGGGTGCTGGAGTAACGATCGGGTGCAACGCTAGCGTGGCGGCTGAAACAGTTCCTCAGCCGCTTTTTTTTACGATGTCCTCTCGATCGGTCATCGTAAATGTATCGGCATGCCGGAACGAACGCGCATTGACGGGACACGCCTGTGATCTAAGCGCGGATCAGCGTTTCGCCATGGAAAACATGATAGGGCGCCGACTCGAGGTTCATACGCTCCGGGATGGGTAGTCCGTTTCCACAGTAGTCGATCTCTACGTAGCTCAAATGCCCCGAGTCATTAGTGAACAATAGAATTTCAAGCGATCGTGACCCGTTGGGTTCGCCAAGGTCCCGAAAGTCGGCTTCAAAGACAAGGCCGTAGCCGTGTCCGCGCGTCGATATTTCAGGCACGCTGCCACGCGCAGGCATTGATAGCGCGAAACTGTTGCACCCGCAGTCGCAAAGCTCACCGATTTCAGCATTCTCGAATTGCGCCGCGAGCGCATCGCGATTCGGAAACTGGCAGTGTTCGACGATGAATGCGATCCAATACGCTGCGCGCTGCAGATCATTTCGCATGTTGCGCCTGGACGGCTGTGGAGCGGATCTCATCGACGAGCCCCAGCGCATGCTGACAGAGACTTTGCCATGGAGCACCCAGCAGAGATGAAGGTATGGTCATACCCATACATCCCGATATAGATGAAGTTCCTTCGACCACGTCGCGAGGTTCGTCCAGATCTGCCTCAATGGCGTGCCCGAGTTCCGCGAAGCCTCCTCTACCGCCTTCACCACGACGGGTACCGGCACCTCGTCAAGGATGATTGAGATTTGCGATTCGTATCCTTCGGGAATCCGACCGGTTGCGAATGCATTGGCCAGCAAACGCTCATTGAGATGACCTCTATAGCTGACGTTCGCACTTACCGCAGCCTTATAGAGGCCCCGTTGCTCCGGCCTCGGCGTGGCAGCGAGTTCGAGACCGAGCACGCTGAGTAGCGGAATCAGCTTGTTGATGCCCAGGTCCTTGACTTGGCCCGACTCGAGCCGTTTGACGGTAAGCCGCGACAGACCGGCGAGCCTCGCCAGTTGTGCCTGCGTGAGATCGAGTTCCGCGCGCCGTTTAGCCACTGCCTGGCCAATCTCGTAGAGTTGCATGACGACCTCCGCAAAGCCTACACCGGCCGCCGCGCCTCGCGCGATCAAACCCGCCCTGCCCGCCTCAAATCCATCGGCAAACAGCGCACCAGCAGATGCAACACGAGCGGCACGAGAATGCCGTCGTCAACCACGCCCACCAACGGCAGCGCGATATTGAACGGCGCGAGTGCATAGAGCGCGACGAGCGCCGTCGCGGGCATCAACCATCCCGGCCGTCCGGGCTGACGCAGCGCGAACCACAGCACGCGCAGATCGCCCTTCACGACATTCCACAATAGCGCGATACGTTTCATCTCCACCCTCCTTGCCCGCGCGCGGACTGCAACGGACGCCTCGTCAATGCTGCTCGTGCCCGGGTGCATCCGAGCGCGAAGTGCGCACCACGAGCCCATCCGGCGAGAAATGGGCGTTGAACATGCCGTCGCCGGCCACGCCGCCTTCGGCCCAGTGCCAGCTCCATACTTCCTCGTGGCTCAGCGCATACTTCGCGATCGTCGCCGGCTTGCCGAGCAGACGGCGGACCTCGTCCTGCGGCATGCCCGGCACCACTTGCGCAATATTCTGCGCCGTCAGCGCCTGGGTCATCGCAACCAGCTTGCCGTCCGCGTCGAAGTCGAGCATCCACGTCGTCAAGCCGTTCGGCCCGCGCGGGTATAAATGGGCGTTGAACATGCCGTCGCCGGCCACGCCGCCTTCGGCCCAGTGCCAGCTCCATACTTCCTCGTGGCTCAGCGCATACTTCGCGATCGTCGCCGGCTTGCCGAGCAGACGGCGGACCTCGTCCTGCGGCATGCCCGGCACCACTTGCGCAATATTCTGCGCCGTCAGCGCCTGGGTCATCGCAACCAGCTTGCCGTCCGCGTCGAAGTCGAGCATCCACGTCGTCAAGCCGTTCGGCCCGCGCGGGTATTCGAGGCGCTGCGCGCCGTCGTCGTCCTCCCACACCATCTCCGGCTTGCCTGCCTGACGCCGCACGTCCTCGACCGTCGAGACACCGATTTTCAGCCCGCCGAACGCCATCGAATCCGGCTTGACCGCATTCACGGCGTCGGCGACTTTCTGCTGGTCGCAGGCGCTGAGCAGCGCGGCACAGGCCGCGGCGGCCAGAACGACAAGGTAATAGTTTGCGCGTTTCAGTTTCATCTCCGTTCGGTCGGTGCCGCGCGATTATCCCGCACGAGGCATCATTGAAGCAGCGGCGCTCCCTCGCCGGCGCGCTCGCGCTCACGCCCGTCGCCCGCGGACTGCGCTGTGCGCAAGGCGCCGCGCAGCCAAGCCAGCGCACGCTCTGCCTCCGGCTCCGTCAGCATCCGTTTGACGAGCACCACCTGCATGTCGTCGACGGCGCGTGGCGTGCGGAAAATCTCTTCGTCGGGCATGCCGTGCGCCTTGAGCGCCTGGCCGACCGGGCTCAGCGTCATCTTCAGCTGCGCGAGGTCGAAGCGCGCGTGAGTCCAGCCCGTGTACCAGTGCCACTCCGTGTAATAGAGCCAGCTGCGTTCGTTGAATGCACGCACGTGCGTCGGGTCTTGCCACGCGCCGTACGAGAGGTCATAAGGCACGCCGATGCGCATCGCCCCACCCACGCGCAGCAGTTCGAGGCAACGCGTCATGAACGTCACCAGATCCGGCACGTGCTCGAGCACGTCCATCGTCGCGATCTCGTCGAACTGGCCCGCTTCGAGCCGCGTCAGGCCGTATTTGGGGCTGAAGAAGATCCGCTTCAAGCCTGCGGCGTGAGCGAGATCACCGAGGATATCGGGCTGCCATTTCGGGTCGATGTCGATATTCAGGCGCTCCGGGTCGTAGGCCTTGCCGCTGCCCAGATTGATGCGACGAGGCAACGGCCGCGAAAGCTGCGCGAGCACCGCCGCAAGGATCGCGGCCTGATCGCGGCGGGCGAAAATTTCGAAGCCGCGCTGCTCCACCTCGCGACGCCCCGCATCGTCCCTGGCGAGCGCGATACAGGTTTGCACGATCTCGGCATACGGCACCGCCACGAGCGCATCGCGCAGGTCGTCGTCGATTTCGGTTTCGGGCTCGCACTCGCTCACCACGGCCTTGCGGTTGGCGAGCAAAAACGAGGTACGGATAACCTCGTGAATCTTGTCCTCGTAAAAGTGGACATTGAGCAGGATCTTGCTGCGCGCAATCCACTGGTCGCGCTCGGCGCCGTAGACACCCACCAGGTGCTGAACCACGAGGCCGGCTTCACGCAGTGCATCCAGAATCTTGCTGCGTCGTTCGTTGATCCAGCCATAAAAGAGCACGTCTACATCCTGCTGTGCGGCGGACTCGATGCAGGTGAGATTCGGGACATAGCCCGGTTTGAGCCGATAGACGTGGGGATTGCCGGTCAGCTCGCGGATACGCTCTATATTGGACGGCGAGTAATCCAGCACGACGTGACGACGCAACAACTCGATGTAGTGAGGAAATTGCGCGGGCCAGCCCGCCCTCATCTGCTCCAGATTCACGATGATGCAATTGCCGGGCAGCGCGGTGCCAGGGTTGAGCAGATGTCCGCCGAACACGAAGTTCACGCCCTCGCCCACGAGCAATTGATTGTCCACGGCGTCGACCTGCGAGCCCAGCGCCGCAAAGGCCTCCCGCAGGCCGGACGCGTATTCGCGGAACGCGGCGGTATGGGCATAGCCCGCGGGTTGTATCGTAACGATGCGTACGCGCTCGAAGAGGCGTACCGGGGTGGCGTGCTGCTCCATCTCGAAATGCTCCGTGGTGCCCGGCTCGCTCGGGATCCGGTCGCGGAGTGCCACGATGGGCCGATCGCTCTGGAGCAGCGCCGGGAAGACTCAGCTAAATCGCCGAGTATGCCAGCGCGATTCCTCGCGCCGAACGCTCACCAGGCGGTCCAGGACGCATCCGCTCATCTCATTGAGAAAAGCTTGTTTGAGCGCAACTGACTGCGCGACGAGCATGAAAGCCCAATGCGCCATTCGCGCGCGAACGGCTCCGCCCGCCCCGACAATTGGACCTCAAAGTTTCTGCCCGATCGCCAGCGTAAAAATACGCGCCCAGCGCTTCGCCTCGCGCTCGTTGGGCATGGGCAACTGCCAAAGCGGCTTGCCCGCATCGGCCACGCTGAGGGCGACGTGCCAGCCGCTCGCGTCCTCGCCGGGTTGCGCGCCTTTCAGGTCCGCGAAGATATACGCGCCGCGCGTCTCGCCCAGTTTGACTTCACACAGCCGCTTGCCGGCCGCGAGCCGCGCCTCGCCCCACGCGCCCGCCACGCGATGGGTCCAGTCGCCCTCGCCGCGCAAGTTCGGCGCCACTTCGCGGCGGCGCTGCAGCCAGTTCGCAAGCAGCGTGGCAAGCGCAGCCACGACCACGGCGGCCACGCCGATGGCCACGTCCGTGCCAAAGCGCGCGGCCAACGCCTGAAACGACCAGACCGCGCCGTAGACGAGCGCGGCGAATACGATGAAGAGAACGAGGATAGGCATACGAAGACGGGCCCCGCAGTGGCTCATAGGCCGCGGGTGACCACCGGGAACGGGAAAAGCTGCACGATACCAGCACGCAACAGGCGCGGCCCCGCCGAAGCGGCCCACGTTTGCCGCATCGCAAGCGCCACTCACGTCCCGCGGCGCGCGGCACGCGACGTGCTACGCGCCGCAGGCGTCGCGTTTTACTGTTGCGGATGCTGCGCGGCCCACTCCTTCACGGCGCGCAGCGTGTTCTCCACGTGCTTGTCGGGCGAGAGGCTCGTGTATTCGTAGATGATCTTGCCGTCCGGCGCGATCACATACGAAACGCGATTAGCCATGGCGTCGTGCATCGGCATCGACGCGTCGTAGGCCTTGATGATCTTCGAATCCTCGTCGGCGGCAACGGGGAACTTGCTGCGGCACTCGCTCACCGAGAACTTCGTGAGGGTGTCGATGTTGTCGTGCGATACGCCGATCACGGTCGCGCCGTACTGCTTGTACTGGTCGACGGCCTCGGCAAAATCATGCGCCTCGATCGTGCAGCCCTTGGTGAACGCCGCCGGGTAGAAGTACAGCACCACCGGCCCCTTCTTGAGCTCTGCGGCGAGCGAGTAGGTATAGGTTTTGCCGCCCAGCGACGCCTGCGTCGTGAAATCGGGCGCGGGGTCGCCCGGCTTGAGCGTCGCCTGCGCGCTCAGGGCGAAGAACGCAAGTCCGGCGCACACGAGCGCCGCGGCCCCCGCCGCGTAATACCTCGGTTTCATGTCGGATGTCCTCGTATGACCTCGAATGCGTCACCGGCAACCGGGCCAGCGCGGCGGCTCGATGCGCGAGCGGCGAGGCATGGCACGACGGTCTGCGGCGCGGTCCCGCCGCGTCCGGCAACGGCCCTATTGGACCACACTCCGCCTGCGCACGCAGAACGAGCACCGCGGGGCAGCACGAAGACGTACGACTGACACGTGCCTTTCAGCCATCGGCATACGCCGAAAACCAGGCGCTCGCCCACAGATTGAGCTCGCCGAGGAGTGCCGGCGTGAGCACCGCGAAACGCCCGCCCGCCTCGCTCACGAGCGCCTCGGCAAGCCGGTCGTCGCCGCGCTCGCAGGCCTGTGCCACGCGCAGCAGCATGCCGAGCTCGCCACGCTGGCCGTCCACGGCCTCGCTGATCTCGCGCGCGAGGCCGAGCTTCTCCAGCGTGTGCGCGGGCGTCGAGCCCACCAGCACATGCACTAGCGAGAAAATGCCCGTCATGAAGGCGGCGTCGGCGAACACGGCGTCGTTGGGCGCCAGGCTGCGCGCGGCCAGCTCCATGAAATGCGAGCGCGTGCCCGCGAGCTGCACGAGCGGGTCGCTGGCCCACGGCAGATCGCGGCCGCTCGCGTAGAGCAACAGCTGCGCCCAGCGCGCGATCTGGCGCGTGCCGGCCGCGAGCACGGCCTCGCGCAGCGACGAGATCGGCCGCCCCGGCGCATAGGCGCTCGAATTGACGAGCCGCAGCAGCTGCACGATCACGCCCGGATGGCTGCGCAGCTCGCGCTCGAGCTCGGCCACGCCGACGTCGCTCGCCACCAGCGCGAGCAGGCGCACGAGTGCAAGCCGCGAGGCGCGCACTTGTGGCGCGTGCAACATTTGCGGGCGCGCGAAGAAGTAGCCCTGGAACAGATCGAAGCCCAGGCCGCGGGCGTAGTCGAAGTCCTCGCTCGTCTCGACCTTTTCGGCGATCAGCGTCTTGCCCTCGGCTGCGATGGCCTCGACAAGCGCGGGCAGCGCGGCGCGCTCGGCCTGCAGCAGATCGACCTTGACGATGTCGGCATAGGGCAGCGCGCGAAGCAGGTTGTCGGTGAGCGCGCTCACGTCGTCGAAGGCGATGCGGTAGCCGTCGCGGCGCAGCTGCGCCAGGCGCTCGAGCACCGCCATGTCGAGGTGCACGTGCTCGAGCACCTCGAGCACGAAACGGCCCGGCGGCAACAGATGCACGATGTCGTCGAAGAGCAGCTCGCGGCTCATGTTCACGTAGCCGTGGTGACGCCCCAGCACGGCAGGCACGCCGAGCTGACCCATGGTGCGCGTGATCACGTGGGCGGTGGCGAGCGCGTCGTCGGTCACATCGGCGCGGTTATGCGCGCTGCCCCGAAACAGCAGTTCGTACGCGTTGAGCGCGCCGCTGCGGTCGAGGATAGGCTGCCGCCCCAGGTAGACAAACGGCTGGGAGCCAACGTGCGCACTGTGCGCGACAGGCTGATCGGATTGCGCTTGCGGGTGTGCACCGGCACCGCTGGCGTCTCGCGTTGCCGCGCGCACAGGCGGCGCGGACGGTGACGATGAATCGGACATGGCAGAAGATTCGAGCGGATGGGTTCGGTCTGGATGACGCGTTCTGGGATCTCGTCGGGGCAATGCAGTTCGGATGCAGAGCCCACGCGCGGCCGGCGCCACTTTAACCGAATCTGCGCGCGCCGGCATCGCCTTGTTCGGCTGCCCGGGCGCCTGGCCCGTTTTTTTGCCGCGCCGCTAAAGATTTCGCGTATGAGGTCGATATCTCGGTCTGATGGGCGCGTCAAGCAGCAGCGCGTTTCGCCGCTGCCGCAACCCGGCGCGCGGCCCTGCCACGCTTTGCATGCAAGCCGCGCGCCCGACTCGACACGCCGACTAGTACACAGGTTGCCAGCGACACACATGGAAGCGAACAGGATTACCGCGCCCCTCCCGGGCTGGCTCCGCACGGTCCTGGACCGCCTGCGGCCACGCGCCGGGCGCACAGGCGAGCGGCGCGACGCCCATCCCGGCGTCCCGCTCGCCTGTGCGGACGGTGCGCCGCCCTCGTCGCCTTTGCCGGAGGCACAGACCGTGCCCGCGCGCGCGGCCACCGGGGGCATGGGCCGCCCATCCAGCAGCGAAGCCACCGGGGCCGACGCGCGCTCGCGCGCCTTCGAGCAGACGGCGGCCGCCGTGGATTTCCTCGTGCATGTCGATCGCAACCTGCGCTTTCTCTACGTCTCCGATGCGAGCCTGCGCTTTGCCGGCTATCACCGCGAGTTCCTGCTTGGCGCGACACTGCACGACCTCGTGGCGCCCGACGATCTCGCGCGCCTCGACGCGCTCTTCGCGCGCGCGCAGGAGAGCGGCGTAGTCGAAAAGGACACGATCGATCTCGTGAAGGCGCTCACCTACCCGCTCGCCGTCGAGCTGCGCGTGCAGTCGAGCACCTGGTCCGGCGTGGACGGCTTCGCCGTGGCCGGCTTCGACGTCTCGGACTGGCAGCGCGTGCAGGGGCGCCTCACGCATGCGCTCCATCACGATCCGCTCACGGGCCTGCCAAACCAGGCGGCGCTCGAGCCGGCGCTCGAACGCGCGCAGGCCGAAGCCGACCGGCACGGCACGCCCATCGCCCTGCTGCTGCTCGATCTCGACGACTATCAGCGCGTGAACCGCGCGCTCGGCTACGATGCCGGCGACGAGTTGCTGCGCGAAACCGCGCGCCGCCTCACGCACCTCACCCGTCCGGGCGAGTTGATCGCGCGCACCGGCAGCGACGAGTTCGCCATTCTGATCACGCCGCCATCCACGTCGCATGGATCGTCGCAAGGCGTGCCGCCACGCGGCGGCGCGCCCATCGACGTGCGTGGCGCCGCCGAAGCGCTCGCGCGGCGCCTGCTCACGTCGATCCTGCAGCCCTATTCGTTCCGCGACCAGCCCGTGCACCTCGCGGCGAGCATCGGCATCGCGTTCCATCCCGAGCAGCGCCCGGACTGCGGCGAAAGCGATGCGCAGCCCGAAAGCACGCCGCTCATCCGCCGCGCCGACCAGGCGCTGCAACAGGCCAAGGCCGCGGGCGGCAACACTTTGATGCTGCACGTGCCCGATGACGATCCGACCGACGCCCAGCGCCTGAAGCTCGAATCGGACCTGCACGACGGCGTGCGCAACGGCGAATTCTCGCTGCACTTCCAGCCCATCACGAGCAGCGCGACGCGCGGCGTGGTCGGGGTCGAAGCGTTGATCCGCTGGCAACATCCCTTGCATGGGCTCGTGCCGCCATCAACATTTATCCCGCTTGCGGAATCCGTCGGCCTGATTAATTATCTCGGCAACTGGGTTTTGCGGGCGGCCTGCATGCAGCTGACCCAATGGGACGAGCAAGGCATTGCCCTGCAGTACGTCGCCGTCAACGTCTCGCCGCAGCAGTTCCGCAATCCGCGTTTCAAGGAAAGCGTCGAAGAAGCGATCCGGCTCACCGGGATCGATCCGCGCCGGCTCGTCTTCGAGATCACCGAAAGCGTGCTGATGCACGACCCGCAGCACGCGGTCACGCTGCTCGAGGAGCTCACGGGGCTCGGCATCCGCTTTGCCGTGGACGACTTCGGCACCGGGTATTCGAGCCTCGCGTATCTGCAGCGCTTTCCGCTTTCGAAACTGAAGATCGACCGCAGCTTCGTCGTGAACCTGCTCACCTCGCGCAACGATCAGGCGATCGTCAACGCCGTGGTGGGCCTCGCGCGCACGCTCGAGCTCGAGCTCGTCGCCGAAGGCGTCGAGACCGAGGCGCAGCGCGAGCTGCTCACGAAGATGGGCTGCGATCACATTCAGGGATGGCTCGTCTGCAAGGCTCTGCCTTCGGAGGAGCTCTCGCAGCGTTTCGAGTCGCGCACCTTGCACGTCCACGGCGTGCATTGAACACGGCACCGATACACGCAGGGCATTAGCGAAATTGACATGGTTCAGATGGTAAAGGCAGTCCTGCTCGACCGGCTCTGGGCTCGTATGAACGAGCGCGGCGACTTCCCCATGCTGTCGCAATCGCTGCGCACGACCGTCGCCGCCATGACCAACGACGACTACGACTTCACCGCGCTCGTGAAGGTCGTGCTCTCGGACTTCGCGCTCACGCAGAAGGTGCTGCGGCTCGCCAACTCCGCCATGTACATGGCCTTCGGCGGCAACATCACGACCGTCACGCGCGCGCTGATGGTGCTCGGCATGGACGCGGTCGGCCATCTCGTGGTGGGCCTGAAGATCGTCGACCACTTTCATCACAGCGCGCCGCGTCGCATCGACGCCAAGCTCGAACTGAACCGCACGATGCTCTCGGGCTGCGTCGCGCGCAAGCTGACCGAGCGCGGCGACCTGCGCGCGGGCGAAGAGGCCGTGGTCTGCACGCTGATGCGCCAGGTGGGCAAGCTGCTCGTGGTGTTCTACCTCGAGCCCGAGTGGGAGCAGATCCGCCGAGAATGCGAGCAAGGCACGAACGAAGACGATGCCTGCATCGACGTGCTCGGCGTAACCTTCACCGAAATCGGCCAGGACGCGGCCTCGCGCTGGCGCCTGCCCGAAACGATCCGCGAAGGCATGGGTGAATACGATCCGGCGGGCAGCGAGTCGCGCCAGGTGCAATGGCTGCGCGCGATCACGAACTATTCGACCGAGGTGGCGCGCGTGCTCACCACCACGAGCCTGACCGACGAAGCGCGCGAAGAGCACATTTCGGATCTCGCGCATTATTACGGGCGCGCGCTCTCCACCGATCCGGAAGCGCTCGTGCAGATGAGCCTCGCGCTCGCCAACGAAGAAGCCGACGACGGTGTGATGCGCGAGATCGTCGAGCTGCGCGCGAACGCCGACGCCATCGCGCGCGAAGCGCTCGACCCCGAGGCGCGCATTGCCGCGGGCGTGGAAGACCTGCGGGCGCTACCCGCCGGGAGCCCGCTCTCCACGGCGCTCACGCTCGCTACCGAGACCGTGCTGGCCGGCCTCGGCTTCGCGCGCACGCTCGTGTTCGTGCGGCGCGGCGCGAACATGTTCGAGGCGCAGCGCGGGTTCGGCCCCCAGGTGGAAGACAATCTGGAGAAGCTCGCGTTCAGCGCGGCGTTCCAGCCCGACGTGTTCCATCTCGCGATTGCAAACTCGGTGGGCATCTTCATCGAAAACGCGCGCGACCCGAAAATGCTCGCGCGTCTGCCGGCCTGGTACCGCGCACGCCTCGACGACGCGCGCGCATTCGTGCTGCTGCCGGTGGCCCACCCTGGCGAGCCGCCCGTGGCGCTGCTCTACGGCGACTGGTTGCTGAGCCAGGAGCCGCGCCGCATCCTGCAGAAGGAAATGAGCGCGCTGAACGAGCTCGCGCACGAGCTGGCGCGGTTCTTCGTCGCGAGTCCCGTGAAGGCGTAAGCGTCTTCAGTCACTGCAAGTCCCATCGGTCGCCAGGGTCACTCGGGTCACGCCTGTACCCCCAGCGCCGCCAGTGTGTGGCCTCGCTCGCCTGCTCAGGCCCATTCCGCCAGAACCTCAGTCCTCGATGCGCTCCAACCCCTCGGCTTCGGCGTTGCGGTCGGCCGTGCCGGCCCACTCCGCGGCCGCGAGCGCAAGCGCCGCCAGCGCCCCCGCATCGAGCGGCGCGAGCGTGGCGCACGCCGCCTCCACGGCCGCCCAGTCGGCGTGCTCCAGCGCCTCGCTCACGCCAAGCAGGCGGCCCAGCACGCCTTCGCGGCGCGCGATGGCCGCACGGATCGGCTTGGCTAGCCTGAGCATTTCGAGCGTCTGGTCGAGTTGGCCGCCGAACACGGCGTCGACGAACGAGAACACGCCGACCAGAAACGCCGCATCTTCCTCCGCAGGCCCGGCTTCGGGCAGCACCGCCGCGGCAAGCTCCATGAACCGCGCGCGCGTGGCCGCGAGCTGCAGCAGCGGATCGTCTTCGAGCGAGATCTTGCGGCCGTCCGCGTACAGCAGGAGCTGCGTCCAGCGCGTGATGCGATTCGTGCCCGTCGCGTTGATCGCCTCGCGCAGCGTGCTCACCTTGCGCCCGAGACCGAAGCTGCTCGAATTCGCGAGCCGCATCAGATGCATCACGAGCACGGGATTGAGCTTCAACTCCGCTTCGAGCTGCATCACGCTGGGCTCCGAGGCCAGTAGCTGCAGCAAGCTCAGCAACGCCTGGCGCGGCGCGCTCGCACGGCGCGCCCCGCCCTGCGGCTTCGCGAAGTAGTAGCCCTGGAAGCGGTCGAAGCCCAGCGCGTGAGCGCGCTCGTGTTCGGCGGGCGTCTCGATGTTCAGCGCCACGAGAATCTTGCCCGCCGCCTTGAGCACGCTTGCGAACTTCGGCAGCAGCGCAGGCGCGATGCCGCGCGGATCGAGCTTGACGGCGTCCACATAGGGCAGCAGCTTCGCGAACGACTCATCGGCTTTCGTGACGTGGTCGAGCGCGAAGCGATAGCGCTTGCCGTGCAGCTTGACGAGCCGCGCGATCACGTCGGGATCGGCGCCGATGCCGGGCGGCAGCTCGAGGATCACGCGATCGGCGGGCACCCGCAGTAGCAGGTCGTCGAACAAGAGCTCGCGCGTCAGGTCGAGCCACGCTGGATGGCCAGTCAACGCCGCGCGCAGCGTGGGCGCGGCGAACGCTTCGATCAGCGCCTGGTTCAGCGCCCCGCTCTGCGCCGCGGCGTCACTCGACGATGCTTCGCCGACATCGGTCTCAACATGTTGCTCGAAGCCTTCGCGCAACACGACGCGCGGCAGCGTCTCGAACGCGCAGAGCATGCCGTCGCGATCGAGCAGCGGCACACGCGCAAAATAAACCTGATAGGGATTGGCCGGCGGTTCGGTCGAAGATTCGGCTATCCGATGGCTGCCTTCGACGCCGGACACACGCGGCCGGTCTGCGGCATTGAAGCTCATGGGTCCCCCGCAAAGCGCCTCGCTTTGCGCGGGCGCGGATCGTATGGTCTCTCGTGTGGCTCGTTCTTGCTTGTTATTGCTTTCTTGCTTGTTCTTGCTTCTTGTTGCTCGCCGTTCACACGGCCAGTGCGGCCGCCAAGGCGCTTTCTTTGCCGATCGATTTTATCCTGGCCGATGCGTCGAGCATATGAAGCCTGCGCGCGGCGCACATAAAAAATGCCGGCGGGGCAACGCCCTCGCCGGCATTCGCGGCGGGACTCCGCCCGCCGCTCACGCATGTGCGCGTTTGCGCGCTTACTTGAGCACGACCTTCACGTCGAAGTACTTCGCGGCGATCTTGTCGATCGTGCCGTCGGCCTTGAGTTCCTTGAGCGCGCCGTTGAGCGCGGCCTTGAGCGCCGCGTCGTTCTTGCGCACGCCGTAGCCCACGCCCTCGCCGAGCAGCTTCGCGTCGACGACCTGCGGACCCGCGAACGCGAAGCCCGCGCCCTGCGGCTTGTTCAGGAAGCCCTTCGATGCAGCCTCGGCGTCCTGGAAGGCAGCGTCGAGACGGCCCGAGGCGAGGTCGGCGTAGATCTGGTCCTGGGTCTGATACGGCACGACGTCGACGCCCACGGGCGCCCACTTGGCCTTCGCGTAGGTCTCCTGAATCGTGCCCTGGAGCACGCCCACGTGCTTGCCCTTGAGCGACTCGGGCGTGGGCAGCAGCGGGCTGCCCTTCTTCGCGATCATCTGGTTGGGAATCGCGTAGATCGGATCGGTGAAATCGATGGCCTGGCGGCGCTGATCCGTGATCGTCATGTCCGAGTTGATGGCGTTGAACTTGCGCGCTTGCAGCGCCGGAATCAGGCCGTCGAACGAGTTCTCCACCCACACGCACTTCGCCTTGAGCTTCGCGCAGACCGCGTTGCCGACGTCGATGTCGAAGCCCTGCAGCTCGCCCGTCGGCGACTTCGATTCGAACGGCGCGTACGACGCCTCGACGCCGAAGCGGATTTCCTTGATATCGGCGGCGTGGGCCGCGCCCGTGGCCAGCGTGAAGGCCGCGCAGAGCGTGAAAGTGGCCAGCTTGTTCCAGTTCATGTTCATCAGTGTCTCAGTTCAGTCGAATTACAGCGCGCTTCAGAGGTCCTATGGCGCGCTTCGGTGCAGGATCGCTGCGCCAAAGTGGCGGTTCAAACGGGCGCATCGTCTATGACGCGCCGCAGCAACCGCGAGGCCGCGATTGTACCGCGCCCGGCACAAGCGGCCGGAAAACGCATCCTGGCGGGGGTTTTCGCGCGGCACGCGCGGCTCGGTGCGAGCTTCGCGGGCCGCGCGCGGTTCAGGCAATTCAGCTCAGCGAGGCGAGCGTCTCGGCGGTCGTATCGACCACGAGCAAACCCGCACGCAAGCCCGGCTTCACGGTGGGATTCGGAAACACGATGCGCTCTTCGTCGTGTGCGACGACGTAGCGATACGTGCCGTCCTCAGCCAGCACCGTGCCACGCGCGAACGGCGTGAAGTTCGGCACGTCGGCGGCTACGTGCAGCGCGAAGGCATCGCTTTGCTTCGTAATCTGGCCGATCACCGTGAAGACGCGCGGCATCGGTTCGTCCTCAGCGGCCTGCGCGCCCGAAACGAGCCTGCGCACCGCCGCGTCGGCCGGCGCAAAACGCGCGAGATCGTTCTGCCCGAACGGCTGCACCTTGCCGAGCTCGAGCGTGCACGCGAGCGCGCCGCACGCATCGGCGGTGAACGACGAGTACGTGGCGCCCTTCTCCGTATGGATCAGGACGGCGGCGATGCGCGCGTCGGCGAGCCAGTCGAACATCGCGCGCGAAGGCGCGTCGCCTGTATAAGGCAGCAGCGCGAACTGCTCGAACGCCGAGGCGCGGATCGCCGTGTGCATGTCGAGGTGCCAGCGCGCGCCGGGCAGCACAGGCGCATCGGCGAAGAAACGCTGCGCCGCCGTTTCGAGCACGACGGCGCGCGGCGCCTCGCGGCTTTGCGGCACGCGCGCGTGGCGGCCGCCGAACAGACGGTTGAGGTCGTCGTCTTCGTAGCGCGTGGCGGCGCGCATCGCCGCCACGTTGCCGAGCACGACCAGCAAGCGGCATGCGAGCGCGAGGCGCCCCGCCGCGAGATCGGCCACCATCTGCGAAAGCAGCTCGATGGGCGCGGTCTCGTCGCCGTGCACGCCTGCGGAGAGCAGCACGCTCTTGAGCGTCTCGGACCGTGCGCCACCGGTGTACTCGGGCTCGAGTTGCAGCACGCCTTCGTCTAGCCACTGCCAGCGCACCGCGCCGTACGCACAACTGCCTTGCGCTTGCGCCTCGCTGGTGGGCCGCTGGCCTTTCAGCGTCGTGGCGAGAAAATCGGCGAGGCATTCGGGCATGGCCGCCCCTGCCGCGTGCAAGGACCCGGCCGGCTCAGCGCTGGAAGTCATAGAGCGACCCCAGGCCGAGGATCTGCGTGAGCTCGTCGAGCGCCGTGCGCGACTCCACCAGCAGCGCCGGATCGGTGAGGTCCTGCGGCGCAAGGCGGTCGCGATAGTGCTTCGCGATCCACGCGTCGAGGCGCCCGAACAGCGCATCGTTCATCCACACGCCCGGCGCCACCGCCGCGCGCTCGGCCTCGCTCAGCACCACGCGCAAGCGCAGGCACGCGGGGCCGCCGCCGTTCTTCATGCTCTCGCGCAAGTCGAACACGAGCACCTCGTCGATGGGGCCGCTCTTCGCGGCCAGCTCGTCGAGATAGTTCGCCACGCGCGGATTCTCGCGGCATTCCTGCGGCACGACGAGAATCTGCTTGCCGTCGGCGCGGCTCAGGAGCTGGCTGTTGAACAGATACGACGAGACCGCGTCCGCCACGCTCACCTGGGCGTCGGGCACTTCGATCACGTCGAACGGCGCGCGGTGCGCCTCGAGCTTCCCGCGCAGCTCGTCGTAGACCTTGTTCTGGTCGACGAATGCGCGCTCGTGGCAAAACAGCGTGCTGCGGTTGCCCACGGCGATCACGTCGTTATGGAACACGCCGGCGTCGATCACCTCGGGGCTCTGCTGCGCGAACACCGTCATGTCGTCGGTCAGGCCATGGCGATGTGCGATCGCGCGGCTCGCCTCGAAGGTCTGGCGCGCCGGGAAGCGCTTGGGCTCCGGCCCGCGACGGTACTCGCTACGGCCATAGACGAAGAACTCCACGCCGCGATCGCCGTATTGGGCGCAAAAACGCGTGTGATTCGCTGCGCCTTCGTCGCCGAGCGCGGGCGTGCCGGGCAGCGCGTCGTGCACCACGAAGTGCGACGGGTCCGCGAAGATCGTGCCGAGCGTGCGGCGCGTGTACTCGTGCTCGATCGCGCGATGCAGCTTGCTGCACAGGTTCGCGGGCGTGAAGTGCACGCGGCGCTCGGGCGTGTCGGCCGAGGGGCTCACGGTGGCCGCGTTGGCGGTCCACATCGCCGAGGCGGAGCTCGCGGCCGCGAGCAGCTCGGGTGCGTCCTTCGCGGCGCGCGCGATGGCGTCGGCGTCCTTGCCCGTGAAGCCCAGCTCGCGCAACAGGCGCATCGAGGGGCGCTCCTGCGGCGGCAGCACGCCCTGCGCGAAGCCCAGGTCGGCAAGGCGCTTCATCTTGCGCAAGCCCTGTTGCGCGGCGGCGCGCGGGTTCGCGACCGACTTCTCGTTGTTCTGCGAGGCGACGTTGCCGAACGAGAGCCCGGCGTAATTGTGCGTGGGGCCGACGAGTCCGTCGAAGTTGGCTTCCAGGGTGCCCGCGAGCGCCGCTGCGGAAGCCGTTGCATGGTTAGTCATCGTCGATCCTCAGAATTGAAGGCCCGGCGAGACGCTCGCGGGCATGGTCAGCTGTGCGCTCTCGACCGAGGCCATCGGCCAGGCGCAGTAGTCGGCGGCGTAGAACGCGCTCGGACGGTGGTTGCCCGAGCGGCCCGGGCCGCCGAAGGGCGCGCCGCTCGACGCGCCGTTGGTGGGCCGGTTCCAGTTCACGATGCCCGCGCGGATCTCGCGCGAGAAGCGCTGCCAGAGCGCGGCATCGTCGGCGAGCAGGCCCGCCGAGAGGCCATAGGCCGTGTTGTTGGCCTGCGCGATGGCGTCATCGAAACCGGCGTAGCGGATGATTTGCGCGAGCGGCCCGAAGTGCTCCTCGTCGGGCAGGTCGGCCACGTTCGTCACGTCGAGGATGCCCGGCGTCACGAAGCCGAGCGCGGGGTCGCGCTGCTCCATGCGCAAGAGCGCCTTCGCGCCGCGTTCGAGCAGTTGGGCCTGCGCCTGAATCAGCTTTGCCGCCGCGCGCGCCGAGATCACGGCGCCCATGAACGGCTGCGGCTCGGCATTGTATTCGCCCACCGCGATGCGCGAGGACACTTCGACGAAGCGCTCGATGAAGCGGTCGCCGAACGCGCCGGCCGGCACGAGGATGCGGCGCGCGCAAGTGCAGCGCTGCCCCGCCGAGAGAAACGCCGACTGGATCGCGTGATGCACGGCGGCGTCGATATCTTCCACAGGCGCCACGACGAGCGGGTTATTGCCGCCCATCTCCAGCGCGAGCACGATCTCGGGGCGGCCGCCGAACTGGCGATGCAGCAGCGTGCCGGTATCCGAGCTGCCCGTGAAGAACAGCCCGTCGATCTGGCGATGGTTCGCGAGCGCAATGCCCGTGTCGCGCTCGCCCTGCACGAGATTGAGCACGCCCGCGGGCAGCCCCGCCTCGCGCCAGATCTCGACCGTTGCGCGCGCAACGTCCGGCGCCAGCTCCGAAGGCTTGAACACGACCGCGTTACCCGCGATCAGCGCCGGCACGATGTGGCCGTTGGGCAGATGGCCCGGGAAGTTGTACGGCCCGAACACGGCCACCACGCCGTGCGGGCGATGGCGCAGCACGGCCGTGCCGTCGGCCATTTCGCTGCGCTTCTCGCCGGTGCGCTCGCCATAGGCCGTGATCGAGATCGCCACCTTGGCGGCCATCGAGGCGGCCTCGGTGCGCGCTTCCCAGAGCGGCTTGCCGGTCTCGCGGCCGATCGCCTGCGCGAGTGGCTCCTTGCGCTCGGTGACGAGCGCCGCGAAGCGCTTGACGATCTCGCAGCGTGCCTCGAACGGCGTCTGCGACCACTCGACGAAGGCGCGGCGCGCCGCGCTCACAGCGCGGTCCACATCCTCGGCGCTCGCGGCGTTGCCGCTCCACACGGTCTCGCCCGTGCCCGGATTGTGCGAAGCGAATGCGGGGCCGCTAGCCGCGCACCATTGCCCATCGATGAAAAGCTCGTTCATGGTCATCCTTGTCTTTCTGCGTGGCTTATCGGCCCCGCCCTTAACCTTGCCGCGGCTTGTGCGCCGCGCCCAGCACGCGCACCGGCTCGCCCTCTGCGACGTTCAGCGCCGCCGCTTCCTGCGCGCTCAGCGTGAACACGCCATCGTGCACGACGCCCGGGGCGAAGCCCACGCGGAAGTCGGTCAGCGACGTGTTCGACACGAGCGAGCGCACGCCCTCTTGCGCCACCTGCGTACCGATCCGCACGGGCACCACCACGCTCTCGCGCGCCGTGCGCAAGTCGGAGGTATGGCATTCGAGCACGGGGCCCGCGTCGAAGATGTCGACGTGATTCTCGTAGCGCAGCCCTTCGGCTTCGAGCATGCGCCGCGCCGGCACCGTGTCGGCGTGCGTGAGGCCCACGCAGGCCTGCGCATCCTCGGGCAGCAGCTCGACGTACACCGGAAAGCGCGGCATCAGCTCGGCGAGAAACGCCTTGCGGCCGTGCGAGCTCAGGTAGTCGGCCGCGTTGAAGTCGATTTGATAGAAGTGCGAACCGACGGCGCGCCAGAACGGCGACGTGCCTTCCTCATCGAAATGCCCGCGCAATTCGGCGCAGATGCGCTCCGGAAAGCGCTCGCGGAACTGCGCGATGAACATGAAGCGCGAGCGCGAGAGCAGGCCGCCCATGCCGCCCGTGCGATAGCGCGGCGAGAGGAACAGCGAGCACACCTCGGCATAGCCCGTGAGGTCGTGCGAGATGTTCAGCGCGCGCATGCGCGTCCAGATGCCGAGGTCCTGGCTCGCGTGCACGACCGTGCTCACGCGATAGTTGTAGAACGGCTGCTGCAGGCCCACGGCGGTTTCGATGCCGCACACGCCGGCCACGTCGCCGGTCGCGGTGTCTTCCATCACGAAGAAGTAGCCCGCCTCGCCCTGCGAGGCCTCGCCCGCGAGCGTGCGGCGCGTGCGCTCGATGCGCGCCGCCAGTGCCTCGCGGTCGGGCTTGAAGGTAGTGAGGCCGGGGCCGGTTTCCTGGGCGAGCGCGACGAGCGCGTCCACATCGCCCGTCTGCACGACGCGTACCACGATCATTGCGCTTCTCCCATCGATTCGTCCTCGTTTTGCGGCGTGTCCCGATACAGCGGTGCGCAGCGCACCGCTTCGCCATCCTGCACATTGAGCGCCGCGCGCGTGGCCGCGTCGAGCGGCGCCGAGGCCGGCACGTGTACGCCATGGCGCGCGGCACTCGCGGCTTCAACCGCCTCAGGCAGCGTCGCCAGTGCACAGCGGAACTCGCCGCCATGCTGGCTCGCGACGAGATACTTCGCGCCCTGCGCCGCGCTTGCGCTCTCGCGCACCGTGCGCGTCTCATTGCCCGAGACCGACGACGTGCGATCCACCTGCGCGGTCATCACGGGGCCCGCGTCGAAGATATCGACGTAGCGGTCCGTCTCGAAGCCCTCTTCCAGATGAATCTCGTAGGCGAGCAACGCGCTCGGGTCAGGCTCGCCCAGCACGCGCTGCGCGGACTCGGGCAGCAGCGGAACATAAAGCGGATACGCAGGCATCACCTCGGCGATGAAGGTGCGGCTGCGGCCGCCCGACACCATTTCGATGTCCTTGAAATCGCGGCCGAAGAACTTGCGCCCCACCGCTTCCCAGAACGGCGAGACGCCCGCGTCGTCGGTCACGCCGAGCAGGAGCGAGAACACCTCGGGCGTGAAGCGGCGCCGGTTCATCGCCACGTACATCATGCGGGCGCGCGACATCAGATGCGCGGCCGCGTCGCCGCGCAGCGACGGGTCGATGTAGAAGCCCGCGAGCCGGCTCTTGCCCGTGAGCTCGTGCGACATGGTGAGCGCGTGAATCTTGCGGTTCACGTGCAGCTCGCGCGAGGCGTGAATCAGTGCGTCGTTGCGAAACGCGTAGAACGGCTCCGAGTAGCCCGCGGCCGCCACGACGCTCGAGGTGCCGACGAGCTTGCCCGTCGCCGAGTCTTCGAGCACGAAGAGATAGAACTCCTCGCCGGGGAAATCCACCTGGGCGCGAAACGAGTCCTCGGAAAGCGCGATGCGCGCTTCCAGCGCCGCGCGGTCGTGCGGCAGCGAGTGCAGCACGGGCTGCGCGGTGCGGGCCATGTGGGCGATCGCATCGAGATCGGAGAGCCTTGCGGGGCGAACGAATAGCATCGTCGGTCCTGTGTCGAGTGGGGCGCGCCGCGATTTCAGCGCGCGCCGATCACATCTTCGAAGGCCTTCTCGAGGCGCGCGAAGCCCTCGTTCAGGTCCGCTTCGGGAATGATGAGCGACGGTGCGAAGCGCAGCACATCGGGGCCGGCGATCAGCATCATCACGCCCCGGTTCGCGGCCGCCGCGTTGAAGTCCTTCGCGCGGCCGGCAAAGCGTGCGTTCAGCTCGGCGCCGATCAGGAGGCCCTTGCCGCGCACTTCCGTGAACACGTCGAAGCGCTCGTTCAGATGCGCGAGCTTCGCGCGGATCGCCTCGCCGCGCGCGCGCACGCCGGCCAGCAGTGCCGGGTCGCTCACGAGCTCGACCACCTTGTCGGCGATCGCCGCGCCCAGCGGGTTGCCGCCGTAGGTCGTGCCGTGCACGCCCACCTTGAAGTGCGCCGCGATCGCTTCGGTCGTGAGCATCGCGCCAATCGGAAAGCCGTTGCCGAGCGCCTTGGCCGTGGTGAGGATGTCCGGCGTCACACCCGTGTCTTCGTAGGCGTAGAAGGTGCCGGTGCGGCCCACGCCCGTTTGCACTTCGTCGAAAATCAACAGCGCGTTGTGCGCGTCGCAGGCCTCGCGCAGCGCTTGCAGGAAGGCCGGATCGGCGGGAATCACGCCGCCCTCGCCCTGCACGGGCTCGACGATCACGGCGCAGGTCTGCGCACCGATCGCGCGCTTCGCCGCCTCGATGTCGTTGTACGGGAGGTGCACGATGCCGGCGGGCACCGGGCCGAAGCCTTCCGAATACTTCGGCTGGCCGCCCACGCTCACCGTGAAGAAGGTGCGGCCATGGAACGACTGCGTGAACGAGATGATCTCGGTCTTCTGCTCGCCATGGCGCTCGAACGCGACGCGGCGCGCGAGCTTGAGCGCGGCCTCGTTGGCCTCGGCACCCGAATTCGCGAAGAACGCGCGCTCGGCGAACGTGAGCGCTTCGAGCTTGCGCGCGAGGCGCAGCACCGGCTCATTGGTGTAGCCGTTGCCGATGTGCCAGAGCTTGCCGCCCTGCTCGTGCAGCACGCGCAGCAGCTCGGGATTGGCGTGGCCGAGCGAGGTCACGGCGATGCCGCACGCGAAGTCGATATAGTCGCGGCCCTCGGTGTCCCATACGCGCGAGCCCTCGCCACGGTCGGGGACGAACGGCGCGGGCGAAAAGCACGGCACCATCACTTCGTCGAAGGTCTTGCGGCTCACAGTCTGGTCGTTCATGGCGAATCCTCTTGGGCTCAAATTGGGGTTCTGGCTTCGGGCGGCGCGTCGGTTGCGGCGCAGCGCCCTTTTCAGCACTAACGGAAACAGTGTAGGCAACCGTGCGGCAATCGTCTTGCGTAACCGCGACGTGTTTTTTCGTCGGAACCTGAATGCGGGTGCGATCAGACAAAAGCCGGTACAAGCAGGCATAAGCAGGCGCGAGCCGCCACCGGCGGCCGCGCTCATTCAGCGCTCATTCAGCGCACAATCAGCGCTCAGCCGGACTCAGTCGCGCTCCGGTGGCTCCACGAGCGCGCCCGCGCGCGGCTCCTGCACCGCGCCTGCCGCGCCGCCGTGCTGGCGCTCGATCCAGTTGCGGCGGTCCTCGCGCGGCGTCACGCCGAAGCGCTCGCGATAAGCGTTGGAAAAGTGCGCCGCCGATGAAAACCCGCACGCGAGGCTGATCTGCACCACCGACTTGCTGGTGCGCTGCAACTGCGAGCGCGCCTTCGCGAGGCGCAGGCCCAGGTAGTACTTCGACGGCATCGCGTTCAGGTACTGCCGGAACAGCCGCTCGAGCTGCCGGCGCGAAACGCCCACGTGGCCGGCGATCTCGTCGGTCGTGAGCGGATCTTCGATATTCGCTTCCATCAGCATGAGCGCGTCGTTCAGGCGCGGATGGCGCTCGCCGGGCGCGGTCACGAACGGAATGCGCTGGCGCTCGTCGCCGCTCCTGAGCGTGCTGGCGCCCAGTGCGTCGGCGATGCGGTCCACCAGCTCCGGACCATGCTCACGGCCGATCATCGCGAGCATGAAATCGAGCGTGGCCTGGCCGCCCGAGCAGGTCGCGCGGTCGCGGTCGATCTCATAGATGTGCTGCGTGACGATGGTGCGCTCGAACTGCTCGGAGAACTGCTGATAAGTCTCCCAGTTCACGGCGACGCGATAGCCCTGGAGTTGGCCCGCCATCGCGAGCCACCAGATGCCATGGTGGATGCCAGTCACGAGCGGCGTGCGCTGCCCCACGCGCGCGAGGCTCGCGAGAAACAGGCGGTAGTCGGCGAACTGCTGATAGCGCTCGGTCACGACGATGAGCCAGTCGCACGAGAGCGCGTCGCCGAACGCGCAGTCGGCGGGCCATTGCGCGCCGCCCGAGAGCGGCACGGGCCGGCCGTTCCACGAACACATCTGCCAGCGGTAGAGCGCGCGGCCGTCGATCTCGTTGGCGAGATTGAGCGCGTCGACGATGGGGCCCACGCCCGACATCGAGACCGGCGGCAACGCGACGATCGCGACCTGAGTAGTGCGGGACACCGCAGGTGACACTTTCTGGCGCCCCGCTTACTTGAGGCTGCCCGAGAGGAACTGGCGCAGCCGCTCGCTGTTTGGATTGCCGAGGACGTCGGCGGGCGCGCCCTGCTCCTCGGTGCGGCCCTGATGCAGGAACATCACATGATTGGAGACGTTGCGCGCGAAGCCCATTTCGTGGGTGACGACGATCATCGTGCGGCCTTCCTCGGCGAGCTTCTGCATCACCTTGAGCACTTCGCCCACGAGCTCGGGGTCGAGCGCGGAGGTGGGCTCGTCGAACAGCATCACGTCGGGGTTCATCGCGAGCGCGCGCGCAATCGCCACGCGTTGCTGCTGGCCGCCCGAGAGATGCGAGGGATATTGCTTCTCCACGCGCGGCGCGAGACCGACCTTCTCCAGATACGCGCGCGCGCGCTCCTCGGCTTCCTTGCGCGGCACGCCGAGCACGTGAATCGGCGCCTCGATCACGTTCTCGATCACATTCATGTGCGACCAGAGATTGAAGTGCTGGAACACCATCGCGAGCTTGGTGCGGATGCGCTGGAGCTGCTTGTGGTCGGCCACCTCGAGGTCGCCGTTGCGGCCCGCCTTCGTACGCACGGCCTCGCCGTCCACCACGATCTCGCCCGCGTTCGGCTTCTCGAGGAAATTGATGCAGCGCAGGAACGTGCTCTTGCCCGAGCCGCTCGCGCCGATGATGCTGATCACGTCGCCCTTCTTCGCGTCGAGCGAGACGCCCTTGAGCACTTCGTTGTCGCCGTAGCGCTTGTGGATGTCACGCGCAATCAGCTTGCTATCGGAGGATTGCGCCGGGGTTTGCGTCGCACGCGGGGTCGTTTGCATCGTCTGAGCCAAGATGGTCTCCCAAAAATTATCGCGTACGCACGGCAAGGTGGCCGAGCCAGCGCTTCTCCGCGCGGCGGAACGCAGCCACCAGCACGAACGATACCGCACAGTAGATCAGCGCCGCGAGGCCGAACGACTCGAACGAGCGGTACGTGGCCGAGTTGGCGTCGCGCGCGACCTTGAGGATGTCGGGCACCGTCGCGGTGAAGGCTACCGTCGTCGCGTGCAGCATCAGGATCACTTCGTTACTGTACAGCGGCAGCGCGCGGCGCAGCGCCGAAGGCAGGACCACGCGCCAGTACATCGTGAACGGGCTCATGCCATAGGCGCGCGCCGCTTCCACTTCGCCGTGCGAGGTCGAGCGAATCGCGCCCGCGAAAATCTCCGTCGTGTAAGCGCAGGTGTTGAGCGCGAACGCAAGGATCGCGCAGTTCAGGCCGCTGCGGAAAAACGCGTCGAGCAGCGGCTCGGCGCGAATGAAGGCGAGACTGTACACGCCCGTGTAGATCAGCAGCAACTGCACGTAGAGCGGCGTGCCGCGGAACACGTAGGTGTAGAAGCGCACCGGCATCGAGAGCCAGCGCCGGCTCGACACGCGCGCGACCGCGAGCGGCACCGCGCACACGAAGCCGAACGCCACGGAGATCACGAGCAGCCAGAGCGTCATCGCGAGGCCGGACACATGCTCGCCGTCCCAGTAGAGGAACGCGCGGCCGAATTGCTGGATGATTTCGTTCATCGGTTCGGGCTCCGCAGACTCACAGTTGCGCGTGGCGCACGCCCGCGGAATAGCGGCGTTCGAGCCAGATCAGCGCGAAGTTGGAAATGGTGGTGATCGCGAGATAGATGAGCGCCGCGACCACGAGGAAGAAGAACAGGTTGAAGGTGCTGCGGCCCGCGTCCTGCGCGGCCTTCACGACATCGGCAAGACCGATAATCGAGACCAGCGCCGTCGCCTTCACGAGCACCTGCCAGTTGTTGCCGATGCCGGGCAGCGCGAAGCGCATCATCTGCGGAAACAGGATGCGGGCGAACACGCGTGCGCCGCTCATGCCGTAGGCGTAGCCCGCTTCGAGCTGGCCGCGCGGCACCGAGAGGAACGCGCCGCGGAACGTCTCCGTGAAGTACGCGCCGTAGATGAAGCCGAGCGTGAGGACGCCCGCGACGAACGGGTCGATGTCGATCTGCGCCATGCCGAGCGCGTCGGTGGCCTCGTTCACGCCGATCTGGATGCTGTAGAAGAGCAGCAGCATCAGGACCAGGTCGGGCACCGAGCGGATCAGCGTGGTGTAGGCCGTCGCGCAGGCCGCGAGCGGACGGTTGAACGAGAGCTTCGCCGCCGCCCCCACGAGGCCGAGCAGCACGGCCACGCCGAGCGAGAGCAGCGAAAGTTCGATCGTCTGGATCGTGCCGGCGAGCAGCACCGGGCCAAAGCCGTAGAGGATCACGCGCGTCTCCGTGAAGATGTTTGTCGACGCCGCGGGCGTTGCCGCGGGCGCTGTTTGGAAGATGTGCGCGGATGGTCGCAGCGCAGAATAGATTGCTCAAACGCGCAGGCCGCGGATGCTGCAACGCAACATCCGCGTGCTTCTACGCCTGGCCGGCGTTTTGGCCCGCGCCGCCAAGGGCGCGATGAATTTGAAAGCCGAAAAGACAACGCCCCGGCAAGCGGGGCGTTTTCACAAGTTTCGGGTCGCTTTTTCGATAGAAGGCGCGGGGCCTTCCCTGCGGCCCGGTCAGCGCCTATGCGGGGCGCGAGCGCGCGCCTCGCGCGCTGCCAGCATGAACGTTCGCACCGAGCAGCTTTTCGGCCAGCGCGCCAAAGAGCAATCCGATCGTGCTCCAGAGAATCGCCTGCATGCCGATCGAGACGGTGCGGAACTTCCACAGCAGCACGGCCGGGAATGCGGCGGGCACCTCGTTGATCGTCGGCATGACGAGCTGGATCGCGCCGATCACCACGACGAAGAGCACGAGCGCCGCAATCGACGCATTCCAGGCGCCATGGCGCGCCACGAGCGCCGCTCGGACCTTCAGCGAGAACACCGACATGGCGATAGAGATCGCAATCATCACGAAGAACAGCCCGGTGCGAGCGCCAATCGTCTCCGGATCGCCGACCGAGGGCGGGTTCGCCGGATATTTGATGTTCGGCACGATGTAGATCGCGACGAACGCCGCGAGCGCGAGCCAGGCGCAAAGCGCGCGCGGCGACATGCGACCCGCGCGGCCGTACGCATAGGCGAAGACGAGCGCAAAGAGCCCGCCGACCGAAGCGCTGTAGACCATCACGCCTGTGAAGAGGCCGTAGCTCGCCTGAGTCTTGCGGCTCACGATCTCGGGATCGGGCGCCTCGCCTTTGGCGGCGTCGAGCTTTTCTTCGAAGGAAATGGCCTGATCGACCTGCGGCTCGCCCACGAGTTTCGCGAACGAGAACGTGAGGAGTCCCGCGGCGATGCCTGCGAGCATCCCGCGTACCAACAGTTTGCCTACCATGTCAGCTCCCGGTCAGTGGCACGGAAAGCCAAGCAGATGGCGGCCGTCGTGAACGAACTCGTGGACGTACATGCCCGGAAAGATCGACGTCGCGCCCTGTTCGGCGCCGACGAAGTACAGCGCGAGCAGCAGCATGAGGCCGCCGAAGATGGCCCAGGGCAGGATCTCGCGCAGCGGGATCGGGGTGGGCGTGGCAACCGGCGGCTGCGCCGGATGGAATGCGGCTTCGGACATGATGACTTCTCCTGGGGTTACGCGCCCCGTTAGTCGTGGGATGGAATGGCTCCGGATGTGCCCCAATGCATGACACGCGGGTCTGGCTTCCGTGGCTTCGAGACGTCGGCTTTCGACGTTTCGAAGGCGCGCGGTTACAGTGGCGCGACCGTGCCGGACTTGCACCGGCTTCCGTGTGTAGGGCGAGCCCGTATTCTACGCGCTGGGCCGGCCTTGCGCGGGCCGAATGCAAGCTCGGCACAAGCGGGATGTAATCAAACGATAAATGGGAGAACACGCCGATGCCAGGAACGACAGTCTGGCTGGTATGCCACGCGGCCAATGCCGCGCTGCGCTCGGGGACGTTTCCTCGCGCACCAGGCGGGGACAACGACGAAACAGAAACGCTCGATGCACGCGCCGTCGAGGCTATCGAAGCCTGGCGAGTGCGCTGGCAGGCGCGCCTCGTTGGCGCCAATGGGGACGCGCCGCACGCGCTGATGAGCCCCGCCGCCATCGCCTGCGCAAGCGCGCAGGCGGCCGGCTTCACCGCTGGGCGCACCGATGCGCTCGCGGACGCCGCCTACGGCGCGTGGCAAGGCCGGCGCCTCACGGACGTCGCACACGAGGCGCCTGAAGCGCTCGCCGCCTGGACGCGCGATCCGGCCTTCAGGCCGCCCGGTGGCGGCGAGTCGTTCGACGACGTGCGCTCACGCGTCGCGGCGTGGCTCGACGCCCTTCCCGAAGCGGAGACAACCATCGTGGCCTTCACGCACGCGCCGGTGATCCGCGCGGCGATCCTGCGCGCGCTCAGCGCGCCTTCGGCGTCGTTCAGGCATCTGGAGATCGCGCCGCTCGCCGTCACGGCGCTGAGGCGCTCGGCGCAAGGATGGGTCTGGATGGCGGCACTACCGTGAGGCAATGGCGGGCGACGGTGGCAACGGCATCGAGATCGCGTATCAACGCGTTGACACAAGCCTGGCCGATGAGTAATCTTTGAATGTATCTACGCGTTGATACGCCGTTTGGCAGACTGGCGGCTCACCCAAGGAGAAGGACAATGGCCATTCAGACCCTCAAGCGTTGGGGAAACAGCCTTGCGGTACGTATCCCGGCGAGCGCCGCAGCCAGGCTGGCGCTCACCGAAGGACAGGAGATCGAAGTGGAAGTCGAAGACGGCGTGCTAACGGTCCGCGCTCATTCCGCCATACGGCGCTTCTCGCGCGAGCGCTATTTGCGTCAGTTGCACGAGAGCAGGCTCGAGCAGCAGCCGCTCGTCGACTTTGGCGCACCGCAGGGCTTCGAATTCGGCGGGCCCGATGACCCAGCGCGTTTTGACCTTTGGTAAAGACGCATGAAGAACGGAACACCAGACGCAGGCGATATTGTTTGGCTGAATGTCGGTCCGAGCGTGGGCAATGAGCAGAACGGCTTTCGCCCGGCCCTCGTCATCACAGACGCCGAATTCAACGAACTCACGAGCCGCTTCATCGGGCTGCCGATCACCAGCACGATTCACGGCTGGGAATCGGAAATCCCGATCAGCGGTCTCAGCAAACCCTGTGTCGCCATGGCGGACCAGATCACCACGCTTTCGTTGACGGGGAGAGTCTGGCGCCACAGGGGCGAGCGCGCGACGCAAGACGAACTGAGCGCGGCGAAATTTGCCATCGCCGGGATTCTCAATCTTTGATCGAAGGGCGCCGTTCGCCACGGCACGCGGCGGCGCGCCCTAATCGATTCCCAACTGCGCCTTGATCGCGGGCAGCATGTACTGCACCGCTGCGCGCCCTTCCGCAATGGCCGGCGCGGCGCGATGAAAGTCGAAGATCCCCATGCCGCCCAGGCGCGGCTGGATCAGCACGTCGGCGGGCTCGCCCGCCAGCCGGCTGCGCGTGATGCGCACCTGCATGATGTCGATGCTCTGGGCAATCGAGCTGAGCAGCGATGGCACGCGCGCACTGGGCGGCGGCGCGACGCGCACATCCGCCCCGCCCAACGCGCCCGGCCCCGAAGGCTGAAGCCATTGCGGAAAGGGCTTGCCATTGCGACGCAGCAGTGGCGCCGGTTGCGCGGGGTCCGCGCCCGGCAGCGAGCCGGCTTGCGCGTCTGATTGCGCTTCGAGCGGCAATTCCGGCTCCGCGCCATTCGCAGCCTGCGCCGCCGCGACGGCCGCTTCGACCGGCGTTTCGCGCGGCACGGTATCGATCGTGCCGCCCAGGTCGCGGCCATTGAGGATGTCGTGATTGAGGTCGATGGCGATCACCGTATCGGCGCGCATCGCCCGCGCCGCCGAGACCGGCACCGGGTTGCTGAGCCCGCCGTCGACGAGCCACACGCCGTCATGCCAGATCGGCGTGAAGAGGCCAGGGATCGCGATGGAGGCGCGCACCGCGTCCACCACGCCGCCCTCGCGCAGCCAGACCTCGCGACCCGTATCGAGCTCGGTGGCCACGGCCGTAAACGGCATCGCCAGCTCGTCGATCACGCGCCCGTTGAACTGCTTCGCGAACAGGTCGATCACCTTGCGTCCGCCCAGGAGGCCGCCGGAAAAGCGCAAGTCGAGCAGGCGCACCACCGTCTGCCAGGTGAGCTTGCCGACCCAGTCCTCGAGCCAGTCGAGATCGCCATTCGCGTAGACGGCGCCCACCAGCGCGCCGATCGAGGTGCCGCACACCACGTCGGGCTTGATGCCCGCCTCCTCGAGTGCGCGTATCGCGCCAATATGGGCCCAGCCGCGCGCAGCCCCGCCGCCCAGCACGAGCCCCACACGCGGCGGCCGCCGACGATGCATCACCATGCGCACCTCCCGCGTCCGCCGGTTATTTCCAATAGTTTGCCCAGCAAATTCAATGCCCTATGTCCGTTGCGCAACACCTGCCCGTATTCACTCACGCCGTTCGCGCCCAGCAAAGCCCACTAACAACGCGGATCAAACGCTCATCAATGCCCGCGAATCACGTCGGAACGCGAGGTCGTCGTGACCCGGCCGTCCGGTCCGAAGTGCACGTTGAAATACGCCTCCTGGGTAACGCCGCCCTCGAACCACTTCCAGCTCCACACCGTCTCCTTCTTGAGCAGGTACACGGCCACCTGGCCGGGCTTGCCAAGCAGGCGCCGCACGTCGTCCTGGCTCTCGCCGATGTACACCTTCGCGAAATTCTCCGCGGTAAGCACCTGGGTGATGGCCACGAGCCGCCCATCCGGGCCGATGTCGACCATGTAGGTCTTGAGCCCCTGCGGGCCGCGCGGATATTCGAGCCGCCGCGAGCCGTCCTCGAACACACGCTCGGTCTCGGGCTTGCCCATTTGCTCGCGCACCTGCTCGAGCGTCGAAACACCGGGCGTCAGGCCCTTGAGCAGCAGCACGTCGGGTTTCACCGAATCGAAGAAGGCCTTGAACGTCTGCCGAAGGGCGTCGAGCATGGAGTCGATCTGGCGGTCATCGCAGCCCGAGAGCGTGAGCGCCGCCAGTGCGGCGCACGCCACGGCAAGCGAGCGCGTGGATGAAAATGTGAGCGGCATGTCAAAGCTGGACTGTGGCTGGACCTCGCCAGGCGTCATCAACGCTATCGCTGATGCGGCGCGTCCCGCGCACGCTCACCCCTTGGCTCAGCGTGCGCTTACAACCCACAATGTACCGTCAATGGGGCTGGTCGTGGCGTTCCGCATGCCTGGAATGCGACTCCCGTCCTGGACGCGCGGGCGCGGCAGCTACGGCGGGCCGCGCTTCACCGGCAGCGGCGTGACGCTCGCCGTCGCGCAGCGAGCGGCGCGTGCGCACGATCTCGGCGGCCTGCCAGGAAAGCAGCGCAAGCACACCGAACACCACCTCGCGCATGCGCTTGACGAGCGCGAGCGAGAACGCCACGTCCTGGCTCACGCCGAACAACTGCGCGAGCAGCACCACGGCGACTTCCTGGACCCCCAGGCCCGCCGGCACCATGAAGGCTGCGTGGCGCACGGCCTGGGTGATGGCCTCGATCGCGAGCGCCTCGCCCACCGTGACCGGATGGCCGAGCAGCGCGAGCGCCCACCACGTCTCGAAGGCGCCGAGCATATAGCCGCCGAGCTGCCAGAAGAACGCGCGGAACATGAGACCGGTGCGCGACATGAGCCGGTCGAGATCGGCATCGAGCTGCTGGCCGTCGATGCCCATCATGAGCGAATTGCCGGTGCCGAGCAGGCGCGCGGCCCAGCGCTCGATCGCATGGAACACCCCGCCACGGCGCAACAGGAAGACCGCCAGCACGGGCAGCGGCGCTGTCAGGAGCAGCGCGAGCACGATGGTGATGAGGGTGCGCAGCGAGCCGCCGTCGCCCGTCGCCGCCACGATCAGCACGACGCCGAGCGCCGAGAAAGCGTATTGCACGGCGATCGTCACGAACACCTCGACGATCACCGAGGCCGTGACCTGGCTCGCGTCGCCTGCGCCGCGCAGCTTCCAGCGCGCCAGCCGCACGCCGACGATCTCCCCGCCCACGCCCACCGAGGGCAGCAGGCGGTTGACGGCCTCGCGCACGGTCGCGATCCACCAGAGGAAACTGAGCGGCGCGCGCTTGTCGAGCAAGAGGCGCCACGCGTGCGCATCGAGCAGCAGCGGCAGCGCGTGGAACGGCACGAGCCAGAGGAGCACCGGACCCGCCGTGCCGATCACGCGCACCACGTCGCTGGCGCCGTCGTGCACGACCAGCCCGATCAGGATTGCGATCCCGACCGGCAGGCCCAGCCATTGAAGCCACTTCATGATGTTGCCTGCGCCTTGGTCGCGAGCGTGCTTGCGTCGCCGGATGTCGAGGCCCTGGCCTTGTCACCGAAAAACACATCGGTGAAGCCGCCGTGGCGCACGCCGGTGTGCTTCAGGGCCTCGGCCACGCGCGGCGAAATCAGCGCGCCGAGTTCGTCGGCATGGCGATACGTGCTCATCGACGGTGTGATCGGCCCCTCGCCCGCCGCCGGCGCTTCGGCCGGGTGGCAATAGATCTCGCCCACACCCTGCGGCGGCAAATGCGCAAGCGCTTCGAGCAGCACCGCCTCGTCCATCGCGCCCGTCTTTGCAATGCCCACGACGTAATCGTTATACGCAACGCCCGCGCGCGCAAGACGCGCGCGCACGAGCGCGAGCCAGGGCTTGAGCGCGAACGGCGCACCCGCCTCCAGCGGCAGACGCATCGCGCGCAAGCCGTAATCGCGGCCGATCGAGAGGATCAGCGAAAGCACGGTGGGATGCAGATGGAAGTGCTTGTGCGTGTTCACGTGATCGAGCGCGAGCCCGGTCGCCGCGAACGCCTCGAACTGCGCGCGGATCTCTTTGGCGAGCTGCGCGCGCACGTGCGGCAAGAAGAAGAAACGCACGCCGTCGCGCACCATGTTGTCGCCGAAGCGGCCGCCCGCGTCGACGAGCGCCGGAATCTGCGTGCGCGGCAGCATTGCGGCGCCGTCGGCGAGCACGAGATGCAGGCCCACGCGCAGGTTCGGCAAGCGGCGCGCGCGCGCCACCGCGTCCGCGGCGGCAGGCGCTGCAACCATCAGGCTCGCGGCGTTGAGCACGCCATCGCAATGCGCGCGTTCGACCGCCGCGTTGACCCGCTCGTGCAAGCCGAAGTCGTCGGCCGTGAAGATCAACGCGCGGCCACCGCTGCCGTCTCGCCCGGTGTTCGCGGCATGGGCGGCGGCGTCCGCGCGTGGCGTATCCACGCCGGACGTCTCCACGCCGGACACATCCATCATGCCTCGTGGGCGCGCAGGAAGCGGAAGAACTCCACGCCTTCGCGCAGACGGCGCTTCATCATGTCCCAGCTCGTGAGCATTTCGCGCACGATTTCCCAGATCTTCGACGGGCGGAAATAGAACTGGCGATAGAACTGCTCGAGGTGGTGATAGATCTCCTCGCGCGGCAGGTTCGGATAACCGATCGCCGCGAGCTGTACGCCTTCCTTGCTCACGAGGTTGATGGTCTTGTTCTCTTCCATCCAGCCGTTTTCGACGGCCTGCTTGTAGAGCGTCGTGCCCGGATAAGGCGCGGCGAGCGAGACCTGGATCGTGTGCGGATTGATTTCCTTCGCGTACTCGATCGTCTTCTTGATGGTTTCCTGCGTCTCGCCAGGCAGGCCGAGAATGAAGGTGCCGTGGATCTTGATGCCGAGCTTCTTGCAGTCCGCGCTGAAGCGGCGCGCGAAGTCCGTGCGCACGCCCTTCTTGATGTTCACGAGGATCTGGTCGTCGCCGGACTCGAAGCCCACGAGCAGCAGGCGCAGGCCGTTTTCCTTCAGGACCTTGAGCGTCTTGTACGGCACGTTCGCCTTCGCGTTGCAGGACCACGTCATGCCGAGCTTGCCGAGACCGCGCGCGATCGCTTCGGCGCGCGGCAGGTCGTCGGTGAAGGTGTCGTCGTCGAACATCAGTTCCTTGACTTCCGGCATGTTGTCGCGGATCCACTTCGCTTCCTCGAGCACGTTCTCGACCGAGCGCGTGCGGTAGCGGTGGCCGCTGACCGTCTGCGGCCACAGGCAGAAGGTGCAGCGCGACTTGCAGCCGCGGCCCGTATAGATCGACACGTACGGGTAGTTCAGATAACCGATGAAGTAGTTGTCGATCTTCAGGTCGCGCTTGTAGATGGGCGCGACGAACGGCAGCTCGTCCATGTTCTCGAGGATCGGGCGCGCCGGGTTGTGCTCGATCGAGCCGTCCTTGGCGCGCCACGAGAGACCCTTGATCTCCGCGAACGGCTTGCCTTCGGCGATTTCCTTGCAGGTGTAGTCGAATTCTTCGCGGCAGACGAAATCGATCGCTTCGGTCGCCGTGAGCGAGTTGTGCGGATCGACCATCACCTTTGCGCCGACCATGCCGACGATCAGCGACGGCTTGCGCTTTTTCAGGTCCTCGGCGAAGTTCGCGTCGGTCGGGAACGACGGCGTGCTCGTGTGGATGATCACGAGGTCATAGTCCATCGCGATCTTGAGCGTTTCTTCGACGCCGATGCCGTCAGCGGGCGCGTCGAGCACGCGGCTGCCCGGCACGAGGGCCGCGGGTTGCGCGAGCCACGTCGGATACCAGAACGAGCGGATCTCGCGCTTCGCCTGATAGCGCGAGCCTGCGCCACCATCGAAGCCGTCATAGGACGGGGCCTGCAAAAACAGCGTTTTCATGAGATGAGTGCTCCGGCAGCCCTTTTTATTAATGGGGCATGAATGAACAATTGCGCGCGCACCGGCTGGAGCCGGCGCCGCGCGCGACATATTAATTTAGCGCCCGGGTTTCACGCCCCGGGGCGCTTCGGTCTGACGCATGGGCCACATCAACGGCCTTCCGATACCTCGACGGTGGCCCGGCGCGGCGCGGCGCTCACGCGCGCTTCGCCGCCGGCACGCGGCATTCCGGCCATGTCGGCCGGCGCCAGCGCATCGGGGTTCGCAACCGCTACGCGCACCCCGCGCCAGATGACGTGCGAGCCGAATGCGGCGGCCAGCCATTGCAGCAGCGAAAGCGTGTCGCGCAGCGGGACCAGCGGTAAATCGCGCCAGAACTCCCGCAGGCTCGAACTACCGCGCGCATGCAGCACCAACCGCGCGATGATACCGCCAACCGTGCTCGTCCCGAGCACGGCCAATGCGAGGCGCGTCCCGGCACCGGCCGCGGCGGCAAACGCGCCGGCCGACATCAGCCAGTATGCGAGCGCGCCGAGCACGAGCCACGGCGAGGTAAACGTAATAAACAGCGACGCGAAACCCGCCGGATTGACCGAGCGGATCGTGCGCAGCCAGCGCGTCTCGCGCAGCCACAGCGTGCGGAACGTCGGCTCGATCACGTCGGTGGCGACCACCACGGGAGCCAGCACGGTGGCGAGGCCATGATCGCGCGCAAAGCGGGCCAGCTGATAATCGTCGGCGAGGCAATCCTTGAGCGACTCGAACCCGCCGATGCGCTCGAGCGTGCTGCGCGAGAGCGCGAGCGTCGCGCCGAAGCCGAACGCGCGCGAGCCCGTGGAATGCGCGACGCGCACCGAAGGCGCGAACCACTCGTTGATGAAGAGCGCGCCCACGCGCGGCCAGAAGCCGCCCACGCTGCGCGCGCTGTAGAGGCAGGTCACCACGCCCACTTGCGGGTCGGCGAGCGGCGCGGTGACGATCTCGAGATAGTCGGGCTCGACGGCGATGTCGCTGTCGGCGACGATCAACACGTCGTGGCGCGCATGCGCCGCCATGTTGATGAGATTGCTCACCTTCAGGTTGCTACCGTACACGCGCGAGTCGATCACGAGCGCGATGTCATGCCCCGGATACGCGGCTTGCAGCCGGCGCACGACCGCAATGGCCGGATCCTTCGACGAGGACACGCCGAAGATCAATTGATAGCGCGGGTGCTGCTGCTCGCAGAAGGTCGCGAGATTCTCGTAGAGACGCGGCTCCGCCCCGCACAGCGGCTTGAGCACGCTCACCGGCAGCGGCGTGCGGGCGCGGGCGTGCCGCGCCGCCGCGCGCACCTGTGCGGCGGAGCCAAGGCGCGGCATGGTCAATGCGGCGCTGATGGCGTAAAAAGTGACCGCGCCGCACAACGCAATCACGAGCCACCACGCCGACGGAGACAGGAATTCAAGCAGGACCGTCATGCCACGATGCCTCGCATGTCGCCGGGGTAACGCGGCCCGTTGCGGCCGAAGGCGCTGGCGCCGGCCCAAACGCAGCCTGCGCGCGTACCGGCCCCGAAACCGGAGCCGACGTGCCGCAATGCCGTCGCGGCGCAACCGCACCGCGTGCCGGCCAGCTCAAGCATGTCGCCTGCCACCATTTGCCCTACCCCAAATATCACAAAAAATTACAAGCGCATCGTAGCCGCGCCACATATTCGCCGCCATCAACGTAACAGTCGGCTACACTTTTTTTGATGCGAAGCAAATCAACTGAGGAATCGATTGAGTGCTGCCAGAAGACAAGGCCACATCGCACTGCTTGGGCCCTGATTCAAAGGCGAAAATTGTAGCAGCAACGTCCGCGCACCGCTTCTACGGCCCCCGCAAAAATGCTTCTCATACTTGCAAAGGCAACGATTCTTTCATGGCGTTCACGTCAAGCTTCCAATCTCATTCGAATCCGAAAATATCTGGTAAACGTATTGAAACACCTCGTTAACGACATCGAATCGAGATTGTGTAGAGCTGACGTAAATAGGCTTATAAACAGGAATTATTCCGATTCAATTAGCGTCATTTGAGCCGCGCCTGAAACCCCATGAGGCGCATGGATTACCGGAGGCCTCCAGCACGATCTGGAGCGCTTTGGCACAATGGCCCGCACCTTGCGTCTGCCTTGCAGCCGCCCCGCCGCCCGCGCGGCGTATCCGGGGCCTGGCTCGCGCGGCGGCGCCTCATGAACTCCGGAACGCCACCCGCCCATGATTCCCTTTTCCGTCCTCGATCTCTCGCCGGTGCCTGCCGGCTCGAACGCCGGCGCCGCGCTGCGCAACACGCTCGACCTCGCGCAGCATGCCGAGCGCTGGGGCTACCACCGCTACTGGCTCGCCGAGCACCACAACATGACGGGCATCGCCAGCGCCGCCACCTCGGTCGTGATCGGCCATGTGGCCGGCGGCACGCGCACGATCCGCGTGGGCTCGGGCGGCATCATGCTGCCCAACCACGCACCGCTGTTGATCGCCGAGCAGTTCGGCACGCTCGAGGCGCTCTATCCGGGCCGCATCGACCTGGGCCTCGGACGCGCCCCGGGCACGGACCAGACCACGGCGCGCGCGCTGCGCCGCGACCTGCAGGCAAGCGCCGATGCCTTCCCCGACGATGTGGCCGAGCTGCAGCGGCTCTTCGCCGAGCCCGTCGAGGGCCAGCGCGTGCGCGCGGTGCCCGGCGCCGGGCTGCACGTGCCGCTCTATATCCTCGGCTCGAGCCTGTTCGGCGCGCAGCTGGCCGCGGCGATGGGCCTGCCCTTCGCATTCGCCTCGCACTTCGCGCCCGATCATTTGCTGAGCGCGCTGCGCGTCTATCGCTCGCAGTTCCGCCCATCGGCCAAGCTCGCGAAACCCCACGCGATGGTGGGCGTGAATGTGTTCGCCGCCGAAACCGATGACGAAGCGCGCCTGCTGTTCACCTCGGTGCAGCAGCAGTTCGTGAATCTGCGGCGCGGCACGCCGGGGCAGTTGCCGCCGCCGGTGGCGCAAATCGCGGCCAGTGAATTCGAGCTTGCGGGCGTCGCGCATTCACTCGCGTGCTCGGTGGTGGGCGACCGGGAAACGGTGCGCGCGGGACTTGCCTCGGTGATCGAGCAAACCGGCGCGGACGAGCTCATCGTCACCGCGCAGATCTACGATCATGCCAAGCGGCTGCGCTCGTTCGAGATTGCTGCGGAAGTGCGCGCGGAGATGGCCGCTCGCTGAAGCCGCTGGCGTGCCTGGACGTCAGCAGAGGAGCCGCCTGGCCAGCGACTCCTTCACTCTCCCCTCATGACGCCATGACATGGCCGTCACGCAGGTTCCGCGTCACAGTAGTTGCTTGCCAGCGCAGCAGCAAGTTCCGGCAGAGGGTCGCCGGCCTTCACGTGAGCGTGACCCGGATGAGGCAGCTTCACAGCCGCGCTCAGCGCCTCGCTGACTGCGCGATCGAGCTGCTCCTGCAAATCCGCAATCAGCGTCTGCCGCCTGCGAAATTCAGCCCGCCGCTTTGACGGCACCTCGCTGATGTCGCGGTGATATGGGCGAAGCGGCAGCACGAACCGCCCGTCGGCTTCAATCCCGCCCAGCTCACGCCAGAAGCCGTCATAGTCCGCGTCGAACCGGACCGTCGTTGCCGCGGAAACGTGCGTCTTCTTCGTCACGCCAGTGAGCGCGTCCGTCCTCGCCATCCTGCAGAGCTCACTGACGGCTTCCATCACAGCGGCCTTCGGTCGTAGGCCATGGCATGCGCGCGTGGCCTCGCGCACACGCTCCCGGTCCGCGCCGGCGGGCCCTTGCAGGCCCCCGATCAGCGCACTGCGCTTGCCTGATTGAGCATGCCTTTCGAAGCTGATGGTTGCCCACGCAAGATCGACGCGCTCGAACACATCGCGCCAGGCGACGGTAAGCAACCCTTCGCGCCAGCAGCGTACCGGCTCGCTCACGACGAGCGCATACCTGCCACTCGATGCCAACGTCACGTGCTCCGATTTCAGGTAGAGCCTGCGCACGAGATCTTCGCCAAACAGCTCCCGCAAGACCCGAAAATGACCGCACAGCAGCTCGGCACGCTCGCGCGCACGCATATCGGCCTGCGCAAAGCAATGAAAGGGACGTTCGAGAAAGCGCCGGTTGCGGGCTGCAATATCCGCGAGCAGAGCGTTCGTTGTCAGTGCCTTCAACCAGATGCGGGCTGCAAACGGGTTGAGCAGCGCGTACATCAGCACGCGGGCCCGCCGGAAGAGGTCATGGGGCGTTCGCCCAGGGATCGACCTGGACAGCAGGTGGCGAACTTCAGAGATTGACATCAATAGCCGCGATCGGTTTTGCACTTTCATGAAGGTCCAGGCACGCAGGCAGCCGCGACCAGTACGCGAGTCGCTGCCAGCGAACGTGTCATAAGGAGGCTGACTTGAAGAAAATTCGGGAAAGGCCTGAAGAAAGTGCCCGGTCACGTCGCGCGCACGGCAGGTCGTCTAACGCGACAGCGCTTCAATCCGGACCGCTAGTGCACGCGTATGTCGACACAGCATGGACACATCAAACTGCCCGCGCAGACGCATCGGACTCCTTATCGACTGCAGCGGGCCTGATCGCTGGCGTTCGACAAGCGCCATCAGGCGCGAGTCATGCACCCGCCCTTCGGACAGCTCTTGCGAGCATTCCTGCGATGAATGGATGGGCCCTGAATATTACGGAATATTTCAAACGCAACCAAATATTACCGCATATTTTATCGGACGCCTAGCGCAAACCGAGCATCATAAGTTTTGTATTCTAAAATGGGGTCTCATCATAGGTCGGGACTGGCCGGCTATCGGCCTTGTCGGTCGCACGCCCAGCGGTGAGCGCGAGGTTGAACACCGCTCTCATCGCTGAACCGAATGGCCGTTTCCGAACGGAGCCCGCCTCCGGAATGTCCGAGCGACGGCGACAAGGCCGTCTACAGCCTGACGACAAGCGGTTCCCATGGAAATTTCGGTGGCGGGATAAAAAACCGTTCGAACGTTCAGTGGTTCGCCGGCGCCGCTGCCAGCTAGGCCAGCAGCGCCTCATGAAACGCCTGTGGGTCCTGCATCTACGCCGCATGGCCGAAAGTCCGGGAATTCAACCAGGGTCGAGTGCAGAATCGCCTTCGCGGCCGCGCGGCCAAGCTCCGGGTAATGGCCGAGCTTCGCGCGCACCTCGGCGGGCACGAGATCCTTCCTGATCGCGGCGATGTCCTTCTGACCGATCATCAGCAGCGTCGGCATGCGCAACTGACCGAATTCGTGGACCACCGGCTGCGTGTAGCTACGTGCATCTGAAAATTTTCGCCGATGTCACCCAAGTCCTTATTCCATAAGGGTTTTAGCGGAAAATACCGGTAACTGAGGCGATAAAACGGTTGTTCGCGGATTTCCGAGGAAAGACGCTTGCGACCTCGGACCAATCAGACGCCTTCACTCACCGGCAGACGTTCAACGAAAGGCTATTCACCAATTTCAGTTGCCTGAGTTGGCGGGTCCTGAGATAGGAGAGTAAGCACTGAGATTCCGCCCATATAACTTGAAAGGCGGCGATCCGAAACGATGACCAAATAATCCTGCAACCAGCGATGCTTTGCAAGCTCAGCTTCTCGCCCCTCTAGAGTCAAATACTCATCCTCAAATATCAATTTGGCCTTCTCATAACACCAATCAATGTGATTTGCAGCAAAATTAATAAAATAAACCCCATTTTGCACACAAATCATGCATTCATGCTGTAACCGCTGAATGTCAGCCTCAGAAAATCGACTCCCGGAGCGCAGCATCTCAATTACACCCTTATCTACGACGACGCGCGGGTAAATTGCTTGTTTTTGCTCTAACTCATATGCAACTGCCAAAGCGTGGCTGTATGTTAAATTTCCCGATTTAAAGTGCTGCTCAAACGCGACCCCACCTCGAATCAAAAGACCACTTTCCAGGAAGGCTCGCTGAACCTCAGCAATAGTGCCAATAAAATCCGAAATTGAAGTCGAGGGGTTGGCGGCAATGATAATTGTGTCACTGATCGCCTGATATGCAATTTCCGTCTCATTGATCGAGCTTAAGACTGAAAGCGCCGATTCAAGTTTTACCTTGAATGCCTCACTCCCCGAAGAGCGATCAGCCTTAAGATGATTACGATACGCTAAGACGTCCAATAACGCGACGAGGGTATACGGTTTTGCCATGATATCCTAGATCATGATGGCTGCTAGTTTTGCGATCTCCGCTTGATATTCATCTTTGCGCTTCACCCATTCCCCCCATACCGCGCCACGATAGTAGTCACCATCAGATGAGGCGAGCTCCGTATCTTTCTGATCAATATCGAAGATCGCCTTCCCGACAAGCTGCGCGACAGGTGCCATTGGACCCACATCGCGGATGGACGCCACGAAAGGATTCAATAGCAACTCCGGAATAACCGGTTCGAAGCGCTTAAGCTTGGAGTTTCCGAGCATATTGATAAGTGCGTCCTTCACTCGTTCCTCCCACTTCTGGTATGAAGCCTTCTTTTTCCCAGCACGATGAATCTTGTAATTATTTAAAATAGCTCCGTAAAACTCCGTTTTTGGAAAAAACGCGTCTAGGCCGAATGGTTCAAAAGAGGCAACCACAGTATCATGCCGAGTAAGCCAGTCGCCTATTATTGACCCCATGCCTTGTACCGCTTGAAACGAAAAGCGATCAGGAGTTGTAGGAATAAAAACGCCATCACATGCTAGTATGACCATACGCGTTATAGAACCCGCACTCGGGCCAACGTCGCAAAGCACATAGTCAAATCCATGCAAACTTGCAAGATCCCGGAACAACCTTGTCAAAACAGCGTAAGTATTCTTTTCGTGAACAGCCTCGGTAACAGCTTGAGCTATGGCAACAGAAAAATTTTGCTCAGCACGTGAGAAGTTTATATCTCCACGTAGAAGAAAGAGTTGTTTGTAAATTGCCGACTGCGCAAGCTCTACCTTTCTGGCATCAATTCTCGCCGTATCACCATCGAAGCGCGGCTTCAATGCTTCGTAGATAGTAGTGCCGGGAAGTTGAACATCCGGATCATCGAAATTATCACCGGAACAAAAAAATAATTCCGTGCAATTGCACTGCGGATCACAATCAACCAACAGAACCTTTTTTCCTCTCGACAGAAATACCGCGAGATTAAAGATGGTCGTGGTTTTCGCAACTCCACCCTTGTTGTTGTAGAGAGAAACGATCTTAGTCACGGCTCACCTTAGATTGGGAACGTTGCGACGCATAAAGCGGAGCAAAATAAGCGATAGCATACTACCGCATTCCTGTCTTCGTCTCCACGGGCGGGTGACAGAGACTCTTTGTCAATGGTTAATGGTTTCCCGGCGCCTCTGCCAGCCAGTCCAGCAGCGCCTTATGAAAGGCCTGCGGGTCCTGCATCTGCGGCGCATGGCCGAGGTCCGGGAACTCAACCAGGGAGGCGTGCGGAATCGCTTTCGCAGCCGCTTTGCCGAGCTCCGGATAATGGCCGAGCTTCGCGCGCACCTCGGCGGACGCGAGATCCTTCCCGATCGCGGTGGTGTCCTTCTGACCGATCAGCAACAGCGTCGGCATGCGCAACTGGCCGAATTCGTAAACCACCGGTTGCGTGTAGATCATGTCGTAAAGCAGCGCCGAATCCCACGCAACCTGCTGCTTGCCCGGCCCCCGGTACATGCCGGCCAGCATCTGCACCCACGGCTCGTAGCGCTCGCTCCAGTGGCCCGCGTAGTAGGTCGACTGCTCATAGTTGCGTATCCCGTCGGCGCTCGTCTTCAGTTCCCGCGCGTACCAGTCGTCGACGGAGATCGAGGGCACGCCCTTCGCTTTCCAGTCCTCGAGCCCGATCGGGTTCACGAGCACCAGCTGCTCCGTCTCGCGCGGATACATCAGGCCGTAGCGCACCCCGAGCATGCCGCCCGTCGAATGGCCGATGATCGTCGCGCGCTCGACGCCCAGCGACGCGAGCAATGCGTGCGTGTTGCGTGCGAGCTGCTGGAAGCTGAACTGGTAAGCGGCAGGCTTGCTCGATTTGCAGAAGCCGATCTGGTCCGGTGCGATCACGCGATAGCCGGCATCGGCGAGCTGGGTAATGGTCTCGCCCCAAGTGGCGGCGCAAAAGTTCTTGCCGTGCAGCAGGACCGCCGTGCGGCCGTTGGGCTTCTGCGGCTGCACATCCATATAGGCCATGTGCAGCGTCTGCCCTTGCGACGTGAAGGTGAACTCGTGCACCGGGTGCGGGTATTCGAAGCCCTGCAGCTCGGGACCATAGGCGGGACCGTCGGACGGCTTGCTTGCGGCAGACGCGGCAGGCGCGCCGGCGTTGGACGGCGCGCTCGCCCCACTCCCGGCGGCGCAGGCGGCAAGCGCGAATGCGGCGGCGCAACAGGCGGCGATGGTGGAAAGCTTGCGTATCGAGGGCATGGGCGATGTCGTCATGAGTGGCGTGACCTCACGCGGGCTTGCTCCTTCAAGGTCCAGCCTGCGCGACGTGCGAAACGTCAGCGATTCTATCCGCCATGCGCGCCGCATGCGGGCAGCGCAGCAACATGCGATGCGCGCGATGCTCCGCGAACCGTCCGGGCAAGCAGCTTGCTGCTCTCGCGCAGGCGCCGCTCACCGCCGCCTTGTGCAGCGAATTCGCGCGACGCGGCATTCGGTGCTAGAACATTCATTGCGCGGTCACAAAAGCGAGGCCGGCGGCGGCCAGGCGACATGCAAACGGCACTCAGGCATGACCGCCTGCACGCCTTGCAGGCCGGCCTGCAAGGCGCGACCTCGGCGGCTCCGTCTGTGCGGCCCGACCTCGGCGGCCCACCAGACACCCTCCGGCACACGAGCCGGCGGACGCGGACCTGGCGACACCCCGGGGGCACAACAAGGAGACGATCATGGAAACTCCGGCAAGCCTCAACGATCTGCAGCGCACCACGCTCGCGATCGTGCTCGCGGGCGGACGCGGCACCCGTCTCGGTCCGCTCACCAACAAGCGCGTCAAGCCGGCGGTCTACTTCGGCGGCAAGTACCGCATCATCGACTTCGCGCTCTCGAACTGCCTGAATTCGGGCATCCGCCGCATCGCCGTCGTCACGCAGTACAAGGCGCATTCGCTGTTGCGCCACATGCAGCGCGGCTGGGGCTTCCTGCGCGGCGAATTCAACGAGTTCGTCGACTTGTGGCCCGCGCAGCAGCGCGTGGAAGGCGCGCACTGGTATCGCGGCACCGCCGACGCCGTCTACCAGAATCTCGACATCATCCGCTCGATCTCGCCGAAATACGTGATCGTGCTGGCCGGCGACCACATCTACAAGATGGATTACACGCGCATGGTGGCCGACCACGCCGCGAGCGGCGCCGATTGCACCGTCGGCTGCATCGAGGTGCCGCGTCTGGATGCGCGCGCCTTCGGCGTGATGGCCGTGGACGAGTCGCGCCGCGTGACCGGCTTCGTCGAGAAGCCCGACGACCCGCCCGCGATGCCGGGCCACCCCGACATCGCGCTGGCGAGCATGGGCATCTACGTGTTCGAGACGGCCTATCTCTTCAAGCAGCTCGAGGAGAACATCTCGCGCAGCGCCACCGACCACGACTTCGGCAAGGACATCATTCCGCGCGTGGTCACCGACGGCCATGCCATCGCGCACCCGTTCAGCCTGTCGTGCGTCTCGTCCGATCCGAAGGCCGAGCCCTACTGGCGCGATGTGGGCACCATCGACGCGTACTGGTCCGCCAATCTCGACCTCGCCTCGACGATTCCCGCACTCGATCTCTACGACCGCAACTGGCCTATCTGGACCTACCAGGAGCAACTGCCGCCCGCCAAGTTCGTGCGCGACCTGAACGGCCTGCAAGGCTCGGGCACGAACCTGATCGTGTGCGGCGGCAGCGTGATCTCGGGCTCGCAGATTTCACGCTCGGTGCTCTCGTCGAATGTGGTCGTGAAGTCGTTCTGCAACATTGCCGAGGCAGTCTTGTTGCCGGAGGTGACCGTGGGCGCGAGCTGCCGGCTGCGCCGGGTGGTGGTGGACCGCGGCTGCACGATCCCCGACGGCACCGTGATCGGCGAAGATCCCGCGCTCGATGGCGAGCGCTTTTACCGGACCGAGAACGGCATCGTGCTGGTGACCGACGAGATGCTGAAGAAGATCGGGCGCGGGAGCTGAAACGCCGGGCAATAGCCGAAGAACCGCGCGAGCGCGCAAAGGACCCCAGACCGATGACGATCCGCGTCCTGCATGTAGCCAGCGAACTCTATCCGCTGCTGAAGACCGGCGGCCTTGCCGACGTCACCGCCGCCCTGCCTGTCGCGCTGATCGAGCAAGGCGCCGATGCGCGCGTCCTGCTGCCGGGCTTCGCGAGCGTGGCCGCGGGCCTCGCCGACCTGCGGCCCATCGCGCGCCTCTCGCGCAGCTTCGGCGCGCCCGAGGCGTCGCTCGAGCTGGGCCGTCTGCCGGGCAACGGCCTCCCCGTCTACATGATCCGCGCCGACTCGCTCTACGCGCGCCCAGGCAACCCCTACCTCGACGCCGAGCAGGTGCCCTACGGCGACAACGCCCAGCGCTTCGCGCTGCTCGGCTGGGCGGCCGCACAGCTCGCCGAACACGCCGACCCCGACTGGGCGCCGCGCATCGTGCACGCGCACGACTGGCATGCCGGCCTCGCGAGCGCCTACCTGCGCGCCGCCGCGAGGGCGCGCGGCCATGCCGGCCCGCTTGCCGGCCCGCATTCCGCCGCCCTGCATACGCGCTCCGTCTTCACGATTCACAACCTCGCCTATCAGGGCATCTTTCCGGCCCAGCAATTCGACATGCTGGGCCTGCCCGCCGACTTCTTCGACATGCACGGCGTCGAGTTCTACGGTCAGCTTTCGTTTCTGAAAGCAGGCCTGTATTTCGCCGACAAAATCACGACGGTGAGCCCGACCTATGCACGCGAGATCCAGACCGTCGCCCAGGGCTGCGGCCTCGAAGCGCTGCTCAAGGGCCGTGCGCACGATCTCGTGGGCATCCTGAACGGCGTGGACTACGCGATCTGGAATCCGGCTCATGACGATGCCATCGCCACGCATTACTCGGCCGCGCACATGGGCGGCAAGCTGCGCTGCAAGACGGCGCTGCAGGCGCGCCTGGGCCTCGCGCAGCGGCACGACGCGCCGCTGTTCGGCGTGGTGAGCCGCCTCACCGAGCAAAAGGGCCTCGACCTGCTGCTCGGCGCGCTGCCCGAGATCGTCGGGCGCGGCGGCCAGCTCGCCGTGCTCGGCACCGGCGATGCGAGCCTCGAACAGGGCTTCGCGCGCGCGGCGCAGCAGCATCCCGATGCCGTGGCCGTCGAGCTCGGCTTCGACGAGACGCTCGCGCACGCCATCGTCGCGGGCGCCGACGTGATGGTGGTGCCCTCGCGCTTCGAGCCGTGCGGGCTCACGCAGCTCTACGCGCTCGCCTATGGCGCGCTGCCGCTCGTACACCGCGTGGGCGGCCTCGCCGACACCGTGGTCGACGCCTCGCTCGAGAATCTCGCCGACGGGCTCGCCACCGGCTTCGTATTCGAGCGCTTCGAGCCCGACGCGCTCGCGGCCGCGATCCGCCGCGCCTTCGCGCTTTACGCACGCGGCCACGACTGGCGAGAGACGCGCGCGCATGGCATGCAGCAGGACTTCGGCTGGGCCGCGTCGGCGCAACGCTACATGGCGCTCTATCGCGAGCTGACCTGAGGCGTGCAATCCGGCGCGTACGGGCCGGCACGTGCCGCCCAATAGCGCCAGCACTTCGCACGACGATCCACGGCCGCCGAGACAACGCGACGGCTGAACGCAACACTGCGCACACGCGGCCATCGACTGGGCGCAAAGAATTCGGTTATCGTTGCTGCACCGCGCGAATTGTCGCGCCCCCCACTGACCGCCCATGAAAAACGTCTTGAGCATCCAGTCGCACGTGGTGTTCGGCCATGCGGGCAACAGCGCCGCTGTGTTCCCCATGCGCCGCCTCGGCGTGAACGTATGGCCGCTCAATACTGTGCAGTTCTCGAACCACACGCAGTACGGCCACTGGAGCGGCAGCGCGATCGACGCCGAGCAGATGGAGGAACTCGTCGAAGGCATCGGCGCGATCGGCGTGCTGCCGCGCTGCGATGCGGTGCTCTCGGGCTACCTGGGCGCGCCCGAGCAGGCGCAAGCGGTGATCGACATCGTGCGCGCCGTGAAGGCCGCCAACCCGCAGGCGCGCTACTTCTGCGACCCGGTGATGGGCTCGGTCAACGACAACGGCAACGGCTGCAAGGTCGAGCCGGGCATCCAGGAGTTTCTCGTCCGGCACATGCCCGAAGTGGCCGACGCGCTGATGCCGAATCACAGCGAGCTGCAACGGCTCGTCGGCCGCGAGATCGAGACCGCCGAAGAAGCCGTCGACGCCTGCCGCGAACTGCTGCAGCGCGGGCCCAAGCTCGTGCTCGTGAAGCATCTGCTCGACCGCAACAGCCCGGCGGACACCTTCAACATGCTCGTCGTGAGCGAGCGCGAGGCGTGGCTCGGCCAGCGTCCGCTCTATCACTTCGCGCGCCAGCCCGTGGGCGTGGGCGACATCACGAGCGCCATCTTCGTCGCGCGCCTGATGAACGGCGACGCGCTGCGCCCCGCCTTCGAGCACACGCTCGCCGCCGTGAACGCGGTCGTGAAGACCACCTACGACGCGGGGCGCTACGAACTGGAGATCGTCGCGGCGCAGGACCAGATCGCGCGCCCGCGCGAATGGTTCGACGCCTGGGCCTTCGACATGGCCTGAGTGCGTGGCCTCGGTCGACTGCATGAGCTGACTGCAAAAGCTGACTGCGTGGCCGCGCATCCTATAATGCGAGCCACATGCGCGATGCGCATTTCAGCATCTGGGCGCGAGGCCCACCGTTAGTGAAGAGATTGACCGATGTCCCACCCTATCCGTAGCGAACAGGAAGAGTATTTCGAGCAGCTGTGCCTTGCCGTCGACGCCGGCGAAACGCACGAGCAGGAAGCGATCGAATACTTCGAAGAGCAAAGCCATGAAGCCGATTTCGACGCCGCGCAATGGCTCGACATCGCGCTTTACCACGCGCCCGAAGTGGCGCGCGGCATCATCGACCTCGTCGACGAGGAAGACCGCCAGCGCAGCGACATCGCGCAGACCATCGCCGATAACCTCGATATCGCCTATGGCGATGAAGATTGCGAACGCTTCGAGGCCATCGTGCGCCTCGCGCTGGCCAATGGCGTGCCCGTCGATCTCGACGTCGTGCTCGACGGCTGCAACCGCGCCCTCGACGACCTCGAAGGCTGGGCGAACGAAGACACCATGGCGCCGCTCACACGCCTGCGCGAAACGCTCCTTGCGATGCAATCGGCGCATTGAGTGCGCGGTCGCGACGGCGTGCAGAACACAGGCATCACAATAGAGCCGCAACGTACAAGAACACTGCCGCGCCCGAGCCCAGAGCTTTGCGTGGGATAGCTAAAGCGCTAACTCTGGTCGACAAGGAGTCAAGATGAGACCGCGCCACACGCCCCGCCGCTCGCCGCACCACCTGCCGCATCCCGCGCCAAACCAGCCATCGCGGCCGGCGCGCCGCGCCGCCCTGCTCGCCATCACGCTCGGCGCGCTCTCGTGCGTGCTTGCCGCAGCGCCCGGCGGCTCGGCGCGCGCAGCGGCGCCCGGCGCGGCCGGGCCGCTCACCGTGCGCATCGGCTTTGTCGCGCCCCTGAGCGGTGATTACGCGGACTATGGCCGCGACCTGCAAAACGGCGTGCAACTCGCGCTCGACGAAGCCAACGCGCAAGGCGTGAAGATCGGCGATCAGACGGCGCACTTCGAGCTCGTCTCCATCGACGATCGCGCCGACCCGCGCCTGGGCGTGCAGGCCGCCGCACAGCTCTCGAATCAGGACGTGGCCGCCGTGGTCGGCCACTTCAACTCGGGCACCGCGATCCCGGCTTCGCGCATTTACGAAAGCGCCGGCATCCCCATGATCGACCCCGCCGCGACCAATCCCATCATCACCTCGCAGGGCTTCGCCAACGTCTTCACGGTGATCTCGAATGACGCGCAGAACGCGGGCATTGCGGGGGCCTGGGCCGTCGACGTGATGAAGGCGCGGCGCATCGCCATCGTCGACGACCGCAGCGCGTTCGGCCAGGGCGAGGCCGACGTGTTCGAGCGCACCGTGAAGGCGCACGGCGGCACCGTGGTCGCGCGCGAGTTCGCGGCGGGCGACTCCGGCGATGTCGTCGACTTCGGCCCGCAGCTCGCGCATATCAAGGCCGCCGACGCCGACCTGCTCTATTTCGGCGGACTCGCGCGCCAGGCCGCGGCGCTCGTCAGGCAATTGAAGGCGCGCAGCATGAGCGCGCAATTCGTGGGCGGCGGCGGCGTGGCGATCCCCGAGTTCGTGCGGCTCGCGGGCCAGGCGGGCGAAGGCGCGCTCGCGTGGGAGTACGGCCGGCCGCTCGCGCAACTGCCCGATGGCCCGCGCTTCGAGCAACGGTTCAAGAGCCGCTTCGGCGCCGATGTGCTCGCCTACGCGCCGTTTGGCTATGACGCCGCCTGGGCCGCCATTCACGCGATGATGGCGGCGAAGTCGGCGAATCCCGATGCCTGGCGCGGCACGCTCAGGACACTGTCCTTCGGCGGGGTGACCGGCCGCATCGCCTTCGACGAGCACGGCGCGCTCAGGAACGGCGCCTCGACGCTTTATCAGGTCAAGCAGGGCGCCTGGGTGCCGGTGACGACGCACGGCGGCTGAAGTGCGACTGAAGCGCGGCTGCGCTCACGCCGCTCCTCTCGCACCTTTTGCGCTTCACCCGCCCTTCGCACGCACGACGATCTGGGCATGCGTGTCGCGCTGCATGCGCACGAGCGCATCGCGCATGTGCGCGTACTGCTCCGGCGTACACATCTGCCGCCCAAACTGCGCGGAGAGCCGGCGCGTAATCTGCACCGTGCGCGACGCCGGATCGAACACGTAGTGCGACGCGTAGTCGAGTTGCGCACCGTCCGCGAGCGCGCTCGCGGAGGTGTCGCGCGGCAGGTCCGTCACGCGCGCGAACGCGGGCAGCACGATTTGCGCGAGCTCCTCGAAATCGCCGCCCACGCAGGCCCACGGCTGCGTGCGCCGCGGCACCGCGAGCCACGCGTCGAGCTGCGAGGCGATGCCGCCCGCGAAGCTGCTCAACGCGGGCAACGCCGTCGTGCCATCGGGCCAGACGACGTGCTCGAGCGTGCCGCTGACCGTGGCGGCGAACGGCCCGCTCGTGGCATCGAGCGCGCTCGTCGAAAGCCGTGCCGTGCCCGTGAGGCCGGTCTGGCGCAGGCGCTGCAAAGCGATCTGCTGCGCCTCTTGATGCGTCGCGCGGCGAAACGTATTGCGCTCGGGCTCGGCGCCCGCGCCCGTGTCCTCCACGCGATAGCGGTACGCGGCAGCGCCACTCGCCCCCACGTCGATTTCAAGGCGCGCCACGCGCTCGCGCGGCTGCGTGGCGGGCGTGCGCACGAGCACGCCGTCGTCGACGAGCAGCGCCGGGCGGTCCATCACCCCGGCCGGCAGATAGCCGAACGCCACGCCGCCCGACGAGGTATCGGCGAAGAGGCCCAGATCGGGCAGCCACGCGATCACGTGGTCGATCGCCTCCACGCCATAGCCCGGCACCGATGGCAGCGTGTAGACGGGGCCCAGATTGAGCAGCGCCGCCTCGGCGCGAATGCCTACCGCCGCGAGCAGCGCCGTGAAGAGCGCGACGTGGTCCTTGCAGTCGCCATAGCGCACGCGCAGGATGTCCACCGCGTGGTGCGGGGCCGCCGCGGTCTCGCCCAGAAAGAGCGCCACGTAGCGGATATTCAGGCGCATCCAGTCGTAGATGCGCGCGGCCTTCTCGCGTGGATCGGTGAGCCCCGCCGTGAGCGCGCGCGCGAAGGCCGCGATGGACGGATCGGTCGCCGTGGGATCGGCGGCGGCCTCGCGGTAGCGCGCCGCGAAGGCCGCGTAGTCGGGCACGGTCGTGACCATCAGGCGCGCGCCCCAGTTCACGCGCGCGACGGCGCCCGGCTCCAGCGTTGCGTAAGGACCATGGCGATATTCGAAGGCGTAGCGGGTGCGGCCGTTCGCGGTCACCGGAGCAAGCACCGTGTAGCCGCGCGCATCGACATGGAGCGGCAGGTCCGCGGGCAGATCGAAGACGAGTCGCTGGAGCTCGACCGGCTCGCCCGGCGGCTCAGCGAAGTACGAGAACGTGCCCGCCTGCAGTGCTTTCGCGCGGCGCTTCGCCCACTCGAGGCGCACGCGCGAGCCCGGCTGCACGCCGGGGAAGATCACCGTGCGCAGCACGCCGTCCTCGAAGGTCGGCGCGCCCGCCGAGCGCGGCTCCTGAACGTCGCGGATCGCGCTCGGGAGCACCTCGTGCACCGTGCCGTCCGGGTCGACGGTCTGCGCCGAAAGCGCCGTGATCGTTTCGATATCCTTATTGAACCAGACGTAGCGCTGCGCCACGGCGTCGACGCCCGCGGTGGTGTTGGCGCGCATCGTCGAGTCGTCGTGCTCCTGCACCGAGCCGTCCTTCTGGACGACGAACACATGGATGTCGCGCTCGAGCGTGGCGGGCGGCAGATCCTCGAGGTCGGTGAGATCCGAAGCATCGGTGCCCACGCGGGAGTCCGCCTGTGCGGCGGCGGGTGGCTGCGCGTGCGCACATGGGACGGCGAACGCCAACGTCAATGCAAATGCCAATGCAAGTGCGAACGCATCGGTCCCCGCCCACCTGGCGCCGCACCTCACGCGTTCTTTCATGCTTCGCGCCACTCCCCTCGTTGTTTTCTGCGTACCCTGCATGGGTTGCACGCATGAGTGACATCGTATCGTGCGCGGTGTTTTCGCGTCGGTCGGGGCTGCGTTTGCCGCGTTCAAGTCCGCCGCGTCGCCGCCGCGTTTATTGCGCCGGCCGCGCGTGCCGGATCCGGCGCACTCATCGCACTCGCCGCCCGCGTCGCATTCGTCGCATTCGTCGCATTCGTCGCATTCGTCGCATTCGTCGCCCCCGTCGCGTTCGCCGCACGCGGCCAGGAGGTCGCCGCGAGCTGGCGTGCGCGCGCCGCGTCGCGCCACGCACGCGGACTCGCGCCGAATTCCGCGCGAAAGGCTGCGTTGAAGTTCGACAGGTCGTTGAAACCGCTCGCCAATGCAATATCGACGATCTTCGCCACACCTTGCCCGTTGCGGCCCCCCGCACCGTCGCCCTCGCCTTCCCCGGCGAGCAGGCGCAGCGCGGCAATGCGCAGCCTTGAACGCAACAAGTATTGATGAGGCGTCACACCCGCGACCGCCGAAAAGGTCCGCAGAAAGTAGAACTCGCTCACGCCTGCCGCCGCCGCGAGACTCGCCAGCGTATGCGGCGCATCGGGCGTCTCTTCGATCAGACGCAGCGTCGCCGCCACGCGTGCCGCCGCAGCCGCCGATGAGCCCGCGCTTGCCGCTTGCATCGTTTGAGCCGATCCGTGCACGTCCTTGCCGCATGCGCTCGTGCGCAAGGTCGCCACCGCGAGCGCAAGCGCCAGCTCGTCCCACGCAGCGGGGACGCTGGCGCCACGCTCGAGCGCCTCGACATTCGCGCACGCGCGCGCCACGAGGGGGGCGAGCGCGCGCAGCGGCGGCACGCGCAGCGCGCTCCAGCGCCGCGCACCGGGCGCGAGACCCGCGGCGGCAGCCTGCTCGTCGAGCCAGGCGGGATCGAAGTGAAACGAGACGCAGCGGTCGCCCGCGCCATGGCGGTGGCCGCACTCGAAGCAGGCGCCCGGCTCGCCCAGCATGAGCGCGCCGGGGGTCATCAGTTCGGGACCACGCGCGGCGCCGCGCAGGCGGCCTCCCTGCATGCCGCCCGCCCCGCAACGGTAGCCGAACGACCCGGCCGCGACGATCGCGAGGCACGCGCTCGCGTGGCGCTCCTCATAGGGGCGGTCGGCGGGACCGAGCGTGCAGACGACGTCGTCGGCCTGCCAGCCCGGGCCGGCCGCAAGCGTGCGCACGACGGGCGGGCGTGCCACGCCCTCGCGTGCGCGTTGCGCTATGGCGCGTTGCAGACCGGTGGCGAGAGCGGACACGTCGACCTCACGTGGACGATGGAACCCGCTTTTCGTTGTAGCACATCGCTTCGGCGCGTGCCGCCCCACCCGCGAGCGCGCCTTCGTGGCCTGCGTGGCGTTCGTGGCAACAGGGCCGCGCGCCGGTCAAGCCGCGCGTGCGCCGCGCTCTTCGAGCGCGTGCAGCAGCGACACCGCAATCCCCTCAGCCGCGAGCCGCACCTCTTCGAGCGTGGGAAACGAAGGCGCGATCCGCAGATGGCTGTCCTGCTGATCCACGCCATAGGGAAACGCCGCGCCTGCGGGCGTCAGCACGAGTCCGGCCTCGCCGGCGAGCTCGACGGTGCGCCGCGCGTAGCCCGGCGGCACGTAGAGGCTGATGAAGTAGCCGCCGCGCGGCACGTTCCAGCTCACCTGCGGCACGTGCGAGAGACGCGCGCGAAACACCGCGTCCACGGCGGCGAACTTCGGCGCGAGCAGCGCGCGATGCCGCGCCATCAGCCGTTCGAGCGTCGCGCGATCGCGCACGAAGCGCACATGGCGCAACTGGTTGAGCTTGTCCGGGCCGATCGAGCGCACCGCGGTGCAGCGCTGCCACCACGCCACGTTGCCCGGCGCGGCGGCAAGCCAGGCCAGCGCGCCACCCGCGAACGTCACCTTCGATAGCGAGGCGAACACGAGCACGCGCTCGGCATGCCCCGCCGCCGCGCAGGCCGCGAACACGTCGGGCGTCGCGTGGCGCTCGTCGGTGAGGTGGTGAAAGCGGTAGGCGTCGTCCCAGAAGAGGCGAAAATCGGGCGCGGCGGCGGGCATGGCGGCGAGCCGGCGCACCACCTCGTCAGAATAAATGGCGCCCGTGGGATTGCTGTAGAGCGGCATGCACCACATGCCCTTCACCGACGCGTCTTCGCGCACAAGCGCCTCTACCGCGTCCATGTCGGGGCCGTCCTCGCGCATGGGCACCGCGATCATCCTCACACCCAGCGCCTCGCAGATCGCGAAGTGCCGGTCGTAGCCCGGCGACGGGCACAGAAACGCAATCTCGCCCTGCGCGCGCCACGGCGCGCTGCGGCCCTCGCCCACCGGCACGCCGTGGAGCAGCGCGAACGCGAGCGCGTCGTGCATGAGCTCGAGGCTCGAATTGCCGCCCGCAATCACCTGCGCCGCCGGCACGCCGAGGAGCTCGGCACCCAGTTCGCGCGCCTCGGGCAAGCCCGACGCGAGGCCGTAGTTGCGGCAATCGAAGCCATCGCGCGCGCGATATCCCGCCTCGAGCGCATCGTCGAAGAGTCCTTGCGAAAGGTCGAGCTGCTCGGGCGCGGGCTTGCCACGCGACATGTCGAGGCGCATCCGCAGTTGGCGGAATCGTTCGTAGTTCAAATCAACAGGCGTGTTCATCGACATGTGTTTTCCCGGCGTGAAAGCGTGAGAGAGGTGCGCAACGCGGTGCGAACGGGCAGCGCAAGACGGATCGTGCGAACCAGCATACGAGCGTCGCCATCTTCAGACAAACGCGTTATATTGAATGTTTCGATCAGTTTTTCTGATACCGCGCTTCGAAGACCCATGAAGACCCTCGATTTCGACGTCCTTGCGATGGTGGTGGCCGTGGCCGATGCCGGCAGCTTCGTGCGCGGCGCCGCGCTCGTGCACCGCTCGCAGGCGGCGCTCTCCATGCAGATCCGCGCACTGGAAGACACGCTCGGCAAGCCGCTGTTCATTCGCGCGCCGCGCAACGTCACGCCCACGCCGGACGGCCACACGCTGATCGCCTATGCGCGGCGCATGCTCGCCCTGCGCGACGAGGCCTGGGCCTCGCTCGCGCACCCCGAGGTCAAGGGCCGCGTGTCGATCGGCATGCCCGACGACTATGCCTCGTCGCTGTTGCCGCCCGTGCTGCGCAAGTTCTCGGCGAACTGGCCGAAAGTGGAGATTCAGGTGGTCGGGCTGCCGAGCAGCGCGCTCGCGCCGCTCGTGCGCGACAACGAGATCGATCTGGCCTGCGTGACGGGCACGCGCGGCCTCGCCGGCGAATTCATCCGCTTCGAGCCGATGGTCTGGGCCGGCCCGCCCGCCAGCGCGAGCGCGGCCATCGGCCGGGAGATCTGGCGCGAGCGGCCGCTGCCCATCGCGCTCTTCAGCGCGGGCAGCGTCGCGCGCTCGAATGCGATTGCCGCGCTCGAGCGCGAGAAGATCGCCTATCGCACGTCTTACGAAAGCCCGAGCCTGATGGGCCTGTGCAGCATGGTGGCGGCGGGTCTCGCGGTCGCGCCGCTCGCGCGCTGCGCGGTGCCCGAGACCTTCGTCACGCTGGGGCGGCAGCACGGCCTGCCGGAATTGCCGGAGCTCGAAGTGGTGCTCGCGCGCAGCGCCCGCTCGAACCGGCCGCCGTGCGACTTTCTCGCCGAGCAGATTCTTGCGGAACTGCGGATCTGAGCCGCCGCCGCTCCAGCACGGCACGCTCGCGGCATAGCGATCCAACGCTGCGGCCGGCGCGGCCACACGTTATTCGTGTGCGCCGTTCGCCGGAGGCCGTCGGGATCAGTCGGGATCAATCGTCGGAGGATCGCGTGAGCAGCGCGTGAAGGCGCGTGATGTGGCGAAGCAGCAGCTCGCGATGCTTCTCGATCTGCTCGAGCCGACCTTCGAGATCGGCACGCACGCGCTCGTCAGGCTCCGCGTGAGCAATCACGTCTTCGATGCGCGCACGCAGCGCCTCCGGCTCAACCGGCAGCATGCTCAGATGCCGTTCGAGCTTGCGCACATCCTGCGCGGCCAGCTCCAGAAGCTTGCGCGTGCCGGCCATGCGCCGCTGCGCATCCTGCGCGGCCGCGCTCTGCGCGCGCCGGGCGTCCGCGCCGTGGCCGAAGATCGGCTCGGTGCGCAGCACCGGCGCCTTGCGCACCGGATGCGCGGTGCCGCGAAAGCGCCCTCGCGGCGTTTCGTCGGCGATCGCGTCGCGCGCCTCCTGGGGCACGTCGCCCGTGCCGTGCGGTTCGTCCATCCAGCCTTCGGGCAAGCCCGTGACGGCCTCCACGCCGCGCACGAACTCCGCGCTGAAATCGCGCTGCCCCGAAGCGATCAGCTTCATGTGGCTCGCGGAAAACGTCATCATCCTCGCGAGCCGCGTGACCGCGCCCACTTCACGCGTGAGCAGCGCGAGATTCGCGCGCCACACGGGCATGAGCGTTGCGCCGGAATCTTCCATTGCCGGAATCCTCCCTCTTGGGCAAAGCGTGCTTTGCCGATGCCTGAAGGTTAGCCGCATCGCAAGGCAAGACGCAACCCGCGCGGCACGCTGTGGTAAGGAAGCTGCGAGAAAACCCGCTGAATGACGGGACGAAGGCGCACGCGGGCCTTGCGCGCGGCCCAATAAGCAGGGTCGCAACGTTTGAGTGACGCGTGCCAACAACACACCGCGCGCTCAGGCGAGCGAACACGATAAAGCCTGGCGGCAGACAATTGCTTCGGAGCGCCTGGCATCTGCAAGCCCCTTGCGCGGAGCAGATGCATGAATGAAGCGGCGCGAATGAACCTGAAAGCGCAAGGCAAACAGGCTGGAGGCGAACTGCAAGCGCCCGCCTAAAAATGCCCCGTGAAGCGATACCGGCTGCCCGGATGCCAGAGGTTCGCCACCGATGCCACGCGCCCGCTCGAACGGGTGCGCCGGTGCAGCACGAGGCACGGCTCGACCTCGGCCATCTTGAGCCGCGCGCGGGTGTCGGCCTCCGGCGAGAGCGCCTCGATGCGGTACTCCACAGCCTGGAGCGGCGCGACGCGCATCAGATAGTGGTTCGGCGTGGTGGACGTAAAGTCCTGCTCCACATAGTCGGGCGCGACGGCCGGATTGACCCAGCGTTCCTCGAGCTGAACGGGCTCGTCGTTCTCGAAGTGCAGCATGCGCGAGTAGAACACCTTGTCGTTCGCGCGCAGCCCCATTTCGATGGCGAGCGCTTCGTCGGCGGGCAGCTCACCGATCTCCAGCACCTCGGCGCGATAGCCATGCCCGCGCGCGAGCACTTCGTCGGAGATGCTGCGGATCGCCACCAGCGTGGACTCGTACTTCGGACGCGCGACGAAGGTGCCCGCCCCTTGCACGCGCGTGAGGACCTGCTCGGCGGTGAGCTCGCGCAGCGCGCGGTTCACCGTCATGCGCGCGACCTTGAACTCGCGCGCGAGCTCGTTCTCCGAAGGCACCTGGTCGCCCTCGCTCCACTCGCCCGCGTGGATGCGCGCGAGGATGAAGTCCTTGATGCCCTGGTATGCGGGTGCGTTCATCGCCTGTTCGAATGGGCCAGGGGGTTCGACGTGCGCTTCATGCCCCCCGGCCGTATCGTCATCGTCTGCGTCAGTGCGCTTCCGACTCGAACGCGAACGGGCTGTGCGCCGCGATTGCGCCCTTCTGCACGAGCTGCGTCATGGCCGCGATATCGGGGGCGAAGTAGCGGTCCAGATCGTAGTGCGGGACTTCGCTGCGCACCGACGCCATCACTTTTTGCAGCGCCGGGCTGGTCGCGTGCGGCGCGCGCAGGTCCACGCCCTGTGCCGCGGCGAGCAGCTCGATCGCGAGGATGTTGGCCGTGTTCTCGGCGATGTCACCAAGCTTGCGCGCAGCGAAGGTCGCCATCGACACGTGGTCTTCCTGGTTCGCCGAAGTCGGCAGCGAGTCGACCGAGGCCGGATGCGCGAGTGTCTTGTTCTCCGAGGCCAGCGCCGCCGCCGTCACGTGGGCAATCATGAAGCCCGAATTTACGCCGCCGTCCTTCACGAGGAAAGGCGGCAGGCCCGAAAGCGTCGCGTCGATCAGGAGTGCGATGCGGCGCTCGGCGAGCGCGCCGATTTCGGCGGCGGCCAGCGCGAGATTGTCGGCCGCGAACGCGACCGGCTCCGCGTGGAAGTTGCCGCCCGAGATGACTTCGTTCGTATCGGGGAAGATCAGCGGATTGTCCGAGACCGCGTTGGCTTCGATCAGCAGCACGTGCGCCGCATGGCGCATCTGGTCGAGGCACGCGCCCATCACCTGCGGCTGGCAGCGCAGCGAGTACGGGTCCTGAACCTTGCCGCAGTCGCGGTGCGAGAGGTTGATCGACGAACCTTCGAGCAGATCGCGATAGGCCGAGGCCGCCTCGATCTGGCCGCGATGGCCGCGCAGTTCATGGATGCGCGCGTCGAACGGCTTGACCGAGCCGGCTGCCGCGTCCACGCACAGCGCGCCGGAGACGAGCGCCGTGCGGTACAGGTCTTCGATCGCGAACAGGTTGTAGAGCGCGAGCGCTGCGGAAGCCTGCGTGCCGTTCAGGAGCGCGAGGCCTTCCTTGGCCTGCAGCGCGATCGGCTTGAGGCCGGCCGCGGCCAGACCCGCTTCGGCGCTGGCGCGCTCGCCACGGATGAACACTTCGCCAATGCCGAGCAACACGCCCGACATGTGCGCGAGCGGCGCGAGGTCGCCCGAGGCGCCCACCGAGCCCTTCACGGGGATCAGCGGCAGCACGTCGGCGTTGAAGAGCGTGATGAGCGCGTCCATCACTTCGCGGCGGATGCCCGAGTGGCCGCGGCCGAGGCTCGAGAGCTTCAGCGCCATCATGAGGCGCACGACCGGGCGCGACATCGGCTCGCCCACGCCCACGGCGTGCGAGAGCACCAGGTTGCGCTGCAGCAGCTCGAGCTGGTCGATCGGAATGTGAGTGCTGGCGAGGCGGCCGAAGCCCGTGTTGATGCCGTAAGCCGGCTCGCCCTTGGCCGTGATCTCGGCCACGGTGCGCGCGCTCGCGTCGATCGCGGCGAAGCTCGCCGGGTCGAGTTCGAGCTGGATGCTGCTGCTGTCCGTTGCGCGCGCGATCTGGCGCAGTTGGGGCAGGGTCAGATGGCCGGGCGTGAGGAGCATGATCGAATCCTGTCTATACAAGTGACGGGGAGTCTAGCCTGGCGCGCCTGTATAGACAACCTCCGCGAGCATCCCGCCGCCCTGGGACTATCCATAGGTTCGACCGCGCATCGATCAGACGCGCGCTCGCAGGCCCGTCAGGCCTGATCTTCGAGCCTGCCCCCGATAAACGCGAGGAAGCACTGCACGCGCGCGGCGAGTGCGGCGCTCCGGTAGTAGACGGCGTGGATCGGCTGGCGCTCGGCGATGAGCGCGTCGTCGAGCAGCGTCACGAGGCGGCCTGCCGCGCGGTCGGCGGCGGTCATGAAGTCGGAAAGACAGGCGACGCCGGCATCGGCGAGCGCGAGCTGGCGTATCGTCTCGCCGCTCGACGCCGCGAGCGCCGGATGGATCGCAAACCCCTCGGGCGCGGCATCGTCGAGCAGCGACGCCTGGACCGCCACGGATGCGGCGACGGCCGTGGCCGGAGTGGCGTGGCCGTCCGGCCTGAGCGGCCAGCGGTTCAGCTGCACGGGCGCCGTGAAGCCGATCAGCCGATGCTCGCGCAGTTGGGCGAGCGTGCGCGGCGTGCCGTGCGCCGCCAGATACGCCGGGCTCGCCACCACGCGGCGGCGGCTCACGCCGAGCGAGCGCGCGTGCAGCGTGGAATCCTGCAGCGCGCCGATGCGAATGGCGATATCGACGCGCTGCTCGAGCAAATCGACGATGCGTTCGTTGCTCGTGAGCTCGAGCTGAATGTCCGGGTAGCGCGCCGCGAACGCCGCCATGTGCGGCACGACGCAATGGAGCATGAACGGCGTGGCCGCATCGACGCGCAAGCGCCCCGAAGGCTGCTCGCGATGACGTGAGACGGCCTCCTCGGCATCCTCCATCGCCGTGAGAATGGCGCGCGCGCGTTCGAGAAAGAGCTCGCCCTCCTCGGTCAATTGCAGGCGGCGCGTCGTGCGCAGGATCAGCGCCACGCCGAGCTGCTTTTCGAGCCGCGTGAGCGCGCGGCTCACGCCGGAGACGGTCTGCTCGAGTTTTTCGGCGGCAGCGGTGATCGACCCCGCATCGATCACGGTGACGAACACGAGCAATTCGTCGGTCGACGTTTTCATTATTGATCCGCAGTCAAGATTCATTTGAGACTAACACGGTTTTTGCAAAGCACGAACGCCGCGATACTGCCTGCCATTGCAGTCATCCACTTATCCACGCAAGAGAGGATTCAATGAAAGTATTCGTGACGGGCGCAGGCGGTTTTATCGGCGGGACGATTGCTGCGCATCTCGTGCGCGCGGGTCATGAGGTGCGCGGACTCGTGCGCCGGCCCGAGCAGCTCGCGGCGCTCGAAGCGCTCGGCATCGCGCCTGTGCAAGGCGATCTCGACGACCGTGCGCTGTTGATGCGGGAAGCGCGAGACTCCGACGCCGTGATCAACGCCGCGAGCAGCGACCATCGCGGTGCGGTGGAGGCGCTGCTTGACGCGCTCGAAGGCTCGGGCAAGACGCTCCTGCACACGAGCGGGTCGAGCATCGTCGGGGATGCCTCGGGCGGCGAGCCGACCGATCGCATCTACTACGAAGACGCCCTGCCCGAGCCGACGCCCGACAAGGCGCCGCGCGTGGCCATCGACAACCTCGTGCTGGCCGGGCAAGCGCGTGGCGTGAAGAGCGCCGTGCTCTGCAACACGCTGATCTACGGCGTAGGCGCCGTGCCGGGCGCGGCGAGCGTGCAGTTGCCGCGCCTCATTCGCCAGGCACAGAAGAGCGGCGTGATGCGACACGTCGGGCGCGGGCTGAACATCTGGTCAAACGTCCACGTTGACGATGTGGCCGAGCTGTACCGTCTCGCACTCGAGAAAACCCCTGCGGGCACGTTCTATTTCGTCGAAAGCGGCGAGGCGAACTTCCGCGAGATGACGGCCGCGCTCGCGCGCAAGATGGGGCTTGGCGAAGCGCAGGACTGGCCGCTCGAAGACGCGATCAAGGAATGGGGTTACGAGATGGCTTCCTATGGTCTCGGCTCGAATAGCCGCGTGCGCGGCGAGCGCGCGCGCAGGTTGCTGGGCTGGCAGCCGCGGCGCACGTCGGTGACGGACTGGATTCGCGACGAGATGCCGACTGCACAACTTTGAGCCGGCCAGCGCGACAGATCATTGCGGCCGCACATAAAAAAGCCGCAAAAATAAGTGCTCCACAGCACATTATTGTTGCGTATCCGTAAGGTCGGTTCGATAAAATCCTGACGGTTTGCACTCTCCGCCGTCACGTTGCCGAACCGGCAACCCGGTACGCCGATGCCTCTCGCGCTGAACTTCTACTGGCTGACCAATCTGCTCGCCATCCTCTTCGTGGTCGCGTGTCTCTACGACTCGCGCTACGACGAATATGGCACGCTGACGCTTGCCGCCGCAGCGATGGGCCTCATCGTGATGGCCATCGAAGTGCTGCTGCGCCCCGCATTCGAGATGTCGCTCTAGCCTTACTGTTGTCTTTCGCGGGACGCAGCGCGATTCCCCCTGGCGCTCATCTTTTATTGCGTTTTGCTCTCGTGCGCGCAGCACGTCGATTGCCCGGCGCTTTCCCGCCCGGCACTATCTTCATACCGATCGTGGTGGCGCATCCATTCGCGCATATCCGTCTTCTCGTTGCGCCCCTTCGCCGTGAATTCGAGCATCGCATACGCGCCCAAAGCCATTTCCACGCCGCGCGCATACGCCGAATACGTGTGATAGACGTTGCCCGCTTCGTCGCGATAAAACGCGCTGATGCCTGGCAGCTCGTCGCTCACATAGTCCTGCTCTTCGTAGTTGTAGAGCGCCTTGCCACGCGCCTTATCCGCATCGCCGAACGAAACGCGATAGTCGAAGTTGAAGTCGCTGCCATGCGACGAAACCCACGGGAAATGCCAGCCCATACGCCGCTTGAAGGCTTCGAGCTTCGCGAGCGGCGCGCGCGAGACGGCCACGTAGGTCACGTCGTGATGCTCGAGGTGCGGCAGCATGCCGTCCACGTGGTCGGAGAGGAACGAGCAGCCCGGGCAGCCCTCCTCCCAGTCGGGGCCGAGCATGAAGTGATAAGTCAGCAGCTGGCTGCGCGGCCCGAACAGCTCTGCAAGCGTGCGCGTGCCTTGCGGCGTATCGAACATATACGTCTTCATCACCTTCACCCACGGCAGCGCCTGACGCTTCGCGACGAGCGCGTCGCGTGCATGCGTGAAGGCGCGTTCCTCGCTGAGCAATGCCTTGCGCGCCGCAAACCATTCGTCCTCCGAAACAATCTTGTGCGTCTCCATCATCGACTCCTCCTGTGTGTGGATCGGGGTGGGTGCTAGCGCACCCATCCCGCTTCAGCCGAACGCCGTCATTCGAACAGCTCAACCAGACGATCGAGCCCGCTCGCCCACCCTTCACGATGCGAGTCGCGCGCGGCTTCGTCGAAGAAGCCTTCGTGGCGCAGCGTGATCTCGGTGGTGGCGCCATCGGGGCGCAGCACGACCGTCACGCGCGACTCGCGCTCGGGCGTGCTGCGCCACGCCCATGTGAACACGAGCTTCGCCTCGGGCACCACTTCGAGATAGGTGCCGCTCGCGTCGTGCTCTTCGCCGTCGGGCGAGCGCATGATCACGCGAAAGCGCCCGCCCACGCGCACGTCGGCCTCGGCATGCAGGCAGATCGTGTCGAGCGGATGCATCCAGCGCATCAGTTGCGCGGCTTGCGTCCATGCCGCGTAGACCTTCGCGGCGCTCGCGTTGATGCGGCGCCGGAGGACGAGGCTGGGGCCGGCGTGGGCTGCGCCGCTTGCGGGTCCTGCGCTGGCGCGAGCGTCTGCGGTTTTGGCTTCGATCTGGCTTGCGCCGTGGTCTGCGCTGTCGCCTGCGCGGCTGCCTGAGTTGCTGACTGAGTTGCTGGCTGCGCCAGCGTCGGGTTGGGTGGACATGCGTCTTCCTCCACGAAAGCGGCCAGACGATCGAGCGCACCGCTCCAGAAGCGCTCGTAGTGCGCGAGCCACTGCATCGCGTCCTCCATCGGCCCCGCCGCGAGCCGGCACGCCACCGTGCGTCCGGTCTTCGCGCGCGTGACGAGCCCCGCCTCGGCAAGCACGTCCAGGTGCTTCATCACCGCGGGCAGCGACATCGCGAACGGCTGCGCGAGCGCGCTCACCGAAAGCTCGTCCTGAAGGGCCAGGCGCGCCAGCAGCGCGCGCCGCGTGGGGTCCGCCAGCGCCGCAAAAGTGCGGTTCAGCGTATCGTCTTCATACTTAACCATGAGGTTAAGCATAGGACACGAGCCGTCGATGTCAAGGTTGCGCGCGGGCTTCGCCCTTGGCTTCCCGGGCAGCCCGTAGAATGAGCCTGCCCGCCCTTCGCATTCACCTCGAGTCGATCACGCCATGCCGTCCAAAATCCGCAACTCGCTGCTCTGGATCTTCGACGCGTTCGAGCGCGAGCCCGACTACCTGTGCAAGCGGATGTTCGGTTGCGACGCCGCCTATATGGACGGCCTGCTGTGCCTCGTCGCCGCCGATCGCGAAAAACCCTTCAACGGACTGCTGGTCTGCACGTCGCGCGACCGGCACACGGCGCTTATCGAAGAAATGCCGGCCCTGCGCCCGCACCCCGTGCTGGGCAAGTGGCTTTACGTCACGCAGGAAGATCCGGAATTCGAGGCCACCGCGCAGCACCTGAGCGCGCTCGTGCTGGCGCGCGACCCGCGCGTGGGCGTGGAGCCGAAGCCGCGCAAGCCGAGGAGCGCGCGCGGCAACAGTGTGCTGCCGAAGTAATCGCAGCCTCCCAATCGCGACCCTCAATCGCCCCCCCAGAATGCCGCACGGCCCGCGCCGCCAGAAAGCGGACGCGGGCCGTGAAGCCGGCAAGACGGGCCGCCGTGGCTCCGTCTTGCCGATGACCGGGCTATGTGGGCGCTAGTCGCGCATCAGATAGCCCAGCCGCCCAGGTAGAACGCCACGAGCACAGCGGCGATCAGCACCGTGCCGACGTTGAGCTTGCGGATCTCGCCGCTCACCACGCGGCCGATCACGAGCGTGGCAAAGCCCAGCATGATGCCCGTGACGATGTTGGCGGTCAGCACGATGAACACGGCGCAGACGAGGCCCGACATTGCATCGACCATGTCGGCCATGTCGAGGCGCGCGACGCTCGAGAGCATCATCAGGCCCACGTACATGAGCGCGGGCGCCGTGGCGTAGGAAGGCACGAGGCCGGCGAGCGGCGCGAAGAACATCACCGCGAGGAACAGCAGGCCCACGATCGCGGCGGTCATGCCCGTCTTCGCACCAGCCGAGACACCCACCGCCGATTCGATGTACGCCGCTGCCGGCGCACCGCCGAAGAAGCCCGAGAAGATCGAGCTGAGCGAGTCGGCCGTGAGGGCGCGGCCACCGTTGATGATGCGGCCGTTGGCGTCGAGCTGGCCGGCCTGGCCTGCCACGGCGCGGATCGTGCCGGTGGCGTCGAACACAGCGGTCATCACGAGGGCGAGAACGCTCGGCAGCACGGCGAGCGAGAGCGCGCCCTTGATGTCCATTGCGCCGATCAGCGAGGCATGGCCCGGGCTCGAGAGCGACGGCCACGCGAACACACCGTGGTAGGTCACGGCCGGATCGATGGCGAGGCCAAGTGCCGAGATCGCGACGATCACGATCAGGATCGAGCCCGGCACGCGGCGGCGCACGAGGCCGAAGATCGCGGCAAGACCGACCACCGAGAGGATCGCGGGCAGCGCCGTGATGTGGCCGAGCGTGACCGGCAGGCCAGCGCCCGGGTTCTTGATCACGAGACCCACGTCATTGGCGGCGATCAGCAGCAGGAACAGGCCGATGCCGATACCGGTGCCGTGCGCGATGCCGTGCGGCAGGTTGCGCAGGATCCACGAGCGCACGCCGGTGACCGAGATGCCCGTGAACACGAGGCCCATCAGGAACACGGCGCCGAGCGCGACTTCAGGCTTGAGGCCCTTGCCGAGCACGAGGCCGAATGCAGTGAATGCGGTGAGCGAGATCGCGCAGCCGATGGCGATCGGCAGGCGGGCCCACAAGCCCATCAACAGCGAGCCGAATGCCGTGGTAAGACACACGGCGACAAACACCGCGCTGGTGTCGAAGCCCGCCTTGCCGAGCATGCCCGGCACGACGAACACGGAATACACCATCGCAAGGAAGGTGGTGATGCCGGCGATGCCCTCCTGGCGCACCGAGCTGCCGCGCGCGGAAATGTCGAAATAACGGTCGAGAAAGCCGCTCGCGCCAACGGCGTCGACGGCATTGCCCTCGCGGATCGCAGCATTGGCAACATCGGCCATCGGCTGTGCGTGGGGTTCGATCATGGTGAGTGCCTCCTTTATCAGCTTGCTGAAACGGTCCGCGCTCATGTTGCGGATCCGCCATCAGGTTCGTCTCGTCTGGATTGGATTGACTAGGGGTGTCGACGCCAGCCAGGCGCACCTTCCGGCGCGCTATACCCATTCATTTTTTTGACATCTTTTTACAGGGTCGAAGGTTAGGCGAACACGACTTATGCTCCCATCGCGCGAAACACATTGAGGTCATGCCGCGATGCTTATATCGCCGTACACAGGGCGCGTCGCACGGCCACGCCTCGCGTTTACCCCGGTGCGCTGGAGCCGGCTTGCGCACGCCGCCGAGGGCAAAACGGCGGCACGCGCACCATGATCCGCCCCCAATCGGGTAGCGCACTGCGGCACGCCTCGCCCCTGAATGCGCCCCGAATACCCCCCGAATGCACCCGATCGACCCTGCGACAAGGGTTTTGTCAGCGGATTAGCGGCCGTTTGGGCCGGAACAAGGCGCCATGCGGGTTAAACTCTCACGACCCGGTTTTCCCCTCGCCGCGCGCCCTGCGCCGGCCGCTCCTGGAGTTTCTGTTGATGACAGGCGGTTTCCCACGTCCCGTTATTTCCCTTCCGCACGCCTTTGCCCTGCTCGTTCTGGTCGCGCTGTCCGGCTGCAGCCTGTTCCGCCCGTACCAGACGCCCGCGCCCATCGTCGAGGCGACCGTTGCCGTCAGCGCGCCCGAGAATCTCGCGAGCGGACCCGAGGCGGCCTCCGCGCCCGAACCCGCCAGCGCGCCGCAGCCGCCTGAGCCGAAGCCGGCGCCCAAAAAACCGCACTTGACCATCATCCGGCGCCCCAAGCCCGTGCCGCCGCCGCCCGTGCCCGCGAGCGCACCCGTTGCGCCCACCCCCGCCCCGCTCGTGCAGACGCACACGCTCGAGCGCGGCACCTTCCGCACGCTGCTCGACAGTGAAGTGCAGAAGCCGGACGGCAAGGTCGTGGGCCGCGCCGTGGATATGGTGGCCGGCCCCGGCGGCAAGCCGCAGGAAGTGGTCGTGAATCTGCAGGGTTTCATGGGCGTGGGCGACCGCAAGGCCGACTTCCCGTGGAGCGCCGTGCGCATCAACACGCAGGCGAAGACGCCCGCCATCACGCTCGCGCTCACGCCCGCCCAACTGCAGATCCCCGACCGGCCCAAAGCGGGCGCGCCGCAGCCCGGCACTTCCGAGGCGAGCCCGACACGCCTGCCGCTGCTCGACGCCGACGTCGAGCGCGCCAACGGCGCCAAGGTGGGCCGCGTCGTCGACGTGCTGATCGGCGGCGGCGCCGACCCGCTCGCGGTCGTGCTCGACGTGAGCGGGACGCTGGAGAAGCGCCGCACGATTGCGGCCGACTGGTCGGCCCTGCACTTCGTCACGAAGAACAATGCGCTCGAAGCCCAGCTCGAGATGAGCGACCAGCAGATCGACGCCTCGCCCGCCTATGCGAACGATCAGCCGGTACGCGCCGTCAGTCCCGCCGCCGCGGGGCCGGCCGCTCCCGCAGCTCCTGCAGCTCCTGCGCGCGGTGCCCAATGACAGGTACCACGCATCCCACACCCGACCTGCGCAGCGTGCGCGCGCTCGACTGGCTGAACTTTTTCGTCGCAAACGTGCAGACCGGCTTCGGCCCGTTCATCGCCTCGTATCTCGCCTCGCACAAGTGGACCCAGGGCGAGATTGGCCTCGCCCTCTCGGTAGGCACGATCAGCGCAATGGTGAGCCAGGTGCCGGGCGGCGCGGCCGTCGACGCCCTGCGCAACAAGAAAGCCGCCGCCGCCTGGGCCATCATCGCCATCATCATCTCGGCGGTGCTGCTGGCCTCGAGCCCGACCGTCGTGCCGGTGATGGCCGCCGAGGTCTTTCACGGCTTCGCGAGCTGCATGCTCGTGCCGGCCATGGCAGCGCTCGCACTGGCACTGGTGGGCCGGCAGAACCTGGGCGACCGGCTCGGGCGCAACGCGCGCTGGGCCTCGATCGGGAGCGCCGTTGCGGCGGGCCTGATGGGCCTGTGCGGCGAGTACGTCTCGCCGCGCGCCGTGTTCTGGCTCACGGCGGCGCTCGCGCTGCCCGCCCTCGTCGCGCTTGCCATGATCGAGTACGACAAGCACGCGAACGCGCCCAGGCCGCTGAAAAGCGCCAAGGCCGACAAGGCCAGCAAGGCCGCGCTCGCCGACGAGCCGCGCGAGACCATTTTCGACCTGCTGCGCGACAAGCGCATGCTGACCTTCGCGGCCTGCGTGATCCTGTTCCATCTCTCGAACGCCGCGATGCTGAACCTCGCGGCGGGCGAAGTGACGGCCGGCATGGGCGACAACGTGCAGCTCGTGATTGCGGCTTGCATCATCGTGCCGCAAGCGATCGTCGCGCTGATGTCACCGTGGGTGGGCCGCACCGCGCAGCACTGGGGCCGCCGGCCGGTGCTGATCCTCGGCTTCAGCGCGCTGCCGCTGCGCGCGCTGCTGTTCGCCGCGGTCGGCAACCCGTACCTGCTCGTGCCGGTGCAGATGCTCGACGGCATCTCGGCCGCCGTATTCGGCGTGATGCTGCCGCTGATCGCCGCCGACGTGGCGGGCGGCAAGGGGCGCTACAACCTCTGCATCGGGCTGTTCGGGCTATCGGCGGGGATTGGCGCCACGCTCTCCACCGCGCTCGCGGGTTTCATCGCCGACCATTTCGGCAATACCGTGAGCTTCCTCGGCCTCGCCTCGGCGGGTGCGGCCGCGGTGCTGATGGTGTGGCTCATCATGCCCGAGACGCGCGACGCGCTCGAGGACGAGACCGTCGGCGACAAGACAGCATGAAGATGGCACGAGTGTGGCGCCGGCAGGCCCGAGAGCGGGCCGGCCAGCGCCGCACTCGTGCGCATCGAATATCCGGATTAAAGACGCGCAGCGCCATGACGCACGCCGGCCATGACCTCGCACGGCCAGCGGACGCTGGAACAAGACCTTGGGATGGCTTGCAGGAGACGCCGGATGAAGGCTTCGGGCGGTGCGCCAAACCAGGAAAACGCCGGAATTGCTGCTGGAAAAGATAAAAAAGCAACCGCCCGCATCGAACACTCGATGCAGGCTCTGCTGGCTGCGGAGCCGCCGCCTCTACCTGAACGCAGCGTTTATGCCACCGTGACGCCGTAATTACGCCGCAAGCGCCTCGTCGAGACGTGCAGCCACGACGCCGCTGGGAAAGGCGTCCAGCTTGCTCGCGAGGATCATGGCGTCGGCGTTGGCCGGGCGATGACGGCGATTCGGGCTCGGGCGGAACACCGCGTCGCCACGGCGGATCTTCTCGCCGGTCAACGCGCACACCGCGCTGCGACGCGCGGTGCAAACCCGCCACAACTGGTCGGAGTAACGCCCATAAGTGGCGTCGCTCCAGCAGACGGTGATGCTTTCCGGATCATGACGCCGGATCAAGGTAATGCCTTGCGCATCCCACGAACGCACGGTGGCGCGGCGCCGGTTGGCCGCCTCCGAAGCGCTGCGCGTGATCGGTACCGGTTTGCAACTCCTGATGCCATCGGGCTCGCCGTCCGGGCCGAAGGGCTCCGAGGCGGCGGACAGGCGATCAATGGTTTGTTGCCATGCGCTGCCGGTATCTAATTTCGTCATAATGCACCTCGTGCACGTGGAAACGATTCAAATATGCCGGTCGAATAAGCACTCTGCCACGTCGGGATTATAGCGTGCGATTCTCGCAAGCCACAGAAAAAACTGAATATTCACACGATAATTCCCGATGCGCGGCAAATGAAGCCATCGGACTTTCAGGCGTAATTGTAAGACAGCAATACTAGTTTCTTTACATTTGCGCGTGCGACTTTTTTGCCGGTTTGTTGATCTTTAACATTTACGGCCAGGAAAAATTAACCGGAAACGCGGTCCGGCACGTCAATCAACAGAGCCTTAGTCATACTATTGCGCGTCATGCAAAGACATGCGAGACGGCGCGTCTCATTACCCCGGATCGGCCCCGGCACGCTTTGTGTCCGCCCCCGGGCCGTTTCGCGGCGACGCCCGTGTAGCCTGGCCGTTGCTCCCCGATCAATGAAACGCATGACATCTCGATGACATATGCGTATTGGGATTTCGTTTCATACGGGTCATCCGGGGCGCGAAGAATTGTCGCACACGGCATGCGCATCCCAGGAAGGCGGAATTTCGAGACTCGCCTCTATTTCATGAGGTATTAATCGAAAATGAATTGTGCTTTAGCCGTTTTGTCATGTGCAAATGACGCCGACTCGAATGCACCAAATCGCCACGACACGCGCAATAGCAACGGCGATTCCCGGCTGGAAATCGGCCATTCAATTGATGCCTAATGACGGCATGAATACGATGCAAGCCCGTGCCCGATTTGCCGATACCGCTTCATCTAGCACGCGTTTCAGGCGCCTCTGCCTTGATCGAGAAACTCGGCCGCGCGGCGCCTGAGCATCGCGCCAAAATCGTCGAGCCAGCCGATCGACAGACGCCAGCTTTGCCAATAAAGCTCGACGTCGAGTGCGCGCCCCGGCGTGAGCTCGACGAGCTCGCCGCGCGCGAGGTGTGGCGCAATCATCCGCTCGGGGCACATGCCCCACCCCAGCCCGCTCACGCAGCAGCGCAGAAAACCCGCGACGTGCGGAATCCAGTGCAGCGGCGCGTCCACCTGCGCGCGCGTGATACGCCGCACGAAGCGCTTTTGCAGTTGATCCTTGGGATTGAACTCCACGCACGGTGCGCGGCGCAGCGCCTCGCGCCCCACGCCCTCGGCGAAATAGCGTTCGAAAAACGCCGGCGAGCACACCGCTAGGTAGCGCATGCGGCCAAGGCGCGTCGATCGGCAGCCCTGCACAGGCTCGGCCTGGGTCGTGACAGCGCCCTGCACGCTGCCGTCGCGCATGCGCTGCGCGGTATGGTCCTGGTCGTCGATCACGAGATCGAGCAGGATGCCGCGCTCGACGCAGAAGCCCGCCACGGCGTCGATGAACCAGGTGCCCACGCTGTCGTCGTTGACCGCGACGCGCAGCGTGGGGCGCGACGCGTCGAGCGCGCCCGCCACCGTGGGCATGCCGCCGCCCAGCTCCGCTTCGAGCAACTGCACGCGCTCGGTGTGGCGGCACAGCAGCGCGCCCGCCGCGGTGGCCACGCAGGGCTGGCCGCGCTTCACGAGCACGGCGCCCACGCGTTCCTCCAGCAGCTTCACGCGCTGCGAGACGGCCGAAGGCGTCACGTTGAGCGCGCCGGCCGCGCGGTCGAACGAGCCGTGTCTCACGACGGCAGCGAGCGCGTCGAGCAGCGCGTAGTCGAGCATTAGCGTTCCTTAATCCAGTTTAAGAAAATGAGCTTTGCTTAATCGGGCTCCGGCGGCAGACTAGCGCCGTTTGCTTCCTCTGTCGAGGCACTTGCCGCAACGCGCGTCCGCTTGCTCACTGCGGCATGTTGCGCTTTGCACCCCGATTTCAGCCACCGACCGCTCAACCATCATGAACTGGCTCGCTTTTTCGCACGGCGCCGCACTGTGCGCCTCCCTGATCGTCACCATCGGCGCACAGAACGCCTTCGTGCTGCGCCAGGGCATTCTGCGCTCGCATGTGGGCAAGATCGTCGTGCTATGCACGCTCTCCGATTTCATCCTGATCGGCGCGGGCGTGGGCGGCGCCTCCGCGCTCGTCGAGCGCTATCCCACCTTCGTGCATTTCGTGCTCTACGTGGGGCTCGCGTGGCTAGTGTGGTTCGGCATCGGCGCGCTGCGGCGCGCGGTCAAGCCCACGCACGCCGTGCTCGAAACGGCGAGCGCACAGGACACCCCCGCGCAGCGCGCCTGGCCGATCATGCTGATGACGCTCGCGTTCACCTGGCTCAATCCGCATGTCTATCTCGACACGTTCCTGCTGATCGGCACGGCCGGCGCGCGCGAGCCAGAAGGCAGCCGGCTCGCGTTTGCGATCGGCGCGATGTGCGTGAGCGCGGTGTGGTTCGTGGCCCTGGGTTTCGGCGCGCGGGCGCTCGCCCCGCTGTTCCGGCGCGCCGCTGCGTGGCGCGTGCTCGATGGTGCGATCGGCGGCATGGTGCTGTTCATCGCGTTCGCCCAGTTGCGCTGAAGCGCGGCGCCGCGTGAGGCACGCGGCGCATCGTCCTGCAGTGCTCTTCGTGTAGCGATCTTTGGCCGGCCTGGTCCCGAAGGCGCTCCGCTACACGCGTGCCACATAGCGCGAAGCGCCGGTCTGTCCCTCTCTTCAAGGCCACTCGAGCCTTCTTCTCGCCCCAATATTCCCTGAGTCCCTGGCCGTGCGGCGGGCCCCCCAAACCCGCGCCGCGCGGCCCCATGCCTGACGAAGGGGGGCGCTTGGCCGCATACGGCGTGCCCGAAGCGCCGCGCCCTTTACAATGCCCCCAATGCGATCCGCGCCCTGTGGCATCGCCGCGGCATGTTGATGCCGGCTGCATCGGTCCTTCACTCTCGTACTGCGCCATGAATACCAGCCAGGCTTATTCGCGGCCCGCCCGCCTGTTGCAGATTGCCTCGTGGATCATCGCCATCGTGTTCGCGTTGTTCCTCGACATGCTCGGCAGCCTCGTGATCCGCGACCTCATGTTCGCGCCGCAGGGCGGACCGCCGCGCGCCGAGCAATTCGTCGACAACGCGGCCGTTGCGCCGCTCGAGGCGCAAACGCACGATCTCGAGCGCCAGCGCGGCGCGCTCAACGACAAGGCGCAGACGCTGCGCATCGCGTACGACCGTGCGAACACCGACTATCGCGAAGCCCAGGAGAGCCTGCGCAACTGGCTCGCCACGCGCACGGCAACGGGCGACAGCCGCAACGACATCGAACTGCTCGCCCGCACGCGCAAGCTCGACTTGCTGCAGGCGAGCGCCAGCGACTGGCAGCGCCAGCGCGACGCGCTCGCCGACCAGCAGCGCGCACTCGATGCGCGCAGCGAGCAACTGAACACCCAGCTCGCGCGCCTGCAGACCGAGGCCGATGCGCGCTACGCCGCCGCACAGCGGCGCTACGAGCTCACGGTGTTCGGCTGGCGCCTCGCGCTCACGCTGCCGATCCTGCTCGTGGCCGTCTGGCTTTTCATCCGCCACCGCAAGAGCCGTTACTGGCCTTTCATCTATGGCTTCGGCCTCTTCGCGCTGTGCGCGTTCTTCGTCGAGCTCGTGCCGTATCTGCCCGATTTCGGCGGCTATGTGCGCGTGCTCGTGGGCATTGCGCTCACGGTGTTCGCGGGGCTCTACATGCTGCGCGCGTTCCAGCGCTACGTCGAGCGCAAGCGCGCCGAAATGCAGCAGAGCCAGAGCGAGCGCGCACGCGGCGTGGCCTACGAAAAGGCCATCAGCGCTTATCAGAAGAAGCTGTGCCCGTCTTGCGACAAGCCCTGGCATCTGGGCGGCGACCAGGTGTCGTTCTGCATTCACTGCGGGCTGCGGCTCTTCGAAGTCTGCACGTGCGGCGCACGCAACTTCGCCTTCTTCCCGTTTTGCAATCAATGCGGCACGCATGTGACCCATGCCGATGACGAAGGCGTTGCCACAGATCGTGCCGGCCCGGCAGCAGATTCGGCGCATCGATGACAAAATTGCTGCGCCCGACGCAGTCACCGCAGCAACCATAGAACAGGACCACCGCTATAAGCCTTGTCTGGAGATACTTTCAGATGAACGATCAGGTACTCGACACCTTCGATACGGCGCAGCTGATCCCCGATTTCAATGCGCCGCAACTGCCCAGTGAGCGCCCCGACCACGCGACGCTCGACGCCGCCGAACACAATACGCGCCACTGGGTGAGCCGCGAAAGCGGCCCGCTCACGCCAGGCTCCGACGCGCACCGCAGCGAGACCTGCCGCATGTTCCGCGAGACCTTCAACCCCTACCGGCCTTCCGTGCTCGAATGGCCGAGACTCGCGCCCGAAGCGCTCAAGCGCATCGTCGAGCTGCCGATCTGGGACATCGCGGTGCAGACCGAAGGCAAGGCGCGCCTGCGCATGGCGGCCTACGCCGCGACGGTCGACGACCCGGACATGCGCGCCGCGCTCGCGCTCAACGCCTGGGAAGAAAACCGCCATAAGGAAGTGCTTTCGCGGATGGTCGAGGCCTACGGCATCGCGCTCGCGAGCGAGCCGCCCTATGTGTATCCCAAGGACGCCGAGTGGGCCTATCTCGTGACAGGCTACAGCGAATGCGTGGACAGCTTCTTCGCATTCGGGCTCTTCGAAGTCGCGAAGCGCTCGGGTCTGTTTCCGCCCGAGCTCATCGACACGTTCGAGCCCGTGATGCAGGAAGAGTGTCGCCATATCCTGCTGTTCGCGAACTGGGTGGCCTGGCACCGCGCGCGGCTCTCGTGGTGGCAGCGCATGCTGTTCGAGCTGAAAGTGGTGCGCGTGTGGATGTTTCTGGGCTGGGAGCGCATGGGCCTCGCGCGTTCGATGGACGCCGATGGCAACGCGCAACAGCAGGACAACAACTTCACGGTGAACGGCGCGCAGTCGGTCTCCGACGTGGACATCAGCGTGCCGGAGCTCATGCGCCTGTGCCTCTCGGAAAACGACCGGCGCTTCGCGGGCTACGACACGCGCCTGCTGCGCCCGGAGACCATGCCCAAGCTCGTGCGCTTCGCGCTGCGCTTCATGCGCAAGAAGCCCTCGACGCAGTCAAGCTGACGCATCCGCCTTCAAGCGCCTGCATTGGCAACAGCGCTCGCTTCGAAGAGCGCACCCACGCGCTCGGCGTCTACAATGCGCCACGCGTCGTCCAGCAATGCGCGCGCCTCTGCTTCGCTCGCCGCTTGCGAGAAAGCCGCAAGGCGCACGAACTTCGTCGTCAGCTCTTCGCGCGAGAGCGTGTTGCCGGGGTCGCCCTTCGGCTCGTCCACGCGCGCGTGCAGCGTGCGGCCGTCACGTGTGGTCACGCTCACCTTGCCGATCCAGCGCGCCGGATACGCGCGGTCCACCTCATCATCAAGCGCCATCGTCACACGCTCGCGGAACGCGGCAATCTCAGCTTCGCGGTAGCCGTGCTCGAATTCGTTCACGCCCGCATAGCCGCGATACGCGCACAAACCCAGCACCGTGCCCATGTTGAACTTCGCCTGATGGACCGTGCTGGGCACCGTCACGCTGCCCAGCACGTCGATGGCGCCCTGGTGCACGTGCGCGGTCACCGCGGCGATATCGTCGGGCGCGAGGCGGTGCCCAGCCATCGCGGCGAGCAAGGCGTCGGCAGCCGGATGTGTATGGCGGCAGGCCGCGTGATACTTGAACGAGGTCTCCACCGTCGCCCAGCGCTCGCCGAGACGGTCGACGAGCTTCGCCGGGTCCGCGTCGCTCGACATGCCCGCGGCCATGCCCTGCGCGCCTTCGAGAATGCGCTGCGCGCCGCGAAAGCCATCGGCGGCCAGCTGGGCCGCCATTAGCCCGTTGGCGGCGGCCATGGCCGTGTGCAGTTGCTTGGAATCGGCCGCGTCGCGCAGGAACTCCCACAGGCCGCTCGCCTGCGTGCCCGCCGAGCCGAACGCGTCGAGCATCTGCCCGGGCGTGAGCTTCAAGAGGCGCCCCGCCGCCGCGGCCGCCGCAATCGCGCCGACCGTGCCGGTCGTATGGAATACTTTGTAGTGCGAACGTCCCATGAATTCACCGACGCGAATGCCCACTTCGTAGCCCGCCACCGAGGCCGCGATGAACTCGCGCCCCGAAGCACCGAGCGCCTGCGCGAGCGCCAGCGTGACCGGGAACACCACGGTCGCGGGATGGAACACAGAGCCGTTGTGCACGTCGTCCTGTTCGACGTAGTGCGAAGCGGCGGCGTTCGTCATCGCCGCGAAATACGGCGTGCTGCGGCTGCGGTCGATCACGACGTCGCACGCGTCCTGAGGACTCTGCGCGCCGCGCGCCGCGCGCGCGAAGCGCGCAATGGTCTCGACCGGGCGCGCGCCGCTGCCGCCGAGCGCGGAGCCGAGCCAGTCCACATAGAGATTGACGGCACGCTCGACGACCGGCGCGGGAATGGCGCCGAACTCGAGCGTGGCGGCAAAGGCAGCTAGCGTGCGGCTGGGGTGGTCAGTCATGACTGGATTCATGGGAACGTAATCGAAATGCGCGGGGTGATCAGACTCAGTAGAACGTCGCGGTGGCCTGCATCGTCAGATAGCCTTCGTGGTCCTTGGCCCACAGCTCGACCGAGCGGCCATCGTCGGCTGGCCTGCCGCATAGCGTGAACGCGTTGCCGCCGAAGGTGGGACGCACCGCGCGAAACGCGAACGAAGCGACGCTCGCGTCCGGGCGCTCGCGATGCACGAGATCGAGCAGCAGCGTCGCAATCAGCGGCCCGTGCACGATGAGCCCCGGATAGCCCTCTTCCTTCGTGACGTACGGGAAATCGTAGTGAATGCGATGGCCGTTGAAGGTGAGCGCGGAATAGCGGAACAGCAGGACGGGGTCACCCACGAGCGTGCGCGACCACGTCTGCCCCAGCGGCGCCACGATGGGCTTCGGCGCACTCGCGCCGGGCTGCGGGACGTCGCGATAGACGATGTCGTGCTCTTCCTCGATGCACAGCGCCCCCGCCGATTCGTAGCGATGCTGCACCGTCACGAACACGAGCCGGCCGCTGCGCCCGGTCTTGTCCTCGATGCTCGCGATCGTCGAGGTGCGCTGCACCGTCTCGCCCGCGCGCAGCGGCGCGTGGAACGTGAGGCGGCCGCCCGCCCACATGCGGCGCGGCAGCGCGACGGGCGGCAGGAAGCCGCCGCGCTTCGGGTGGCCATCCGGGCCCACTTGCGCGAGCGGCGCCACCGGCAGGAAATAGAGCCAGTGCCACAGCGGCGGCACGATGTTGCCGGGCGCGTCGCGGTCGAGCGTCGCCGCGAGCGCGCGCAGCGGGAACGACGTGATCTCGTCGCTGAGCGTTTCGGTCTTGTCGAGCCACGCCTCGAGCGGCAACGCTTGCGGGACTTCCGGTTCTGATTGGGACACTGCAATCCTCCGTTGCGGCAATGGATCGGGATCAGGCCTCGCCGCGCAGATGCGCCGACGCCTCGTCCTCCACACGTTGCCACAGTTCGAACGACATGGGCCGCTCGCCTTCCTCGAGCAGATGTCCGACCAGCCCGATCGCGCGCGCCATCACGCCGAAGCCGCGCACGATGCGCCACGGAAAGCCGAACTCGCAGCAGATCGCGCCGATCGCGCCCGTGGCGTTGATCGGCAGCGGCTTGCCCGAGACGCGTTCGGCCTCGGCGCCGATCAATTGCATGAGCTTCACATAGTCGCCCGACAATCCGTTTTGCGCGGCCAGTTCGAACAGCCGCGGCGTGCGCGGGTCGATGGGCTTGTGCAACGGATGGCCGAGGCCAGGGATCGGCGTGCCGCGTGCGCGCCATGCGGCCACCGTGTCCACCGCGAGCTTTTCGAGGTCGTCGCAGCGCGAGCCATAGGGCAATGCTTCGGAGAGCATACGGCACGCGCCTTCCATGCTGCCGACGAACACCGAGCCGAGCCCGCACAGCCCCGCCGCCACGGCCGCCTGCAACGACTCGGGCGCGCCCGCGTAGGTCATGCGCGCGGCGATCGCGCTGGGCGTCATGCCATGCTCGACGAGCGTGATGACGATCGCATTGAACATCGCGGATTGCTGCGGCGTGGCGGCCTTGCCCGTGAGCTGCAGATACGCGAAGTCGCCCAGATTCATGTGGCCGAGCACTTCGTCGGGCAGGCTCTTGCCGCGCACGACGATGCGATCGGGCGTGCTGTACGCAATATCGGAGCGCACCAGCGGTTTCGGTTGACGGGCCATGACTGCGGTTCCTTCGTGTGTGTATGCGATTGCGGTGAGGTTTCGGTCATCCTGGGCGCGCGATTCAGCGCAGCGTCGCGGTGCCGTTGTTGAGGACCACGACGTCACGCTCGACCACGCGCGCGCGCAAGCTCACGGCGTTGCCGTCGCGCCAGATCTCCGTGCGGATGGTCTCGCCCGGATAGACCGGCGCGGTGAAGCGCGCGTGAAAGCGCGCGAGCCGCGCCGGGTCGCTCGCGCACAGCGTCTTGAGCACCGCATGCGCGGCCACCGCCCAGGTGGCGAGGCCGTGCAGGATGGGCCGCTCGAAGCCGGCCGCGCGCGCGACCTGCGGGTCGGCGTGCAGCGCGTTGTCGTCGCCGCACAGGCGGTACAGCAGCGCCGTCTCCGGCCGCGTCGGCAGCGTGCAGACGTGGTCGGGCGCGCGTTCGGGCACTGCGGGCGGCGCGGCAGGCGCCTCGTCGCTCGGGCCACCGTGCGCGCTGAAGCCGCCGTCGCCGCGGCAAAACGTGAGTTGCGTGAGCGTGGCGTAAAGCTCGCCCGTGGCCTTGTCGGTAATGCTACGCTGAATTTCGAGCAGCGCGCCCTTGCCTTCGCCCTTGTCGACCACGCGCGTGATGCGCGAGCGGCCGATCACCGTAGCCGCGGGCGGCAGCGGCTTGTGAATCTCGATGCCCTGCTCGCCGTGCAGCAGCCGCACCCAGTCGATGCCGCTCTTCGGGTCTCGTGCCCAGAAGCCAGGAAAGCCGAGCACCACCGCGAAGGTCGGCGCCACGCGCAGCTCCTTCTCGTAGACGAAAGCGAGGTCGTCGGGGTCTACGGGATCCGCGCCATAGCCCACCGCGAGGCTATAGAACATCGCGTCGCGCTCCGTGTAGGTCTGTTCGACGCCCTCGAACGGCCAGTTGCGCAAGGTGTGGTAATCGATTGTCATAGCTGTGCTGAAGATAAAGAACTATGGAGTGCGAAGCGGGTGCTCAAGTTTCGCGCGCGGGCCACTTGAAGAGCGGCTCCGCCTTCTCGCGAAAGCGCCTCACGGCCTCCTGGTGGTATTCGGTCGTGAATGCGATGCCCTGCGCCGCGGCCTCGATTTCCAGCATCGTGCGCAAGTCGCTGCCGAGCGACTGATTCAACGCGCGCTTGGCCACGCCGAACGCAACCGGCGACGCGGCGGCAAGGCTCGCCGCGAGCTGGGCCGCGCGCGCGTGCAGCCGGTCCGGTTCGACGATCTCGAGCACGGCGCCCATCGCCTTCGCTTCTACTGCGCCTACCTCGCGCGCCGTGAACACGAGATCCTTCGCACACGCAAGGCCAACCACGCGCGGCAGCGTATAGAACGCGCCGCAATCGGGCACGAGCCCCACCTTCATGAACGGCATGCAAAAGCGCGCGCGCGTGCTGGCGATCACGAAATCGGCGGCGAGCGCGAAGCTGAAGCCCGCGCCGTAGCACACGCCATCCACCGCGGCGATCACGGGGCGGTCGAGGTCGATCAGCATGCTCACCCAGCCATGCAGATCGTCGATGCGCTCGCGCCCGGCCTGGGCACTCGTCACGTTCATGCCGCGCACGTCGCCTCCCGAGCAGAAGTCGCTGCCCGCGCCACGCAGCACCACGGCGCGCACGCTGCGCTCGGCGCGGATGCGCACGACCGCGTCGTGAAGCTCCGCACGCATGGCCACGTTCATCGCGTTCTTCGCTTCGGGGCGGTTGAAGCACAGCGTGGCGATGCCGTCCTCGATATCGACGAGCAGTGTCGAGCCGCTCATGCGGCCGCTCCCTGCGCGTGCGTGAGCTCGGCGAGCGCCTTGTCGAGTGCCGTGAGCAGATGCACGGACTCGACGCCCGCGAACTCCACGTCCGCGCGGGCGAGGAACGCTTCGACATGCGCGCCGCACGCTTCGCGCGTGGCCGCCAGTCCCGCGAAGCCCTCTTCGAGCCAGGCCACCGAGCGCAGCGGGCGCGGATGCCAGTCGCCGTTCACGATCGCGCGCTGCACCACCCCGCCGCGCACCAGCAGGCTCAGCCAGATCAGCCCGGCGGGCGCTTTCTCGCGGCCCCGCACGACGCGATCGCCGGCCTGCTCGATGGGCCCATAGCGCGTTGCTTCGCTCTTTTCGTGGAACCAGGCATCGTCGACGAGCTCGCTCGTATATTGCTGGGCGTAGGCGTGCTCCGCTTCGCCCAGCTCGCCTGCTGCGAGCGCGACGTCGCCGAATGCCCGGCGCACGCACGCCTGAACCCACGCGCGCAGTTCCGCCTCGCTCACCGTGCGGCCCAGCTCTTGCTCCAGATACGTGTAGCGCGAGCCGAGGTCCTTGAGCTTCTTGTCCTTCACTTTCTCTGGCGCCATCGGCATGGCACGCGCCGCGATAGCGGTGTCGATCGCCTTGACGTTCAGCAGGATGCGGAACGTGAGCACGCCGCTCTCGATCTTCATCGAGGTCGCCACCAGCTTGCGGCCGTCGATCTCGACATCGTTGAGCGGCCGGTACGACGCGGCGAGCCCGAACACCTCGCGCAGCGCGTCTGCCACGTGCCCGAGGATGGCCGGAAAGGCAGCCGCAGCCGTGTCCGGCACGCCCGGCAGGTCGACCGGCAGATACAGCGCGAGAAAGGCCGAGCCGCTGCCCGCATAGATGGCCCCGCCGCTGCTCACGCGCCGCCGTGCAAGCACGTTGTTGCTGCGGCAGAACGGCAGGTCGAGCACCTGGTTCGGATCCTCGTTCACGCCCACGGTGATGCTGTCACCGTTGAAGACGTTCAGGAGTACGGTGGGTGGCGCGAGACCCTCGGCCACCGCGCGCTCGACAGCGGGCGAAACCGAAGTCGAAAAATCCGCGTAGTTGTGGTCGCCCACGACGTAGCGCCATGGCGCCGGAGCTACTTTTGCGTTGTTCATGTTTTCTCTCTCCTTTGGTCCTGCACCAGCGCGGTTCCTTCGAGCTTCGCGACGACCTCGATCGCGTCGGCGTGAATCAGCGTCTGGCGCTTGAAGCGCTCGGCAATCGCGTCCAGCTCGGCGGGCGCCCCCTCGACGAGCAGGGTGAGATGGTCGCCGCCGTGCGCCTTGGCGCCCACCACGAGACGGTAGGCTCCCGTGGCACCCGCAATGCCGAGCAATACGCTCTTGATCTCGGACGGATAAACCTTCACGCCCTTGATCTTCACCATCGAATCGACGCGCCCGAACACCACGCGCGGCAGCGACACCGTGCGGCCATGCACGCTCGCCGTGCGCTCGAGCACGGTGAGGTCGCCGGTGCGGTAGCGCACGAGCGGCTGCAGCTCCTTCTTCAGATGCGTGAGCACGAGCTCGCCGCGCTCGCCGTCGGGCAGCGGCGCGAGCGTGTCGGGGTCGATCACTTCGGCATGGAGCAGTTCGTCGAAAACATGCACGCCTGCGCCACCCGGGAACGTGCGCGCCACCGGCAGACATTCGGATAACGAATAACTGTCGATGAGCAGCGTGCCAGGCATGGCGGCCCGCACGCGCGTATAGAGCGCCTCGTTGCCGCTAAAGGGCTCGCCGCCCGCGAAAAACACGCGCGGCACGGGACACCCGGCCTCGATCAGCTTGAGCGCGTGCGTGGGATTGCCCGCGAGCACCGTCACGCCGCACTGGCGCGCCACTTGCGCGGCACGTTCCGTTTCGCCGGGGCCATGCGGGATGCAGGCGACGCCACGCGCCTCCATCTGGCTCTGGTAGAAGAGCCCGGCCACGAACAGGTGATAGCCGAACGTGACCATGCAGACGTCGCCCGGGCCGATGCCGCAGGCGTCGAGATGCTGGCCGCATGCCGTCTCAATGGCGCGCAGATCGGCGGCGCTGTGCAGGATGGGCACGAGCGCCGCGCCCATGGGCGTCAGATGCACGCGCACGGGCGGCACAGGCGGTGCGAACGCACCGTAGCCCGGCTTGCCCATCTCAGCCACGAGCTGCGCACGCGACATCAGCGGCACGCGTTCGGCGAATTCGGCCGCGCTTGCCACACTGCGCGGCAACCGTCCCGCGTAGAACGGATGTGCGTGCAGGCGTTCGAGTTGCAGATTGAGCGAATCGAGCGGATCGCGCATGTCTCCTCCATGGTAGAGGCAGCGGCGGTGCGATGCCGCCGACCTCAGGTTCGATGCGCCGCGCTCGCACACTGGCGCGCGACGCCCTTGATGCGGCCAGCCTTACGCCGCGCGCTCGAAGATGGCCGCGATGCCCTGCCCGCCGCCCACGCACATCGTTTCGAGGCCATAGCGGCCCTTGCGGCGCTGCAGCTCGTAGAGCAGCGTCGTGAGCATGCGCACGCCCGTCGCACCGATCGGATGGCCGAGCGAAATGCCCGAGCCGTTCACGTTCAGGCGCGACTCGTCGTGCCAGCCCCAGCCCTTGAGGACCGCGAGCACCTGGCATGCGAACGCCTCGTTCAGCTCGACGAGATCGAGCTGGTCGAACGTGAGACCGGTCTTCTGCAGGAGCTTGTGCACGGCGGGCACGGGGCCGATGCCCATGGTCGCGGGCTCGCAGCCCGCCGCGGCCCAGCCCGTGAGATAGCCGAGCGGCGTGAGGCCGAGCTTGTCGAGCTGGTCTTCGGCGACGATCAGGCACGCCGCCGCCGCGTCGTTCTGCTGGCTCGCATTGCCCGCCGTCACCGTGCCGCCCTTGATGAGCGGCTTGAGCTTCGCGAGCGATGCCTCGCTCGCGTCGGCGCGCACGCCTTCGTCGTGCGCGAACAGCACGGGCTCGCCCTTGCGCTGCGGCACCGAAACCCGCACCACCTCCTCGGCGAAGCGGCCCGACTCCCACGCCGCCGCCGCGCGCTGGTGGCTGCGCACCGCAAAGGCGTCCGCCTCTTCGCGCGTGATCCCGTATTCCTTCGCGAGGTTCTCGGCCGTTTCGATCATCCCCGAGATGTAGCCGAAGCGCGCCTCGGGCTGCGAGCGCTCGCGGCCGCGCTCGAGCCGGTCGTGCATGCGCACCGAGCCCGAGCGTGCCCCCCAGCGCATGTCCGTGGTGTAGTACTCGATGTTGCTCATGCTCTCCACGCCGCCCGCTACCACCACGTCGGCGGCGCCGCTTTGCACCATCATCGCCGCGGTCACCACGGCTTGCAGGCCGCCGCCGCAGCGGCGATCGAGCTGCATGCCCGGCACCTGCACGGGCAACCCCGCCTCGAGCGCAGCCCAGCGACCGATGCAAGGCGTCTCGCTATTGGCGTACGACTGCGCGAACACGACGTCTTCGATGCGCGCCGCGTCGATGCCGCTGCGCGCGATCGTCTCGCGCAGCACCGTGGCGGCCAGCGTCTCGACCGCAACGGTGCGCAGACTGCCGCCGAAGGTGCCCACCGGCGTGCGTACCGGCGCAACAATGGCTGCTCTTCTCATTTCGTTATCCTCTGTATTCGTTCGATTAGCGTTCTGTATCGATCATTCACGCTGGCTCGTTCAGGCCGCTAGCGTGTCGCGCTGCGCGTGATGCCCGGCCGCCAACGCCTCGCGGCATTCGGGCGGCGCAATCGCCAGCATCCGCTCGACGCGCTGCGCCAGCGTCAGCCCACGCAGGTCAGCCACGCCGTGCTCGGTCACGATCACGGCCGCATCGCCGCGCGGTGTGCTCACCGGCCCGGCCAAGCGCGCGACAATGCGGCTGCCGTGACGCGTGCTCGAAGCGAGCGCAACGATGGCCATGCCGCCGCGCGAGCGCGCCGCGCCGCGCATGAAATCGAGCGCACCGCCCACGGCGCCCACGTAGCGCCCCGCCGCCACTTCCGCGTTCACCTGGCCGGTCAGATCGACTTCGAGTGCGGAGTTGATCGCGACGAACCGGTCGATGCTGCCGAGCACGTCGATGTCGTGCGTATAGGCCGTGGAGCAGAACTGCACCTGGGCGTTGCGATGCGCGAAGCCGTAGACACGGCGCGTGCCCATCATCGTGCCCGCGATGCTCACGCCCGCATCGCGCGTCTTGCGCGCGTTGGTCACCACGCCCGCTTCCACGAGGCCAGCGATCGCGTCGCCGATGGTGCCCGTATGCACACCCAGATCGCGCCGGTCGTCGAGGCGCTGCGCAATCGCTTCGGGCAGTACGCCAAGCCCGAACTGCAGCGTCGAGCCATCCTCGACGAGGCCCGCCACGTGCGCCGCGATGCGCGCTTCGACTGCACCGGCCTGTGCCGCCGGCGCTTCGAGCGGCATGCGCTCGGTGTGCACGAGCACGTCGAAGTCTTCGGCGCGCAGCATGCGCTCGCCGTAAGTCCACGGCGCCGCCGCGTTCACTTCGGCAATCACGACGCGCGCGGTTTCAATGAGCGGCACGAGATACTCGTGCGCGATCGAGAGGCTGTAGCGGCCCGACTCATCGGCGGGCGCGACTTGCAGCAGCAGCACGTCCACGCGGTTCGGCCCGCGCGTGAAGGCCTCGCGGAACTGCGAGTAGTGGCACGGGAGAATATCGAGGACACCCGCGCGTTCGAGCCTACGATTCGTGCCCGCCGCGCCATAGGCGAGAAAGTCCACGACGTCCGCGTGTTCCGGTTCGAGCGTCTCGGACCACGACGCGCCAATGAACACGCGAAAGCGCCCACTGGCTCGACCCTGGCCGCCTTGCGCGGCGATGGCCTTGCGCTGCGCCATCAGCCGCGCCGTGAGCGTGCAGGGCTCCGCGCCGCATTGCCCCCACGCAACGAGGTCGCCGGAGCGCACGTATTGCGTGAAATCGAGCGCATCAGCCTCAACGACACGCGCGGCACGCGACATCAGACCGGGTCCCAGCTGAAGACGTCGGCGGAGACGTCGAGCGCATGGAACGAGCCGCGCAGCGCCGGCATGGCGTGCTGAGCGATCGTTTCAGGCGTCCAGCCCTCGCCGCGATGCACGGAGCGCACGGGGCGCGGCTGGCTCATCAGGAAGATCTCGTTGTTGCGCACGGCAAAGATCTGCCCCGTGACGTCGGCGGCCTGCTCGCTTGCGAGGAACACTGCGAGCGGTGCAATCTTCGCGGGCGTCATCTGCTTGATTTTTTCGACGCGCGCTTCCTGCTCCGGCGAATCGATCTTGATCGAGTTGATCATACGGCTCCACGCGAACGGAGCGATACAGTTCGATCGCACCCCGAACTTCTGCAGATCGAGCGCGATGGACTTCGAGAGCCCCGCAATGCCCAGCTTCGCCGCGCTGTAGTTGGCCTGCGCGAGATTGCCGATCAGGCCCGAGGTCGAGGTCATGTGCACGAAGGCGCCGCTGCGCTGGTCCTTGAAGTGGTCGGCGGCGGCGCGCGACACGTAGTAAGAGCCGTACAGGTGGACCTTCACGACCGAGTCGAACTCCTCCTCGCTCATCTTGTGGAAGAAGCGGTCGCGCAAAATGCCCGCGTTGTTCACCACGCAGTCGACGCGGCCGAATACGTCGAGCGCGTTTTGTACGATATGTGCGGCGCCCGCCGCATCGGCCACGCTGTCCGTGTTTGCCGTGGCCTGCCCGTCGAACGCCTTGATCTCGTTGACCACGGCCTGCGCGGGGCCGTCGTTGTGGCCCTCGCCCGAGAGCGACGCGCCCACGTCGTTGACCACGACCTTGGCGCCCTGGCGCGCCATCGCCAACGCGATGTCGCGGCCAATGCCGCCGCCCGAGCCCGTCACCACCACTACCTTGCCTTCCAGCATCCGTTGCGTCGTCATCGTTCGTGCTCCTCCGTCCCGCGTCGCACGGGCATCCGTTCAAATGAATCTGCTTTTCCGGCGCGCACCGTCTTGCGGATTTGCCGCGCCGTTTGTCGTGCTTGCAGCTTGACGCAACGCGTGCGCGGGCACAATTTGGATATGCCGAATGCCCGATTCGTCCAGGATTAACCCGTAATTCCGCTAATGGCGCGTGTTGCGCTGCGACGCAATAATGCGCAAGATCCGCGGAGTCTTGCCGCTTGCGTCCTGCTCGCACAATCTCGTTCGAACGAACGTCGACAGTGGCAGCGCCGGCCCCGCGGTCACCCAAGCACCAAGGCACTACTGGGCGAAACCATGCATTTCGATCTTGTCGACCTGAAGCTCTTCACGCACGTGGCGGAGGCCAGCAGCCTCACGCGCGGCGCGGAACGCGCGCATCTTTCGCTGCCGGCGGCCAGCACGCGCATCAAGAATCTCGAAGAGCAAGTCGGCGTAAAACTGCTCTCGCGCACGAGCCAGGGCGTGACGCTCACGGCGCCCGGCGAGACACTGCTCGCGCATGCGCGGCGCGTGCTCAAGCAACTGGAGCAATTGCGCGGTGATCTGCAGGAGTACTCGCAGGGCGTGAAGGGCCATGTGCGCGTGTTCGCGAACACCACGGCCATGAGCGAGTTTCTGCCCGCCGTGCTGCGCACCTACCTCATCAATCATCCGGACGTGTACGTGGATATCCACGAGCGGCTGAGCCCCGACATCGTGCGCGCCGTGCAGGACGGCACCATCGACATCGGCATCGTGGCCGGCGATGTGCGTACCGAGGGGCTCGAAGTGATGCCCTACCGGCGCGACCGTCTCGTGCTCGCGACCGCGCTCTCGCACCCGCTCGCGCAGGCGAGCGAGATCGACTTCGCCCAGACGCTCGACTATGACTTCGTGGGCCCGCCCGACGACAGCGCAATCTACGCCTTTCTCAAGCGCGCCTCATCGGACTTGCAGCGCACCATTCGCTGGCGCATTCAGGTCAGCAACTTCGAGGCTGCGTGCCGCATGATCGAAGCGAACATCGGCATTGGCGTGCTGCCCGAGGGCACCGCGCGCCGCCACGCGCAGACCATGGCGCTCAAGATCGTGCCGTTCACCAACGAGTGGGCCGTGCGCAAGCTGCAGATCTGCGTGGCCGAGCGCGAGGCGCTGCCCCTTTTCGCGCGCAAGCTCGTCGACCTGCTGGTGGCCGACGGCATCGGGCGGCTCGAATGAATGTCCCGTTTTGCCCGCGATTTCGGGGCTGATTGCGCAAAGGCGCGGCGGCGGCCCCGATGCCGCCGCCTCACAAATCAAAGCGCCTGCGCGTCGCGCATCATGTTGCGCGCGATGACGATCTGCTGAATCTGGCTCGTGCCTTCGTAGATGCGGAACAGGCGCACGTCGCGATAGAAGCGCTCGATGCCATAGTCGGCCATATAGCCCGCACCGCCGAAAATCTGCACCGCGCGATCGGCCACGCGGCCGCACATCTCCGAGGCGAAGAGCTTCGCGCATGCGGCCTCGGTGCTCACGCTCTTGCCTTCGTCGCGGCGGCGCGCCGCGTCGAGCACCATGCAGCGCGCGGCATAGAGCTCGGCCTGGCTGTCCGCGAGCATGGCCTGCACGAGCTGGAATTCGCCGATCGGCTGGCCGAATTGCTCGCGCTCCATTGCATAGCGCAAGGCGTCGTCGAGCATACGCTGCGCCACGGCCACGCAGATCGCGGCGATATGAATGCGGCCCTTGTCGAGCACCTTCATCGCGGTCTTGAAGCCCACGCCCTCCTTGCCGCCGATAATATTTTCGGCCGGCACCTTCGCGTCCTCGAAGATCACGTCGCAGGTATGCGCGCCCTTCTGGCCCATCTTGCGGTCACGCTTGCCGAAGCTGATGCCGGGCGTCTTCGCATCGACGATGAAGGCCGTGATGCCACCCGCGCGCGGTTCGTCGGGATTGGTGCGCGCCATCAGCGTGAACATGCCCGCCTGTGGCGCATTCGTGATGAAGCGCTTGGTGCCGTTCACGACATAGTGGTCGCCGTGGCGCTCGGCGCGCGTCTTGAGCGAGGCCGCGTCGGAGCCCGAGCCCGGCTCCGTGAGCGCGAAGCTCGCGATGACCTCGCCGGTTGCGAGCTTCGGCAGCCACGTTGACTTTTGCTCCTCGGTGCCGTCGATCACGATGCCCTGCGAGCCGATCCCCACCGTCGTGCCGATGATCGAGCGAAACGCGGGCGAGGTCTTGCCGAGCTCGAACATCACGAGCACTTCTTCTTCCATCGTCAGGTCGAGGCCGCCGTAGGCCTCCGGAATCGTGAGGCCGAACAGGCCCATCGATTTCATGTCGTTCACGATGTCGGCGGGGATCTCGTCGGTTTCCGCCACGCGCTCCTCGTTCGGCACGAGGCGCTCGCGCACGAAGCGCGCGACGTTATCGAGCAGCACGTTCATCGTTTCCTGGTCGCGAATCATTATTTGCATTCCTTATGAGTTGAGTGCGGCGGCGCGTTGCTCCGTCCAAAGCACCGGACAAAAGCGCGCCGCTTCGAATTGGAACGACGCGCTAGCGGCGGCGCGCAGCCAGCTCGCGCAGCGGCTGCTTTTGCAGCTTGCCGCTCGCGGTGGTGGGAATCATGTCGATGGGCACGATCTGCACGGGGCGCTTGTAGGGCGAAAGCCGCTCGCCGATATAACGCTGCAACGCCTCGATATCGAGCGTCGCGCCCTCTTTGGGCTCCACGAAGGCCACGACTTCCTCGTTGCCTTCGGCGTCGGTGCGGCCCACCACAGCTGAAAGGCGCACGGCCTCCCACGTGTTGATGACCGACTCCACTTCGATCGGGTAGACGTTGAAGCCCGAGCGGATGATGAGGTCCTTCGAGCGCCCGACGATAAAGAGCGCGCCATCGGCTTCGAGCCGTCCCAGGTCGCCGGTCTTGAGCCAGCCATCGGCGTCGATCGCTTCGGCCGTGAGCGCGGGCTCGCGATAGTAGCCATGCATGACGCCCGGCCCGCGCACCCATAGCTCGCCCGCCTCGCCCTGCGCGACTTCGCGGCCGTCGGGGCCCACGATGCGCAGCTCCGCACCTTCGACGATCTCGCCCGAGGACGTGTCCTTGCGCGGCCGGTCCATGCGCGTGATAAAGAGCGAGCCCGCGTACTCGGTCATGCCGTAGCCGTGATGCAGCGGCATGCCGAAGAGCGCTTCCACTTGCTGCTTGAGCGTGGGATCGAGCGGGCCGCCGCCGGTGTAGAGATAGCGCAGGCGCGGCGCCTGCACCGCGCCGCCATGCTCGCGCGCCCACGCGACGATGCGCGTGAACATCGTGGGCACGCCCTGCAGGATGGAGATTTCCGAAGCGCTCAACGCCTTCACCACCTCTTCGGCCGAGAAGCGCGTGGCCAGATACAGGCTCGCGCCCGCTTCGAAGGTGGCGAGCAGCAGCGTGGCGAGGCCGAAGATGTGCGACATCGGCATGACTGCGTAGGCGCAGTCGGCGGGCGTCATGTCGCGCGAAGTGGCGGACACGTGCGCGAAATGCAGCAGCCCGCGATGCGTGGCCATCACGCCCTTGGGCTGGCCCGTCGTGCCCGAGGTGTAGATGAGGAGCGCCACTTCGTGGGCCAGCGCTTCGGGCTCGCTCACGGCTTGCGGGTCGGGGTCCGCCATCATCAGCGGGCCGAGCCCCTCTGGCGCGATTTCTTTCGCGCGCTGGCGCACGCCGTGACGCAGCGCGTCGGGCGAAGCCGCATGCGTGAAGAGCATCAGACGCGGCCCGCAATGCGCGCGGATCGCCTCGATCTCGCGCTCCGAGAGCCGCGCGTTGACGATGGCCGGCCACGCGCCGATCTCCGAAAGCGCGAACAGCAGGGTGATCACGGCCGAGCAGTTCTCGGCCACGACCATCACGCGGTCGCCCGTGCCCACGCCCTGCGCGCGCAAAAAGCGCTGCGCGGCCTCCACGTTGCGCCAGAGCTGGCCGAAGCCGGTCTCGCGGCCCTCTTCGCGTATCGCCGTGGCCTCGGGCGCCGCCTGCGCCCAGTGCCGCGCGATGTCGCTGATCTTGCGCGCCGCCCGCGCCACGCCTGTCACCACCTTCGCCTCCTGTCTTTGCTCTTTCGGTTCTCTCACGGCACGTGTGCACGCGCCGCCTCGCGACAGTTCTCAGTGTGGTGGAGCGGCGCGCAGCCAACAATTCGTTTTCAAAGAAGCCGGCATTCGTCTGGCCGGAAGTCGGCAATAGCCCCGATGTTAGTCCTGCCTGCTACTCCCGCTTGCGACGCCTGCCAGCAGCCGCGAAATCGTCAGCAAAACGTAATATTCGTGTTCGGGCCCCGGTACGCTCATGCTCTAAAGCTCGAGTATCAGCCGTTTGCCGCGTGCGCGGGAGCAGCAGGTCATCATGCGGGTCTGCGCGTCGCGCTCGGCGCGCGTGAGCACGACATCGCGATGATCGACCTCGCCCGCCAGCACGCGCACTTCGCACGAGCCGCACAGGCCTTCCTCGCAGTCGCTCTGCACGTCGATATTCGCGCGGCGCAGCGCGTCGAGCACGGTCTGGTCCGCGCCCACCTCGAGCACGACGCCCGAATCCTTGAGTTCGACCTCGAAGGCGTGCTCGTTCGCCGGATCGAGCTTGCCGGCGCTCGCGGCGAAGTGCTCCATGCGCAAGGTATCTGCCGGCCACGCGGCGCTCGCGGCCTCGAGCGCGTCGAGCATGCGCGCCGGGCCACAGGCATAAACGCGCGTGTGCTCGTCCACGCGCAGCGCGCCGAAGTCGTTACGCGTGCCTTCATCGGAGGCGTAGAGATGCAGCCGTTCGCCATGCAGCTGTGCCAATTCGTCGACGAACGCCATGGTCCGGCGCGAGCGGCCGCTGTAGTGCAACAAATAGTCGATGCCGAGTTCGCGCGCGCGGCGCGCCATCGCGCTGATTGGCGTAATGCCGATGCCGCCCGCGATGAAAATGGCCCGGTGCCCCGCCTCGCGCGTCTCGTCGAGCCGGAAATGATTGCGCGGCCCGCGGATCCTCAGGCGCATGCCCTCACGCAGCGCGTCGTGAATCCACGCGGAGCCGCCGCGGCTCTGCGTTTCGCGCAGCACCGCGATTTCGAACGCGCCCGTGTCGGCGGGGTCGCCGCACAGCGAGTACTGGCGTGACAGCGCGTCATGGCCGCAATTGCCCAACTCGTCGGCGGCTGTGCCGAACTCCGCGCCGCATTCCACGTCGATATGCGCGCCGGGCGCCCAGCGCGGCAGCGTCGCGCCCTCGGGCGCGGCCAGACGCAGCCGCACGATGCCCTCCGCCACGGTTTCCACACGCTCGACCACCACCGGGCGGCTCAGCGCATGCGATGAAGGCTCGCCGATGCGCACTGGCGAACGCGCGCCCAGCAACGCACGATTCGTGCGCTCGGGGTTCTGCGCGGGGTCCCATTCCACCCAAAGATGCTCCGGACCCCGAAACGACGTATTGGGCACATAGGTGAATTGCTGATCGGCCAGACGCATATGCGGCAGGCGGCGCGTAAATTCCTCGAGGAAGATCTGCATCTCCATGCGCGCGAGGTTCTTGCCCATGCACTGGTGCGCGCCATAGCCGAACGTGACGTGGTCGCTCGCGTTCTCGCGCCGGATATCGAACAGGTCGGCGTCGGCGAAATGCTGCTCGTCGTGATTCGCCGACGACGTCACGATCAGGAGCTTCGAGCCCGCCGGAATGTCGATGCCGCCGATCTGCACGTCCTTCGTCGCCAAACGCCGCCACGCCGCGATCGAGCCATTGTGGCGCAGGCACTCCTCCACGGCGTTCGGTATCAGGCTCGGGTCTTCGCAGAGCTCGCGCCACACGCGTGGATGCTGCAGCAGCAGCTTCATCGCGTTCGCCGTGGCGTTCGCCGTGGTCTCGTGCGCCGCCACGATGCCCGCCATCATCATCGAATGCAGATAGGAGTCCGTGACGACTTCGGGATGCGCCTGCTGCTTGCGGATGCCGTATTGCATCCAGCCGGAGCCCTCGGGATTCTGGCGCATCTTCTCGAGCACCTTGCCCGCGAATTGCCAGAAATTGCCCACCGCATGCGCCACCGCCACCTGCTCTTCGGGGCGCGGGCGGCCCCAGGTGTTGACCGTGTGCGCGATCGAGTAGCGGCGCAGCATGTCCATGTCTTCCTCGGGCACACCGAGAAAATGCAGCGCTACCGTGAGCGGCACCTCCCAGAGGATTTCGTCGACGAGATCGGCGCGGCCCGAATCGATGAAACGGTCGACGTAGTCGCGCGTGAGGCGCCGCACCATCGGTTCGTGGCGCTTCAGATGCTCGGGCGTGAACGGCTCCATCAGCACGCGGCGGCGTGGCATGTGCGCGGGCTCGTCTTCGTTCACGAGCGTGCGGTTCATGGCGTAGCCGTACGACTCGAGCACAGCATTGGCCTCGGGCCCGGTAGGCGTGATCTTTTCGAGCGCGATGGAGGGCGAGAACGTGAGGTTGTCGCGGAAAATCGCCTTGATGTCGTCGTAGCGCGTGACCACCCAGTAGCCGAGTTGCGGGCTGTAGAACACGGGCTCCTGCTCGCGCGCCCAGCGCACGTAGTCGGGCGGGTCCTGCTGGTAGCCGTCGCTGAACGGGTCGAAGGCCGCCGCGTTCGCGCTCACCGGGCAGCGCGCGGCAGCGTCCACAACCGCGTGAGCCTCGTGGAGAACGGGGCAACGCCCTGCCGCCGCATTTTGGGGCCGGGAATCCGGGGGCTGCGCAGCGGTATCGCCAGGTGTCTCGCTCATGGTGCTGCCTCCTGCAATGTTGCGCCGATATCGTTTTGCGTAACTCTAGTACGCATTGCGTAACGCAAAGATAGGGGTTAACCTCCACGCATGCCGTCACGCGCATGGCGGGGCGGCGTCACCAGGATCGCTGAATGATTAAAAAAGCCGCATCCGCCACACCCGCGCCCGCCGGCGCAGCGACGCGCGAGCGCCGCCAGCGCGTGCAGTCCGCGCAGACCGGCATGGCCGTGCTCAAGGGCCTCGCGCGCCTGGGCGGGCGCGCGAGCCTCTCGGGTCTCGCGGGCTACGTGGGCGAGAGTCCCGCCAAGGTGCACCGCTATCTGGTGAGCCTCATCGAGGAAGGACTCGTCGCTCAGGACAGCGCAACGCAGCAGTATCTGCTCGGCGCCGAAGCCATGATGATCGGTGTGGCCGCCATGCGCCAGGCCGATCCCGTGCGTGCGGCCGAGCCCGCGCTCGTGCGGTTGCGCGAGGCGCTGGAGGTGACCTCGTTCGTCGCTGTGATGGGCAATATGGGGCCCACGATCGTGCGCTTCGAGGAGCCGGGTCTGCCGGTCACGGTGAACGTGCGCGTGGGGTCGGTGATGTCGCTGCTGTGGTCGTCCACGGGCCGCGTCTTTCTCGGGCTGCTCGACGACTCGCGCGTGCTCGCGCTGGCGCAGGAAGAATTCAGGCTTGCGGCGCCGGCGCTGCGCGCCCTGCTCGAACCGGATGAAGCGCGGGATCGTACGGATAACGAAACACACGCCCCCGTCCCAGTCGAAAGATTGCGCCGCGCGGTGCAAGCCGAAGTGGAATCACACCGCTGCGCGAGCGTGAAGGACACGAACCTCAAGGGCATCAGCGCGGTGTCCGCACCGATGTTCGATCACACGGGCCGGCTCTGCGCCGTGCTCACGGCGCTCGGCGCGACGGGCGGCTTCGACGCGTCGCCCGAGGGCCCCGTGGCCGACGCGCTGCGCCGCGAAGCGGCGGCCGCGAGCGCCCTGCTCGGCTACGCGCCGCCGGTCACACGGGCGGCGTGAAACATCGCGATCACGGCCCGTGCGGCGGTTGCGCGCCGGGCTGGTAGCCGTCGTCGAGCGTCTTCAGGAAGGCGATCACATCGTCGATGTCGCGTGCGTTCCAGACGGGCTTGTCGCCGCGCTTGCTGGTCAGCGGCGCATCGATGGTGTCGACGTTGCGGCGCAGGGCCGGCGGCAAGTCGTCGAACTTCACGACCTGGCCGTGGGCGTCGCGCGGATACCACTTCTCCGGGTTCGTATCGCGTTCGACGTAGAAGCGCAGCGCGTCGCGCAGCGTATGAAAGCGGCCGTTGTGAAAGAACACCTGGCGCGTCGCCACGTTGCGCAGCGTGGGCGTCTTGAAGAGGCCGCACATCGTCTGGTCCTTGGCGAGGTCGTGGCGCAACGGCCCGCATAGCCCCTCGTCGTAGTACGCCGGATCGCGATTGACCCGCAGTTCGGGATTGCGCGGCACGCCGAGCGCCTCGAACTGGAAATCGGTGAAGAGCGGATGCGCACCGTTCGCGCCGGGCTGGTCGATATGGCAGGACGCGCAATTGCCGCCGTTCGGATCGTCGAAGAGCTTCTTGCCGCGCCGCTCGCTCGCGCTGAGTTGCGCCTTGCCGTCGAGGTAATAATCGAACTTGCTCGTGTACGGGTGGAAGTCGGGCTCTTCGAGCTCGTAACGCTCGATTGCCGTCATTGCCTCGCGCAACGCCACTTGCGGCGAGTCGAATACCGTCTCGCCGAAGACCTGCTTGAAGCGTGCCGCGTACGGTGCGCGCGCGAGCTTCGCGACGACCGAAGCGGCATCGCCGTTCGCCATCTCGCCGGGATTGAAGAGCGGAAACGTGGCCTGGTCGCGCAGGCGGTTAAAGCGCCCGTCCCAGCCAAAACCGCCCGCGGGCGAGTTGTCGTCCTCGAAGCGTTCGCCGAGGCTGGCCGCCTGCACATGCGTCCAGATGGGCGTGCGGTCGAGCACGTAGCGCAGCGTCGGCACGGCGCGCGTGCCCTGCGAGCGCAGATCGGCGCCGCCGAGCTGCGCGGCGAGGCCATTCGGCGGCCCGTAGGCATGCGCGGGGCTATGACAGCTCGCGCACGACATGCGCCCCGAAGCCGAGAGCGACGGATCGTAGAACAGCAGCTTGCCGAGCGCAGCCGTGTCGCTGAAGACGGGCTTTGCCGCGGCCTGCGGGGCCGCCGCTGGAGCGGGGATGCGCGTGGCCTGCGCCTCGGCCATCTCCGGTGCGCTCGCTGCCACGATGGCCATGCCGGCCGCTAGCGCCGCCACGGCGGCGCTAGCCGGTACGGAGCGCGCGGCCTTGACGACGCGGCGCGCCGTCCGGGTCGCGGCCCCGGTCACGAAACTACGGACGGTCATAGCCTTACAGGTTCGTGAAGATGTCGTTGCCGAAGCCCACGAGCCCCGTCTGTCCCGCATAGCCGAGATGGCTGAGGCCGAAGATGTCCTCGATGCTCTTGAGCATCGAGTAGTGGTTGTACGGCACCGTCGAGACCGTGCCCGGCTTGATGAACTTCGAGATCATCACGGCACCCGTCTGGTCGCCGCCGTAGTTCGACTTCGCCAGGACGAGCGAGATGTTGCCGAGCGCCGCCGGCAGACCCGGAATCGCGGTGGCCGGCACCGTGCCGTACGCCTGCGACTGCGGGAACGCCGCGAGGTTCGGCCCCGGTTGTTCGCTGCAGCAGGTGCCGCCCGCATAGGTCAGCGTCAGCGTGGCCGGTTTCGTGCTCGTGTTCAGCGTCTGGCTCGCGTAGCTGCTCTCGTCGAAGTTGATGATCAGGAGTCCGTCCTGCTTGAACGCGGGCGAGGCCGTAATAATGGGCACCCACTTTTCCAGGAACGCGTTGGCGCTCGTGAGGCCGCCCGGCTGGCCGTTCACGCACGGCGAGTCGTGGCCGTCGTCGCACAGGTTCGGCGTGATGAAGTTGAAGTTGGCCGTGGTCGAGATCAATTGCAGGTCGTTCTGCAACCGGTTCAGGTTCACCACGTTCGTCCCGCAGTCGGACGAGTCGATGATCGAGTGGAAATACATGAACGGATTGTGGCGCGTCGCGTACTGGTCGCCCTCCGGCACGGCGGCGCTCGGCGCTTCGGCACGCTGGGTCTGGTCCGCGGTGTTCAGGGCCGGGTGGCCGCAGGTGGCGGCTTCACGCGCCGGGTCGTTGCCCATGTCCTCCGCGTAGCCCTTCCACGTGTACCCCGCCGCTTTCAGCTGGTCGGGCAGCGTCTTGATGCTCGCCGGGAACACGCAGCCCGTGCCGATCGCCTGCCCATCGGAGGTCATCCCGGTCAGGTTGTAGTCCTCATAATCCGTGCAGTCGTTATCGGTTTGCGGCGTGGGCGCCTGGCCGCTCACCATGGCGATGTAGTTGTCGAGGCTCACGTGGCCCGTGCCGTAGTAGTTCTGCACGACTGCCCCCTGCGAAGCCAGGGTCTGGGCCAGATACGGCGCCTTCGAGCTGGAGCCGAAGGTGCTCGCGTAGTTCTCGTTTTCGAGCGTAATGACGAATACGTGGCGGATTTGCTGCTGGCCGGTCGCGGCCGGCGTCGAAGAAGAACCGCAGGCGCTCACGAAGAGCACCGCGAAAAGCGCAGCAAAGACGGACGCGTAAAGCGCCCAGAGCTTACCCCGGAAACGCAAAGCCATGGATGTCCTCTGTTTTGTGGAGTTGTTGTGGGATTCTTTGTGAGTACGCGCTGCATGCACGTGGTTTGGAGCCGCGAAGATTAGGCAGCGTATGTGACGAACGCGTGAAAAACGATGCTGATCTCCCGTTAAAACACCTGCATCGTCCAAATGAACTATGTGCGCACACACAACCGCCTGGCCTGACCAGCACCCTCCAGAGATGGACGGCATGTGAGCGCCGTTATGTGCGGATGCATGGCGGCGGCCTGGGTTTTCCGCCGGTGTCACGGCGAGGGGCTATCATGTGCGTTCGAACTGTAGATGGAACGAACGAATCACATGGCCTCCCCCCAGGAAAACGTCAGCATGGCGGTGTTCTGCGACTTCGAGAACGTTGCGCTCGGCGTGCGCGACGCGAAGATCGACCGCTTCGATATCAAGCCCGTGCTCGAGCGGCTCTTGCTCAAGGGCAGCATTGTCGTGAAGAAGGCCTATTGCGACTGGGACCGGTACAAGGGCTTCAAGGCGTCGATGCACGAAGCGAGCTTCGAGCTCATCGAGATTCCGCACGTGCGCCAGTCGGGCAAGAATTCCGCCGATATCCGCCTCGTCGTGGACGCGCTCGATCTCTGCTATACGAAGTCGCACGTGGACACCTTCGTGATCGTGAGCGGCGACTCCGACTTCTCGCCGCTCGTCTCGAAGCTGCGCGAGAACGCCAAGAAGGTGATCGGCGTGGGCGTCAAGCATTCGACCTCGGACCTGCTCGTCGCGAACTGCGACGAGTTCATCTTCTATGACGACCTCGTGCGCGAGCTCGCGCGCGAGCAAAAGGAGCGCGCCAGGGCCCGCGGCGAAGGCGGCGCGAACGCGAAGCGCCAGGCCGGCGACGAGCGGCGCAACGCGGCCGAAGGCGCCGCCGAGAGCGCCGAGGATCGTGGCGAGGAACGCAAGTCCAAGGCGATCACGCTAGTGGTCGAGACGCTCGACGCGCTCGGCTACGAACGCGGCGACAGCGGCAAGATCTGGGCCTCGGTGCTCAAGAGCGCCATCAAGCGGCGCCGCCCCGATTTCAACGAGGCGCGCTACGGCTTCCGCGCATTCGGCAACCTGCTAGACGAAGCGCAGGCGCGCGGCCTGCTCGAAGTGGGCCGCGACGAGAAGTCGGGCACCTACGTGACGCGCACGAGCCAGCCGGCGAGCACGGCGAGCGCGAGCCCGGCGGAAGAAGCCCCGGCGCCGCGTGCGGACGAGTCGCGCTCGCGACGCAAAGGCCGGCGCGGTGGGCGCGGCGCGGCGGCGGCGGGCGACAATGGGCACGAGCAGGCACGCGAAACGAGCGACGTGCGCGAGATGCAGGAAACGGCCGAGGCGCATGTGTCGTTCGAATTCGAACAGACGCGCGAGTCCGAAGCCAGCGCTGCGATGTCGAACGGCGACCTCTTCACCGAGGCCGCCGAGACGCGATCACATGGCGCGCATGCACGCGAGCGCGCGCGTGAACACGCGCACGGGCACGACGACGCGCGCCACGCAGACGACATGCCGCTCTTCGGCCAGCCGCCGCGCGGCGCGCACGAAAGCACGGCCGTCGAGACGCCGGCGGAGGCGCATCAAGCGCCTGATGCCCCCGAAGCAGCCGAAGCGCCCGCGGCGCCGCGGCGCGCACGCAAGACCGCATCGCGCAAGAGCACCGCGCGCAAGAAGGCCGCCCAGCCGGCGGCGCAGGAGGCCCATGCGGAGCCGCGCGAGGTGACGGAGCAGCCCGCGCCCGAAGCCGACGCGGACCGCGAGCCCGCCAAGAAGAAAGCAAAAGCGCCGAAGAAGACAACGGCGCGTGCACGCCGCCCGCGCAAGGCGGCCGAGGAAAGCTGAACGCCGCGAGCTCAGGTAGCAGGTAGCCTGAGCTATGGCTTCAAAAGCGGCACGTGAGGCGGCGTCAGTCGTCGCCGAACGGGTTCGCCGGGCGCTTGCGCGGTGCCGGTTCAGTGGTGCCTTCCTTCGCAGACGAAACCGTGCCGAACGGATCGCCGCCCGCCTTCGAGGCGTCGGACGGTCTCCCCTCGCCAAACGGATTCGCTGCCGGCGCGGGCTTGGGTCCAGCAAACGGATCGACGCTCGCCGGCGCATGCGTGCCGCCGAACGGATCGTCAACTGAAGCGCGCGGCGCCTCGCTCTCCTCTTCGCCAGATGCCGCGAGGCTGTATTCCGCCTGCACCTGCGCGAGCACGCCGGCGATGCTCGCCTCGAACCCCGCCGCGTTGCCGAAATTTTGCATCGTCCAGTTGCAGCCCGTGCGATCGGGAGTCTGCAGTTGCGGACGCGGCACGCCGATCTTCACGCCGTCGTCCACGACTTCTTGCAGCCGGTGGATCCGGCGCTTCACTTCCTCCTGCAGCCGCGACGCATTGAGGGTCTTGCGCAGCATCGGGCACCTCCTTTTCCATGCTCGAATCGAAGAGCGAGTCTAGCGCATAGCTCGAACCGACACGATGTGAGGGCGGGATGCAAAGCCACGCGATGGCGCCCGCGGCAGCCTGCTCGTCACGGCTGCTGCACCTGCGGCACGAGCGGACGGTTCATATGAGCGAGCGCGTCGCGCATGGATTCGCTCGGGATCACGATCTCCCCCGTAAACGGCGTGTCGAAATCGACGATCACATACACCGTCGACGAAATCGACACCGCGCCCAGCACGATCATCACCAGGGCGAGCGCGTTATGCGGCGCGATCAGGCCGAAGCTCAGGAAGATCAGCACGAGCCACAACGTGAGCATCACGAAGAAAGGGCGCGAGATGGTGGCGTGCGCCTCTTCGATCAGGCGCCAGCGCGCATCGCGCACGCGTCCGAACAGATCGGTCAGGCGCGCCGCGACCGCAGCCTGATAGCGGTCGTGCGGCTCGAAGCGGCTGATCTGCTGGCCGACCGTGTTGAGCAGCCCGCCGAGCGTCACGCTTTCGATCTCGCCGTCGGTCGCGGGTTGTACGCGCGGATAGTAGTCGCCGGGCGGCGGGGTCTCTTGCGGCCACGTGGAGGCAACAGCCGCCGCGGTGTAGCTGCGCAGGGCGGCGCGCGCGGCGGCGGCGTCGGGACCGTAGTCGCGCAGGCGATCATCGAGCTGAATCAGATCTGCCGAGTAGGCGCGCATGTCGTCGGTGGCCGTGTCGTAGTTCGTCTTCGCGGACGCGATCAGCAAGCTCAGCACCAGCGCCGCGAACGTCACGAGCATGCCGAGCACCAACTGCACGAGCTGCACCGTTTCATGCTTGCGATGCTCTTCGGGCAGCAACGGCTTGAGCAGCACGCCGAGCCCCGTGCCGCCCAGCAGCAGCACGAACACGAGCAGTGCGCTCTCGATTTCGGTCATGGCACAGCGCCTCGCTGCGCGTCGTTTGGGGCGCTTTCGGCGGTATCGGGAGTGTCGCCGCGTGCTGCCGCAGAGACCGGCGCAGCCGCGCCGTGCAATTCGGGCGTTGGCGCTGCTTGTGCGTTTGTCCGGGCGTTGACGTGTGCGTTGGTTTTTGCGCCCGCGCCAGTCTCAGCGAATACGTCCGGCTCGCCGGCATCCACCGCGTGCGCATCCGCAACTTTGCCTAACAGCAAGTCCGGATGCGCGCGCGGCACCGCCCGCTTCCATGCCGCGTCCAGCTCGCGGCGGATCGAATCGTAGATCTCCTTCGAAATCGAGCGATCCTCGTACATCGCCACCACGCGCGCGCGTCCCTCGCGCAGCGCGTAGAGCAGCATCATGCGGCGCTCGAGCACGTCCGCGCTGTTCCCGCCAAAGCAGCGCCGCACGTTGTCCAGCCCGCGCTCGGCCTTCTCGATGCGACTCTTGAGTATCGTGCTGAGCAATCTGGCGAGCCGCTCACCCAGGAGCGGCGTGAGACTCGCATCGGCGAACACCAGCAGCTCGTGCAACACCACGCGGCGACACATCAGGAGTTCGAACTGATCGGCGAGCGCATCCGCGTACGGCTGGTTGATATGCAGCCAGCGCGCCACGAAGCGCGCGATGCGCAGCCCCGGCGTCTCGGCGAGTATCTTTGCCGCCGCGCGCTGATAGCCGATGCGCCCGCTTTCGCGCGCCGCCTCGATCATCGCGTCGGTGTTGCGCATCATCGCGTCGAGATTGCGGATCGTGATGATGCCGCTGCCGTAGCGGGGAATCAGGTCGCGCTCCTTGCTCGCGAGCGTGGCGAGCCCGATGGCAAGGCGCTCGCGCTCGGTGAGCGCCGCCTCGATATCGAAGGCCGTCGCGCTCAGGTCGATGCTGTGCCGGAAGCTGTTGCAGGCATCGTCGGCGATCGCCTCGGGTATGCGGAAGGTGCGCGCCGCCAGATGCACCTGCTCGGACACGGCCAACGACGACAGCCGCACCGCCTGCTGCTGCAGTGCCTCTTCCTGCGGCGAAAGCAGGTCGAGCTTGAGCCGCTTGATGAGCAGCTTCAGCGACGAGCCGTTCACGATCAGGCTCACGAGCACGAAGCCGGTGGCGAGGATGGCAACGAAGCGGCGCGTGGTCTCGGGCAGCGCCTCGTTGTGCGCGAGGCCGAGCGCGAGCACGAGCGTAACCGCGCCGCGCAGCCCGCCCCATGCGATCACGAGCTTGTACGCGGCACTCACGGGCTCGGTGAGCTTCAGGCGGCTCAAGAGCGGCAGCATGCCGAACGCCACGACGAGGCGCGCCACCAGCGCCGTCACCACCACGACTGCGAGCGCGATGAGATCGAGCCAGTGCGCATCGCGCAGCGTGGCCGGAATCTGCATGGCCGCGAGCAAGAAGATGGCGGCGCCCGCCATAGCCGCCACCTGCTCCCAGATCAACTGCAGGTGCTGCCAGTTCACGGGCGAAAGCCGCGTGCGTCCAAGCCCGCTGATGACGAGCCCCGCCGCCACCACCGAAACCACCCCGGAGACATGCAGCATTTGATCGGCGAACAGATAGAGCGGATACGGCAGCGCAAAGCTCAGCGAGATCTCGGCCTTGCCCTCGCCGCCGAGCGCCGGCAGCAGATACGCGAACGCGCGCCCGGCCAGCGCGCCCACGGCGAGGCCGCCGAGCAATTCGACGGCGAGCGTGCGCAGCGCGGCGCTGCCCGTTGCGGCGGCGCTATCGCCGGTGATGGCCGCGATCAGCACGGTTGCAATGGCGATGGCGGCCGCGTCGTTGAGCAGACTCTCGCCTTCCACGAGGCGCACGAGACGCTCGGGCGCGCCCACTTCGCGGAACACGGCGAGCACGGCGGACGGGTCCGTGGTCGCGATCATCGCGCCCAGCAGCAGGCCATCGGTGAGCGGGCCAAGGCCGGTCAGGCCGATTGCGCCCCCCACCATCGCCGTGGCAACGAAGACAGCCACCACGGCAAGCAGCAGAATGGGCGCGGCATCACCGAGCATTTCGCGCACGTTCACGCTCAACGCGGCCTGAAACAGCAAGAGCGGCAGGAAGATCCACAAATAGGCTTCGGGCGGCAAGCGCGGCGCGAGCGCCGGCGTGAAGACGCTCGTGGCCAATTGCGGCCAGGCCTCGCCACCCATGAGATAGATGCCGCCCAGCGCGAAGCCCCACGCAGCCAGCAGCACCGATTCGGACAGCGCGAAGCGCAGGCTCACGGCCTGCACCACGGCGATGCTCGCCAGCAAAAAGCCGCTCAGGAGTAGAACGTGGATGATCATTGTTATCCGCGTGACGATTTCAGCGCGCCGCCATCCAGACCACGGTCAGCGATCTCACCCCTTGCGCGCCCTGTATGAGCACGCCCTCGATATCGGCCGTCGCGGAGGGCCCCGTCACCAGCGCCGCGTAGCGCGCGCCCCGAAAATCGTCGCGCCGGTAGGCATCCTGAAGACCCGCCACAAGTTCGCCGGGATCGAGCAGCACGTAGAGATGCTGCACGAGATAGCCCAGCGCATTCACCACGTACTCGCGCTCGGAAAGCCACACCGAGCCCGTCTCGGCCACGCCGAAGCGCGCCCGCACGACGCCCACCTCCACGTCTTCGAGCGACACGGGCGGCGTGGCCGCGTCGAGCGCACGCGTGCCCTGCACCTCGGGCGCCGCCGACGCGATCGAGACCTGCGCGCCGAAGCGCTCGCGTATCAGCGCGAGCACGGCCTCGCCCGAATCGGCGAGCCCCTCTTTCCCGCCCATCAGCGCAAGCGCGGCGCCAAAGCGCGCACGCAAGTCGCCGGGCGGCGTGTCGAACAGGGGCACCTCGGGCAGCGCCTCGGCTGCGGGCTGCGCGGCACGCACGCGTGCGAGAAACGCTTCACGACTCGCCATCGCCGCCTCCCTTGCTGCCTTTGCCACCTTTGCCGGCTTTACGGTTCTTGCGGTACCACGCATGAAAGGTCGTGGACGGCACGGGCGGCAGCGTACGCTGCCGCCCCCAGATATTGAGCGGGTTGTAGAGCACGAAATTGGGCAGGCGCCGCAGCGCGCCGTCGAGCGATGCCACGGCCGCCCGATACATCTTCGGACTCCCGAGCAGCCGCCCCGCCATCTTGAGCACCTCCTGCTTCACGAACGGCACTTCGTGCTGCGCGGCGATCACCTCGCGCCACTGATAGATCTGCTCGTGAATGTTGATCTTCACGGGGCACACGTTCGTGCAGCTGCCGTTGAGCGTGGACGCGAACGGCAAGGCGCTGAAGCGCTTCAAGTCGAAGGTCGGGTTCATGATGGCGCCGATCGGCCCCGCATAGGTGCTGCCGTACGAGAGGCCGCCGCTGCGCCGGTAGACCGGGCAGGTATTCATGCACGCGCCGCAGCGGATGCACTTGAGCGAGTACCAGAAGTCCGGCATCGCGAGCCGCGCGCTGCGGCCGTTGTCGACGAGGATGAAGTGCATCTCGGCGCCCTCGCGCGGGGCGCGGAAATGCGAGGTGTATTGCGTGATCGGCGAGCCCAGCGCGCTGCGCGAGAGCATGCGGATGAACACGCCCAGATCGGAGATGCGCGGAATCAGCTTCTCGATGCCCATCGAGACGATGTGCACGGGCGGCACGTTGGCCGAGAGATCCGCGTTGCCTTCATTGGTGCAGACCACCACCGTGCCGGTCTCGGCCACCGCGAAGTTGCAACCCGTCATGCCCGCCGTCTTCTCGCGCACGAACCACGGGCGCGTATTCATGCGCTGGCGCTCGGCGAGATAGTGGATGTCGTTGTTGGACGGGTCAGTGCCTATCGTGCGGCCGAACACTTCGGCCACGTCGTCGCGCAGCTTGTGCACCGCGGGCACGACGATATGGCTCGGCGGCTGCCGGTCGAGTTGCTGGATGCGCTCGCCGAGGTCGGTTTCCATCACCGCGATGCCGTGCTGCTCGAGGTATGCGCGCATCTCGCACTCGTCGGTGAGCATCGACTTGCTCTTCACGAGCGCCGTGATGCCGCGCTCGCTCAGGATGCGCGCGACCGTCTCGTTGTGCTCGCCCGCCGTATCGGCCCAGTGCACCTGCACGCCGTTCGCCTCGGCGGCGCGCGAGAACTGGTCGAGATACTCGGACAGATGCGAGAGCGTGTGCGCCTTGATGGCCGACGCGAGCTCGCGCAGCGTCTCCCATTCGGCAATCGCATGCACCTGCGCATCGCGCTTCATGCGCAGGTCCCAGAGCCGTTTGTCGTGGAAATCGACATGCTCGGGATGCGAAAGAAAAGCGCCCGCGAGCTTTGCATGCTCGACCCGCTTCGGGCGATCGTCGGGTGACTTTGGCGTACTCATTCTCGCGCTCCGTTGAGCACCTGGGCAATATGGATGAAGCGCACATCGGACTGCATGCGCTCCGCGCAGCCCTGCTGATGCATGAGGCACGACATGTCGCCCGAGACGATGTATTGCGCGCCTGCGCTGACATGGTCGACGACTTTGTCCTGCCCCATGCGCACGGAAACCGCTTCTTCGGTCACCGCGAACGTGCCGCCGAAGCCGCAGCATTCGTCGGGGCGCTTGGGCTGCACGAATTCGATGCCCTTCACGCCTTGCAGCAACGCGAGTGGCTTCGAAAAGGGCTTGCCTGGCACCTCGGAAATCGAGGCCTCATGGAGATGGCGCAGCGCGCTGCAGCTGTTGTGCAGGCCCACGCGCCAGGGAAACTCGGCCCATGGAAATTCGCGCACGCGCAGCACGTCGTGCAGGAACTCCACGAGCTCGAAGGTATGGGCGCGCACGTGGCGGACGGCTTCGGTCTGCTCGATGGCGGTGAAATGGTCGCGCACGTGGTTCACGCAGCTTGCCGAGGGGCCGACGATAAAGTCGTAGCCTTCGAAGGCGCGCGCGAATACCCGCTCCGCGCCGGCTGCTTCGGCCCGTGCGCCGCTGTTGGCCATGGGCTGGCCGCAGCAGGTCTGATCGAGCGGATAGTCGACCTCGCAGCCGAGGCGCTCAAGCAATTCGAGCGTGGCGATCCCGACCTCGGGATAGAACGCGTCGATGAAGCACGGAACAAAAAGGGCGACTTTCATGCCAGGGCTCGCGCGAGAAAGTGGACCGGAACATTCTAGCGCTGATTGGCGCGGCAAGCGCGCCAGGTGGGATGGGGCGCCCTTGCTGCTTCACGCGGGCCGGGTCTGCTGATTTACTGCGCTGCAGCGAGGTGGTCGTGCCGACGTTTGCTCAATGTCCGGTGGCGGGCGCGCCCCCTCCCCCCGTTAAAGCGTCTTTGAGATGTGCTTTTTTGTGGTTCTCAGGGCCGTTGGCCTTAACTTGTTTTCGCGGCGGGCCGCAGGCGTTGCCCCTGTGCGGGGCGGCACCTACTTTTCTTTGCCGCGGCAAAGAAAAGTAGGCAAAAGAAAGCCGCTCACACCGCCAGTGTGACGCAGTCCACCACTCGCCTTATATCGGAGCGGCTCCGGAGCGTCTGTCACCACTCGCCGTCAACCGGAGTGACTAAGGACTCATCCATCCGGCGGCGCTGCGCGCGCCGTGGGGCATAGCCAAAACCAGTGGAATTTACACGTTTTCGTAGGACTCCATCGTATTCGATCGGCGCTCGCCCACGCATTCGCCAGCCAGCAAGCCTGTGCATTCACTAGTCAGCACCCCAACGCATTTACCGGCAGAACCCCAACGCGTCTACCGATCAGCACTCCCGCGCATTTACCGGCCCGCACCTTCGCGCACTTACCGGGCGGCACCCCAGCGCATTCGCCTGCCCGCCCGGTTTTCCTTGCATACCCATCCGCCCGCGCTTAGCGCGCGGCGGGAAGGATGAGCCCCTTGTCACTAACGCGGAATGTGCGAGGTGACGGATGCCCCGGAGCCACTCCGCTATACAGGGCATTGGGGGACGGCGTCACACTGGCGGTGTGAGCCGCTTTCTTTTGCCTACTTTTCTTTGCGGCTGCAAAGAAAAGTAGGTGCCGCCCCGCACAGGGGCAACGCCCGCGGGCCGCCGCGAAACCAAGTTAAGGCCAACACGCGAAGCGCTCCACCAAAACCCCCGAATCACAACTTCAAAACACTCACTCAAAAGTTATGCCGAATGCCGGCGACAATCGCCAACTGCTTATCCGTATCCGAGTTCACAAGATTAGGAATCTGCGCGAGGTTCTGCGTGCCACCGCCGGCGGCATCGACCCCAAGCCCGGCGCCCGACGACTTCTGCCCGATCGCAACGGCATACAACGCCGTCCGCTTAGAGAGGTTATACACAGCCCCCAGGTTGATCTGATGGATACGCGTAGACGAGCCCTGATCGGGACGCGCGTCATTAAAGATATACGCAAAGCCAAATTGCAACGCCGGCGAGAACTGCCAAGTCGTATTGAGCTCGGCAATATCGAACGAGATATCCGCACCCTGCGGCTGCGCCGTGCTCGCAAAATACAGACTCTGCGAAAGCCGCGTATGCGTATAGCTCAACGCAATCGTCACCGTGTCGATCGCATACGAACCGCCCGCGCCGTAGATGTCGATCTTCTGCGCATTCTGTAGTTCGCAATACGAAGCATCTGCGTTGCTGCAGCTGAAATCGCCGATATAGCCGCTCTCCCCGCCCAGCGCCGCCTGAAGCGGATTGCGCAGTTGCAGATAACCCGCCGAGAGCGAAAGCGGCCCATGCGTGTAATTCGCCGCGAGCGACCAGCCGCGATTCTCCGAGAAGTTGCCCGCCACGCCGCCAAGGCTGAACAGGCCACCCACCGTGAGGCCGCCAAAGCTCGGGCTCACGTACTTGATCGAATTGTTGAAGTTGAACGCTTCGTTGAGGTTGTCGACGTCGCCGAAGTGCGAGCCGTAGAGCGTCGCCCAGTTGTTGCTCGACGCATAAGCGCCCATGTTGTCGGAGAACGGGTCGTACTGGCGGCCGAGCGTGAGCGTGCCGTAGTTCGCGTTCGCCACGCCCACCCACGCGTTGCGGTTGAAGAGCGTACCGCCCTGCAGCAGCGCGCCATTCTGCGTAAAGATGCTGTTCTCCAGCGTGAAGTTCACCGTGGTGCCCCCGCCGATGTCCTCGCTGCCGGTCAGGCCCCAGCGCGAAGGCACGAGATTGCCGCCGCCCAGTTGCCAGTTCGAATGCCCATCGGTGCGGCCGTCCGCCTGCGTGGTCTGCTGGTTCGTCGAATAGACGAGGCCGGCGTCCACCGTGCCGAAGAGCGTGACCGAGGACTGGGCGTACGCCCCTTGCGCGAAGGTGGCGAGGGCGCACGAAGCCAGCGCCAGCGCCGTGCGCGTGACGAGTGTGTTTGCCATGTCGATGTCTTTTGTCTAGAAGTGAGCGATCGCGCACGCGATGTGACCCGGCGCGGCCTGGCGTGGCCGGGTCAATACGGGCGAGCGCGACCAGGCCGCGGCGCGCGGCTCGAATGCGCGCACCGCGTGCGGTTTGACTGCCTGGGAAATGCGTGGGGACTGCCTGGAGAACTGCGCCTGGAGTACGGCGGCCCGGCTAACGCAGCGCGAGATGCCGGGCCTGCTCCGCCCGGCTGCGCCGCGCGTTACTGGCCGAAGCGCTTGTAGACGTCGGGCCGGTGGCGCCGGAACATGAAGCCCAATGCGATGCCGACGAGCGCGACGGCGAGCACGATCCACGGGAACGCGCGCACGATCGGGCTATCGGAGCCGGAGAGCGCGTCCAGGTTGCCGATCAGCACGAAGCCGATCCACAAGAGGCCCAGCCCGCCCAGCACCGGTGCGACGAGCGCGTGCCAGACCCGCGTGTCCTTTTTCGTGGCACGGAAGTAAGCGGCCACCGAGAAGCTCGTCACGGCCTGCAGCATCACGATGCCGATGGTGCCGAGCGCCGACGTGCAACTGAACACGATGTTGAACGGGTCGGCGCCCGCGAGCGCGAAGAGCCCCACCGGCACCGCCACCGTGAGCGTCTGCAGATAGCTCGCGAGATACGGCGAACCGTACTTCACATGCAGACGGTCGAGCTTCGCGGGCAGGATGCCTTCGACCGAGAGCGCGTGAATGTAGCGCACGATCGTGTTGTGAAACGAGAGCAGGCTCGCGAAAATGCTGGAGAGGAGCAGGAAGCTCATCGTCGTGGTCATGGCGCCGCCCAGGTACTTCGTCGACTGGATGAACCAGAAGTCGCCCGGCTGCTTGGTGGCCACCTCGGCCACGTCCTTCAGGCCATAGGCGCAGACGATGGCCCACGTGACGAACGCGAAGAACACGAGGATCAGCGTGACCGACACATAGGTCGCGCGCGGCACCGTGACCTTCGGATTGCGGCACTCCTTGCCGTAGATCGCCGTGGCTTCGAAGCCGATGAACGACGCGAGCGCGAACATCACGGCAATGCCCATGTGGCCGCTGAACACGTGCTTCGGTGCGAACGGCGCGAGCGTGAGGCCGTCCGGGCCGCCGTGATGAATCACGATGGCGATCGAGAGCACGAGCAGGATGCCCATCTCGAGGCTCATCAGCACGCCGAGCAGGCGGCTGTTCAGGTCGATGCCGCGCAGACCCGTCACCTGCACGATGGCGATGCATGCGAGCGCATACACGTACCACGGCATCGTGCTATGCAAGAGCGGCCCGAGCACGACGGTGCAGAAGAAACCGAACAGGCCATACAGCGCGATCTGGATGCAGGTGTACGAGAGCAGCGCGACGAGCGCGCCCGCCATGCCAAGCGGCCGGCCGAAGCCCGCCGTGATGTACGCGTAGAACGCGCCGGCGCGCACGATATGCCGGCTCATCGAAGCGAAGCCGACGCTGAACACGAGCAGCACGACGCCCGCGATCACGAAGGCGCCTGGAATGCCGGCGCCGTTGCCGAGGCTGATGGCGGGCGGCACCGCGCCAAGCATGCCGGTGAGCGGCGCGGCCGCGGAGATCACGAGAAACACGATCTGCCACAGGCCGAGCAGGCTGCGCTGCGGCACGGCGGCATCGTCTGCCTCGACGCCGCCGACGAGTCCGGCTGGCGCGACGGGTATTTGCGATTCGTTCATCGTTGCCTCTGCTGGTATCTATTGGGGTCGCGCCATGCGACACGATGAAGGACCGCGTGCCCCTGGCGCTCTTGGTAACGAATCTCGCGCACTCGATTGCGAGACTCGACAGGAGCGCATGGTAGGCAGCTAAAAATTATGGCGACCTGGCTGACCGCGCCAAATTCTCGATAAATTGCGCCAACGTCCCTGCGGGTTTTTACTTAACGCCTTGGTGGCCGGGGGTAGCACGAAAAATCGATTCGGATGGCGAATAAATTGATGGAGACTTTCTTCAGCCTACATGCTTTCTACACGCTATCAAAATACTTACATCCACAAGCTAACTGGACGGCGTCTATCCCGACCGGGTCTATCCCGACCGGCCCCAATTACGCGTCGCACGCCACAGCACGGTGGCATCCGCGTAGCCCACCGCGCGCGCGACGGCCGCGTTGGTCATGCCCTCCTGCTCGCGCAACACCGCCACGCTGCGCTGGCGTTCCTCGCGAATAATCTCGCGCACCGACGTCCCCGCCTCGGTCAGATGGCGTTGCAGCGAGCGGTTCGACAGCCCGAGATCGCGCGCGATATCGGCCACCACGAGCTTTTCGCGCGCGAGCCGGCGCGTCACCAGATCGCGCACCTGATCGACGAGATCGTAGGGCATCGCATCGCGCGAAATGAGGTCGGTGGCGTGGCGTTCCATCATGCGCGCGAGCTGCGTGTCGGCGCTCTTGAGGGGCGCGTCGAGATCGTGCGGATGGATCACCACGCCGCTCGCCGGCTGCTGGAAGCGCACCGGCACGCGGAATATCCGCAAATAGGGCTTGAGATCCGCGGGTGCCGCGTGCTCGAAATGGATCTCGACCGGCGTCCACGTCGCGCCGCGCACGAGGCGAATCATGTGGCACATCGCGCTCACGCTGTATTCGGCGTCCTGCCGGCGTGGCCAGATGTCCGCATGCGCGATGCGATAGCTCCACATCGGCCACGCGTTATCGCGCACCAGATCGACGAGCGTGCCGCTCTGCCATGAGACGAGCGCGTCCGTGAATTTGCGGATTGCCGAGCCCAGCGTGGGCGACGACATGAACACGAGCCCCGCGGGCCCGAGCTCCGTGAGCTGCAATTCGTTGCCGAGGCGCAGGCCCAGCCACGGCTCGTCGAGCGCCTGCGCCGCGCGCTCGAAGGCGCCCACGTAGCGCCCGAGCGGCAGGATTTCATAAGGATCCGAAAGTTGTCTGCGGGTCAGGCCAAACTCGGCCAGCAACGCATCGCAGTCCGCGCCGGCTGCATCGAGCGCGCGCACGATCGGGCCCATCACCGCGCCGCGAATCATCGGAAAACCGTTGCTGACAGGCACTTTTTTCATGTCTCGCTCCATTCTCCGGCGGCGCGCAATTGCGTTCGCACCCAGATTCATTCGCTCTGTCTCTGGCGCACTCTATCGTCCCTTTGGCGCATTTTGCAAGCGCGAAAAAAATATGGCGTTTCTACGATGACGTCACGACATCGCCATTGCGGCCACGCGCTGTGCCCCTAAAAACGAGGCCGGCCTGCCGCCCTGCATGCGCTGTTGCGGTCCAACGTCATCCTTACGAAACGCTTATGAACACGAATCCGAACTCGCATCCGCTCGATCCGCTGAGCCTCACCGAAATGCAGCTCGCCTGTGACATCGCGAAGGCCGCCGAACAGCTCGACGAACACGCGCGCTTTCCCGTCACCGAGTTGCACGAGCCGCCCAAGGCCGAAGTCGTCGCGTACCAACCCGGCGACTACTATTCGCGCCGCGCCTTCACGATCGTCATCGATCGCACGCGCAACCAGACGCTCGAACTGGTCGTCGATCTGCGCGAAAAGAAAGTGGAATCGCGCAAGGCGCTCGCGCTGCACAGCGCGCCGTTCGGCCAGCCGCCCGTGATGATCGAGGACTTCATGAACGCCGAGCGCATCGTGAAGGCCGATCCCGCGTGGCGCGAGGCCGTCAAGAAGCGCGGCCTCAGCGAAGACGATCTCGAGCGCGTGCAGGTCGACCCGTTCTCGGCGGGCGCGTTCGACCGTCCCAACGAAGGCGGCCGCCGCCTCGTGCGCTGCGTGAGCTACTACCGCGAGAACCTGACCGACAACGGCTACGCGCATCCGATCGAAGGCGTGGTGGCCGTGGTGGATCTGCTCGAGCACAAGGTGATCGAGCTCGTGGACGACGGCCGCATCATTCCGATTCCGCGCGCCAAGCATAACTACGACACGCCGAGCATCGGCAAGCCGCGCGACACGGTCAAGCCGCTGTCCATCAGCCAGCCCGAAGGGCCGAGCTTCACGATCGATGGCTGGCAGGTTGCCTGGCAGAACTGGACATTCCGCGTGGGCTTCACGCCGCGCGAAGGCCTCGTGCTGCACCAGATCACGTGGGACGACGGCAAGAGCGCGCCGCGCCCCATCGTCTACCGCGCGAGCGTGACGGAGATGTGCGTGCCCTACTCCGACCCCACCACGAATCACTACTGGAAGAGCGCGTTCGACGCGGGCGAGTATGGTCTCGGCAAGCTTGCGAACCAGCTCGAGCTCGGCTGCGATTGTCTCGGCACGATCCGCTATTTCGATATCCCGTCCGCCGACGATTTCGGTAACGGCTTCACGATGAAGAACGCGGTGTGCCTGCACGAAGAAGACTACGGCACGCTCTGGAAGCACTATGAATTCCGCACCGGCGTGTTCGAGATGCGCCGCTCGCGCCGTCTCGTGATCTCGTTCTTCGCGACGGTGGGCAACTACGACTACGGCTTCTACTGGTACTTCTATCAGGACGGCACGATCCAGCTCGAGTGCAAGCTCACGGGCATCGTCCAGACCTCGGCGGTCGCCGATGGCGACGCCTACCCGTGGGGCGGCATGGTCACCGAAAATCTCGGCGGCCCGACGCACCAGCACTTCTTCAATGCGCGCCTGCACATGATGGTGGACGGCGAGAAGAACTCCGTGACCGAGCACGAGTTCGTGCCGCGTCCGATGGGCGCGGAGAATCCGTACGGCAACGTCTTCGACACCACGAAGCGCGTGCTCAAGACCGAGCAGGAAGCGGCGCGCAACGCGAACGGCCAGACCGGCCGCTTCTGGAAGGTCGTGAATCCGAACGTGAAGAACCGCGTGGGCGCGAATCCCGGCTACAAGCTCATCATCAACGACTCGCCGCTGATGCTCGCCGATCCGCATTCGAAGGTGCGCCAGCGCGGCGGCTTCGCGACGCGCCACGTGTGGGTCACGCCTTACGACACGACGCAGCGCTACGCGAGCGGCGATTATCCGAACCAGCACGCGGGCGGCGACGGCCTGCCGCGCTATATCGAGGCGAACCGCAACGTCGAGAACGAGGACATCGTGCTGTGGCACAGCTTCGGGCACACGCATGTGTGCAAGCCCGAGGACTTCCCGGTAATGCCCGTGGAGTACGCCGGCTTCATGCTCAAGCCGAACAACTTCTTCTACGGCAATCCGGCGATGGACCTCCCGGGCGGGCGCGATCCGCACAGCGTGCAGGACGGTGCGCCCGATGCAGGCACGGCGCCTTCGTGCTGCCACGGCAAGCAGTAAGCCCGCGATGATGCCCCGCGCGCGCCTTGCCATGATGCCCAAAGCCCGCAATACCCTTGCCGCCGCCTGCGTCTGGTGTGCGGTGACCGGCGCCGCCGCGGCGCTCGCGGCGGGCGTCATGCTGGGTGCGATGCGGATCGACGCGACGACCGCCGCATTCGCGGGAAGCGCGGTTGCGCTTGCTGCGATGGCGTTGCTGCCTGCGGCGCTCGCGCGCCGCTTCGTCTCGCGGGCCACCGTGCCGGTGGCCGCCTCGCTCATCCTCACCATGGCGGCGATGACGGCAGCCGCGGCACAGGCACGCGTGGGATCGACAACCGGCGCCATGCCGGCCGTGCTCGCGTTGGCAGGTCTCGCCCTGCTCGCAACGGTCAGGCCGTACCTGAACGCTCCGCGTACGGAGTCTTCAGTGCCACCCCGGCAGATCGGCAGGACTCCGATTCAACGCACGCGTCAAGGTTTCATTGGCGCGCTGCCCGCCAGCGTCTCCCTGCTCGCACCCGCGATGCTCGCGGGGCTTTCGAGCGGCGTGCTCGCGCGCTTCCAGTTTTTCGCCGTGTGCGGCGCTGGGCCTTTCTCGTTCGCGCAGCTGGCCGTGTCGCTCTGCGCGGTGGTTGGCTTCGGCCTGCTTGCGGAACGCATCGATCATCGTTACGCATTGCTTGCGCTCTTCGCGCTGCGCGGCGCGTTGCTTGCCGCGCTCACCCTCGATGCGCTCGCGCCCTGGGTGGTATTCGCCGCGCCCGCGTTTGCCGTGCTCGACGCGCTCACGCTGCCCACGCTTTTGCGCATCGGCCGCGCGACGCAAGCCGGCTGTCCCGGCGTCGCGCACCACATGGGCATGCTTGCGGGCGCCGCGCTGGCCACGACGTCGTGGGGCTTCGGCCAGGGCTTCCCTGCGCTCTTTTTCGCGGGCGCTGCGCTTAACTTCATGTGTGCATGCGCACTCGCAGCACGCCGCTCAAAGCACACGCCCATACAGCATCAACCGCATTCCACGCAGTACTACGCATCCCGCTACACATCCCGTCCCGCATCGCCCGCCCTCGCATCGGGCGGCGGGATCGACATTCGCTGACACCCACGCACAGGACCGAACCGAGGAAACGACATGGACCGCCAGGACTTTACGCACACGATCCGCACGCAGATGTTCGTCGACGGCCGCTTTTGCGCCAGCGGCAACGGCCGCACCTTCGCCGTATTCAACCCCGCCACGGGCACCGAGATCGCCCAGGTGCCGGACGCCGGCGACGCCGACATCGACGCAGCCGTCACCGCCGCGCGCCGCGCCTTCGAGGCCGACACGTGGCGCCGCATGCCGCCCGCCGAGCGCGAGCGCCTGCTCCTGAAACTCGCCGATCTCGTCGAGCGCAACGGCGACGAGCTCGCCGCGCTCGAAACCCTCAATCAGGGCAAGCTGCTCGGCTTCTCGAAGATGCTCGAAGTGGGCGGCAGCGTGCAATGGCTGCGCTATATGGCGGGCTGGGCCACCAAGATCGAAGGCAGCACGCTCGACCTCTCGCTCGCCTTCCCGCCCGGCGTGCGCTACAACGCCTCCACGCGGCGCGTGCCCGCGGGCGTGGTCGCCGCCATCGTGCCGTGGAATTTTCCGCTGCTGATGGCGGTGTGGAAGATCGCGCCCGCGCTCGCCTGCGGCTGCACCGTCGTGCTCAAGCCCGCCGAGGAAACGCCGCTCACCGCCATTCGCCTGGCCGAGCTCGCGCACGAAGCGGGCTTTCCGCCGGGCGTGTTCAACGTCGTCACCGGCCAGGGCGAAACCGCTGGCGCAGCGCTCGTGCGTCATGCGGGCGTGGACAAAGTCACCTTCACCGGCTCCACCGAAGTGGGCCGCATCATCGGCAAGCAGTGCGCGAACGATCTCAAGCGCGTCTCGCTCGAGCTGGGCGGCAAGAGCCCCGTGATCGTGCTCGACGACTGCGACCCGCAACGCGCCATCGAAGGCGCGGCGGGCGCGATTTTCTTCAACCACGGCCAGGTCTGCACTGCCGGATCGCGTCTCTATGTGCCGCGCGCGCGCTTTGACGAGATCGTCGAAGGCATCGCCCAGGTCGCGCGCAACACCGTGCTCGGCTCCGGCTTCGACGCGGCCACGCAGATGGGTCCGCTCGTCTCCGCGCGCCATCGCGCCAAGGTGGCCGGCATGATCGCGCAAGGCCGCGCGGAAGGTGGCGAGATCGTGGCGGGCGGCGGCGACGGCAACCGCGCGGGCTACTTCGTCGAGCCCACCGTGATCGCGAATGCCGAGAACAAACCGCTCACCGTGGTGCGCGAAGAAGTCTTCGGCCCGGTGCTCGTGGTGATGCCCTATGACGACGTCGATGAGGCCATTGCCGCCGCGAACGCGTCCGAGTACGGCCTTGGCGCGAGCGTATGGACCAACCAGCTCGACCGCGCACTGCGCGTGGTGGACGCCGTGCAGGTCGGCACGGTCTGGGTCAACACGCACAACATGGTGGACCCCGCGCTGCCGTTCGGCGGCTTCAAAGCCTCGGGCATCGGCCGCGAGCACGGCCGCGCCATTATCGATGCGTACACCGAGACGAAGTCGGTCTGCATCGCGTACTGACATTGTTAATCGAAATGGAATAATGAAACCAGGCGCCAGGCAATGATCGGGCGCCCGAATTCCTTCATGATCGACTCCGTTCCCGCTTCACCCAATGCCCGACCCCGAACGAAAGGAGCTCGATCATGAACACCGCTACCCACCACGCAGAACACAACGCAGCAAACAGCACGGCAAACGCCGCGCGCGGCGTCGCCATCGTCACGGGCGCCTCGCGCGGCATCGGCGCCGCCGTGGCGCTGAGGCTCGCGCGCGACGGCCACCCTGTCGCCGTCAACTACGCCGCGAGCGCGCGCGAGGCCGAAGCGCTCGTCGCGCAGATCGTCGCCGCGGGTGGCCGCGCGATCGCCGTGAAGGCCAACATCGCCAAAGCCGACGAGGTGCGCCACCTGTTCGAGACCACGGCGGCTCAGCTCGGCCAGCCCGCCGTGCTCGTCAACAATGCCGGCGTCATGAAGGTGACGACGATCGCCGAATCGACCGATGCGCTCTACGACGAGATGTTCGACATCAACGTGCGCGGCACGCTCAATACGATGCGCGAGGCCGCGGCAAAGCTCGCCAATGGCGGGCGCGTCATCAACTTCTCGACCACGGCGCTCGCGCTGAACCTGCCTGGCTACGGCCTGTACAACGCCACCAAGAACGCGGTCGAGGCGCTCACGCGCGTCTTCGCGAAGGAATTGCGCGGACGCGGCATCACGGTCAACGCCGTCGCGCCAGGGCCGGTGGCCACGGCCCTCTTCCTCGAAGGCAAAACCGAAGAACAGATCCGCCATTTCGCGAGCATGCCGCCGCTCGAGCGGCTCGGCGAGCCCGACGACATCGCCGCAGTGGTCTCGTTCCTCGCGGGCCCGGATAGCGGCTGGGTGGACGGCCAGACCCTGCGCGCCAACGGCGGCCTCGCCTGAAGCCGGCGGCACGCTTGTGGCGCGGGCCGCATGCGTGCCGTGTGCGCCTTGTGCGAGCGGCACCTCGCGGGCGCGCCAGCCGGCACACGCCGCGGTGCTAAACTCCGGGGTCGAAAGCGGGACGCAATGGCAGGCAACGCCTCACCATGCGGCATCGCCTTTCATTGCGCCTACAACGACTCCACACCATGTATCTCTCGATTCTCGCCGTCGGCATTGGCGGCGCACTCGGCTCGCTGCTGCGCTGGGTGCTTGGCCTGCGCCTGAACGCCATCTTCCCCACTCTGCCGCTCGGCACGCTCGCGTCCAACATCATCGCGGGCTACATCATCGGCGTGGCGCTCGCCGCGTTCGCGCGACTGCCCGACGTCTCGCCGCAGTGGCGACTGTTCGTCATCACCGGCTGCATGGGCGGGCTCTCCACGTTCTCGACCTTCTCCGCCGAAGTCGTCGCGCATCTGCAGAACGGCCGCTTCGGCTGGGCCGCGGGCGAGATTGCCATTCACGTGTGCTCGTCCTTGCTGATGACGATACTCGGCATCGCGACGGTCGCCGCCGTGATGCGCTGAAGCCGCACCGCATGGTGCAAGCGCACAAGAGAAAGGCCGCGGCGCTTCGCGCACGCGGCCTTTGTTTTTGACGGATCGGCCCGGTTTCAGGGCATCGTGGCGCTTGCAGCGATCATGCGTGCGGACGGCGATAGCCGCCGACCAATCCGTTCTTCGTCAGCACGTATTGCCACAACTGGATGTCGCGCGCGCGGAACGCGCCGGCGCATGACAGCAGATAGTAGCGCCACATGCGGTAGAAACGGTGACCCATCTCGGCCTCGAAACGCGGCCACGCGGCCTCGAAGTTCGCGTGCCACGCCATCAGCGTGCGGTCGTAGTCAGCGCCGAAGTTGTGCAGGTCCTCGACGACGAAAAGCCCGCCCGAAGCGTCCGCGATCTGGCCGATGGTAGGCAGCTCGCCGTTGGGGAAGATGTACTTGTCGACCCACGGGTCGGGCGTCGTGTCGCGGCGGTTCTTGCCGATCGTGTGCAGCACGAAGATGCCTTCGTCGGCGAGGCAGCGATGCGCCACTTCCATATAGGTGCGGTAGTTCTTGGGCCCGACGTGCTCGAACATGCCCACGCTCGCGATGCGGTCGAACTGCTCGTCGAGCAGGCGATAGTCCTGGAGACGGAACTCCACGGGCAGGCCTTCGCAACGCCCGGCGCCCAACGCGGCCTGCTCCTTCGAGATCGTGACGCCCACGCAGGACACGCCGTAATGTTGCGCGGCGAACTTCATGAGACTGCCCCAGCCGCAGCCGATATCGAGCAGACGCATGCCAGGCTTCAGGCCAAGCTTCTTGCAGATCAGGTCGAGCTTGGCTTCCTGCGCTTCGTCCAGCGTCTTCGCGCCGCCCGACCAGTAGCCACAGGTGTAGGTCATGCGCTTGTCGAGCATGGCCTCGTAGAAAGCGTTGCCGATATCGTAGTGCTGCTGCCCTACCTTCCACGCGCGGCGCATGGTCTGGCGGTTCATGAGGCGCGCCTTGAGCGCGTGAAAGACGAGCCGGGCGGGATCGATCTGCTCGTCCAGATGCGCACGCAACACATGGGCGAAGAATTCGTCGAGCTGCTCGCAGTCCCACTGGTCGTCCATATAGGCCTCGCCGAGACCCAGATTACCCAGTGCGACTACGCGCTCCAGCGCCTGCGAATCGTGTATGCGCATGTCCCACGGCCGGGTGCCGTTGAGCTTCACATCGGCACGCTCTAGTAGCTGTGTTACGAACCGCCACGCTCCTGAACCGGTGGCTTCGCGGGCGGGTTGGGTTGCTTCGAGATGAGGCGTTGCCATAGGTGCTCCGTGTCGGCCGGAGTGAGTGCTTCGGCACTGATTCCGGCCCCATGCATCGCGGTCGATCGGAGCTGGCGCTTTGGCGCTCGACCGGAGATGGGATGCTTCAACTGTCGACCGCGGTGCGTGCCTCGGCACTGACTCCGGTCCCATGCAAAGCGTTGCCTCCAGTCTCGTGCAGAGCTCCTTACCCCGGTCCGATGCAAGAGGTTGCTATCAAGACATTCGTCGTCGCGCTCGCTGCGAGAAACCTTATGATGCACCCACTTCAAAAAATCTGCAGGAAGCCCGACAGCCGCCCCGGCGTGGGCGATAATCGGCGTTGCGCACCGCAACACAAGACGCGCGGGCCGCGCAGGCTGGGCCGCAAGGGTTGGGCGCGCCGTGCGGGGCGGCGCCTGTTTTATCCGCGTGGCGAGCAAACGCCGCGCCCGAGACACTACCGAGGAACCCATGGCTTACGACGACAACAACATCTTCGCGAAACTGCTGCGCGGCGAGATCCCCTCCATCAAGCTGTGCGAGAACGACGCGGCGGTGGCGATCATGGACGTGATGCCGCAATCCGTAGGCCACGTGCTGGTGCTGCCGAAGGAGCCGGCCGAAGAGATTTACGAGCTCTCGCCCGAAGCGGTGTCCGCTGCGATGGCGATGGTGCAGAAAGTGGCCGCGGCCGTGCGCAAGGCGCTCGCACCCGACGGCCTGATGATCGCGCAATTCAACGGCGCAGCGGCGGGCCAGACCGTGCCGCACGTGCATTTCCACCTCATCCCGCGCCGCAAGGGCGAAGAGCTGCGCATGCACGCGCGCGACATGGCCGACAAGGCCGAGCTCGAAGCGACCGCGCAGCGCATCCGCGCGGCGCTGTAAGCCGCGCGGCAAGTCACGGCTCGGGGCACGCACGTGGCGACGCATTTGCCCCGCGTGGCGCGCGCGGCCCGAACGCGCGCGCCGTCCGCTCAGAACTTGTGACGGATGCCGACCACGGCAAGCGCCTGCGTATCCGTGCCCGAATTCACGCCGAAGTCGCCGATCGACGCCTGCGCATCCACGGCAGCGCCCTTCGCATTGAGCGTGTGGCCGCTGGCCTGCTGCCAGCCGGCCAGCGCATAAAGCTCCGTGCGCTTCGAGAGCGCGTAGTCGCCGCCCACGTCTACCTGGTTGTAGTGCGCCGAGGCAGGCCCCGTGAGCGACGTGTAGTTGTAGCCCACGCCCGCACGCAACGCGGAGGTGACCTGATAGTTCACGAAGGCCGAGCCGTTGTTGAACTTCGCGGTCTGATGGAAGGTTGAAAAGCTATCGCTGCCGTACTGCGTGTTCGAGTACGCGAGACCGAAGCTCAGCGCGCCAATCGCATAGCTGCCGCCGGCGCGCACGATCTGAATGGAATTCGCGCTTGCGAAGCCCTGGTTGATCACCGTGTTGAAGAGGCTGTCCGAGCTGCTCGTCCAGGTGCGCACGCCGTTCGTCACCGTATTGCCGCCGTTGGCGAAGAAATAGCCCGCCGCGAGCGCGAGCGGGCCGTTCGCATACGCCGCGCCGAAGCTGTAGGTCTGTCCGCTGCCGCTCGCGCCTGCCACGCCGCCGAGACCGTAGAGCGCCTCGAACTGCAGGCCCGCGAAGACCGGGCTCGTGTACTTGACCGAGTTGCTTACGCGCAGGCTGTTGTCGTAGTTGTCGAGGTCGCCGGGCGTGCCGAATATGCCGCCGAACGGACCATCTTGCGTGAGCGGCTGCACGAGATCGACGAGCGGATCGTACTGACGGCCCAGCGTGAGCGTGCCCCACGTGTTGCTCGCGAGCCCCACGATCGCCTTGCGTCCGAACTCTCGCTGGCCCTGCCCCGCTACGCCCGTCCCCACGTTGAAGCCGTTTTCGAGCTGGAAGATGGCCGCGAGACCGCTGCCGAGATCCTCGGTGCCGCGCAGGCCCCAGCGGCTGCCCGAGAGGTTAGAGGTGGCCTCGTTCGTTCGGACAGGATCAGCAAGTTTTTAAGTGGAATTGCTGAGGCAATCAAGCTGCCGATTTTATCGCTGGCAGCGTGGCGAAGTATGCTTCATCCGGTGTCTGATCGGCCAGCCTGGAATGAGGCCGATTCTGGTTATACCAGTTCAGGTAGTTGCCGATTGAGCGGCGGGCGTGGCTGACCGAGTCGTAGGCTTTCAGATAGACCTCTTCATATTTGACGCTGCGCCACACCCGTTCAACAAACACGTTGTCACGCCATGCGCCCTTGCCATCCATGGACAGAAGAACGTTCCGGCTGAGCACCGCGTCGGTGAATTCGGTTGCGGTGAACTGGCTGCCTTGATCCGTGTTGACGATCTCAGGCAGGCCGTATTTCGCAAACGCTTCCTCCAGCGCCTCGACGGCATGGCAGCTCTCCAGCGTGATCGCCACCCGGTGTGCCAGCACCCGACGGCTCGCCCAGTCCACCACGGCCGTCAGATATACGAAGCCGCGCGCCATCGGGATATAGCTCGTATCGAGCGCCCAGACCTGATTGGCCCGGTCGATCTTCCGGTGGCGCAGCAGGTACGGCCAGATCCTGTGGGCTGCATGCTTGCGGCTCGTGTTTGGCTTGCGATACAACGCCTCGACGCCCATGCGCTTCATCAAGGTGCTGACGTGTCTGCGCCCGACCTTGATGCCTTCGCGACGCAGCAGCCGTACCAGCATTCGTGCCCCTGCAAATGGATGCTCGAGGTGAAGCTCGTCAATCCGGCGCATCAATTTCAGATCCGCTTCGCTGACCCCGCGCGATTGGTAATAGGCACTCGACCGGCTGATGCCTACCAGCTTGGCCTGCTGTGTCACCGGCAGAGCGTGATCACGATCGATCATCGCCTTACGCCCAGCAGTCCCGCCTTGCTGAGCGCGCTTTCTAAAAATCATTCTCCAACGTCAATTGCCCGATCTTCGCGTGCAGCACCTTCACGTCGACTGGCGGCGCCGACGGCGCCGCGCTGCCCACTTCGAACACATCGGCAACCCGCTCCTGCAGTTGCTTCTTCCAGTCCGTGATCTGGTTCGGATGGACATCAAATTGCTGGGCCAACTCTGCCAGCGTCTTGTCGCCCTTGAGCGCCGCCAGGGCCACCTTTGCCTTGAACGCCGGTGAGTGAGTCCGTCGGTTTCGTTTCGTCATCTTCTGGTTCCTTGTTGCCGACCATTATGGCCGACTCACGCCCCAGCTTTTCCACTCAACGAACTGTCTGAATTCTCGAAGCCACCTCTGTTGCCGCTGCTGAACTTCACGAGCGTGCTCTGGTTCTGGCCGTTTGCGCCCTGCGCGTTGTGAACCACGGCGATGCCGGCATCGACGATGCCGTAGAGCGTCACGCTGCCCTGTGCGTGGGCGGTGGCTGACGCCGTTGCGAGGAGGATGCTGGCGATGGCGAAAGCGCTGGCGCGAGGAGAGAGGCGTTTCATGTGCGGGTTCCGTAGCGTTTGTGTTTTGGGTTATCGGTTGCCGATGTGGGGCTGCCTTGCGATTGCGGCTTGCTGGGAGCCAATCGGCAAGATCAGGCGGCAACGATACGGAACGCCCGCCGAGCGGTGAACGAAGCAATTCTTCGATGCTTTGCAGGGGGCGGATGGGACGGATCCGGGGGTGGATGACCCGGCGCGACGCGCGGTTACGGTGGCCCGGAAGCGCGTGCGGCAGTTGACCACATGGGCGATCTGGAGACGGACTCTTGGCGCCCTCTCCCATACCGTCAAGAGTCTGCTATAATTCGCCTCCCGCCGGAGAGATGGATGAGCGGTTTAAGTCGCACGCCTGGAAAGCGTGTATAGGTTAATAGCCTATCGGGGGTTCGAATCCCCCTCTCTCCGCCAAAGGATATAAAAGGCTTCCCGCAAGGAAGCCTTTTTCATTTGGGCGATTGAATCGCCCGTAGGCGATCCATTCCCGCTTTAACGAGCGTGAGTTCTCTCGGCGTCGAAAAAACAAAGGCCCGGATGGATAGCGAGCCTTCTCAATCGACAATCGCTTCAGCCAACTCGTACAGGCTATTCATGCGCAAGTGCCTCTAAAGCCGCGCGCGCGAGAAACCCACTCCGTGTTTCGTGCCGCTTCTCGACGTAGGAGTCGATCTTGCGCAAAACGAACCGAGGAAGGCTAATGTTGATCCTTTCCGGCTTGTTGTCCAGCCTGCTCAAGTCGACCTCAACCAATGCCCAGATTGCACCCGCGTATTCTGGATTTGCCGCCAGTTCTTCAATGGTCGAACACGCGAAGCCAACGTCTTCACCAAGTTCAACCAACGTAGAAACGTGACCGGCAATCGCTTCTTTGGCGTTTCTAATTGCATCATCGATGGTGTCGCCCCAGGAATGCACACCCGGGATGTCCGGGACAGTCACTCCATAGACGCTCCCATCGTCCTTATGAACTGCGACGGGAAATTCCATGTTGCCCTTCCTTGTAAAGTTGAGCGTTTCCGCTTTTCACGCGTTCCGCGACTAAGGGCCGGCGCGCAGCCAGTCACCTAAGGCCTGCGGCTTTGAGGATGCTCATGACCGTTCCGACAGGAAGATCCTTCTTCGGGTGCGGCACCGTCACGAGGCCTGCCTTTTCGGGGTGCTTAAAGTGATGATGGCTGCCGGTAACCCGTACCTGTTGCCAACCATCTCCCTCCAGCATCCGGATTAGCCTGGATGAGTTCATATTACCGACGCACTCGTGTGTATTTTTACACAAAATCACACGGCCACCAAATTCGATGTGGGTTCGTGTGTACGCACAATACTGAAATACTGTGTTTTTATACAGTATCCAGCGTCGTACAGCGCGTCGAGCCATCACGTTCGGGCTCATCCAGATCAACATGCCGACGTTGTGCCGTTCTCCCAAGTCCGGCCGACGAACACCGGTGCTCCCGAAAATCCCCCCCACCAACCTGCGACCTAAAGCCCCTTTCCCTTTACCTTGATACATCTCAAGCCACATCCCACGCCGCTGCGCTTCAATATCACGACCCACAACTATCGAGAGGGGTCTACATGATGAAGAAACTCATACTCGGAGCTATCCTGACTATCGCGGCGGCGGCAGCGCATGCCGGCGACGCGTTGCAGATCAGCGACCTGGGTGCCACCGTCTATGGGGGCGGCGGCAATGGCTATGTGACCGGCACGGCCACCAACACGACCACAACCAGGATCCAGACCGCCACGATCGCGATCAACCTGCTCGATGCGAGCGGCGCGATCGTTGGCACCACATCGGCGACTGCCACGGGCATCGAGCCGGGACAACAGTGGAAATTCCGCGCGCCAACCACACAACCGTACAACCGCGCTGCGGTCGCCTCCGTCACCGCCTCGTAGCAGTATCGCCTCGCACGTGCGGCGGCCGTTGTCCGTGCCGCCGCTGCACCGCTCAATCTCCCCTCACCCTCACCGATCGGCCACAGTGGCGAAACGCCTGCCATTGACGATACAGACCTGAGCGCACGTTACGCCGCACCTCCCGCCAAGACTGCACCTTTACTAAGGATGCCGAATATAATCCACCAGCGCGACCGAATACTCATCCGGCTTCCGGTCGACCAGGCTAACAACGATCGTCGCCAGAAACCCCGCCGGCACGCCGAACACGCCCGAGCTGATCGGCTCGATGCCAAACCAGCGCGCGCCTGCAAATCCCGTGAGCTGCGTAAAGAACGGATACGTCGATACGATGTAATACACGCACACGCCCAGCCCCGCCACCATCCCCGCCACCGCGCCAAGGCGTGTCGTCCGCTTCCAGAACACGCCCAGCACGAGCACCGGAAACAGACTCGACGCCGCCAGAGAAAACGCCGCGCCCACCAGAAATAAAATATTCCCCGCGTTCAGCGAAGCCACCCACGAAGCAAACAGCGCCACGCCCAGCAGCAGAATCTTCGACATGGTCACGCGCCGCTGGCTCGACGCATTCGGGTCCACCATGTGGTAGTACACGTCGTGCGAGAGCACGTTCGAGATCGTGAGCAGCAGCCCGTCCGCCGTGGAAAGCGCCGCCGCGAGCGCGCCCGAGGCCACGAGCCCCGACATCACATACGGCAGCCCGGCGATCTCGGGCGCCGCGAGCACCACCATGTCGGGCTGCATCTGGATATCGCTCCAGTGCACGATGCCGTCGCTGTTGATATCGGCTACGCCGATCATGGTCGGCTCCATGCGCCGCCACTGCATCACCCAATGCGGCAGATCGGCAAAGTGCTGCCCCACCAGGTGCGAAAGGATCTCGAACTTGATGAGCACCGCGAGCACCGGCACCGTCAAATAGAACAACGCGACAAAGAACAGCGTCCACCCCACCGAGCGCCGCGCCGACGCCACCGTCGTCGTCGTGTTGTAGCGCGTGAGGATATGCGGCAGGCTCGCCGTGCCAAGCGAGAGGCACAGCAGCAGCGAAAGAAAATTGCGCTCGTGGATGCGCCGCGCTTCGTCGTTATCGGCGGGAAACGGTTCGTGCATCGGCACGGGCGGCGCGGCGCGCGCGAGCAGGTCGTCGCGCTGCTGCGTCCATGCCACGCGTGCGGCTTCGGGGTCGCGCGGGAAATGCGCGATCTCGTGCTCGAGCGAATCGATGTCGCGCAGCGGGCCGTTGTGGCGGCGCATGTCCGCGAGCGCCAGGACGAGGCGCGTCTGCTCCTCGATATACGACTGCGGCAGCGCGTCCAGCCGCGCTTGCCAGAGCGCCGCGCGGCGCGCGTACTCGTCGCGCACGTTCGCCTCCGCGCTGGTGTCGCGCACGTCGCGCTCGAGCGTCTCCACGCGCTGCATCACCTTGCCGTAATCGAGCTGCGGCAGCCAGCCGAGGCCATTTCGATGCGCGATCAACGAAACCGGAATCAGCATCGCCGCGATCAGGATGATGTATTGCGCGACCTGGGTCCATGTGACCGCCCGCATCCCGCCCAAAAAAGAGCACACGAGGATGCCGGCCAGCCCGCAAAAGATGCCGATGGCGAAATCCACGCCGATAAAGCGCACCGCGATCAGCCCCACGCCCTGGATCTGCGCGACGAGATAGACGAACGAGCAGATGATCGTCGCCAGCACGGCGAGCGCGCGCACGAGGTTGCTCGAGAAGCGCGTGCCCAGAAAATCCGCGATGGTGTAGCGCGCGAGCTTGCGCACGTAGGGCGCGAGCAGGAACGCGACGAGGCAGTAGCCACCCGTCCAGCCCATCAGATAGGCCAGGCCGTCGTAGCCGCTCGCGTAGAGCGAGCCCGCGAGGCCGATGAACGAGGCCGCCGAGAGCCAGTCGGCGGCCGTCGCCATGCCGTTGAAGAACGAGGGCACGCGGCGTCCCGCGACGTAGTATTCGACGAGGTCCGAGGTGCGCGAGAGCAGCCCGATCACGGCATAGACGGCGATCGGCACGAACAGGAACACGTAGCCGATCCACATGCCGGGGCCGGTGGCGAGCTCGATGCGCCACATCACGAAAACGAAGGCAAGAAAGCCGAGCGTATAGAGCGCGTAGGAGCGGATCAGCCGGTGCGCGAGCTTCATCGTTGCGGTGCCTGGCTGGCGTCGCGAATGGCCGTTTCGGCTTCGCGCGCGGCTTGCAGTTCGCGGTCGGCGCGCTGCATCAGCACGATGTAGACGACCACGAGCCCGATATAGATGAGGATCGCCCCTTGTGCGCCGATATAGAACGGCAGGCTGAAGCCGGCGAAACGCACGCCGTCGAGCGCGCGCGCGAACAGCGGCACGATGAACGAAACGGCGAAGCCAAGGCTCATGAGCACGGCGATCAGCGCGACGTTGAAGCGCCAGTAGCGCCGATGCGCGAGCGCCATCGCCTCGCTCACCGCGGGCGGCTCAGGCAAGGGATTGGGGTTGTTCTGGGGTGTGGGGTGTGGCGCGGCCATGCGCCTGTTTAGCAAAAACGCGCATGGCCGGCAATTGGGAACATCCGGCCTTGCATGGGGCCGGGGTGAGGCGCGCGGTGGCCAGGGTCGGTGTTGAAGCACCCACTCCGGCCATCAAACAACCATCAAGCAGCGATCAAAGCGACTCGCCGAGCTGATCCAGAATCGCCGGGTTCTCCAGCGTGGAAGTGTCCTGCGTGATCGCCTCGCCCTTCGCGAGCGAGCGCAGCAAGCGGCGCATGATCTTGCCCGAGCGCGTCTTCGGCAGGTTCTCGCCGAAGCGGATGTCCTTGGGCTTGGCGATCGGACCGATCTCCTTGCCCACCCACGCGCGCAGTTCCGCGGCGAGCTTCACGGCATCCTCGCCCTGCGGACGCGTCGCCTTGAGCACCACGAACGCCACCACGGCTTCGCCGGTGGTGTCGTCGGGGCGGCCCACCACGGCGGCTTCGGCCACGAGCGGGTTCGCCACCAGCGCCGACTCGATCTCCATCGTGCCCAGGCGGTGGCCCGAGACGTTCAGGACATCGTCGATGCGGCCCATGATCGTGAAGTTGCCCGTGTCCTTGTCGCGCACGCTGCCGTCGCCGGCCAGATACAGCTTGCCGCCGAGTTCCTCGGGGAAGTAGCCCGACTTGTAGCGCTCGGGTTGGCCCCAGACGTTGCGGATCATCGCGGGCCACGGGCGCTTCACGACGAGAATGCCGCCCTGCCCGTTGGGCACGTCCTCGCCGGTTTCGTCGACGATCGCCGCCATGATGCCCGGCAGCGGCAGCGTGCACGAACCCGGCACGAGCGGCGTCGCGCCCGGCAGCGGCGTGATCATGTGGCCGCCGGTTTCGGTCTGCCACCGTGTCGACGATCGGGCAGCGCTTGCCGCCCACGTTCTCGTAGTACCAGATCCACGCTTCGGGATTGATCGGCTCGCCCACCGTGCCGAGGATGCGCAGCGAGGAAAGGTCGTAGCTCTTCGGATGGACCTTCGCATCGGCTTCCGCGGACTTGATCAGCGAGCGGATGGCCGTGGGGGCCGTGTAGAACACCGTGACCTTGTGCTTCTGGATCATCTCCCAGAAACGGCCCGCGTTCGGGTACGTGGGAATGCCCTCGAACATCACCTGCGTCGCGCCGGTCGTGAGCGGCCCATAGGCGATATAGCTATGGCCTGTGACCCAGCCGATGTCGGCCGTGCACCAGAACACGTCGGTGGGCTTCCAGTCGAAGGTCCACTTCATGGTCTGCGCGGCCCACAGCAGGTAGCCGCCCGTGCTGTGCTGCACGCCCTTGGGCTTGCCCGTCGAGCCCGACGTATAGAGGATGAAGAGCGGGTGTTCCGCGCCCACTGGTACCGGCGCGCAGGTGTCGCTCTCGGCGGCCGAGACTTCGTGCATCCAGTGATCTCGGCCTTCGGTCCAGCCGGTCTTGCCGCCCGTGCGCTGGTAGACGATCACGCTCTTCACCGCCTCGCAGCCACCCATGGCGATGGCTTCGTCGGCGATGTTCTTCAGCGGCAGCGCCTTGCCGCCGCGCATCTGCTCGTCGGCGGTGATGAGCGCGACGGCGCCCACGTCCACCATGCGCTCGTTGAGCGACTTCGACGAGAAGCCGCCGAACACCACCGAGTGCGTCGCGCCAATGCGCGCGCAGGCCTGCATCGCCACCACGCCTTCGACCGACATCGGCATGTAGATGACCACGCGGTCGCCCTTCTTCACGCCGCGCTTCTTGAGCGCGTTGGCGAAGCGCGAGACGCGCGAGAGCAGGTCCTTATAGGTGATGTTCGTGACGGTGCCGTCGTCGGCTTCGAAGATGATCGCGACGCGCTCGCCGTTGCCCGCTTCCACATGACGGTCGAGGCTGTTGTACGAGGCATTGAGCTCGCCGTCCTCGAACCAGGTGTAGAACGGCGCCTTCGACTCGTCGAGCACCTTCGTGAAGGGCTTTTGCCACGTCAGCGTTTCGCGCGCAAGGCGCGCCCAGAAACCTTCGTAATCGCGTTCGGCTTCGGCGCAGAGCGCCCTGTAGGCGTCCATGCCGGACACCGTGGCGTCCGCCACCGTTTGCGCGGAAGGCGCAAACACGCGGTTTTCGTGAAGAACCGATTCAATCGCAGACATCGACAACCCCTTGGTGAAGATGAAACGTCAAACTCGTGGACGTGCACAGGATCTTCGATCCCTGCGCGCGCCGTCTCCTTGCGCCGCCACGCCCTGGCCCTCGGTGTTCCGATGCCCCGGCGCGAATGCGGCATTTTTCATTCCTGCGGCCGGGCCGGCTGGCCCGCCTCGCGTTGCAACTAGTTGCATGAAGTCGCAATCGTATGGGGTCGCGCGCAGACCCGCACGCGCAAGATTAAGCGTAGCAACTTACCCGCTACTTACGCGGCGCACAACTTCGCGCATGGCGTGTCTTCGAACGAGCGTGCCAATTCCGTATGCAAACCGCCACGCGATGACAGTCAGTTAAGCGACCATTTAGAATGCTAACTGATCTGTGTGTCCGGATTCCAGCTTGAACCGCTATTCCCTTTTCCTCGTCGCCGCCATGCTGCTGGTGGGCAGCAATGTCGGCATCGGCAAAACGATCGTTGCGTTTTTACCCGTTCCGCTGTTTGCGCTGCTGCGCTTCGTCATCGCCCTCGCCGTGCTCTGGCCGCTGCTGCGCGTCTCGCGCATGCGGCGCGTAAAGCGCGGCGAATGGATCAATCTGTTCCTTCAGGCCCTCTTCGGTACATTCGGGTTTACGCTGCTGATGCTCGGCGGCGTGCATCGCACGAGCGCCGTCGCAGCGGGCGTCATCACGAGCACGATCCCAGCCGTGGTTGCGCTGTTCTCGTGGCTGTTCCTGCGCGAGCGGCCTGACGCGCGAGCGTTCGTGTCGATCGCGCTCGCCATCGTGGGCATCGCCGTCATCAATCTTGCGCATGTCGATGGCGGACAGGCGGATCCGGGGTCGTTCGTGGGCAACCTGATGGTGCTGGGCGCGGTGTGCTGCGAATCGTTCTATGTGATCCTCTCGCGCCGGCTCACGCAAACGCTCGCACCGCTCGAAATCTGTGCATACACCCACCTGTTCGGCTTTCTGCTGATGCTGCCGGTTGGGTTGCCGGGCGCGCTGGCGTTCGTGCAGTCGCCTGACTATGCGAGCGTGCCCGCAAGCGTCTGGGCGCTCGTGCTCTGGTATGGGCTCTCGGCCAGCGTGTTCTCGTTCTGCCTCTGGATGATGGGCATCCGCCACGTGCCGGGCAGCATCGCAGGGGTCTTCACGGCCGTGCTGCCGGTGGCCGCCGCGCTGTACGGCATCGCCTTCCTCGGCGAGCGGCCCACGCCCGCGCACGGCATCGCGCTTGCCTGCGTGGTCGGCGGCATCGCCCTCGCGAGCCTGAAGACCAGGCGGCTGCCGCCCGTGGCGTCGTAATTATTTTGTAATTCCAACCTGTCGGCGTCGCGGCGAAGCGGCGCGCCGACGCGTTACAATAGCGCCCGCCCGGCCCTCGCGGCCAGGCGGCGTGCGCAGCGCGACCGGGGCTCGAGACTCGCCACGAGGCTCGAACAGACCCTTCCGCGCACCATGCCGCCCGTGCCCAGGTCCGCGCCCGATTTCCGTCACTCGTGAAACGCCCATGTCCGCTGCACGTCCCCAGCCGCCGTCCGCCGCTCGCCCTCGCCGCATGCGCTTGCTGCCCAGCATCATCTTCATGAGCCGCTGGCTCCAGGTGCCGCTCTATCTGGGGCTGATCGTCGGGCAGACCGTCTACTGCGTGCTGTTCGTGAAGGAAGTCTGGCACCTCGTCACCCACGCCATGTCGCTCGACGAGACCAGCATCATGCTCGCCGTGCTCGGCCTGATCGACGTGGTGATGATCTCGAACCTGCTCATCATGGTGATCGTGGGCGGCTATGAAACCTTCGTCTCGCGCATGGGACTAGAAGGCCACCCCGACGAGCCCGAATGGCTCGATCACGTGAACGCCGGCGTGCTCAAGGTGAAGCTCGCGATGGCGCTCATCAGCATTTCGTCGATTCATCTGCTCAAAACCTTCATCAATCCCGACGCGGTTTCCGAGCGCACGGTGATCTGGCAAGTGGCCATTCACGTTGCCTTCCTGCTCTCCGCGCTGGTGATGGCGTGGATCGACCGCCTCACCACGCATACGCACCCCGAGCACTACCACGACCTTGCCGCGCGCCATCCGGTGCCGACAAGCGCCGCCGTGCGCGACACGGCAACGTCGGAATAAAAGCGGCGCGCCGCCCACACGATTTAAAACACCCCTGTCCCCACAGAAGCTAGCCATGACCGTCATCAAACAGGAAGACCTGATCCAGAGCATTGCGGATTCGCTGCAATACATCAGCTACTACCATCCGCAGGACTACATCGAGGCGCTCGGCCGCGCGTACGAGCTCGAAGAGAGCCCGGCCGCGAAGGACGCGATCGCGCAGATCCTCACGAACAGCCGCATGTGCGCGGAAGGCAAGCGCCCGATCTGCCAGGACACCGGCATCGTCACGATCTTCGTGAAGGTCGGCATGGACGTGCGCTGGGACGGCGCCACGATGGGCGTCACTGACATGATCAACGAAGGCGTGCGCCGCGGGTATCTGAACCCGGACAACGTGCTGCGCGCCTCGATCGTGAACCCGCCCGAAGGCGGCCGCAAGAACACGAAGGACAACACGCCGGCCGTGATCCACTACGAGATCGTGCCGGGCGACAAGGTGGACGTTCAGGTGGCGGCCAAGGGCGGCGGCTCCGAGAACAAGTCGAAGTTCGTGATGCTCAACCCGTCCGACTCGATCGTCGACTGGGTGCTCAAGACGGTGCCGACGATGGGCGCGGGCTGGTGCCCGCCGGGCATGCTCGGCATCGGCATCGGCGGCACCGCTGAGAAGGCGATGCTGATGGCGAAGGAATCGCTGATGGAGTCCATCGACATCCAGGACATCATCAAGCGCGGTCCGAAAGACTGGGTCGAAGAGCTGCGCGTCGAACTGCACGAGAAGGTCAACGCGCTCGGCATCGGCGCACAGGGTCTGGGCGGTCTCGCCACGGTGCTCGACGTGAAGATCATGGCCACGGCCACGCACGCGGCTTCGAAGCCCGTCGCGATGATCCCGAACTGCGCGGCCACGCGCCACGCGCACTTCGTGCTCGACGGCTCGGGCCCGGCGAAGCTCGAAGCGCCCTCGCTCGACGCATGGCCGAAGGTCAACTGGGAGCCGAACACGGAAACCAGCAAGCGCGTCGACCTGAACACGCTCACGCCGGAAGAAGTCGCTTCGTGGAAGCCGGGCCAGACGCTGCTGCTCTCGGGCAAGATGCTCACGGGCCGCGACGCCGCGCACAAGCGCATCGCCGACATGCTCGCCAAGGGCGAAAAGCTGCCCGTGGACTTCAAGAACCGCGTGATCTACTACGTTGGCCCGGTCGATCCGGTGCGCGACGAAGTGGTCGGCCCGGCAGGCCCCACCACGGCCACGCGCATGGACAAATTCACGGAGCTGATGCTCTCGCAAACCGGCCTCATCTCGATGGTCGGCAAGGCCGAGCGCGGCCCGGTCGCCATCGAGGCAATTAAGAAGCACAAGGCGGCTTACCTGATGGCAGTGGGCGGCGCGGCCTACCTCGTCTCGAAGGCGATCCGCGGCTCGAAGGTCCTCGCGTTCGAAGACCTCGGCATGGAAGCCATCTACGAGTTCGACGTGCAGGACATGCCGGTGACGGTCGCGGTGGATTCGTCGGGCACCTCGGTCCACAAGACCGGCCCCGCCGAATGGCAGGCGAAGATCGGCAAGATTCCGGTCGCGACGGCCTGATGCGCAACGGATGCCTGTTGATCGGCGAGTTGTCGATCCAGCCAATGTAAAGACCGGGGCCCAGCGCCCCGGTTTTTTTTGAATAGCCCTTGAGTAATGCTCGGGTAGCGCTTGAATAGCGCTCGAGTAATGCTTGAGTAACGCGAAACGGACTGAGATTAATTCGCAGGACGGCACAAATGCCTGATTCAAACCGGATTTCAATGCAGATTCGGTCTTGGCTTTTGCTGATCGAGCGTTTATTGTTTGAAACCAGTCTTCGAACTACTGTCCCATCAGGGAAGGAAAAAAAATCATGCAAGGCGATAAAAAAGTCATCGAATACCTGAACGCACAGCTCAAGAACGAACTGACCGCCATCAATCAGTATTTCCTGCATGCCCGCATGTACAAGCACTGGGGCCTCGAGAAGCTCGGCAAGCACGAGTACGACGAGTCGATTGGCGAAATGAAGCACGCCGACTGGCTTATCGAGCGCATCTTCATGCTCGACGGCCTGCCCAATCTGCAAGACCTGCACAAGCTGCTGATCGGCGAAGAAACCAAGGAAGTCCTCGAATGCGATCTGAAGCTCGAGCAGATTTCGCAGTCCACCTGCAAGGAAGCCATCGTCTATTGCGAGTCCGTGCGCGACTTCATCTCGCGCGAGATTTTCGTGAAGATCCTCGACGACACTGAAGAGCACATCGACTGGCTCGAAACCCAGATCGACCTCATCGACAAGGTCGGCATCCAGAACTACCAGCAATCGGCGATGGGTTCGGTAGAATCCTGATCGCGCCGGCGCACGCGCCAGGACGCACCGGCCGCCGCAGCGAATGCGGGTGCGTCCCCTGAAAACGCGTGCGCTCGCGGTGCGCTTGACCGCGCTTGCGGCCCTCGCCGCTATCACCCCCTATTCAGACTCACTTGAACGCAACGGCCTCCTCCTGCGCCGCGCCCATCGGCATCTTCGATTCGGGGCTCGGCGGCCTCTCGGTGCTACGCGCCGTGCGCGCGCATTTGCCCGCCGAGCAGATCGTCTATGTGGCGGACTCGCGTTATGCGCCCTACGGCCAGCGCGATGACGACTTCATCGCCGACCGCACGCTCGCCATCGGCGAATGGCTCGTCGCGCAGGGCGCCAAGGCGCTGGTCGTGGCCTGCAACACCGCCACCGCGCAGTCCATCGCGCTCGTGCGCGAGCGGCTCTCCATCCCGCTCGTGGGCGTGGAGCCCGGCATCAAGCCCGCCGCATTGATCTCGAAGTCGCGCGTGGCCGGCGTGCTCGCCACCCAGGTGACGCTGCGCAGCGCGCGCTTTCAGGCGCTGGTCGAGCGTCACGCCGCGGACTTGCGCGTGCTGTGCCAGCCGGGCCACGGCCTCGTGGAGGCGGTCGAGCGCTGCGACGTAAGCTCGCCGGCGCTCGTCGAGCTGCTGCGCGGCTATGTGGAGCCGATGCTCGACGCCGGCGCGGACACCCTCGTGCTCGGCTGCACGCACTACCCCTTTCTCGATACGGCCATCCGCTCGATCGTGGGCGAGCGCATGACGCTCGTGGATACGAGCGTGGCGATCGCGCGCCAGCTCGAACGCGTGCTCGATCAGCATGGCCTGCGCGCCCAACCGGCCAGCCCTGGCGACGGCCGCATGGCCGAGGGCGCGTCGGCGCGCTTCTGCTCGACGAGCGACGGCGCCCACTTGCGCACGCTCGCGGCGGCGCTGCTTGGCATCGACGCGCAAGTCGAATGCGTGAGCATTCCCTCGCGACGCACACGAGAACTCGAAGCCGACGCCGCCTGAGTCGCTAGCGCACAACGGCCGCTCCGCCAGCGGCGACCCGGGCCTCATTCGGCCCCCGTTTCCCGCTCGCCGCCCAGCATCCCGCCCCAAACGCCCCCTTCCCGCGCCCGCCGGGACTCTGCCTTCCGGCCCTGCTTTATCCCCACCACACGGGATCCCCCGCCCGCTTTGATCCACAGCAAAATCCCTGCTAAGGGTCCGGTTTTGTTACAAAAAATCCATCGGCACGCTTGCCAAAGTCGACAAACATAATGATAATAATTCGCATTAACCCTATCTATTGCGGTCCATCATGATTGTCTGCGTTTGCAAGTCCGTCTCCGACCGGACGATCCGTGCCTCCATCGCGGAGGGCATGGACTCTTTCGACGAGCTGCAGTTCGAACTCGGCGTCGCGACCTGCTGCGGCAAGTGCGAGGAATCCGTTCGCGAAGTGATGGCGCAAAGCGGCGCCTGCGCAACCCGCTGCGGCGTGCACCATGCGCACCCGGTCGCCGTGCCGCAGGCCGTGCCCCTCACGTTCTACGAGCGCAAGGCCGCCTGAGAACCCAAGGCGCGCCTCGCCCATTGCGGCGCGCGCCTTAGCTGCACCGCTCGCACGCTTTTACGCCCGGGCGCTTTACTGCCGACAGCAAGCCAGTTTCACGACCAGCCAGCTAGTCCCCCGTTTCCTTCTCAAGAGGAGTTTGCCGGGATGGAATTGCTGATCGGATTCGTGACCACCGTGTGCATCTCGCTGTTGATCTTTCGCAAATAAAGCCGCCCGTCGCGACGCGTTGCCCTGCCAGCGCGCCGTCGTCTTTCGGACGGCCACGCTAACATGCAGGCTTCCCAAATCACCGCCAACGCGCCAGTGCTTCCCGCTTTTCTTACGTCAGGCACGCATCGCCGCGCCGTGACCGCGGTCGCGATCGTCATCGCGCTGCACGTCACGCTCATTGCCGTCGTCCTGACTCAACGCAACGTCGCGACGCCCGTTGCGCTCGAATCCCGCACGATCACGGCCGAGCTGCTCCAGCCGGAGCCGGTGGCCGCGCCGGCGGCAATCCAGTCGATACCCACGCCGCCGCCCAAGCCGGTGCCGCACGTGAGCCGCGAAAAACCCAAGGTTCAGCCCAAACCGAAGCCAACGCCCACACCGCTGCCGGTGGCCGAAGCGCCCTCGCAGCAGGTGGCCGAGGCACCCGCGCCCGCCGAACCGGCGCCGCCCGCACCCACGCCGCCCACTGCGGCGCCGGCGCAAGCCGCCGCTCCCGCGCAGGGCAAGCCGACGATGGCGCTCAGCGCGCCGAAGAACGTCTCGCATCTCGACTGCAACATCGTTCAGCCCGACTACCCGATGCTCTCGAGGCGCCGCGGCGAGACCGGCGTCGCCTACGTGCACTTCGTGGTGGGGCTCACCGGCAAGCTCGAAAACATCGAGCTCAAGAAGAGCAGCGGTTTCAGCCGCCTCGATGACGCCGCACTCGCCGCCATGCGCAGCAGCGCGTGCAAGCCGTACATGGAAGACGGCCAGCCCGTGCGCGCGGCCTACACCCAGCCGTTCGATTTCGGCCTGCAGGATTGAGTCTTGCCGGCTTGCGGCTGCCGCGCGCACGCGATGCGGCAGCCTGAGAACTGACCAGAGAATTGCACAGTTAAGACGAATTGAAATAAAGGAAAAACCATGCAGAACTACGGTATTGCCCACGTCTGGGCGCAAGGGGATTTCGTGACGCGCGGCATCGCGCTCGCGCTGTTGATCATGTCGGTGCTGTCGTGGTGCGTGATCGTCGCGAAGGGCTGGAACGTCGCGCGCCTGAAGCGTCTCACGAAGAACGCCGAGACCGCGTTCTGGCATTCGGACGACTTCGCCGACGGCGTGAAGAAGCTCGGCAGCGGCACGCGTGAGGACAACCCGTTCCTCGCCCTCGCCCTCTCGGGCCAGGAAGCCGCCGACCATCATCACCAGACGCAGCCGCATCTGCACGACCGCATGGACGTGTCGGACTGGGTCACGCGCTGCCTGAAAGACACCATGGACGACTCCGTCGCGAAGATGCAGTCAGGCCTCGCGATCCTCGCCTCGATCGGCAGCACAGCGCCGTTCGTCGGTCTGTTCGGCACGGTGTGGGGCATCTATCACGCACTGCTTACCATTGGCGCGACGGGCCAGACCTCGATCGACGCCGTTGCGGGTCCGGTGGGCGAGGCGCTGATCATGACGGCGTTCGGCCTCTTCGTCGCGATTCCGGCGGTGCTCGGCTACAACGCGCTCACGCGCGGCAACAAGGCGGTCGTCACAAAGCTCAACCGCTTTGCGCACGGTCTGCATGCGTTCTTCGTGACGGGCGCGCATATCTCGTCGACGGCGAAGAACGGCAATCTGCGCGTCGCCGCACGCAACCATTAACGAGCGGAGGCAAGCAACATGGCGATGAGCCCCTTTGCCAGCGACGACGACGATGGCCTCATGAACGAGATCAACATGACGCCGCTCGTCGACGTCATGTTGGTTCTCCTGATCGTCTTCATGGTGACGATTCCCGTGATCCGTCACGCCGTGAAGGTCGATCTGCCGCATGCGAGCAGCCAGAAGGAAGACACCAAGCCCGCGCAGATCAACATCGCGATCGAAGCGGACGGCACGGTGCTGTGGGACGGCACGGCCGTCAACGACGACGCGCTCAAGACGAAGATTGCCGCAGCGGCGCAGCAGCAACCGCAGCCCGAGTTGCATCTGAACGCGGACCGCAAGGTCGCCTACGAGAAGGTTGCACAGGTGATGTCCGCGGCGCAGAGCGGCGGCCTCACGAAGCTCGGCTTCGTCACCGATCCGGCCCGTCATTGAGCGCACGTCACTGAGCGTGCGTTAGCGGTCCGACGCTTTTCGAAGTACCAAGTAAAAGGCCCTCATCGTCAGATGAGGGCCTTTTTTCGAGCGCACGCAGCGCATTCGGGCGGTGGCGACACTCCCCGACAATCGCTCGGTTCACGTCGGCACATGCGACTCGCCGTGTTCTACACGGACCGCGCTTTCAGCCCTGAAGGCCCACTATGATAGCGGCCATCAATTCCCGCTCAAGACCGGTGCTTGGCGAGAAGGACTTCAATATATTCCTCTCGCTGCACACGTTCAATACTTCGGCCATTGAAAGTAACGATTGCCGACGACGCTTAAATGCCTAAATGCAAATGGCGTGTTGCGCGCGATGTGCATGGGCTCAAGTTTCATACAAGCGCACGCCCGTACACGTTCGCAAAGCTTTTACCTGTGATGCGTCGCGCGCGCTTCAAGCCGTTTCGATGTTGCGCACGCTCTGCGTTTGCGGCAAGCCGCTCTCGGCACCTGGCGCAGCTTTCCCGCCGCCCTCGCCCATCAGCGCCACGACATCGCTCCTGAGCGGGCATTCCTGCTGCAAGCTCTTGTCCGCATCGAGCACCTCGACCAGGTAGTCGACGAACGCGCGCACCGCCGGAACCATGCCCTGGCGCGAGAGGAACACCGCGTAGAGCTGCGGCACCGGCAGCGTCCAGCCCGGCATCACCGGCGAGAGCTTGCCCGAGCGCAGCGCGGCGCCATACATCATCTCCGGCAGCGCGGCGATGCCGAGGCCCTGCAGCGCGGCCTCGCGAATCATCGTGAGGTCGGCGGTGATCAGGCGCGGCTCGTGCTCGTGCGCGTGATGCTGGCCGTCCGGCGCGATCAGATGGAACACGTGACGCCCGTCGCTCGTGGGGGTGTCGAGCGTCTCGAAGCGCTCGAGATCTTCGGGCGTGAGCGGTGGCGCATTCTGCGCGAGCAGGCTCGGCGCGCCCACCAGCATCTGCTCGGTGCGCCACAGCGGCCGCACCACGATGTTGGCGTTCTCCGGCGGCTCCGAGCGCACGCGCAAGGCGATATCGACCGAATCCTCGAACAGGTCGATCACGCGGTTCGTCACGCGCACCACCACCCGCACCTCGGGGAAGCGATGCATGAATTCGGGAATGATCTGCGCAAAGATGGTCTGCGAAAGCGTGACCGGCACGCTCACGCGCACCGTGCCTCGCGGCGACGAACGCAAGGACTGAACGACATTCACCGCGGCCTGGGCCTCCGAGAGCATCGCGCGGCAATGCTGGTAGAAGAGCTCGCCGGCCTCGGTGAGCGCGAGCTTGCGCGTGGAGCGCTGCAACAGGCGCACGCCCAGCGACGCCTCCAGCTCGCTCACCCGCCGCGAGAGCCGCGACTTCGAAATGCCGAGCACGCGTTCGGCCGCCGAGAATCCTCCGTGCTCCACCACCTGCGAGAAGTACATCAGGTCGTTCAGGTTGTGCGAATCGATTTTCATGTCGTCGTTCCAGCGATGGGACAATCCATTGCGATCAGGCGGTCAAACAGGCCAAATCGGCTACCTATAATAGCGTTTTGTTTCGCAGATCGTGTAATTCCCATTTTTTGAGGTGATATCCATGTCGGCCGTCCGTTCGATCGCCCACGTTTTTCCCGCGGTTCGCACCACCGAAGGCGGTGGATTCATCGTCCACCGCCCCTTCCCCACACGCCAGCTGATGGATTTCGACCCGTTCCTGCTGCTCGACGAGATGGGGCCCGTCGATTACGCGCCCGGCGCGGCCATGGGCGCGCCCGACCATCCGCACCGCGGCTTCGAGACGGTCACCTATGCGCTCGAGGGCCGCTTCGGCCACAAGGACTCGGCAGGCCACTCCGGCACGCTCGGCCCCGGCGACGTGCAGTGGATGACGGCCGGCGCCGGCGTGGTCCACAGCGAGATGCCCGACCCCGAATTCGCGCGCACGGGCGGCCGCGTGCACGGCCTGCAACTGTGGGTGAACCTGCCCGCGCGCGACAAGATGATCGCGCCGCGCTATCAGGAGATCTCGCACACGCGCATCCCGCAGGGGCGCTCGGCCGACGGCAAGGCCACGGTCAAGGTGATCGCGGGCGAGTCGCTCGGCGTGAAGGCGGCCATCGAGACGCGCACGCCCATCCTCTACCTGCATTTCACGCTGGCACCCGGCGCACGCGTGGAGCAGACGGTGCCCGCCAACTGGAATGTGTTCGCCTACGGCCTTGCCGGCACGGCGCAATATGGCGCGAATGACGAGGCCATCGCTGCGCAGCAGATGGTGGCGTTCGCGGGCGATGGCGACACCGTCACGATTTCCGCGCCCGCCGACGCGACTGAGCCCGTCGAAGTCCTGCTGATCGGCGGCGTGCCGCTGAACGAGCCGGTCGTGCGCTACGGCCCGTTCGTGATGAACACCGAGCAGGAGATTCGCGAGGCCGTGCTCGACTATCAGGCCGGGCGCATGGGGCGCATCACGCACTGAGTTCGCTTGAATGCGCCGCGCGCACTGAAGCGCGTGGCGCCGGTGGCGCGCCTTCGCCGCACCGACGCACAGGCTAGCTGCGTGGGCCTGGCGCGCACCGTCCACAGCTCCACAGCTTTACCCGCTTTCCGTCACAATAAGGCTTTGCATGCCGCGGCCCGATGGGCCAGCCCAATGGGCCAGCCCAACCGGCCGGCCCGACCGGCCGCGGCGTGTTCCCTTTCAACCGTTCCGCCCGCGAGGAGCGCATGGCCGCAACCGCAGTCACCGCACATATTGGCTCGACCAACTACCAGGTCCAGTTCGACGACGGCACCCACACCTGGTTGGCCGACGAACCGGCCAGCCTTGGAGGCGGCGACACTGGCCCCGCGCCCTATTCGCTGCTGCTCTCGAGCCTTGGCGCCTGTACGTCGATCACGCTGAAGATGTATGCCCAGCGCAAGGAGTGGCCGCTCGATGGCGTGCGCGTGAAGCTTTCGATGGAAACCGGCAATGCAGGCACGACGATCGATCGCCAGATCGTGCTCGAAGGCGCGCTCTCGGACGAGCAGCGCGAACGCCTGCTGCAGATCGCCAACGCCTGCCCGGTCCATAAGGTCTTGACGAACGCGATCACGATCCGCTCGGGGCTCGTCGCCGCGTGAGCGGCGGCGGACGGAAACAGACACAGGAAGGCGCCGCCTTGAATTTCGAACATCTCATCCAGATCAACGACCCGCTGAACCCGCTCGTCCTGCCCATGACGCGCGAGCAGCTTTGGGAAGGCCTCGTGCTGCGGGCGGAGCAGCCGCAGCTTTTCGTAATCGGTCTCGACGACTGCACGATCCTCTCGCGCGAGGGCAACACGCTCGAGCGCGAGCTGCACTACGGCCACGCCACGGTGCGCGACCGCGTCACGCTCACGCCGAACGAGAACGTGCGCTACGACATCATGGCGACCGCCGAGTACGTGGGCGGCTCGCTCACGATGACAATCGAGCAGCCCGACGAGCTTCAGCTGTTCCTGCGCTTCGAGTACCGCACCACGCTGCCAACCGCCGATACCGAAGACGACCGTCAGACTTCGGAGATCGTGAAGTCGGCGTATCGCGAGTCGGATATCGACACCGTGCGGCTCATCCGCCAGTACGTGCAAGGTCCGGGCGAGCCCGAAGCGCCGTTGCACTAAGCCGCTTCGAGCGGCTTCTCCTCTCGTGCGCCCGGCTCGATGCCGGGCGTCGTCGCTTTTGGGTCAGGCTATCGCTATTCGATTTCGATGAATTTCGAGTAATTGCAAATGGGAACGATTATCATTTAATATCAACCCATCGAATCGAGATCCAACCCCGTCACGCTCATGACCGATTTCAACCGCTCACCGACACTCAGCTTGCGCCACACCGGCTCCGCGTTGACCGGCTCGCATCCGTCGAAACCCGTCGCGCCCGCCGTCACGCGCAAGGGCGTCAGCCCGGCCGGCACCACGGGTGGCACAGCGAGCGGCGCGCAAGCAGCCAGCGAACGCACGCTCGACAGCACGGCGCTGCTGCAAGGCCGCAGCCACGTGAGCATCGTCCACAACGGGGAGACTTACCAGCTGCGTGCGACGCGGCTCGGCAAGCTGATTCTGACCAAGTAGGTCGTACCGGGTATTGTGGGGACCGCCTCCCAAAGAGGCGTTGGGCAGTAGCCAGCAACGACGGTTTGCACGCGAGTCTAGACCCCTTCGTGCACACATTCCTTCAAGCAGCCGTCACAGCCAGCCAGGCCACTTTTTTGTTCTCACGTTGAACATCGTCGCGCCAGGCGTAGCGCCCGACGGACGAAGCAAACAGCAAAAAGCCGCGGCACCGTCTGCGGCTTTTTGCTTTTGCTGCCTGCCACCGCACGCGTCACGGCGCGCCGGTTCGCGCCGATGCGTGCCGTGAGCGCCAACGCCTAGTCGAGGTTGAGCGCCTTGATGCCCGCCTGGGCAATGGCCGCGTCCTGATCGGACTTCACGCCCGAGACACCCACCGCGCCAACGACATCGCCGTTCACGACGATCGGCACGCCACCTTCGAGCATGGCCGTGAGCGGCACGCTCAGGAACGCCGTGCGGCCCTGGCGGATCACCTCTTCGTAGACGCGGCTTTCGCGGCGTCCCAGCGCGGCCGTACGGGCCTTGCCCGGCGCCACCTCACTGCTGATGGCCGGCGCGCCGTCGAGGCGGCGCAGATACAGTAGATGCCCGCCGTCGTCGACGATCGCGATCGTCACATTCCATTCGTTCGCACGGGCGTGCGCGATGGCCGCATCGGCCACTTTCGTCACGTCTTCGTCGGTCAGTACTGCTCGCGTTCGCATACGTCTCTCCGAAAAGTCAAAAACCGGGTGGCGCTCCTGCCGACCCGGTTATTTCAGATTAACACTCACGCTCGGGCCTTTGCGCTCCCCCTTTGCGTATACCCGCCATTCGGTATTGACAAATCAGAGGCCGCTGCGCGCGGTTTCCAGCATGTGCTTCAAACACCGCACGCTCAATGCGCCCAGCCCCAGAACATGAGCCACCAGGCGCTGTCGACCACGGCGAGCGCCGCGCAAAAGCCCGCCAGCGCGAGCGCGCGCTGCAAGAAGCGCGTGCTGTAGCGGCCCGTGACACGCCACGCGAGCCACGCGCTCCAGACGTTGGTGATCACGAGGATGGCGATGCGCACGTCCGCGGCCCAGTCGAGCGGCACGTGCTCGGCGCGCAGCAGCGAGAGCGTCGTGGCCGAGAGGCCGAGGAACACGCCCGCGCCCGCGAGCGGAATCAGCGACTGGGCGAAGTGATGGAGCCGGCGCATCTCGAAGCGTCCGATGCGCCCCAGCAGCGCGCTCGAAAGCGCGAGCAGCGCGAACAGCGAGGTGCCGTAGACGAGCCCCGTCGCGACGATGTAGCCGACGATCATGGTGCCGTCGAGCCAGGAAAACACGTCGTTTTGGGCCGGATAGTGCGTGAGCAGGAACCACGGCGCATTGGTCTCGAGCGGCCAGGTGATGTCCTGGTCGATGAGCCAGCCCGCGATCGACTGCTTGAGGTCGATGAACCACGGCGAGCCGGTCCAGTGGAACGCGCCGATCGCGATGCCGAGCAGTCCGTAGAGAATGAGCGCGGTGTCCCAGCCGCTCGCCTGCTTGTCGCCGAGCTCGACCACTTCTTCCGAAGGCGAGCGCCACGTGAGCGTGATCGCGTCGCGATGGCCACTGCAGCGCCCGCACATGTGGCAAGACGCCGCACCCTTCATGTTGCGCAGCGGCACGAGCGGCGCGCAGTTCACGGGAATCACGCGTTGGCCGCCGTGCTCGCCGTGCGTGTACGAGTTGCGCCACGCGTCTTCGTCGACTTTGAAGTGGAACGGCGCGAGACGCGCCAGAAGCGAAAAAACCCCGTTCACGGGGCACAGATACTTGCACCAGACGCGCTTTTCGCGCCCGTACAGAAAGCCGATCACCATCGCGCCGAGCGTCGAGCCGCCCAGCACCAGCAACACCGCCTTCGGGTACTGATAAACGCTCACCATCTGTCCGTAGATGGTGGTGAGGCCGAACGCCACGAACGGCCAGCCGCCCCAGCGCATCCAGCGCGGGATGGCCCAGCCGCGCCCGAACTTGCTCGCGAATTCGCTGAGCGCGCCTTCGGGGCAGAGCACGCCGCACCACACGCGTCCGAGCAGCACCATCGAAAGGAGCACGAACGGCCACCAGATGCCCCAGAACACGAACTGCGCCGCGAGCGTGAGGTTGTTCCACAGATGCGCCGTGTCGTCGGGCAGCGGCATGACCGCGGGCACGAGGATCAGGAACGCATAGACCGCCACGACGACCCACTGCACGGCGCGAATGGCCGCGCCGTGCCGCTGCATCCATTGGCCCGCCTGGGCGAGCCAGCCCTGCCGCTGCGCGCGTGGGGCCCGTGCCTGGCCCGAAGCGCAACTCATGCTGCCTTCCTTTTGGTCACGGCGGCGGCGCGGCCGCTCACGCGGCGCGCGAGCCACCACACCACGAGCCAGTACGCCGCATAGGCGATCAGGTTCATGAGCGCCGGATGGGCGCGGTAGCCCGTGAGCGTCGCGACGAGCGAGCCAAAGGTGCTCGAATCGTCGAGGAGTGCCGACGAGTTCCACACCTGGTCGACGAGGGTCGGCAGGACTTCCTTGTCGATGAGCTTGTCGACGCCGGTCTGGAACAGGCCCGCGCCGAGGAACAGCAGCATGATCTCGGTGACGCGGAAGAACTGGCGCCACGAGAACACCTTGCCGCCCAGCTGCAGCAGGTAGAACGTGAGGAACGCTAGGCCGAGGCCCAGCAGCACGGCCAGGTACTGGCTCGCGTCCACGTGACCCGACTGGCCGAAACCGAGGCCGTACAGGAAAATCACCGTCTCGCTGCCCTCGCGCGCGATGGCGAGCGCCACGAGCACCGTGATGCCCCACCAGTTCGCGTCGCGCGTGGTCTGCTCGAGCGACTGCTCCATCTCGCGCTTGAGCGTGCGCCCGTGCTGCTTCATCCACAGCACCATCTGCACGATCAGCACGCACGCGACCAGCACCATGGCGGTCTGGAAGTAGTCCTGCGCGTCGCCGGAGAGCACTTCCGTGAAGCCCACGAGCGCCGCGCCCAGCGCGACGGCCGCCAGCACGCCGGCACCCACGCCGGCCCACAGATACGGCAGACCGCGCCTTGCATCGGCGTCGCCGTTCTTCAGCCACGCATACAGAATGCCGACGACGAGCAGCGCCTCGACGCTCTCCCGCCAGACGATGAACAAAACCTGACCCATAGACACACCTCCTGCCGCCGGCTCACGCGCCGGCCACGTTCCCTGCTTCGCCACGAGCGCCGCGCGTCATGCCTGTGCGGCAACGCTCATCTGCCGACACTCCGTTGGCAACGCTCATTTGGCAACAATCACGCCCTGCGCCTGCTGATGGAAATCGTCGAAGAACTTGTACTCGCCCGGATCCAGCGGCGCGATCACGACGAACGAGTCCGCGCCCGGCGCCAGCACCTTCTCCTTGCGCAACTGGACGCTCTCAAACTCGGCCGCGCCCTTGCCCGTGTTGCGCACCTCGATCTTGATGCGCTTGCCCGCCGGCACCTCGATGCGCGCGGGATTGAGCTTGCCGTCGGCCATTTCCAGCTTGAACGTCGGCAGATCGTCGGCGCGCGCCACGTTGGCCACGCCCGCGAGCGACGCTGCAAAAGACGCGCTGAGCGCGAGCGCCGCAAACTTCCGGATTCCAGTCATCGGTCTTACCTGCTCCCTCGTGTCCTGCGATTAGCCGCTACGTTCAGTAGCCGCCCTTCTTGCCGATGCCCGCGAACGGGAAGTCGTATTCGAGCGTGATGGGCTTGAACCACGGACCCACGCCCGTTTCCTTGTCGACGTGACGGCCGAACGCCATATGGCCCGTCTGCATCGGCGCATCGACGATCAGCTTCAGGTGGTACTTGCCCGGGCCGGCCAGCTTGACGTTGTCGCCGTAGTGCGGGCCGTCGTTGGCCACCATCGGCATCAGGTCGCCCTTTTGCACGTAGCTCGAACCCGGCTTGGTCAGCTCGTAGCGGACCTGCAGATACGGCATCCAGTCGCCTTCGGCGAAGCCCGTCGGGTTGTTCTTGACCGCGTGGATGTCCGACTCCAGGTGGATATCGGAATCCGACGCCTTGCGCATCATGCCTTCCGGCTCCATCGTGATCGGCTGCAGATAGACCGCGCCGATTTCCATGCCGCCCTGGATTTGCTGCTTGCCGATCGGGTATTCGGCGGCCTGGGCCGCGAACGCCGCGCTCGCGGCTGCCACGGCGATAGCGCCGCGCATGAGAGACTGGATCCGCATCGAAACTCCTGATGTTCTTATGAGGGGTAAGACAGTCGAACGGTCCGGCATATGAGCGCGATAACGCTAATGCGAACAATTCTCAATAATGGCGGAGTTTAACACCGATGCTGTAGGGGAACAAACTGGAGTGTAAGGAAAACCCCACGCCAGAGAGGGTGTTACCTCGCCCTTCCTGACGTTTGCTTACGCAGAGCCTCGAATTTTTATTCAGTGGACGCTGAAACGAAAGCTGATCAAATGAGCGTCTGCGTCCTGCGTGCGGCGAGATGCGCCAACAAAAAAGGGCGTGCGGTTGAACCCCAACCGCACGCCCTTTCACATTCGCCGCGCCCGCACCGTACACGAGCCGCGCGCCCGCCCTCAGGCCGGATGGTCGTCCACGTTGGCCCCGAACACGCGCCGGCGCAGCACCGCGAGCTGGTCGCGCGTCTGCGCGGCCTTCTCGAATTCGAGGTTCTTCGCGTAGTCCATCATCTGCTTCTCGAGCTTCTTGATCTCCTTCGCGATCTGCTTTTCATTCATGTCCTCGAACTTCGCGCGCTCCTGCTCCTCGCGCAACACGGCGCGCGCATCGTCCACGTTGTAGACGCCGTCGATGATGTCCTTGATGCGCTTGACCACGCCGCGCGGCACGATGCCGTGCTCCTCGTTGAACGCCATTTGCTTGGCCCGGCGGCGCTCGGTTTCGTCAATCGCGCGGCGCATCGAGTCGGTGATGCGGTCGCCGTAGAGAATCGCCTTGCCGTTCACGTTGCGCGCCGCGCGGCCGATCGTCTGAATCAGCGAGCGCTCGGCGCGCAGGAAACCCTCCTTGTCGGCGTCGAGGATCGCCACGAGCGACACCTCGGGAATGTCGAGGCCCTCGCGCAGCAGGTTGATGCCCACGAGCACGTCGAAGGTGCCAAGACGCAGGTCGCGGATGATCTCCACGCGCTCGACCGTATCGATGTCGCTATGCAGATAGCGCACCTTCACGCCGTGATCGGCGAGGAACTCGGTGAGCTGCTCGGCCATGCGCTTGGTGAGCGTGGTCACCAGCACGCGCTCGCCCACGGCCACGCGCTCGTTGATCTCGCCGAGCACGTCGTCGACCTGGGTGGCGGCCGGACGGACCTCGATCACCGGGTCGACCAGGCCCGTGGGGCGCACCACCTGCTCGGCGATCTGGCCCGTGACCTTTTTCTCGTAGTCGGCGGGCGTAGCCGAGACGAACACTACCTGGCGCATCTTGCGCTCGAACTCGTTGAACTTGAGCGGCCGGTTATCGAGCGCGGAAGGCAGACGGAAGCCGTAGTCGACGAGGTTTTCCTTGCGCGCGCGGTCGCCGTTGTACATGCCGTTGAGCTGGCCGATCAGCACGTGCGATTCGTCGAGGAACATCATGGCGTCGGTGGGCAGGTAATCGACGAGCGTGGGCGGCGGCTCGCCGGGCAGCGCGCCCGAGAAGTGCCGCGAGTAGTTCTCGATGCCCTTGCAGAAGCCCAGTTCCTGGAGCATTTCCAGGTCGAAGCGCGTGCGCTGCTCGAGGCGCTGCGCTTCGACGAGCTTGCCCTCGGTGTGGAAGAACTCGAGGCGCTCGCGCAATTCGGACTTGATCGTCTCGACGGCGCGCAGCACGGTCTCGCGCGGCGTCACATAGTGCGACGACGGATAGACCGTGAAGCGCGGAATCTTCTGGCGCACGCGGCCCGTGAGCGGATCGAACAGCTGCAGCGTCTCGATTTCGTCATCGAAGAGCTCGAGGCGCACGGCCATTTCGGCGTGCTCGGCCGGGAAGATGTCGATGGTGTCACCGCGCACGCGGAAGGTGCCGCGCTGGAAATCCTGCTCGTTGCGCGTGTACTGCATCGCGATCAGGCGCGCGATGACGTCGCGCTGCCCGATGCGGTCGCCCTGCCGCAGCGTCAGGATCATCTGGTGGTACTCGGACGGATTGCCGATACCGTAGATCGCCGAGACGGTCGCGACGATCACCACGTCGCGGCGCTCCATCAGGCTCTTGGTGGCCGACAGCCGCATCTGCTCGATGTGCTCGTTGATCGACGAATCCTTCTCGATGAAGAGATCGCGCTGCGGCACGTACGCTTCCGGCTGGTAGTAGTCGTAGTACGAGACGAAGTACTCGACCGCATTGCGCGGAAAGAACTCGCGGAATTCCGCGTAAAGCTGCGCGGCGAGCGTCTTGTTCGGCGCGAATACGATGGCCGGGCGGCCCAGCCGCGCGATGGTGTTGGCCATCGTGTAGGTCTTGCCCGAGCCCGTCACGCCCAGCAGGGTCTGAAACGAGAGACCGTCCTCCACGCCCTCGATGAGCGTTTCGATGGCGGTCGGCTGGTCGCCGGCCGGCAGGTACGGCTGGTAGAGCTGGAATGGCGAGCCGTCGTACTGGACGAACTTCGACTCGTCGAGCGCGGGCGCGTCGGCGACGGTGTGGTCGGACATGGGTGACATCCTGTGCGCGGAGCAAACAACTATTCTAGCGTCTTGCCGATTGGCGAGACCGGGCAAGCCTGGGCGAGCCGCAGTGGGCTTTTGCCGTAGATGGGGCGTGACGGCCGCCGCTGCAAGGGCCCACGCGCCGCGCGAACGACGCACGCCGTATGGCCTTCCCCCCGGAATCGTCCGTTCGTGCCGTAAAAATGGCCCCGCTGGTGTCGCAGTCGGCGAAAAACTGGCCTGAGGATTCGTTACAATAGCGAGTTGCGTGGCCGGCTGCCCGGCGCCTTCCGACCAGGAACGGCGCGCACCAGAAGCAACCAGAAACACCGCAGCACGCGGCCCAACGAGCTTCTTCCTTCACTATTGCCGAACCATCATGTCCCTCTTTTCCGCTGTCGAACTCGCCCCCCGCGACCCGATCCTGGGTCTGAACGAAGCCTATAACGCCGATGCGCGCGCGACGAAGGTGAACCTCGGCGTGGGCGTGTACACCAACGAAGAAGGCAAGATTCCGCTGCTGCGCGCAGTGCGCGAGGCGGAAAAGGCCCGCGTGGAAGCCGGTCTGCCGCGCGGCTATCTGCCCATCGAAGGCCTCGCCGCCTATGACGCCGCCGTGCAGAAGCTGCTGCTCGGCGACGACTCGCCGCTGATCGCAGCGGGCCGCGTCGTCACGGCGCAGGCGCTGGGCGGCACGGGCGCGCTGAAGATCGGCGCCGACTTCCTCAAGCGCGTGGACCCGGCTGCCAAGGTCGCGATCAGCGACCCGAGCTGGGAAAACCACCGCGCCCTCTTCGAAAGCGCAGGCTTCGAAGTGATCGCCTACCCGTACTACGACGCGCAGACCAACGGCGTGAACTTCGAAGGCATGCTGAGCGCGCTCAACAGCTACGCCGCGGGCACCGTCGTCGTCCTGCACGCGTGCTGCCACAACCCGACCGGCGTGGACCTCACGATCGACCAGTGGAAGCAGGTGATCGAGGCCGTGAAGGCGCGCAACCTCGTGCCGTTCCTCGACATCGCCTACCAGGGCTTCGGCGACGGCATCGCCGAAGACGGCGAAGTCGTGCGTCTGTTCGCTGCTTCGGAACTCAACGTGTTCGTTTCGTCGTCGTTCTCGAAGTCGTTCTCGCTGTACGGCGAGCGCGTGGGCGCGCTGTCGATCATCACCAACAGCAAGGAAGAGTCGGCGCGCGTGCTCTCGCAACTCAAGCGCGTGATCCGCACGAACTACTCGAACCCGCCGACGCACGGCGGCTCGGTGGTCGCAGCGGTGCTCGGCTCGGCCGAACTGCGCGCGATGTGGGAAGCCGAGCTCGGCGAAATGCGCAACCGCATCCGCGCGATGCGCACGGGCCTCGTCGAGCGCCTCACGGCAGCCGGCGTGGACCGCGACTTCAACTTCATCAACGTGCAGCGCGGCATGTTCTCGTACTCGGGCCTGACCGCGGCGCAAGTCGATCGCCTGCGCGAAGAGTTCGGCATCTATGCCGTGAGCACGGGCCGCATCTGCGTGGCCGCGCTGAACACGCGCAACCTCGACGCCGTGGCCACTGCCGTGGCGCAAGTGCTGAAGTAATTCGCCTTCGTTCTTCGTTAGCGGAGCGCGCTGCCTCAAGACGGCGCGCGTTCCTGCAACGGAAAACAGCGCGAAAAAAAGCGTCCGTTCGAAAGAACGGACGCTTTTTGTTTTCAGGCACGGCGCTTTAGCCGCGCACCGGTTGCGGCGCGCGCCGTGCAGCCCCCACCCCTACTCGCCGCGCTCGCCGTTGTCGTGGCCGCGGCTGTCGCGATGGATATCGTGCGTGACGAAGCCGGAGTCGTTATCGGGCTTGTCGAGCCAGCCCGGCTGCGCGAGCGATGCGCGAATGTCCTGCAGACCGCTCGCCCAGTGCTCGCGCATCGTCGAGATGCCGAACTGGTAGTCCTTGAACTGGCCCTCGTACTCCTTCTGACGGTAGATCAGATGGATCACGTTGTACTTCTTCGAGCATGAAAGCTCGTCCGCCAGCTTGACCCACTTGTCTTCGCGATGCTCGGGCGCCACGCGGTCCAGCACCTCGCGCAACACGTGCCGGTAACGCTGCGAGCGCTGCAGCACGTCGGTGACGAGACGCGTGCGGCTCGAATACTGGATGTCCTTCACGCGGCCCTGGACGTCGGCGATGTTGTCGGGCACCGGCCCGCGCGCGCTCCAGAGATCCACCTGGAACGCGAGCGTGTCGCGCCGCGGCGAGGTCTGGATCACCTCGTAGAGCGGCGTATTCGACATCAAACCGCCGTCCCAGTAGTACTCGCCATCGATCTCCACCGCCGCGAAACCGGGCGGCAACGCGCCCGACGCGATGAAATGCTCGGGCCGCAGCTTCGTGGTGGTGTTGTCGAAGTACGCGAAGTTGCCGTTCGCCACGTTCACGGCGCCTAGCGACACGCGGATCTCGCCCGAATTGATGCGATCGAAGTCGCACAAGCGCTCGAGCGTGGCCTTGAGCGGCTTCGTGTCGTAGTAGCTCGCCCTTTCCGGGTGACCGGAGCCCTGCGGCAACGGCGGCGGGACGCGCGGCACGAAGAAACCCCGCTGCCCTTCGACCACCGCGCTCGCCGCCTGTATTGCCGTGAAGGTTTTGCGGATGGCCTCGCCCGAGTTGAACAGCGCGTGCTCGATGAAGGCCGGCAACGGCGGCGAATAAGCTGGCTGGCAGATCGTCTCCCAGAACTCGCGCAGGCGCGCCACGCGATGCTCGGGCGCATTGCCCGCGATCAGCGCCGTATTGAGCGCGCCGATTGAGATGCCCGCGATCCAGTTGGGCGCGATGCCGGCCTCGAAGAGGCCTTCGTAGACGCCCGCCTGGTAGGCGCCCAGCGCGCCGCCGCCCTGCAGCGTGAGCGCGACGGTCTCCCACTGCGCGGACTCGCTTGCGCAGTTCGAGACAAACGGCTGCTTGTCGGGTTGCACCCCGCCGGACGGCAACCCGGCTCCGGTGCGCGCGCCGGCCTCTTCGCCGACTGCGCTCGACTCCACCCGCCCCTTCTTGCGTTGCGCCATGGCCGGCCCTCCGCGTTATTGCATGAACCAGCCGTGGCTGACCACGAACGACTGGCCGGTAAAGGCCGCGCTCGGGAAGGCGGAGAGGAACAGCACCGTCTGCGCCACGTCTTCGACCGTCGTGAAAATGCCGTCGACGGTGCCGCCCAGCATCACCTTCTTGACCACTTCCTCTTCCGAGATGCCCAACTCCTTAGCCTGCTCGGGAATCTGCTTTTCCACCAGCGGCGTGCGCACGAAGCCCGGGCAGACCACGTGCGAGCGCACGTTGTGCTTGCCGCCTTCCTTCGCGAGCACGCGCGCGAGACCGAGCAGCGCATGCTTGGCCGCGACATACGCCGACTTCAGCGGCGAAGCCTCGTGCGAGTGCACCGAGCCCATGTAGATCACGACGCCGCCGCGATCGTCCTTGTACATGTGCTTGAGGACCGCCTTGGTGGTGAGGAAAGCGCCGTCCACGTGAATGGCCTGCATCTTCTTCCAGTCGGAGAACGCGTAGTTTTCGATCGGATTGACGATCTGGATGCCGGCGTTCGAGATGAGGATGTCGACCGGGCCGAGCTCGGCCGCCACGCGGTCGATGCCCTGATTCACGGCCTCTTCGCTGGTGACGTCCATGGCCACGCCGATGGCCCTGCCGCCCGCGCCCTTGATCTCCTCGGCCACGGCGTCGGCGCCGCTCTGGTTGAGGTCGGCGATGGCGACTGCCGCGCCCGCCTGCGCGAGCGTGAGCGCGATCTGCTTGCCGATGCCGCTGGCCGCGCCGGTAACGACTGCGACCTTGCCATCGAGCTTCGTATTCAGAGTGAGAGACGACATCGAGCACCTCCAGGTAGTAGACGGAATGAGACCTCGACGCGCAGGCGCCGTCAAACCTGTCAAATGGCTTAGGACTTCGCCTACGCCATTCGGCCGGATGTTGCGCCGCGGCCAACCGCGCTATTGTGCATGAAGCCGCGCGCCACGGACATCGAGCCGGGCACTGCGGCGCGCAGATTCCAGGCTGCTGTCACGCCATTGCCGCAGCGCATCGGCGCGCGCGGTACGACCCGCTGTACAACCGCTTGTACGGCGCCGCAAGTGCTCGGCGCACGCGCGCGGATCATGCTAAGTTTGGCCGCTCTACAAGGAGGCGTTCATGAATTATCGGCGACTGGGCCGCTCGGGCCTGCAAGTCAGCGAACTGTCCATCGGCTCGTGGGTCACCTATGGCAATCAGGTCGATCGCAATCTCGCGCGCGAATCGCTCGCCGCGGCGCGCGACGCGGGCGTCAACTTCTTCGACAACGCGGAAGCCTATGCGGGCGGCAAGTCGGAAGAAATCATGGGCCAGGCGCTCAAGGAGCTGGCCTGGCCGCGCGTGAGCTATGTGGTGTCCACCAAGTTCTTCTGGGGCTTGAACGAGGCGCCCAACCAGTATCACACGCTCAACCGCAAATACCTCATGAACGCCATCGACGGCTCGCTCAAGCGGCTGCAGCTCGACTACGTCGACCTGGTGTTCTGCCATCGCCCCGATCCGAACACGCCTGTCGAGGAAACCGTCTGGGCGATGAGCGACATAATCTCGCGCGGCAAGGCGCTCTATTGGGGCACCTCGGAGTGGAGCGCCGACGAAATTCGCGCCGCGTGGGAAATCGCGGAGCGCCATCATCTGCACAAGCCCGTGATGGAGCAGCCGCAGTACAACCTGTTCCACCGCCGCCGTGTGGAAGACGAATACCGGCGGCTCTACGAGGACATCGGCCTCGGCCTCACGACCTGGAGCCCGCTCGCCTCGGGGCTGCTCACGGGCAAATACCGCGGCGGCGTGCCATCCGACAGCCGCGCCCAATTGCAGGGCTACGACTGGCTGCGCAAGGAAGTCACCGATGCGGACAAGAACGCGATCGTCGGCAAGCTAGCAGAGTTCGCGAAGGAGTTGGACTGCACGGTGGGCCAGCTCGCGCTCGCGTGGATTCTCAAGAATCCGCATGTGAGCACGGTGATCACCGGCGCGTCGCGCGTCGAGCAGATCGGCGAAAACATGGTGGCGCGCGACGTGGCGGAAAAAATCACGCCGGAGGTGAAGGAGCAGATCGAGGCGATCGTCGGCGAGAACTACGACTGAGCGCACTGAGACGCACGGCGCGGGCCGGGCGGCGCTGCCGGCAAGCTCGCGCGGTCGTGCCCGGTCGCATCGAAGCGCACTTGAGCGTGTCGACTCGCGCTCAATCACGCGGGATCACGCCCAACCGCACCGGAGCGCGAAGCCCAGGCGCCGGGGCGCTGTACAATACGCGGCCTCGCCGGCGCGCCGCATGCTTTATCGGGCCGTCCGCGCGATTCGCACGCGGCGCGCGAATGGTTCGGTGCGCCGCCGTTTTCGTATCATCTGCAATCGCGCGGCATGCTCGTAACCGTTCATACCCGCTTGCGCGCATTGTCCGCATTTTCGATCGCCACCGACCTCGCGTCCGCCCCATCATGCTGAGCTACCGTCACGCCTTTCACGCCGGCAATCACGCCGATGTCCTCAAGCACGCCGTCACCGTGCAACTGCTGAACTACCTCGGCAAGAAGGACAAGGCGTACTGGTACATCGACACCCATGCGGGCGCGGGCGCCTACGCGCTGCGCGAAGGCTACGCCACGAAGAACGCCGAGTTCGACACCGGCATCGGCAAGCTGTGGGGGCGCACCGACCTGCCGGCGATGCTCGCCGAGTACGTCGACGAAGTCGCGGCGCTCAATCCCGACGGCGAGCTGCGCTTCTATCCCGGCTCGCCCTATCTCGCCTGGCGGCTGATGCGCGAGCAGGACCGCATGCGGCTCTTTGAACTGCACAGCACGGAGATCGACGTGCTGCGCCACCGTTTTCGCGATGCGGGCCGCCGCGTGATGATCTATGCGGGCGACGGCTTCGACGGCGTCAAGGCGCTCCTGCCCCCGCCGCCGCGCCGCGCGCTCGTGCTGATCGACCCTTCGTTCGAAGACAAGCGCGACTACTCACGCACCATCGCGTGCGTGCAGGACGGTCTCGAGCGCTTCGCCACCGGCACGTACGCAGTCTGGTATCCGCAGGTCACGCGGCCCGAGTCGCAGCGCTTTCCCGAGCAGTTGAAGCGCCTCCAGGAAAAGAACTGGCTGCACGTCACGCTCTCGGTCAGCCGGCCGCCGGAAGACGGCTTCGGCCTGTATGGCAGCGGCATGTTCATCCTGAATCCGCCCTACACGCTCGCGGCCACCCTCAAGGAAGTCATGCCCTGGCTCGTCAAGACGCTCGGCCAGGGCGAGGGCGCGCAGTTCAAGATCGAATCGCGCGGCGACTGAAGCGCGCGGCGGCCGCGCAATGCGGCCTTAACCGCGCCACCTTATGAGCGCCACCTTATCGGCGCCACATTAACCGCGCCGCCCTGACGGCGCCGGCTCGAGCGTGGCCGCGGCGCGCAGGTGCCGCAATTACTGCGGCGGCGCGGAATGTTGCAGCGGTTGCGGCGACGGCCTCGGCGGCCGTCCACCCCCACCGGGCACTTGCACATACGGCTCGACGATGATCGGCACCTGCGAGCCGTCCGTGCCCGTTCCGTTCAGCGTGGGCAACGACTTCATCTGCACCATCGGTTCGGGCGAAAGCGGTGCGTTTTGCAGCACCGTGCCTGACTGTCCATCGCTGATGCCTCGCTGCGTATCCAGAATCAATGGCTGCCCGGACGCGTGCGCGCCAGCGCTCGCCAGCGCCAGCGCCATGACGCTGCCAGCCAACACCGCGTGACGCCTCCATCCGGAACCCGCGCGGCGGAATAAGCGATCTGACTTCATGAACGGCCCCCGATGAATGCGACTCCAGTCTTATATCGGCTTGTCGCAAAAAAGACTTTACCTTACCGCGATGGCAAGGTTCAGACTGCATGGCGTGCGCATCGCGGCAGCTCAAAACCGGCCCAGAAATGACAAAGCCCCGCCAGATGCGGGGCTTGGGGCAGTGCAGAGGTCTGCGGACTGCTTATCGCGAGTAGCCGTTCGATTCGATCGTGCGGATACGCTGTTCGAGTTGCACGAGGTCTGCCGACGTCGCGAGATACGCTTCGCGGCGGCGACGCTCTGCAGTTTCGAACCAGTTGCTCAGCTTTTCAAGAAGGTATGCAAACATGATGATGTTCTCCAAGGATCAGATGTATCCCCGGTGGATTTGCATCAGGGATTACCCTCGTAAGGGATAACCCGCATTATAACGGTTGCACCCAACTTTGCTAGTGAATTGATCGAATAGTGTGCATTCCATTCTGGAATGGTGCATCGTCGATGCTTCAGGCAACATCATGATTTGTTGGAATATTTCGCTGAAACCTCTGCAAACCTGCGTATATCGTGCGTCACAATGCACCAGGATTGTGCGTCTCTTCGCAAAAGTTGCGACAATTTGCCAGCGCGGGTTGCACCGCCCTGCCTCGCTCCGCGCGGGCTTCGCATCGCCGGCGGGCTCAAGCTCAGGCTTGGGCGTCGTGGGCAAGCGGCTGCGGGTCGGCGAGGCGCTCGATGATCGGGCAGTCCGGCCGCTCGTCGCCGTGGCAGTGGGCCGCCAGATGACCGAGCGTGTCGCGCATCTGCGTAAGCTCGGCAATGCGCTGGTCGAGTTCCGCCACGTGCTCGAGCGCAATGGCCTTGACTTCGGCACTGGCGCGCGAGCGGTCGTGCCAGAGCGCGAGCAGGCGCCGGATATCGTCGACGAGAAAGCCCAGGCGCCGCGCCTGACGGATAAAGCGCAGCGCGTGCACCTCCTCCATGCCGTAGATGCGGTAGCCCGACTCGGTGCGCCCCTTAGGCGCAAGCAGGCCGACGCTCTCGTAGTAGCGGATCATTTTCGCCGTGACGCCCGATTCGCGCGCCGCATCGCCGATATTCATGCTGCTCTCCTGCGTTACATTCGATTCTTCGATGCTACACCTTCCCATGATGGGAAGGTCCAGCGCCCTCGCCGCATGCCCACTGGCATAATCCGGCGACGGCCTCATCTGCTCCTTATTCGTTCCGTTCGTTCTCTTTAAAAAGGAAACCACCATGATCCAGTTCAACGTCGAAGGCATGAGCTGCCAGCACTGCGTCGGCGCCGTCACGCGCGCGATCCACGAGCACGATGCCGCCGCGAAGGTCGAGATCGATCTGGCCGCGGGCCGCGTGAGCGTCGAGTCCCGGCAGAGCGCCGATGTGCTCAAGGCCGCCATCGACGAGGCGGGCTATACCGTCACGGGCACGGCCAGCGCCTGACGCGAGGCGCGCCATGTTCAAGGTTGTCGTAGCAGGTGCATCCGGGCTGCTCGGGCGCGCGCTCGGGCGCGAGCTTGCGGTCGAGACGGGCTGGCAGGTGGTGCCCACCGGATTTAGCCGTGTGGCCGCCGGGCAAGTGGCGCTAGACATACGCGACGCGCGCGCGGTCGAGGCATTCGTTGCCAGCGAGGCGCCCGACGCCATCGTGATCGCCGCCGCCGAGCGCCGCCCCGACGTGTGCGAGCACGATCCGGCCGCGGCGCGCGCGCTCAATGTCGATGCCGTGCGCAGCGTCGCCGCCGCGGCGAAGGCGCGCGGCGCGTGGGTGCTGTCGATCTCCACCGACTATGTGTTCGACGGCACGCATCCGCCCTATCTGCCCGATGCCGCGCCGAACCCGCTCAACGCCTATGGCCGCAGCAAGCTCGAAGGCGAGCGCGCACTGCTCGACACCACCGACGACGCGCTCGTGCTGCGCCTGCCGCTGCTGTATGGGCCGATCGTCGACTGGCAGGAGTCAGCGGTGACGAGTCTCGTGCCGGCGATCCGCGCTTCGGCGCAGGCGGCCGCCGCACCCGCGGTCATGGACGCCTGGGCGACGCGCTACCCCACCTTCACGCCCGACGTCGCGTTCGTGATTCGCGAGCTGCTCACGCGCTGCGCGGACGGCAACGCGGTGCGCGGCATCGCGCAGTGGTCCGGCGACGAGCCGATGACCAAGTACGACATCGCGCAGCGCATTGCGCGCGCGCTCGGTATCGAGGCGCAACTCGTCGCGCAGACGGCGCCCGCGGACGCGACGCCGCGTCCGCGCGATTGCCATCTCGACTCGGGGCGGCTCGAAGCGCTGGGGATCGGCCGGCGCACGCCCTTCGACGCGGGCATTCTCGCGGTGCTCGACGCGTTCGCGCGCGACAGCGCGGCGCCGTAAGGGTCAGGCAAGCAGCAACCGCCGGGTGCGCGGCATGACGGCGGTGCCCACCGCCCCGCACCCCGCTTCAATGAAAATCGCGGCTCTCGGTCGCGAGCCGCCCGAGCAGCCGGCTGTGATCCTCGAGCCGATGCGCGACCAGATGCACGACCTCGCCCTCGCGCTGCACGACGCCCGCCACCGCCAGCAGCGACGCTCCGAGCAACTCCTTGCGCTGCGACTCCACGAGCGCCGCGTGCACGATCACGTTGATCGACCCGGTCTCGTCCTCTAGCGAGACGAAGATCGTGCCCTTCGCCGTGCCGGGCCGCTGCCGCACCGTGACGATGCCGCACACGCGCGCGAGCATGCCGTGACGGCATTGCGTCAGTTGCGCCGCGCTGCGAAAGCGCTGCTTCGCCAGCCCCGGCCGCAGCAGTTCGAGCGGATGGCGGTTGAGCGTGAGACGCAGGCTCGCGTAATCGGCGACGATCTCCGCGCCCTCCGAAGCGCGCGGCAATTCGAGCCGCGCCTCGGCCACGGGCGCGTCGCGCAATAGCGCGGGCACCGCGTGCTGCGCGGTCACGGCCCACCACGCCTCGCGCCGGTGCCCGGCGATGCTCGCGAGCGCATTGGCCGCCGCGAGCGCCTCCAGCTCGCGGCGCGTGAGCGCGGCACGGCGCGCGAGATCGTCGACGTCGACGAACGGCGCCTGCGCACGCGCGGCCATCACACGCTGCGCGGCGGCCTCCGAAAACCCCTTGATGAGGCTGAAGCCCAGGCGCACCGCCGGGCCTCGGCGTCCGTAATGCCGGGGCGCGAGTTCGAGCGCCGCGCGCACGATGCGCTTGAGGCCGTGCATGAATGGGCGAGGCCGCTTTCGCCCGCCATCGCGTCCGCGCCGATCGTCATGCCCATCGCCATGCTCTGTGCCGCGCCCGCCCCCACGCCCGTCCCCACGCCCGTCCCCACGCCGGCCCCCACGCCCGGCTCCGCCGTCCATCGCGCCGCTGCGCTCCCGCGCGAGTGCGAACGCGGCGGCCCTCAAGAGCGCGCGGTAATGCGCCACCTCGGCGCAACGCTCGGGCGCGCCACCGGCATCGAGCCGCACGCCCGGCCGGTCGCGCACCTCCAGCACGGACGCCCAGTCGCTCAGCGCGATATCGGGCGCGCGCACCTTCACGCCGTGCCGCTTCGCATCCTGCACGAGCTGCGACGGCGAATAGAACCCGAGCGGCTGACTATTCAGCAGTCCTGCCAGAAACGCGGCCGGCTCGTAGCGCTTGAGCCACGAACTCGTGTAGACGAGCAGCGCAAAGCTCGCCGCATGGCTCTCCGGAAAGCCGTAGTCGCCGAAACCCTCGATCTGCTTGCAGATGCGGTTCGCGAACTCCTCCGTATAGCCCTTGTTCAACATCCGGCGCTTGAGGTCGTCCTGATAGGGCCGCAGATCGCCGTCGCGCCGCCACGCGGCCATCGCGCGGCGCAGCTTGTCGGCTTCCTCGCCGGTGTAATCGGCGGCGACCATCGCGAGGTGCATCACCTGCTCCTGGAAGATCGGCACGCCCAGCGTGCGCTCGAGCACCGGGCGCAACGCCTCCTTCGCGTACTCGACCGTCTCCTCGCCATGCCTGCGCTTCAGATACGGATGCACCATGTCGCCCTGGATCGGCCCGGGCCGCACGATCGCCACCTGGATCACGAGGTCGTAATACTCGCGCGGACGCAGACGCGGCAACATGCTCTGCTGCGCACGCGACTCGATCTGGAACACGCCGACCGTGTCCGCGTGACAGCACATCTCGTAGACTGCCCGATCCTCGGACGGAATGTCCTGCACGCGATACGCCGGCAGCCCGCGCCTCAACGCGACGAATTCGAGCGAGCGCCGGATCGCCGAAAGCATGCCGAGCGCGAGCACGTCCACCTTCAGAAGACGCAGCGCGTCGATATCGTCCTTGTCCCATTCGATCACGTAGCGGTCCTTCATCGCCGCGTTTTCGATGGGCACGAGGCGCGAGAGCTTGTCGCGCGCGATCACGAAGCCGCCCACGTGCTGCGAGAGATGACGCGGAAAGCCGCGCAGCTCGCGCGTGAGGCGGATCAGTTGCTGCGTGACGTGCGAGTCGGGCGAAAAGCCCGCTTCCGCCAGATGATTCGCGATCGAATCCGGCCCGTCCCACCACTGATGCGCGCCCGAGAGCTTTTCGACGAGCGCGTTGTCGAGACCCAGCGCCTTGCCCACGTCGCGCAGCGCGCTGCGCGAGCGATACGTGATGAGCGTCGCGGCCAGCGCGGCGCGGCGCGTGCCGTATTTGCGGTAGATGTACTGGATGACCTCCTCGCGCCGCTGGTGCTCGAAGTCGACATCAATATCGGGCGGCTCGTTGCGCGCGCGGGACAGAAAGCGCGCGACGAGCATGTTCATGCGCACCGGATCGATCTCCGTGATCCCGAGGCAGTAGCAGACCACCGAGTTCGCCGCCGAGCCGCGCCCCTGACACAGAATGTTCTGCGAGCGTGCAAAGCGGACGATGTCGTGCACGGTCAGGAAATACTTTTCGTACTTCAGCTCGCCAATCAGCCTGAGCTCTTCTTCGATCTGATTGCTGCGCTTCTCGTTCAGGCCGTCGGGCCAGCGCTCGGCGGCGCCTTTCATCACGAGCGTTTCGAGCCACGAAGTGGGCGTCTCGCCCGTGGGCACGAGTTCCTCGGGATACTCGTAGGCCAGCTCGCTCAGGCAAAACGTGCAGCGACGCGCGACCTCGAGCGTGGCATCGAGCGCATCGCGCGGATACAGCGCGCCGAGCCGCACGCGCGAGCGCAAATGACGCTCCGCATTCGGCTCCAGCGCGCGGCCGCACGAGGCGAGCGGCTTGCCGATCCGCACCGCGCTCAGCGTGTCCTGCAGCGGCTTGCGCGAGCGCGCATGCATCAGCACGCCGCCCGCCGCGACGAGCGGCAGACCGCTTTCCTGCGAGACGTGGCGCAGCACTTCGATCTGCGTGTCGTCGCCGCCCGTTTGCCAGAGCTCGAGCGCAAGCCATGCACGCTCGGCTGCGAAGCCCGCGAGCCAGTGCGCGGCGCGCAGCGTCTGCGCGAGCGTGGCCGCGCGCTGCGGCACGAGCAGCAGCACGCAATCGCGCAAGTGCAACAGATGCGTGAAGTCCGGCTCGGGATCGGTGAAGTCGGACGGACGCACGCGATATTGGCCTTTATCCGCGCGCGAGCGCGCGAGCGTGATCAGCTCGCACAGATTGCCGTAGCCCTCGCGGTTCATCGCAATCGCCACGAGCGTGCAGAACGGCGCGCCGTTTTCATCGACGAGATTCAGCTCGCTGCCGATCAGCAGATGCAACGATGGCACGAACGGACCGAGCGCCGCCACGGCGGCTTCGGCCTGTGCTTCGGCCCGCGCTTTACCCGGCGCTTTACCCGGCGCTTTACCCGGCGCTTTTTCCAGCGCTTTGTCCAGATACGCGCCGTGCTTCGCGCCCAGCGCGCGTGCCTCACGCACGGCTTCGTCGTGCGCCTTCTTGCGTGCCTCGTCGTATTCGTTGAGCGCGCTATACGCGCGCACGACGCCGGCGAACGAGCATTCGTCGGTGATGGCGAGCGCGCGGTAGCCGTGACGGATCGCCTGCTCGACCAGCTCGCTCGGACGCGACGCGCCGCGCAGGAACGTGAAGTTGGTCAGGCAGTGCAGCTCCGCGTAATCGGGCAAATGCGCGGGCAAATGCGCAGGCAAATTCCCAGGCAGATGCCCGGACCCCGAACCCGGCGAAGAAGGTTGCGCAGGCAACGATGCGCCTGTCCCGCTGTTCGACATGATGCTGAAGATGAAGCGGCGTTAGCCGAAAAGTCCTTGCAAATACCACTGCCCGCCAATGCGCTCGCGGTACAGCCAGAACATGCGCCCCTGGTCGTCGGCGGCGACATAGTAGTCGCGCCCGACGCCCTCGCCGTCCCACCATCCCGCCTCGATGCGCTCGGTGCGCGTGAGCGTCTTGAGCGGGCGCCGATAAACCGGCCGGTCGTTGCGCACCATCAGCTTGAGCGGCTTTTCGAGCAGCCATGCCGGGCGCGGCTGCGACGGCAGCGGCACCTCGGGCAGATCGAAGGCCGTCTGCACGGGCGCGGCTTCTTGCTGCGCATCGGAGGAACCGTTCGCCTTGCGCGAATCGTGCGACGTGCGCGGCTTGCGCGCGGCCGTCCGGCGCGCGCCCGCTCGATACGTGCGCGCCGACATCGCCTGCTCGGGCCGGTGATCGTCCTCGACGAATAGCTGCAGCACGTTCTGCTCGCCGATGCGCGCGCCGATGCGCTCGAAGAGCTGCGCGAGCGACGCGTCCGACGCCTCGGGCGTGGGAAAAAGCGTGTCCGTGGGCGGCGCGTAGGCGCTCACCTGATCGGCGACGAGCGCGAGGCCGATCACGGGCGCGGCCAGCTCGGTCTGATTGAGCTTCTCGCGCAACAGCCACAGCAGATGCTCGGCATCGCGCGAAGGCGCGGCCCACGAGAGCGCGAGGCTCGACGTGCGCGGCGCGTGGCGCGACGCCAGCTCGTGCTCGAGACGCAGCTCGAAGCCGCTCAGCGCGCCGTGCTGGGCGGCAAGCCAGCCGGCCAGTTGCATCACGAGACGGCGCGCGGCGAACAGCAGCGCCTCGGCGCTCTCCACGCGCGCCTGCAATTCGAGCGACGCGTGAAACGACGGCGGCGCGGCGAACCAGGCGCGCGGATCGGGCGCCTCGCCGCGCGCTTGCGCGAGCCAGGCGAGCACGCCGTCGCCGAAACGGCGCACGATGCCGTCGCGCGGGAGCCGCCGCAAATCGCCGAGCGTCGCGCAGCCGATTTGCGTGAGCGCCTGCTCGTGCTGCGCGGCGAACGGCGCGAGCGCGACCGGCAGCGCGTCGAGCGCGCGCGCGAGCGTGGCTTCCTTGAGCACGCGAAAGCGGCGCGCCGCGTGCGCCCCGGCGCTCGCGCGCGCCTGCGCGAGCGTCCACGCGCCCCAGGCCGTGGGCGCGCAGGCGATGCGCGCGGCGTGGCCGCAACTGGCTACCGTGGCCGCCACCTTGGCGAGCAGCGCGCGCACGCCGCCGAAAAGACGCAACCCGGAACCGACCTCGAGCAGGAGCGTATGCGACTGCGCGAGCGACACCTTCGGCGTGTAGGCGAGCAGCGCGAGCGCGAGCGCCTCGAACGCGCGCGTCTCGCGCGCCGGGTCGGGCTCGAGCAACGCGAGCCCCGGCGCGAGCGCAAGCGCATGGGCGCGCGTGCTGCCCGGCTGCACGCCGAGACGGAACGCATCGAGATCGGCGATCAGGATGCGCGCGTGATCGGCGAGCGCGAAGCAGCGCGCGTCCTGTCCCGCGGCCTCATCAGGTCGACTGGCCGGCAGGGACGCCGACACCGGCGACGTTGGCGCCATGAGTGACGTGAGCGGCACGAGTGGCCTCACGGCCTCCAGCGGCAACAACGGCAAGGTGACGGCGATCCACAACATGATTGATCCCGGGCCACGGCGCGGTCGGCAATGCGCCCGGCTGGGGCAGCACCGACTCCTGCAGCGGCAAAGTGATGACGAGTGGCTGGGCGGGCGGCGGCCCGCGACGCTTGAAAATATCGACGGACACGGCGGTGAGCTGCATCCATTCACGACGGTTCAGACGCGCGTCCTCGGGCGGCGGCACCGGCGTGCAGACCATGCGCAGCGGCGCCGGCGACGACTGATTGCGCGCAGCGGGCGGCCGCATGAGAAACGCCAGCGACTGCGAATCCTGCGCGGCGACCTGCAGACGCCGCAGGGCGTCGGCGCGTGCCTTCGGCTGCCAGAGCAGCACGGCGCCGATGCCGTCCTGCTTGAGCGCCTGCTCGGCAGCCCACGGTGCTTCGTCCTCGCTCGCGCGCACCCAGATCAGGCGCTCGAGCGCGATGCCCCACGCCTTGAGCGCGCACGCGTACGGCTGCCACGGCGGTGCGACGAGCAGCACGTGCCGCCCCGCCTGCGCGGTGAGCGTGCGCAGCGCGGGTGCGACGAGCCGCATCTCGCCGATGCCGCCCTGCTCGACGAGCAGCTCGGTCAGGCTGCCCGCGGGCCAGCCCGCGCCGGGCAACTGGGCGTCGAGCGCGGTGTGGCCGCTCGCCACCGTGCGCTCGCCCGCGTGCGCGAGCTGGTCGCCCTGCCAGACCCGGCTTTGCAGCCGGGGCGGCAGGTGCGCGGTGAGCGGCGCAAGCTGGAGTGCTGCCATGGTTGCGCTCTGGAAAAAGGGAATAGGTCGCCCTGCCCAACACGAAAACGGGGCATGACGGGGTGGTTGGCGTGGTGTGAAACGCCGCGCCGCTACCTGTATATTTATACAGTATCTGGTGGGATTTTGGGAAGCGTTGTGTCGGTGGGGAGAGTGACTGGTGCGCGTGCGTTCGTGCGCGTTGGTGTCCGGAAGAAAAGTTTTCAAACCGGGGTTTGACGGCGCATGCCACGAAACGCTACAATCCACGATTCGTCGGAGCGTAGCGCAGCCTGGTAGCGCATCTGATTTGGGATCAGAGGGTCGTAGGTTCGAATCCTATCGCTCCGACCAAAGAAATCAAGGGGTTACAAGCCATTGGCCTGTAACCCCTTTTTCTTTTCCGTCGCCGTTACCGTTGCATTACCGGAAAATCACCCGAACGAGGCCGGACATCAATGGCCTCAATCAATCTCTAACGAACGAAGATGCTCAGGTCTGGACCGGTCGAATCTATCGGTGACCGGACGGTCGTTTGGCCACAAATCGACGCAGACGACGGCGATCTATGCACGCCTCTGAATGGAGCCGGTTCGGAATTCAATGGAGACGGCCGCTACTGCGATGTTGCAAGCTGCTGGTTTGGCTGCGACCGGTGACGCGGAATCGGAGCGTGATGGGGAGTGATACGCCCGCGCTTTTCATCTTGCCTCGCTGCCTCGTCGAACGCTTGCCAATTCATCATCACTTGCACCGTCAACTCGGCGCATCGCTCGACTTGCTGGCCTTACGGCGCGAGAAAGGCAGTGATACGGTCCCGATCGGACCCGGTGACCTCCGAGTTGACCATGCTTTTTGCTTCTTCGGCGCTATGCATGTTCGCCCTCGGGCGAATGATCTTAGCTAGCCAGATGAAGTTTCGATTGCCAAATCAGGCCGGTGGCATGTAGCTTGGATGTCCCTCAGTCTGTTCTCCGCGCGCTGCCGCCCAAAAGAACTTGGCGTGGTGTTCGTAGACCCCCGCACCATCCGAAGCAATATCAAACGCGGTAGCGTGTACCACGCTAAGCAGCAGCCGAACAATCTCAACAGTGTCGTTGTGGAAGACTTCAATTTCCTTGTCAGGGACATTTGCGCCATCCGCATCTGTCGGCTTCATCCGTGTCGGACCTATCTGTCGGTGCGCCAGTCGTTCGTGGCGCAGCGTCTTGACCCGTTCGAATACAGCGAAACCGTCACCGTTTGCTGAATACTTTTGAACCAGTTCAACGATCTTATCCCTCTTCGGCTCAAGTGCGCTCCTCATATCGATCGTTGATGAACCTCTGCTTTTAGCCCGGACGACCACAAGATCGTTGAAGAATTCGACCTTTTTCAGTTTGTCAGCAATGGCACTCATTCGAAGCGCCTGCTTGTTCGTATCCCAAATTCGCATGAGCGCCAGAAGCATTTCGCGTCGAAGTGCGTGCCGTACTATGTGAAATGTGTGGGTGGCGTATGAATTCCCCATTCGCGCCTGAAGGCTTTCGTCGTATACGGTCGGTTTCCAGCTCTCATGGAGCATGACCCAAACGTATTCGACCGCTAACGGAAGTGTCGCGGGGAATTCGTTTTATGGGACGGCGCACTCGACGACGTACGGCGGGGCGATGATTCCGACTTCAACTTACGACGATTCAATAACGATCGTTGCGTTCAACGGACAGCCGAACATTCCCTCCGTCGTATATGACGCTCGTTTCATATGCAACTCGATTGGTGCCAAGTACGGCGTGACGTGCCTGACGGCGCAGAAGTGAGGCATGACTCATGAAAGCATCGATTCTTGCGAGTGCATTGATTTTTTTGTGCGGCGACAGCTGCCTATGGATCCGACCTTGAGCAACTTGCACGGCACGGGTACGGGGTGATCGAAGAAACGCAGGTGAGCGGGGAATTCAATGGATGTAACTTCGACCGTCGCATCGCATTTACTGACGGTCTGGTTTTTGTCTGCTCCAGTTACGACTACCACTACGCTTACATGCCGGATGTGCAGATCCTGAAAAATGTCCGAGATGGCTCCATCCGAGTACTTATTGATGGCGACGAGTTCGACGGAACTCTCTACCGCAGATAGGAGAAGCGTGGCTTTCGTTGCCAAACAACCCATTCGGCTCAAAACAACGGCGTAGCGCGTGCTGCCTGTAGGTAGTCCTACGGGTGCGGCAGCGCAACGTGATCGAACTTGCGCGGCTTGCGGAGCGGCCGCTTGACCGAATCGGGGTGCAGCACTGGCGCATCGATGGCGGGCATTACACTGGGCAGATACCACCACGACCGAAGGCAGTGCGTTCTGTCGCGCCGGTCGCGCTCCCAGCGCCAGCCCGTAGCATGCAGCGCCTCGGCGAGGTCGCGGTTGTGCGGGGCGGTGCCGATCTTCACGCCGCGCATAACCACGAGGATGTCCCGGAATGACCACCGCTGCCGCCGCTCTCAGGGAGCAAAGATCGGACTGCCCGCCTCCCACCCGCTAGCTATGAAATTCGGCTCGACGCAGTGACGCCTTTCTGAGCCTCCATATCGTCAGCGTCCCTAAGGCTAACAAGCCTCCCAACCCCAACGTCACAAACCCACAAATCTGTGCCATCATTACGTCACAAATCCTATTTTTGCGACATAGCACCACGGGCGAGACGAAATGAAAAAGGCACGTTTTGGCACGATCGACCAGATCGGCTATCTGGTGAGCGACCTCGACCAGAGCATCGAACGTTGGCTGACACAGCTTGGCGTAGGCCCCTGGATGGTCTTCCGCAATGTCACTCTCCAAGGGCATTACCTGAACCAACCCGTCACAGTCACGATGAACGTAGGCCTCGCTTATCAAGGCGATACCCAGATCGAGCTGATCCAGGCCACCAACAACAGCGCCTCCCCCTACCGTGACGCTCAAGGCCAACCGATCCTCGGCATGCACCACGTAGCCTGGGTGGTCGACGACATCGACGCCGCGATCAAACTCATGACCGTCGACGGCCTACAAATGGTGTTCGAAGCAAGCAACCCAGCAACGCGAGTCGCGTATTTCGAAGACGCATCCGAACCCGGTGTCCGCTATGAGGTCATCCATGGCGCCGGGATGCGCGAAATGATCCAGCAAGGCATCGCCGCCGCGCGCGACTGGGACGGCACCAATCCGATCCACGTCATCGACGCAATGAGCGACGCAACAAGCGACACCACGAGCGCCGAACACCCCTGACACCCCACGAACAACACAACACATTTCACAACAGGAGACATCGAGATGAAGCGTCTGGAAGGCAAAGTGGCATTGATCACCGGCGGCGCACGCGGCCAGGGTGCTGCAGAAGCACGACTGTTCGCAGCCGAAGGCGCACGCGTGGTAATTGCCGACGTGCTGGATGCCGACGGCGAGCGTCTAGCCAATGAGCTGCAAGGCTCCGCGATCTTCCAGCACCTGGACGTCACACGCCCGGAACAATGGGAAGCCGCCGTGCAAGTCGCCGAAAAACATTTCGGCAACATCGACGTGCTGGTCAACAACGCCGGCATCCTCAAGCTCGCGCCGCTGGAATCGTGCTCGCTCGACGACTACCTGAAGGTCATCAACGTGAATCAGGTGGGCTGCTGGCTTGGCATGAAGTCCGTGCTGCCGTCCATGAAGAAGGCGGGCCGCGGCTCGATCGTGAACGTTTCATCCACGGCGGGCATGGAAGGCATCGCGGGCGGCACGGCCTACACGTCCAGCAAGTTCGCCGTTCGAGGCATGACCAAGTCTGCCGCGCTCGAGCTGGGCCACCTTGGCATTCGCGTCAATTCGATCCATCCGGGCGGCATCGATACCGCGATGGCACGGCCGCCCGAATACGCCGACTTCGAACCGTCCGCGATCTACAACTCGCTGCCGATCGCGCGTATCGGCCGTCCCGAGGAGGTGGCCGATCTCGCGCTGTTCCTCGCCTCCGACGCGTCCTCCTACTGCACGGGCTCGGAATTCATCGTCGATGGCGGCTTGCTGGCCGGCAAGACCTTCCACTGATCGTCGACGCTGTCGCGCTCAGGCCGGCAATGCCGGCCTGAGCGCGTCGCGCGCCAACACGGTGAACGAACCGCGCTGGCCAAACTCAAGGCACCAGCACGATCTTCCCCCCAACACCGCCCCGCTCCATCAACGTGTGTGCACGCCCGGCTTCGGCAAGCGGCAACTTGTGCGCGACAGGCATGGGGAACCGTTGAAGCCTCTCGCGCGCGAAACGCGCAAGACGCGGCCCATCGAAGCTCACGACCAGCTCCCTCCGATTCAAGTGCCGGGCGATGCGCAAAGCCACTCCGCTGTCGCAACGCCCGACACACTCCTGCTCAAGAACTGACGGCTTCAGCCTCGACGCGCGTGGCCGCGATGTGATTGGCCGCGACATAGCCAAACGTCATGGCCGGCCCGATCGTCGAACCGGGGCCCGGATAGGTCTTGCCCATCACCGCGGCCGTCGTGTTGCCGAGCGCATAGAGACCGTCGATCACCGAGCCGTCGGGCCGCAGCACGCGCGCCTGGGCATCGGTGCACAGGCCCCCTTTCGTGCCGATCTCGCCCGGGTCCAGACGCAGCGCGTAGAACGGCGCGCGCTCGATCGGCCCAAGGCACGGATTGGGTTTGCACGACGAGTCGCCGTAGTAGCGGTCGAACACATTGCTGCCCTTGCCGAATTCGGTATCGACGCCGCTCGCCGCGTAGCCGTTCATCTGCACGACGGTCTGCGCGAGGCCCCCGGCATCGACGCCGATCTTCGCGGCCAGTTCGTCCAGCGTGTCGGCGCGATAGATGACGTTGTCGAGCCAGCCGGCCGGGATCTTGCTGTCCGGCTGCACGCTGCCGGGCAGCAGCACGCCGCATGGATAGCGCTTGCGGTACTCGGCGTCGAAGATCAGCCACGCGGGCACGTTCGCCTGGGTGCGCGCATGGTCCGCGTACATCGCGTGGATCACGTCCGGGTAAGGCGCCGATTCGTTGATGAAGCGCCGCCCGAGCTGGTTGACCATCACGCAGCGCGGCGCCGAGCGCTCGACGAACAGCGCGCGCTGCTTCTCCTCGCCCGGCACGCGCACCGTCGGCACGCCCCAGACGAAATCCATCAACGCGGTGTCGGCACCCAGCGCGAGCCCGGCGCGAATGCCATCACCGGTGTTGATCGGCGGCGCGGCGCTCCACTCGGCGCGCGTGGGTTTGGGCAGATACTGCTCGCGCATCGCCTGATTCGCTTCGAACCCGCCGCATGCGAGGATCACGCCGCGCGTGGCGCGAATGCCGAATGGGCGGCCCTCGCGCTCGACGATCACGCCGTCCACACGCGTGCCGTCCACGTGCAGCGAGCGCATCGGCGTGCCGAGCCAGAGCTCGATGCCGCGCTGCGCGAGCGCGGCCCGCAGGCTCGCGACGAGCGCATTGCCGAGCGTGAGGCGGCGGTCGCGCGAGGTGCGCCGGCGCCAGCGGAAGTCAGTTGCGTAGCGCAGCATCAGCCATGCGGTCAGGCGCAGCCAGCCGCGCTCCTTGGCGAGGATCGTGTGCGCTTCGATCTGCGTCATCGTTATGCGGCCGCCAATTAGCGTGGCCGGTGACGGCGCGCGCAGTTCGTCGAAGTGCTCGCCCAGGCGCGCGGCGTCGAAGGCCGCCGGCTCCATCGTCCGGTAGCCGGGCTTGCCGCCCTTGCGGTCCGGGTAGTAGTCGGGATAGCGCGGCACCGCGTGGAAGTGCGTCTGCGCGTGCTTCGCGAGCCAGCCGACCATCTTCGGCCCGTTCTCGAGATACGCGTCGATACGTTTCGGGTCGAAGTCCTCGCCCACGACGTCACGCAGATAGGTGATTGCTTCGTCATACGAATCGCTGCCGCCGAGCGCGGCGATCTGGTCGTTGCAGGGAATCCAGATGCCGCCTCCGGACACCGCCGTCGTGCCGCCGTACACCGCGCTCTTCTCGACGACGAGGACCGACAGGCCCTGATCGCGCGCACGCAGGGCCGCCGTCATCGCGCCCGCGCCGGAGCCGACCACCACCACGTCGTAAGTGGCATCCGTGAGCGGATCAAGTCGATCGTCGTGCATGATGGTCCTCGCCTCAGATCGTGGAAAGACGGCTCACGGCCTCGGCCGGCACGTCGGGTCGCTTGCGCCAGCCCGCGTCCTCGCGGCGGTACTCGTGCACCTCGACAGCCGCGCGCTGCGCGGGCAGCGCGGCCACGTCGGTATAGAACTGCCGATACCACTCGCGCAGGCGGTAGATCGGGCCGTCGCCTTCGCACAGCAGCGGATTGTCGACGCGCGTCTTGGTGTCCCAAAGCGCCACGTCCTCGCGAAAAGCGGCTTGCGCGGCTTGCACATAGCCTTCCACCATCGCGCGGTTCTGCTCCTCGGTCAGCGCCGGGTTCTTCTCGACCATCACGCCGAAGCGCAGCTCGAAGCTGTTCGTGTCGATCGGCACGTGGCTGTTGAGCAGGACCGATTTGATCGGTTGCCCCTGCGCCTCCCCGGTCATCAGCGTGACGTGGTAGGCCGGACCGAAGTAGGCGGAATCGGCCGTCAAGCCGCCGTCGCCCGCAAGCCGCGGGCTGCCTCCGCGCAACTTCTGATACGCCACGTGGCCGCTGAACGTATTGCAGAAATAGTCGATGGGCGCGCCATGGACCGGCCCGAAGTGCGCCATGTCCGACTGGTTGTCGATCAGCTCGCGGCAGTTCGTGTTGATCACCCATTTGACGATCGCCCAGTCGCTCCAGGCATCGGAGAAACACGCGTTGATCTTCGGGATCTCCACCGCGGGATCGGGCGCGTTCCCTTCCGGGTCGTTCCACACGAACAGCAGCCGGTTCTGTTCCATCACCGGCCAGGCCTTGATGCGCGCCTTCGGTGGGATCCGCTGCGAATACGGAATGGCCGCGCACTTGCCGTCCGCGGCCCACTGCCAGCCGTGGAACGGGCACACCACCGTGTCGCCCTCGATACGTCCCTGGCCGAGGTCGGCGCCCATGTGCGGGCAGTAGCCGTCGAGCACGCGCAACTGCCCGTCCTCGCCCTCGAACACGACCACGCGCGTGCCGAAGATCGACAGCCCGTGCGCCTTGCCGTCCCGGTAGTCGTCGGCGAGGCCCAGGCAGTGCCAGCCGCGCGCATAGCGCTCCTCGATGGGCGCGGCGTGAATCTTGTGAACGGCGTGCTTGCCATCGAGCACGGTGGAATCGGCCATGAGTGTCTCCTCGAGTGGGTGCGGGCAAGATTCGGCATCCTGATTGCCGGGCGCCGCCCGCGAAAGCGCCAGCCGCCACCGACCGGATGCGACCGGTGGCCTGGCTTCGGTGCTATGTCACAAAAGTCGTAATTTGTGACGCATGATGGCACAAATTCCATTTCTGTGCCATCCCGTGAGAAAATTGCCCCGCAAGGTGTTCAATCGATGGATCAGGACAGGACGGGATATGGATCGGCAATTGCGCTGGGGAGACGCCAGCAGAATGGATAGCGCGAACGACGCGCGCAGCGTGATCCTGCGCGTGGCCCTCGATGCGATGATCGAACAGGGCGTCGACGGCTTCTCGATCGACGACGTCGCGCGGCGCGCGAACATTTCGCGCCGCACGCTGTACCGCTATTTCGGCACCAAGAAGGAACTGATCCAGGGGGTGATCAGCGTCGAGAACGGCGCGTTCTTCGAAGAGATGCAGCGCAGCCTGGCCGACCTCGAAGACGACTTCGAGGCCTACTGCGAGGCCTGTGTGTGCTTTGCCGTGCGATACCGCGACCGCCATCACGGCGGCTTTCATCACAACTACCTGGCCAAGAGCGTGTCGACGGAGGTGTTCGGCTACATCGTCGAGGACATCGCGCCCATGTGGCAACGCGTGCTGGAGAAGCCTTACCGCCAGTACGTCGCCGCGCGTGGAGCGCAGGTCCCGCCGCTCGCCGACATCATCGCGCTGATCAGCCGTATCGGGCTCGCGTATTGTCTGGTCCCCGTGGAAGAGCCCGCGCTGCGCGCGCAAATGCGCATGCTCTGGACGTTCGGCCGCGAGCCGGCCGAGCCGCCGGCCGCGCCTAAACGCAAGGCGAAAGCGGCGTGATGCGCGAAGGCCTGTTCACACCGGCAACAGGCCCTAAAGCAAGCTGCGGAACACGAGCAGCCGCAACTCCGACTGGCGCGCAATGCCGAGTTCTCGCGCCTGGTCACGATTCCGTAAGGCAGCGAATCAACGTCTGACGTTCTGGATAGTCGGGCTCCGTGGCCCGCCAGGTGACCCAATAACTGCTCTCCATCTGCAGCGTGTTCTCCGTCAGTCGCTGGAGCCGCCCCGTTTCGATCGAGAATCGGCAGAGCGGAAGCGAACCGAGCAGGATACCCGCGCCAGCCTCCGCTGCCCGCAATGCGAACACAAAGGTATCGAAGCGCAATAAAGGCACCGGGGGCAACGAAGTCCCGTTCACCGTACACCAGTCACGCCAGCCCACCCTTGGCCCCGATGTCGCGATATACGGCAGGCGCTCCCAGCGCTCCGCTTCGTTGCCCAGTAACGCTGGCGCTGCGAGCGGAGCGAGCTCTTCCTGGAACAGCCGCTTCGCAGCCCGTTCGGGCCAGTGGCCGTCGCCAAACCGGATCTCATAGTCGGCATCCGCCAACGCGTAGTCGGGCAGCCGTTGCACCGTTTCGAACGTGAGCTGGACGCTCGGCAGCGCAGCGGCAATGCGTGCAAGTCGCGGTGCGATCCACAGTTCGATGATCGATGCGGACGCGGCAATGGTGATCTTCCGGCGCGGCGACTCGAACAGGTTCGCCGTGCTGCTCGACAATTGCGCCAGCGCGGCCTGAATGTGCGGCAGCCACGCCTCTCCCTGCATGGACAACGAGACGCCACGAGCTTGCCGGTCAAACAACGGCGCTCCGAGCCGCACTTCCAGGTTACGAATGCGCTGACTCACCGCGGCTTGCGTCAAGCCGAGCTCGTTCGCCGCAGCGGTAAAGCTGCCGAGACGTCCGGCAGCTTCGAAGACGCGAACCCACTCGAGGGGCGGCAGGTGAATAGCAGGCTTGTTCATCCGAATTCAAATCTCACGACACACAACAGGCACACTATTTCCACAGCTTGCCTACGGTTGCCAATCCCGGACACCGGGCGCTGATCTGTGCGCATTCCTGTCGCACGCCGCAAGATAGCATTCACGATGGACTCGTGGGAGGTTTGGGCCGTCACGAAAGGTGCGGGTAGCCCCCTTGTCACCGCCTCGACCTCCCCCGGGCTTACTTGACGTTCGCGCCCACCACCCGATCCCAATGCTTGGTGATGACGGCGTTAAAGCTATCCTGCTGCTCGACGGTTGGGAATACGGCCTTCTCGTAAGCAGCCGCCGGCGGCAATTTCGCCAGAATATCGGCAGGCACCTTATGATTCGCCATCAGGTCATTGAAGCGAATCGGGTGGCAATATCCCTTCAGCCACGTCAGTTGGCCCCGATCCGAATACAGGTACTCCATCCACAGCCGGGCAGCGTTCGGATGCGGCGCGTACGCGCTAATCGCCTGGGCGTACACGCCCGCCACGACACCGCTCTTCGGCACCACCACCTGCACCTTGGGGTTGCCGTTCAGCGAATCGCGATCGCCCAGCGCGTTATAGTCCCAGCGCACAATGATCGGCGTCGTACCCTGTGCGAGCGTCGCCTGTTTGCCGATCACCGGCACGAAATTGCTGCTCTTGTTGAGTTGCGCGAAGTACTGCAAACCTGCCTCGCCCGCTTTGGAAATATCGCCATGCGCGCTCGACAGGCCGGCGGCAAACACCCCAAGGATGGCCTGATTCGACACTCGCGCGTCACCGGCCAGCGACACCGCGTTCGCGTAGTCAGGTTTCTGCAGGTCGGCCCAGTCCGTCGGCACCTTGCTGACCAGATCCGAGTTGACTTCGAACGACAGCACGCCGTAGTAATCACCGTACCAGTAGCCATCCGCGTCTTTGGTCTGCGCCGGCATGGTGCTCCAGGTGGAAACCTTGTACGGTGCGAGCAGCCCTTCAGCCTTGGCCTTCGGCGCGAAAGACAGGCCCACGTCGATCACGTCCGGTGCTTGCGGGCCGCGATTGCCCTTGTTTGCCCGGATTGCTTCAATCTCGTCGCCCGACCCGGCATCCGGATTCAGATCGCTAATCGCAATACCGTACTTCGCCTTGAAGCCGTCAATCATCTCCCCGTAATTGCACCATTCGCGCGGCAACGCCATCAGCGTCAGTTGACCTTCTGCCTTCGCTGCCGCAACCAGTTGCGCAGAAGGCTCGGCCGATGCTGTCGCCGCGCCAAACAAATTTGCCGCGCCCACTACGGAGAGGCCGATGATCCTGACGCTCAGACGATTCATCCAATTGCTGCTCATACTGTTTCTCCACCTAAAAAATACGTTTTCCGATTGCACTTCACCCGGATCGATTCACAGCGTGGCTTAGAACGAATGCCGCATGCCGATGCGCACGTCGGACTGCGTGCTGGTCGTGGACGGGGTAAAGCTATAGCCGATCACCGCATTCACCCCATTCGACGCCTTCAGGTAGTCACCCGAGACATACACATCCGTGCGTTTCGAAAGCAGGTAATGCAGCCCGAGCGTGCCCTGATTCCAGTGGTGCGCTTCGAAGCTCGTGTACTGGTAACCACCCACGGCGCTCAATGCGGGCGTGATCTGCCAGATCGCCCCGCCCTCACCCACCTGCATATGCGATGAGTTGCCGTACGCCTTGATCGTCGTGTACGTATAATTACCGTTCAACGTGACATTGCCGATCGCGTAACTGGCGCCCACGCCGAAAGTGCCTTGCTTGTCTACCGCGAACGAGGTGCTCGAATACAGATCCGTAATCGCACCGGTGCCGGGATTGACGCTGATGGTCGGGCGGCCGAGGAACGTGCTCGTGCCGATCATCGCGTACGGATCGAAGGCGTAGATGCCGGACGGATTGTTCAATTGCGTATAGGCCGCGCCCATCGTGAACGAGCCGTTTGCGTAGTGCGCGCCCAGGCTGTACGCGCTGTTCTGATGGAAATCGCCGGCGACGCCGCCGAACGAATACATGCCACCGAACTTGAATCCCCCAAATTCATTCGACACAAATTTCAAGGCGTTCGGAAGCCGGTCGCCGTTCATGCGATCGAAGTCGCCCTGATGAATGGCGTAGCCGCTGCCCCATGCCGAAATGTTGTAACTCGACACCATTTCATTGGTCATGTCGAGTTGATTGCCGAGCGACAGCGTGCCCCATTGGTTCTTCAAACCCACATACGCCTGCCGCCCAAATTCGGCGCCGCCGAAAGCCAGCTTGCCGGTCCCAAGGTGAAAACCGTCTTCCAGGGCGAAAATCGCCGAGAGTCCGCCGCCCAGGTCTTCAACGCCTTTAACACCCCAGCGGTTACCGTAGGCCACGCCATCGTCGAACTTCACGACGTGCGATCCGCCCGTGTTGTTCACATACGTAATCCCCGCATCGATAACCCCGTATAACGTGACGCTGCTTTGCGCTTGTGCATTTGCCGCAAAGACCCCTAATGTTATTAGTACTCCAAATATTTCTTTACGATTCAATTTATCACCCTTGCTATTTCGTTGACCTGTTTTTATAAATGCCAGCGCATTGGCATCGCACGTGTGGTTTTAAGCGCGTTAACAGCCCGACTTCACGTTTGAAGTGTGCCGTGTGCTTCAGGCTCCTGTTCTTGACCGTCACGGCGTGCCGCCGTGTACGGTGGTTAATCAAACGATTGCCGGATTCCGTGTTCTCGTATCGAGCCGGCTCCTCGCCAAGTGCTTAGTGCGCGCCCTCCAGCACCAGCAGATTCTCGTGCGAGAAACTCAGCGACACCGGTTGACCGCGTTCGGGCAAGCCTCGATTCGGATCGTTGAACACGTCGAGTGAAATTACCGCATCCTTCACGCGGGTTCTGATGCGCACCACCGCGCCCAGAAAGTTCACTTCTTCGACGATTGCGCTCAGCGTGTTGCGGCCCGGTGCGGCCGGCTCCAGCACGATCGCTTCGGGCCGAAGCGCCAGCATGCGTTGCTTGCCCGCGTCATCCGCCGGCAGTTGTTGCGAGGTGGTCAGTTCCTGACCGTCGACGACCATCTTGCCGACCTTCGGGTCGATCACATGTCCCGTGAGAATATTCAGCGTGCCAACAAACGACGCAACAAAACGCGTGCGCGGATAGTTGTAGATCTCCGAAGGCGAGCCGATCTGCTCGATACGCCCCTCGTTCATCACCACGATGCGGTCCGAAATCGACAGCGCCTCTTCCTGATCGTGCGTGACGAAAATCGACGTGACACCCAACTCACGCTGCAACGCCCGAATATCCTGCCGCAACGCAATGCGGATCTTCGCGTCGAGCGCGGAGAGCGGTTCGTCGAGCAGCAGCACCTGGGGCTTGCCGGCCAGCGCGCGCGCCAGCGCCACGCGCTGCTGCTGACCGCCCGACAACTGCCACGGATAACGCCCGCCGAGCTGAGGCAGCTTGATCAGCTGCAGCATCTCTTCGACGCGTCTGCTGATCTCCGCCTGCGGACGGTGCGCGATCTTCAGTCCAAAGCCGATGTTCTCGGCGACCGTCATGTTCGGAAACAGCGCATACGACTGAAACACCATGCCGACATTGCGCTGACGCGTACGGACATGCGTCACGTCCTTGTTATCCAGCCGGATGACGCCGCGCGTGGGCGCTTCGAAACCCGCAATCATCCGCAGCACCGTGGTCTTGCCGCAGCCGGACGGACCAAGGAACGTGATGAATTCGCCGCGTTCGACCTTCATGTCGAAATGGTGCAGCGCCGTGTTCGCCCCGAAAGCCTTATGCAGATTTTCGATCTCAAGGAATGCCATGATTTACAGCCTCAGTCCGTCAAATTTTACGGCCGCCAAACGCGCGCGCCGAGCCGAATACCTGGATGAGCCCCATCGCCACCCACGTCATCACGAACGCGATGATCGCGAGCGCCGACGGTTCGTACGCGCGGTTCGCACCGATCAACTGCAGATACGGGCCGAACGCCGGGCGGTCGAGCATACTCGCCAGCGTGAACTCGCCGATCACCACCGCAAAAGTGAGGAATGTGCCGGACAGGATGCCCGAGCGGATATTCGGGAAGATCACCTTGAACAGAATCGTTGGCCAGCTCGCGCCGAGACATTCAGCGGCTTCGGTCAGCGAGCGCACGTCGACCGCGCGCAAACCGGTGTCGACCGCGCGATACATGTACGGCAGAGAGAGCGTCACGTAGCCGAACACTAGCAGCAGATCGGTCGCGCGTTCGTTGCCGGTGAGCGGCAAAATCGAACCGCTGTTATAGATACGCAGATAGCCGAACACGATCACGATCGCCGGCACCACCAGCGGCAACAGCGTGATGAATTCGACGACCGGCCGCAATTTTGGCAATCGCAACTGCACGTAACAGGCAGTCGGCACCACCAGCAACACACCGACAATGATCGTCAGCACCGCCATCAGGATCGAATAGCCGAACGAGGCCTGAAACTGTGGATCGCTCAGCACCACGCTATACGCCTCGAAGCTGTACACGCTGCGCTTCATGCGCAGGCTGAACTCGAAGGTAGCAAGCAGCGGAATCAGAAAGTACAGTGAACCGGCGATCATCACGATCCACGCACCCGCACGCGATTGGCTTTTCATCGGCGCCCCCTTTCAGCGCGTGAACGAAGCCAGATGTAGCCGCCGTTCGATAGCCCCGTCACGAGCACCATGCCGAGCGCGAGCGCGTAGCCCAGGTTCTGGCTGTGCATCACGTCGCCGCGAATCTGCGCGTACAGCAGGATCGTGACGATGTTCAGCGAGCTGCCGGTCAACGCATAAGCGGTGGCAACCGCACCGAACGAATTGGCGAACAGCAGCAGCGTCGCGCCGAGCACGCTCGGCCACAACACCGGCAGTGCAACGTGGCGCCAGTATTGGAAAGCCGTACCGCCGAGGCAGTCGCAGGCTTCGCGCCATTCGTGCTTCAGGCCGTCGAGCGCGGGCATGACGATCAGCACCATCAGGGGAATCTGGAAATACAGGTAAGTCAGCGTCAATCCCGAGAAGCTCAGCACGCTGAAGCCTGTCGCGTACAGATTGAAGCCGAGATACTTCTTCAGCAATACGGTCACGAGACCGACGCGTCCCAGTGTGCAGATGAACGCGAACGCGAGCGGCACGCCGGCAAAATTCGAGGCGACGCCGGAGAACGTCATCAACGTGGGCCGAATCCAGCCCGGCAATTTGCCTTGCATTGCCGCGCACGCTAGCAGCGAGCCGATCACGGCGCCGCCGATTGCTGACGCTGCGCTCACCTTGAAGCTGATCCAGTAGGCGTCCAGCACCGCAGGCTGAAGGAGCTCGCGGAAATTGGCCAGTGTGAAGTGGCCTTGCGGATCCTGGAACGCACCGACGATGAGAAAGCCGGTCGGCAGGATCAGGAACAGCAGGGCAAAAATGAAGAACGGAAGCACCCCAATCCAGTTGCCCATTTCGCGCGCGAGTCCCCGGACCGGTGCGCGATACGACTGCGCCTCGCCGCGAAAACCGCAGCCCTCCATACGGGTTGATTTCATTTTAAGGAAACCGATCATCGCCAATCCTTATTTAGCATGCCTTATTTAATACATTGCATTTGAGCCACCTGAAGATTGGCGACGAAATCACATGGGAAATTTTATTGAATCGAAAGCGGAAAGAAAACAAACTTACTACCATAGCCCGACTGATTCTGTGGATATAAATTTTGATTTTCTGGGGCGCGTGCCGGGCGACTTCAAACCCCTTACAACACACTCTCATTCCATGAAAAATAATGTCACTGCATATTTTCGTGCTGGCACCGCACTCCACAAATCAAGGCTAATATTATTCTTCAGGCATTGCAATTTAATGACATCATTCAATTACGCCACGAAATTATCGGAATCAAGTATTAAAGCGCAAGCGCCACCATCGCTTTCCATAAAATCCTGAAAAGCGATGGCGGCAAAATAATGAGTTCACTCCATCAATTCTCTAGAATCAAAGGATTGAATGAAGTGCGATGAAAATTTAAATCCTATTAGAGCTCAAATAAATATAAAAACTCCGCCAAATCAGACTCAAGCGTTTCCACAATGGGCGCTAACGATGCTTTCGATCAATGGCGCGTAATGCGCGAAGTCCGGCGTGCGCAGGCCCGGGGACTTCGCCGCATCATCCAGAAGGCGAACCGTAAGTGCATCCTGGAGATGGGGACGTTGACTGAATTCGGCGACCTCCGCGGCGTTCATCGCACCGCCCTGGAGTCGGAGCGAATGCACGGACGCAGGCGACAATTTGTCAAAATAGTTCGGATCGACTGCGCAAAGATAGCGTTTCGCAGCGACATGCAGGCTAACGCAGTCCGTAATGACTCGCGGAAAGCAATGCTGGAGTGCCTGGGCGCCCGCCTGTTCGTGATACCTGTCGTGCGTGTCACTCATTGAAAATGCACCGAACTCACCCACAAAGTGACCGATATCGTGCAGGAGCGCCGCGACAATAATCGTGTCGCTCTCGCCGCGCTGCTCCGCAAGGAAGGCCGCTTGCAGCATATGTTCGGCCATCGTAACGCCCTCGCCAAGGTATTCCTCGCCGCCGCGGCGCGCGAAGATGTCACCGAGAAACGCGACGATGTTATCCCTGTTCAGTTGTGCCTCAATCGCTGGTTTCATTGCGCATGCTCCCCTTGCATCTGGAGAACCGCCAGCTTCGAAAGCAGTCCGTCCTTGTCCGCATAGCACCCCTGAAGCCAGCGTGAACCCTCGCCCGAGTAACCTCTGCGAGCATGCAAAACGCGCGTGTTGTCCACGATGAAGCATTCTCCAGGCTGAAGCTTGAAGGTCACCTGCATATCCGGCGCATCGATCAGTTCGCCAAGTCGCCGGTAAGCCGAATAGTAGTCGTCCATATCGTCATAAGGCACGTCGACGATCGAACTGGCCGAGCGGTTGTTGAATCTGACGCCGACGAGTTCTCCGTCGGGCATCAACTCGATCATCGGGCGGCGCGATCGAAGGCAGACGCCCGTGCCACCGATATACTCAAAGCGCGCGCAGTAGCGCGTCAGCAGATCAAAGCCGCGCGGATCTTCGTTCCTGAGTCTCTGAGCGGCGCGAAAGCCGTCGACCACCATGTTCTCGCCACCCGATGCGGAATTCTCGAGGCAATAGAGCAGCTGCAGGGTAGGAACAGGATCGCGATAGGGATTGTCGGTATGAGCCTGAAGGCCAAGCCCGGTGAACGCCAGATTGTTTGGATTGACTTCCGTGCGAACTTCGAAAATCTTGCCGTAGTTAGTTTCGCGAACGAAGCCGAACCACTCGACAACTTCGAGAAGCGCGCCACTTCTCACGGGACCACCCACGAGCTTGGCAAAACCAAAACGGTGAATCGCGGACAGCCAATCGCCTAGCGCGGCATCGTTCTCGCGAACGGCTGCAAACTCCGCCGAGGGAACACGCTCGCCCAGTTCCGCGTCCCACGTCTCGATTCCCGGCGCCGTCCACCCGGCCACACGTGGGCGAACGCCATCATAGGCACGCTCGGCCAGCCAGTCGATGTCGTACGAGACTTCGTGCGCGCCTGGATCGAACGTGATCTGCAACTTATGTCCATTCGTCCTGGCGGCAACCACGCGGGTTTCCGGTGAGATCTCCGCGAGGGTAATCAGGCGCTGTCCATTGCCTTGCGCACGCGTTGACTCGTCCCAGGCGTTATCACGCAACCAGATCGCGTGAAAGCGCTGCTCGACACCGCCCGGGAAAGTGAGGCTAACCGCTTTTCCTTCGTCCAGAATTTTCGCTGCTTCCACCACGCCGTCCTTGCATTGATTGAATCACGGACGACATTTCATCCTGCTCCTGCCATAACGACAAGCAACCATTACGGATGACTAGACCTCAAATCCCTTATGGGTCACCTTGCCAAGCCCCCGAACAAACGCGCTAGAGCAAGCTGCGGAACACGAGCAGCAGCAACTCCGACTGGCGCGTAATGCCGAGCTTCGAGAAGATCGAGCGCAGATGCGAGCGCACCGTGTTGCGGCGTATGCCCATCGCCTCGCCGGCCTCGTCGATCGACATCCCGTGCATCACCTATGTCGCGGGCGATGGCTTCGCAGGCATTGCTGCGCGCCCCCTGCAACAGAAAGATATCTTCACGCCCAAAGCAGACCTGATCTGACTGAGCTGACACTGCGCCGATCGCGGCACACAAAATTCGAGGGGTTACGAGCCGATGGCTTATAACCCCTTTTTCATTGAAGCGCGCGCCGATAACGGCCAATCTCGTCCTCCAGCCCCCACGCGGAACCTACAATGAGAAAGTTCCGCCTTACCCCCTGGAGAGACGCCATATGAACCTGATCCTCTGGCGCCACGCCGAAGCTGAAGACATCGCCGCGAGCGATCTCGCCCGCCAGCTCACCACGCGCGGGCGCAAGCAGGCACAGAACGTCGCGCGCTGGCTGCGCGCGCGCCTGCCCGACGACGCCGTGATCCTCGCAAGCCCCGCCGCGCGCACGATCCAGACCGCCGAGGCGCTCACCGACCAGTACCGCGTCGTGCGCGAGCTCGCGCCCAACGCGAGCGTCGAAGACGTGCTCGCCGCCGTCGGCTGGCCCGAAGGCATCGCGCCCACGGTGCTCGTGGTCGGCCATCAGCCGACGCTTGGCGAAGTGGCCGCGCGCCTGCTGTCGAATGAAGAGGACCGCCGTAGCTGGGCCGTAAAGAAAGCCGGCGTCTTCTGGATCAAGAGCCGCGAGCGCAACGGCGACGGCGAAGCCGTCCTGCTCGCCGCCATCACGCCCGATCTCGTCTAGAGCCGTATCGGCGCGCATCGACGCGCATCGGCATATTGGTGCCAGCACGTTGCGCCGATACTTGCCGATAAACGCCCCCTCCCCACAGTCATTCACGCTCCCGCCGCGCCGCCTCCCACACGCCGCCCGGCGCGGCGCAAACCGCCGTCGCACGCCTCCCGAGCGGCCCTCGCCTCCGTCCCCCTTACAGCGCGTCATTGAATCGTCATTGCGTTTTCATGGAAACGTAACCGCGTATTACTAAATTGCCGGAAAAGTTCTCTTACTTCCGACCAGGACGCCCCATGCGAGATCTGCCGACGCCCTCCCTGCCATTCGCCTCGAGTCTCTTCGAGTCGAACCGGCATCTGCCGCGCGCCGAAGAAACGGTCACCGCGCAGCATCGGCTGCAAGTGGCCTGGGCTCGCAGCGACGAAGAGCTGCGCGAGGCACAGCGCCTGCGCTACCGTGTGTTCGCCGAGGAAATGGGCGCACGTCTCTCGGGCCCGGCGGGCCTCGACGTCGACGCCTTCGACACCTGGTGCGATCACCTGCTCGTGCGCGACCTCGATACGCTCAAGGTCGTCGGCACCTACCGCGTGCTGCCGCCGCACCAGGCCGCGCGCATCGGCCGCCTCTACGCCGAAAGCGAATTCGACGTGTCGCGCCTCGCGCACCTGCGCCCCAAGATGGTCGAGGTCGGCCGCTCCTGCGTGCACCCCGACTACCGCAGCGGCGCGGTCATCATGTGCCTGTGGGGCGGACTCGGCGCCTACATGACGCACAACGGCTACGAGACGATGCTCGGCTGCGCGAGCGTCGCAATGGTCGACGGCGGCCACTACGCCGCCAATCTCTACGCCTCGCTCGGCGCGAATGCCCTCACGGCGCCCGAATACCGCGCGTTCCCGCACACGCCGCTGCCCGTCGAGGAACTGCGCACGGGCGCGTCCGCCGTGCCGCCGCCGCTCATCAAGGGCTATCTGCGCCTGGGCGCGAAGATCTGCGGCGCGCCGGCCTGGGACCCTGACTTCAACTGTGCCGACTTCCTCACGCTGTTCCGTCTTTCGGACATCAACGAACGCTACGCGCGCCACTTCCTCGGCGAGACCGCGGCGCGCTAAGCCTGCCGGGCACGCGCGAAGCGACGCACAAATCGGTATAGGGTCGGTCAGTCGTCCTGACCGACCCTATGCAAGGCACTGCAAGCGCAGCGTTACTTCGCCAGCAGATCGTCTTCGAGTTCACGCAGGCGTTCGGGGTAACGCACGCGCAGCACGAAGAACCAGGCGAGCCCGAGTGCAAGCAGCGCGAGAAACACATACGGCAGGCGCGCATAGACACCGTCCGGCACCGGGTAGACGCTGCCCGCCAGCGGGATCGCGAGCAGCACGACGGCAACGATGCTGACCAGCACGTGCACGGGCTTGAGCTTGCCCTGGCGGCGCAGGTACAGCGGCGCGCCAATGGCGACGAGCACATAGGCGAGCAGCCAGCCGTAGGTCGCGATCGAGCTCAGGTAGCCATACGAGTCGAGCAGCGCCGTGCCGTGCGCCGTGAAGATCAGCGCTGTCACGAGCGAGCCCAACGCCACCAGCGCGACGGCGACATGGGGCGTGGCGTTGACCTCGTGCGCCCGGCCCGTCGAAGCGTGCAGGACGCCCTGGCGCCCGAACGTGTAGATGATGCGCGCGGCCGCATTGATCGACGAGAAGAACGCGGCGAAGAAGCTCAGCGACACGCCCAGGTCGATCAGCACGCCGATCCATCCCGCGCCGAGCCGATGCGCGAGCACGGCGAGCGGACCATCGACGTGATCGAGCGTCGGCGTCTGGCCCTGAAACGCGCTGACGAGCCCATAGGCGCCAATCACGAAGAAGATCGCCGGGCCAACCACACTGATCAGCACGGCGCGCGGAATCGCCTTGAACGGATTCTTCGCTTCGGCGCCGAGCACAGTCGCGCTTTCGAAGCCCGTGAAGCTGAAGAACGCGAGCACCATGCCCAGTTGCAACTGGCTCGGCTTGACGCCCTCGAGCGTGATCTGCGCGCGGTCGACCGGGTGTCCGGCGAACGCGATCGTCCCCACGACGACGACGGCGATCAGCAGCAGCGTCGCGAGTTCGACGAGCAGCGTGAAGCGCGTGGACAGGCGGATGTCGCGAAACGTGATGTACCACGCCGCGAACGCGGTGACGACGGTCAGCGCGAGCGTCAATGAAAGCGATACCGCGCCGCCGAACAGCCCCACTTCGCGCCCCAGCACCACAAACGTGTTGATGGTGCCTTGCAGGATGCCGGCTGCGGCCACCGCATAGGCAATCAGCAGCGACCAGCCGCAGATCGCACCCCAGATCGGTCCGATGCCTGCCGACACATAGGCATAGAGGGCGCCCGGCGAGGCCGAATCGCGCGCGAAGATCGAGATGCTCCACGAAGAGAACAGCAGCGCCACGATGGCGAACAGATAGGCGAGCCAGGTGCCGTTGCCGGCCGTCGCGTAGACGGCGGGAATCAACACGCCAATGCCGCCCGATACGCCGACGAGACCGATCGACTGTGCGATCAGCTCGGGCAGGTTCAGATAGTTGCGGCGCAACCCGAGCGGCCGCGAAGCGTCGGGCGCCAGCTCGGCTGACAGGTTCGTTGCTTCAAGCGTCATGATTGCTGTTCCTTGTCGGGGTGACGTTGAGTCGGTGTTCAAAGGCGCCGTACAGACGAAAAATTCGGACGAGAAATTCAGACGCGAAAGCGCGTGCCGTAATGCGAGTCCTTGAGTCCGGCCTGCTGGCCAAACAGCTTCTCTCGCAGGGTGCCCTCGCGATACGCGCGCTTGTAGACGCCGCGCCGCTGAAGTTCGGGCACGAGCAGATCGGCGATATCGGCAAAACTGCCGGGATTGACGACCGCGCCGATGTTGAAGCCATCGGCGCCGGTCTCGTCGATCCACGCCTGCAGCGCATCGGCCACGGTGCCGGGCGAGCCGACGAATACCGGACCGTCGCCGCCGATGCCGCAGTAATCGGCGATCTCGTTGACGGTCCAGGTGCGGCCAGGATCGGCCGTCGTGAACGCCTCGACAGCCGACTGGATCGCGTTGCTGTCGACATGCTCGAGCGTCTGCTCGGGATCGAAGCGGGCCAGGTCGATGCCGGTCCAGCCCGACATCAGCGCAAGCGACCCGTCGCGGCTGATGTGGCGGCGGTAGTCGTCGAATTTCGTGCGGGCCTCGGCGTCGCTTTGCGCGAGCACGACGGTGATCTGGTTGAAGATCAGGATGTCGCCGCCCGAGCGGCCCTGCCGCACGACTTCGGCGCGCAGCGCGTCGACCTGGCGGCGCAGGATGCCGCGCGTCGGCGCGGCGACGAAGACGCATTCGCCGTGGCGCGCCGCAAACTGCCTGCCGCGCGACGAGGCGCCAGCCTGATAGAGCACCGGTGTGCGTTGCGGCGAAGGTTCGCTCAAGTGAAAGCCCGGCACCGTGAAGAACTTGCCGCGATGCCCGATCTCGTGCACCTGCTGCGGATTCACGTAGATCCCGCGTTCCGCGTCGCGCTTCACGGCATCGGCTTCCCAACTGCCCTCCCAGAGCTTGTAGCAGACCTCCAGATACTCGTCGGCCAGCTCGTAGCGGTTGTCGTGCGTCAGTTGCGCCGCCTGGCCGAGATTGCGCGCGCCGCTCTCCAGATACGAGGTCACGACGTTCCAGCCAATGCGTCCGCCGCTCAGATGATCGGCCGTCGAAAGGCGCCGCGCGAACGGATACGGATGCTCGAACGACACCGAAGCCGTCACGCCGAAACCGAGATGCTGCGTCGTCGCGGCCATCGCCGAAACGAGCTGCAGCGGATCGTTGATCGGCACCTGGGCGGCGCTGCGCAAGGCGGCGTCGGCGCTTTGCCCGTAGACGTCGTAGACGCCCAGCACGTCGGCGATGAACAGGCCATCGAAGAGGCCGCGCTCGAGCGTCCTGGCAAGCTCGATCCAGTAGCGCAGGTCGGTGTAGCGATGCGACTGGTCGTCGGGATGCCGCCACAGGCCCGGGGACAAATGGCCCGGACTGTTGATCGTGAAGGCGTTGAGCCGGATCTCCTTGCTCATGGCGTCAATTCCACGAGTGGCGCGCGGGCTTGACGCCATTGAGGTAGTAGTTGCCGATCGCGTGATACTTCCAGCGCACCGGGTCGTGCAGCGTGTGCACGCGCGCATTGCGCCAGTGGCGGTCGAAGTTGTATTTGGCCAGCGTCGACTTGCTGCCACCCAGCTCGAACAGCTTGCTCGCGGCGAGCAGCGCGATCTCGGTGGTCGCGATCTTCGCCTCGCCCACGGCGATCGCCGCCTGCGCCACGGTGTCCTCGCCCGGCTCACGGCGCGCGCGGTCGACGAAACGTCCCGAGCGTTCAAGCAGCGCTTCGGCGGCGCGAATGCGCCATGCAATGTCGCCGATCTGCACGATCGTGAGCGGGTCCTGGGCCGCGCGCTCGACGCCGCTGTCGATCCACGGGCGCGCCTGCTGCTGCACGAACGCGATCGTGTCCTGAAACGCGGCGCGCGCGATGCCGAGGTCGATCGCCGCCGTCGTGATCTGCGCGAACGGGCCAGCGACCGTCGGCCGGTCGTACGAGCGCTGCGTATGGAAGATATTGAACGGACGCACGCGCACGTTCTCGGCGATCACGGTGCCGCTCGCCGTCGTGCGCTGGCCGAAACCGCTCCAGTCGTCGACGACGGTGAGGCCCGGCGCGCCCTTCTCCACGAAGGCGAGCACGGCCTGATCCTGCTCATCGAGCGCGAGCACCGGAATCCAGTGCGCGAAGGCCGTGCCGGTCGAGTAGAACTTGCGGCCGCTGAGGACGAAGCTGTCGCCGTCGCGGCGAATCCGCGTCTGGATGTCGAGCACGTTCTTGCCGCCGGCCTCGGAGAACGCGTTGCCGTAGCGCGCCCCCTTGAGCACGAGGTCGAAGAAAAAGCGCTTCTGCTCCTCGGTCCCCTCGAGGCGGATATCTTCGATCAGGCAATAGTGGTTCTGCGGAATCTGCCCGATCGACGGATCGGCTTCGGACACGATCGCAATGACCTCGGCCAGCGTCACGTTCGAGACTTCGGCGCCGCCGTAGGCCTTCGGCACGGTGATGGCCCAGAGCCCGCTCGACGAAAAGATTTCGATTTCGTCGTGCGGCAGGATGCGCTCGCGATCGCGCAGCTCGGCGTTGTTCCTGAGCTTGACGGCGACTTCACGGGCCACGCTCAAGGCTTCGGCGTCGGAGCCAATGACCGGTACGGTCCGCAGCTCGTCCGCGGACTCAATAGGTTCGAGATTCTCAGTGCTCATAGGCGCCCTTCGATGAATTATCAGTAATGCTTATTATGTGACGCATGCATATGCAATCCATCGGACTTCATATGCGTGGGCCGGTTACGAGACGATGCGCGGGTTCGAAACCGTGGCGATTGCCACGGTGCAATGCTCTCGAGTCTTTGCGTCGAGAGATTCGCCAGGCGATCGGGTTTCGCCGCAACGGTGGATGTTGCGGCAAGCAGTGCGTCGATGGTTGCCTGACGCCAGTTTAAAAAACCGCGGCGTCAAGCCCTACCATCGAGTCTTCCTATCCTTATGCAAATTTATTTTTTGCGGATGCGCGCCGGTTTTGTTTTACTTTTGTCGGGCGCAGCCGCCAGGCCGGACGATGCAGGTTTCACATCGCCGCGTCCGGCCGAGTGAGGCCAATGCTCACGCTTCGTCGGTGTAGACCACGCGATACGGAATCCCAACCTTGCCCCATTCCGCCGCTTCCTGGACGAGGTTGTAATCGGTCAGCGGATTGTTCTGCACCCACGCATTGGGCAGCAGCACTTCGTAGCCGTTGCCTTCCTGCACCACCTTGATCTGCGGCAGGCCGATGTCGGCGCGGCGGCGGCTCAAGAGGCCCGCGAGGCGCAGGCAGAACAGCAGCGGCCATTCCACGTCGCGCGTCTGCGAGAGCTTGCCGAGCTTGCCCACGTGGCCGAGCACGAGCGCGGCGAGCCGCGCCTGGTCGGTGCGCGAGAAGCCGGGCATGTCGGCGTTGCTGGCGATATAGGCCGAGTGCTTGTGATACGCGCTGTGCGAAATCGAGAGCCCGATCTCGTGCAGCGACGCCGCCCAGCCGAGGAACATACGGTTTTCCTCGCGGCGCTCCTGGTCGGGCTCCTCGAACTGGTCGTAGAAGCTCACCGCCAGCTCGCCGATGCGCCCGGCCTGCGCGCGGTCCACGCCATAGCGGCGCATGAAGCCTTCCACGGTCACCGTGCGCATGTCCTCGTGCTGCGACCGGCCGAGCAGGTCGTACAGCACGCCCAGGCGCAGCGCGCCGTCGGTGGTATCGACGTAATCGATGCCGAGCTCTTCGAACACCGCAATCATGATCGAGAGACCGCCCGCGAGCACCGGGATGCGGTCGGGCTTGAGCGCGACGAGCTTCAGGCGGTTGACGTTCTCGGCCTTGATGAGCGCGCGCTTCAGGCGCTCGAGGCCGCCACGCGAAATACCGTGCGTAATGCCCGGGTCGTTGAAGCCGTTGGCCTCGACGAGCTCGGCCAGCGCACGCGCCGTGCCCGAAGAGCCGATCGCCTGGTCCCAGCCGGTCTTGCGATAGTCGGCGGAAATGATCTGGATCTCGCGCGTGGCGGCCAGCTCGGCCTGGCGCATCGTGTACTCGTCGACATTGCCGGCCGGGAAGAACTGGCGGCTATGGCTCACGCAGCCGATATAGAGGCTTTCCATGCGGATCGGCGTGTAGTGCGCGCCGATGATGAACTCGGTCGAGCCACCGCCGATGTCCACCACGAAGCGCTTGCCCGCGCTCGCCGGCACCGAATGGGCGGCGCCCGCGTAGATCAGGCGCGCCTCTTCGCGGCCCGCGATCACTTCGATCGGGAAACCGAGCGCTTTTTCCGCCTCGACGAGGAATTCGCGCGCATTCTTGGCCACGCGCAGCGTGTTGGTGGCCACGGCGCGCACGTGATCGGGGTGGAAATCGCGCAGGCGCTCGCCGAAGCGCTTGAGCGCGTCCCAGCCGCGCACCTGCGAGGCGCGGTCGAGCATCTTCTCCTTCGAGAGGCCGGCGGCGAGGCGCACGGGCTCGCGCAGGGCATCGACAGGATAGATCTGGCTGCCGGCATCGGTTTCTTCGACCCGGCCGACAATCAGACGAAAGCTGTTCGAACCGAGATCGACTGCGGCAAGCAGTTGCGGATTGGTGACCATCGAGGGGGCAGGCTCCATGCGTGCGAACGCGGCCATCCGGTCTCGCTGGGCGGCCGCCGCGCTGTCCAAATATGCCATTTTAAGCGTACCCGACTTCTCCATGTCGCTCCTCGCGTCAGTTGCGGCCAGTAGAGAGCGGCAAGCCCCCGCTCGGGACGCCCTGACCCACCCTGCATCTTTCCCACGCGAAGTGTCGAATACGTGAAAATGGGACGTAAAATTTATGACACACCATTTTTCATAATAAAGTCACAAAACTGTGAGACTTTCCGAGCGTCCGTTCGAATCACCCCCTGGAATTACGCTTTCAACACCCATGTCCATCCGCTATCCCCTTCTTAATCGCGAACTGGGCATCCTGGGATTCAACGAGCGTGTGCTTGCACAGGCCGCCGACCCCGCCGTTCCCTTGCTGGAGCGCCTGCGCTTCATCTGCATCACCAGCAGCAATCTCGACGAATTCTTCGAAGTCCGCATGGCCGGGCTGCAGGAGCAGATGCGCGACAACCCGGGCTCGCTCTCGCCCGACGGCATGTCGCTGCAGCATGTTTACGATCTCGTGGTCGAGCGCGCGCAGCGCCTCGTGCACCGCCAGTACGCCATGCTGCACGACACCGTGCTGCCGGCGCTCGAACAGGAAGGCATCTACTTTCACGGCACCGATGCCTGGAACGAGGCCCAGACCGCATGGGCGCGCAAGTATTTCCTCGACGAGCTGCTGCCCGTGCTCACGCCTATCGGGCTGGACCCCGCGCACCCGTTCCCGCGCGTGCTCAACAAGAGCCTGAACTTCGTGGTCGAGCTCGAAGGCAAGGACGCCTTCGGGCGCCAGGCAGTGATGGGCATCGTGCAGGCGCCGCGCGCGCTGCCGCGGCTCGTGCGCATGCCGCAGGAGCTCTCGGGCTTCCAGCACGGCTTCGTGCTGCTCGGCTCGCTCTTGCAGCGCTTCGTGGGCGAGCTGTTCCCGCGCCTCATCGTGCGCAGCTGCAATCAGTTCCGCATCACGCGCAACAGCGAGCTGTTCGTCGACGAAGACGAAATCACGAACCTGCGCGTGGCGCTGCAGGGCGAATTGCCCGCGCGCCACCTGGGCAACGCGGTGCGCCTGGAAGTCTCGGCGGAGACGCCGCTGCCGCTCGTCAAGCGTCTGCTCGATGAAAGCGGTTTGAATGAAAAGGACTGCTATTACGTCGATGGTCCCGTGAATCTCGTGCGCCTCATGCAGCTGCCCGAGATGGTGGACCGCCCCGACCTCAAGTTCGTGCCGCACGTGCCCGCGATTCCGCAGCGCATCGCGGCGAACAGCAACATGTTCGACGTGATCGACCAGGGCGACGTGCTGCTGCATCATCCGTACGAAAGCTTCCAGCCCGTGCTCGAGCTGCTGCTGCAGGCGGCCAACGACCCGAACGTAGTCGCGATCAAGCAGACCATCTACCGCACCGGCACCGATTCGCCGCTGATGGACGCGCTCATGCAGGCCGCGCGCAACGGCAAGGAAGTGACCGTGGTGGTGGAGCTGCTCGCGCGCTTCGACGAAGAAACCAACATCAACTGGGCCTCGCAGCTCGAAGCCGTGGGCGCGCACGTGGTCTACGGCGTGGTGGGCCACAAGTGCCACGCCAAGATGATGCTGATCGTGCGCCGCACGCCCGTGAACGGCCGCATGATGCTGCGCCGCTACGTGCACCTTGGCACCGGCAACTACCATCCGCGCACGGCGCGCCTGTACACCGACTTCGGCCTCATGACCTCCGAGCCGAAGATGTGCGAGGACGTCCACCACGTGTTCCAGCAGCTCACCGGCATCGGCGGCGAGCTGCAGCTGCACGAGACGTGGCAGTCGCCGTTCACGCTGCATCCGAAGCTGGTCGAGGCGATCCGCGCCGAGGCCGACGCCGCGCGCGCCGGCAAGAAGGCCCGCATCGTCGCGAAGATGAACGCGCTGCTCGAGCCCACCGTGATCGACGAGCTTTACGAAGCGTCGCAGGCCGGGGTGAAGATCGATCTGATCATCCGCGGCGTGTGCTCGCTGCAGCCTGGCGTGCCGGGGCTCTCGGACAACATCACGGTGCGCTCGATCGTCGGGCGCTTTCTCGAGCATCACCGCATCTACTACTTCTACGCGGGCGGCGCGGAACACGTCTATCTGTCGAGCGCCGACTGGATGGACCGCAACCTGTTCCGCCGCGTCGAGGTCGCGTTCCCGATCCACGACCGGCGCCTGAAGCGCCGCGTGATCGCCGAGGGCCTCTCGACGTTCCTCGGCGACAACCAGTGTGCGTGGCTCATGCAGAGCGATGGCCATTACCGCCGCCGGCGCGCCGGCAAGTCCGTGCGCAATGCGCAAATGAGCCTGCTGGCGAAGTTCTGTCCGTGATGGTTCGGTGATAGATGCAAAAATGCCGCTTCGATGAAGCGGCATTTTTTATTCGGCAAGCCTGAGCAAAACGCGCAACACGCGACGCATGCGCCTCACGCCGGCGCCGGTTGCCGGCGTGTCGTACGCGCGGCCGGAAAGCGCACCGTAAACGTGCTGCCCCGCCCTTCCTCGCTCTTCACTTCGAGCACCGCGTCATGGCGTTGCAGCACGTGCTTGACGATCGCGAGACCGAGCCCCGTGCCGCCCGTGTCGCGCGAGCGGCTGCGGTCCACACGATAAAAGCGCTCGGTGAGGCGCGGAATGTCGCTCGCCGGAATGCCGTAGCCGCTGTCCGTGACCGAGAACACCGCCTGGCCGGCTTCCGGGCGCCACGACATCTGCACCGTGCCACCCTCCGGCGTGTAGCGCACCGCGTTGGTCGCGAGATTGCCGAGCGCGCTCAGTATTTCGGTCTCCGATCCAGTCACGCTCAAGCCGTCGTCGAACTCCGCCGTGATGCGATGATGGCCGCCCGAGAGGCTTTCCGCGTCCTCGCGCACGTGGCCGAGCACGGCCCGCATGTCGATCATCTGATCGTCGGGCTCGCGCGCCTCGCCTTCGAGCTTCGCCAGCACGAGCAGGTCGGTCACGATATGGCGCATGCGCGCCGCCTGCTGCTCCATCAGATCGAAGTAGCGTTCGCGCTCGTCCTCGGAGAGCGGCAGCTCGCGCATCGTCTCGAGAAAGCCCGAGAGCACGGTGAGCGGCGTCTTCAGCTCGTGCGAAACGTTGGCGACGAAGTCGCGCCGCATGGCGTCGGTGCGCTCGAGTTCCGTGATGTCCTGCGAGAGCACGAGCTTGCGGCTCTCGCCGTACGGAAACACCTGCACGGAGATCACGTTCTGGCGCTTCGCCCCCATGCCGCGCATGATCAGCATGTCCTTGTAGTCGTGCGAATTGAGGTAGCGCACGAAGTCGGGCTGACGCACCAGATGGGTGATGTGCTGGCGCAGGTCGCGCTTCGCGTCGAGGCCGAAATGCACCTCGGAGATCGCGTTGCACCACTCGATCTGGTCGTGGTCGTCGAGCATGGCCACGCCGTTGGGCGACGCCTGGATGGCCTGGATGAAGCGCGAGTGCTGCTGCTCCACCTGGCGCACCTGGGCGTGCCAGCGCTTGGCGAGCTTGTGCAGGCGGTAATAGATTTCCCCCCAGATGCCGGGAGCGCTCGGCACTTCGCCGTAGACGGGTGCGTCGAGCAGGCGCCAGAGGCGCTGCTTGTGGAAGGTGCTGAAGAGCATCTGGCCGATCAGCGCTACCACAGCGACGGCCAGTGCGATTTTGACGCCGACGAGCGCACCGATACCCGCGCAGACGAGCGCGAGCAGTACGATCGATACGAGGGCGCGCGCCCAGATGATGTTCATGTTCCAGCGATCGAAGAGAATGACGGTCCGGACCGGGGCGCTGCGGATTCGGAGCGCCGGCGCCGCATATAACGCCGCGCCAGCGTGTTACTGCCGTGCTTCAAACAAGCGGGCTTCAGGCACTCTTCGCGAGACGGTAGCCGCTGCCGCGCACCGTTTCGATCATAGCATCGCACCCCGCGGGCTTGAGCGCGGCGCGCAGACGCTTGATATGCACGTCCACGGTGCGCTCTTCCACGAACACGTGATCGCCCCACACCTGATCGAGCAACTGCGTGCGGCTATGCACGCGCTCGGGGTGCGTCATGAAGAAGTGCAGCAGCCGGAACTCGGTCGGGCCGAGATCGAGCTTGATCTCCGAGCCTTCCGCATGGGCGGCGACGCGGTGCGTAGCCGGATCGAGCTTCAGCCCGTTGATGGCGACCACATCTTCCGTGAGCTGCGGCGCGCGGCGGCGCAGGACCGCCTTGATGCGCGCCATCAATTCCTTGGGCGAAAACGGCTTCGTCACGTAGTCGTCGGCGCCGATCTCGAGGCCGAGCACCTTGTCCTGCTCGTCGCCGCGCGCGGTCAGCATGATGATCGGGATGTGCTTCGTGCGCTCGTTGTTACGCAGATCGCGCGCGAAATTCACCCCCGACTTGCCCGGCAGCATCCAGTCGAGCAGGATGAGATCGGGCAGCACGTCGCTGATCAGGTTCTGGGCCTGCTCGGCGTTGTAGGCACGGATCGGGCAATGACCCGCGTGCTGCAGATTCACGGAAATCAGCTCGGAAATTGCGGGCTCATCTTCGATGACGAGTATGCTGCTGGGCATCGGCACCTCTTGACCTTAAGACCTGTTAATACGGTTAAACGCGCGCTTGAGTATGTTCATCCATGCGCGCCTGAATCGCGCTTTAGCTCAGCGCTTCGCGTTCGAGCGCGTCGCGCGACTTGTGGCGCACGTCGGTGCCCTTCACGATGTAGATGATGAATTCGGCGATGTTCTTCGCGTGGTCCCCGATGCGCTCGATCGCCTTGGCGATGAACAGATAGTCGAGGCCCACGGAAATCGTGCGCGGATCTTCCATCATGTAGCTCACGAGCTTGCGCACGAACGCGCGGAATTCCTCGTCGATGGCCTTGTCGTCGCGCACGATCTGCGCGGCGGCCACCGTGTCGAGACGCGCGAACGCGTCGAGCGCGCGGCGCAGGATCGAGACGGCCATCTCGCCCGAGACCTTGATCTCGGCGATATTCACGCTGCGCGAGGCGCCGTCTTCCATCAGGCGCTTGGTGCGCTTGGCGATCTTCTCGGCCTCGTCGCCCGCACGCTCGAGGTTCGTGATGGTCTTCGAGATCGCGAGCACGAGGCGCAGGTCGCGCGCGGCCGGCTGGCGCAGCGCGATGATGTTGCTGCACTCCTCGTCGATCTCGACTTCCATCGTATTGAGGCGGTCTTCGGCAATGATCACGCGCTCGGCGGCTTCGCCATCGAACTCGTTCAAGGCCTGCATCGCCGTGATGATCTGCGATTCCACGAGGCCGCCCATCTCGAGCACCTTCGACGAAATCAGGTTCAGGTCGGCATCGAACTGGCTGGACAGATGCTTGTCGGACATGTTTTTCCCCTTCTCGGCGCGACGGATCAGCCGAAGCGGCCGGTGATGTAGTCTTCCGTTTCCTTGCGGACCGGCTTGATGAAGATCTTCTCGGTGTCGCCGAATTCGATCAGCTCGCCAAGATACATGTACGCAGTGTAGTCCGAGCAGCGCGCGGCCTGTTGCATGTTATGGGTCACGATCACCACCGTGTAATCGCTCTTCAGTTCCGCGATCAGCTCTTCGATGCGGCCCGTCGAGATCGGGTCGAGCGCCGAGCACGGCTCGTCGAGCAGCAGCACTTCAGGCCGGATCGCAATGCCGCGCGCAATGCACAGACGCTGCTGCTGGCCGCCCGAAAGTCCGTAGCCGCTCTGGCCGAGCTTGTCCTTCACCTCGTTCCAGAGCGCGGCCTTGGTGAGGGCCCACTCCACGCGGTCGTCCATCTCGGGGCGCGAGAGCTTCTCGAACATCTTCACGCCGAACGCGATGTTGTCGTAGATCGACATCGGGAACGGGGTCGGCTTCTGGAACACCATGCCGATGCGCGCGCGCAACAGCGAGATGTCGCGCCGCGTCGTGAGCAGGTTCTCGCCGTCCATCAGGATTTCGCCTTCGGCGCGCTGCTCCGGATAGAGCGCGTACATCTTGTTGAACGTGCGCAAGAGCGTGGACTTGCCGCAGCCAGACGGGCCGATGAACGCCGTCACCTTGCCTTCGGGAATCTGCAAGTTGATGTTCTTGAGCGCGTGATACTTGCCGTAGAAGAAGTTCAGGTCCTTCACTTCGATCTTCGGCGGGCCCGACAAGGGGCTGCGGTTGCCCTGGGCGGGGTCGAAGCCCGACGGGGCCGTAGTGTTCAAGTGACTCTCTGCCATATTCATCGGATGACTCCGCCCTTACTTTTTCGAAAAGATGCTGCGCGCGAGGATATTCAGACCCAGCACGCCCAGCGTGATCAGGAAAACGCCGGCCCAGGCAAGCGACTGCCACTGTGCAAACGGGCTCATCGCAAACTTGTAGATCGTGACCGGCAGGTTCGCCATCGGCTGATTCATGTCCGCGCTGAAGAACTGGTTGGACAGCGCGGTAAAGAGCAGCGGCGCGGTCTCGCCGGCGATACGCGCGATCGCGAGCAGCACGCCCGTCACGATGCCCGCGATCGACGCCTTGAGCGTGATCGAGAGCACCATCTTCCACTTCGGCGTGCCAAGCGCGAAAGCCGCTTCGCGCAGGTTGTTCGGCACGAGCTTGAGCATGTTCTCGGTCGTGCGGATCACGATCGGGATCTGCAGCAGTGCGAGCGAAATCGCGCCGGCCCAGCCGCTGAAGTGGCCCATTTTTGCGACCACGAGCGCGTAGACGAACAGGCCCACGACGATCGACGGCGCCGACAGCAGAATGTCGTTGATAAAGCGCGTCACGCCCGCGAGCCAGCTCTTCTGGCCGTACTCGGCGAGATAGACGCCCGCGAGAATGCCGATCGGCGTGCCCACGAAGGTCGCGATGCCCACCAGCATCAGGCTGCCGACGATCGCGTTGGCGAGACCGCCGCCATCGGTGTTCGGCGGCGGCGTCGACTGCGTGAACAGCTGCACCGAAAGGCCGCCAATGCCGAGCGAGAGCGTCGTGTAGAGAATCCACACGAGCCAGATGATGCCGAAGGCCATCGCGGCGAGCGAGCACGTCAGCGCAATGGCGTTGACCACTTTGCGGCGGCTCTGCAACTTCGCGCGCATGCGCTCCAGTTCGGGGCCGTAGGCCGCGCCCGGAATCTTCATCGTCGGTTCGCTCATCGTGCGCCCTCCGACTTTTCAAGACGCAGCAGAAGCAGCTTCGAGATCGCGAGCACGATAAACGTGATCACGAACAGAATGAGGCCGAGCTCCATCAGCGCGGCCGTGTGCAAACCGGGGCCCGCTTCGGCGAACTCGTTGGCGAGCGCCGAGGTAATGCTATTGCCGGGCGAGAACAGCGACACGTTATCGAGCAGGTTCGTATTGCCGATCACGAACGTGACGGCCATGGTCTCGCCGAGCGCGCGGCCCAGACCCAGCATCACGCCGCCGATCACACCGGTCTTGGTGAACGGCAGCACGATCTTCCACATCACTTCCCACGTCGTGCAGCCGATCCCGTAGGCCGACTCCTTGAGCAGCACGGGCGTGACTTCGAACACGTCGCGCATCACCGAGGCGATGTACGGAATGATCATGATCGCGAGAATGACGCCCGCGCACAGCATGCCGATGCCGATGGGCGCGCCCTGGAACAGCGCGCCGATGATCGGCATGCCGCCCAGCAACTGGCCGATCGGCTTCTCGAAGTACTGCGCGAAGATCGGTGCGAACACGAGCAGGCCCCACATGCCGTAGACGATCGACGGGATCGCCGCGAGCAACTCGATGGCGATGCCGAGCGGGCGGCGCAGCCAGGCGGGCGAAAGCTCGGTCAGAAACAGCGCGATGCCGAAGCTCACGGGCACGGCGATGATGAGCGCGATGAGCGAGGTGGCGATCGTGCCGTAGATGGGCACGAGCGCGCCGAACTGCTCGCTGGGTGGATCCCAGTCGGCAGTCCAGAGGAATGAGAGGCCGAACTTCTGGATCGTCGGCATCGAAGCGACGATCAGCGACACGATGATGCCGCCAAGCAGCAACAACGTGACGATGGCGGCACCGCGTGCGAGGCCGCCGAAAATGATGTCCCCTGCCGGGCTGGGCGCTTGCTGCTGCGCGGCGCTGCCAGGCGGGTTCGAGACGAGTGGGACGTCGGACATGATGAGCTGTATCCAGTGGCCGCGAGCATCAGGCTCGCGACATTGATGCGGTTCCGAAACCGCCGGCCGCCCGGCCTCCGGCCTTGCGGCGGGACTTCGAACGGCAAATCGTAGCGGGTGTGTTACGTGCGGTACTGCCTACCGCGTGACTGCGAGGACCGGGTTGCACCACCAGCCGGGAAGCAGAACGGGCCGCGCGCGGTGTGCGCGGCGGCCCTCGCATTGCCCCGGTCATGCAACCCGGCTAGTCCGCCTTACTCGGCAACCGGCTTGCCGCTGGCGTCCTTCACCTTGGCTTTCCACTGCGACTCGATTTCGCCCACGACCGAATCCGGCAGCGAGATGTAGTCGAGATCGTTAGCCGCGCCCGAACCGTTCTTGAAGGCCCACTGGAAGAACTTGAGCGTTTCCTTGCCCTGCTCCGGCTTGTCCTGCGCCGTGTGCAGCAGCACGAAGGTCGCGCCGACGACCGGCCATGCGTCCTTGCCCGGCTCGTTCGTCAGGATCTGGTAGAACGACTTCTTCCAGTCCGCGCCAGCCGCTGCGGCCTTGAACGTTTCGGTGGCCGGCTGAACGACCGCGCCCGACTCGTTCTTCATGGCAGTGTAGACCATGTGATTTTGCTTCGCGTAGGCCCACTCGACGTAGCCGATCGCGCCCGGCAGACGCTGCACGAAGGCCGCGACGCCGTCGTTGCCCTTGCCGCCCGTGCCCGTCGGCCAGGCCACGGTCGTGCCTTCGCCGACCTTGCTCTTCCAGTCGGGGTTGACCTTCGAGAGGTAGTTCGTCCAGATGAAGCTGGTGCCCGAACCGTCGGCGCGGCGAACCACGGCGATGTCCAGATCAGGCAGCTTGACCTTCGGGTTCAGCGCGACGATGGCCGGATCGTTCCACTTCTTGATCTTGCCGAGGTAGATGTCGCCGAGCACCGGGCCCGACAGCGTGAGTTCGCCGGCCTTGACGCCGGGCACGTTGATCGCCGGCACGACGCCGCCGACCACCGTCGGGAACTGGAACAGGCCGTCCTTGGCCAGTTGGTCGTCCTTCAGCGGGGCGTCCGAGCCCGCGAAGTCGACCGTTTTCGCCTGAATCTGCTTGATGCCGCCCGACGAGCCGATGCCTTGGTAGTTGACCTTGCCGCCGCCCGACTTCTGATAGGCATCTGCCCATTTCGTGTAGATCGGTGCTGCGAAGGTGCTGCCCGCGCCGGTGATATCAGCAGCTTGCGCTGCGATCGCGAAAAGCGCGCCAGCAACGCCAGCGAGCGCGGTTTGCATCAATTTCATGTGGCCTCCAGGTGTGTGAGCGGATGAACGACACCGCGAAGAATAGGGGCTCTCTGTGACAGTACCGTGACGATTCGTGAAGCAATCGTGACAATATGATTACCGCCTGAAAGGCGAAAGGATCGTGAAGGGTACGAGTGTTCGGAAGGCGCGCACGCCCCGCCAGTTGGGGCTCTCGAGCGCGGCAAAGCGCACGCCGGGCATTGCGTGGCGTTAGAGGGTCGAAAGCGCAGGATGCCCGCTGAATGCGCGAGCGGCCTCTGAAGCAAAAGTGAAACGTTTGCTTCAACAGAAAAAGGGGAACGCCCAGATGTGTTCTGGCTCGAGACTGGCGATACGGAACGCGGCGCCCTGGCGCCTGCCAAGCGCCGCGTTCGTCTGGGAGGGGGTGGCGGCAGGACTCGCCTGCCGCACCGGTTCTGGCGCGGGCCGGAACGCCCGCGTCAGGCGATCGAGCGCTTGACCGTCTCGGCGATCGATTCGGCGTACTGGAGCGTGTCGCGCTCGTCGCGTGCCTCGACCATCACGCGCAGCACCGGCTCCGTGCCCGAGGCGCGAATCAGCACGCGGCCCCGGCCCTTGAGCTCGGCCTCGGCGTCTGCGATCGCCTTCTGGATCGCGGCATCGCTCTTCCAGTCGGCGCCCTGCGCGATACGCACGTTGATGAGCTTCTGCGGGAACAGCGTCACGCCATCGAGCAGTTGTGCGAGGGTCTGGCCACTGCGCTTCATCGCGGCGAGCACGAGCAAGGCCGAGACGATGCCGTCGCCGGTCGTATGGCGATCGAGCGACAGAATATGCCCCGACCCCTCCGCGCCGATCAACCAGCCGCGCTCGCGCAGCTGCTCGAGCACGTAGCGGTCGCCCACATTGGCGCGCACGAACGGCACGCCGATGCGATCCAGCGCCTGCTCGACCGAGAGGTTCGTCATCAGCGTGCCGACCGCGCCATCCACTTTGCCGTCGGTCGCCATGCGGTCTTTCACGAGCACGTAGAGCAGCTCGTCGCCGTTGTAGAGGCGGCCCTGCGCATCCACGATCTGCAGGCGGTCCGCGTCGCCGTCGAGCGCGATGCCGAGGTCAGCGTGATTCGCGCGCACCGCGCGCACGAGCGCGTCGGGCGCGGTGGCGCCCACGCCGTCGTTGATGTTGAAGCCGTTCGGCGAGACGCCGATGGGCACGACATCGGCGCCCAGCTCGTGGAACACATGCGGCGCGATGTCGTAGGCCGCGCCGTTCGCGCAGTCGACGACGAGCTTGAGCCCGCGCAGCGTGAACGCCTGCGGAAAGGTGCTCTTGCAGAACTCGATGTAGCGTCCGCGCGCGTCATCCAGACGGCGTGCGCGGCCGAGGCGCTCGGACGGTGCGCAGTCGAGCGGCTGGTCGAGTTGCTCCTCGATCTGGGTTTCGACCTCGTCGGGCAGCTTGTTGCCGTCGGCGGAGAAGAACTTGATGCCGTTGTCGTAGTACGGATTGTGCGAGGCGCTGATCACGACGCCCGCGGAGAGGCGCAGCGCGCGCGTGAGATAAGCAATGCCGGGCGTGGGCATCGGGCCCGCAAGCATCACGTCGATGCCGGCGGCGGAAAGCCCCGCCTCGAGCGCCGCTTCGAGCATGTAGCCGGAAATGCGCGTGTCCTTGCCGATCAGCACGGACGGGCGCGGACCCGAGGACGTCGCAGCGCCTGCCAGCACCTTGCCCGCCGCGTAGCCGAGACGCAGCACGAAATCCGGCGTGATCGGCGCTTCGCCAACCTTGCCGCGAACCCCATCGGTTCCAAAATAGCGACGACCCATAATTCAAACCTCTCATTGGTTCTGTTTTGCGGCGCGTGCTCGCGCCCTGTTCTCTTTGCGCGCTGTTCCCTTACCGACGCGCGGCGTCGCGCATGGCGCCCCAAACCTTGAGCGCATCGACTGTCGGCGCGACGTCGTGCACGCGAATGATGGCCGCGCCCTGCTGCGCCGCGCACACCGCCGCGGCCACGCTGGCCGCCACGCGTTCGGGGGCGGGCCGGTTCACGAGCGCGCCGAGCATAGACTTGCGCGACATGCCCGCCAGGATCGGATAGGGCGCGACGCCGGCCGTCACCTGCGGCGCCGTCTCGCGCAGATGCGCGAGCAACGCGTAGTTGTGCTCGACCACCGTCTTGCCGAAGCCAAAGCCCGGATCGACGCTAATGCGCGCCTTCGCCACGCCTGCAGCTTCGAGTTCGGCACAGCGCGCTTGCAGAAACTCGCGCACCTCGCGCACGACATCCGCGTAATCGGGCTCGCCCACCTGCATGGTCTGCGGCTCGCCGAGCATGTGCATCACACACAACCCGCACTGGCTCTCTCGCACCGCATCTATCGCGCCCGGCATGCGAAAGCCCCAGACATCGTTGATCAGATCGGCGCCGGCTGCGAGCGCGTGGCGCATCACTTCCGGCTTGTAGGTATCGACCGAAAGCGGCACGTTCGCGCCCTTGAGCCGCTCGACGAGCGGAATCACCCGCTCGAGCTCTTCGTCTAGCGCAACGGGGGGCGCCCCCGGCCGCGTCGACTCGCCCCCAATATCGATGATGTCCACGCCGTCGAGCAGCATGTGCTCGGCGCGGCGCAGCGCATCGTCGAAGGCGAGATAGCGGCCGCCATCGGAAAACGAATCCGGCGTGGCGTTGAGTATCCCCATCACGAGAGGACGCTCGAAAGTCAGAGTGAAACGGCCGCACACGAGCGGTTCGGGCGCAACCGCGTGGGCTAGCGCATTGGGCAGATTACCCTGCGAAGTCAGATTGGGCACGTCAAGAAACGTCAGATATGTAACTCAATGTGGCCGCCGAAGCGGCCCAAACGCGAGGTGCGTCGAGAAATGCAAAACGGGCCGATGTGAACATCACACCGGCCCGCAACTTTACTCGATCTGGCGCACTGTGGCCGGTCAGGCCGGTGCGGTGGCGCTGCCGGGTTTGACCTCAGTACCCGTGCTGCCACCCGACGAAGGCGCATCGCCCGCCGACGGGGAGCTCTTTGGCGAGCGCGGCGGACGGCCGGCCATGATGTCGTTGATCTGATCGGCGTCGATCGTTTCCCACTCCATCAGCGCGGCGGTCATGGCTTCGACCTTGTCGCGGTTCTCGTCGAGCAAACGCTTCGCGAGACTGTACTGCTCGTCGAGCACGCGGCGGATTTCCGCGTCGACCTTCTGCTGCGTCGCTTCCGAAATCGCGCGCGTGAAGCCCTTGCCGAATGCGCCGCCGTCGTTGTCGTCGTCGGCGTAGACCATCGGTCCCAGTGCATCGGTCATGCCGAAGCGCGTGACCATTGCGCGAGCCGTCTGCGTTGCCTTGTTGAAGTCGTCCGAGGCGCCCGTGCTGATCAGGTTCATGAACAGCTCTTCCGCCACACGGCCGCCGAACAGAATCGCCAGACGATCGAGCAGATAGTCCTTCGAGTACGTTTCGTTGTCGTGCTCCGGCAACTGCCACGTCACGCCCAGCGCACGGCCGCGCGGAATGATCGTGACCTTGTGCACCGGATCGGCCTTCGGCAGCAGCTTCGCGACGACCGCGTGGCCCGACTCGTGGTAAGCCGTCGCACGCTTCGCTTCTTCGCGAATGACCGCCGACTTGCGCTCCGGACCCATGAAGATCTTGTCCTTCGCGTCCTCGAAGTCCTGCATCTCGACGATGCGCTTGCCGCGGCGCGCCGCGAACAGGGCCGCCTCGTTCACGAGGTTCGCGAGATCGGCGCCCGAGAAGCCCGGCGTGCCGCGCGCGATGACCGCTGCGTCGACATCGTTGGCGATCGGCACCTTGCGCAGGTGCACCTTCATGATCTGCTCGCGGCCACGGATGTCCGGCAGACCCACGTAGACCTGGCGGTCGAAGCGGCCCGGACGCAGCAGCGCCTTGTCGAGCACGTCCGAACGGTTGGTTGCCGCGATCACGATGACACCCGAGTTCGCTTCGAAGCCGTCCATCTCCACGAGCATCTGGTTCAGCGTCTGTTCGCGCTCGTCGTTACCGCCGCCCATGCCGGCGCCGCGATGACGACCGACCGCGTCGATTTCGTCGATGAACACGATACACGGCGCATGCTTCTTGGCCTGCTCGAACATGTCGCGCACGCGGGCCGCGCCCACGCCGACGAACATTTCCACGAAGTCCGAACCCGAGATGCTGAAGAACGGCACCTTCGCTTCGCCGGCGATGGCACGCGCGAGCAGCGTCTTACCGGTACCCGGAGGGCCTACCAGCAGCACGCCGCGCGGGATGCGCCCGCCCAGCTTCTGGAATTTCTGCGGATCGCGCAGGAAGTCGACGAGCTCGGACACTTCTTCCTTGGCTTCGTCGCAGCCCGCGACGTCGGAGAAGTTGACCGCGTTGTTGTTCTCATCGATCAGACGGGCGCGCGATTTGCCGAACGAGAACGCCCCGCCTTTGCCGCCCCCCTGCATCTGTCTCATCATGTAGAACCAGAACACGATGATCAGGATCGTCGGTCCAAGGTAATACAGCGCCGAAACGAGCGCATTGGGCTCTTCGTCAGCCTTGCCGCTCACCTGCACGCCGTATTTCATCAGGTCGCCGACCATCCAGATGTCTCCCGGAGAGACGATCTGATACTTCTGGCCGTCGGCCGGAGTGACCGTGAGGTTCCGCCCCTGCACCACGACGCTCTTGACCTTGCCGGCCTTCGCGTCGTCCATGAACTGCGAGTACGAAACGCCTTCCTGGACACGGGGCTTGTCGAACTGCTTGAACACCGTAAACAGCACCAGTGCGATAACCAGCCACACCGCTGCCTTGGAAAACATGTTGTTGTTCAAAGCACCACTCCTTCACTCATAGACGTGCGCCTACATTTGCCTTGCGACACCATCAAAGCATTCTAATCCAGTACGCAGGGCCTCGCCATAACGTTTCGCTAAGGCGGAAATAGCCTGAGCGCCTTGTCCGGACTGCCTCCCGAAGCCGATTCGGGACGATCTTTACAGTCCTGGCAACGCGCTCGCCACGCTGGAGCCGATTCTTTGCGATACCCGAGCCTGTCTGGCCTCGGGGATCAGCCGGGTCGCTTCAGATGTTTACCCAATATAAACGTTTCGGACGATTTATCACGCGAAGCCTTCGGCTTGCGCGCGGCCACGACCTTGAACTGATGCTTGAATTTCTCGACGATCTGGCTGTAACCACTGCCGTGAAAGCATTTTACTAAAAGGGCACCATCGGGTTTCAGATGATTCTGCGAAAACTCGAGCGCGAGATCGCAGACGTGTTCGATACGCGCGGCATCGGCCGACGCCACCCCTGACAGATTGGGCGCCATGTCCGAAATTACAAGGTCTACTGGCCGGCCACCCACAGCTTCTTCCAGTTGCGCGAGCACATCGTCCTCGCGGAAGTCGCCCTGCAGGAACTGCACGTCGGCGATGGGCTCCATCGGCAGGAGGTCCAGTGCAATGATCGTGCCGTCGATCCCGCCCTGGCGCTGGTCATCGCGCTTCGTGCTCTGTGCGAGCTTGTTGCGCGCGTACTGGCTCCAGCTGCCGGGCGCGGCGCCGAGATCGACGATCACCATGCCCGGGCGGATCAGCTTGTCCTGCTCGTCGATTTCCTTCAGCTTGTACGCGGCGCGGGCACGGTAACCCTCCCGTTGCGCCATCTTCACGTACGGATCGTTTATATGGTCGTGCAGCCACGACTGATTGAAGCGGTTTTTTGCCATTAAAGATGAACTCTTGCTGCGTGATGTCGCGCTTTTAGCGGATAATACGCGTTTAATTCGTGCGGCCGTCGCGGCCCGTCCGGCTCAAGGCGCGCGGTTCTCACCGCCTCGCTCGCCGGCATCAGCCCGCGCCACGCCGTTCTCCACGGTTTTTCCATTGTTTCGACGCGCTTCCCGCCTGGCGGCCCCTCGTTGTGAGGCCTGTCATGCCGGCATTCCACGCTGACTGGCGGGCGCCGTCATTTTAGTCGAGTCTGCCACATCCCATGCCCGCCCTCACACTTACTGCCGAACAGCGCTCCGAACTGCGCTCTGCGGCTCACGCGCTCAAACCGGTCGTGCTCATCGGCGCCGAGGGATTGACCGACGCCGTCCTCAAGGAAATCCAGGTTCACCTCGACGCGCACCAGCTCATCAAGGTGCGCGTGTTCGGCGACGAGCGCGAAGAGCGCCTCGCGATCTACGAAGAGATCTGCGACCGCCTGAACGCGGCGCCCATCCAGCACATCGGCAAGCTGCTCGTGATCTACAAGCCCGAGGAAGCCAAGCCGACGACCACCCGTGCCCGCGCCGGCGCACGCGGCACCGTGACGCGCCCCGCCGGCGACGTGCCGAGCGCGCGCGAAGCGGGCAAGCGCGGTGCGGCGCCGCGCGTCGTCAAGGTCGTCAAGGCGTCCGACAACCCGATGCGCAAGCCCAAGTCGCAGAAGGTCACCGTCAAGGGCAACGAGCGCGTCACGCAAGGCGGCAACATCAAGCGCGCCAAGAAACGCCAGACCAGCTCGAAGCGAGTCCATCAAGGCTCGAAGTAAGGAAAGCGCGGCCAGTTTGCCGCGCTTTTTTTTCGCTTCCAGCCTGACGGAAAAGTTAACGGCGACGGCTTGAACAGGTGCGCTACCCGGGAACAGGTGCGCTACCCGGGCAGCGCTTCAGCGCTGCGCGCGCGCACCCCGCGCCGACGGCAACAGCCAGACGAGCCAGGCGCCCAACAGGCTTTCGACCAGATAGAACACGCTCGACACGCCGTGCAGCATGCCAAAACGGCTCGCCCAAACCGAATGGGCAATGTCGACGCCCGCCTGCATGGCATTCATGCGCATCGCGTTCATGAACGGCTGCAGCGCGTAATAGCCGATCAGCACACACAACAGCATGCCGATCAGCAGCCAGCGCAGGCGCCGATACCCCGTCTCGCCGCGGCGGATCAGCACGTTCGCGAGCCCGAGCAGCAGCACGCCGCTCACGAGCCCGAGCATGCCTTCGATGCGGAACAGCTGCGCGGCGAGCGAACCGGCCACCATGCGGTCCAGCGAGGCGAACAGGACAGGCGCGACCGCATAGCCGATCGTCAACTGGCTGCCCACCCACAGCATGGCGAGCAGCGCGAACACGCGGTGCGCCACGAGCGGCGGGGCCGGGCTGAGCAAATTCTGGGATGTATTCACGTCACTGAGCAGGTCACTAAGTACGTCAATGGGCACGCCACGCGTCAGACGTAGCGCACCTCGATGATCTCGTACTCGCGCACGCCGCTCGGCGCCTGCACTTCGGCCACATCGCCCTCGGTCTTGCCGATCAGCGCGCGCGCGATGGGCGAGCTCACGGAAATCAGGCCGTGCTCGAGGTCGGCTTCGTCGTCGCCGACGATCTGGTACGTGACCGACTTGCCCGAGTCGAGGTCTTCGAGGTCGATGGTCGAGCCGAACACCACGCGGCCATCGGCTTCAAGCAATGCCGGGTCGATGATCTGTGCCGCAGCCAGCTTCGATTCGATATCAGCGATGCGGCCTTCGATGAAGCCCTGCTTTTCCTTCGCTGCGTCGTATTCCGCATTTTCCGACAGATCGCCTTGCGCGCGCGCTTCGGCGATCGAATTGATGACCGCCGGTCGCTCGACGGACTTCAGGCGTTGCAGTTCCTCGCGGAGTTGGTCTGCACCGCGCTTGGTCAAGGGAATCGTGCTCATAAACAACTCATTCAGCCGCTTGGGGCCGTATTGATGCCGCACGAATAAATTCGTTGCGGCCATAAAAAAAATCACCGCGGTTAAGTGCATCCCGAGAGGGCGGCGGCGCCCACTGGCGCAGCCTGAAAACCCTGTTGGGACGCCGCTTAACCGCGGCACATTCAGCTTTGTATTCAGCCTGTTTGCCTGCCTTGTTCAGTATTGGACAGACAATCGAAGCCTTAGTTTAGGCGAGCGTGGAGGCCTTGTAAATCATAGACTTCCAGGTTCTTCAGGTAGCGCAAGCCCTCGACGGCGGCGCGTGCGCCCGACATCGTGGTGTAGTACGTGACCTTGTTCGCCTGCGCGCTCATGCGGATCGAGCGCGAATCGGCGATCGCCGCGCGGGTTTCGTCGACCGTCGTGAAAACGAGCGCAATCTCGCCGTTCTTGATCATGTCGACCACGTGCGGACGACCGTCCTTCACCTTGTTCACGACCTTCACCGGCACGCCGGCCGCCTCGATCGCCGCAGCCGTGCCGCGCGTCGCGACGAGCGGATAGCCGAGCTCGTGCAGCATGCGCGCGACTTCGACGGCCTTGGGCTTGTCCGCGTCCATCACGGTGATGAAAACGGTGCCCGACTCCGGCAGGCGCGAACCGGCCGCGAGCTGCGACTTGAAGAGCGCTTCGCCAAAGGTCTTGCCCACGCCCATCACTTCGCCGGTCGAACGCATTTCGGGTCCGAGCACCGGGTCGACAGCCGGGAACTTGATGAACGGGAACACCGCTTCCTTCACGCTGAAGTACGGCGGCACGACTTCCTTCGTCACGCCCTGCTGGACCAGCTTCTGGCCGACCATCGCACGCGCCGCGATCTTCGCGAGCGGCAAGCTGGTCGCCTTCGAAACGTACGGCACGGTACGCGAAGCGCGCGGGTTCACTTCCAGCACGTAGATGATGTCCTTCTTCGAACCGTCATCCTGCGGCACTTGCTGGATCGCGAACTGCACGTTCATCAGGCCGATCACGTTCAGCGCCTTGGCCATCGCGGCGGTTTGGCGCTTGAGTTCGTCGACCGTTTCCTTCGACAGCGAGTACGGCGGCAGCGAGCAAGCCGAGTCGCCCGAGTGCACGCCTGCCTGCTCGATGTGCTCCATCACGCCGCCGATGAACACGTCATCGCCGTCGGAGATGCAGTCCACGTCGCATTCGATCGCGTCGTTCAGGAAGCGGTCGAGCAGCACCGGCGAATCGTTCGACACCTTCACGGCCTCGCGCATGTAGCGCTCGAGGTCGCGCGGCTCGTGGACGATTTCCATGGCGCGGCCGCCCAGCACGTACGACGGGCGCACGACGAGCGGATAGCCGATTTCGTCAGCGAGCTTGAGCGCTTCGTCTTCCGCACGCGCAGTGCGATTCGGCGGCTGGCGCAGGCCCAGGTCCTGCAGCAGCTTCTGGAAGCGCTCGCGGTCTTCGGCCGCGTCGATCATGTCGGGCGAGGTGCCGACGATGGGCACGCCGTTCGCTTCAAGGTCGAGCGCGAGCTTCAGCGGTGTCTGGCCGCCGTACTGCACGATCACGCCAACCGGCTTTTCCAGGTCGACGATTTCGAGCACGTCTTCGAGCGTGAGCGACTCGAAGTACAGACGGTCGGACGTGTCGTAGTCGGTCGAAACGGTCTCAGGGTTGCAGTTGACCATGATCGTTTCGTAGCCGTCTTCGCGCATGGCGAGCGCGGCATGCACGCAGCAGTAGTCGAACTCGATACCCTGGCCGATCCGGTTCGGGCCGCCGCCCAGCACCATGATCTTCTTGTTGTTCGTCGGATTCGCCTCGCACTCTTCCTCATAGGTCGAGTACATGTAGGCGGTCTTCGTCGCGAACTCGGCCGCGCAGGTGTCCACGCGTTTGTAGACCGGGCGCACGTTCAGCTCGATACGGCGCTTGCGCACGTCGGCGGCGTTCGCGCCGAGCAGCTTAGCCAGACGGCGATCCGAGAAACCGCTCTGCTTGAGGTAACGCAGTTCGTCCTTCGAAAGGCTCTCGAGCGTGCGGCCGCGGACGGCCGCTTCCTTCTTGATGATCTCTTCGATCTGCGCGAGGAACCACGGGTCGATCGCGGTTTCTTCGAAGATCTCTTCGCGCGTCATGCCCACGCGGAACGCGTCGCCCACAAACCAGATGCGGTCCGGGCCGGCTTCGCCGATCTCGCGGATGATCTCGTCGCGGCTCGTGGTCTTTTCGTCCAGACCGTCGACGCCGACTTCGAGACCGCGCAGCGCCTTCTGGAACGACTCCTGAAAGGTGCGGCCGATAGCCATCACTTCGCCCACCGACTTCATCTGCGTCGTGAGGCGCGGATCGGCTTCGCGGAACTTCTCGAACGCGAAACGCGGAATCTTCGTCACGACGTAGTCGATCGTCGGCTCGAACGAGGCCGGCGTCGCGCCGCCCGTGATTTCGTTCTTCAGCTCGTCGAGCGTGTAGCCCACGGCCAGCTTCGCCGCCACCTTGGCGATCGGGAAGCCCGTGGCCTTCGAGGCGAGCGCCGACGAACGCGACACGCGCGGGTTCATTTCGATCACGATCATGCGGCCCGTCTTCGGGTCGATCGAGAACTGGACGTTCGAGCCGCCCGTATCCACGCCGATCTCGCGCAGCACGGCCAGCGAGGCGTCGCGCAGGATCTGGTATTCCTTGTCGGTCAGCGTCTGTGCCGGCGCAACCGTGATCGAGTCGCCCGTGTGGATACCCATCGGGTCGAGGTTTTCGATCGAGCAGACGATGATGCAGTTATCCGCCTTGTCGCGGACCACTTCCATCTCGTATTCCTTCCAGCCGAGCAGCGACTCTTCGATCAAGAGCTCGCGCGTAGGCGAGAGGTCGAGACCGCGCTTGCAGATCTCTTCGAACTCTTCGCGGTTGTAGGCGATGCCGCCGCCCGAGCCGCCGAGCGTGAAGGACGGACGGATCACGACCGGATAGCCGCCGGTGCCGGTGGCTTCGGAAATCTCGCCTTGCACCTTGAGCGCCTCTTCCATCGAGTGGGCGACGCCCGACTTCGCCGAGCCCAGGCCGATCTTCGTCATCGCGTCCTTGAACTTCTGGCGGTCTTCGGCCTTGTCGATCGCTTCGGGCGACGCGCCGATCAGTTCGACGTTGTACTTCTTGAGCACGCCGTGGTGGTGCAAGTCGAGCGCGCAGTTCAGCGCGGTCTGGCCGCCCATCGTCGGCAGGATCGCGTCGGGGCGCTCCTTCTCGATGATGCGCTCCACCACTTCCCACGTGATCGGCTCGATGTAGGTGACGTCGGCCGTGTTCGGGTCGGTCATGATCGTCGCCGGATTGCTGTTGACGAGAATGACCTTGTAGCCTTCCTCACGCAGCGCCTTGCACGCCTGCGCACCCGAGTAGTCGAACTCGCAGGCCTGGCCGATGATGATCGGCCCCGCGCCGATGATGAGAATGCTCTTGATGTCTGTCCGCTTGGGCATAACGCTCTCGCTAAATATTCCTGTGTCTTGACTCCCGGCGCGAGGCACGTGCTTCGTCTACCGAATCACGCCTTGCCGCTCGCCGTCGGGCGCGCGCGTGGGCCGGAACCCGGCTCGCTGCGTGCCCTGCTCTGCTCTTGCGCCGGCTATGCCTTACTTGCCGGCATTCGCGCTGTCCATCAACGCGGTGAAACGGTCGAACAGATAGCCGATGTCCTGCGGACCCGGCGATGCTTCCGGGTGGCCCTGGAAGCAGAACGCGGGCTTGTCGGTGAGTTCGAAGCCTTGCAGCGTGCCGTCGAACAGCGAAACGTGCGTGACGCGCGTGTTCGCGGGCAGCGTGTCGGCGTCCACTGCGAAACCGTGGTTCTGCGACGTGATGACCACGCGGCCGTCGCCGAGATCCTTCACCGGATGGTTCGCGCCATGGTGGCCCGTCTTCATCTTCAGCGTCTTCGCGCCAACGGCCAGGCCCATGATCTGGTGGCCCAGGCAGATGCCGAAGGTCGGAATGCCGCGCGCAATGAATTCCTGCGTAGCCTTGATTGCGTAGTCGCACGGCTCCGGATCGCCGGGGCCGTTCGAGAGGAACACGCCGTCCGGGTTCAGCGCGAGCGCATCTTCGGCCTTGGCCTGAGCCGGCAGCACCGTGACATGGCAGCCGCGCTCGGCCAGCATGCGCAGGATGTTCTGCTTCACGCCGAAGTCGAACGCCACGACCTTGTACTTCGGCGCCGATTGCGTACCGTAGCCTTCGCCCAGACGCCACTCGGTGGTCGTCCACTCGTAGGGCTTGTCGGTCGAGACGACCTTCGCGAGGTCCATGCCCGCGAGGCCCGGGAACGAGCGCGCGAGTTCGATGGCCTTGGCCTCGTCGTCCGAGCCCGCGAGAATCGCGCCGTTCTGCGCGCCCTTCTCGCGCAGGATACGCGTGAGCTTGCGCGTGTCGAGGCCGGCGATCGCCACCACGCCTTCGTCCTTCAGATAATCGCCGAGCGTGCGCTCCATGCGGAAGTTCGAGGCGAGCGTCGGCAGGTCGCGGATGATCAGACCGGCGGCATGGACTTTCGTGGCTTCGACGTCTTCGGCGTTGACGCCGACATTGCCGATATGCGGATACGTCAGGGTAACGATCTGGCGAGCGTAGCTCGGGTCTGTCAGGATTTCCTGATAACCGGTGATGGCCGTGTTGAACACGACTTCACCGATCGTATGACCCGGCGCGCCAATCGAGTAACCACGAAAGACCGTGCCGTCGGCGAGCGCGAGCAGAGCGGGAGAGAATGACGGCAACACGGGAGACTCCTTGGGGGAGCACCCTGTGCCGACCTGTTATCCGACGTTGCGATCTTGGACCTGGGAGCGGCTGCGGCGTCGGCGTCCTGATCGGGGGCGACAAGGACGCGCGCGCGGCTCGCTCTGCAGTCTGCTCGTTACGCGACCTTCCGTGTTTGACCGGGTGTCGGGCGCCGGGCCGCGAAGGTGCGTTTGTGACGCTCGATCGGGCGGCAGCCAGCCAGTAGAAACAGAAAGCGCGGGCGGCGGATGAACGGGGGGAAGGAGGTAGGCGCTAGGGTGCGGGTTGATAAGCTCAAACCTTGAAATTATAGCGCGAAAACGCCCTTTCTTTCAAATTTCGGGATGACGCCCAGCGGGCGGCGCGCCGATGCAGGCCGCGGCGGCGCCCTTTCCACTATAGGCGCCGAACCGCGCCCGGCAAGCGCGGCAACCGCCATCTAGGCGTGCCGGCGCGACGTTCGCCCCTAAGTCGGGCGCCCCTATGCCGGGCGCCCCAATTTACTGCCCGCCAATGAAAACGCCGCCACCTGGCGGGGTGACGGCGCGAGAAACCAAGTGGCAAAAGTGATCGGAGCGAAACATCGTGCACTGCCCCCGCAGCGCACGATTGAGCACCCTACGCCAGCCGCTATTTGGGTTTGTGCTTCTGCGTGTGGGTTTCGGCCTTCGGGCGGCTTGCCGCACCCTTCGACGCCTTGCTGGGCGCTGCGCCGGAAGCCTTTTCCTTGACTGGCTCGGAAACCTTGACGACCTCGGTGCGCGCGCGACCGTGTTTCTTATCGTAGCGCGACTTGGAACCCGTGTCTGCAACCCGGGTGCCGATGCGCTCCACGCCGCCACCGGACACATTGGCTGCCAGACGCTCCGGCCCCGGCTCGCTCGGCATCGCCTTGCCGACCGGCACGTGCAGCACGAGCACCTGGCCAGGCGTCACGAGGTCGCGGCGCGTCTTGTTCCAGGCCTTGAGCTGGCCGACCGAGACGCCATAGCGCCCCGCGACCGCATCCATCGACTGCTTGCGACGCACGCGAATCAGCATCTTGCGCGTGTCGGGCACGTCCGGCTCCATGGCCAGCACGGCGCTTTCGGCGACGTCGGCGCTGATGTCCTCGTCGTCGCCGTCGTCGGTGCGCGGCACCACGAGCGTCGAGCCCGCCTTCAGGCGCATGCCCGCCGGGATCTTGTTGACCGACATGAGCGTGTCCGCATCCACGCCGATCTTCTGCGCGATCGCCGACGGCGTCGTGCGCGAGTCGGTTGTGTAGACGGTCCACGAGGAAAGCTGGCCCGAATACGACTTGAGGTTGCGCTCGAAGGCACTCGCGTTGTCGAACGGCAGCAGGATCTGCGGGTCGGTCGCGCCGAGAATGACCGGCTTCTTGAACGACGGGTTGAGCGAGCGGAACTCGTCGGGCGTCATGTTCGCGAGCTTGGCCGCGACGTCCACGTCGATATCGTGCGACGTCGTGACCGTGACGAAATACGGGTGGTTGGGAATCGAAGGCAACGTGAGCCCGTATTGCTGCGGGTTCATCACGATGTTCTTGACCGCCTGCAGCTTGGGCACGTAGTTACGTGTCTCATTCGGCATGCGCAGGCTCTGATAGTCGGTCGGCAGACCGGCCGCCTGGTTGCGCGCGATGGCGCGCTGCACATTGCCCTCGCCCCAGTTGTAGGCCGCGAGCGCCAGATACCAGTCGCCGAACATGTCATGCAGGCGCGACAGATAGTCGAGCGCCGCGCTGGTGGAGGCGAGCACGTCACGGCGCTCGTCCTGCCACATGTTCTGCTTCAGGTTATAGGTGCGGCCCGTGCCGGGCACGAACTGCCACATGCCCGCCGCCTTCGCGACCGACAGCGCCTGCGGGTTATACGCGGACTCGATGAACGGCAGCAGCGCAAGCTCGGTCGGCATATGGCGCGCCTCGAGCTCCTCGACGATGTGGTACAGATATTTCTGCGACCGCTCGGTCATGCGCGCGACGTAGTCGGGACGCTCGGCATACCACTGGGCGTTCATGTCGACCAGATCGCTCTGCAGGTCGGGCATCTGGAAGCCGCGGCGGATTCGACCCCACAAGTCGGCGTCGGGACTCGTGAGCTGGTCGACCGAGCCCTGGTCGACGTTGATGGTTTCTTTCGCTGCGGAGGTCTTGCGGATGGCGTCGGCGCGCGCCTGGGGATCTGCTGGGGCAAGCGAGTTGGCTGAATTCGCAGCAGGTCCCCCGCTCGCACAGGCGGCGAGCATGAGAACCAGCAGCGCGCTTAGGATAAATCGCATGAACGTCTACTTGCAAATGGCGGGAATTTGGAGCCGATAGTACGGGCCGCACACGTTTCCGTCAATCGGAATAATTGGAAAAAAACCATGAAAATCCGCAGCTTGGACGACGTTCCATACTTTTGGGATGAGGATACCCGCGTAAGCCGTTGGGTCAGCGGAACCGATTCTTCCATTCGCGCATCAGCGTAAAGGCGGTCAGTCGATCCGGCACCGTTTCATGGAGCGCCTCGGCGAGCGTCGCCTGCACGGCCGGATCGCCGGCCCTCATGAATGGGTTAACGGCGCGCTCATGCAAAATTGTAGTCGGCAAGGTGGGGATGCCGCTTTCGCGCAACGCTTGTGCCTGCCGGCTCCAGTCGCGCAAGTCAGCGTTGCCCGGGTCGCAGGCCAGCGCGAAACGGATATTCGAGAGCGTGTACTCGTGGGCGCAATGGACCTCGGTGGCGCCCGGCAGCGCCGCGAACGAATCGAGCGAAGCGAGCATCTGCGCGGGCGTGCCCTCGAAGAGGCGCCCGCAGCCGCAGGCGAACAACGTGTCCCCACAAAACAGATGCGGCGTGCCCGAAGCATCGGCGGCCTGGAAATACGCGATATGGCCGCGCGTGTGACCCGGCACGTCCATGACCTTGAAGTCGAGTTCGGGCGCATCCAGATGGAGCGCATCGCCGCCCTTCACGCGCGTGACGAACGCATCGAGCGGGCCGAGCGCCTCGCCGGCCGGGCCGTACACGGGCACGCGCTCATCCGAAAGGAGGTCGGCCACCCCGCCGACGTGGTCGTTGTGGTGATGGGTGAGTAAAATAGCGACGAGCCGCCAGCCTCGCTTCGCCAGATACGCGCGAACCGGCGCGGCGTCGCCCGGATCGACGGCAACGGCATTGCGGCCGTCCGACACGACCCAGATGTAGTTATCTTCAAAAGCCGGAACCGGTACGTATTCGAGTGCGGCAAGCGTGGCGGCTGGCACGGATGCGTGCTCAAGCGGACTCTTCATGGGGCGGCCTACTTTTTCGACATGTCTAACCGAACGATTATAGACTGGCCCGCCTGGACCGGATCGCCCGCAGGCAAGTACGTGCTGGGGTGGGAGCAGGAGCAGCTCGACCGCGTGGTGTCGAACATGTTCGGCTACCATGCGCTGCAGCTCGGCCTGCCGCAGCTCGACGCGCTGCGCGAGAACCGCATGCCGTGCCGCGGCCTCGTGCTCGACGCGGCCAGCGCGTCGAGCGCGCCGTATACCGTGCCGGGCGCCCACGCGCCGTCCGATTTGCAGCTCCCGCCCGCACCCCACGCGCCGGCCGGGCGCAGCACGGTCTGGTGCGACCATCTCGATCTGCCGTTCGAGGCGCAGAGCGTCGACCTCATCGTGATGCCGCACACGCTGGAATTCACGAGCGATCCGCACCGCCTGCTGCGCGAAGCCGAACGCGTGCTGATGCCCGAAGGGCAGTTGCTGATCGTCGGCTTCAATTCGCTTTCGCTGTGGGGCGCGCGCCAGTCGGTGGCCAAGCTCACGGGGCATCCGTTTCTGCCCGCGCGCGAAGACCTGATCGCCTTCACGCGCCTGAAAGACTGGATCAAGCTGCTCGGCTTCGAGCTTGAACGCGGACGCTTCGGCTGCTATCGTCCGCCGCTCGCCACCGAGCAATGGCTCGGGCGCTACGCATTCATGGAGGCCGCCGGCGACCGCTGGTGGCCGATCTTCGGCGCCATCTATATGGTGTCGGCCACCAAGCGCGTGCGCGGCATGCGCCTCGTCGGCCCGCTGAAGGTCAAGAAGCCGGTGCTGGCGCCCAGCCTGAAGGCCGCCGCCACCACTCCCTCCCCTACTCGCAACAAGGACTCATGAGCTCACCCGACTTCGTCGAAATCTTCACGGACGGCGCCTGCAAGGGCAACCCCGGCCCCGGCGGCTGGGGCGCGCTCTTGCGCTTCGGCGCGCAGGAAAAAGAACTGTTCGGCGGCGAGCCCGGCACGACCAACAACCGCATGGAGCTGATGGCGGTGATCGCCGCGCTCGACGCGCTCAAGCGCCCGTGCAAGGTGATCGTGCACACCGACTCGCAATACGTGCAGAAAGGCATCAGCGAGTGGATCCACGGCTGGAAGAAGAAGAACTGGATGACAGCCGCGAAGACGCCCGTCAAGAACGACGACCTGTGGAAGCGTCTCGACGCGCTCGTCGCCCAACACGAGGTGGAGTGGCGCTGGGTCAAGGGCCACGCCGGCCATCCCGAGAACGAGCGCGCCGACGCGCTCGCGAACCGCGGCGTCGCCACCCTCGCCTGAATTTGAGCGGCGCGTGCAGCGTGTTCCGTCGAACGCGCTGTCCCCGCCTCCATACCATCACGCTGCAAACGACATGCGCCAGATCATTCTCGATACCGAAACCACCGGCCTGAACCCCCGCACAGGCGACCGCATCATCGAAATCGGCTGCGTCGAGCTGGTCAATCGCCGGCTGACGGGCAAGAACCTGCACTTCTACGTCAACCCCGAGCGCGACAGCGATCCGGGCGCACTGGCCGTGCACGGCCTGACCACCGAGTTCCTCTCGGACAAGCCGAAGTTCGCCGAGGTCGCGGACGAGATCCTCGACTTCGTGCGCGACGCCGACATCATCATTCACAACGCGCCGTTCGATATCGGCTTTCTCGACGCCGAGCTCACGCTGCTCGGCAAGCCGGCGTTCAAGGAGCACTGCGGCGAGGTGATCGACACGCTGGTGCAGGCCAAGCAGATATTCCCCGGCAAGCGCAATTCTCTTGATGCGCTGTGCGACCGCTTCGGCATCAGCAACGCCCACCGCACGCTGCATGGCGCACTGCTCGACTCGGAATTGCTCGCCGAAGTTTATCTGGCGATGACGCGCGGCCAGGAAAGCCTCGTTATCGACATGACGAGCGCGACCGAGGCTAGCGGCAGCGTGGCGACGCCGCGCGTGAAGTTCGACACGCTTGCGCTGCCTGTGATCGCCGCAAGCGAAGAAGAGCTCGCTGCACATGAAGCGCTGCTCGATGGCCTCGACAAGGCGATGAAAGGCACCTCGGTGTGGCGCACGCAACCGGCTCCCGCTGAGGAGAATGCGGCCACTGCGCAAAATACTTAAAAAAGGTCTTTACAAGATCGGAAACGCCCGGCATAATTTCAATCTCTTCGGGTGGTTAGCTCAGCGGTAGAGCACTGCCTTCACACGGCAGGGGTCACTGGTTCGATCCCAGTACTACCCACCAGGATTTCTGGTGTTGGTAAAGACAAGCACCGAAGATAAAGCCCCGTTGCGTACGCAACGGGGCTTTTCATTTCCGGCGCAGGGCGACGCGCCCCGAAAAGGGGCGTCCGCTTATCGCTGCGCATCTCCCGCCAGAAAATACGCAGCCCAATAATAAGGATGCCGATACAAAGCACCCTCCTTCCCGGCTGCCATTGCGCGTTCGGTCTGGGCAAGCGCATCGGCCTTCGAAAGCGCCGGATTCGCCGCGTAGGCATCGAACAGCCCGCTCGTGACGAGCGCGGCCGACTTCGACTCGACCGCCCACTGCGTCACGAGCAGGCTGCGCGCTCCGGCCGCAAAAAAAGCCCGAGCGAGCGCCGACACCGAATCGCCCGCATCGCCAGTCGCGAGCCCCGTATTGCACGCCGAAAGCACGACCCAATCCGCGTTCAGGCGCAGCGTCACGATATCGTCGGCGGTGAGGATCGAATCGGGCAGCCCCCGCCCTTCGTAGGCCAGCGCGAGCCCCGCCTTGCGCAGCCCCGGCACCTCGCCCGGAATCACGCCGTGCGTCGCGAACAGCACCACCCGATCGTTCGAGAGGTTCTCCCCCAGCACGTGGGTGCGCGATGCCGCGAGCCCCGAAATCACGCTCTGCTGCGGCGAAGCACCCAGCGCCACGGCGATGGCGTTCGCCTCATCGAGCGTCTCGGGCAGCGGCGTCACGCGCCGGTAGTCGAACGAAAGCGTGCGCGCATCGATGGGAAATGCACGTGCGCCCACCACGGTGGCCGGCGCTGCGCCCTCTTGCGGCGCCTGCGCGCGGCCGTCGAAACTCGGGTCCGCAAACGCGACCAGTGGCTCGCTCGCGTGCGCCACACGTTCCGCGCGCGCACTCACGAGCGCCGACGCACTCGGCATGCGCACCGGCGTCGTGCTGTCGAGCCACCAGTCGGCGTCGGCCAGGCTCGATGCCGGGCGTCGCAGCAGCACTTCATAAGGAATGCTTGACAAAATCCCGCTCGTCGAGAGATAGACCGTCTTCGCGCCCTGCACGTCCGCCTCGATCGGCGCGATGAGCGCGCGATAGAGCCCGGCCGCGGCGTTCAGATCGAAGCCTGCAAGGTCGCCCGGCTGCGTGGGCGGCATGCCTGCGTCGAAGCCGGCGCGCAGCGCCGCCACCTGTTTGGCGAGCGTCGCGCGTGTCACCGGCAACACGACGGCATGGAGCGTGTGGTCCGGGCGCACCACGAACGCATAGCTCGCTTCGCGGCCCGCGTAGAGATCCACGTAGACTTCGCCTGCGTGCAGGACGGCGCCGACCGCTTCGGGCGTTGGAATCGCGGGCGCAACCAGCTCCCGGTAGCGCGGAAACTGCGATGCAATTTCGCGCCGCAGCGCGCGCAGCTTGTCCTCTGCATCCGAGGACGACGATGCACTCGTCTCGAGCTGGTAGCGCAGCGCCGCCTCCTGCTCGATCAGTGCGCGTAAGGCCGGCGTTTGCGCGGCGAGCCGCGTCGCGCCGTCATTCATGGCGCCCTGCGTGGCGTTCATATGGAACAGTTCGGCGATGCGAAACGCCAGCGCCTGGCCAGTCGCGCCATCGTTCATGAGGCGAGCCATCGAGAGCGCGAGCACGCCATCGTCGATGATGCCGCCGCGTGTGCCCTCGTCGTCCCACTCGTCGTCGCTGCCGAGCGAGGGCTCGACGTAGCTCGCGATATCCGCCTCGCTCAGGTCGCCCTGCGGGTCTTCGAGGCGATAGAGCATTGCCAGCGCCGAATCGAACTTGGCAGCTGGATTGTCGGTTCCTCTGCGCAAGGAACGCTTGCGTTTGTGCCGATGAATTCTTTCAGGGTCATTGTTCTCGTCAATGCTCCGTTGCGCTTCACGCCAATTGCCGCCAGCCGCGAACGCGAGCGATGCGCCCTCTTCCGCGCCGAATCCCAGCGTCGGGTTCGACGCGAGCGCCGTCTGCCAGCCCGCCACGTCGGTTCGATAGTCGCCGATGCGGCCCATCGCAAGCGCGATCAGCAAGCGCAGGCGCAGCGACTCGGCGTACGGCGAGGCGACGGGCGACATGCCGGCCTCGCGAAAACCGTCGATGGCCTCGTCGATCGAAGCAAGCGCCGCGTCGTAGTCGTCGAACGAGGTCAGCGCCAGCGCCCGTGCGCGCGCCACCTGCGCACGCTGGGCCGTCGTGGGATGGAGTTGCGGGCCATTGTCGAGATCCCAGCGGAGTTCTTCGACGTAGCTGAGCGCCTCCGTCGCACGATTGCAGCGGATCAGCAGATTGGTTTGCGTGGGCAGATCGCTGATCAGTTCGTTGGCGGCCGCATGGCGCCGTGCGGGGCTGAGCGACGCATTGCCGAGGTCGCGCCAGGCGAGATCGGTCGCTTCGCGGTTCAGGCGCAGCGCCACGTCGAATTGCCCCCGGTAACGCCATGCGAGCACCGCTTCGGCACGCAGCACCGCGTAAGCCGGATTAGCGGGCAAGGCATCGAGATCGGCGTCTTTCGTCTCGGCCGCGAAGGACTTCGCGTCGTCGAGCGCCCGGTGACTGCGCGCAAAGTCCTTCTCGTAAGCATACGCCGTGGCGAGCTCCGAAGCCGCGAGCGAGCGGCGGCCCGGCGCAATGCCGCTGTCGCTCGCGATCAGATCGAGCACGTGGAAGTAGTCGTTGATGTGCCCTTCGCGCGCGTCCGCGCGGGCGAGACGGTCGAGCAGCGCGAGGCGCGCCCGGCCGTCCGGCATCTCGGCAAGCCGGGCCTTGAGCGTACGTTCGTCGAGTGGGAGCGGCGCCTGGGACGGGGTCGGCGACGACGCATTGACCTGCCCTTGCGCTGAAGTCTGGGCCTGCACTTGCGCCTGCGAGAGCGCCTCGTCGTCCTCGCGACGGCCACCATGCATGCCCTTGTGATGGCCCTTTCCCGCATGGAGGTCCGTATCCCCGTCCGGCGCCTGGCACCCCGCGCACAGCAACACGAGTGCCACCGCCGCGAGACAGCGCGCGGCCATCCGCGCACGCGATCCCTGCAAGCCCATGATGCGTCTCCCCTCGCAGCGCAACATGTCTGAGACGAGCGGCGAGCCGTCCTGCGACGCCCGCACGCATGGTATTCGCCTGCCTCACCGGCCTTCTGTTTCCTGCCGTTGCCCGGCGCGAGTCGATCTTAATGCCACGCGCGCCGCGGGCCGAGCGCCGATGCGCCTGCTATGTGCGCCAGCGCTCCCGCGCGGCGACAACATTCATCAGAGCATTGGGATGGCGCGCCTTGAGCGCCTGATTCGAAGCGTGCTTGCCGCCGCCCCGCTACGCGCCCACCGCCAGGCGCACCTCGCTAGGCGCCCCCCGTATCGAGGCCAATTCCGCGCGCCATGCCCGTCGCGGCGAACACCATCACGACGAGCAGCACCGTCTGCCACGCGCCGATCCGCGCATACGTCGGCGCGCCGGTGAGATCAGGCACGTCGCCCCGGCGCACGGCGAGCCGCCAGCGCAACAGCGCCCTCATCGGCGCGATCTCGAGCAGCAGGATCAGGACGAGCACGCCCATCTTCACGTGAAAGAGCGGCTCATGCAGGTAATAGTCAGCGCCTTTCTCGAACCCGCCGAACGCGCGCATCGCCCCCGTCACGATCAGCACGAGCGCCGAGCCGCCCCAGCCATTGTCGGCGCCGAAGATCGCGGGCAACGCCTCGGTGGACGTGCAGCGGCGCAGTCCGCGCGTGCGCCGCAGAATCGAGGCGAGCGCGAAGCCGAAGGCCAGCAGGTGAATGGCGGCAAGCAACCAGCGTATGAGCATCGCGACTCCTTCGAAACGACGACGGGATCGACAAGCTTGCGCGAAGCGCACTCCGCGCAGGAACGGCCTTAAGCGGTGCTGCCAGACGGCTCGGCCAGCGCGGCGCGCTAGACCTGTTTCAGTGCGGTGTCGAGTGCGCGCGCGGCGACGCGGTCGCCTTCGGTGACGAGTCGTACGCGCATGACGGTTTGACGATTGTGTCCCGCCGCTGCCGGCGAGTCCCACAGCAATTCGATCCGGGGATAGCGCCCGGCGGTGCGCGCCGGCGCCGCATGACGCGGCGGCGCCGGTGCGGCAGGCACGTCGCTCGCAGCCGGCTCGACCGCGGTGGCCGATATCGTCGGCGCGCCCGGTGCCGGGCTTGCAGTCTGCGCAACGGCGCCGGGTTCGGCCGGCGTCGCGTCAGCCGCTGGCGCATCGGCCCGTGCGTCCGCCGGCGCGGAACGCGGCGTGGCGGCGGCCGGCTCGATACCCGCCGGCCCGCGCACCGACAGTTCGCGCGCATCGTACTGCCCGACCTTGCGGCTTTCGAGCCAGACGATGGTCGTGCGCGTCGCGGCGTCGATCGACACCGCATAGCGTCCGATCGCGAAACGCCGCGCCGCCACATTGGTGCGCCACAACGCGCGCGGACGGCAGATCCAGACCACGGACGCGTAGAGCGCGGGCGCCACGACGAGCCAGCCGTTGGTGGACTCGATCGCCTGCACCGCGCTGCGCCAGCCGGCGTCCCAGACAAACAGGCCGATCGACCAGAGCGCGAACAGACAGCCGAGCACGCCGAAAATGCGCAACGCCTGGCGCAGCCATTGAGGCAGCGGATGGAACGGCCGCTCGACGCGCGCCTTCGCGCCGGGCAGCACGATCAGCAGAAACAGGAACACCAGATTCAGGCACGCAACCGGCGACGACGCCATGCCCCGCAGCGCCGGGAGGAAATTCATGTCCCCCATCGAGTGGAGCCAGCGCGCAAGGATCACGAGACCGATTGCACGCAGCGCAAACATCTTTCCGGCACCGGGAACGGTGGCGGCGCGCGTCGGTCGAGATCTCGCCAAGGCACTTCTCCTCAGGTGGCGTGGGTCTTGCGCTGTGGTCATGCGCAGTCGTCTTGCGCGCTTTTCGCGCGCTGCGGTCGTGAAAAAATTGCGGATTTCGCGGAACGGCCATTATAGGGACATTGCCGCCGCCCCTCACGCTCGCCGGTAGTGTTTACCTTGTCCCGAGACCAAATGCGGCGCAAATGCGACAACGCCCCGGTGCAGGGCACCGGGGCGTTGGGGGATTGGAGCGGCGGGGAACGCGCTGCGGCGCGTCCCGGGCGGCGGCAGCCTTGCTAGCTGCCTGCCTTGCCGATGCGCTGGCCGCTTAGCCGGCGTTGACTTCGCGCAGCACGGTGCGGCGCTTCTGGCGCAGCATTTCTTCGTACACGGCGACGTAATTGCGCGCCATCACCTTCGACGAGAAGCGTGCCTCGAACGCGCCGCGCACCTTCTCGCGCGACAGCGTCGACAGGCGCTTGACCGCTGCGACCGCGCTGATTTCGTCTTCGACGACGAAGCCCGACACGCCATTGTCGATGACTTCCGGCACCGAGCCGCGCTTGAACGCGATAACCGGCGTGCCGCAGGCCATGGCTTCGATCATCACGAGACCGAAGGGCTCCGGCCAGTCGATCGGGAACACCAGCGCATGCGCATTGCCGAGGAACTCGCGCTTTTCGGCTTCGCCGATTTCGCCGATGTACTCGACGTGCGGCAGCGCCATCAGCGGCTTGATGACTTCTTCGTAGTAGGCACGGTCGGCCTTGTCGATCTTGGCGGCGACCTTGAGCTTCATGCCCGCCTGGCCGGCAATACGGATCGCCTTGTCGAGACCCTTCTCCGGCGAGACGCGGCCGAGGAAGGCGAGGTAGCCGGGCTCGACGTTCGGAATCGGCTTGAGCACGTCTTCCGGCAGGCCGTGATAGACGGTCTGCTGCCACGCGGCTTGCTGGAGCGGGATGCGCTGGTTGTCCGAGATCGAGACGACCGGCACGTCGCTGAACGCGTTGAAGATCGGCTGCAGTTCCGGCAGGTCCAGACGGCCGTGCATCGTGGTGACGAACGGCACGTCCTGGCGCTGGAACAGCGAGAACGGGTAATAGTCGATGTGGAAATGCAGCACGTCGAATTCATGCGCGCGGCGGCGCACTTCTTCGAGCAGCAGCATGTGCGGAGCCATCACGTCGCGAATCGTCGGGTCGAGGCGCAGCGCCTGCGGCCAGAATGCTTCGAGCTTTGCCGAGGTGATCGAATCGCCGCTGGCGAAGAGCGTGACGTCGTGGCCCTGCTCGACCAGCGCTTCGGTCAGGTAGGAGACCACCCGTTCCGTGCCGCCGTACAGCTTGGGAGGAACCGCCTCGTGCAACGGAGCGATTTGAGCGATTCGCATAGTGGTGAACTCCTTCCTCGTAATAAATCGGGCAAAGTACTGCAATTTTGACAATCGACCTCGCGAGCTGCGGCCTCTGTGCCGCGCGCCCTACCAGGCGTCCATACCGCTAACCGCGCCGGAAGCCCGGCACACTGACCGACGCAGTTGTGATGTCTTGGGTTGACACAAGCGGCGGCTCAGGCGGTAAACGCGCAGGGTTCGCGGTCGTTGACGTCATGCTGTCAAATTCCCTACGCTGTTCGAGTCGGCATTATCGGGGTTTGCACCCATAGCCGGCTACGAGATTTCAAACTCTTTACATTGTTACAAAGCGGAAACACTCCGCAACCCCTTGTTTTTTAAGCCCGTTCTAGATTGGGGGTTCGTTTCCGGGCAGCGCGGCATTAGATCCAGGGACACCATGCTTTATTATCTGGCCCTGATTTACTGGATCTCGCGGCTCGGGAGGCTTGCGGACGCGCCTGCGGTACGGCGCGTGATGTGTGCATACGGCGAGCTTGAACGCAATCCATAATTGTATCTCGAAAACGATCGTGAAAACCCGTTTAACCTCCGGCGCGACAACATGTCGGTAAGGGGCCCTCCCTGTGACATAGTCGCGATAAGATGCGCGTCCCGCCGGGCACGAGCCATGCGGCTCGCGCGTGGGGTGTTTACAATGCGGGAATGCCGCCAGGTTTGCCGTTGCGCGCCTTTTTGCCTCTTTTTCTACCTTGCACGGACGAAGCTCCGTCAGACCGACCACCGATCAATTGGAACATCTGACCATCGCCCAGCGTAACGCCCACAACGCAAAGCTCGCGAGCTATGCGCGACGGCCACTTGCGTTCCTTTTCCGCTACATCAAGCGCCATCCTTTCGCCCATGCCGTCGTGCTCGCGAGCGTGTTCGCGGCCGTGGGCTGCGCCCTCGCCTCGCAATACGCGATCAAGCATCTGATCGACGTGCTCGGCGCAGGCCGCCACCACCCAGGCCCGTTGTGGACCGCGTTCGCGATCCTCGTCGGCCTGATTGCGGCCGACAACCTGCTCTGGCGTGTCGGCGGCTGGTTCGCCGCGCACACCTTCGTCGCCGTCACGGGCGACTTGAGGCGCGACCTGTTCCAGTACCTGAGCGGCCACTCGAACACGTATTACGCGGAAAAGCAGCCCGGCACGCTCGCGAGCCGGATCACCGCCACCTCGAACGCCGTCTACACCGCCGAGAACACCACCGCCTGGAACGTGCTGCCGCCGTGCATCGCCGTGGCGGGCGCCATCGTCATGATCATCTCGGTCAATCCGTTGATGGCGGCGGGCCTGCTGCTCTGCTCGGCGATTCTTTCGATCATTCTCTTCAAGCTGGCCGGGCGCGGCTCGGCGCGCCACCACACGTTCGCCTCCAAGGCGGCCGCCGTGGACGGCGAGCTCGTCGACGTGATCGGCAACATGGCGCTCGTGCGCGCCTTTGGCATGACGGTGCGCGAGCAAAAGCGCTTCGGCTCGACCGTCAAGGCCGAACTGGACGCGCGCCGCTCGAGCCTGCTCTATCTGGAGAAGCTGCGCCTGCTGCACGCCGTCATCACGGCGATGCTCTCGGCCGGCCTGCTGGGCTGGGCGCTGTGGCTCTGGAACCAGGGCAAGGCCACCTCGGGCGACATCGTGCTGGTCAGCTCGCTTGGCTTCACGATCCTGCACGGCACGCGCGATCTGGCCGTGGCGCTCGTGGACGTCACGCAGCACGTCGCGCGTCTGGCCGAAGCCGTGCAGACGCTGCTCGAGCCGCACGGCATGCCCGACCGCGACGACGCCAGCGAGCTCGTGGCCCAGGGCGGCCGGGTGGACTTCGAAGGCGTCACCTTCGCGTACCCGCACCGCAAACCGATCCTCGACCACTTCGACCTGCGTATCGAGGCGGGCCAGCGCGTGGGCCTGATCGGCAAGTCGGGCGCGGGCAAGACCACGGTGCTCGCGCTGCTGCAGCACTTCTACGACACCCAGGGCGGCGCGATCAAGATCGACGGCCAGGACATCGCCCATGTCACGCAGGACAGCCTGCGCCACGCCATCGCGCTCGTGCCGCAGGACATTTCCCTGCTGCACCGCTCGATCTACGAGAACATCGCTTACGGCCGCCCCGAAGCGACCCGCGAGGAAGTGCTCGCCGCGGCCCGCGAGGCGCGCTGCGCCGACTTCATCGAGGCCATGCCCGAAGGCTACGACACGCTCGTGGGCGACCGCGGCGTGAAGCTCTCGGGCGGCCAGCGTCAGCGCATCGCGATCGCCCGCGCGATCCTCAAGAATTCGCCGATCCTGCTGCTCGACGAGGCCACCTCCGCCCTCGACAGCGCTTCGGAGGAAGCTATCCAGCAGGCGCTCGACCGGCTCATGGTCGGCCGCACCGTGATTGCGATCGCGCACCGGCTCTCCACGCTGCACAACTTCGACCGCATCATCGTGATGAGCGCGGGCAAGGTGATCGACGACGGCAGCCCCGAGGAGCTGCGCAACCGCCCGGGCCTGTACCGCGACCTGCTCTCCAAGCAGTACGGCAAGCCGTCCACGCTGCATCTGGGCAGCAAAAAGGCCGACGAAAAGCACGTGGCCTGACGCCGGGCGCGTGGCCCGCACCCAAAGAAAAAGCCGCTTCGTTCGTGAAGCGGCTTTTTCGTTTTCGGCGCGGCTCGAGGCGCTTCGATGCGCCTTCGCGCGAGGCCGGACCCGGCTGGCTCTGCCCTGCTATGGCTGCGCCGGCTCGACGGACGCCGGCAACGACACGCCAACCTGCGCGGCCATGCTCGTCAAGTCGCGCATGAAACGGTCGCGCCAGACCGAGACGTTGTTCTCGCGCAATTGCACCATCATGTCGTTGTAGCGCGCGAGACGCTCGGCGAGCGGCATCGAGAGCGCCTTGCCGAGCGCGTCGGCCATGCCGTCGATATCGAGCGGATTCACGATCAGCGCGCCGCCCAGCTCCTGCGCGGCGCCCGCGAAGCGCGAGAGCACCAGCACGCCCGGATTCTCGGGGTCCTGCGCCGAGACGTACTCCTTCGCGACGAGGTTCATCCCGTCGCGCAGCGGCGTGACGTAGCCCACGTGCGAGGCGCGAAACAGCGCCGCGAGCACGGCGCGCTCGTACTGGCGATGGATGTACCAGATGGGCGTCCAGTCGAGCTCGGCGAAACGGCCGTTGATGCGGCCCGACTCGGCCTCGAGCCGCAGGCGGATGTCCTGGTACGCGTGCAGGTCGGCGCGCGTGGGCGGCGCGATCTGCACGAACGACACCTTGTTGCGCTGCGATGGCGTGTGCTCGAGCAAACGCTCGAAGGCGCGAAAACGCTCGACGAGGCCCTTCGAGTAGTCGAGCCGGTCCACGCTCATGATCACCTTGCGGCCGTGCAGCGTGGCCTTGAGCGTGCGCACCGGCTTGTCGCGCTCGCCGGCCTTGGCGAGCTCGGCGACTTCGTCGGGATAGACGCCGATCGGGTAATCGTTCGCGCACAGGGTCTTGCCGAACGCCTCGATCTGCGTGAGGCCGTCGGCGCGCTTTTCGACCGTGCCGCCCGCCTCGTTGACGATGTAGTCGCAGAACGCGCGCACATCGGGCTTGGTCTGGAAACCGAGCAAGTCGAACGAGCACAGCGCCTGCACCAGCTCGCGATGCGGCGGGACCGCCAGCAGCACCTGCGAGGCCGGAAACGGGATGTGCAGGAAGAAGCCGATGCGATTCTTGACGCCCGCCGCGCGCAGCGCCTCGGCGAACGGAATCAGGTGATAGTCGTGGACCCAGATGACGTCGTCGTCGCGCAAGAGCGGCACGAGTTGCTGCGCGAGCCACGCGTTGACGCGGCAATAACCGGCGTATTCGTTGCGGTCGTACTGCACGAGATCGGCGCGATAGTGGAACGCCGGCCAGAGCGTGGCATTCGAGAAGCCGCGGTAGTACTGATCGTAGTCGCGGCGCAGCAGGCCAATAGTCGCGAAGGTGACCGGGCCACGTTCCTCGAGCTGGATCTGCGGCTGCCCGGAGGAAAGCACCTCGCCGCTCCAGCCGAACCACATGCCGCCGGTTTCCTTGAGCGCGTCGTAGACACCGACCGCGAGACCGCCCGCGGCCGGGCCGCCTTCGGAGATCGGCGCGACCCGGTTCGACACGATGATCAGTCGGCTCATGAGATGCAGGTTCCGTGCAGAAAAGAAGTTAGACGCGGCCGTGCGGGCAGGGCCGAAGGGCAACGCAGGCAGCGCCGCCGCATGGGGGCCGACCGGCGCGCGCCAGGTTCAGGCGCCGCGCAGCGGCGCGACGAGCGCATCGAGCCATGCGAGCAAGGCCTCGACCGACTCGACACGCGTCTTCGCGATCGTATCGCCGCCGCCGACCTTGATCGAGAGGCCGCCCTGGGCGTTGACCACGGCAAAGCCCTTCTCGTCGGTTAGATCGTCGCCAGCGAATACGGGCGTGCGGCCCGCGAACGGCGGCTCGTCGAGGAAGGCGCGCAGCGCGCGGCCCTTGTCGACGTCCTTCGGCTTGATCTCGTAGACCATCTTGCCCGGCTGCAGCACATAGGCGTCGGCGAATTCGGCCGCGAGCTTCTCGGTAGCCGCGCGTGCAGCGCCCTCGTGCTCGGGCGCGTTGCGGTAGTGCAGCGCGAGCGCCGCGCCCTTGATCTCGAGCAGCATGCCCGCGTGCGTGCGCACGACTTCGGCCAGCACCTGCTCCATGTGCAGCAGACGCTGATCGTTGAATCCGACGCGTTGCGTGTCGCCGTTCGCGTCGCGGCGCTCGGCGCCGTGCAGGCCCGCGACCGGCAGATCGGGCATGCCAAGGAACTTGTCGATGCTCTCGATGCCGCGCCCCGAGACGATCGCCACCGCGCCGTGCGTCGCACGACGCAAGGCGGCGAGCAGCGCGAGCATGTCGGGGCGCACCAGCACGCCGTCTGGCGTGGGCGCAAGGTCGACGAGCGTGCCGTCGAAGTCGAAGAAAAACGCCGTCTTGTCGAACGGCAATTCAGCCGGAAGTACTTGCATTACGTTCGTTTCGTCCCTCGGCGCACCGGCCGGGTATGGGTCAGGCGAGCGCTCGCCCGACGCAGAAAGTGTGCGCATCTTACCGCGCATCGTGCTGATTTTCGAGAACGGCAGCCTTCATGGGCCGGCCTGGTAGGTTGCGACCTACGCCGTATCGGCTCGAAGTGTTCAGACGCTTTTTTGCACTGCCGACTTGCCACCAGCGCGATATCGGCAAGACCGATGCGGCAAATTGCCCCTGCCACCCCGACTCAGCCGACCGTGCGCGGCAGTGAGCCCCCAATTTTGCTACAGTCCAGCGACATGGCGTGAGCCGGCCACGGTCATGCCCTTGTAAATCGAGTTAACGAGAGAGCCTTTGTTCCCCGAGATCGACGCTTCACGTTCGTCACGCTTCGCACTGCGCGCCGTAGTCCGCCGGGTCCGCCCGGCCCACCTGCGCCGTGCCCTGCACGGCGTACGTGTCGCGGCACTGCTGACGCTTGCCGCCGGTGCCGCGCTGCTCAGCGCCTGTTCGCATCCGGCTGAGCCGTGGCAACTCACTAATGTGAGCGGCCATCTGCCCGACCTCACGTTCGCGCTCACCGCCGATACAGGCAAGCCCATTACGGGCGCGGACCTGCACGGCGATACGACGCTCGTGTACTTCGGCTACACGCATTGCCCGGACGTCTGCCCGGAAACGATGGCGCGTCTGATGCAGGTCATAGAGAAACTCGGACCCGACGCGCAGCATGTGCGGATACTCTTCATCAGCGTCGATCCGGCACGCGACACGCCACAGGCGCTGCATGCCTACGTGGGCGCGTTCGACGCCGAGCATGCGCTCGGCCTGACCGGCACCGACGCGCAGATCGAATCGCTCGCAAAGCGTTATCGCGTGGCGTACCAGATGGAAAAGCGCGATCCCGACGGCAGCTACGAAGTCACGCACAGCTCGGCCGTCTACGTGTTCGACGCACAAGGCCACGCGCGCCTGCTCGCAACCGACAAGGACTCGCCCGACGCCATTGCACACGACGTGCGCCGCGTGATCGGCTCGGCGGCGTAATTGCCGCCAGGCTTCGCCGGAGCGCTTGTGCACCCACGCAATCCGTAGCACCGATTTCAGCACCACCCGCAACAGGAACTGCCATGACGATGAAAATGAAGTCCCGCCGCGTTACTCGCATGAGCCCTATCAGCCGACTGGGCGCCACACTCGGTTGCGCCCTCGCCTGCACGTTCGCGGCGTTCGCCCCCGCGGCGCACGCGGCCGGCGACGCGCTCACCGCACAGAACGCATGGGTCCGCTGGCTGCCGAACGATTTGCCGGCAGCGGGCTACGTCACGCTGAAGAACGACGGCGACAAGCCGGTCGAGCTCGTGAACGTGTCGAGCGACGACTACGGCATGGTGATGCTGCATCAGACCGTCTCGAACGGCTCGACGCAGAAGATGATCATGGTGGACAAGGCCACGGTCCCCGCGCACGGCACGCTGTCGATCGCACCGGGCGGCTATCACCTGATGCTGGAGCACGCGAAGCACAAGATCGCGCCCGGCGACACGGTGAAGGTGAAACTGCAGTTCTCGGACGGCGCGACGCTGGACACGCCGTTTGCGGTGAAGCCGCCGTCGCAACATTGACGGTGTCCTGAGCACGAAGAAGCGCGCCATGGCCTTCGGGGAGGAGCCGGCGATGAACCCGTGCGAAGGCCCACGAAGAACCTCAGTAGATGTCCGCGAAGAAGCCGCCCGGATGTCCACGATAAACCTGTTCAGATGTCCGCGATGAACCTGCCTGGATGTCCGCGATGAACCCGCTCTATTGGCTCGACCCGTGGGAGCCCTCGCCAACCGTCGTGATCGCGGTGATTGTGACGGCGGTGCTGTTCGTGCGCGGCAAGCGCCACGCGAGGGTCTCGCTGGCGCGCCAGATCTCGTTCTGGTTCGGGCTCGGCGCGCTCTATGTCGCGCTGCATACGCGGCTCGACTACTTCTTCGAGCATGAGTTCTTCATGCACCGCGCGCAGCATCTGGTGCTGCACCATCTCGGGCCGTTCTTCATCGCGCTCGCGTATCCGGGCGCGGCGCTGCGCGCAGGCATCCCGTTCATGTGGCGGCAACGCTTCGTGCGCCCGATGCTGAACGCGCGGCCAGTGCGCGCGATGCTCGACGTCGTCATGCATCCGGTCGTCGCCGTGACGCTCTTCGTGGGGCTCATCTACTTCTGGCTGCTTTCGCCGATCCACTTCATCGCGATGCTCGACTGGCGGCTCTATCGCGTGATGAACTGGAGCATGGTGATCGACGGCCTGCTGTTCTGGTGGCTCGTGCTCGATCCGCGCCCTGCGCCGCCCGCGCGTCTCGCCCCGGGCAAGCGCGTGCTGGTGGTGATCGCGGCGATCCCGCCGCAGATCGTGCTCGGCGCCTTCATCTTCTTCACGTCACACGAGCTCTATCCCGTCTATTCGATTTGCGGACGCGCATTCACTTGGCTCTCGCCAATGCGCGATCAGCAGATCGGCGGCCTGCTGCTATGGATTCCGGGATCGATGATGAGCGTGATTGGCGCCTTGATTGCGCTGCGTCACTGGATGCGGCTTTCGGCGCGCGGGCGCCTCAAGCGCGCACAGGGCACGCGCAAACCCACACGCGCCGCGCACCAGCACGACGTGCAGCACACCTGAGTGGAGGGCGCCGCACGCGCGAGGCGTCAATGCGGCGCACGGCGGCGATGCACTACGCCGAGCGCATCCACACGTGCGGGATGCCGTCCTCGTCGTGAATCTCCGATACCGGCTTGAAGCCGAACGCACCGTAGAATTTTTGCAGATGCGCCTGGGCATGCAGCCGCATCGGCACGCCCGGCCATTGCTGCGCGATGTGCCCGATCGCGCGCTCGAGCAAGCCGTTGCCGAGCTTGATGCCGCGAAAGTTTGCTGAAGTCACCACACGGCCGATGCGCACGTCAGGGTCCTCTGCATCGGGCAGCAGCACTCGCAGATAGCCCGCGAGCTCGCGCTTGCCGAACCGCTCGCCCCATGCAAACAGATGCCAGGCGTCGCCGTCGAGGCCGTCGATGTCGCCGTACACGCAGTTCTGCTCGACCACGAACACGGCCGAACGCAGCTTGAGCATTTCATAGACATCGCGTGAGGAAAGCGACTCGAATGCGTTCCATTGCCAATCGAGTTGGGCTGTCGGCAATGCGGGAGACTGCGCAGTCATGGGATTTCCGTCAAAGCGTGCTGAAACGTCGATTATGCCTTGCAGCGTGAGCGCGGCACAAACGCGCCCATGGAGCCGGCTTTCACTTGCGCCGGCGCGGCGCTTCGAACTTGCGCCAGTACTGGAACGGCTCTTCGTGCAAGTCGATATCGAGTTCGACGATGCGCGCCTGCATGCTCTCCTGCGCATCGGCAATCGCCCGGTTATAGACGGCGGGCCCGATTTCTTCGAGAAAGAAGCTCAACAGGCCGCCCGCGGCGATATTGCCGATCGGCTCATCCATGTTGGCGTCGAAGTAACGCTGGATCGACGCAATCGCGGCAGCGCGTATGTCTTCGGAGAGTTCGATGGTCATGGTGGGGTCCGGTAGATGCGATCCGGGGATTGTGCGCGAGTCTGTGGGACAGCACATCATTCATTTGACCTGGTACGGCTGCTCACGTGGCTAGCCGGAAGCTCGCGTTGGCTATGACGCTATGCTCGTTTGATGATCAGTCGAACGCATGCGGCAAGCCCGGAAGCAGAACGGGCCGTCCCTCAGAAGGTGTCGCTTGCGGGGCAGGCAACCCCTGCCCCTGCTCCACTTCGTGAGTTCGGCTTTCCAACGGCGATTCAAGCACCGCTCTTTGCCTTTAGCTCCGATCAGATACTCAAGGCACACCATCGCTACAAGGAAGCCAAAAGCGGCGACAGCGATGCGGCAATTGCACTGGTCTACGATCTCGCGGTTCCCCTCTTTAACGCGTTCGTCGACAAGATAGAAAGCGGAGAGATACCACTAAACCATGTTCTGGTTGCGCCACACGCCCGGGAAGCGTCTGGCGATAACGCGATTCCACAGGTGCTCGCCGCGCTGCTTTCTATTGGCGGTGGCCGCCTCGACGAAGAGATCGTCCAGACCACCAAGGTCTATCACACAGGCGCAGACCCGATGGAGCGCCTGAATGCGCGCGCGTCGTTCCACGGCAAAATTGAACGGGGAATGCGCTATGTGCTAGTGGACGACGTTACGACCCTTGGTGGAACACTGTGCGATTTGTCCGACTTTATTCAGCGTGGCGGCGGCAATCCAGTTGCAGCCGTCGTCCTGGTCAATGCAAGTCGCTCTGGTAGACTGTATCCAAACCCGAAAACCATCGTGACACTGGAAGCAAGGGGATTGGGCAATGAAATCCGCGAAACATTCAACATCGAACCTCGAGCGCTCTCGGCCGATGAAGCACACTACCTCGTCGGGTTCCGTTCTATTGAGGAAATCCGAGGTCGTAGTGCTAAAGCGCAGCAAAAAACGGATCTCCGACTCCGCGCGAAAGGCATTCGCGTCGATGAAGGTATCGAGCAACTAAACGCGGCTTTGCGGCATCGGCGGCCTTGGCGATCGAACAGTCGCGCAGTGCAACTATCGATGGCCGGCGTTAGATCTTCGCAAACGCCCAGAGCACTCACCCGCGCTTCGCGGGCACGCCATACGATCGGCTGGATCGGCAGGAAGCAAACGTAAAGACGTGCGGGAACATCGTCCCGCAATCAGACAGACGCTGAAAAAAGAAAAGCCACCCGAAGGTGGCTTTTCTCGTCTTACCTGGAGGCGCGAGCCGGAGTCGAACCGGCCTACACGGCTTTGCAGGCCGCTGCATAACCGCTTTGCTATCGCGCCAAAAGCGGACTATTCGATGCTTCTGGCACACCGTACTGCTTGCGCCCACAACCACCGAACAGATTCTTTGCGGCGGCCTTGCGGCCTGCCAAACAAAAAGGGAAGCGCTGCTTCCCCTGAATTCTGGAGCGGGAGACGAGTCTCGAACTCGCGACCTCAACCTTGGCAAGGTTGCGCTCTACCAACTGAGCTACTCCCGCATTTTTACTGCCGCACTGCTTCTACTACTCCGGCACCTCGTTTCACACTGCTGCAAAACGTCGCACCTAAAATCTGGAGCGGGAGACGAGTCTCGAACTCGCGACCTCAACCTTGGCAAGGTTGCGCTCTACCAACTGAGCTACTCCCGCATATTTACTGCATCGCCGCTGATTTACCGCTTATCTTCAGCGATCTCCACCGCATCTGCTTCGTTTGCTGCTTGTCGTGCAGCGGAGAAGTGAGATTATGTATAACCCGCAGAATCGTGTCAACCCCTTCGCATGATCTTTTTAAAAAAGATTGGCGAGGGGCGTACGGCTGCGCCGCTTACAGGCTCCCCCGCTCGCGGATCTGCGGCCACGCGAGCTTCATGTAGTAGAGCATCGACCAGATCGTCAGCACGGCCGCCACGTAGATGAGCCAGGTGCCCCATACGCGCGAGTCGAACAGCGTGAGCCCGCCGATCGTCAGCGGTGCATAGAACAGCAGCATGGGGATCGCCACCATCTGGCACGCCGTCTTGAACTTGCCGAGCTGATTGACCGCGACGCTCTTGGACGCGCCAATCTGCGCCATCCATTCGCGCAGCGCCGAGATGGCGATCTCGCGGCCCACGATCACGAGCGCGATCACGGCGTCGAGGCGCTGCAGATGCACGAGCACGAGCAGCGCGGCCGTCACCATGAGCTTGTCGGCCACCGGGTCGAGGAACGCGCCGAACGACGAGGTCTGATTCCACTTGCGGGCGAGATAGCCGTCGAACCAGTCGGTCAGCGCTGCGAGCACGAAGATCACCATGGCGGCCGTGTTCTGTTGCATCGGAGTCAACATCGTCTGCGGCAGGTAGAACACGCCAACCACGAGCGGAATCAGCACGATCCGCAGCCACGTCAGGAGAATCGGAATATTGAACGGCATCGTGCGGCGCAGTCTGTCAGAGGAGATTGCAATAATGGGAGATGCAATTGTGCCGCGTCACCGGACCTGCCACAAGCAAACGTAAGGTGGCGAGGCCAGTGGCGCGGCAGCGGGTTCAATGAAGCTGCTGGTAGATCTGCTCGGCGAGCGAGCGTGAGATCCCTTCCACGCTCGCCAGATCCTCCACGCTCGCGGCCATCACGCCGCGCAGGCCGCCAAAGCGCGCGAGCAGGCGCTGGCGGCGCTTGGCGCCCACTCCTTCGAGCTCTTCGAGCCGCGAGGTCTGGCGCGTCTTGCCGCGCTTCGCGCGCATGCCCGTAATGGCGAAACGGTGCGCCTCGTCGCGGATCTGCGCGACCAGCATCAGGGCCGCACTCTCCTTGCCCAGTTCGAGCGGCGGCCGGCCGTCGGCGAACACGAGCGTCTCGAGGCCGACCTTGCGCCCCTCGCCCTTGGCCACGCCCACCAGCATCGCAGGGTCGAGCCCCAGCTCGTCGAACACCTGGCGCGCGATCTCGACCTGGCCCTTGCCGCCGTCGATCAGCACGATGTTCGGCAGCGTGCCGCCGGTCGCAACGGGCTCCGCGCCTTCGGGCGGCACCGCGCCGGTATCGGCGGCTTCGGAGGTGTCTGGGGCTACAGCGTCACCTGCAGCTTCGGGCGCAGGCAAGGCCTGCGCTTCGTCCGCCTCGTCGCGCGCCGACTGCGCGACCATCTTTTCATAGCGGCGCGTAAGCACCTGGCGCATGGCCGCGTAGTCGTCGCCGCCCGTGATGCCCGTGATGTTGTAGCGCCGGTACTCGCCCGACTGCATTTTGTGATGGTGATAGACGACGCACGACGCCTGGGTCGCCTCGCCCATCGTGTGGCTGATGTCGAAGCACTCGATGCGCAGATGCGCGAGGTCGTCGAGCTCGAGCCCGAGCATCTGCGCGAGCGAGCGCGTGCGCGCCTGCTGCGAGCCCTGCTCGGAGAGCAGGCGGGCGAGCGCGAGCCGCGCGTTCTGCTCGGCCATGGCGAGCCAGGCACGCTTTTGGCCTTGCGGCTGACGCAGCAGCGTGACCTTGTGCCCGGCCTGCTCGCTGAGCACGTCGACGAGTTCGCGGTTCGCCGGCGGATGACTCACCACCAGCACCGGCGGCACGCGATTGCCGAAGTAATGCTGGGCGATGAAGGCGTCGAGCACTTCGGATTCGATGCCGATCTCGCGCTTGCCGCGCGCTGCCGGTTTAGCGGATGGCGCGGAGCCGGTGCCTGCCGCCAACCCGGCATCGCCTTCGTCTTCCACATCACCGGCTTCGCTCCCGGCAGCCGAGGCCGCACCGTCCGGCCCTTCTGCCTCATTCGCGAGATCTACCGCGAGCGCGAGCGGATCGGGCGCGGCGCCTTCATCGGCTTGCGCGCACTCATCGCCGCCTTCTTCGCCTTCATAGCCGGCCTGCGCACCCGCCGCGGACACCATCGCCTTGCGCGCGAGCGACGGCAGCGACTTCAGCGCCGATGCCGCCAGCACGGTCTCGCCGTCGATCTCTTCGGCGACACCGCCCTCCTCGTCGGTCAGCGCCCGCTCCACGTGCGCCGGGAAATACGCCTTGTCGCCGAGATGGCGCCCGCCGCGCACCATCGCCAGATTCACGCAGACCCGGCCGCCCAGCGCCACCACCGCGAGGATGTCGACGTCGCTCTCGCCACCGGTCTCGATGGCCTGCTGATGCAGCACCGTCGAGAGCGAGCTCATCTGGTTGCGCACCGCCGCCGCCTGCTCGAACTTCAGCTCGGTGGCGAACGCGTGCATCTTCGTCTCCAGCTCCTTCATCACCTCGTTCTGCCGGCCGAGCAGGAAGCGCGAGGCGTTGCTCACGTCGCGCGCGTAATCGTCCGCGCTGATCGCGCCCACGCACGGCGCCGTGCAGCGCGCGATCTGATGCAGCAGGCAGGGCCGCGTGCGGTTGTTGAAGACCGAGTCTTCGCAAGTGCGCAACTGAAACACGCGCTGCAGGATCTGGATGCTCTCGCGGACCGCCGAGGCGCTCGGGAACGGCCCGAAGTACTGGTTGTTGCGATCGACCGCGCCGCGGTAGTACGCCATGCGCGGAAACGTGTGGCCCGTGAGCTTGAGGAACGGATACGACTTGTCGTCGCGAAACAGAATGTTGTAGCGCGGCGTGAGCGCCTTGATGAGGTTGTTCTCGAGCAACAGCGCCTCAGCCTCGGAGCGCGTGACCGTGGTCTCGATGCGCGCGATGCGCGTGACCATCATGGCAATGCGCGGCGACAGCTGCGTCTTCGTGAAATAGCTCGACACGCGCTTTTTCAGGTCGCGCGCCTTCCCCACGTAGAGCACGGCGCCTTGCGCGTCGTAGTAGCGATACACGCCGGGCAGATGCGGGAGCTGCGCCAGGACCTCTTTCGGGTCGAAAACGTCGGGAGCGGTGGAAGCGGTCATCCAGTCTGGGGGCGTCGGGTGGCAAGCCGCGCCGCCTCTCGCGACGCCGCCGTGCGGGTGTCTTAGAATCGCAAGTTTAGATCATTCCGCGCGGGGCCGAACCCGCTGGAGCATCGGCCGGATGGCCTGCGGGCCGCGCGGCACGATGGCCTGATGGCTATTCTCACGATCCCGCACCTGCGCTCTCTTCCCCTCCATGCCACACAGCAAACGTCCCGCAGCAACCAGCAAACGCGACGCCGCGCCAAGCCCAGCCGAATCGCGCATCGCCTGCGACATCTTCTGCGCCGTGATCGACAATTTCGGCGACATCGGCGTGTGCTGGCGCCTCGCGCGCCAGCTTGCGCACGAGCACGGCTGGGAGGTGCGTCTCTTCGTCGACGACCTGCACGCCTTTCAGCGGCTCTGCCCCGCGCTCGAGCTCGAACGCGCCACGCAGAGCGTCGAAGGGGTCGTGGTCGAACATTGGCACGAGCCCGAGCACGCGGGCGAGACGCTCCAGATCGCCGATGTGGTGATCGAAGCGTTCGCCTGCGAGCTGCCGGGCGTCTACCTGAGCGCGATGGCGCAGCGTGAGCGCACGCCCGTGTGGCTGAACCTCGAATATCTGAGCGCCGAGGACTGGGTTGCCGATTTCCATCTGCGCCCTTCGCCGCATCCGCGCTACCCGCTGCTCAAGCACTTCTTTTTCCCCGGCCTTGGTCCGGGCACGGGCGGCGTGCTCAAGGAGCGCGACCTGGACGCCGCGCGCGCGGCGTTTGAGCGCTCGGCCGACGCGCGCACCGCATGGTGGCAAAGCGCGACCGGTGGCCCGCCGCCGGGCCCGGATGCCACGGTGATCTCGCTCTTCGCTTACGAGAACCCCGCCGTCGACGCCCTGCTCGAGCAATGGCGCGACAGCCCGACGCCGATCGTGCTGCTCGTGCCGCAGGGCCGCATCTCCGGCGCGCTCGCGCGCTTTTTCGGCGTCCCGTCGTTCGATGCCCGCGCCTTCGCCGAACGCGGGTCGCTGCGCGCGCACGGCCTCGCCTTCACGGAGCAGCGCGACTACGACGCCCTGCTGTGGGCAAGCGACCTCAACTTCGTGCGCGGCGAAGACTCGTTTGTCCGCGCGCAATGGGCGGCCCGGCCGTTCGTCTGGCAGATCTATCCGCAGGCGGACGACGCCCATCTGCCCAAGCTGGACGCGGCGCTCGAGCACTACACGCGCACGCTCGCCGAGGCGCCGCGCAAAGCGCTCGCGCGTTTCTGGCACGCATGGAACGGCAACGGCGCCCAAACGACGGCCGGAAGCCCCGACGGTGCGCCCGGCCAGCCCCACGATGCATCGCCTCGGCCTGCGCCCGACTGGCGCGATTTCGCGCAATATTTGCCCGCGTTCAGGACGCGGGCGCGGGCCTGGGCGGACGAACTGGCGCGAGTCGGCGATCTCGGCGGAAATCTAGCCGAATTCGCAAAAACTCAGTTAAAATAAGCGGTTACCCGACGGCAGCCGTCTCAAGCGCTTCGATTCCTGTGCCCCGATCATCAAGGGGACATACCATCCGACCCGCTTGCGACGTTTGCCGTCGCGCACACTTGAAGCTATTTAATATCTGGACAGGACTGTTTTTTATGAAGACCGCACAGGAACTCCGCGTCGGCAACGTCGTGATGATCGGCAACGACGCCATGGTCGTGCAGAAGGCCGAATACAACAAGTCGGGCCGCAACGCCGCCGTTGTGAAGATGAAGTTCAAGAACCTGCTGACCGGTTCGGGCATGGAAACCGTGTACAAGGCTGACGACAAGTTCGACGTCGTCGTGCTCGATCGCAAGGAAGTGACCTACTCGTACTTCGCCGACCCGATGTACGTGTTCATGGACGCCGACTACAACCAGTTCGAAGTCGAAGGCGAGATGATGGGCGACGCCCTGAACTACCTCGAAGACGGCATGCCGTGCGAAGTCGTGTTCTACAACGAGAAAGCCATCTCGGTCGAACTGCCGACCACGCTGGTGCGCGAGATCATCTACACGGAACCGGCTGTCAAGGGCGACACGTCGTCGGGCAAGGTTATGAAGCAGGCCAAGCTGACCACCGGCTTCGAGCTGCAAGTGCCGCTCTTCTGCAACATCGGCGACAAGATCGAAATCGACACGCGCACGAACGAGTACCGCAGCCGCGCGTAACGCGTTCGATTGCATGCGCCAGCCGCGTGAGTGCATCCGCAACGATCTGCAAGCGCGCGCAAGGCCATCTCGATGCGTGGTGGATGCAAAAATAAAAGCGCCCTTCGGGGCGCTTTTTCTTTTATTCCCGAACGTGTATGTTTGTGACTCCATGGGAAATCCTTACCGGTTATTCAGGTGCGCAAATCAGGCGCGGCTTGCAGCGGTAAGGCACAACACTCATGGCATGGTTCCTGCTGGTTCTATTTCGAGATACATCGCGCCATGGAGCAACCCGCGAGTATTTCTCTTCTCTGAACCAGGAGAGACACGATGAATAACGACATCGCTGCAGGCAAGTGGAAGCAGTTGCTGGGCAAGGCCAAGACGGCCTGGGGCAAGCTCACGGACGATGAGCTTGTGAAGGTCGAAGGGCACGCTGAACGCCTCGTCGGCTTGATCCAGGAGCGTTACGGCAAGACGCGTGACGAGGCCGAGCGTGAGGTGCGGCGCTGGCTCGATACACACGGGCCACACCACTGACCGGATGGCTCACGACGCGGCTTGCTTCGCCCTTGAACGAGGCAGCTTGCATGCAGCATGGGGGTAGTACGGCTTGCGCGTAACGCATCGCGGCGCAGCAAGCCCGCGCGGCACGCGACGCAGCGCGACGGTGACGTTGGGCAAGGACGATCCGCACGGGCAGATGCCCCGCGGGTGCCGCCCGCACGCGCGCACCGCTCGCGGTCGGCACAGCCCGACGCACCGCTGTGCGCCAGCCGCCAATCTGGGAGGACCGGAACTGAATAACATGCTTCGAGACACCGTGGTGATCTCGGTAAAAACCTCCGTATCGTGCCGCGCCGCGGCGCGCCGCATCGTCGCGCCTGCCGGCCGGTCTGCCTGCCGCCCGGGCTGCGCGCACGCGAGCGCGCCTGCCCGGCGCACCTGCGTTCATCCGTAAGCCGCATTCAGCCATGCCACACGCCCTGATTGTCGAAGACGATCCCAACAGCCTGTCCGGCCTTTCGGCCATCCTGGCTGCCGACGGTTTTTCCGTCGATACGGCCGCCACGCTGGCCGACGCGCGCGCCGCACTCACGCGCTTCATTCCCGATGTCGTGCTCGTCGACCTGAACCTGCCCGACGGCAGCGGCCTCGAGCTGCTTCCGCTTCTGCCTGCCCAGTCGCCCGGGGGCGCGCTGCCCGTGATCGTGATGACCGGCAACGCGACCGTCGAGAGCGCGATCGAAGGCCTGCGCCATGGCATCTGGGACTACCTGCTCAAGCCCGTCAACATTCCGCGCCTGCGCAGCCTGCTCGCGCGCATTCCGCGCCCATACGAGCTCACCGAGGAAGTCCGGATGCTGCGCGCGACGCTGCGCGAGCTCGGCCGCTTCGGCCCGATGGTTGGCCGCAGCAATGCGATCCAGCATGTCTACGACGCACTCGAGCAGCTCGCGCCCACCGAATCGGCGATCCTCGTGCACGGCGAGGCCGGCACCGGCAAGGAAGTGGCGGCGCGCACGCTGCATCAGTTGAGCCGCCGGCGCAAGGGGCCGTTCGTCGTCTGCGACGTGCGCGCGCTCACGGCCGAGGCCGCCAGCGGGCGGCCCATCGCGAGCCAGCTCTTCGGCCACGAGCGCGGTGCGTTCAGCGGCGCGGAGCAGCGCGAGCCCGGCCTCGTCGATCAGGCGAGCGGCGGCACGCTGTTCGTCGACGAGCTCACCGAACTGCCGCGCCCCCAGCAGGAAGCGCTGCTGCGCGCGCTCGACTCGCAGACCTTCATGCGGGTGGGCGGCAGTAGCGAAGTGGGCACCGATTTCCGCCTGGTCGCGGCCACGCGCGCCGTGCCGCGCGAGGCGGTCCGGCAGGGCATGCTGCACGAGGACCTGTGGATGCGCCTCGACGCCGCGTCGGTCCAGCTGCCGCCGCTGCGCGAACGCGAAGAAGATGCGGCACTGCTCGCCGCGGCACGCGTCGACGAGCTCAATCTCGAGGCCCACGCACGCGGCCTCACCGGCACGACGCGGCTCGTTTCGCCGTCGTTCGTGCGCGAGTGCCTCGCTTACGACTGGCCCGGCAACGTGCGCGAGCTGCACGAGCGCGTAGAGCGTGCGTGGCACGCGTCCGGCGACATCCTCGAAAGCTTGCACGGCGAGGAAACCAACGGCGTTGCGCCGCGCGAAGTCAATGGCGGCCGTGTGCAGGTCACGGTCGGCACGCCGCTCGCCGACGTCGAGGAGATGCTGATCCGCGCCACGCTCGACGCCGTGGGCGGCACGCGCCACCGCGCGGCGTCGCTGCTCGGCATCAGTCCGAAGACGCTCTACAACAAGCTTCAGCGCATGCGGCTGAACTGACGCCCCACCCCATCTTTTGCGCGTGAAAAACGGCGGCCCTTCGAATTCGAAGGGCCGCCGTTACGATTTCTTGGGCCGTGTGCGCACGCGATGTAACGTAACACGCTCCGCGCAGGTGCTCAGGGGAGCACGGTACGCAGCAACGTCTGTGCGGACTGATACGCTGGATCGGCCACGAGTTTTTCCCAGCTCAGCGCCTTGCCGCGCGGACGCAGCCGCCGGATGCGCTTCGCCGACGCCTGCGCGGCGCGCGTGGGCTCTCCGGTGCGCAGCGCGTCGAGCACCTTCTCCGCCTCATGGGGCTGGTTGCAGATCAGCACCATGTCGCAGCCCGCATCGAGCGCCGCGCGCGCGCCCTCGGTCAGCGTGCCGCCCTGGCGCGCGGCCTCCATCGAGAGATCGTCGCTGAAGACGGCGCCCGTGAAGCGCAAGCGCTCGCGCAAGATCTCCTGCACCCAGATACGCGAGAAACCGGCCGGCTTCGCGTCGACCTTCGGATAGATCACATGGCCCGGCATGGCCGCCGTGAGCGAGAGGCCGAGCCAGTCATAAGGCTGCGCGTCCTCGCCGAGGATCGATTCGAGCGGACGTTCGTCCACCGGAACCGCAACGTGCGAATCGGCGGTCGCAAAGCCGTGTCCCGGGAAATGCTTGCCGCAGTTCGCCATGCCCGCGAGCGCGAGGCCGTGGTTCAGACTCTTGGCGAGCAGCGTGACGACGCGCGGGTCGCGATGGAACGCGCGGTCGCCCACCACCTTCGACTGGCCGTAGCCCAGATCGAGCACGGGCGTGAAGCTCAGGTCGATGCCGCACGCGCGCAGCTCGCTCGCGAGGATATAGCCGACCGACGTGGCCAGCTTGGTGGCGAGCAGCACGTCCTTGTCCCACAGCGCGCCGATACGGCCCATCGCGGGCAGCACCGTGAAGCTGTCGGTGCGAAAGCGCTGCACGCGGCCGCCCTCGTGGTCGACGGCGATCAGCAGATCCTCGCGCACCGCGCGGATGGCGTCCGTGAGCGCGACGAGCTGCGCGCGGTTTTCATAGTGACGCGCAAACAGGATCACGCCACCGGTTGAGGGATGCGCGAGGCGGCGCACGTCGTCGTCGTTGAGCGTCGTGCCGACCACGTCGAGCATGACCGGTCCGGGAATTCTCTTCATCGATCGGGCGTTGAATGGGCGTTGATTGTAGGTAACGGCCGCCGCGCGCAGCATCTGCCGCGCGCGACCGGATGGAAATCAGCGAGTGGGTTGGCTGGTTTCGGCGATCACGAACGAGACGGCATAGTCCTGCTCGTCGGTGATCGACACTTGTGTGGTGATGCCGCGCGCCTCGAGCCATTGCGCGAGCTCGCCCGAAGCCACCATGTACGGCTTGCCGCCGGGCGCGTTGAGCGTCTGCACGGCACGCCAGGTCATCGGCATGCGGATGCCGAGGCCGATGGCCTTCGAGAACGCTTCCTTCGCGGAAAAGCGCGTGCACAGGTACGCGAGCCCGCGCTTCTCCGAGCGCGCCTTGCGCGCTTCGTAGACCGCGAGCTCGTCAGGGCCCAGCACGCGCGCCGCAAAGCGGCCGCCCGTGCGCTCCATGACTGCCGCGACGCGGCTCACCTGGATCATGTCGGTACCGATGCCGTAGATCGCCATGCCGTCCTCGTCGCCGGGTGGGTCACGCGCGCGTCGCGGCGAGGCGCGACGCAACCATGATCGCCTTCATCTCGCGCACCGCGTTTTCCCAGCCCGCGAAGATCGCATGCGCGACGATCGCGTGGCCGATGTTGAGCTCGTGAATGCCGTCGATCGCGGCGATCTGCTGCACGTTCGTGTAGTGCAGCCCATGGCCCGCGTTGACCCTCAGCCCGAGGCCGATGCCGCAGTTCACGCCCAGCACCACGCGCTCGAATTCGCGCTGCTGCTCGGCGGCCTCGTGCGCTTCGGCATAGCGGCCCGTGTGCAGCTCGATCACGGGCGCGCCGGTTTCGTGCGCCGCGCGAATCTGCGTCTCGTCCGGGTCGATGAACAGCGACACGCGGATGCCCGCATCGGCAAGTTGCCGGCAAGCGGACGCGACGGCGTCGAACTGCCCCGCCACGTCGAGACCGCCTTCGGTCGTCAGCTCCGCGCGCTTCTCGGGCACGAGGCAGACGTCCTGCGGCTTGATCTCGCACGCGATGTCGAGCATTTCGGACGTGACCGCGCACTCGAGATTCATGCGCGTCTTGAGCAGCGGGCGCAGCTTGCGCACGTCCGCGTCGACGATATGACGGCGATCCTCGCGCAAGTGCAGCGTGATGACGTCGGCGCCCTGCTCTTCGGCGAGCAGTGCTGCGCGGATGGGATCGGGATAGGCCGTGCCGCGCGCGTTGCGCAGCGTAGCGACGTGGTCGATGTTGACGCCGAGGTCGATCACGTTAGGCGAAGTGAGAAAGAAGCTCATAGATTCTGCAGGTCGATCAGGATCTGGCGCGTCGCAAGCGGCGTGCCGCCAAGGTAAGTGTGCAACAGGAAACGCATCAGCGCCTTGCTCTGCGCGACGGTCTGGGGTCGATGGTAATCGTCCTCTTCCATATCGAGCAACGTCTGGCCGGAAAGCACGGGCCATTGCGAGGGCCATTCGTCGGAAGCCTCACGTACGCCGCGCTCGGGATCGAACACGTAGCGCCCTTCGGGCACCACGGCCTTGCGGTTCACCGTGCGGTTGAGCGCGAGCGCGTAGCCGGTCTCGCGCAGCAGCACGCGCTCGAATGAACGCAGCACCTGCACGGGCGGCTCGTCGTGCGCGAGACGTGTCATCGTCACGACGTAGTGGCGAAACAGTGGAGGATGCGGGTCTTCGCGCGCGCAGAACTTCACGAGCAGCTCGTTCACGTAGAAGCCACACAGCAGCGCGTCGCCGGTGAGCGGCAGCATGCCGCCCACCCATTCGGCGCCGGTGAGCGTGCGCACTTCGCCCTTGCCGGTCCACGAGAGCGTGAGTGGCTGGAAGGTCTGCAGCACGCCGCGCAGCGCCGAGTGCGGACGCTTGGCGCCCTTCGCGACGAGCGCGACGCGGCCGTGATCGCGCGTGAGCACGTCGATGATGAGGCTGGTTTCGCGCCAGGGATAGCTGTGCAGCACGAACGCGGGCTGCTCGGCGACGCGATAGTCGGGCGTCGCGCTGCGTGGCGCGCGCGGCAGTGTCGAGCGCGCGCTGGTCTTGCGCGGTGCGTGCGATGTCGGGGTGCGCTCGAGCGTGGCGTCTGCGCCTTCGGTCAAGTCGCTGTCTGTCGCAGAGGACTTCGCGCGCCGGCTGCGCGATGGCGCAGCCTTCGCACGCGAGCGAGCGCCGACGGGCGACTCGAAGTCGGCGTCGTCGGCGTTCATGCCCGCGTCGGGCGCGGGCCGGTCGTCGTTCAGGGTTCCGGCTGCGCCGTCACTCATCCTGGCACTCGTAGCGGGTCACTCGTAGCCGTAAGCGCGCAGGCCGGCCTCGTTGTCGGCCCAGCCGCTCTTCACCTTCACGAAGGTTTCGAGGTAGACCGGACCGTCGAACAGCTTTTCCATGTCGAGGCGCGCCTCGGTGCTGATCTGCTTGAGCTTGGCGCCCTTCTGGCCGATCACCATGGCCTTCTGGGTGTCGCGCTCGACGAGGATCGTCGCGAAGATGCGGCGCAAGCGCCCTTCCTGCTCGAACTTGTCGATCAGCACGGTGCTCGTGTATGGCAGCTCGTCGCCGGTCCAGCGGAACACCTTCTCGCGCAGGATCTCAGCGGCGAGAAAGCGCTCGCTGCGGTCGGTCAGGTCGTCTTCGCCGTAGATCGGCTCGCCTTCGGGCAGATACGGCTTGAGCGTCGCGAGCAGGCGCTTGATGTCGTCGGGATTATTGGCCGAGAGCGGAATGATCTCGCGGAACTCGCGCAGCTTCTGCACTTCCTGGATGAACGGATAGAGCGTGGCCTTGTCGGTCACGCGGTCGATCTTGTTCGCGATCAGGATCGTGGGCGCGTTCGGCGGAATCAGGTCGAGCACCTTCTGGTCGTCGGGACCGAACTTGCCGGCCTCGATCACGAACAGCACGGCGTCGACGGAGCTCAGCGTAGAGGTAACGGCGCGGTTCAGCGAGCGGTTCAGCGCGGTGCTGTGGCGCGTCTGGAAGCCCGGCGTGTCGACGAAGATGTACTGCGCGTCGTCGACCGTGTTGATGCCGGTGATGCGATGGCGCGTGGTCTGCGCCTTGCGCGACGTGATGCTGATCTTCTGGCCGACGAGCGCGTTCATCAGCGTGGATTTGCCGACGTTCGGACGGCCGACGATCGCGACCATGCCGCAGCGAAAACCGGCAGGAGTGGAAGTGGGAGCGTTCATGATCGGACCGGATTATGAGAGCGGCGCGCGCACGGTTGAAACGGCGCGCGCACGGGTTGAATCAGTGGCCGGCGTCGGCGGCGCGCACGGGGACTGCCGCACCCGCTTCGGCGCTGGCGCCCGCGGTGGAGCCAGACGCTGTGCTGGACAGCGCGTCCGGCGACGCGTCGTTGCCTGCGCTGGTCGCGCCGGTTGTGCCGCTTGCACCGCTTGCGCCATTACTGGCCGTACCGTGCTGTCCGCCATTCTGTTGTGGATCGCGGCCGCGCGCCACACGCGGCGCGATTGACCCGGCGGACGGCACGGAGTCGAATTTATCGGCAGGCTTTTCGGCGTGCTTCTCCGCGGCGGCGCGCTCGGTTTTTTCAACCGGCTTTTCCGGGGCTTTGTCGCCGCCCTTCTCCACGCCACGCTCCTGCACGTGCGCCGCGCGGATCACCGCGAGCGGCGCCGCCAGTACAGTGGCGGTGGCGGCGGCAGCGCGGTCGCCCGCCTCATCGCCCGCCGCAACGGCATGGTGTGCACTCGTGGCCGCCGCACGCTCGCCGCGCGCGCGGCGCTCCGGCGTGCGCAGATCAAGCGCGCCCTGCACGCCCGTCACGCCAGGTACGACCTCGGGCTCGGTCTTGGGCGCGCGTGCGCCCTTCGAGCGCCGCGGCTTGGCGACCAGCGCGGGCGCGGCGGCCATCACCTCGTCGAGCGCCTTTTTCGCGGCGGCCTGCTCGGCCGCGCGGCGGCTCGCGCCCGAACCCGACACCTTCACGTCGAGCTTGGGCACCGTGCATTCGACTTCGAACTGCTGATTGTGCGCCGCACCATGCGTCGCGACGACCGTGTAGGTCGGCAGGGCGATCTTGTGCCCCTGCAGATATTCCTGCAGCAGCGTCTTGGAATCCTTGCCGAGCGTGCGCGGATCGATGTGATCGAGGATCGGCACGTAGAGGCGCTTGATGACCGTCTGGGCGGCGTCGAAGCCGCCGTCGAGGAAGATTGCGCCGAAGATCGCTTCGAGCGCGTCCGCGAGGATCGACGGGCGCCGAAAGCCCCCGCTACGCAGCTCGCCTTCGCCGAGCCGCAGGCCGTCGGCGATATTGAGGGCCTGAGCGATCTCGTAGAGCGACTGCTGCTTGACCAGATTCGCGCGCACGCGCGAGAGGTCGCCTTCGTCCAGCTTGCTAAAACGTTGGAACAATAGGGCCGCCACCGCGCAATTCAGAACCGAATCACCGAGGAATTCGAGGCGTTCGTTATGCGTGGCACTGTGACTGCGGTGGGTCAAAGCCTGGCGCAGCAATTCCGCATTGCGAAATTCGTAGCGCAAACGGCTTTCCAACGGAGATAGGGGCATGGGGAGAGTATAACGCGCCCGCCGCCCCCGGCGAAAACGCGGGGCGGCGGGCGAAAAACCGTGATGAAGCGACGTTACCGCCGGTTCTTCAAGTAGCGTGCGAAGATGCGCTGCGAATCACACGCATCGACGCGCACGCATTTACTCGAACGAACCGATGCGCTTCAGATTGCTGAAGTTCATCCAGATGAAGAACGCGCGGCCGACGATGTTGGCGTCCGGCACGAAGCCCCAATAGCGGCTGTCCGCGCTGTTGTCGCGGTTATCGCCCATCATGAAGTAGTGGCCCGGCGGCACCTTGCAGATCACGCCGCGCGCGTTGTACTGGCAGTTGTCGCGATACGGATAATCTTCGGCGCCCACGATGAACGGCGGCACCGCGGGGTTGTTGAGGATGTTGTTCTTGCGGTCGCCGAGGTCTTCGGTGAACTGCTTCGCGTAGCCGATGCGCTCTTCATCGAAGTAATCGGCTTGCGGCGTCTCGGGCACCGGCTTGCCGTTGATCGTGAGCTGCTTGTCCTGATACGCGACCACGTCACCCGGCAGGCCGATCACACGCTTGATGTAGTCGACCGACTCGTCCTTCGGATAGCGGAACACCACCACGTCGCCGCGCTCGAGCGGACGGCCCTGGGTGACCTTCGTGTTCGTGATCGGCAGGCGCAGACCATAGTCGAACTTGTTCACGAGGATGAAGTCGCCCACGACCAGCGTGGGCACCATCGAGCCCGACGGAATCTTGAACGGCTCCACGACGAACGAGCGCACGAGGAACACGATCAGGATGACGGGGAAGAAGCTCGCCGTGTATTCGAGCCACCACGGCTGGCGCAGCTTTTCGTTGCGCAGGTTCTGACGCGTCACCGGCGCGTTCTCGTCGGCGAAGCGCTCACCCACACGCGCCTGCTGCCGGTCGAACTCGGCGACGGCCGCATCGGCGGCGAGGCGCCGGCGCGGCATGAAAACCAGCTTGTCTGCAACCCACGCGATACCCGTCAGCACGACGAGCACAAAAAGAATCAGCGCAAAATTCATGTAGAGATCCGTTGTTCTGGCTTATTTGTCTTCGACACGGAGAATCGCGAGGAATGCCTCTTGCGGAATTTCGACAGAGCCAACCTGCTTCATCCGCTTCTTGCCTTCCTTCTGCTTCTCGAGAAGCTTCTTCTTGCGCGTGATGTCGCCTCCATAGCACTTGGCCAGCACGTTCTTGCGCAGCGCCTTGATGTTCTCGCGCGCGATGATGTGCGCGCCAATGGCCGCCTGGATCGCCACGTCGTACATCTGGCGCGGGATGATCTCGCGCATCTTTGCCGCCACTTCGCGGCCGCGATATTGCGACTGCGTGCGGTGCACGATCACGGACAGCGCATCGACCTTGTCGCCGTTGATCAGCATGTCGACCTTCACGACGTCCGAGCTGCGGTATTCCTTGAACTCGTAGTCCATCGACGCGTAACCGCGCGAGACCGACTTCAGGCGGTCGAAGAAGTCGAGCACGATTTCCGCCATCGGGATTTCGTAGGTGAGCTGCACCTGGCGGCCGTGATACTGCATGTTGATCTGGTTGCCGCGCTTCTGCGTACAGAGCGTAATGACCGAACCCACATAGTCCTGCGGCATGTACAGGTTCACGGTCACGATCGGCTCGCGGATCTCGGCGATCTTCGAGGGCTCCGGCATCTTCGCCGGGTTCTCGACCTTGATCAGGGTGCCGTCGGCCTGCACGACTTCGTACACCACGGTGGGCGCCGTGGTGATGAGGTCCATGTCGAACTCGCGCTCTAAACGCTCCTGCACGATCTCCATGTGCAGAAGACCCAGGAAGCCGCAGCGGAAGCCGAAGCCGAGCGCCTGTGAAACTTCCGGCTCGTACTGGAGCGAAGCGTCGTTGAGCTTGAGCTTTTCGAGCGATTCGCGCAGCGCGTCGTACTGGTTCGCCTCGACCGGATAAAGGCCCGCGAACACCTGCGGCTTCACTTCCTTGAAGCCCGGCAGCGGTTCCGGCGCCGGCTTCGTGGCGAGCGTGACGGTGTCACCCACCTTGGTCGCGGCGAGCTCCTTGATGCCCGCGATGATGAAGCCCACCTGCCCCGCCGAAAGCTGCTCGAGATTGCGCGACTTCGGCGAGAACACGCCCACGTGCTCGACCGGATACTGCGCGCCGGTGGCCATCAGCTTGATCTTGTCCTTCGGACGCAGCGTGCCGTTGACGATGCGCACGAGCATCACCACACCGACGTAGTTGTCGAACCACGAGTCGATGATGAGCGCCTGCAGCGGCGCTTCCGTATCGCCCTTGGGCGGCGGCACCTTGGCGATCAGCGATTCGAGCACGTCCTCGACGCCGAGGCCGGTCTTCGCGCTGCAGCGCGTGGCGTCGGTGGCGTCGATGCCGATCACGTCCTCGATCTCGGCGATGGCGTTCTCGGGATTCGCCGCGGGCAGGTCGATCTTGTTGAGCACCGGCACGACTTCGACGCCGAGCTCGATCGCGGTGTAGCAGTTCGCCACCGTCTGCGCCTCGACGCCCTGGCTCGCGTCCACCACGAGCAGCGCGCCCTCGCACGCGGAGAGCGAACGGCTCACTTCGTACGAGAAGTCGACGTGTCCCGGCGTGTCGATCAGGTTCAGGTTGTAGACCTTGCCGTCACGCGCCTTGTAGCTGAGCGCAGCGGTCTGCGCCTTGATCGTGATGCCGCGCTCGCGCTCGAGATCCATCGAGTCGAGCACCTGCGATTCCATTTCACGGTCGGACAGGCCGCCGCACAACTGGATGATGCGATCGGCGAGCGTCGACTTGCCATGGTCGATGTGCGCAATGATCGAGAAGTTACGAATATGATCCATTCAGTACCGATCAAGCGAAAAAGGCGCGCCCCAAACTTTGCTGGGCACGCCTCGTAAATAGATGAAAAACCGCAGTATTTTAGCCGAAAAGGGGTCCCACGGGCGAACCGTCCTGTGATGTAACGGATGTGTCATGCGCATGGGGCGCGTCGGGCGCGATGCTGGACGGGCGTTTCACGCGCTGCTCGACGCGGGCGGCAGCACGGTTTGCGCACCCGCCACATCCGATACGTCGGCGCTCAAGCCCAGCGCGGCGCGCACACGCGCCTCGTCGAGCCGGTAGTGGCACAGCTCGACGCCGTCGCATACCAGCACCGGCACGAGCTCGTCGTAGCGCGCCTGCAGCGCGGGGTCGGAGTCGACATCGATCAACTCGATGCGCGCCCCCGCCGCCGCCGCGAGCGGCTCCAGCGCCGCGCGCATGTCCTCGCACAGATGGCACCACGCGCGGCCATACAGCACCAGCTGCGCGCCCGCGCGCGGCTCAGTGGCGGTCGATGTCCGCGCAGGGGCGCTCATCGTGCTTACTTCTGCCCCGAATTGCGCGGGCGCAGCGGCACGAACTGCGTGTTCTCGCCACGGCGCACGAGGATCGCCACCATCTTCTGCGGGTCCAGGTGCGACGCGACATCCTGGAACTGCTTGGCGCTCGTGATGTCCGTGTCGCCCACCCGCAGGATGATGTCGCCCTTCTGCAAACCGGCGCGCGCGGCGGGGCCGTCCACCGAATCCACCATCACGCCGCCCTTGATCTTGAGCTGGCTCAGCTGGTCGGCGGAGAGATCCGTCACCGAGATGCCCAGTGCGTTCGACGGGCGCGGCTTGGGCTCCGGCGCCTTCTTCTGGTCGGCCTTCGCGCTCTTGTCCGACTGCATCTCGGCAATCGTGATCGGCAGATCGCGCGTCGTGCCCTTGCGCCAGATCGTGATGGTCGCCTTGGTGCCCGGCTTGGTGTCGCCCACCATGCGCGGCAGGTCGGTGGCCGCGTCGACCGTCTGGCCGTTGAACTTCTGGATGATGTCGCCGGGCTGGATGCCCGCCTTGTCGGCCGGACCGCCCGGCTCGACGCTCGACACCAGCGCGCCCTGCGCCTTCGGCAGACCGAGCGAATCGGCCACGTCCTTGGTCACCTCGCCGATGGCCACGGCAATCCGGCCGCGCGTGACCTTGCCCGTGGCCTTGAGCTGATCGGCCACGCGCATCGCCTCGTCGATCGGAATCGCGAACGAGATGCCCATGAAGCCGCCGGTGCGGCTATAGATCTGCGAGTTGATGCCGATCACCTCGCCCTGCATGTTGATGAGCGGACCGCCCGAGTTGCCGGGATTCACGGCCACGTCGGTCTGGATGAACGGCAGATAGTCGCCCGTGTCGCGGCCCTTCGCGCTCACGATGCCGGCGGTGACAGTGTTCTCGAGGCCGAACGGCGAGCCGATCGCCACGACCCACTCGCCCACGCGCACCTTGTTCGAATCCCCGATCGTGATGGCCGGCAGGTTGTTCGCCTGGATCTTCACGACTGCCACGTCGGTACGGTCATCCACGCCGATCAGCTTGGCCTTGAACTCGCGCTTGTCGGTGAGCGTGACGTAAATGCTGTCCGCGTCGTCGACCACGTGTGCGTTGGTCATCACGTAGCCGTCACTCGTCATGATGAAGCCCGAGCCCACGCCGCTGCTCTGCTCGGTGTCGTTGCCGCTGTCCGGCCCGGAGTCCTGTCCTCCGCCTTGACCGCCACCTTGATCGCCGCCCTGGCCGCCGCGCGGCGACTGATCGCCGCCCTGGGGCCCTTGAGGTGCCTGCGGCAAGGGGATGCCAAAGAAGCGGCGGAAGAATTCCGACATGTCGCCGTTGTCCATCCCCGGCGGCAGCCCGCGCTGCGAGAGCGTCACGCGCGTGGTGGTGCGGATGTTGACGACGGAGGGCCCCACCTTGTCCACGAGATCTGTGAAGTCCGGCAGATTGGCGGCAGGCGCCGCCGATGCCGTGTGCGGGGCGAACGGCAGGCACGCCGCCACCACCGCGGCCGCGAAGAATTTGCGCAGCGGGAGGATCGTCATATCGAAATCGGCCGTAGCGTAGAAGTTACTTGGGAGCCTTGTATTCTATGGCAGACGCGAATTGCTGCAACGTGGTCTGGGGCACCTCGCCGAGCAAGGTGATCCAGTAATCCCCACTACGCTTCACGAGCACGTGGGTTGCGCCGCTGCTACCCGAGCCTTCCTTGCGGCTATTGTGCTCGACTGGCTCGACAAAGACGGAGATGGCCGACAGCCCATCGGAGAACACGGCCTGATCGACGGGAATGGGCGGATCGTTGGCGTCGCGCGCGGCCATCGGGCGACGCAGTTCGCGGATCTTCCGAAAGCCCGGCACGGTCTGCGCGAAGGTCCAGCCCTGCGCCTCCATGTCGACCGGCTGCAGCGGCGGACGCACGACCGTCCAGCCGGCGGTGTTACCGATGTTACGTATAGCGGCGGCGATCGGCGCCTTGTCCACCGGCACACCGATGCTCACCTGCGTGAAGGAGAGCTGCTGGAGTACCTGACCATTCGACGGGTCGAGCGTCTGCGCGCGCAGCAGCAGCCCCGTCTTCGCGTCGGCCCACAGCTTGTAGGCGAAGCGCCAGGCGTCCTTCGGATCGAGTTCGATCACCTGGCTGTCGATGCCGGCCACGCGGTCGTTGCCGAGCATCTTCGGATCGTAGACGGCGAGCACCTGCTCGCCGCTCGTGGAGAGCAGCGCCGGGAAAGCTTCCTTGTTCTGGCGCTTTTCGACGACGCACAGCTTGCGCTCGGGCACGAACGTGTAGAGGTCGTCGTTATGGCGCAGCATCTTGCGCGGCTTGCCATCGAGGCTCTCGAGCTGCTCGTATTCGCCGTCGTTCTTCGTGGCGTAGTGCGTGATGCGCGAGGACTGCACGAAGGCACCGCGCTGATAAACGAAGGTGCCCGTGTAGTTCAGCTGCTGTGCGGCCTGCTGGATGCGGTCGAGCCACTGCGCGGCGCTCTGGCGCGTGGCCGGGTCGGTGGCCGACGCGCCTTGCGCGTGTGCGTGCGTGGCGGCGGACAGCGCGGTGAACATTACGGCCGCACAACACAGAAGTGCCGGCAGCCGCCCCCAGAATGTCGTTTTATTCAACCGCGCTATCTGCATCAGACTTATTGGCCTTGCGTGGTAAGGGCAGCGGAGCGGATGTACGGCATCGAATCCGACATGACCGGTTGCTGCGCGAACTGCTGGTGCGCCTCGAGATATTCGTCCAGGCGCGCGTCGCGGATGATGTTGCCGTCTTGCACGGCAGCCGTCTGCACCGGTGCCGTATTCATGGCCACGCGCTGAACGTTGTCGCCGGCGGACTGCACCGAAGCGATCTGCGGCGCGCCGGCCATGCCGACGCCGCGCATCTGCGGCATGACGATCCACGTGAGCGTGGCAGCCGCGGCGGCCACGGCCAGTGACGGCACGACGCGGCGGCGCAGCGCAAGAATGCGCGAGACGCGGCCGTTATGCGTGGCGGCCTGGCCGGACGCGGCGGGCAACGCCGCCGGCGCCAGCACGTGCGGCTCGGCCTCGAAGCGTGCCGCGAAGCCCGCCATGAACGACTGGCTCGCGGCCGGGCTCATCGCCAGGTCGTCCGAGCGCAGTACGTCGCCGATCAGGTGATAGCTCGACCAGGCCATACGGCCTTCTTGATCGAGTCCAGAAAAAATAGTGTTCAGATGCTGTTCATCGCCGGCCATTTCGCCGTCGACGAAGGCGGACAGTTGCTCGCCGCGCGAGCTTGACACCGATTGCATCGAAACCGACCCCATGATGCTCCCCATTTCCTTACAGAGCCCCGTAGTGACACACACCCACATTCTGGTGAATTGCGTCCGTGCCCGGCGCGAGACTGGCCAGTTACCAGCGCTTGCCTTCCGGTGTGTCCAGCAGCGGACGCAATTTTGCCGCAATGGCTTCGCGAGCGCGGAAAATTCTCGATCTGACGGTGCCGATCGGGCAACCCATCATTTCGGCGATTTCCTCGTAGCTCAACCCCTCAATTTCACGAAGAGTAATGGCGGTGCGCAACTCTTCCGGTAAAACCGCCATCGCAGCATTGACCGTCTCGGCGATCTGCTTGCTCATCAACATCGACTCTGGCGTGTTGATATCCCTTAGTTGATCGGCGTCCGAGAAAGTTTCCGCTTCTTCAGCATCTGCTTCGGTGGATGTGGGGGCGCGTCTTCCCTGGGTCGCAAGGTAGTTCTTCGCCGTATTGACGGCAATTCGGTACAACCACGTATAGAAAGCGGATTCGCCACGAAACTGCGGCAGTGCCCGATACGCCTTGATGAAGGCATCCTGGGCCACGTCCTCGACCTCCGCGGGGTCCCGCACGAGGCGCGAGATCAGGCGGATGATCTTGCGGTGGTACTTGGAGACCAGCAGTTCGAACGCGGCCTTGTCGCCTTTTTGCACGCGTTCGACCAGCACCTGGTCGATTTCTTTTTCGCTCACCTGAAAAATCCGTTAGCTCATGGAAGTGGACGCGGGGGCACCATTGTAGCGTTACCGCCACGGTGCCACGTTATGCGCGTAACAGCCGTTACAGTCGTTACAGCGCTCTGGCAGGCGCAGGACGCACTTAGATGGGGACGATGCGGCGAAAGACAATGCGGACGATGCCGGCAATGAGGAGAAATGCGGGTACGCGAAGCGCCGCGCAGGCGCTTTAGCGCGATACGGCAGTCGCGCTTATCGGCCGGACGCGCCGCGGGCGCTCACGGCGAGGATGCGGAACGTCTCGGCATCGAGGGAATCGGCGGCCACGAGCAAGGTCTTGCGGCGCCCGCCCGCCTCCACCACGAGCGCGAGCAACGCAGCGCCCCACTGTGCTGCGCCTACCAGGCGCCCATCGACGAGGCACTCACCCATGCGCGCAATGGCGGCGAAGTGATCAGTCCCGATTTCGATGAAAGCCGGCTGCGCGCGACGCCATGCCTGGAAAGCGAGCAGCCCGGCCGCGCCCAGCGCGAGCGTCGGCGGCAATGCGCGCCATCCGCCGAGCCAGGGCGAGAGCGTCGTAAAGAGTGCTGCAGCGGCAATCAGGACGCCCGCGAGCAGCAGCGCCTGCAGCGCCCGGGACGGGCGCAGGGCAACGCGCGGCGCATGCACGCGCCGCGCATCGGAAAGGGGGTTGCGGCCGGCCGGCGCGTGCAACTGCGCCGGCGCGGCCGCTGTGTCGCGCGTGGCGATCACGTTCGGCTTACCGCTTGAATGCGGCTCAAGCGTGGCGCTTGAAAACCAGCGTGCCGTTCGTCCCGCCGAAGCCGAACGAGTTCTTCAGCGCGACGTCGATCTTCATGTCCCGCGCGGTGTTCGCGCAGTAGTCCAGGTCGCATGCCGGATCCTGGTTGAAGATATTGATCGTCGGCGGCGAGATCTGGTTGTGCACGGCGAGCACCGTGAACACCGACTCGAGGCCGCCCGCGCCGCCCAGCAAGTGGCCGGTCATCGACTTGGTCGAGTTCACGACGATGTCCTTCGCGTGGTCGCCGAACGCGCGCTTGATCGCGGTGGTTTCCGCGATGTCGCCCAGCGGCGTCGACGTGCCGTGCGCGCTGACCCAGTCCACTTCGGTCGGGTTCACGCCCGCGTTGCGCATCGCGTACTGCATGCAGCGGCGCGCGCCGTCGCCGTCTTCGAGCGGTGCGGTCATGTGATACGCGTCGCCGCTCATGCCGTAGCCGCCGACTTCCGCGTAGATCTTCGCGCCGCGCTTCTTCGCGTGCTCGTACTCTTCGAGGATCATCACGCCGGCGCCCTCGCCCAGCACGAAGCCGTCGCGGTCCTTGTCCCACGGACGGCTTGCCGTTGCCGGGTCGTCGTTGCGCTGCGAGAGCGCGCGCGCCGCCGCGAAGCCGCCGATGCCGAGCGGCGAAACGGTCGATTCCGCGCCGCCCGCGATCATCACGTCGGCGTCGCCGTACTCGATCAGACGTGAGGCTTCGCCGATGCAGTGCAGGCCGGTCGTACAGGCCGTGACCATGGAGAGGTTCGGGCCCTTGAGGCCGTACTTGATCGACAGGTGGCCGGAGATCATGTTGATGATCGAGGCCGGCACGAAGAACGGCGAAATCCGGCGCGGACCGCGATTGAGCAACTCGGTCTGCGTGATTTCGATCATGGGCAGGCCACCGATGCCCGAGCCCACCACCACGCCCACGCGCTCGGCATTCTCTTCGGTGATCTCGAAGCCGCTGTCCTGCATCGCCTGGATACCCGCAGCAATGCCGTAATGGATGAACGTATCCATATGACGTGCTTCTTTCGCCGGCATGTAATCTTCGACGTTGAAACCTTTCACTTCGCCGGCAAAGCGGGTCGAGAAGTTCGTAGCGTCGAACTTCGTGATGTTGGCGATGCCGGACTTCCCGGCGACCAGATTGGCCCACCCGTCGGCAACATTATTGCCAACAGGCGAAATCAGCCCCAGGCCTGTAACAACAACTCGACGGCGGCTCACGGTAACCCCTTTTCCATAGATGACAAAACAAAAGCCACAGAGGCCACAGGAAATGCTCCTGTGAGCCCTGTGGCTAGTTGACCGGCAGATGTCCCGCAGCGGTTGCGGGGCGTTCGCGGTTTCACGGGCAAGCGTCCTCGCGGGCCGCTAGCGTGCAACTTGTACGCGCGCGGGCCCGGGCAGGAAGATGGCGCTTTAGGCCTTGACGTTCGCGCGAGCGTAGTCGATCGCTTGCTGAACCGTCGTGATCTTCTCGGCTTCCTCGTCGGGGATTTCCATGCCGAATTCGTCTTCGAGGGCCATCACCAGTTCCACGGTGTCGAGCGAGTCTGCGCCCAGATCGTTCACGAACGAAGCTTCGTTCTTGATTTCAGCTTCGGCGACGCCCAGTTGCTCGGCGACGATCTTCTTGACGCGCTGTTCGATGTTGTCCATTACCCCTCCAAGGGAAAAAAGTCAGTTCATAAATGCGAGTGCGCGCATTTTATCAGGTTTGACCTGGCTGAAAAGCGGCGCTCGCTGTTCCGGAACGGCTATTCGCGAGAGCGCCTGGCGAGATTATTCACACAGGTGCATCAAGGCGCGGATAGTACCTGAATCCGGTTAAGACATATACATCCCGCCATTTACGTGCAACGTAGTGCCCGTGATATAGCCTGCCTGCGGCGAGGCGAGAAAGACGACCGCATGCGCGATGTCTTCCGGGCTGCCGAGGCGCCCCAGCGGAATCTGCTGCTTGAGCGCCGTCTGCTGCTCGGCGGGCAGATCCTTGGTCATGTCGGTGTCGATGAAGCCCGGCGCCACGCAGTTCACCGTGATGCCGCGGCTGCCGATCTCGCGCGCGAGCGCGCGCGTCATGCCCGCGACGCCAGCCTTGGCCGCCGCGTAGTTGGCCTGGCCCGGGTTGCCCGAGGAGCCGACCACCGAAGTAATGTTGATGATGCGGCCAGTGCGCGCCTTCATCATCGGGCGCAGCACGGCGCGCGAGAGGCGGAACACCGACTTCAGGTTGGTGTCGATCACCGCGTCCCACTCGTCGTCCTTCATGCGCATCGCCAGGTTGTCCTGCGTGATGCCGGCATTGTTGACGAGGATCGCGAGGCCGCCGAACTCCTTGACCGTCGCGTCGATGAGCGCTTCGGCCGCAGCCGCGTCGTTGACGTTGAGCACCGCGCCGCGGCCCTTCACACCGGCCTCTTCGAAGGCTGCGGTGATGGCCTGCGCGCCGGCTTCGCTCGTTGCCGTGCCGATCACCGTCGCGCCCTGGCGCGCCAGTTCGAGCGCGATCGCCCGGCCGATGCCGCGCGATGCGCCGGTCACGATCGCGGCTTGATTGTCGAGAGTCTTTTCCATCGTTCGAATCCGTTGCGTTTGATGCTTTTCGATGCTGCGGCTCAGGCCTTGAGCAGCGCGAGCGCTTCCTCGAGCGACTTCGGATCGGCCACCGAGGCACCGGCCAGATTGCCGTCGATACGCTTGGTGAGGCCCGCGAGCACCTTGCCGGGACCGCATTCGATCACGTGCGTCGCGCCCTGCGCGGCAATCGCCTTCACGCACTCGACCCAGCGCACCGGGCCCGCGGCCTGACGCACCAGCGCATCGCGGATCTTCGCGGGATCGGTTTCGAAAGCCACGTCGACATTGTTCACGACCGGGATTTGCGGTGCGTTGAGCGTGACGTTCGCGAGGTACTCGCGCAACTGGTCCGAAGCGGGCTTGAGCAGCGACGAGTGAAACGGCGCCGAAACCGGCAGCGGCAGCGCGCGCTTGGCGCCCTTGCTCTTGGCGATCTCGCAGGCCTTTTCGACCGCGCCCTTGTGGCCGGCGATCACGACCTGCGCCGGCGCGTTGAAGTTCACGGCTTCGACCACGCCGCCGCTTGCCGCGGCAGCTTCGGTGCAAACGGCGCGCACGGTGTCGTCGTCGAGGCCGAGCACGGCGGCCATGCCGCCCTCGCCCACCGGCACCGCGCTTTGCATCGCCTGCGCACGGAAGCGCACGAGCGGCACGGCGTCGCGGAACGCGAGCACGCCTGCGGCCACGAGCGCCGTGTATTCGCCGAGGCTATGGCCCGCGACGATTGCCGGCGCCGGGCCGCCCGCCGCTTGCCACGCGCGATAGACGGCGTAGGCGGCGGTGAGCATGACCGGCTGCGTGTTGGTGGTGAGATTGAGTTCTTCGGCGGGGCCTTCGGCGATCAGCTTGCCGAGGTCCTGGTTCAGCGCGTCGGACGCTTCCTTGAGCGTCTCGCGCACGATGGCGGTGTCGCCAAAGGCGTCGAGCATGCCGACGGCCTGCGAGCCTTGTCCGGGAAAAACGAACGCGAATTTCATAACGTCCCCAATATTCGATCAATACGGATGGGCGATGCGCTCCGATCTACCGCTCTCGAGCCGCGCGCATCGCACGCGCGGCCTTTGAATGCGGGAGCGCGAAAGCCCCTTCCAGGGTCGGGTCAGAAGCGGATGACGGAGGCGCCCCAGGTAAAGCCGCCGCCGACGCCTTCGATCAGCACGTTGTGGCCACGCTTGATGCGGCCGTCGCGCACCGCGACGTCGAGTGCGAGCGGAATCGAAGCCGCCGAGGTATTGCCGTGCTCGCCAACGGTGACCACCATGCGCTCGGCAGGCAGGCCGAGCTTGCGGCAGGTGCCCTGCATGATGCGGATGTTGGCCTGGTGCGGGATCAGCCAGTCGACCTGGTCGGCGGTGAGTTGCGCCTTTTCGAGCGCCTCGATCGCGACCTTTTCAAGCACGTTCACGGCGAGCTTGAACACGGCCTGGCCGTCCATATGCAGGAACGCGTTGCCGGCGATCACGCCGCCGTTCACGTTGCCCGGCGTGCAGAGGATGTGCGCGTAGCTGCCGTCCGCGTGCAGCGCGCTCGAAAGCACGCCCGGTTCATCAGAAGCCTGCAGCACGATCGCGCCCGCGCCATCGCCGAACAGCACACAGGTCGTGCGGTCCTTGAAGTCGAGAATACGCGAGAAGGTTTCCGCGCCCACCACGAGCGCCGTCTTGTGCTGGCCACTGCGAATCAGGCTGTCGGCCACCGAAACGGCGTACGCGAAGCCCGAGCAGACGGCCTGCACGTCGAACGCCGCGCCGTGATTACGAATGCCGAGCTTGTTCTGCAGCAAGCAGGCAGTGCTCGGAAATACGAAATCGGGCGTGGAAGTGGCGACAATGATGAGATCGATCGATTGCGGGTCGACGTCGGCAGCTGCGATCGCGCGCTGCGAAGCGGCAAGCGCCAGATCGCTGGTCGTGACGTCGGGCGCCGCGAAGTGGCGCGCGTGAATGCCCGTGCGGGCGACGATCCACTCGTCGCTCGTCTCGACGCCTTGTGCGGCAAGCCGTTCGGCCAGATCCTGGTTGGTGACGCGCTCGGGCGGAAGGAAACTGCCCGTGCCAAGCACGCGGGAATAGAGAGTCGATTGAGCCATTATGCCTTCGAGGATGATGCGGCGCCGGGCGGCAAACCGCCCGCCGTCTGACCGGGTGAGCTCGCGGATGGACTCGCGGACGGCTCCTCGGGAGCCCTTGCGGCGGCACTGTTCTGGCCGCCGGCCGCCTGTTCGAGTGAACTGGCGTTTTCTTCCATGGCGCGCGCGAGACGCTCCAGCACGCCATTTTTGACGGCATCATACCCGCGTTTGATCGCCCACTCAAACGCATAGGCGTCGGCGGAGCCATGGCTCTTGAAGACGAGGCTCTTCAGGCCGAGCAGCGCGGCGCCATTGTACTGGCGGTGATCGACGCGCTTCTTGAAGCGCATGAGCACCGGCAGCGCGGTGATCGCCATGAGCTTCGTGAGCCACGAGCGGCCGAACTCTTCCTTGATCATGTCGTTGAGCATCTGCGCGAGGCCCTCCGACGTTTTCAGCGCGACATTCCCAACGAAACCGTCACAGACGATGACGTCGACGGTGCCCTTGTAAATGTCGTTGCCTTCCACGTTGCCGCGGAAGTTCAGCGTGCTCGCGCGCAGCAGTTCGCCCGCGCGCTTGATGGTCTCGTTGCCCTTGATGACTTCTTCGCCGATATTCAGGAGCCCGATGGTCGGGCGCTCCTTGCCTTCGAGCGCGGCAACGAGGGCGTGGCCCATCTCGGCGAATTGCAGCAGGTGCTGAGGTTCGCAATCGACGTTCGCGCCGAGGTCGAGCATCGTCGTGTAGCCGCGCGGATTGGGCAACGCGAACGCGATGGCCGGCCTCTCGATGCCGGGCAGCGTCTTGAGCACGTAGCGCGAGACGGCCATGAGCGCACCGGTGTTGCCGGCCGAGACGCAGGCCTGCGCCTCGCCCTCTTTCACGCGATTGAGCGCGACGCGCATCGACGAGTCTTTCTTCTTGCGAAGGGCGACTTCGACCGGATCGTCCATTTCGACGACCTCGGTGGCGGGAACGACGGAAAGTGCGGGGAGGTCCAGCGCCTTCAGCTTCTTGAGCTGGGCGCGGATCGCCGTCTCGATGCCCACCAGTAGCAGTCGCGCGTCGGGATGCGAGCGGACGAAATTGACTGCGGCAGGGACCGTTACGGACGGACCGTGGTCGCCTCCCATGCAATCTATCGTGAGCGTAACAGTCATGGAATGCGACGGATTTCAGGCACAAAAAAGCGGCAGTTGAATGCCGCCTTTTTTGCCGAGCCGAAAAATTGTCAAGCGAACAGAATCGCCATGTGCGGCGCTGCCTGGAAACCCGTTTCCGGGTTGCCGCGCCGCACGCTGGAACGATTAGTCGTTCTTGGTCTTGACGACTTTCTTGCCGCGGTAGTAGCCGTTCGGGCTGATGTGGTGACGCAGATGCACTTCACCCGTGCTCGGCTCGACAGCCAGCGGTGCGCCCGTGAGGAAATCGTGCGAGCGGTGCATACCGCGCTTCGACGGCGACTTCTTGTTTTGTTGAACTGCCATGATAACTCCTGAAAATTTTCCGAATTCTAACACAGCCCGATCCGGCCGCCGCCACCCTTGGGGGATAGCCGGACTCCGGGACTGGGCCCACGAATTGATACTGCACGCCACCTGCAGCCACTCAGTAAAAACTCAGTGCTTGCTGCCGGGACCGTCCTTCTTGAGCGATTCGAGCGCCGCAAACGGGTTGACGCGCTCTTCCGGCTCGATTTCCTGCTCCGGCACGTCGTCGACGGAATCCACGCCCTCCGCGCCGTCGGCACCCGAGGCAAGGCTTTCGTGAATTTCCGGACAAACTTCGTGCTTCGGCACGAGCGGCAGCGAGAGCAACAACTCCTCTTCGATCAAGTCGACGAGATCGAAATGGCGCGAGCCCACAATCACATCGAATTCATCGTGGTCGAGCGGGAACTCGTCCGCCTCTTCTTCCGTCTGGACGATGCGGAAGACGGTGTCCGCGTGGAACGCCTGCTCGTAAGGAGCGAGGCAACGCTGACACGTAAGCCATGCGCCACCGTGAATCGCGAGCCGCAGATACGGCTGCGGCCCCTCGGTGCCGTCGTCCTGCAATTCCTGTTGCTTGAAGCCTTCGGCCTGCCACGTGAACGCGGTGTCGCGGTCTGGCGCCTCGGCCGGGACTTCGTTTAGCATGCGCGGCAGCTGCGAGAGACGCACCGTGCCCGAGGCACTGCGGCCGCTACGCGCGAATTCGAAGATATCGAGATCGCGCGGATTGAGTGCGCTCTTGTCCTGCGCGCCCTTTTCCAATGCGGCGCCGGCAGGCTTGCCAGGATGTTCGGTCATTGCGCTCTCCTGCTCCAGAAGTACGGCCTGCAGACCATGGCAGGCGCAAAAAGCCAGACCATGCTGCCAAGCTGCATTCTTGATCTACCCGCTTGCAGCACCTGCTTCAATCGGCTCCGGTACGCTCAGGAACGCCGAGCCACGGATTGCCGCTCTCTTTTAACGCACGTTTCAGACATTGGCCAAAGGTGTTGACCAGCGCTTACTCAAGACGCGCGAAGCGAGCGTACCGATGAAAAGCCCAAAATCATAACGTCTTTATCTTTGCGAGTCAAACACTTAAGCTCACGCTCGCAAGCCTCTGTGCGGCTTGAGTATTTAGGCAAAATCATCAGCAAGGCCGGACGGGGCGCAACGAAATCCGCCCCCGTTTTTAACCGCGCCTGTTGCGAAAGCGATTGCCGAATGCCTTGCCCCCGAGCCGCCGCCCTACGACCCATTCTCACGATCCGACCATCATGCAGGATACCGCCGCACCTGTCCCACAGACGGGCCGCCCCGTGCTGATTCTCGCCTCCAGCTCGCGCTACCGCCGCGAGCTGCTCGAGCGCCTGCGCATTCCTTTCGAGACCGCCGTGCCCGCCATCGACGAAACGCCGCAGCCCGGCGAAACGCCCGAAGCCACGGCGCTGCGCCTCGCCGAGGCCAAGGCCCGCGCCGTGGCCGCCGCCCTGCCGGCCGGCGCCGGGCGCGCGCTCGTGATCGGCTCCGACCAGGTGGCCACCTTCGACGGACACCAGATCGGCAAACCGGGCACGCACGAGCGCGCGCTCGAACAACTGCGCGCCATGCGCGGCCGCGAAGTGTTGTTCCATAGTGCGCTCAGTCTGCTCGACACCGCTACTGGCCAAACGGATACCGTCGATGTCGTGACCAAAGTCCGCTTTCGCGACCTCCCCGACGCGGCGCTCGACGCCTATCTGCGGGCCGAGCAGCCCTACGACTGCGCGGGCAGCGCGAAATCGGAGGGGCTTGGCATCGTGCTTCTCGAAGCGATCGAGTCCGACGATCCCACTGCCCTGATCGGCCTGCCGCTCATCGCGCTCACGCGCATGCTGCTCGCCGCCGGCTATCCGCTACTGGCGCCTCAGGAGGCTCAGCCATGACCACGGGCACGCTCTACCTGATCCCGAATACGCTCGGCGAAGGCGACGACGCCGCGCTTGCCGCCGTCCTGCCCGCGCCCGTGCGCGAGCGCGCGGGCACCCTGGCGAGCTATATCGGCGAGAACGCCAAGACCACGCGCGCGTTCCTGAAGCGCGTCGGCACCACGCGGCCGATCCAGGAGATCGAGATTCGCGAGCTCAACGTCAACACGCCCGCGGGCGAGATCGACAAGCTGCTCGCGCCGCTCCTGGCCGGCATCGACACGGGGCTTGTCTCCGAAGCCGGCGTGCCCGCCGTGGCCGATCCGGGCGCCCTGCTGGTGCGGCGCGCGCACGAGCGCGGCATCAAGGTCGTGCCGCTGGTCGGGCCGAGCTCGATCCTGCTCGCGCTGATGGCCTCGGGCCTGAACGGCCAGAGCTTCGCGTTCCACGGCTACTTGCCCGTCGATGCGAACGAGCGCACGAAGAAGCTGCGCGAGCTCGAACAGACCTCACGCAAGGCGAAGCAGACGCAGATCTTCATCGAAACGCCCTATCGCAACCGCACGCTGCTCGACGCGCTGCTCGCTTCCTGCGCACCCTCCACGCTCGTGTGCGTGGCCGTCGATCTCACGCTGCCCACCGAGACGATCGTGAGCCGTGCCGTGTCCGAATGGAAGAAGAAACCGGCGCCCGAGCTGCACAAGCGGCCCGCGATCTTCCTGATGCTGGCGAACTGAGCGCACATCGGCGCTTGATCGAGTCCACGCCTGCTGAAAACGCAACGGCCGCTGTGTATCAGACAGCGGCCGTTTTTACATCGGCATGAGCCCCAAAGCGGCGGATCAGTGCAGCGAGACCTTTCCGGCCGAGATCAGCGAATGCACGGCCGCCGAGCCGATGCTCGCGCCGAAGCGCTTCGCCACGCGGTCGGTGATGCCCTGCTTGACCGTGTAATCGATGATGTCCGGCGCCTTGATGACTTCGCGCGCGACGTAGTCGTTGTCGCCGAAGCCGTCTGCGAGGCCGAGCTCGACGCTCTTCTGGCCGGTCCAGAAGAGGCCCGAGAAGACGTCCGGCGAATCCTTCAGGCGCTGGCCGCGGCCCGCCTTCACGGCGTCGATGAACTGCTGGTGGATCTGGTCGAGCATCTCCTGCGCATGCGCGTCCATCTTCGGCGTATCGGGCGAGAACGGGTCGTAGAAGCCCTTGTTCTCGCCCGAGGTGCGCAGGCGGCGCTGGACGCCGAGCTTGTCCATCAGACCCGTGAAGCCGAAGCCGTCCATCAGCACGCCGATCGAGCCGACAATGCTGGCCTTGTTGACATAGATCTTGTCGGCCGCGGCGGCGACGTAATAGCCGCCCGAAGCGCACATGTCGCCCACCACCACGTAAAGCGGAATGGCCGGGTATTTCTTGCGCAGCCGGTGGATCTCGTCGTTGATGATGCCTGCCTGCACCGGCGAGCCGCCGGGGCTGTCGATGTGCAGGATCACGCCAGCGGTGCCGTCGTCGTCGAAGGCGCTGTCGAGCGCGCTGTTGATGTCGTCGGCGTTGGCTTGCGTATCCGACGAAATCTCGCCGTCGAGCGTGACGAGCGCCGTGTGGCGGCCGCCGCTGTCCACGCGCGCGCCGGAAAGATCGAGGAGGCTCCACGCGATCACCGCCAGCACCGCAAGAAACGCGAAGCGGAAAAAGATCCTCCAGCGCCGCGCCGCGCGCTGCTCGTTGATCGCGGCTAGCGCAATGCGCTCGAGCGCCTCGCGCTCCCAGCCGGGCTTGCCACCGTCGGCGCCTGGGGCGCTGCCGGACTTCCCGGCGGGCGCGGGACGCGCCGGCTCGTTGGGATCAGGGGTCAGATTGTCGGACATGCGTGGGCAATGGAGATCAGGATGGGGTCGGACTCAAATCGTCGTCCGGCAACCAGAATACCGCACGGCCCTCGGGCGTGTCGCGTTCCTCGACACGAACCGGGCGCAGCCGCGCGCCGCGGCACGGGCCGCCCACGCACTTGCCCGTGTCGGGCTGATAGATCGCGCCGTGCGTCGCGCACATGATGTAGAGCCCCGACGACTCGAAGAACTGCCCTTCGACCCAGTCAAGCTCCATCGGCACATGCGCGCAACGGTTCAGGTAACCGTACACCTCACCGCCGTACCGCACGAAGAACACCACGGCGTCGCCACCCACGTAACTCGCGTTCATGCGCTGGCCGGCGCCGCCCTCGATGAGCTCTTCGGCGGCGCACACGCGCACGGGGGCATGCTGCGCCGTCGCATTCGTCTGCGGGTGCGCGCTCATGCGTGCTCCCTCAGCCAGGTGGCGAGCGCCGCCACGTCCGGCGCGATGTAGCGCGGCGCGAGCACCTCCAGCGCACCCGACGAATGGGCGCCGTAGGCCACGCCCACGCCCGCCGCGCCGGCGTTCGCGGCCATCTGCAGATCGTGGGTCGTGTCGCCGATCATCACCGTGCGGTGAAGATCCTGCCCCAATTCGCGCGTGAGTTCCTGCAGCATGGCCGGATGCGGCTTCGAGAAGGTCTCGTCTGCGCAGCGCGTGCCGTCGAACAGGCTCGTGAGCCTGGCGTCGGCGAGCGCGCGGTTCAACCCGACCCGGCTCTTGCCGGTCGCCACCGCGAGCAGATAGCCCGTGTCGCGCAGTTCGGCGAGCATCTCGCGCACGCCCGAGAACAGCTCGGTTTGCTGATCCTTCAGCAGGTAATGGATGCGGTAGCGCTCCACGAGGCGCGGATAGTCGGCGGGATCGAGCGTGGGCGCGGCGATCTGCAGCGCCTCGCGCAAGCCCAGGCCGATCACGTAGCTCGCGGCCTCGTCACCGGGCACAGGCAGCCCCAGGTCGCGGCATGCGGCCTGGATGCTGCGCGTAATGTGGGCGGTCGAGTCCATCAGCGTACCGTCCCAGTCGAACACAATCAGGTCAAATTGCTCTCGGGCCATGCGGTCCTTCTCCAAACACTGTTGTTCTTGAGTCCGGTTTGCTCCCCGGTTCATTGTGGCGCCGCTCGTGCCGTTCATGGCGGCGCCGGGCGTGATGTCCAGCGTAACGCCGCGCGCCGCTTCGATCGCCGCTTCGATCAGCGCTTCGCCGTGCCCTCATTCAGGTAGCGCAGTGGCGTGGCCTTCGCCTTCTCCCGTCGCTTCGCGCTGCGCGCGCAGCTCGCCGACGAAGCGGCGCAGCTCGGGCGGCAGCGGCGCCTCGAATTGCAGCGGCGCGCCCGTGATCGGGTGCGTGAGCTTGAGCCGGTGCGCATGCAGGAACATGCGCTTGACGCCGGGTTTCGCGCCGTTGCGCGCGAGCGCCTTGTTGAGCGCGAAGTCGCCGTACTTGGCGTCGCCGACGATCGGCAGGCCCAGATGGGCCAGGTGCACGCGGATCTGATGCGTGCGGCCGGTCTTGAGCTCGGCCTCGACGAGCGCGTAGCCGGGCCAGCGCTCGACGAGATTGAACACTGTATGTGACGGCAGCCCGTCGGGCTGCACGCGCACGCGGCGCTCGCCTTCCGGGGTCAGATACTTATGGAGCGGCTCCTTGACGGCGCGCCGGCGACCCCAGTCGCTTGCCCATTCCCCGTGGACGCACGCGTAATAGCGCTTGTCCGTCTTGTTCTCGCGCATCTGCTCGTGCAGGCCGACCAGTGCCGAGCGCTTCTTCGCGAGCATCAGCACGCCGGAAGTCTCGCGGTCGAGCCGGTGCACGAGTTCGAGAAATTTGGCGTTCGGCCGCGCTTCGCGCAACTGCTCGATCACGCCGAAGGCCACCCCGCTGCCGCCATGCACGGCCACCCCAGCGGGCTTGTCGATGACGAGCATCGCATCGTCCTCGTAAAGCACGCTGAATTCCGCCGCGGGCACGCTCGCCGCGCCCGCGGGCTCGCTTGGCTGCGCCACGCGCATGGGCGGCACGCGCACGAGATCGCCGAGTTCGAGCCGGTACTGCGCGTCGATTCGCCCCTTATTCACGCGCACTTCCCCGCTGCGCAGAATGCGATAGATGTGGCTCTTCGGCACGCCCTTGCAGACGCGCAGCAGGAAATTGTCGATCCGCTGACCGGCGGCGCCTTCGTCGATCTCGACGAACGAAACCTGGTCGCTCGCGACCTGATTCTGGGATATTTTGCCTAACTCTTTCATTCTGAATATAATTTGCCCAGCGCTAACGCGACGGCAGGCCAAACGGCCAAAAAGTTCCTGATTCGCCCGACTCATACCCAAGGGCAGTTCTTCGGGATCTTGAACCGCGCAGCATGCGCAGGCGGCAAGCGATAAACGGATATTTTACTTGCGCCCGGGGCTGGTTGCTCACCCCGTCTGAAGAGATGCAACGAGTTGCACGCACGGAAATCCGCGCACGGCAGGGACGGCGCCCACAGGCACGTTCGGTCGAGACGGACTCCGACGGTAACGGAAGGTTGGTATAAAGAATTCATCCGGTGCGTCGCGCCGCGCGGTCGACATGATTCGAAGCGACCGCAGCCCGACGCGCCGGTGGCGAAAATACGGCGAGCGCCCGAAGCGTCCCGGCAATGTGCGGGACATGGCGACGTCAAAAGTGGCGAGACATCCCGAGGGGGAAGGCGGGCGTTCCTGAAAGCTTCCCGTGTGCGGCATGTGCTTGATGCTTGATGCCGCAAAGCAGATCCAGCCGGCAGCGCGCGTAGTTCGCGGCTGCGGCCCATGGCCTGTCGTGGTCGTGCATGGCGCGCTTTGCCGCCTGCGCACGCAACCCATAGCGACCAGGCGGCGGGCGGATCGGAAGCGCAGGAAGCCAGTGCCGTCGTTCTTTCCGCGGCACGTCTTGTCGCTTGTTGAAGACGTATTTCGCATGAGCCCACGCGGCCCGTCCCTGGCAACGCAACGCCAGACCGGGCGCCCGAAAGGCAATTCTCCCCGCCATCGTTCCTGCTCCAGCGTGCTTGTGAAAACACCATAAGGCGCGGCTTGCCGCTGCCCGTCCCTGTGCTGCCCGTCGAAGCGTCGGGCGCCTCAAAGGGCCAGGGCCGCGCGCGTTGCCGCACTGGAGCCGTTCAATGAAACGAATGTTGTTCAACGCGACGCAGCAGGAAGAGCTGCGCGTCGCCATCGTCGATGGACAGAAGCTCATCGACATCGACATCGAAACCGCCGGGCGCGAACAGCGCAAAGGCAACATTTACAAGGGCATCGTCACGCGCATCGAGCCGTCGCTCGAAGCGTGTTTCGTCAACTACGGCGAGGACCGCCACGGCTTCCTGCCGTTCAAGGAAGTCGCCCGCCAGTACTTCCGCGAAGGCATCGACATGCGCGGCGCGCGCATTCAGGACGCCCTCAAGGAAGGCCAGGAACTGATCGTCCAGGTCGAGAAGGAAGAGCGCGGCAACAAGGGCGCCGCCCTCACCACCTTCATCTCGCTCGCCGGCCGCTACCTCGTCCTCATGCCGAACAACCCGCGCGGCGGCGGCGTCTCGCGCCGCATCGAGGGTGACGACCGTCAGGAGCTGCGCGAAACCATGGCGCAGCTGCAACTGCCCGAGGGCATGAGCATCATCGCGCGCACGGCCGGCATCGGCCGCTCCGCCGAAGAGCTTCAGTGGGACCTGAACTACCTGCTGCAACTGTGGCGCGCCATCGAAGCCGCGTCGCAGGCCGGCCAGTCTGGCCAGCCGATGCTGATCTACCTGGAATCGAGCCTCGTCATTCGCGCGATCCGCGACTACTTCCAGCCCGACATTGGCGAAATCCTCATCGACACCACCGAGATCTATGACCAGGCACGCGCCTTCATGGATATCGTGATGCCGGACAATGTCAATAAGGTGAAGCGGTACCACGATGACGTGCCGCTGTTCTCGCGTTTCCAGATCGAGCACCAGATCGAGACGGCGTACTCGCGCACGGTGCCGCTGCCCTCGGGCGGCGCGATCGTGATCGACCACACCGAAGCACTGGTCGCCATCGACGTGAACTCGGCGCGCGCCACCAAGGGCGCCGACATCGAGGAAACCGCCGCGCGCACCAACCTCGAAGCCGCCGACGAAGTCGCGCGCCAGCTGCGTCTGCGCGACCTGGGCGGCCTGATCGTGATCGACTTCATCGACATGGAGTCGGCCAAGAGCCAGCGCGAAGTCGAGCAGCGCCTGAAGGACGCGCTGCGCCACGACCGCGCCCGCGTGCAGATGGGCAAGATCTCGCGCTTCGGCCTGATGGAGCTCTCGCGTCAGCGCCTGCGCCCGGCCCTCTCGGAAGGCAGCCACGTCACCTGCCCGCGCTGTAACGGCACGGGTCATATCCGCGATACGGAATCGTCGGCGCTTCAGGTCCTGCGCATCATCCAGGAAGAAGCGATGAAGGAAAACACCGCGGCGATCCACTGCCAGGTGCCGGTCGAAGTGACCGCCTTCCTGCTCAACGAAAAGCGCGCCGAGATCAACAAGATCGAGTCGCGCTTCAAGGTCGGCGTCGTCCTGATCCCGAACAAGCACCTCGAAACGCCGCACTACAAGCTCGAGCGCCTGCGTCACGACGACACCCGCCTCGACGACCCGCGCGCCTCCTGGAAGATGGCTGAAGAGGCCGCGCGCGAGCTCGAGTCGGAGACCGGTTACAGCAAGCGCACCGCCGAAGCCAAGCCGAAGCAGGAAGCCGCGGTGAAGGGCATCACGCCCGAGCGTCCGGCACCCACCGCACAGGTCAAACCGGTCGAAGCCACTCCCGTGGGCGCGCCGGTTGCAGCCGCGCCGGCAGGCGGCGGCGGCTTCTTCGCGTTCATCAAGCGTCTCTTTGGCGGCGCACCGGCTGCAGCCCCCGCTCCGGCTCCGGTCGAGCAGCAGGAAAAGGCCGCCCGTCCGGCACGCGAAGCCCGCACCGAGCGCGGCGAGAAAGCCGGCGCTGGGGCCGGCTCCGCCGACCGCAACCGCAACCGCCGCAGCGGCGGCCGCGACGCGGCCGGCCGTGGCGAGGCCGCGGGCGGCACGCGCACCGGCCAGCCGTCGGCGCGCCGCGAAGAACGCGAGCCGCGTGAAGCCCGTGAGGGTCGCGAAGGCCGTGAAGGCCGCGCCACCCGCGAGCCGCGTGAACCCCGCGAGGCACGTGAGGCACGTGAATCCCGTGAGCCGCGCGAACAACGCGAATCGCGTGAGGCACGCGAAAGCCGCGAGCCCCGCGCCGAGCGCGAGCAGCGCATCGAGCGCGTCGAGCGCGGTCAGGAACGCAGCGAGACCGCAGAAGCCGCTCCGCGCGCCGAGCGCCAGGAGCGAGGCGAGCGCCGTGAGCGCGGCGAACGCGCCGAGCGTGGCGAACGCCGACGCCAGCAGCCGGCCGAAGCCGCCGAGGCGCAGGAAGCACGCCTCGACGCCGCCAGCACTGAAGCCGACACCGCGGAAGCAGCCCAGGCCGCCCTCACCGACGGCGTGACCCACGCCGGTGCCGAGGACGACGGCGCAACGCCGCAAGGTGAAGAGCGCCGCCGCCGCCGCCGCGGCCGCCGCGGTGGTCGCCGCGAGCGCGATGCGGAAGGCACGCAAGGGCTCGAAGGCGCCGCTGACGCCGATGAAGGCAGCGACGAAAGCACCGACGAAGCGGCTGTTGCAGCGCCTGCGGGCGAGCATGCTGCCGAGCACGTCGAAGCCCAGGCTGAAGCCCGTGCGCCGGAAGCCGTCGTTCACGCTTCCGGTGCCGAAGCTGTGGTCGTGACCACCCTGCCGGTCGCAACCGCCGCCGCTGCCGAAGCCGCACAAGCGGAGCAGCCGGCCCAACCGGCGCAAGTGATCGAAACGTCGTCCGCCGAAACGTCGGTCGCCGTGACGGCCACGCCGGTCGCGCCGGTCGAGACCCAGGCTGAGGCTGCTGCCGAAGCGGTGGCGCCTGCTGTCGCGCCGGTTGCGCCGGTCGTCGAGCCGGTTGCTGCTGTCACGCCGGTTGAAGCCGAGCCGGCCCAGCCTGTCGCTGCGCCGGTGGCCGAAGCCGCAACGCCTGCGGCGCCCGTCGTGGAAAGCGCTGCTGCCGAAGCGCTGCCCGTTCGCGAAGACCGCGTCGAAGCGCCGGCCGCACCGGCTGCCGAGCCGGCTGTCGTCGCTCAACCCGAGCCGGTCGAAACGCGCGTCGAAGCGGTTGTGGCGCAGGCCGAAACCGCAACGGTGGTTGTCGAAACCGCGACCCAGCGTCAGACGCAAGCCGGCGCGGCCGTCACGGCCGACACGCTGCGTCCGATGCTGGAATCGGCTGGCCTCGAGTGGGTCAACACCGACGTCGTCAAGCTGCGCGCCGCGCAGGACGCCGCCGCGCAAGTGGTGAAGCCCGCGCGTGTACCGCGCGAGCGCAAGCCGCTGCCGCCGGCCGACAGCGCACCGATGCAACAGGTGGAGACGACCCGCCAGCCGTAAGCACCGCGCGAACGCTGCCTGGGCCGATTGACGGCGCAGGCAGCCAGCCATGCTGATCTGCACCCCAAAAGTTGGCCATCGGCCCAACCTTTGGGGTGTTTTTCATTGGAAGGACGGACCAGCAACCAGGCGAAAGACACAACAGCCTGGAATGCGGGCAAGCCCAAATGCGACTGTGTGACACAGGATCCGGGCAACTCGGATTGCAACTGGCTTGACACATAGCCAGCAATCCTTCGTATGCGGTCGTGAAAGCGAGTCGAAACACCTACCATGGCGCCTGGTGAGGCTAGCGTCACATGACGCGCCCATTTCTGGAAAAGTGACGATGCGGCGCTGAAAGTCCCGCGTTTGGAGGTTCAATGTCGGGGCACACATGGATTCGTCGGGGCATGGTGGCGGGTACGCTCGTGGCGACAGGAGCCGTAGCCGTCATGGCGATCGGTGCCGGTAACTCACCGGCGGCATATCGCGCCGACAAGACACCCCCTGGCATCACGCCTCCCGCCGTAACGGCAACCTCTCCGTCGCCTGGTGCAGAGGCCCTCCCCACCAACTCGAAGATCGCAACAGCGGATGCCTTGGCCACCCCTGCGCCGCCCACGACCCAAGCTATGACACCGGCCCGGGTGACGCTGCCTCCCGCCGGGACGCCCATGCCCGACGCGATCAAAATGATCCAGGATCAAGCGACCATTGCGCTCGCCGCAAACCCGGCCGTAGAGCCGCACGACGCGCTCGGTGGTCCCCCGGTCCTTCCGGTGGGTTTTGACTTTAGCGCGGCAAGCCCGCCTGCCACTGCGCCGAGCGAGTGCACCAAGGCAAAGCGGATCGTTTGCGTCGATAAAACCACCTATACCGCCACGGTGTATGAAGGCGGCAAGCCGCAATGGGCGTTTTACATTCGTCCGGGGGACGCGCGGGGTCCCCGATATCTGACGGGCGAAGGCTACGGCCGGATTACCCACAAGAGTCGTCATCACGTGTCCAGCATTTATGGCACGCCCATGCCGTATGCGATGTTTATCTCGTGGGACGCCTCCCCCGCCACCGGTGAAGCCTTCCATTTGTCATACCAGTTCCAGTCGGAAGGCTATTACGGGGCAAGCCACGGATGTATGGGCGTGGGTTCCGAAGCCGCCATGAAGCGACTCTGGGACACCAGCCCCAAAGGGACACGGGTATTCGTCTATCGCACCTGAAGGCGCGTGACAGGGCGTCGCCGCGAGGTTGATGCGCCGCCGGGAACCGTGAGCATCGCTGCCGACAACCAGGCTCCAGCTGATATATCAAATTGGTCATGGGCGAAGCGCGGTTGGGCTAAAATCGAGCTATCGCGAGTACGAGCCCACCATGTCCCGACGCATCATCCCTGTTGCCGACGTCCGTTCGCTGCCGCCCAGCCCGGCCGCGGAGGCCGTGCGCGCGCCGTCCGGCGAGCTGTTCGACACCCTCGCGCGACCGCTGCACGACCTGCGCATCTCGGTGACGGACCGCTGCAACTTCCGCTGCGTCTACTGCATGCCGCGCGCGGTTTTCGACAAGGACTACCCGTTCCTGCCGCATTCCGCACTGCTTTCGCTCGAAGAAATCGAACGTCTTGCGCGGCTTTTCGTCGCGCATGGCGTCACCAAGATTCGCCTGACCGGGGGCGAGCCGCTCCTGCGCAAGAACATCGAATTCCTGATCGAGCGTCTCGCGAAGCTGCGCACGCCGGCGGGCGAGCCGCTCGACCTCACGCTCACGACCAATGGCTCGCTGCTCGCACGCAAGGCGCGCGCATTGCGCGACGCGGGCCTCACACGTGTCACGGTGAGCCTCGACGCGCTCGACGACGCCCTCTTTCGCCGCATGAACGACGCCGACTTCTCGGTCGCCGACGTGCTCGAAGGCATTGCCGTCGCGCAAGCCGTGGGGCTCTCGCCGCTCAAGGTCAACATGGTCGTCAAGCGCGGCACCAACGACAGCGAGATCGTGCCGCTCGCGCGCCACTTCCGCGGCTCGGGCGTGACCTTGCGCTTTATCGAGTACATGGACGTGGGCACCTCGAACGGCTGGAACATGACCGAGGTCCTGCCGTCGGCCGACGTGGTCGCACGCATCGCCGAGCACTTCCCGCTCGTTCCGCTCGAAGCGCACAACGCCGCCGAAACCGCGCAGCGCTGGGGCTACTCGGACGGCGCCGGCGAAATCGGCGTGATTTCGAGCGTCACGCGTGCGTTCTGCGGCGACTGCACGCGCGCGCGCCTCTCGACCGAAGGCAAGCTGTATCTGTGCCTGTTCGCCACGATGGGCTACGACCTGCGCGCGTTGCTGCGCGGCGAGGCGAGCGACGCCGCCATCTCGGCCGCGATCGCGCAGATCTGGGAGCAGCGTGCCGACCGCTATTCGCAGTTGCGTGGCAGCGACGCCGCCCCGGCTGTGGGCGAAGAGCGCCGCATCGAAATGTCCTATATCGGCGGCTGATACGCCGATGCCCGCGACCTCGCCTGCCCCCGCCATCCCCGCCGCCGCCCTCACCGGCCTCGTGCTCGCGGGCGGCCGCGGCCAGCGCATGGGCGGCGTCGACAAAGGCCTGCAGCGCCTGCACGGCAAGCCGCTCGCCGCGCATGTGCTGGCGCGCCTGGCGCCTCAGGTGGGCGCCCTCGCCATCAGCGCGAACCGCAACCGCGATGTCTATGCCGAACTCGGCGCACCGTGGCAGGCGCAGGTGATCGCCGATACGCTGCCCGACTACCCCGGCCCGCTCGCGGGACTGCTTGCCGGCCTGCGTGCGGCCCGCACCGAATGGCTGTTGAGCGCACCCTGCGACTCGCCCTGGCTGCCTGCCGACCTCGGTGCGAGGCTGGCCGAAGCGGCCCGCGCGCAAGACACGCTGATCGCCACGGCAACGACGGCGAACGCGGCCGGCGAAGTGAGCCTGCACCCCGTTTTCGCGCTCGTCCACACCTCGCTCGCCAGCGACCTCGCGGCGTTTCTGGACGCGGGCGAGCGCAAGGTGCGTGCGTGGTACGCGCGCCACACGGCGGCCGAAGTGGCCTTTGCCGACGAGCGTGCGTTTTACAATGTCAATTCCTTACAGGAACTTGCCGACCTCGACCGTGCCTGACGAGCGCCACCGGCTTGACCGCCACCGCCCGCCACCGGCCTGATGCACGTCCCCCAGGACGATCGCCGCACCCATCGTGCGGATGCGACGCTTCTCCACTCCATGACCACGCTTAACAGTATTTCCGGTAGCGCAGGAAGCCTTAGCCAGTTCGATCCTCAAGCCTTGCCCGTCAGCGCCGCCCAGGCCATCGTGCTCCAGTGGGTGACGCCGCTCGTGCAGAGCGAGCGCGTGCCGTTGCGCGATGCGCTCGCGCGCGTGCTCGCCGGGGACGTGATCTCGCCGATCGACGTGCCCGCGCACGACAACTCGGCCATGGACGGCTACGCATTCGACGGCGCGTCGCTGCTGTTACACGATGCCGCACCCAGTGGCGCGACGCTCACGTTGGACGTGGCAGGCAAGGCATTTGCCGGCCATCCGTACACGGGCGCCCTCGCGCCGCGCGCGTGCGTGCGCATCATGACCGGGGCGCCGATGCCCGCGGGCTGCGACACCGTCGTACCGCAGGAGCGCGTGGAGCGCAGCGGGAGCACGGAGGGAGCAGCCGCCGCCGCGGAGTCGCTCACTGAACCCGTCACCGAATCGATTACTTTCCACGCCGACACCGTGACGCCCGGCGCGAACCGCCGCCGCAAGGGCGAAGATCTCGCGCGCGGCAACGCGGCGCTGCGTGCGGGCCGCGTGCTGCGCGCGAGCGACATCGGCTTGCTGGCCTCGCTCGGCATCGTCGACGTGGCGGTGCGGCGGCGCCTGCGCGTGGCGTACTTCTCGACCGGCGACGAATTGCGCTCGCCCGGCGAGCCGCTCGACGCCGGCTGCATTTACGACAGCAATCGCTACACGCTTGGCGCGATGCTCCAGCGCCTGAACGTCGAGCCGATCGACCTCGGCGTGGTGCGCGACGACCCCGAATCGCTGGCCGCCACGCTCAAGGCAGCCGCCGAAAGCGCCGACGTCGTGTTGACCTCGGGCGGCGTCTCGGTCGGCGAAGCCGATTTCACGCGCACCCAACTGCAGACGCTCGGCGACGTGTCGTTCTGGGGCCTCGCCATGCGCCCGGGCCGCCCGCTCGCGTTCGGCCGCATCTGGTCGGGCGGCCACCCGGGCGTAGGGCGCGCGGCGCTCCTGTTCGGATTGCCAGGCAACCCCGTCGCCACGATGGTCGCGTTCTATCAGATCGTGCGTCCCGCCCTGATCGCGATGTCGGGCGCAACGCCGCAGCCGGTGCCGCTCATCCCGGCACGCTGCGACGCGCCCATCAGGAAGCGCCCGGGCCGCACCGAATTCCAGCGCGGCATTGCCGAACGCGATGCGCAGGGCCAGTGGCGCGTCGCGCCCACGGGCTCGCAAAGCTCCGGCGCGCTCAGCACGATGAGCGAGGCGAACTGCTTCATCGTGCTCGCCCACGAAAGCGCCGACCTCGATGCCGGCGACGCCGTCGACATCATGCTCTTCGACGGTCTCGTCTAGCGCGGCGCGCATGGCCAGCCACCGCAACGTTCAACACAATTCAACGTCGATCAGCGACGTCCCATCGACCTACGGACCGACTCACATGAAAAAACAGATCTCGTTTATCGCCGCCGGGCAGACTGCGAAGGCCCTCATCCTCGTGTACCTGACCTTCAGCGTGCCGGTCGTGCTGCTCGTCGCGGTGGTCGCGTTCTTCCGCTACGGCACCTTCGAGCTCGGCACCGTATTCAGCGCGCTGATCCTCAATGCGATCGTCGGCTTCGTGCTGCTGTGGATCGCCTGCCATCTGTACAACTGGGTCGCCTCGCGCTTCGGCGGCATCGAGATCCATCTCTCCGATGTCCCGGAGGAAGCGTGATGAGCGCCACGATCCGCGCAGCCACGCCCGCCGATGTCAGCGCCATGCACGCGCTGATGTACGAACTCGCCGAATTCGAAAAGCTCACGCACCTCTTCACCGGCACGCCCGAGGGGCTCACCGACGCGCTCTTCGGCGCGCGGCCGTCGGCCGAGGCGCTCGTGGCTGAAGAGGCAGGCCTCATCGTCGGCTATGCGCTGTTCTTCCATAACTACTCGACCTTCCTCGGACGCCGCGGGCTCTATCTCGAAGACCTCTACGTGCAGCCTTCGCAGCGCGGCACGGGACTCGGCACGGCCATGCTGCGCGCGCTCGCGGCCATCGCCGTCGAGCGCCAGTGCGGCCGCTTCGAGTGGACCGTGCTCGACTGGAACGAGCCGGCCATCCGCTTCTACGAGAAGATGGGCGCAACCGTCCTGCCCGACTGGCGCGTGGTGCGCGTGACCGGCGACGCGCTCGACCAGCTTGCGACACCGGCCGAGCGGGTCGCGAGCTAAGCCCCTGCGGCAAGAAAAACGGGCCGTTCGCAGCAATCTGCGGACGGCCCGTTTTTTTGTGTCCCGCTCAATTCGCGCAATCGCGCTGCGTCTGCGTCACTCGTCGCCGTTCTCTGCGTTGTGCAGCACGTCGCCGAGCAGGTTCGACGCCGCCTCCCCGGGCAAGGCCTCGACGTCGCGCAACTTGCGGCTCATCGCTCGCGTGCGGACTTCGGCGGCTTCGATCGAGCGCGTCACCGTCTCCAACTGCGATTTCGTGCGCGCGAGCACGTCGCCGAACTTGCCGAACTCCGTCTTCACCGCGCCGAGCACCTGCCAGACCTCGCTCGAACGCTTCTCGATGGCAAGCGTGCGAAAGCCCATCTGCAGGCTATTGAGCAGCGCCGTCAGCGTGGTCGGGCCCGCGACGCTCACGCGAAAATCTCGCTGCAAGACGTCGGTGAGACCCGGCCGGCGCAGGATCTCGGCATAGAGCCCTTCGGTGGGCAGGAACAGCAGCGCGAAGTCGGTCGTGTGCGGCGGCGCGACGTATTTTTCGGCGATGGTGCGCGCTTCGGCGCGCACGCGGGCCTCGAGCGCGCGGCCCGCCTCCTCGATGCCGGCGGCGTCGGCACGCTCCTGCGCGTCGATGAGCCGCTCGTAGTCCTCACGCGGAAACTTGGCGTCGACGGGCAGCCAGACCGGCGCGCTATCGGAGGCCGAGGCGGACGAGGCGGAAGCGGAGCCGCCGCCCTGCAGCCCGCGCCCCGGCAGCCGGATCGCGAACTCCACGCGCTCGCTGCTGCCCGGCACCGTCGCCACGTTCTTCGCGTACTGGTCGGGCGTGAGCATCTGCTCGAGCAGCGCTTCGAGCTGCACTTCGCCCCACGTGCCGCGCGTCTTCACGTTCGTCAGCACCTTTTTCAGGTCGCCGACACCGGCCGCGAGCGTCTGCATCTCGCCCAGCCCGCGATGGACCTGCTCGAGCCGGTCGGAGACGAGCTTGAACGATTCGCCCAGACGCTGCTCGAGCGTCGCGTGCAGCTTCTCGTCGACGGTGCGGCGCATCTCTTCGAGCTTCGCCGCATTGTTCGCTTCAATGTCCTTCAGCCGCTGTTCCAGCGTCGCGCGCACCTCGGCCAGGCGGCGGTCGTTCGCCTCGGTCAGCTGCACGAGCTGCTGGCCGAGCACGTTGCCGAAATGGCGCAGCGCCTGGCCTTGCTCGTCGCGTGCCTGTTGCGCCTGCAACTGCTGGCTCTGGCGCACGGCGTCGAGCTGCTGCGCGTTGCTCTCGGTGAGCTTCGCGAGCTGCTGCGCGAAGCTGTCGAGCTGGCCGTTCTGCACGGTCGCAATGCTCGTGAGGTGCCCGGCGAGCGCCTGCTGCACCTGTGTGAAGCCGCCGCCGAATTCGCTGCGCGAGGCCTGCGCGGTGCGCGCGATCTCGTTGCGCAGCTCGCGCTCGATGCGCTCGGCCGCGCGCGCCTGCGTGTCGGTCGAACCCGCGATGCGGTCGCTCAGCTGGTCGAGCGCGTCGAGTGTGGCTTCGGCGCGCTCGTCGTCATGCGCGCCACGGCGCGCACGCATCAACGCTACGATCGCGCATAAGAGCGCGAACGCGAGCACGAGCGTCACAACCGCCATCAACGGCATGGCGCTCATGAACGCGCTTTCCCCATCACGTCGGGATTGACCGGATTGGGCGGCTGACCCGCGCGCGGGCCCTCGCCCAGCGCGGCGATCAGATTGTCGGCAGCCAGGTTCGCCATCGCGCGGCGCGTGCCCTCGCTCGCGCTCGCGATGTGCGGCGTGAGCACCACGTTGTCGACCGTGAGCAGCGCCGGGTGCACGCTCGGCTCGCCTTCGAACACGTCGAGGCCCGCGGCGGCGATCTGGCGCGTGCGCAGCGCCTCGGCCAGCGCCGCGTCATCGACGATGCCGCCGCGCGCGATGTTCGTGAGCGTGGCCGTGGGCTTCATCAGCGCGAGCTCGGCCGCGCCGATCGTGTGGTGATTCGCCGGCACATACGGCAGCACGAGCACGACGTGATCGGCCTCCTTGAGGAGCGCCTCTTTCGTGCGGTACTCGGCGTTCAGCTCGGCCTCGATCTCGGGCGCGACGCGCGAGCGGTTGTGATAGATCACGCGCATGTTGAAGCCGCGCGCGCGGCGCGCGAGCGCCTGGCCGATGCGGCCCATGCCGACCACGCCGAGCGTCGAGCCGTGCACGTCCGTGCCCATGAACATGTCGAAGGACCACTTCTGCCACTTGCCCGCACGCAGGAAGTGCTCCGACTCGGCCACGCGGCGCGCGGCCGCCATCATCAGCGCCCAGCCGAAGTCGGCCGTGGTTTCGTTGAGCACGTCGGGCGTGTTGGTGCCCAGAACGTTGGCGGCGTTGAAGGCCGCCATGTCGAAGTTGTTGTAGCCCACCGCCATGTTCGAGACCACGCGCAGGCGCGGCGCCGCGGCCAGCACCGCCGCATCGATCGGCTCGCCCATGGTGAGCGCGCCGTCCTTGTCGGCGAGGCGCGCCTTGAGGGCGTCGGCGGACAGCGTCTCGCCGTTGTTCCAGTCGACGTCGAAATACTGCTTGAGACGATCGATCACGTCGGGAAAGATCGGGCGCGCCACGAGAATCTTTTGCATCGTTGCTCTCCACACTTCAGAGGTTGATCCGCTTGCGTTGCTTTGACCGGGTCGGCCGGTTGCGGCTGTCCGCCATTGTCCCGCGCGAAGGGGCGCCAGCGGAAGCCTGCCGGACGGCTGATGTGCATTCGGCCGCGAATCAGGCCACAGATGGCGGCTAAACCAGCCGCCTGGATGAGCCAGGCGAGCTAGACGAAAAAGAGCCAGGTCGCCATGGCGAACACCGGCAGCAACACCACGCAGGACCAGCCAAGATAGCCGAAGAAGCCCGGCATGCGCACGCCGCGCTGCTGCGCGATCGCCTTCACCATGAAGTTCGGCGCGTTGCCGATATAGGTCATCGCGCCCATCCAGACGGCACCGGCCGAGATGGCCGCGAGCGTTTTCGCGCCGCCTGTCATCAGCGATTGCGCATCGCCGCCCGCGAGATTGAAGAACACGAGATAGGTGGGCGCGTTGTCGAGGAACGACGAGAGCACGCCCGTCGCCCAGAAGTACAGCACCTCGTTGGGGCGCCCCGGCGCGTCGTTCACGAACTGGATCAGCTGCGCGAACGCACCCGCCTCGCCCGCGCGCAGCATCGCAATGACGGGCGTGATCGTCACGAAGATGCCTGCGAACAGCTTCGCGACCTCGGCGATGGGCGCCCAGTCGAAGCCGTTGTCCGCGCGCGCCTTGCGCGACGCGAAGACGAGCGATACGACCGACAACGCGACAAGCCCCACGTCGCGCACGAGATTCTGCAACTCGATGCGCGTGCCCGGCAGCGCGATGCCGATATCCGGCTTCCAGACGCCGCTCATCAGCACAAGCGCGATCGCGAGCGCCAGCAGCACGAAGTTGAACTTGCCACCGACGTGAAGCGGCGGCATATCGGGCGTCGGATCGAGAATCGCCGAGCGCATCTCGCTCGGACGACGGAAGTACCACGAATCGAGCAGCCAGAACGCGGCGAGCAGCACGCCGCAGACGAACAGCATCGGCAGCGCGAGATGCTGCGTAGTCCAGAAGAAACCCACGCCGTTGAGAAAGCCGAGGAAAAGCGGCGGGTCGCCGAGCGGCGTGAGCGAACCGCCTGCATTGGCGGCGAGAAAGATGAAGAACACCACGACGTGAACGTTGTGGCGCCGGTTGTCGTTCGCGCGCAAGAGCGGCCGGATCAGCAGCATCGCCGCGCCGGTCGTGCCCATCACGCTCGCGAGCGCGGTGCCGAGCGCGAGAATCGCCGTGTTCGTGCGCGGCGAGCCGCGCAGATTACCGTACACGCAGATGCCACCCGATATCGTATAGAGCGCGCCGAGCAAAACGATGAACGGCACGTACTCGTCGACGAGCGCATGCAGGAACAGCGGCCAGGTGGCCGCAAACCCGTGCGTCGCCGCGAACGGCAGCAGGAACGCGAGCGCCCAGGCCGCCGAGATCTTGCCGAAGTGGTGATGCCAGAACGTGGCCGCGAACATCGGGAAGAGCGCGATCGACAGCAGCATGCACGCGAACGGGAGGCCCCAGGTCGCGGAAAGCGTCGCGCCGTCCACGCCGGCCGCCTGCGCCGCGGGCGCAATCGTCACGCCGAGTGCCGCGACGATCGCGGCGCCCGCATGGCGTGCGAAAAACGCGAAACAACGCATGGGTCGCCCGGCCCTGCCCTTCACGTGCTGCGCGGCTTCGGTGCGCTCGGTGCGCGCGACGGTCTCAAACGTCATGCGCCCTGCACGACGATGACATGCACGCGATACGGCCCGTGCGCGCCGAGGATGATGGTCTGCTCGATATCGCCAGTGCGCGAAGGCCCCGAAACGAAATTGACCGCGCGCGGCAACTCGCCGCGTTCGGCGCGCATGAGCGCGAAGGCGTCCTCGTGACCGGCGACGATGCGCGAAGCGGGCACGACGGCAATGTGCGTCTCGGGCAGCAACGCGCCGGAGGCCCACGTCTGCGGGCTGGAAAGGAGGACCAGCGTGCCCGTTTCGGCGGTTGCGCAAAAGCATCCGGTCAGGCCGACGAGATCGCGATCCTCGGGCTTGCGGAATTCGACGCTCAAGCCCGCGCCGGCCCAGTCGAACGATTCGAGCGTTTGCCAGGCCACCGCTTGCGTGGGCAAACCGAGCGACGCGAGATAGCGCGCGGCGGCGGCGGGCACATCGGCGAGCTGCGCGACTTCGTCGACGCTCGAAGCCATCTTCTTCGCCTCGGCCACGAAGCGCGCGACGAGATCGTCTTCGAGCAGCGGACGCGGGCCTTGCGGATGACGCGCGAGGTAGTCGGCGACGGCGTCGCGCTCGTGCGCGGCGGGCGTCGCGTCGCGGCCCTGCGCCGCGCGGATGCGCGCGAGTATGCTGCGGCGGGCGGCCGTGGTGTCGACCTTGGAGTCCATACGCGTCCTCGACAGATGAAGAAAAGCGACGCGCCGATTATACCGGGGCGTCGCTGTTCTTCTGGCGCGGTGCGTGGGCGAATCAACGCCCGATGCGCGGGGCTTAACTGCTGGCGAGCTCTTCTTCCGTGGGCTGCTCGATGCCGAACACCTGGCGCAGATAGGCCAGATAAGCCTTGTCGTCGCACATGTTCTTGCCCGGCGAATCGGAGAGCTTGGCAACGGGCTGGCCATTGCAGCGGACCATCTTGATGACGATCTGCAGCGGCTGATAGCCGAGGTCGTTGGTGAGATTGGTGCCGACACCGAACGCGAGGCGGCAGCGGTCCTTGAAGCGCTCGTAAAGGCGCAGCACCTTGGGGATGTCGAGCGCGTCCGAGAAGATCATGGTCTTCGTGCGCGTGTCGCAGCGATTGTCCTCATAGTGCTTGAGCAGGCGCTCGCCCCACTCGAACGGGTCGCCCGAGTCGTGGCGCGCGCCGTCGAAGAGCTTGCAGAAGTACATGTCGAAGTCGCGCAGAAAGGCCTGCATGCCGTAGACGTCCGAGAGCGCGATACCGAGGTCGCCGCGATACTCCTTCGCCCACATCTCGAAGCCGTAGATCTGCGAATCGCGCAGGCGCGGGCCGAGCGCCTGGCAGGCCTGCAGATACTCGTGCGCCATGGTGCCGAGCGGCGTGAGGTTGTGCTTCATCGCGTAGTAGACGTTGCTCGTGCCCGTGAACTGCTCGGCCAGGTCGTCCTTGAGCGTGAGGATCACCTCCTCGTGCCAGCGCTTCGAGAAGCGGCGCCGCGTGCCGTAGTCGGCGATCTTGCAGTCGGCGAATTCAGGCTTCGCGCCGAGCAGCTCGATCTTGTGGCGCAGGCGCTCGCGACCCTCGTCGTACTGCGGATGATGCTGCGTGTTGCGGAAATAGACCTCGTTGACGATCGCGAGCACCGGAATCTCGAAGAGGATCGTATGCAGCCACGGCCCCTTGATCTCGATGTCGATTTCGCCGTTGCCCTTAGGCGAAGGCGTGACCGAAATGTACTTCTCGTTCAGATGGAAGAGCGCGAGGAAATCGATGAAATCGCTCTTGATGAAGCGCATCTTGCGCAGATACTCGAGCTCGGGCTCGGCAAAGCGCAGCCTGCAAAGCTTCTGGATCTCGCCGCGGATTTCATCGACGTAAGGGACGAGATCGATGTCGGGCGTGCGGCAGCGGAAGCGGTATTCCACATTGGCCGCGGGGAAATGATGCAGCACCACCTGCATCATCGTGAATTTGTACAGATCGGTATCGAGCAGCGAAGTAATGATCATGATGGGCGAGCCGGACTGCTATCGGAGGGCGCGCGCCTGCTTGCCGGCCGCCCTCGCCCTGCAAGGAAGGGCGAGACGACAGCGCCGCAAACGGCATGCGCCGGTGATGCGCCCATGTTACCCGAATGAGCCCAAACCAAGCCGCCAGCGCCGCAGCGCATAAACTAATCACGAAACGATCTAAGACACGCTGCGGACGTCTGGTTGAGAAAAATCGGCATCAGTTACAATACCGGTTTTGGCAAACTGCCAACCCCCGATACAAGCATGCAGGAGCTGCCTGAATGACCCACGTTGTGACCGAAAGCTGCATCAAGTGCCGCTATACCGACTGCGTCGATGTGTGCCCGGTGGACTGCTTTCGCGAAGGTCCCAACTTCCTCGCGATCGACCCGGACGAGTGCATCGACTGCGCCGTGTGCGTTGCCGAATGCCCGGTGAACGCCATCTACGCCGAAGAAGACGTGCCTGGCGACCAGCAGCAGTTCATCGAGCTGAACGCCGACCTCGCCAAGGGCTGGCCGAGCATCACCAAGACCAAGGCGCCGCTGCCGGAAGCCGACGAATTCAAGGACGTGAAGGACAAGCTCGCGCTGCTCGCACGCTGAGCGTCCGTCTCCGGGGCTGTCGTCATCCTGAAACCCTGCCCATTTCGGCAGGGATCACCAAGAAGATGGCGACAGGGTGTTGACAGACTCCGCCAGACCCCATAGAATCTCGTTCTCTGCTTTTGTTGATCCCCGATAGCTCAGTCGGTAGAGCGCCGGACTGTTAATCCGTAGGTCCCTGGTTCGAGCCCAGGTCGGGGAGCCAAGATTCGCAAAGGCCCGTTGGTGTTAATCACAACGCACAACGGGCTTTTTCATGAAGTTAAAGTTGTAGCTGTACTGCTGTTCCCCGATAGCTCAGTCGGTAGAGCGCCGGACTGTTAATCCGTAGGTCCCTGGTTCGAGCCCAGGTCGGGGAGCCAAAATATCGAAGGCGTTGCGCATATCGCGTAACGCCTTTTTTCTTTTCTGCCTTGCGCAAACGCATCCCCTCCCTCCATCATCGCCCTCGAGAGCATGGCATAATCTGCCAATCACTGCTCTTTGACGGAGTTAGCTCCATGCCTACCCGTAATGTCGTACTCACGGATCATCAGGCTCATCTGATTGACTCGCTCGTCAATTCGGGCCGTTTTCAGAATGCAAGTGAGGTCCTGCGCGCCGGTCTACGTCTTGTCGAGCGAGAAGAAGCCGAAACGCAAGCGAGACTCGAAGCGCTACGCGATGCCGCGCGCGCCGGTATTGCCGATGCAGACGCAGGACGCATGCGCAGTTTCACTTCCGCTCAAGCATTGGGCGACTTTCTCGACAGCCTCGCAGAGAATGCCTTGGTGGCAGCAGGCGCAACGAAGCGCACACGGTGACACAACGTAAGACGGCCTGGACCGTCCGCCTCACCGAACTGGCCCAGAACGACTTCAACAACATCATGAGCTGGACCATCGAGCAATTCGGTTTTGCTCAGGGACACGCGTATGCCATCACACTTTCGCTTGCGCTACAGGATCTGACGAATGGTCCTTCGCTACCGGGCGTACGTGCACGCGACGAGATCGTGTCCGGCATCATGACGCTCCACGTCGCACGCAATCGCCGCAAAGGACGTCACTTCGTCATGTTTCGTGTCCACGCAAAAGATGCGCGAACCATTGAAGTCTTGCGCATTCTTCACGATGCGATGGACTTACCCCAACATCTATAGCCGTTATTTCGAGGCGCTATCGACAATCGTCCTCCGCCACCCCACCCTGCCCGATAATGTCGCTTCGTCATCTTCGGGAATCCGCATGAAATCGACTCGCCTCGCCGCCCGACTGCGTCCGGCCCTCGCCTTTTGCGCGGGCGCGCTCGCGCTTGGCGCCGCGCACGCCGAGCAGATCGGCAGCGTCAACACCAACTTCCGCGTCACCGGCTCCGACAGGGTGGTCGTCGAGGCCTACGACGATCCCGCCGTCGCCGGCGTCACGTGCTACGTCTCCCGCGCGCGCACCGGCGGCGTGAAGGGCACGCTCGGCATCGCCGAAGACCCGACCGAAGCGTCGATCGCCTGCCGCCAGGTCGGCCCGATCAGCTTCGCCGCCCCGCTCAAGCAGCAGGCCGACGTCTTCAACGAGCGCATGTCGTTTCTCTTCAAGACGCTGCACGTGGTCCGTGTGGTCGACACGAAGCGCAACGCGCTCGTCTACCTGACCTACAGCGACCGCGTGGTGAGCGGCAGCGCGAAAAACAGCGTCACCGCCGTGCCGATGCCCGCGGGCACGACCATTCCCGTGCGCTAAACTGAGGGGCCAGGCCGGACCCTAGCCATGACCCTCTCCCGTTTTCGCGATTTCGCCCGCTATTGGCGCACGCCGCTTTTGCCCGGCGCGGATCTGCTCACGGCCGAATATCACGATCACACGTTCACGCCGCACTGGCACGAGGCCTACACGATCCCCGTGATCGAGGACGGCGCCGAGTGCTATCGCTACCGCGGCGCGCAGCATGTCGCGGAAGCGGGCAGCGTGCCGGTCATCAATCCGGGCGAGCTCCACACGGGCTCGCGCGCCGTGGACGAAGGCTGGCGCTATCGCGTCATGTATGTGCCGGTCGATTACCTGCACACGCTCGCGGCCGAAATTGCGGGCCGCGCCGAGCCGCTGCCGTGGTTCGACGCCGAAGTGATCCGCGACCCCGATCTCGCGCGCCGCCTCTCGCGCACGCACCGGCTGCTGGAGGCCGACGCCGACCGCCGGCGCGCGGTGCTTGCGCCGGGCGCGCCGCAGCCCGATCTCCTCGCCGTGGAGGACGCGCTGCTCGACGCGCTCTCGACACTCCTCACCCGCCACGCCCGCACACGCGAGGCGCCGATCGGGTCCGCCGCGAACGAGCCGCGCGTCGAAATCATGAAGGCGCTGCTGGCCGCCGATCTCACCACGCCGCTGCGCGTGGCGGATCTCGCCCAGGCGGTCGGCCTCTCGCCATTCCACGCGACGCGCCTGTTCACGCAGGCCACCGGGCTGCCGCCGCACGCCTGGCGCACCCAGTTGCGGCTGCAACGCGCGCTCGGGCCGCTGCGCGCGGGCGCCAGCGTCGCCGGAAGCGCCGCGGCGAGCGGCTTCACGGACCAGAGCCACTTCACACGGCACTTCCGCCGCATGTTCGGCGTGCCGCCGGGCCGCTGGCAGGCGAGCTAGGGCCTGTTCACGCTTGGCGCAAGAACGTACAAGCCACCCGCGCCGCCTCCCGCTAAGCTGGCCTCCATCTTAGGAGACTCGCTTGACCCGCCATCCCCATCGCTTCAAGGAATTCGTCGCCGGCGCGCGCGACACGATCCCCATGATGATCGGCGCAGCGCCCTTCGGCGTGATTTTCGGCACGCTCGTCACCTCGGGCCCGCTCTCGCTCTGGCACGGCCAGTTGATGTCGCTCGCCGTGTTCGCCGGCTCGGCGCAGTTCATCGCGCTCGGACTGATCGCCTCGCACGCGAGCTTCGCCGTGATCTGGGCCACCACGCTCATCGTGAACCTGCGCCACGTGCTCTATAGCGCGACGCTCGCGCCCTACGTCTCGCATCTGCCGATGCGCTGGCGTCTCGTGCTCGGCGGCCTGCTCACCGACGAGGTGTTCGCCGTCGCCTGGGCATATTTCCGCCGCCACCCGCCCGGCGACGTCTCACCGTGGCACTTCCTCGGCTCCGGCGTCTCGATGTATGTGAACTGGCAGATCTGGACCGCCGCCGGCCTGCTGTTCGGCGCGGCGTTTCCGGGCCTGCAGTCGCTCGGGCTCGACTTCGCGATGGTCGCCACGTTCATCGCCATCGTCGTGCCGCAGCTCGTCGCGGTGCGCTATCTGGCCGCCGCCGTCACGGCGGGCGCGCTCGCCTTCTTCTGGCAGGGCTGGCCGTACAAGCTCGGGCTGCTCGGCGCCGTGCTCGCGGGCGTGGCCGTGGGCGTCGCGCTCTCGCTGCCGCGCAAGCCGCGCGCGGCGAGCGCCGCTGCCGGCCACCCTGACGCGCATGCCGCCGCCGGCCCGGCCGGCAAGAGCACGAGCGAAGCCAGCGCTACGCGCATCCCCTGTCACGACACCCACGCCGCCGCAGGAGGCCGCCCATGAACTACGTCGTCCTGATCCTCGGCATGGCCCTGATTACGGTGACGATCCGTACGGCCGTCTTCGTGCTGGGCGAACGGCTCGTGTTTCCGCCGATCGTGCGCACCGCGCTCGGCTTCGTGCCCGTCACGGTGCTCACCGCGATCATCGTGCCGATGGCCGTCTCGCCTCACGGCCAGCACGCCGAGCTCACGTGGCGCAATCCGCAGCTCGTCGGTGCAATCGCGGCGATCGCCGTGAGCGCGCTCACGAAGCGGCCGCTCCTCACCATCGCCGTGGGGCTCGCCGTGTTCTTCCTCTGGCAGGGCGTGGTGTTGCGCTGAATTTGTCCGGGGTTGCCCGCTGGCTTCCCGCGCCTTCTCCGCTGGCTCGCCGCGCGCTCTCCGCTGGCTTCCCGCGCCCTCTCCGCCCCCTGACACGCTCTCCTGAGATGCCAGCCCGACTCGCTCCCCGCTGCCGCCAGGCGCCGCGCTCGCGGCACGCCTGAGCGGTCCCGGCTCAAGTTTCGCCCCCGTGCGCCGATAAACCGTCGAGGCCTGCATTGGCGCACGCGCAAGAGACCGCCAGGCACCGCCAGGAATACACCGGGGCAACCACATGGGGCACATCACCCTCAATCTCAAGGACGAGACGCTTGCGTCGCTGCGCAAGGATTTCGATGCGTTCCTGCGCGTCTCGCTGAAGCTCGACCCGCAGTTCCTCACGCCGTCGTTCGAGGACTTCCTGCGTGCGAAGCTGCTCGACAACATGACGCCGCTCACCGAGCAGGCCGTGCAGCGGCTGTTGCAGGGCGGGCAGTACGCATGGGCCAAGCGCACGCTCGACAAGGAGTTTCCCGAGGTCGTGTCGATCCTGCTGCGTCAGGCGGGCGAGTTCGGCTTTGGCTTTGCGTCGCGGCCCGAGTGGACGCCCGACGAGCTGGCGAAGCAGTGTCGGGAGTGGGCGGCGGCGATCGTGCACGAGGCGCAGGCGGCCGAATCCCTGATCGAGCCGCTCGCCGCGCAGATCAAGTCCGGCGTGCAGGACATCCAGGCGCTGGAAGAGTCGATGCAGACGCCTGCGTGGCGCCTCGCGGAATCGGTGCGGCAGCGCGTCTATGAAGCGAAGATCGGCTGCGAGCAGGCGAGCGGCAGCCTCGCGCGCGAGCGTCTGGGCGAGCTGCGTGGGCTCCTGCGTCTGGGCATCGCGCACGGCACGTTCCAGAAGCAGGAGGCGCAGCAGATCATGGAATATCTGCGTCTTTTGAAGCCTGAGATCTTCGTCGAGGAACCCGACGACGTGTTCACGCGCCTTGCCGCCTGGCTGCGCAACTTCTTCGTGCCGCCGCCGAAGAATCAGGTGCGCGGCTGAACGCGCGCCGCGAGGTAGCGCTCTAGTCCCACATCTTGCGCAGCTTCGCGCCGATCTCGACCTTCGCACGCGCCGCGGCCGCCAGCCCCACCGCGCTCGGCGGGCTCGCCACCGGCGCGGGCGGCCAAGCGCACGATTCGAACAGCGGCAACATCGACGCCGCAATGAAGCGCGTGCGCGACGCCCACACGTGACGGTCGCCGCTCGCGGCCTGGTTGTGCACATAGAAGCGCTGCGGCACGACGATGTGCAGGTCCTCCTTTGCACGCGTCATCGCCACGTAGAGCAGACGCCGCTCCTCTTCTAATTCTTCGTCGCTGCCCGCGCCGAGATCGGAAGGAATGCAGCCATCCACGCCATTGAGCACGAACACGTTGCGCCATTCCTGGCCTTTGGCCGAATGGATCGTCGAGAGAATCAGATAGTCCTCGTCGAGGAGCGGATCGGCCGACTCGGCGCTGGTGGCGTCGGGCGGGTCGAGCGTGAGCTCGGTCAGGAAGCGCTCGCGTGACGCGTAGGTGCTGGCGATGCTCTCCATCTGCAGCAGGTCGGCGAGCCGCACCTGGGCGTCTTCGTAATTGCGCTCGAGGTGCGGCTCGTACCAGCGCCGCACGCGCTCGAACTCGGCGGGCCAGGGCGTCGCGCGCGCGCCGAGCTGCTCCACGAGCCCGGTGAACGCCGGCCAGTCCTCGGCCGCACGCGGCGGCGGCGCGAACGCAGCGAGCGCCTGCGCGGCGCGGTACGCGCCCGTGCAGGCCGCGACCTGATCGAGCAGTCGCGCGGCCGTCGCGGGCCCGACGCCGGGCAGCAGTTGCGTCACGCGAAAGCCCGCCACGCGGTCGAGCGGATTCTCGGCCCAGCGCAGCACGGCGAGCACGTCTTTCACGTGCGCGGCGTCGAGGAAGCGCAGGCCGCCGAACTTCACGAACGGGATATTGCGCCGCGCCAGCTCGATCTCGAGCGTCGCGCTGTGGTGCGCGGCGCGAAAGAGGACCGCCTGCTGCTTGAGCTTCATGCCGCCCTCGCGCGCCTCCAGGATCTGCTCGACCACGTAGCGAGCCTGGGTGGCCTCGTCGGCGACCGTGACGAGGCGCGGACGCTGCTGCGACGCGCGGTCGGTCCACAAATTCTTGGTGAAGCGCTCGGCGGCGGCGTCCATCACGGCGTTCGAGGCGGCGAGGATCGGCGCGGTCGAGCGATAGTTGCGCTCGAGCGTGACCTGGCGCGCGGGCGGATCGAACTGCGCGGGAAAGTCGAGGATGTTGCGCACCGTCGCGCCGCGAAACGCATAGATGGCCTGGGCGTCGTCGCCGACCACGGTGAGGCCCCGCCCGTCGGGCTTCAGCGCGAGCAGGATCGACGCCTGCAGGCGGTTGGTGTCCTGATACTCGTCGACGAGGATATGGTCGAAGCGCCCCGCCAGATCGGCCGCGATAGCCGGCTCCGCCGCCATGTGCGCCCAGTAGAGCAGCAAGTCGTCGTAGTCGAGCACGTTCTGCTTCTGCTTGGCGTCCACGTAGGCCGCGAACAGCGCGCGCAACTGCGGCTCCCATTCGAGGCACCACGAGAACGAGCGCGCGAGCACGTTCGCGAGCGAGTCGCCCGTGTTGACGACGCGCGAGTAGATCGCGAGGCACGTCGACTTCGCGGGAAAGCGCTTTTCCTTCGCCGATAACCCCAGTTCGTGGCGCACGAGGTTCATGAGATCGGCGGAATCTTCGCGGTCGTTGATCGTGAACGCGGGCGAGAGGCTGATCTGCTCGGCGTATTCGCGCAACAGGCGCGCGCCGATGCCGTGAAACGTGCCCGCCCAGGTGAGCCCCTGGGCCAGCGCCGCCGCCGCGCCCGACACGCCTGCCGCGATGCGCGAAACGCGCCGCGTCATCTCCTGCGCCGCGCGGCGCGAGAAGGTCAGCAGCAGGATGCGGTGCGGATCGGCGCCGTTCGCGACCAGATGCGCCACGCGATGCGCGAGCGTGTTGGTCTTGCCCGAGCCCGCGCCAGCGATCACGAGCAGCGGCGCCGGCAGCGCCGCGCCCGGCGCGTACGCCTGCGGCCCGCCGTGCTCGACGGCGGCGCGCTGGGCGTCGTTGAGCTTCGCGAGGTACGACGCCGCCGCGAGCGCGGCGTCGCTCGTGGCGGGGGAATCGGCGAGGGAGACGGTGGACACGGCGGGCGCAGTGGGTATTCGGTGAGCGATGAAAGGATCGACGCGCCGCGTATTGGCGAGCGTGGCGACGCATACTGTATATCCATACACCCCGCACCGGCAAGCGCCGATCTTGCCGCGATCTGGCGCTATTCAGACCCGAACTTCAGAATCGGAACGTAGCGCACCAGGCCCGACGGCCCGAAACAAAGCGGCGACGCCCGCTTCCGGGCGCCGCCGCTTCACGTCCTGCACAGGCCAGCACCGGGGCTGGCGCCGAATGGAAAAGCCTCACCCAGCCCGAAAGCGCGCAGCGCGCGCCACCAGGCTATCGAAGCGCCTTATTGCTGAGCCTCACCGCCCGGCTGCTGAGCCGACTGGCCGCTCATCTGGTCCATCATTTCCGACTTGTTGGCCTGCTGGTCGGCCTTGTGGTTGATCTTCGCGTCCTTCACCTGCGACTTGTACTGCGACTTGGCCTGCTTCTTCGTCGAGTTGTATTCCGCTTTCGCCGACTTCTTGGCGCTGCGGTATTCGGCGTTCGCGGTCGCATCGGCGTTGCGCTTTTGCACCAGCGGATCGGCCGATTGCGCCGCGCTCAAGTCCTGCGGCGCGGGCTGCGAGAGGCCCGCTGCTGCCGGCGCCTGGCTCGGCGCCATAGCCGGCGCCATGGCAGGCGCGGCAGAAGGCATGGCCGTGGGCGCCTCGGCGCCGGGCTGCGCCGCGCCCTGGGCGAAGGCGCCTTGCGCGAAGATGGCAGCCGTGGCGAGAGCGGTACCGGTGAGCAGCTTGCGAATATGAGTCATGGCGTATCCTCTTTGTAGTCGTTCCGGGATCCATGCCGCTGCGGACAGGTCCGCTTGCGGCGCGATTCCGCCCGATCGAGCCGCGGTGCGTGATTGCGCTGCGGCGGGGTCGTTTCGGGGTGAGACCATTTTCATCTGAAGATCGACGCAAGGTCTCCCGACGTTACCCAACGTTGCATCTTCTTACGAAATCATGACATCTGGCCCCGGGATGTAACAGCGGCCCGCGCGTGCGGGATCGCTTATGATGCTCACCCTTCGCGTGCCCTGTCCGGCGCGCACCTGAATCTCGTTTGCCCCATGCCCAATCTCGATTTCATGCTCACCGGCGACTACGTCGAACTCCACAACCTCCTGAAGATCACCGGTCTCGCCGACAGCGGCGGCTCGGCCAAGCAGATCGTCGCCTCCGGCGCCGTGAAGGTCGACGGCGAGGTCGAACTGCGCAAGACCTGCAAGATCCGCGCGGGACAATCGGTGTTGCTCGGCGACACGCGCATCGCCGTGCGCGAAGCCGAATGAGGCGTGCGGCGCAACGGCTCCCATAGGCTGACCAGGCGCCCCCCACGCGTGTCGAGGTGAAATACGTTCGAAAGCGAATGCACCATCCAGGTGCTTTTTATCCGAAAGAAGGGTAATCTCGCATTGAGCTTTCAATCTCGACACCAACGCACTTTCTGAACGCGCGGCGCGATTCATCATCGCGCCGCGCGTCTGTTTTCATGACCCGACCCACTGCCCCCGCGCGCGCCGATCAGGCGAGACGCGCCATCGCCCCGCCCTCGCTCAAGCGCCACGCCGCCGACACCGCGCGCCTCGCCGCGCCGCTCGCCATCGCCCAGCTTTCGCAGATGGCCATGAGCGTGACCGACACCGTGCTGCTCGGCTCGCTGGGCGCGGGCGCGCTCGCGGCAGGCGGGCTCGGCGCGAACCTGTTCTTCGTGGTGGTGACGGTGCTGCAGGGCGTGCTGACCTCGGTGAGCGTGAGCGTCGCGCAGGCGCGCGGCGCCGACGATCTGCACCGCGTGCCGCACATCTACTGGACCGGCCTCGCACTCTCGCTGCTGCTGGCCGTTCCCGCGTTCGCGCTGCTGTCGTTCGCGGGGCCGGTCTTGCTCGCGCTCGGCGAGCCGCCCGTGCTCGCGCATCAGGTGGGCGAGTACGCGGCCGTGCTGCGCTGGGGCGCCCCCGCCAGCCTGATCGGCGTGGGCCTGATGCGTTCGTTCCTGCCCGCGATCGGCGCGGCGAAGCGGCTGCTGTGGGTGTCGATCATCAGCGTGTTCTCCAACGGCTTCCTGAACTACGGGCTGATTCATGGCGTGTGGGGCCTGCCGCGCCTCGGCTTTCTCGGCTCGGCCACCGCCACCACCATCACGATCTGGGTCACGACGCTCGTGCTGATGGCGCTCCTGCATCTGCGGCCCTCGCATCAGCACTTCGTGGTCGCCAGGCGGCCCACCGCGCCGCTGATGGGCGAGCTCTTCGCCATCGGCTGGCCCGTGGCGATCACCTACGCCGTGGAGGCGACGCTCTTTCTCGCCACGGGTCTGCTCATGGGCCTGTTGGGCGCGACGCCGCTGGCCGCGCACCAGATCGCGCTGAACGTGGCTTCGGTGATGTTCATGGTGCCGCTCTCGATCGGCCAGGCGGCCAACGTGCGCGTGGGCTACTGGATCGGCGCGGGCGTGCCGCGCGCGGCGCGCCACGCGGGCTTCGTCGCGCTGGCGCTGGGCGTGGGCTTCATGTCGATGTCGGCGCTCGTGATGGTGCTCGCGCCGCACTGGATCGTCGGGCTCTACCTGCATCTCGATGATCCGGCCAACGCGCAGACCGTCGCGCTCGCAACGTCGCTGCTCGGCGTGGCGGCTATCTTCCAGATCGTCGACGGCATGCAGACCGTGGGCTCCGGCTGCCTGCGCGGCCTGAAGGACACGCGCATTCCGATGCTGGCCGCGACGCTCGGCTACTGGGGCATCGGCTTTCCGATCGGCTATGCCCTCGCGTTCCATTTCGGGCTGGGCGCGCTCGGGCTCTGGTGGGGGCTCGCAGCGGGCCTCGCGAGCGTGGCCGCGCTCATGACGTGGCGTTTTCACCGCAAGAGCCGGGGCGTGCAACTCGAGGCGGCGGCGCGCGCGGGCTGAGGTGGCACGGGCGGCCACGCGGGGCGTACGCGAGCCCTGGCCGTATCCAATGCGAGCCCTTAGGGCGCACAAGGCACCCACAAGGACGTCCTGCGCGGGTCGTTAAGCGCCCGGTTAAAATATCGGACCGGCGCCGCCCGCCGTCCGTCCCACAAGGGCAGGAAAACAGCGGCCCTGTTGCATGGGGCCGGCGTGAGCGTTCAAGCGCCCACATCGGCCGACCCAGGAGACATGCCCGTTCGCAGCCAGGCCGGCCACCCCGGCCGCACGCGCGACGCACCGCAGGCCAGCCGGCGCATCAGCCTCAGCCCTGAATCCCACCCACGCGTTTCGTCCGCGCCAGCCCGCGCGTGCGCGCGTCGTCATGGAGTCGGCTGCCGCGTCCCCTGCCCCAACAATTAAGACCCGCTCACGGACCACCCACTCATGCTTGCCCCGATTACCCGACTGTTCCCGCTCTGGGCCGTCCTCGTCTCGCTTCTCGCCTACTTCAATCCGGGCCTCGTCGCCCCCATCGCGCCGCACGTCACGACGCTCCTGATGGTCATCATGCTCGCCATGGGCGTGACGCTCTCGTTCGCCGACTTCCAGCGCGTCTTCACCCGGCCCGCGCCAGTGCTCGCCGGCATCGTCCTGCACTATCTGGTGATGCCGCTGGCCGCCTGGGTCATCGCCCATGCGCTCCATATGCCGCCCGACCTCACTGCGGGCATGGTGCTCGTGGGCAGCGTGGCGAGCGGCACGGCCTCGAACGTGATGATCTATCTCGCGCGCGGCGACGTCGCGCTTTCCGTGACGATCAGCGCGCTCTCGACGCTCGTGGGCGTGTTCGCGACGCCGCTGCTCACGCGCCTCTACGTCGACGCCTCGATCGTCGTCGACGTGCACGGCATGCTCATGAGCATCCTGCAGATCGTCGCGCTGCCGATCGCCGTCGGCCTCGTCGTGAACCGTCTCGCGGGCGGCCTCGTGCGGCGCGTCGAGCCCATCCTGCCGCTCGTCTCGATGGTCTCGATCCTCGCGATCATCGCGGCCGTGGTGGGCGGCACGCACGCGAGCATCGCCACGGTGGGCCCGATCGTGGCGCTCGGCGTGGTGCTGCACAACGGCATTGGCCTGCTGGGCGGCTACTGGGGCGGCCGACTGCTCGGCTTCGACGAATCCGTGTGCCGCACGCTTGCGATCGAGGTGGGGATGCAGAACTCGGGCCTCGCCGCAACGCTCGGCAAGCTCTACTTCTCGCCGCTCGCCGCGCTGCCCGGCGCGCTGTTCTCGGTGTGGCACAACCTCTCGGGGTCGCTGCTCGCGGGCTACTGGGCCGGCAAGCCGGCGCGCGGCAGCGAGCGCGACGCGCGCGAGGCACGCACCGAGAAGGTCTGAGCATCGGCGGACCGGCGCGTATCAGCCCGCTTGTGTAGCCGGTTGGCGGTGCCTGAGTCGTGCCCGGCTCGCGCGTACCGCCCGGCCGCTTCCGGGCGCGGCCTCACCCACGCAGTGCGCGCAGGCGCACGCGTGCGGGCCGCTTCACCATGCGCACTGCCAGCGCCGCCAATCCCACAAGCCACGCGAGCACGCGCCCCTCGCCCCACGGCGAGGCCGGCGTGCGCACCTCGCAGCGCACGGCCTCGTCCCATCCGCCGATCCACACCCGTTCCCCGGGCGCGAACGGCAACGCTTCGCCGGGCTCTAGCCAATAGTCCTGCGCGTCGCCTTCCACGGTCATCAGCACGCGCCCTTCGAGCACGCCGAGCAAGCCGCCTTGCGCATGGCGCACGAGCCGGCAACGGCCGCGCGCGATGCACAGTTCCTCGCACCGCTCCTGCGCCCTCATCTCACCAGCTTGCATGATCCGGTCCATCGCACTCTCCCATCGTTCGTGATGGAAGCAGTGTGCGGCGAGCGCGAGCGCTAACGTTTCCGTCCGGCATGAAACGAGGCTTGCGGCGCGCGGCGCCGGCGCGCCGAATTGCTTGACGATTGTGGCCAACGCCACGCGAGGCTTGCTTGCCGCAAATGCGGCACGGCACGCGCGTTGCGCGCTGTACCTTGCCGCTTCCCGCTAGAATCGGCGGCAAAAGGCGCGCAACGTAAGCGAACCATCGGGGACGCCCCAGCGCCGACCGCTTTGCATGCGACCGCAGGGGTGCGACTCACGCGCGAACGCGGGTCGACCGCGAAGCATGGGAAACGCGAAGCGTGGGGCCTGACTAAGCGCTGAAGCACTAACTCAGGCCGACACTGGAGAGGAGAATCCGCTTGTCCGTGCACACCGTTCAGCGCGTCGCCCCTGGCGCCCCGCTTGCCGCCGAAGCGGCGCCGCCGCGCCGCGCCGCGCTCGCCCGCGCGCTGCTCGCGCTCCTGAGCGTCACGCTCATTGCGGCCTGCGCGACACGTCCGCCCGCTACGGTCTTCCAGCGCCAGACCTCGTCGGCCCTGCCCACCTCCGAGTCGAGCGCCACGCCACTCGGCGCCGCGCTCGCCGGGCCCGTGGCGGCGCATCCCGACGAATCGGGCTTTCGCCTGCTCGCCACCGGCACCGACTCGCTGCAGATGCGCATCGCGCTCGCGCGCGCGGCGACGACAACCCTCGACATGCAGTACTACATCGCCAACGAGGACACCACCGGCAAGCTGCTGCTGGGCTCGGCGCTCTACGCGGCCGACCGCGGCGTGCGCGTGCGCATGCTCGTCGACGACCTGAACTTCCACGACATCGGCCGCCTGATGGCCGCGCTCAACAGCCATCCGAACATCCAGATCCGCGTGTTCAATCCGTACGGCAGTCCGAGCGAGAACATGTTCACGCGCACGCGCAACTTCTTCACGAACGTCGACCAGTTCACGCGCCGCATGCACAACAAGGCGACGATCGTCGACAACGAGCTCGCGATCGTCGGCGGGCGCAATCTCGGCGACGAATACTTCAGCGCGAGCCCGACGCTGCAGTTCCGCGACCTCGACGTGCTCGCGGCCGGGCCGGTCGCGGCAAGCGTCTCGGCGAGCTTCGACGAGTACTGGAACAGCAGCGTGGCCTACCCCTTGAGCGTGCTCAATCATCAGAAGTTCGATCCGCACGATCTCGACGTCGCGCGCGATGAATTGCGCGCGCACTGGCGCGAGAACGCCGACCCGTACAACGCCAAGCCGCTCAACGCCACCCCGCTCGCCCAGCAGATCACGCGCGACGAGCTGGGCCTCATCTGGGCGAAGTGGCAATTCGTGGCCGACTCGCCGGACAAGATCGCGGACCCCGAGCACGGCCAGATGGGTGACGCCATGCGCTCGCTGCTCGACCGTCTCAATCACGCGCACAGCAGCGTGCTGATCGTCTCGCCGTATTTCGTGCCGCACAAGGCGGGCGTGCAGGCCATTCGCGCGCTCACGGCGCGCGGCGTGCGCGTGGCGATCCTCACCAATTCGCTCGCGGCCACCGACGCCGTCGCCGTGCAGGCCGGCTACAGCCCTTACCGCGTGCCGATGCTCGAGGCCGGCGCGGAACTCTACGAATTCAAGCCCACGCAGCCCGAGACCCGGGACTCGCGGCGCGTGCACGTGATGGGCTCGCGCTCGCGCGCGAGCCTGCATGCGAAAGTCTATGTGATCGACGAGAGCACACTCGTGATCGGCTCGCTCAATCTCGACCCGCGCTCGGCCAGCCTCAACACGGAGCTCGCGCTCGCGATCGAAAACCCGCCGATCGCGCACGACGCGGCCGCCCTGTTCAAGCTCGCGACCTCGCCCCAGGCGAGCTATCGCGTCTCGCTCGCGACGCCCGCCGAGCTCGCGTCGCAGCGCGGCAGCGCGATTTCCTCGCCGCTCGTGTGGACCGACGAGGAAGACGGCATGATCCGCACCTACAACCTCGATCCCGGCGCGGGTTTCTACAGGAATCTCCTAACCGGACTATTCTTGCTGTTGCCGGTCGACAACCAGTTGTGAAAAGCACGCGCGAATTGCGCGCCGCGACAGCGCCGTGTCGCGGCCCCGCCGCTGCGGCACCGCACGGTTGAGCCACTCGTCGGCCCCGAACCCACCACGCATGCATGAGGCGCTGCGTCCCTGCACGCTCGCCTCATCCACCATCGGAGTGTCACCATGACCGCCAGCAATGAGAACGTCAGAATGGAACGCGACACGTTCGGCGAGATCGCCGTGCCGGCCGCCCAGCTCTGGGGCGCGCAGACGCAGCGATCCCTGCAGAACTTTCGCATCTCGAGCGAGAAGCAGTCGCCCGAGCTCATCACGGCACTCGCCACGATCAAGCGCGCCGCCGCCGAAGTGAACCACTCGCTGGGCGTGCTCGACGAGGTCAAGGCGCGCGCGATCATTGCGGCCGCCGACGAAATCATCGAAGGCAAGCACCCCGGCGAGTTCCCGCTCGCGGTCTGGCAGACGGGCTCCGGCACGCAGACCAACATGAACCTCAACGAGGTGATCGCGAACCGCGCCAGCGAGATTCTGGGCGGCGAGCGCGGCGAGGCGCGCAAGGTCCATCCGAACGACGACGTCAATCGCGGCCAGTCGTCGAACGACGTGTTCCCCACGGCCATGCACGTGGCCGCTGCGTACGGCATCGTCAAGCATCTGCTGCCCGCGCTGAAGACGCTGCGTGACACGCTCGAAGCGAAGTCGAAGCAGTTCGCCGACATCGTCAAGATCGGCCGCACGCACCTGCAGGACGCCACGCCGCTCACGCTCGGCCAGGAATTCTCGGGCTACGTCGCGCAGCTCGATCAAGGCATCAAGCATGTGGAGTCGACGCTGCCGCATCTCTACGAGCTCGCGCAAGGCGGCACCGCCGTCGGCACGGGCCTGAATGCGCACCCGCAGTTCGCGCAGAAGGTGGCCGAGACCATCGCGAAGCTCACGGGCGTGCCCTTCGTCACCGCACCCAACAAGTTCGAGGTGATGGCCGCCGCCGACGCGCTCGTGTTCGCGCACGGCGCGCTCAAGACCGTCGCGGCAAGCCTCATGAAGATCGCCAACGACATCCGCTGGCTCGCGAGCGGCCCGCGCTGCGGTCTGGGCGAGCTCTCGATCCCCGAGAACGAGCCGGGCAGCTCGATCATGCCGGGCAAGGTGAATCCTACGCAATCCGAAGCAGTGACGATGCTCTGCTGCCAGGTGTTCGGCAACGACGTGGCCGTGAACGTGGGCGGCGCGAGCGGCAACTTCGAGCTCAATGTGTTCCGCCCGATGATCGCGCACAACGTGCTGCAATCGATCCGCCTGCTAGCGGACGGCGCATTGAGCTTCAACGATCACTGCGCCGTGGGCATCGAGCCCAACCGTACGCGCATCGACACGCTGCTCAACGAGTCGCTCATGCTCGTGACGGCGCTCAATCCGCACATCGGCTATGACAAGGCCGCGCAAATCGCCAAGAAGGCGCACAAGGAAGGCACGACGCTCAAGGCCGCCGCGCTCGCGCTCGGACACGTGACCGAGCAGCAGTTCGACGAATGGGTCAAGCCCGGCGAGATGGTCGGCACGCTGAAGAAATAAGCCCTGATTCAGGGGCTAAAACGCAATGCGGGCGGCAAGGCTTGAAGCTTTGCCGCCCGCTTTTTTATGCATGCAGCCGATGCGGCGCATTCAGCCCCGCTTTCGGCTCATCACACCTTGCCTTTCGCCACTTCCTCGGGCTTCAGTTCGACGATCGCGTCGAGCGCGTCCCTCACGTCGAGCGCGTATTTCGCCAGACGCTTTTGCTCCTCCGTTTCCGGCACGAAGGTCGGCACGGGAATCGGGTTGCCGTTTTCGTCGACGGCCACGAACACGATCAGGCAATCGGTCGTCAGCCGCAGCTGGCCGCTCTTCGGGTCACCCGCGTGCACGGTGATGTGGATGTGCATCGACGTGCGGCCCGTGGCCACCACGCGCGCGCGCAGCTCGACCATGTTGCCGACGAGGATCGGCCGCCGGAAGCGGATATTGCCCACGCTCACCGTCACGCAGTAGCGGCCCGACCAGACGGCGGCGCACGCGTAGGCGGTTTCGTCGATCCATTTCATCAGGGCGCCGCCGTGGACTTTGCCGCCGAAGTTCACCGAGGTCGGCTCGGCGAGAAAGCGGAACGTCGTTTCCGAACGGTCCAGCGGCTGGGAAGGCGTACTCATAGGGGCTCCGCTCGTGGGGTTTGCGCCTTGCCGGCAAGGCGTCGTTATAGGGTCCTGTCGATTATACGAGCGCCATATGTCATCCGCAGATAGTCATGCAGGCCGGCGCGGCGTCCGCTTCCCGCGTCGCGCTCAGGGCACGCTAAAGCCGCGCTAAGGCCCACGCTCAAGCCGCCGAAAAGCGCGCCCGGTAGTCGAGCGGCCGCACGCCATAGCGCCGCTCGAACGCGCGCCGCAGATTCTGCTCCGTGCCGAAGCCGCAGTCCGCGGCAATCCGCTTGACGCTCTGCCGCGACTGCGCGAGCGCATGCGCCGCCGCTTCCACGCGCATGGCCGCGACGGTGCGCGCGGGCGTGCGCCCCACGGCCTCGACATAGCGCCGCGCGAAGGTGCGCGGGCTCATGCGCGCCTCTTCGGCGAGACGCTCGACGCTCAACTCGGTGCGCAGGTTCGCGGCCATCCAGCCGTGCAGCGTGTCGAAGGCGCCGCCCGCCGCGCTTTGCGCCTCCAGCGCCTCGCTGAACTGCGCCTGGCCGCCCGGGCGCTTCATGAACACCACGAGCCGGCGCGCGGCATGCATGGCGGCGGCGTGGCCGCAGTCCTCCTCGATCAGCGCGAGCGCGAGATCGATGCCGGCCGTCACGCCCGCCGAGGTCCAGACCACGCGGCCGTCACGCTCGTCGCGCACGAAGATCGGCTCGGGATCGACGTTCACGCGCGGAAAACGGCGCGCGAGCTGCGCCGCGTTGCGCCAGTGCGTGGTGGCGCGGCGGCCGTCGAGCAGGCCCGCGGCGGCCAGGTAGAACGCGCCGGTGCAGACCGAGGCGACGCGACGCGCGCGCGGCGCAGCGGCGGCGATCCATGCGACCAGCTCGGGCTGCAGCACGGTCGTTTCGTCGATGGGAACGCCCGGGACGATCAGCGTGTCGATCGTGGCGGTATCGAGCGCGTCGAGCCGCTCGGTGACGACGGGCATCCCCGCGAACGTGGGCAGCACGCCGCCCGCCACCGAGGCGAGCGTGACGCGATAGGCGCAGGGCTCGGCTGAGATGGGCGCCGCCTGGGCGCGCCTCGCGCGCATGGCCAGCTCGGCCCGCCAGAAAGCCTCGACGGGCCCGCAGGCGTCAAGCAGCACGAGATCGGGCGCGACCGCGAACACCACGTGGCGCGCGCAGGAAGAGGCAGACATAGGGAAGAAGGGGCGATGATGGCTCGATACAGCCATCATCGCATGCGCGCCGTTGGCAGGCGCGTCGATCTTGCGTCAATTTCTGCCATGGCGCGACGTACCAGGCCGCGGGGCGGCGCAGCGTCATGCAGATCGCCTCGCGCGTCCTGCTACTTGTGAAAAGTGATGCCCTCGTCGATCGTGCCGTACATCGTGATGCCACTCGCGCCGCTCGACGGCCCGCTGCCGCCCTGGGCGCAGGCCGCGCAGAGCAGCGCCAGCGCTGCAAGGGCCAGAATCCGTTTCATGACTGCCTGTTTGCTTCCAGAAAGGAATTCATTCTAGCGCGGTGCCGCTGGGCGCAACCGATTGGCCGGCAGCACCACCGCATCGTCCATGTCATGCACGCCATATTTCATGGCAGCCTGAAACGTCGAATGCGGGATTTCGCTAAAGTAAGTTTAACGGCCTTCGCGCCACGCCCAAGCAGGCGCCGCACACGGGCCATTAAAACCGAACGTTCCGCATGGGAGCCATCATGCCTCTTCCCGCCAGCGATGAAACCAGCCACTTCCCCGGTCTCGCACGCGTCGCCGCGCTGCTCGCCGATCCCGGGCGCGCCGCCATGCTATGGGCGCTCATGGACGGCAGCGCGCGCCCCGCAGGCGAGCTCACGATGATCGCGGGGCTCTCGCCGTCCGCGGCAAGCGCGCACCTCGCCCGGCTCGCCGACGGCGGCCTGCTCGCGCCCGAGGTGCGCGGGCGGCACCGCTATTACCGCATCGCCACACCCGAAATCGCCACGGCCATCGAAGCGCTGATGAACGTCGCGCACGCCGCCGCGCCGGCGCAGCCCGTGACCCGCCCCGCGCGCACCGTGCCCGTCGAGATGCGCCATGCGCGCACCTGCTACGACCACATGGCGGGCGAGGTCGCGGTGCGCGTGTTCGACCGGCTCGTCGAAGGCGGCTGGCTCGTGCGCAACGACGATGACCTCGACGTGACGGAGCAAGGCGTCGCGCGGCTCACCGATTGGGGCGTCGATCTAGGCGCGCTGCGCGCGCGCCGGCGGCGCTTCGCCTGCACCTGCCTCGACTGGAGCGAACGGCGCCCGCATCTGGGCGGCGCGCTGGGCGCGGCGCTGCTCGAGCGCTTCACCTCGAACGGCTGGGTCGAGCACGCCAGCCGCCCGCGCGTGCTGCGCATCACGCCGCTCGGACAGCGTGAATTCGACGCGTTCGTAGCCGCATAGATGGTCCAGAAAACGGCCCGGGAAGCTGACAAATACCCAACAACACCGCTTAACAGGCACCGAAAAGCGGGCTTTCGCGCGCCTGTCACACGTTCTGTTACATCTGGTGCATAAGCCCTAACAATTGAGCGCGCATGGAAACAGGCGCGGCGGATAGAGTTCCCCACATAGCACCCTGGCATTCGCTCCAGAGGCTGAGCCTTGCATGGGACCAGAGTAAGGCGCTAAAGCGCCAACTCTGGTCGACAGGAGAACCAAAATGACAACCCGCACCTCTTCGCCCATCACGTTCCGCCGCCACGACACCATCCAAGACACGCACCTGGACACGCCCGTCGCAGTGCGCCGCCCGCGCGGCCGCACGCTCATCGCCGGCGCCGTGCTCGCCGCATTCGCGCTCAGCCTCGCGGGCGCGAACGCGTGGGCGCAGGCCGCGCCGCAAGGCGCCCCCGTTGCCAGCGCAGCCGGTGACCCGCCCGGACGCGTCGCGCGTCTCGACTACATGGCAGGCGACGTCACGACCGAGCCGGCCGGCGCCACCGACTGGTCCTACGCCCAGCTGAACCGCCCGCTCACGACCGGCGACCAGCTCTGGAACGACACCAACGCGCGCTCGGAGCTGCACATCGGCTCGACGGCGGTGCGCATGGGCCCCCAAACGAGCGTCGACGTCCTCAACCTCGACGACTCGACCGCCCAGCTGAAAGTCGCGCAAGGCACGCTCTCGACGCGCGTGCGCGAGCTGCCCCCCGGGGCCTCGTACGAAATCGACACGCCCAACCTCGCGCTCGGCGTGACGAGCCCCGGCGACTATCGCGTGGACGTCGCGCCCGACGGCAGCAGCACGACCGTGACGGTGCGCAGCGGCAGCGTCACGGTGTACGGCGAGAACGGCCAGACGCCGATGTCGGCGGGCCAGCAGATCCGTTTCGCGGGCACCGACCTGCAGCAGGTGGCGAGCGCGGCCGCGCCGCCGCCCGATGCCTTCGACCAGTGGGCGCTCGCGCGCGACGCCGGCGAGGACCGCTCGGTCTCGGCGCGCTACGTCTCGCGCGACGTGCCCGGCTATCAGGATCTGGACAACAACGGCACGTGGCGGGAAAGCCCGCAGTACGGCGAGGTCTGGACGCCCAGCGACGTGCCCTCGGGCTGGGCTCCGTATCACGACGGCCACTGGGTCTGGCAAGCGCCGTGGGGCTGGACGTGGGTGGACGATGCGCCGTGGGGCTTCGCGCCCTACCACTACGGCCGCTGGGCCTATGTCGACGATTCGTGGGCCTGGGTGCCGGGTCCGATTGTCGAGACCGCGCCGCCCGTCTACGCGCCTGCGCTCGTCGCCTTCGTGGGCGGCGGCGGTGGTGGCCCCGACTGGGGCGTGAATCTCGCCATCGGCGGCGCAGCGGCTGCGGGCGTCGCGTGGTTCGCGCTCGGGCCGGGCGAGCCGTGGCATCCGCATTGGGGCGACTGGAGCCCGCACTACTACGACCGCGTGAATCAGACCGTGATCGTCAACAATTACCGCCACGACGTGAACATCACGAACATCAACGTGCACAACACGTTCGTGAATTACCGCGTGCCGGGCGCCGTGACCGCCGTGCCCGCCACGGCCTTCGTGCACGGCCAGCCGACCTCGCGCTTCGCACAGCGTGTCGACCCGCGCCAATGGCAGAACGCGCGCGTCCAGTCGGGCACGCCGGGCATCGCGCCGGTCAAGGGCAGCTTCGGTCCGGACCTGCGCCGCGCCGACTACCGGCCGCCGGCCTCGCTCAATCAGCGTCAGGTGGTGGCAACGCGCGCGCCCGTCGCGCCGCCCGCCTTCCGCGACAACCTCGCGCAGCGCTTCGCCCACAGCGGCGGGGCCGTGCCAGGCGCGGGCGCGCCGGTCGTGCGCGTCTCGGCGCCGGCGCACGCTTCGTTCTCGCCTTTCTCGCCCGCCTCGCACGGGGGATGGCCGCAGCAGAACGTGCGTGTCGTGCCGCCTCACTCGCCGGTGATCGGCGCGGCGGGCCGGCCGAACGGCGCGCCGGGCCAGGCGCCAGGTCAGGAGCCGCGTCCGGGCGCGTTCGCCCAGGGCGGCCCGCATGGCCCGAACGAAGCCATGGCCCCGCATGGACAACAACCCGGACAGCCCGGCATGCCGCCCGCGATGGCGAACGGCCACGGGCCGGCCGCCCCGCAGGGCAACGAAGCGCACGGCGTGCCGCATCCGCCGCAGTTCGCGGGCCGGCCGGAGGGTGGACAGCCGCAAGGCGCCATGCCCGGCGGCGAACCGCACGCACCGGGCGCCGCCGGCAACATGAATGGCCACGCGATGGCCGGCACGCCGGGCGAGGCGCGTCAGCCCTCCTGGATGCAGCCGCATGCACCGATGGCGCAACACGGGCAGCCTGGCGGCGCGGCACCGGGTCAGGAAAACCGGCAGCAAGCGCTCGCGACGCAACAGCCGCATGAAGGCGCGCCTGCGCGCGCGCCCCAGCCCGGCGCGGGCGAAGCACCGCACGGGCAGCAGCCGATGCAGATGCAACCACGTGCGGATGCCCATCCGCAACTGGAGCAGCAGCGCGCCGAGTTTCATCCGCAGCCTCAACCTCAGCAGCGCGAAGAGCCTCGCCCGCAGCCGCAGCCGCGTGCGGAAGTCCACCCGCAACCGCAGTCTCAGCCGCGTGCGGAGTACCATCCGCAACCGCAGCCCCAGCCGCGTGCGGAACCCCATCCGCAACCGCAGCCGCAACCGCGCGCCGAGTTCCACCCGCAACCGCAGCCCCAGCCGCGTCCGGAACCCCATCCGCAGCCGCAGCCCCAACCGCATCCGCAAGCGAGCGGCGGCCACGACGAGCGTCATCACGGCTGAGCCCACCACCCCGGCGCGTGCCGCAAAGCGCGCGCCGCCAACGAAAAAGCCCGCGAACGTCGCTGTTCGCGGGCTTTTTGCTTATCGCGCGCCGATCGCGGCGCGATGACACCTACGGCACTTTAGACCGCCATCGGCGCCGTGAGCGGATCGTGGTGCCGATAGCCGGCCAACGAGAAGTCGGCGGGCTCGACCTTCTCGAGCCACTCGGGCTCGTAGACGCCGGTCTTCGCGTACTCGGGCACGCGCGACGCGATCTCGAGGCGCGGGCTCTCATAAGGCTCGCGGCTCAGCTGCTCGTTGAGCATGCCGAGCTGGTTCTCGTAGATGTGCGCGTCGCCGATGAAGTACGTGAACCAGCGCGGCGTGTAGCCCGTCAGGCGGCCGACGAGATGCAGCAGCACCGCACCTTCGGTCAGGTTGAACGGCGTGCCGAGGCCCACGTCATTGCTGCGGATATACAGGCACAGCGAGATCTCGCGCTTCGCCGCGTTCGGCAGGAACTGATAAAGCAGGTGACATGCGGGGAGCGCGATCTCGTCGAGCACCGCCGGGTTCCAGCCATGAAACAGAATCCGCCGGTCGGCGGGGTTGTTCATGATCGTGTCGAGACACTGGCGCAGCTGGTCGACCGCCTTGTAGAGCAGCACCTTCGGGCGGCCGTCCTCGTTGAATTCGCTCACGCGCGCATAGCCGCGCGACTGCGCGTCGGCCAGCTGCGCGCCCGCGTCGGCGTCCAGCACCTTGTAGGCGGGCCACTGGCGCCACTGCACGCCATAGACATCGCCGAGGTCGTCGGTGCCGCGGCGATACGGATTGGCGAGCCACTGCGCGTTCTCGTTCGCATTGGCGTCCCACACCTTGCAGCCGAGCGCACGGAAATCCGCCGCGCTGCGCGAGGCGCGCAGGAAGCCGATCAACTCGCCCACCGCCGACTTGAACGCGAGCTTTTTCGTCGTGACGGCCGGGAAGCCTTGTTGCAGGTCGAATCGCAACATGGCGCCCGGCATGCTGATCGTGCGGATGCCGGTGCGGTTTTCCTGCCAGCTGCCGGTGTCGAGAATCGAGCGGACGAGCTCGAGGTACTGTTTCATGCGTGGTCCCTGAGCAGGCGCGCGAGCGCACCCGGTGCGGATTCAAAAGAAGAGATTCTATAGCAAGCCGGCAAACGGCAGACCGGGCCCAATGGCAAGCAAGCGGCGAGCGAGCGGAAAGCAAACACGGGGCAATCGGGGACAGGCACGGCCACGGCGCACAGCGTCATTTCGAATGACCGGCTGGAAAGGGATACGCGCGACGACACCATTCGCTGCACCCGCATAACATGCTCGTAAAATACGCATTATGTCGAAGCAATGAAAAATCGGATAATGCCGCGGATAATGCGCCGCATGGCGAAGTCCGGCAAAGACAAACGGCTAAAAATCAATGCGTGGATTAGCGCGACGAACTAACGCGATCAGCGAGATGACAAGCGCGTGGCAAATCGTTCGGAAATAATCCGTAATATCGAGACCCAAGCGACAACGCGCCCATCGCGCGCAAACGCGGACAGGGCGGCCCGCACCCACGGGCCGCCCGCCGCACGAACCTGCGCCCCCGCGCAGGCCCGCTTGCACCCCTGCTACCTCGTACCCTCACGGCCGTTCCGGCTCTTCGTCAGCCTGCTTCGTCAGTGCTTGTGCGGCCGCATCGCGCGGCGCTTATATGGTCCCCTCGACGAGGCCGCCGTCAGGCCCCGCCCCCCGAAACCAGTCCGCCCGGATGCGGCGCAAGCGGATCGCTTTCCATATGCCGCATGCCGTGCGCACACAGCAGCCGGTACAGCGTCACACGCGAAATGCCTAGTTCCTGCGCGGCGTCGCCAAGGCGCCCGCGATGGCGCAGCAAGGCGAGCTCGATAGCCTGGCGCTCGGCGGCCTCGCGCGCCTGCGCGAGCGAGACCGGCACCACCTCGACGTAGTCGCCCAGCTCCAGATCGCGCGCCGTGATCGCGCGCCCTTCGGTCATGACGATCGCACGCCGCACGCGGTTGATGAGCTCGCGCACGTTGCCGGGCCAGCTGTAGTTATGCAGCGCGGCGATGGCGTCGGGAGAAAAGCCGCGCAAACGCCGCCCGCCGTCTTTCTTGAAGCGCTCGAGCATATGCCGCGCGAGCAATTCGATGTCCTTGCCGCGCGCCCGCAGCGGCGGCTCGTCAATTTGCAGGACGCACAAACGGTGATACAAATCCTGGCGGAAGCGCCCCTCGACCATGGCCGCGCGCATGTCCACGTGCGTGGCCGAGATGATGCGCACATCCACGGGAATCGACTGGTGGCCGCCGAGGCGCTCGATCCGGCCTTCCTGGAGAAAGCGCAACAGGCTCGCCTGGCTTTCCATCGGCAGGTCGCCGATTTCGTCGAGAAAGAGCGTGCCGCCGTTGGCCGCTTCCACGCGGCCGATCTTGCGCTGGTTCGCGCCCGTGAACGCGCCGCGCTCATAGCCGAATAGTTCCGACTGCAGCAGATGTGGCGGGATCGCCCCGCAATTGATGGGCACGAAGGTCGCATTGCGGCGCGCCGAGCGCTCGTGAATGGCAACCGCGGTGAGTTCCTTGCCGGTGCCGGATTCGCCCGAAATGAACACCGGCGCGTCGGTCATCGCGACCTTGCGGATCGAGCGGAACAGCGCCAGCATCGCCTCGCACGAGCCGACCATTTCGCCTTCCGCACCGCCCGTGGTGTCGTTCGAAGCGCCCTCGCCGAGCGCGACCATGCCGAATGCGTGACCCACGGAATCGACAATGCGCTCGCCGCTCCAGGGCACCGTTACGTAATCGAAACAGTAATCGCGCACGAGGCGGCGCAAATTGGCATCCTGCAACTGGCCCGTGGTGGTGGCGGCAACCCAGCCTACGTTAGGCAACGTGAGGCACGGCTCGAACGCGCCGATCTCATGCACATGGAATTCGCTGGTCAAGTCGATCAGGCCGCCCGCGGGCAGGCCCGCGCGCAGCGCACGTCGCGTGTCCCGCGCGTTGCCGACAATCTCCACCTGCCAGCCCCGCTCGTGGAACCGCTCGCTCAGCGCATCATTCGGATTGCGCGTCACGTAAACCAATTGCCGCGTTGCGGATTCCATTATTCAGATCCTCTTGCCAACACATCGTTGCGAAATGACGGCACGCACCTGATGTACAGACACGCAGCAAAAGACAACATTCGCCAGGCGCAAAAGGACGTGGCGAGATGGGGCTTTTGCTGACAGTGAATCCCCGAGTTGCGGCGTGTGTGTCAACTTGCCCATGGCTGGGCTTTTCTTATGGGTATTACGCGTTTTTCTGAAGCTTACTATATGGACCGGGGTGTTGGATAGAAAATATGCACCACGAATAGCTTAGGGTCCGATGGAAAGGTTTCCATTACGCAAGTACTGAATAGTAAGAAGAAAATTCATTACGGATGTTTTCATTCTGTTGCTCCCGCACCTTTTTCCCAAGGCGTCGCGATTGCGTAACACAAATATCGCGCAAACGTTCTCCGTTGAAACTTTCGAGCGAATTCCCAGCGTTTAAAACGGGTCGACGTTTCAGCGCTGAAACGTTTTTGCGAAAATCCGCTATTCAAAATCCGTAGAAAATATCCGGACCCGCGACGTATCAACGGGTTGCGTGGCATGGCACACGTTTCGCTAAATGTCTCGCACCAGGAGATACGCCATGCGACTCATCCTTTTGAACGTCAAGCGCAGTGTTTCCGGCACGTGCGGCAAGCTCGCCGCCGTGCTGATTCCGGCCGCGCTCCTCGCTCTCGCGCCGTCGGTGCGCGCACAGACCGCAACGGATGCGGCGAGTGCGAGCGTCGTTGCGGCGAACACCGGTGTCGTTCCTGCAACAGGCGCGGCCATGGTGCCCGCAACGCTCGACGCGAGCGTGGCACCCAACTCTGATAACGACACGAACGGCGAAAACTTGAGCAGCGGCATGAGCGCCAGCGCCCCCGCCGCCGACCCCGGCCCCGCTGGGGACGATCAGGTGCTCGCCGGCTTCGGCGCACTCGACGACCAGACGCTCGCGCGCCAGCGCGGCGGCGCCGTGGGCATGGTGATGGTCGCCGCCACGCCCCAGCTCATGCGTGGCAACAGCGTGACGCTGTGGGACGAAATCGCCCCGCCCAGCCCGCTGCCGATTCCGGTGGACGCCGGCCAGGCGGCGCAAGGCAACATCGCCAGCTACGTCCGAAAGTAACCCGAACCAGCACGGTTATCACCCAACAGGACCCGTGCCCCTCGTGGCGCGGATCGCAGGCGGCACTCGACACACGCCGGTTGCGAAATGCAGACGGAGACAAACATGATCGTTCGCTTTAAGACGCCCGCTGGGCGCCGGCACTCAGCCCGGCTCGCAGCCGTCCTGGGCGCGGCGTTCGCGGCGGTGCTGACAGCAGGTGTCAGCGCGCAGCAGGTGGCCAATCCCGGCGACATCATCGTCGAACGCGACATCACCCCGCGCAGCGCTTTCGCCAGCGTGCCGAAGAGCCAGGACCCCGTGCTCGTGCGCGCCACGACCTTCCCGAAGAATTCGTACGACCCCGCCATGGCGACGCTCGTCAGCGATACGGATCTCACCAACGCGCGCGGCAATTCCGGCGTGAACACGAGCGGCGCGCTCGCCGGAGAAGCCGCCGGCGTGCAAGCCATCAACCGCATCCTCGTGGGCAATCCGGCGGGTTCGAACGCGGCGCTCGGCGCCGGCGGCAGCGGCCAGGCCATCGGCGGGATCGGCGGCACGATCTCGTCGACCGTCAACGGCGCGCTCGCGCCGCTCACGAGTGCGCTGGGCGCGATCGGAGGCATGAAATGAGCCGCGCGCATGTCACTCGCGTCCTGGCGGCGCTCGCCCTCGCGGCTTCTTGGGCGGCGCTCTCCACGCCCGCGCACGCCCAGGTCACGGTAGGCGCAACCGCCGTGATCGCGCCGAACGCCGCCACCTTGACAACCGGCGCGCTCGCCGTGAACGAAGCGGCCGGGCTCGACAACGCCCAGGGCAACCAGCTGACCATCACCAATGGCGGCTCGGTGGGCAATGTGAATCTCGACGAACAAGGCGCCCTGGTGCGCGCTCGGCTTGGCAACGCCAGCGCGCTCATCGGCTCGGGCGCCTTCGCGAACACGTCGGGCGCCATGATGGTGAATCAGGCGGCCGGCGTGGGCAATATCCAGCGCAACAGTGCGCAGATCGGCACTGGTGTGCTCGGAGTTGCGTTGCTCTCGGACGGAGAAATGTCCGCGGTCACCGCAGCAAACGGCGGAATGGGGAACCAGGCAGGCCAGGCAGGCGGCATTCGTGAGGTACGCATCGACGGTGTGGCCTTCAGGAATGCAACGGGCCTCATGCAGGTGAACCAGACAGCCGGTGCCGGTAACGCTACGGCAAACAGTTTTGTGCTCCGTCCCCCGGCGGGCACTCTTTTTTAACTGACCACTCAAGTATCGGAGCGAAACATGAAGCGCACCCTCATCGCAGCAGCAGTCCTCGCGACCGTGGCAAGTTCAGCTTTCGCAGGCCCGAAGACCGCATTCCTCTTCAACGCCACGGGAGTCACCGAGTACGTGGGCATCGAAGGCTTTGTCGGCCTGTTCGGATGCGTGAGCGTCTCGAGCACGGCAGGCGCAGTCATCAACAATACCCAGAACACCGCCGGCGGCACGCTCAAGCCCCAGGCGCAGAGCTATAACTTCGGCAACGTGACGACCACCTACGACAACAACACGTGGAGCAAGGTCGGCACGGGCACGAACTCGAGCTACAAGACCTCGTCCTTCGCCACGGCCGACCAGTCGATGTCGTCGAGCTCGTCCTCGAAGACGAATGACGTGAATGCGTCGACCACGAAGGCTTCGTCGAGCAGCTACACCTACAGCAAGGCTAACAGCGCGAGCGTGAACGCCGACTTCCACGCCACGGCCGACGACGGCGGCAGCCACAACGCGACGAGCGCCAGCACGTATAGCGACACGGGCGGCAACAGCAAGACCCACATGTCCAGCAGCGTCGGCAACAACACGTCGACGAAGTCGCAAAGCGGTAACGCGAACCTGGATGCGAGCGCGACGTGGGCGAGCAGCGGCAACAAGCACAATGGCTCGGCCAGCATCAACGCCGGCCTGACCGAAAGCTCGTCGCACACGAAGACCAACTCGCATGACAACACCGACTCGTCGTCGAATGCGAACACCTGGTCCGCGAGCAACGACCGCAACACGAGCGACAGCAAGACCGTCGCGAACACGGCTTACGCCGATGCCACGTTGAGCGCAGCGGTCTCGACCAACGCAAGCGGCTCGGGCAGCAAGACGAAAAACTCCAGCGACACGTACGCTCACACGTACAGCGCGTCGAGCTCCAGCTCGAACTCGCACTCGCATTCGTACGCGAAGGCCACGGACGAAAGCAAGACGTGGGGCTATAGCGTGAACGACACGATGACCACGGTCAACGAAACGACGACCGGCTCGATCACGCAGCACATTGACACGCAACAGGCCGGCACGCTCAACGCCACCACGGGCAGCGACGCGGCAACCGGCGTGCAGGGCAACCTGGGCGTGAACATCGCGGAAGGCATCAACAACGCGCAAAGCAACGACGTCGCGCTCGCTTCCGTCGACATGGGCAATGTGTTCGGTAACGCTCAGATTTTCAACAATCAGGCGTCCGCTGGCGTCGCGAATGTGAAAAACTTCAATCTGAACGCATCGGTGGGTGACGGCTCGCTTGCCAGCGTCTCGGGCAATGTCGGTGTGAACGTCGCATCGGGTATCGGCAACGCACAGAACAACAGCCTTGCCGGCTCCGTGACGACGGCCACCAACGCAGGCAGCGCCCAGACGACGGCGATGGTCGCGACCGACAACAACGTGCAGAACGCCGGCATGACCGCCACTGGCCAGTTCCAGGGTACGGCTAGCCTCGGCGCCAACACGCTCACCGGCGCAAGCGGCAACATCGGCGTGAACATTGCCGGCGGCATCGGCAACCTGCAGCACAATGGCATGGCCATCGCAGCAATGAGCAACGGCCACTAAGCAGTCCTCAAGTAACTGCAACGAAAGGCAGTACCCCGGCGCGCCGGCCGCTCTCACACAGCGGCTGGCGCGCAAACCACAAGCAGGAGACCACCATGTCCGGGTCCGTATCGTCCCCGGGGTCAAGGATGTGTGCTGTCGCGCTGGCGCTTGCCGCCGCCGCGGCCTGGGTGCCTTGCCGTGCGCAGTCGAGCATCGACGCAACCCACCTGATCGGCGTGCCGATCAAGTTGCCGGTCCACTCGATGCGCGACATCCGCTACAACAGCGTCGTCACCCAGCAATTCGACTATAGCTGCGGCGCCGCCGCACTCGCGACGCTGCTGAAGTACGGCTATGGCATCGACATCCCGGAGCCGGAACTGATCCGGCGCATGATGGTGTTCTCCACGCCCGAAGTGGTCGTGAAAAACGGCTTCTCCATGCTCGACATGAAGAAGTTCGTCGAAACGATCGGCCTGCGCGGCCGGGGCTTTCGCGTCAACACCGACGCGCTCTATCACCTGCAGATTCCCGTGCTCGTGCTCATGAATATCGATGGGTACGAACACTTCGTGATCGTCAAGCATGCCGAGAACGGCCGCGTCTTCATCGCGGACCCCGCGCTCGGCAACCGTATCGTGGCCGAGGACGACTTCGCGAAGACGTGGAACGGACTCGTCTTCGCCGTGCTCGGCAAACCGTTCCTGGAGGACTCTCCGCTGTTGCAGAACAACGAGTCGCTCGCCCTGAAGCTGCGCGAGAACGCCCTGCTCAACGGCATGGCACCGACTCCCTTCTTCGAGTACGGCCTCGATAAGGCCGTGATGTTCTGAAGTCCTGACGAGTCATGAACCGCAACCTCTCACAGTGTGGCATAGCGGCAGCGCTCTACGCGCTCGCCTGCGCTTGCTCAAGTAGTGCGTGCGCCGCCGAGAGCCTTGCCGATACCCAGGCCGCCGTGCCCGCGTTCCTCTCGGCGGGCGGCCCCGACGCGCAGCCCGTGCGCTGCGAGCCCGTCGGCGACGACGTGCTCGCGCATCAGACCGGCAAATACGCCGGCAGCGACATGATTTCCGGCTTCGTGCTCAACGTGTTGTCGCAATGGCAGCTGCCCAACGGCGCGAGCGCCGTGGCGCAAGGCTCGCTCACGGTCGCGCAGAACGCGGCCAACCAGTTGAGCGCCAGCGTGCAAACCACGGCCCACGTCACCGACCCGGTACCGGGCGGCACGAACGCGGCCAATAGCGGCGCCACCCCGAACACGTCGGCTTCCGGCGGCCAGAACGTGTCGGTCAACGGCGTATCGCAGATCACGCAGGTCGCCGGCAATAGCAACGTCGGCTCCAACGCCGCGACCATCGACTACAGCAATTCGACCAATAGCGGCGCCAATAACAGCGCCACACAACTCGCCGGCATGGCGGGCGCCAATCAGCCGAGCGCATCGGCATCGAACGCGGCAGGCACCATCAAGGCCGGCATCGCGTTCGGCAGCAATGGCATCAACGTCACACTGCAGACACCCGCAGGCATGGCGACACAAAACATCTTGCCGAGCAGCACACAACAGGCGGGCGCCATTGCGCAGTTGCTGCAGATCGCTGGCAACAACCAGCAAGTCGCCAATCAGTTACAGCTCAATCTGCAGACGCAGCAGTTGAGCGCACAAATGATCCGTCAGGCCGGCGTATTACAGGCTCTACGCAACACCCGCTAACAAAAAACGCCGCCCGATTTATTAACAAGCTGCCGTCCACCGCCAACGACGGCCACAACAAGGAGACAGCACAAGAAGACGTGCACGCGGGCTAGCAGACTGCGTGAAGCATCAAGCAAGGGTATCGACAGTGCGGGCGCGGAACCAGGGGGTTCCGTCGTTTACCCGCGCTCGATCCGGGGGAAAAGAATGAACACGACGTACAAGACGGCAGCGCCGCGTGTAGCGTTGGCCGCCATTCCAGCAGCAGTCCTGATCTTCGCGCTCGCGCAATCCGCCCATGCGCAGGCGCTGCAAAGCCAGTCTGTCGAAGACCGGCTCAACACGCTCATGCGTGTGGTCGACGAGCAGCAGCGGCAGATCCAGTCTCTCGAGCGCCAGGTCACGAACCTCGAAATGGCGCAACGCGGGCGCGGCATGCCCGGTGCAGATGCACCGGATGCCGCTTCGGGCACGAGCGTCGCCGAGCAACCCGGCGCGGACGGCCTGCCCGTGCCGTTGCCGCCGCTCGCGCAGGCGCTGCCCGGCGCCACCGCGCCAGGCTCGCTCACCGGCACCGCCACGGGCGTGCCGGTGAACCCGCCGTCGCCCGACAGCGGGCCGACCAATGGCGCCACCGGCTCCTCGGCCGCAAGCGGGCCGCAGCAAGGCGCGCCCGTCGGCGTCAATCCGAGCGGGAGCCCGACCGTGGGCGAGACGCAAAAGAACGCCGAGCCCACCCGTACCCAGTCTGAGGAAGCGGTCGTGCAACGCGAGCATGCGCCGCTCTTCGACCACAAGCTCACGCTGGACTGGGGTATCAGCGATACCTACTACGACCGCCGCCAGTTGCAGCTTTCGGGCTTCCTCGCGCTCGATGCGATCTTTCTCGGCAACATCAATCTGGGCGAGACGAAGTCTCACCAGATCATGGCCGACCTCGACACGCGGTATGGCATCACCGACCGCATGAGCATCGACGTCGACGTGCCCTACATCTACCGCCACAGCAGCTTCATCGTGGGCGGCGCCGGCGGCTCGGCGAACTCGCTCTCCGATGCGTCCGTGAACTCGAACGCGATCGGCGACGTGAACTTCGGGATCTACTATCAGTTCCTGAAGGAGACCAACAACTTGCCCGACGTGGTCGGCAGCCTGCGCGTGAAGACGCCCACCGGCACCTCGCCGTTCGGCATCAAGCTGCAACAGCTCACGCCCGACAACACCAACCTCGTCGCGCCGAGCAAGCTGCCCACCGGCACGGGCTTCTGGAACATCACGGCGGGCATGTCGGTGCTGAAGACCTACGACCCGGTCGTGCTGTTCGGCAGCCTTTCGTACACGTACAACATCTCGCGCTCGTTCGCCGACATCTCGTCGGTCGTCGGGCAGACCGAGCCCGCCGACGTCAAGCTCGGCGACATCGTGCAGTTCGGCGGTGGCGTCGCGCTCGCGTTCTCCGACAAGGACTCGGCCAGCATCTCCTATACGATGGCCATCGAGCCGCAGTCGAAGACCAAGCAGCCCGGCGGCAGCTGGACTGGCGTGCCGGGCAGCGAGACCACGGCCTCGGTGCTCAACTTCGGCCTGAATCACGTGGTCAACAAGCACCTGACGATCAACGGTGCGGTGTCGGTGGGCCTCACGCCCGACGCGCCGAACTTCGTCGTCGGCGTGCGGTTCCCCTATACCTTCTGATGAATACGAGGACGATCGTGCGCGATTCCTCACATCTGGGCGCCACCGTGACACCTTTGGCCGGGGCGGGTCAGCGGCTCGCCATGGCGGGCGCGCCGCAACCGGCCGCGGCGGCGGACGACACGGCCAGCAGCGGGCCGCCCGGTTACGACGCCGCGGCCCGCGAGCCCGACGGCAGACCGATTGCCGATATCGACCGCATGCTGCTGTACGTCGCCCGCGTGCCGGACACGCAGCTGGGCGCGTATCTGCGCAGCCGCGGCTGGGAAGTCGCGACGGCCAAGAGCCCGCACGAAGCGACGCGCCTCGCCAAGGCCGAGCCGACCTGCGCGGGCATCGTCGACCTGACCGGGTTCGCGGCGCGCGACCTGGCCGGCCTCGAAGCGGTGCTGCGCCTGCAGCAGGTGGGGTGGATCGCGCTCACCGACGCCAAGCGCCTCACCGACCCCGAAGTGCGGCGCCTGATTCGCCAGTACTGCTTCGACTATGTGCATCTGCCGGTCGCGCCGGCGACGCTCGACTACCTCGTGGGCCACGCGTTCGGCATGGTCACGCTGTGCGACCTCGACGAGGCGCCCGCAGCCGCGAGTCAGGACGAAGACGAGATGGTGGGCACCTGCGAGGCGATGCAGCAGCTCTTTCGCACCATCCGCAAGGTGGCGAACACGGACGCGACCGTGTTCATCTCGGGCGAGTCGGGCACCGGCAAGGAGCTGACGGCGCTCGCGATCCACGAGCGCTCGCCGCGCCGCAAGGCGCCGTTCGTGCCAATCAACTGCGGCGCGATCCCGCATCATCTTCTGCAATCCGAACTGTTCGGCTACGAGCGCGGCGCGTTCACAGGCGCAAACCAGCGCAAGATCGGCCGCGTGGAAGCCGCCAACGGCGGCACGCTCTTTCTCGACGAAATCGGCGACCTGCCGATGGAAAGCCAGGCGAGCCTGTTGCGCTTTCTCCAGGAAGGCAAGATCGAGCGCCTCGGCGGCCACGAGCAGATTCCCGTGGACGTGCGCATCATTTCGGCCACCCACGTCGATCTCGAAGCCGCCATGCGCGACGGACGTTTCAGGGCGGACCTGTTTCACCGCCTGTGCGTGCTGCGCGTGGACGAGCCGCCGCTGCGCGCGCGTGGCAAGGACATCGAAATTCTCGCGCACCATGTGCTGCACAAGTTCAAGCAGGACAGCGCGCGCAGGATCCGCGGCTTCACGCCCGATGCGATCGAGGCCATGTACAACTACAACTGGCCCGGCAACGTGCGCGAGCTCATCAACCGCGTGCGGCGCGCGATCGTGATGGCCGAAAGCAAGCTGATCTCGGCCGAGGATCTCGATCTCGACCAGTTCACCGAGCAGCAGACCGTCACGCTCGCCCAGGCGCGCGAGGCCGCGGAAAAACGCGCGATCGAGGCCGCGCTGCTGCGCCATCGCCATCGCCTGACCGAAGCGGCCACCGACCTCGGCATCTCGCGCGTGACGCTGTACCGGCTCATGGGCACGCACGGGCTGCGCGACGAGAAGACGATCTTCGGCGGCGAAGCGGAGAACCAGCCGGACCTGCCGCCCGAGCCCGAGGCCTGACGCTGCGGGGGCGTGCAGGGCTTTTTGCGCGCGGCGCGCGCAGCCCTGCCGCCGGCCGCAAGGGCGGCGACGAGAGCGTCGGGTAGAATCGGTGCGACTGGCTTTTCCATTCCAACGCACTTCGACTCTCTCGATGACGACGCTCACTCTGATCGTCGCTCGCGCCCGCAACGGCGTGATCGGCCGCGACAACGAGCTGCCCTGGCGGCTGCCCGAGGACCTTGCCTTCTTCAAGCGCACCACCATGGGCGCGCCCATCGTGATGGGCCGCAAGACGCATGAATCGATCGGCCGCGCGCTGCCCGGCCGCCGCAACATCGTCGTCACGCGCGACGCCACCAAGCGCTTTCCCGGCTGCGACACGGTCACGAGCCTCGAAGCCGCGCTCGCGCTCGCGGCACAGGATCAGGCGCCCGAAGCGTTCCTGATCGGCGGCGCGCAGCTCTACGCGGAAGGCATCGCGCTCGCGCAGAAGCTGATCGTCACCGAGATCGCCATCGATTTCGAAGGCGACGCCACCTTCCCCGCGCCCGATCCGGCGCACTGGCGCGAGACGGCGCGCGAAACGCTGCACGCCAATCCGCCCAACAATTTCGACTTCGCGTTCGTGACGTACGAACGGCGCGACTGAGCGCCGAAAACACCGCCGGTATGGCCATTGGTTTGGCATGTGGGCGCGCAAAAACGAAAACGGCACGCGCAGGCGTGCCGTTTTGCATTGAAGTGCGGAAAAGCGCGCGAAACGCGCCGCGCGTGCTTACTGCCCCGCCACCGTCATGCGCTCGATCAGCACCGAGCCGGTCTGGCGCGTACCGCGTGCGAGCGTATCGGCGCCCACCGCGACGATGTGGTGGAACATCTCCTGCAGCGTGGAGGCCACCGTGATCTCCTCGACCGGATACTGGATCTTGCCGTTCTCGACCCAGAAACCCGAGGCGCCGCGCGAATAGTCGCCCGTCACCATGTTCACGCCCTGCCCCATCAGTTCCGTGAGCAGCAGGCCCGTGCCGAGCTTCCTGAGCATTTCCTCGAAGTCGTCTTCGGGTTTCGTGAGCGAGCTTTGCAGCCGCAGGTTGTGCGAGCCGCCCGCGTTGCCGGTCGTCTGCATGCCGAGCTTGCGCGCCGAATACGACGAGAGGAAATAGCCCTGCACCACGCCGTCCTTCACGACTTCGCGCCGTTGCGTGCGCACGCCTTCCTCGTCGAAGGGCGCGCTGCCCGCGGCGCGCGCCACGTGCGGGTCCTCGACGACCTGGATATGCGGCGCGAACACCGGCTTGCCGAGACTGTCGACGAGGAACGAGGTCTTGCGATAGAGCGCGCCGCCGCTCGTGGCCTGCACGAACGCGCCGAGCAGGCCCGCCGCGATGGGCGCTTCGAACAGCACCGGCACCTTGCGCGTGTCGAGTCCACGCGCGTTCAGGCGCGCGAGCGCGCGCTCGGCGGCGTAGCGGCCGACCGACTCGGGCGTGGCGAGCTCGCTCGCGCTGCGCCGCGAGGTGTACCAGTCGTCGCGCTGCATGCTGCGGCCCGTGCCCGCGATGGGCGCGCACGCGATGTAGTGGCGCGAATAGGGGTAGCCGTGCATGAAGCCGCCCGAGGTGGCCAGCACGAACTGCGAATGCTGCGCCGAAACGCTCGCGCCTTCCGAGTTGGTCACGCGGCGGTCGGTGGCGAACGCGGCGTCCTCGGCGCGGCGCGCGATCTCGACGGCCTCGTCGGCCGTGAGGCTCCACGGGTGATAGAGGTCGAGGTCGCGCGGCGCGGTTTCCAGCAGCTCGGGGTCGGCGAGACCCGCGCAGTCGTCGTCGGCGGTGAAGCGCGCGATGTTGTAGGCGGCCGCCACGGTGTCCTTGAGCGCCTGCGCGGAAAAGTCCGAGGTGCTCGCATTGCCGCGCTTGTTACCGATGTAGACGGTCACGCCCACGGACTTGTCGCGGTTGTGCTCGATGGTCTCGACTTCGCCGCGCCGCACGGAAACCGACAGGCCATCGCCTTCGGAGATCTCCGTCGCGGCGTCGCTTGCGCCGAGCGCCTTCGCGTGGCGGAGAATGTCCGACGCGATCTCCTTCAGCTCGTCCTGGGTGTGCGGGAAAAATCGTTGCCGGGCTTCGATGTCTGCAGCCATTGTCGTTACGGTCCGGTTTCGGGCCGGGGCGGCCCGCTTGTCGTGTATCGGGTGTGTCGGATCAGGCGCCTCGGTAAAAGGCGCGTTCCGCGATCATAGCAAGGTATGCGAACACGCACCGCAGGCGCATGGACCGCGCGAGCCAGACGCGTGCCGATCGGAGCGCGCGCGCAGGCTACAATATGCGTCATGAAACGCAAAACCCGCATTCAACCCATGAACGACGCTGCCGCCAAACAGGGCGACAACGAGGACGACAACGGCTACGATCGCCCGAGCAAGTCGCAGCTCAAGCGCGAAATGACCGCGCTCCAGGAGCTGGGCATCGCGCTCGTCGACCTGCCCAAGGACGCGCTCAAGCGCATGCCCATGACGGAAGACCTCGCCGACGCCGTCCACGAGGCCCGCCGCATCACCGACCACGAAGGCAAGCGCCGCCAGCTCCAGTACGTCGGCCGCATGATGCGCGGCCTGCGCGAGGACGAGGTCGCCGCGCTGCGCACCGCGCTCGACGAGCACCGCGGCGTGAACAAGGCCGCCACGGCGCGCCTGCACTGGATCGAGCGCACGCGCGAAAAGCTGCTTGCCGACGACGCCGCGCTCACCGCCTTCATTCACCAGCATCCGGCGGCCGATCCGCAGGAAGGCCGCACGCTGATCCGCAACGCGCGCCGCGAGCAGCAGCAAGGCCGCCCGCCGAAGTATTTCCGCGAGTTGTTCCAGTGGATCAAGGACATGAGCCGCCAGGGCGCCGACGATCCGCTGGAAGCGGCGAACCAGCGCCCGCACGCCGATCTCGACGAGGATAGCGAAGATGACGAAGCCTGAGCGCAGCCATCCTGACGAACTGGTGATCGGCCTCGTGTCGGTCAGCGACCGCGCCACGAGCGGCGTCTACGAGGACAAGGGCATTCCGTCGCTGATGGAATGGCTCGGCCACGCGCTGAAGTCGCCGTGGCGCGCCGAAACGCGCCTGATCCACGACGACGCAGCCACCATCTCGGCCACACTCACGGCGCTGGTGGACGGGCTCGGCTGCGACCTCGTGCTGACGACGGGCGGGACCGGCCCCGCGCGCCGCGACGTGACGCCCGAGGCGACGCTTGCCGTCGCCACGAAGGAAATGCCGGGCTTTGGCGAGCAGATGCGCCAGATCAGCCTGAATTTCGTGCCGACGGCGATTCTTTCGCGCCAGGTGGCCGTGATCCGCGAGACCGACGACCACGCGGCGCTCATCATCAACCTGCCGGGTCAGCCCAAGTCGATCAAGGAAACGCTGGAAGGCTTGCGCGACGACCAGGGCACGGTAAAAGTGCCGGGCATCTTCGCCGCGGTGCCTTACTGCATCGACCTGATCGGCGGTCCGTATATCGAAACCGATCCGACTATCGTCGCGGCATTCCGGCCCAAGAACGCGCAGCGAGCGCCGCGCGCGTAATACCCCGTCGCCGCGGGCTGCGCAGGGTGCGGCGCAAAAACGCGTCCGCACCTTCGCAGGCCCAAAGGCAGCCTTACTTCGCCGCGCCGCCCGTCTGGGCGGCGGCGTCCGCCGTGCCCGCGGCCGGAATGAGAAAGTGCTCGCGGTAGTACTTGAGCTCGTCGATGGACTCGTGGATGTCGGCCAGCGCCGTATGCATCGCGCGCTTCTGGAAGCCCTTGTAGATGGCCGGCTGCCAGCGGCGGCACAGTTCCTTGAGCGTGCTCACGTCCAGATTGCGGTAGTGGAAGAAGCGCTCGAGCGTGGGCATCCAGCGCGCCATGAAGCGGCGGTCCTGGCAGATCGAGTTGCCGCACATCGGCGACTTGCCCGGCGGCACGTATTGCGAGAGAAACGCGAGAATCTGCTCGGTCGCGCTGTCCTCGGTCACGGTAGAGGCGCGCACACGCTCGGTCAGGCCCGAGCGGCCGTGCGTATTGCGGTTCCATTCGTCCATGCGGTCGAGCACGGCCTCCGGCTGATGGATCGCCAGCACGGGGCCCTCCACGATCTTCTCGAGCGTGGAGTTCGTCACCACCACGGCGATCTCGATGATCCGGTCGTTGTCGGGATCGAGCCCCGTCATCTCCATGTCGAGCCAGATCAAATTCATGTCGGTGCGCTCCATCGCCGGAGTCGCCTGGCCCGCCGGTTCGGCAGAAGTGATATCAGTCATGAGGGGCAGCCTGAAACGGTTGAGATGCGGCGTCCGACACCGCCTGAATGGTCCAGCAACGCGCGCGCGATTACGCTGCGCACGCATGATGCTGGCGCGGCCCGCACGCCAAATGCGGGGATGCCATGGCCGGGCCGCCGAGAACATATAATTGTCGCATAGATACCACGGACTCCCCGGATGCCGACCTCCTCAACTGCGTTGTCCCCCGCGCTGGCTTTCAGCGTCATTTTCGTGATCGCCGTGCTGGCCATGGTCGCGACCAAGCTCTGGCTCGCCTCGCGCCAGGTCCGCTTCGTGGCGGCGCACCGCAGCGCGGTGCCGCCCCAGTTCGCGGCCACCATCCCGTTGACGGCGCACCAGCGCGCCGCCGACTACACCATCGCGCGCACGCGCCTCGGCATGATCGAGATCGTGCTCTCCGCGGTCGTGCTGATCGCGCTCACGCTGCTGGGCGGCGTGCAGGCGCTCGACCTCGGCATTTCGGACCTGATCGGGCGCGACTACGTCGGCCAGATCGCGCTGGTCGCGGCCGTGCTCGCGGTGAGCGGCATCGTCGAGTTGCCGCTCGACTACTACCGCCAGTTCGTGATCGAGGAGCGCTTCGGCTTCAATCGCATGACGCGGCGCATCTTCTTCGCCGACCGCATCAAGGGGCTCCTGATCGGCGCGCTGTTCGGCATTCCGCTGCTCTTCGTCGTGCTGTACCTCATGAAGCAGGCGGGCAGCCTCTGGTGGCTCTGGACCTGGGTGGTCTGGGTCGCGTTCCAGATGCTCGTGCTGGTGCTCTACCCCACCTTCATCGCGCCGCTCTTCAACAAGTTCGAGCCGCTGCGGGACGAAGCGCTGCGCTCGCGCATCGAAGCGTTGATGCAGCGTTGCGGCTTCGCGGCCAAGGGCCTGTTCGTGATGGACGGCAGCCGCCGCTCCGCGCACGGCAACGCCTATTTCACGGGCTTCGGCGCGGCCAAGCGCATCGTCTTCTTCGACACCCTGCTCGCGCGCCTCTCCGGTAGCGAGATCGAGGCCGTGCTCGCGCACGAGCTCGGCCACTTCAAGCGCCGTCACGTGATCAAGCGCATGGTGGTGACGTTCGCGATCAGCCTCGTGCTGCTCGGCGTGCTCGGCTGGCTCACGCAGCGCGTCTGGTTCTACGAGGGACTCGGCGTGCGGCCGTCACTGCTCGGCGGCAATGAAGGCCTCGCGCTCGTGCTGTTCTTCCTCGCCGTGCCGGTGTTCCTGTTCTTCGTCACGCCGCTGTCCAGCCTGAGCTCGCGCAAGCACGAGTTCGAGGCCGACGCCTTCGCCGCCACGCAGACCGACGCGCAAAACCTCGTGAACGCGCTCGTCAAGCTGTATGAGGACAACGCGTCGACGCTCACGCCCGACCCGCTCTACACCGCGTTCTACTACTCGCATCCGCCGGCATCGCAGCGGATCGACCGACTGCTCGCGCACGCATGAACCGGCGCGCAACGAAAGCCGCCGGCGGCGCAGCATCGGCGGGGACGGGGGCGACGCTGCACGGCGTCGTGATCGCGGCGCACGGGCGCCACTATCTGGTCGCACCGGACGCAGGCGGCGCGCCGCTGCAGTGCTTCCCGCGCGGCAAGAAGAGCGAGGTCGCGGTGGGCGACCGCGTCGAATATCAATCGACTTCGGCGGACCAGGGCGTGATCGTCGCCATCGGCGAGCGGCGCAACCTGCTCTACCGCTCCGATCAGTTCAAGTCCAAGCTCTTCGCGGCCAATCTCGACCAGCTCCTGATCGTGCTCGCCACCGAGCCGCACTTCAGCGAAGACCTGCTCGGCCGCGCGCTCGTGGCCGCCGAGGCCAACGACCTGAAGCCGATCATCCTGCTCAACAAGATCGACCTGGAGGCCTCGCTGCCGCTCGCGCGCGAGCGGCTCGAGCGCTATCGCACGCTTGGCTATACGGTGCTGGAAGTGTCAGAGAAGAAGCACCCCGAGGAGGCGCGCGCGATTCTCACCGAGCATCTGCATGGCCACCAGACCATCCTGCTCGGGCAATCGGGCATGGGCAAATCCACGCTCGTGAACCTGCTGATTCCCGACGCCGAGGCCGCCACGCGCGAGATCTCCACGGCGCTCAACAGCGGCCGCCACACGACGACGTTCACGCGCCTCTACAAGCTCCCGGATGGTGATCACTCAGGCGGCGCGCTGATCGACTCGCCGGGTTTCCAGGAGTTCGGGCTCTATCACCTCACCGAAGGCACGCTCGAACGCGCGTTCCCAGAGTTCCGGCCGTTGCTCGCGCATTGCCGCTTCTACAACTGCCATCATCTGCACGAGCCGGGATGCGCGGTGCTCGAAGCCGTCGAGGACGGCCGCGTCGAGCCGGAGCGCCATGCGCTCTATGCGCAGCTCGTGCACGAAATCAGCCAGATCGTGCGCTGACGCGCCAGCCGTCCCCATGCTCAAGCTCGTGCGCGCGCCGAATGTCGTCATTGCCCAGCACTGGATGAACATCCTCGCGGCGGCCGGCGTGCCGTGCGAGCTGCACAACCGCTATCTGAGCGGGGCGATGGGCGAGATTCCCGCCGATCAATGCGCGCCGGAGATCTGGCTCGTCGACGAACGCGACGAGACGCTCGCGCGCAAGCTGATTGCCGACGCCACGAACGGACCGCCGCCGGGCGCGCCGTCGTGGCGCTGCCCGCAATGCGGCGAGACGCTGGAGCCGCAGTTCACGGTGTGCTGGCAGTGCGGCCGCGCGCGCGATCCGCGCGACGACTGAAAACTTCCCGCCCCGCCCTGCCGCGTCTGGAAAAGACAACGGCCCGCTCGTGAGAGGCGGGCCGTTGTCATTTGCGCAAGACGCCGGGGGCGCTCAGACCCAGACGGCAATGGTCAGCATGAGCAGCAGGATCATCCACAGGATCACCGCGCGCCACACGAGGCCCACGGCCGATTGCAGCGTGCGCGGCGTGCAGTCGTCGCCGACCGTGTAGGGATCGCCTTCGCCGGGCTGGGCGAGCACGTCGACGCTCGACTGCTCCGCGAGCGGCCCCGAGAGGCGCGCACCGAGCGCGCCGCTGCCGGTCGCGAGCAGCACGCCTTCGTTGGTGTCGGGCCACTGGTTCGTGTGGTTGCGCCACGCGTAGATCGCGTCCTCGAAATTGCCGACGATCGCAAAGCCCAGCGACGTGAGCCGCGCCGGCACCCAGTCGATCACGAAGAACACCTGCTGCGCGAAGTTCGAGAAGGCTTCGGTACGGTCGTCGGCGGGACGCGACCATGCGCGCGCCAGATACTCGGCGATGCGGTACAGCACCGCGCCCGCTGGCCCGATCGGCACGAGAAACCAGAAGAACACGCCGAACACGTGCCGGTGCGAGGCCACCACGGCGTGGATGAGCGTATGGCGCACGATCTCGCTCACGGGCATGTCCACGGCGTCGATGCCGGTCCACTCGGTGAGGATCTCGCGCGCGCGCGGCACGTCGTCGTTGTTCAGCGCGAGGTGGATATCGGTGAAATAGTGGCTGAACTGGCGGAAGCCCAGCGTGAAGTACACCACCACCACGTTCCACAGGAACGCCAGCACGAAGCTGATGTGATAGAGCACGTAGTAGACGAGCGCGGTGGCCGCCGTCCACGGCACCACGACCACGAGCCAGGCGATCAGACCGTGCTTTTGCTTGCCCGCGTCGAAGCCATGCGCGGCCCAGTCCGCATTGAGGCGCAGGAGCGCCATCACCGGATTATTGGGCGAAAGCGCCCGCACCTGTTCGATGACGAGGGCCAGCAATACGGAGAAGAAGGTCATGCCACGCGCCGTGCAGTGAGTCGGGTTGCTAAAGGGATTTCGGGGGTCTTCAGAAATTGTTGCAACGATATCACAGGGCCAGATGTGCCTGAACATGTGGCGGCAAAGACACAACAGCGGGACGCGTGGCGCATGCCCCGCGCGCAAACTACGCCGCGTCAGGCGAGCAGGAAACGATAGAAATTGCGCAGCATGCCCGCAGTCGCCCCCCAGATGAAGTGCACGCCGGCCACGCCCGCGCCCTCTTGCGGATACGGCATGGCGAAGAAGCGGCGCTCGCCGCCCTCCCAGCGCAGCACGCGCACCTGGTGATGCGCCGGATTCATCAGGAAGCTGAGCGGCACTTCGAAGATGCTCGCCACTTCGAGCGAATCGGCGGCCAACGTGAACGGCTCGTGCACGAGGCCCACCACCGGCGTCACCTTGAAGCCCGTGCCCGTGAGGTAGTCGGGCAGCGCGCCCAGCACTTCGACGCGCGCGGGGTCGAGATTCACCTCCTCGTGCGCCTCGCGCAGCGCGGCGGCGATCGACGTGGCGTCGGCGGGCTCGCGGCTGCCGCCCGGGAAGCTGACCTGTCCGGCGTGATTGCTGAGGTTGTCGGCACGCTGCGTGAGCAGCACGGTGAGCCCGGCAGGACGCATCGCGATCGGCACGAGCACGGCGGCCTCGCGCGGATCGGCGATCTCGGTCACGCGCGCGTCCTGCGGCTCGGGGTCCCAGGGCAGGCGCTGCTCGAAACGCGCACGCAAGCCTTCGGGCGTGAGCCGGACGGCGGCGACATGGGGGAGTTCGATGCCTGTCGATTCGATCGGCAGGTTTTCGGGTTCAAATACTGGACGGATCAACGGCTGGCTCGAAATTCGGACACACCTGCGTATTTTGCGGCCAAAAAGAAAAAAGCACCCCGAGGGGTGCTTCTTTCTTACAGCTTTTACGCCTGATCGGCCGGAGCAGCTGCGCTCTTGAACACCAGCTTTTCCTTGATACGTGCCTTCTTGCCCGACAGGTTGCGCAGGTAGTACAGCTTCGCGCGACGCACGTCGCCGCGACGCTTCACCACGATGCTGGCCAGCAGCGGCGAGTACGTCTGGAACGTACGCTCGACGCCTTCGCCCGACGAGATCTTGCGAACGATGAACGACGAGTTCAGACCGCGGTTACGCTTTGCGATCACGACGCCTTCGTATGCCTGAACGCGCTTACGCGTGCCTTCGACCACGTTCACGTTGACGATCACCGTATCGCCGGGAGCGAATTCGGGGATGGTCTTCTCGCCCAGCACGCGCTGGATTTCTTCCTGCTCGAGTTTTTCAATCAGATTCATTACTGACTCCGTAAGCCATCTTGTCGGCGTTCGTACCTGTGCAGGATTGCCTGCAACTACGGCCCCGATAGAGGATGGATTCACATCTGGCGCCGTTCACGCATGAAGCGGCACCGCCTTTGGCGTCCCGTGTCGCGCCCGCCCGAAGCCTTACGCTTCGTTCGCGCCCTTCGCGAAACTAGCGAGCCATGCCTCATCGGCACGGCTTAGCATCTTGTTCTTCCTGGCCCGGTCGATCAGATCGGGCCGTTTGTGCCACGTATTGCGCAGCGCCTCGCGGCGGCGCCATTGCTCGATTTCCGCATGATGGCCGCCGAGCAGCACATCAGGCACACGCACGCCGTCGTATTCCTCGGGCCGCGTGTAATGCGGGCAGTCGAGCAGACCGTCCACGAAACTGTCCTGCACCGCCGACTGCGCGTCATTGAGCACACCGGGCAAGAGCCGCACCACGGCATCCATCAGCGCCATCGCGGGCAATTCGCCGCCGGAGAGCACGAAGTCGCCGACGCTCACTTCTTCGTCCACGCAACGGTCGACCAGACGCTGATCGATCGCTTCGTAGCGGCCGCACAGCAGCACGAAACCGGGCTCCTGGGCGAACTGCACGACGCGCTCGTGCGTGAGCGGCTTGCCTTGCGGCGACATCAGCAGCACGCGCGGACTCGCGACGCCCGGCTCGGCCTGCGCAGCTTTCGCCGCGCCGATCGCCGCTTCGAGCGGCTTGGCCAGCATGACCATGCCGGGGCCGCCGCCGTAAGGCCGATCGTCGATGGTGCGGTAATTGTCGGTCGTGAAATCGCGCGGATTCCACGTGCGCAACGCATAACGCTGCTGCTTCGCGGCCCGGCTGGTGATACCCCAGTCGGTGAGCGCGCGGAACATCTCGGGAAAGAGCGTAACGACATCGAACTGCATCGCTCTCTCCGTTCAGCGAATCAGCACAGCAGGTTCAGTAATCGGCTTCCCAGTCGACGACAATGCGCTTCGCCGCCAGGTCCACCGTCTTCACAAACACGCCGACGAACGGGATCAGCCGCTCGCCGGTGGTGGGCTTGCCATCCTTGCCCGTCGACGGATACTCGACGCGCAACACCGACTGCGCGCCGTTGTCGATCAGGTCGGCGACCGTGCCGAGCTCCACGCCCGCTTCGTTGGCGACGTGAAGACCCATCAGGTCGACCCAGTAATACTCGTCGGCTTCGGTCGCGGGGAAATCCGCGCGGCTCACGTAGATGCGCGCGCCGCGCAAACGCAGCGCGGCGTCGCGATCCGCAACACCGCCCAGTTGCCCGACGACGCTGTCGCTGTGCACCTTGGCGCTCACGCGCACCGCGGAATGTCGCTCCGGACGCTCGCGGCCCTTCAGGAGCCACCAGCGCTTCGCCGCGATGAGCGCCTTGCCGCCTTGCGCGTGCGGGGCGATCTTGAGCCCGCCCTTCAGGCCATAGGCATCGAGCACGGTGCCGACCTCGACTGCGTCGGCCGGCCAGGTTTCCGGCGTTTCCGCGCGCAGGCCTTCGGCCGCGCCTGCAGCTTCAGACGCACTGCTGCGCGTCTGCGCGCGTTCCGCAGGCTTGCGCACGAACGCGCCAAACGACGGCGCCTTGCGCGAGCCGCCGCCCGATGATGCTTCGGCGCCTGACTTGCCACCTGCATCATGGTTTTTGCGCGGTACATCGCCCGCTGCGGCAGCAGCGCCCCTGTCCGCTTGTGTATCGTCATGCACGGGCATGGGCAAACCTCGCAGCCAGCTTGAACTCGTACACGCCGCTCACGCCGCGCGCACTTGGGTAAGACTTAAGCAGCCGGTTGAGCGGCAGCAGCCTTTTGCGCTTCCTTCACGAGACGCTCGACGGCCGGCGACATTTGCGCGCCGTTTTCTTGCCAGTACGTCACGCGATCTTGCGCGATACGAAGGGTTTCACCCTTGGTGGCGACCGGGTTGTAGAAGCCCACGCGCTCGATGAAACGGCCGTCGCGACGGTTGCGCGAATCGGTTGCGACGATGTTGTAGAACGGGCGCTTCTTCGAGCCGCCGCGTGCCAGACGGATGATGACCATACTAGAATCCTTGAAAACCGGGGTTCGGGACTACTGAAACATGCGATTATAGCCCGAAACCAATGGCATAACAAACACTTAACCAGAAACCGGGCGGAAACTGCGTGGCAACCGTGAGGAAGCGGCGATGAATGGCGATCGATCGGCGGCTGACGGGCATGACCGACAGGGCCTGGCGCCCGCGTCGGAGCGGCTGGTGGTGTGGGCTTGCGCCACCCTCCTCCGCCTGTGGCGGCATGACAACGCACCTTCGCCCGTTCATGCAGCGGATCGAGCCCCACATCGACATGACCGCGGCCCTGGCGGCTCGCGCACCTGGCGCACGCACCGATCGCCACGCATTGTACGGCGATGCTGTGGCGCCCTGCTCGCGCTCGCCGCGCTTCTCGGCGCACCGCTCGCGCGGGCCACGCTGCCCATCGAGCGCATCCGGCTACCGGCCGGCTTCCACATCGAGTTGCTCGCCGACGACGTGCCCAGCGCGCGCGAAATGACGCTCTCGCCTGCAGGCATCCTTTACGTGGGCAGCATGGAGGGCCGCGTCTACGCGCTCGAGCTGCGCGACGGCAAGGTCGTCAAGCGCCACGTGGTCGCTTCCGGGCTCACGATGCCCGTGGGCGTGGCCTGGCACGATGGAGCGCTCTATGTTTCCGCGGTCTCGAAGATCGTGAGGCTGGACGCCATCGACACGCATCTCGACGATCCGCCCAAGCCCGCCGTCGTTACCGATGCGCTGCCGCCCGAGCGTCACCACGGCTGGAAGTTCATCGCCTTCGGCCCGGACGGCAAGCTCTACGTGCCGCAGGGCGCGCCCTGCAATGTCTGCCTGCCCGCGAACGATCCGCAGCGCAGCCACTACGCGATGATCGGCAGGATGGACCCGGACGGCACGCACTACGAGACGATCGCGCGCGGCGTGCGCAACACGGTGGGCTTCGCGTGGCATCCGCAGACGCACGAGCTGTGGTTCACCGACAACGGCCGCGACATGATGGGCGACGACGTCCCCGACGACAAGCTCAACCGCCTTGCGCGCGTGGGCCTCGATTTCGGCTTTCCGTATTGCCACGGCGGCGATGTCGCCGATCCGGAGTTCGGCGCGGGCCATCCGTGCAGCGGCTTCACGCCGCCCGTCGCGAAGCTGGGCGCGCACGTGGCGTCGCTCGGCATGCGCTTCTATACAGGGACGATGTTCCCGCCCGGGTATCGCGACAGCATCTTCATTGCCGAGCACGGCTCGTGGAATCGCAGCAAGAAGGTGGGCTATCGCGTGGTGCGCATCATCGCCAACGCCGACGGCACGGACGCGCATCAGGAAGTGTTCGCCCAGGGATGGCTCAACAGCGACGAGACCGAGTGGGGCCGCCCCGCCGACGTGCTGCCGCTGCCCGACGGATCGCTGCTCATCAGCGACGACTACGCAGGCGCGATCTATCGCGTGACCTATACGAAGCCGTAGTTGCGCGAAGCCCTGGTTGCCGCACGTGGCGCGGCCGCGCTCGCACGCCCGCCCGCCCGGCTTCGGGCATTTCCCGGCATAAGCGGCGCCATCTGCTTGCACGCGCGCACGCCACGTACAATGGCCGGCGGCCCACGTCCACGCGCGCTGTCAACGCAAGAGTCAACGCGCAGTCATCGAATCCGTCTGCCCATGTCCAATCAAAAGAATCCCGCACGCTTTCGCTCCAAGACACTCACCGCCGCCCTCGCCTTCCTGTTCGGCTGCCTCGGCGCGCACCGCTTCTATCTATATGGATCGCGCGACGTGTGGGGCTGGGCGCATCTCGCCGGCACGCTGCTCGGCATTCCCGGCGTGCTCCTGCTCATGGCCACCCAGCGCGCGTCGATACCCGGCTGGGCGCTGGCCGTGATCGGCGCCGTATCCGTGCTCTCGGCTTTTCTTGCCGCCATCGTCTATGGGCTGCGCCCGGACGCCAAGTGGGACGCGCAGTTCAATGCGGCCTTCGCCGGAAGCCGTGCGAGCCGTTCGGGCTGGACCGTGGTCTTCGTGGTGATCTTCTCGCTGCTGATCGGCGCGTTCTTGCTGATGACGGGCCTCGCCCTCTCGTTCCAGACTTACTTCGAATCGCAGGTCGAAGCGGCCAAGGCGCTCTCTCAATAACAACGGCGGCAGCGGCGCGCCAGGACAAAACTAGAACAAATCGAGTTGCGGCTTCTCGCGCACGGTCTTGGCGCGCACGAACGCCGACATGTCCAGGATGCCGTGGCGCCGCTCGTTCAACCCGAGCCGCGTCACGGCCTTGTGAAAGCGCTGCTTGAGCAGATCGGCCCAAAGCCCGGTGCCCTTCATGCGCTGCGAGAACGACGAGTCGTAATCCTTGCCGCCGCGCATGTCGCGCACGCGGCTCATCACGCGCGCGGCGCGTTGCGGGAAATGCGCCTCGAGCCAGCCTTCGAAGAGCGGCGCCACTTCCCACGGCAGACGCAGCACGATATAGCTCGCGCTCGTCGCGCCCGCCTCGGCGCAGGCCTCCAGCACGCGCTCCATATCCGGCTCGGTGACGAACGGAATCACGGGCGCGATGCTCACACCGACCGGAATGCCTGCCTGCGCGAGCGTGCGGATCGTGCGCAGCCGGCGCGCGGGCGTGGCCGCGCGCGGCTCGAGCGTGCGCGCGAGATCGGCGTCGAGCGTGGTGATCGTGATCGCGGCCATGAATTGCTGGCGCTGTGCCATGGGCACGAGCAGGTCGAGATCGCGCTCGATCAGCGAAGACTTGGTGATGGCCGCGAACGGATGCTCGCGCTCGCTCAGCACCTCGATCACGCGGCGCGTGATGCGCAGATCGCGCTCGACGGGCTGCCAGGCATCGGTATTCACGCCTAGTGCGATGGGCTCCGGCTCGTAAGCAGGCTTGGCGATTTCGCGCGCGAGCAGCTCGGGGGCGTTGATCTTCGCGTAAATGCGGCTCTCGAAATCGAGCCCCGGCGAGAGCCCGAGGTAGCTGTGCGTGGGCCGCGCGAAGCAGTAGATGCAGCCGTGCTCACAACCGCGATACGGATTGAGCGAAACATTGAACGGAATATCAGGCGACTGGTTGCGCGTGAGAATGCTTTTCGCGCGCTCCTCGAAGACCTGGGTGCGCAATGCGGGCGTTTCCTCGGCGGCGAAATCGCCCGCTCCGGCGCCCTCGCCGTCGCGCCCGGCATCGCCTTCGTGCGCGCCCGAGCCCTCGCCAGGCGGCACGTGCTGCCAGCCGTCGTCGAAAGCTTCGCGCTGATCGACCTCGTAACGCCCCTGCAGATTCGTGACTGCCCCACGCCCCTTGCGCGGCGCAGGCGGGGCGACAGGATACCAGGTGTCGGGGGTGGAGTCGGGGTCCAGTTCGTTCACGGCACAAAGCAACAAAGCGTCTTGATACTGTATAAATATACAGTATCAAGACGCTTTGTCGAGGGAGAAAAACGGGGGCGCTTTCGATTGCGCCTGCGCGTGCCGAAGCCCCGCGAACCGTCGCCCGGCTACTCGCCCACCGCGATCGTCAGGGTCTCCTTGATCTCCTCCATGACCACGTAGCTCTTCGACTGCACCGCACCCGGCAATTGCAGCAGGATGTCGCCGAGCAGCTTGCGGTAGTCGGCCATTTCGCCGATGCGCGCCTTGATCAGATAGTCGAAGTCGCCCGAGACCAGATGGCATTCGAGCACTTCCGGGATCTTCTTCACCTCGCGGCGGAACTGGTCGAACATGTTGCCGCTCTTGTGATCGAGCGTGATCTCCACGAACACCAGCAGCGCCGCACCCAGCACGTTCGGATTCACGCGCGCGTAATAGCCGGTGATGACGCCATCGCGCTCCATGCGCTTGACCCGCTCGATGCAGGGCGTGACGGAGAGCCCGACCTGCTCAGCCAGGTCCTTCATGGCCATGCGGCCGTCCTCTTGAAGCAGTTTCAGGATCCGGTGATCGAGCCGGTCCAGCGCACGGACCGGCTGACGCTGCGTTCTCATGTTTTTTTCCTGAAAATCCGAAAAATACGATAACAAAATCTGGACTGAGAACAATAGCATAGTCGATATTACTGGCTACATCCGATTTTTCATGCCATCGGCGCTGGACGACCCAAAAATGGGCGCAGCAGCGCGCGGCACAACGGCGTAGCCCTAACAAATCTAAATGGAGCAGGCTATGCGAGTCGTCGTGTTGGGCAGTGGTGTGGTCGGGGTTGCCAGCGCCTGGTATCTTGCCCGCGCGGGCCATGAAGTGACGGTGATCGACCGCGAGTCCGGTCCCGCACTCGAAACCAGTTTTGCCAACGCCGGCCAGATCTCGCCCGGTTATGCCGCGCCGTGGGCCGCGCCGGGCGTGCCGCTCAAGGCGATCAAATGGATGTTCGAAAAGCACGCGCCGCTCGCCATCCGCCTCGACGGCACGAAGTTCCAGCTGCAGTGGATGTGGCAGATGCTGCAGAACTGCACGGCCGAGCGCTACGCGCTCAACAAGGGCCGCATGGTGCGCCTCGCCGAATACAGCCGCGACTGCCTGCAGGCGCTGCGCGCCGACACCGGCATCCAGTACGAGGGCCGCACGGGCGGCACGCTGCAGGTGTTCCGCACGCAGCAGCAATTCGACGGCGCAGCGAAGGACATCGCCGTGTTGAAGGATGCGAACGTCCCCTACGAGCTGCTCACGGCCGCCGAACTCGGCCGCGCCGAGCCGGCGCTCGCGGCGGTTTCGCACAAGCTCACCGGCGGCCTGCGCCTGCCCGGCGACGAAACCGGCGACTGCCAGCTCTTCACCACGCGTCTCGCGAAAATGGCCGAGGAGCTGGGCGTCAAGTTCCGCTACAACACGCCGATCGACGGCCTCGCCGTGCAGGGCGAGCGCATCGTGGGCGTGCAGTGCGGCAGCGAGCTCGTGCGCGCCGACTCGTATGTCGTCGCGCTCGGCTCGTTCTCCACGAAGATGCTGGCCGGCCTCGTGAAGATCCCGGTCTACCCGCTCAAGGGCTACTCGATCACCGCGCCGATCGTCGATGCAGGCGCTGCGCCGGTTTCCACCGTGCTCGACGAGACCTACAAGATCGCGATCACGCGTTTCGACGACCGCATCCGCGTGGGCGGCATGGCCGAGATCGTGGGCTACGACAAGACGCTGAAGCAGGCGCGCCGCGAGACGCTCGAAATGTGCGTGAACGACCTGTTCCCGGGCGGCGGCGACACCTCGCAGGCCACCTTCTGGACCGGCCTGCGTCCGATGACGCCGGACGGCACGCCGGTGGTGGGCCGCACCCCGTTCTCGAACCTGTTCCTGAACACGGGGCACGGCACGCTCGGCTGGACCATGTCGTGCGGCTCGGGCCAGTTGCTCGCCGACCTCATCTCGGGCAAGAAGCCCGCGATCAAGGCCGACGATCTCTCGGTCTATCGCTACCTCGGGGAAACGCAAGGCGAGCATCGCCCGGCCTACGCTTAATGCGTCCTCTGTGTCTGATGTGAAAACGGCGCCCCTCGGGCGCCGTTTTTCGTTTCGGCCGCGTCATTGCCTTACGGCCAGCCAACATCGTCAGGCATCCTCAGAACTGATCCTCCGATAGCGCCAGCATGCCCTCCGCGCCATTCGCGCTGACGATCGCCGCCTCGAGCGCCACGGCCTGCGGCAGCACGTGCACGGCGAAGCATTGCGCCGTCGCGATCTTCGCGCCGTGGAACTTCGGATCGTCCTGCATCAGACGCTGCGAGGCGAGCATCGCGCGCGCCATCTGCCAGCCGCCGAGCACGACGCCCGCCAGCTTCAGATAAGGCACGCTGCCGGCGAAGACCGCGTTCGGATCGCGCTTCGCGTTGGCCAGCACGAAGCCCACCGCCGAGGCCAACGCCTGCTGACCAAGCGCCAGGTGCTTCGCCATCGACTTGAATGCGGCGCCTTCGTGCGTACCGAGTTCCGCAACGGTCTGCCCGATCTCGTCGATGAGCACCTGCGCCGCCGCGCCGCCGTCGCGCAGCGTCTTGCGGCCGATGAGGTCGTTGGCCTGAATCGCCGTGGTGCCCTCGTAGATCGCCAGGATGCGCGCGTCACGATAGAACTGCGCCGCGCCCGTCTCCTCGATGAAACCCATGCCGCCGTGCACCTGCACGCCGAGGCTCGCCACGTCGATGGCGAGCTCCGTGCTCCAGCCCTTCACGATCGGCACGAGGTATTCGTAGCGCGCTTGATGCTGCGCGCGCACCGCCTCGTCCGGATGCCGATGCGCGCGATCGCTCTCCCCCGCCGCCACGTACGCGAGCGCGCGCGCGGCCTCGGTGAGCGCGCGCATGGTCGAGAGCATGCGGCGCACGTCGGGGTGGTGAATGATGGTGACGGCTGCTTTGGACGAGCCGTCCACCGGGCGGCTCTGCACGCGCTCCTTCGCATACGCGGCCGCCTTCTGATACGCGCGCTCCGAGATCGCCACGCCCTGCATGCCCACGGCGAAGCGCGCCGCGTTCATCATGATGAACATGTATTCGAGGCCGCGATTCTCCTCGCCGATCAACTGGCCGACCGCGCCGCCATAATCGCCGTATTGCAGCACGGCCGTCGGGCTCGCCTTGATGCCGAGCTTGTGCTCGATGGAGACGCAATGCACGTCGTTGCGCATACCGGGCGAGCCGTCGTCGTTGACGAGAAACTTCGGCACGATGAAGAGCGAGATGCCCTTCACGCCTTCGGGCGCAGTCGGCGTGCGCGCGAGCACGAGATGGACGATGTTCTCCGCCATGTCGTGCTCGCCCCAGGTGATGAAGATCTTGGTGCCGAACAGCTTGTAGCTGCCATCGGCCTGCGGCTCGGCGCGCGTGCGCACGGCCGCGAGATCGGAGCCTGCCTGCGGCTCGGTGAGATTCATCGTGCCGGTCCACTCGCCCGAGATGAGCTTGGGCACGAAGCGCTTTTTCTGTTCTTCGCTGCCCGCCGTGAGCAGCGCCTCGATCGCGCCGTCGCTCAGGAGCGGGCACAGCGCGAACGACAGGTTCGCCGCGTTGAGCATCTCCACGCACGGCGTGCCAACGAGCTTGGGCAAGCCCTGTCCTTCGTATTCCTGAGGATGCTGCACGCCCTGCCAGCCGCCCGCCACGTATTGACGAAAGGCATCGGCGAAACCGGGTGACGTGTGCACCTGGCCGTTTTCCCAGCGGCTGGGATTGCGATCGCCTTCGACGTTCAGCGGTGCCAGCACCTCTTCACACAACTTCGCGCATTCCTGAAGCACGGCCTGCACGGTCTCGGGCGTGACGTCCTCGCCACCCGGCAGCGCGGCGATCTCGTCGAGTCCTGCCAGCTCCTTCATCACGAACAGCATGTCGCTTATCGGTGCGTTGTACATGGCCGTTGTCTCCGGTCGAGGCTTGCGATGATGAAAAAAAGGGGCGCTCGAAGCGCCCCTTTGTGTGTCGCCGGACATCGCACTGCGTCCGGCTTCGCCTGTGCTGCGGCGCTTAGCCGAGCTCTTTGACGAGCTCCGGCACGACGGTGAACAGATCGCCCACGAGGCCGTAGTCGGCCACGCTGAAGATCGGTGCTTCTTCGTCCTTGTTGATCGCCACGATCACCTTCGAGTCCTTCATGCCTGCCAAGTGCTGGATCGCGCCCGAGATGCCCACTGCGATGTAGAGCTGCGGTGCGACGATCTTGCCGGTCTGGCCGACCTGGTAGTCGTTGGGGACGTAGCCCGCGTCGACTGCCGCGCGCGAGGCGCCCAGTGCGGCGTTGAGCTTGTCGGCGAGCGGCTCGAGAACCTTCGTGTAGTTCTCGCCGCTGCCCAGACCCCGGCCACCCGAGACGATGATCTTCGCGCTCGTGAGTTCCGGACGGTCGAGCTTCGTGACTTCACGGCCGACGAATTGCGTGAGGCCGCTGTCCGCTGCCGCTTCGATCTTCTCCACCGCTGCGCTGCCGCCTTCGGCCGCAACCGCGTCGAAGCCGGTCGTGCGAACCGTGATGACCTTGATCGGATCAACCGATTGCACGATCGCAATTGCGTTGCCCGCGTAGATCGGACGCTCGAACGTGTCCGGCGAATCCACTGCCGTGATGTCCGAGATCTGCGCGACGTCCAGCTTCGCGGCGATACGCGGCGTGACGTTCTTGCCCGCGGCGGTTGCCGGCGCCAGGATGTGCGTGTAGTTCTTCGCGATCGAAAGCACCGTCGCTTCGACATTCTCCGCGAGGCCCTGCTCGAGCTGCGGCGCGTCAGCCAGCAGCACCTTCGAGACGCCGGCGATCTTCGCCGCCGCTTCAGCGGCAGCCTGGGCGTTGTGGCCCGCGATCAGCACGTGCACGTCGCCGCCGATCTTCTGCGCGGCAGCCACGGTGTTCAGCGTCGCAGCCTTGATGGATGCGTTGTCGTGTTCAGCAATAACCAGATTCGTCATTTTCGTCTCGCTCCCTTACAGCACCTTGGCTTCGGTCTTCAGCTTCTCGACCAGCGTCTTCACGTCGGCGACCTTCACGCCGGCGCTGCGCTTGGGCGGCTCGGCAACCTTCAGGGTCTTCAGACGCGGCGTGACGTCCACACCGAGGTCTTCGGGCCTGATCGTTTCCAGCGGCTTCTTCTTCGCCTTCATGATGTTCGGCAGCGTGACGTAGCGCGGCTCGTTCAGGCGCAGGTCCGTCGTGACCACTGCGGGCAGCTTCAGCGAGAGCGTTTCCGCGCCGCCGTCGACTTCACGCGCGACCGTGGCACGGCCGTCGGCGACCGTGATCTTCGAAGCGAAGGTTGCTTGCGGCAGGTTCGCCAGCGCGGCGAGCATCTGGCCGGTCTGGTTCGAATCATCGTCGATGGCCTGCTTGCCGAGGATCACGAGCTGCGGCTGCTCCTTGTCGACGAGCGCCTTGAGCAGCTTCGCCACGGCGAGCGGCTGCAGGTCTTCATTCGACTCGATCAGGATCGCGCGGTCCGCGCCGATCGCCAGCGCCGTGCGCAGCGTTTCCTGCGCCTGGGCCACACCGGCCGACACGGCGATCACTTCCGTCGCCACACCGGCTTCCTTCAGACGAACCGCCTCTTCCACGGCGATTTCGTCGAACGGGTTCATCGACATCTTTACGTTGGCGATGTCGACGCCCGTGCCATCCGACTTCACACGAACTTTGACGTTGTAATCGACTACGCGCTTGACTGGCACAAGGACTTTCATTCACATGCTCCGAAGTTACGAATACGTCAACCTGGCGGACATTATAGCGATAGCGTTCCCGCACGCATCCACCCGCCAGCACATTTCCCGCACAACCCGCTTCTGCCCCTGCTTAGCCGTCAGTTGCGAACGATCGTGCTATTTTAAGCCGGAAAAAACCCGGGCATCAAGTCCGGGTTTCTCCGACCGAATTCTCTACCTAATCCGGCACTTATCTCTCACCCGCCGGGCCGGGCTCACCACGACGCGACCACGGCCCCGCCGAACTTCTGCTCGATGTATTGCTTCACTTCCGGCGAGTGGTAAGCCGCCACCAGCTTGGCCGCCCACGGTTTGTTGCGGTCGGCCGCGCGGATCGCGATGATGTTCACGTACGGCCCGTTCGGGTCTTCGATCGCGATCGCGTCCTGCTTCGGCTTGAGCCCCGCTTCCATCGCGAAGTTCGTGTTGATCGCCGCGGCGTCTACATCATCGAGCGAGCGCGGAATCTGCGCAGCGTCCAATTCGACTATCTTCAGCTTCCTGGGGTTTTCCACGATGTCGAGCGGCGTTGCCTTCAAGCCGGCACCGGCACGCAGCTTGATGAGGCCCTGCTTCTCCAGCAGCAGCAACGCGCGGCCGCCGTTGGTCGGATCATTGGGAACCGCAATGCGCGCACCCGGCTTGAGCTCCGCGAGCGTCTTGACCTTCTTCGAGTAGATGCCCATCGGGAACGTGACCGTGTCGGCGAGCTTGATCAGCTTGTAGCCGCGGTCCTTCACCTGCGCGTCGAGATACGGCTCGTGCTGATAGCTGTTCGCATCGAGGTCGCCGCCTGCGAGCGCCGCGTTCGGCTGCACGTAGTCGGAGAATTCGACGATCTTGATCGTGAGGCCGTTCTTCGCCGCGACCTGCTTCACCACCTCCATCACCTGCTCATGCGGGCCGCCCGTCACGCCAACCTTGATGGTCTCGTCGGCGTGCGCGAGAAGCGGTGCAAGCAGCGACGCCGCGCCAAGCGCAGCCGCCAGCCGGATCATGAAACGACGCTGCATATCCAACCCTTGTTCTGTATAGCGGTTATCGAAGGACTGCTTATTTATGGCTCAGGCGCCGCACGAGCCAGTCGCCGAACGACTGCACGAGCTGCACGAACACGATCAGGATCACGACGACGATCAGCATGACCTCGGGCTCGAAGCGCTGATAGCCGTAGCGGATGCCGAGGTCGCCCAGACCGCCGCCGCCGATTGCGCCCGCCATCGCCGAATAGCCGACGAGCGAGATGAACGTGATCGTCAAGCCGGCCACCACGCCCGGCAGCGACTCGGGCAGCAGCACCTTGAAGACGATCTGCTCCGTGCTCGCGCCCATGGCCTGCGCGGCTTCGATCAGGCCGCGGTCGACCTCGCGCAGCGCGGTTTCCACGAGACGCGCGATGAACGGCGCGGCGGAAATCGTGAGCGGCACGATGGCGGCCGCGGTGCCGATCGACGAGCCCACCACGACGCGCGTGAACGGAATCACGGCCACGAGCAGGATGATGAACGGCGTCGAGCGCACGGCGTTGACGACCACGCCCATCACGCGATTGAGGGCGATGTTCTGCAGCACGCCGTCGCGGTCCGTCAGATAGAGCAGCACGCCGAGCGGCAAGCCGATGGCCGCGCCAACCAGTCCGGAAATGCCCACCATGATGAGCGTCTCCCAGAACGACTGGACGAACATATCGAACATTTCACTCCACATGGGACAGCTCCTCCACCACCACACCCTGCTCGCGCAGCCACGCGATCGCCTGCGCCACCTTCACGGGATCGCCGCCCGCGAGCACCGCGAGCGAGCCGAACGCCTGCCCCTGGATCTCGTCGATCTGGCCATGCAGGATGTTGAAATCGAGCTCGAAGCGGCGGATCGTCTCCGAGAGCACGGGCTGATCGACGCCGGTGCCCGTGAAGGCGAGACGCAGCAAATGCCCGCTGCCCTTCGCGAGACGCTCGGCCACGCGGGCCTTGAGCGCGGGCGGCAGCTCCTGCGCGATCACGTCGCCGAGCAGCGCGCGCGTGACTTCGTGGCGCGGCTGCAGGAACACGTCGATGACGGGACCGGTCTCCACGACGCGGCCCGCGTCGAGCACGGCCACGCGGTCGCAGACCTGTTTGATCACTTCCATCTGGTGCGTGATCATCACGACCGTCAGGTTCAGCTCGCGATTGATCTTGCGCAGCAGGTCGAGAATGGCGCGCGTGGTTTCCGGGTCGAGCGCGGAAGTCGCCTCATCGGAGAGCAGCACCTTCGGCTTGCTCGCGAGTGCGCGCGCAATGCCCACGCGCTGCTTCTGGCCACCGCTGATCTGCGACGGGTAGCGGTCTTTCTGCGCGGCGAGGCCGACGAGCTCGAGCAGCGGCAGCACCGTTTCCGCGATCTGCTGGCGCTTCATGCCCGCGAGCTCGAGCGGCAGCGCGACGTTGTCGTACACCGTGCGCGACGAGAGCAGATTGAAGTGCTGGAAGATCATGCCGATCTCGCGGCGCGCCTCGCGCAGATCGGCGCTCGAGAGCGACGTGAGCGTGCGCCCGTTGACGACGATGTCGCCTTCGGTGGGCCGCGTGAGCAGATTGATGGTGCGCACGAGCGTGCTTTTGCCCGCCCCGCTGCGCCCGATGATGCCGAATACTTCACCCGGCGGTATCGTCAGATTGACGTTGTGCAGCGCCTCGATCCAGCCTTGCGGGCCGGCGAAGCGCTGGGAAACGTTTCGAATTTCGATCATGAAAAAAACGAAACGGCGGGTGTGCCGCGCGCCGCTTGGCCTGTGCCGCGATCTTTCAATCGCGCAAGACGCGTCGCGCCGGCAGACAGCCGCCGTTTGCTGGACTGGAGTTAGCTCGCTATTTTACCCTGGCGGGCAAAATTCCTATTAATAATCATTTCCGATACTTTCATAACTCGTACTTATTAGAGGGCTATTGCGGCAGCCGCACGCCAAACCGGGTGCTACCCTCTGCCGACCGTTCAGATCAGCCCTATAGCCCTACAACGCGCTTACAACGATTAGCCAGGGGAGCAGCGACAATGGAGACGACTCAGCCACAGGATGCGGCACGCGCTGCATCGGCATCCACGACCGGCACCGCACCGCAACGCTCGACGCTGCGCGCCCGCGACGGCGCCGAGTTGCCGCTGTACGTCTGGCAGGCGCCAATCGTTGCGCCCCGCGCGGCCATTGCGCTCGTGCATGGGCTTGCGGAACACGCAGGCCGTTACGCGGCGCTCGCGGCACGCCTGAACGCGGCGGGCATCGACGTGTATGCGATCGATCTGCGCGGGCACGGCCGCGCGGGCGGACGCCGCGCTTGGGTCACGCGCTTTGACGACTATCTCGACGATGCGCAAGCGCTCGTCGAATACGCCGCCGCGCAATGCCGCGCGCGCAACACGCCGCTCTTCCTGATGGGCCACAGCATGGGCGGTGCGATTGCCGCGCTCTACGCGATCGAGCGCGCGCCGCACTCGGACGCGGCCTTCGCGGGCCTGTTGCTCTCGAGCGCCGCACTCGCGCCGGGCCGCGACGTTCCAAACTGGATGATTGCCGCGAGCCGCGTGATGAGCGCGATCTGGCCGCACTTTCCCGCGATGAAGATCGACGCCGCCCTGCTCGCGCGCGACGCCGCCGTGGTCGAGGCCAACCGCGCCGATCCACTGGTTCACCATGGCGCGATTCCCGCACGCACGGGCGCGGAGTTGCTCGAAGCGATGAAGCGTATCGAAGCGGGCCGCGCACAGTTGCGCATGCCGGTGCTGATCTGGCATGGCACCGAGGACAAGCTCACCGAGCCCGAAGGCAGCCGCGGGTTCGGCGCGCACGTGGGGTCGCCCGATCGCACGCTCACGCTCTATGAGGGCAGCTATCACGAGACGCTCAACGATCTCGACCGTGAGCGCGTGATCGGCGCGATGATCGACTGGATCGAGCGCCACTAGCTTTGCGTGGGCCTCGAGCAAGCGTTCTGCACGGAACCAGCGCAGACGCCAAGGCGCCAACTCTGCTCGACGGCTAACTGGCCGGAGGCGGCAAGAAGCACGGCAGGAAACGCTGTGGAAAACTGGCCGGGCTCGCCAGCCCGCGCCACTTACTTGCTGCCGCGCTTGTCGATGAACGCCTGCACGCCGTCGAGCGCCGGGTCGGTCATCATGTTGCAGGCCATGGTCTGCCCCGCCAGCTGATAAGCGGCTTCGACACCCATCTCGAGTTGCCGGTAGAACAGCCCCTTGCCCGCCGCCACCGCCTCGCGCGGCTTCGCGCAGATGCTTGCCGCGAGCGCAGTCACGGCGGCATCGAGCGCTTCCTCGGCCACGACGCGGTTCACGAGCCCCTCGCGCAGTGCCTTCTGCGCATCGATGAACTCGCCCGTCATCAGCATCTCGAAAGCGGCCTTGCGCGAGACGTTGCGCGTGAGCGGCACCGCCGGCGTCGAGCAGAACAGCCCGAGATTGATGCCCGAGACCGCAAAGCGCGCCCGCTCGGCGGCCACGGCGAGATCGCACATCGCGACGAGCTGGCAGCCCGCCGCCGTCGCCACGCCCTGCACGCGCGCGATCACGGGCTGCGGCATCGTCTGGATCGTCAGCATCATCTTCGAGCAGCGCGCGAAGAGCCGCTTGTAGTATTCGAGCGAAGGCGCCGCGCGCATTTCCCTGAGATCGTGGCCGGCGCAGAACGCGCGGCCCGCCGCCGCGATCACCACGACGCGCGCATCCGATTGCGCGATGTCCGCCAGTTGTGTCTGCAACGCGTCGATGAGCGCTTCGGACAGCGCGTTGAACGCGTCGGGCCGGTTCAGCGTGAGGCGCACGACGCCGGGCACGCCGTACGCGTCGTGCGCAATCTCGATGAGCGGTGCGGCATCCGCGGAAGCAGACGACGAAGACGGAACGGCTGCAGCACTCATGATGCACGGCTCCTTTTGGGGTGCGCGCGCCCGGTCGCACGCGCGGGATTCGGGAAACGGAAACGACGCTGGGACGCTCAATGCGCGGCTAGCGCACGATAGCCGCGTACGATCGGCTCGATCGAGTCGATCAGATACCGGCCAGCACGCGCAGATGCGCGACCACGCTGCGCCCGAGCGCCGAGAGGTTATAGCCGCCTTCGAGACAGCTCACGATGCGCCCCTTCGCATGGCGCCGCGCGACCTCGCAAATCTGCTCGGTGATCCACGCGTAGTCGTCCTCGACGAGGCCCAGGTTGCCGAGATCGTCTTCGCGGTGCGCATCGAACCCCGCCGAGACGAACACCATCTCCGGCTTGAACTCGTGCAGACGCGGCAGCCACATGATGTCGATCGCCTCGCGCACTTCCATCCCTTTGGTGTACGCCGGCATCGGCACATTGACCATGTTCGGCGCCTGATTGTCCGCGCCCGAGAACGGATAGAACGGGTGCTGAAAAATGCTGCACATGAGCACGCGCGAATCGCCCGCAAAAGCGGCTTCCGTGCCGTTGCCATGATGGACATCAAAGTCGACGACCGCCACGCGCGAGAGGCCATGCACGTCGAGCGCATGGCGCGCGGCGACCGCGACGTTATTGAAGAAGCAAAAGCCCATCGCGTGCGCCGGCTCGGCGTGGTGGCCGGGCGGGCGCACGCTGCAAAAGGCGTTCTCGTAGCGGCCCGCGATCACGGCGTCGGTCGCGGCGACGGCGGCGCCCGCCGCACGATATGCGGCCTGCAACGTGTGCGGATTCATCGAGGTATCGGGATCGATCGCCGCGTAGCCCTCCTGCGGCGAAATCTCGCGCAACCAGTCGATATGCGCCTGGGTATGCACGCGCAAGAGCGCGGATTCTTCGACGAGCGGCGCGGAGTCGTCGCGCTCGATCAGCGCGTCGATGCGGCTCGCAATGAGCTGGTCTTCGATCGCCTGCAGGCGCGCGGGGCATTCGGGATGCCACTCGCCCATTTCATGCAGCAGGCAGTCGGGGTGCGTGAAAAAGCCGGTCGTCATGTCCAGTACTGGCCGCACCGTGCGCTCGGGCCTGTCTCGAGCGCGCGCTGCGGGTCTCCATCAGATCTTCGTCGGGTGTGCTGCACAGGGTTTTGCAACAGTCGCGCGGGCCGCGTTCGAGCGCGGACAGTCGTCACGTTACCACAGCCCACCCGAGCGGCACCCGCGAGCCCGCGCCCACCGCACGCGCACACCTTTTGGTAGGGGGCGCTCGGGTATACTGCGCCGCATCACGTCCTCTCGTTCCAACCCGCCCGCCTGCCATGACGCAAAAGTCCGCGCACCCGTCCGTTTCACCCGCCTTCAGCCAACCGCGCATCAAGTCTTTCGCGCTCGCGCTTTGCGCCGCGGCAATGCTGTCCGCATGCGCCGAGCAGGCGCAATCGACGAAATCGATGCAACCGGCCCAGGCGAACAAAGCGCCGCAGACGACGCAAGCGGCGCCCGCGCAGCCCACCCAGGTGCCGCCGCAAAGCGCCACGCAAGGCCAGACGTTCGAAGAGGAAATCGTTCCGCAGCGCTACGTGAACAACGCCAATGTCGACGCGTTCATCAACGACATGGTCGCGCGCTACGACTTCAATGCCGACGCGCTGCACGCGCTGTTCTCGACCGTGAGCTATTCGGCCACGGCCGTGAAGCTCGTCACGCCCTCGCCCACGCCGAGCGCGAAGAACTGGCGCGCCTACCAGGCACGTTTTCTCGACCCGGTGCGCATCAACGCGGGGGTGCGCTTCTGGCGCGCGAACCAGGCCACGCTGCAACGTGCCGCCGATGAGTTCGGCGTGCCGCCCGAGGTGATCGTCGGCATCATCGGCGTGGAGACGATTTACGGGCGCTACATGGGCAACTTCCGCGTGCTCGACGCGCTCACCACGCTCGCCTTCGATTATCCGAACACGCCCAATCGCGCCGACCGCATGGCGACGTTCCGCAAGAACCTCGAAGACTATCTGGTGTGGACGCGCGGCTCCGAGATCGATCCGAGCTCGGTGCTCGGCTCGTACACGGGCGCGATCGGCATTCCGCAGTTCCTGCCGAGCAGCATCGTGCAATACGCGGTCGATTACGAGGGCGATCACCATATCGACCTGCGCAATAGCCCGGCCGACGCGATCGGCAGCGTCGCGAACTATCTGAAGCAGAATGGCTGGGAACCGGGCCGCCCTGTAGTGTGGAAGATCGCCGACGATGCGGGCAGCCAGGGCATCGCGCAAGCCGCCGCCGATGGCAAGCCCGAACCGCGCCTGCCGCTCGGGCAACTGCTGCGCTCGGGCCTTGCCCTGAACGAGCCGAATGTGGATCTCGCCGCCGAGGGCGGCACGCCGGTCACGGTCGTCGACCTGCCCACGCCTGGGCGGCCGACGGAGTACATGCTGGGGCTGAAAAACTTCTACGTGCTCACGCGCTACAACCGCAGCTTCTTCTACGCGCTCGCGGTCTACCAGCTTGGCGAACGCGTAAAGGCGCAGATGCTCGCGACGAACGGCGTCGGCTCGAACGGCGGCGCGCAGTCGACGCAGCGGCAGGCACAGCGGCAATAAGTGCCACTGACGAACGACGCCCCTGCGCAAAGCACAACGGGCGGCGCGTCTCACGAGAGACACGCCGCCCGTTTTCAGTTCAGGCGCCGGATTCGGCCCTTACCGTCCGGCCTGGAAGACTCGCCTGGAAGACTCGCCTGGAAAGACGGCCGGAATTCATGCCGGAATTCATGCCGATATTCAGGCCACAATCAGGCCGGAAACACACCCGTCGACAGATAACGGTCGCCACGGTCGCAGACGATGAACACGATCGTCGCATTCTCGACCTGACGCGCGAGACGTATGGCCACCTCGCACGCGCCGCCCGACGAAATCCCCGCGAAGATGCCCTCCACCGATGCGAGCCGGCGCGCCATCGCTTCAGCAGCAGCCTGGCTCACGTTCTCAACACGGTCCACGCGGCTGCGATCGAAGATCTTCGGCATGTAGGCTTCCGGCCACTTGCGGATGCCGGGAATGCGCGAGCCCTCTTCGGGCTGCGCGCCGACGATCTCAATCGCCGGATTCTGCTCTTTCAGATACAGCGACGTGCCCATGATCGTGCCCGTCGTGCCCATCGACGAGACGAAGTGCGTGATGCGTCCTTCGGTCTCGCGCCAGATTTCCGGACCCGTGCCCTCGTAATGCGCCAGCGGATTGTCGGGGTTGGCGAACTGGTCGAGGATGATGCCCTTGCCGTCGCGCTGCATCTGCTCGGCGAGATCGCGCGCGTATTCCATGCCGCCCTTTACGGGCGTGAGCATGATCTCGGCGCCGTAGGCGGCCATGCTCTGGCGACGCTCGACCGACAGGTCCTCGGGCATGATCAGAATCATCTTGTAGCCGCGAATCGCGGCGGCCATGGCCAGCGCGATGCCGGTGTTGCCGCTCGTGGCTTCGATCAGCGTATCGCCCGGCTTGATGCGGCCACGTTCTTCGGCCTTGCGGATCATCGAAAGCGCCGGCCGGTCCTTCACCGAGCCCGCCGGATTATTGCCTTCGAGCTTGGCCAGCACGACGTTGTTGCGGGCGCGAATCTCGTCGTCGGGCAAGCGGACGAGCTGCACGAGCGGCGTGTTGCCAATCGTGTCTTCAATGGTCTTGTATGGCATAAGTAATGGCGGTCGGGCGCCGGTCTGGCGTGATTGGACGATTTTTGGATTCTAAACCACGCGGCCACCCAGCGCTGGCGACCCCTGAAGACTTAAGGGATGTCCGCCAGGGCTCGCTTTGCCGCCCTGCTCCACGCCCAATCCGGAGCCGGCACGCGAGGCCCGCAAAAAGCCCGCGGCCCGGGCCGCGGGTCAACGTCGCCGCAGCGACACCTGAAGGAAACTGGTCCCGCGAATCGCGGGGAGCCGTGCAACCGCTGCTGGCGATCGCCCCAGTCGGTCGCACGGATGTGACACGATACGAAGACGCGGCGAGCACTACTTCTTGACGACCACCGTTGCGCCTTGCGGCTGCGTGGCTCCGGCCTTCGCAGGGGCACTCTTCGCGCCGGCCTGTGCCGCCGCCGCTTGGGTCGACTGCGTCGATTGCGCCGCCTGCGCATTCGCAGGCCCGACCGACAATCCTTCGGCCTGCAAACGTTCGACGGTGTGACCACCGAGGCCCTTCACACGCTTGCCGAGATCGGACGCGTCCTTGAACGGCCCATGTGCCCCGCGCTCGTCGAGTATGGCCTTGGCGCGCGCGGGCCCGATGCCCTTGATGCCGCGCAGCGCGTCCTCGTTGGCCGTGTTGACGTCCACGGCCGCGAACACCTGGCCGAATGCGGCAACGAGCGCTGCCGCGGCGAGCAATTTCTTGATCATGCTGGATCTCCGTTGATGCCCAACGCCGGCGACCATCGCCGGCGAGGAGAGTCCAGTTTAGGGAGACGCGGCCTTCGCTTACACCTGGCCGGACAGCCAACGCACGTAGCGGTCCACACCCTCTTGCACCGTAAGGAACGGCGCATCGTAGCCCGCGGCGCGCAGCTTGCCGAGATCGGCCTGCGTGAAGCACTGGTACTTGCCGCGCAGCGCGTCGGGGAACGCGATGTACTCGATGAGCCCCTGCTGCACCTGCTCTTCGAGCGTGAGCGCGCCCTTGCCTTCCATCACGCGCAGCGTGTTGACCACCGTGCTCGCGATGTCGTTGAACGGCTGGGCACGGCCACTGCCGAGATTGAAGATGCCGGTCTTCTCGGGATGATCGAAGAAGAACAGGTTGACCTTCACGACGTCTTCGACGGAAACGAAGTCGCGCGTCTGCTCGCCCGGCGCATAGCCGTTGTACTCGCCGAACAGCTTCACGCGGCCTTCGGCGCGGAACTGGTTGAAGTTATGGAACGCCACCGAAGCCATGCGGCCTTTATGCGTCTCGCGCGCACCGTACACGTTGAAGTAGCGAAAGCCCGCAATCTGGCTTTGCGCGGTGGGCAGCACGCGGCGGATCACCTGGTCGAACAGGAACTTCGAATAGCCGTAGACATTCAGCGGCGCTTCCACTTCGCGGTCTTCGACGAAACGGCTCGACCCGCCGTAAATCGCGGCCGACGACGCATAGAGAAACTGCGTGCGCTGCGCGAGGCAGGTGTCGAGCACCGCGCGGCTATAGCGGAAGTTGTTGTCCATCATGTAGCGGCCGTCGGTTTCCATGGTGTCCGAACAGGCGCCTTCGTGGAACACCGCGCGCACTTTGCCGAAATCGCCGCGCGCAAAGCGCTCGACGAACTCGGTCTTGTCGAGGTAATCGTCGATCTCGCAATCGACGAGATTCTTGAACTTGTCTGCGCGGGTGAGATTGTCGACGGCGATGATGCGGTCTTCGCCGCGTTCGTTCAGCGCCTTGACGATGTTGCTGCCGATGAAGCCGGCCGCGCCGGTCACAATGAGGGTCATGATAGTTCTGCGGTGAAGAGGTTCACGCGAGGCCGGGAAAACTCTCCGGAAATCCCTGCCTCACCGCGCCCGTCGAGTAGCCACGCTCATTGCGCTCATGGAGTTCAGCAGCGCGGCGACCCGCGGAACGTCATTGAAAGAGTTCGTCGTAGTCGACGGTGGCGGTGCCGAGCTTGCCGACCACGATACCGGCGGCGCGGTTCGCGAGCGCAACGGCCTCGACGAGCGACAGGCCCGCGCCCAGCGAGGCCGCGACGGTCGCGATCACGGTGTCGCCGGCACCCGAGACATCATACACTTCGCGTGCGACGGCCGGCGCGTGCAGCACGCCGTCATTGGAAAAGAGCGTCATACCCTCCTCCGAGCGCGTGAGCAGCAGCGCGTCGAACTGCAATTCGTGGCGCAGCTTCGTCACGCGCGCGAGCAGATCTGCTTCGGACTTCCAGGTGCCCACCACTTCGCGCAGCTCCGCGCGGTTCGGCGTGATGATGCTCGCGCCGCGATAGCGCTCCCAGTCGTCGCCTTTTGGATCGACCAGCACCGATTTACCCGCGGCGCGCGCCTTCGAGATCATCTGCGTGACGTGCGTGAGGCCACCCTTGGCGTAGTCGGACATGAGGATCACGTCATGGGTGGGCAGCAGTGCGTCGAAGCGCGCGAGTCCCGCGAGCAATGCCTCATGCGTCGGCGACTTTTCGAAGTCCACGCGCAGTAGCTGTTGCTGACGCGAGAGCACGCGCAACTTGATCGTGGTGGGCAGCGCGGGATCGCGCTCGAGATACGCGTTCACATGGCTCTCGCCGAGCAGTTCGACGATGCGCTCGCCCGGCTCGTCATGCCCCACCACGCACAGCAGCCCCGCACTCGCGCCGAGCGCCGCCGCGTTGCGCGCGACGTTGGCCGCGCCGCCAAGGCGGTCTTCCTGGCGCTGCACGTGCACCACGGGCACCGGCGCCTCCGGCGAGATACGGTTGACGTCGCCGAACCAGTAGCGGTCGAGCATCACGTCGCCCACCACCAGCACGCGCGAGGCGGCGAACCGCTCGCGCGGGACGACCGTCACCGCGGGTGCGAGCGTCGCGTTCTCAGGCTGCGGGGGTTGCATCGCTTGCTTGCTTGACGAGTTTGACATGAGGCCGTCCAATCGAGTGATAGTCAAAACCGAGCTCCGCCATCGCGTCCGGCTCATAGAGGTTGCGTCCGTCGAAGATGCGCGGCGCCTTCAGCTCCTCTTTCAGATACTCGAAGTCGGGGGCCTTGAATGCCGTCCATTCGGTGACGATCACGAGCGCATCCGCGCCCGCGAGCGTGTCGTCCTGGCTCGCCGCGAAGGAGAGGCGCGCGTGCTGATCCGGCGCGTTGGCGAGATCGAGCGCGAACACGCGCCGCGCTTCGTCGGTGGCCACCGGATCGTAGGCTGAGACCGTCGCGCCACGCGCGAGCAGCTCGGCGATCAGGCGGCGGCTCGGCGCCTCGCGCATGTCGTCGGTGTTCGGCTTGAAGGCGAGACCCCAGACCGCGAAGTGCTTGCCCGTGAGGTCCGCGCCCATCGACTTCACGATCTTGTCGACGAGCACGTCCTTCTGGCCGTGGTTCACGTCCTCGACCGCTTCCAGGATGCGCAGGTGCTGGCCCGACTCGGCGGCCGTGCGGATCAGCGCCTGCACGTCCTTCGGGAAGCAGGAGCCGCCGTAGCCGCAGCCCGCGTAAAGAAAGTGATAGCCGATGCGCGGATCGGAGCCGATCCCGCGGCGCACCGACTCGATGTCGGCGCCCACGCGGTCGGCGAGATTCGCCATCTCGTTCATGAACGAGATGCGCGTTGCGAGCATGGCATTGGCCGCGTACTTCGTGAATTCGGCCGAGCGCACGTCCATGTAGATCGTGCGCTCGTGGTTGCGGTTGAACGGCGCGTAGAGGCGCTTCATCTTTTCGCGCGCGAGCTCCCCGTTCGCATCTTCGTCGATGCCGATGATGATGCGGTCCGGGCGCATGAAGTCGTCGACGGCCGCGCCCTCCTTCAGGAACTCGGGATTCGAGACCACCGAGAAGCGGTGCTGGTTGCTCGCGCCGAGGCCGCGTTTGGCGAGCTCCTCGGCGAGCACGTCCTGCACGCGCTGGGCGGTGCCCACGGGCACCGTCGACTTGTCGACGATCACCTTGAAGCCGTTCATGTACCGGCCGATGCTGCGCGCGGCTTCGAGCACGTACTGCAGGTCCGCCGAGCCGTCTTCGTCGGGCGGCGTGCCCACGGCGATGAACTGGACCTCGCCATGCTCGACGCTCGCAGCGACGTCGGTGGAAAACGTGATGCGGCGCGCCTTGCGGTTGCGCTGGATGAGCTCGAGCAGACCCGGTTCGTGGATCGGCACGCCGCCGCCGTTCAGGATGTCGATCTTGCGCGGATCGACGTCGAGACAGAACACGTCGTGACCGATTTCGGCAAGGCACGCCCCGGTGACGAGGCCGACGTAGCCGGTACCGATAATGGTGATTTTCATACGCGCTCCGGTGACAGATTCGGAAAGGGGTGTTGCATAGGCGCCGCTGCGCACCCGGCAGACGGCGCCCGCTCGCTCAGTGGCGTCGGCGTGTGGCCGCGCAGACGCGCGCGCCATGCGCCTTCAAGTTGGGTGCCTCGCGCATCAGCTCGATGCCGGGATGGGCTCGACGCGGCGCGGCGCATAGGTTTCCCAGCCGCTGCAGCCGGGGCACTGCCAGTAGAACAGGCGCGCCCGGAAGCCACAGTTCTGGCACGTGTAACGTGGCAGATTCTTGGTGCGCTGCTGGATCAGCTTGCGCATGAGCTCGAGCTCGCTGCGGCGCGGCTCTTCGGCGCTGGCCTGCTGCGCTTCGAGCAAACGCGTCATCCCAGCGAGGTTCGGCGACTTCTGCATCTGCGTGCGGGCGAGCGTGTGGGCCGCGTCTGTGCCGCTCAGCTCGGCAACGTATTTATAGGCGACGTCGAGCAGATCGTTCGAGGAATGGCGGTCGACCCATTCGGTGAGCAGTTGCGCCCCCTCCTGCGCGCGATCCAGCGCCTCGTAGCCCTTCATGACCTTCTCGGCCACCAGCGGCAGATAGGCGGGATTCTGCGCCTCGACGCGCTTCCACTGCGCGAGCGCGGCTGGCCAGTCGCCGCTCGCGGCATCCACGTCGCCCCCGAGTATCGTCGCGCGCACGTTCTGCTCATTGGCCTTGAGCGCGAGCGCGAGCTGGCGCCGCGCCTCGTCGGGGCTCTTGCGCTGCAGCGCCTCCTGTGCGAGCTCGCAATGGAACTGCGCGATTTCGAGGTCGAGCGACGGCGCACCCATGGTTTCGAGCAGGCGCGCGGTCTCGATCGAGCGGTTCCAGTCCTTTTCGATCTCGTAGATGGTGAGCAGCGCGCGCTGCGCGCCCTGCGCGTAGTCACCGGACTTGAGCATGCTGAACGTCTCTTCGGCGCGATCGAGCATGCCGGCTTTCAGGAAGTCCTGGCCGAGCTCATAGAGCGCGTGATCGCGCTCGTTCACGGGCAGGTCCGAGCGCGACAACAGGTTCTGGTGCACGCGAATCGCGCGATCGGTCTCGCCGCGGCGGCGAAACAGGTTGCCGAGCGCGAAGTGCAGCTCGACGGTTTCCGGGTCGAGCTTGGCGACCTCGATGAAAGCGTCGATGGCCTTATCGGGCTGCTCGTTGAGCAGGAAGTTCAGGCCGCGGAAATAAGAACGCGGCAGGTTGGCGCTTTCGGACAGCAGCGCCTTCAGGTCGTAGCGCGACGCCACCCAGCCGAGCGCAAACGCGACGGGAATGACGAGCAGCCACCAAAAATCGAGATCCATGCGAGCGATGGTATGAGCGGTAATCGGGCCGCGCGCCGCGGATATCTATAAAGCGCCTGGCAAGCGCCTATGAGACATCTGCGACACACGGCACGGCAATTCGAATCAAATGAGCGGCGGCAGCGGCGGTTCCACGGGCGTCGCCGGCGTTTCCTTCGCGCTGCGCAGATCGCGCTTCAAGCGGCCGTTCTCCATGCGTAGCCGGAACAGGGGCGGCAGCGCCGAGAGCAGCCCGGCCAGCAGCCCGACCACGAAGAACGCGAGGCCGATCAGGATCAACGGAGCCTGCCACGAATAGCCGGCCAGGAAGTGCAGCGTCGCGGGATCCGTATTGCCCAGTGCAAGCACGAGCAGCAGTACGAAAACCAGCACACGGATCACCCAGGCGATCAATCTCATGAAGGATTCTCTTGGCAGTTACAGGAAAGAAGCGCCGGTGCGGGTTGTCTGCCGCACCGCAGCATCGGCCGCGCCGAAGTGTCCCGTATTGTAATGGAACGGCTTGCGAGCCGGCACGTGCGCGAAGCCGCAAGCCGCGCGCGGGCAATATGCGCGCGCAAGGCCGCTCCCGGGGAGGCCGCCACCCACTCAAAACTGTGGACGAAAAAAAAGCGCCGGGTTTCGAAAAACCCTGCGCTTTTTCCGGTCCATGCACTGGCCATCTGGCATTGACCGCCAACGGCTGCAACCGCTGCAAAACCCCTGCGGCGCTTACAGATCGTCGTCCGGCTCGTCTGCCTTCAGCGGCTCGCCCGAATTACGGTCCACGCGCTCGCGCAACTCCTTGCCCGGCTTGAAATGCGGCACGAACTTCTCAGGCACCAGCACCTTTTCACCCGACTTGGGATTGCGTCCCACGCGCGACGGCCGACGATTCAGGCCGAAGCTGCCAAAGCCGCGAATTTCGATGCGATGGCCCTTGGCAAGCGCCTCGGACATCGCATCGAGCATCGTCTTGACCGCGAAATCCGCATCCTTGAGAACCAGTTGCGGAAATCGCGTAGCCAGCTGCGCGACCAATTCAGATTTGGTCATACTTCAGCTTGCCCCCGTTTGAGGCTTACTGGTTCTGGCCGTCGAGCTTGGCCTTGAGCAGCGCGCCGAGGTTGGTCGTGCCGGTAGCAGCCTGACCCGAATCAGCCGACATGCTGCGCAGCGCTTCCTGCGTCTCAGCCGAATCCTTGGCCTTGATCGACAGGTTGATGCCACGCGACTTGCGATCGATGTTGATGATCATCGCGTTGACCTTGTCGCCTTCCTTCAGCACGTTGCGAGCATCTTCCACGCGGTCTTGCGCGATTTCCGAAGCACGCAGGTAGCCTTCGACGTCCGCCGTCAGCGTGATGACCGCACCCTTCGCGTCCACCGACTTCACGACGCCGTCGACCGTTGCGCCCTTGTCGTTGATCGCGACGAAGTTGCTGAACGGGTCGCCTTCGAGCTGCTTGATGCCGAGCGAGATGCGTTCCTTCTCGACGTCGATGCCCAGAACCACGGCTTCGACTTCGTCGCCCTTCTTGTACTTGCGAACGGCTTCTTCGCCCGTTTCCGACCACGACAGGTCCGAAAGGTGGACGAGGCCGTCGATGCCGCCAGGCAGACCGATGAAGACGCCGAAGTCGGTGATCGACTTGATTGCGCCTTGCAGCTTGTCGCCCTTCTTGAAGTTGCGGCTGAAGTCATCCCACGGATTCGGCTTGCACTGCTTCATGCCGAGCGAGATGCGGCGGCGGTCTTCGTCGATCTCGAGGACCATGACTTCGACTTCGTCGCCCAGCTGGACAACCTTCGACGGAGCAACGTTCTTGTTGGTCCAGTCCATTTCCGACACGTGAACCAGGCCTTCGATGCCCGATTCGACTTCGACGAACGCGCCGTAGTCGGTGATGTTCGTGACCTTGCCGAACAGGCGCGTGCCCGACGGGTAACGGCGCGAGATGCCTTCCCACGGATCGTCGCCCAGTTGCTTGATACCGAGCGAAACGCGGTTCTTTTCCTGGTCGAACTTGAGGATCTTCGCGGTGACTTCCTGGCCAACCGAGAGAACTTCGCTCGGGTGACGCACGCGACGCCATGCGATGTCGGTGATGTGCAGCAGGCCGTCGATGCCGCCGAGGTCCACGAACGCGCCGTAGTCGGTGATGTTCTTGACCACGCCGTTGACGATCGCGCCTTCCTTCAGCGTTTCGAGCAGCTTTGCGCGCTCTTCGCCTTGGGTGGCTTCGATCACTGCGCGGCGCGACAGCACGACGTTGTTACGCTTGCGGTCGAGCTTGATGACGCGGAATTCGAGCGTCTTGCCTTCGTACGGCGTCGTGTCCTTGACCGGACGCGTGTCGACGAGCGAACCCGGCAGGAACGCGCGGATGCCGTTGACCATGACGGTCATGCCGCCCTTGACCTTGCCCGTGATCGTGCCGGTCACGAGTTCGTTGTTGTCGAGAGCCTTTTCCAGCGACAGCCACGAAGCGAGACGCTTCGCCTTGTCGCGCGACAGGATGGTGTCGCCGTAGCCGTTTTCCAGCGCGTCGATCGCGACGGAAACGAAATCGCCCGCCTGAACCTCCACTTCGCCCTGGTCGTTCAGGAATTCCTCGATGGGAATATAGGCCTCGGACTTCAGGCCAGCGTTGACGACCACGAAGTTGTGGTCGACGCGCACGACTTCAGCGGAGATGACTTCGCCGGCGCGCATGTCCTGGCGGGTCAGCGACTCTTCGAACAGAGCCGCGAAAGATTCGGTATTGGGGGTGGAGGTTTGCAGGTCGGACATAAAAATCTGGATTTGCATGGTTTTCGCTGCACCTTTGGCCAGTCTTGACCGGTGGTGCGTTGAGGCCGGAACGCTTACGCTCGCGGCACAGATGCAAAAGCCATACGGGGTTAAAGGGTTTAACGAACGCCCCGCTTCCCAGCAGGGCACCAACACTTACAACAACGACTGCTTCTTACTGCGATTTGCCGTGGCCATCGGGATGGCGCACCGGCCGCAGTTCGCTCGACTCCTGATACCACTGCACGACCTGTTCGACCGCCTGGTCGATGGACAGCGCCGAGGTATCCAGCAGCTTCGCATCCGCTGCGGGCTTGAGCGGCGCGGCAGCGCGATTACTGTCGCGCGCGTCGCGTTCACGCAAATCCCGGAGCAAGTCATCCATATTAGCAGAAAAACCTTTTTGGATCAATTGCTTATGCCGGCGGGCCGCGCGGGCCTCCACGCTGGCCGTCAGGAACACCTTCAGGTCGGCGTCCGGGAAGATCACGGTGCCCATGTCGCGGCCGTCCGCGACGAGTCCCGGAAGCTTGCGGAACGCCCGCTGACGGGCCACCAGCGCGGTGCGCACGGAACCATGCGCGGCGATCACGGAGGCCCGGTTGCCCACTTCCTCGGCGCGGATTTCGTTCGAAACGTCAACGCCGTCGAGCTGCGCGAGGCCTTCGCGGAACGTGATGTGGAGATCGTCGATCAGCTTGGCCAGCCCGTCGGCGTCATCGGCCGCAATCGCGTAGCGCACGCTCGCGAGCGCGGCGAGCCGGTACAGCGCGCCGCTGTCGAGCAGGTGAAAGCCGAGATGCGCGGCCACCAGCGTGGCCACCGTGCCCTTGCCGGAGGCGGTCGGGCCGTCGATTGCGATCACGGGCGTCGGATAAAAGGGACGGGTCGGTTTCATGCGGCAAAGGAATTCGGCTGCGGAGGAATCAAGGTTGTGCGAGCGCGAGGAAGCGCTCGAAATAATCGGGGAACGTCTTGCCGACGCACTTCGGGTCGTTAATGCGCACCGGCACGCCGCCGAGGCTCACGAGCGAGAAGCACATGGCCATGCGGTGATCGTCGTAGGTGTCGATCGCGGCGTTAGGCGTGAGTTTCTCGGGCGGACGCACGACCAGGTAGTCGGGGCCCTCTTCCACATCGGCGCCCACTTTTCGCAATTCGGTGGCCATCGCCGCGATGCGGTCCGTCTCCTTCACGCGCCAGCTCGCGATGTTGCGCAGCGTGGTCGCGCCATCGGCGAAGAGCGCCGCCACGGCGATGGTCATCGCCGCATCGGGGATCAGGTTGAAGTCCATGTCGATGGGGTCGAGCTTGCCGTGATCGTTGCCGATGCCGCGCACCTCGATCCAGTCGTCGGCCACCGTCACGTTCGCGCCCATGCGCATGAGCGCGGCCGCGAACTCGACGTCGCCCTGGATGCTCGAGCGGCCCACGCCTTCCACGCGCAGCGGACCGCCGCCGATGGCGCCCGCCGCGAGGAAGTACGAGGCCGACGAGGCATCGCCCTCGACCATGATCTTGCCCGGCGACTGGTAACGCACGCCCGCCGGCACCTCGAAGCGGTGCCAGTCGTGACGCTCGACCTTCACGCCGAAGCGCTCCATCAGCTTGATCGTGATCTCGATGTAGGGCTTCGAGATCAGCTCGCCTTCCACCTCGACGACGCTCACGCCGCCCTGGGCGCGCACGAGCGGCAGCGTCATGAGGAGCGCGGTGAGGAACTGGCTCGACACGTCGCCACGCACGCGGATGGGCGCATCGACCGAGATTTGCGCCGGCCGGATGCGCAGCGGCGGAAAACCCTCGTTCTCCTCGTAGTCGATCTTCGCGCCGATCTGGCGCAGGCCGTCGACGAGGTCGCCGATCGGCCGCTCGTGCATGCGCGGCACGCCATGGATGCGATAGTCGCCGCCATTGACCGCGAGCGCCGCCGTGAGCGGGCGCACCGCCGTGCCTGCGTTGCCGAGGAACAGGTCCGCCTGCTTCGCCGTGAACGCGCCGCGCGTGCCCTGCACGACGCAGGTGTCGCCTTCGCGCTTGAGCTTCACGCCGAGCTTTTCGAGCGCATCGAGCATCACGCGCGTGTCATCGGAGTCGAGCAGGTTCGTGATCGTCGTTTCGCCCTCGGCAAGCGCCGCGAGCAGCAGCACGCGGTTCGAGATGCTCTTCGAGCCAGGCAGGCGGACCGTGCCGGACGCACGGGTGAACGGTCCGAGATCGAGGAATTCCATGAGCGTGTCCTGATAGTTCGATGATGGCGGGCTTCAGGATGATGCGCCGCGCCACATGACTGTTGCCTACTTGCCGGGGGCCGCGTCGGCGGCATCGTTGCCGACGGCTGGGGCAACCCCTGCCGCCGCGCCGCCTGCGCGCTTGCCGCCGCGTTCCTGCCATGCCTCGCGCGCCGCGCGCGAGCGCGCGAACACGGTTTCGAGCGCGTCGCCGTCGCCGGCGTCGATCGCCGCGCGCAGCTTCGCCAGCACCTCAGTGTAGGCGTCGAGCTCGGCCAGCAGCGCCGGGCGGTTCGCGAGGCAGACGTCGCGCCACATTTCGGGGCTCGACGCGGCAATGCGCGTGAAGTCGCGGAAACCGCCCGCGGCGAACGAGAATTTCAATTCGGCGTCGGGCGTGGCCAGAATCTGGTCGACGAGCGCAAACGAGAGCACGTGCGGCAGATGGCTCACCGACGCGAATACGCGGTCGTGCTGAGCGGCCGGCATCTGGCCGATCACGGCGCCCGTGGCGCGCCACATCGCGGCGATGCGCTCGACCGCCTCGGGCGCGTTCTCTTCGAGCGGGCACAGCACGACATTGCGGCCCACGTAGAGGTCAGGCAATGCCGCCTCGACGCCGCTCGATTCGCGGCCCGCGATCGGATGCCCCGGCACGAACTGGCCGATGCGCGCGCCCAGCGCCGCGCGTGCGGCGGCGATCACGTCGCCCTTGGTGCTGCCAGCGTCGGTGACGATGGTCTGCGGTTCGAGATGCGGCGCGATGCGCTCGAGCAGCGCCTGCGTCTGCGCAACAGGCGCCGCGAGCAGCACGAGGTCCGCGCCTTCGAGCGCCGCGGCCAGCGCCGCTTCGTCGTCGAGCGTCGCGGACGCGTCGATCACGCCCAGTTCGAGCGCGCGCGCCACCGAGTGCGCACGGCGGCCCACGCCGATCACCCGACCCATGGCGCCATTACGCTCGCGCAACGCGCGCGCGAGCGACCCGCCGATCAGGCCGACGCCGAAAATCACCAGCTTGTTGAAGGAAAACGCGCTCACACCATCACCGGAAAAAAGAAAAATTGCGCGCTCATGCGGGAGCGAGCGCGCGTTCGAGCGCTGCGAGGAACGCCGCGTTCTCCTCGGGCAGGCCGATGGTCACGCGCAGCCACTGCGGTAAGCCATAGCCGCCGACCGGACGCACGATCACGCCCTGCTTGAGCAATGCGAGATTGACGCGCTCGCCGGCCGCGTCGTCCGCTTTGTCGTCCTTCGCTACGCACACGAGCACGAAATTGCCATCCGACGGCACATATTCGAGGCCCATGCGCTCGAACGCGGCGGTAAGCGTGCGATAGCCTTCTGCATTGAGCGCCGCGCTCTTTTCGAGGAAGGCGGTGTCGCCGAGCGCCGCAATCGCCGCGGCTTGCGCGAGCGTGTTCACATTGAACGGCTGGCGCAGACGGTTGAGCAGATCGGTCAGCTCGGGCTGCGCGATCGCGAAGCCGATGCGCAGACCCGCCAGCCCATACGCCTTCGAGAACGTGCGCGAGACGAGCAGATTCGGATAGCGGCGCACCCACGCGATCGAGTCGTAGCGCTTGTCCGCCGCGAGGTACTCGGTGTAGGCCTCGTCGAGCACCACCGCGACATGGCTCGGCACCTTCGCGATGAATGCCTCGAGCGCGGCGCCGTCGATGAACGTGCCCGTCGGATTGTTCGGATTCGCAACGAAGACGAGGCGCGTGTCGTCGGCAATCGCGGCGAGCATGGCGTCCAGATCGTGGCCGTACTTCACCGCCGGCGTCACGAGATGGCGCGCGCCGAGCCCCTGGGTCGCGAGCGCGTAGACCGCGAACGAATACTGCGAATAGACGATCGACTGGCCGCGCTCGACGAATGCATGCGCCGCCATTTCGAGGATGTCGTTGCTGCCGTTGCCGAGCGTGATCCACTCGGGCGGCACGTCGTAGCGCGCGGCGAGCGCGGCCTTCAACTCGAATGCGTTCGAATCCGGATAGCGGCCCAACTCGCTTGCCGCCTTGGCGATGGCGCGTTGCGCCGACTCGGGCACGCCGAGCGGATTCTCGTTCGACGCGAGCTTCACGATGCGCGCCTCGTCGAGGCCGAACTCGCGGGCGACTTCGGAAATCGGCTTGCCGGCGACATACGGTGCGATGGCGCGCACATAGGAAGGGCCGAATTGCGTGGTCATGCGTGTTTCTCCAGTCCCGGTGAGCGTTCGCACAAAGCACGGACTCACCCCATGCAGGAAACTTGCTGGCCTCGCCCGCCGCGCGGCCGTGAGGCGCGCGGCTAAAGCGAAAGCGAAGGAAAAGCGCGAAGCAAAAGCGCGTAGTTAAAGCGAAACAACGGCGGCGAAAATGAATACGCCGTGTTTAGCGCGCGCGCGGATACGAACCGAGAATCTTCAGGAACGCGGCCTTCTTGCCCAACTCTTCGAGCGCGGCAGCCACGGCCGGATCGTCGCGATGACCTTCGAAGTCGATGTAGAAGTAGTACTCCCACGTGCCGACGCGCGCCGGACGCGACTCGAAGCGCGTCATCGACACGCCATGGCGCGCGAGCGGCTCGAGCAGCTTGTAGACCGCGCCCGGCTCGTTCTTCACCGAGACGATCATCGAAGTCTGGTCGTGACCCGTCACGCCCGCCGGCTGCTTGCCGATCATCACGAAGCGCGTGCGGTTATGCGGGTCGTCCTGGATCAGCGCATTGGCGATCAGCAGGCCATAGTGCGTGGCCGCGCTCTCGCCGGCGATGGCCGCGACCGTCGGGTCTTGCGACGCGAGGCGCGCGGCCTCGGCATTGCTCGAGACGGCGTGGCGCTCCAGTTGCGGCGCGTTGGCCGTGAGCCAGCGCTGGCATTGCGCAAGCGCCTGCGGGTGCGCGCATACGCGCGTCACGCCGTCGAGCTTGCCGCTTTGCGTCATCAGGTTGTGCTGGATCGGCAGCGCGATTTCGCCACCGATCACGAGCTGCGTCTGCAGGAACAGGTCGAGCGAGCGCGACACCGCGCCTTCGGCCGAATTCTCGACCGGCACGACGCCGAACTCGGCGGCGCCCGCCTCGACCGCGCGGAACACTTCGTCGATGGACGGACAGGCGAGGCCCTCGATCGACTGACCGAAGTACCCGTACATCGCCTGCTCGCTATAGGTGCCGACCGGTCCGAGGAACGCGACCGAAATTGTCTTTTCGAGCGAGCGGCTCGCGGCCATGATCTCGCGCCAGATCGCGCTGATGTGATCGTTGCCGAGCGGGCCTGCGCTCAGGTTCTGCAGGCGCTCGATTACCTGAAGCTCGCGCTCCGGGCGAAACACGGGCGCGTTGAAATGCTTCTTGACTTCGCCCACTTCGAGCGCGACCGCCGCGCGCTGGTTCAGGAGCGCGATGAGCTGGGCATCGATGGCGTCGATGCGCTCGCGCAGCGGCTTGAGTTGTGTATTGAGTTCGTCGTCCATGCGTGAAACCGGCAATCTGAAAGGAGATGCGCACGGCCCGGGCAAGCAGGATGCGTCCGGGCCGGCACGCGCGCCGCGCGCTCGACTGAAGGCGTGAGGCCTCGTCAGGCGTGCTTCGCTTCGAATTCCTTCATGTACTCGACCAGTGCCTGCACTGCTTCGAGCGGCACCGCGTTGTAAATCGACGCCCGCATGCCGCCGACGGACTTGTGGCCCTTCAGCTGCAGAAGCCCGCGCGCCTTCGCGCCGGCCAGGAAATCATCGTTACGTGTCTCGTCGGCGAGGAAGAACGGGACGTTCATCCGCGAGCGCGCGCGGCGCTCCACCTTGTTGACATAGAAGCTGCTCGCGTCGATCGTGTCGTAGAGCAACTGCGCTTTTTCGATATTGCGCGCCTCGATGGCCGTGAGGCCACCCTGGCGCTTGAGCCACTTGAACACGAGCCCCGCGATATAGATCGCATAGGTGGGCGGCGTGTTGTACATGGAATTGTTCGCGGCAACCGTCTTCCACTCGAACGCCGACGGGCAAAGTGCCATCGCGCGGTCGAGCAGGTCTTCGCGCACGATCACGACCGTCACGCCCGCCATGCCGATGTTCTTCTGCGCGCCGCCGTAGAGCACGCCGTATTTGGCGATGTCCATCGGACGCGAGAGGATGTGCGACGAGGCGTCGGCCACGAGCGGAATGTCGCCCAGGTCGGGAATCTCGAAAGTCTCGACGCCGTCGATCGTCTCGTTCGTGCACAGGTGCACGTAGGCCGGGTCGTCGGAGAGCTTCCATTCGCTGCGCGCCGGCGAATGCGTGAAGCCCGCTTCGGTGCGGCCCGTCGCGGCGATATGCGCCGCGCCGTATTTGAGCGCTTCCTTCTGCGACTTCTGCGACCACGAGCCCGTGATCACGAAGTCGGCGCGCGGCTTCGTGCCGAACAGGTTCAGCGGAACGATCGCGTTCTCGCCAATGCCGCCGCCCTGCAGGAACAGGATCTGGTGGCTCGCCGGCACCTGCATCAGCTCGCGCAGATCGAGTAGCGCCTCGCTGTGGATCTGCATGAACTCCGGGCCGCGATGGCTCATTTCCATCACGCCCATGCCGCTGCCGTGCCAGTCGAGCATTTCGTCGGCGGCCTGGCGGAGCACTTCTTCGGGCAATGCTGCCGGTCCGGCGGAGAAGTTGAAGACGCGCATCTAAAGGGATTCCCGAGGCAGGCGCTACGGCAACGAGCCGGATGCGCCGGAAAAAGATAATGGCCGCTTGTGCTTATCGCACAAACGGCCATTATCGCATTCTCGCCGGGAACCCGCCAACGCGGGCCTCCCGGGCGATGCACCCCGATCTGGCCCGCCTTTATGCGCCGCGAGGCGCGCGAAAGACTGAGCTGAACGAGGTGCCGCGGACGATGCTTACTTGGTCGGCTTGACCGAAGCGACTTCCTTGTCGGCCTGGTCGCGCGTCGCCTTGATCGACTGCGGCATGTACTTCTGCATCAGGCCATTGACGACGTCGCGGCCCACCTGGTCTTGAACCTGGATGAACTTGCGGCCGGTCGGGCTGCGGTAGAACGTGGTCAGGTCCTTGATTTCCTGCGTGCTGTAGTACTTCGCGTAAGCGTCGTACTGAGCTTGCATTGCGTCTTGCTGGAAAGAGGGGGTCGTGAAGACCTGGCCTGCCGAGTCAACCAGCTTCGGCACGGCGTTCTTCTGCAGCGTCGGGACGGAAGCCTGCTTCTGCTTGTCCGTCATCGTCTTGTTTTCCGACAGTGCGTCCGACAGGATCGCCGGGACGAGCTGCTTCGCCTGCATTTGCGCGCTGTTGCCGATTGCGCCGACGAGCTTCTGCGCATCGATCGCGTCCAGCAGGTCCTTGATCGCGGCTTGCTTGGCCGGATCGATCGGTGCTGCGGCAGCAGCCGGGGCCGGCGCCATGGCGGGCGCCTGGTTTTGAAGCGCCTGAGCCATTGCGAACGTCGGCACGAGAGCGGCCAGCAACATTACCTGCTTGAATCGTTTTTGCATCATTACTCCCTCTGAGAAAATAATCGAACTGCCTGCCGCGCGAACCGTGGGGCGCTCCGGGGTGCGTCCTGCACGCCCGCCGCCCGATCCAGCGATCCGCCCGGCACCATTCAGCACCGTTGGCCACTCGTATTGCCCACGGCATTCCTGACACGAAGCGGCCCGCTCACGCGGGCCGCCGGGCCACATCAACCTGCGCGAAGATTACTCCTCGCTTTCACCCTCGCCTTCGGCGATATCGCCTTCGGCATCGGCCTCCGCGACCTGCTGCAGACCCGAAAGCTTCGTGCCTTCGTCGAGGCTGATGAGTGTAACACCTTGCGTTGCACGGCCCATTTCGCGGATCTCCGAGACACGCGTGCGGATCAGCACACCCGTGGTCGTGATCAACATGATCTGGGCTTCGGAGTCGACGAGCGTTGCCGCCACCACCTTGCCGTTACGCTCCGAGGTCTGGATCGCGATCATGCCCTTCGTGCCGCGGCCGTGGCGCGTGTACTCGGTGATCGGCGTGCGCTTGCCATAGCCGTTCTCCGTTGCGGTGAGCACCGACTGCTGCTCGTCGCCGGCCACGAGGAGCGCGATGACCTGCTGGCTGTCTTCGAGCTGCATGCCACGCACGCCGCGCGCTTCGCGGCCCATCGGGCGCACGTCGTTTTCGTCGAAGCGCACCGCCTTGCCCGCGTCCGAGAACAGCATCACGTCATGCTCGCCGTCCGTGATGGCCGCGCCGATCAGATAGTCGCCGTCGTCGAGGCCGACCGCAATAATACCCTTGCGCAACGGGCGGCTGAATGCTTCGAGCGGCGTCTTCTTGACCGTACCGAGGGCTGTCGCCATAAACACGAACTTGTCCGCCGAGAACTCCTTCACCGGCAGCACGACGGTGATCTTCTCGCCGTCCTGGAGCGGGAACATGTTGACGATCGGACGGCCGCGCGAGTTGCGCGAGCCCTGCGGCACTTCATAGACCTTCACCCAGTACACGCGGCCGCGGTTCGAGAAGCAGAGGATATGGTCGTGCGTGTTGGCGATGAAGAGCGTATCGATCCAGTCGTCGTCCTTCATCGAGGTCGCCTGCTTGCCGCGACCTCCGCGCTTCTGGGCGCGATATTCGGACAACGGCTGCGATTTCACGTAACCCGCGTGCGACATGGTCACCACCATGTCCTGCGGCGTGATCAGGTCTTCGGTGTTCAGCTCGGTCGCGTTCATCTCGATCTTCGAGCGGCGGGCATCGCCGAATTCGCTCTTGATCGAGGTGAGTTCGTCGGAGATCATGGTCGTTACGCGCTCGGGGCGCGCAAGGATGTCGAGCAGGTCGGCGATTTGCGCCATGACTTCGCGGTACTCGCCAATGATCTTGTCCTGCTCCAGACCCGTCAGGCGCTGCAGACGCATTTGCAGGATTTCCTGCGCCTGCGTATCGGACAGACGGTAGAGGCCGTCTGCCTGCATGCCGTATTGCGGGTTCAGACCTTCCGGACGATACGCTTCGCGGCCGCCGGCGGAGGCGTTCTCCTGCTCCGCGCGCGTGAGCATCTCGCGCACGAGCGACGAATCCCAAGGACGGTTCATCAACTCCTGCTTCGCGATCGGCGGCGTAGGCGCGGCCTTGATGATGGCGATGAAGTCGTCGATGTTCGCGAGCGCGACCGCGAGGCCTTCGAGCACGTGGCCGCGTTCGCGCGCCTTGCGCAGTTCGTATACCGTGCGCCGCGTGAGCACTTCGCGGCGGTGCGACAGGAAATGCTCGAGCATTTCCTTCAGGTTCAGCAGCTTCGGCTGGTTGTCCACCAGCGCGACCATGTTCATGCCGAACGTGTCCTGCAGCTGCGTCGCCTTATACAGATTGTTGAGGATGACCTCGGGCACTTCGCCGCGCTTGAGCTCGATCACGACACGCATGCCGCTCTTGTCGGACTCGTCACGAATGTCAGAAATGCCTTCAAGCTTCTTTTCGTTGACGAGCTCGGCGATGCGCTCCAGCAGCGAACGCTTGTTCACCTGATACGGCAGCTCGTCGACGATGATCGCCATGCGCTGGCCGCGATCGATCTCCTCGAAGTGCGTGGCCGCGCGCATCACGACGCGCCCGCGCCCGGTGCGATAGCCGTCGCGCACGCCGGCGACGCCATAGATGATGCCGGCGGTCGGGAAATCCGGCGCCGGGATGATTTCGATCAATTCATCGATGGTGGCTTGCGGATTCTTCAGCAGGTGCTGACAAGCATCGACCACTTCGTTGAGATTGTGCGGCGGAATATTCGTGGCCATGCCGACCGCGATGCCCGACGAACCGTTGATGAGCAGGTTCGGGATGCGCGCGGGCAGGATCTGCGGCTCGCTTTCGCTGCCGTCGTAGTTCGGCCCGAAGTCGACGGTTTCCTTGTCGATGTCGGCGAGCAGCTCGTGGCCGATCTTCGCCATGCGGATTTCGGTGTAACGCATGGCCGCGGCGTTGTCGCCGTCGATCGAGCCGAAATTGCCCTGGCCGTCGACCAGCATGTAGCGCAGCGAGAAGTCCTGCGCCATCCGGACGATGGTGTCGTATACAGCCGTGTCGCCGTGCGGGTGGTATTTACCGATCACGTCGCCGACGATACGCGCCGACTTCTTGTAAGCGCGGTTCCAGTCGTTGTTCAACTCGTGCATCGCGTACAGCACGCGCCGATGCACGGGCTTCAAGCCGTCACGCACATCCGGAAGCGCCCGCCCGACGATCACGCTCATCGCGTAATCGAGATACGAGCGGCGCATTTCCTCCTCGAGGGAGATAGGCAGAGTCTCTTTGGCGAATTGATCCATTATCGATGTCGTTGTCGGGCGCGTTGCGCGGCTGGTCCGGCTAGCCTGCAAGCCGGACCAGCCGCGCAACGCGCCCTGCTGTCGCATGGACGCCGCAGACGCAGCGCAATCTTATGATTCTATCATGCGCGGGGCCCCTGCCCGCCTCCAGGAGGCCGCGTGCGTATACCTATTAGTGGGGCGAGCCCGAGCGGCTCAAAACGGCGCAAAGCGCTTCGAAGGGATCCGCACGCGCCGGCAAATATCGTGCGCCAACGAGGTCCGGACACCGTTCGGGTGACGCGGCGCAGCTCCCGCTAAAAGTCTCCTTGCACTCCTCGATCAACCAGGCACACTACCAGGAGATCGAGTGGGAACTTTTTGTTGCGGGTGTACCACATTCGGCGAGCGTCAATGAAAGGGGCGGATTTTTTTTATCGTCGGACGGGAACGATATGGCAAAATGCCAACGCACAAAGTTAGACACCGCTCGAAGTCTACACAAGACGTGTCTCACAACTCGCCAATGTTATACTTCGAGCAATGTATGACTAGTCTTCGTCATATGGCTCGCAGTAAACCTGCGGTAATCTCAATTTCGAGAGGAGAAATATGAATAAACTTTCAAAGCTCGCGTTCATTGCAGCTACCGCAGTTGTGGCTGCATCCGCTCAGGCACAGTCGGTGCCGGCGTCGCGACAAGCCGTCAATGACAACTGGGTGAATGGTACCGGCGAATACGTGTGGATGAACGGCACGAACGAGCTTTGCTGGCGCGATGCTTTCTGGACGCCGGCCACCGCCAACGCAAAGTGCGATGGCGCCCTGGTCGCCCAGGCACCGCAGCCGCCGGTCGCTCCGCCGCCGCCGGCCATCACGAGCCAGAAGATCACGTATCAGGCTGACGCTCTGTTCGACTTCGACAAGGCTATCCTGAAGCCGGCTGGCAAGGAAAAGCTGGACGATCTGGCAAGCAAGATCCAGGCACTGAACCTCGAAGTCGTCGTTGCAACGGGCTACACCGACCGCATCGGCTCGAACGCTTACAACGACCGTCTGTCGCTGCGCCGTGCGCAAGCCGTCAAGTCGTACCTGGTCAGCAAGGGCGTCCCGGCCGACCGCGTGTACACGGAAGGCAAGGGCAAGCGCAACCCGGTTACGACGGGCTGCAACCAGAAGAACCACAAGCAACTCATCGCCTGCCTCGCACCGGATCGTCGCGTGGAAGTCGAAGTTGTTGGCACGCAGAAGACCGACGCGCAACCGCAACAGTAATCTGCGAGCTGCGACAGCAAGTCTCAAAGCCCCGCTTCGGCGGGGCTTTTTTTATTCGCACATCGCCCCGCTTATTTCGCGCTTGCTTCGTATCACGCAGACAATTGCGTCTATCTGCCGCCGAACCTGCCGCCAACTTCCCGGCATTAAGGGCGATGGCATCGCCACCCATTTTGCCGCCGCAGGCCCCCGCCTATATACTCGGGGCTTACTTATTCTCACCGGCCCTGCCGCGCCAGAGGCCTCTTCGACATGACCAACGCCGATCCCCACGAGCTGCAGAAATTCAGCGATCTCGCTCATCGCTGGTGGGACCCGAACGCGGAATTCAAGCCGCTGCATGAACTGAACCCCATTCGCCTCGGCTGGATCGATAGCCATGCGCATCTGAGCGCGAAGCGCGTGCTCGATATTGGCTGCGGCGGCGGCATCCTGTCCGAATCGATGGCGGGCCTCGGCGCGAACGTCAAAGGCATCGACCTCTCCAGCGAAGCGCTGGGCGTCGCGGACCTGCACAGCCTGGAAAGCGGGATCACGGTGGAATACGAGGAGATCGCGGCCGAAGCCATCGCGGCGCGCGAGCCCGCTTCGTTCGACGTGGTCACCTGCATGGAAATGCTCGAGCACGTGCCGGAGCCGCTGAGCGTGGTCAAGGCCTGCGCAACGCTCGTGAAGCCGGGCGGCTGGGTGTTCTTCTCCACGCTGAACCGCAACGTGAAGTCGTACCTGCTTGCCGTGATCGGCGCGGAATACATCGCGCAGATGCTGCCCAAGGGCACGCACGATTACGCGCGCTTCATCCGCCCTTCCGAGCTCGCGGGTTTCGCTCGCGAAGCCGGCCTGCGTCCGGCCGAAATCAAGGGCATCACCTATAACCCGCTCACGCGCCGCTTCGCACTGTCGAACGACTCCAGCGTCAACTATATGATTGCCTGCCGGCGCGACGCCTGAAGCCACTCGCGCGCCTCCTCCGATATGACTCAGACCCAGCTTGAAACTACGCCTCTAAGGGGCCCGAGCGCGGCGCTCGAAGCATTCGACGCCGTGCTGTTCGACTTCGACGGCACGCTCGCCGACACGGCGCCCGACCTCGCCGCCGCGGTCAACCAGATGCGTCACGCGCGCGGCCTCGCGCCCGCGCCCTACGAGAAGCTGCGCCCACTCGCCTCGGCGGGCGCGCGCGGCCTGATCGGGGGCGCATTCGGCGTCGGGCCCGACGACCGCGAGTTCGCCGCCATGCGCGAAGAGTTCCTCGCCAACTACGCGGCCAACCTGCGCGTGGAGACGGCCCTCTTCCCGGGCATCGACGCGGTGCTCGACGACCTCGACGCACGCGGCGTGCGCTGGGGCATCGTCACCAACAAGGTCGCGCGGCTGACCGATCCGCTCGTGAAGCTCATGCATCTGGACACGCGCGCGGCCTGTGTCGTGAGCGGCGACACCACACCCTACTCGAAGCCCCATCCCGCCCCGCTGCTGCACGCGGCGCAGGCGCTCGGCATCGAGGCGCAGCGCGTGGTCTACGTGGGCGACGACCTGCGCGACGTGCAGGCTGGCCACGCGGCCGGCATGGCGACGATCGCCGCGGCCTATGGCTACTGCGGCAACGTGGAACCGCCGTCACAGTGGAATGCCGACTACGTGGCCGATGCCGCCGGATCGCTGCTCGCCCTGCTCCAGCGGGTGGGCCGGCGCGCCTGACGCCAGGGCCCTCGCCGCGCGTGAGTATTGACGTACGCGCCCTTGATTCGGGCGCGGTTAGCCTCATCGGCGGAACTATGGGATAATTGGTGTTCTCCCCGGGGCCGACCTGGTTTCGACAGGGGTTATGAAGTAATCAGGGCATGCCGAGGACCCGTCACCTCGTTAATCAATGGGAAAAACGTAACTGCAAACGACGAAACGTTCGCACTGGCAGCCTAAGGGCCGCCGTCCTCTGCCTGGCTCACTGACGGGCTAGTGTCGCAAGACCGGTAGCAATACCGCCAGAGGTCATATACGTCAGTTAAGCTCTGTCGGCGTCACGACGCCAGAGTCGAAAATCTAGTGAATCGCCGTAGCGCAGCGTGTTCGTCCGCGTCGCTGCGGTTAAATTAAATGACAGAACTACGCATGTAGAACTGGTTATGGACTGCTTCTGGACGCGGGTTCGATTCCCGCCGGCTCCACCAGATTTTTTTGAAAGAAAGTAAAAACTCGCGACAGCCCAAAAGCTTCGCGAGTTTTCTTTTTTTAACGCCCGGATTTAATCGCGCGTCAATTGCAGCATCAGGCACCAATGCGGCGCTCTCGCGCCGCCAGCCATCCCGAAGATCAATTATCCTGCGGGCACTGCAGATTACAGCCGTTCGGGTCACCCAGATCGCCCTTCTTGCGCATCGACGACGGCTTGCCGCTCTGATACTTGTTCGAAGGCGCCGATGCCGCGAACGGCATTTGCGGATGCTCGTTGATCTTGAATTCGTCGGTGAGGATGCCGCCCGGCACGCCCGGCGAATTCTGCGCGAAAGCGATGTCGACGGTTGCAAAGAGCGCAGCCGCGGCTGCGGCAGCTGTACAAACATTAAGCAAAAATTTCATGGTCGATCGGCGCGAATGACGCGCATCCAAAACAGTGGAGCCAGTACCGGCCCAAAGTATCACAAAAAGTGGCGCACTCTGCAGCGCCAACCGACCGCCATATTGCTTCGTATTACAAAGACCTGCCAGTCAGCGCGCCCGCGCCTGGCCGGACCAGCCCACCCCGAGCGGCACGATGGCGCCGCATTCGCCGGGATCGTAGCCCTCCAGTTGCGCCACCGACTCGCGGAACGGCGCGCCGCGCAGCAGTTGGAGCACGCTCGCCAGAGGCTCGCGCTCCAGTTGTGCGCGCTCGCAGGCGAAAAAGTAGTCCTCGTCGGCGATCGGGATGAAATCGAGGCCAAAGTGATGCGCCGCCGGCTCCACGCCAAAGCCCACGTCGGCCATCCCGCTCGCGACGAATGCCGCGATCGCCGAATGCGTGAGCTCCGACGAGGCGTAGCCGTTCACCCGCTCCGGATCGACGCCCACGCGTGTGAGCAGCAAGTCGATCAGGAGGCGCGTGCCCGAGCCCGGCTGCCGGTTCACGAAGCGGATGTCGGCGCGTGAGAGGTCAGCGAGGCCGGCGATCCCGCGCGGGTTGCCACGCCCGACGAACAGGCCCTGCTTGCGGCGCGTGAGGTGGATCAGCACGTGGCGCTGCGGATCGAGCCAGTTGCGGTAGGCATCGGCGCAGGCTTCGCGAAAGTCGCTGCGCGGCAGATGGAAGCCCGCCAGATCGCATTCGCCGCGCGCGAGCGCCGTGATGGCGTCGGCGCTGTCGCGGTACTTGATCTCCACCGGCACCTGGTCGGCCACGAGCGCGGTGACCAGCGCCGCCACCGCGTAACCGTGCGAGGCGTGGATGCGCAGGTCCTGTCTGTCGGGCGCAAGCCAGCGGTTGAGGTCGCTCGCCACTTCGCTCGCGAGCGCCTGGAGGTTGCCGGTCAGGCGCTCCCCGCACAGACGCTGCGAGCGCAGCACCGCCTCGCCCAGCTCAGAGAGCACGGAGCCGCGCCCACGCGCCTTGGCGATCAGTGCGCCGCCCAGGCGCTCCTCCAGATCGCGCAACAGGCCCCATGCATGACGATAGGACAAACCCTTACGCTGCGCGGCCTGCGCGATGCTGCCTTCTTCAGCGACGAGCGCGAGCAGCGGCACGACGTCCGTCAGGCTTGCCTCGCGGCCTTGCGCATCGCGCACGACCAGTTGCGCCTGGCACTCGACCTTGATCATTATGAAATCTCGCCTCCTATTGCATCGGCTTTTCTACGGGCCTATTGTTCGGGCATACAAGAAAACAACCCCAGCATAGATGCGCACTTTATGAATAGCAAGCGCATATATGCCTCCGCAGGAGCTCTACAGTGGACGAGACAACCACCAGCGCGCCGGACGACCTCGTACGGCGCCATGCCCAGCCGGGCCGCACGCTGCTCGCGATCCTGCACGCGATCCAGGACGAAGCCGGCTTCGTGCCGCCCGCCGCGGTCGCCCCGCTCTCGAAGGCGCTGAACCTCTCGCGCGCCGAAGTGCACGGCGTCATCACTTACTACCATCACTTCCGTACCGCGCCGCCGGCGCCCGTCGTCGTGCAGCTGTGCCGTGCCGAGGCGTGCCGCAGCATGGGCAGCGAAGCCCTCGCGCAGCACGCCGAAGCGCACACCGGCTGCCGCTTCAAGCAGCACGGCCACGCGAGCGAGCACGTGCACGACCACGCAGGCGAAGTCGAGCTGGAGTCGGTTTATTGCCTCGGCCAGTGCGCGCTCTCGCCCGCCATGATGATCAACGGCACGCTGCATGCGCGCGTGACCCCGCAAAAGTTCGACGCGTTGCTGGCAAAAGCGGTGGCCGCCGTCGCCCGTACCGAGGAGGCCGTATGACGCGCATTTATGTTCCTCGCGATTCTTCGGCACTCGCGCTCGGCGCCGATGACATCGCCGCCGCCATCGAGCGCGAAGCCGCCGCGCGCGGCATGGCCATCGAGCTCGTGCGCAACGGCTCGCGCGGCCTGCTGTATCTCGAACCGCTCGTCGAAGTCGAAACGCCCGATGGGCGCGTCGGCTATGCGAACGTCGAAGAAGCCGACGTGGCGAGTCTCTTCGACGCGGGCTTCCTGCAAGGCGCGCAGCATGCGCGCTCGGTCGGCCTCGTCGAGCAGATTCCGTATCTGCTCAAGCAGCAGCGCCTCACGTTCGCGCGCATCGGCATCACGGACCCGCTCTCGACCGACGATTACGTCGCGCATGGCGGCCTCGAAGGCCTGCGCAATGCGCTCGCGATGACCGGCACCCAAGCCTGCGAAGCGCTGATCGAATCGGGCCTGCGCGGACGCGGCGGCGCGGCCTTCCCCGCCGGCATCAAGTGGCGCACTGTCGCCCAGGCCCAGGCGGATCAGAAGTACATCGTCTGCAATGCAGACGAAGGCGACTCGGGCACCTTCTCCGACCGCCTCGTGATGGAAAGCGACCCCTACGTGCTGATCGAAGGCATGACGATCGCCGGCATCACGGTGGGCGCCACCGTCGGCCACATCTACGTGCGCAGCGAGTATCCGCATTCGATCGCCGCGCTCGAGGAAGCCATCCGTCGCGCGCGCGCCAAGGGCTGGCTCGGCGACGACGTGCTCGGCAGCGGCAAGCGCTTCGACCTGTTCGTGGCCAAGGGCGCAGGCGCCTATGTGTGCGGCGAAGAAACGGCGCTGCTCGAATCGCTCGAAGGCAAGCGCGGCATCGTGCGCGCGAAGCCGCCGCTGCCCGCGCTCGCCGGCCTCTACGGCAAGCCGACGGTCATCAACAACGTCATCACGCTCGCCACCGTGCCGATCATCTTCGCGAAGGGCGCGGCGTACTACAAGGACTTCGGCATGGGTCGCTCGCGCGGCACCCTGCCGTTCCAGCTCGCCGGCAACATCGCGCGCGGCGGGCTCGTGGAAATCGCGTTCGGCGTGACGCTGCGCGAGCTGATGTTCGACTACGGCGGCGGCACCGCCAGCGGCCGCCCCGCGCGCGCCGTGCAGGTGGGCGGCCCGCTCGGCACCTATCTGCCCGAGAGCCAGTGGGACATTCCGATGGACTACGAAGCGTATGCCGCAGTGGGCGCGGTGGTGGGTCACGGCGGCCTCGTCGTGCATGACGACACCGCCGACCTCGCCGGTCTCGCCCAATATGCGATGGAGTTCTGCGCGCTCGAATCGTGCGGCAAGTGCACGCCGTGCCGCATCGGCTCGACGCGCGGCGTCGAGGTCATCGCGAAGATCCGCAAGGGCGACACCTCGGAGAAGCAGGTCACGCTGCTGCGCGATCTGTGCGACACGATGGTGTCCGGGTCGCTCTGCGCGATGGGCGGCATGACGCCCTATCCGGTGATCTCCGCACTGAACTATTTCCCCGAAGATTTCGGTCTTGAACCTGTCCAGCCAGCCGCCGACGCGGCGGCCGCCTGAACGAGGAGCCTCCACCATGTCCGACTCGCTCATGCCTCAAGCCGGCGGTTGCGGCTCCGGCAATTGCGCCTGTAAATCGGCAGCAATAAAGCAACGCTCGCCTTTCGACGACACCGACTTCGGCACGCCGCTGCGCCATGCCGATGTGGACGTCACGCTCGAGATTGACGGCCAGGCCGTGACGGTGCCCGCTGGCACCTCCGTCATGCGCGCCGCGGTCGAAGCGGGCATCAACGTGCCCAAGCTCTGCGCCACCGACTCGCTCGAACCGTTCGGCTCGTGCCGGCTGTGCCTTGTCGAGATCGAAGGCCGCCGCGGCTATCCCGCTTCGTGCACGACGCCCGTCGAGGCCGGCATGAAGGTGCGCACGCAAAGCAACCCGTTGCAAAAGCTGCGCCGCAACGTGATGGAGCTCTACATCTCCGATCACCCGCTCGACTGTCTCACCTGCCCCGCCAACGGCGACTGCGAGCTGCAGGACATGGCGGGCGTGACGGGCCTGCGCGAGGTGCGCTACGGCTTCGACGGCGCGAACCACCTCAAGGACAAGAAGGACGAGTCGAATCCGTACTTCACCTACGATCCGTCGAAGTGCATCGTCTGCAACCGCTGCGTGCGCGCATGCGAGGAAACCCAGGGCACCTTCGCGCTGACCATCGCCGGGCGTGGCTTCGAGTCGCGCGTCGCAGCGGGTGCGAGCGAGCCGTTCATGGAATCGGAGTGCGTTTCGTGCGGCGCGTGCGTGGCCGCCTGCCCGACCGCGACGCTGCAGGAAAAGAGCGTCGTGATGCTGGGCCAGGCCGAGCATTCGGTCGTGACGACCTGCGCGTATTGCGGCGTGGGCTGCTCGCTCAAAGCCGAGATGAAGGGCAACGAGGTCGTGCGCATGGTGCCGCACAAGAACGGCCAGGCGAACGAAGGCCACGCCTGCGTGAAGGGCCGCTTCGCGTGGGGTTACGCCACGCACAAGGACCGCATCAAGAAGCCGATGATCCGCGCGAAGATCACCGATCCGTGGCGCGAAGTGAGCTGGGACGAAGCGATCAAATACGCGGCGAGCGAGTTCCGCCGCATCCAGGACAAGTACGGCCGCGACTCGATCGGCGGCATCACGTCCTCGCGCTGCACGAACGAAGAGACGTATCTCGTGCAAAAGCTCGTGCGCGCCGCGTTCGGCAACAACAACGTCGACACCTGCGCGCGCGTGTGCCACTCGCCCACGGGCTATGGCCTGAAGACCACGCTCGGCGAATCGGCGGGCACGCAGACCTTCGCCTCGGTCGATCACTCCGATGTGATCATGGTGATCGGTGCGAACCCCACCGACGGCCACCCCGTGTTCGGCTCGCGACTGAAGCGCCGCGTGCGCGAGGGCGCGAAGCTGATCGTCGTCGATCCGCGCCGCATCGACATCGTCGACACCGCGCACGTGAAGGCCGAGCATCACCTGCAACTGCGCCCTGGCACCAACGTCGCGATGGTCAACTCGCTCGCGCACGTGATCGTCACCGAAGGTCTCGTGAACGAGGCGTTCGTGGCCGAGCGCTGCGAGACGCGTGCGTTCGAGCAATGGCGCGATTTCGTGGCGCTGCCCGAGAACTCGCCCGAGGCCATGGCCGAAGTGACGGGCGTGCCGGCGGAGCAAGTGCGCGCCGCCGCGCGTCTTTACGCGCAGCAAGGCAACTCGGCGATCTACTACGGCCTCGGCGTAACGGAACACGCGCAGGGCTCGACCATGGTGATGGGCATCGCCAATCTCGCGATGGCGACGGGCAACATCGGCCGCGAAGGCGTGGGCGTGAATCCGCTGCGCGGCCAGAACAACGTGCAGGGCTCGTGCGACATGGGCTCGTTCCCGCACGAGCTGCCGGGCTACCGCCACGTGGGCGACGCAACCGTGCGCAGCGAGTTCGAGAGCGCCTGGAACGTCGCGCTGCATAGCGAGCCGGGCCTGCGCATTCCGAACATGTTCGACGCGGCGATGGACGGCACCTTCATGGGCCTCTACTGCCAGGGCGAGGACATCGTCCAGTCGGACCCGAACACCCAGCACGTGGCGGCGGCGCTTTCAGCGATGGAATGCATCGTCGTGCAGGACATCTTCCTGAACGAGACGGCGAAATACGCGCACGTGCTGCTGCCGGGCTCGTCGTTCCTCGAGAAGGACGGCACTTTCACCAACGCCGAGCGCCGCATCTCGCGCGTACGCAAGGTGATGCCGCCGATCGCCGGCTACGCCGACTGGGAAGCGACGATCCTGCTCTCGCGCGCGCTCGGCTATGAGATGAACTACACGCATCCGTCACAGATCATGGACGAGATCGCGTGTCTCACGCCCACTTTCCACGGCGTCTCGTACAAGAAGCTCGACGAGATGGGCAGCATCCAGTGGCCCTGCAACGAAGAGGCGCCGGAAGGCACGCCGATCATGCATATTGATGAGTTCGTGCGCGGCAAGGGCAAGTTCGTGATCACGAAGTTCATCGCCTCGCTGGAAAAGGTCACGCGGCGCTTCCCGCTGCTGCTCACGACGGGCCGCATCCTCTCGCAGTACAACGTGGGCGCACAGACGCGCCGCACCGAGAACTCGCGCTGGCACGAGGAGGACCGGCTGGAGATTCACCCGGTCGATGCGGAGGACCGCGGCATCCGCGAAGGCGACTGGGTGGGCATCGAATCGCGCGCGGGGCACACGGTGCTGCGCGCGAAGGTCAGCACGCGCATGCAGCCGGGCGTGGTCTACACGACGTTCCACTTCCCCGAATCGGGTGCGAACGTGATCACCACGGACGCCTCGGACTGGGCCACCAACTGCCCCGAGTACAAGGTGACCGCCGTACAGGTGAGCCACGTGCAGCAGCCGTCGGAGTGGCAGCGCGAGTACTCGCGCTTCAACTCGACGCAGCTCGAATTGCTCAGCCAGCGCGAATCGGTCACGACTTCAGGAAAATGAGCAGGGAAATAACGCGATGAAAGCAGATCACCTGATCGAGATGGCGAACCAGATCGGCATGTTCTTCGACTCGTTGCCCGATCGCGAGGAAGCGCTCACGGGCATCGCCGAGCACATCCGCAAGTTCTGGGAGCCGCGCATGCGCCGCACGCTGCTTGCCGCGCTCGATGGCACGGCGGCCGATGCCGACGCGCAGGAAGCGGGCTTTACCGAGATCGTGGTCGCCGCGCTCACGAAGTATCGCGACTCGCTCGCGCCCGCAGCTACGGCTTGAGCGTTTCGCCGCGGGAGGTCACGCGACGCACGCGCACCGCGTGCTCTCGCGCGGCCTCGCAAGAGCGCTGCCTCGCCTCGGCCGGCACTCGACTATTGCGCTGCCGGCCGCGGAGCGGGCGCAGGCGCGAACCACAGCTCGCAATGGCGCAGCAGGCCGTGCAGGTCCGATCCTGTGCGGCCGCGTGCGCAGATGTAGCCGTCGGGTCTCACGAGATAGAACGCGGGCCGCGTGCGCCCGTAGGCGTCGCCGAGCGACGGCGCGCCCTCTCCCGCCAATGGCGCCTCCGCGCCCGGTAGATCCGCCACCCACCAGACGCGCACCGCCTGCGGCAAGACCCGTTCGACGGCTTCGGCGAACGGCTTGAGCACTGCCAGGCCGCTCGCGGCGTCGGCCGCGCCACTCGCCCCAGCCGTGCCTGCTCCGTTCGCCACGCCGGGCGTGCTCGCGGCACTCGCTGCACTTCCCGGCTCCGCATGCTCCGCGGCATCCGCCGCGCGCACGGCTTCACCGTCCACCAGCAGGAACAGCGAGAAACTCGCCGGGTCGTGCAGATCGAAGATGCGGCCTTTTTCCGGCGCCTTGCCGAGCGGTCCATCGACCACGCGCACCAATGCGTCGGGCGCGCGCTCACCTGCGCGCGGTCCGCCGTCGAGCACGCGCTCGAGCGTAAGCGGGCTGCGCCGATACTGGATCGAGAGCTCGCTCAGCGCCTCGCGCGCCGCATCGCGCAGCGGTCCAAGCGCGACGAGCGCCGGCATCACGCGCTCGCGCAACAGCTTCAGCGGCCCGTGATCGGCTTCGACGAGCTGTGTCATGAAGCTCGTCTGCCGCAACACAATGCGCTCGATTGGATAACGTTCGGCGTGATAGGTATCGAGCAGCCGATCGGGCGCGCCGCCCAGCGCGCGCGCGAGCTTCCAGCCCAGATTGAACGCCTCCTGGATGCCCGTGTTCATGCCCTGTGCGCCTGCGGGGCTATGCACGTGCGCGGCATCGCCCGCGAGGAAGACGCGGTCCATGCGCAGGAAGCGCACGATGCGGCTGTTCACGTGGAAGTACGAGGCCCAGCTCATGTCGGCGACCGATACGGGATGATGCATGCGCCGCTCGACGATCGAGCGGCATTCCTCGAGGGTCGGCACGGGCCGCGTGCCCTCGGGCGCGGCGGGCAGCATCGCCTTGTGATCGGCGATCAGGCGATACCGGCCGTGTCCGTACGGGAATATCGCGGCAAGCCCATCGCCCGAGGCGAACACGTGGAACTCGTCCTCGGGCCAGGGCGTGGTCGCGGCAACGTCGGCAAGCAGGAACGACTGCTCGAGCGACTCGCCATCGAACTGCATGCCCAGGTGGTGGCGCACCGTGCTGTGCGCGCCGTCGGCGGCAATCAGCCAGGTGCAGCGCAAGGCTTCGGTGCGTCCATTGGCAAGACGCAGGTCCGCGCTCACGCCCGCGGAGCCCTGATTGAATTCGACCAGTTCGACGCCGCGCTCGACTTCCACGCCGAGCGTCGCGAGCTGGGCGGCGAGAATGCGCTCAGTCTCCGTCTGATCGATGAACAGCAGGTACGGATAGCGTGTGAACAGGGGATCGAAATCGAGGCGCGCGCGGCGCTGGCCATTCGAATAGAGATTGGCGACGTGCGCGCGATGACCGTGCTCGAGAAAGGGCGCGACAATGCGATGCTGCTCGAAGAGTTCGAGTGTGCGCGCCTGAATGCCGATAGCACGTGTGTGACGTCCGGGCTCTCGCGCGCGATCGATCAGGCGGACCGGAATGCGCGCACGGGCAAGACTCAGGGCGGCGGCGAGACCGGTCGGTCCCGCGCCAACGATGAGCACGGACGGCTGGGAAGGAGCCACGGTCATGCAGACCTCCATGCGATCGACATGAGTCGTAGTGTACGCCCGCTCCTCACCACGCCGAACGCCAGGATGCAGCGTGCGCGCAGGCGCGCGAGCGCGCGCTCAAGGATGCATTTGCGGCGCACCATCGAGCGCGCAGCGATGCGCGCTCGTGCCCAGATCCACCTGCAGCGTCACGTGCGTCATGCGAAAGCGCACGCCGAGCGCGCTCACGATGGCGTCGAGCGCGGCGTCGCCGGGATGGCCCGCCGGCATCACGAGATGTGCCGAAAGCGCATTGCCCGTGGTCGAGAGCGCCCAGATGTGGAGGTCGTGCACGTCGGTCACGCCTTGCTGCTGCGCAAGAAAAACGCGGATGCGCTCGATATCGACGCCTTCGGGCACCGCGGCGAGCGCCAGCCGCACCGACTCGCGCAACAGCCCCCACGTGCCGCGCACGATCACGAGCACGACGACGATGCTCATCACCGGATCGATCCAGCTCCAGCCCGTCGCGAGGATCACGAGGCCGCTCACGGCGACCGCGCCCGAAACGGCGGCGTCGGCGGCCATGTGCAGGAAGGCGCCGCGGATGTTGAGATCGTCCTTCTGGCCGCGCATGAAGAGCCACGCGGAGAAGCCATTGACCGCCATGCCGAGCGTGGCGACGATGAACACGGCGAGGCCCGCCACGGGCGCGGGATGGATCAGACGCCCGATCGCCTCGGCAAGAATGGCGCCGCAGGCGACCAGCAGCAGCGCCGCGTTCGCGAGCGAGGCGAGGATCGACGAACTGCCGAAGCCGAAGGTGTAGCGCCCCGAGGGCCGGTGCGTGGCCAGCCACGCGGCGCCCCAGGCGAGCAACAGGCCGAGGACGTCGGAGAGATTGTGGCCGGCGTCGGCGAGCAGCGCCGTGGAATGCGCGATCACGCCATAGACCGCCTGCGCGACCACGATGACGATGTTCAGCGCGACAGCGAGCGCGAACGCGCGGCCATGGCCCGAGGCCGGTGCGTGGTGGTGGTGATGGTGGTGGCCATGCGCGCCGTGCCCGTGGTCGTCGCGGTGCTCATGCTCATGCTCGTGTCCGTGCTCGTCGCCATGCGTATGGCCGTGAGCGTCGCCATGGTCGTGGTCATGCCCATGTGCTCCGTGCGCATGGAGCGGCGCGGCGCCCTCGCCTGCGCGCCCGGAATTGACGTTCTTCATGGAAGCTCCTGCCACGTGGACACAGGCTCGGCCACATGCTCCAGCATGCCCGCGAGCATTGCGCTGATATGCGCGTCCGCGGCCGCATAAAACACCTGTTTGCCCTCCCGTTCCGCACGCACGACGCGCGCGGCGCGCAACAGACGCAGATGATGGCTCACGAGCGACGGTGAGAGTCCAAGCGCATCGGCTATCGCGCCCACGGCGCGACGGCCCTGCACGCAGGCCAGCACGATACGCAGGCGCGTGGGATCGCCCAGCAGGCGGAACAGGTCGGCGAGCGGTACTACGCGCTCGTCCTCGGAATTGGGCGACATGATAATGACACACACATATGAACAGGTGTTCATATGTTAGTTGCAGCACAGCAACAGGTCAAGCCCTACGCGAAGGCCACGCCCGTCAGGTTCGGGGTGCGCCCGCCCGAGTATGGGAAAATGCCGCCTTCGCTTCTCCCAAGTATTTGCCTTTCGGTTATGGAACAGGTTTTTGTCCGCGCGTACGCCGCACATCGCGACGGCCGGCTGGACGACGCCGAGCGCGGCTACCGCGCGACGCTCGCCACCGATCCCGTGCACGTCGATGCGCTGCACATGCTCGGCGTGCTGCGGCACCAGCAGGGCCAGCACGCCGAAGCCGCGGACCTCGTGCGCCGGGCGGTCGAGCTGCGGCCCGACGACGCCGCGCTCCAGCTGAACCTAGGCAACGCGCTGAAGGCGCTCGGCCAGCTCGATGGGGCGATCGAGCGCTTTCGCAATGCGCTCACGCTCGCGCCCACCTTCCCGCTCGCGCACTACAACCTCGGCAACGCCTACGCGGCGACCGGCCGCCACGAGGACGCGATGTATGCGTTCGGCCATGCGGTGCGCCTGCAGCCCGGCGACGCCTCGTCGCACAACAACCTCGGCAACGCGCTGCACGCGCTCGGCCGCCACGCCGAAGCCGCCGAGGCCTTTCGCCGCGCGCTCAAGATCCGTCCGGGCCACGCGGGCGCGCACAACAACCTCGGCATGGCGCTGAATGCGCTCGGCGACAGCGCGGGCGCCGTCGAACATTTCCAGAAAGCGCTGCGTGTCCAGCCGCGCTTCGTCGCCGCGCATTTCAACCTGGCGAACACGCTCGACGCGACCGGCTATCACGCGCAAGCCGCCGCGGGCTTCGAGGCCGCCCTCGCGCTGCAGCCGCAATTCCCGCCCGCGCTGTTCGGGCTCGGCAATGCGCTGGCGGCGCTCGGGCGGCACGAAGACGCGCTCGGCGCTTATGAGCGCGCGATCGGCCTCGATCCGAAGTTCGCGCTCGCATGGCTCGCGCTCGGCACGGCGCAGCACGCGCTCGGCCGCCACGCCGCCGCGCTGCGCGCATTCGAGGAAGCGCTGCGCGTGCGCCCCGACCTCGCCGCCGCGCATCTGAACCGCGCGCTGGTCCTGCTCACGCTCGGCGACTTCCAGCGCGGCCTGCCCGCCTACGAGTGGCGACTCGACCCCACCGCGCGCGAAAGCGTGACTGGCGCCGCGGGCGTCGCCTGCGTCAGGCCCGGCGCCGGCATCGCGATGGCCAGCGTGCCGCCCGCCGCCGATCCTCAAGCCACTGCGGCCGCCAGCGCCGCCCTGGCCCACGTGCCGCGCTGGCGCGGCGAGCCGCTCGCCGGCCGCACGCTGCTCATCCACGCGGAGCAAGGTTTCGGCGACACGCTCCAGTTCGTGCGTTTCGTGCCGAACGTCGTGGCGCTGGCCCACAGCGGCGCACGCATCGTGCTTGAAGTGCAGGCATCGCTCGTGCCGCTCATCGCGCCGGCCGCCCACGTTGCGCGCATTTCGTTGATCGCGCAAGGCACGCCCCGCCCCGCCGTCGACCTGCACTGCCCGCTGCTCTCGCTGCCGCTCGCGCTCGGCACGACCTTCGAGACCGTGCCCGCGCCGATGCCGTATCTCGCGGCCCCCGCCCCCTATCTGCGCAAGTGGCGCGGCTCGCTCGGCGGGCAGGCCAAGCGCAAGATCGGGCTGGCCTGGTCGGGCCGCATCCACAAGCACGAGAACCGCACGCTGCCGCTCGCCGCGCTCGATCCGCTGTTCGCACTGGAAGGCATCGACTGGATCGTGCTCCAGCCGCACTTGAGCGCGGCGGAGCACGCGGCGCTCGACGCGCATCCGCGCGCGCGCACGATTCATCGGCTGGATGGCAAGCTCGAGGATTTCGCGGATACCGCCGCCGTCATCGAGCGCCTCGACGCCGTGGTCTCCATCGACACCTCCATTGCCCACCTGGCGGGCGCGCTGGGCGCGAAGCTCTGGCTGATGCTGCCGTTCGCCGCCGACTGGCGCTGGTTCGCCGGCACCGACGCGAGCCCCTGGTATCCGCGCGCGCGCCTCGTGCGCCAGCCGCGGCCCGGCGCATGGGACGACGTGGTTGCGCGCGTTGCCGCGGCGCTGCGCGACGCCTGATAGCGGGTGCCCGACAGGCCCCTTCGCGCGCCTGCGCGAAACGCGGCGGCCCCATGAAAAAAACCCGCCTGCGCGGGTTTTTTTCATGGGTTGGCGAAGCCTGCTTCAGACCGTCTTGTACTGATTGCGCGCTTCGGCCGACCGATAGAGCACGAGCGTGGCGATCAGCCCGCAGATGCCCGCGACGCCCATCCAGGCGCCCGGCGCCGCCTTGTTGCCGCTCATGTGAATCAGCCAGGTCGAGATGGCCGGCGTGAAGCCGCCGATCGTCGTGGCGAGGCTGTAGGCGAGCGAGAATCCCGCCGTCCGCACCTCGACCGGCATGACTTCGGTCAAGGCCACGACCATCGCGCCGTTGTAGCAGCCGTACAGGAACGAGAGCCAGAGCTCGACCATGAGCAGGCGACCGAACGACGGATCGGCGACGAGCCACTGCACGGACGGATACGCACTCAGAATCGTGAGGATCGTGAACACGAGCAGCACCGGACGGCGGCCGATACGGTCGGAGACCGCGCCGGACACGGGCAGCCAGAACAGATTCGACAAGCCGATGCAGACCGTCACGACAAACGTGTCGATCTCGCTCAGCTTGAGCACTTCCTTCCCGAAAGTGGGCGTATAGGCCGTGATCATGTAGAACGACACGGTCGTCATGATGACCATGCCCATGCCACCGAGCACGATGACCCAGTTCTGCACCATCGACGCCAGGATTTCGCCAATCGACGGACGATGCTTCTTGCGCGCGAACTCCTCGGTTTCCTGCAGCGAGCGGCGGATCAGGAACAGGAAGGGCACGATGCAGCAGCCGACGATGAACGGGATGCGCCAGCCCCATGACGTCATGTCTTCCACGGGCAGAATCCGATGCAGCAGCACGCCGAACAGCGCCGCGAACACCACGGCCACCTGCTGGCTGCCCGATTGCCACGACACGTAGAAGCCCTTGTTGCCCTTCGTCGCGATCTCCGAGAGGTAGACCGAGACACCGCCCAGCTCCGCGCCGGCGGAGAAGCCCTGCAGCAGGCGCCCGCACAGCACGAGCGCCGGCGCGAGCACGCCGATCGTCGCGTAGCCCGGTATGAGCGCGACGGTGAGCGTGCCGAGCGCCATCAGGCCGAGCGTGACGATCAGGCCCTTGCGTCGCCCGTGGTGGTCGATATACGCGCCAAGCACGATGGCGCCGAGCGGCCGCACGAGAAAGCCGGCGCCGAACACGGACAGCGACAGCATCAGCGAAGCGAAGGCGTTGTTACTGGGGAAGTAGGTCCGGGCGATCGCCGAAGCGTAATAGCCGTAGACCATGAAATCGTACATTTCCAGGAAGTTGCCGCTGACGACGCGGAAAACCGTCCGGACTTTCGATTCGCTGGAGGAAGCATGAGACGCGGTAGACATGACATTCCCTCGAGATCTCGCCAGATGAGATGCGGATGATGCCTGCGAGCGCCCCGTCCGACATGATCTGAGGGAGCAGAAGCGCCCGCCACCATCGGTTCTCACGCGTGAGCGTGCCTGGCGGACGCCCATCGTGCTGTGCGCCCCAGCCGGAACGCTGCCTGACACTTTACTCCCGACTGCACCACAATACGCACATCGCGAGGGGCTTTGCGCCTGAAATTGCGTTTGCCTGGTGGAACTCCCGAGCCTTTCGCCGGCGTCGCAACAGCGCTTGAGCCGCGCGAGCCCGCCTATCGTGCACAATAACGCGATGACGCGGCCGGCTTCGTTTTGCGCCGTCCGCCCCCCATTGCCCGATGCCCCGCATGACCACCGCCGCTGCCCTGACCCTGCGCCCGGCCACGACCGCCGACGCCCCCCTGCTTGCCGCCATGCATGCCGCGAGCTGGCAGGCCACGTATCGCGATCTGCTGCCGGCCGCGTTCCTCGAGCAGGAAGTCGACGCCGAACGGGCCGCTTACTGGCGCGCGCGCATGGAGGCCCCCGGCGAGGAACGCCGCCTCGTGCTGATCGCCGAGCTGGAGGAGCAATCGGCAAAGCGCACGCCGGTCGGCTTCGTCTGCGCCGAGCGTCAGCCCGGGTCGCCTTGGGGCGTGCTGCTCGACAATCTCCATGCGCTGCCGGCCCATCAGGGCATTGGCGCAGGCAAGCGGCTCATGCAGGCCGCCCAGGCCTGGGCGCGCGCCCAGGGCGAAACGCAGCTCTATCTCTACGTGCTCGAAGGCAACGCGTCCGCCATTGCGTTCTATGAGCGCCAAGGCTGGGAATATTCGGGGGCGGAGCCTGACCATATGGGCGGCATCGACATTACCGCCCTGCGCTACGTCTACCGGCTCGATACCGCATAACTTAAGGGACAGCGGATTCGCGCACCCGCAGACGGTCAGGCCACCGGATCGCCCCACTGCGGCGCGAGCGCGCACACTGGCGCGCCCCAAAACACGCACCGACTACAATTTTCGTCTGATTTTCAGACGTTTCCGATGGATTGCCGCAAGCCTGACCCGCATCATTCGAATCCAAACGATTGACCCGCACAAGGCATTGCAGCGCTGGCAAAACGCGCGTCTTTCGGGCTCCACCGTGTTCTGGTGCCCCAACCACGCCAAGGCAGCGAGAGATCCATGTCAACTTTTCCGTTAGTCCAGGTGGAAGGCGAACTCGCGATACCGCGCATGCGTCCACTCACCCGCGTCCCGCCGCCGTTTGGCCGCGATTGGGCGCTCATGCCTCCGCACTTCAGCTTGCGCACCGAACTCCAGGCGCTCTATGCCGCCTTCCTGCGCACGGTGTGCCTGAGCGCCGAAGCGTTCCGCCAGGCGTGCCGCTGGGACTTGCATCGCCGCTTCGTTCCTGAGCCGCCGCGCCCCGCCGCCGCCCCCGTCGGCGGCACGCTCGACGCGGCGCAGGCCCAGCAAGCCGCTGCCGATACCTTGCAGCAGCGCCCGGCAGCCGGTGCACGGCCCGCGCGCACCACCGCTCGTGTCGAGCGCACACCGCCTTCGTCGCACAAGCTCGCGGCCACCGCCATCGCCATTGGCGGCGCAGTGCTGCTCACCTGGATCGTGGCCAGCCATACGCAATTCGGCGACGGCAAGGACAAGACGGTCCTGCATACGCCAGCGAGCCCTGTCTCGAGCTCCGACGCGAGCGTGTCGGCGCGCCTTTCCGACGAACGCTCGCAGCACGACCTCGCGATGTCCAGCGCCGCAGGGAGCAACAAGGACACGTCCGCTGCAACAACGACGCGCGCGGCAAGCGCACCGGCTGCGGCCACGCAACCCACCGCAACGACGGTGGCGGCGGCGGCCAATGCAACGCCGCGTCAAGGTCCTGCATCCGCACCGATCATCATCACGCCGGAAGCACGGCCCGCCCCCACACGCGCCGCTGCCCCCGCAACAGCCTCGCCTTCGAAACCTGCCCCCCCCGTGCGCCCCGACTACGCCGGACACACACAGGCGAGCGCACCGCAGCGCGCCACGCTGACACCCCAAGCCGCGCTCACAGGCGACCGGGCGGCCAAGGCTGCGCAGCTCGCCAAGGGCCGCCAGGCCGCCGGCACCAGGGACAACACGGCGTACAAGGAAGCCGGCCGGCATCCGGCGCACGATTTCGCGGCGCACCGGAGCGCGCCGCTCGTGACGACCCAGCGTACGCATGGCATGTACTCTGAAGCGGCCGATTATTCGCCGCTCCGGTCGAGCGCGGCGCCGAGCGACGACTATCCCTCGCTCACGACCTACGCGGGCACGCACACAGCCGCGCCGCCAGCAGGCCGCGCAACGGTGAACGTCGACAACACAGAATGGGTGAATCACGTTTCACAACGCCGCGTGACCGAGGTGCCTGACAGCTTCGCGAAGTAAGCCGCCATTCGACACGCGGCGCAGCGCCCGCCCGTACACACGCTAGCGGGCGGCGCGTGCGATTCACGCCCAGCACAACAACAAAAAAGCCCGGCATCGGTGCCGGGCTTTTTTGCGTGCCTGCTTCTCCACTTGTCCTGCCGCGCCGCACCGCCCACCAGCGGCACGACACGATGCAAACCCAACAGGTTGTTAGCGGCGGGAGCCGGGCAAGCCCACCTCGGTTTCGCGCTGCAACTGGTCCACCTGATTCTGAAGATCGCGCAACTGGGTCTGCGCCTGGATCTTCTCGGCATTGAGCGCCCGCGCATTGCCCTGCATCTGGCGTTGATAGTCGTCGACGCGGGCCTGCTGCGTGCGCGCCACGTTGAGGTCCGCCTGCAACCGGCGCGCGCGGTCCTCATTGATTGCGATGACGCGATCGATGAACGCCTTTTGCGCCTCGATCTGGGTCCGGCGAATCTCCACCTCGGCAAGGCGCTGGGTCTGCTGGACGAAATTCGCATAGATGGCTTCCGCGCGCGTGTCGTCCTGCGAGCGAATCACGCGCCAGAAGTGCTTGTCCTGGAACAGCACCACGTAATACGTCATCTCGGGCGGATAAAAGAACAGGCTCGCGCCGTAGCTGGCGTTATAGGTCGTGCGCAATTCGACAAGCTGCGCGTCGTGGATGAGCTGCATGAGCGTAGCCACGTCGCCCTGCGAAGCCCCTGTGGTCGCCTGATCGTCCACCAGGCCCGCGGGCGGCGGCATGTTCGCCGGCTGCGGCGTCAGGCTGCCGAGCGACGGCCGGTTGCCGGCCACCGGCGCCACGTCGCTAGCGGGTGCGCCTGCCCATGCGAGCACGCCGTGCTGCAGGAGCGTAAAGACCGCGGCGCCCAGCAAGGCGCGACGCAGCAGGGTTGATTGCTTCATGACTGCCTGTTCCGTTCAGGATTCCGAGTAACCGCTTATTATCGCCGCCAGAAAATCTCATAAACGTCGATTAAATTCGGATAACCGACAGAGCAGCCAATTACTTGTCCGAAATCACCTACTTCCGATTAGGAATGCGTGACTGGAATCGGGATCGATGTCGCTCAATATTAAAAAAGGGGGCGGCGCCCCCTTTTTCGTCAGAACCGCGTCTCGCGCGCCGAGCGCAGAAACGTATCGAGCAGCGGTGTGCAGTCGAGCAGCTCCGGGCCACCCGCGCGGTGGAACTCCGGGTGCCACTGCACGCCCACGACGAAGGGCGCGCGCCGGTAGCGCACCGCTTCGATCAGGCCGTCACCGGACGAGACGGCCTCGACTGTCAGATCGCGGCCAAGGCTCTTGACCGCCTGATGGTGAATCGAGTTGACGATGGCCTCGCGCCTGCCCGGGAACATGCTGGCCAGCGACGAACCCTCCGGAAAGTGGACGGCGTGGCGATGCTGGTCGTAGTGCTCGCTCACGTGCACGCCCGCGGTGGGCACATCGGTGGCGATGTCCTGATAGAGCGAGCCGCCGAACGCGACATTGATGAGCTGGCAGCCGCGGCATACGCCCAGCACCGGCTTGCCCGATTCGATGAATTCGTGCAGCAGCTCCAGCTCGTACATGTCCCGCACGCGATCGCCGGGCCACTCCGGTCGCGGCGCAGTCTCCGCGTAGGTTTGCGGCGAGACATCGGCGCCGCCTTGCAGCAGGAGGCCGTCGAGGTGCTTTGCGTAGTCGCGCAGGCGGATGTTGCTCGGGTGCAGCATGCCCTGATGGCCGACCGTCGGAATCATGAAGACGATCACGTCGCGCGACATGACCCAATGCGCGATCGACTCTTCGAGATATTGCAGCGTCTTGCCGCGCAGGCCCGCTGCGCCGGGTTCCGGGTGAAAGATGCGGGCCGACACGCCGATGCGCAACGTCCGCTGGGTGATGCGCTGACCGGCGCGGTCGAACAATTGCCGTGCGCGCGCCGCGATGATGCGGCCGAACACCGACCATGCCGAATCGCTCGGCCGCAGATAGCGCGGCGGCTCAGGCGGAATGGCGTGCGGCGGCGGGGGATGCTGCGCGGTGAAGTCGGGCGCCTGGCCGAAACCGGCAGGCGCAGCGCCCGGTCGCGGGCTGGCCCCGGCCTGCGGCGGCGAAGGCTGGGCGGCTTGCGTTGTGGTGTCCTGCGTCCCGGTCTCAGTGGGCGCCGGCACCTCTTTGCCCACGTCGCCCACTACCTCGATCGGAATGCGTGGTGCGCCGGCCGCTTCGGCCTGCTGGCGCGCCACGGTGCGCGCCGCCTCGTCGTGCGGCTCGCCGGCTGGCGGCGCGCTCGGAGCGGCCCCCACCTGCGCCGAGACCGGCTCCTCGTCGCTGCCACTGCCCGAGCTGTCCGCGCCGGCTGCATCCGGCGTCAGCGCCGAGGCGCTCGCGGGCGCATCGGTCGATGCGCGCTCCGCAGCCGCGCCCGAAGAGCCGGACGTGGCTGCGCCGGGTGTGCCGGCGGGCGTTGCGTGGGGAGAAGCGGAAGCGCCGGGGGCATCGGTCTTGGCAGGACGGTCAGCGCCGCCGGGAACCTCGGGGTGGTCGGATTTGTTTTCGCTCATAACGTGGGGTCGGGCGCGCCGCGCGCGCGAACGAATGAACAGGGTTTCGATTATGCGTCGCACCGCATATCGCCGCCACCCCCGTGCACAAACGCTCACATTCCGTTGCAGTTGGGTACGGCCGGTTAGGTGCGGCCGGCTAGGTACGGCCGGTCAGGTGCGGCCGACTAGGTGCGGCCGGCTAGGCACAGCCGATCAGGGACGGGCAGGTCCCGCACCCAATCTGCGTCCAACCGCGCCCAACCGCGCGCCGGCCTTATGGCTCCGGCCGCTCGTCGAAGGTCTCGCGCAGCGCGATCTGCATGCTCGCGTGGATCTTCACGCACCAGCGCCACAGCAGCATCGTGAGCACCGCCGCGCACACCAGCACGCCGATCAGGAAGCCCGTGGGCGGCAGGATCGTCCCCGAGAGCGCGGCGACCAGCACGAACACGCCGATCATCGAGACGGCCGGCACGAGCTCGGCGATCGCATGGCGCAGCGCACGCGTGAAGCGCCCTGCCTTTTCGGGCTGCACGCTCACCTCGGCGAGCAACAGCGCGAGCGACTGCGTCTTGCGCCAGACGGCCACCAGAAACGGAATCGCAAGCAGCAGCGCGGCGCTCCAGAGCACCACGCGCTGGATACGCTCGTCGGGCACCCAGCCCGCGAGCAGCGGCAGAACGTAGCGTGCGCCATACGACGCGCCGATGAAAATCGCCGAGACCAGCGCGAGATTCACCGCGACCTGCACGACGATGCGCTTCGTGAGCGCAAACAGCGTCGGGCCTTGCGTGCCATCCGAGCGCGGCATCAGGCAGCGCAGCCACTGGCTGTACATGCCGAAGACATTCGACACCGCGGGCGGCATCGCGCGCGCAAGCCGCTGCGAGAGCGGATCGGCGAAGCGGATCAGATACGGCGTGGTGAGCGTCGTGATCGCCGAGACGGTCACGGCGATCGGATAGAGAAAGGCGCTCGTCACCTTCAGCGTCAGGCCGAGCGAAGCGATGATGAACGAGAACTCGCCGATCTGCGACACCGTCATCCCGACGCGCATCGCCGTGCGGCCATCGCGGCCGGCCAGGAAGGTGCCGAGCCCGCACGACACGAGCTTGCCGAACACCACCGCGAACGAGATCACGGCGATCGGCCACGCGTAGTCGACCAGCACGAGCGGATTGAGCATCAGGCCGATCGTCACGAAGAAGATGGCTGAGAACGCGTCGCGCAGCGGCGCGACCAGATGCTCGATGCGTGGCAGATGGCGCGACTCGGCCATGATCGCGCCGATCAGGAACGCACCGAGCGCAATCGAGTAATCGAGCTTCACGACCAGCAGGCAAAAGCCGAAGCAAAAGCCGAGCACCGAAACGAGCAGCATTTCGTCGCTGCCCACGCGCGCCACGTAGCCGAGCACGCGCGGCACGATCAGGATGCCCGCGAGCAGCGACACCGTCATGAAGAGCAGCAGCTTGCCGAGCGTGACGAACGCGATGCCGGGCGAGAGCTCGCCCGTCTGCGCAATGCCGCTTAGCAGCACGAGCATGGCGATACCGAGGATGTCCTCGACGATCAGGATGCCGAACACGAGTTGCGCGAACGGCTCGCGCTTCACCCCGAGATCGGCGAGCGCCTTGACGATGATGGTGGTGGAAGAAATGGCGAGGATCGCGCCGAGAAACAGCGAATCCATGGCGGCCCAGCCGAACGCGCGACCGATCTCGTAGCCGATCCACAGCATCACCACGATTTCGGATAGCGCCGCCACGATGGCGGTCGCGCCCACCTGGAACAGCTTGCGCAGACTGAATTCGAGCCCGAGCGAGAACATCAGGAACACCACGCCCAGCTCGCCCATCGTCTGGATGGTCTGCTCGTCGTGGATGAGCTGGAACGGCGGCGTGTACGGCCCGATGATCACGCCCGCCGCGATATAGCCGAGCACCACCGGCTGCTTCAGGCGATGAAACAGCACGGTGACGATCCCCGCGATCGCCATCACGACTGCCAGATCCTGAATAAAGCCGATTCCCTGGTGCATGGGCAGAATATCCTTACAAAATGCTATCGAGAAGTTGAATGTTACCCGATGCATGCGACTCGCCAAATCGCTACTCAAGAAAAATTCACGTTCTACAATGATGTGTCCCTTGCCGCGGCGCATGGCCGCATTGCACGGCCGTCGTACGCGTCACGACGCGCCCGCGGCACCCCCGCCCACCGTATTGCCATCGATGCCCCCGCTGCCATGACCGCCACGCCTTCAGCCTCCTCAGCCCCATCCGCTTTCACGCCATTCCCTCCGCTCGCCCAGCTGGCCGCCGACCTCGCCGCGGGCCGCACCACGAGCCGCGCGCTCGCCGAGGCCGCGCTCGAGCGCATCGCCGCCGCGGACGGCCAGGGCGCCACCGTGTTCACGCACGTCGACCCTGAGCGCGTGCGCGCCGCCGCCGATGCGCACGACCGGCTGCGCGCGTCGGGCACGGTGCTTTCGCCGCTCGCGGGCATTCCCGTCTCGGTGAAGGACCTGTTCGACGTGCAAGGCGAAGTCACGCGCGCCGGCTCCACGGTGCTCGCGAACGCCGCGCCCGCGAGCGCCGACGCGACCGCGGTCGCGCGCCTGCGCCACGCCGGCGCGGTGCTCGTCGGCCGCACCAATATGAGCGAGTTCGCGTTCTCCGGGCTCGGCCTCAACCCGCACTACGGCACGCCGCTCTCGCCTTACCGGCGCGGCGTGGCCGGCGACGAGCGCATCGCCGGCGGCTCATCGTCGGGCGCGGCGGCCTCGGTCGCCGATGGCATGGCCGCCGTCGCGCTCGGCACCGACACGGGCGGCTCGATCCGCATCCCGGCGGCGCTGTGCGGCCTCACCGGCTTCAAGCCCACGGCCGCGCGCATCCCGAAGACGGGCGGCGTGCCGCTCTCGCCCACGCTCGACTCGTTCGGCCCGATCGGCAATACGGTGGCGTGCTGCGCGCTCGTGGACCGCATCCTCGCCGGACTGGCCCCGCACGTGCCCGCAACGCGGCACCTCGACGGCGTGCGCATCGGCGTCCTCACGAACTACGTGACGGACGACATCGACCCTTACGTGGCCGAGGCGCTGGACACGGCGCTCAAGCACCTCGATGCGGCCGGCGCGATCGTGAACGAGGTGCGCTTTTCGCCATTCGAGCGCCTCGCCGGCATCAACCGCTTCGGCTTCTCGCCGATCGAAGCCTACGCGTGGCATCGCCCGCTCCTCGCGCAACACCGCGACCAGTACGACCCGCGCGTGCTCGTGCGCATCCTCAAGGGCGAGCCCGCGAGCGCCGCCGACTATCTCGATCTGATCGCCGCGCGCGCCGCCGTGATGGACGAGGCGCAGGCCACGCTCTGGTCGCGCTTTGACGCCGTGATCGCCCCGACCGTGCCGATCGCGCCGCCCGCGCTCGCTCCGCTCGTCGCCGATGACGACGCGTTCGCGCGCGCCAACGCGCTCGTGCTGCGCAACCCGAGCGCCTTCAACTTCCTCGACGCCTGCGCGCTCTCGCTGCCGATCCACCATCCCGGCGAGGCGCCGGTGGGGCTGATGCTGGCCGGCGCTCCCTACGCCGACGACACGATCCTCGCGATCGGCCGCGGCGTGGAAGCGGTGCTCGCGCCGCTGCGCTAACCGTAAAAAAGGGCGCGGTGACCCGTGCAGGCTTCGCCTGCGCGGGGTCAAGGGCGCTCGCTCGCGCGATCCCCCCTTCGCGCTAGAATCCCGAAACGCCGTTGCAGCCGCCGCTACCAGGGCTTGCCCGAGGCCGGCTGCGCTGTTCAACCCGAATAAACGAGTCACATGAACGACGATAACGCGCGGCTGCGCCGCGAGCGCCGCCTGCTGGTCCTCCTCGGCCTGATCTGCCTCGCGCTGCTGGGCGGGGCGCTCTACTTCCAGTATGTCGAGCACCAGGACCCCTGCCCGCTGTGCATCCTCTCGCGCTACTTCTTTATCCTGATTGCGATCTTCGCGTTCCTTGGCGCGCGCTTCGCCAGCTGGCGTGCCGTGCGCACGCTCGAAGCGCTGGTCGTGATTTCGGCGGCGGGCGGCATCTTCGCCTCCGCCAAGCTCGCCTGGGTGCAGGCCGTGCCGAGCTTCAGCTGCGGCTTCGACACGCTGCAGCCGATCGTCGACGCCCTGCCGCCCGCGCACTGGCTGCCCGGCGTCTTCAAGGTCCAGGGCCTCTGCGAAACCACCTATCCGCCGATCCTCGGCCTCACGCTGCCGCTCTGGTCGGTGCTCGCCTTCGCGGTCATGTTCGTCGTGGTGCTCGCCAGCCTGTGGCGCAACCGTCGCCGCCAGGTGGCGTGGCCCGGCATCCGGCGCTAAGCGCCGTCGCGCCGCGCGCCGCCCCGTGACCGCGGGCGCTTGCGGCGCCATCCCCCCTCCTCGCGCACCCGGCGAGGCTCTACCCTCTCCCCCGCGCCGCCCCTCATCCGGCGGCGTCTCTCCCGCCTCCTCGCCACCGCCCGAAAGGGCCGGATCATGTAGCGTTCTGTCATGGGCGCCGCCGCATAACCCCCATCTTCCATTAGGAATACTTTCCGGGCGCTGTCGGTGCTAAATTCGGAACTGGATGGCGATCTACGTGCGCGAGGCCGGACTGGAAGTCCAGGCGCGCCCCGGCTCCCTGCGTAACGCGCGCCTGATCCGCAATGTCTCCCGGGTTTCACATGACAACGCAAACCATCCGCTTCGTCCGTCGTGGCGCCGTGCACGAGGTGCATGACGCGCCCATCACGCGCACTGTGCTCCAGCACCTGCGCGAGGATTTGCACGTCTGTGGCACCAAGGAAGGCTGCGCCGAAGGCGACTGCGGCGCCTGCACGGTCGTGATCGGCGAGCTCGACGACGACGGCCGTCTCGCGCTCAAGGCCGTCAACGCCTGCATCCAGTTTCTCCCCACGCTCGACGGCCGCGCGCTCTTCACCGTCGAAGACCTGCGCGCGCCCGACGGCGCGCTGCACCCCGTCCAGCAGGCCATGGTGGACTGCCACGGCTCGCAGTGCGGCTTCTGCACGCCCGGCTTCGTCATGTCGATGTGGGCGCTCTACGAGCGCCAGGGCGCCGACGCGGGCCTGCCGACGCGCGACGAAATCGATCAGGCGCTTTCCGGCAATCTGTGCCGCTGCACCGGCTACCGGCCGATCATCGACGCAACCCAACGCATGTTCGACGTGGCGAGCTATCCGCGTGTCGCGCTCGCGCGCGAGCCGCTCGAAGCCGCGCTGCGCTCGATCGCGCGCAGCGATACCTTCGCCTACGAAGGCCCCGACGCGCGTGGTGCCGCGCACGGCCATGCCACGTTCTTCGCGCCGCGCACGCTCGAAGCATTCGCCACGCTGCGCGCCGAGCATCCGCAAGCGCGCGTGCTCGCGGGCGGCACGGACGTCGGCCTGTGGGTCACCAAGCTGCTGCGCGATCTGGGCGACGTGATCTACACCGGCCAGGTCGCCGAATTGCGGGCCATCGCGCGCGACGCGCAGACGCTCACGATTGGCGCCGCCGTCCCGCTCGAAGACGCCTACGCGGCGCTCGCCGTCGACTATCCCGAGCTCGCCGAGCTGTGGGCGCGCTTCGCCTCGCTGCCGATCCGCAACGCGGGCACGCTGGGCGGCAATGTGGCGAACGGCTCGCCCATCGGCGACTCGATGCCGGTGCTGCTCGCGCTCGACGCCGCGGTCGTGCTGCGCCGCGCCGCGCGCGTGCGCACGCTGCCGCTCGCGGCGTTCTACACGGGCTATCAGAAGAACGTGCTCGAACCCGGCGAGTTTGTCGAGGCGATCCGCGTGCCGCGCCCCGTGCCGACGCTGCGGTTTCGCACCTACAAGGTGTCCAAGCGCTACGACCAGGACATCTCGGCGGTCTGCGCGGCGTTTGCGCTCGAGATCGGCGAGGACGGCACGATCGTCAACGCGCGCATCGCGTATGGCGGCATGGCCGCGATCCCGCAGCGCGCCGCGCATGCCGAAGCGGCGCTCACGGGCGCACACTGGAACGAAGCGGCCGCGCAGCGCGCCATGGCCGCGCTCGACGCCGACTATCAGCCCCTCACCGACATGCGCGCGAGCGCCGCATATCGCCTGAAGGTCGCGCGCAATCTGCTCTGGCGCTGCTGGCTCGAAACGCGCGACGACGCGCCGCTCGCGCTGTGCGACGTGAACGCCTTCGTGTTTGCCTCCGAGGCGGAAATCGTCGACGAAACCGGCGTGGCCCCCGGCGCTGCACTTGCGGGAGATGCATCATGAACCGCCAGTCCGATCCGTTCGTTGCACAAACCGCCGCGCATGCGGCCCAGGCTGCGCTCGGCGCGCCGTTGCCGCACGAGTCCGCCGACCTGCACGTGAGCGGCGAGGCCCGCTACACCGACGACATCCCCGAGCTGCACGGCACGCTGCACGCCGCGCTCGGCCTCTCGCGCCTTGCGCATGCGCGCATCGCATCGCTCGATCTCGAGCGCGTGCGCGCCATGCCGGGCGTCGTCGCGGTGCTCACCGCCGCCGACATCCCCGGCGAGAACAACTGCGGCCCGGTCCTGCACGACGACCCGGTCCTCGCGCACGATGAAGTGCAGTATTTGGGCCAGCCCGTATTCGCCGTGATCGCGACGAGCCACGCGCTCGCGCGCCGCGCGGCTGCACTCGCCGCTAGCGAAGACGTCGTGCGCTACGAGCCGCTCGAGCCGGTGCTCACCATCGCCGACGCGAAAGCGCGCCAGCAATACGTCCTGCCACCGCTGCGCCTCACGCGCGGCGAGCCGGCGGCGCGCATTGCGGCGGCGCCGCACCGTATCGCCGGCACGTTCGCCGTGGGCGGCCAGGAGCAGTTCTATCTCGAAGGCCAGGTCGCCTACGCGCTGCCCGAAGAACAGGACGGCATGCTCGTCTACAGCTCGACGCAGCACCCGAGCGAGATGCAGCAGCTGGTCGCGCACTTGCTCAACTGGCCCGTGCATCGCGTGATGTGCGAATGCCGGCGCATGGGCGGCGGCTTCGGCGGCAAGGAATCGCAGTCGGCGCTGTTCGCCTGCGTGGCCGCGCTCGCCGCGCACAAGCTGGGGCGCCCCGTGAAGCTGCGCGCCGACCGCGACGACGACTTCCTGATCACCGGCAAGCGCCACGACGCGCTCTACGAATACGAAGCCGGCTACGACGACACAGGCCGCCTCCTCGGCGCGCGCGTGGAAATCGCGCTGCGCGCGGGCTATTCCGCCGATCTTTCGGGCGCGGTCGCCACGCGCGCGGTCTGCCATTTCGACAACGCCTACTACCTTTCGGATGTCGAGATCGTCGCGCTCTGCTGCAAGACCAACACGCAGTCGAACACGGCGTTCCGCGGCTTCGGCGGCCCGCAGGGCGCGCTCGTGATGGAGGTCATGCTCGACAGCATCGCCAGGTCACTCGGGCGCGATCCGCTCGAGGTGCGCCGCGCGAACTACTACGGCATCGGCGAGCGCGATGTCACGCCCTATGGCCAGCGCGTCGAGGACAACGTGCTCGCGCCGCTCACCGACGAGCTGCTCGCGTCGAGCCAATACGCCGCGCGCCGCGCCGCGCTCGCCGCGTTCAACCGCACGAGCCCCGTGCTCAAGCGCGGCATCGCGCTCACGCCGGTGAAGTTCGGCATCTCGTTCAACGTCCCGCACCTGAACCAGGCGGGCGCGCTCGTGCACGTCTATCGCGACGGCTCCGTGCTCGTGAATCACGGCGGCACCGAAATGGGCCAGGGGCTCAACACGAAGGTCGCGCAGGTGGTGGCCGGCGTATTCGGGCTGCCGCTCGCGCAGGTGCGCGTGAGCGCGACCGACACGTCGAAGGTAGCCAACACGTCCGCCACCGCCGCCTCGACCGGCAGCGATCTGAACGGCAAGGCCGCCGAAGACGCGGCGCTCGCGATCCGCGCGCGCCTCGCCGAGCTCGCTGCCGCGCAGCACGGCGGCACGCCCGGCGAAATCGTGTTCGAGGACGGCAAAGTCCACGCAAACGGCCAGGTAATCGCGTTCGCGGACTTCGTGGAATTCGCGTATATGAAGCGCGTGCAACTGTGGTCCGATGGCTTTTACGCGACGCCCAAGGTGCATTGGGACGCGAAGACGCTCACCGGCCATCCGTTCTACTACTTTGCCTATGGCGCGGCGGTGTCCGAAGTGGTCGTCGACACGCTCACGGGCGAATGGAAGCTCGTGCGCGCCGACGTGCTGCACGACGCGGGCCAGTCCATCAACCCGGCCATCGACATCGGCCAGGTGGAAGGCGGCTACATCCAGGGCATGGGCTGGCTCACGAGCGAGGAGCTCTGGTGGAACCGCGACGGCAAGCTCATGACGCACGCGCCGTCCACCTACAAGATTCCGGCGATCAGCGATACGCCCGCGGCGTTCAACGTGCAGCTCTACCGCAACGAGAACGCCGAGCCCACCGTGTTCCGCTCGAAGGCCGTGGGCGAGCCGCCGTTGCTGCTGCCGTTCTCGGTGCTGCTCGCGATCCGCGATGCGATCGGCGCCGCCGTGCCCGAAGCCCGGGAAGCCGCGCCGCTCGTCGCGCCCGCCACGCCCGAAGCGATCCTCGACGCGCTCGATGCCCTGCGTGCGCGCACGGCCAGCGCGCAGGCCGCCGCCCCCATTGAAGTTGTCGTCAAGTAGGAGAACCGCCGGATGCAAGCCTGGCTCACCGATCTGCAGCATCTGCTCGCGCATGGCGACGCCGCCGTGCTCGTGACTGTCGCGCGCGTCGAAGGCTCGGCGCCGCGCGAAGCCGGCACGAAGATGATCGTCACGCGCGAAGCGGCCCGCCACACGATTGGCGGCGGTCACCTCGAATGGAAGGCCATCGAGACCGCGCGCCAGGTGCTGCGCGAGGGTATGCGCACACCGCACGCGCGGCGCCTCGAGCGTTTCGCGCTTGGGCCGAGCCTCGGCCAGTGCTGCGGCGGGGCCGTCGTGCTCGCGTTCGAGCGCCTCGACGTGTCCGACCTCGGCTGGCTTTCGACGCTCGCGCACCGGCTCGCGGCGGGCGCATCGACCGTGCGTAGCGTATCATTCCGCTCCTCGCGGAATGGGACGCCGCCGGGCGGCGCAGTTGGCCACACTGCTGGCCTGGATCGGCAAGACGCGAGCGCAGAAAGCGCGGCGGCGGTCGCGACCGTCATGCTTTCGGAGCCGGAGCCGGGCGTGGAAACGCCCGACTGCCTGCTCTGGGACACCGGCACGCCGGGTCAAGGCGACGGCACGATGCTGCTCACTGAGACCATCGCGCCCAACGACTGGCCCGTCGTGCTGTTCGGCGCGGGCCACGTGGGCGCGGCGCTGGTGCGCGTGCTCGGCACGCTGCCGTGCCACGTGCGCTGGGTGGACGAGCGCGACGCCGCGTTTCCCTCGCCGGAAGCGTTCGCGGCGCTGGGTGCGCCCAACGTCGCGATCGACGCCAACGACGCACCCGACGAAGCCATCGACGCCGCCCCGCCCGGCACGAGCTTCATCGTGATGACGCACGATCATTCGCGCGACCTCGATCTTGCCGAGCGCATCCTGCGCCGCGGCGACTTCGTGTTCTTCGGCATGATCGGCTCGCACACGAAGCGTAAGCAGTTCGAGCACCGGCTCGCCGCGCGCGGCATCGACCCGCTGCAGATCGCGCGTATGCAGTGTCCGCTCGGCGTGGACGGCATCGTCGACAAGTCGCCCGAAGTCATCGCGATCTCGGCCGCCGCGCAATTGCTGCAGGCGATCGAGGCGCATGCGGCAGGCCTGCATGCGCGAGAGCATGCTGGCGTTGCGGTCCCCGGCACAATCCATTCCGCGTGATGTCATTCACTAACGAACTCGATTGAGCGAACCATGACCATCACGACCCCTGCGAACCCGCTCGTGCAGAAAGCTGCGCGCGCTCCGAAGGCCGAGCTGCATATCCATATCGAAGGCTCGCTCGAGCCCGAGCTGATCTTCGCGCTCGCGCAGCGCAACAACGTCAAGCTCGCGTACGAGTCGATCGAAGCCCTGCGCGCGGCCTACGCGTTCACCGACCTGCAGTCGTTCCTCGACATCTACTATGCGGGCGCGAGCGTGCTGCTCACCGAGCAGGACTTCTACGACATGACGATGGCCTACTGCGAGCGCGCGCTCGCGGACAACGTCGTGCACACCGAAATATTCTTCGATCCGCAAACGCACACCGAGCGCGGCGTGGCGATCGAAACCGTGGTCGCGGGCATCGACCGCGCGCTCGCCGACGCTGAAAAGCGCGGCCTCACGAGCAAGCTGATCCTCTGTTTCCTGCGCCATCTGAGCGAAGCCGATGCGCTCGCCACGTTCGACGCCGCGCTGCCGCTGTTCGACCGCTATCCGCGCATGGTCGGCGTGGGCCTCGATTCGTCCGAGCGCGGCCATCCGCCCTCGAAATTCGAGCGCGTGTTCGAGAAGGCGCGCGCGAAGGGCCTGAAGCTCGTCGCGCATGCGGGCGAGGAAGGGCCGCCCGCCTACATCTACGAAGCGCTCGATCTGCTCAAGGTCGACCGCGTCGATCACGGCGTGCGCAGCATCGAAGACCCTGCGCTCGTCACGCGCCTCGCCGACACGCGCGTCGCGCTCACCGTCTGCCCGCTCTCGAACCTCAAGCTCTGCGTGTTCGACGACATGACGAAGCACACGCTCAAGCAGCTGCTCGACGAAGGCGTCGCGGTGACCGTCAATTCCGACGATCCCGCCTACTTCGGCGGCTATGTCAACGAGAACTACAGCGCGATCATCGTTGCGCTGAAGCTCGACGACAAAGAGGTGTACACGATCCTGCGCAACAGCTTCGAGGCGTCGTTCGTGACGCCCGAAGAACGCGCTGCGCTGATCGCGAAGCTCGATCAGTACTGGAGCAGCGCCGTGGCCTGATCCCGCGCAGGACGTCCCAACGCAGGACGTTCCAAATTAGGGCTTCACCCCCAATGTGGACCGGCGCGAGAGCGCCGGCCCCAGGGCTTTTGCGCGCCGCGTTTTCAGGAGCGGCGCGCACGCAGCGCGCCATCTGCGAAGACGCAAGGCACGCGCGAATCCTGCTTATGAATACCTGAAATTTTTGGAGACGATGTTCCCATGACTCAATCGGCTTATCGCGCAAAACTGTTGACGTTCACCGGCGACCCCGCGCAGTCGCCCGATGCCGCCGTGTTCCACGAAGACGGCGTCGTGATCGTCGAAGACGGCCGCGTGACCGCGTCGGGCGACTGGTCGGCGCTGCGCGCCAGCGTAGCCGACGGCGCGACGGTGCACGACCTGCGCGACAAGCTGATCGTGCCTGGCTTCATCGATACGCACATCCACTACCCGCAGACCGACATGATCGCCTCGCCCGCGCCGGGTCTGCTGCCGTGGCTCGAAACGTACACGTTCCCGACCGAGCGCGGCTTCGCCGACGAAGGCGTGGCGGGCGACACGGCGCGCTTTTTCGTCGACGAGCTGCTCGCCTGCGGCACCACCACGGCGCTCGTCTACTGCACGGTGCACAAGCAGTCGGCCGATGCGCTCTTCACGGCGAGCGCCGCGAAGAACATGCGCATGATTGCGGGCAAGGTGCTGATGGACCGCCACTGCCCCGAGTTCCTGCGCGACACGCCGCAGTCCGGCTACGACGACAGCGCCGAGCTGATCTCGCGCTGGCACAGCAACGGCCGCCAGATGTATGCGCTCACGCCGCGCTTTGCGCCCACCTCGACCGAGGCGCAGCTCGAAGCGTGCGAGGCGCTCGCGAAGGCGCACGGCGACATCTTCATTCAGAGCCACGTCGCGGAGAATCTCGACGAAGTGAAGTGGGTGAAGGAGCTGTTCCCGCGCCAGCGCAGCTATCTCGACGTCTACGATCGTTACGGACTCCTGCGTCGCCGCGCCGTGTACGGCCACTGCATCTGGCTCGACGACGAAGACCGGCAGCGCATGGCGCAGACCGGCACGGTGGCCGCGCACTGCCCGACTTCGAACCTGTTCCTCGGCAGCGGCCTGTTCGACTTCGACAAGGCCCAGGCCTCGCAGATGCCCGTCACGCTCGCGACGGACGTGGGCGGCGGCACGTCGTTCTCGATGCTGCAAACCATGAACGAGGCGCACAAGGTCGCGCGCATGGGCGGCCATCACCTGACGGCCACGCGCATGTTCTGGCTCGCCACGGCGGGCGCGGCGGCCGCGCTCGACCTCGCCGACAAGATCGGCACGCTCGCGCCGCAAAGCGAAGCGGACTTCGTCGTGCTCGACCCGAAGGCGACGCCGCTGCTCGCGCGCCGCACCGCGCGCGCCGAATCGCTCGAAGAGCTGCTGTTCGCACTCGCCCTGCTCGGCGACGACCGCGCCGTGTTCGAGACCTATGCGGCCGGTGCGCGCGTGCACAGCCGTGATGAAGCGAAGCGCTAAAGACCGCAAATCTGACAGGATCGGCAACGCATCTTGTCGGAAAATGCCGATGCTATAATTTCTCATTCATTGGGGAGTAGCCGCCCCGCCTCGTGCCACCCGGCCAGCCGCTAAGGACTTGCCGCGCGCCGCGCACGTCAGGCGGGGGCGTCCGTCAACAGACTTGGCCTGCGTGGCCATGGCGGATGCAGCCTCGGGCCTGGCGAGACCGATGACTCATGACCGCCGCTACAGGGCCCGGCGGGTCGTGGGTCGTCGCTCGCACTCATCTCGGCCCGAGGATCATCAAAACGTGAATCAAGCCTTTCTCGTCTCCACTGGCGCGGTCGCGCTCGCCGAAATCGGCGACAAGACGCAGTTGCTCTCGCTCGTGCTCGCGGCGCGCTATCGCAAGCCCATGCCGATCATCCTCGGCGTGCTGGTCGCCACGCTCGTCAATCACTCGGGTGCGGGCGCGCTCGGCACCTGGCTCGGCTCGCTCGTCACGCCTTCGGTGATGCGCTGGGCGCTCGCCGCGTCCTTCGTGGCGATGGGCCTGTGGATACTCGTGCCCGACAAGCTCGACGAAGGCGAAGCCAACGTCAACCGCACGCGGCTGGGCGTGTTCGGGGCCACCGTCGTCACCTTCTTTCTTGCCGAGATGGGCGACAAGACCCAGATCGCGACCGTTGCGCTCGCCGCGCGCTTTCACGACTTCTTCGGCGTGGTGGCCGGCACGACGCTCGGCATGATGATCGCGAACGTGCCCGCGATCCTGCTGGGCGACCGCTTCGCGCACAAGCTGCCGACCAGGCTCGTGCACGGCATTGCCGCCGTGCTGTTCGTGGTGCTCGGCGTGCTCGCGATCATGGGCGTGGGCGTCTGACGCAACGGGGAACAGGACGCGTGAGCGCCCCAAAAGCAAAGCGCGCCTGACCTTCGATTCCGGCGCGCTTTCGTTCTTTCATGCCAGCCGTCACGCTGACCGGTCACTTTGCCGGGGCAGCCCCTGCTGGCGCGGCTGTAGCCGCCGGCGGCAACGCGGCGGCTGCCGGCGCCTCGTTCGGCGCCCCGCCGTTCTTGTCCACCGGCAGCCTGACCTGTTGCACCGAGCCGTTCTGCAGCGGGAAGTTCGAGAGCGCGCTGCGCACCAGATACGGCATCACGCGCACGAGCGAAGGATCGTCGCCCGAAGTGCGTGCCGTGACGTTATAGACTTCCTTCCCGCTCGCTTTTTCCGTGATGCGTATGCCAAGCGCATGCGAATACACCGGGTAGGTCTGGTTCACGTAGGCGGGGCCCCAGGGACCCCAAGGCCCCCACGGATTGACCGGCCCCCAGTACGGGGAAGGCCACGGGTTGTAAAAGACCGGCTGCGCGACCGTCACCGTGTCCATGCGGCTGCCGTAGGCGAGGCCCACGAGATAGCGCGCCTGCTGCTCGGGCACCTGGCGGAATGCATACGGGGCGAGGCCGCCCGCGACGAGATTCTCGTAGGTCGATTGCTCGATACTTTGCTGCTGGTCCGGGTTGCGCGTGAACGCGTAGGTGCGCGTGGCGTCGCTGCCGCCCTCCCACGCGGAGAACGCAGTCACATCGCTCGTCACATAGGTGGTGCAGCCGGACAGCGTCACGGCAAGCGCCGCCAGCATGAGCAGCGCGCGGCGGGTCCATCGGTCGGGCATCATGGTCTTCTCGTTGCAGTCTTGCCAGGGGTGGTGAAAGGCTGTCGTCTCGCAGTCGTTTTCGCGACAGGCCCCGATCATACTGACTCGCGCGCCGGCGCGAAAGTTCGGCGCCGCGCCGCGGCCCACGCCTTCGGGCCACTTCGGACAATCCGACCGAGCCTTTGTACAATGGGACGGCCGGCCGCCGCATTGACTGTCAAGGCGCGGCCTCCCCATATCGCCATCCGACCCGAAGCTTTCCCGCACGAGACCATGTCCGATACCGCCACGCCCACCGTGATCCGCCGCGAAGAGTACGCGCCGCCCGCCTTCCTGATCGACACCGTCGACCTCGAATTCGACCTCGTGCCCGAGCGCACCATCGTCAAGAGCACGCTGCGCGTGCGCCGCAACCCCGACGCCAGGCCTGACGCGCACCTCGAATTGATGGGCGAGCAGCTCGAATTCATCGGCGCGCAGATCGATGGCCAGCCGTACGAGCACGTGCGCGCGCACGAGCACGGCCTCACGGTCGAGAACGTGCCCGACGCGTTCACGCTCACGCTCACCGGCGCCTGCAACCCGGAAGCGAACACCACGCTCTCGGGCCTTTACGTGTCGAGCGGCAACTTCTTCACGCAATGCGAAGCCGAGGGCTTTCGCCGCATCACCTGGTTCCTCGACCGCCCCGACGTGATGTCGACCTACACCGTCACGCTGCGCGCCGACAAGGCCGCCTACCCGGTGCTGCTGTCGAACGGCAATCTCGTCGCGGAAGGCGATCTGCCCGACGGCCGCCACTATGCGAAGTGGGAAGACCCGTTCCGCAAGCCGAGCTATCTGTTCGCGCTGGTGGCGGGCAAGCTCGTGGCGCTCGAAGAGCGCATCAAGAGCGGTTCGGGCAAGGAAAAGCTGCTGCAGGTGTGGGTCGAGCCGCACGATCTCGACAAGACGCGCCACGCGATGGACTCGCTCATCCACTCGATCCGCTGGGACGAACGGCGCTTCGGCCTCGAGCTCGATCTCGACCGCTTCATGATCGTCGCCGTGAGCGACTTCAACATGGGCGCGATGGAGAACAAGGGGCTCAACATCTTCAACACGAAGTACGTGCTGGCGAATCCGGAAACGGCCACCGACGTCGACTTCGCCAATATCGAGGCCGTGGTGGGCCACGAGTATTTCCACAACTGGACCGGCAACCGCGTGACGTGCCGCGACTGGTTCCAGCTGAGCCTGAAGGAAGGCCTCACGGTGTTCCGCGACCAGGAGTTCTCGGCGGCCATGTCGGGCGGCGACGAGAACGAGGCCGCGCGCGCGACCAAGCGCATCGAGGACGTGCGCGTGCTGCGCCAGATGCAGTTCGCCGAAGACGCGGGCCCGATGGCGCATCCGGTGCGCCCCGAGAGCTACGTCGAGATCAACAACTTCTACACGATGACCGTCTACGAGAAAGGCGCGGAAGTCGTGCGGATGTATCAGACACTGTTTGGCCGCGATGGCTTCCGCAAGGCCATGGATCTGTATTTCCAGCGCCACGACGGCCAGGCCGTGACCTGCGACGACTTCCGCCGCGCGATGGCCGACGCCAATGGCCGAGACCTCGCCCAATACGAGCGCTGGTATAGCCAGGCGGGCACGCCGCGCGTGACCGTCACCACGCAATACGATGAAGCCGCGAAGCGCTATAGCGTGACGCTCGCGCAAGGCTATGCGAACGGTTCGCCCGCTGCGCGCGAAACGCAGAACGGGCCGCTCCTGATCCCGTTTGCGATCGGACTGATCGGCCCCGACGGCGCGGACCTGCCGCTGACGCTCGAAGGCGAACAGCGCGCGACGGGCACGACACGCGTGCTCGAGCTGACCGAGACGCAACAGACCTTCACCTTCGTCGACGTCGCACACAAGCCACTGCCCTCGCTGCTGCGCAACTTCTCGGCGCCGGTCATCGTGGAGTACGACTACAGCAACGACGAGCTCGCGTTCCTGCTCGCGCACGACAGCGATCCGTTCAACCGCTGGGAGGCGGGCCAGCGCCTCGCCACGCGCGAGCTGCTCGCGCTGGCCGCCCGCGCCGGCGCCGGACAGCCGCTCGTGCTGAACGACGCGCTCGTGAAAGCCTTTGCTCACGTGCTGACCGATGCGTCGCTCTCGCCGTCGTTCCGCGAGCTCGCGCTGATGCTGCCTTCCGAAACCTACCTCGCGGAGCAAATGGCGGAGTCGGATCCCGCCGCCGTGCACACCGCGCGCCAGTTCGTGCGCAAGGGCCTCGCCGCGGCGCTCAAGGCCGAATGGCTCGCCGCCTACGACGCCAACCTCACGCCGGGCGCCTACGAGCCCACGCCGGAAGCGGCGGGCCGCCGCGGCCTGAAGAACCTTGCGCTCTCCTACCTCTCGGAGCTCGACGACCCCGCCGACGCCGTGCGGCTCGCCACCGCGCAATACGACGGTGCGAACAACATGACCGACCGCGCGGCCGCGCTTTCGGCGCTGATGAACGCCGCGGCGGCCACAGGCAGCGACTATGCGAAAAAGGCGCTCGAGGACTTCTACGCACGCTTCGAAAAGGAGCCGCTCGTCATCGACAAGTGGTTCTCGCTGCAGGCCACGCAACGCGGCACGGCGCAGCGTCCGGTGATCGAGACCGTGCGCGCGCTGATGCGCCACCCGGCCTTCAATCTGAAGAATCCGAACCGCGCGCGCTCGCTGATCTTCAGCTTCTGCGCGGCCAATCCGGCGCAATTCCACGCGGCGGACGGCTCGGGCTACGCGTTCTGGGCCGAGCAGGTGATCGCGCTCGACGCCATCAACCCGCAGGTTGCGGCGCGCCTTGCGCGCAATCTCGAGCTGTGGCGCCGCTTCACGCCCGCGCTGCGCGAGGCGATGCGCGCGGCGCTCGAGCAGGTCGCCGCACAGGCGAAGTCGCGCGACGTGCGCGAGATCGTGGAAAAGGCGCTGGCGTAAGCCTGACTCAGCGCGGTACGCGGCGGGACGCCGTCCTCCCTCGCCGCGTGCCAGCCGATTGCGCACACGCCAGACACGCTGCCGGCCTTCGCGGCCGGCATTTTTGTGCGCATTTTTTCTGCATTATTTTTCTGTCTGCCATGCGCCCCGGCGCGATCGGGCGCTTTTTGGGGATTGTCCGCACGGGCCGCCCGGCGCGCCAGGCCGGGCATCGGCGGACTTTTTTTGCAGTGCCGCAAGCGGGCCGCCCTCGGTCCAGCGGGTAGAATTGCGCTATTCCCAAGCGCATCCGGAGTACTGCAATGGCATTGCAACGTCGTACCACTCTCACGAAATACCTGATCGAGCAGCAGCGCGAGCACAGCAACCTCCCCGCCGATCTGCGCCTGTTGATCGAAGTTGTCGCGCGCGCGTGCAAGGCGATCAGCTTCAACGTCAGCAAGGGCGCGCTCGGCGATGCGCTCGGCACCGCCGGCAGCGAGAACGTCCAGGGCGAAGTGCAGAAGAACCTCGACATCCTGTCGAACGAAATCCTGCTCGATGCGAACGAATGGGGCGGCAACCTCGCGGCCATGGCGTCCGAGGAAATGGAAACCTTCTTCCCGATCCCGGCCAACTATCCGAAGGGCGAATACCTGCTCGTGTTCGACCCGCTCGACGGCTCGTCGAACATCGACGTGAACGTCTCGATCGGCACGATCTTCTCGGTGCTGCGCTGCCCGGACGGCCAGCAGGCCACCGAAGAATCGTTCCTGCAGCCCGGCACCCAACAGGTCGCGGCCGGCTACGCCGTCTACGGCCCGCAGACCGTGCTCGTGCTCACGACCGGCAACGGCGTGAACTGCTTCACGCTCGACCGCGAACTCGGCTCGTGGGTGCTCACGCAGAGCAACATGCGCATTCCCGAAGAGACGCGCGAGTACGCGATCAACGCTTCGAACGCGCGGCACTGGTATGAGCCGGTGCAGCAGTACATTGGCGAGCTGAACGCGGGCAAGGACGGCCCGCGCGGCGAGAACTTCAACATGCGCTGGATCGCCTCGATGGTCGCCGACGTGCACCGTATCCTGAACCGCGGCGGCATCTTCATGTATCCGGCCGACAAGCGTGACCCGTCGAAGCCGGGCAAGCTGCGCCTCATGTACGAAGCGAACCCGATGTCGTTCATCGTCGAGCAGGCCGGCGGCATGGCCACCAACGGCGAACAACGCATTCTCGACATTCAGCCGAAGAGCCTGCACGAGCGCGTGGCCGTGTTCCTCGGCTCGAAGAACGAGGTGGAGCGCGTGACGCGCTACCACCAGGAAGCGAAAAAATAAAAAAGATGAAGGAAGGGCTTGCATACTCTGCGAATCCTTCCTATAATCTTCCTTCTCTGATGTGACGCCGGAATAGCTCAGACGGTAGAGCAGCGCATTCGTAATGCGAAGGTCGGGGGTTCGATTCCTCTTTCCGGCACCACCAAGATTCAAGCAAAAAGCCCAGTCTTCGACTGGGCTTTTTGCTTTGCGCCGCGGCTTTCCACGTCACGGCGGCCCGCCCGCATCATTAGCGGTGCGACGACAAAGAAGCATCCAGCGCCTCACCCACCTCCCCGACCACGTCATCCCAACGCCCCAGCTCGCGCTGCCTGAAAAGCCGCGCCGACGGATACCACGGCGTATCGTTGCGGCCCGTCATCCAGCGCCAGTCGGTGCAGGTCGGCAGCAGAATCCACACCGGCACGCCCGCAGCACCCGCCAGATGCGCAACCGATGTATCCACCGTGATCACGAGGTCGAGCGACTGCACGATGGCGAGCGTATCGGTGAAGCTGCCGATCTCCGGCCCGAGCGGTGTGATGTCGATGCCGGGCCGCAGCGCCTCCACCTCGCTCTGCGCCGCGCCCTTTTGCAGCGCAAACCACGCCACGCCGCGACGCGCGAGCACCGGATGCAGCGCGCGCAGGGCGATGGAGCGATAGCGGTCGAATTCGTAATCGGGATTGCCGGCCCACACCAGACCTATTCGGCGCGTGGGCGCGTCCGTGTTTATCGCGCCGGCAAGCCGCTCGCGCCAACGGTCGACGTCCCCGGAAGGTGCGCTGAGGTACGGCATCGCGAGCGGCAACATGCTCGCGCTCAGCTTCATGTATTCGGGGAAGCGGAACATGCGGCTCCAGAAGTCGTAGGGACCGGGCGGCAGCGCAGTCCAGACCCTGTTCACCCCGCTCGCACACGCCGCCACGTCGCCGAGCGCCTCGCCAACCCAGACATCGACGATTGCCCCCTGGCGCTGCAGCCAGTCGGCGTAGCGCAGGGACTGGATCTGGTCGCCCAGTCCCTGCTCGCCGACCAGCAAGAAGCGTCGTCCGGCAAGGGGCTCGCCGCACCACTCCGGGAAGCGTGGCTGCACCAACGTGCTGTTCTGCGGCAGACGTTCGTGCCAGCGGTAATGGCGCCAGCCCTCCTCAAACTCACCGTCACGCAGCAGCGACACGGCAACGTTGAACTGCAGATGCGCGTCGTCGGGCATCAGACGCGCTGCCTCGACGCTGTGCTGCCGCATGCGCGCGAATTCGCCGAGCATGTTCGAAGCATAGGCGGCGTTGTGATGCAGGCCGGCGACCGCGGCGTCCACCGTGAGCCCTTGCGTAGCGACTTCGTACGCCAGTTCGTATCGGTGCAGTTCGTTCAGGTGGAATGCGAGTTTGTCGAGCGCGTTGGGATCCGCAGCGAAAGTCGTGCGCATGCGTCCGATCTGCGCGTCCGTCTCCGCGGCATTTCCAAGGTGCGACAGCGCTTTGATCAAATCGACGCCATCGGCGAGGCGTGAGGCACCAAGCGCCCATGCGCGGCGCAGATAATTCACGGCCGCTTCGTGGCGCCCGTCTTCGAGGCTGAGCGTGGCGAGGCGGCGCACGGCGGGGTGAAGCCCGGGATCGAACCCGAGCGCCTTTTCGTACTCCGTACACGCTTCGGCGCGGCGACCGGCGAGCTTCAGCACGTCGCCCAGATTGCGATGCAGACTGGCCGAGCCGCCGCAAAGTGCGAGGGCCCGGTGATAGAAGGCCTCCGCTGCGATGTGCTCGTTCGCCAGTGCCGCGAGCAGGCCGCGATGCTCCCACAATTCGGCACGCTCTGGCGCGACGTTGATTGCGCGCTCCAGCCAGTCGCGCGCGATAGCCTGCTCGCCGTTACGAAAATGCGCGAGTGCGATGCGATGCAATGCGTGCAGATGGCGGGGTTCCGTGGCAAGCACGTCCTGATAGCCACGCAGCGCTTCCGCCATTTGGCCGTTGTCGAAGTATTGGTCGGCACGCGCGAGCAAGGCTTGTGCGGTCGAGTCGTCGGACGCAATAGCGGCCGGTGCGGTGCCGTCTTGATGGCTCATTGTGTGTTCACGCAACAGATTTGCGCGATGCCCGGATGGAGGATTGAAGTTCGAGATGACGTCAAACGCAGAGGCGGCGGGCTACCGACGGCCGATGCCCGCACGCTGCTTGAGTCGAAGCTTTTTGAAGATAGCGAAGATCGCCAGGCAGCCGAATCAGACGATGCTGAAAACCACCCAGCGCCTCAGACAATCCCCCGCTTCTCGCGCAGAAATTCGATGAAGGCGCGCAACTTGGGCGGCAATTGCGCGCGCCCAGGCGTGTACAGATAGAAGCCGGGAAACGACGGGCACCAGTCTTGAAGCACGGGCACGAGGCGCCCGCTGTCGAGTTGCGCGCGCACATAATCCTCGATCACGTGCAGCAAGCCCACGCCTTCTTCGGCGGCCCGGACCATCGTCCGCAAGTCGTTGGTCATGAAGCGCCCTTGCGTGAGCACGTCGAACACGCGCTGTGGCTCGTCGCGCCGCGCAAACTCCCACCGGTAGACGCCGCCCGTCGCGAAGCGGTAGTGCAGGCAATCGTGAGCGGCGAGATCGTCGGGCGTGGCCGGCGGCGCGTGGCGCCTGAAGTACGCCGGCGCCCCCACCACGGCAAGGCGGATCGGGCCGCCGATCGGCACCGCCACCATGCCCGGCGCAAGCGATTCGCCGAGCCGGATGCCCGCGTCGAACCCCTCGCCCACGAGATCGGCAAAGGCGTCGTCCAGCGCGAGTTCGAGCCGGATTTGCGGATGCCGCTCCATGAATTCCGCGAGATGCGGCAGCACGAGCAGCTCGCTCGCGACGCGCGGCAGATTGATGCGCAACGCGCCGGCGGGCTGATCGCGCGAGGCGTCGAGCGCATCGAACGCCGCCTCGATCTCGGTGAGCGCCGGCTGCACGCGCGCGAGAAACTGCGCGCCCGCTTCGGTGAGCGCGACGCGGCGCGTCGTGCGGTTGAAGAGCCGCACGCCCAGCTGGGTTTCGAGCGCGCGCACGCTTTGCGAAAGCGCCGACGTGGACAACCCGCAAGCGAGTGCCGCGCGCGTGAAGCTGCCGTGGCGCGCGACGGCAGCGACTGCGAGCAGTGCAGGCAGGCGCGTCGCGAGAGCGGGTGCGCCTGGCATCGCGGCGAAGGTCGAATCCATCTGCCCTCCATTGTGAAGCTCGGCTTCACAGTCCTTTCAGATAGACCCGATTTTTCCACAGAATGATCGAGCGCAAGATGAGGCCGTACTCATCACTCAACTCGCACTCACCTGCGCGCCTCGCGCGGGATCGGACACTCACCATGAAACTCGACACCTACACCCTGCTCGGCCGCTCGGGCCTGCGCGTGAGCCCCATCGCCCTTGGCACGATGACGTTCGGCACCGAATGGGGCTGGGGCGCGGACGAAGCCAGCGCGCGCCACCTCTTCGATCTCTATGTCGACGCCGGCGGCAACTTCATCGATACCGCCGATCTCTACACGGAAGGCACGAGCGAAACCTGGGTCGGACGCTTCGCCGCCGCGCGCGGCCTGCGCGAGCAGCTCGTGATCGCCACCAAGTATTCGTACAACGCCCAAACGGGCAATCCCAACGCGGGCGGCAATCATCGCAAGAACTTGCTGCGCGCGCTCGAAGGCTCGCTGAAGCGCCTCGGCACCGATTACATCGACCTCTATTACCTGCACACCTGGGACCGCATGACGCCCGCCGACGAAGTGATGCGCGCCATGGACGACGCGGTGCGCGAGGGCAAGATCCGCTACGTGGGGCTCTCGGACGTGCCGGCCTGGTATGCGGGCCGCGCGCAGACGCTCGCCGATTGGCGCGGCTTCGAGCCCGTCGCGGCGATGCAGCTCGAATACTCGCTGATCGAGCGCAACGCCGAGCACGAGTTCGCCGATCTCGCGACGCAACTGGGCATGGGGCTCGTGCCCTGGAGTCCGCTCGGCATGGGCGTGCTATCGGGCAAGTATCGGCCTTCGCAATCGGGCGCGGATGGCGCAGCGGGCCTCACGGCCGTAGCAGGCGCGGGCCGGCTGCAAACCGTCGGGCCGAAGCCGCCGCCCGGCTTCGACAAGCTCTCGCCGCGCAACTTCGCGATCGTCGCCGAACTCGAGCGCATCGCGCATGAAGCCGGCCGGCCGATGGCACAGGTGGCGCTGAACTGGCTGTATCAGAAGCGAGGCGTGTCCAGCATCATCGTTGGGGCGACGAAGGCCGCGCAACTCGAGGAGTCGCTGGGTGCGCTCGACTTTACGCTCGCGCCCGAGTTCGTCGCGCGCCTCGATGCGGCGTCCGAGCCCGCTCACCCTTTCCCCTATTACATGTTCGCGGACGGCCATCAGGCGCGCATTCACGGCCAGGTGAACGTGCGCGCGGTACCGGCGAACCACGCCCATGTGCAGCAGGTGCCGGCGCCGGCGCAGTCCTGAGGGGGCAGCAGGGCCGCATCAATATGCGGGGGTTCACGCCAGCGACCATTTATGGGAGTGCTGGCATTAACTCGCCGCAAAATGCAGACATATGACGAGAGCCCCGTTCGGCCGATACGAACGCTTACACCGTTTTAATTATGTTTAAAGTTCTCGGGTCAAGCTCGCCCGATAATGGGCCGATATAGCGGGTAACGGGTCTGCAGTCGCACAAGGGCGGCACGCACCGCACGCACATGCTTGCGACGCGGTGCAGCAAGAGGCCTCCGCGCTTGCGTGGCAGTGGCCAGCACCACCCGGTGGAGAGCTGCGGCGCCGCAGCAGGCGCGGCGATTACACGACGCGGGAGCGCCCCGCAGACTGAAGCGGCACGCCGGCATCGTTAAGTGCAACTATCAAAGTATATTCTCACTCAGTTAATAAGTTATCCCGATGTGCAAATAAAGCAACACGCGCACCAGAAAAACTCCGTTGCGTTGGCGGGCACTAGCGCGATTGAAGGGCGCAGTCGGATAATTGCCTTACATAGGAGAAAGATCATGGATGCCAAACCGCCAAGGATTCCGACCCCGGACCAAGTATTCAGCCCGGATCCGGAACCGGTGGCCGTCGAGTTTCTCGGCGATGAATTGCCCGCTCACGTGCGGGCATTTCTCGACGAGCAGCGCAAGGCACACGAACAGCAGTGACGGGGAAGCGCACTGGCGCTAGACGTGCAAAACACGCGGCCGGCCCGAGCGGGTATTGGCGTGTGTTTTTGCGCGCACAGAATCGCACTATCGCAACGATGGTGCGCGCGGCCGGTCGCGCCCATACTGACGAGCCTCAGCTCGCTTAACGCACGCGCGTTCGATAGAGCGCGCGCGCGGTTTATATCGTGCGCAAAACGTGCGCAAACGCACCGACAATCCAGATTGTTTTTAAGCCCATTGACGGCGCATTGACGATATTCGCGACGACGGCCCCTCTCTCGCACGTTCGTCAATAAGCAGCAAGCGCCCCATAACCGGCTATCCTTCGCTTTTCCCTCTTCGGCCAGCCGGCCTGCCCTCGCTCAATGAAATCCGCATTCCGCGCCCTCGCGTCCTGCGCCGCTGCACTCCTGATCATCTTGCCGGCCAGCTCGGCGCACGCCGACGGCGACGACACCGCGCTAACCAATCTCGTCGCGCTCGTGGCGCAGCGCCTCTCGCTGGCCGAGCCCGTCGCGCACTGGAAATGGCTCAACCACAAGCCGATCACGGACACGCCACGCGAAAACGCACTGCTCGCCGACGTGCAGAAACGCGCCGCGGCAGCAGGCGTCGATCCGGCGTTCGCACGCAGCTTCTTCCGCGATCAAATCGATGCAAGCACGCAAGTGCAGCAAGCGCTCTTCGCGAACTGGCAGTCGTCGCAGCCGCCCGCCGGGCCGGCGCCGGATCTCGCGACCGTCACGCGTCCGCAACTCGATCGCCTGACGGCGCAGCTCATCGGCGCACTCTCGCGCGTGCAGCCCACGCGTGCGGCGGATGACTGCCCGGCGCGCGTCGCGCGTGCGGTTGCAAACTGGAAAGAATTGACGCGCTACGACTCCACGCGTGCCGCGGCCATGACGCACGCGCTTGGACATGTCTGCGAAGGGGGCGGCGTAGGCGGTACGGCTTAAGCCGCCCAATCGACCAGCAGACGCCGGCTCTCGGGCCGCGTCAGGCCGCGTTCGTCAGGCCTTCGGCAACGAGGTCCTGCAAAGGCAGTACGCGCAGGCCCTTCTCGAGGCGGCTCTGCAGAATGCGCCACGTCGACAGTTCGAACGGTGCAGCGGCCGCAGCCGAGGCGGCAACGAGACTGGCCGCCTGCGCCGCGCTCGCCGCCACGCCGAGGTAGCACCAACGATCGATCACATGCAACACGGGCTGGTCGTGCGCGGCATCGCGCTCCTCCACCAGCACGGCACCATCGAATGGCCAGGGCGCGTCCGCCGGGTCGTGTTTCGAAACCCGCGGCACGCGGTTGAACGAGGGGCGCAATTGCGCGATCCATCGCGCCTCGACGAAGAGCGCGCCCAGCTCCCCGCCTGTCGCCTGCCATTCGACCCGCCGGATCTGCTGCGCCATGCGCTGCTCACGCGATGAACGCCGCTCGCCCGACAAATGCGAACGCACACGCTGACGCACGCGCACGCTGCGACCAACATAGAGCGGCACGTCGTTTTCGCCGTAAAACACGTAGACGCCATGACCGGCTGGCGCAGTATCGATCAGATCGTCGGTGATATCGCCCGCAAGACAATGCCGGCGCGTGAGCCGCTCGACCTGCGTCGCAAGCATCTGGGTGGGCACGAGCCCGGGCAGGCGCTGCCAGAATTGCCAGAGCAGATCGGCGTCGGCAAGCGCGCGGTGCCGATCGGCCGGCACGAGCGCGTGGCGCTCCACCAGCGCGTCCAGGCCGTGGCGCTTCTCGGCGGGAAACAGGGCGCGCGACAGGCGCACCGTGCACAGCACGTCGGGATTAAACGCAAAGCCGGCGCGCTCGAACTCGGCACGCAGAAAGCCGCGGTCGAAACTGGCGTTATGCGCGATGAAGAGCTTGCCCGAGAGCCGCTCGAACAGCGCGGGTGCAATGTCGGCAAACTTGGGCGCCCCACGCACCATGGCGTCGGTAATGCCGGTGAGCTGCTGGATAAAGGGTGGTATCGCTTGTTGCGGATCGACCAGCGAACTCCATCGCGTGGCTTGCCCATCCTTCACCTCGACAACCCCGACCTCGGTGATGCGGTGATCGCCCACCGATCCGCCCGTCGTTTCTAGATCCACGAAAACCAGCGGGCCATCGCCGGACGGAAGTTCGGCGCTCAAGAGGGTGTCGGACATGGTGAAACGGCAAGACGAGAATGAGAAGTGCGCCCAAGTATGCCTTGTTTGGGCGAAGCGCGCAGGATCTTCACGCCACGGCGGCTTTCCTGGCGGCGTGGCTTAATCAACCCGCCGGCGGGATTTTTGAATTGGGGTTTTCCCGTTGATTACAGGAACGTCTTAAAGACGCGCAAGTTTATTACGCGATTTCTTGCGTCCAAAAATAAAAAAGCCCTGGGGTCTCCAGGGCTGCTCGTCGCGGGGAGCAGGCGCGCCGGCCCGCTCGCGCGCCGCGCTTAGAGCGGCTGAATGTTCGCTGCCTGCTTGCCCTTCGGGCCGACCTTGACGTCGAACGAGACGCGCTGGTTCTCCTTCAGCGACTTGAAGCCTTCCGAGCGGATCTCCGAGAAGTGCGCGAACAGGTCGTCGCCGCCGGCGTCAGACGTGATGAAGCCAAAGCCCTTCGCATCATTGAACCATTTGACAATACCGGTTTCCATCTTTCAGTTTCCCTAGAAATATAATGACGCGGGCAATATCCTCACGCCGAAAGCCAACTGACTTGCCTCTCTGCATTCCCGATTGGAATTGAAGCTGAAAGGTAATTCAGAATCGTCGTTATACGGGGAACGTCAATCGCCAGTCAAGCGAATTTTTTATAACAGCAATCCCATCTCAGAGATAAACCAGCAAGCATCAAAAGGCATGCAGATATATATGCGTGAGAAATGAATATGCATGAGGACTACTTTTTTACCGGTTAATGGAAGACCGGTGCCGGATCAGGAAAAATTGCCCCAAATGTAACAATGCGTGTCAAACGTAAGTGTTTTTACCGGTTGTTCGAGTAATACATTCAATCCATCATGAATACCGTTAGCGTGCAATGGGAGGGAACCATGCTGACAGCACTACGACAGTGGTTTCATTGGCTCGTGCAGATCGACGGCACCGATCCGGCGACCGGAACGACGGCCGAACTCGAGGCGTACGGGTCATGGCACGGCGACCATTGGCACAACCTGCTGTGTTCCCCTATGGACGCTCGACACTATGTAATGGAAGACTGGAGCCTGCAGCCGGAGCCGCCGGAAGAGCCCGCCAGGTAAGGCTACGAGGGGCTCTGAGGGACTGCGCACGCGCGACCGGCGGGACGCGGGCAAAAAAAAGCGCGGCTGTGGGCCGCGCTGACAAAGGTTTGGAGATCTTTTTCGTCAACGAAAAAGTCTGCTTCGAAAAGCAGCCATTGCAGTATAGCCGCAGGACCGCTGGCTCATTAACGCTGTCCAGCACAACCATCTGTTACGTGGGTAGCAATAATCGTGATTGACCCGGATTAGCGTTGTTTTTCGCCATCAATTGGTGTAGCGATCGCACAACGCCGTTCGGTTGACACCCTCCCCCTGTCTTCCTGAATCTCGCTGAAAGCCCCAACCAGTAAGGCCTAACGCGAATCCCCATATCATTTCCGATTTCGCAATACTTTATTGCGTGAATCGGAATGCCTCCTTTCCGAGCACCGTCTCTACACTCTGCCTGTCCGGAAACCGACTTCGACGGATTAACGCGCCACGCGAGTATTGCCTCTCGCTGCCCATCGCGTGGACGGTTTCCCAAACAGGGTTCAACGAAACCCACCTCTGTTCTCGGAGTTTACAAAGATGAAAAAGACTCTCATGGTCGCTGCCCTCACGGGCGTTTTTGCAACGGCTGCGCACGCGCAAAGCAGCGTTACGCTGTACGGCCTGATCGACGCCGGCATCACCTATGCAAACAACTCCGGTGGCCATAGCCTCTGGAAGGAATCGAGCGGCACGATCAACGGCAGCCGTTGGGGCCTGCGCGGCGCTGAGGACCTCGGTGGCGGCCTGAAGGCGATCTTCACGTTGGAAAATGGCTTCAACATCGCGAACGGCAACGCCGGCCAGTCGAGCCGCATGTTCGGCCGTCAAGCGTTCGTCGGTCTGGCAAGCGACCAGTACGGCGCGGTCACCCTCGGTCGTCAGTACGACTCCGTGGTCGACTACCTTGCACCGCTGTCGAACACCGGCACGCAATACGGCGGCACGATCGCTGCGCACCCGTTCGATAACGACAACCTGAACAACTCGGTTCGTTTCAACAACACGGTCAAGTACTCGAGCGTCAACTACGCTGGCTTCAAGTTCGGCGGCACGTACTCGTTCTCGAACAGCACCGAATTCGCGAACAACCGCGCATACAGCGTGGGCGCATCGTACAACTGGGGCGGCCTGAACGTCGCAGCTGGCTACCTGCACCTGAACAACGACGTCAACAACCTGCAAAACGCCGTGAGCAACTCGGGCGCGCAAACGGGTGAATGGACGTTCGCTGCAGGCCGTCAAAGCACGTTCGGCGGTGGCATCAACTACACGTTCGGCCCGGCAACGGCTGGCTTCGTGTACACGCAAACGCAGCTGGGCAACGCAGTCGCCATCTCGAGCACGCAAGCTGGCACGTCGAAGAACATCGGCCTCGGCGGCAACAGCGCACGCTTCCAGAACTTCGAAGGCAACGTCCGTTACGCTCTGACCCCGGCCCTGAGCCTGGCAGGCGCGTACACGTACACCCGCGCGAACCTCGGCGGCGGCGTGAACCCGAACTACAACACGGTCGCACTGCAGTCGGACTACGCACTGTCGAAGCGCACCGACGTCTACCTGCAAGGCGACTGGCAGCACGTGTCGTCGAACGACGCTGGCATCGGCGCTTACCTGAACGGTCTGGGTTCGGCTTCGACCCGTCAAGATCAGGTCGCTGTGACGGTTGGTATGCGTCACCGCTTCTAAGCCGCACCATGCAGGCCACATCGGCCTGCTGTGCAGCTGAAAAGGCGCCGCTTGCGGCGCCTTTTTTCATTTCTGCGCGGGTGCTGGCGCACACCGCGCCATAGGGGCCAGGCCAGCGCGCGCCCTGCCGGGCCGCTTACGCTCCGGGCGCCGGATAGCGCACGTCGAGCACATCGACGGGCTCAGGCCCGGCCGGCGTTCGCAACGTCACCTGGTCGCCGATTTTGGCCTTCAGGAGCGCGCGTGCAATGGGTGAAACCCAGCTCACGTGGCCAAGGTCGAGGTCGACCTCGTCGACGCCCACGATCGTGATCGTATGAGACTCGCCATCCTCGGTGCCGTAGTCGACGGTCGCGCCGAAGAACACCTGCTCCACGCTTTCCTGGCGGCTGCTGTCCACGACCTCGGCCAGATCGAGCCGCTTGGTCAAAAAGCGGATACGCCGGTCGATTTCGCGCAGCCTGCGCTTGCCGTAGATGTAATCGCCATTCTCGGAGCGGTCGCCGTTCGAGGCGGCCCACGAGACGAGCTTGACCACTTCGGGCCGCTCTTCGTCGATCAGGTGCAGCAGCTCGCTGCGCATGCGCTCGTAGCCCGCGGGCGTCATGTAGTTCTTGGTCCCGGCGGGAATTTCGGGATGACCGGCTTCGAGATCGTCGTCGTCGTTGTCGGTCGATTCTTTGACAAATGCCTTGTTCATGATGGTTCGCTTCACTACACGTTGCTTGCAACTACGGTCCCTGTGACCCTCCCCTCAGGTTACACGAAGCGCGTCCTCAGACAAATCGCGATAAGGGCCTTCCCTTTTTTGAAAACGTTGCTATAATCTCACTTCTGCGTGCGGCTGTAGCTCAGTTGGATAGAGTACTTGGCTACGAACCAAGGGGTCGTGGGTTCGAATCCTGCCAGCCGCGCCAACTTTTTCGAGTTTTGCCTGAAGCATCTGTGCAAATCTCAGGTAGTACACTGCAGTAAGTAGTATCGTCTTAGCGTGCGGCTGTAGCTCAGTTGGATAGAGTACTTGGCTACGAACCAAGGGGTCGTGGGTTCGAATCCTGCCAGCCGCGCCACCCTTCGAAGGGCCTTCCTGATTCAGGAAGGCCCTTTGTCTTTGTGGCGTCCCGTTTGCGTGGCTAGCGGGGCTCCGTGCCGATATCGCCGATCTGCGCATCCGGGCGCGGCAAGTCCTCCACGTCGCCGATCGCACCCGGCTCCCCCACCAGCCTCATGCTCGCGCCCAGCACGGCCTGCGGCTGACGCAGCATCTGCTCCACCGTGTCGCCAAAGCGGCTCTTCACGAACGCACGCAGCAATGCCTCGCGCGTCGTCGCGCCATGCGCCTCCACTTTGTGCTGGCTGCCCTCGAAGTAAGCCACGCAGCGCGCCGGCTCGTCGCCTTGCCGCTCGCTCAGCTCTAGGCGCTGAGCGCGATCGAGCACGACGCCGGCGGCCTCCCACGATGTCGAGGGCTCGAAGCGCCCGTCCCACGGCCGGCCGCGATCGTTGCCGCGCACCGCGACGGTCTCGCCGCTATCGGTGAAATAGATCTCCCGCACGAAATCCGGCAGGCTGCGCGCCACCCAGTAGTCGAGCGCGAGGCCGGTCAAGTCAGCTACGTTCATTGCGTGCCCTCGTTTCCGGTTGAAAAGAGTTCGTGGGGTCGCCCCAGGGCGCGGCGCACAGGGGCGGCGCCGGACGGCCGCAGAAGATCGGGCCGGGAAGCACAACAAGGCGAACGACACGGCAAGCGGCAGCACAGCCCCACAGGACCGGTGCCCCATCGAAGGGTATGTGCGCGAGCAGCGGCCCGCTCAGGGGCCGCCCGTGCCGTCAATAATCGGCGCGCTCGCGCTCGATGCGCATGCCACCCTCGTGGCGATGATGCCCTTCGTCGCTGGGACGCTCGCGCGTGATGCGCATGACGTCCGGATTCGTGCGCACACGACGCATGACGTTCGCGAGATGCACGCGGTCGCTCACCTGGATCACGAAGCGCAGCATGTTGGACTCCTGCGCGAGGTCGTCGTCCATCGCGATGTGCACGATGTTGGCGTCGGCGGACGTGATGTCGGCGGCCACGCGGGCAAATACGCCCTTCGTGTTCTTCACGAGCACCTTCACGGCGACGTCGAACAGACGCCCCGGCTGCGGCGCCCACGCCACGTCGATCCAGCGGCCCGGATCGCGCCGGTGGATGCGCTGCGCCACGCGGCAGTCGGTGGTATGGATCGCCATGCCGAGGCCGATGCCGATATAGCCCATGATGTCGTCGCCCGGAATCGGGCGGCAGCAGGCCGAGAGCTGCACCGACATGCCTTCCGTCCCGGTGATGACCACGGGCGGCGCATGCGGCGCGTTCGGGTCGCGCGGCGAATGGTGATGATCGTCGGCGTCGGCGTCCTGGCCGCTCATCAGCACTTCGATGCGCTTGGCCATGACCGCCGCCACGCGCCGGCCGAGGCCGATGTCGGCGAAGATCTCCTGGCGGTTCTTGTTGCCGGTCCATTGGACCAGCTTCTCCCACACTTCCGGCGAGACTTCCGAGAGCTGGTAGCCATAGCCCTTGAGCGCCTGATCGACGAGGCGCTCGCCAAGCTGGACCGACTCCGTGAGCCGCATCGTCTTCAGATAGTGACGGATGGCCGAGCGCGCCTTGCCGGTGCGCACGAACCCGAGCCATGCCGGATTCGGCTTGGAATACGGCGCGGTGATCACCTCGACGATGTCGCCGCTCTTCAGTTCCGTGCGCAGCGGCAGCAGCTCGTTATTGATCTTCACGGCGACGCACTGGTTGCCCAGGTCGCTGTGGATCGAATACGCGAAGTCGAGCGCCGTGGCGCCGCGCGGCAGCGCCATGATCTTCGACTTCGGCGTGAAGACGTAGACCGCGTCTGGGAACAGGTCGATCTTGACGTGCTCGAGGAATTCGCTGGAGTCGCCCACCTCGCTCTGGATGTCGAGCAGCGACTTGAGCCACTGGTGCGCGCGCTTCTGGACGTCGTTGAGATCGGCGCCGCCGTTCTTGTAGAGCCAGTGCGCGGCCACGCCCGCTTCGGCGATCTCGTGCATCTTGCGCGTGCGCACCTGGAACTCGATGGGCGCGCCGAACGGGCCCACCAGCGTGGTGTGCAGGGACTGATAGCCGTTCACTTTCGGAATGGCGATGTAGTCCTTGAACTTGCCCGGCACGGGCTTGTAGAGCGCATGGAGCGCGCCGATGCAGGTGTAGCACTCGAGCGGCGACTCCACCACCACGCGAAAACCGTACACGTCGAGCACCTGCGAGAACGACAGCTGCTTGTCGCGCATCTTCTTGTAGATGCTGAAGATGGTTTTCTCGCGGCCGGTGACTTCGGCGTCGAGCTTCGCATCGGCAATGGCGCGCTGCACCGACTCCAGAATCTTGCTCACCACCTCGCGGCGATTGCCGCGCGCGGCCTTCACCGCCTTTTCGAGCGTGGCGTAGCGATTCGGATTGAAGTTCGCGAAGCTCAGGTCCTGCAGCTCGCGATAGGTATTGTTCAGACCCAGCCGGTGCGCGATGGGTGCGTAGATGTCGATGGTCTCGCGCGCCACGCGGCGGCGCTTCTCGGGCGGCACCGCGCCGAGCGTGCGCATGTTGTGCAGCCGGTCGGCGAGCTTCACGAGAATCACGCGCACGTCGCGCGCCATCGCGAGGAGCATCTTGCGGAAGTTCTCCGCCTGCGCTTCCTCGCGGTTGCGAAACTCCATCTTGTCGAGTTTCGACAGGCCGTCGACCAGTTCCGCGACCTTCGCGCCGAAGCGCTCGGCGAGCTCCGCCTTGGTCACGCCCTGGTCTTCCATCACGTCGTGCAGGAGCGCGGCCTGGATCGACTGGGCGTCGAGCTTCCACCCGGCGCAAATCTCCGCAACGGCGACGGGATGGGTGATATAGGGTTCGCCACTCTGACGATATTGCCCGAGGTGGGCTTCGTCGCTGAAGTGAAACGCCGCTTTGACTTCCTTGATTTCCTCGGGCGTGAGGTAACCGGAAAGCGCCGCGGTCAGATTGGCGATGGAGACGACACCGTGCTTGCGCGGCTGCTCCGGTGTGGCGGTCGGCCCGAACAGATGACGAAACGACTGTTCGAGGACCGCGTCGATGTAATTGCGCGCAGGGCTCGCAGTCTCGGCTTCCTGGTCCACCTCGGTGGCCGGCGAGGGCGTGGTGCTCATGTTCCCCTCCGTATCAGGTCTGGCGTTGACAGTTGGCGCACTGCGTGTGACGCCCAGCACGAATTACATGACAAATGGCTATACACAGGGTACTGCGAGGTACGGCACAGTACAACGGGCCGCCGTTAGACGGGCACCTTTTTCAGCATTTCCAGACCCACCTGGCCGGCCGCGATCTCGCGCAGCGCGACGACGGTAGGCTTGTCGCGGCTTTCGATCTTCGGCGTGTGGCCTTGGGCGAGCTGGCGTGCGCGATACGTCGCGGCGAGCGCCAGTTCGAAGCGGTTCGGAATTTGTTTCAGACAGTCTTCGACGGTGATGCGGGCCATGTCGGGTTCCTTCTCATTCTCAGCAGGTTCTTATTCTACCTTATGTGCCCGATGCGCCGGGCTGCGGCTGGTGGATGCCGAGCTGCACGAACAGCTCGGTGTGCCGCGCGTATTGCGACGCGAAACGCAGACGCGTTGCGCTCACGATGTTGCGCAGCTCCTGCAGCGCGCGATCGAAGTTTTCGTTGATCACGACGTACTCCGCTTCGCTTGCGTGCGCCACTTCGCTACCCGCTGCAAGCAGGCGTCGCGTGATGACGTTGGGCTCGTCTTCGCCGCGCTTTTTCAGGCGGTCGGCGAGTGCGTCGAGCGAGGGCGGCAGGATGAAAATTTCCACTGCGTTGCGGAACTGCTTCTTCACCTGCTGCGCGCCTTGCCAGTCGATTTCGAGCAGCACGTCATGGCCGATCTTCATCTGGTCTTCGATCCACACGCGCGACGTGGCGTAGTAGTTGCCATGCACTTCCGCGCTTTCGAGGAACTCGCCCTCGGCATGCCGCGAGAGAAAATCGTCGACGCTCGTGAAGTGATAGTGCTCGCCGTCGCGCTCCTTCGAACGCGGCGCGCGCGTGGTGTACGAGATCGACAAACGAATCGCGCTGTCTTCGGCGAGCAGCGCGTTCACGAGCGTGGACTTGCCCGCGCCCGAGGGCGCGACCACCATGAAAAGATTGCCCGGATAGACGCCCGCGTACGGATTGCGCGGCTTCGTTTCGGCCTTGCTGCCGGCGTGGCCGCTGTGGCTGCTGGTCTGGTCGGTCATGTTCGTTGCTTCCTGAGTTGCTGCTGGATTTGCTGCTGAATTTGCTGCTTGAGTTGCTACCTGCGCTGCGTGGCTTCGAACGCGCCGCGCACGTGTTGCCCATACGCGCGGCGCGCCATGCTTATTCGAGATTCTGCACCTGCTCGCGCATCTGCTCGATGAGCAGCTTGAGCGTCATCGAGGCATCGGCGAGCTCTTTCGCTGCCGCCTTCGAGCCGAGCGTATTCGCTTCGCGATTGAGCTCCTGCATCATGAAGTCCAGGCGCTTGCCCACGCGCCCGCCCTTCTCGATCACATGACGCGTTTCGGTCAGGTGCGCGGTGAGGCGCGAGAGCTCTTCGGCGATGTCGATGCGGATGCCGTACATCGTCACTTCCTGGCGGATGCGCTCGGCAATCTCTTCACGCGAAATATTGCCGATATTGCCGTTGCCGTTCGCGCTTTCGGGCGCGGCGATGCCGAGCGCTTCCTGCAGCCGCTCGACGATCTTCTGCTGATGCTTGACGATCAGGTCCGGCACGAGCGGCGTGATCTTCGCGACGATCGCCTCCATTTCCGTGACGTTCGCGAGCAGCATGTTGGCGAGCTGCGCACCTTCGCGCGCGCGCACCTCGATCAGGTCGGCGATGGCCTGCTTGCCGCAGCCGAGCACCGCGTCGCGCAGCACCTCGGGCGCCACGCCGCTTTCCGCCAGCACGCCGGGCCAGCGCAGAATCTCGCCGGTGCGCAGGCGGCCCGAGTCGGGGAACGCTTCGAGCACGGCGCGCTCGAGCGTCGCGAGCTGGTCGAGCGCATCGCGGTTGAGCGCGCCCGCGTTGGCGGCCTGCTCGCTGCGCTGAATGTTGATGCGGATATCGACCTTGCCGCGCGAGAGCTTCGTCATCAGCATTTCGCGCAACGTGGGCTCGCACACGCGCACGTCTTCGGGCATGCGGAAGTTCAGATCGAGAAAGCGCGAATTCACGGTGCGCAGTTCGACGGAGACACTGGCGCCGCCCGTGCCCGATGCCGCTACGAGCTCGCGCGTGGCGCTGGCATAGCCGGTCATGCTGTAAATCATGGTTCGTCTCGCGAAAAAGCCATGGCGGCGCGCTTCGTGAAAAGCGCGGGTCACGGCAAGAGAAGTCGAGGCGCCCGGCGTGGTCTCGTGCTTGCGATGACGCGGGGCGGAGAAACCGTATTATCCCATTTTTGGAAACGCCACTGCCGTGCACGCCCGGCGCTACGAGCGGCACCCCGCTCGCGCCCCAGTAAGCGCGCTTCGCCCACCGCGCGAAGGCGGTAAAATTACGGTTTCCCCTTCCTGCTTCGTGCCCTCGCGCACACCCGACGATGACCCAATCCATCCAGCGCCCCTCCGGCCGCGCCGCCGACCAGCTTCGCGACGTCCGCATCACCCGCCACTACACGAAGTACGCCGAAGGTTCGGTGCTCGTCGAATTCGGCGACACCAAGGTGCTGTGCACGGCGAGCGTCTCCGAAAGCGTGCCGCCGTTCCTGCGTGACAAGGGCCAGGGCTGGCTCACCGCCGAATACGGCATGCTGCCGCGCGCCACGCACACGCGCAGCGACCGCGAAGCCGCGCGCGGCAAGCAGACCGGCCGCACCCAGGAAATCCAGCGCCTGATCGGCCGCGCCATGCGCGCCGTATTCGACCTCGAAGCGCTCGGCGCGCGCACCATCAACCTCGATTGCGACGTGCTGCAGGCCGACGGCGGCACGCGCACGGCGAGCATCACGGGCGCGTTCGTGGCGGCGCACGACGCCGTGACGAAGCTGCTCGCGACGGGCCGCATCGAGCGCTCGCCGATCACCGACTACGTGGCGGCGATTTCGGTGGGCGTTTATGAAGGCGTGCCGGTGCTCGATCTCGACTACGCCGAAGACTCGCAATGCGACACCGACATGAACGTCGTCATGACGGGCTCGGGCGGCATGGTCGAAGTGCAAGGCACCGCCGAAGGCGCACCGTTCTCGCGCAACGAACTGAACGCGCTGCTGGATCTCGCGCAAGGCGGCATTGCCTCGCTGATCGAAAAGCAGAAGGCCGCGCTGGGGATCGCGCATGGCTAATTCGCCTGAAACGGGTGCCGCTACGCCGGGCGTCGCCACGCCGGGCGTCGCTACGCTTTCGCGTGTCGTGCTCGCCTCGAACAACGCGGGCAAGCTGCGCGAGTTCGCTGCACTGCTAGGCGCGGCGGGCATCGAGCTCGTGCCACAAGGTGCGTTGAACGTGCCCGAAGCCGAGGAGCCGCACGTCACGTTCGTCGAGAACGCGCTCGCCAAGGCACGCCATGCGGCGAAGCTCACGGGCCTGCCCGCTCTCGCCGACGATTCGGGCCTGTGCGTGCCCGCGTTGCGCGGCGCACCCGGCGTCTATTCGGCGCGCTACGCGCAGCTTGCGGGCGGCGAGAAAAGCGACGCGGCGAACAACGCGCTGCTGGTCGAAAACCTCAAGGCCCACGCCGACCACCGCGCCTACTACTACTGCGTGCTGGCGCTCGTGCGCCACGCCGACGACCCCGAGCCGCTGATCGCAGAAGGCCGCTGGCACGGCGTGGTTCTGGACGCGCCGCGCGGCGAGAACGGCTTCGGCTACGACCCGTACTTCTACATTCCGGGCCTCGAAGCCACGGCCGCCGAGCTCGACCCGGCGCTGAAGAACGCTTCGAGCCATCGTGCAATCGCCTTGCGGCAACTGCTCGCGCGGCTGGAGGAGCTAGCGTGAGCCAGCAGCATCGAACCGGCATCGACGTGGTCCAGTCGTTCACGATGCCTGGCAGCATTCGCCTCACCTCGCTGCCGCCGCTGTCGCTCTACGTGCATTTCCCGTGGTGCGTGCGCAAGTGTCCGTACTGCGATTTCAACTCGCACGAATGGAAAGGCGAGCGCTTTCCCGAAGACGACTACCTCGACGCGCTGCGCGCCGACCTCGAACAGGCGCTGCCGCTCGTCTGGGGCCGCCAGGTGCACACGGTGTTCATCGGCGGGGGCACGCCCAGCCTGCTCTCGGCGGCGGGGCTCGATCGCCTGCTCTCCGACGTGCGCGCGCTGCTGCCGCTCGACGCCGACGCGGAAATCACGCTCGAAGCGAACCCCGGCACCTTCGAAGCGGCGAAGTTCGCGCAGTTTCGCGCGAGCGGCGTGAACCGCCTCTCGGTGGGCATCCAGAGCTTCAACGAGACGCATCTGAAGGCGCTCGGGCGCATTCACGACGCCACTCAGGCGCGCCATGCTGTGGAGGTCGCGGCCAATACCTTCGACAACTTCAATCTCGACCTGATGTTCGCGCTACCGCAGCAGACGTTCGCGCAATGCCAGGCCGATATCGAAACGGCGCTGTCGTACGCGCCGCCGCATCTGTCGCTCTATCACCTCACGCTCGAACCGAACACGCTGTTCGCGAAGTTCCCGCCCCCCGTGCCCGACGACGACCTGTCGGCGGACATGCAGGAGTGGATCCACGCGCGTACGGCCGAGGCGGGCTTCGGACGCTATGAAGTCTCGGCGTACGCGCAGCCGAACCGGCAGAGCCGCCACAACCTCAACTACTGGCGTTTCGGCGATTACCTCGGCATTGGCGCGGGCGCGCACTCGAAGCTGTCGTTCCCGAACCGCATCGTGCGCCAGATGCGCTACAAGCATCCGGCCACGTTCATCGAAGAGGCGCGCGCGGGCAAGCCGATCCAGGAAGAGCACGAAGTGAGCGCGCGCGATCTGCCGTTCGAGTTCATGCTCAACGCGCTGCGGCTCGTGGAGGGCTTCCCGGTGCATCGCTTCATGGAACGCACAGGGCTGCCGATTACGACGATCGAACCCGCGCTGCAGGAAGCGGAAAAGCGCGGCCTGATCGCACGCGACTACGAGAAGATCGTGCCCACGGAGCTGGGTCAGCGCTTTCTCAACGATCTGCAGGAGCTGTTTCTCAAAGAGCCGGCCTGACGCCCAAATCGAGATGATTCAAGGGCTGCCGGCGCGACAGCGTTTCGGGTTACAATGCGCGGCTCCGGAGGTGTGGCAGAGTGGTTGAATGCACCGGTCTTGAAAACCGGCGAAGGGGTAACCCTTCCGTGAGTTCGAATCTCACCGCCTCCGCCAGATCCAAGGACAAATCCCCGTAAATTCAATGGTTTACGGGGATTTTGTTTTTCGACCCACAAAACGACCCACGTGCACATCGATAACTGCGCCGCTCAATCCTCCGGAGGAGCGACAACGTGCCACTGCCCGAACTCCGGGTCGAACAGTCCAATGCCGGCGCACTGCGAAGCGCCTGACCGACCGCCTTGCTCATACGCGCCCCGCTCCATTCGTGGATCGCCCGGTGCGTCTCGCGCCAGGCAAACAGGCCCGCCTGTTCGTGCAAGTGGTCGATCATCTTCAGGGTCGCCGGATCGACTTCGAACCAGGGCGGATCGTTGGCCCATATATGAATCATCTGATCGTACCGGCCCAGCGCGCCGCCTGGGCGCAGCAGAATACGCCCCGCATACGTCGGCCATCCGGCATGGATGCACGCCACCAGCCCGCGTCCGTCCGCATCACGAAAAAGTCCGCCGTCAAGGTGCGCGGCGGGCATGACATGATACATCTGCCCTAACTGCGCGAAGCGCGCGACCTCAATCAGCGCGTCGAGGGGTGACAGAAAGCAGAGGATCGCGCGGCCTTCATCCGCGCTTTCCGTCGCAACGTGCGACTCTCCTGGCGTGGGTTCGTGGACAAGCACCCAGGCTGGCGGCGAAACGAAAAACGGCACCGCGTCCGGGTGCCGACGGTTCGCTATTGGCTGCATTCTGCGATCCGCTTGCGTGCAATAGCAAGTTCACCAATCTGATTCCCTGGCCCCAAGCAGCTATCGTCCTGGCGAATCGAGAGCGAACCGTCCTGGTGAGGCGTCAATATCAGCAGGGCGGTGAAACGGTGGTAGCTGTTCCCAATCTCATCTACGGTTTTAGCGGGATCGATACCGCGATGGTATTGAACCGTCGTGAGCAATGCGGGCTGACCCTTGTATGTCGCGGCTGACACCCCTTCGATCCAGTTACAGACATTGGTGTCCGCGTGGTCCTGAATATTGACGCGGATACCATTGACATATTTGTAATTCTGGTCGAAGAAATCGAATTCGCACCAGCCGCGCCCACCCGGATAGCCGTGGCTAACAGGTTTTTCGATTGGCGAAAGCATTGTGCTTGACGCAAGAAAATAGACATTCCCGCTGTTGAAACTCGCGCGGAAGGACTGGACACCATTCCAAATAAAGAATTCTGGACGTTGCTTTACAGCACTTTCTAGCTTGTCGTAATCGATCACGCCTTTCGTGCTGTTGAGCATTACACTTTCCGAATAACCAGCCTGGCTGCTCAATCCAATAAGCGCGCTAAACGCGAAAACTACCAGCCTTGATTTTTTCATAAGCAGCCTTGAGTTGATTGTCGTAACCATATTTGCGGTAACCTGGGCCGTTGTAGAGCCATGCGGCGTTTGTCCAATTTTTTTGAATTAACGCATTTCTCAATGTGCCGTGTCCGTATTTCGCATCTCGCACCGTCATTGCAAAGGGCACGAAAAGCCTGAGAAGGTGTTCGCGTTCGGAAGTGCACGCGGCCTCCAGAAATTTCTGTACGGTTGGAAATCCCAAACCCTCATAATTTTCACCGAGTACCTGAAATTTGCCCCACGAGCAGGCCATAATGGCAGCATCTTCGTCGAGACCATATGCGCGCTCAAAACGCTCGTAGGCGTCCGCAACATAACGGTCGTTCGCGGCAATAGGATGGCCAGCCTTGTCGAACTTCTTGTTCGTATAGGGTCCCCCTGAAATGTCCGCATTCAGAGCATCGTATTTGTGGCCTGTATGCTTGGCGAATTTATGCCGCTCATACTGGATTGTTGGGCGATTATGGTGGTCAAAGGGTGACTTTCCCGATTCGACATGAGCGAACGCCTGAATGACCGCGATTTCACATTGGATGGCCCTGGCGGCTTCATTCCAATCCGTGTCCGTAATTCTTTCGCCTGTGTACAACGCGAAATATTTTTGCAGGTCGGGCCGATCCTTGCTGAACTTCGTATCGGTCGCACCTTGCGCGGTCTTGCTCTGCTGCCCCTTCATGCCCTTGTCCGCGCCTTGCGCCGCTGGATGATGCATGTCGCCCTTCGCCTGCTTTGGCGTACCAATCGGAACAGGCTTGGACTTGGGGGCCGGCGGTGGATCGTCAACCGGCACGCCGTCCGGCGTCTGGGGATGTGGTTGCGTCCTTGTACTCAGCTTTATCTTGCCGCTCTTCAGGGTGACAAGTTTCTCGCCAATCGACGCCTGGGTTTCATGTATAAGCTTCCACGTACCATCGAGTTTGCGCACCAGAATGCGAACAAATTCACCTTCGGCTTTTGTGATGAAACGCTCGCCAAGACCGTTTAGCTTGCTCACCCCTTCAAAGGCCGATGCAAACCGGCTTTCGATACGGTAGCGTAGTCCCTTGATTGGATTTCGGTCCCGATCAATGAACAGTGGCACAACCGCACACACCTTCTTGGTACTGACTACCAGTCGCTGACCAACGGTTAGCCGGTCTGGATTCTGCAGCCTGTTCATACCCGCAAGCGCGTAAGTTGTCGTGCCATAGGTCCGCGCAATCCCGCTCAGCGTGTCTCCAGGCTGCACGACATAGACTTCCGGCGTATCTGACATCGGATTGGAACTCATTCGTTTTCTTCCTCACTATCATCGTCCGACAGGGTTTCTTCGGTAGGCTCCCATCCTGGGGTTCCAATCCATACGTCAACGTCCTTCGGTTCCCGGCTATAGAAGCGAGACCCGAGAGCAGCATCATCGAGTGTTCCGGATGCCAGGTTGTTACCCGCCTTGTCGGTGGCAAGATAGGTCAGGTTCGCCCACGCGTGATCGATGCTCGCGGTGGCAAAGCCAGCGTCGGACAGATCAACGAGGTTACTGAACAGGCGTTGGTCGGGGGCAATAGGCAGTGCCGCGAGCGGAATGCGGACGGACTCTTTCCCCTTCTTTTGCACAGTGATCGTCTTGAGGAACAGATCACCGGGACCGCCTAGAGTGACGCTGCCGTCCTTCAGGTGAATGAACGCGCCGCCGCACTCCAGGATAATTTCCTTCGCGGCGGCGAGATTGACCTTGCCGTTGACGCTGGCAAAGTTCACGTCCTTTGCAGCCGTGAGCGACATTGGGCCGTCCTGGGCCTGAAAATCGACCGGGCCTTTGGCCGCAAAAATCTTGATGCCGGCCTTCTGCACGAACAACGATATCTTTTCGACCGCCGCGACCGTGAAACGCTTGAGCACGCTCCAGTCGGCATTCTTTCCGGCCACGGTTGAAATGTTGTCTTCTGCTGCGAACTGGATGCCCTGGTCCGCGACAAGCGCCGCCGATGCGGGCGTGCTCATCAGCAGCCCCGGCTGCTTGAGGCCGTCCAGATCGTCCTTGATCTGCTGCTGGGCGTCGGTGTCGGCGGGTTCGGCCTTCGCGCTGCTGGCGGATGCGGCCAGAGCCTTCGCGGTCGCCAGTGCGCTTTCAAGCTGCGCAATGGTCTCCTGCATGTCCAGTTGCTTGCCGGTCGCGGCGGGGCGGTCGTAGGCGGTCAGCATCATGCCCTTGCCCGCGCGATTCACCCCGTAGCCCGATGTTCTCGCCTCGAAGCCTTCGCCCCGGTATTCGAGTTTGTTGTTAACCAGGTAGCCGAGGTTCAGTTGCGACTTGCCCGAGTGTTCCGTGCTAAGTTTGACGCCTTCCTGGCCCGCCCAGTCCTCGAAGCGAATCTTGTTGTTCTTCTGCGTGCGGATCATGTTGCGCGAGAGCCAGCGCCGGTCATTTGTCACCAGGTCGCGCGCCTGGCTGTGGTGATGAAAGCCGGTAATTTCCGGCTTGTCCGGGTCGCCATCGCGGCAGGTCACCACTGCTTCGGCATCGTCCAGACCAGGGAAGTGCATACCGGTCTGGAACTTGCCCGCGAACGGCTTTGCAAGGCGCAGCGGTACGCTCTCGCCGCCCTTTGGCCACGTTTCGAAGTCCGCATCGAAACGAACGACATAGTGGCCTTCCGACGTAATGTAGGAATACGTGTAGGAATCCGGACTGGTCACGCGCGCTGAAAGTGTGCCGCTCACCCTGGCCCAATTCTCGGGTTCCAGCTTCAGGCGGAAACGCCGGTCGGCGGGGATGGCCCTGTAGCGGTTCGTATAGGGCTTGTCGCGTGCGCCGCTGTGCGTGATCTCGACAACAAGCTGGCCTTCCGGCGCATCGGGCAGCACGATATCCGTTTCGAACACGCGCCCCGGCTGCAAGGCCAGTACGTTGCTTTCGCCTTCATAGACGACCTGCCAGGCGATGGCCGCTTCGTGCCGTAGTTGGGCTTCCCATTTCGCCCCGGCCTGGTCGAGGTGGTGAGTCCCGTACACATAGGGCTGGCCGTAGGTCGTGGTATCGCCCGGGGCAACGTTGGCCGTATCCCGAAAACGCTCCCACGCCTCTTGAGGGTTATAGTCCGCGACAATCACCGACTTCGACACGACAACGGAGTGGCTCTTGATCGACGTGACCGCCTCGACGCCGCCAGCCTCCAGTCCCGCCGCTTCGCGGTACGGTACGATCAGGCGGGGATCGTAGATGTAGTGATCCACGTCATCGCCATAGACCACCTGGTCGCCGTATTCGCTCTCCTGAATATAGAAAAAGATGCCTGATTTCTCCTGCATCATGTGACCATATGCGGCGTCGGTCATGCCGTATTGCATACGGAAATCGTGCTTCGGATAGGTGCCCCGCAGCCTGAAAGTAAACTGATGCTCACGCAGGCCGTGCTCGCGCAGCCCCGCCGCCAGAATGTCGGGCGTGCTCGCGTGCTGGTAGATTTTCGTGCGCGTCGTCGTCGCCAGCCGTCCAACGTGCGACCTGAGCAGGAATTCGTGCGTAACCTCGTCGTGCGAGGTTTGAAGCACCGAGATACGCTCGATGACACCGCTCATTTCCCGCGTGGTTTCATCTTCCTGTGTGATGGAAAACGTGGCGTCCTGGTTGAGGAAGTCGGCGCGCGCGAGTTGCTGCGGATGCGTCGCCACGATCAGCACTACGCTTGCCTCGCTCATCTTTTCCGTGGCCGTGAACGACACCACCGAGAGCGCGGCGGCGGCGGGCGTTCCTGGCACGTCGAGGCGGTACGCCTGCCTGCCAGTGAGCAGGTTTGAAACCGGATCAATTTCCGCCAATCTGATGCGTCTCCTTAATCGGTCGAATTCTCATGCTGGCCAGACGGTATGTGGCCTGCAATCAGATATGTCCGAAAGTGAGATGGCGGATTTTTTGCGCACAGAATCCTCGCTGTGCAATTGATCTGTACCGCTGCGCGTTGTTCGTGCCGCATTCGTGATTGCCACGTCGCCGTTCCGCTTCGTTGTGGCGGGCGGCGAACGGGCAAACGTCGATCTGGCGCAAGGGCCATACCTCGCGCGTGCGATCCATCGCGTAGTGCAACGCGTCCCGGCCATCAGGCCATCCCCATTGAGGCCGCCTCAACGGGTAAGGTTGAATCCTGCTCCCCTGTTGCAGCCACAACGCGTCACGATACTGACCGGCGGGAATCAGGACACATTGCCATCCGTTCTCTAGCGGCACTTCGAGCGTATTCCATTGCGAACAGGGCATAGACCGGATCCTCTTCCCCATGAAATGAGGCTCGTATCCTGGCACGCCGCTAGACGGGAGACCTTGCGCTACTTGGACCGGCGAGCATTCGATGCGCAGGGCATCCGTACTCGCGACCGCTCTGGCACCGCCAACCGTAGCAGCGAGTGCAGCACATCATTCCCGCTGCTGAACAGCTTGCCGAATTTAAGGGTCGCAAACACATATCACCTCCACATATCATGCCAGCTATATGGCAGATACCTAGGTGAAAACCCTAGTATTGCGGTACAATCCCGTCCATTAAGGGGATTCATGATGCCGCACCGCTTTCAACTGCTTGAAAAATTCGCATTCTCGATCGTCGTTCTGCTCGCCGTCATGTGCTCGAGCTACATCGCCTGGGAAAGCTCGCCCGATCTTCGCGACAACCTCGAAGTCGGCAAAGAGCTCTTCATGAAGAGCGGCCAGTACTCGTACGCCTGCGCCACCGTGGCCGCAGATCCGTGCGCGCAGTTCCCTGTCGAGTAAGCGCTCGATACGCCTCTCCTGTCGTCTGCCTCGCGCCGCCCTCTCCCTGGCGGCCATGATCGCGCACCCGGATTCACGACGCGGGTGACTGCGGATTGAAACCCCGCGCGTTTCGACTAAGCTCGAATCTGGTTTCGCATTCGAGCCTGCTCGCCATGCTCATCCGCGTCCGCCCGCGCAGCGGCCTTGCAGCCGTGAGCGCCCCTGGCAATCCCTCCGCCTGCACACGCCTGTTGCAGCGCTTCGTTCCGTTCTTGCTGCTCGCGCTCGCGAGCGGCTGCACGATCACACCGCCGCCACGGCCGTTGCTGGTCATCCCGCCTCAGGCAATCAACAGCGCCGCACTCGACGACTATCGCGCCGCCATCGCCAGGCGCATCGTCGAGCGCAATCCGTCCTATGTGCTGCAAGGCACGCCGCAGGCGATGCTGCGCTCGCTCGTGGTGGTCTCGTTCACCGTCAATCGCGACGGGCAGATCACGAAATCGTCGGTGTACCGCTCCAATGGCGACTACGACGCCGAGGCCACCGCGCTCGTCACGCTGCGCCGCTCGGCGCCGTTGCCTCCGCCGCCGGCGCATCTGCTCAACTCCGTCGGCCAGATCGAATTGTTCGAAGACTGGCTCTTCAACGACAACGGCAAGTTCCAGTTGCGCACGCTCGCCTCGCCGCAAGCGCAGAACTTCAACTGAGCCCCGTAGCATCGCGCCTTGCAAAGCCCACGCGCCGGGCTTGCTGGAGTCTTGCTGTGCGTTGCGCACGGTCGTTATAATTTTCCGCTATCCCACGCCGGCATTTGACCGGCCTCGCGCATTGCATGGCGCCACCCGCGCCGTGCCAATGCGTCACCCGAGCGACGCACGGCCACCTCTCGTGCCGCTCGCCCTTATCCGCGCGCCACCCCGCCGGTTCCCGCGTCGCGCACACAGCCGGTGCTGCGCGATGCATACTGACGAATCGTTGCCTGCGCAAAGATGCCGCCAGGGCATCCGCGGACGGCGAGCCGCGGGTGCGCCCCGGACCTGAGGCCCAACCGCCATGCCGCCCGTCCGCAGGGCTTCGAATCCTGAACAAAAAGACGCCTGCGCCGCCCCGCGTGCCCCATGCAGCGCGTCAGTGCGCATTACAACAATTGGAGACCCATCGATGTCCACTTCGCCCATTTCGCCCGCGAGCGCCGATCAGGCGAACGCAGCGAAGCAGCAAAACACCGCGCGCGTGATCTTCGCGAGCTTCATCGGCACCGCGATCGAGTTCTACGACTTCTATGTGTACGCAACGGCCGCCGCGCTCGTGATCGGCCCCGTGTTCTTCCCGCACGGCTCGGCCACGGCCCAGGCGCTCTCCGCGTTCGTGACGTTCGGCATCGCGTTCGTCGCGCGGCCGATCGGCTCGTTCATCTTCGGTCATTTCGGCGACCGTATCGGCCGTAAATCGACGCTCGTCGCCTCGCTGCTCGTGATGGGGCTCTCCACCACGCTGATCGGCTTCGTGCCCGGCTATGACTCGATCGGCAGCCTCGCGCCGATCCTGCTGTGCGTGCTGCGCTTTGGCCAGGGCATCGGCCTCGGCGGCGAATGGGGTGGCGCGGCCTTGCTCGCGACCGAGTACGCGCCGCAAGGCAAGCGCGGCTGGTTCGGCATGTTTCCGCAGCTCGGGCCCTCGGTGGGCTTTCTCGCTTCGAACGGCCTGTTCTTCGGCCTTGCCTCCACGCTCTCCGACCAGCAGTTCCGCGACTGGGGCTGGCGCGTGCCGTTCATCGTCTCGGCGGTGCTCGTCGCATTGGGCCTCTATGTGCGCCTGAAGATCGCCGAAACGCCCGCGTTCAAGGCCGCCATCGAGCGCGAGGAGCGCGTGCGCGTGCCGGTTGCCGCGCTGCTCTCGAAGCACTGGTGGCCGACGCTGCTCGGCGCGCTCGCGATGGTGGTCTGCTACACGCTGTTCTACAACGCCACCGTGTTCTCGCTTTCGCACGGCGTGAGCGCCTTGCATATCCCGCGCCCGACGTTCCTCGGCATGCTCTGCATTGCGGTGGTCTTCATGGGCATCGCCACGCCGATCTCGGCCTGGCTCTCCGACCGCTTCGGCCGCAAGCCGGTGCTGATCGTCGGCTGCATTGCGGCCATTCTCTCGGGCTTCACGATGCAGCCGCTGCTCGGCAGCGGCTCGCTGCCGCTCGTGCTGCTGTTCCTCGTGATCGAGCTGTTCCTGATGGGCGCCACCTTCGCGCCGATGGGCGCCCTGCTGCCCGAGCTCTTCCCCACGAGCGTGCGCTACACGGGCGCGGGTGTCGCGTACAACCTGGGCGGTATCCTGGGCGCATCGGTGGCGCCGTACATCGCGCAGGTGCTCGCGGCGCGCGGCGGCCTCTCGTGGGTCGGCGCGTATGTGTCGATCGCGGCAGCCGTGAGCCTGTTCGGCGTCTTGTGCATGCGCGAGACGCGTCACACGTCGCTGACGTGAGTTGTAAAGGCGCGCCGGCCCATGTGCGCCCGGCAACGCACCGGTAATAAAAAAGCGGAGTCCGCGAGGCGGATTCCGCTTTTTTGTTCGTGAGCGAGACCAGCGTGCCTATACTCGAATGGACGAAGTCCGCGTCTGTCTGCCAGCGAGGTCAACGATGAACCTGCATCTGAGCAACGCCGATGTCGTGCTGATGATCGCACTCGCGCTGGGTATCTCGCTCGTCCTGGCCTTCCGGCTGCGCACGGCAAGCTGGCGCTCAGTCGTGCTGGAAGCATTGCTTGCCAATGCCGCGGCCATCGCGGCGGTGGTCGCTGTCGAGCTGCTGCTCGCCTGAGCGCACCGCCGCGCCCCACGGGAGCCTCATCAGTAGTAGTAGCCGTGGTGGTAGCCTCCGCCGTAATAGCCACCCGCCGGCACCACGACGCACCCGCTCAGCGCCGCTGCGAGCAATGCACCTGCAATCAGGGTACGCGTCAGTCGTTTCACTTCGTTCTCCCATCGAGTCAATGTCTGTTGTCCGGCTTTGCCCTGCATGGGCCATGCGGGCTGCGGACGCTTTGGATTGAACACGACGGCGAACGTCTGAGGCGTTGCAATTTGTAAGTAGCGGTGTGGCCCGTGTTACAGCCTGCGCAACGCCTCGCAGGCGCACGCGCTGTCGGCGCGCCGCGTGCTACGCAACGGCGACACTTTTAACAACTATGTAATGGAAAGCAGCGGGAAAACAGCGTGCGAACAGGGAGAAAGCGGCGCCCAGGGAAGGGCGCCGCGAAGACAGCGCGCGTGGAGGAGATCAGGCCGCAGTAGCGAGCGGCCCCTTCGCCGCACCGCCGCCGTCACGTGCGGGATAGACGCGATCGACGGCATCGAGCGCGACCGCAACAGGCGGCACGTGATGGCCGTCGCCGACCGAAATCGAGCGGTTGGGCGCACGCACGCCAAGATGCTCCGCGTCGGTCGCGACGAAGATCATCACGGTGGGCTTGAGCAGCGCGTGGCCGAGATGCACGAAGCCCGTGTCGGTGCCCACCACGAGCGCGGAGTCTTCGATGCGTTGCGCAACTTGCGAGACCGTGAGGCGCGGCAGCACCGTCGCCCCAGGCACGAGCGCGGCGATCTCGCGCGCCGTGGCGTGCTCGGCGTCCGAGCCCCATGGCAATTCGATGCGCAGGCCGCGCGCAATGAGGGCGTGGCACAGCTCGCCCCAATGCTCGACCGGCCACTTCTTCTCTTCCTTCGAGGTGGCGTGGAAGATCAGCGCCGTGGGCGCGTCGGGCGCGGGCAGCGCCGTGCCGTCGCGCGGAATGCGCATCTGGAAGTCGGGCGGCGTGTCGACCTTGTAGCCCAGCGCCTCGCCCGTGCTGATACGCATGCCGAGCCACGCATCGCACTTCGGACGCGGACCGAAGCGGCCGTTATAGGCAAAGGCTGCGCCGCGCTCGCCGAGATCCTGCGCGAGGTAGCCGAAACGCCGCCGCCCGCGCGCGAGAAACGCGATGATCGCGCTCTTGTAGACACCATGGATATCGACGATCGCGTCGTAGCGCTCGGCGCGCAGCTCGGAGATGGACGCCCAGATCGCCTTGAAGTCGCTCCAGCGGCGCGCTTTCTTGAAGCGGCGCAGCGGTGCGCAGAGCACGCGGTCGACGCCGGCGTTCCAGCGCACGATATCGGCGAACGACTCGTCGGAGGCCCAGTCGACCTTCACGCCGGGGAAGGCGCGCTGGACATCGGCCACGACCGGAAGCGCCTCGACGATATCGCCGAGCGAGGTCACTTTGACAATCAAAACTCGTTTCATTGTGCTGCGGACCTGCGAGGCCCGATTTCCTTGATTTGCCTGAATTTTCCCGAGATTTTAACGGAGCGCGAAGCGGCTCAGAGGACAAATTGCGGAGCCGTTCGCCATTCATCGAACCCTACTTTATGCGATCCGGCACCTGATGCGGGACCCGGAAACCCGTGATCTGTCACAGAGATGAATCCGACAGCCCCCGCTCACGCCGCTACAATGATTCCTTTGCGCCCCGAATAGATCCATGCGGACCGTGAATCCGGACATTATTTCGCTGCTCGTACGCCGCGCGCGACGTCTGTGGCGGCAGTACGGCGTGCTGTGGCTCGGCGCGATCGCGGTCGGCCTCGTCGCGGTGTTTTACGCGCGTCTCATCGACTGGGGCTACAACGCCTTTCTGCGCGTGCAGCATCAGCATGTCTGGCTACCGCTCATCGTGACGCCCGCCGTTGCGGCCGCCGCCGTGTGGCTCACCCGCACGTTCTTTCGCGGCGCAGAAGGCAGCGGGATTCCGCAGGTGATCGCCACGCTGCACACGAAGACGGGCGATACGGGAACGCGCCTGCTCACGCTGCGCATTCTCGCCGGCAAGATCGCCATCTCCTTCCTCGGCATTCTCGGCGGCTTCACGATCGGCCGCGAAGGGCCCACGGTGCAAGTAGGCGCGGCGCTGATGTTCAACATGCGCCGCTTCTACCCGCGCTCGAACGCGCTCATCGAGCGCAAGCTCGTGCTCGCCGGCGCGGCCGCGGGGCTGTCCGCGGCGTTCAACACGCCGCTGGCGGGCATCGTGTTCGCGATCGAAGAACTCACGCGCAGTTTCGAGGCGCGCGCAAGCGGCGTGGTCATCACCTCGATCATCATCGCCGGCGTGATTGCGCTCGGCCTGAACGGCAACTACACGTACTTCGGCACGATCCAGATCGGTGCGCACTTCCCCGATCTGCTCGCCGTGGCCGTGATCATCACCGCGCTTGTCACCGGCATCGCGGGCGGCATCTTTGCCTGGCTGCTGCTCAACACGCAGCGCTGGATTCCGGAGCCGCTGCGCAAGCTGCACGGCGAGCGCCCCATCGCGTTCGCCGCGCTTTGCGGGCTCGCCATCGCGCTGATCGGTCTCGTCTCGGGCGGCAGGACGTTCGGCAGCGGCTACGCCGAAGCGCGTGGCCTGCTCGACGGCAGCGAGCATCTGTCGGTCGCGTATCCGTTCCTCAAGATGGCCTCGATGGTCGGCTCCTACCTGCCGGGCATTCCGGGCGGCATCTTCGCCCCTTCCCTGTCGATCGGCGCGGGCTTCGGCAACGTGTTGCACATGCTCTTCAGCAACTTGCAACTGCCCATGCTCATCGCGCTCGCGATGGTCGGCTATCTCGCGGCGGTCACGCAGGCGCCCATCACCTCGTTCGTGATCGTCATGGAGATGATCGACGGCCACGCGCTCGTGATCTCGCTGATGGCCACCGCGCTGATTGCGAGCCGCATCTCGCGCATCTTTGCGCCGCCGCTCTATGAGACGCTCTCGCTGCGCTATGCGCAGCCACCCATGGCGATCGCAAGCGCGGCACGGGCCGCAGACACAGAGACCGCTGCGCGCGAGTCTGAAGCGGCAAACGACGCCAGCGTCGCGGCCGACGCACCCGTGACGATGGCGGCACAGGAAGCCGCTCCACAAAACGACAGGCCCGGCTACACCGCAGCGGACCCAACCTCTGACCGCTGATGTGCGCCGGGCCTGGCGCGCCGTGAAGCGGCGCGTCGCGTTGGCGTGACGTCAATAGACCACGACGGGAGCGGGCCGCACATACACGGGCCGCGCCGGCACGACGATGCAGCCGGCCAGCATGAGCGCGAGCGCCGCGGCAGCAAGCAGTTTTTTGCTCATAGTGTTTCTCTCCTGGACCCGGGTTGGCGCATTAACCGCCGGCTCACGCTGCCCAGTGACCTTCGATCCAGCGCCAGTTCGGACCGTGCGCGACCCAGTGGCCCGGCACCCAGTGATAGCCGACACGCTCGGCCTGCCAGTGACCCCCGATCCACACGTAGTGGCCGTGATCCCAGCGCCAGTGGCCCTTGTCCCACACATAGCCGACGCGCGCCGCCGGCACGACTTCGACGCGCTCGGGCGGCGGCGCGCTGGGCGCGACGACGATGACTTCTTCCGCGAGTGCGGGCGCCGCGACGGCGCAAGCGCCCGCGACGACAATGGCGGCCTTGGCAACGAGCAGGCGGATGGAGCTGTTCATGTAAATCTCCCCTTCGAGTTGGACGCCGAAAGTGGCGTTACCCGATCAATGCGCGAGCACGCGCCTGCGCTGACAACGGCGTTGTTACCGCGAGGGGTGAAGTGAAACCGAATATTTCGGTGGGGAAAGCGGCGCGTAACCGCTCATGCGCGACACGCGTGCGTCACGCAGGGCACGGGCACGCGCATCCACGCGCGCACGCGCCTGCACGCAAAGCGATAGCGATGCGGTGGGAATATCGAGATGCGCGCGGCGCACAATCGCCCCGCGCGCATCGGGTGCATCAGGCCTGCGGAATCTCGATCTTGACCTCGAGCACTTCGAGGTCGTCCTGGCGCTCGAGGCTCACGCGGATGTCGTCGTCGGAGATCTTCACGTACTTCGAGATCACCGCGACCAGCTCGCGTTGCAGGGCCGGCAGATAATCGGCGGGCGGATGACCGCCTGCACGCTCGTGAGCGATGATGAGCTGCAGGCGTTCCTTCGCTACCGAGGCGGACTTCTTCTTCTCGCCGAGAAAAAACGAAAGAAACGACATGACGTGCGCCTCCCTTACTTGCTACCGAAGAGGCGCTGCAGGAGCCCCGGCTTCTGGTAATCGGTGAAACGAAGCGTCTTGTCTTCGCCGAGAAAACGCGCCACTACGTCCTTGTACGACTCGGCGACATCGGTGCCGTCGAGGTGGACTGCGGGCAGGCCCTGGTTCGATGCATGCAGCACCGCTTCCGATTCCGGGATCACACCGATCAGCTCGATGCGCAGGATCTCCGAAATGTCCGACAGCGAGAGCATTTCGCCTTCGCTCACGCGCTTGGGGTTGTAGCGCGTGATCAGCAAGTGCTCCTTGATCGGATCCTTGCCTTCGATCGCACGCTTGGTCTTCGACGACAGCATGCCGAGGATGCGGTCCGAGTCGCGCACCGAAGACACTTCCGGGTTCGTCACGATGAGCGCTTCGTCAGCGAAATGCATCGCGAGCAGCGCGCCCGATTCGATGCCGGCCGGCGAGTCGCAGATGATGTATTCGAAGTCCATCTTGCGCAGATCTTCGATCACCTTCTCCACGCCTTCCCTCGTGAGCGCGTCCTTGTCGCGCGTCTGCGAGGCCGGCAGGATGAACAGGTTCTCGCACTTCTTGTCCTTGATGAGCGCCTGATTGAGGTTCGCCTCACCCTGGATCACGTTGATCAGGTCGTACACGACGCGGCGCTCGCAACCCATGATGAGGTCGAGATTGCGCAGGCCCACGTCGAAATCGATGACCGCGGTCTTGTGGCCACGCAACGCGAGGCCCGATGCGAAACTCGCGCTCGTGGTCGTTTTACCGACGCCACCCTTGCCCGAAGTCACCACAATGATTTTTGCCATTCCCTTACCTTGCGTTCGTCAGTTTCCCAGTTTGGTCTCATCGCGTGCCGCTCGCGCTCGCGTGTTGCTCACGCTCGCGCGGCACTCAGGTGAGCCTCAACGGTTCGATCAAGAGTTTCTCTTCGTCGAGCCGGATTTGCGCCGGCTTGCCCTTTACCTCGGCGGCGAGTGGAACTTCAGCGGTACGGTAGATCCCCGCAATCGAAATCAGTTCCGCCTCGAGGCTCGTGCAGAAAATGCGTGCGTCGTGATTGCCGTGCACGCCCGCGAGCGCGCGGCCGCGCAACGGCGCGTAAATATGGATGTTGCCTTCGGCGATCACTTCCGCCCCGTTGGACACCATGCCGAGCACCACGAGGTCGCCCTTCGCGTAGATGCGCTGGCCCGAGCGCAGCGGCCGGTCGATCACGAGCGTCGGCTCCGTGTTCGTCACGCGCGGCGCGGCGATGTCGAATTCGCTCCCCGCGCCCGCATTGGGGCTGTCCGCTTCCGCGGCGTCCTGGGGGAAGAGTTCCGGCTGCACGGCGGAAGCGCCCGAGGCCGCTGCCGCAGCGTCGCCCGGCTTCGCGGCTGCATTTGCGCCGGTATCGGCGGACTGCCCCGGTGCAGCGGTGTTCGCAGCGTTGACAGTGGCGTCGGCTTCTTGCGCGGCGGCAGGCGTATCGCCGCCCGTGCCGGCCGCACCGCTCGTCCCGTTTGCCCCGCTTACACCGCTGGCGACGCGCTTGTCGCGCGCTTCGAGGAACGGCAGGCCCGCAACGGCTGCCCAGCCATGCTGCGCGGGCTGGGCGACCACGCCCACGGGGCGCATGCGCACGCTTTCGAGCAGGCGCGCGATGTCGGCGAGCGGGACCTGCTCACCGTCGGCGAGGCGCCGCACGTCGATGGCCACCGTGTCGTTGGCGAAAAATTCGGGCGTCGCCTCGAAACGCCGCGTAAGCTCGGCGCGCATCGCATCGAGTTCAGTCGTTTTAACCACGAACAAAAGCGTATCGACTGAACCGCTCTTCAGTTCAAAATATGGCGATTTCTTGGGCGACATGGCGATCGGCGAAAAATTTTGCGTATTTTACAGGCGTCGACGCGCGTAGCCATTATTTTTAATGGCTCAAAATGCTGCGACATAGGGAACGATGCAAAGACGGCGGGGGTGCCGGCGCATGACGTGCGGTGCACACGTCATGGCATGAAAAGCACGGGAAAAGGACGCTGGGCAGGTGCTCCGTTATTGGGCCGACATGCTCTTGGGCACCAGCGCGACGTCACGCATGAGCAGCGTTTCCCACTGCTCGGGCGTTTGCGTGCTGCGCGCGTGGTCGCCGGTGGCGACGAAGCCGAGCCGCTCATAGAAGCGCATGGCGGTGATGTTGTTATCGGTCACCCAGGCGTAGACCTGCGCAGCGCCTTCGCTCACGAGCCACTCGATGGCCGCGTTGACGAGCAGTTCGCCGCCGCGCAAATGCCGCACCGCCGGCGCCACCCACAACGCGAACACGAACGCGCGGCGGGCCGGCGCGTTCTCGAAGTTCGCGCCGATCAGGCCGGCAGGATGACCCTCTGTGTAGAGGATGAACGAGGTGGCGGCATGCGAATCCGCGTGACGCGCAGCCGCGGCGTCAAAAACGGCTGCATCGGCGGACAGCGCATCTTCGAGCGAGTCGCCAAACGCATAAGGCGCGTCGCGCAACGAAGCGGTTCGAAGCTCGCGGAGCACGGCACCCTGATCGGCAGCGATACGGCGAACGGTCAGTGACGGACTCATGCAGTCGTAAACCCCAATAAAGCACTAACGCGTAGCTTTAACCGAACTGGCGAGAGAGTCAAATCCTTATTTAACAAAATTGCCCCGCAAACGCCACACACACGGCCTTGACAGGCTGCTCGATGAGCCGCACAGCCCGACGCACCGCGGCCCTCACGGGGCCTCGTACGCGCCCGTGCCGTCCGGCCAGGGCGTGAGCAGTTCGTAGCCGTCGTCGGTGACCGCCACCATGTGCTCCCATTGCGCGGAGAGCGAGCGGTCCTTCGTCACCACCGTCCAGCCGTCGCGCTGCACCGCCGTGCCGGCGCGGCCCGCGTTCACCATCGGCTCGATCGTGAAGACCATGCCCGGCTTCAGGCGCACGCCCTGCCCCGGCTGGCCGTAGTGCAGCACCTGCGGCTCTTCGTGATAGACCTTGCCGATGCCGTGGCCGCAGTACTCGCGCACGATCGAGAAGCCGTCGGCCTGGGCGCGCCGCTGGATCGCGTGGCCGACGTCGCCGAGCGTGGCGCCTGGCTTCACCTGGCGGATGCCGGCGAGCATGGCCTCGTAAGTCGTGTCGATGAGCTGGCGCCCGACCGCGCTCGCGGTGCCCACGGTGTACATGCGGCTCGTGTCCCCGAAATAGCCGTCCTTGATCACGGCCACGTCGATGTTGATGATGTCGCCGTCCTTGAGGACCTCGTTGCGGTTCGGAATGCCGTGGCACACCACCGCGTTGACCGAGGTGCAGATCGTCTTCGGAAAGCCGAGGTAGCCGACGTTGGCCGGCACTGCCTTGAGCGTGTTGACGATATAGTCGTTGCAGATCGCGTCGAGGTCGTCGGTGGAGACGCCGGGCTTGACGTGTTCGCCGATCATGGCGAGCACGTCGGCGGCGAGCCGGCCGGAAATGCGCAGACGCGCGAGGTCGTCGGCAGATTTGTAGGTGATAGCCATCTGTGAACGATAAGTGAGCGCGACGGCGCGCGAGGCGCCTCGCAGCGAATTCAACAATGGAGCTGCGTCGAAGGGTTCATTGTACCGGGGTGTCCGCCCCGTCCGGCCCGCGCCGATTCGCGATGATTCGGAGCCGTCCGATTGTTCGCACGCAAGCCACCCTCAAAAATGAGAAATATCTTACAACGACATGGGCGGAACGCCTGATCATGACCCAACCTGACCCGACTCCGGGCGCCGCGCCCGGTGCGCAACCGAACGCCCCACTCAACGTTCTGATCGCGCTGCCCACCTACGACAATTCGGTGCATTTCGACTTCGCGATGGCGCTGGCCCGCCTGATGGAGACCTTCAAGGAGCGCGGCGTGCGCTTCGAGTACATCCACACGGCTTCGTCGCACATCATCCGCGCACGCAACTTCTTCGCGAATTATTTCCTGAGCCATCCCGAGTACACGCACGTCCTGTTCCTCGACACGGACATGGACTTCTCGCGCGAGGCGGTCCCGCGCCTGATCGCCGGCAACAAGCCGGTGGCGGGCATTGCGTGCCCATACCGGTTCTTCGATATGGACAAGCAGATCACGAGCGAGGATGTGGGCCTCTCCCTGCGCGAATGGCAGGAAAAGACGGTGGACTACAACACGGCGATTCGCGCCGACGAACAAGGCAGCAGCACGGTCAGCAACGGCTGGGTCGAGGTCAACCACATCGGCACCGGTATCTTCCTGATCCGGCGCGATGCGCTCGAGGCGCTCGTGCCGGTCACGCAGCGCTACCGGCCGCCCGCGCAATACGCGCCGTATCTGCCCGACGGCAACTTCTACGCGTTCTTCGACACTGTCGGCGAAAAAGGCGTTTATCTCTCGGAGGATCTGTCGTTCTGCCAGCGCGTGCGCGGCGTGGGCATGTCAGTGTGGGCGCTCATCGACGAGAAGATCGTGCACCACGGTACCTCGGCGATTTCGGGCACGTTCCTGCGCTCGCTGGAGCGGCGCGGGCATACGGGGAAGTAGCGGCCGCAAAGCAAAAACCCCCGCAGCTGTTAGGCATGCAGGGGTTTTCTGAATTTGGCGGAGAGGGTGGGATTCGAACCCACGGTACGGGGAAACCGTACGCCTGATTTCGAGTCAGGTACATTCGACCACTCTGCCACCTCTCCGGGGTACTACTTTTTACTGCTTCTCCGGTCTTGGTCGGCGACCAGAGAAGCGAAGATTATAGAACATTTTTTGAATCTTGCAAGCCCTTGTCGAAGAAAAGTTTCGAGGGCAAAGCGATTCACATGGCCCGATCTGCGCGCAACGCTCAGGCACCCACTTCGAGACGCGCGACACCGCCCATGTACGGACGCAGCACCTCCGGCACCGTGACCGAGCCGTCCGCTTCCTGGTAGTTCTCGAGCACGGCCACGAGCGTGCGGCCCACCGCGAGGCCCGAGCCGTTTAGCGTATGCACGAGCTCCGGCTTGCCCTGGGCGTTGCGGTAGCGCGCCTGCATGCGGCGCGCCTGGAACGCTTCGGTGTTCGAGCAGCTCGAAATTTCGCGATAGGTGTTCTGCGCTGGCAGCCACACTTCGAGGTCGTAGGTCTTGGAGGCCGAGAAGCCCATGTCGCCCGTGCACAGCGTGATCACGCGATACGGCAGGCCGAGCTTCTGCAGAATGGTTTCCGCATGCACGACCATTTGCTCGAGCGCGTCGTACGACGTTTCCGGTGCGACGATCTGCACCATCTCGACCTTGTCGAACTGATGCTGACGGATCATGCCGCGCGTGTCGCGGCCATACGAACCGGCTTCCGAGCGGAAGCACGGCGAATGCGCGGTGAGCTTGATGGGCAGCGCGCTGCCTTCGACGATGCTATCGCGCACGGTGTTCGTGAGCGAGATCTCCGAGGTGGAGATCAGGTACTGCGTGACCGTGTTCTCGGCGCCGCCCTTCTCCACGCGGAACATATCGTCGGCGAACTTGGGCAGCTGGCCCGTGCCGTACAGGATTTCCGGATTGACGATGTAGGGCGTGTACGTTTCCGTGTAGCCGTGCTGCAGCGTGTGCGTGTCGATCATGAACTGCGCGAGCGCGCGGTGCAGGCGCGCGATCTGGCCGCGCAGCATCGTGAAGCGCGCGCCCGAGAGCTTCGCGCCCGTCTCGAAATCGAGACCCAGCGGCGTGCCCACGTCGACGTGATCCTTCACTTCGAAGCTGAACTCGCGCGGCGTGCCCCAGCGGCGCACTTCCACGTTGTCGTTTTCGTCCTTGCCCACGGGCGCGCTCTCGTGCGGCAGGTTCGGCACGCCGAGCAGCAGGTCCGAGAGCTTCGTCTGGATGTCGTCGAGCTTGGCGGCCGAGGCCTTCATTTCGTCGCCGATGCCGCCCACTTCGGCCATGACCGCCGAGGTGTCCTCGCCGCGGCCCTTCATCGCCCCGATCTGCTTCGACAGGCTGTTGCGGCGCGCCTGCAGTTCTTCGGTGCGGGTCTGGATGGCGCGGCGTTCCGCTTCGAGCGCGGTGAACGCCGCGACGTCGAGGGTATAGCCGCGGTCGGCGAGGCGCCTGGCGACGCCGTCGAGGTCTTTGCGCAGCAGCTGGATGTCGAGCATGGGATTGTGAGACGCAGTTTCGTTGTGTGAATTGCCGATTTTAGCGCACCGGCGCGGGCTAGCCCTTGCGCTTGCGCTCGCGGATTTCGTCGCGGTGGTCTTCGCGCCATTGCGCGTCGAGATCGGCCAGACGCGCGAGCTTCTCGCCGATCTTGCCTTCGAGCCCGCGCGGCGTGGGCTGATACCAGCGCGGCTCGCGCATGCCGTCGGGCAGATAGGTCTCGCCGGCCGCGTAGGCGTCGGGTTCGTCGTGCGCGTAGCGGTACTCGTGGCCGTAGCCCAGCTCCTTCATGAGCTTGGTGGGCGCGTTGCGCAGATGGATAGGCACCGCGCGCGACTGGTCCTTGCCGACGAAGCGCCGCGCCTCGTTGTACGCGTTGTAGCCGGCATTCGACTTGGGCGCGACCGCGAGATAGATCACGGCCTGCGCGAGCGCCAGTTCGCCCTCGGGCGAGCCGAGCCGCTCGTAGGTCTCGGCGGCGTCGAGCGTGATGCGCGCCGCGCGCGGATCGGCGAGGCCGATGTCCTCCCACGCCATGCGCACGATGCGCCGCGCGAGATAGCGCGGGTCCGCACCGCCGTCGAGCATGCGGCAGAACCAGTAGAGCGCGCCGTCCGGATTGCTGCCGCGCACCGACTTGTGCAGCGCGCTGATCTGGTCGTAGAACGCGTCGCCGCCCTTGTCGAAGCGGCGCAGGTTTTCGGCGAGCGCGCTGCCGAGCAGCTCGCCGTCGATTTCGCGCTTCTTCTGCTGCGCGGCCGCGCGCGCGACGATTTCGAGATTGTTCAGCAGCTTGCGCCCGTCGCCATCGGCCGAGCCGATCAGCGCCTTTCTCGCTTCGTCGGTGAAGGTCAGGCCGCCCAGCTCCTCGCTCGCGCGGGCGAGCAGCTCGCCCTGCTGCTCCTCGTCAAGGCTCCTGAGCACGTAGACCGCCGCGCGCGAAAGCAGCGCGCTATTCACCTCGAACGACGGATTCTCCGTCGTCGCACCGATGAACACGAACAGGCCCGACTCCACGTGCGGCAGGAAGGCGTCCTGCTGGCTCTTGTTGAAACGGTGGACTTCGTCGACGAACACGAGCGTCTGATGGCCATGCGCGCGGTGCATCTGCGCCATTTCCACGGCCTCGCGGATGTCCTTCACGCCCGAGAGCACCGCCGAGAGCGCGATGAACTGGGCGTGGAAAGCGTCGGCCATGAGGCGCGCGAGCGTGGTCTTGCCGACGCCGGGCGGCCCCCAGAGGATCATCGAATGCGCCTCGCCCGACTCGAAGGCGACGCGCAGCGGCTTGTTGGGCCCGAGCAGATGCTTCTGGCCGATGACTTCGTCGATCGAGCGCGGGCGCAGCCGCTCGGCGAGCGGAACGTTGGCACGGGTTTCTTCAAACATGACGTTTTCGCGATAATGTCGGCTTTCCCGGGGACTGGACGATTTCGAAGGCGTGTGTTCGCGCCCCCGAAAACGGCCCGCCGCGCCGGATGCAGTCGTGCATTATGACAGCCCGGGCGGCAGCGCGAGACGCGATGCCTCGCGCCCCGGTTGGCCGACCCCAATAAACATCAGACAAAACAGACGACACACAGAGGGAAGCTTTCTCCATGACTCAAAACTCGCAAGCCGGTGCGGCCAGCTCCGGTCCGGCCAGTGACGCCGGCTCGACCTACGCGCCCAACGTGCCCGTGCCCGACGCGCGCCGCCAGTTCCGCACCGGCGACGCCTTCGCGCTCTGGTTCTCGCTCGGCATCGGCCTGCTCGTCGCCCAGGCGGGCGCCCTGCTCGTGCCGGGCCTCTCGCTGCCCCATGCGCTGGCCGCCATCGGCATCGGCAGCGTGATCGGCGTCGTGCTGCTCTCGCTCGCCGGCGTGATCGGCACCGACACGGGACTCGCCGCCATGGCGTCGCTGCGCCCGACGCTCGGCATCCGCGGCGCGTCCGTGCCGGCCGTCATCAACATGGTGCAGCTCGTGGGCTGGGGCTCGTTCGAGATCATCGTGATGCGCGACTCCGCCGATGCGCTCGCCAAGCAGGCCTTCGGCCTCTCGATGCCGCTCGTGTGGACCCTGATCTTCGGTTTCCTCGCCACCCTGCTCGCCGTGAGCGGCCCGCTCTCGTTCGTGCGCCGCTTCCTGCGCACGTGGGGCATCTGGCTCCTGCTCGCGGGCGCTGCGTGGCTCACGTGGAGCCTGCTCGCGCAGCACGACATCGGCGCGCTGATGAAGCGTCCCGGCACCGGCGAGATGCCGTTCGGCAGCGCGATCGACCTCGTCGTGGCGATGCCGCTCTCGTGGCTGCCGCTCATCGCCGACTACACGCGCTTTGGCCGCCGCGCCGGCGAGACCTTCCGCGGCACGCTGTTCGGCTATGGCATCGCGAACCTGTGGTTCTACGCGCTCGGCGCGATCTACGGCCTCGCCGCGGGCGGCGGCGACGCGCTCCTCACCACCGCGCTCGCGAAGGCGGGCGGCGGCTTCGCCCTGCTGCTCGTGCTGATCGACGAAATCGACAACGCCTTCGCCGACATCCACTCGGCCGCCGTCTCGACCGGCACGTTCTGGACGCGCGGCAGCGTGCCCTGGCTCTCGGCGGCGTTCGGCGCGCTGTGCACGCTGATCGGGCTCGTCGTGCCGATGGCGCGCTATGAGAACTTCCTGCTCTTCATCGGCTCGGTGTTCGCGCCGCTCTTCGGCGTCGTGCTCGCCGATCACTTCATCGTGCGGCGCCGCCGTATCGACGCTCGTGCGCTCGCCGATCTGAGCGGCGCCTATGGCTATTCGGGCGGCTGGCATGTGACCGCGTTTGTCGCGTGGGGCTTCGGCTTCGGCGCGTATCAGGCGCTCAACCAGTGGCTGCCGAATCTCGGCGCCACGCTGCCCTCGCTCGTGATCGGCGCGCTCTGCTACCTCGTGCTCGCGGGACGCCGGCGCGCGGCTTACGCTTAAAGCGACGCACACACCAAGCGCCACTAAAAGCGACGCCACAAACGAGAACGCCACGCTTCACAGCGTGGCGTTTGTTTTTTCAGCGGCGCACTTCTAGCACGCCGCTCATTTCAAAGCGCTCGTCAGCGCTTTTATTCGCAGTGCCCACAGCCGCCGTGATGGGCATGATCCGCGTGATGCGCATGGCCTTCGGCCGGCAATTCCTGCGCCGCCTGCGCGCTGATGCCCAGACGCTGCAGCAGCTTGCGGTCGGCTTCGGCCTGCGGGTTGCTCGTGGTCAGCAGCTGGTCGCCGTAGAAGATCGAGTTCGCGCCCGCCATGAAGCACAGCGCCTGCAGCGCCTCGTCCATCTGCTCGCGGCCCGCCGAGAGGCGCACCATCGCCTTGGGCATCGTGATGCGCGCCACCGCGATCGTGCGCACGAACTCGAACGGATCGAGCGGCTCGGTGCCTTCGAGCGGCGTGCCGCTCACCTGCACGAGATTGTTGATGGGCACCGACTCCGGATACGGCTCCATGTTCGCGAGCTGCGCGATCAGGCCCGCGCGCTCGCGGCGCGACTCGCCCATGCCGACGATGCCGCCGCAGCAGACGTTGATGCCCGCGTCACGCACGCGCTCGAGCGTCTCGAGGCGGTCCTGGTAGGTGCGCGTCGAGATGATCTGGCCGTAGAACTCCGGCGACGTGTCGAGGTTGTGGTTGTAGTAGTCGAGGCCCGCGTCGGCGAGCGCCTTCGCCTGGTGGTCTTCGAGCATGCCGAGCGTGACGCAGGTTTCGAGGCCCATCGACTTCACGCCGCGGATCATGTCCTTGATCGGCTCGAGATGGCGGTCCTTCGGATTGCGCCACGCCGCGCCCATGCAAAAGCGCGTCGCGCCGTTGGCCTTCGCCACGCGCGCGGCGTCGAGCACGGCGTCCACGTCCATGAGCTTGCTCGCGTCGAGGCCGGTGTCGTGATGCGACGACTGCGGGCAATACGCGCAATCCTCTTCGCAGCCGCCGGTCTTGATCGACAGGAGCGTGGAGAGCTGCACCGCATTCGCGTCGAAATGCTCGCGATGCACCTGCTGGGCGCGGAACATCAGGTCGTTGAACGGCAGCTCGTAGAGCGCGGCGACATCGGCGACGCGCCAGCGCGCTGCGGCTTCGTCTTGCGGCTGTGCCGGCGGCGCGGTCTTCTTGAGCGCGGTGATGTCGATGTGGGCTTCGGTCATGGTCTCGGGGTCCTTCTTGACGGGCGATAGGGGTTCAGACGCGTGTGCTCAGCTCAGCGTGGCTAGCCGTGCTAGCAACGCGTCGATGTTCAGGTGTTCGGCCGCGGCGTCGGCGCGCGCGCCCGGCATGTGCGGCACGACGCCGATGAGCGGCGCGCCGAATTGCGCGGCGAGCCGCTCGCGCAGCGCGTCGATGTTCTCTTCGGGAAAGGTCATGGCCGGGTCGATGCGGTTCGCGACCCAGCCCGCGATCGTGAGGCCGCGCGCGGCGATCGCTTCGGCGGTAAGCAGCGCGTGGCTGATGCAGCCAAGCCGCATGCCGACGACGAGCACCACCGGCAGATTCAGCGCGACGGCGAGATCCGCGGTGTCCTGCGTGGCCGTGAGCGGCACGCGAAAGCCGCCGACGCCTTCGACCACCACGGCGTCCGCGCGCTCGCGCGCTTGACCGTAGCATTGCACGATGCGCACCATGTCGAGCGTCACGCCTTCGAGCGCGGCGGCAATGTGCGGCGCGGCCGGCTCCTTGAGCAGGTAGGGCGTGCGCATCTCGGGCGGTAGCAGCACGCTCGCGGCGGCGTCGAGCTGGTCGGCGTCTTCGTTGTGCCACACGCCGTCTCGCTCGTAGGCGCCGGCGGCGATGGGCTTCATCGCCGCCGCGCGCAGGCCCGCGTGTGCCAGGCCACGCAGGAGCGCCGCGCTCACGAAGGTCTTGCCGATCTCGGTATCGGTGCCGGTGACGAAGAGCGAAAACTTCGCAGTGCTCATTGCGTGCTCTCCTGCACCTGCTTTTGCGCATCAAGGCTTGCGCGTTGCAGCGCTGCGTTCAGGCGATCGAGGTCGGCATCCGAATGCGCGGCCGAGAGCGAAATGCGCAGACGCGAAGTGCCCACGGGCACGGTCGGCGGACGAATCGCCGGCACCCACAGGCCATCGCGTTCGAGCGCGGCCTGCAGTGCGAGCGTGGCGTCGTTGGAGCCAATCACGAGCGGCTGCACGGCCGTGTGCGAATCGACGGGCTGCCAGCAGGTTTCCTTGAGCATCGAGCGCGTGCGCCCGATCAGATGCTTCAGATGGGCGCGCCGCGCATCGCCCTCTTCGCCCGCGATCAGGCGCAGGCTCTCGGACACCGCGTGCGCGACCGCCGGCGACGAAGCCGTCGTGAAGATGTACGGACGCGCGCGCTGCACGTGCCACTCGATCACGGTGTCGTGCGCGCAGATAAACGCGCCCGAGACGCCCGCAGCCTTGCCGAGCGTGCCCACCATCACGAGGTTCGGCGAGCGCAGCGCAGCTTCGGCCAGCGCGCCGCGCCCTTGCGGACCGAGCACGCCCAGACCGTGCGCGTCGTCGACCACGAGCCACGCGCCGTGCTTTTCGGCAAGCTCGACGAGACGCGCGAGCGGCGCGACGTCGCCATCCATGCTGAACACCGTGTCGCTCACGATCACCTTCGCGCGCGCGTCGGACGCTTCGAGCATCGCGCTCAAGGCGTCCATGTCCGCGTGCGGATAGATCTGGATATCGGCACGCGAGAGCCGCGCGCCGTCGATCAGCGAAGCATGGTTGAGCGCATCGGAGAAGATCGTCGTGCCGCGGCCCGCGAGCGCGGTGAGCACAGCGAGATTCGCAATGTAGCCCGTGCTGAAGTAGAGCGCGCGCGGCGCATCCACGAAGCCGCCCGCGAACGCGGCGAGATCGTCTTCGAGCTGCGCATGGGCACGCGAGTGGCCGCCCAGCAGATGCGAGCCGCCGCTGCCCGCGCCGTAGCGCTGGGCGCCCTCGGCCAACGCCGCGACGAGTTGCGGATGTGCGGCGAGCCCGAGGTAGTCGTTACTCGCGAAGCCGATGCTGTCGCGGCCGTCGACGACCATGTGCGCGCTGCACGGCGAGTCGATCGTGCGGCGTCGGCGGCGCAAGCCTTGCGCGTCGAGCTCGCGCAGGCCGTGTTCGAGCGTGTCGAGCAGTGAAGTGTGTTGCGTCATCAAAGGTCCTCCGCGACGGTGGCGTCGAATGTCTCGCGCGTGCGCTCGGCCAGGTGCGCCTGCGTCTGTGCGTCGAGAATGTACGGCGGCATCACGTAGACCGTCGTGCCGATCGGGCGCAGCAGCAATTCGCGCTGCAGTGCATTTTCGAAGAAGCGGCGCGAGAACGTGCGGGCGCGCCCGGCGTCTTCGATCGCCACGTCGAACGCGAGGATCGTGCCGCACTGGCGCATGTCGCGCACGAGCGGATGCTGTTCGAGCGGCGCGAAGGCCTCGCGCAGTTGCGTCGATTTGCGCGCGTTCGTGGCGAGCACGTCGTCGCGCTCGAAGAGGTCAAGCGTCGCCAGCGCGGCACGGCAGGCAAGCGGATTGCCCGTGTACGAATGCGAATGCAGAAAGCCGCGCGTGGTGTCGTCGTCGTAGAAGGCCGCGTAGATTTCGTCGCGCGAGAGCACGATCGAAAGCGGCAGGTAGCCGCCGCTGATGCCCTTCGAGAGCGTGAGCAGATCGGGCCAGATGCCGGCCTGCTCGCACGCGAAGAACGTGCCCGTACGGCCGCAGCCCACGGCGATCTCGTCGGCGATCAGATGCACGCGGTAGCGGTCGCACAGCGCGCGCAGGCCCTGCAGATACGCGGGATCGTGCATCGCCATGCCGGCCGCGCATTGCACGAGCGGCTCGACGATCAGCGCCGCGATGCGGCCCTCGCGCTCCGCGAACACGCGCTCGACGTCGGCGAGCGCGCGGCGCCACGTCGGCGGCGCTCTCGCCTTCGCGCGCCGTGCGCGCGTCGGGCGAGGCAACCACGTGCGCATGGGTCAAAAGCGGATCGTAAGCATCCCTGAAGAGCTTCACGTCCGTCACGCCGAGCGCGCCGATGGTCTCGCCGTGATAGCTGTTGGCGAGGCACACGAATTCGCTTTTGTCGTTCGCGCCCTGATTGCGCCACGCGTGAAAGCTCATCTTCAGCGCGATCTCGACCGCCGACGCGCCGTCCGAAGCGAAACGCATGGCCGAGCGTGCCGCCGGTGAGCGCGGCAAGCCGCTCGGCGAGCTCGACCGCGGGTTCGTGCGTGCAGCCCGCGAGCATCACGTGCTCGAGCGTGTCGAGCTGCGCCTTGAGCGCGGCATTGATCGTGGGATTGGCGTGGCCGAAGAGATTGACCCACCACGAGCTGATGGCGTCGAGATAGCGCCGGCCCTCATGGTCGTAGAGCCACGGCCCTTCGCCGCGCGCGACGGCCACGAGCGGCAAGCGCTCGTGGTGCTTCATCTGGGTGCAAGGATGCCAGACGGCGCGCAGGCTGCGCGCGATCCAGGCTTCGTTGGCAAGGTTGGAATGCGAGTTCAAGTGCGGCTCCCGATACGACAGCGACCGAGATTAACCCGTTCAATGCCGCAATGCACTACCCCGAAAATGGACCCGGAAAGCCCGTGCGCGCGGGGTTCGGCGCGGTTCGGGACAGCTGCGCACCGTTCCTTTGCGAAGGCCAGAAATGACCGTAGATGACGACGGCAAAGTGAAGCGCGCTTATGCAAAAAAATCTGCGGGCTCGTGCCGAAAAGGCGTGCTGTCACCTCGTGCGCGGGGAATTTTTTTCGGGGGAAGCATCGAGAAAGCGCTGGTGTCGCTCGCTGGCGCGAGCGGGAGTCGCCACGCTATGCGTATGGATCAAACCAGAGGATGGGGCGAACGGGCGTGCCATGTGCGGGTCTCGCGCGAGCGCGAGGCGAAAACCCGATGACAACGAGAAGGCGATGCGGAAACGGCCGGGCGCGTAAGCGCGCGTCTTTGAGTGGGGTCAAATGTGCAAAACCGCCGTGGCGCTCACGCGCGCTCCGGCGGTTTCAAACGCGCTTAGCGGCTGGCGAGCGCGTGCGAGTTGTCTGCGTCGTCGGCGGCCACGGCGTGGCCGTCGTCGGCATTGTCGTTCTGCGCCGTGGCGGTGTCGTTCGACCACACGACGTTGCCGTTCACCGCGTAGAGGCGGCACGGATCCGAGCTGTGCTTCTGGCAGTTCGCGACGGCGACGGCCATCGGATTGTCGCCGCCCTCGGCCCACGACCAGGCGCCCGAATCGGACACCGCGAACGCGCGGCTCGGGTACTGCTTGAGGAAGTTGCGATAGCCGTCACGGCCCGCCTGATCGAGGAACGGCACCGCGCTCACCGACTCGATCGACGCGTAGCCGCTGGCGTGCGGCGCGGCCTGCGTCGCCACGCGGTATTCCTGGGCCGTGGGCATGCCCTGGCCCGCGAGGAACGCCTCGACCTTGGGCCACCAGACCTGCACGCCGTCGCGGTCGCCCACGAGGCGGTGCGCGTCGTTCTTGTACGAGCCGAAATCGACGAGCTTCGCGCCCGCGCCCGACTGCGCCTCGCCCACTTGCGCGGTATGAAACGCCGCGAACATGCGCGTGACGAGATCGGAGGTCCACACCGAGTCGTTGTCGCCGTAGAGCCAGAGCGAGGCCACGCGCGCCTTGGCGCCGTAATCGCCGAACGCTTCGGTCAGGTTGTTCTGCCAGCCCGTGCAGGCGTCCTGGCGCAGGCCGCCCGAGAAGTTGATGAGCGCGCGCACGCCGTGCGCCGCTTCGGTGCCGTAGGCCATGGTCGCGAGGCCGCCGTGCGAGGTGCCGGCGACGACGATATGGTTCGCGTCCACATACGGCTGCTTCGCCATGTAGTCGACCGTGGTGGCGACGTCGGCGGCCTGGCCGAGGCCGTTGCTGGCCACGTCGCAGCCGTCTTGCTGATAGGTGCCGCCCGAGCCCGCGAAGCCCTGGCGGTTCGGCGCCACGACCACATAGCCGCGGCTCACGAATTCGCGCGCGAACGACATCGGGTCGCTGCGCGGCTGCATGCGCGGATCGCCGGGAATCTTGCCGTGGTTGAACACCACCATCGGGAACGGACCGGGACCATCGGGACGATAGACCGTGGTTTCGAGCGTGACGCTCGGGTCGCCGGCGACGGGAATGTGGATGATCTGCTCATTCATGTCGGCGTGCACGACGGGCAGATACGCGTCGTCGAGCGCGATGCGCGGTACGTTCGCGCTGCCGAGCGGGCCCGATACGAGCGGCGTGCCTGCGGTGCGCGAGGCGTCGCCTTGGGCATTCGCATGCGCAACGGAGAGCGACGACGATGCGGAAGCCTGTGCGCTGGCCGCTGTTGCCGGATCGGAAAGCGATGCTGCGTGGGCAACCGACAGCACGCACGCCGTGCTGGCCACCGCCCATCCGGTAAGAAGCTTCCTGAACGCCATGCGCAACACCCGCCTGCGAAAGTCCTGCTGTAATCTGCTGGACCGAACCACTGTGTGAACTTACCCGCCCTTTTCGGACACAACAGGATCGACGCGCCTGGCTAGGGAGCCTGGCGTGGCTGTACCCGTTGCTGCGGGGGAGAACACGGATCGGAACACCTGTGCGGCGCCGACCTGCAATCGTCAGATCCGCCGCCAGCACCCGTCACTGAATCGCCTTGAAAAAACGTTTCTCAACGTTCGCTTACCTGGCGTGACGAGCACCGTGATTGCATCCTCGCACGACAATTAATTGTTGTGCAATTCAGGGGTAACCCGGCATAAGGCGTGCCAACGAGGGGCGTGCACCGCGTATACCTTGACGGGCGGCCCATGGCGGGATTTCGTCGCCCTCTTAGCGAGCACGGCATAACAAATATTTCAGTGTGTTGCGTGTAGCGCGCCGCCAACGGCCCCGTTTTTTTGCATTAAGTGCTTGTTTGCAAAGACGTTATTTCAGGCGCCGCAGCGGCCGAGCAAGGCTCGCGTTCAGCCTTCGAGGATGTCGCCGTCGACGTAGCGCCAGCGGCCGTCGTCGCCGCGCGTGAAGCGGCTCAGCTCGTGCAGGCGATACGCGCGACCACCGCTCTTGTAGCGCGCGACGAATTCGACCAGCGCATGCGTCGCATCAATAGCCTCGTGGCGCTTGATGGCAAGACCCAGCCAGCGTGGAGCGCCGGGGGCATCCGGGTCGGCGTCGAGATCGGCGGGACAGGTTTCGGCGGCCCAGGTCGCGCGCAGATAGTCGGCCTCGCCCAGCACGTAGGCCGTGTAGCGCGAGCGCATCAGCTCGAACGCCGTGGCGGGCAGCGCGCCGCCATCGATGAAGCGGCCGCAGCAGTCGGCAAAGCGCGGCGCTTTCGCGCCCGATTTCAGATTGGGCGCGGCACCGCCACAGGGGCAGTCGAGCGGGCGCGCGGCGCGCTTGAGTTCAGCGGTCATGGAATAGCGATCCTTCACGTGCGATTGAGTGCGATTACTGCGATTGCGGACGAGGTCGTGCGATGTCGCACCCACCCGGCAGAACAAAACACAAAGGGCCGCTCGCGCTAGCGTTGCGGCCCCAGAACACGATTATTGCGCGGATGCGCCGCTCACCAGTCGAGCTCGGTGCCGTCGTACTGGAAAAAGCGTCCGTTGAAGACGTCGCGCGCGGCGGCCGCCTCGGCCACGACTTCGCGCATGCCGGCGACGCTCGCCGCCGCGTCGATGGCCGCGTGCGCCCCGCCCATTTCGGTGCGCACCCAGCCAGGATGGAGCGCGATGCAGGTCGCGCGGCGGGTCTGCAGCGAGGCGATCTTGATGACGTCGTTGACCGCCGCCTTGCTCGCGCGATAGAGCCAGCCCGTCGTGCCGGTTGTCTGCGTGATGCTGCCCATGCGGCTCGAGAGCACGCCGAGCACACCGTACGCCGCCTCGACGAGCGGCAGCAGGATTGGAATGAGCTGCATCGGGCCGCGCACGTTGGTGTTCATCACGTACTCGAAATCTTCGGCGCTGATGGCTTCGACGCCCTCGGTGCGCGGGCCGTAGACACCCGACACGATGAGCGCCACGTCGAGCCGCTCGCCGTCGAGCTTCGCGCCGAGCGCGGCGATGTCCTCGGGCTGCGCGATGTCGAGCGGGAGTGTCTGGGCGCCGAGCGCGTTCAGCGCCCTGAGCGCTTCATCGGATCGCGCCGTCGCCAGCACGCGCCAGCCGGCCTTCGCATACTGGCGCGCGAATTCGAGGCCGAGGCCCCGCGACGCGCCCACGATCAACGCTGTTTTCATGTCGCCACCTTTTTCGGGTGCCGCGGCTTTTTTGCTGCACCGCGTGCCGGTATTGCGAAGCGCCGTCTCCCCGCGGCGCGTTTCAAGCACAAGCCTACATGAGTTCGACGCCCATTGCGGTCGCTTCGCCGCCGCCGATGCACAGGCTCGCGACGCCGCGCTTGAGCCCGCGTGCGCGCAATGCGCCGATCAGCGTGACGAGAATGCGCGCGCCCGATGCGCCAATCGGGTGGCCCAGCGCGCATGCGCCGCCATTCACGTTGACCTTCTCGTGCGGCAGGTCGTGCTCCTTCATGGCCGCCATCGTGACCACGGCGAACGCCTCGTTGATCTCGTAGAGATCGACGTCGGAGGCCTTCCAGCCAGTCTTTTCGAAGAGCTTCGCGATCGCGCCCACGGGCGCGGTCGTGAACTTCGCGGGTTGCTGCGCGAAGGTCGAATGACCGGTCACGCGCGCGAGCGGCTTGACCCCGAGGCGCTTCGCCGTCGATTCGCGCATCATCACGAGCGCCGCCGCGCCGTCCGAAATCGACGACGAATTCGCGGCCGTCACCGTGCCCGTCTTGCTGAAGGCGGGCTTGAGCGCCGGGATCTTGTCGAGATTGGCCTTGAACGGCTGCTCGTCGCGCTCGATCGTCGTCTCGCCCGCGCGCGTGGCAACCTTCACCGGCGCGATCTCCCAGGCGAACGAGCCGTCCTCGTTGGCGCGTTTCGCGCGCTCGAGCGACTCGATCGCAAAGGCGTCCTGGCTCTCGCGCGAGAAGTCGAATTCGCTCGCGCACTCCTCGGCGAAGGTCCCCATCAGGCGGCCCTTGTCGTAGGCGTCTTCGAGTCCGTCGAGGAACATGTGATCGAGCACCTGGCCGTGCCCCATGCGCATGCCCGCGCGCGCCTTGGGCAGCAGATACGGCGCGTTCGACATGCTCTCCATGCCGCCCGCGACGATCACGTCGGCGGAGCCTGCCAGCAGCATGTCGTGCGCGAACATCGCCGCGCGCATGCCCGAGCCGCACATCTTGTTCACCGTGGTCGCGCCCGCCGCGAGCGGCAGGCCGGCGCCGATCGCCGCCTGGCGCGCGGGCGCCTGCCCCTGGCCGGCGGGCAGCACGCAGCCCATCACGACCTCGTCGACCTGCTCGGGCTTCAGGCCCGCGCGCTCCACCGCGGCCGCGATCGCCGCCGCACCCAGTTGGGGCGCTGCCAGCGAGGCGAAATCGCCCTGAAAACCGGCCATCGGCGTGCGCGTCGCCGCCACGATCACAACCGGATCCTTCTGTGTCTCACTCATGTCCAGTCTCCTTTCTCGATCCATCGACGATCGAAAATTCGTAGTCCGCCGCGTGTTTCATGCAGCGCGTGCGTCGTTCTCATTGGCCTCGCCGTCGGCGTCGCCCTGCGCGAAGCGCTCGGGATAGCGCACGCGAAAGCGCACCGCCGCGTCGTACGGCAGGCAGTCGGGCACCTCTCCCGCGAGCAGGCGCGCCTTGCTCTCCTGCCACAGCGCCGGGTCGAAGAAGTCGGCGTGATGCTCGAGGAAATAGCGCCGCACGCGCGGGTCGCCGAGCAGAAACGTGCGGTACGTCTCCGGGAAAATATCGCGCGGGCCGACTCCGTACCACGGCTCCGCAGATAGTTCGTCTTCCTCATTACGTGGCGCGGGCACCGCGCGCACGTTGCATTCGGTCAGATATTCGATCTCGTCGTAGTCGTAGAACACCACGCGGCCGTGGCGCGTCACGCCGAAATTCTTGTAGAGCATGTCGCCCGGAAAGATGTTCGCGCGCATCAGGTCCTTCACCGCGTTGCCGTATTCGCGGATGCCGTGCTCGACGTCTTCGTCGCTGCCGTTCTGCAGCCAGATGTTGAGCGGCACCATGCGGCGCTCGATGTAGAGATGGCGAATCACGAGGTTCTCGCCCTCGTACTCGATCATCGAAGGCGCGAGCGTTTCGAGCTCGCGCACGAGCGCTTCGGCGAGGCGCGCGACGGGCAGCGCGACGCTCGAATATTCGAGCGTATCGGCGAGGCGCCCGAGGCGGTCGTGGCGCTTCACGAGCTGGTACTTCGCTTCCACCTGCTCGCGCGTGGTTTCCTTCGGCGCGGGAAAGCTGTCCTTGATCACCTTGAACACGTAGGGAAACGACGGCAGCGTGAACACGATCATCACCATGCCGCGAATGCCGGGTGCGGCGATGAACTGATCGCTCGAATGCTTGAGGTGATGCAGCAGGTCGCGATAGAAGAGGTTCTTGCCCTGCTTCTGCAGCCCGAGCGAGGTGTAGATCTCGCCCTTCGCCTTGCGCGGCATGATCGTGCGCAGGAACGCCACATAGGCGGACGGCACGCCCATGTCCACGAGGAAGTACGAGTGCGAGAAGCTGAACATGATCAGCAGCTCGTCGAGACGCAGGAGCACGGTGTCGAGCGCGAGCTTGCCGTCGTCCGTGTGGCGGATGGGCAGCACGAACGGCACGAGCAGATCGCCGTTGATGATGCGCCCGACGATATACGCCGACTTGTTGCGAAAGAACAGCGACGCGAGCGTGTGAATCTGGAAATTGGGCTTGGGGTCGACCACGCCGAAGGTGTCGAGCATCGTGCGCATCACGCAGTCCACGTCGCGATCGAGGTCATCGAACGGCGTCTCGAGCTGAAAATTCGTGACGATGCGCGCGAGCGTGGGCGCCAGCCCGTCCTTGCCCGGATAGTACGCACGGTAGGTGGGCCTGGCCGCGGGCTCGTCGTTCTCGATGTATTCGGTCGAGATCGCGGGCCGCACGAAGATGAAATCGTTGTTGAAGTACGAGCGATGCAGGATCTGGCAGCACACCGAGTTGAAGAAGGTCTCGGCGCACTCGGGCTGCCGGTGCGTCGTCAGCAAGCCGATGTAGTGCAGCTTGATCTGCTCCCAGACCTCGTCGTCGATGCTTTCCGCATCGTACTCGTCTTCGAGCGCCATCACACACTCGCGCACGCACTCGTCGTAAGACGCAATGCGCTCACGCGCGAGCTGTTGCAGGCCGCGCCAGTCGCGCGCCTCGAAGCACTCGCGCGCACGCACGGCCGCCGCGCAGAAGTTGCGGTAGTGACGGTTGAAGCCTTCGAGCATCGTCTGCGCAACGTCGAAGCCGATCTGCGAGGAAAGCAGTTTCGGGAAATGTCTCATGACGCATTCACCTCGGCTCGACGGCGTGACGCGAAGACGGGCCAGCGCCGGCTACTGATCGTCGGGCAGTGCGAGCGGCGCAATCCGCTCGCCGGCGGCGTTCCTTGCGAGCAGCGCGCGCGCCTGGGTCTCGTATTGCGCGAGGTCTTCGAGCGTGGCGTCCAGATCGGCGCGCTGACGCTCCAGTATCTCGCGGTGGTGCACTACGGTGTCGAGGAACGCCTGGAGCTGCGGCAGCGTATCCGTGGGCGAATCGTAGAGATCGAGCAGCGCGCGAATCTCGTTGAGCGTAAAGCCGAGGCGCTTGCCGCGCAGCGTGAGCTTCAGCCGCGTGCGATCACGCCCCGAAAACACGCGCTTGAGGCCGCCCGCCCCTTCGCGGCTCGGCGAGAGCAGGCCCTGATCCTCGTAGAAACGGATCGCACGTGGCGTCACGTCAAATTCGCGGGCGAGCTCGGTAATCGTGTACTGGGTCATGTCGGAAAGCGCGCCCCGCGTCAGCCGGAATCGGTCCGGCGGCAGGGCTATCGTTGGAATCGACGTTTACGTTATCGTCAACGCATGGGTTGCGCAACCGCCCGAATGTTCCGCATGCCGGAACATTCTCCCGGTTTCCCTGCAGGAATTGCGCAATGCAGCGACAATGAGGCAAGGCGGCGGCTCCGGCCGTCCTGACAGGCCGTCCTGACAGGCCGTCCTCAGCCCACCATAATTAGATCAGACGAGACCCCAATGAACGCCCTCGAACACCAGCTCGACTACCCCTTCGCCGATACCCTGCCCGAACCCGGCCTCGCCTTCGAAGTCGCGCCCGGCGTGAAATGGCTGCGCATGCCGCTGCCCTTCGTGCTCGATCACATCAACCTCTGGCTGCTGCGCGACGAGATCGACGGCCAGCAAGGCTGGACCGTGGTGGACTGCGGCATCACCGACGACACGATCAAGGCGCACTGGGAGCAGGTGTTCGACAGCCAGCTCGAAGGCCTGCCGGTGCTGCGCGTGCTCGTCACGCACTGCCATCCGGACCATATCGGCCTTGCGCACTGGATCTGCGCGGGCGGCGAGAAGAAGCGCTGGGACGTGCGCCTGTGGGCGACGCTCGGCGAATACATGAGCGCGTGCGTGCTGGCCTCGGGCAACGGCTCGAACGCGGGCGGCGAAGGCGCGGCACGCCATTTCGCGCGCCACGGCGTGACCGACGAGGCCTCGCTCGATCAGCTGCGCAACCGCCGCAACTATTACTCGAACCTCGTGCCGGCGCTGCCGCCGCAATACCGCCGGCTGCGCGAGGCCGACACGGTGTCGATCGGTGGCCGCGACTGGCGCGTCGTCACCGGTTACGGCCACTCGCCCGAGCATTGCGCACTGCTGTGCGAATCGCTCGGCGTGCTGATCTCGGGCGACATGGTGCTGCCACGCATCTCGACCAACGTCTCCGTATTCGACATGGAGCCGGAGGGCAATCCGCTCGGGCTCTACCTCGAATCGCTCGGACGCTACGAGACCATGGCCGAGGACACGCTCGTGCTGCCCTCGCACGGCAAGCCGTTCCGCGGCGTACACACGCGCATCGGACAATTGCGCGCGCACCATGACGCACGTCTCGCCGAAGTGATGGAAGCCTGCGAGCGCGCGCCGCAATGCGCCGCCGACATCGTGCCGATCATGTTCAAGCGCGCCCTCGACATGCATCAGCTGACCTTCGCGATGGGTGAAGCGCTCGCCCACCTGAACCTGCTGTGGCTCGCGGGCAAGCTAAAGCGCAAGATGGACGACAAGGGCGTGCTGCGCTTTTCGGCCTGAGCGTGCGAACGCGCGGCACCCATAGCCCATAGCAAAAGGGGGCGGCTCCATCGAGCCGCCCCCTTTTTTGTGACTTCGCTTGTCGCGTCACGCCTCGCGGATCAGTTCCCGCCGCCCGTGATCAGGTCGGCGCCCTTGGGTCGCACGAACTTGAAGGTCGACGCCGGCAGCGACGGATTCTTCTCGATGTTGGAGAACGTGAGCAGCGTCACGTTGCCGAACACGTCGTGCAGCTCCATCGCTTCGAGATTGCCGTCGCGAAAGCCGATGCCCACGCTCTTGAACTGCGTGTCCTTCGACTTCGGAATCAGCTCCAGCCAGTCGATGCCGTCCTTCACGCCCGCGTCGGTGAGCGTGAAGTTCTTGTCCAGATCGTTGCTGCCGAACAGGATGGCGGCCGGGCTCGCGCCGAGCGCGCCGCCGAGCTTGCGCTCGGTGACCTGGTTCAGGTCCTTGTCGTAGACGTAGAGATTGTCGCCGTCGGATTGCAGCAGCTGCTGATACGGCTTCTCGTAGGTCCAGATGAACTTGCCGGGACGCGCGAACACGAAGGTGCCGCTCGACGTCTTGGAGCTCGACATGGCCGTGGCAATGGCGTCGCTCGCGTTCTTCGCGTTCGTGGGCGTCTTCAGTTCGCGTTGCACGAAGTTGCCGCGCGCGGCGTGGACCTGCGCGACGAACTGCTTCAGTTGATCGGTGCCGCTCGCATACGCGTGCGAGGCCATGACGAGCGACGCGCCAAGCGCCGCGAAGAGCGCGCGCCCGGCGCGGCCCAGCGTCAAACGGGTGTGTTGCCCAACCTGAAACTGCATCTATCGTTCTCCCAAAACCACAATGTGTGCCTGCACTGGCGCAGTGCAAGCGCCGAGGACGACCTCAATCGGCCTCGATCGGCCTCACTCGGCGTCGCGAGCGGGCGCGAGAATCTCGCGGTTGCCGCTCGACGACATCGCCGAAACGAGGCCCGATTGCTCCATCTGCTCGAGCAGGCGCGCCGCACGGTTATAGCCGATGCGCAGATGCCGCTGCACGAGCGAAATCGACGCGCGCCGGTTCTTGATGACCACCTCGACGGCCTGGTCGTAGAGCGGATCCGACTCGTCGCCGGTGCCCGAAGCGCCGGCCGAGCCTTCGTCGCCCTCGCCCGCCACGCCGCCTTCCAGAATCCCTTCGATATAGTTCGGCTCGCCCTGCTCCTTGAGCTTGTCGACCACGCGATGCACTTCTTCGTCGGCAACGAACGCGCCGTGCACGCGCACGGGGAGCCCCGAGCCCGGCGGCAGGTAGAGCATGTCGCCCATGCCGAGCAGCGACTCGGCGCCCATCTGGTCGAGAATCGTGCGCGAGTCGATCTTCGAGGACACCTGGAACGCAATCCGCGTGGGCACGTTGGCCTTGATGAGGCCCGTGATGACGTCCACCGAAGGCCGCTGCGTCGCGAGAATCAGATGAATACCCGCCGCGCGCGCCTTCTGCGCGATACGCGCGATCAGCTCTTCGACCTTCTTGCCGACCACCATCATGAGGTCGGCGAGTTCGTCGATCACGACCACGATATTCGGCAGCTTCTGGCACGGCTCCGGATCGTCGGGCGTGAGGCTGAACGGGTTCGGGATCTTCTCCTCGCGCTTGTTCGCCTCTTCGATCTTGTTGTTGTAGCCCGCGAGATTGCGCACGCCCAGCTTGCTCATGAGCTTGTAGCGGCGCTCCATCTCGGCGACGGTCCAGTTCAGCGCGTTGCCGGCCTGGCGCATGTCGGTCACCACCGGACACAACAGATGCGGAATGCCCTCGTAGACGCTCATTTCGAGCATCTTCGGGTCAATCAGGATCATGCGCACCTGTTCGGCGCTCGCCTTGTAGAGCAGCGAAAGGATCATCGCGTTGATCCCCACCGACTTGCCCGAGCCGGTCGTGCCGGCCACGAGCAGGTGGGGCATCTTCGCGAGATCGGCGCAAACCGGCTTGCCGCCGATGTCCTTGCCGAGCCCCATGGTGAGCGCCGAAGGCGCGTCCGCATAGACGGCCGAGCCGAGGATTTCCGAGAGGCGCACGGTCTGGCGGCGCTGGTTCGGCAACTCGAGCGCCATGTAGTTCTTGCCGGGGATCGTCTCCACCACGCGGATCGAGACGAGCGAGAGCGAGCGCGCGAGGTCCTTCGCGAGGCCCACGATCTGGCTGCCCTTCACGCCGGTGGCCGGCTCGATCTCGTAGCGCGTGACGACCGGGCCCGGATACGCGGCCACCACGGCCACGTCAACGCCAAAATCCTTGAGCTTCTTTTCGATCAGGCGCGAGGTGAACTCGAGCGTGTCGTCCGAAATCGTTTCCTGGCTCTTGGGTGCCGGGTCGAGCAGCGAGATGGGCGGCAAGGTGGAGTCGCCGGGCAAGTCGGTGAAGAGCGGCACCTGGCGCTCCTTTTCCACGCGCTCGGAGCGCTGCGGCGTGACCACCGGCGGCACGATCGTGACCGGCTCGTGCTCCTCGATCTTCACGCGGCCGCGCTCGACCTTGCCCTCGCGCTTGACCGCAGCGACCTCGCCGAGCTTGCGGTCGCGGCCCGCCTCGCGGTGCAGCTTCGCCATCGTCACCGCGTTGATGATCGACTCGCCCACCCTTTCGGCCACGTTCAGCCACGAAAACCGGAAATACAGCGACAAGCCGATCGCGAGCGCCAACAGCAGCGCTAGCGTGCCGCCCGTGAAGCCGAGCGCGTGCGAAACGCCGTGCGCGACGGCCTCGCCCACCACGCCACCCGGCGCGCGCGGCAGTTGCACCTTGAGCGACCACATGCGCAGCGCCTCGATACCGTCGCAGGCTAGCAGCACGAGTACGAACGCGAGGCCTTCGGCCACCCAGCTGTGGTCGCGCGGCTTGTCGTCATCGTCCTCGGGGAGCGCTTCGTGGCGCGTGATGCGCTTGTAATTCTTCGAGATATGGCGCGCGAGCAGCACGACCCACCAGTAGGCCGAGAGGCCGAACAGCAGCAGCAGGATGTCCGAGGTCCACGCGCCGACGCGCCCCGCCCAGTTCGAGATGTGGTCGACCTGCGCGGCGTGGGTCCAGCTCGGATCGCGGCGGCTGTAGCTGATGAGCGCCATCAGCAGGAACACGCCCAGCGCGACCTGCAGGAGCCAGCGGATTTCAGTGAAAAGACGCGACATGCGATTAGGCAATGCCTGCGCCTGCGCGGAATAAGGAGCTTTGGCCATTGAATCCTGGTGATTCTTGAAGCTTGCGCGGTCCGGACGCACTGCCGGGGCTCCGGCAGACGGGCCCGGCCGCCGACGTCAGATCGGGCCTATTGTAAACGCGTTGTTTAGGCCCCGGCGGCCCCAGGCTGTAAATGAGGGTAACTGACAACGGCGCCTCGGGGCAGCATGCGCGCCTGACGCGTCGAACGGCGCCAGGCTATCGCGCCGATGAGAAACCTCGATGGAGCATCAAACGCCCCCGGCCTTTATAATTGCGCGCTGATGCCCAACTTCATGCGTGTGCCCCGCCGCACCACCGGGCGGCCCGCCTGCGGATCCCGGTAACGGAGCAGGCACCTGAACACGAAACCGCGCTGCAAGCCACGCGGACGACTGCCCAGGAAACCGCGCCACGCAGCGCCTTCTACGGAATTCGACCATGTCCGCAACCAAACACGCCAAAGTCCTGATTCTCGGTTCCGGCCCCGCCGGCTACACGGCAGCCGTCTATGCCGCGCGCGCGAATCTCTCGCCGCTGCTCGTCACCGGCCTTGCCCAGGGCGGCCAGCTCATGACCACGACCGACGTGGAAAACTGGCCCGCCGACCCGAACGGCGTACAAGGTCCGGAACTGATGCAGCGCTTTCTCGAGCACGCCGAGCGCTTCAACACGGAAATCGTGTTCGATCACATCCACACGGCCAAGCTGAACGAAAAGCCGATCCGCCTGATCGGCGACTCGGGCGAGTACACCTGCGACTCGCTCGTCGTCGCCACCGGCGCGTCGGCGCAGTATCTCGGCCTGCCGAGCGAAGAGCTCTTCATGGGCCGCGGCGTCTCCGCCTGCGCGACCTGCGACGGCTTCTTCTATCGCAACCAGCACGTTGCCGTGATCGGCGGCGGCAACACCGCCGTCGAGGAAGCGCTCTATCTCGCCGGCATCGCCAAGAAGGTCACGGTCATCCACCGCCGCGACAAGTTCCGCGCCGAGCCGATCCTGATCGACCGCCTGCTGGAAAAGGAAAAGGAAGGTGTCGTCGACATCAAGTGGGATCACGTGCTCGACGAAGTCCTCGGCAACGACGGCGGCGTGAACGGCCTGCGCATCAAGAACGTGAAGACCGGCGCGACCACCGACCTCGACCTGCAAGGCGTGTTCGTGGCGATCGGCCACAAGCCGAACACCGACATCTTCGAAGGTCAGCTCGAGATGAAGAACGGCTACATCATCACGAACGGCGGCCTGAACGGCAATGCCACGGGCACGAGCGTGCCGGGCGTGTTCGCCGCCGGCGACGTGCAGGATCACGTCTACCGCCAGGCCATCACCAGCGCCGGCACGGGCTGCATGGCCGCGCTCGACGCGCAGCGCTATCTCGAGACCGTCAACGAGCTCGGCCAGCCGCACGTGATGAGCGCCGAAGCCGAGCGCTGATCCGCTCGCCAAACCGGCCTCGAGGCCGGCCGCGAATCGGGCCGACCCGGCCCGTAAGTAACGCGGCGCACCGCGACGGGTAGCACACCGGCCAGCCGGTAAAATAGCGCCATCGAGCCAGACGGCGCATCGCAAGAGGGCCGCGGCCAGCCAGCCGGCGGCCCTTTGCTTTTGCGGCGCCACAGCCTTACCCAGCCTCTTTCGCCATGCCCAAGAACGTGCCCCATCCGGGCGAGCCCAAGCGCCCCGCAGCCGCCCGCCCCGCCCCGGCGCCCGCGCCTGCCGTCACGCCCGCTGCCGAACCCGGCAAGGCCACCGCCGGCTTCGCCGGCCTCGGCAGCCTGCGCGACGCGCTCAAGACCCAAACGCGCCAGCGCGAACGCGAGCGCGCGGCCGCCAAGGCGGCGCGCGTGGAAGCGGCCGCCGACAGCGACCTCTTCCGCCGCGAGATCGGCCAGGTGGCGCAGCTCAAGCAGCCGCCGCGCGCGCAGCCCCGGCGCACAGCGCCCGCGCCGCTGCCGCTGCAAACGCAGCTCGACGAGCAGGCGGTTCTGCATGAGGCGATTTCCGACGACTTCGACCCCGAAGCCTTGCTCGACACCGACGATTCGCTCTATTACCACCGCCCCGGTGTGAGCGAGGAAATCGTCAAGAAGCTGCGGCGCGGCGCATGGATCGTGCAGGCGCAGCTCGACCTGCACGGCATGCGCCGCGAGGAAGCGCGTGAGGCGCTGCAGACCTTCATCCGCGAGGCGGGCAAGCGCGGGCTGCGCTGCGTGCGCGTGATTCACGGCAAGGGGCTCGGCTCGGTGGGCAAGGAGCCCGTGCTCAAGGGCAAGGTGCGCGCGTGGCTCGTGCAGAAGGAGGAAGTGATCGCGTTCTGCCAGGCGCGGCCGCACGACGGCGGCGCGGGCGCGGTGCTCGTGCTGTTGCAGCCGCATGCACACGGGCATGGCCAGCATCACCCGCACGCGCGCTGATCGACACCGTCGCCTGCGCGGCCGAATGTAAAAACCCCGTTCACTGCACTCGCAGCGAACGGGGTTTTTTATCGCGCCAGAAAACCCGGCGGACTATGATCAGGCGATGCGCGCTTCGGTCTTCGGATCGAACAGCACGGCCTTCGAGACGTCGAACAGCAGCTCCATGCTATTGAGCGGCTGCGGATTCGCGCCCGGGTGCACGCGGCTCACGACGCGCTTGCCGTTGACCTGCGCGAACACGAGCGTGTCCGGGCCGGTCGGCTCGATCACGTCGACCTTCACCGTGTGGCGTTGCAGCTCGTGACCGTGGCCGTCGTGCGCGCTGCGCGCGTCGGTGATGCGCTCCGGGCGCAGGCCCAGCACCACTTCCTGGCCGATATGGCTGCGCAGCTTGTTCGTCTCGAACAGCGGCAGCTTCAGCACGTTGCGCGCGACGCCCGTATCGATTTCGATGCCGACGCCCGAGCCCTGCTCCACCAGCTTGCCGTTGATGAAGTTCATCGGCGGCGCGCCAATGAAGCCCGCCACGAAGAGATTCGACGGCGAGTCGTAGATGTCCTGCGGCGCGCCGAACTGCTGCACGATGCCGTCCTTCATCACGGCGATGCGGTCGCCGAGCGTCATCGCCTCGATCTGGTCGTGCGTCACGTAGACGATCGTCTTGCCCACGCGCTGATGCAACAGCTTGATTTCGGAGCGCATCTCGATGCGCAGCTTCGCGTCGAGGTTCGAGAGCGGCTCGTCGAACAGGAACATGATCGGATCGCGCGCGAGTGCACGGCCCATGGCGACGCGCTGGCGCTGGCCGCCCGAGAGCTGGCCCGGCTTGCGGTCGAGCAGATGCTGGATCTGCAGCATGCTCGAGACGCGATCGACGATCTGCGCCTGCTCGGCCTTCGGCACCTTGCGGATATTCAGGCCGAACGAGATGTTCTCGCGCACCGTCATCGACGGATAGAGCGCGTACGACTGGAACACCATCGCGATGTCGCGGTCCTTCGGCGAGAGGTTGTTGACGACCTTGCCGTCCATGCAGATCTCGCCCTTGGTGACGGTTTCGAGACCCGCGATCATGTTGAGCAGCGTCGACTTCCCGCAGCCCGAGCCGCCCACGAGAATCAGGAACTGGCCGTCTTCGATGTCGATGTTCACGCCCTTGAGGACGGGCACACCGTTCGGGTAGGTCTTGTAGACGTCGCGAATGGAAAGGCTTGCCATGCTGTGAATCCTCTTCTCAAACTTTCGTAGTTAGCCCTTCACCGCGCCCGCCGTGAGGCCGCGCACGAAGTAGCGGCCGGCGATCACGTAGACGAGCAGCGTGGGCAGCGCGGCGATGATCGCGCCGGCCATGTCGACGTTGTATTCCTTCACGCCCGTTGACGTGTTCACGAGATTGTTCAGCGCCACCGTGATCGGCATCGAATCGACGCCCGAGAACACGATACCGAACAGGAAGTCGTTCCAGATCTGCGTGAATTGCCAGATCAGGCAGACCATGAAGATGGGCAGCGAGATCGGCAGCATGATGCGCGTGAAGATCATGAAGAAGCCGGCGCCGTCGATGCGCGCGGCCTTCACGAGCTCGGCGGGCACGCTCACGTAGAAGTTGCGGAAGAACATCGTGGTGAACGCGATGCCGTACACGACGTGCACGAGCACCAGCCCGCCGATCGTGTTCGACAGGCCGAAGAAGCCTTCGAGACGCGCCATCGGCAGCAGGATCGCCTGGAACGGGATGAAGCAGCCCACCAGCAGCATCGTGAAGAGCGCGTCCGCGCCGCGGAAGCGCCAGTGCGTGAGCACGTAGCCGTTGAACGCGCCGATGATCGACGAGATCAGCACGGCCGGAATCACCATCTTCACGGAGTTCATGAAGAACGGCTGCATGCCGTCGCAGCGCACGCCGGTACAGGCCTGGCTCCACGCCTTGATCCACGGCGCGAAAGTCGGGCTCGTCGGCAGCGTGAGCATGTTGCCCGTATGGATCTGGTCGAGCGACTTGAACGACGTCGACAGCATCACGTAGAGCGGGAACAGGAAGTACAACGCGAACAGGATCAGCGCCGCGTAGACGACCACGCGGCTCACCTTCATCTTAGGCTGCATTGCGCGTGCTCCTCGATTCCAGGTACATGAGCGGCACGAGCACGGCCACCACCGTCGCGAGCATCATCATCGACGAAGCTGCGCCGACACCGAGCTGCCCGCGGTTGAACGAAAACGTGTACATGAAGATGGCCGGCAGCGACGACGACGTGCCCGGACCGCCCGCGGTCAGCGCGACGACGAGGTCGAAGGTCTTGATCGTGATGTGGCACAGGATCAGCAGCACCGAGAAGAACACGGGGCGCATGCTCGGAATGACGATCTTGCGGTAGATCGTGGGCAGCGTCGCGCCGTCCACCTGGGCGGCCTTGAAGATTTCACTGTCGACGCCGCGCAGGCCCGCGAGGAACAGCGCCATGCAAAAGCCCGTGGACTGCCACACGGCGGCAACCACGATACAGAAAATCGCCTTGTCCGGGTCGTTGAGCCAGCCGAGCTGGAAGCTCGTCCAGCCCCAGTCGTGCAGCACCTGCTGAATCCCGAGATCGGGGTTGAAGATCCACTGCCACGCCGTGCCCGTCACGATGTAAGAGAGCGCCATCGGATAGAGGAACACCGCGCGCAGCGCGCCTTCCTGGCGAATCTGCTGGTCGAGCAGGATCGCGAGAAAGAGCCCGAGAAACACGCAGATGGCAATGAACGGGATGCCGAACCAGCCGAGGTTCTGCGCCGACGTCCACCAGACGTCGTTGCTGAACAGCTCGCTGTAGCGGTCGAAGCCCGCGAATTCGTAGCGCGGCATCAGTCGCGAATTCGACAGCGACAGATAACCGGTGATGGCGATGAAGCCGTAGACGAACACGAGGCTGATCAAGATGCTGGGCGAGAGCACCAGCTTCGGGATCCAGCGGTCGGCGAGCGCCGCCATCGGCGACGTGCGACGTGTGGCAGGCGTGGCCGCCTTGCCGTTGCCGCTAAGAGAAGCAGTCACTGCGCAACTCCTGGTACGGTGCGAAACATTACGGACTCCACACGATGATGGGGGTCGGTTCGACCCGTCATGCCCGGGGTGCGCCGCATGCAGCGCACCCCGCCTGTTTCATTGCATCAACTACCCAGACTGACTTCGCTTACTTGGTCTTGGCGGCCTTCGCAAGCGCTTCCACCGCGCTCTTGGAGTCCTGGTTCGAGTTCATGAACTTCGTGACCACGTCGGTGATCGCACCGGCCGTTGCGTCCGGCTGAGCCATGCCGTGCGCGAGCGAGGGCACATAGCCGCCGGCCTTGATCGCCGTTTGCTCATCCGCGTAAGACTGCTTGCCGCATGCGTCGAACTTGCTCATGTCCACGCCCAGACGCACCGGGATCGAGCCCTTGTACAGGCTGAACTGCTCCTGGAAGGCCGGGCTCATGATCGTCTTCGCGAGCGCGAGCTGGCCCGGCGTGGCCGTCTTCTGGCCCTTCTGCTGGAAGAACACGAACGAGTCGACATTGAAAGTGTAGGCCTTCGAGGTGCCCGGCACCGGTGCGCAGACGTAGTCCGTGCCCGGCTGCTTGTTCGCGTTCGCGAACTCGCCCTTGGCCCAGTCGCCCATGAACTGCATGCCGGCCTTGCCGTTGATGACCATGGCCGTGGCCAGGTTCCAGTCGCGGCCCGTGCGGGCGTTATCCATGTACGACTCGATCTTGCGGACCGTGTCGAACACGCCCACCATCTGCTGCGAGGTCAGGGTCTTCTGGTCGAGATCGACGAGCGCCTTCTTGTAGAACTCCGCGCCCTGCGAGAGCACCACGTCTTCCCAGAGCGTCAGGTCCTGCCAGGGCTGGCCGCCCGCGGCAACCGGCTGGTAACCCGCAGCCTTGAGCTTGTCGGCCAGCGCGAAGAATTCCGGCCACGTGGTCGGCGCCTTGCCGCCCACCTTGTCGAGCGCCGCCTTGTTGATCCACAGCCAGTTCACGCGGTGCACCGAGAACGGCGCGCCAACGTAGTGGCCGTCCGCCTTCATGATCTTGTCGATTTGCGGCGGCAGGTTGGCCTTCCAGTCGCCGGCGGCCGAGTCGATCGGCACCAGCACGCCCTGGTCTGCCCATTCCTGGATCAGCGGGCCCTTGATCTGTGCTGCCGTGGGTGCGTTACCCGAGATCACCTGGGTCTTCAGTGCGGTCATGGCCGCCGCGCCCGCGCCACCGGCGACCGCGAAGTCCTTCCACACGTAGCCCTGCTTCTGCATGTCGTCCTTGAGCACGCCGACGGCCTTCGATTCGCCGCCCGAAGTCCACCAGTGCAGCACTTCGAGAGACTCGGCCGCCTGCGCGGTCGCGACGCCGGCCATGAGACCTGCGGCGCACAGGGCGCCCATGATCGCTCGGAATTTCATTGCTTATCTCCTCCAGACACCTGATCAGTAAGAACAGCTGGCCCCTGATGTCACCAGGGTGCGGTGTGGTTAGTACAGGCACAAAAACAGGCAAAACACTGGACGGGTCGGGCGCCGGAGTGCCGCGCGCGTTTTTTCTTTGGATGCGCGCGGGCCGCGGGCCGGTGTCCGGCCGCTGGACGCTCAAGAGATGAGTAGTTCGGAACGCAAAGACTGTCTCCTCTTTTGATTTTGTCCGGCCGCGCTCGCGAGACGCGACGCTCGACCAGTCAAGGCGCCGCGCGCACCGGTCATAGCGGCGCGGCGGCCGAACATCCCCGCTTCCGGTGTCCGGCAGGCCTCCTTGAGAGACCTGACTGAGCGCCGGGAAGGTACATGGACGAATCCATTGTCCGTTAACATGAGGGACGTTCCGTCCACCCTCGAAAAACGTGTGCAGGACCGCCGCAAACCCATGCTGCGCCGCGCTTGCCTACGCTTTTTTCATCGAATGAACGTTACCTCTTGATTTGGATTGTAGTTAAACTACAATTCAGTGTCAAAAAAAATTTTATCGGACTACGGCCGCCCAGGCGGAGCTCGATCGGCATCCTGCGCGAGCCCCGCTGGAACTTGTTCCCGCGGCCTTTCTGGACTGTGACGGAGACTATGCAAAGCCCTACCGATTCAGGCTTCACGTTCGTGCTCTTCGGCGCCACCGGCGACCTGTCGATGCGCAAGATCCTGCCGGCCCTGTTCGAAGCGCACCGCTCGGGCATGCTCGCCGCGTCGGGGAGAATCGTGGGCGTCGCGCGCCACGAGGACGATCGCGACCAGTACCTCCAGTGGGTCAACGAGCACGTCAAGCCGCACGTCTCGAAGAACGGTCTCGACGAGGCCGCCTGGGCGAGCTTTCTCGAGCGCATCGACTATGTGAAGCTCGACCTCTCGCGCGCAGAAGACTTCACGCACCTGCGCGACGGGATCGCGTCGCTGCCCGGCATCCGCGTGTTCTATCTGGCCACGGGCCCGTCGCTGTTCGTGCCGATCTGCCGCGCGCTTGCCTCGGTCGGCCTGAACGAGCGCGCGCGCATCGTGCTCGAAAAGCCGCTCGGCTACGACCTGAAATCGTCCAATGCGATCAACGACGCCGTGGGCGAGATCTTCGCGGAAGAGCAGATCTACCGGATCGACCACTATCTCGGCAAAGAGCCGGTGCAGAACCTGCTCGCGCTGCGATTCGGCAACGCGCTCTTCGAGCCGTTGTGGCGCCGCGAATGGGTCGAGAGCATCCAGATCACGATTGCAGAAGAGCTGGGCGTGGAAGCGCGCGGCGACTTCTACGACAACACCGGCGCGCTGCGCGACATGGTGCAGAACCATCTGCTGCAGTTGCTCTCGATCGTCGCCATGGAGCCGCCGCATTCGATGGACTCGGACTCGGTGCGCGACGAGAAGCTGCGCGTGCTGCGTGCGCTCAAGCCCATCAATCCCGCCGATATCAGCAAGGTTGCCGTGCGCGGCCAGTATCATGCGGGCGTGATTCGCGGGCAGCAGGTGCCGGGCTATGCGACCGAGCACGGCGTGAAGCCCGATAGCCGCACCGAAACCTTCGTCGCCCTGAATGTCGAGATCGAAAACTGGCGCTGGGCCGGCGTGCCGTTCTTCCTGCGCACGGGCAAGCGCCTCGCCGACCGCGTCGCGGAAATCGTCGTGAATTTCCGCCCCGTGCCGCATTCGGCGCTGGGGCCAACGGCGCTGCGCCCCGGATCGAATCGTCTGGTGATTCGCCTGCAGCCCAACGAGAGCATTCGTCTGTACTGTCTCGCCAAGCAGCCCGGCGAAGGCATGAATCTCGCGAGCGTCCACCTCGACCTCGCGTTCGACCAGTTCTTCCGCGAAGGCCAGATGGAGGCGTATCAACGTCTCCTGCTCGACGTGATCAACGGACGCCTCGCCCTCTTCGTGCGCCGCGACGAACAGGAAGCCGCATGGAAATGGGTCGAGCCCATCCTCAACGAATGGGCCGCCTCGCCGCGCCCGCCCAAGCCGTATGCGGCGGGCACGTGGGGACCGGCGGCCTCGAGCGCGATGCTGGCGCAGCACGGCACCTGCTGGCTCGAAGAAGAGAATTGAACGGAATAGATGAACACCCACGCAGATCGACAAAAAAGCCGCCTGGAGGAGAAGTGATCGAGCTTCACGTATTCGACGACCCGCGCGTCCAATCCGACGCGCTGGCGCGAGCCGTGGGCGACGCGCTACATGCGTCGCTCGCCGCTCTGGCAGCCGCACCCGGCACCGGCGTGCGCCGTGCAACGCTCGCGGTTTCAGGCGGCACGAGCCCGCGTCCTTTTCTCGAAACCCTGTCGACGCACCGCTTCGACTGGGCGCGCACCGACATCACGCTGGTGGACGACCGCTGGGTGCCCGAGACAGACCCCGCCAGCAACGCGCGTCTCGTGCACGAGACCTTGCTGAAGAACGAGGCGGCGCACGCGCGCTTCCTGCCGCTCGTCGATGTCGCGCAGACGCTGGACGCGCACGTCGCCGCGCTCAACGCCGATCCGCAGCGCCTGTTGCCCAACGTCGCGGTGCTCGGCATGGGCGAGGACGGCCACACGGCCTCGATCTTCGCCGACGCGCCCGAGTGGCGCGAGGCCATCACCACGGCGCGGCCGTTCGTGGCCGTGCATCCGCAGGCGGCGCCGCACGCGCGCGTCTCGTGGTCGATGCAGGCGCTGCGCCAGGTGGATCGCCTGTTCCTGCTGATCGCGGGCCAGCGCAAGCTCGACGTGCTGCAACAGGCCGCCGCGGCAGAACAGAACAACGCCATCTCGAAGCTGGCGAACGACAAGGGAGTGAGACTCGATGTCTACTGGTGCGCCTAACAAATCCGCCCCTGGCGCGGGCCAGCACGCCGACGGACCGAGGCTGCTCGCCGACATCGGCGGAACCAACGCGCGCTTCGCGCTGGAGACGGGCCCGGGCGAGATCGGCCAGGTGCGCGTGTATCCGTGCGCCGACTACCCGGGCGTCGCCCAGGTCATCCAGCAATACCTGAAGGACACCAAGATCGGCCGCGTGAACCACGCGGCCATCGCCATCGCGAACCCGGTCGACGGCGACCAGGTGCGCATGACCAATCACGACTGGACCTTTTCGATCGAGGCCACGCGCCGTGCGCTCGGCTTCGACACGCTGCTGGTCGTGAACGACTTCACCGCGCTCGCCATGGCGCTGCCGGGCCTGACCGACACGCAGCGCACCCAGGTGGGCGGCGGCCAGCGCCGCCAGAACAGCGTGATCGGCCTGCTCGGGCCGGGCACGGGCCTCGGCGTTTCGGGCCTGATTCCCGCCGACGACCGCTGGATCGCGCTCGGCAGCGAAGGCGGCCATGCGAGCTTCTCGCCGCAGGACGAGCGCGAGGACATCGTGCTGCAGTTCGCGCGCAAGAAGTGGCCGCACGTGTCGTTCGAGCGCGTGTGCGCGGGCCCCGGCGTCGAGCTGATCTATCGCGCGCTCGCCGCGCGCGACAAGAAGAAGCCGGCCGCGACCATCGATACGGCCGAGATCGTCAAGCGCGCGCACGACGGCGAGGCGCTCGCGGTGGAAACCGTCGAGTGCTTCTGCGGCATTCTCGGCAGCTTCGCGGGCAACATCGCGATGACGCTCGGCTCGCTCGGCGGCATCTATATCGGCGGCGGCGTGGTGCCGCGCCTCGGCGAGCTGTTCACGCGCTCGTCGTTTCGCCAGCGCTTCGAGGCCAAGGGCCGCTTCGACGCCTATCTCGCGAACGTGCCCACCTATGTCATCACCGCCGAATATCCGGCGTTCCTCGGCGTGTCGGCGATCCTCGCGGAGCAGCTCTCGAACCGTGCGGGCGGCGGATCGTCGGCGGTGTTCGAGCGCATCCGCCAGATGCGCGACGCGCTCACGCCCGCCGAGCGGCGCGTGGCCGACCTCGCGCTGAACCATCCGCGCTCGATCATCAACGACCCGATCGTCGACATCGCGCGCAAGGCCGACGTGAGTCAGCCCACGGTCATCCGCTTTTGCCGCTCGCTCGGCTGCCAGGGGCTCTCGGACTTCAAGCTCAAGCTCGCCACGGGCCTCACGGGCACGATTCCCGTGAGCCACAGCCAGGTGCATCTGGGCGACGCGGCGACCGACTTCGGCGCGAAGGTCCTCGACAACACCGTCTCGGCCATCCTGCAGCTGCGCGAGCATCTGAACTTCGAGCATGTGGAAGAGGCCATCACGCTGCTCAACGGCGCGCGGCGCATCGAGTTCTACGGCCTCGGCAACTCGCACATCGTCGCGCAGGACGCACACTACAAGTTCTTTCGCTTCGGCATCCCGACTATCGCTTACGGCGACCTGTACATGCAGGCAGCCTCGGCGGCCCTGCTCGGCAAGGGCGACGTGATCGTGGCCGTGTCGAAATCGGGCCGCGCGCCCGAGCTGTTGCGCGTGCTCGACGTCGCCATGCAGGCCGGCGCTAAGGTGATCGCGATCACGTCGAGCAACACGCCGCTCGCCAAGCGCGCGACCGTGGCGCTCGAGACCGATCACATCGAAATGCGCGAGTCGCAGCTTTCGATGATCTCGCGCGTCCTGCATCTGCTGATGATCGACATTCTCGCGGTGGGCGTCGCGATCCGTCGCGCGTCGCCCGATGCGGACATGGGCGACGCCGTCGAAAAGGCCCGCGAGCATGCCGATGACGACGCCTCCGCCGTGCTCGACTGGCTGAGCCACGGTGCGTCTTCGTCGGCGCGCGCGAGCGATTGACGCGATGAAGCGGCGCGAATGCGACAGCGCGCAACGACATCGCCGCATTTGACACCATGAAAGCGTGATGCAACGCAAAACGGGACGCCTCGGCGTCCCGTTCGATTTTGTGCTTCCGGCTGGTTGCGCTTAGGCGTTCGGCGCCGCCTGCTGTGCGCCCGGCGCGGGCCGCCCGTGCCACTTCACGACGATGCTGCGGCCAACCCAGGTGAACGCGCCGCACGCGCCGATCGTGCAGCCCATGCCGAGCGGCGAGACGCCGGGGAACCAGCCGACCACGACGCTCGCGAAGGCGCCAAGCCCGAGCTGCGTCGCGCCGAACACGGCCGCGGCCGCGCCGGCGTTCTTCGGATAGCGGTACATCAGATCGGTCGCGCAGTTCGCGCTGAGCAGGCCGACCACGCCCACCACGAAGAACAGGCCGGTCACGATCGACCACAGGCCGCCCCACCCCGTCACGCACATGAGCGCGACGAAGAACGACGCGGCGATGCTGACCGTCGAGGCCATCGACACCATGCGCAGCGTGCCCATGCGTCCGATGAAGCGCGTGTTGAGGAAGTTGCCGAGCATGATGCCGAACACGTTCGCGCCGAAGAACAGGCCGTAGTGCTGGGGCGAGACGTGGAAGTACTCGATATAGACGAACGGCGTGGCCGAGATGTAGGTGAACATCGCCGCGAACGCCATGCCGCCGCACAGCATGTGGCCCCAGACGAGCGGGTCGCGCAGCAGGCGCCCGTACGCCGCGAACGAGCGCAGCACGGCGGCGCTCTCGCGCTTTTCGGCCGGCCAGGTCTCGGGCACGCGCAGCCAGGCGGCGACACCGCACGCGAGGCCGAACAGCGTCAGTGCGACGAACACCACGCGCCAGCCGCCGAGCAGCAGCAACTGCCCGCCGATCAGCGGCGCGAGCAGCGGCCCGATCGAGGTGACGATGGCGACCATCGAGAGCACCTTGGCCGCGTCGGACGGCTCGTGCGCGTCGCGCGCGATCGCCCGCGCGAGCACCGAGGCCGCGCCCGCGCCGAGCGCCTGCAAAAAGCGCACGAAGGCGAGCTCGCCCGCCGAGTACGAGAGCCAGCACGCGACGCTCGCGAGCGTGAAGAGCGCGATGCCGCCGAGCAGCACGGGGCGGCGGCCGTAGGCATCGGAGAGCGGACCGTAGAGCAGCATGCCGATCGAGAAGCCCGCCATGAAGCTCGTGAGCGTCATGGCGGCCGCGGCCGCGCTCACGCCGAACGACTGGGCGATGGCGGGCAGGCTCGGCAAGTACATGTCGGTGGCGAGCGGGCCACAGGCGGCGAGCGCGCCGAGCAACAGGATCAGCCGGCCATCGGGCCGGCGTCGCGGGGAATGGGACATGGAATCGATGAGGAGCGGACCGTGGCCGGGGGCCCGGTCTCGATGTTCTGCGCCGCTTTGGCATGGGCCGGTTGCGTCCCATCGGGTCGCAATCGCGACGCAGTGCGACGCAAAAAGCGGCTACGTAGCCGAAGCATTGTACCCGAGGCTTAATTTTCGCTTTCGGCGCACCGCAGGGTCGTGCGACAGGACCGCCGCGCAGGGCCGAGCCGCACGTAAGCACGCACCGGCGCTGCAACCGCGTCCGTGCCGCGCCATGGTCGCTTTGCGCTAAGCTGCGCACCTCGCGTCCTTTTTTCGTCCGTTCTAGCCCTGCAATGCGCCGCGAGGCGCGACCTTCGCCCATGAGTGCCTACCTGCTGATCTGGAGCCCCAAGAAGTGGCCCTGGCCCGAGCTGCCCGATTTCGCGCGCCGCGTGCAGGCGGGCGAGGCCATTGCCGACACTTGGGGTTGCGGCTTCGCGCGCGGCATCCTGCCCGGCGACCGCGTGTTCCTCCATCGCGTCGCCGCCGAGCCACGGGGCCTGTTCGGCTCCGGCTATGTGACGCGCGCGCCTTACGAGGTGCCCGACCCCGCGTACAAGCGCGGCTACAGGCTGTGCATCGACTTCGTCTACGACTGGCTGGTCGACGCCAGCGAAAACGTCGTGATCGCGCGCGACGCGTTGCGCGTGCATCCGTTTTCCGTGCAGACCTGGGATGCACAGAGCTCGGGCACCGTCATCAAGCCGATCGCCGAGGGCGCGCTGGAAAAGCGCTGGGCCGAGCTGACCGGCAAGCGGCCCATGCCGGCCGCAGCGGTTGCGGCGATGCACGCGGCTGGGTAAGTCTGGACAAGGCCTGCCTCGCGCCGTCCGTGCCGTACGCGCCGATGTAAGGGCTGGCTCGCGCCGTCTGCGCAGTGCACGCCGGTGCTCCGCCGCCCCCGCCGCCGCCCGGTGCTGCCCTCGGCCCGTTCGGCGCGACTCCGGTACAATTTCGGCATAACCGCCCCATCGCTGGCGCCCGGCCCGGCACCTCAGCCGGCCGGCCCGAAGCCGCATGGGTCCGGGCGTCGGCGCGCCGGGGCACTGCCTGCCGCGCCCCACGCCACCGCAAACACCACTCTCGCAGGTCCAGCACTCATGTCCAACACCTCGTCCACGAACCAGGCCCTTTTCGAACGCGCCCAGCGCACCATTCCGGGCGGCGTGAACTCGCCCGTGCGCGCGTTCCGCTCGGTCGGCGGCACGCCGCGCTTCATCGAGCGCGCGCAAGGGGCGTACTTCTGGGACGCCGAAGGCAAGCGCTACATCGACTACATCGGCTCGTGGGGCCCGATGATCGTCGGCCACGTGCACCCCGAAGTGCTCGAAGCCGTGCAGCGCGTGCTCGCCAACGGCTTCTCGTTCGGCGCGCCGACCGAGGCCGAGATCGAGATCGCCGAGGAAATCTGCAAGATCGTGCCGTCGATGGAGCAGGTGCGCATGGTGTCGAGCGGCACCGAAGCCACCATGAGCGCGCTGCGCCTCGCGCGCGGCTTCACGAAGCGTGACCGCATCGTGAAGTTCGAAGGCTGCTATCACGGCCACGCCGACAGCCTGCTCGTGAAGGCCGGCTCGGGCCTGCTCACGTTCGGCAACCCCACTTCGGCGGGCGTGCCGGTGGACATCGCGAAGCACACGACGGTGCTCGAGTACAACAACGTCGCGGCGCTCGAAGAAGCGTTCAAGGCGTTCGGCGACGAGATCGCCGCCGTGATCATCGAGCCGGTCGCGGGCAACATGAACCTCGTGAAGGCCACGCCCGAATTCATCAACACGCTGCGCGCCCTCACGGCGAAGCACGGCAGCGTGCTGATTTTCGACGAAGTGATGTGCGGCTTCCGCGTGGGCCTGCGCGGCGCGCAGGCGCTGTACGGCGTGCAGGCGGACCTCGTGTGCCTCGGCAAGGTGATCGGCGGCGGCATGCCGGCGGCGGCGTTCGGCGGCCGCCGCGAGATCATGGACCACCTCGCGCCCAACGGCGCCGTCTATCAGGCGGGCACGCTCTCGGGCAACCCGATCGCCATGGCGGCGGGCTTGAAGACGCTGCAGCTCATTCAGGCGCCGGGCTTCTACGAGAAGCTCACGGCGCAGACCGCACGTCTGGCGCAGGGTCTCTCGCAGGCCGCGCGCGAAGCGAATGTGCCGTTTGTCGCGGATTCGCTCGGCGGCATGTTCGGCCTTTACTTCGCGGACAAGGTGCCGGGCAGCTTCGCGGAAGTCACGAAGAGCGACGTGACGCGCTTTAACCGCTTCTTCCATCAGATGCTGGATGCGGGCGTGTACTTCGCACCTTCGGCCTACGAGGCGGGCTTCGTGTCGAGCGCGCACGACGACGCGATCATCGACGAGACGATTGCCGTTGCGCGCCGCGCGTTCGCCGAGCAGTAAGGCACCAAGCACACTAAACGAGCGCGGCAGCCAGCCGAAGGCGGGGCGTAGGCCTCGCCGCCCTCACCCGATCCGCCCCGGAGCCAGCAAGACATGTTTTCGCAAGCCGATTTCGCCCACATGCAGCGCGCGCTCGCCCTCGCGGTGCGCGGCCTGTACACGACCGATCCGAACCCGCGCGTCGGTTGCGTGCTGGTGAAGGACGGCGTGGTGATCGGCGAAGGCTTCACGCAGCCCGCCGGCCACGACCACGCCGAAATCCAGGCGATGAAGGACGCGCGCGCGCGCGGCCACGACCTGCGCGGCGCGACCGCCTATGTGACGCTCGAGCCGTGCAGCCACTTCGGCCGCACGCCGCCCTGCGCGAACGCGCTGATCGAGGCGAAAGTCGCGCGCGTGATCGCGGCGATGGAAGACCCGAACCCGCTCGTTTCGGGGCGCGGCCTCTCGATACTGCGCGACGCGGGCGTTGAAGTGCGCTGCGGGCTGCTGGCCAACGAGGCGCGCGAACTCAATATCGGCTTCGTCTCGCGCATGACGAGAAAGCGCCCCTGGGTGCGCATGAAAGTGGCGGCGTCGCTCGACGGGCGCACCGGCCTGCCCTCGGGCGAAAGCCAGTGGATCACGGGCGAGGCCGCGCGCGCCGACGGCCATGCCTGGCGCGCACGCGCGTCGGCCATCCTCACGGGCATCGGCACCGTGAAGGAAGACGACCCGCGCATGACCGTGCGTGCGATCGACACGCCGCGCCAGCCCAAGCGCATTCTCGTCGACAGCCGCCTCGACGCCTCGCCGCTTTCGCAGATCTTCGTGGGTGCGCCCACGCTCGTGTTCTGCGCCACGCTCGACGACACCAACGCCGAGCGCGCCGACGCACTGCGCGCGCGCGGCGCCGAGATCGTCGCGATCGGCAACGCGCGCGGCAAGGTGGATCTGCCCGCCATGCTCGGCGAGCTGGCCGCGCGCGGCGTGAACGAGCTGCACGTGGAAGCCGGCTACAAGCTCAATGGATCGCTGTTGCGTGAAGGCTGCGTGGACGAGCTGCTCGTCTATCTCGCGCCCTCGCTGCTCGGCACGAACGCGCTCGGCATGTTCGACCTTGTCGCACCCACGAAGCTCGATGCGCGCACGCGCCTCGCCTTCCATTCGGTCGAGCGCATCGCCGAGGATCTGCGCATCCTCGCGCGCCTCGTGCACGATAACCCCAATACGGACCCGACTGCGGGCGCCGATGCCCACGCGCACGGGGAGGCACCATGATTCTCCCGAACACACTGAACGAACAGATAAAGGACAGCCAGATGTTTACCGGAATCGTCGCGGCCGTGGGCCGCATCGAATCGATCCGTCCGCTCGGCAGCGACGCCGACGCGGGCGTGCGCCTCACCGTCAACGCGGGTGGCCTCGACCTCGAGGACGTGCAGCTCGGCGACAGCATCGCCATTCAGGGCGCGTGCATGACCGTGATCGAAAAGTCGGCGGCGAGCTTCGACGTGGACGTCTCGCGCGAGAGCCTGAACCGCACCGTGGGCCTCGCCGACACGGGCGAAGTGAATCTCGAAAAGGCGCTGCGCGCGCACGACCGGCTGGGCGGCCATATCGTCTCGGGCCACGTCGACGGCCTCGGCACCGTCACGCGCTTTGCGCCGGTGGGCGAGTCGCACGAGCTGCGCATCCTCGCGCCGGCGGAGATCGGCCGCTACCTCGCGTACAAGGGCTCGGTCACGGTCAACGGCGTGAGCTTGACCGTGAATACCGTGGACGACCGCGCCGACGGCTGCGAATTCTCGATCAACCTGATTCCGCACACCGTTGAAGTGACCACGCTCAAGCATCTCGCGGCGGGCTCGAAGGTGAATCTCGAAATCGATTTGATTGCGCGGTATGTGGAGCGGATGCTCAGTGCGCCTCAGGACGACCATAACCCGTTGAAATAATTCGATTTTTCGAAAATCAGCGTCTACGGTCGTCTCGCCAGATCCAGCTAAATCTATGGCGTTGTGACGGTATACTTGACGGTATACCGTCGTTTTCCGCGCTAAGTATACCGTCACGCGTCCAGAAAAACGCCTCTCCGAGGCACCCAAACCGGCTGTCTGCCCCGCCGGCATTGGGATCGACGGCGACGCCCAGAGATTGGGCAGCGCGGAGAATTCGCGGATTTCAGTGGTTTTCTACGTATACCACTCGCCGTATCAAGTCGAACGCCACATCAGCTACCCGTCAGACCACAGGCTGTACCATACCCATATGGATTACCGAGTCAGCTACGAGCACAGCATGAAAAACGATCCTGACGCATTCATCGCCCAGGTTCCGTCGCAGCTCGTAGAAGGGATTCCGACCAACATCCCACGCGCACTCGTGCCCGAGTACATCACCGAACTGATCCTGAGCCGGTCTCCAACCATCGGCAAAATCCGGAACCTTCGGATTCTCTGAACACCACGCGCCTCCAGCTGACAAGTGGAATGTCCACAACTGCGAAATGCGCATCTGACCTAAGCCGGCCATAACCTGCCCCTCACAAATGGCGACATGCGGACGTGCTGCCTCGGGCTCCGGTGTATCAGACAAAGCCCGAAGACCTCATGGAACTGGTCCAGCACTGGTGAACAGCCCAAGATCACTGTAAATGTCAGCCTCCAAATTAGCCGTCATGAAGTCGACCATCTTGAGTGCCGCCGAAAGCTTGCGGAGCCCTGGCACCGCGGCAGAACCAGACCCGCGCACGGCGATGTTCGCTGGGCAGGCTTTGCCGTCCCTAGCTGCACACCACCGCGACATTGAGGCCATCCAGCTCACCATCGGCGTGCCGGAAGCCGTAGCCATTCAGTTCGAGACGGCTCGTAACCTCTACCTCTATGCCTGGCACGTGTACCGCTTCTTTCCAGTGGCTCAAAGCCAAGCGCTATTCGCACTGGAGTTTGGGCTCAGAGAGCGGTTGCCCGATAGACTGCCTGACCGGTATCAGCGTCCAAGGCAGCAGCAACCGATGCTGGCCGGCCTGCTGGGCTATGCGATAGAACTGGGTCTTATCCGAAACGAAGGCTTCAGCCGCTGGCATCGGGCCGCAGAAGGCCGTGCGCGCCAGCGTCGGTCAATGGAAATTATCCAAACCATGATCGATCAGCAACTCGAAAGCATGGAGGTTGACGACGACGAGCCGGTCAACATCACTCCTTGTGATCAGCGTTGGGATCTGGTGCAGATACTGCAAAAGAGCCTGCCCAGTTTGCGCAATGAGTTAGCCCATGGCTCGTCGATGTTGACGAACCAAGTGCTGGGAACTATTGAACTGGTCGCGGAGATCCTGTCGCAGATCTATGCGCCGGACTCGGGCGCAGTAGTCTCTGGGACCAGCCAAGGCCGGCAGTCCGTCTGAACGGAGCGGTATGCGCCGCATCGTTCCGTGCAAGTTTCGGGCTTTGGCTCCTTTGGCCGCCTGACCCCGATGCGTCGTCTCGTATCCGCTCCCTGTTCGTCAGACCAGGACTTTGCCTTGGACTTCCTTCGGATTCGCAGTCGCCCGCGACATCCTTGTCTCTGGCTAACGGTTCCCCTTGCCGGGCACACCAAAAGAAAGCCCGCATTCGGCGGGCTTTAGACGTTTCCGTGGCAGTGCGTACGGGGCTGGCCGCTTGCCCTGACCTCGAAAGGCGTGCGGCTTAGCTCCTTCGACCCACAACGGGGAGAGTGGGTCTGCGGCCGCTGTCGCCGTCGCGCCGTACCTCCGACGAGTCGAACTCGCTTCAATGCTCGCCCCTTACCCCCGCCGATTGGGATCCGAACAGATTATGTGCCGCTGAAGCCGGCATCGCGAAGGTCCGCGTCCAACAGCGATTTCGCTTCTTTGGCTGCGCGAACGATACTGATCTCGTCATTTTGGATCTTCGTCTTGACACGCATATACGTGTTGAAACTGTCCCAGGTTTCGCCAGCGGCCTTCAGTTCCGCCTCCACGATCACCTTCACTACCTGCGCGTCGCCATAGCGCTGCACCAGACGGTTAAACGTGTTGATCTCCAACGCTTCTCCTGCGGTCCCTGAGACTGTTTTTACAAGTTTGGTAACTGACATGATTCACTCCATTTTAGGTGGGAAAGGTCGGTGCGCTGGCACCGGTAAGCATCTTGCCTTCAGTCTGGGGAGGATAAAATGCCACGAATCGGACAACCCAATGTTACCCTTGACAATGACAGCAATTAGTGAATCCGAAATCGCCGCCATCGACCTGATGGACGCGTACCTGCAGTTTTTGCTCGCGGTGACTTGGCAGCGTGGTCAAGGAAACGGGCTAGAGCGCCTCGTAGACCTCAGTCAGCAAGTGAGAGAGAAGGTTGACGCGTCTGCTGGCATTTTTGAATCGGACCGCGAGCGTGCAATTGCGACCAGCCAAATCCTGAACTCGCTGCAGGATGCCCGACGACCGTTCGGCCCGGGACGGCGCGGTCATTCGCTAGAAGATTGGACAGCACCGCCGTCAGACATTGACTTGCCTCGCATGCACCAAGAAAACGAGGACTCTCTTTTGAATTTTGCTAGGACCCTCATGGTTGAGGTCAAGCGCGATTTCGAAGCGCGGGTACCGTTGCGGACTTTGACAAGCTGGGCGGGCGGACCCATTCGCGCCGTCGGCAAAAATCTACCTTTCCCATTTCATGTTCCCTCCCTGGCCGATTGCATCGTGTATCTCGCGAGCCGACCGGGACATGTTACGGAAAGGGAGTTGCGTACCGAAGTAGCTCGCTACCAGCAGGTGGCGGAACGACTGGCTGCAAATAAGAAACTGATAGCGCGTCTACAGATAGCTGCGGAATTGCGGTCAACTGCAGATGAAATCCGCATTCAGATCGACCAGAGCTATGAGTGGGACACTTTGGTCGATCATGTCACCGATACAAGTCTAAAGGCGCTTGATCTGTATGCACGGATGAATCTCCAGGGACGAGTCAACGATGGTCGCTTCTCGCCCGAAGCTATGAAGACTAAGCCAATTCCAACCGCTGAGTTTGATCGCCTTTTCAATTCATGGTTCGTCCGTGGCTTGACGCTGTCATTCAGTGGAGATGATCGTGAAACCAGAGCCATGCGTCGAAGCATTCTCGACTCGGAACGCGCCAATGTGCGAGTGTACGGAAGGCCCGTATTGGACTCTCTGGTGCTACTCGTGCCATGCGACGATAGGACGCTCGACATCGAGAGACAACTGGCACTTTTTCTCATGAGGCTCGACTCAAAATGGCGAAACAGGCATCTCGGTCCAAGCGAGTCCGGCGCGTTCTTCGACAGCCTGCCGGAAGGGCTGCGTGGCCTGGTCGCGAATCACGGCATTCGCCGCAAAATCGTGGACACGAAGAAGCCAATACTATTTTGTCTCGCGGGCCTCATTGCCGAAAACCTCTATCGAGATCGACATAACACGAATCTAAAAGGCGTCAGTCCTGTCAGGACATGGGCAGACACCGACGACTATGTCGCGGCATTACTGAATGAGCGTGGCTTTGCATACAGCGCCGAAACGTTGCGTCGTGGACGCCCCCGTTTTCGCCGGGAATTTCTGAACCGAGTGCCGGACATTTTCGGTTTCAATGAACCTGATGGCATCAACGATCGGTTTGACCGATGATGAGCTTACGTCGCGAGCGGCCGACGTGAACGCGAAAGCTGCCGCCTATTTGGAGACGCGCCTGGTGGCCGAAGTGGGTCGAACACGTCGAACCAGGTCCACATCCGGGTCGCAAAATCGGGTATCTGACGGGCCTCCTTTGAACTGAGGCGCGCCGACGATCGATCCCAAATCGCAGCAGCTCGACCACAATCGCTTCTCCACGATTTCAACGGTACATGAGGAAATGGCCCTAGCGGGGAATTCCCCGCTAGGGCTGAAGTCGGCGCCTCAGTTCGCCGATACGTATCCGATCCGCTCGGACGAAACCAAAGGAGAAGGCGCGAAGCCAGGCACGTTCGGCTCGCAGACCATCGAGTACGACATCATCCACGTCTGCCGCAAGCGCACCGAAGAACCCAAGCAGGTAAGCTGGGGCCGGATGCGTCGCGAGGTGATGGCCGACGTGCGTCAGTTGCAGGCCATGCTGGAGAACCACGCGAAGGAAGGTCTGCCCGCTGCCGACCTTCAGGTAATCCGGCGCGGCAAGGCACTCGAATACTTCTCGCGCCATTACGGCAAAGTCTATGTCGATGAAGGACGCACCATCTCCGTCAGGGATGCGTTGGTCGGCATTAACCAGCTCATCGACGAGGACGCCGACAAGGGCAAAGAGGCACCGCCAGTCAACTCCGAGCCGATCACGCGGCAGTTCTTGCGCACCTTCGGCGTGGCCAGCGAACTGAAGCGCGATCAGTTGCAGAAATTCCTCAAAGGATCGATCACCACTCCGGACGAGTTCGTACAGCGCGGCTGGTGTGCGGAAAAGAGCAAGATCTTCACTCGCACCGATCCGCTGGCATTCGCGCGCGAGTGGTCGGGCAAGCACCGTCGCCGCCTCACATCCGACCTCGATCAGGCGCTGGTCCTAATCGGCGCGTGCTTCGACGGCAGCGGCATCAACGCCTCCGACACGCTGAAGAACGAAAATTTCAAGCCGCACGTCGCGTTGAAATCGCTGCTGGAATGGCTCCACCGCAATGGCTCGGATCAGGCCACCCGCAATGCGGCTTCGCGCGCCGCGTCCATCTACAACGCATGGCACGCCAGCCAAGCACCCCAGCCTGCACAGGGTTCCTTGTTCGATGACGATGGGGAGTACGGGAGATGAGGCAACTGCTGGATACGGTGTGGCAGCGACGCGGCACGAGTTGGGTGTGGGACGAGGAAGCACGCAACCAGATCTGCGCGGCCAGCGAGGTTTGGAGCTTGCGCCAGTTCTTGCGCGCGGTGAGCAGCTGGCCGGACGACCTGCCGAGCAATGGCAGCAAGACCCTCGTAGTGGCGGGACTGGATGGCAGCCTCGATCTGCTATCGCCCTTGGAAGCCGACACTTGGCTGGGTGATGCGATCAAGCCCGCGATTCTGTCATTTCAAGACGAGTATCAAGGCGATGCAGCGCTGGTGTTCTGGCTGCCCGGCGGCCACAATCGCATCAAGGTGCAAGCGGCCACCGACGAGGTGGGCTGGCTGTGCCACGCGCCCCACGGGCATCAGATCGACTTCGGTCGCATCCTCTGGGGCCAGGCTAACGAATACCCGCAGGAAATCCTGTTGCGTGACGGCGGCAAGCCCGCTGGTCTGTTCCACCTGCGGATTACGTGAGGGCGACGCGTGACGGCAGAGATTCGGTTCCAACCTGGCGAGCGCATCACCCACCACGAGTACGGTCCGGGTGTCGTCCTCGATCAGGCGCGTGACGGGTACCTACGCGCATTCTTCGGTGTCGGCGAACGCCGAGTGCCGGTGGCAGCGCTGCGGCGCGAATTCACTCGCACAGAGCGCATCCTGCGCGCCGTGGATGGCAGTGCGGAGCGTGGGCGCAAGGCGTGGCTGTCCTACGAAGCCCACGCGCTGCCGGTAATGGAAAGCGCCTCGGCGCTGACGTCGGCTAAAATCGACCTGCTCCCACACCAGGTGGTTTTGACGCACCGCGTCGCCACCGCGTCGCCCCGGCGTTACCTGATCGCCGACGAGGTGGGCTTGGGCAAGACCATTGAAACCGCGCTGATCCTGCGCGAACTGGCGAGCCGTGGCGAATTGAATCGCGCGCTGATGGTGGTGCCTGCGGGTCTCGTGAACAACTGGCACCGTGAATTGAACGAGGTGTTCAACCTCGACTTCGAGGTGTTCGGTTCCGAGGGTGACATCACCGACCGAAAAACCAACGCTTTCGCCAAGCACGACCGGCTGATTGCCAGCATTGACACGCTGAAGCGCCCGGTGCGTATCAAGCGGCTGCTGGACGCGCCGCGTTGGGATCTGGTGGTATTCGACGAAGCGCACCACCTGACCGCCTACCGCACTGGCGGCAAGGTGCGTAAGACGGAGAACTACAAGCTGGCCGAGGCGCTGAAGGATCATTCGCGCGACCTCCTGCTGCTGTCGGCCACACCGCACCAGGGCAACCACTTCCAGTTCTGGATGCTGGTGCAACTGCTGAACCCGACGCTATTCCGTAGCCCCGAAGAAATGGTCGAGAACCGTCATCGCCTCAACACGGTGATGTTCCGCCGCACCAAGGCCGACGCCTGCCAGCCGGATGGTTCGCCGCTGTTTGCGCGTCGCTGGGTTCACACCGAATCGTTCGTGATGGCGCAAGCCGAACGGCTGTTCTACGAGAAACTACGGGAGTATTTGGAGGATGGCTTCGATCTCGCGCGCCGCCAAGGCAACCAAGGGCGCGCACTGGGCTTCCTGATGGCGATCTTCCAGAAAATCGCGGCATCGAGTTTCGCTGCCGTGCGCCGCACGCTCAAGCGGCGCCTGCTGATGCTGACGCTGCACGAGGCGTTTCTGCGCGACAAGGAGCTGGATATTGAGGGCCGCGAGCGATTGACCGAGGAAGCGCGCGAGCTGATCCACGAGGAATTCGATCTGCCGCGTGACAGCGTCGGGCGCAGCGAGGTGGATCGAGTGCTAGCCGATCTGAAATACCGGCTGGTGAGGAAGCTTGATGAGGAAGCACTTGAGATGGCTTCCGATCCTTACGGCAGCGAGTATTCGGCCACACACGCGGAGGAAGCCGCATCGGCGGTGGTGAACCTGCATCTACCAGAGGAGCGCCTACGCATCAGCGATCTGCTGCGCGTGTTCCCACCGCAGCGTGAGACCAAGATGCAGAAGCTGCTCGATGGCTTGGGCACGCTCTGGCGGCAAAACCCGAACGAGAAGATCGTAATCTTCGCCACCTACCTTGGCACGGTGGACATGATCGCTCGGGAGATCGAGCAGACCTTCCCCGGTCAGGGTGTGGTGGTGCTGCGCGGTGGCGATCACGGCGCGAAGGTGGCGGCGGAGCGGCGTTTTCGCCAGAAGGACGGTCCACGCGTCCTGGTTTGCACCGCGGCAGGCCGCGAAGGCATCAACCTGCAATTTGCGCGCATCCTGTTCAACTTCGACCTGCCGTGGAACCCGATGGACGTGGAGCAGCGCATCGGGCGCATCCATCGCTACGGTCAGAGCTACACGGCGCAGGTTTACAACCTCGTGCTGTCGGACACCATCGAAGGCCGTATTTTCCTGCTGCTCGACGAGAAGCTAACCGAGATCGCGCGCACAGTGGGCAAGGTAGATGAGCAAGGCAATGTCGCGGAAGATCTGCGCGCGCAGATTCTTGGGCAGTTGTCCGAACGGTTGAACTACGACCGGCTGTATCAGGAAGCGTTATCCGATCCGGAACTGAAGCGCACGAAGGTGGAACTGGAGGCGGCATTGTCGAATTCGCGCGAGGCGCGTCAGGTGGTATTCGACTTGTTCCAAGACCTCGACGGTTTCAGCCTCGACGACTACAAGCCCTTCTCGGACGTGTCGTCTAGTCTGGATCGGCTGGTCCGTTTCATCTCAGCGGCGGTCGCGGATCGCCAGCAGAAGCTGGTGAAGGTGGACGATGCCACCTACGACCTCATCACCGCCGAGAACACCCGCCGCGCGCGCTTCACCTTAAGTCGCGAAGCGGCGACAAATCAGGACACGCTGCAACTGATGGGTTTGGATCACCCGCTGGTGCAGGAGGAATTGGGACGCTGGCGCAGCGTGCCGCCGGAGGAAGTCGGCGTCGCCGTATGTGGCGACGTGGATGACCCGGTGCTGTTGTCGCTGTGGATGGTCGAGGCGTCAGTCGGCAACGGCGAGCGGCGCGTGGTGGTGCAGCCTATTGCCGTGAAGCAGGACGGCACGCGCGTCCCGGCGGTCGAACGTCTGTGCGAAAAATACCTCCTTGCCCCAACCACAACACCACTGCTCCAGCCAGAGCAGCGAATCGACCTATTCGTTCATACGGTCGAGCCAACGTTGCAGCGAGAGTTGAAGCACAAGGGGACTGCAAACGGCGATGGCAGTTATTCTGCAGAATTGATCGGTTATGCGGAAATCCTAGCTGTGCCGGCATGAAATTGATCTCGCCCAACGATGGGACCCCGTAGCGCTTCGGCACGTGCGCGTGAGCAACGCAAGCCAAAAAGCCAGGGCGCAATGCCCTGGCTTCGTTACGGTTGATCGGCAGTGGAAAAAAAAAGGACGCCTGGCGAGTCGGAGGATTACCTTAAAGACAGTGAACGCGTAGGCACGGTTCCGACTGATGCGCCCTTCGCCCCTGCTCTACTGCCCAACGACCGGTTGCCCTACCAACCAGTTGTTGATGCCGCCAAGCACCTCTTTTTCGATGCCGAGAAATCCGTGCGGCGAATGCCCGCCGCATTTCTCCGAGGTATCACCGCTACCGTCCGTCGAGTCGACCGAGACGAAATCGAAGTGGTTGTGTTCGGCCAGACGCTTGCCCGCATACGCAGGCGATGACACACAGGCATCGTGTTCGTTCGAAACCACCAGTACGCGATATTTTGTGCCGTCCACGTCAAGATCGCCGATGGCGGCGCTGCCCTTGTGCGACACGGTCACCGGGGATGTCAGCACAAACGCATCGGCCAGCGTCGGATCGCGGTCCAGCGCGTTGCCGACCGAAACCGTCCCAGCGCTCGTACCGACCAGCGCAATCTTTGAATTCGGGAAGCGTTGCCGCAACGTCGCCATGACGGCCTGCGTATCCGCGAACGACTCCTTGCTGCGACGGAACAGGTCATCGACGCCTTCGGTGTGGTCGGACGGCGTATCGACCAAGACGACCGCATCGCCCCAATTGATCCAGTGATGCGCCGAGCAGATCACAAAATTGCCCTTGAGCGTAGTCGCGCCATTGGCGTCCAGATGAAGGTCGCCCGGCGTACCGCCGAACAGGACAATCACCCATGGCGGGTTAGGTCACCGTGACTCGATAAAGACGCTCTGCGTCACGCCGTCCCGTGTTGGAAACGTCACGAGGTCGCCATGATCGAGCGGGTTGGCGTGGACGTTGGCGGCGATGAGCAAAGCGGTGACTGCACAACAGAAGCGTTTCATGCACGATTCCACGTGGAGTGGTCTAGTCTAGTCAGTGGGCAACCCGTCACCACCATTCGCGCCGCTTGAGTACGGTCTTGCGATAGTAATCGACGTTCGCGCATTGCTTGAACATGATGGCCGACACGATCCAAAGGAAGTTGTCGATTGGAATATTGAGTGCATCACCGGCCATGCTAAGGATGACATCGAGTACGAGCGCAACGAGCGACAGCGTGATGGCCTTTCGCCAAAGGCCGAGATACAGGTAATAGAACGGTCCGAACACGAAGGCCCACAAATTCGAGGTAATCAGCCGTTTCTCTTTCGTGCTCAGCTGTTTCGCCGCCGGCCAGCGCCACCACCGGACGCGCTCGCCACCGGCCTTCTCGATGGTGGCAAACCGTTGCCGCCACTTTTCCGGCAGTTCGGCGAAGTCATCAGCGGTTGACGCTCGCGAAGAGCCGGGTGTTGATCGCGCCGCATCGAGCGCCATTGCCCGCGACGCCGCCGAGGACGCGATCTCTTTGCCACATCCAGCGCAAAAAAGTGCGCTTTCTAACAACGGTGTACCGCACTGCTCGCAGAACGCCATAGCGCTCCCTCCATAGTTATCGACGCGCCATCGCTGGACGACGCATCTGCAAATCGAACGGTAATAGCTCGGAAGGCTTGCCGTCGTATGCCGCTGCGCATGGCAACGTGCCGCGCGTGGCTTCCACGCCAAGCATGGCAGCGCGGTTTTAGACGGAACCCGCTAGCCGTGCCTCGCCTGCTCAGTCCTTTTTGATCGCCAGCAACCGGCTGCTGACTAGGGTCAGTTTTCGGCCGGCGACCTTGTAGACAAGCTGGGTCAGATGGCTCGGGAAGTTCGGCGAATCTTCCGGTCCGACCTCGAGGCTCTTGACGACGATCTGGTCGCCGGTAAGCTCGAGCGATTCGACCGAATTCGGTGACTGGCTCGCCTGGCTGGCGCTGCCATCGGCGAAGAACATCCAAAGCCAGGTTCGTGGAGCCTGCCCGCCCGCGCAGCCGTTGGCCCCGGCCGATACGACCGTCACCGGCCCGGTGCCGGCGAGGTTCCACGAGTACGCGGTTGTGCTCACGCCGTCGCCGGTGTCGCCATCACACTCTTTCGTGGCGGCACGCTCGACCTGCTTTTCATAGTGGGCGACCTCGGCCTTACTAGCTGCGTGGCACGACACAACAGCGAAAACCAATGCCAATGCTGCGGTGGCGGTAGCAGATGTTGTCAGCTTCATTTTTCGCTCCTCACCCGAGTTGCATGGCGTCGTTGGTGTATTTCTTGACGCGCTCGACACGTGCGGCAAAGTACGCGCGCGTATCGTCGTCACTGGCCGTGATCCCGTAGCGCCGCAGAACCTCGTTCATGCGATTTGCCGCCGTCGCGTCCATGAAGCGCGCATCACGCGGGAATCCCTCCGCGCTCGCCATTTCCGAATCGATGAAGATGCCGCTGATGTCGAGCGCAACGCAAAACTCGACGCTCCGGCCAAATGCCTTCTGACCTTGGCGCAAATGCTGATAACACTGGGTGACGGCCGAATAGATGCCAGTCACGCCGCCCTGCTTGTATGTCTTGACCGCCTTCTGCGCAGCAGCCATCAGGTTGATGTCCTGATCGGAAAGGTTCTGCGCATTCGCGATGGATGCTGACGCGGCCAGGACCGCCGCGAGAAAGATCCGTTTCATTGAAATACCCCCGTAAGGTCAAAAATAACACTTTGGGTTTGGTTATCGCGTGCACTTTACCTGAAACCAAACTCAAAGTGTGTGGCTTTGGGCGGGCGGTGCCGGAACACTTCCGGCATGCCGAACCAAACTCAAAAGTGTGAAGCCCAGCTACTGTTCGCGGCCAACATGCGTCGCGTCCGTAAGTCGAAGGAACTGACGCAGGAGAAGGTCGCCGAATTGGCCGAACTGCATCCGAACTACATCAGCTCGGTCGAGCGCGGCGAGCGCAACATTTCCATCTGCAACATCGAACGCATCGCGAAAGCGCTGGGAGTGACGATGGCCGCGCTTGTCGCCGAATCGCTGCCCGACACTGGGGCAGAATCCGGCGATACCCAGACGAAGGCACCTTAGCCCGCCCTTCCGTCATGGCACGAATGCCGAGATACCACTGGATCTTGGGCAAGTTCGTTAGCACATAGTCCTGCGGCTCGATCCAGTATGCCGGGTCGATAACGTACTCAACCTTGATGGTTGGGTCGTGACTGGCGCGGGCGCGATGGAACAGCACGTGTCGGCCAAGATTGGTGTGATCGTCGTATTCCACCAGGGCGATCGCCAGATCGGGTATTTCACCGACCGATACTGGTTCTTCGTACATGCCAGTTTCGTACCCGTAGTGTTCGAGTAGGCTCGCGATCAGCGCGCCGGTTATCCAGTAAGGGCCGTGCGCCGGATGCCCAAACTGCTCGATTGCAACGTTGCGTACAGCTTCGAGGGTCGTGCCGCAGATCATGGCGATTGCCGCGAACGAACAATCGAAGTCGTCGCTTTGCTGCACTCGGAGGAACGCCGGCACAAACCCGGCTCCGATCATCGAGACGGTGGTGGGGATGGCCGGCATGGTCAATACTCGGACGGGAAGAGTAAGGTCGTTACCGAACGATCTGCTTCAGTGATGACCCACACCCGCTCGCCTGCAACCTCATACGATGACAGGATTCGCGCGCCGTGCACCACGGCTCGCTCATTTGCCAAAGCATCGTCGGGCGGCACGTTTCCCCAGTCGCCGCATACATGCCGACGCAGGTAAGGATCGGCTTGAATGCCGTGGTGCTCGAGATGCGTCAAAACCCCACGCGTAGCTACGATCTGCCCGAGCCGGAACCGCGGCAGCGGCGTTTGCAGGGAGAGGCATGCTGCCGTGCCGGGTTCAGACGTCCCGTTGTTCATGCTCATCTGGATCTCCTTGAACACCTGTTGGTGTCGATAAATGGCGCCCCAGAAATGCAAAAAGCCAGACACGTGACGCTCTGGCTTTCAATGCAACCGGAAGGGGCAACCGCTGATTGCTGGCGGGATTACTTGCTGGTACCGGCTTTGGTGTTCATGGCGTGGATGCCAATTGCCCAATGGCCGGCGATGTCTTTGAAGTTCGTGCGAACGCGGTCCGCCGGTTTGCACCACGGCGAAGGGTCCAGGGCGTACTCGATCGTCGTGCCGGAGGCGTGCGAAGCCTTTGCGCGGTGAAACAGAATGTGCCGACCAACCTCCATGTCGGCGTTGTAGTCGACTAGCAGGAAAGCGACGTCAGGAATGTCAGCCACGCGACCAACCTCCTTGTACACGGTCGCGACAAAGCCTAGTTGCGCGAGCAGCGCGGCAATCTGCGTCTCACCAAGATAGAACGGTCCCCGGGCGGGATGCCGAGTCTTCGCGATGGCGATTTCCCTCACATCTTCGATCGTCTTGCGTGAGAGCATCGCGGCGCACGCAAAGACATCGTCGAAATCGTTAGTCTGCGCGACGAACGGAAACGCAGGCGTGAAGGTCGTCGGTGTGCTCTCGACTGCGGTTGGAATTGCAATGACAGGCATGGAGGCTCCGTAAAAACGCGAAAAAGAAGCGCGCAGCAACGCCTGCCTGTGGCGGCATCGGACATTTTGGGTGGTTCAGGGAGAGAAATTCGAAGCGAAATCCGGCGAAAAATCCGGCGGATTTGCTAAGGCATGCGCTGCGGCGCGAGCGGCGAGCCGAAAGCCGACATTTGGCCGGTTTTTCGGTCGTATCGTCATTTTATCAGGGTCAAATCACCCCCTCAACGGCCAAATAACTTTGGTCAGGCTCGCGAAAAACACCGTGTTCGGATACGCTGACACGACAGGCCGGCAATGAAAATATCGGTATTCCCGGGGGTATCGTCGTGAAGATCATCTTCAGCCGAAAGGGGTTTGATGGAACCGCCGGTGGTTGCCCAAGCCCGATTGTCGAAGGCCGCCCAGTGTCCCTCCCCATACCGACGAAAATGCCCTCTCGCACCCGCTATGGGGACTTGAGTGGCCACTACGGCGATCTCGTCACCGATCTCACTCGTGGCCGTCTAACTGCGGAGAGCTGGTGCCACCTCGATCCCGACGTTGCCTCAGAGTGCCTGCCGCGTATCGCCGGTTGGCGAGGCGCACTCGGCCAAGTGTCCTCCGCTCAAGGGCATTTAGCGAAACAGAATGTGGGGCGCGGAGATTTATTTATCTTTTGGGGCCTATTTCGGCCAGTCGAACATGATAGCCGTTGGAAATTCATCGGCCGGCCAGAACACCGCATTTGGGGATGGCTTCAGGTTGGAGACGTATTCGATCTGGGAGCAGATGGAAGCCGCGCAATAGAGCAGCACCCATGGTTGGAAGTTCATCCTCACGTCCGACCCGGCTGGAAGTCGCCAAACGTCCTCTATCTCGCCGCCGACCGACTAAAGCTTGGCCCGAAGCAATTGCCTCTCAAGGGTTGGGGCAGCCTTAAGCGTGGATATCGCCTATCGGCTGCCTGTTCATTGCCATCCGTTTGGACCGTCCCAGAATGGCTTCATCCCGGCAAAGGGGGCTGCGGCATGACATACAACCCCCCTGATCGCTGGAAACCCGACGGTTCACTTCAGACCGCCGCACGAGGTCAAGAGTTTGTTGCGCACCCCATCGATTCATCCAGCATGAGCGACTGGGTTACTTCGGTATTGATGGAGGCAACATCGTGAACCGGATCTGGCGGTATGTTCTAGCCACTGATGCCGGAATGGCTCCGTGCGTGGACAACAATATGCTGACCCTCTCGTGCTGCAAGCCCATGATTCGCAAGCACGCGATCCCGGGGGACTGGGTTATTGCGTTTGCGCCCAAGCAATATGGAATTGGGCGCGTCGCGTACGTGGGACAAATCTCCGAAGTACTTTCCCTTGGCGAGTACGAAAAGCGGTTCCGTGGCCGGAGAGATGCCATCTATCGCGCAAAACCGGGGGCAATGGGAGAAGAATTAGTTCCGCTGCGAAAGGACTATCACGAAGACGGAAAAAGTCGTGCTCGCGACAGGAGTGGCAAGAATGCGCTGATCTTCGAGCCGTTCTGGTACTGGGGCGGTACCGGTATTCCTGCAAGAGGGGAAATCGCCGATCTAGCACACTACTTTGTCGGACAAACCACGAAACGTTCAACTGACGAAACTATCGCTCAGCTCAAAGAATGGGTACATATGGTTACCAAGCCGGGGATTCATGGGCACCCGCGTACACCGTTACCCCGAAAGCGCTGCTAAGTCGCAAACAACGAAGGAGAATAATATGGACGTAGCCGTCGTGATTGTTGAACAACTCGATGCAGACGGGGCATTGTGTACGTTCCGCATGCACGCGGAATATGGAGAGGCGATCACTGTTGCCTTCGCAGACGAATATGAAGAACCGAGAAGCGGTCCGTTTCATTTCCTTGACGATCGCCATGAGCGACACTTCGCACGGGCATTCGCGGAATGCAAAGTTCGGAAGGTGTCCTCTGCGCGGTTAAGCTGTAACGATGGCGAGTTTCGCTTCCTCACATCGTGGGCTGGCATCCCGACCGAGCGGCAGCGCCTAAGCTACTATGCGCTGTGCCTACCGCAGGGAGCCGTACCCACGCATGTACGTTTCACCGATCCTCGCAGCGGCCGCGAGTTCAAGAAGGCAGTTGTCCGCGATGAACAGCGTGATCGCTTTGTCCTATATCTGGAGTGTCGCTCATCACACGGAGCGTTCGATTTCTCACTTGAAGTCGTATTCCGGGTGGATCCGGAGATTTTCCCGTCATTCACTTTCGACGATGAGACGACTTCGGCCTACGGGGCACATCTAGATGCTTACGAATATCTGCTACCCCGACAGGAGCAGATGGTGGTTCAACAGTTCTTCTCTGAGAGGATTGCCATGGGAGACCAATACAACATTTCTGGTCAAGCTGGTGCCGTCGGACCGAACGCTCACGCAGCGCACAACACCTTCAACCAAGCCTGCGAACAGGCGGCAGCGGGGATTGATCTTGTTGCTCTCGCTGGCGAACTAGCTTCTCTACGGGCCTCCATGCGTAAAGAGGCGACCGATGTTGAACATGACCAGGCAATCGCCAGCGTTGGTGCGGCTGAAACCGCAGCAAAGAATCACGACGCCGCCGGTGCGATCGGTCATCTGAAATCATCAGGCAAGTGGGCGCTAGATGTCGCCTTAAAGATCGGCACTGCCGTTGCCGTCAAGGCAATCGAGAAGGCCATCGCCCTTTGAGCTCGTGAACGCAAGGACCACGCATGAAGAAGCTGTTCACCGAGCGGCAGGGCATCATAAAGCCACGAGTCGCTGAAACGCTGGACGACACAACGCGCAGCGCGCTACTGACACTCATACGCGCACGCATAGACGAAGAATGGTTCGGCCTTGCTTTCCCTAACAAATGCGGCGACGGCTACGCGTATGCCGGGACGGACCTCGATAAGCTGGAGAACACGATAGCCGGCTATGGGCTTCTATCGCCACGGCAACAGATTGATCCTGACGCTCCGCCAACTGATAGCGCGATTTTCGACCTAGTCGAGTTTTCCTACGAACATGTCGCCGAAGCGCTTGACCCACAGTACCACCGGTACATGAGCCACTCGCACTACACCTACGACCAAGAAGCCGGTCGGGAGAAGTTTGCGTCCGACGTGAATCGAATCTTCGAACGGAATGGCATGGGTTTCGAGCTGCTTGACGGCGAAGTGAGTCGCCTCGCCCCGGCCGTCATCAACCAAAGCCTAATCGAGACACTATTTCAGACGGGAGACGCGGCACTCAATACGCTGCTGGAGACAGCTCGCCAGAAGTTCCTGAACCGCGACATCGATGTACGGCGGGAGGCGCTTGAGAAGCTATGGGACGCCTGGGAACGCCTAAAGACGCTTGAACCCGGCAAGGACAAGAAAGGCAGCACCAAAGCATTGCTCGATCGTGTTTCGTCCGAGCCGGTATTCCGAGACCGTCTCGAACAGGAGGCCATTCAACTAACCGAGATCGGGAACAATTTCATGATTCGGCATACCGAGACAGACAAGGTGCCGATTGTCGAGTCATCGCAAATCGATTACCTATTTCACCGTATGTTCGCGCTCATTCGGTTACTCTTGAAGGCAACCGGCCGGGGCGGCTAATCGACCAGCCGCAGGCAAGTGAATCCGGCTAGACTCAACATAATTGCTCATTTGTTCAACGAGGTCGGCACAAGCCATCCCGGTGGAGGGCAACCAAACACCACAGCCCTGACTAAGCGCTCGACAGAGAACGATGGCCTCGCTGTTGAGTATTGCGCGAACCGCCTTGACGGACTCTGCCGCCCCGGGAGGTCAATCAGGTAAGGTGAAAAATCTTCTCAATAATTTGAGCAACAACTGCGGCGACTACCGGACCAATGTACAGCGCGTGGAACAACTTAAACCCGCCGCCATTCCCACTAGGCACGGGAGTCGTAGATTGCATCTGTACAGGAGTCGTAGATTGCGTCTGTGCCGGGGGCTCGCCGCCCCCAGGCCTTACAGATTGCCTCAATTGCTCGTCCTCGAGAATCTTTCTGGCTTCGGCGATGCGTCCTGTCAAACGTCCTGCCGCTCGAATTCTCCCGATGCCAAATATGAGAACAAGATATTCAAAAATGAAACCGCCATTGCCCCAAGAAACATATTCTCTAAAATTAGGCAAGGCGGCCACGCGCCAAACGATGTTCAAGTAGGGGCTCGTCAAACCGTAAGCCAGCGAAACGAGATTTTTGAACGGTTGAGCCAACGCATGGGAAAGCGGGTCACCTGAATCAAGGCCAAAATAGAAAAATTTCAATATGGAGGCGAGCGTAAAGACACCACCGCCGGCAACCATAATCAAACCAACCACTCGATACCCAAATACCTTATCTTTTTCTTCCCGATAGCGCATAGATTCTGTTCTAAAGTACGGTTATTTGAGATATTAACGGCATTGCGCCATGGATCTTTAGCAAGTGGTAGAGGGGACTCGCGAGAGCCTCCGGAGACTTGACAGCGGTTATCGGCGTCGCCCACGACAATCTCACTCACAGCTACGATAGTCGTCACAAAGTCGAGTGCTGAGCCAACGGCTTAAAGTGATCACCACCTAACTCCGCAAGGAGCAGCAGAACGGCTGTGACGCTCGGTTTAGGCACCCATCAAGCATCGCGCGATGCATTAACCTGTTCGTCTACTGACGTCTTTAGGTACAGCAACCGCTAAGTGACGGTATTTCTGACGGTATACTGGCCGGCGTTTGGCACCCCAGCCATGTGGGACAAGCCTCTCCCGCCAGACTCAACATAATTGCGCGGTATGTGGAGCGGATGCTCTCCTCATCGCGAGGCAACGGCACAGCTCAAGACTGAGCCGCCTGCCACGGCGCGTGCCCGCGCAGTTCGCGGGCCGCCCCTCTCAGTGACACACGACAAGAACGGTGCGCACGCGCAGCCAGCTCCGCACCGCCTGCAAGCACATATTCTGCAGCGCTGGTAGACTCCCCATTCGTCCTTCGCGGCCGCCAGCCGGCGCACCGCGGTCTCTCCACCCGAACTCAATGAAGGAGGCAAAGATGGCAGTAATCGAGATGGCCGCCGTCATGCCGCCGGTTCGGGTGATGCCACACTTCGCGCACACTCCGCTGCCGGCACGCTGACTGCGTCCGCTGCGCCGCGCGGCGCGTGATTGGCGGCATGCTTGCCGCCGCGCCGCTTTCCAGCGATTTCGAGGTTTTACGTTCGGCACGAAGTGCCCGAATTGCGTCACTGAACGCGCAGACCCCGTTTTCCGCTCATCGCATTCCTGAATAGTCTCCGGGCCTCGCGTCCGGAGCACGCTGTCCATGGCAGACCAAGACAAACAACTCGCTTCGGGCGGACAGACGTTCCGCAATGTCCTCGGCTTCACGTTCCGGCACTGGTCGCGCCAGCCGTGGCGTGTAGGCGCCGTGGCCCTCGCCGCGCTGCTCGGCGCGCTCGCCGACGTGCTCACGCCGCACTACGCCGGCCAGCTCGTCGACGCGCTCGCGCACGACGCCGCAAGCGGCAACGCCGCCGCCTGGCACGCCGCCGTCGTGGCGTTCTGGGCGCTGACGGCGCTCGGGCTCGTCGGCACGCTCATGCGCCAGGCCGCGTTCCAGAACATCATCGTGCTCACGCTCAGGATGATGAGCGAGGTCGCGACGCACGCCTTTCACCGCGTGCAGCGCTTCTCGACCGACTGGCACGCGAACAGCTTCGCCGGCTCGACCGTGCGCAAGATCACGCGCGGCATGTGGGCGCTCGACTTGCTCAACGACACGCTGCTCGTCGCCCTCTTCCCGTCGCTCGTGATGCTGGTCGGCTCGACCATCCTGCTCGCGGTGCAGTGGCACGTGATGGGTCTCGTGGTCGGAGTCGGCTCGGCGCTCTATCTCGCCATTACCGTCTCGCTCTCGCTCTTCTACGTCGCGCCTTCCGCACGGCTGGCGAACCAGTGGGACACGAAGATGGGCGGCGCGCTCGCCGACGCCGTCTCGTGCAACCCCGTCGTCAAGGCGTTCGGGGCGGAAACGCGCGAAGAAGCGCGGCTCGCGCGCGTGATCGCCAAGTGGGACAGCCGCACGCGCCGCACCTGGCGGCGCGGCACGTTCAACGGCGGCGTGCAGGGCGCGCTGCTGGTGGCCATGCAGGCGGCCATTCTGGGCTCGGCGCTGCTGCTGTGGGCACGCGGGCTCGCGAGCGTGGGCGACATCACCTTCGCGCTCACGCTCTTCTTCCTGCTCAAGGGTTATCTGCGCGACGTGGGCATGCACGTGCGCAACCTGCAGCGCTCGGTCAACGACATGGAAGAGCTCGTGATGCTCGATGCCCAGCCGCTTGGTATCGAAGACCGGCCGGACGCGCCGCCCATCGTGATCGACCGCGGCGACATCCGCTTCGAGGACATGACGTTCCGCTACGGCGCGCACGAGCGGCCGCTCTACGCGAATCTTTCGCTGCGCATCGCGCCGGGCGAGCGCGTGGGCCTTGTCGGCCATTCGGGCTCCGGCAAGACCACGCTCATCAAGCTGATCCAGCGGCTCTACGACGTGTCCGACGGCCGCATCACGATCGACGGCCAGGACATCGCGCAGATCCAGCAGGCTTCGCTGCGCTCGCAGATCGCCATCGTGCAGCAGGAGCCGGTGCTGTTCCACCGCTCGCTCGCGGAGAACATCGCCTATGCGAGACCCGGCGCGACCCACGACGAGATCGTGCGCGCAGCGAAGCTCGCGAGCGCGCACGATTTCATCATGGCGCTGCCGCGCGGCTACGAGACGCTCGTGGGCGAGCGCGGCGTGAAGCTCTCGGGCGGCGAGCGCCAGCGCGTCGCGATCGCGCGCGCGTTCCTCGCCAACGCGCCGATCCTGATCTTCGACGAAGCGACCTCGAGCCTCGACAGCGAAAGCGAAGTGCTGATCCAGCAGGCCATGGAGCGCCTGATGGAGGGCCGCACGACGGTCGTGGTCGCGCACCGGCTTTCGACCGTGCGCGCGCTCGACCGGCTGCTGGTGCTCGAGCGCGGGCGCGTGGCGGAGGAAGGCACGCACGACGAACTCGTGCGCCGCGAGAACGGGCTCTACCGGCGCCTGTTCGAGCGCCAGGCCCTGGAGCTTACGAAGGGACTCGCCGACGACATCGTCCTGCGCTGAGCGCCCGGCGCGGGGCAAGCCGCAAGCCGGACGCGCCGGCGCTCAGGCCGCCACCGCGCGCACATGAGGCTGAATGTTCGCCAATACTTCGGCGAGCGCCTCGCGCGCGAGCTCGGTGTCGTAGTGCGCCTGCAGCTCCATCCAGCTGCGCGCGTCGGTGCCGAAATAGACGGCGAGCCGCACGGCCGTGTCCGCCGTGATCGCGCGCTTGCCGAGCACGATCTCGTTGATGCGGCGCGGCGGCACGCCAATCGCCTTGGCGAGCGCGTACTGGCTGATGCCCATCGGCTTGAGCCAGTCTTCGTTCAGGATCTCGCCCGGAGTGGCCAGCGGTACTTCCCGTGCCATAGCAATGCTCCTCAGTGATAGTCGATGATGCGCACCTGCGAAGCCTCGCCGCGCGCGAAATAAAAGCAGATGCGCCATTGCGCGTTGACGCGGATGCTGTGCGCCCCTTCCAGCTCGCCGTTCAAGGGCTCCAGCCGGTTGCCGGGCGGCACGCGCAAAAACGATAGCGAAACCGCGGCATGAACTTGCTGCAGCTTGCGCATGGCGACCGTTTCGATCGCGGCAAATCGGGCAACCCGGCGCCCCGCGAACAGGGCGGCGGTGTCCCGGCAGGCAAATGATGTAATCGTCATGGATAGTAACGCTCCTCGTTAATAACGTCAAGCGTTACTATTGTCGCGAAGGCGCCACGCCGGGGCTAGCTGGCCGTTCGGCCAACTCTCGTGCGCGCTTGATCGGCACCGGGCAACGCGAACGTGCAGCGCCGGCGAACCCGCCTGAGGGCCCGCCCGCCTCAAAACCCCGCGCGCTCCCACCGTTCTGGGCGACGCGCCCGCCCGCGTGGCGTAAAATGTGCGCTTTCCAGCCAAAATCCCATCATGACGCTCGCCTCCACCCTTGAGATCATCGCCGAACTGAAAGCCGGCAAAATGGTGATCCTCGTTGACGAAGAAGACCGGGAAAACGAGGGCGACCTCGTCATCGCAGCAGAGTTCGTGACGCCCGAAGCCATCAACTTCATGGCGAAGTACGGCCGCGGCCTGATCTGCCTCACGCTCACGCAGGAACGCTGCAAGCTGCTCAACCTGCCGCTCATGACCTACCGCAACGGCACGCAGTACGGCACGGCGTTCACGGTGAGCATCGAGGCGGCCGAAGGCGTTACGACCGGCATCTCGGCCGCTGACCGCGCCCGCACGATCCAGACGGCCGTCGCGCACGACGCGCGCGCCGAGCACATCGTGCAGCCGGGCCACGTGTTCCCGATCATGGCGCAGCCGGGCGGCGTGCTCGTGCGCGCGGGCCACACCGAGGCCGGTTGCGACTTCACGGCGCTCGCGGGCCTCACGCCGGCGGCGGTGATCTGCGAGGTCATCAAGGACGACGGCACGATGGCGCGCCTGCCCGATCTCATGGAGTTCGCCAAGGAGCACGACATCAAGATCGGCACCATCGCCGACCTGATCCACTACCGCAGTCGCACCGAGTCGATCGTCGAGCGCGTGGCCGAGCGCACCATGCACACCGCCCACGGCGTGTTCCGCGCGGTCATGTACGTCGACCACCCCACGCGCACGCCGCACATCGCCCTCGTGCGCGGCACGCCCAAGCCCGGCGAGGACACGCCGGTGCGCGTGCACGAGCCGCTCTCGGTGCTGGATCTGCTGGAAACGGGCTCGTCCACGCATTCGTGGACGCTCGACGCCGCCATGCGCGAAATCGCCGAGCGCGATCTCGGCGTGATCGTCATGCTCAATTGCGGCGACACCAAGGAACATCTGATCGACGTCTTCAAGGCGTTCGACCAGAAGGAGCGCGCGGAGGCGCTCGCACGCCGGCCCGTGGACTTCAAGACCTACGGCATCGGCGCGCAGATCCTGCGCGAACTCGGCGTGGGCCGCATGCAGGTGCTCTCCAAGCCGCGCCGCCTCGGCAGCATGTCGGGCTACGGGCTCGAAGTCACCGGCTTCGTGCCGATGCCAGGCAGCGAAACCGAAGCACCCTGCCCGCCGGAAACGGCTGACCGCGCAGCGCATTAAGCCGCAGGCCCCACTTTACGCGTCACCACGCTCAACCGAACCTACGGACACCACATGGAAATCGGACAATACCAACCGAACGTCGACGGCGACGGACTGCGCATCGGCATCGTTCAGTCGCGCTTTAACGAACCCGTCTGCAACGGCCTCGCCGACGCCTGTATCGAAGAACTCGAGCGCCTCGGCGTCACGGGCGAAGACGTGCTGCTCGTCACCGTGCCAGGCGCGCTGGAAATCCCGCTCGCCCTGCAAAAGCTCGCCGAAAGCGGCCAGTTCGACGCCCTGATCGCGCTCGGCGCGGTCGTGCGCGGCGAGACGTACCACTTCGAGCTCGTCTCGAACGAAAGCGGCGCGGGCATCTCGCGCATCGCGCTCGACTTCGGCGTGCCGGTCGCCAACGCGGTCCTCACGACCGAGAACGACGAGCAGGCCGTTGCGCGCATGACTGAAAAAGGTCGTGACGCCGCACGCGTCGCCGTCGAAATGGCGAACCTCACGGTGGCGCTGGAGCAGCTCGACGGCGGCGACGACGACGAAGAAGACGAGGAAGACGAAGAGGAACAGCAATGAAGAGCGCGCGCCGCCGCTCCCGCGAACTGGCCACGCAGGGCTTGTATCAGTGGCTGCTGTCGGGTGTGCCCGCCGGCGAGATTGACGCGCAGTTGCGCGGTTCGCAGGGCTACGACAAGGCCGACCATGAGCATCTGGACGCGCTCCTGCACGGCGTGATCCGCGAATCGGAGGAGCTCTCCGCCGCCATCGCGCCGTGTCTGGACCGTCCGATCGAGCAGCTCTCGCCCGTCGAGCGGGCGGTGCTGCTCGTGGCGACCTACGAGTTCAAGCACCACGTCGACATTCCGTATCGCGTCGTCATCAACGAGGCGGTCGAGCTCACGAAGACCTTCGGCGGCTCGGACGGCTACAAGTATGTGAACGGCGTGCTCGACAAGCTCGCGGCGCAACTGCGCGCCACCGAGGCCCAGGCCGCCCGCAAGTCGTAACCGCAATACGGCGCGTGGAGCCGGGCCGTCAGGCCCCCGACTCCCCGCGCGCCGCATCGCCAGCCAGCACTGGAAACACCCGCATGAACACCGTTGCCGAACCGCTGCTGCGGCTTGCCGCGCGCGTCGACGAAATCCAGCCTTTCTACGTCATGGAATTGGCGAAGGAGGCCGCGAAGCTCGAGCGCGCCGGACGCGACATCATCCATATGGGCATCGGCGAGCCGGACTTCACGGCGCCCGAGCCCGTGGTCGAGGCCGCCGCCGCTGCATTGCGCCGCGGCGTCACGCAGTACACGAGCGCGCTCGGCATCCACGCGCTGCGCGAGGCGATCGCCGCGCATTACGAGCACGCGTACGGCCTGAAGGTCGATCCCGCGCGCATCGTCGTGACTGCCGGCGCCTCGGCGGCGCTGCTGCTCGCCTGCACGGCGCTCGTCGATCGCGACGACGAAGTCCTCATGCCCGATCCGTGCTATCCGTGCAACCGGCACTTCGTCGCCGCCGCGGAAGGCAAGCCCGTGCTCGTGCCGAGCGGCCCCGAAGCGCGCTTCCAGCTCACCGCGAGCGACGTCGAGCGCCTGTGGACGCCGCGCACGCGCGGCGTGCTGCTTGCCTCGCCGTCGAACCCCACCGGCACGTCGATCGAGCCCGACGAGCTCGCGCGCATCGTGAAGACCGTGCGTGCGCGCGGCGGCTTCACGATCGTCGACGAGATCTATCAAGGCTTGAGCTATGACGCACACCCCGTCTCCGCCCTCTCCTTCGGCGACGACGTGGTGACCGTGAACAGCTTCTCGAAGTACTTCAACATGACGGGCTGGCGTCTCGGCTGGCTCGTGGTCCCGCCGTCGCTGGTCGGCGCGTTCGAAAAGCTCGCGCAAAATCTGTTCATTTGCGCCTCGGCGCTCGCGCAGCACGCGGCGCTCGCCTGTTTCGAGCCGCAGACGCTGGACATCTACGAAGCACGCCGGCTGGAGTTCAAGCGCCGCCGCGACTTCATCGCGCCCGCGCTCGAATCGCTCGGCTTCACGGTGCCCGTGATGCCCGACGGCGCGTTCTACGTCTACGCGGACTGCACGAGCGTCAATCACCCGGCTGCCGGCGACAGCGACGCGCTCACGCGCGCCATACTGCACGACGCGGGCACGGTGCTAGTCCCGGGGATGGACTTCGGCGTGGCCGCGCCGCGCCAATATGTGCGGCTCTCGTACGCCACGGCCTACGAGCGGCTCGAAGAAGCCGTCGAGCGGTTGAGAACATTTTTCAACCGCTGATCCCCGAACCAGGGCAGGAATCGAAGAAGAAATAGAAAAAGGCACCCGAGGGTGCCTTTTTCGTCTTGTCCGCCCTTTCGCGATGAAGCCTTACGCGCCGAGCTCGGGCTGGCTGTGCTTCTGGGCCGCCGTGCTGGCGTCATCCTGTTCGGGCGCCTTGTCGGACGTGGCGGACTTGTCCACCAGCGCATGCGCGTTGTCGAGCGTCACGTGCACGCGCTTATCGCCGTTCACGCTCGCCACCTTCTGCACCGGCGCGCTGGCCGTGGTGGTGGCGGGCGCCTGAGGCCCGTTGATCGGCACGTTGCGGCCGCGGGCCACGTCGCGCAGACGCCCACGCTCGGCCATCACCTTGGCGCCGTAGCCGCCATCGTCCGGCGAGGTCGAGCCTACGTACAGACGCAGGCCGCCCGGCAGCGAGCCGCCGCGCGCGATGCAGTCCTTCAGGACCAGTGCGCCGACCTTGATGTTCGCGAGCGGATCGAGCGCCGCGCGCTGGCCGCCGAAGTACTGGAACTTGTCCGAATGGACCTTCGACATGACCTGCATGAGGCCCTTCGCGCCCACGCCGCTTTCGGCGTAAGGGTTGAAGCCCGACTCGATCGCCATGACCGCGAGCAGCAGCAGCGGATCGAGACCCACTTCGCGGCCGGTGTCGAAGGCGGCCTTCACGAGCTCGCCGACGGGCTCCTGCGCCACGCGATAGCGGCGCGCGATATAGGTGGCGACGAGCGCCTGTTCACGCGCCGAGACCAGCACGCGGTCGTCACGGGCGTCGGGCGCGATGCGCTGCGACGGGATCATGCGCGCCAGCGTGCCGACGCTCGGCAGCGAACGCGGATCGAGACCGTTGAGCGTGACCGCGTCGAGCGTGGCCATGCCGCCCTTGGAGACGCTGTTCGCGACGTGGTCCACCGTGCCGTTCGAGCCGCCGGGCGCAACATCGGCGCTCGTCGTGTTCGCGCCAGGCGCACCGGCGTCGGAAAGCAGCGCCGTGGGCAGGGTCGCACCGTCGGCGTTGCCGTCTTCGTCCGTTCCGGCGTTGGGCTGCGGGAACGCAGGCAGCGGATTGCCCTGCAGCAGACGCGCGGGACCCGCCTGCACGGCAGCAGTGACAAAGGGCATCATGCGTGCGGCCAGCGTGCCACGCCACGAGGGCAGCAACCAGATGGCGAGCGCGACCAGGACGGCGCAACCGCCGACAATGCTGAACAAGTGGTGGCTCAGACGCGTGCCACGTCGCAGCAGCGCACGCAGCCCCGGAGCGAGACGCTCGTCGGCGCGCCACCACGATAACCAGGTATTCATCTAACGGATCTCCCCATGTTGCATGATCCGGCGACCGAAGTCGGCGCGAGGCCTGTTGCCAATCGCAGGATCAAGACACCGCGCGCCCTGGCTGGTGCGGCAGCGGTGTCGGGAAAACGGCAAGAACGCCGTAGGTGGAACCCCTTCCGAACTACTGGGCACGCCTTGGGCGCGCGTGGGGAGTTCTCACGCGAACAGCCGGCGCGAAGAGGCGCCGGCGAAGACAACCAATCTAGACCGTGAAGAGCCGTGCAGGGAATCGGCTAAACGGCGACGCGTTGCGTCTGAAGGACCGGGACGGTGGCTAAAAATTGCAAGCCCTGCAACCAGTGTGGACGGATTCTAGCAGGCTCTAATAGATCGTCAACACTATAGAATGTCAAATCTATAACTAATTGTAATGATGAACAGTGTTCAATCCGGGCAGAGCCACGTACCAAGCGCGTCTGCGGCCGGTTACTCACTATGACTGACAGCGTGCGTCAAGTAACACAGGTAAAATCGACAATCGTCTTGCCTCTGCACCAGCCGCGCGCTGCGGCTCCGACCCTATCCTGATGAAATACAAAGACTTGCGCGACTTCGTCGGTCGCCTGGAGACGCTCGGCGAATTGCGCCGTGTGCCGCAGACCGTCTCACCGGTGCTGGAAATGACCGAGCTCTGCGACCGCGTGCTGCGCGCCGGCGGCCCCGCCCTGCTATTCGAGAGCCGCGCGACCCATGCGTTCCCCGTGCTCGGCAATCTGTTCGGCACGCCGCGGCGCGTCGCGCTCGGCATGGGCATCGACGCGCCCGAGAGCGCCGGCGACGGCGCGGCGCTCGAGTCGCTGCGCGACGTGGGGCGCCTGCTCTCCGCACTGAAGGAACCCGAGCCGCCGCGCGGCCTGAAGGATGCGGGCAAGCTGCTCACGCTCGCCAAGGCAGTCTGGGACATGGCGCCGAAGACCGTGAGCGCCCCGCCCTGCCAGGAGATCGTCTGGGAAGGCAGCGACGTCGATCTCGCGAAGCTGCCCATCCAGACCTGCTGGCCCGGCGACGCCGGCCCGCTCATCACCTGGGGCCTCACGGTCACGCGCGGGCCGAACAAGACGCGCCAGAATCTGGGCATCTACCGCCAGCAGTTGATCGGGCGCAACAAGCTGATCATGCGCTGGCTCGCGCACCGCGGCGGCGCGCTCGATTTCCGTGAATTCGCGCTGCGCAACCCTGGCAAACCTTACCCGGTGGCGGTCGTGCTCGGCGCCGACCCAGCCACCATCCTCGGCGCCGTCACGCCGGTGCCCGACACGCTCTCCGAATACCAGTTCGCGGGCCTCCTGCGCGGCGCGCGCACCGAACTGGCGAAGTGCCTCACGCCCGGCGTCGACACGCTCCAGGTCCCGGCGCGCGCCGAGATCGTGCTCGAAGGCTTCATCTATCCGCACGATCACGCGCAAAGCGGTGCACAAGAGGCTGCGCCCGCAGGCGCGCCGCCTCGGCCCACGAAAGGCGCGAGCGCCGCGTACGAGCACGCGCTCGAAGGCCCCTACGGCGACCACACCGGTTATTACAATGAACAGGAGTGGTTTCCTGTCTTCACGGTCGAACGCATCACGATGCGCCGCGACGCGATCTATCACTCCACGTATACAGGCAAGCCGCCCGATGAGCCGGCCGTGCTCGGCGTCGCACTGAATGAAGTGTTCGTGCCGCTGCTGCAGAAGCAATTTCCGGAGATCACCGACTTCTATCTGCCGCCCGAAGGCTGCAGCTACCGCATGGCGATCGTGCAAATGAAGAAGAGCTATCCCGGGCACGCAAAACGCGTCATGTTCGGCGTGTGGAGCTTCCTGCGCCAGTTCATGTATACGAAGTTCATTGTCGTGGTCGACGACGACGTGGACATCCGCGACTGGAAGGAAGTGATCTGGGCGATCACCACGCGTATCGATCCGGCGCGCGATACGGTGCTCGTCGAAAATACGCCGATCGACTATCTCGATTTTGCATCGCCGGTTGCGGGCCTCGGCTCGAAAATGGGCCTGGACGCCACCAACAAGTGGCCCGGTGAAACGGACCGCGAATGGGGCCGCGCCATCGAGATGACCGAGGACGTGAAGACGCGCGTCGACCGACTTTACGAAGAACTCGGACTCGGGCGCGCTTGAGGATCGCGGGCTTGCGGCCCGCCACGCTGCCCGCTGATCTGCCGCACATCCGCGACGCCTTCGCGACGCCGCGCTCACCGCGATACGGCCCGCTTCGGGCCGCGCCGCTCACGCATTGAGGAGACACGATGATGAGCCTGTCCGCATCCGAACGCCTGACGCAATTGAAGGATCCCGCACTCTTCAAGACGCGCGCCTGGATCGACGGCGAATGGAGCGGCGGCGCGGCGACTTTTGCCGTGCTCGACCCCGCCGACAACACGGAAATCGCCCGCGTGCCCGACTTCGGCGCCGCCGAAGCGCACCGCGCCATCGCCGCCGCGCACACCGCCCTGCCCGGCTGGCGCGCCAAGACCGGCAAGGAGCGCGCGGCCGTGCTGCGCCGCTGGTTCGACCTCGTGATCGAGCACGCCGACGACCTCGCCGCGATCATGACCGCCGAGCAGGGCAAGCCGCTCGCCGAGGCGCGCGGCGAAGTACTCTATGGCGCCTCGTTCCTCGAATGGTTCGCCGAGGAAGCCAAGCGCGTGAACGGCGACGTGCTCGCGAGTCCGGCGGCCGACCGCAAGCTCGTCGTGCTCAAGCAGCCGATCGGCGTATGCGCATCGATCACGCCGTGGAATTTCCCGGTCGCGATGATCACCCGCAAGGTCGCGCCCGCCATCGCCGCGGGCTGCACAATCGTCGTGAAGCCCGCCGAGCAGACGCCGCTCTGCGCGCTTGCGCTCGCCGAGCTCGCGCAGCGCGCGGGTGTGCCGAGAGGCGTCTTCAACGTCATTACCGCCGACTCGGCCAATTCGATCGAGGTAGGCAAGGCGCTCTGCGAAAGCGATGTCGTGCGCCACCTATCGTTCACGGGCTCCACGCCGGTGGGCCGCATTCTCATGCAGCAATGCGCGCCGACCGTGAAGAAAATCGCGCTGGAGCTCGGCGGCCACGCGCCCTTCATCGTGTTCGACGACGCCGACATCGACGCCGCGGTGGAAGGCGCCGTGATCTCGAAATACCGCAACGCGGGCCAGACCTGCGTGTGCACGAATCGCTTCTACGTGCACGACAAGGTCTATGACGCGTTCGTCGAAAAGCTCGCCGCCGCCTCGCGCAAGATCAAGGTCGGCAACGGCTTCGAGGACGGCATCAACCAGGGACCCCTGATCGACGATGCCGCCGTTGCGAAGGTGACGCAGCATATCGGCGATGCGACGTCGAAGGGCGCGAAGCTTGTCGCGGGCGGCAACGTGATGGAAGGCCGCTATGTCGAGCCGACCGTGCTAGCTGAAGTCACACGCGACATGCTGATCGCACGCGAGGAGACGTTCGGCCCGGTCGCCGCCGTATTCCGCTTCAGCGACGAAGCCGAAGTGATCGGCCTCGCGAACGACACCGAGTTCGGCCTCGCCTCCTACTTCTATAGCCGCGACATTGGCCGCGTGTGGCGCGTGGCGGAAGCGCTCGAATACGGCATGGTCGGCATCAACACCGGGCTCATCTCGAACGAGGTTGCGCCGTTTGGTGGCGTCAAGCAGTCGGGGCTCGGACGCGAAGGCTCGAAGTACGGCATCGACGAATATGTCGAGCTGAAGTATCTGTGCATGGGCGTCTGATCGAGCCGATCAGGTGCCACACCCGTACCACTGAGCGCCGTTCGAACCGCTTACTCCGAAGCCGCCAACGAGCGGCGCACACACGCCGCGCCGCCCGTCACGCATCCCTCGCGCCGGGCGGCGCGGCACAACAACAATCAACGTTACATGCCTCACCTTTCCCTGCTTTCCGACGGCTTTTTTCTGTCGCTCTCGCTGTGCCTCGACATCGGCCTCGTCAACGTCGCGTGCATCTCGCTGACGCTCACACACGGCTTCAGGCCGGGCTTCTGGCTCGGCATCGGCTCCTGTTTCGGCGATCTGGCCTACGCCGCGCTCGCGCTTGCCGGCATGGCGGCGCTGCTGCAATTCGATGCGGTGCGCTGGGTCGTGTGGATCGGCGGTGCAGCCCTGTTGTTGATGCTCACCTGGAAGATGGCGCGCGAAGCGCTCAATCCGGCTGCCGCGCCGCCGGTGGAAGGCGAAGCTGACAGTGCGATAGCCAAGCCCAATCCGTGGCGCAGCTTCGCGCGCGGTGTGCTGCTCGCCATGTCCTCGCCTAGCGCGATACTCTGGTTCGCGGCCGTGGGCGGCGCGCTCATCGCGAAATCGGGCGCCACGACCGCGGGCTCCGCGGCCGTGTTTCTCGTCGGCTTTTTCCTGGGAGGACTGGGCTGGACGCTCTTCCTGTGCGGCCTCGCAAGCCATGGCCGCAAGCGCGCCGGCGCGGGCTTGCTGCGCGCATGCCACGTGCTGTCGGCATTGCTGTTCGCGTACTTCTCATACAGCGTGATCGTGCACGGCTACCGCGATCTGATCGTCCAGACTACGGGCGCCGCGTGACGCGTGCCTGAAAAGCAAACGGCGCAACGCGGCATGAGCCGGCGTTGCGCCGTTACAGAAAACTTCGAGCGGGTGGCGGCTGGGCCACCCGGCATCATCCGCCGAGCTTAGTGGCGGTACCAGCCGCCGTGATAGCCACGGTAGTAGCCATGATGGCGCCAGTACGGATGGCCATAGTAGCCATAGCCACCATAACCGCCGACAACGACCGCGGGCGGCGGCGCATAGACCACCGGCGGCGGCGGCGCATAGTACACGGGCGGAGGCGGTGCGTAGACCGGAGCAGCATAGACCGGATAAGCCGGTGCAACGGGAATGCCAATACCGATACCCACCGAAACGTGCGCCTCGGCTGCGCTGACGAGCCCCACACCCAGCACAGCGGCAACGATAAACGAAACGGTCTTTTTCACTTCTCTTCTCCTGGCGGCCGACGACGGCGTCGCTCCACATGACGGGCACAGCCCACACATGGACTCTATCTAAAACGGAAGCCGTCAAAGGTTGCCATTTGTTGCAAATTGCAATCGCAGATGCAGGCTTCTTGACGCTGAATCAAGGCAATGCCGCAAACTTCTGCCGACGAAAGGCCGAAACGGCAGTGCATCGAGCCTTGCAGGCCACCCGAGCCAATCACCCGGTCATAGTTACCGACAACTTCGCACACGACGCCAGAAAGGCAGGTAATGTTTCATTACAAATTGGTTGGGGCGGCGTGTTCACGGGCCTGAAACGACGATGCCCGGTCCACGGACCGGGCATCGTAGAGATCGCAAGAGAACGAGCAGCGGCGCTATCCGACTTTCACGTAGGTGAACTCGCGCGTGACGTTGGGCGGAACGTACGCGCCGCTAATCTGTACGCGAGGCGTTAGACGCTTCCTCTGATCCCACCAGCGGCGACGCTGATGGCGCGTGAGAAACCGCAGATGCTTTCGGTAAGCGAAGATGCTCATGGTGACCTCCCGAATCGGACAACCGACAGGAAACAACCCAATTGCACGACAGCAACAACGAAACCGGAGCCATAGAAGCATTGTGCGCAGGTTTGCGAACAACGACCGCAGTGTTGCGAGATAGCCGCAGGTGCGTGACATATCGCGTGGGACCTGTTAATCGCGCGGTCCCCATGCTGCGCGAAAGCCGCTATGCAGCAGGCCCCGAGCGCCACCGCGCGCCCGACGGCCTGTGCTCGCCGACCGGATCCCATGTTTGCCACACACTCGCCTTCGCCGGCCGCCTTTCCTCACATCCCTTTTAATCGGACCACGCCTGTTGCATCGGTACGTCAGCGAACATTGCGCGACGCGGGACCTTGCACGGGCGCCTCAACTCACTTTAGCCGCTAGCCGGAAAAACAACCGGAATCCCGTGTGCATCGAGTGGGCAGCCGACGCCTCGCGCCCACACTGGCAAGGCGTAAGCCGTGGTAATGTGGCAAACGGCGCGCGCACGCCTGCTGCAAGCGGCGCGCATCGGGATTCATCGACAGGAACGCACAATGATCAAGGTCAGCATCCTTTATCCTTACCGCGAAAACGGCCGATTCGACACCGAGTACTACGCCGCGCGACATATGCCGCTCGCCGCGCAGCTTTTCGGGGACACGCTCAAGGGCTGGTCGATCGACATCGGGATCAACGCGGGGCCGCCGGGCACGCCGCCGCCCTACGTCGCAGCCGGGCACTTCCTGTTCGACACGCTGGATGACTTCTACGCCGTGTTCAAGCTGCATCAGAAGGTGCTCGTCGACGACATTCCCAACTATACCGACGGTGGCAATGGCACGATCCTGGTCAGCGAAATCAAGGTTACCGTCTGATTCGCGCCGCGGGCCGCAGACCACACGCCCAGAACCTGCGGCCACGCACCGTCACTCATCACAAGAAGGAAAAAACACCGATGTTCGGCGATATCGCCCGCTTTTTGCTCAACACGATTTTCACGTTGTTCGGCGCCGCCCTGCTGATGCGCGTCTGGCTGCAGTTCGTCCGCGTTCCGCCCTACAACCCCGTGACGCATGCCATCCAGCAAGCGACCAACTGGCTCGTGCTGCCGCTGCGCCGCGTGATTCCCGGCGTGCGCGGCATCGACTGGGCCGGTGTCGTCGCCGCGCTGATTGCCGCCATCGTTTATGTGCTGCTGATGGTATGGCTCGCGGGCGTCGATCCGCTCGGTCTGTTGCCCACGCTCCTGATTGTCGCCGTGCTCACGCTCGTGAAGTGGGCGCTCAATCTGCTCATCTGGCTCACGATTCTGATGGCGCTGCTCTCGTGGCTGAACCCGCGCTCGCCTGCGATGCCCGTGCTGCTCCAACTCACGGCGCCGTTCCTGAATCCCATTCGGCGCGTGCTGCCGAACTTCGGCGGACTCGACCTTTCGCCGATTCTGCTGTTCGTGATCGTCCAGGTGCTGCTGATGGTCGTCACGCGCGCGGCGGTCTCGCTCACGCTGTTCGGAATTTGACGCCGCACCCGCGTCCCGCGGCAACGCGGGACGCGGGTGATTGCACAACCCGGTGAATTCCGCGTAAAATGGCGCGCTCTGCGGGCGTCGTATAATGGCCATTACCCCAGCTTCCCAAGCTGGAGACGTGGGTTCGATTCCCATCGCCCGCTCCACGAATTCACATCGCGGCCTCATGCATGATTGCAAGGCGCCGCGGCATCTCCCCTGCCAGCCGATCTGCCCGGCGTCCCGGTTTCCCTGAGATTCATAACCGCGTCGTCACGCCAGTAACCTCTGGTGGGCAGTGGCCATGGGCCACTCCAGCGATTTCCGCCCAGATCCGCCGCTGCACGATTCGCTGCAGACCGGCTTGTCGATGCGCTAGCATCAGCACTTGCAGGCGATGTATTCCCGCGGCAGCCCCGTGTCTTACCCTGCGCATCCGCGCAGGCCGTTATCGATGGAACGATTTTTCATGTCTCGCCGCAGTGCGATCGCGCTGATCGTGAAAGCACGCACCACGCTGCTGGCCAATACCCAGGAGCAACTGTCCGCCGACGCCCAGCATCACGAGGCCCTGGTGGCCGATCTCACGCGCCTGCTGTTCGACGTGCGCGCAGGCCGCGTCGACGAGTTCGAGCTGAAAGCGCCCACGCCCATGCACGTGACGGTGGCAGCGGGCTGAATCCGCCTGCCAGAGAGCCCGCGAGGCCACGCACCCCGCCAGGCCGCTTAAAGCCACGCAGGGCCGCGCTGCTATAATGCGCGGCGGCTTCGCAACCGGGCGCGGCGTCGCGCCGGGTTTGCCCGATGCGGCTCCGGCCAGCTGCGAGCGGCGGCGATCTGCAGCCATGTGCCCCGCACCGCCGCCAGCGTCCACGCGCGAACCTTCCGTCCAACGCGGCGCGAACGTTTGAACGCCGCTATCCAGGTAACACTGCGCGCCATGCCGACAGTGCCCGACACCGCGAAGCCCGCTGCCCTCACCTCCCGTCCTCGAAGATGAACCACGATCCGAACGACGCAGCCCGCACTGGCTGCACGCCGCCCGCCAACGCGGATGACCACGCCGCGAACCCGTCGCAGGAAACGGCTGCGCCCGATGCCTCGGCAGAAGACGCTCAGGCGAGCACTGAAAGCGCCGATGAAGGCCTGCACCTGCGCCGCATCCGCAGCTTCGTGACGCGCGCCGGGCGCGTCTCCACCGGCCAGCGCCGCGCACTCGACGAACTCGGCCCGCGCTTTGTGGTGCCCTACACGCCCGAGGCCGCCGATTGGGACGCCGTGTTCGGCCGCCACGCGCCGCGCGTGCTGGAGATCGGCTTCGGCATGGGCGCCAGCACCGCGGAGATCGCCGCGCTGCGCCCGGACGACGACTTTCTCGGCGTCGAGGTGCACGAGCCGGGCGTGGGCGCGCTGCTCAAGCTGGTAGGCGAGCAGAACCTCACGAACATCCGCATCATTCAGCACGACGCCGTGGAAGTGCTCGAACAGATGATCGCGCCCGCGAGCCTCGACGGTGTGCACATCTTCTTTCCCGACCCGTGGCACAAGGCGCGCCACCATAAGCGCCGCCTGATCCAGCCGAAGTTCGTCCAGTTGCTCATCTCGCGCATGAAGCCGGGCGCGTACCTGCACTGCGCGACCGACTGGCAGAACTATGCGGAACAGATGCTCGAAGTGCTGGGCGCCGAGACCGCGCTCGAGAACACGGCCGCCGACTACGCGCCGCGCCCCGACTATCGTCCGGTGACCAAGTTCGAGCGCCGTGGCCTGCGGCTCGGTCATGGCGTGTGGGATCTGGTGTTCAAGCGCCGCGCGGGCTGACGCGTCGGCGGCAAGCACGACCATCAAGACAAACGGGCGCCGCGGCGCCCGTTTTGCTTTCCGGCGACGCCGGTTCCAGCGTCGCTGCATATTGCGTCACTGCCACGCATCACTGCCAGTCGAGGCCGCCGCCATAGCCGAACAGCAGGATCACGAGCCCGAACGCGATGCGATACCAGGCGAACACCGTGAAATCGTGCGAGGCGATATAGCGCAGGAGCCAGCGCACGCAGGCGAACGCGCTGATGAACGCGGCGACGAAGCCCACGCCAAAGAGCCCGAGCCAGTCGGCCGAGAGCGTCTGCCAGGTCTTGTGCATTTCGTAGACGGTCGCCCCGAAGATGATCGGAATCGCGAGGAAGAATGAGAACTCGGTGGCCACGCGCCGCTCGATGCCGAACAGCATCCCGCCGATGATCGTCGAGCCCGAGCGCGACATGCCGGGGATCAGCGCACAGCACTGCGCGCAGCCGACCTTGAGCGCGTCGAAGAACGAAATGTCGTCGAGAGAATTCACGCGCGCAGGCGGCGGCGCGTTGCCGGCCCCCGCCCCCGCTCCCGCGCGCCGGCGCCCTTCCACCCACAGGATGATCAACCCGCCCGCGACGAGCGCAAACGCGACCGGCACCGGCGAGAACAGCACCGACTTGATCGCCTTCTCGAACAAGAGGCCGAGCACCACGGCAGGAATCGTCGCGACGACGATGTTGAGCGCGAAGCGCCGCGCGTCGGGCCGCGTGGGCAGGCCCGTCACTACGGCGCCGATCTTGCGGCGGAACTCCCAGCACACGGCGAGGATGGCGCCCAGCTGGATCACGACGTCGAAGGTCTTTTCAAACTCGCCGTCGAAGTTGAGAACGCTACCCGCCACGATCAGGTGCCCGGTGCTCGAGACCGGCAGGAATTCCGTCAGCCCCTCGACAATGCCCAGAATCAGGGCCTTGCACGTCACAATCCAGTCCATCCCCACTCCCCTTGCGGAAAAAATTGCGTCGGGGGGACCGTACGGCACTTGCGCGCCCGCCCGCCGACGGCTGCGCGCGGCGAGCTTCCCGTCGCTTATTTCTCGACGATCTGCACGCGTATGCCGTTTGTAAGGATGGTGATTGTACCGGGTTCGTAATTAACGCCGGCAAACTGGAGCTGATCGGGCTTGAACGTGTAGATGGGATAGTTGGCCAACAGCTGGGTGGCGGCCACTGCGGCAACGGCGTTCACCTGCTGCGCATAGATGGCGGCGCCGCCCGCCATATCGACGCTGTCGACCGAGGGCGACTTCAGGATGACCGAGCGGCTCGGCGCATCGTAGGCGAGCTCGCTCGAGAGCGTGAACACGCCGCTCACCGGCTCCTGCATCAGCGGACTTTCGAGATGCGCATCGACACGCACGGCCACGCGGTTGCGGTCGGGAAGCAGGGTGACGACGGGGTTCGCGAGCGTCACATCGAAAAGCTGCTGCACCGAGCGGTGGTACGGGAACTTGCGCTGCACCGCGCCCTGCACCTGCTGCTGCGAAAAGGTGTAGTGATCGGGGATGAAGGGAAAGATGCCGGACGCGCAGGCGCCGAGCGACATCGCCGTGCAGGCCGCCGCACAGGCCGAGAGCACGAAAGCCCGTCGGGCGGCGCGAGGCGTGTCGGGGTTGCGCGAAGGGGAAGAGGCGCGCGTCGCGCGTCGGATCATTCGAAATCTCCTTAATGGACGATGTGGGGACGACGGGTTTCAGCGGGCGCCGGGCGGCACAACTACGGCCTGGTGGCGGCTTCGAGACGCTCGATCCAGATGAGCGCCTCCTCGCGCGACGCGCCGCACATCTCGGCCTGCGGCTGCAGACCCGAGCAGCACGCGGGACGCAACGGCGAGCCGAATATTTTGCACTGCAAGTCCTCGTCGAGTTGCACGCAGCGCACGCCCGCGGGCTTGCCGTGCGGCATGCCGGGAATCGGACTCGAAATGGACGGCGCGATACAACATGCGCCGCAACCGCGGCGGCATGCATGCGCGGACGCGGGAAAAGGGGAACCGGCACTCACCACTGCTTCCTGAAACCAGACTGTTACAGATTCAAAAAAGGACCATCGCCCGGCGCAAGCGCGACCACGGCAAACAACACTTCACATTGTGCCATCGCAAGATGCGACCTTTTTACACAAACATCCTGATCAACGGACTCTTACACTGAGCTTATCAGGCGCATCAAGACGCCCCGCCATGGATGCCGCGAGGCGCACTGCGGGTGCCGCGCCGGCCATCCCAGAGTCCCCGCATGAGCGACACCGACCTTCTGTTTCGTCCCGATCTGCTGGCCAGATACGGCGCAAACGGCCCACGCTATACGTCCTACCCCACCGCGCTGCAGTTCCGCGACGATTTCGATCTCGATCATTACCGGCACGCCGCGGCCGATCCCGGCGCAGCGGAAACCGACCTCTCGCTGTACTTCCACATCCCCTTCTGCGACACAGTCTGCTTTTATTGCGGCTGCAACAAGGTTGCGACAAAAAATCGCAAGCGCTCGAAACCGTACGTGCAGCAACTCGTGCGCGAAATCGAACTGCAGGCGGCGCTGTTCGATACCACGCGGCCGGTCTCACAGCTGCATTGGGGCGGCGGCACCCCCACGTTTCTCTCGCTGGAGGAAATGAGCACGCTGATGGCCGCCACGCGCGAGCACTTCGCGCTGCGCCCCGACAGCGAAGGGGAATACTCGATCGAGATCGATCCGCGCGAGGCGTCGGTGCAAACCATCGAACATCTGCGCACGCTCGGCTTCAACCGGCTGAGCCTCGGCGTACAGGACTTCGATCCGGTCGTGCAGCGCGCGATCAACCGCGTCCAGCCGCTCGAGCTCACGGTCGACGTCATGAACACGGCGCGCGCGAACGGCTTCGAGTCGATCAGTGTCGACCTGATTTACGGGTTGCCGCATCAGAGCGTCGCCAGCTTCAAGCGCACGCTCTACACGATCCTGCTGCTCGCACCCGAGCGCATTTCGGTATTCGGCTACGCGCACATGCCGCAGCTCTTCAAGATGCAGCGCCAGATGGACGCCGCCACGCTGCCCTCACCGGCCACGCGGCTCGCGCTGCTGCAGCTCGTGGTCGAGCAGCTGACCGACGCAGGCTACGTCTATATCGGCATGGATCACTTCGCGCTGCCCACCGACGAGCTTGCGCGCGCCCAGGCTCAGCGCACGCTGCATCGCAATTTCCAGGGTTACAGCACGCGCGCGGAGTGCGACCTGATCGGCTTCGGCGCTTCGTCGATCGGCAAGGTCGGCGACGTCTACGCGCAGAACGCCAAGGATCTGCCGGGCTATGGCGCCGCCATCGACGCCGGGCGGCTCGCCGTGACGCGCGGCGTGCGCCTGAGCTCCGACGACCGCCTGCGCCGCGACATCATCACCGAGCTGATGTGCAATCTCGAGTTGCGCTTCGACGAATTCGAGGCGGCCTATGGGGTACGCTTCCCGGCCGTGTTCGCTCCCGAGCTGGAACGGCTGCGCGCCTTCGAAGTCGACGGTCTCGTCGCGCGCAGTTCCGACCGGATCGAAGTGCTGCCCGCCGGGCGCATGTTCGTGCGCAATATCGCCATGGTGTTCGACCGCTACCTCGGGTCCCAGCAGGTTGAGCGCTTTTCGCGCACGATCTGAGCATTGTCGCCGGGCTAACGTCTATGGTTGCCGCGGCCGCAAATTTACGCCATAATTTGCCGCTACTTCGAGCGTCTGTTTTAAGAGCAGGCGGCGAAAACTGCCTCGGTGGTGAAATTGGTAGACGCGCCGGACTCAAAATCCGGTTCCGAAAGGAGTGCCGGTTCGATTCCGGCCCGAGGCACCAAAGAATATTCCGGCAAGTTCCGGTGAAGTCCAGAAACCCGCGATAGCATAAGGCTTCGCGGGTTTTTTCTTTCCTGGGTGTTCCGGTTTGATCCGTGGACAGCCGGTGGTATCGGGTGGTATTTTTGGTGGCACTAGGCGAGTTACCACCACATTTCGCGCAGCGATACCACCGGACATACCACCATGCCGCTGACCGACACCCAGATCAGGAATGCCCGCTTCAACCCGGATGGCACCGGTAACCGCCTGTCTGACGGCGGACGCATGTACCTCCAGATCGCCCAGTCCGGCGCGAAGTACTGGCGCATGAACTACCGGTTCAACGGTAAGGACAAGACGCTTGCGCTCGGCGTCTACCCTGCCGTGTCACTGGCGGCGGCTCGGAAGAAGCGCGACGAGGCGCAAGAGAAGCTAGCGGCCGGCATCGATCCCGGCGAGGCGAAGAAGGCGGACAAGCGCGCGGCCCGCCTGGCGGCAATCAACACGTTCGAAGCCGTCGCGCTGGCGTGGATGGACGAACGTCGCCCCTATGTCGAGCCCGCGCAGTATGACAAGACGCTGGCTCGCTTCAAGAACGACGCATTCCCATGGCTAGGCAGGCGCCCGGTTGCCGAAATCGAAGCGCCGGATATTCTTGACGTGCTCAAGCGCGTGGACAGCCGCGGCGCACGCTTCACGGCGCACCGTCTGCGCGGTGAAATCAGCCGCGTGTTCCGCTATGGCATCAAGGAAGGTCTGTGCAAGGCGGACCCGGCGCGCGATCTTCTCGGCGCGATACCACCAGCACAAACGACGCACTTCGCATCCATCACTGAGCCCGCCAAAGTGGGCGAAATGCTGCGCGCATTCGATGGCTTCGGCGGCACGTTTCCCGTGCTCTGCGCTCTCAAGCTGGCGCCGATGCTGTTCGTCCGCCCTGGCGAGCTGCGCAAGGCGGAATGGGAGCATATCGACCTCGACAAGGCCGAATGGCGTTATCTCGTGAGTAAGACAGATACACCGCACCTTGTGCCGCTCTCCGCGCAGGCCGTCGCGATCCTGCGAGAGCTGCACGCGCTCACCGGCTCCGGGCGTTACGTGTTCCCCGGCGCACGCGACCGGAACCGGCCGATGAGCGAGGCAGCCATCAACGCCGCCTTGCGCCGGCTCGGCTATGACACGAAAACGGAGATCACCGGCCACGGTTTTCGCGCGATGGCGCGCACGATCCTGCACGAGGAGCTGGAACAAAAACCGGAGGTTATCGAGCACCAGCTCGCGCACGCCGTACCGGACAACCTGGGCGGCGCGTACAACCGCACGCGGTTTATCAAGGATCGGCGGGCGATGATGCAGGTATGGGCGGACTACTTGGACAGGCTCAAAGCCGGCGCGACAGTCCTGCAACTGGCAGGCTAGACAGCGGGGATGATGGGCGGGCTTTGCAAGTTCGCCCCCAATTTAGGGCAAGTGCAAAATTCTAGGTTACACTTCGGCTCGTGCTGGAACGCGCAAGCACGAAAGGCCTCGCATTGGAGGCCTATTGAGCGTCGCCCTGAAGTGCTCGAACACCAAGGGCGGCATTTTTATAACTGGAGTCCCTTTCCCGGAACACCTAGTCGATACCATTAAAGCATCGACTACGGCGTGATACTAAAGGCGCGCTCGCGCGTTGTCAACACTTGTCACACGCCCGCATGGTGAAACGACTCCGGCCACTTTTGAGAGGAAGTGACCCATGGTTGGACAGATTCAACCCACCCTCAACGTTATGCTACGCCGCAAACAGGTTGAGGCCGCAACCGGCCTTTCGCGCTCCACGATCTATGCGCGCATCGCTGCGAAAACCTTCCCTCCCGCTGTCCAACTTGGACCACGTTCTGTCGGCTGGCGCCAAAGTTCAATCGAGGAATTTCTGGCCGATCCGGCGAACTACCGCGCCGACGCAGCCGCAACGCAAGCCGCCGATACTCCGGCAAGCGAGACACCGCCCACCGGTCCGAAGCAAGTCCGCAAGCAAGCTGTGGCGCTCGTTCCTGCCGATGCGGAGGGCTGAGCGATGGCGACGATTCGAAATAAAAAGGGCCACACTTCCACGAAGAGCGCAGCCTCGACAAACGCGCTGGATTACCACTCAGCCCGCCGTGACGCCGCAACCAGTTTCGCGCTGCTGCGCGAGATGCTGGTACTGACCCGTGAGGCTGAGGGCAAGACAACTCGGGCGCATCACTACGCGAACGAAATCCGCCTCGTGAATCGGGCCTTCAGCGGTGTGGCTGGGCCGCTGGATCGTGACGCCATGACTGCAGCCGATCTGCGCGTACTGACCAAGTTACAGGTGCGTGATGCCGCGCTGATTGGTTCGGGCAAGGCTTACGCCGAGCGCAAGGCAATGCTGGCAGACTACGCCGCAACACTGCGCCCGCGACTGACGGGAGACCTGCAATGACCCGTCAGCAAAAACTCGCCGCGACCCCGCACCGCATCCCCGGCAACGATGCGGCGATTGCAGCCGGGCCCGCCGATGCAGAGACCAACTATCCCGCACTCGACATGCGCCCATGCTGGCGTGCCTATTCCGACTGGCAGGAGATCGAGGGCGTCACGCTCAAACCGGGCGTGTACTACCACGGCATGAAGCTGGGCAAAGCCGACGAGCCGCCCGAGCTGCTCGACAAGTGGATCTGTTCGCCGATGTGGGTGACAGCCGTCACGCGCAACCGTGAGGACGGCGGCTATGGGCGCTTGCTGGAGATGCTGTCGCCATCCACCGGACGCATCAAGCGGTGGGCGATGCCGATGGCAATGCTCGCGGGTGACGGTAACGAGGTGCGCGCCGAGCTGCTCAGCGAGGGCGTCACGTTCGATCTGCGCAACCGTGGCGGCATCACCGATTACATCATCAACCAGCATCCGAAGCTGACCATGCGCGCCGCCAGCGTGACCGGCTGGCACGACGATGCGTTTGTGCTGCCTGACGGCGTGATCGGCGCGGATGACATCTGGTTTCAGGCATCGGGCCGCACCGCCTCCTATGCCGTGGCCGGGACGTTCGAGGGCTGGGGCACGCTGGCCGCGCTGGCGGCAGGAAACCCCATGTTGATGTTCGCCATGTCGGCGGCGTTTGCTGGCCCGCTGCTGCACCCGCTCAACATCGACGGCGGCGGCGCGCACCTGTTCGGCGATTCATCGAGCGGCAAAACAACAGCACTGACGGCGAGTATCAGCGCGTGGGGCGGCACTCAGTTCAAGCGCACATGGCGCGCGACGGCAAACGGTCTTGAGGGTGCGGGCGCGATGCACTCCGATACCCTTCTGGCGCTTGATGAGATCGGAGAGATTGACCCGCGCAGCCTCTACGAGTCCGCCTATGCGCTTATCAACGGTGTGGGCAAGACGCGGGCGAACCGCTCCGGCGAGGCACGACAGGCGGCGCGCTGGCGGGCGTTCCTGCTATCCACAGGGGAACTGACGGTAGGGGCGCGCATGGCGGCTGGCGGCATTGAAGCGAAGGCCGGGCAAGCTGTGCGCATCCTCGACGTGCCGGTTAGTGGCAAGCACGGCATCTTCGATGACCTACACGGGCGCGCATCTGGCGGTGTGCTGTCCGACGAGGTGCGCAACCTTGCCGCCAACCACTACGGCCACGCCGGGCCGCGCTTTATCAAACACCTTGTTGCTAAGCTGCGCGGCGGGCTTCGTCTGTCCGATTCGCTCGACTGGATCATCAAGCGATTCCCTGAAGGATCGGATCAAGAGCGACGCGCGGCCCGCACGTTCGCCCTGTGCGCGCTTGCCGGGGAGCTGTCGGCATCGTGGGCTGTCACGCCCTGGGAGAAGGACACGCCGACCGCAGCGGCGCTGCACGCTTTCAACCTGTGGCGCGGCCAGCGTGGCGCATCGGGCAGCAACTCCGAGCACGCGGCCATCCTGCGCGCCGTGGCCGACTTTATCGACCGTCACGGCGATAGCCGGTTCTCGAACATCGAGGGAAGCGCCGATGCGGTGCGAGACCGGGCCGGGTACTGGAAAAAGGACAGCGAACGGCGTTTGTACCTGTTCACGTCAGGCGGTCTGCGTGAGGCGACGAAGGGCTATGACTTCCACCGCGCCTTGAAGGCGATTGATGACGCGGGCGCGCTCGCAGGGAAGAGCAAGAAGGAGGACGCGAAGCCGACCAACACGCCGGAAGGCAAAAAACGCCTATATCACATCGATCCACTGCAACTCGATGGGGTGAGCTAATGAAGTGCGAGATTTTCGAGACGTTCCACGCGTTCCATGTGCTCCACCCGTATCTGGCAAGGATTTCAGCCGGAACGTCGGCGGAACGTGTGGGTGTTACAGACGTTCCAGAATCCATTGCGTGCGGCCCTCATGAAACGTCCCGAACGCCTGCATCATCGGGAACGTTCCGCCGCAAACCCTTGATGCATAAGGCTAGAACGCGTGGAACGGCGAGAACGTGCAAAAAATATACTAGAGGAAGTCGTAAGCGATAAGCCGACTAGGCTGAATCCCGCCGACTGCGTCGGCGCACTAAATGATCGGCGGTGCGCTCTACCCACCAAACCCCCAACCATTGAGAAAAGTGTGGAAAGGCAGGTATTCGGATTCGGAGGTTGACGTTCGCGGGACATGTTGCGTTGCGAGATTGGGTCCCTTGACCGTTTGCAGGTCACGTGTGGCGTGTGTCGACCCTGAGCGGACCGACAGTGTTCTGCGCGTCAACGACTCTTTGTAAAGGCAGAGCGGACGCACGCTCATCCTTGTCTGGGGGGAAGTCGACGTTGAATTCGCCATGCAAACGGTCGGCATTGGTACCTCCCCTTCACCCGATGTCAGTGGCGGTAATTCAACACCTCGATTTTTCCCTCCTTCGGTTTATGAGCATCCCTGGCAGGGTGCGTCGGAGCCTGTGGACCCGGTGCATGCCCTCTTCACTTGTATGGCTCGCGAGATTGCCCCAAAGGGCAATCTCGTTGCCCTTTGCCCTAATGGGCATTTGTCTGGAAGTATCTAATTCTTTCAAGATTACGCGCCTGCAGCGCTACTGCCAGCGCATAACAGGCTGCCGGCATCCCCAGAGGGCATAACGATGACACTTTCGCGTAGAGACTTTCACCGCATAAGCATGGCAATGGTGGCGGGGGTCGCAACTGTGGGCAATAGCCCGAATGTCGTCGCCGAAGAGGCGCCGACGCCTCTGGCGTCGGGAGCGGGTAGCCCCGGGGAGCCGCTGGGTGGCCAACCTCCCGCCGGCTCGACTGCCTCGATCAAGGACTTTGACTACCAGATCAAGTATCAGCGCGCGTTCGAAGCGGTTCTGTGGAACATGCCCGCGATTGCGATCTACAGTTTCCGGCGGGCGGCCTTCGACAATCTGGGTGTCAAGGATAACGACATCATTTCCTATTCAGCGCCGGCTACGCCGAAGCTCGAAGCAATCACCGCGAATAGCACGACACCATACATCTCGGCATTTACCGATCTGCGAAAAGGGCCCGTGGTGCTGGAAGTCCCCGCCGCCGGTGCCGAAGGCAGCGTCTACGGACAGGTTGTCGATGCCTGGCAGTTCACGATCGCGGACGTGGGGCCTTCAGGGCTCGACAAGGGCAAAGGTGCGAAGTTTCTTTTCACCGCGCCTGGCTACAAGGGCTCCGTTCCCAAGGGCTATATCCACGTTGCCTCGCCCAATTTCCGGATCGCGCTGGCATTTCGCTCCGTGCGTGCGCCGGGCAAGACCGCGGCGGACGCCTATCACTATGCGCAGCGGCTACGCATGTACTACCTATCGGAAGCCGCGAATCCGCCAAAGCAGCGTTTCATCGATCCCATCCACGATCGCTACCCCACGCTTCCGTTTTTTGATGAACGGCACTTCGACGACATGCACGCCATCATGAGCGTCGAGCCTGTCAATCCTCATGACAAGATCATGATGGGCATGCTCGCCTCGCTAGGTATCGAAAAGGGCAAGCCTTTCAAGCCCGATGAAACGACGAAGAAGGCCATGCGCCAGGCGGCGATTGATGCGTGGTTCTATCTGCAGCACTGGTACGACCATTTCCCGCGAGAAAAGCTGTTCTGGCCGGACCGGCATTACGCTTCGCTTCTTCAAGCCGACGACAACAAGACCTTCACTTTCGTGTACGACGACAGGATCGACCTGATCAACCGGGCGGCTGAATACTTCTGGTGCACGTACATGCCAAGGGTCCTGAGTGCGGATCCCGCCACCCAGTATTTGATGGCCGTCGCGGACAGCAACGGAAATCTTCTTGAGGCTGGAAAGCTATACAAGCTCGACGTCCCGGCGCAAATGCCCGTCAAGCAATTCTGGGCGCTCACCGTATATGACCGGGCCACGAATGCGTTCATCTACAGCGAGTCCAACCGCACGACGCTTTCGTCTTACGACCTCGACACCATGAAGAAAAATGCGGATGGCGGCGTGACGCTGTACGTCGGTCCCAAGGCGCCGAAAGGGCTGGAGTCCAACTGGATCCCGACGGCGGGCAAGCGTCCACTCCCAGCCATGCGTCTTTATGGTCCAACCGAGGCATTGAACACCAAAGCGTTCAAGCTCAACGATTTCCAGCTTGTTTAATGCCGGTCATCGCCATGGCCGAGTAGATGAACCGTGACGTGGCCGCCGACGCAGCGCGAGCCACGCTTCAATTTCAATGACTGATGGGTGAGGATCTAGCGGTTGCGCCATTTTCAACAACCCGCATGGCGACAACTGCGCAGCATCCTTCGCTTCGATGAGGCAAACGAATGAATCCGAACAAACTGAACCGATCGGCGCGTCTCTTGCGCTGCGCCATTGCGCTCCTCATTTCGGGCACGGCGGCCTACGCTGGCCACGCATCGGCACAGAACACACTTGCACAGACGCTGGAGTCGAGCCGCGACGCGCTGGCCAATGCGCCGTTCGCGGGTGATTTTCCTACGGCGGATTCCGCCAAAGCGCTCAGCGAAGAGTTGTATTTCCAACGCGCCGTACAGGTCTACCTGTGGTCGCTGCCGGCCGTGAACCTGTTCGCCATGAAGGAGGGCTCGGAGAAGACCTATGGCGCGGGCTATAACGTGTTGCCGGTCTGGAAGCAGCGGCTGAACGCAAAGACGAAGGTGACCACACCGAATTCCGATTGCCTGTATGCGATGGGCTACGTGAACCTGGCCAAGGACGGACCGATCGTCGTCGACGTCCCTCCCAAGACGCAGGGGATACTGGATGACTTTTTCCAGCGCCCGCTTACCGGCCCCACCATTGGCGGGAAGGCGTATAGCGGCGATTTTGGCTTTGTCGGTCCCGATGCCGGGAAAGGCGGCAAGTATCTGATCGTGCCGTGGAACTACGATCGCCCGACGCCGAAGGGTTACTACGTCTACCGGTCGCGTACCAACAACGTGCTCGTCTTCTTCCGGGTCTTCTTCACCGACCCGAAGGATCTGAAGCCCGCGAACGACCTGGTCGCCGCTACGCACATCTATCCGTACGGCAAACGTGAGTCCGCAGTGCCGATGCAATTCCCCAACGGCTCGACCGATCCGGCGAACATGCTGTTTCCCCACGACGGCGCCTACTTCGACATGCTCGCGCGTTTTGTCGAGCAGGAGACCGTCGACCCCGCGGACATGGATTGGCGCGGCATGATGGCGGCGATCGGCATTCAGAAGGGCCAACCTTTCCAGCCGACTGCGCGACAGCGAGAGCTTCTGGATAAGGCCGCCAAAACGGCGTTCAAGATGAGCAAGACGGAGATCTGGGACGCTCTGAGCACCCAGCCGGGCGGGAAATACTATCCCGACCGGCAGTGGGAAAATGTTTTCGCGGGACAGAATCCGCAATTCCAGGCGAGCGGCACCTTCACGAACCTGATTCAGCGCGACGCCTATTTCACAACGGCCTACGCTGCAAGTCCTGGAATGGTCGTCGATATGGTCGAGAAGGGCGCCAAGTATCCGTCGACATGGCGCGACTCGGACGGCAACTTGCTGCAGGGCGGCTCGACGTATCAACTCCATCTGCCGCCCAATATCCCTGCGGCCAACTTCTGGTCAGTGACGGTCTACGACCCGATCACGGGATCCGGCCTGGACAACGGTCAGCCACTGCCATCCCTGAATTCGATGGACAAGCCAGCGCCGAATGCGGACGGCTCCTATGACCTCTACTTTGGACCGAAGGCGCCGGCCGGGAAGGAAGCAAACTGGGTGCAGACCGTGCCAAACAAGGGCTATTTCATCATCCTGCGCCTGTATAGCCCCAAGGAGGCTTTCTTCAACCAGACCTGGAAGCCTGACGACGTCAAGCGCATTTCGCAGTAGTGGAACGGCGCAGGCGAACGCACTACCCAGTTCGTAGCTAATCCCGTACCGACCGTACCCGAGGTCAAAGCTGACACTCGGACGGTCGGTAGATGGTGTAAATGGACGTCCGAATTTGGCCGCACAGAGCCCGACGCCGAGCATAGACGATCGTCGTCGGGCGTCGCATGCAAAAGGCATAGGTCGTCCCTCAGAGCCGAAGACAGGAAAGGTGTTGGGCAACGAGTCGAAACGTGTTTCTGACCACGCAATCTGCCCGTAACTGTCCCGGCACCTCACTGTTTTTCTGGTCGATCACTGCCCTTAACGAGCCATACACAGTACGCAAGTGCCTTCGGCACATGCAAAACCCGGAAAACCACTGCCCAGCAAGGGTTCCCGCGATTTCGATCTAAAAAATGCCGATAATTTGCGTCCGACAAGCGTCCGACGCAAAATCATGAAATGCCTGTCGGACATGGGTTTGATTGGCTGAAAACTGGCACACAATGTCTGCAACACTTGTCACACTATGACCAACCACACACGATTCACAGTCCGATGCACCGTCGCAGAGCGGGCCGAGCTTGAAGTCAGATCGGGCGGCGACATCTCGAAATACGTCCGCGCCGTCCTGTTCGATGGCCAGTCGGATGGGATGCTGAACCTCCAGGCCCGAGTAGAGGAGTTGATAGAAACGGTTCACGTTCTAGGCAACAGGCAGGCCCAGACAGGCGAGGAAATACGGGAGACCTTAGCGAAACCCGAGACCCCGACCGCGGCGGGCGCCGGCGATCCGGTGGCGCAAGGGATGCTGCTGGAACTGTTGTTGCTGCAGCGTGGAGCCCGGAGCCGAACCGACTTGAACCGTGCGCAGGCCGAGGTTGAGCGGCAGAAACTGCCGGTTTGGGAGAACTCAACCCGACCGAGTAGTTTTACGGACACAAACGCGACCGAGCGACGACAACAGGCAGAAGCGGAGAGGCAGCACCCACCCGCTAGGGATGAGCGAAAACAAGGCGGCTGGCTCGGTGACTGGCGAAAGAAGTGACGTGGATCACCGTGCATCGCGTCGATGGCGCTCGACGAGAATCCTTGGGAAAGCATCCGACAAGTGACGACGATAGCGCCCTGAAGCGGGGTAGCCTGTCCTGCCCGGTGGTATTTTTGGTGGTATCTCAAAACTTAAAACGCGATATAGCCCCGCCAGTATTGAGATAGCATGATTTTTTTCATTCCGGCCCGAGCACCAGCAACAAATTCAAGCACTTAAGCCCGATCTACTCTGATCGGGCTTTTTGCTTTCTGGGCCTGCGGGACCCTGGTGGTACATACCGGGAAAGCAATGTGGAAAAAGAATCGTCGGCGCTCAATTGCGTCCCGCATTCCGATTTCGCCAACTTTCGCCAACATAGCCGTTCATTGCGCGAATCCGATTAACGAGGGGCTGCCTGATACTGTCGTCGAGAGCAGTAGCCGAGGCGCAACGAGCGCCCAACTTCCGGTTTGCGATTGCGGTAAGGGCGTCGACTCTGGATCGTCCTGCAGGCCACGTACAGGCTTCGCTGATGCACAAGTCGCGAGGGGCGCCTGCGAGTCGGGTACCGATGGAGCGGCCAGCGACGCTGGCGCGCTCGAACGTCGCACATCAAATGCCATGGCACCGGAATAGACTGCCGGTCGTACAGCCCCCTCTGTCGAAAGGCGATGCCATGGCCCAGCAGAACGACGCAACCTTTTTCGATAGGCTCATCGCCCCGATGCTCAAGCATCTGCGACACATCGCCAGCCTTACTCAAGGTGAGCATTCGGTCGATGACCTGAAGAGCGAAGCGTGGATCATCGCCGAAGAGATCAAGGCGGATCGCGGTGGAGAAGTCGAGCCCGAAGACATAGATCTGCAAGAGACCATTGTGGCGCAGTTGCACAAACTCTTTGGCCGCTTCGTTAATCGCGCCATGCGCTTTGCTGTCCGGCTCGATCAAGAGGCGCGAGACGACGATGGCAACTTCAGCGGGAGTGCCGTTTCCGCCCACCTCGCAGGCCCGAGGAACTACGAGCCAGAGATTGCGATGGAGCTCGAGGAAGACGCCGCTGAATTCACGCAAGTAATCCACGGCCAGTTCTCCGAGGCGGTCGCCTACTACCACGTGTTCGGCCAGTTCGACAGCGACACCAATGCGCTTGCCCGATATTTCGCGATCCAGTCGGCCACACTCGATGCGCGCCTCGCTCGAGCAGAGGCCGCGGCGCGCCGCCAGCCGTCTGTGTTTGACGGCGTAGAGAGCATTCCCCCAGATTTCCAGCCCCTCCGTGGCAGGCACCGCCGGCGACGCGCGCCCGCGCGCTTTCGGCGCGCATGCAGTGCCATGCGGCCGGCGCAGAGGCACCTGTTTCTGCGCTACGGTATGGTCTTCAAGTAGGCCGGCGGAACTTATCTGGCGCTCGATACCAAGAGTGAACTGAGTATTGCCCGCCTTGTGGTCCAGTTCCATACCGAAGGCCGCCTTGCGGCCGGCACGTCGCGCCTAAAGAAGTGCGGCCTGCCTCGCATCGAGCAGATTGACGAGGCCCGGCGTTAGCCGCGTGCTGCAACGTATTCCACTCTTGTGACAAGCGACGCCCCTGCCAAACCACGAAGACCCTTGAGTCGCCTCCCCACAAGTGAAAAACCCCGCACGGGGCGGGGCTTAGAATTTGTGATCGATGTCTGCTTGCTTCATGATGCCGTTCGCCGTGTGGCGGGATTTAATGTGGGCATCAACCGGAAATGACCTTCCAGTACGTGGGTTGTACCAGATGTCGTGATCCCCTTTGCCGTGACGTTTGAACCGGCATCCGTAAGCTTCGAGGATTTTCTTCACTTCCGGCGTAAAGTCGGACATTCAAGCGGCCATCCGATGCGCGGTTCCCGTGATCTTTGCATTAAGCTCAAACGGCACCTCGTCTCCATCGGGGTAGCCATTTTCGTCAAGCAATTCGGGGATAAGAACCTCAAGTTTTTTCATCAGGGAATCCATGTCCTCAGCCTCGGTGACGAGACCAGGGACATCTTCGCTTTCAGCGACCCAGACACTTGCTTCCGCATCCCAGAAGGCCGTCACATGCACTTGCTTCATGTCGCGCTCTCCATTGGGGTTAGTAGTGGTTTTCCGGCAATTTTACACAGAAGTTTAGCTAGCTGTACGTAGGCCAACAGGACTGTTGCAGTGTGTCACAACTGGCTCCGTGCGGCTCCGCACAGTAGCAATTTGACACCGAATGGATCAAAAACAAGACTCTGATCATATAGGGATGGATCGATAGAATCATCACGGCATCCCGACCAAAGAATATTCCGGCAAGCACCGGTGAAGGACAGAAACCCGCGACAGCACAACGCTTCGCGGGTTTTTTGTTGCCGGCGCACAATCCCTGCAGGCCGGCCACAGCGAATCAGCGCAAGTTGGTTTGCGCCAGCTCCACCACCTCGTCCCCTCGCCCGCTCAACACCGCCCGCAGCATATAGAGGCTGAACCCCTTCGCCTGTGCCCACTGCAGCTTCGGCGGCATCGCCAGCTCATGCTTGGTCGTCACCACGTCCACGAGCGCCGGGCCGTCATGCGCGAACGCCTCGCGCAATGCGTCGTCGAGCGCTTCCGAAGTCTCCACGCGCACGCTGAAGAGGCCCGCCCCTTTCGCGATATCGGCGAAATTGGTCGCCACGAGATCGGTGCCCGTTTCCACGTAGCCGCCCGCCTTCATCTCCATCGCGACAAAGCCCAGTGATCCATTGTTCAGGACGACGATCTTGATCGGCAAATCGAGCTGGCGCGCCGTGAGAATGTCGCCGAGCAGCATCGAAAGGCCGCCGTCGCCCGACAGCGAGATCACCTGGCGCCCGGCATGCGCAGCCTGCGCGCCCAGCGCCTGCGGCATCGCGTTCGCCATCGAGCCGTGGTTGAACGAGCCGTGCAGGCGGCGGCGTCCGTTCATCGTCAGATAGCGCGCGGCCCAGAGGGTCGGCGTGCCGACATCGACGGCGAAGATCGCGTCGTCGGCGGCAAGCGCGTCGACACGCGAGGTCACGTATTGCGGATGCAGCGGCTTGCCCGCGGGCGCCGGGCGCGCAAGGTCGTCGAGTCCCTTGCGCGCAGTTGCGTAGTGCTCGCGCGCGCGTTCAATGAAATGGCGATTGGTCTTGCGCGTGAGCCGTGGCGTCAGCGTGCGCAAAGTCTCGCGCACGTCGCCGATCAGCCCGAGCGTGAGCGGCGCGCGCTTGCCCAGCGCCGCCGCGTTGCGGTCGATCTGCACGATGTTCGCGTGCTCGGGATAGAAGTTGCGATAGGGAAAGTCAGTGCCGAGCATCACGAGCGTGTCGCACGACATCATGGCGTGATAGCCGGAGCTGAAGCCGATCAGCCCCGTCATGCCCACGTCATACGGGTTATCCCATTCGACATATTGCTTGCCGCGCAACGCGTGCACGGTCGGCGCACCGAGGGCGTCGGCGAACGCCACCACTTCGTCGTGCGCGCCCTTGCAGCCGCTGCCGCACAGCAGCGTGACGGCCTCCGAACGGTTGAGCAGGTCCGCCAGCCGGTCGAGATCCGCGGAAGCCGGCAGCGTCGCGGGCCGCGCATGCTGCGCCCAGACAGGCTCTTCCTCCGGGCCGTCGAGCAGCGCCACGTCACCGGGCAGGACGATCACGGCCACGCCCTTCTGGTCGATGGCGGTGCGCAGCGCCGTGGCGAGCACGCGCGGAAACTGCGAGGCGTTCGTCACGAGCTCCACGTAATGGGCGCATTCGCGAAAGAGCTCGGTCGGGTGGGTTTCCTGAAAGTAGCCGAGGCCGATTTCCGTCGACGGGATATGTGCGGCAATGGCCAGCACCGGTGCGTGATTGCGATGGCAGTCGTACAGCCCGTTGATGAGGTGAAGGTTGCCAGGGCCGCAGCTGCCCGCGCATACCGCAAGCCGGCCGGTCGCAGCGGCTTCCGCGCCCGCCGCGAACGCGGCGACTTCCTCGTGCCGCGTATGCATCCAGCGGATCGTGCCGAGCTTGCGCAAGCTCGCCGAGAGCCCGTTCAAACTGTCGCCGGTCACGCCCCAGATACGCTCGACGCCCACTGCTTCGAGCGTCTTCGCCAAATAATCCGCGATCGTCTTCGCCATGCCGTTCTCCTCGTGAACTGTCAGGTGCGGCGCGCGATTCACGCGTCGGCCGGTGCGTTGCGATACGTTACGCCATCCGCGCGAGACACGCCGTGAAGTGTCTCAACCGGAACGCCCAAAGAACGGCACCTCATGCGTCATCGCGGCATCACGCGTGGAAAAACGGATTCGATTCGGGCATGTGCGCGGGTGGCACGCTGGCGTTCGCTAAAATGCTGCGGTTTGTAGCCGCTGGCGTCCCGCCATGAACCTCGAAAGCATTCTCTTCTCCCAGGGCTTCGGCACGCGCCGCCAGTGCCGCGGCCTGATCCTCGACGCGCGTGTGGCCGTCGCGGGCCAGCCCTGCGCTGATCCGCTCGCCACCTTCGATACCGCAGGCCTCGTGTTCAGCGTCGACGGCTCGCCCTGGCCGTTCCACACCCACGCCTACCTCGCGCTGAACAAGCCCGCGGGCTACGAGTGCTCGCGCGACCCGCAGCATCATCTGAGCGTGTTTCACCTGTTGCCGCCGCAGTTCGCCGCGCGCAACGTGCAGTGCGTGGGACGTCTCGATCAGGACACGACCGGCCTGCTGCTGCTCTCCGACGACGGCCAGTTCGTGCACGCCTTCACCTCGCCCAAACGCAAGGTGCCCAAGGTCTACGTGGCCACCACGCGCCATCCGCTCGACGAGACGCAGTTGCAGGCGCTGCGCGAAGGCGTCCTGCTGCACGGCGAGCGCGAACCCAGCGCCGCCGTTGCCGCGCATGCGCGCGGGGAGCACGAGCTCGAATTGAGCGTGCTCGAAGGCAAGTACCACCAGGTCAAGCGCATGGTTGCCGCCGCGGGCAACCGCGTGGAAGCGCTGCATCGCGAGCGCATCGGCGGCTTCGCGCTGCCTGAGGATCTGGCCCCGGGTGCATGGAAATGGCTCGATGCGGCCGCGCTCGACGCGCTGCGCAACCCGGGGTAAACCACGGCGCACGCCGCGCACGGCCTGCCCTTCGTGCGTTCGCCCACTCACGCGCGCAGCTTCGCCCCTCATTGCGCCGCGCCGCAGCATGCCCTTCCAGACGTTCCGCCCTATACTCGACTCAACAACGATTACAAGTTGCAAGGAGGGGCATCATGATCATCAACGGCTCATTCGAAATCTCTTTCGTGTTGATGGCATTCATGGCGCTGGGGGCGATTCTGATTGGCGGCTTGCTGGCGTCGATGCATCTGCGGCATCAATACCATCCGAATCTGATCGGGGCGCTCATCGGGGCCCTGTTCTGCTTCCTCTTGCTCGAAGCGCTGCCGGCAATCACGTGAACGGCACGCTTGCGCCGCGCCGCCGGCCCGAGCTCACGGGTGCGGCGGCAGCGTGCGCAAAAAAGCATCCACATCGGGATAGCGCAGGCGCACGCGCAGTTCGCGCTTGAGCCGCGCGTTGGCGAGCCTGCGCGATTCCCGCATGAACGATAGCAGCGTCGGATCGAGTTCGTGCTCCGCCTCTGCGCGGCTGATGCGCGGTGGGCGCGCGAGGCCGAACGCGTCCGCCACGCGGTCGAAATAGTCCCCCATCTTCAGTTCGCTATCGTCGCTGGCGTGAATGACGCGCGCCGGGCGTCCGTGCGTGGCAAGACGCAGCAGGATGGCCGCGAGATCGTCGGCGTGGATGTGGCTCGTGTAGACGTCGTCCTGCTCGAGCAGCGCCGGTGTGCGTTTCTCGAGCCGTGCGAGTGGCAGACGGTTGCCGGCGTAGATGCCGGGAATGCGGGCGATCGTTGCCTTGAGCGCGCCGCGCGCCGTTGCGCGCCGCAACTGCCGCTCGGCCGCCACGCGCCGTTTCGCGCGCGCGTTGGCAGGCCGCGCCGGGCGGGTTTCGTCGATGCGTGCACCGCCGCAGTCGCCGTAGACGCCCGTGGTGCTCGCGTAGACGAGCGTGGGTCGCGCGGGGTGGCCATGGGCGGCGCGGCGGGTGCGCTCGGGTACAATAGAGGGCGATTTCGGACGCACTGTACGCGTCGATGTCGACGGTTTTGCCGGCCTTGGCGCAAACGCTGACGCGCCTCTCACCGCGCGGCGCGATGCCCCGCTTTGGGCAGGCCGCGCCGCCGGGCGCCGACGCGTCTTGAGCGCCGCAATCAGCCTGCGTGTGCGCAGGTCGTCGTCGCCGTCTTTGGCGGGTGGCGCGAGGTGGAGCACGACGCTCGCGAGCCCGGTCAGGCGCGCAAGGCGTGCCCGCACGTCGAGGTCGCCGGCGACCGGCACCGCGCCCGCGGCGCGCAGCGTCCCGGTCTGCTCCGGGCGGCGCGTGAGCGCGAAGATACGCGGTCGGCTGCGCCGCGCCTGCAACTGGGCGACGCAGCGCAAACCGACGTCGCCGCAACCGACAATGAGGATGCGCGCACGGCGCAAGGTTCGTGTGGCAATCATGGTGGACCCATTTTAGCCGCCGGCGTCGTGCGGCGACGGCCCGAGCAGGCCGAAACACGCTCAGACAGGCTCAAGCACGCCGAACATCGGCGAAACGAGCCGCAACCCAGCTCAATCTCCCGGATTTCAGACTCAAGCCTTCTCGAATATGGTCTTCAACGTAACGCTCAAGCAAAGCGGCCGGCAGTTCCAGGTCGAACCCGACGAACCCATCCTCAACGCGGCCCTGCGCCAGGGCGTCGGCCTGCCGTACGGCTGCAAGAACGGCGCCTGCGGCTCGTGCAAGGGCACGGTCTGCAGCGGCGAAGTCGAGCAGCGCGCGCACGCCGCTTCGGCGCTCTCGAACGACGAGAAAACACGCGGCATGGCGCTCTTCTGCTGCGCGACGGCGCAGACCGACCTCGAAATCGATATCCGCGAAGTGGCGGGCGTCGGTGACGTCCAGGTGCGCAAGCTGCCGACCCGCATCGCCGCGATCGAGCGCAAAGCCGACGACGTCGTCGTCCTGAAGCTGCAACTGCCCGCCAACGAACGTCTGCAGTACCTCGCGGGCCAATACCTCGAGTTCATCCTCAAGGACGGCACGCGCCGCAGCTACTCGATGGCCACCGCGCCGCACGAGGAAGGCCCGCTCGAGCTGCACATCCGCCATATGCCGGGCGGCAAGTTCACCGACCACGTCTTCTCGCAGATGAAGGAGCGCGACATCCTGCGCTTCGAGGCGCCGCTCGGCACCTTCTTCCTGCGCGAGGATTCCGAAAAGCCCATCGTGCTGCTCGCCTCGGGCACCGGCTTCGCGCCGCTCAAGGCGATCGTCGAGCACGCGGTCCACAAAAATCTGAACCGCCCGATGACGCTCTACTGGGGCGCACGTCAGAAGAAGGACCTGTATCTACTGGATCTCGCCGAGCAGTGGGCGAAGGACATCCCGAACTTCCGCTTCGTGCCGGTGCTCTCCGAGCCCGCCGCCGACGACAACTGGACCGGCCGCACGGGCTTCGTGCACCGCGCCGTGATCGAGGATTTGCCCGATCTCTCCGCCTATCAGGTCTACGCGTGCGGTGCGCCGGTGATGGTGGAGTCGGCGCAGCGCGACTTCTCGCAGCATCATGGACTGCCCGAAGACGAGTTCTACGCGGACTCGTTCACGAGCGCCGCGGACCTCGCGAACCCCGTCTGAGCGGCGCACTGGCAGGCGCCGTGTGCCCCTGCCGCGCACCCGTTGCGCGCGCAATGCCTTTACGCATTTGCGCGCGTAGTGGCGCACCCCGGTAAGCATGCTGGCGCGCCGTCACGAAAATTTCTTCGGCTGATCGAAGCAAATCGGCACATTGACGGTTTACAGCGCCGCCGCCCTTGTCGTATTCTTGCGCCCATGAACTGCATCCTGTCCGCTCTCCGACGTCGACGCCTGCCCCATCTTTAGGGCCTGGCTCGGTCGCGGACGCGCGTTGCAAGTGGGTTGAACCCCCAACGCACATGTAGTTCGAATCACGAAAGCCACGGCCAGTCCGTGGCTTTTTGTTTGTCTGCCGGTTTTGACGGCTTCTTTCCCACCCTTATTGCAGTCCCAGCGCGGAGCCCGTTGCCATGAATTTTTCCGAGTACCCGATCGAGTCGCTGATGTACATCACCAACCGGCCCGAAATCGTTTTCACGCATGGCAAGGGGTCGTGGCTCTACGACAACGAAGGCAAGCGATATCTGGACTTCATCCAGGGCTGGGCCGTCAACAGCCTCGGGCATTGCAACGAAGGCATGATCGAGGCGATCGAAAAGCAGTCGCGCCTGCTGATCAACCCGTCGCCCGCTTTCTATAACGAGCCGATGGCGAAGCTCGCCGGCCTCCTCACCGAGCACAGCTGCTTCGACAAGGTGTTCTTCGCCAACAGCGGCGCGGAAGCCAACGAAGGCGCGATCAAGCTCGCGCGCAAGTGGGGCAAGAAGCACCGCGACGGCGCCTACGAGATCATCACGTTCGACCACAGCTTCCACGGCCGCACGCTCGCGACGATGTCGGCAAGCGGCAAGCCGGGCTGGGACACGATCTACGCGCCGCAGGTGCCGGGCTTCCCGAAGGCCGATCTCAACGACATCGCCTCGGTCGAGAAGCTCATCACGGGCAAGACCGTCGCCGTGATGCTCGAGCCGATCCAGGGCGAAGGCGGCGTGATTCCCGCCACGCGCGAATTCATGCAGCAACTGCGCGCGCTTACGAAAAAGCACGGCATCCTGCTGATCGCCGATGAGGTGCAGAGCGGCTGCGGCCGCGCGGGCACCCTCTTCGCCTACGAGCTCTCGGGCATCGAGCCGGACATCATGACGCTCGGCAAGGGCATCGGCGGCGGCGTGCCGCTCGCGGCACTGCTCGCAAAGAAGGAAATCACGGTGTTCGAAGCGGGCGATCAGGGCGGCACCTACAACGGCAACCCGCTGATGACGGCCGTGGGGCATTCGGTGATCTCGCAACTGGTCGCGCCGGGCTTCCTCGAAGGCGTGCGTGCGCGCGGCGAGTATCTGCGCGAGAAGCTGCTGGAACTGTCCGCGGAGCGCGGCTTCCAGGGCGAGCGCGGCGAAGGTCTCCTGCGCGCGCTGCTGCTCGGCAAGGACATCGGCCCCGAGATCGTCGAGAAGGCGCGTCTCATGCAACCGGACGGCCTGCTGCTGAACGCGGCGCGCCCGAATCTGCTGCGCTTCATGCCCGCGCTCAACGTGACGAACGACGAGATCGACCAGATGATGGCGATGCTGCGTACGGTGCTCGATTCGCTGTAAGCAGGCAACAAGGCGCCCCATGTCCATTTCGATCCGCACCTTCACTGTGGCCGATACCGACGCCGTGCTCGCGTTGTGGCTGGACGCGTTTCCCGAATATGGGGACACCGGCCGGCCGCACCGCGATCCGCGCCTGTCGATCGCGAACAAACTCGGTACGCAGCCCGAATTGTTCTTCGTGGCGGTGCGCGGCGAGGATAGCGAAGGCGGCGCGGTCGTCGGCACGGTGATGGCGGGTTACGACGGCCATCGCGGCTGGCTCTATTCGCTCGCCGTGGCGGAGGATGCGCGGCGGCTCGGCATCGGCACGCGGCTCGTGCGCCATGCGGAGCATGCGCTCGCCGCAATCGGGTGCCCGAAGCTCAATCTCCAGGTGCTCAGCAGCAAGCCCGACGTGCTCGCGTTCTACGACGCGCTCGGCTATCGCGCCGATGCGGTCGTGAGCCTCGGCAAGCGGCTCGGCATGCAGGAATCCGAAGCAAGCGCGTAGCTACCGGCGCTCTACTCGCCGTACCATGAAAAAAGCCGCATGGACCTCAGGTCCATGCGGCTTTCGTTCTTTCGCGGTCACGAAGACCGCTACCACTCATTCACCCAGATACGCCGCGCGCACCTTCGGATCGTCGAGCATCTTCTTCGCGTCGCCTTCCATCGTCACGAGACCCGAGTCCATCACGTAGCCGCGATTCGCCGCCTGCAGCGCAAGACGCGCGTTCTGCTCGACGAGCAGCACCGTGATGCCCTCCGACGAGATCGTGCGCACCACCTCGAAGATCTTCTCAACCATGATCGGCGAGAGACCCATCGACGGCTCATCGAGCAACAGAAGCTTCGGCTTGCTGAGGATCGCGCGCGCCATCGCCAGCATCTGCTGCTCGCCGCCCGAGAGCGTGCCCGCGAGCTGCGCCGCGCGCTCCTTCAGGCGCGGGAAGAAGCCGAACATGCGATCGACGTCCTTCTTGATGCCGTCCGTGTCGTTGCGCAGGTACGCGCCCATCTGCATGTTCTCGACAATCGACATGCGCGCGAAGATGCCACGGCCTTCCGGCACCATCGCCAGACCGCGCTTGAGCAGCTCGTGCGCCGGCACGCCCTTGATCGACTGGCCCATGTACTCGATGTCGCCTGCCGAGTAGGGCTTCAGGCCCGTGATCGCCTTCATGGTGGTGGTCTTGCCCGCGCCGTTCGCGCCGATCAGCGTGACGAGCTCGCCCTGCTGGACCTCCATGTCCACGCCCTTGACCGCCTGAATGCCGCCGTAGTTGACCTGCAGGCCCTTGATTTTCAGAACCGGTGTAGCCATCAGTGAACTCCCGCGCCCAGATATGCCTCGATCACCTTCGGGTCCTTCTGCACGTCGTGCGGCAGGCCTTCGGCAATCACCTTCCCATAGTCGAGCACTGTCATGCGGTTGCACAGGCCCATCACCAGTTTCACGTCGTGCTCGATCAGCAGGATGGTCTTGCCATCGGCGCGGATCTTGTCGAGCAGGCGCGTGAGTTCGACCTTCTCGGTCGCGTTCATGCCGGCCGCCGGCTCGTCGAGCGCGAGCAGCTTCGGATCGGTCGCGAGCGCGCGCGCAATTTCCAGACGGCGCTGGTGGCCGTACGAGAGGTTGCGCGACGTGTAGTCGGCGTACTGCGAAATGCCCACGTATTCGAGCAGTTCGAGCGCGCGCTCCTTGATCTCGCGCTCTTCCTTGCGCTCGGCCGGCGTCTGGAACACCGCGCCCAGCAGGCCGTGCTTCGTGCGCACGTGGCGGCCCACCATCACGTTTTCCAGCGCGGTCATGCCGCCGAACAGGCGAATGTTCTGGAACGTGCGGGCGATGCCCGCCTTCGCCACCTGATAGACGGCGGTGGGCGTGTAGGTGTCGCCGTCGAGCCGGAACTCACCCGAGTCCGGCGTGTAGAGGCCCGTGATCACGTTGAAGAACGTCGTCTTGCCCGCACCGTTCGGGCCGATCAGGCCGTAGATCGTGCCGGCTTCGATCTGCAGGCCCACATCGGAGAGTGCCTGCAGGCCGCCGAAGCGTTTGTTCACGCCCTTCACGGACAGGCGGATCTGGTTGTTGCTCATATGCTGTATCTCCCGTCCTGTCGTTTAGGCGCGCACCGGCTTCTTGCTCGTACGCTTCGCAATCTTCGCGATCTTGTCCTCGTGCTTCGGCGCGGGCCAGAGACCTTCCGAGCGGTAGAGCATGATGACGACCATCGCGAGACCGTAGAGCAGCTGGCGAATGACTTCGGTATCGATGATCTGGTGGCCGAACAGCGCGTGCTGCAGCGGCCCCATGGTCGAGCGCAGGAACTCGGGGAAGATCGACAGCAGTACCGCGCCGAGAATCACGCCCGGAATGTGGCCCATGCCGCCGAGCACCACGCAGGCGAGCACCACGACCGATTCCCAGAACGTGAACGACTCCGGCGAAACGAAACCCTGGAACGCACCGAACATCGCGCCCGAGAGGCCGCCGAACGACGCGCCCATCGCGAACGCGAGCAGCTTCACGTTACGGGTGTTGATGCCCATGGCCTTGGCGGCGATTTCGTCTTCGCGGATCGCGGCCCATGCACGGCCGATGCGCGAGTGCTGCAAACGCGTACACACCCAGATCACGAGCAGCGCGCAGAGCACGAACACGTAGTAGTAGCAGTACACCGCGGTGAACGTGAAACCGAAGATCGTATGCGGCTGCGAGAGGTCCATGCCCGCGACATGCAGCGGCGCCACGCCCGTGATGCCCTGCGGCCCGTTGGTGATGTTCACCGGACGGTCGAGGTTGTTCATGAAGATACGAACGATTTCCCCGAAGCCGAGGGTCACGATCGCGAGATAGTCGCCACGCAGACGCAGCGTCGGCGCGCCGAGCACGATACCCGCAAACGCGGCGAGCCCCATCGCGCACGGCACGACGATCCAGTACGGCGTATGCAGGCCGTTCGGGAACATGTGCGCGATCCACTCGAACTGGGTCGTGAGGTGGGGCGAGGTCAGCAGCGCGGCAACGTAGGCGCCCACCGCATAGAACGCGATGTAGCCCAAGTCCAGCAGGCCAGCGAAGCCCACCACGACGTTCAGGCCCAGCGCGAGCATCACGTAGAGCATCGCGAAGTCCAGCACGCGGACCCAGTAGTTGCCGCCCGCGGCGCCGACCACGAAGGGCAGCGCGGCCACGACGATGGCCGTCACGATCCCGACCGTGAGGGTCCTGGTCGTGTTCTTCTCGGGGATCAGCGTCGTCGACGGCTCGATCGGTTGAATAGAAGTCATGTTGTGCTACCCCCTCTTATGCACGGTCCGCAACACGTTCGCCCAGCAGCCCCGACGGACGGAACACGAGCACGATGATCAGCACGATGAACGCAAACACGTCCTGATAGTTACTGCCGAACACACCGCCGGTGAGACCGCCGATGTAGCCCGCACCGAGCTGCTCGATCAGGCCGAGCAGCACGCCGCCCACCATGGCGCCGCCCAGGTTGCCGATACCGCCCAGCACCGCCGCGGTGAACGCCTTCATGCCGGGAATGAAGCCCATGTAGAAGTGCGCGTTGCCGTATTCGGAGGCGATCATCACGCCGGCCAGCGCGGCAAGCGCCGAGCCGATCATGAAGGTGGCCGAGATCACGAAGTTCGGGTTCACGCCCATCAGGCTCGCATTGTTCGGATTCTCGGCGATGGCGCGCATGGCGCGGCCGAGCTTGGTCTTGTGCACGAGGAGCAAGAGGCCCGCCATCACGATGAACGCGACGGCGATGATCACGATCTCGGTCGGCGAGATCACGGCGCCTACGCCCGTGTCGGTCGCCTTGATCACGTTGATCGGATCGGTCGAGATCAGCTGCGGGAAGGCCAGCGGGTTACGCGACCAGATCATCATCGCGAGCGTTTGCAGCAGGATCGACACGCCGATGGCGGTGATCAGCGGCGCGAGACGTGGCGCGCGCCGCAGCGGCCGGTACGCGACTCTTTCGATCGTGTACCCGACGAAGGCACACACAATCGCGGCGATCACGAGCGCAATGCACAGCGTGGGGATGTTCCCGAGGCCCGGGAAGTGATTCTGCAGCACGTTGATCGCGGAAAGCGCCACCATCGCGCCCACCATGAGCACGTCGCCGTGCGCGAAGTTGATGATGCCCAGAATCCCGTACACCATTGTGTAGCCCAGCGCGATGATGGCGTAGATGCTGCCAAGCACCAGCCCGTTCAGGATCTGCTGGATGAAAATATCCATTTAATGCTCCTTTGCCCGTGCGACCGGATTCGCGCTCGTCATCGGCCGGTGGGCGATGTTTTACGGAACCGCAACGACACTCTCGGGTACTGAAGTAAAAGACCGGTAAAGGTTGGCCACGTCCGGATCGCGTTGCCGCTGTGTTGCAGCTGCCTGCTCGCCGGAAGTGGATGCAAAAACGGCACCGTCGGATGGTTCGGTGCCGTCGGGTTCAACTACCTGTCACTTTCGCGACGACGCTTGCGCGACGGGCCTCACGGCCCGCCTTGCGTGCGTCATACGTCATGACTCCCACTTTCGGGCTGCCCTTGGCGCAGGCGTGGCCCGCGGCGTCGAAAGACACCGCATGACCGCGCACGGCTTCGGGCAAGCCGGCAGACGGACCCTGCGTCCCTGCCGCGCTACCGTTTACGGCAGCATTGGCCAGAACCTTTTGGTCCGTCACGAAAACCGCATTCGTGCCGCCTGCATACGCAACATGCGTGCCAATCATCGATGTTGCGCTGATGCCTGTTTCGGCACTGCGGAAGAACCACACTGGGCGCGTTGCAACCGCAGCCGCCGAAGACGCGGCAAAAGCAAACTCGACTTGCATTAATCAGGTCTCCTGCGCCTTCCGAAATGCTTGCCTGTAGGGCCTCGCGAGCCCGTTCGGCCCCCAGAACGCGCGCATTGTAACTCCAATTATGCGACCAGCAATATTGTTGGACCGACAGGGTTTTCCTGCATTGCAACCAATTTTTGAAATAAGAGGACGCGTATGGTTGCACCCGAGGTTGCGCCATATTTTCGTGCACCAGTTGCACCGAAATCTGGCATGGCTCGCATCAAGTGTTGTTTCGGCGTGGCGCTATGCCTTATGGGACGGGCATCGAACATCCGGCCACATGCATTTAAGTGAATATTGAGATTTCGCACCGGACCGATGCGCGCAGGATTGGAAGCGGTCGAATCTTTCAGATAAAGGGGTCACACCGCGAAATTCGACCCTGCCCTATAGCGAAAACACTAATACGACCGGGCCGTAGCAACGTGGTTTACCTCACGTTTCGCGTGATACTTCCCTATTTAATGGCGCAGGGTGCGCACTTTTGTTTTCAGCGGGAATAAAAAAAGCGCGCCACCTGGCGCGCTTTACGGCGAAACCGGGGTGAGACCCGGTGTTCAGGCCGGCTGCCCGAGACCGCGCGGCAGCGGGAATGCGATGCTCTCTTCGATGCCCTCGAGCGCGCGCACATTGCGCACGCCAAGCTCGTGCAGACGCTGAATGATCTTCTGCGCCAGTGCCTCCGGCGCCGACGCGCCTGCCGTCAGGCCGATGCGGCGCTTGCCTTCGAGCCAGCGCGGATCGATCTGCTCGGGCGCATCCACCATATAGGCGGGGATGCCGCGCTTTTCGGCCACTTCGCGCAGGCGGTTCGAGTTCGAGCTGTTCGGGCTGCCCACCACGATCACGACGTCGCATTGCGGCGCCATGAACTTGACCGCGTCCTGGCGGTTCTGGGTGGCGTAGCAGATGTCCTGCTTCTTGGGCTCGCGAATCTCGGGAAAGCGCGCCTTGAGCGCGGCGATGATCTCGGCGGCATCGTCCACGGACAGCGTGGTTTGCGTGACGAAGGCCACGCGCTGCGGATCGCGCAGATCGAGCGCCTGAACGTCGGCGATGTCCTCGACCAGATACATGCCCTCATGCGCCTGACCCATCGTGCCTTCGACTTCCGGGTGTCCCTTGTGGCCGATCATCACGATGTCGAGGCCCTCGTCGCGCATCTTCGCCACTTCGACGTGCACCTTGGTCACGAGCGGACAGGTCGCGTCGTAGACGCGCAGGCCGCGCGCCTCGGCGTCGGCGCGTACGGCCTTGGACACGCCGTGCGCGCTGAAGATGACGGTGTTGCCGGGCGGCACTTCATCGAGCTGCTCGATGAAGATCGCGCCTTTCTTGCGCAGGTCTTCGACGACGTAGGCGTTATGGACGATCTCGTGGCGCACATAGATAGGCGCGCCGTGGAGCTGGATGGCCCGCTCGACGATCTCGATGGCGCGGTCGACGCCGGCGCAAAACCCGCGCGGCTGGGCGAGCAGGATTTCGGTGTCGGCGAGAAGGGACGTGTCCGTGGTCATGGGCTTTAAAGGATTCCGATGATTTGCACTTCGAACGCAACCGCCTGGCCTGCGAGCGGATGGTTGAAATCGAACAGCGCGGAGGTCTCGTTCACCTCCTTGAGCACGCCGGCGTAGCGCCCGCCGTCGGGCGCGTTGAACTCGATGAGGTCGCCGGGCTTGAACGACTCGCCGATCATGGCGTTATCGCGCAGCGTCTTGAGCGACACGCGCTGGATCAGATCGGGATTGCGCTGGCCGAAAGCGACGCCGGGTTCTAGCTGAAAGGTGGAGTGGTGCCCCACTTTCAGACCCAGCAGAATGTTCTCCAACGGCGGCGAAAGCTGCCCGACGCCCAGCAGCAGCGTAGCCGGGCGGTCGACAAACGTATTGACGATCTCGGTGCCATCGGCAAGCGAAAGCCGGTAGTTCAGCGTGACGTGGGAACCGGGTTTCACCTCGGAGATGTCGATGATGCTCATGCGGTACTCGTATTCGTCTGGGCGCGAGCGCAGCGCGTGCGCGCGAGAGGCGCCCTCAAGGGGCCGGTCCGGCCGCCTTCGCGCGGTCGGGAAAGCCCTATTGTAAGCCACATAGTTGCTGGGCGGCGGCCGCGCGCATGGTGCGCGCCCCGCCCGCCCCGAGGAGATCGAATGATCGAAATCGCCTGTAGCAAGCCGCTTTGGCGCGACGGCGCCGCTGCCGGGGCGGCTGAAGCGCCGCCCATCGCCCTCGCGCGCGACGCGGCGCAAGCAGTCGCAGTCGCTCCCGTTGCAAGCGCAGAGCGCGCCGAGGCACGGCACGGCGTCATGCCGCGCGAACGCCTGCTCGAATCCGGGGCGGCCGCGCTCTCCGACCTCGAACTGGTCGCGCTCCTGCTCGGCTCGGGATTGCCGGGCTATGACGTGTTCGACGTTGCGCGGTCGCTGCTCGGGCACTTCGGGTCGCTGCGCGCCATGCTCGACGCGCAGCGCGAGGAATTCGAGAGCCTGCGCGGCATCGGGCCAGCCAAGGCTTCGACGCTCGTCGCCGTACTCGAGCTCGCCCGGCGCGCGCTCGCCGAGCAACTGGAAGAAAAGCCGCTGATCGATTCGCCCGGCGCGGTGGAAGACTATCTTCGCCTGCTGATCGGCGGACGGGGCTATGAAGTGTTCGTCTGCCTTTTTCTCGACGTGCGACATCGGCTGATCCGCACCGAAGAGAGCACGCGCGGCTCGCTCACGCGCATGGCGGTCTATCCGCGCGAAATCGTCCGGCGCGCACTGATGCTCAATGCCGCCAGCCTGATCGTCGCGCACAATCATCCCTCGGGCGCGGTCCAGCCGAGCGCGAGCGACCGGCGCCTGACACGGGTGCTGCGCGAAACGCTCGCACTCGTGGAAGTCCAGCTCGTGGACCATCTGATCATCGGCACGCAGGAGACGTTTTCGTTTGCCCGCCACGGCCTCGATTGATCCATCAGCATCGGAACCCATTTTGCAATGGCCTGGCCTATGCACCGACACCACGGCACTTGCAAATCGGGTTTGATTTTCCAGGCATTTTTCTGCTAGACTTACGGTTTGCCTATTTCCAACCCTGTTCCGAAGCCCGTCGCGGCATTCCAGGGGAAATATGGCCTGGGTTCGAGGTTGTCTCTCATCCATACGTGAGCGCGCTCTTATTCCGGCCATTTCTCGCCTGGGAAACTTAAGCGGCTCTCGAACTCAGAATTTCCGTAGGAGTGCACTCATGGCACGTGTATGCCAAGTCACTGGGAAAGCGCCGATGAGCGGCAACAACGTTTCCCACGCTAACAACAAAACCAAGCGCCGTTTCCTCCCGAACCTGCAAAACCGCCGGTTCTGGGTTGAAAGCGAAAACCGTTGGGTGCGTCTGCGCATCTCGAACGCAGGCCTGCGCCTGATCGACAAGAACGGCATCGACTCCGTGCTCGCAGACCTGCGCGCACGCGGCGAAATCTAAGGAGTAAATCATGGCCAAGGGTATTCGCGACAAGATCAAGCTCGAGTCGACCGCAGGCACGGGTCACTTCTACACGACCACCAAGAACAAGCGCAACATGCCGGAAAAAATGTCGATCAAGAAGTTCGACCCGGTTGTTCGCAAGCACGTCGAGTACAAGGAAACCAAGATCAAGTAATTGATCGGGTTTCGAGCCAGACGAAGACAGAAAAACCCCGCCTCTTGGCGGGGTTTTTCTTTTTGCGCCGCAAGTGCGGCTTTTCGTCCGCTCCCCTCTCGGAGTATGCTTGCCGATTCACCCGCCGCCTGTGCGCACGTCACCGGCAAAAGGCGCCGCAGCGCGGCTCCAGGTGGCACGAAGCAGCAAAACAAGAGAGACGGAGAGGCAGGACCATGAATTTCGATGTAGCGATCGTCGGCAGCGGGCTGGCGGGACTGAGCGTCGCACTGAACCTCGCGGACACGCGCCGCGTGGTGCTGATCGCCAAGCGCGCGATGACCGAGGGCGCGAGCGACCGGGCGCAGGGCGGCATCGCCGCAGTGCTCGATTCGGCCGACAGCGTGGAGAACCATGTGGACGACACGCTCGTCGCCGGCGGCGGCCTGTGCGACGAGGCGGCCACGCGCTATATCGTCGAGCATGGGCGCGAAGCCATCGAGTGGCTGATCGGCCAGGACGTGCCGTTCACGAAGGACGCCGCCGCCGAGCTCGGCTTCCATCTCACGCGCGAGGGCGGCCATAGCCACCGGCGCATCATCCACGCCGCCGACGCCACCGGCCACGCTGTCGTGCAGACGCTGCTCGAGCGCGCGCGTCAGCATCCGAACATCACGATCCTCGAAGACCACCAGGCGATCGACGTCATCACGTCCGATCGTCTCGGCCTGCCGGGCCGCCGCTGCCATGGCCTCTACGCGCTCGATCTGCAGAACGACCGCACGGTGACGATCCAGGCGCCGCACACGGTGCTGGCCACGGGCGGCGCAGGCAAGGTCTACCTCTACACGACCAACCCCGACACGGCCACCGGCGACGGCATTGCCATGGCCTGGCGCGCGGGCTGCCGCGTGGCGAACATGGAGTTCATCCAGTTCCACCCCACTTGCCTCTTCCACCCGCACGCGAAGTCGTTCCTGATTTCCGAAGCCGTGCGCGGCGAAGGCGGCGTGCTGCGGCTGCCCGACGGCACGCGTTTCATGCCCGCACACGACGCGCGCGCGGAGCTCGCGCCACGCGACATCGTCGCCCGCGCGATCGACTTCGAGATCAAGAAGCACGGCATCGACTGCGTGCATCTCGACATCAGCCATCAGCCGGCCGCGTTTCTCGAAGAGCACTTTCCGACGATCCTCGCGCGCTGCCGCGAGTTCGGCATCGACATCACGAAGGAGCCGATCCCCGTCGTGCCCGCCGCGCACTACACCTGCGGCGGCGTCGTGACCGACCTGGCCGGCCGCACCGACCTCGCGGGGCTCTACGCCGTCGGCGAAACGTCGTACACGGGCCTGCATGGCGCCAACCGGCTCGCCAGCAACTCGCTGCTCGAATGCCTCGTGATCGGCCGTTCGGCCGCCGAGGCGATCGAGGCCGAAGGCTTCGGCGCGGGCGCGCACGCCCCGCTGCCCGACTGGGACGAAAGCCGCGTCTCCGACTCCGACGAGGAAGTCGTGGTCGCGCACAACTGGGACGAGCTGCGCCGCCTCATGTGGAACTACGTGGGCATCGTGCGCACGGACAAGCGCCTCGAGCGCGCGCAACACCGCCTCGCACTGCTGCGCGACGAGATTCTCGAGTACTACGCGAACTTCCGCGTGACGCGCGATCTGCTGGAGCTGCGCAATCTGGTCGACGTGGCGTCGCTGATCGTCGAGAGCGCGCGCTCGCGCCGCGAGAGCCGCGGCCTGCACTACAGCCGCGACTGGCCGGGCACGCTCCCCAAGGCGCTGCCAAGCGTGCTCTCGCCGGAGCGCGTGCGCAATCGCACCGTGGCGTAAAGCAACGGGACAAGGGCGCGATGGCACGACGGCTCACCGGCCCCTTCGGCCCTGCGTGGCCCAGCAAAAAGGCCACCTCTCGCGAGGTGGCCTTTGTTCATTCGGCGCTTGAAACGCGGCGCGCTCAGACGATCCGCATCGAGTAGTCCGTGGCCCGCACGTCCTTGGTCAGCGCGCCGATCGAAACGCGGTCCACGCCCGTTTCCGCAATCGTGCGCACCGTGTCGAAGTTCACGCCGCCCGAGACTTCGAGCACCGCGCGCCCCGCCGTGCGCTTGACCGCCTCGCGCATCATCTCGAACGAGAAGTTGTCGAGCAGCACCGACTTCGCGCCATGCGCGAGCGCCACATCGAGCTGTTCGAGCGTCTCGACTTCGATCTGGATCGGCACGCCCGCATCGAGGGCCATCGCCGCGTCCATCGCCGCGCCGACACCGCCCGCCGCCGCGATGTGGTTTTCCTTGATCAGGATGCCGTCGTAAAGCGCGAGCCGCTGGTTGGCGCCGCCGCCCACACGCACCGCGTACTTCTGGGCGAGGCGCAGGCCGGGCAGCGTCTTGCGCGTGTCGAGGATGCGCGCCTGGGTATGCGCAATCATGTCGACGTAGCGGCGCGTCACGCTCGCCACGCCCGAGAGCAGCTGCAGAAAATTCATCGCGTTGCGCTCGGCCGTGAGCAGCGAGCGCGCCGGGCCGCGCAGCGAGCACACGATGGTGTCCGCCGCCATGCGTTCGCCCTCGCGATAGTGCCAGCGCACCTCGATCCGCGGATCGACGCGCTTGACCACGCCATCGAACCACATCACGCCGCACAGCACCGCGTCCTCGCGCAAGATGATGCGCGCGTCGCGCACTTCGTCCGCGGGCACGAGGCGACCCGTCTGGTCGACGGGCCCGACGTCTTCCTCGAGCGCATCCGCCACATTGCGCGCGATCGCGGCATCGAACGCTGCACCATACTGCGCACGCACTTCGTCGAGCACGGGCGCGACGGCCTCCGCTGCGCGCAACTCCCGCGCGCCTTCCTTCAAATTCGTCATCAGGCCGCCCCCACCTGCGAAAACAACGCCGTGTCGCGCGCGAGGTCGCCGCTCGCCTGGACGCGGCGCTTGTGCTCGGCCGCGAAGGCGAGCATGCGGTCGATCGGCAGGCGCGCCCGCTCGCCAAGCGCAGCGTCGACGAAGATCTCGTTGTGGCCGCGCTCGAGCACGTCGGCGAGATTCGTGAGGCCGTTCATGGCCATCCACGGGCAATGTGCGCAGCTCTTGCAGGTCGCGCTGTTGCCGGCCGTGGGCGCCTCGATGAAGGTCTTGCCCGGCGCGGCAAGGCGCATCTTGTGCAGGATGCCGAGATCGGTCGCGACGATGAAACGCTGCGCGTCGAGCTTCACCGCGGCGTCGATCAACTGCGTGGTCGAGCCGACCACGTCCGCCAGCGCGACCACGGCCTCGGGCGACTCGGGGTGCACGAGCACCTTGGCGTCGGGATACTCGGCGCGCAGCAGATCGAGCTCGATGCCCTTGAACTCGTCGTGCACGAGGCACGAGCCCTGCCACAGCAGCATGTCGGCGCCGGTCTTCTTCTGGATGTAGTTGCCCAGATGGCGGTCCGGTGCCCAGAGGATCTTCTCGCCCTTCGCGTGCAGATCGGCCACGATCTCGAGGCCGATCGACGACGTGACCATCCAGTCCGCGCGCGCCTTCACGGCGGCGCTGGTGTTCGCGTAGACCACCACGGTGCGATCGGGATGCGCATCGCAGAACGCGGAGAACTCGTCGACGGGACAACCGAGGTCGAGCGAGCAGGTCGCGTCGAGGTCCGGCATCAGGATGCGCTTGTTCGGGCTCAGAATCTTGGCGGTCTCACCCATGAAGCGCACGCCAGCCACGACGAGCGTCTGCGCTTCGTGATCGCGGCCAAAGCGCGCCATCTCGAGCGAATCGGCCACGCAGCCGCCCGTTTCGTCCGCCAGCTCCTGCAATTCAGGATCGACATAATAGTGCGCGACTAGCACCGCCTTTTCGCGCTTGAGCAACGCGCGAATGCGCTCCTTCAATGCAACGCGCTCTGCCGCGCTGGGTGCGTCGGGCACCTTCGCCCACGCCTGTCCGACGCTGCAGACGGCACCCTGCGGCCGGTCATATTCGACCTTCCTGATTGCCTGACTCATGATCTCCTCTGTCGGCCAAAGTTCGAGCAACGCTCGTGACTCCGACCCCATGCTCTAGTTGCAGCCCTGCCGATCGCCACGGCTTCAGATCGGTGCATGACACCGGCTTTTCCGCGGCCCCAAAAGAAAAACCCCGCCAGCGCGGGGTTTTGTGACGTACCTGGATTCTAATGGATTTTTTCGAGATTCACGCAGGGCGCATTGGCCACCGCGAACCTGCGAATCCGCAGAATCAGGCGTAGCGACGCAGACGCGACGCGAATTCCTGGAGCGCCTTGATGCCGCTTTGCTCGGCGCGATGGCACCAATCCTGGAGCTGCGTGAGCAACTGTTCGCGCGAGGCGCTCGAACGCTCCCAGATTGCCGCGAGTTCGCTGCGCAACTCGATGTACGTGCGCAGCTTCTGGCTGTTCGCGAAGATCTGCGGCAACTGGCGCTTTTGCGGCTCGTTCAGGCTGGCTTCTTCCTTGTCGAACCACTTGCGCGCGCCGCGCATGACCTTGTACTTCTCGCGCTCGCCCACTTCCTTCAGATGCGCGAGCTCCTGGCGATACGCCTGCTTCACGGCCTTCGCGTAGCTCGCCATCACTTCATAGCGGTTCGAGAGCACGGCCTGGAGCGTCTCGTGGTCGGCCACGAGCTTGCCCTTGGTGAGGCGCGGCGTGGGCGCAACCTTCTTGACCTTCGCGAGACCGACGGCCTGCATCATGCGGATGTACATCCAGCCGATGTCGAACTCGTACCACTTGTTCGAGAGCTTCGCGGAAGTCGCGAAGGTGTGGTGATTGTTATGCAGCTCCTCGCCGCCGATGATGATGCCGATCGGCAGAAGGTTCGTGCTCGCATCCGACGAGTTGAAGTTGCGATAGCCCCAGAAGTGGCCAAGGCCGTTCACGACGCCGGCGGCCCAGAACGGGATCCACGCCATCTGCACGGCCCACACGGACAGGCCGACCACGCCGAACAGCGCGACGTCGATCACCATCATGATGCTCACGCCGAGGATCGGGTAGCGCGTGTAGACGTTGCGCTCCATCCAGTCGTTGGGCGTGCCATGGCTGAAACGGCGCAGCGTCTCTTCGTTCTTCGCTTCGGCGCGATAGAGCTCGGCGCCTTCGAGCAGCACCTTCCAGATGCCGCGCGTTTGCGGGCTGTGCGGATCTTCTTCGGTCTCGCACTTGGCGTGGTGCTTGCGGTGGATGGCGGCCCACTGGCCCGTGAGCATGCCCGTGGTCATCCACAGCCAGAAACGGAAGAAGTGGCTGGCGATCGGGTGCAAATCGAGCGCGCGGTGCGCCTGGCAGCGGTGCAGATACACCGTCACGCCGATGATCGTGATGTGGGTGGCCACGGCCACGAACAGCACGATCTGCCACCACGAGAAATGCAGCACCCCGTGGGCGAGGAAATCAAGCAGGGAATTCAACAAGGTATGTACCCGTGAAACGAAGCGCGCCGCCCTTTCAGCACCGCGCCGATGTCAAGAAAATGAAAGTGACCAGAAGGGGTTGGACGGCATTCTACTAGAACCGTTCCAAGTGTTTGTAACAAATAGAGATTTTTTTCCCTAATGGCGGCCGAGTCAATCTCTGGATCGCTTTTTGTGACGGTTTGCCACACTTCCTGAAGCCTTTTCTGTGCCTTCCGGCCCCATCTAGCCTTTCGCCGCCTGGCGTCACGATCAGAATGACAGGTACGCCTTAACCTCACCTTAAGTGGCTCGAACGCCCCGCTGCGGCCGAGGCACGTGCTGCGGCATCCGCACCCCATTTTCATCAGGCGGCACATACGACGCGGGGCCGTCCAGTCTGCACCGGACGGCCCCGCGTTTTTACCCACTACCGCTCGCTTATTCCAGCGCGGCGTCGGGCTCGCTGGCCTCGGACTCCTGCGCGCGGGCAATGGCGTCGGCGGCTTCGGTTTCCGCGGCTGCCTCGTCCGGCGTCGTGGCGGCGCCCGCCTTCTTCGCCTTGGGCTGTGCCTCGCCGCGGCGCTCGAGCACGGCGGCAAAGAAGCCGTCCGTCGCGTGGCGGTGCGGCCACATCGAGAGGTACTCGCCGGTGTCGAGGCCCACGCGCTGGTCCGCGAGCGCCTCGCGCGCGCTCACCAGTACGAAATCCGGATGCGCCTCGAGGAACTGCTTCACGACCGCCTCGTTCTCGGCTTCGAGAATGCTGCAGGTCGCGTAGACGAGACGGCCGCCACGCTTGAGCAGGCGCGCCGCGCTCGTAAGAATTGAAAGCTGCTTGGGCGCGAGCTCGGCGATCGACTCCGGCGACTGGCGCCACTTGAGGTCGGGGTTGCGGCGCAGGGTGCCGAGCCCCGAGCACGGCGCGTCCACGAGCACGCGGTCGATCTTGCCGATCAGGCGCTTGATCTTGGCGTCGTGCTCGCTGTCGATCAGCACCGGATTGACGTTGGAGAGGCCGCTGCGCGCGAGGCGTGGCTTGAGCTTGGCAAGGCGCTTCTCGGACACGTCGAAGGCGTAAAGGCGGCCCGTCGAGCGCATCATCGCGCCAAGCGCCAGCGTCTTGCCGCCCGCGCCCGCGCAGAAGTCCACCACCATCTCGCCGCGTCGCGGGGCGACGAGCGAGCACAGCAGCTGGCTGCCTTCGTCCTGCACCTCGAACCAGCCGTCCTTGAACGCGTCGAGCTTGGAGAGCGCGGGCTTGCCGGTCACGCGCACGCCGAACGGCGCGAACGGCGTCTCGCCCGCTTCGATGCCGGACTCGGCCAGCGCGCGCAGCAGTTCGTCACGATTGGCCTTGATCGGGTTCGCGCGCAGGTCGAGCGGCGCCGGATAATTCAAGGCGGCGGCCAGCTGAGCGAGCTCGGCGGCGTCGAAGCGCGTTTCCAGCGCCTTCATGATCCACTCGGGCAAATTGAGCTGCACACGCTGCGGCAGGCTCGCCGGATCGATCTTCGCGACGTGCTCGAGCCAGCTGGCCTCGGCGTCGGAGACGAACGGGCGGATGGCCGAACGGCCAGCGGTCGCCATCAGGCCGAGCAGCGTGAGGCGCCGCGTCGGGCTGCCGGTGCCGCTCTCTGCCAGGTGCGCGAACTCCATGCGCCGGCGCAGCACCGCGAACACCGCCTCGGCGATCACGCCGCGCTCGGCATGGCCGAGCTTCGGGTGCTCGCGGAAGAAACGGCTCGTCACCGCGTCGGCGGGACCCGTGAACTTGAGGACGTCGGCCAGCAACGTCTCGGTTTGTCCAATCAGAAAACCATGCAGCCTCATGCGCCCTCCCCGGCGGTTTGTGCGTTCGCGTTCATATCGTCAAGGAAGAGCCACTGGGGCTCGGGTGGCGTGAGCGTCACGCGCTCGCCGTCGAGCGCGAGGCGCCCTTCGACGAACCAGCGCACCGCACGCGGATAAATCACGTGTTCGGTCTTGAGCACGCGCGCGGCGAGCGCCGCGGCGTCGTCGCCCGTGCGCACCGGCACGACCGACTGCGCCACGATCGGGCCATGATCGAGCGTCGGCGTGACAAAATGGACCGTGGCGCCATGCACGCGGCAGCCCGCGTCGAGCGCCTTCTCGTGCGTCTTCAAGCCCGGAAAGCTCGGCAGCAACGAAGGATGAATATTGAGCATGCGACCCGAATAATGCTGCACGAAGCCCTCGGTCAGCACGCGCATGAAGCCGGCGAGCACGACGAGGTCCGGCGCATGGCCGTCGATCGCCTGGGCGAGCGCCGCATCAAAGGAGGCGCGATCGGGATACTGGCGGTGGTCGACGACCGCCGTGGCAATGCCGTGCGACGCCGCGAACGCAAGGCCCGCGGCGTCGGGACGGTTGGCAATCACGGCGGCGACGCGCGCCGGCCAGGCCTCGCTCGCGCATGCGCGCACGATGGCCTCCATGTTGCTGCCCCGCCCCGAAATCAGAATGACGAGATTTTTCATCCGCGGATTTTATCATCGGGGAAGGCGTTGGACGCTCGCGCGGCGGCGATCGTCGTCGCGTGCGTTTATAATCTCCTGTTTAGTCGCGGCCGTGGCCGCATAACCGGTCTCGATCGGCGCGCATGGCCCGCGCGCACTTTTCCAGGTTCCCTCAGGTTCCTCCAGGTTCCGCTATCGTGAGAGTCTTCCGCGGTCTTCCCAACGCCGAAAGCCGAGCGCCCTGCGCGCTCACCATCGGCAACTTCGACGGTGTCCACCGCGGGCATCAGGCATTGCTCGCGCGCGTGCGCGAAGCCGCCGACGCGCGCGGTCTGCCCGTCTGCGTGATGACCTTCGAGCCGCATCCGCGCGAGTTCTTCAATCCGGCCAGCGCCCCGCCGCGCATCGCCATGCTGCGCGACAAGCTCGAAGCGCTGCGCGAGAACGGCGTGGACCGCGTCGTGGTCGAGCACTTCAACCATACGTTCGCGAGCCAGTCGCCCGATGCGTTCGTCGAGCGCATCATCGTGGGCGGCCTGCACGCGCGCTGGATGATGATCGGCGACGACTTCCGCTACGGCGCGAAACGCGCGGGCGACTTCGCCTCGCTGCAGGCCGCGGGCCGCGAGCACGGCTTCGAAGTCGAGCAGATGGCGACCGTGGCCGACCCCTCGGGCGTGCGCATCTCCAGCTCCGCCGTGCGCACGCAGCTCGCAGCGGGCGACCTCGACGCGGCGCGCGCCTCGCTCGGCCGCGGCTATGAAATCAGCGGGCACGTCACCCACGGCCTGAAGCTCGGCCGCGATCTCGGCTTTCCCACGCTGAACCTGCCGATCGGCCACAAGCGCCCGGCGCTCAAGGGCATCTTCGTCGTGCAGGTGCACGGTATCGCCGACCATCCGCTGCCCGGCGTCGCGAGCCTCGGCCTGCGCCCGACGGTGGACGACTCGGGCCGCGTGCTGCTCGAAGTGCATTTGCTCGACTGGCACGGCGACGCCTACGGCAAGCTCGTGCGCGTCGAGTTCCTCAAGAAGTTGCGCGACGAGGAGAAGTTCGCCGACCTCGAAACGCTTACCGCCGCGATTGCACGCGACGTGACGAACGCCCGCGCGTGGTTCGCCGCCGCAGGCATCGATGTAACCGGCAGCCGCTCCACCGGCTTCGCCACCTCGGCCACCGACCGAATTAGGTGACCTGCGGCCCGTGCGTGCGCGCCCTTGGCGTGCGCGGCGCGGGTTGCCCCGCCCCCAGGCGCCGCGAGCGAACTTACAGCCGCGTGCGGCGCCCGAGGCGACGGTTGCGCGGCCTGGCCGCAATGCTGACGCCGAGCATCCCCCGAATTCCACGTGATCTCACCATGAGCGACAAGAAAGCATCCTCCGGCAAAGCCGCGCAGAAGTCCGAATCGAAGTACCCCGTCAATCTTCTGGACACCCCGTTCCCGATGCGCGGCGACCTGCCCAAGCGCGAGCCGCAATGGGTCAAGGAGTGGGAAGAAAAAGGCGTCTACAAGCAGATCCGCGAAGCCTCGAAGGGCCGCAAGAAGTTCATCCTGCACGACGGCCCGCCGTATGCGAACGGTGACATCCACCTCGGCCACGCGGTCAACAAGATCCTGAAGGACATGATCGTCAAGGCGCGCAATCTCGCGGGCTACGACGCGGTCTACGTGCCGGGCTGGGACTGCCACGGCATGCCGATCGAAATCCAGATCGAGAAGCAGTTCGGCAAGTCACTGCCGGCCCAGGAAGTGATGCAGAAGGCGCGCGAGTACGCCGCGGGCCAGATCGAGACGCAAAAGGCTGGCTTCAAGCGCCTCGGTGTGCTCGGCGACTGGGACAACCCGTACAAGACGATGAACTTCGTGAACGAGGCGGGCGAGATCCGCGCGCTCGCGAAGATCATCGAGAAGGGCTACGTGTTCCGGGGCCTGAAGCCCGTGAACTGGTGCTTCGACTGCGGCTCGGCGCTCGCCGAGGCTGAGGTCGAGTACAAGGACAAGACCGATCCGACCATCGACGTGCTGTTCCCGTTCGCGCAGCCCGAGCAGACGGCAAAGGCGTTCGGCCTCGCCGCCCTGCCGCGCGAGGAAGGCGGCATCGTGATCTGGACCACCACGCCCTGGACCATCCCGTCGAACCAGGCGCTCAACGTGCACCCGGAGATCGACTACGCGCTCGTCGACACCGAGCGCGGTCTCCTGATCCTGGCCGTTGAGCGCGTCGAAGCCTGCATGAAGGACTTCGGCCTGACCGGCAAGATCATCGCCACCACGAAGGGCGAGAAGCTTTCGCTCCTGCGTTTCAATCACCCGCTCGCCTCGGCGCATCCGGGCTACAAGCGCACCTCGCCCATCTATCTGGGCGACTACGTCACAACCGACACCGGCACGGGCATCGTGCACTCGGCGCCCGCCTACGGCGTGGAAGACTTCGTGTCGTGCAAGGCGCATGGCATGGCCGACTCCGACATCATCAGCCCGGTGATGGGCGACGGCCGCTACATCGAATCGCTGCCCCTGTTCGGCGGCCTCACGATCTGGGCCGCGAACCCGAAGATCGTCGACGCGCTCGACGCCTCCGGCACCCTGCTGCGCAGCGAAAAGTACCTGCACAGCTACATGCACTGCTGGCGCCACAAGACGCCCATCATCTACCGCGCCACCTCGCAGTGGTTCGCGGGCATGGACGTCACGCCCAAGGACGGCGGCAAGACGCTGCGCGAGACGGCGCTCGAAGGCATCGAGGCGACGGCGTTCTACCCGTCGTGGGGCAAGCAGCGCCTCTATTCGATGATCGCAAACCGCCCCGACTGGACGCTCTCGCGCCAGCGCCAATGGGGCGTGCCGATGGCGTTCTTCGTGCACAAGGAAACCGGCGAACTGCATCCGCGCACGCTGGAGCTGCTCGAGGAAGTGGCGAAGCGCGTGGAGAAGGCAGGCATCGAGGCCTGGCAGACGCTCGATCCGCGCGAGCTGATCGGCGACGACGCCAACATGTACGAGAAGAACCGCGACACGCTCGACGTGTGGTTCGACTCGGGCACGACGCACTGGCACGTGCTGCGCGGCTCGCACAAGGACGAGCTCCAGTTCCCGGCCGACCTCTATCTGGAAGGCTCGGACCAGCACCGCGGCTGGTTCCACTCGTCGCTGCTGACGGCCTCGATGCTCGACGGCCGCCCGCCCTACAACGCCCTGCTCACGCACGGCTTCACCGTCGACGGCGAAGGCCGCAAGATGTCGAAGTCGCTTGGCAACGGCGTCGATCCGCATGAGGTCGCGAACCGTCTGGGCGCGGAAATCATCCGCCTGTGGATTGCCTCGACCGACTACTCGGGCGAGCTGGCGATCTCCGAGGAAATTCTCAAGCGCGTGACGGAAGGCTATCGCCGCATCCGCAACACGCTGCGCTTCCTGCTCTCGAACCTCTCGGACTTCGACTTCGAGAAGCACGCGCTGCCCGCCGACCAGTGGCTCGAAATCGACCGCTACGCCGTCGCGCTCACGCACACGCTGCAAAGCGACGTGCTGGCCCACTACGACCGCTACGAGTTCCACCCGGTCGTGGCCAAGCTCCAGACGTTCTGCTCGGAAGACCTGGGCGGCTTCTATCTGGACGTGCTCAAGGACCGCCTGTACACGAGCGCGCCGGATTCGGCCGCGCGCCGCGCCGCGCAAACCGCGCTGCACCACATCACGCACAGCCTGCTGCGCATCCTTGCGCCGTTCCTCTCGTTCACGGCCGAGGAAGCCTGGAAGGTGTTCCAGCCGCAAAGCACGACCATCTTCACCGAGACGTTCCACGCGTTCCCGGACATCGCCCAGGCGCCCGAGCTGATCGCCAAGTGGACGCTGCTGCGCGACGTGCGCGGCAACGTGACGAAGGCGCTCGAAGAGGCGCGCGTGGCGAACCAGATCGGCTCGTCGCTGCAGGCCGAGGTGCGCATTCTGGCCAGCGGCGCGCGCTACGATGCACTCGCCACGCTCGGCGACGACCTCAAGTTCGTGCTGATCACCTCGGCGGCCGAAATCGTCAAGGTGGAGAGCGAAGCCGACGAAGGCGTCGAAGTCGTCACCTCGAAGTACCTCAAGTGCGAGCGCTGCTGGCACTACCGCGAAGACGTCGGCGCGAACGCGGAGCACCCGGGCCTGTGCGGCCGCTGCGTGGTCAATCTGTTCGGCAACGGCGAAGCGCGGAGCGCGGCATAATGGCCAAGACGACCCTGCCGAAACAGTCGAAGTCGAGCGGTGCGAACGGAGCGCGCGGCACGCTCGTGCCGTGGCTCGGCATCGCGGTGATCGTGATCCTCGCCGACCAGCTCACGAAGATCGCCATCTCCAAGGTGTTCAGCTACGGCGAGGGCCGCGTGATCACGCCGTTCTTCAACCTCGTGCTCGTCTACAACAAGGGGGCGGCGTTCAGCTTCCTCGCGGCGGCGGGCGGCTGGCAGCGCTGGGCCTTCACGGCGCTCGGCGTGGTCGCGGCGCTGGTGATCTGCTACCTGCTCAAGCGCCATGCGGGGCAGCGCCTGTTCTGCACCGCGCTCGCGCTGATCCTCGGCGGCGCGCTCGGCAACGTGCTCGACCGCCTGATGTACGGCCATGTGATCGACTTCCTCGACTTCCACCTGGGTTCGTCGCACTGGCCGGCGTTCAACGTTGCCGATAGCGCGATCACCGTTGGCGCCATCCTGCTGGTGTTCGACGAATTGCGGCGCGTGCGCAGCGCGCGCTGATCGTCACTAATGCGTGTCTCGGAGAAAGGGGAGACCTGACTTGAACACCTCCGCTGCAAACCCCGGTGAATTGGCTGGGCGCCACCTCGTGCTCGGCATGACGGGTGGCATCGCCTGCTACAAGATCGCGGAGCTCACGCGCCTGTTGACCAAGGCCGGCGCGACCGTGCAAATCGTGATGACCGAGGCGGCCACGCAGTTCATCACGCCGGTCACGATGCAGGCGCTCTCGGGGCGGCCCGTCTACACGAGCCAGTGGGACGGTCGCGTGCCCAACAACATGGCGCACATCGACCTCTCGCGCGACGCGGATGCCATCGTCATCGCGCCCGCCTCCACCGACTTCCTCGCGAAGCTCGCGCACGGTTTCGCCGACGACCTGCTCTCCACGCTGTGCGTCGCGCGCGACTGCCCGCTGCTGGTCGTGCCGGCCATGAACCGGCAGATGTGGGGCAACCCGGCCACGCAGCGCAACGTCGCGCAACTGCGCGCGGACGGCATCGAAACGCTCGGCCCCGACTCAGGGCCGCAGGCTTGCGGCGAGGTCGGTGACGGGCGCATGCTGGAGCCGGAAGCGATCTACGAGGCCATCGTCGCGTTCTTCGCGCCGAAGGTGCTGGCAGGCCGTAAGCTGCTGATCACGGCAGGACCGACTTTCGAGCCGCTCGACCCGGTGCGCGGCATCACGAACCGTTCGAGCGGCAAGATGGGCTTCGCGCTCGCGCGCGCGGCGCAGCAGGCCGGCGCCCACGTGCACCTGATCGCGGGCCCCGTTGCGCTGCCCACGCCGTGGGGCGTCTGGCGCGAAGACGTGCAGACCGCGCAGCAGATGTACGACGCGGTGATGCGCGAGGCGAGCGATGCCGATGTCTTCATCGGCGTGGCGGCGGTGGCCGACTGGCGCGTCGACCACGTCGCCGAGCACAAGATCAAGAAAACCGCCGAGCACCGCATGCCGACGTTCAGTTTCGTCGAGAACCCCGACATTCTGGCTTCGGTCGCGGCCATGGCGAATCCGCCGTTTTGCGTGGGGTTCGCCGCCGAAAGCGGCGACCTCGACGTGCACGGGGAAGAAAAGCGCGCACGCAAGAAAGTGCCGCTCTTGATCGGCAATCTCGGCCCGCTCACGTTCGGCCGGGACGACAACGAAGTCGTGCTGTTCGAGGCCGGCGGCCGCACGCCGCTGCCGCGCGCGGCCAAGCAAGCGCTCGCGCAGACGCTGATCGCCGAGATCGCGCGGCGTTTGCCCGACCCGAGCATCATCTCGTGACGCGCGCGCCGGCGCACTTGAGTGCCGGCACGCCGCGCCGCGAACGAAGTGAAGGAGCAGTACTGCCATGACACTGCTTTCCGTGCTGGACCAGTCGCCCGTGATCGCCGGGCACACCGCGGCGGACGCCATTGCCGCCACCGTCGAACTCGCGCAGCTCGCCGACGACCTCGGCTACACGCGCTACTGGTGCGCCGAGCACCATGGCCTGCTGGGCGTGTGCAACCCCGCTCCCGAAGTCATGCTCGCGCGCCTCGGCAGCGTGACGCAGCGCATCCGCATCGGCTCGGGCGGCATCATGCTGCCCTACTACAGCCCGTTCAAGGTCGCCGAGCAGTTCATGATGCTCGAAGCGTTGTTCCCTGGACGCGTCGACCTGGGCGTGGGCCGCGCGCCCGGCGGCGACATGCGCACCGCGCAGGCCGTCGCAGCGGGCGCGTACAACCGCGGCGACCAGTTCACGCAGCAGGTGCAGGATCTCGTCGGCCTGATGGACGGCACGCTCGCCGCCGACCACCTCGCGCACGGCGTCGTGCTGCAGCCGCAGATCGACACGCGCCCGCAACTCTGGGTGCTGGGCTCGAGCGACTTCGGCGGCACGCTCGCGGCGCAGTTGGGCTTGCGTTTCTCGTTCGCGCATTTCATCAACGCGCATTTCGGGCACCTCGTGGCCCATGCCTACCGCGATACCTTCCAGCCGGGCCACGAAGCGAAGCCGTACCTGGCGTGCGCGGTGTTCGCGATCTGCGCCGATACCGAAGCCGAAGCCGCCGACCTCGAAAAGGCCGTCGACCTGCGCCGCGTGCAGATGGCTTACGGCCTGAACGCGCCCATTCCGAGCCTCGAACAGGGCCGCGCGCAGGAATATGGCGAGCGCGAGCAAATCGTGATCGACCGCGAAAAGCCGCGCAGCGTCATCGGCACGCCCGAGAGCGTCGCCGAGCGCCTGCTCGCGCTCAAGGACAGCTTCCGCGCCGACGAGCTCATCGTGCTGACCGTCGCAGGCAGCTACGCGGCGCGCCTGCGCTCCTACGAACTTCTCGCCGAGGCCTTTCAGCTGCCTCGAAACTGACCTAACCCTGACCCCGAGCGAATCGGAGCCTCATGAAAATCGACATCAAGATCCTGAACGAACGCATGCGCGACCAGCTGCCCCACTACGCGACGCCGGGCAGCGCGGGCCTCGACCTGCGCGCCTGCCTCGAAGCGCCGATCACGCTCGAGCCGGGCGAAACGAAGCTCGTGCCGACCGGCCTCGCGATCCATCTGGCCGATCCCGGCTACGCGGCGCTGATCCTGCCGCGCTCGGGCCTCGGCCACAAGCACGGCATCGTGCTCGGCAACCTCGTTGGCCTGATCGACTCCGACTACCAGGGCGAGCTGATGATCTCCACCTGGAACCGCGGCCACACCACGTTCACGCTCAATCCGATGGAGCGCCTCGCGCAACTCGTGATCGTGCCGGTGGTGCAGGCGCAATTCAACATCGTCGACGACTTCGAGCAGAGCGAGCGCGGCGCGGGCGGCTTCGGCAGCACGGGCAAGCACTGAGCGTCACGCACGCGCAGCACGCAACAAAAAAGCACGCCGCGGCGTGCTTTTTTGCTTCTGGAGCGTCTTAGAGCGACCCTTGAGTTTGCGCCGCCGGTTGCAGCCGGCGATACCACAGCGCATACACCACCACGAGCACCGCCAGGAACGCGAGCCCGTACGCCAGCGTCATGCGGAATTCGCGCGTGAACGCCGTGCCGAACAGGATGCCGAGCATCAGCAGCGCGCCCAGCACGCTCGTGAACGGAAAGCCCCACATGCGGAACTGGAGCGGTGCGCTCCCGTCACGCCCATGACGCATGCGGAAGAAAATCTGCGTCACGAAGATCATAAGCCACGTGAACATCGCGCCGAACATCGCGATCGACATCATCAGCGTGAACGCCGCCTGCGGCCAGAGCGCGTTGAGCACGGCCGCCACCGCAATACCGATGGTCGAAAGCGAGAGCGCCGCCGTCGGCACGCCCTGGCGCGTGAGGCGCCCGAACGCCGCCGGCGCGTAGCCGGCGCGCGAGAGGCTGAACATCATGCGCGTGGTGATATAGAGCTGGCTGTTCATGGCCGAGAGCGCCGCAACGAGCACGATGAAGTTGATCGCGCCGGCCGCGTACGGCACGCCGGTCTCGGCCATCACCTTCACGAACGGGCTCTCGTTGCCGCCCGCCTGCGTCCAGGGGACGATGGCCAGCATGAGCGCGAGCGTGAGCAGATAGAACAGCACGAGGCGCAGCACCGTGGCGCGGAACGCGCGCGTGACGGCGCGTGCCGGGTCCCTGGCTTCCGCCGCGGCAACCGCGATCGTTTCCACGCCCAGATAGCTGAAAAGCGAAACAATCGTGCCCACCCAGACGCCCCACCAGCCCTTCGGCATCAGGCCACCGTGCGACGTATAGTTCGCCAACCCCACGCCCGAAGCGGCGGGGGCGCGCCACACGAACCAGGCGCCCAGCACGATGAAGGCCACGATCGCGGCAATCTTGAGGCTGGAAAAGAGATACTCGATGGTGCCGTAGGCGCGCACGCTCATGGCGTTCACGACGATCAGCGCCGCCGAGAACCCGACGATCCAGTAGAGTCCCGGCACGTGCGGGAACCAGAACTTCATGTAGATGGCGATGGCCGCGACTTCGGTGCCCACGGCGAGCACATAGGCGGACCAGTACGCGTAGCGCACGACGAAGCCGGCGAGCGGGCCGATATAGTGCTCGGCATACGCGCCGAACGAGCCCGACGTGGGATGCGCGACAGTCATCTCGGCCAGCGCGCCCATCAGCAGCAAGGCGATCAGCGCGCCGATGGCGTAGGACACGAGCACGCCCGGCCCGGCAAAACTGATGGCAAAACCGCTGCCGAGAAAGAGCCCCGTGCCCACCGCGCCGCCGATGGCGATCATCGTCATCTGGCCCGCGGACAAGCCCTGGCGCAGCCCCTGCTCGCGCTCGACGATAGAGTCGAACGCGCCCGATTTACGTGGTACCACAATTGCACCCCTGCTTTGCGCAGACGCTCGGAGGCGCTGCGCGTGAAAACGCCGACGGCGAGATAAACCCTTATTTTACTTTGTGGCGGCTCATCGGCCTTGGCGCCGCGGTTCCGGTTCGCGCAACGGGTGATCCAAATTATTTCGGACTCCTGATATTTATCCTCAAAATAAAACGGCGTAGCCCATATCGAGCTACGCCGTTGCGCCTTGAGGCTTGCGCGCTTTTCGCGCCGCTTACTCCACTTCCACCGCTTCCGGATTGCGCGGCGCCGGCTGCGCGTCGAACGTGAGCTGGATCTTGTCCTCGGCGTCCACGTCCACGGTCACGCGGCCGCCGTTCACGAGCTTGCCGAACAGCAGTTCGTCGGCGAGCGCACGGCGGATCGTGTCCTGGATCAGGCGCTGCATCGGCCGCGCGCCCATGAGCGGGTCGAAACCGTGCTTGGCCAGATGCTTGCGCAGCGCGTCGGTGAAGAGCGCGTCGACCTTCTTCTCATGCAGCTGGTCTTCCAGCTGCATGAGGAACTTGTCGACCACGCGCATGATGATTTCCTCATCGAGCGCACGGAAGCTGATCGTCTGGTCGAGCCGGTTGCGGAACTCGGGCGTGAACAGCCGCTTGATGTCGGCCATTTCGTCGCCCTGCTCGCGCCGGGTCGTGAAACCGATCGTCGACTTGTTCATCGTGTCGGCACCCGCGTTCGTCGTCATGATGATGATGACGTTGCGGAAGTCCGCCTTGCGGCCGTTGTTGTCGGTCAGCGTGCCATGGTCCATCACCTGCAGCAGCACGTTGAAGATGTCCGGGTGCGCCTTCTCGATTTCGTCGAGCAACAGCACGCAGTGCGGCTTCTTCGTGACGGCTTCGGTGAGCAGACCGCCCTGGTCGAACCCCACATAGCCCGGCGGCGCGCCAATCAGACGGCTCACCGCATGGCGCTCCATGTACTCCGACATGTCGAAGCGGATCAGCTCGATGCCGAGCGTGAACGCGAGCTGGCGCGCCACTTCGGTCTTGCCAACGCCGGTCGGGCCGGAGAACAGGAACGAGCCGATCGGCTTGTCGGTCTTGCCCAGACCCGCGCGCGCCATCTTGATCGAAGCCGCGAGCGCGTCGATGGCGGGGTCCTGGCCGAACACCACGGCCTTCAGATCGCGGTCGAGCGTCTGCAACTTGCTGCGATCGTCCTGCGACACGCTTTGCGCCGGCACGCGCGCGATCTTCGAGATGATCTCTTCGATCTCGCTCTTACCGATGGTCTTCTTCTGCTTGGACTTCGGCAGGATGCGCTGCGCCGCACCCGCTTCGTCGATCACGTCGATCGCCTTGTCGGGCAAATGACGGTCGGTGATGAAGCGTGCCGAAAGCTCAGCCGCCGCATTGAGCGCGCCCGACGAATACTTCACGCCGTGGTGCTCCTCGAAGCGCGACTTCAGACCCCGCAGGATCGCGACCGTCTGCTCGACCGTGGGCTCGACCACATCGACCTTCTGGAAACGACGCGACAACGCCGCGTCTTTCTCGAAGATGCCACGGTATTCCGTGAAGGTGGTCGCGCCGATGCACTTGAGCGTGCCCGACGACAGCGCCGGCTTGAGCAGGTTCGACGCATCGAGCGTGCCACCCGAAGCGGCGCCCGCGCCGATCAGCGTATGAATCTCGTCGATGAACAGAATCGCGTGCGGACGCTCCTTGAGTTCCTTGAGCACCGTCTTCAGACGCTGCTCGAAGTCGCCGCGATATTTCGTGCCCGCCAGCAGCGCGCCCATGTCGAGCGAGTAGACCTGCGCATCCGCGAGAATGTCCGGCACTTCGCCACGCGTGATGCGCCAGGCGAGGCCTTCCGCGATCGCGGTCTTGCCGACACCGGCTTCACCCACGAGCAGCGGATTGTTCTTGCGGCGGCGGCACAGCACCTGCACCACGCGCTCGACTTCCGACTCGCGGCCGATCAGCGGATCGATGCGCCCGTCCTTCGCCATCTGGTTCAGATTCTGCGTGAACTGGGCGAGCGGGGTTTCCTTCTGGCCTGCCGCGTCTTCGGCTTCGGCATTCGCGTCGCTGGCCTTGGCGGCTTCGCCACTGCCGGTCTTCGCGATGCCGTGCGAAATGAAATTCACCACGTCCAGACGCGTGACGCCCTGCTGCTGCAGGTAGTACACCGCGTGCGAGTCCTTCTCGCCGAAGATCGCGACCAGCACGTTCGCGCCCGTGACTTCCTTCTTGCCGTTGGAAGTGGACTGCACGTGCATGATCGCGCGCTGGATCACGCGCTGGAACCCGAGCGTCGGCTGCGTATCGACGTCGTCCGTGCCGGGAACCGTAGGGGTGTTGTCGTGAATAAAGTTGCGCAGGTTCTGTCGCAGGTCTTCGATATTCGCGGCGCACGCTCGCAGCACTTCCGCCGCCGTTGGGTTATCCAACAGCGCCAGCAACAAGTGCTCGACCGTAATGAACTCATGCCGCGCCTGACGTGCTTCCATGAACGCCATGTGCAGGCTGACTTCCAGTTCCTGGGCAATCATGCTTCCTCCATCACACACTGCAGCGGATGTCCCGCTTGCCTTGCATGGGTAACGACTTGCTCAACCTTGGTCGACGCGATGTCCCGCGTATAGACCCCACAAACGCCCCTGCCCTCGCGATGCACCTTCAACATGATCTGTGTTGCGGTCTCGCGGTCCTTATTGAAATATTCCTGCACGACCATCACGACGAATTCCATCGGCGTGTAGTCGTCGTTCATCAGCACGACCTTGTACATGGAGGGCGGTTTGACCTTTTGCTCCTGCCGCTCCACTACAGTTGAATCCTGCTTGTCCGGGATAATTGCCATACACCCATTCTAAACAACTCGGACAGGCCCGCAATCCTGCCGAAACCCGACCGGCCGTCCGGTGAACCGGGCCGCTGCGCCTCGCGGACAATCCTGGCGCAGATCCCCGTTCCGGACTCGATCAGCCTCGCCCAAGCCACACTTCAAACCACACTGTGCCAGGCGCCCGGCTGCGGGGCCGGTTCGAACCATTGTGCCAGCAGCTTTCGGGCCACCGTCGAATCGAGTATCGCACAACCGGCGCGAGCACGTGGGCAGCTACTGTCGGCATCCGCACGCACGCTGTCAGATTTCGTGCTGCGGTGCATCCCATGTGAGTCGATTATGCGACTTTTCAAGACAGGTCGTGCAACTCGGAACGGATAAAAAACGAACCCGATGAATGCGTCGACAACCGGCTGCGATTCCTGACGGACAGAGGCGCAAGAAAAGCCGGAAAAACCCTGGAAATGCGTTCTTTACAACGCGCCAGGGAACGTCTCAAAATATTCTTGACAGCAGAATAAAGAGCCTCAACAATCAAGCTGGCACTTTTTTCAACCGCCTTTATTTTCGAAAAAATGCCGTTGGTGAGCTTGTGAGGAGGGGGCGGTCGCAACATGCGATCTGTTAGCTTTTCGAACTGCTCGTGGTAGTGACATGAGTTACAGGGGAAGTTGGTATGGCAACCGGTACGGTCAAGTGGTTCAACGACGCGAAGGGTTTCGGATTCATCACGCCGGATGAAGGCGGCGAGGATCTGTTCGCTCACTTTTCGGCCATCCAGATGAATGGCTTCAAGACCCTCAAAGAAGGTCAGAAGGTGAGCTTCGAGGTCGTGCAAGGCCCGAAGGGTAAGCAGGCATCGAACATTCAGGCAGCGGCCTGATCTGTTCGGTACTTGTACCTGAGAAAGAAACCCGGCTTAGGCCGGGTTTCTTTTTGGGCAAACGCCCGGGCGCGTCAAACCATTCGTTCGACACCGCGCCCGCCCGCTTTCACGCGGATTTCACCATGCGTGCGCTAGATCACGCGCAGCGTGCCCATCATGCCGAGGTCCTCGTGCTCGAGGATGTGGCAATGGAACATGCGCTCGCCCGCGGCGTGCTGCACGGTCGCGATCCGCACGCTTTCCCCCGGCTGCACATTGACGGTATCGCGCCATGCGAGATACGGCTCGTCCGCGCGCACGCCGCCCGTCTCGCGCGAGAGCACCTGGAACTGCGTGCCGTGCAGATGGAACGGATGGTCCATGTCCGTGTGGTTCGCAATCGTCCACTGCTCGACTTCGCCGCGGCGGCTCGTGAGCGTGATGCGCGCGGGATCGTATGTCTCACCGTTGATCATGAATTGCATGCCTTGGGGCATCCCCGATTTTGATGCACCTGGCTGGTGCATCGCGTGCATGTCCATGGCTTCGCTGAATACCACCGATTTTTGCGGGAGCGATGCCGCGGGCGAGCCGCCCGGCGCCAACGGCGCAAGCGCGCGCAATTGCGCTGGAAGCGCGAGCATCGGCGCCTCGCCACGCGGCGCGAATTGCACCTGCGCCAGCGCGACCGTTAGCGTGGGCGGCAGGCTGCCGTGCGACATCGCCATCTTGCGCCGGTCGTACTGCGCGGCCATCAGGCGTGCACGCGACGCGCTCCGCCCCGCGCGCACGATCAGCTCGGCGCGCTCGCCCGGCGCGAGCAGCAGCGAGGTCACTCCCTCGCGCGGCGCGGCAAGCAGGCCGCCATCGGTGCCAATGTGCGCAAAGGCGCGGCCGTCGTCGAATGCAAGTTGCACATAGCGCGCGCTGCAGCCGTTCCAGACGCGCCAGCGCTCGTCGCGCACGACTTCGATGCGCGCCTCGCGCGCGCCGTTCACGAGCGCGAACTGGCCTTCGCGGCCGTTCATCCAGTCCATCATGCCGTTCGCGGGAATCGTGCCGTCGGCGGCAAGCTTGAGGTCGGAGACGAACAGGTGGCGCTCGGGCCAGGCGGCAAGCGGGTCGTCGGCGGCGCGCACGACGATCGGGCCCGCGAGCCCGCGAAACACCTGCTCGGACGCGAGCATGTGCGGATGCGGGTGATACCAGTAGGTGCCGGCACTGCCCTCGGGCAGCGTAAACCGATAAACGCGTTCGGCGCCCGGCGCCACGAGGTTCATCGGATTGCCGTCCTGATCGGGCGGCACGGGCAGGCCATGCCAGTGGATCGTGGACGGTTGCGGCAGCCGGTTGACGAAGCGGATCTCGACCGTGTCGCCTTCGCGCACGTCGATCATTGGGCCGATCCCGGGGCCGGTCTCGTCACCCTGCCCGGCGGTGCCCGCGTCGTATTGCCAGAAAGTGGTCGGCGCCTGGCCAGCGAGCAATGGCCGCGCCACGGGCCGGGCGATCAACGTCGCGCGGAAATGCCCCGCTTCGCGGCTCTCGTTCTCGAGCGTGCGCAGCGCAGCCAGCGGCGCGCCGGCGGGCAAGGCGTCGGCAGCCGCAAGCGGCGCCTGCGCGTGCATCATGGCGCCGGACATCGCGCCCATCTCGCCCATGCCGGACATGCCATGCATCGCGTGCCCGCTCTCCTGGGCCCATAGCGGGCGCGCAAACAGCGACGCCGTAGCGGCGCTCAACGCGCCGGACAAAAAAGTTCTGCGTTTCATCGATGAAATCCTCAAACACACCTGACGACGCGACGCGCAATGAGAGCGCGGCGCGCGTGCGGCCAATGGCTTCGCGTGCGCACCACTGCGCGACGAAGCCCCTCGGGCATGCATCGGGCCGACTCCGCCAAGACACGGAGTGCCCGCGTTCAGACGATCGGAGGCGGTAACGGAGGCGCGTGGGTGATACCGGCGCGCAATGCGCTGGCAAGCGCAAAACGTGGAGAGCGGCCGGGCAGGCCTGCACCAATGCGCGTTCCGGTAGGCGACGCGCCGCAATGCACGCAGCAACCCACGGCACAACCGCTCGCGTGGCCAATGCAGCCGCTGTGCGAGCCAGCGTGTTCCGTTACGCCGCAATGATCGCCCGTCGCGACGACCGAGTGCGCGGCAAGCGGAACAGGCGACAAGCCTGCACCTCGCTGCATGGACTCGCACGCGCTCGCGCCACTCATGGCGAAGAGCGCAAGCAGCCCAACAAGGAGGAGACGACACAGGACAGTCATGCTTGGCGAAGCGGCGAAGGAACTCAATTGATGCACATCATGATAGCGCACAGTCGCTTCGTGACACGCGCCAGATCGTACCGCGGCCGCGAGTACGACAAGGAAACCGCGAGACGTGCTCGATAAGATCGTTGCGGGCTCGCCGGCCTGAAAAAGTGCCATGCAAGTGCCATGTTCCGGCGAGCGCTGCCCATACAAAAACGGAGCACCCCTAATCATGTCACTGAAATCCGTACGCGTTGCCACGCTCCTTTCTGCTCTGCTCGTTGCCGCCTGCTCGACCACCCTCACGAATTCCCCCACTTCCGCCACCGGTGAAGCGTCTTCGCGCGCACAACTCGAACAGGCGGCCCGCAAAGCCTTGAATACGCTCTACGAGACCACGCCGGCCGCCAGGGCGCTTGGATCGAAGTCCGCCGGCATCCTGGTCTTTCCCAGTGTCCTGAAGGCGGGTTTCCTGCTCGGCGGCTCGGGCGGCAACGGCGTGCTGTTCTCGGCTCAGGGCGAAGTCCTGGGCTATTACAACTCCAGCACGCTCTCGTGGGGTCTGCAGGCAGGCGCCCAGGACTTTTCCGAAGCCATGTTTCTGACGACGCCTCAATCGATGCAGTATCTCAATAGCTCCGAAGGCTGGTCGGTCGGCGTCGGGCCGAGCGTCGTCGTTGCCGATTCGGGCATGGCCACGGACTTCAGCACCACCACCGCACGCTCCGACGTCTACGCATTCATTTACGGTCAATCCGGCATCATGGCCGGACTCGGCGTACAAGGGCAGAAGATTACGCGCCTCAGCGATTAAGCATTCGCCGCCCCGGGACTCGGATCATGCCGCATACCAGATTTCGCAGATAACACTATCTCGATAAGTTCGCAGTTCGAAATAATTCAAGATAGACACCAGACAAGGAGAAATGAAAAAACCCCGACAGCCATTTCGGTCTGCCGGGGTTTGGGTCGTCAATGGTGCGAACGTGCAGCGTTTCGCTTACAGATTGTCGATCATCACCTGCCCGAAAGCCGAGCACGACACCTGCGTCGCCCCTTCCATGAGCCGCGCGAAGTCATAGGTCACGCGCTTTTGCAGGATCGACTTCTCCATCGAAGCGATGATGAGATCCGCCGCCTCAGTCCAGCCGAGGTGGCGCAGCATCATTTCCGCCGAAAGAATCTCGGAGCCCGGATTCACGTAATCCTTGCCCGCATACTTGGGCGCGGTGCCGTGCGTCGCTTCGAACATCGCCACCGAATCCGACATATTCGCGCCCGGCGCGATGCCGATGCCGCCCACTTGCGCCGCCAGCGCGTCGGAGATGTAGTCGCCGTTCAGATTCAGCGTGGCGATCACGTCGTACTCGGCCGGACGCAGCAAGATCTGCTGAAGGAACGCATCGGCGATCACGTCCTTGATCACGATGTCTGCACCCGTCTTCGGATTCTTGATCTTCATCCACGGGCCGCCGTCGATGAGCTCCGCCGCGAATTCCTTTTGCGCGAGCGCGTAGCCGTAGTCGCGGAACGCGCCTTCGGTGAACTTCATGATGTTGCCCTTGTGCACGAGCGTCACCGAGCGGCGCTCGTTGTCGATCGCGTACTGGATCGCCTTGCGCACGAGCCGCTCCGTGCCTTCGCGCGAGACCGGCTTGATCCCCAAGCCCGAACTCTCCGGGAAGCGGATTTTCGAGACGCCCATCTCTTCGCGCAGAAACTTGATGATCTTCTTCGCGCCTTCCGATTCCGCCGGCCACTCGATACCCGCGTAGATGTCTTCCGAATTCTCGCGGAAGATCACCATGTTGACCTTCTCGGGTGCGCGCACCGGCGAAGGCACGCCCTTGAAGTACTGCACCGGACGCAGACACACGTAGAGGTCGAGTTGCTGGCGCAGCGCCACGTTCAGCGAACGGATGCCGCCGCCCACCGGCGTCGTGAGCGGCCCCTTGATCGACACGACGTATTCCTTCACGACTTCGAGCGTCTCGTCGGGCAGCCAGACGTCCGGGCCGTAGACGCGCGTGGCCTTCTCGCCCGCGTAGATCTCCATCCAGTGAATCTTGCGCTTGCCCGCGTAGGCCTTCTGGACCGCCGCATCGACCACCTTGAGCATGACCGGCGTGATATCGACGCCGGTGCCGTCACCCTCGATGTACGGGATGATCGGCTGATCGGAGACATTGAGCGAGAAATCCGGATTGACGGTGATCTTCTCACCGCTAGCCGGGACCTTGATGTGCTGATACGGCATGATCAACTCCAGTAGAGGGATCGGTCTGTCGACCGCGATTTGAATCGAAAACGGTTGCGCCGGCTGCGGGCCCGATCCGGACAGACTCGAACGGGTACGATTGCCGTGCGTGCGTGCCGAAGCGGCGCGGACGGCCGCGCTGCTTCGAATTCTCGTGCGTCTACTGTGCGGCTGTGCGGCGCTTTCGCGTATCCCGCGCAGCATGAAACCTGCGGCCTGCATGCGGCGGGCGGCGCCAGGGTCTGGACGTTATTCTAGCCCACGCCCCGAACGCACGTGCCGCCGCCTCGGCGACGCGCTCTTGCTGCGCCGCAGCGCGCGCACGGCGGCCACGGACCGGCTCACGACCCGCCTTCTGGACCATTCCATGAGCGGCATTCCATGCTCAATGTCTTATATCTTATATAAGACTTGAGACTCGTCGCGGCTCATTATGCATTAATATCGCGACGCGCTCCTGCTCCCGCTTCTACCCGTTTATACGCTTGCTCTATCCGCCATGCGCTTGATCGCCCTCAATAAACCGTTCGGCACGATTTGCCAGTTCTCGCCGCACGAAACACGCCAGTCACTTGCGGACTGGGTCAAGACGCCGGGCGTCTATCCGGCTGGCCGGCTCGATGCGGACAGCGAAGGCCTGCTGCTGCTCACCGACGACGGTGCGCTGCAAGCGCGCATTGCCGAACCGCGGCGCAAGCTCGTGAAGCGCTACTGGGCGCAGGTCGAAGGCGCGCCGGGCGATGATGCGCTGGCCGCGCTCGAGCGCGGCGTCGATCTCGGCGATTTCGTGACACAGCCGTGCCGCGCGAAAAAAATCGCCGATGCCGACGCCGATCTCCTGTGGCCCCGCACGCCGCCCATTCGCTACCGCGCGGCGATTCCAACCACGTGGATCGAGCTGGCCATCAGCGAAGGCAAGAACCGCCAGGTCCGGCGCATGACCGCGGCGGTGGGATTTCCGACCCTGCGTCTCGTGCGTGTCGCGATCGGCTCGCTCGATATTTTTTCGCTGGGCCTCGCACCCGGTGCGAGTGTCGAGGTGCCCACCGATGCGCCCTGGCACCGCGCGACGCCCACGCGCAACGCGCACAAGTGACTGTTGCGCAAGCACTTTTACTGTTTTCACGCCCTGCTGCACGCATCGCACTCGTGCGAAATGTGTTTGCGTCGCCATGCGGATTGGGCGCGTGACGAAGCAAATAAAAATTTCGCGTCAACCGGTACGCGAAACCATGCGTTATTTCACGCAGATGCCGCCCGAAGCTATCCGGCATTCAGCCTTACGGGTCCTCGTGTAGCAATGCACGGTCCCGACCGCTGGCAGACACGTTCGCGAATTTGTTCTGAATTTGTCGATCGAGACTGTCAACCGAAAGGTGGATGGCACGTTTACCGACCTGACTCCAATAACCGGGTCACTTGGTTAATTAACTCAAGCTGAGGATTCACAAAATGAACAAACTGATCGCTGCTCTGGTCGCTGGCCTCTTCGCATCGGCTGCATTCGCACAAGCTTCGGCTCCGGAAGCTGCTCCGGCAGCTGCAACGGCAGCAGCTCCGGCTGCTGCTTCGACGGCACACAAGTCGTCGACGCACAAGAAGTCGTCGCACAAGAAGTCGTCGCACAAGAAGGCAGCTAAGGCAGAAGCCGCTTCGGCAGCTTCGGAGTAAGCCTGTTGTAAAGCGCTTCGAAGAACGGCCCATCTTGCCGATCTTCACTGCGTGCGAAAGGCAGAGTGTCGCAAGGCACTCTGCCTTTTTGTTTTTGCATCCCCCCATTCAGCGTCGAACGCGCCCTGCGCCGTGGCAACGCCCACAAGCATCGCGTCACGCATCGTCCGCCTGTTGCCGCAAGTTTTGACCCGCGCTGACGCACTCGCGTAACATGCGCGGATTATTCTCAAGCAAGGAGTTCACTCGTGCGATTTTCCCTGCGCCCGCTCATCGCGCGTTGCGCGCTTGCCGTTGCATTGCCGCTTGCCGCCGTCGCGGCCTTCACGTTGACGACGGCCGCCACCAGCAGCGTCGCGCATGCCCAGCAGATGCCCCCCGGCGCCAAGCAACCCGGCGACTTTCCGCACCTGAAACTCACCGCAGGCATGTTCGTCATCGACGCCGCCGTCGCGGCCAATGACGCCGACCGCGAGCAAGGTCTCATGTATCGCACGCAGCTCGCGCCGAACGAAGGCATGCTGTTCGTGTTCGGCGAGAACGCCGTGCACTGCTTCTGGATGAAGAACACGCTGATCCCGCTGTCGATCGCGTTCATGCGCGCCGACGGCACGATCACCGACATCGACGAAATGCAGGCCGAAACGACCAACAACCACTGCCCGCGCAATAACGGCACCTATGCGCTCGAAATGAGCAAGGGCTGGTTCACCGCGAAGGGCATCAAACCCGGCATGAAGATCGACGGCCTGCCGCCGCTGCAGTAAGCACGCAGGCAGTGCGACTCGCCGCCGCCGGGCGGCAGTCGTGCCGCAGTGCACGCGCAGTGCAACTGCCCCGCGCAGCGCTCTCCCGCTCCCACCCCGCCTGCCCGCGCCGCGGCGCCCCGGCAAGACGCGTTTTCGCGCGCCGACGCTGTCCCAGCAAAAGCGCCGCGCAAGCGCTATCCTAGTAATCCGCCGTGTGGCGCCGCCTGCTCGAAGCCCCCTGAAACACCCCGAGCACGCCGCCGCACGGACTGCCGGACCGCGCGCAGGCCGCGCCGCGCGCCGCCCGGCACTTTCCATGGCGCGTTATTCCAAGGAGATCACCGTGCCTCGCAAGACTCCCATCGAGCGCTATCGCAACATCGGGATCAGCGCTCACATCGATGCCGGCAAAACCACGACAACCGAGCGCATCCTTTTCTACACCGGCGTGAATCACAAGCTGGGTGAAGTTCACGACGGCGCGGCGACCATGGACTGGATGGAGCAGGAGCAGGAACGCGGCATCACCATTACTTCGGCTGCGACCACCGCGTTCTGGAAAGGCATGGCCGGCAATTATCCCGAGCACCGCATCAACATCATCGACACCCCGGGACACGTCGACTTCACCATCGAAGTCGAGCGCTCCATGCGCGTGCTCGACGGCGCCTGCATGGTGTACGACTCCGTAGGCGGCGTGCAGCCGCAGTCGGAAACCGTGTGGCGCCAGGCGAACAAGTACAAGGTGCCGCGCATTGCGTTCGTCAACAAGATGGACCGCGTGGGCGCGGACTTCTTCCGCGTGCAGCGGCAGATCGGCGAGCGCCTGAAGGGCGTGGCCGTGCCCATCCAGATTCCGGTGGGCGCCGAAGACCACTTCCAGGGCGTGGTCGACCTCGTGAAGATGAAGGCGATCGTCTGGGACGACGAGAGCCAGGGCGTGAAGTTCGAGTACGAGGACATCCCCGCGAATCTGGTCGAGCTCGCGCACGAGTGGCGCGAAAAGATGGTCGAAGCCGCCGCTGAAGCCGACGAAACGCTGCTCGAGAAGTATCTGCACGACCACGAGAGCCTGACCGAAGAGGAAATCAAGGCCGGGCTGCGCAAGCGCACGATCGCCAACGAGATCGTGCCGATGCTCTGTGGCAGCGCGTTCAAGAACAAGGGCGTGCAGGCGATGCTCGACGCCGTGATCGACTATCTGCCCTCGCCCGTGGACATCCCCGCGATTCTGGGCCACGACCTCCACGACAAGGAAATCGAGCGCCACCCGAGCGACGACGAGCCGTTCTCGGCACTCGCGTTCAAGATCATGACCGACCCGTTCGTCGGCCAGTTGATCTTCTTCCGCGTCTATTCGGGTGTCGTGAATTCGGGCGACACGGTGCTCAACGCCACCAAGGACAAGCGTGAGCGCCTCGGCCGCATCCTGCAGATGCACGCGAACGAGCGCAAGGAAATCAAGGAAGTGCGCGCGGGCGACATCGCAGCGGCGGTGGGCCTGAAGGAGGCCACGACGGGCGACACGCTCTGCGATCCGGCGCACGCCATCGTGCTCGAAAAGATGATCTTCCCCGAGCCCGTGATCTCGCAGGCCGTGGAGCCCAAGACCAAGGCCGACCAGGAGAAGATGGGCATCGCGCTGAACCGCCTCGCGCAGGAAGATCCGTCGTTCCGCGTGCAGACCGACGAGGAATCCGGCCAGACCATCATTTCGGGCATGGGCGAGCTGCACCTCGAAATTCTCGTCGACCGCATGAAGCGCGAGTTCGGCGTGGAAGCGACCGTCGGCAAGCCGCAGGTCGCGTATCGCGAGACCGTGAAGAACAAGATCGAAGATGTCGAAGGCAAGTTCGTCAAGCAGTCGGGCGGACGCGGCCAGTACGGGCACGCGGTCATCACGCTCGAGCCGCAGCCGCCGGGCAAGGGCTATGAGTTCGTCGACGCGATCAAGGGCGGCGTGATTCCGCGCGAATTCATCCCGGCCGTCGACAAGGGCATTCAGGAGACGCTCAAGGCCGGCGTGCTCGCGGGCTACCCCGTGGTCGACACCAAGGTCACGCTCACGTTCGGCTCGTACCACGACGTGGACTCGAACGAAAACGCCTTCCGCATGGCCGGCTCGATGGCCTTCAAGGAAGCGATGCGCAAGGCCAAGCCGATTCTGCTCGAACCGATGATGGCCGTCGAAGTGGAGACGCCCGAGGACTTCATGGGCAACGTGATGGGCGACCTCTCGAGCCGCCGCGGCATCGTGCAGGGCATGGAGGACATCGCGGGCGGCGGCGGCAAGATCGTGCGCGCCGAAGTGCCGCTCTCGGAGATGTTCGGCTACTCCACCTCGTTGCGTTCGCTCACGCAAGGCCGCGCCACCTACACGATGGAGTTCAAGCACTACGCGGAAACGCCGCAGAACGTGGCCGAAGCGGTCATCAACGCGAAGAAGCAGTAGGCCCTCCGCGCAGGCCTCGCATTCGCGCGAGGCGGCTGGTTCGAAGCCCGTCCCGCCAGGGGCGGGCTTTTTCATGCGCGTTGCGACAGGTTGCTGAGTGCTCGCTCACGCGAGCGACGCACGCCTGAGCGGCGCAATATTGACCGTGCCACAATATTGCGACCCCGCTGTGCAGCCGCAGCCCACGAAAGGAGACACCGCGATGAGTCACGACCATGAGCACGATCATGAGCACTCGCACGAAGACAAGCCCGATTGGCGCGAGAACGGCGTCAAGGTGATTCGCGGCGACCAGCTCGACACGAACACGGCGCAAACGCCCGGCATGAACCGCGCCGCCGCCATCAATGCGGCGCGCGTGGGCGCACAGAAGATCTGGGCCGGCACCGTGACGATCCATCCGAACGCGAAGACGGGCGCGCATCATCACGGCGCGCTCGAAAGCGTGATTTATGTGGTGCGCGGCCACGCGCGCATGCGCTGGGGCGAGCACCTCGAATTCACCGCGGAAGCCGGCCCCGGCGACTTCATCTTCGTGCCGCCCTACGTGCCGCACCAGGAGATCAACGCGAGCACCGACGAGCCGCTCGAATGCGTGCTCGTGCGCAGCGACAACGAAGCCGTGGTCGTAAACCTGAACATCGACGCCGTCGAAGCGCCGGAAACGGTCTACTGGGTCGATCCGATTCATCGCCATCCGCACGAGCATTGATTCGCCCTCATCGTCCATCGCGCATGACGTTTTCCGCCCCGCCCGCAACCGCTAAACCGTTACGCTCGCGCCTCATTGCGCTTTACGCCGTCCTGATCGGCGCGAATCTGGCGGCCTGGGCGTGGGCGCTGATCGCGTTGCGCCACTATCCGCTTCTGCTCGGCACCGCCGTCATCGCCTATGGCTTCGGCCTGCGCCACGCGGTGGACGCCGACCATATCGCCGCCATCGACGCCGTCACGCGCAAGCTCATGCAGCGCGGCGAACGCCCGCTCGGCGTGGGCCTCGCGTTCTCGCTCGGACACTCGAGCATCGTGATCGCGGCCACCGTCGGCATCGCGCTCTCCGCGCTCGCGCTGCATGGGCGCTTCGAGCAGTTCCACGAGATCGGCTCGACCGTCGGCACGCTGGTGTCGTCGAGCTTCCTGCTCTTGATCGCTGGCGTGAACCTCGTGATCCTGCGCGACGTCTGGCGCCGCTATCGCCATGCGCAGCGGAGCGATGGAACCGCGGCGGTCGATGCACAGGCGCAGGCCGCCGAAGCCCGCGCGCCCGGCGGACTCCTCACGCGCGCGCTGCGGCCGCTCTTCGCGCTCGTGAGCAAGAGCTGGCACATGTATCCGGTGGGCGTGCTGTTCGGCCTCGGCTTCGACACGGCCACCGAGATCGGCCTGCTCGCGATCGCCGCCGCGCAAGCGGGCAAGGGCCTGCCGATGGTCTCGATCCTCGTGTTCCCGGCGCTCTTCACCGCGGGCATGACGCTCGTCGATTCCACCGACAACGTGCTGATGGTTCACGCCTACGGCTGGGCCATGGACGATCCCAGGCGCAAGCTCGTCTACAACGCGAGCATTACCTTCGTCTCGGCGCTCGTGGCGATCGCGATCGGCGGCGTGGAGGCAGCGGGACTCATCGGCGAGAAGCTCGGTGCGAGCGGTGGCCTGTGGTCGGCCGTGGCCGATGTGAACGCGCGCTTCGGCGAGATCGGCTACGCGCTCGTTGCGCTCTTCATCGCGTGCTGGATCGGCTCGGTGCTGTTCCATCGGTCGCGCCGGCCGGCCTGCGCGGGATCGAGCGTTCGCTAAAGCCGCAGAACATCCGCACTGGCGTATGGCGCACGCGCTCGCACCTGCAACTCGCCGCGTTCGCACGCAACCCGGTACAACCCGTGCTACGGGCATCTGGCCGAACATGGCCGAAAGCGCCTAAACTGGACGCTACTCGTCGTCTGCCGTACCGCATGCCGCTGTCGCAGCCGCCTCCATGGCGGCCGCGCCCCTCCACGGAACCGCACGGAAACCCGCGCCGATGAAACGTCAGCCGCCCTCGCAGCCTAGCCCTCTCACGCGTTCGCCGCGTTCGTCGCTCTCTTCGCAAGAGCCGCAGTCGTCGCCAGCGTTGCCTTCACAGTCGGCGCCTTCGCCTCGCTCGCCTGACTTGCTCCAATCGGCTCAAGCGCCCTCTCCGACCGCCGCGCGCGGGGTCGATGCGCTGCGCCGTGACGCCGGCGACTACGGCAACCATGCTATCGACGAATTCCTCGCCGGCCGCCTCACGCGCCGCGAGTTGCTGCGCTATGCCGGCGTGCTCGGGCTTTCGAGCCTCGCGCTCGCAGGTGGCGGCCTCGTCGCGCCACGCGGCGCGCGCGCTCAAGGCACATCGGGCGCTTCCAGGCCCGGCAGTCAGACCATCCGCGTCGCACACCTGATGCCGGCGGGCGCGGTCGACCCGCTCACCGTGACCGACGCGGGCGCGCTGTGCCTCTTGAACCAGACCGGCGAGTTCCTCGCCAACGACGACGCCAACGGCCAACTGCAGCCGGCCCTCGCGCTCTCATGGCAGCCCAACGCGAAGGCCGACGTCTGGACCTTCAAGCTGCGCCCCGGTGTGAAATTTCACGACGGCCAACCGTTCGGCGCGAAAGACGTGGTGGCCACGTTCGACCGCCTCGCCGATCCGGCAAGCGGCTCGGCGGCGCTCTCGGTGCTCAAGGGGGTGCTCTCGAAGGGCGGCACGAAGCTGGTCGACGAGCATACCGTCGCGTTCCATCTCGACGCGCCCAACGGCAACTTCCCCTACTACGTTTCTTCGGACAACTACAACGCCGTGCTGCTGCCCGCGAATTACGCGGGCAATTACGAAAAGAGCTTTATCGGCACCGGGCCGTTCAAGCTCGAGCGCTACGAGACGCGGCGCGGCGCGAGCTTCGTGCGCAACGACGCCTACTGGGGCGAGAAGGCGCTCCCGGAGCGCGTGCAGTTCGCGTTCTACGCCGACGAGCAGGCGCAGATCCTCGCGCTGCAGGGCCATCAGGCCGATGTGATGGGCACCTTCACCGTGCAGGGCGGCATCGGCATCCTGAACAATCCCGACTTCAAGGTGATTGGCGTGCGCTCGAGCGCGCACCGGCAGATCCACATGCGCAACGACGTGCCAACGTTCAAGGACAAGCGCGTGCGTCAGGCGCTGGCGCTCGCGCTCGATCGCGACGTGATGGTGCGCGGGCTCTTCAAGGGCCGCGCGGTGCTCGGCAACGACAGCCCGTTTGCGCCCATCTTCCCGTCGACGGCAGGCACAGTGCCGCAGCGCAAGATCGATCTGGCCAAGGCACGCCAGTTGCTCGCGCAGGCAGGCGTCGCCAACGGCTTCGACGTCACGCTCACGACCGAGAAGTACATGGAGATTCCCGATCTCGCCGTGGTCGTGCAAAACGCGGCGAAGGCGATCGGCGTGCGCATCGCGCTGAAGGTGGAGAGCCAGTCGCAGTACTACGGCGCGGGCACCTACGGCAAATCGGACTGGCTCGACTCGCCGCTCGGGATCACGGACTACGGTCATCGCGGCGTGCCCAACGTGTTCCTCAATGCGCCGTTCACGAGCGGCGGCACGTGGAATGCGGCGCACTTTCGCAATGCGCAGTACGACAAACTGGTCGGGCAGTTCGCGGCGACGCTCGACGTGGCCGCGCAAAAGCAGGTGGCCGCGCAGATCCAGACGCTGCTGCTCGACGAGACGCCCGTGATCATTCCGTACTTCTACGACCAGTTAATCGCGCAGCGCACCGCGCTTTCGGGCGTGCACTTCACGGCGCTCGCGCAGCTCTATTTCGACCGCGCCACGCTCGCGGCGTAAGCGCCGGCCATGCCTGCACCTGGAGTCCGATGGCTACACCGCTGACGAGACCGCCCTCATCGAACCCGCGCTATCCGCCCGGCGCACGCGCGCTGCGCGCGGCGCGCGGCAGGGGCGCCGCGCGCTTTCTCGCGCAGCGCGCCTTGTGGGCGCTGTTCACGCTCTGGCTGCTTTCCGTGCTGGTGTTCGCGGGCGGCCAGTTGCTGCCCGGCGACATTGGGCGCGCGGTGCTCGGCCCGCTCGCCGACGCGCGCGCCGTGGCGGCGCTCAACCACGCGCTCGGCGCGGACCGCCCGCTGCTCGACCAGTACCTCACGTGGATCGGCCACGCGCTGCGCGGCGACTTCGGCACCTCGTGGACCTTCCGCGAGCCGGTCGCGCCGCTGGTGGGCGACGCCCTCCTGCAATCGGCGAAGCTCGGGCTGCTCGCGTTCGTCGTGGTCGTGCCGCTCGGCATCGGCGGCGGCGTGTGGGCCGCGCTGCACGGCGGGCGCTGGCTCGACCGGCTCATCAGCACGCTGGGGCTGTGCGCGAGCGCGGTGCCGGAATTCGTCTCGTCGATCGCGCTGATCCTCGTGTTCGGCGTGTGGCTGCGCTGGCTGCCGATCGAGGCGGTCGCGCCGTCCGATGCGGGCATGCTCGACACGCTGCGCCATCTCGTGCTGCCGGTGCTGCCGCTCGTCCTCGTGTTCTTCGGCTATCTCGCGCGCATCGCGCGCGCGGGCATGCTCGACGCGCTCGAAGCCGACTACACCCGCACCGCGATCCTCAAGGGCCTGCCGCGCCGTGTCGTGATCGTGCGCCACGTGCTGCGCAACGCGCTCCTGCCGAGCGTGACGGTGGCGGCCACGCAGCTCGGCTATCTGATCGGCGGGCTCGTGGTGGTCGAGTCGCTGTTCCGCTATCCGGGCATCGGCTCGCTGATCTACAACGCGGCGAAGGCGAAGGACTTTCCGCTGCTCGAAGCGGGCGTGCTCACGGTGGGCCTCGTCTACACGCTCGCGAACCTCGGCGCCGACCTGTTGCACGCGCTGTTCGATCCGCGGCTGCGCGCGCATAAGGGGGCTTGATGGGCTCACGGGAACGCGCATGTACGATACGGTATCCGAATCGATGAACGACGTCACCGCGCACGACGCGCTGGCCGGCCCCGCGCCATTCGTGGCCGTGCTGCGCCTCCTGCTGCGCTCGCCCACGTTCGTGCTGGGCGCGCTGATCCTGCTCGCGTGGATCGTCTGCGCGCTCGCGGGCACCTGGATCGCGCCCTACGACGCCTACGCGTCCGACCCGCTCAGCTCGCTCCTGCCGCCCGATCACGCGCACTGGTGCGGCACCGATCAGCTCGGCCGTGACATCTGCTCGCGCGTGATCGTGGGCGCGCGCGACATTCTCACGATCGCCCCGCTCGCCACCTTGACGGGCACGCTCGCGGGCACGGCGCTCGGCCTCTTGACCGGCTATGTCGAAGGCTGGGCCGGCACGCTCGTTGCGCGCGCGCTCGACGCCGTGCTCGCGCTGCCGCTCGTGATCGTCGCGCTGCTCGTGCTCGCGGCCGTGGGCGCATCGAATCTCGCCGTCGTGCTCGTGATCGGCATCACCTTTGCGCCGCTCGTCGCGCGCACGGTGCGCGCCGCCGTGCTCGCCGAGCGCCATCTCGACTACGTGGCCGCCGCGCGGTTGCGCGGCGAGCGTGCGTACTACGTGATGTTCGCGGAGATCCTGCCGAACGTCTGGCCGCCGATCGTTGTGGAAGCAACGGTGCGGCTCGGCTATGCGATCTTCGCGGTGGCCACGCTCTCGTTTCTCGGCTTCGGCATCCAGCCGCCTTCCGCCGACTGGGGCCTCGCGCTCGCCGAGTCGTACACGCTGCTCGCGGGCGGCGCGTGGTGGGCGGTCGCGTTCGACGCGCTCGCGATAGCCTCGCTCGTGGTGGCGGTCAACCTGATCGCCGACAGCCTCGCCGAGGTGCTCGGCTCATGAACCCGCCGCGCCCCGCCCTCGCCACCTTCAGCGCCCCGCGCGCCGACGACGCGCTCGCGCTGGTCGGGCTCACGGTGGCCTACCGCGTGCGCGGCAAGGACCGCGACGTGCTCACCGACGTCTCGCTGCGCATCAAGCGCGGTGAAGCGTATGGGCTCGTCGGCGAGTCGGGTTGCGGCAAGTCGACGGTCGCGCTCGCCGCGCTGCGCTATCTCGCGCACAACGGGCGCGTCAAGGCGGGGCGTATCACCATCGCCGGTGTCGAGGTGCTCGCACTCGATCGTGAAGGGCTGCGCATGCTGCGCGCCCACAAGGTGTCGATGGTCTATCAGGACCCGGCGAGCGCGCTGAACCCGACGCTCACGATCGCCCGGCAGTTGAGCGAAGCCTTCGAAGCCGCCGGCGTGGCCCCGGCCGACGCGCTCACGCAGTCGTACGCGATGCTCGAGCGCGTGCGCATCGCCGACCCGGCGCGCGTGATGGCGAGCTGGCCGCATCAGCTCTCGGGCGGCATGCAGCAGCGTGTGGTGATCGCGATGGCGCTCGCTTCGAACCCAACGCTATTGATCCTCGACGAGCCCACCACGGGCCTCGACGCCACCGTCGAAGCCGAAGTGCTCGCACTCATCGCGCAACTGCGTTCGGAACTCGGCATGGCGGTGCTGCTCATCAGCCACGACCTGGCCGTGATCCGCAGGATGTGCGAGCGCGTGGGCGTGCTCTACGCGGGGCGGCTCGTGGAAGAAGGCGCGACGCACGACGTGTTCGCACGCGCGCGCCATCCGTACACGGTGGGCCTGCTGCGCTGCCTGCCGGCGCCGGGGCGCAACAAGGCCCACGGTGCGCTCGACACGATACCGGGCGAGCTGCCCGCGCCGGGCACGCTCACGCACGGCTGCGTCTACGCGCCGCGTTGCCGCCTCGCCGACGCGCGCTGCCGCGAGCACGCGCCGCCGCCGCATCGCATGGAAGCGGCGCACGGCGAGCAGATGTCGCGCTGCCACTATCACGAGCGGGCCGTCGAATTGCCCGCCGCCGACGTGGCCGATATCGCCGAAGCGAACGCCGCGCCCGGCATCGCCGATATGCGTGCTAATGCACAGACAATTGCGCAGCCCGTCGTACAGTCGAACCTGCAGACAAACGAACAAGCTGAAGAAACGCGCAGCGAGCCAGACGCACGCTACGCGAAAGTGGTGCTGCGCGCGGCGAATGTCTCGCGCACCTTCGGCCGCGGCTCGCAAGCCCAGCGCGTGCTCGACGACGTCTCGCTCGAGTTGCGCGCGGGGGAAACGCTCGGCCTCGTCGGCGAGTCGGGCAGCGGCAAGACGACCCTCGCGAAGCTCCTGCTCGGCCTGCATGCCGCCGACCCGGGCGGCACGGTCGAGCTCGACGCCAAGCCGCTAGCCGAACAGCTCGCACGGCGCGACGCACAGCAGTTGCAGGCGATGCGCATCGTGTTCCAGCATCCCGACGCCTCGCTCAATCGCGCGCTGCCGGTGAGGCGCCTCGTGGGGCGCGCGCTCGCCCACGCGCAGCGCAGTGCCGCAAACGATGCGCAACAAGAAGGCTCCAGCGCGCACGCGGACGAAGACGCCGAAGCGCGCAACGCGGCGCGCGTCGCCGCGCTGCTCGAAGCGGTGCGCGTGCCGGTGCGCTACCTCGCGTCACGCGCGCGGCAGCTCTCGGGCGGCCTCAAGCAGCGCGTGGCGATCGCTCAAGCATTCGCGGGCGAGCCGCGCGTCGTGATCTGCGACGAGCCCACCTCGGCACTCGACGTCTCGGTGCAGGCCGCGATCCTGAATCTGCTCGCACGCCTGCAGCGCGAGCGCGGGGTGAGCTATCTGTTCATCTCGCACGACCTCGACGTGGTGCGTTATCTGGCGGACCGCGTCATGGTGCTCTACGCGGGCCGCGTGCTCGAGAGCGGTCCCGCCAGCGCCGTGCTCAACGGCCCCTGTCATCCCTATACCGAAACGCTGCTGAACCCTGGCTTGCTCGCTCGCGACACGTCCGCAAGCGATGGCTGGGCCGACACGCCCGCGAGCGGCATGCCGCGCGGCGCTACAGGTGGCGCGGCAGGCTGCATCTTCAGCGCACGTTGTCCGCGCAAGCTCGGCGCGATCTGCGACGAGGCAGCGCCGCCCTTCGAAGCGGACGCCGACGGCCATCGCATCCGCTGCCACATCCCGGCTGCGCAACTGCGCGAACTCCAGGCCGAGACCGACCCTGCGCATAGCGATCCCTGATCCGCGCGAAGGTCAGACAAAACTCGTTGCGTTGTCCGCTTTTGCAACGCAAATGCCCCCTCCAGGCGCATGCGTTTCATCATCGAAACGTTTTCAATGACTTTGTTAGCCTCAAGATCGTAGGGAGATTGTTAAGTCCGCCACACGCGGACTTCCCGGACCGATGGCACAGAACTCGCTACATCGAGACCAGGCATCCGGTCGCCGCCCATCAGTGTGAAATCTGCGCGAAGCGCGCAGTTCGTCGCGCCGGGCGAACGGATGGCCGGCCCGCATGATGCGCTTGCTTTCTGCCGCCCCGAGCACGGGCTCCGACAATCGGCAAGGAGTCCTGTGTAAGCCGGCTAGCCGGCGGGAAACCGTCCGGGTGCCAGGTCTACCGCCCGCGCCGGCGAGGCTGTGACGCACGGCATGAAGCGCGCGTCGGCGCGAAGCGGTTTTAGCCTGACGGGGGACGGCGCCTGCGCACGAGCGGTGCAGCGCCGGACACAAGGCGCAAGAGAAGCGAAGCGGGTACACGCTATCGCTCCCCGGGAGGAAGCAATGAAAAACAGCACTCTTTATCAGTACTGCTACGGGATTAGCCGGGGACTCGCAATCGTTGCCATCGGCGCGGCAGGCGCCAGCGTGCTCCTGCCGGCCGTAGGCGCACAGGCCGCCGACAATGCAACGGCTCCGAGCTGGGTGATCGTCGCCGACGCCGCGCTGCCTGCGAGCGGCGCGGCCGGCACGACTGACGCCGGCATGCCGGATGAAGGCGCTCCGCCTGGGGCTCTTGCGCCATCGGCAACGACCTCGGGCTCCGATCCGGGCCATACCGCTGGCGCCGATACGGCGGGCTCGGGCAAGTCCACCGCGGGTACGGCCACCGCGGATACGGCCAGCGCGGCAGACGATGCCGCAATCGTCTTCGAGCCGAAGAACTGCTATGGCGGCAGTGCCGGCAACTGCGGCCGCGGTGGCGGCGGATCGACGGGGAGTTCCGCGAGCGCCGGGGCGTCGGGCGGCCCGAGCTCCGGCAGCAGTTCGGGGCCGGGGCGCGGCAGCGGCTCCTCCGGTGTCGGTGGCGCTAGCAGCGGCTCGAGCAACTCGGGCGGTGGCAGCAGCAACGCCAGCGGTGCCAACAACGGTGGTGGATCGAGTGGCGGTAGCAACGCCGGCGGCAACAACGGCGGCAGTTCGAGCGGCGCAAGCGCGAGCGGTGGCAGCAACAGCGGCGGTTCGAACGGTGGAAGTTCGAGCGGTGGCAGCAACGGGGGTTCGAGTGGTGGCAGCTCGAATGGTGGCAGCTCGAGCGGCGGAAGTTCGAGCGGCGGAAGTTCGAGCGGCGGCAGTTCAAGTGGCTGCGGTTGCGGCGGCGCTCATGGCGGCCCCTCCGGTGGTCCTTCCGGCGGTCCCTCGGGTGGCCCGTCAGGCGGTCCCTCGGGCGGCTTCGGAGGCGGCTTCGGTGGAGGGTTCGGCGGCGGCTTTGGCGGAGGTTTCGGTGGAGGATTCGGCAAGGGTGGACCGTCGGGCGGCCCGGGCGGCGGGTACGGCGGCGGCTCAGGTGGCGGCAAAGGCGGCGGTCATTGAGCTCGCACGGCGGTGCGAACCTCCCGCCGCAACCACTCCGAATTGGCGCGACGGCCGGTCGCGTCATTCCGGGCAACGGCGGCGGCGTCCCGGTCCCCCGGCCGGGCGCCGCCGCCGGTCGCCGGAAGCCTGTCGCCGCTGCGCGCACTCCACGGACTCGCAATCCGGCAGCGTCTTTTCCGCATCGGCATCCGCACAACGGCACGTGCAACGGCGGCGCGCCTCCTCCGCTTCGCTTCGGCTTCCCGCGTACGCGCTACAGCATCTCCAGCGGCCGTTTGCTGCGCGGGGGCTTGAAGTACGCGGCCAGCGCCGCATGGTCCGCGGCGCTCAGCACCAGATCCAGCGCGGCGCGATTGTCGCGTACGTGATCGACGCGCCCCGCCTTCGGAATCGCGCAGACATCGGGCTGGCGCAGCACCCACGCCAGCGCCACCTGATAGATCGACACGCCATGCAGGGCCGCGATGTCGTCGAGCGGCGAGCGCTTGGGCAAACGCGCATGATCGACGGGGCTATACGCCATCAACGGCATGCCGCGCGCCCCGCTCCAGGGCAGCAGGTCGTACTCGGGGCCGCGCCGCGCGACGTTGTAGAGAATCTGGTTCATCGCGCAGGCGTCGCCGCCGGGGACTTCGAAGAGCTCTTCCATGTCCTCGGTATCGAAGTTGCTCACGCCCCAGTAGCGGATCTTGCCCGCGCGCACGAGCGCCTCGAAGCCCTGCACCGTCTCCTCGAGCGGCACGCCGCCGCGCCAGTGCAGCAGATACAGATCGAGCCGGTCGGTGTTCAGGCGCTTCAGGCTGGCTTCGCAGGCCCGCTCGACGCCGCGCCGGCTCGCATTGTGGGGATACACCTTGCTCACGAGAAACACGTCCTCGCGCAGTCCTTGCAGCGCTTCGCCAACGAGCGTTTCGGTCGCGCCGTCGCCATACATTTCGGCGGTGTCGATGAGCGTCATGCCGAGCGCGACGCCCTCGCGCAGCGCAGCGATTTCGTCGGCGCGACGCGACGCGCGCTCAGCCATTTCCCACGTGCCCTGCCCGAGCTTCGCGATACGTTCGCCGCCCGGCAGCGCGATACTGGCAATTTCAGTGGTCATGTGCTTTTCGGTCCCATGCAAAATCTGCGCTTGCAGCGAACGGCCAGTGTATCGCCTCGCGCGGCACGGGGTCATGCGTCGACGAGTAAGTCCATCATTTCCTCGCCACGCCACCTATGACATAAAATTGCCGTTCGCCTCTCACGCCTGCCTCCCATGAACGCTCCCACGGAAGACCGCTGGCGCGGCCTGCGCCCGGACCCGGACAACGACACGCCGCTCTATCTGCAGCTCGCGCGCAAGCTGAGCGATGCGATTCACGAAAACCGCTGGGCTGCCGGCGAGGCGCTGCCTTCCGAGCGGGTACTTGCCGATGCGCTCGGCGTCTCGCGCATCACCGCGCGCAAGGCCATCGCGCTGCTGGTCGAGCAAGGCATGATCCGCCGCACCCAGGGCGCCGGCAGCTTCATCACGCCGCGCTATGAAGATCCGCTCTCGCGTCTCACGAGCTTCAGCGAGATGCTACGCCAGCGCGGCTTCACGCCGAGCTCGCGCTGGCTCTCGCGCGAGATCCAGCCCGCGAGCCGCGACGAGGTGATCCAGCTCGGCCTCTCGCCCGCCGCGGCCGTGACGCGTCTGAAGCGTCTGCGTCTGGCCGACGGCATCGTCATGGCAGTCGAGAACTCGACCTTCCCCGCCGCGCTGATTCCCGATCCGGGCGCCATCGGCGATTCGCTCTACAGCTTTCTCGAGCAGCGCGGCCTCGCGATCGTGCGCGCGCTGCAGCACTTTCGCGCCGTGAACGCGAGCGAGGAGATCGCGCGGCAGATGAGCATCGCGCCGAACGAGGCGCTGCTGCTCATCACGCGCGTGGGCTACACCGCCGATCAGCGCGCCATCGAGCTCACCGATACGTACTGCCGCAACGACTACTACGACTTCGTCGCCGAGCTGCGCAAATAGGCAACGCAGCAGCGACTCAGCCAGGCGGCATGCATCAGTGCGGTCTCTCGCCCCCTCACCCCGCCCATTGCGGCGCGTCGGTCCCGATCGGCACGCTCGGCCGCGCATAGAACGCCGGAGTGCGTTCGAGCCGCTCGGCGGGCGCCACGGCGCGCACGCGGCCGAACGGCGTGGCCGACTCCTCGAGACAATCGGCGAGATCCTGCGCACGCAGATCGGGCGCGCGCTGGCCTTCTGCGAGCGTGCCCATCGTCTGCAGCCAGCGGCCCGTCTGCGCGAGCGACAGGCGCACGTGCCAGCTTCCGCCCTCCTGTGCGCGCCGCGCGAGCGCGACCATCGCACCGAACGCGGCGAGATAGCCGGTGGCATGATCGAGCGCCTGGCAAGGCAGCGGACGCGGCGCATCGAAAGGCATGGCGATGAATGACCCGCCGGCCTGCGCATCGTCGTGCGCGACCGGCATCGCGCCGCCCTGCGCTGCCGCCACGCTCTCGGTCCAGACGATCCCGCTCGCCGACTGCACGAGACTGTCGAAGCCGCGCCGCTCGTGCCACGGTCCGCGATGCGAGTACGCGCAAATCGACACGCACACGATGCCGGGCCGCTCGCGCGCGAGCGCCTCGGGCGCGAAGCCGTGCGCCGCCAGCGCGCCGGGGCGGTAGCCCTGCAAGAACACGTCGGCGTCGCGCACGAGCGCATGCAGTTGCGCGCGGTCCGCGGCCTCGCGCAGATCGAGCGTGGCCGAGCGCTTGCCGCGCCCGTTGTCGATCACGAGCGGCGCGATGTTCGGCAGATGCGGGCCGTTGATGAGCAGCACGTCGGCGCCATGATGCGCGAGCGCGCGCCCCGCCACCGGCCCCGCGATGATGCGCGTGAGGTCGAGCACGCGCACGCCTTCGAGCGGCCGCGCGCCGGCCTTCGGTGCGCTCGCCGCACCACCTCCGCTGTCGGTGGCATCGCCGATGCGCTCGATCTCGAAGAGCGGCAGGCCCGCCACGGCCCGCGCCTGCTCGTGCGCGGCCCATTCGCGCGGCGTGCGCACGAGCGCCGCGCAGAGCCCCGCCTGTGCGAGCGCCTCGTCGAGCGCGGCGCCGTCCCAATTCGTGCGAATCGCGCGTGCAACGTCGTCGCGACTCTCGCCGCAGCCGAGCACGCGCAGGATGCCATGCAGATGGTGCGCGAAGTTCGCGTGCAACTGAATCCAGCGGCCATCGCGCGTCTGGAAGTAGCCCGTCACGGGATGGCGCAATTCGAACGGTGCGCCGCCATCGACGCTCAGATAGCGCTCGCTGCGAAACGCCGCGAGCGCGCGGCGCACGTCGATGCCGACGCGCTGTTCGGCGCCGCCACGCAAGCGGTGAAAGCGCGCCGCCGCCAGCCCCGCCCCGCCGATGCTCGCCGCCGCGAGCGTGCCGACGCGAAACACCGAAGGCAGGCCGGGATCGTCGCCGGCGATGTCGATCGAGCCGAGCGCCGCCTTAAGGTCTTCGGCGCTGTCGTGGGGATGGGCCAGCATCCAGAGGTGTTCGAGCGCGTCGCGGGGCGTCATGGCGTGCGTCCTGTTGGCTAGGGGAAAGTGCAAACAGGTTAAAAGCGTGCCTGCAATCGAATCAATCTTGATTATGATGATCAATATAGATCGATTTTTCTGGTTTCACGAGGCGCGCCACCATGTCCAGCTATATGACCGCGGCCGAAGCCGCCGCCGCGCTCGGCATCAGCCGGGCCACGCTCTACGCCTATGTGAGCCGCGGCATGCTCACCTCGTCGCCCGCGGGCGATGCCTCAGAGGGCGGCGGCCCTCAATCGCGCCGCTACGCCGCCGCCGAAGTGCGCCGCCTCGCGCGCCGCAAGGCCGACGGCAAGCGCGCGGGCAAGGTCGCGCAAAAGGTGCTGGATTGGGGCGTGCCTGTGCTCGAATCGTCGATCACGTTGATCGCGGACGGCAAGCTCTTCTATCGCGGCCAGGACGCCGTCGCGCTCGCACGCCACGCCTCGCTCGAAGAGGTCGCGGCGCTGCTCTGGGGCTGCCCGGCGCGCCGCGTGCTGGAGGCGAGCGCGGCGCCGATCGCGGTCGCGCAATGGTCGGCGTGGCTCAAGCTCTGGAGCGCGCATTCCCCGCTCGAACGCGCGCTCGTGCTGCTGCCGGCCGCCGCCGCGCAAATGCCGCGCATCTGGGCGCAGGGCCGCGACGCGCAGCTCGACACCGGTGCGCAACTCATGCGCCTGCTGGCTGCGGCGCTGATCTGTGCGGCCCCTTCCAGCGAGCCGCTGCACCGCCAGCTCGCACATGCCTGGGGCGTGCGCTCGCGCACGCAGGCGGAACTGCTGCGCGCGGCGCTCGTGCTGTGCGCGGATCACGAGCTCAACGCCTCGACGTTCGCGGTGCGCTGCATCACCTCGACGGGCATGCACCTGTTCGGCGCGGCGGCGGGCGGACTCGCCGCGCTCGGCGGCCCGCGCCACGGCGGCGAAACCACGCGCGTGGCGGCGCTCTTCGAAGAGGCCGCGCACGCGGACGATCTGCACCGCTATCTCGGCGAGCGGCTCGCGGCGGACGAGTTCGGCGCGACGCCAAAGCTGTCCGGCTTCGGGCATCCGCTCTATCCGGAAGGCGATCCACGCGCGCGGCTGTTGCTCGACATGCTCGCGCAGCACGCGAGCGCCCGCTCGCCGATGGACGAAGTCGATGCGCTCGCGCACGCCGTCATGGAAACGACCGGCGCGCGGCCCACGCTCGACTATGCGCTCGCAGCCATCGAACGTGTGCTGGCATTGCCGCGCGGCGCGGCGTTCACGCTTTTCGCTGCGGCGCGCGTGACGGGCTGGATCGCTCACGCGCTGGAGCAGAACGCCGATGGGCGCCTGATCCGGCCACGCGCGCGCTATATAGGCGAATTCGGCGACGCGAGTTGAGGCGCGCAACGCCGCACTCGGCTCATGCCGCGCGTGCGCCCCACTGCAGCTTCTCCGCACGCTCGCGCAGTTCCTGCGCGAGCCATCCCACGAGACCGCCCGTCCCCTGGTCGGGCCGCGCCGGCGCCGCACGCACGTCGCGCCCCTCGATGGCCGACGCGCCGCCGAGCGCAAGCATGAAGCGCGCGCCCTCGCGCCCCGCGCTCAAGTACACGCGCGCACCGGCCTCGAGACGCATCGACTCGCCGGCTCGCAGCCAGTAGTCGCCGGCGTCGCCGCCGAGCGTGAGCCAGAGCTCGCCTTCGCTGACGTGCAGTTGCATTGCTTGCGCGAGCCGCCAGGTCTCGGCGGGCTCGCCGTGCTCAAGTTCGAAAATACGGATTTCGCGCATTGCCGTGCTCCTTGCTGATGACTTGCGGGTCAGGGCCAAGGCCGCCTCCAGCGCACGCCAAATCGCATGCAGAAGCGGCTTGAAGGGCCTTCCCGGTTAGCGCATTATTGCCGTCAGCGTGAAGCGATCCCATGCACAGTTCCGAACAGTTCATCCGGAACTGTGCAGTCGAAAAACCGGACACTTGATCGCCTTCTCCCGCAACGACCAGGTGACAGCCAGGCAACAACCAGGCATCCCAGCGAGGCCCGCATGAAACTCGAACTCGACCGCGCCAGCGGCGTCCCGCTCACCGACCAGATCGTCGCTGGCGTGCAGACGTGGATCCGCTCGCGCGCCGCGCACCCGGGCGCGCGCCTGCCCTCGATCCGCCAGTTCGCCGCCGACTACCGCATCAGCCGCTTTCCCGTGATCGAGGCCTACGACCGGCTGGTTTCGCTCGGCTACCTCGACTCGCGGCACGGCTCGGGCTTCTACGTGAGCGAGCACGCGCGCCTGGGGCTGTCCGGCATGGGCATCTGCGACCCCTCGAACGCCGCCGACGAATCGGGCCACCTGCTCAGCCAGCTCAACCGTCCCGGCGAGACGCTGCAGCTCGACAGCGGCTCGATCCCGCAGGCATGGCGCGACATCGAGGCGATCGGCCAGGCGATCCGCCACGTCTCGCGCACCAACCCGTCGAGTCTCGTCGATTACGGCTCGCCGCTGGGCGACGCCACGCTGCGCGAGCATCTGCGCAACCGGCTCGCGCCGCTCGGCATCGCCGCCGACGCCCAGCAGCTCCTCATCACCGAAGGCGCGAGCGAGGGCCTCGACCTCCTGATGCGCTACATGCTCAAGCCCGGCGACACGGTGTTCGTGGAGGATCCGGGCTACTACAACCTGTACGGACTGCTGAAGCTGCACGGCGTGCGCCTCGTCGGCGTCACGCGCACGGCGAGCGGCCCCGATCTCGAGCATCTGCACGCGCTGCTCGCGCAGCATCGCCCGCGCGCCTTCTTCATCAACACGGTGTTCCACAACCCGACCGGCACGACCGTCTCGCCGCCCATTGCGTTCCGCCTGCTGCAGCTCGCGCGCGAGCACGGCTTCACCATCGTCGAAGACGACATCTACGCCGACTTCCAGGCCGACCCCACCGACCGCCTCGCCGCGCTCGACCAGTTCGAGCATGTGATCTACGTGGGCGGGCTCTCCAAGACGCTCTCGTCGTCGCTGCGGATCGGCTATGTAGTCGCGAATCCGGCGATCGTGCGCGACCTCGCATCGATCAAGGCGCTCACGAGCTTGAGCGGCTCGCGCTTCACGCAGGCCGTGGCGGCCACGCTGCTCGAGCGCGGCGCGTACCGCAAGTATCTGGAGAGGCTGCGCCGTCGCATGACCGAAGCGCTCGGCGCGGCTACGCGCACGCTCGAAGAGCACGGCTGGGAGCTGTTCGCGGGGCCGGCCTCGGCGCAGGCCGGCGTGCGCCCGTACGCGCAGAGCGGCGGCAAGTTCATCTGGGCGCGCGTGCCGCACGTCGACGATTCGGCGCGGCTCGTCCCCTGCGGCGAGCCGTTTGGCGTGAGCGCGTCGCCGGGCAGCCACTTCCGGCCCCATGGCGAGCCGAGCCCGTGGCTGCGCATCAACGTGGCGTTCGCGCTCGACCCGCGCGCGCAGGCGTTCTTCGCAGCGGCCGCGCGCGTTCCGGGGTGATTCCAGGGTGATTCCGGCCTGAGTTCGGCCTGATTTCGCGCTGTTTTCGGAGCGCAGGCCAAACCCGGCTCGCAACGTGCCGCGCGGCGCCAGACGCACGCCGGATCGCCGGGTTCACTACAATGGCGGCTGCCAGCCACCGCCTGCGCGCCTGCCTTCTCCCATGTCCGAATCCACCGCCTCGTCCAGCTCCACACCCACGCCTTCCGCCCGCAAGTTGTCCGTGATGCTGTGGCTCGTCGCCACGGGCTTCTTCATGCAGACGCTCGATTCGACCATCGTCAACACGGCCCTGCCCGCGATGGCGACGAGTCTCGGCGAACTGCCGTTGCGCATGCAATCGGTCGTGATCGCCTATTCGCTGACGATGGCGGTGATGATCCCCGTCTCCGGCTGGCTCGCCGACAAGCTCGGCACGCGCCGCGTGTTTCTCGGCGCGATCCTCGTATTCACGATCGGCTCGCTGTTGTGCGCGAGCGCGCACACGCTGAACCAGCTCGTGCTCTCGCGCATCGTGCAGGGCGTGGGTGGCGCGATGCTGCTGCCCGTGGGGCGTCTCGCCGTGCTGCGCACGTTTCCCGCCGAGCGCTATCTGCCCGCGCTCTCGTTCGTGGCGATTCCAGGCCTGATCGGCCCGCTCATCGGCCCGACGCTCGGCGGCTGGCTCGTGCAGATCGCCTCGTGGCACTGGATCTTTCTCATCAACGTGCCGGTGGGCGTGGCGGGCTGCGTGGCCACCTTCATCTTCATGCCCGACAGCCGCAACCCCGAAACGCCGGCTTTCGACGTGCCGGGCTACCTGCTGCTCGTGACCGGCATGGTGACGATCTCGGTCGCGCTCGATGGCCGCGCCGAGCTCGGCATCCCGCAGGCGACCGTGCTCGTGATGCTGATCGTGTCGCTCGCGGCGTTCGTGGCCTACGGGCTGCATGCGGCGCGGGCAACAACGCCGATCTTCTCGCTCGATCTCTTCAAGATCCACACGTTCTGCGTGGGGCTGCTCGGCAACCTGTTCGCGCGCATCGGCAGCGGCGCGATGCCGTACCTGATTCCGCTGCTGCTGCAGGTCGCGCTCGGCTACACGCCTTTCGAAGCGGGCCTCATGATGCTGCCAGTGGCCGCGGCGGGCATGGGCTCCAAGCGCCTCGTCACTTATCTCATCACGCGCCACGGCTACCGGCGCGTGCTCGTGACCAACACGGTGCTGGTCGGGCTCATGATGGCGAGCTTCACGCTCTCGACGCCCAACGAGCCGCTGTGGCTGCGCATCGTGCAGCTAGCCGTATTCGGCGGCGTGAACTCGATGCAGTTCACGGCAATGAACACGCTCACGCTCAAGGACCTCGGCATGGGCGGCGCGAGCAGCGGCAACAGCCTCTTTTCGCTCGTGCAGATGCTCTCGATGAGCCTCGGCGTGACCGTTGCGGGCGCACTGCTGACGACCTTCACCGGCCTGATCCACAATGCCACGGGCTCGACCGTGATTCCGGCGTTCCACGCGACGTTCGTCTGCGTGGGCATCATCACGGCGGCCTCGTCGTGGATCTTCGCCCAGCTCTCCGACGACGTGCGCCGCACGGCGAAGAAGACCGATCCTTCGGAGCGCACCTGAAGCAACGGGCGCCGCACAAAGGCCACGCCAGGGCACACCAGGGCACACACGCGGCGCACATCCGCAGCCCCGGCCGTTCCACGGAGCGCGCCTGAAGCAAAGGGCGCCACGCTGCGCACCGCACTGCAACGGTGCACGCAGCGATGTCCACGGTGCGCGCGAGCGGCACTGAGGCGCCACACGAGTGCCTGACCACCCTCGCACGCAGTCTCGAAATAGCCGATATCCCGCGCGCATGGCCCGATCCGCCATGTGTCTCAATGCGCATACTTTTTGCACAGCTATCCAGTAATGTAAACTCGAGATTCGCGCGCACGGTTTGTCGCGCGCGCCACCCAGCCCTATGACCAGCATGATCGAACTCGATCCCCCCGGCTTTCAGTCGCGTCCCGTCGCGGGCGAAGCAGGCGCACGACGCACCGTGCTCTACGGCGGATACACCGTATTCAGCGTGTTCCAGCCGGTGTTCTCGGTCGCCCACCGCCGCGCGATCGGCTACCACGCGTCGCTGCGCGCACACGACGAGCATGGCGACCAGGTGCCGTCGCAGGAAGTCTTCACGCAGGCCGCGCGGCGCGGCGACCTGCTCGAGCTCGGCCGCCTCGCGGAATCGCTGCACCTGGGCAACTTCAACGCCTTCGATTCGCACGACGAATGGCTCTTCCTGAGCCTGCACCCCGCCGCGCTGATGGACACGAGCTATGGCGACGCCCTGCTCGCCGGCATCAAGGCGCTCGGGCTGCAGCCGCAGCGCGTGGTGCTGGAGGTCTCGGAGCAGGCAGGCGGGGAGAATTCGCGCTTCGCGGAGATCATCGACGCCTTGCGCAAGGCGGGGTTCGTGATCGCGCTCGACGGCTTTGGCGCCAAGCACTCGAACATCGACCGCGTGTGGCATCTGCGGCCCGATATCGTCACGCTCGACCGCAGCCTGCTTGCGCAGGCGAGCCGCCACGCGCACATCGAGCGCGTGCTGCCGGGGCTCGTCTCGATGCTGCACGAGTCCGGCCAACTCGTGCTGGTGGGCGGACTCTCGACCGAGCGCGACGCGTTGATTGCGTTGGAAAGCAACGCCGACTTCGTGCAGGGCGCGTACTTCGCGCGCCCCGACGTGGAGCCCGTCCCGCCCGCAACTGCCGCGCGCCTGATGGACGATCTCTCCGCGCGGCTGCGCGAACGCGTGAGCGCGCGCGAGCGGACCCAGTGCGCACGCCTCGCGCCCTACGTGAAGGCGCTCGAAGCGGCAGCGGCACAGCTCGCCGCGGGCGTGAGCATGGCCGACGCCACGCTGCCGCTGCTCGGCCTCGCCGAGACGGCGCGCAGCTTCTTGCTGGACGCCTCGGGCCGCCAGATCGGCGACAACGTGCTGCCCGACGGGCGCGCGACGCAGCGCGCCAAGCGCTTCCGGCCGCTCCTGCACTCCGAGGGCGCGAGCTGGGAACGCCGGCCCTATTTCATCGGCGCGATGAAAGCGCCCGGCAGCGTGCAGTTCACGCCGCCCTATCTGTCGATCAACGAGGCGCACCTGTGCGTGACCGCCTCGATCGCCGCGCAAACGGCGCACGGCCTGCAGGTGCTGTGCGTCGACATCAACTGGGAAGCCGCCTCGCGGTAGCCCCGCGCGCTCAGGCTGGCTCGAGCGATCGGGCGAGCTGCGCGAGCAGCGAACGGATCGCCGCGCCTCCGAATAGTCGATTGGCCGCCTGCAATGCGCTCCCGCGCGCGGTCGCGGCCACGCAGACCACCGGCGCGGGGCGTCCATCGTCGGCCACGACGACGTGCAGCCACGCGGCCAGCTCGCCGTCCTCGGCCACCAGCGCAACGCCCGGCTCGCCATCGAGCGCGAGCATCTCGGCACGCAGGCGGCGCATTGGCGCGCGCGCGACGCCCGACATCGCCACGGCCCCGGTCCCGGCGCGCAAGCTGCGCGCCGGCACGGTGTCCGCCGCCGTGCCTGCCGTACCCGCCGTGCCTGCCGTCGCACCCGCCGCCACCAGCGCCGTCGCGGTCGCACCCAGCAAGTCCATCAAGCCCGCGCGGTCCTGCGCATGGAGCACCTCGCGCAGCCGCTCGACGGTGAGCGCGTGCTGCGCCGCATCGGCGGGCGCAACGGGCCTGAGCGCCGGCTCGCGCGCCAGCCGCACGCGCGCGCGGCGCACAATCTGGCGGCAATGCGCGGGCGTGCAACCGGTCAGCGCGGCAATCTCCGCGTAATCGCAATCGAACGCCTCGCGCAGCACGAAGACAGCCTGCTCGAGCGGCCCAAGGCGCTCGAGCAGCATCAGCAGCCCGTCCGCGAGACGCGCGGCGCGCAGGCCCGCCTCCTCCGCCGAAGGCGCGCAGTCGTCGGGCCAGAACCCGGCGCCGGGCATCTCGCGCTCGCCCGCTCGCTCGCGGCGCTGCTTGCGCAGCCGGTCGATCGCGAGGCGCACCGCGGCCGTCGCGAGCCACGCTTGCGGCACGCGCACCGCCTCCACGTCGGCCTCGCGCCAGCGGAACCAGGCGTCCTGCACGACGTCCTCGGCCTCGGCACGGCTGCCCAGCACACGCATGGCCAACGCCAGCAAGCGCGCCCGCTCCTTGTCGAAGACCGCGGCGCGGCGGCTCTCGCTCCATGCGCCGCCTGGCGTGCCGGACGGTGCTTCGAGCGCCATCACGCTCCGCTCGCCTTCGGGCGCGCAACCTTGCGGCGCTGCGGCGCTCGCCTGCGCGGCATCGCGCATCATGCGCACGTCTCGCACATCCAATTCGTCGATCACCTGGGTCATTCGCTCCGCTCCTCTTCGCTGGCGCCTCGCGCGCCTGTGCCGCGCCGGTTCTCCGCGGACGGCCCACGCCGCCCTCGCCCGTGAGACGACCGGCAGCGCGCCGATGTGACAGCCTCGCGCAAAAAAATTGTCGTCACGCGCGACGTGCGGCAAGCGTCTGGGGGAAGCAGCGCAACGGCGCGGCTCCCGATCCCCCAAACGCGAGGAATTTCATGCATCCCACCGCTCAGCATCATGCAGCAATCGCGCCGCGCGCGCTCAATCTGGTTCCGACCGTCATCGAAATCTCGGGCCGCGGCGAGCGCGCCTACGACATCTACTCGCGCCTTTTGCGCGAGCGCATCGTGTTTCTGGTCGGACCGGTGACAGAACAGACGGCGAGCGTCGTCGTCGCGCAGTTGCTCTTTCTCGAAGCCGAGAATCCGGAGAAGGACATCAGCCTCTACATCAACTCGCCGGGCGGCTCGGTCTACGACGGCCTCGCGATCCACGACACGATGCAGTTCGTGAAGCCCGACGTCTCCACGCTATGCACGGGCTTCGCAGCGAGCATGGGCTCATTTCTGCTCGCCGCGGGCGCGCCCGGCAAACGCTTCGCACTGCCGAACGCCCGCATCATGATCCACCAGCCCTCGGGGGGCAGCCAGGGCACCGCCGCCGATGTCGAGCTGCAGGCGCGCGAGGTGCTCTATCTACGCGAGCGCCTGAACACGATGCTCGCCGCGCACACGGGCCGCGACATCGAGCAGATCGCGCGCGACACGGACCGCGATCACTTCATGTCGGCGGAGGCGGCGGCAGAATACGGGTTGATCGACCGCGTGCTCGCGTCGCGCGAGGACGCCGTGCCGCGCTGAGGGCTCACGCGAGCCGCACGGCGAGCCAGGCCGCCAGCACGCCCTTGTACTCGGCCACCAGCAGCTTGCGCTCCTTCGGCTTCGCGCTCGCATAGAGCAGATTGAGGCTCTTGATGACCTGCAGCATGACCTCGGCAACGCGGTAGGCGTCGTCCGCGCCGAGCGCCGCGTTGTAACGCCTGAACAGCGTCGCGAAACGCTGGCGCAGCTTGTTGCGCGCCGCCGCGTCGCGACGAAAGTCCAGCGAGACGGAAAGCAGCGGCAGATACGCGGGGTACGCATCCATCAACTCGACCATCATGTCGAGCAGCCGTTCGGCGAGCTGCGCGAGCGGCAGCTCGCCGCTTGCCTGTGCCTGCGCCTCGACGAGCGCGCTCCAGCGCGCGTCCATTTCGTCGCCGTAACGCTGGCGCAAGGCGAGCGCAAGCGCGTCCTTGTTCGGGAAATACTGGTACGCCGCGCCGATCGAGACACCGGCCTGCTGCGCGATGTGAGTCATCGTGGCGGCTTCGAAGCCGCGCTCGGCAAATGCGTCCGCCGCCGCTTCGAGCAGCGCATCGAGCGTGCGCGCGGCGCGTTCCTGGCGCGGCACGCGCCGCGCGGCTTCATTCGGCACGGTTTTGCGCCGCAGCGGTGCAACCGCCATAACTGAGGCCTCCCTCACATTCATGTATGATATGTGAGGCCATCCTCACATATTGGTGAACCATGACGCAAGCCCTTTCTCTCAACCCGCGCACGACTGCGCTCGTGATGATCGATCTCCAGCACGGCATCGTGAGCCGTCCCATCGCGCCCCATGCCGGCGCACAGGTGGTCGCCAACGCGAAGACCCTCGCCGATGCGCTGCGCGCCAAAGGCGGCACCGTCGTCTGGGTGCGCGTGCTGCTCAACGACCTCCTCGCGATGCCGGCCGACGCGCCCACGCGCGCCCCCGACGCCCCGGCGGCACCCGCCATCGCTTCCGAGCTCGTGCCGGAGATCGGCGCGCAGGATGGCGACGTCGTCGTCTCGAAGCGCCAGTGGGGCGCGTTCTACGGCACCGACCTCGAGCAGCAGCTGCGCCGCCGCGGCATCGACACCATCGTGATCGGCGGCATCGCGACCAACTTCGGCGTGGAGTCCACCGCGCGCGCGGCCTTCGACCAGGGCTTCAAGCTCGTGTTCGTCGAAGACGCCACCTCGGCGCTGAACGAAGAGATGCACCGCTTCACGTTCGAGAAACTGTTCCGCCACATGGGGCACGTGCGCTCGACGCAGGAAGCGCTTGCCGCGCTCGCGTAACCGCGCTTCGAAAGCGCGCTCACAAAACGGGCGCCAAAACAAAAAGCCCTCGATTCGCATCGAGGGCTTTTTTCTGCGCCGCCCGCATCGGGCAGCGCGGGAACCGGCGGCGCTTTAAGCGAAGTTCTGCGCAGCGAAGTCCCAGTTCACGATGTTCCAGAACGCTTCGACGAACTTCGGACGCGCGTTGCGGTAGTCGATGTAGTAAGCGTGTTCCCACACGTCGATCGTGAGGAGCGCCTTGGCGTCCGTCGTGAGCGGCGTGGCGGCGTTGCTGGTCGACACGATGTCGAGCGAGCCGTCCGCCTTCTTCACGAGCCACGTCCAGCCCGAACCGAAGTTGCCGACTGCAGCCTTCGTGAAGGCTTCCTTGAACGCGTCGTAGGAGCCCCACTTGGCGTTGATCGCGTCGCCGAGCGCGCCCGACGGTGCGCCACCGCCTTGCGGCGAGAGGCAGTTCCAGAAGAAGGTGTGATTCCAGACCTGGGCCGAGTTGTTGAACACGCCACCCGACGACTTCTTGACGATCTCTTCGAGCGAGAGGTTTTCGAACTCGGTGCCCGGAATGAGGTTGTTCAGGTTCGTCACGTAGGCCTGGTGATGCTTGCCGTAGTGGTAATCAAGCGTCTCTTCCGACATGGTCGGTGCGAGGGCGTTCTTCGCGAACGGCAGCGGCGGGAGCGTAAATGACATGATGCGGTTCCTTCGTCGTGTTATGGGGAGTTCTGCGTGATAACCGGCATGGAGCACTCGATTGTAGGCGAGTTGGAATAACCCCGCAAACGCGTGGACATTATGCCGATCATCGGTTTCGCAGGGCTTTTATGCAGCGCTAATGCAGCTGTTGCGCAGCGATTGCGCGGGCTTTTCAGCAAGCGCCGCGCCCGCTGCGAGCGGGCCTGCAACACGGCACGCGGAGCGTCGCAAGGTGCGCGAAAGACACCAACGCGCGCCCCATTTCAGAAGCCTTCGGAGAGCCTCGGCTGCACGTCGGCGAGCGCGACGTCCGCGCTGCCCTGCGCGAGATGCACGGTCAGGCGCTTGCCCGGCTTGAGCGAGGCCGGCGAGCGCACGGCCGCGCCGCTTTGCGCGTCGAGCAGCGCCGCGTAGCCGCGCTCGAAGGTGCGCTGCGGGCTGAGCACTTCGAGGCGCGCCGCCAGCCCGGCAACGCGCGTTGTTTCGCGCTCGCGCTCCCGTGCGAATGCGGCTTCGAGGCGCCGCCCGAGCGACTCCACCTGGACGCGCTGCGCCGCTGCGTCGGGCCGCATGCGCTGCCAGCGCATCTGCACGACGTTGAACTGCGCGCGCGCCTGCGCGCTCGCGCGCGAGCCCGCCGAAGCCAGCCGGATTGCCAGCTGACGCAGATGCGTGCGCTGCTGCGCGAGCCGCTCACCCGGCGAAACGAGGCGGCGCGCGAGCCAGTCGAGCTGCTGGGCGCGGCGCTCCATCAAGCGGCCGAAGCCCCGCGCGAGCGCGGCGTGGCGCTGGTCCAGCTCGCGCAGCAGCAACACGCGCTGCGGGCTCACGAGCTCGGCAGCGGCGGTGGGCGTGGGCGCCCGGACATCGGCGGCGAAATCGGCGATCGTGAAATCGGTTTCGTGGCCCACGCCGCTCACCACGGGAATCGCGCTCGCAGCGATCGCGCGCGCGAGCGTCTCGTCGTTGAACGACCAGAGGTCCTCGATCGAGCCGCCGCCACGGCACAGCACGATCACATCCACTTCCGCACGGGCGTTCGCGGCATCGAGCATGGCCGTGAGTTTTTCCGCCGAGCCCGCGCCTTGCACAGGCGCCGGATAAACGATCACCGGCACGTGCGGCGCCCGGCGCGCCAGCGTCGTGAGCACGTCGCGCAGCGCCGCCGCCTGCATCGACGTAATCACGCCGATCGCGCGCGGATGCGTGGGCAACGCGCGCTTGTGCTCGGGGTCGAAGAGCCCCTCGGCTTCCAGCTGCGCCTTCAGGCGCAAAAACGCCTCGAACAGACGCCCCTGCCCCGTGCGCCGGATCGCCTCGACGTTCAGTTGCACCTCGCCGCGCGGCTCGTACATCGTGACGAGCGCGCGCACCTCGATGCGGTCGCCCTCGCGCGGCGTGAACTCGGCGTATTGCGCGCGGCCGCGGAACATTACGCAGCGCATTTGCGCCTGCGCGTCCTTGATCGAGAAGTACCAGTGCCCGCTCGCGGCGCGCGTGAAGTTCGAGACTTCACCGGAAATCCACGCGAGCGGAAACGAACGTTCGAGCATCGAGGCGATCGCGCGGTTGAGCGCCGAAACCGGGACGACGACGTCGCCGCCGGATGCGGAAGAAAAGCGGTCGGAATTCATGAGCAGGACGTGAGTGAACGATGGGTCGAAAATAGCCCGGACAGACGATAGACCGTTCGGGGTGCGGCAGTCCAGCAGGAAGCGCTCCCATCGAACAAGGGCTGCGAGGTGTCCACATCGACTCCGTCATGTGACATATTTGCTGCAATTCCGTAAAAATTGCTGAAAAACCGCGCCATCCCATTGATTTAAATACACTTTTTATCCCAATAATAAAGCATGACACCGATGAGACAGGCTATCTGCGGGCTTTTCCGGGCGCCGCCACCCGCTTTCTCCACAAAGTTATCCACAGGCTGCTTTTTCTCGGTGCGCGGACCCATTACCGCTGATCGGGCGTCGCTTGCGTGGCCTTGCAGCTTGCCGCCCTGCGCTCACCCGCGCTAGAGTGCCGGGTTCACGACGGCCCGTTCGCAACCCGAAAACGCCGTCCTTGCTATCCCGGCGGCGCCCTTTACCCTTTAATGCGGCGCGCGCCTCGAACTGGAGAACCGCTCCGATGCCCGTTCTGTCCGTCAGCCTCCGGTGCCTTCCGTACGCAAGGTACGCAAGGCCCGCGCGCGGCACACGCCGATGAGCGGTCCTGTCAGCGATTTCAAGGCGCGCGTCGAAGCGGGCCTTGCACGCGAGTGGCAGCAACGCGGGGCGCTCGCCTGGGCGCTCGCGCCGCTCTCCGTCGTGTTCGCCGCCGTGAGCGGCGCGCGCCGCGCAGCCTATGCGGCCGGCTGGCTCAAGGCGGTACGCGTGGGCGCGCCGGTCGTGGTGGTCGGCAACGTGACGGTGGGCGGCACCGGCAAGACGCCCACAGTGATCGCGCTCGTCGAGGCGCTGCGCGCCGCTGGCTATACGCCCGGCGTCGTCTCGCGCGGCTACGGCGCGAAAGTGCCGCGTCCGACGCCGGTGACGGCGTCCCTGTCTGCCCGCGCGTGCGGCGACGAACCGCTGCTCATCGCGCGCCGCACGGGCGTGCCGGTGTGGGTCTCGCCCGACCGCGTCGCGGCGGCGCAGGCGCTGTGCGCGGCGCACCGCGACGTCGACGTGATCGTCAGCGACGACGGCCTGCAGCACTACCGCCTCGCGCGCGACGCCGAGCTGGTCGTGTTCGATCACCGGCTGGGCGGCAACGGCTTTCTGCTGCCCGCCGGGCCGCTGCGCGAGCCGCTCTCGCGGCGGCGCGACGCCACCCTCGTCAACAATCCGTTCGAGCGCACGCTGCCCGACTGGCCGAACACCTTCGCGCTCAGGCTCGAGCCCGGCGAGGCCTGGCACCTCGCGAATCCCGCCCTGCGCCGGCCGCTCGCGCAATTCGCGGCGCAAGGCACGCCGGGCCAGCCGGCCCAGCGCGTCGTGGCGGCCGCGGGCATCGGCTCGCCTGAACGCTTTTTCGCGACCCTGCGGGCGGCCGGCCTCGCGCCGCAGACGCTCGCGCTGCCCGACCATTACGACTACGCGGCCAACCCGTTCAGCGAGGTCGTTGCCGACGCGATCCTGGTCACCGAAAAAGATGCCGTAAAATTGGGGGCCTGGAACGACGCGCGCATCTGGGTCGTCCCCGTCGAAGCCGCGCTCGATCATCGCCTCATTACTCTGGTTGTGGAGAAACTCCGTGGACGCTCGTCTGCTTGAAATCCTGGTCTGCCCGATCTGCAAGGGCCCGCTCAGCTACGACCGCGCCGCGCAAGAGCTGATTTGCAACGCCGACAAGCTCGCCTACCCGATTCGCGACGGCATTCCCGTCATGCTCGTCGACGAGGCGCGCCAGACCGTCGAAGGCACGCCCGTCGATCCGGCCGGCCCGAGCGGCGCCTGAGCATGGCCGCGCCCGCACAGCCTTTCATCGCCGTCGTGCCGGCGCGTCTCGCGTCCACCCGGCTGCCCAACAAGCCGCTCGCCGACATCGGCGGCAAGCCGATGGTCGTGCGCGTGGCCGAGCGCGCCCGCGCCTCGGGCGCCCAACAGGTGCTGATCGCCTCGGACGCCCAGAGCGTGCTGGACGCCGCGCGCGAGCACGGCTTCGAAGCCGTCTTGACGCGCGCCGATCACCCCTCGGGCACCGACCGCCTCGCCGAAGTTGCAGAGCACTTTGGCTGGAACGATGATTTGATCGTGGTCAATGTTCAGGGCGATGAGCCGCTGATCGACCCCGCATTGGTGTGCGACGTGGCGTCGCACCTCGCCGCGCATCCCGAGTGCGCGATCGCCACCGCGGCGCACCCCATCACCGCCCCCGACGAGATCCTGAATCCGAACGTCGTGAAGGTCGTGCTGGACGCGCGCGGCGTGGCGCTCTACTTCTCTCGCGCCCCCATTCCCTGGGCCCGCGACGCCTGGCAGCCGCACTGGTCGCCCGCGCGTCTCGATCTGGCCGCCATGCCCGCCCCGCCGGCTCCGGCGACCGTTTACCGGCATATCGGTCTGTATGCGTATCGGGCGAAATTCCTGCGCAGCTACCCCTCGCTCACGCACTCGCCGATCGAGCAGGTCGAGGCGCTCGAACAACTGCGCGCGATGTGGCACGGCGAGCGCATCGCGGTGCTCGTCACGGCCGAAGCGCCGGCGCCCGGCGTCGACACGCCCGCCGACCTCGCCCGCGTGCAGGCGTTATTCCGGTCTTAATAGCGGCCGTGGGCCGAAAATCCCATGGCATAATCGGTTGTTTGCGCGAGCCGTAGAAGCCTTTGTGCGTGGGGGGTTCCCCCATTTGGCCTGCTGGTGAGGAGACGCACGACGCCGCCGATGCCGCCCCCGAGGGCAGCCGCCGCGCCGCAAGAATTCACACAGATCGGAGAAAGTAGAAATGCGTTTGATCCTGTTGGGTGCCCCCGGCGCGGGCAAAGGAACCCAGGCAAACTTCATCAAAGAGAAGTTCGGCATTCCGCAAATCTCGACGGGCGACATGCTGCGCGCGGCCGTCAAGGCCGGCACGCCGCTCGGCGTCGAGGCCAAGCGCTACATGGACGCGGGCGAGCTCGTGCCCGACGCGCTGATCATCAACCTCGTGAAGGAACGCCTGCAGGACTGCGACTGCGAGAACGGCTATCTGTTCGATGGCTTCCCGCGCACCCTGCCGCAAGCCGAAGCCATGAAAGAGGCCGGCGTGGCCATCGACTACGTGCTCGAGATCGACGTGCCGTTCGACGAGATCATCGTGCGCATGAGCGGGCGCCGCGTGCACCCGGCATCGGGCCGCACGTACCACGTGAAGTTCAACCCGCCCAAGCAGGACATGGTCGACGACGTGACGGGCGAGCCGCTCGTCCAGCGCGACGACGACAAGGAAGAGACCGTGCGCAAGCGTCTGGACGTGTACGTCGCGCAAACCAAGCCGCTCATCGCCTACTACAGCGACTGGGCCAGGCGCGGCGAGGAAAACGGCATGAAGGCGCCGCAGTACCGCGCCATCGCCGGTCTCGGCAGCGTCGAGGAAATCCGCAACCGCGCATTCGACGCGCTCAAGTAAAACGTCTCTTGCCGGCCGCGCCGGACGGGGAGGCCGGTGCTAGCGCCGGCCTCCCCGTCCGGCCGGTCCTGCCCTCGTTCTGCTCCTCTTTGCCGATGAGTCGCGAGCGGGTCCGTCACAGGGCCACGCCGCAGAAAAAATATTCATCGAGCAGCAAGGAGGAAGACAGATGCAAATCCGCGACAACGTATTCCTGATCACCGGCGGCGCATCGGGCCTCGGCGCGGCCAGCGCACGCCTCATCGTGGCCGAAGGCGGCAAGGTCGTGCTCGCCGACCTCAATGAGGAAGCCGGCAACGCGTTCGCCAGGGAACTCGGCGGCACCTTCGTGAAATGCAACGTCGCGAGCGAGGAAGACGGCGCGCGCGCCGTGGCCGCCGCCACCGCGCTCGGCACGCTGCGCGGCCTCGTGAACTGCGCGGGCATCGCGCCGGCCATCAAGACCGTCGGCAAGGACGGCCCGCATCCGCTCGACGCGTTCAGCAAGACCATCTCGGTCAATCTGATCGGCACCTTCAACATGATCCGCCTCGCGGCCGCCGCGATCGCGCAGACCGCGCCCAACGAAGGCGGCGAACGTGGCGTGATCGTCAACACCGCTTCGGTGGCCGCGTACGACGGCCAGATCGGCCAGGCGGCCTATGCGGCCTCCAAGGGCGGCGTCGTGGCGATGACGCTGCCGATCGCGCGCGATCTCTCGAGGAACGGCATCCGCGTGATGACGATCGCCCCGGGCCTCTTCGAAACGCCGATGCTGCTCGGCATGCCCAAGGAAGTGCAGGATGCGCTCGGCGCGATGGTGCCGTTCCCGCCGCGCCTCGGCAAGCCCGACGAGTACGCGATGCTCGTCAAGCAGATCGTCGAGAACCCGATGCTCAACGGCGAGGTCATTCGTCTGGACGGCGCGATTCGCATGCAGCCTAAGTAAGACGCCGCGCGCGCCCGCGCATGGCGTAAAAAAAACCCGCGAATTCAATCTTCGCGGGTTTTTTTTCGTCTGCGGAAAGCGCATGCTTGCGCCACCGGTCAATCGTTGTCGAGCGTGCGCTGGCGCAGTTCCTGCAATTGCGACTCGACGACCATGGCGTCCTCGGCATCGGGGCGCTCGTCGAGATAGTGCTCGAGGTCCTCCAGCGCCGGTCGCAGGTAATCGAGGCGCGCATACGCGAAACCGCGATCGCGCACCTCCTCGATACTTTCGGGCAGCAGGATCACGAGCCGCTGCTGGATGCCGAGCAGGCGCTCCCAGCGCTCGGTCTGCAGATACACCGACTTCAGGTTGCGCAGCATGCGCGCGACGATCTCGCGCCGCGTGGCCGGCTCGAGCAGCATGCGCAGCGCGCGCGCCACGGAGTCGCCCGCGTTCGCGACGTAGGGCTCGAGCATCTCGACCATGTCGGACTCGGAGAGCGCGCGACCGGTCGTGGGATCGAGCATGGCGTCGCCGTCGGGCAGCGAGACGCGCAGCAGGAAATGCCCCGGAAACGACACGCCCTGCACCGGTAGCCCGAGCTGGCCCGCGATCTCCAGATAGATCACCGCGAGCGAAATAGGGATACCCCGCCGGCGCCTGAGCACGACGTTCAGATGGCTGTTGTCGGGATCGAAGAAGTCGTTGAGATTGGCCGCGAAACCCATCTCGCGAAAGAACACGCGGTTCAGAAACGTGACCTGCTGGCGCAAGTCCGCGCCCTCAGGCATGCGCTTTTTCGCGCGCAGCGCGAGCTCGTCGATTTCGGCGAGCGTGCCTTGCAGGTCGAGGTCCGGGTAGGCGTCCTGCGCGATCGCCAGCGCCGCTTCGGTGAGCGGCAGGCTGTCGTCGTCGGCCACCAGCGCGCTGAAATAGTCCAGCACCCGCGTGTTCATCGTGATCACTTCGCGCGCCTCTTGAAGTATGCGTATTTGAAGCCCATGAGCCAAAGCATACCGAAATATAGCGTCGCGAACAGCACGAGACAGGCCGCGAGCAACGCGATGCGCGCGAGCGGCTCACGATGCAGCCCGATCCAGTCGTAGCTGATCGCACACCAGTGCATCGCGCCCGAGAGCACGAGGCATGCGCCGAGCAATTGCACGAAGAAGGTGGCCCAGCCCGAGGACGGCATGTAGATGCCACGGCGGCGCAGGCCGATGAAGAGCAGCAACGCATTGATGCACGCGCCAAGCCCGACGGAGAGCGTCAGGCCCGCATGCGCAAAGATCGGCACGAAAATGTAGTTGCTGAGCTGCGTGGCGACGAGCACGCCCACGCCGATCTTCACGGGCGTCTTGATGTCCTGGCGCGCGTAGAAGCCTGGCGCCAGGATCTTGATGAGAATGAGCCCGATCAGCCCGACGCCGTAAGCGGTCAGCGCGCGGCCCGTCATGACGACGGAGTTCGCGTCGAACTTGCCGTAGTGAAACAGCGTGGCCGTGAGCGGCTCGGCGAAGAAGAACAGCGCGACGGCCGAGGGCGCCGCGAGCAGGAAGGTCACGCGCAGGCCCCAGTCGAGCAGCGCCGAATATTCGTGCGGATCGGCATCGACGTGCGCTTTCGAGAGGCTCGGCAGCAGGATCGTGCCGAGCGCCACGCCCAGCAGCGCCGTGGGGAACTCCATCAGGCGGTCGGCGTAGTTGATCCACGAGACCGCGCCCGCGCCCAGACGCGAAGCGATATTCGTATTGATGATGAGGCTGATCTGCGCGACCGACACCGCGAACATGGCCGGCACCATTTTCGCGAGCACGCGCTTGACGCCGCGATGCGCGAGCGCCTTGACCGGATTGAGGCCGATGCGCGGCATCATGTCGATCTTCTTCAAGCCCGGCAGCTGCACGAGGAACTGCAGCACGCCGCCGACGATCACGGCCCACGCGAGCGCAAAGACCGGCTGCTTCATGTGCGGCGCGAACGCCACGGCCGCGGTGATGAACGCCACGTTGAGCAGCACCGGCGCGAACGCGGGCAGCGAGAACTGCTTGTACGTGTTGAGCACCCCGGACGCGAGCGACGTGAGCGAGATGAACACGATGTACGGGAACATGATGCGCGTCATCGTGACGGCGAGCTGGTACGCCTGGCCGTCGTTCTTCAGGCCCGAGGCGACCACGGTCACGACGAAGGTCGCGCCGACGATGCCGAGCACCGAGAGGACAGCGAGCGCCCACGCGAGCACCGTCGAGGTGGCGTCGACGAGATCGCGCGTGGCATCGTGCCCCTTCTGGTTCTTGAACTCCGCGAGGATCGGGACGAAGGCCTGCGAGAACGCGCCCTCCGCCGAGATCCGGCGCAGCAGGTTGGGGATGCGGAACGCGACGTAGAAGGCGTCGGTGTACTGGCTCGCGCCGAATGCGCGGGCAATCAGCGTTTCTCGGGCCAGTCCGGTCACGCGCGACAGCAGCGTGAAGCCGCTGACCGTCAGCAGGGCTCGGAATAGATTCATGGGGCGCTTATTATACGGGTCCCGCCCGGTCCTTCGCCGAAGCGCGGCGTCAAGGCCGTCACTGCGGCGGCGCGGCAGCCCGGTGCGGGCTTTGGGGGGCCCCCTCCCGCCAGTTGACTCGCGATTGCCACGTCCATGATTTTGTTGCTATAATTCGCGGTTTCGAGTTTCGCCTCGGAAACGCGTCTTGGAAAGGAAGTGAGAAGCGGCCGTGAATCTCATGGCCCTTGCGCTTCGGCACAAAAGGCGCGGCCGGCAAGCCCGGCAAATACCGTTTTGCGCTTTCGGGCAATCGTTCCCGCAAGTTCAAATCCAGGCAAAGAGCGTTGTCCCGCTTGACCGAACGTCAGCGGCTGGCGCTCTCGAAACATAAGGAACCAACATGGCAAATTCCGCACAAGCACGCAAGCGCGCCCGTCAGGCCGTCAAGGCAAACTCGCACAACTCGGCGCTGCGCTCGAAGTTCCGCACCGCTATCAAGGCTGTCCGCAAGGCAATCGACGCCGGCGACAAGGCAGCGGCCGCAGAAATTCTGAAGGCCTCGGCAAAGACGCTCGACATCATCTCCGACAAGAAGATTGTTCACAAGAACAAGGCTGCTCGTCATAAGAGCCGTCTGGCTGCTGCCGTCAAGGCAATGCAAGCTGCGCAGTAAAGTTTCGGGCCGTCCGCCACGGCGGGCGCTTCCTGACTCTGCTGCAATAAAGAACCCGCTTCGGCGGGTTTTTTTGTGGCCTTTTATGCCACGGGTCGGCCACAGCGCTACACCCTCTTCCTGCGCGATTTCCACCGTGCCCCGCGCGGACGCAAAAAAACCCGCCGCAGCGGGTCTCTCGAACGAAGTGGCGGACCACCCAGCTCTGCTTCGCGCGCCTTGCGGCACACTTGATATCTTTCGGCTCAGCGGCCGCCACCCTGTTGCGTCGCGTGATCGAGCGGCAGTTCGCACGCCTCGGTCACCACGAGATCGTTGTCCTTCGCGAAGCTCATCACGAAGTTGAAGGCCATCGGCTCGACATCCTTCAGGCGCGAATCCAGCACCACGACCTTGAGGTCGCCGATCATCGTCGGCCGCACGTAGAGCGAATAGCGCAGATAGGCGTTCGGCCCGCGCGCATTGGCCGACGCCTTCGGGCCAAAGCTCGACATCACCCCCGCCAGGCGCTCTGACCAGTCGCTCGGGCGAAACTTCTTCCCGCTACTGGTGATGCCTTGAATGAAGTATTCGGTTGGAGCTTCGTCGGCCATGTAGGGTACCTGTATGACTGCGCGGCGCCGCGCTGCCGCGGTGCGCTTATGCAGCTGAAACTAGAGCACGAGCGCGTCGCCCGCGCTTGTGCCGCGGAGCTCCAGCCGCGGGCAGTTCGCCCGATGGCCGCGCGCAAATACAGTCCAATGGAGAGGGGAGAGGCCGTTCGCGCACCTCGACCGGTGCGACGCCACATCGAACGTGCGACGCATTTGCCGGCCAGCGCACAGACCACTCCCGCGAGCCCCGCGCCTTGCGCGTCGAGCCCGCCGTCGTGCGTGAAAAATCTTTGAGATTATAGCGCAGCAGCTCTTTTGACGCACCGCACATAAGACACTTGGTGGTAATCCGCACCCGCCCTCGCCGGCTCGTGCGACACCCGGCGCCGAAGCTGCCCCTGCCCTGGCCATCCCTCCGGGCCGACTCGTCAAAGTGCGCAAAATCCTTTATGCTGCATTGACTTACCACCAACCGCAGCGGCGTCGCCGGCCCAATCCTGCAGTTCGAGGCCGGATCGGGCGCCGTTTTCGTTTCATGACCTCCCGGACCATACGCCATTACCTGCAGTTCAAGGATTTCTCCCTTGACGATTATGAATATGTGCTGGAGCGCGCGCGTATCCTGAAGCGCAAGTTCAAGAACTACGAGACCTATCATCCGCTGCACGACCGCACGCTGGCGATGATCTTCGAGAAGAGCTCCACGCGCACGCGCCTCTCGTTCGAGGCAGGCATCTTCCAGCTGGGCGGCCACGCCGTGTTCATGAACACGCGCGACACGCAACTCGGCCGCGGCGAGCCCATCGAGGATTCGGCGCAGGTCATCTCGCGCATGGTCGACATCATCATGATCCGCACGTTCGGCCAGGACATTCTCCAGCGCTTTGCCGAAAGCTCGCGCGTGCCGGTCATCAACGGTCTCACGAACGAATATCACCCCTGCCAGGTGCTGGCCGACATCTTCACGTACTACGAGCATCGCGGCCCGATCCGCGGCAAGACCGTGGCGTGGGTGGGCGACGCCAACAACATGCTCTACACGTGGATCGAAGCCGCGCAGATCCTCGACTTCAAGCTGCGCATCTCCACACCGCCGGGCTACCCGCTCGACCCCGCTCTCGTCGCACCGGAAAGCGCGCCCTTCTACTCGGTCTTCGAAGACCCGAACGAAGCCTGCGCGGGCGCCGACCTCGTGACCACCGATGTCTGGACCAGCATGGGCTTCGAGGCCGAAAACGAGGTGCGCATGAAGGCCTTCGCCGACTGGTGCGTGGACGCCGAAATGATGGCGCGCGCCAACCCCGACGCCCTCTTCATGCACTGCCTGCCCGCGCACCGCGGCGAGGAAGTCAGCGCCGAGGTCATCGACGGTCCGCAAAGCGTGGTCTGGGACGAAGCGGAAAACCGTCTGCACGTCCAGAAGGCGCTCATGGAGTTCCTGCTGCTCGGCCGCTTGAACCACTAAGCCGGCGCACCGCTCCAAGCAAAAAGCCGACCCTCGGGTCGGCTTTTTTTCACCTGCTGCAATGCGGATCACACCGTCTCGCCGAGCCTGCGCGCCAGAGACTTCAAGAGCGGCCCCACGCGTTCGCGAAACACGTCCGGCCCCATCGACGAAGCCGGCCCGCTGCAGCTGAGCACCAGCCAGCGGCGCTCGCGCGGCTCGCGAAACGGCACTGCCACGGCGTTGACGTCTTCGTGCCAGTCGCGAAACGAATAGCAGACGCCCTCTTTCGCAAAGACCTCGATCTCGCGCTTGGCCGCCGCCACCTGGGCCGGGCCGTCGGCGCCGGCCACCTTTTCCAGCTCCGCAAAGAGCGCCGCGCGCACGTCGAGCGGCTGCACCGCGAGGTACGCGCGCCCCATCGAACTCGTCAGCATCGAGAGGTGCGAGCCCGAGGCAAGCCCCAGCGTGAGCGCCGTCTCGCTGCGGATGGTCTCGAGGTACACGACATCGAGACCGTCGCGGCATCCCAACGACACCGCCGCCCCCACCTCGCGTGCGAACACGCGCATGTGCGGGCGCGCGAGCTCGAGCGTGTCCGTGCCCGCGAGCAAGGCGAAGCCCAGCGAGAGCACGCCGGCGTCGAGCGCATATTTGCCGAGCGACTCGTCAAAGCGCAGATAGCCGAGCATGGTGAGCGTGTACGCGAGCCGGTTGACGGTCGCCTTCGGCAAGCCGGTGCGCTCGACGAAATCGCGGTTGCCGAGCAGCGTCTCGCCGGGCCGGAAGGCGCGCAGCAGTTCGAGCCCGCGCGCGAGCGCCACGACGAACTTGCGCTCGTCGATCGGGCCCTCTGCCAGCGCGGAGGAAAACGATGAAGATGCATTCATTTCAGGTGCAGACATGAGCGGGCTGGTGATACACTAGGATCAATTTGCAAAACATTGTTCCGCATAGCGGAACTTCAGTCAAGCGCAAATTGCCCATTTCGAGAGATTGCAACCCACTTGCATGCGATCAGAGTCAGTGCTCTGCGTGGGGCCGGAGTCAGTGCTGAAGCACTCACGCCGGCCGACAGCTCGAGCGCCAACGCTGATCGACACAGGAGAGACACCATGGCCGCACATGCCCAGTTCCATTGGGAAGATCCGCTGTTGCTCGACCAGCAGCTCACCGAAGACGAGCGCATGGTGCGCGACGCCGCCGCTGCCTATTCGCAGGACAAGCTCGCGCCGCGCGTGCTCGAAGCGTTCCGTCACGAAAAGACCGACGCCTCGATCTTCCGCGAAATGGGCGAAGTCGGCCTGCTCGGCCCGACAATCCCCGAGCAATACGGCGGCCCCGGCCTGAACTACGTGGCCTACGGCCTGATCGCGCGCGAAGTGGAGCGCGTCGACTCGGGCTATCGCTCGATGATGTCGGTGCAGTCGTCGCTCGTGATGGTGCCGATCTACGAATTCGGCTCGGAAGCGCAAAAGCAGAAGTACCTGCCGAAGCTCGCGAGCGGCGAATGGATCGGCTGCTTCGGCCTGACCGAGCCGAACCACGGCTCCGATCCGGGCAGCATGGTCACGCGCGCGAAGAAGGTGAACGGCGGCTACTCGCTCTCGGGCGCCAAGATGTGGATCACCAACTCGCCGATCGCCGACGTGTTCGTCGTCTGGGCGAAGCTCGAGGAAGACGGCAAGGACGACATCCGCGGCTTCATTCTGGAGAAGGGCTGGAAGGGTCTTTCCGCACCGGCGATCCACGGCAAGGTGGGCCTGCGCGCGTCGATCACCGGCGAGATCGTGCTCGACGAAGTGTTCGTGCCCGAAGAGAACATCATGCCGGACGTGAAGGGCCTGCGCGGTCCGTTCACGTGTCTGAATTCGGCACGCTACGGGATCGCCTGGGGTGCGCTGGGCGCCGCCGAGGCGTGCTGGCACACGGCGCGCCAATACGTGCTCGACCGCAAGCAGTTCGGCCGCCCGCTGGCTGCGAACCAGCTGATCCAGAAGAAGCTCGCCGACATGCAGACCGAAATCACGCTCGGCCTGCAAGGCTGCCTGCGCCTCGGCCGCATGAAGGACGAAGGCACGGCGGCGGTCGAAATCACCTCGATCATGAAGCGCAACTCGTGCGGCAAGTCGCTCGATATCGCACGCCTCGCGCGCGACATGCTGGGCGGCAACGGCATCTCCGACGAGTTCGGCGTGGCGCGCCACCTCGTGAACCTCGAAGTGGTGAACACCTACGAAGGCACGCACGACATCCACGCGCTGATCCTCGGCCGCGCTCAAACGGGTATCCAGGCGTTCTTCTAAACGCGCTGCTCGCAGCCGTTGGCGTATGAAAAAGCGCCGCACGAGTCGACTCGTGCGGCGCTTTTGCTTTCTTGCCCCCGCGCTGCGTGCCGCGCGCGATGCGCAGCGTGGCCGGGCGACTTGCCTTACTTGTTCGGCTGCGGCGTCAGGCGAAGATACGGACGCACTGCCTTGTAGCCCTTCGGAAACTTCTGCTTGAGAACCTCTTCGTCCTTCAGCGACGGCACGATCACGACATCGTCGCCCTGCTTCCAGTTGCCGGGCGTGGCGACCTGATAGTTGTCGGTGAGTTGCAGCGAATCGATCACGCGCAGCACTTCGTCGAAATTGCGGCCCGTGCTCGCCGGATACGTGATGATGAGGCGCACCTTCTTGTTCGGATCGATCACGAAGAGCGAACGCACCGTGAACGTCTCATTCGCGTTCGGGTGGATCATGTCGTACAGCGTGGAGACCTTGCGATCGCCATCGGCAAGAATCGGGAAGCCGACGCTCGCCGCCTGGGTCTCGTTGATGTCCTTGATCCACTCGTTGTGCGACTCCGCGCTATCGACCGAAAGCGCGATCGTCTTGACATTGCGCTGCGCGAATTCGTCCTTCAGCTTCGCGGTCAAGCCGAGTTCGGTCGTGCAGACCGGCGTGAAGTCGGCCGGGTGCGAGAACAGCACGCCCCAGCTATTGCCGAGCCAATCATGAAATTTGATGCGGCCAACGCTCGAATCCTGTTCGAAGTCGGGTGCAATATCGCCAAGACGCAGACTCATGGTGCGGTTTCCTTTGAACGTGGTGGACCAGCCGTTGCGCACGGCCCGTTGATCCAGTGGACATTTACTACATTCAAGCATACAGGGTCTGCTCAGGCCCCGCGAACGAACATCGGGTCAGACCGTTATGAGTTTTGGTAATTTTGGCTACGATCGCGGAAACTTTGAGTACCAGATCAACTCCATTTGTTTTACTGTGAATGCCAGTGCGCTCACAGCATGCGCAAGGCAGCGCCACGCGATCCGCTGGATAGCCGCCAGGCGAGCCCGCAGGAACGAATCGTGCGGAATTCTTGCCTGGCGGCGGCCAGCCAAGCTTGCCAGCGCTCGTATCTTTGTTACGATTCACGCGTGATGTGACACGATGGGAGCTAGTCAATGTCAGAGGTCAACAAGGAGAGGCTGATGTCGGATATCAAAACCGTCCTCGCGGATGCGGAGGACCTGCTCAAGCAAGCAGCGAGCGCCACGGGCGAGCGTGCTTCGGAGCTTCGCGAAACGGCCCTCACGCGCCTGAAGCAAGCCAAGGAAAAGGCGGCCGATGTTCAGGTCGTCGTGGTCGAGAAAGGCAAAAAGGCGGCGCGCGCCACCGACGACTACGTGCACGAGCATCCGTGGACGTCGATCGGCATTGCCGCCGGAGTGGGCGTTCTCGTGGGCTTGTTGATCAACCGCAAGTAGCAACGCGGTGTGCAGCCGCGCAGCGCTCGCCACCACGTGTCGTGGGCGGCCCGCGCAAGGCGGCTGACGATGCGCAGCGTTCACGGCGAGCCGGGCACACCAGCCCGGCGCCACAGGGTCTACCGTGGCCGTTACGTGAGCGCTACGCGGCCGAACACAAGCCTGCAGGCCGGTGCGCTGCACCGGCCTGTCTTTTCTGGGCGCTTTCCTCGCGCATTCGCCTCGCGCGCACACGCGCTCGCCAACCGCATTCGCCATGACGACAGACACCCACTCGCAGCGACAAGAACACGGACCGGTGCGCCGTCTCCTCGGCTCCGCATTCGCGATGCTTCACACGCGGCTCGAGCTGATCGGCATCGAACTGGCGGAGGAGAAGGAACGCCTGCTCGGCGTGCTGTTCCTCGGACTCGCGTCGATGCTGCTAGGGGCCATGGCGCTGATCGCGCTGACCGCGCTCGTCGCGATCGCTTTCTGGGACACCTGGCGCTGGCAAGCGCTCGCCGGGATCACGATCTTCTACGCGCTCGGTGCGCTCATCTGCGGCCTGAAAGCGCGCAGTGGCCTGCGCAATGCGCCGCTCGTCTTCCAGGCGACGCTTGAAGAATTCGAGAAGGATCGTGAAATTCTTCGCAAGCCCTAACCCACATTTGCCAATCGCCTGCCGCGCACCCAAGCCCGAACCCAATCCATGAGCCAACCCCGACCGGACAACGCCTTTCGCCCTGAACGCACGCGTACCCGCGACCTGTCGACGCCGCAATTGCGCGCCTTGCGCAAGGAATTGCTGATCGTGCGCGCGAGCGTCGAGCGTGCCGAGATGGCGGCCTCGGTTGTCGAGCTGCGCGAGGCCGTCACGCACTTCAGCTGGCTGCGCTTTCTCGTGCCGGGTTTCGGCGGCAAAAGCGCAAACGTGGGCCGCGTGGGCGCCGGTCTCGGCAATCTGCTCAAGCAATATCCCCTCTTGAGCTCCATCGCCTCGCTCGTGCTGGCCAAGCCGCTGCGCGAGAGCGTCGCTTCGGCTGCCCGTCCGGTCGTGAAATGGGGCGGCCTGGCGCTCACGGCGTGGGAAGCCTGGCGCATCTGGCAGCAGGTGCGCCGCCAGCGCGGCGCGCCAAACGGCGGCGCGCGGCGCTACGCGTCCGAAGAGGACGACATCACCGGCTAAAGCGCCGTTCAAGCCGGCCTGCGCTACGCGGCTCATCGGTCCCGCCAGCATTCGCGCGAATTGGGAGCCGTCACGGGCGCGGCCGCATTCGTGAGACCAGGCGCCTGATTGCCGCGCGTGCCATTCGCATCGAGCGTGAAAGCGCCGCATGGATCGTCACGCATCGGGCCCGTTTCCGTGGGCGTGGCCACGATCGTATAACCACCGTTCGTTTCGTCTGCTGCCAGGAGTTTCAGCCGATAAACCGACGCGCCCCCCGGCGGCGCCTGATCCATGCCATCAGGGAGCGAAGCCGGCGACGGACTTTGTGCATCAACGAATTGCGCCGCGCGGTAGAGCGCCGCGGCGGCATCGATCCGATGCCCGCGCGCGATCTGATTGCGCCATCCCGGCAACGCGAAAGCCGCGACGATGGCCATCGCCGCCAGCGCGACGACCAGTTCGAGCAAGCTGAAGCCACGCCCACTGCGTTGCATCTCCCCTCCTTTTGCCGTGGTCAAAACGGCCTCGCTACGACGCGCCGCCAATGACGCTCGATGCGCGTGCCCTCCAGGACGAGCTGCAACTGCAACCAGCTTTGCGCGTCGTCCGTAGAACCGAATCCGCGCGCCGTCACCAGAAATGCGCGCACGGCTGGCCGCGCCTCGATACGCCACGCCTCGACGAGGCACTGCGGCGGCCTCGCGGAACCGGGCCACGACCGTACGGGCGCCGTGGCCTGCGCCTCGAACACGTCCTGACGGCGCCAGCCCTGCGGCTCGCCCGGCTGGGCCGGCGCCGATGGCGCTATCGCCGTGCTGTCCGCCAGTGCGCGCGTACAGAGCACGAGCGCCGCTTCGGCCGCACGGAAGGAGCGCAGCTGATCGATGACGGCGCCCGCGTTGCGGGCCTCGAACAGCGCCGCCTCGAACCACGCTGACGCCGAGGCGAGCATCATCGAAACGATCAACAATACGACCGGCAACGCGACGCCGTACTGAGTCACGCGCCGGTTACGCGAACACCGCGCGGCGAAAGTCATGAGCGCGCCGCCAGCACATTGCGCAGCGCCACGTGACGCCAGAACGCCTGCCGCGCTCGGCCATCCGCGGCGCTGACCGACGCGCCATCGCAATCGACGTAGCGCACGCGCCTGGCAAACGGCGCGCCGCGCACGAGCACGCATAGATCGACGGCCACGACCGAGTCCCATTGGTCGCGCGAGAGCGCCGCGGCGTCCACGGCCTGCGCGGCGCCCGCCAGCCAGTAACGCACACGCATGCGCTCGACGCCCTCCACGAGCGGCTGCGCCGTACCGGCTTTGCCGGAGCCTTCGCAGTAGAGCTCGGGCTCGCCGGTCGAGGTGCTCGCCTTGGCATGAAAGCGATTGAGCACCTCGGTCGCAGGCGGCCCGACCGCCTGCCCGAGGCAATCGGTGACCTGGCCATTCGCGGCCAGCCAGGTGGATTCTGCGTCGCCCCGATAGCGCACCGCGACGCCATCCGAGCGATTCGAAAGCGCCTCGCAGGTCCAACTCGCATTGGCACCCGTGGGACGCCCGGCGCTGCAGCCGAAGATCGGTGGCCCTGTGAGCCCCGCCGCAGCGTCGGCGCCTACGAAGCCGGCCATCTGGATCTGCTCGCCCATGAGCGTCAGCGCGTTCACGCCGGCTTCGTGGATATGCGCGGCGTCGATCGCGGCTGCGAACGCCTGACGCTGCGAGCGATACGCGGCAAGCGCGCCCGCGATCACGACGAGACCGAGCGCCACGGCGATCGTGAATTCGAGCAACGTGTGCCCTGCGCTGGCCCACGAGCGCGGCACAGCGCGCTTCATTGGACGAACGCGAGCGCAACGCAGGCTCGCCCTTGTGCCGGTTCCGCGCCGCCGGCTTGGGCCTCTTCGCATCCGTCGGCGGTCGGCGGCGAGCGAGGCGCGGCCTCGTCGCGCAGCGCGGCCCACGTCAGCACGACTAGCGAGGCCTCGCCTGCCGTAGTGGACACGCTTGCGTGCCCATCGGGCACGACGAGCGCAGCGCGTGCCTTCCATTGGTCGCGAGGCGCCGTGCCCCCTTCCAGCGCAGCCTCGGCGATGGCGTCGGCGGCGAACGCGGCGCGCGCCCGTACGGCGGAGGCAACCGCATGGCGCGCCAGGCCGAGCTGCGCACCCAGCAAGCCCAATCCGCACATCGACATCAGTGCCATCGCCAGCGCGACTTCGAGCAAAGCCGCGCCGCGCGCGATGCGCGGACTCCGCCGAAAATGCCCGCTTCGCATGCTCATGACGCCGCTCCGCATGCACCGTCGCTCACACGCGCGCGCCCACCCGCGGCAACGCGTATGCAGCGCCGCCACCCCGCCCCCCGCATTGAAGCGGCAGCGGCGCGCGGCGCGATCTCGAAGTTGCGCAGACTGCCGATCGCCTGCCCCGCAGGCGGTGTGAACGTGAGCGCCGTCAAGCCCGACGCCACGACGATCTCATCGAGCGCGGGCTGCGCACGTAGCAACGACAGCACGCCCGCGCGTTCGGCTATCACGGCCCAGCCGCACGACCAGTCCGCCCGCCCGGACGGACAGCTCTTGCCAGCCGCCAGGCAATGTCGCGTGGCGTCGATACGGCACACGCTCACGCGCACCTTGCGCCGGATCGCTTCGCTGCGCGCGTAGGCGAGCGAGCCGAGTAACGCGTTCGTGCGCGCATCGACCTGGTCGCGCGTGCGCCACGATGCGAACGTGGGCGCGGTAGCCGTGGCGCACAGGGCAAGCAGTACGATCACGACCATCGTTTCGATCAACGTGAAGCCGGCGCATTTCATCTGCAATCCTTATCGTCGAGGGATTGCAGTCACTTTACGGACGAATGCGAAACGGAACAATTAGCCGAACGGCCAGCTTATGCGCGCGGAGCCCTCCCGCGACAATGCAAAGGTCACGGGCAACGGCAGGGAGAAGGAAAAATGCGGGGAAGGAAAATGCGCGAACGCTCGGAGCAAACGCGCAAGCGCCCAGATGAAACGCGCAAGCGCTCAGCGCTTCTTCGGCGGCGTGGCAGCACCGCTTGCACGGCGAAACTCTTCGATGACGTCCTCGAATTCGGAGACGTCCTCGAAGCGCCGGTACACGGAGGCAAAACGCACGAACGCGACCTTGTCGAGCTCGCGCAACTCGCCCATCACGAGCTCGCCAAGGCGCTCGCTGCGCACTTCGCGCTCGCCGCTGCCGAGCAGTTGATACTCGATGCGGGCGACCGCCGCGTCGATCGCGTCGGCAGCAACGGGCCGCTTGCGCAGCGCCAGTTGCATGCTCGCCATGATCTTGCGGCGGTCGAATTCCGTGCGGCTGCCATCCTTCTTGACGATCGCCGGCATTGCCAGCTCGACCCGCTCGTACGTCGTGAAACGCTTGTCGCAGGCCGGGCAGCGGCGGCGGCGCCGGATGGCGGCGCCGTCCTCGGACACGCGCGAGTCAACCACTTGCGTGTCTTCGTGCCGGCAGAAAGGGCAGCGCATGATGGATTACAGCCTGGATCAGCGATAGACCGGGAAACGCTTGGTCAGCTCGGCGACCTGCGCCTTCACGCGCTCGATCGTCGCGGCGTCTTCCGGATTGTCGAGCACGTCGGCAATCAGGTTGCCCACCTGCTCGGCTTCCTTCACGCCGAAGCCACGCGTGGTCATCGCCGGCGAGCCGAGGCGGATGCCGCTCGTCACGAACGGCTTTTCAGGGTCGTTCGGGATTGCGTTCTTGTTCACCGTGATGTGCGCGGCGCCCAGTACGGCTTCGGCAGCCTTGCCCGTGATCTTCTTCGCGCGCAGGTCCACCAGCATCACGTGGCTTTCCGTGCGGCCCGAGACGATGCGCAGGCCACGCTTGACCAGCGTTTCGGCCAGCACGCGTGCGTTTTCGACCACGTGCTGCTGGTATTCCTTGAATGCCGGCGAGAGCGCTTCCTTGAACGCCACGGCCTTGCCCGCGATCACGTGCATGAGCGGACCGCCCTGGATGCCCGGGAAGATTGCCGAGTTGATCGGCTTCTCGTATTCGGCCTTCATCAGGATCACGCCGCCGCGCGGGCCGCGCAGGCTCTTGTGCGTGGTCGTGGTGACGAAGTCGGCGAACGGCACCGGGTTCGGGTAGACGCCCGCGGCCACGAGGCCCGCGTAGTGCGCCATGTCGACCATGAAATACGCGCCCACGCTCTTCGCGATCTTCGAAAGACGCTCGAAGTCGATGCGCAGCGCGAACGCCGAGGCACCCGCCACGATCAGCTTCGGCTTGTGCTCCTGCGCGAGCTTCTCGGCGGCTTCGTAATCGATGTCTTCGGCTTCGTTCAGGCCGTAGCTCACGACGTTGAACCACTTGCCCGACATGTTGACCGGCGAGCCGTGCGTGAGGTGGCCGCCGTGTGCGAGGCTCATGCCCATGATGGTGTCGCCCGGCTTGAGCATGGCGAAGAACACGCCCTGGTTCGCCTGCGAACCGGAGTTCGGCTGAACGTTCGCGGCTTCCGCGCCGAACAGTTCCTTCACGCGGTCGATCGCGAGCTGCTCGACGACGTCCACATATTCGCAGCCGCCGTAGTAGCGCTTGCCGGGATAGCCTTCGGCGTACTTGTTGGTGAGCTGCGAACCCTGCGCGGCCATGACCGCGGGCGACGTGTAGTTCTCCGACGCGATGAGCTCGATGTGCTCTTCCTGGCGGCGGTTCTCGAGTTCGATCGCCTTGAAGAGTTCGGGATCGACGTTGGCGATGGTGCTTTCGGCTCTGTCAAACATACGGGTTCCGTTAAGTGTGTTCAGGTTGACCGGGTCTCGCGCGGAACGCGTAGCGGGTACGCGGCGCTGCTGGCGAAGAGGCCAGCCTTGACGTGGCGGAAGAAGGTGCCGCACACGCGAGGCAGGACAGCCACGGCCCGTGAAGGCCCAGCAGCGCTTGATGAAGCGCGCAAAACTTGGCTGCCCAGGCGAACGGCAAAACGGCACCCTGCGCTTCACGGTGGGTCGTTCCACCTTGAGCCCCTGTTTGAGCCGCGCCAAACGCAGCTTGAAGGGCAATTATTACAACCGTTGCCATTCAGGGACCCTATCGCCAGTCACGCAGGGATTGAGCGCGTTAGTGTATTGGATGCGACCGGAATAGGCAACCTGGGAGGCGGCCACGGTGGCCGCCCAATGCTGCGCCCCGAGCCCTTGTGCGAGGGCCGGCAAACGCACCCCAAAAACCCGGCTGTGCACGGCAATGCGCCCCTCGTTGCGGCGCGCCTTGCGCGTGTTCTGCCGCTTCCTTGCCGCAGCGCCGCATTGCAAGTAGGCTCTCCCCTTTCTTTGCCCTCCACAGACCAGGGAGCAACCATGATCGTCTTCGTCACCGGCGCATCCGCGGGATTCGGCGCCGCTATCGCCCGGGCCTTCGTCAAGGGCGGCCACCGCGTCGTCGCCACGGCGCGCCGCAAGGACCGCCTCGACGCCCTCGCCGCGGAGCTGGGCGACGCCCTCCTGCCGGTCGAGCTCGACGTGCGCGACCGCGCCGCCGTGGAAGCCGCACCGGCCGCGCTGCCGCCCGAATTTGCCGAAGTCGACGTGCTCGTCAACAACGCCGGCCTCGCGCTCGGCGTCGAACCCGCGCACAAGACCGATCTCGACGAGTGGGAGACCATGATCGACACCAACTGCGCGGGTCTCGTGCGGGTCACCCATGCGTTCTTGCCGGGCATGGTGGCGCGCAACCGCGGCCATATCGTCAATCTGGGCTCGTCGGCGGGAAGCTGGCCGTATCCGGGCGGCAATGTCTACGGCGCGACCAAGGCGTTCGTGCGCCAGTTCAGCCTCAATCTGCGCGCGGACCTCGCGGGCACCGCGCTGCGCGTGACGAATATCGAGCCCGGCCTGTGCGGCGGGACGGAATTCTCCAGCGTGCGCTTTCGCGGCGACGACTCGAAAGCCGCCAACGTCTACAAGGATGTGCAACCGCTCAGCGCAGAGGACGTTGCCGACTCCATCTACTGGATCGCCACGCGTCCCGCGCACGTGAACATCAATACGATCGAGCTGATGCCGGTCGCGCAGGCCTTCGCCGGGCTCAGCGTCCATCGAGGCTAAAACATTACATTTTACTTTCGTGATTCAGTCGTACGAACGGCGTGGCGACTACGCGTTCCGGTAGAATGCGCGGCATGGAAAGATCTACCCGCAACCCGGATGCGACCCCATCACGGGCCGCAGCCGGCTTTACCTGGCCGGTACGCGTCTATTACGAAGATACCGATGCCGGCGGCATCGTGTTTTACGCGAACTACCTGAAGTTCTTCGAGCGCGCGCGCACCGAATGGCTGCGCGCGTGCGGCGTCGACCAGCACAAGCTCGCCGAGGAATCCGGCGAGCTCTTCGTCGTGCGCAGCACCACGCTCGACTACCGGGCGCCGGCCCGTCTCGACGACGTCGTGACGATCGTCAGCCGTGTGGAAAAGCTGGGCCGCGCTTCGGTCGATTTCATGCAAACTGCATGGCGCGGCGACACGCTGTTAGTGATCGGAAAGATTCGCATTGCCTGCGTGAATGGTGCAGAAATGCGCCCCGCGCCCATTCCAGAGCACGTTTTTGAAGCTTTGGAGCGGGGCATGAAGAAAGTCTTGCCGGGTGTGTCAACGGCGGCGCAGTAAATGCCGTTGATACGACGCCGGTGAACTCGCGTCGGTCGATTCAGGACCAAGCTGGGTTCGGTTGCAGCGGCGCGACGCCTTTCCATTTGCCTTCGGAAAAATTCGCGTTGCCTTGCAGCCGCTCGCCCCTTGCGGGACGTTACCAAGAACCTCTATGAACACTACACAAGATCTGTCGATCCTTTCTCTCGTCCTTAATGCGAGCGTACTGGCACAGGCGGTGATGGGATTGCTCCTGTTGCTGTCCCTGATTTCCTGGACCTTCATCTTCCGCAAGTGGTTTGCCATCCGCCGCGCGCGCACGCAAACCGAGAATTTCGAACGCGACTTCTGGTCGGGCGGCGACCTGCAGGCGCTCTATCAGAGCGCAGCCAACAACCGTCACACGATCGGCGCGCTCGAGCGTATCTTCGAGTCGGGCATGCGCGAATTCCTCAAGGCCAAGGAGAAGCGCCTGAACGATCCGAGCCTCGTGCTCGACGGCGCACGGCGCGCGATGCGTGCCGCCTTCCAGCGCGAAATGGATGCGCTCGAAGCAAACCTCTCGTTCCTCGCGTCGGTCGGCTCGGTGAGTCCGTATATCGGTCTGTTCGGCACGGTCTGGGGGATCATGAACGCATTCCGCGGCCTCGCGAACGTGCAGCAGGCCACGCTCGCGAACGTCGCGCCCGGCATTGCCGAGGCGCTGACGGCCACCGCGATCGGTCTGTTCGCCGCCATTCCGGCGGTGGTCGCGTACAACAGCTACGCGCACGACATCGACCGCCTCGCGATCCGCTTCGAAACGTTCATCGAAGAGTTTTCGAACATCCTGCAGCGTCAGGCCCACTAATCTTCACCAGTCAGCAAGGAGTCGAAGATGGGAGGCTCAACCCGTTCGAGTATGCGAGGCAGCCGCTCGCGTCGTGCGATGGCCGACATCAACGTCGTGCCGTATATCGACGTGATGCTGGTGCTGCTCGTGATTTTCATGGTGACGGCGCCGCTGGTCGCGCCGTCCATCGTCAACCTGCCGACCGTCGGCGGCGCAAGCCAGCAGCAGCAGGTGCCGCCCGTCGTGGTCAATATTCGCCCTGACGGCAATCTGAGCGTACGCTATAAGGATGATGCCGGCGCCACGCAGCAGGAAAGCATGTCGCGCGCCGATCTCAACGCCTTCGTCACCGACCGCGAGCAGAGTCATCCCGACCAGCCCGTGGTGATCGCAGCCGACAAGTCCGTCAAGTACGAGACGGTGATGAACGTGATGTCCGACCTGAAGTCGCACGGCGTCAAACGTGTCGGACTGCTCGTCAAATCGCAATGATCCGGAACAACGATTCGTATCCGCTGCAGCCTCCGCGCGAGCGGGGCACGGGACGTGCTGTCGCGCTCGCCGTGGTCATGCACGTGCTGCTCGGCTTGTTCCTCTATCACGGCATCCACTGGCAGAACAGCACGCCGGCGGGTGAAGAGGCGGAACTCTGGACCGAGGTGCCGGATATGTCGACGCCGCGGCCTGCGCCCCCGCCGCCCGTGCCGGTCACCCCTGCCCCGCCTCCGCCGCAAACGGAAGAGGCGGACATCGCGCTGCAACGGCAAAAGCGTAAGCAGCAGGAAGCGGCGCGCGAAGCGCAACTGGCCGAGCAGCAGCGTCTGAAGGCGCAGCAGGAAGCCGACGCGAAGCGCCAGCAGCAGCTCGCGGCCCAGCAGGCCGCGCAGCTCGCCTTGCAGCAGAAGCAGGCAAAGCTCAAGCAACAGCAGCAGGAGCAGCAGGAACAGCAGGCCGCCGCCGACAAGCTCAAGCAGCAGCAACAGCAAGAAGCGCTCAAGAAGCAGCAGCAGGAAGAAGCGCAAAAGCAGGCGAAGCTCGACGCGCAGAAGAAGGCCGACGCCGAAAAGGCCGCCAAGGCCAAGGCGCAAGCCGATGCCCAGGCGAAAAAGCTCGACGCCGAACGGCGCGCGCGCATCGCGCAGATGCAAGGCTCGATGGGTGGCGGCGAAGGCACGAGCGGCAACGGTCTCGCGAAGAGCGGCACCGGCAGCGGCTCGGGCGGCAACGCAGCTTCGCCGGGTTACGCGGACAAGGTGCGCCGGCGCGTGCGTCCGAACATTATCTGGGCGGGCGAGACGTCGGGTCTGGAAACGGAAGTCGCGGTGCATTGCTCGCCAAGCGGCACGCTGCTTTCGGCCACGATTTCGCGGAGCAGCGGTAATTCGCAGTGGGACGAGGCCGCGTTGCGTGCGGTCCAGCGCTCGGACCCGATGCCGCTTGACACGGACGGCAAGACACCGTCGAGCTTTAAAATTACTTTGCGCCCGGCAGGTTGACCGCGCAAACAGGGCACCGGGAAGCCGATGCATGGCAGCAGGCCCAGGAACGATTCGAATGTTTTCGGGTCTGTCTGCTGTTCTTCGGTGTGACAAAAATCGCTTTTTCAGGAAACAGCACAGTATGAGTTTGATGACGAAGCTTGGCCTGCGAACGCTCGTCGCGTCTTGCCTGATTACAGTCGGCGGCGCAGCGAACGCACAACTCAACGTCCTCGTCACCGGCGTGGGCGCCACCCAGTTCCCCATCGCCACGGCAAATTTCGCGGGCGATGCGAATTCTCCGGAGCAAGTCGCCGCCATCGTGCGCGCCGACCTCGCCCGCAGCGGCAAATTCACCAATATTGACGCCGGCAGCGCACCGATCTCGGAGAACGACTCGGTCGATCTCGGCAGCTGGAAGGCCAAGGGCGCCAACGCATTCGTTGCGGGCAGCGTGAACAAGCTCGCCAACGGCCAGTACGAAGTGCGCTTCAAGTTGTATGACACGGTGAAGGGCGAAAGCCTCGGCGGCCTCGTGCTGCAGAGCCCGCCGAGCGGTCTGCGCATGACCGCGCACAAGGTCGCGGATTACATCTATCAGAAGCTGCTCGGCGACCGCGGCGTGTTCGCCACGCGTCTGTCGTATGTGATCAAGACGGGCAACCGCTTCCAGTTGCAGATTTCGGACTCCGACGGGCAAAACGCACACATCGCGCTCTCGAGCCCCGAGCCCATCATCTCGCCGGCCTGGTCGCCTGACGGCACCAAGGTCGCCTACGTTTCTTTCGAAAAGAAAAAGCCCATCGTCTACGTGCATGACCTGCCCACGGGGCGGCGCGTCATGATCTCCGACCAGAAGGGCAACAACTCGGCACCGGCATGGTCGCCGGACGGCCGCACGCTCGCCGTCGCACTGTCGCGTACGGGCAACACGCAGATCTTCGCCGTCAATTCCGACGGCTCCGGTCTGCGCCGCCTCACGCAAGGCACGACGATCGACACGGAACCCACCTACTCTCCTGACGGACGCTGGATTTACTTCACGAGCGACCGCGGCGGCCAGCCGCAGATCTACAAGATGCCGGCCCAGGGCGAAAACGCTGGCGCAGCCCAGCGCGTGACGTTCACCGGCAACTACAATACGAGCCCGAAGATCAGCCCCGACGGCAAGCAACTGGCGTACATCTCACGCACGGGCGGCGGATTTAAGCTGTACATTCAAGATCTGCAATCCGGCGTCGCCACGGCGCTCACCGACACCACACACGACGAATCGCCCAGCTTCGCGGCGAACGGTCAGTACATTCTTTACGCCACTCAGGTGAACGGCCGTGGCGTGCTGGCTGCCGTATCGACCGACGGTCGGACGCGGCAAATCCTGTCCGTTCAGGGCGGCATCGTACGCGAGCCGTCCTGGGGTCCTTTCATGCAATAACACTTCAGGAGAGCAACAATGATGTCGAATAAAGTCCGCCTGGCCCTGGCCGTCATGATGATCGGTACGCTGGCCGCGTGTAAGTCGGGCGTGAAGACCGGCGAAAACGAAAACACGGGCGCGATGAGCACCCAGCCGAACCCGAACGCCGTTGCCCAGGTGAACGTCGACGATCTGGACAACCCGAACAGCCCGCTCGCCAAGCGCAGCGTGTACTTCGACTTCGACAGCTACTCGGTCAAGGACGACTACCAGTCGCTGCTGCAAGCTCACGCGCAGTACCTGAAGACGCATCCGCAGCGTCACGTCCTGATCCAGGGCAACACCGACGAGCGCGGCTCGAGCGAGTACAACCTGGCACTGGGCCAAAAGCGTGCTGAAGCTGTCCGCCGCGTCCTCGCGCTCGACGGCGTGGGCGATTCGCAGATGGAAGCTGTCAGCCTCGGCAAGGAAAAGCCGGTCGCGCTGGGCCACGACGAAGCTTCGTGGTCGCAGAACCGCCGTGCTGACCTCGTGTACCAACAGTAATTGAGTATTGGATGAAGGGGCGTATGTCGCACCGTTTCTCCCCGCTGCGCCTTGCCGCAGCCGCCTGCGTAGCCGGTGCCGCCTTCGTGGCGCTGCCGGCTCACGCGGGTCTCTTCGATGACGATCAGGCGCGCCAGGCGATTCTCGACCTGCGCGCGAAAACGGACAATCTGTCTAGCCAGCTGTCCGCCGCCCAGCGCACGATCCTCGATCAGTCCAACCGCCTCGACCAGCTCAACCAGCAGGTCGCGACGCTACGCGGACAGAACGAGGACATGGCGAACCAGTTGGCGACCCTGCAGAAGCAGCAGAAGGACTACTACACGGATCTGGATACGCGTCTCAAGAAGTTCGAGCCGCAGCAGCAAACCGTGGATGGCGTGCAGGGCACGGTTCAGCCGGGTGAGACGGATTCGTTCAACGCCGCTTCACAACTGTTTCGCAGCGGCGACTTCAACAAGGCGGCTTCGGCCTTCCGCAGCTTCATCTCGAAGTATCCGCAGAGCCCGTACCAGCCGACCGCGCAATACTGGCTCGGCAACGCGCTCTACGCGATGAAGGACTATAAGGGGTCGACCGCGACGTGGCAGAACGTGGTCAAGAACTATCCGCAGCATCCGCGCGCCCCCGAGGCGCTGCTGGCGATTGCGAACAATCAGATCGAGCAGGGGCAAAAGGCTGCGGCCAAGCGCACGCTCGAGCAGATCGTTTCGCAGTACGGCAGCTCGGATGTGGCGCAGACGGCGCAGAGCAAGCTGTCACAGCTCAAATAAGCGCTGCCCGGCTCGGACATGATTGTGCGTATCCCGGGTGCGCCCGATTTGGGTTTCGGCAATCGGGCCGCACAGGTTGACACCCGCTGAGAGCATCGCTATACTCTCGCTTCTCTTTTGGGTCGTTAGCTCAGCTGGTAGAGCAGCGGACTTTTAATCCGTTGGTCACAGGTTCGAATCCCGTACGGCCTACCAAAGAATCAATCAGAAAGCCCAGTCCTCGCGACTGGGCTTTTTGCTTTGTAGCACCTGCTTTCGCCCTGGCCGCCCTCGCTGCGCCCTCCGCGCGTCACCGTGTATACTCCCCCTCCCCGCTGCCCCCTCTTCGCCGCACAGGCCACGTCATCATGAAGTTCTCGACTCTCGCCTGCGCCCTGCTCGCGCTGTTCTGGATCAGTCTGCGCGTACAGGCGCAAATGCAAACCCCGCCCGAAGGCTACGAATATCTGCGCCGCATTCGCGTGCCCGACGTCGTCGTGAACTGCGTCGCCGCGCTCGACGAGTGGGTGCATCATGGCCAGCGCTACGATTCGCTGCTCGTGCCGGATCGGCGCGCGCTCACCGCACACATCGAAACGCCCGTTCCTGAAGGCGCCATCACGCGCGTCTCGTCGCCGGGCGCCAGTGAGCACGCCTCGCCCATCGACACGCTCATTCATCTGCGCGGCTTTGCCAAAGTGCGCGGCAAGTACGCCTGGGTGCCCGTGAAGGCGACCTGCGGCATCTGGCACTCGCAAGTCGTCGATGTCGCGCTGACGCCGCGCGCGGAGAACGAAGGCTCGGCCATCCACTAAGTTCAGCTATACGAGTGCGGGTTCTTGCGCTCGCGGACTACTCGCAATTTGCCTGGTTCTACTCAGTTTCCGCCACCGCTTGCATTGCCCGCAGGTTGACCAGCGCACGCGGAACACACAGGCGATGCAGATACAAAAGCCCGTGCGCAACACGCGCACGGGCTACTATGAGCTGCGGTGGACGCTGCCTTCAAGCGCAGCGTCCGCTCATGGACTCAGTCAGCCTTGATGCCTTCCACCTGGATCTGCAGCGTCGTGGCCATCTTGAAGCCATAGGTCTTGCCGAAGTCCATGCCGTAGTCGGAGCGGTCGAATTGAGCGGTCGCGTCGGCGCCGCACACTTCGCGCTTGAGCATCGGGTTCTGGATGCACTTGAAGGAATCGATCTTGAGATTCAGCGGCTTCGTGATGCCGTGCAGCGTGAACGTGCCGATCACTTCAACCGGCTTGTCGCCGTCGAACCTGATCGACGTTCCCTTATAGACAGCAGTCGGGTACTTGGTCGCATCGAGGAATTCCGCCGAGCTCACGTGCTTGTCGAGCGTCGGGTTGCCGGTATCGATCGACGAGGCATCGATGGTCACGTCAACCGTGCCGGTCTTTGCCGCGCGGTCGAGCACGACGGTGCCCGAGCTCTTCGTGAACTTGCCGCGCCAGACCGAGACGCCGCCGAAGTGGTCGGCTTCGAAGCTCGGGAAGGTGTGTGACGGGTCGAGGTTGTACGTCGTGGGCGCGGCGAACGCGGGCGTGACAATGGCGGCTGCCAGCGCAGCGGCAGCAATGAAAGTGATCTTCATGAAAGCGTCAGTCCTGATGCGAGTAAAACGGCGAAATGAAATGCGGCGAATAATTTGACGCGCAAAGCGGCAACTCAAACGCCGCATGAAACGATTAACCAGCGCGCGTCAGTGCGCGGCGGTCACGATGTGAAACTTGATCTGCACGTCGTCGGCGACGATCGACGTGTCCTTCCACTCGCCCGAGCCAATGCCGTAGGCGAGGCGCTTGATGGGCAGCGCGCCGTCGAACACCTGGTTGGCGCCGTCCTTGTGGTACTGCACCGGCACGACGACGTCGGTCGTCTTGCCCTTGATCGTGAGCTTGCCCGCGACCGAATACGCGCCGTTCGCGCCCGCCTTGATCTGCGTGGAGACAAAGGTGGCGTGCGGGAAGTGCCCGGCGTCGAACCATTCGTCGCCGGCCACTTCCTTGTTGTAGTCGGGCGCGCCGAGATCGAAGCTCGCCACCTCGACGTCGAGCTTTGCGCTCGATCCCGCGGCGTTGGCCGGGTCGAAATGCACGTCGGCGTTAAAGCGGTTGAAGCGCCCTTCCACCGGCACGTTCATCTGCTTGAACACGGCCGAGACGGAGCTCTTCGCGGCTTCGGCCGCGGCGTCCGCGTTCATGGCGAAAGAGGCGGTGAACGCCGCGCCGGCGGCAAGCGCCGCGCCGAGCGCGACAACGGAAACTTTGGAGGCAAGACGTTGGATCATGAGCAATCGGTTCGCTGTGAGCGGTAAAAGGACGACGAAGCCGGGCGCGCACCGCTTCAAGTGCACGCCGCTGCACGCCGGGCTCAGTCGCGCGGCGTGCCGAACGGCAGCATCCGCGCAAGAATGTTCTGGCGATCGAGCCACTGGTGCTTCACGACCGCAAGCACGTGCAGCACGACCACGGCGAGCAGCGTGTAGTTGAGCGAGATGTGGACGAGCCGCAGCACGCCCTTGAGCGCCGTGTCGGGGCCGATGATCGTGGGCAGCGGCCAGATACCGAGGTATACGACCTGGATGCCCGCCGCGGAGCTATAGAAATAGCCGGTCACGGGAATCGCGACCATCAGCAGGTACAGCGCGAAATGGCCCGCGTGCGCGGCGGCGCGCTCCCAGCCGGCCATGTTGCCCGGCAGCGCTGGCGAAGCGTGGGTGGCGCGCCACAGGATGCGCACCAGCACGAGCGCGAGCACCGTCACGCCAATCCACTTGTGCCACGAGAAGTAGCGCAGCTTGGTGGGCGTGATGCCGGGGATGTCGGTCATGATCCAGCCGAGCGCAAAACCCCAGACGATCAGCGCGGCGATCAGCCAGTGCAGCAGCATGGCGACGCCGCTGTAGCGGCCGGTGGGCTTGACGGAACGATTCATCGACATGGACATCCTCAACAGGGAACGCGCACTTTAACCCGGCGTCAGCTATTCAAACAATCGTCTAAAATGGATCATTACCATCCATTTTTTCGATAGGTCGATCATGGACCGCTCGCCGAGTCTCGAACAGCTGCGCGCGCTGATTGCCGTGGCGGAAACCGGCAGCTTCTCGGCGGCGGCGCGTCAGCTCGATCGCGCGCAATCGGTGGTGAGCTACACGATCGCCAACCTGGAGGCGCTGCTCGGCGTCGCCCTCTTCGAGCGCGGCAAGCGCAAGCCCGAGCTCACGGCCGCGGGGCGCGCGATTCTTGCCGATGCGCGCCGTCTCGATCTGCTGATGGGTCAGCTTAACGCCAAGGCAGCCGGCCTGCAGCGCGGGCTCGAAGGCGAGGTCTCGGTCGCCGTGGACGTGATGTTTCCGTCCCAGCGGCTCGTGGAGGCGCTGCAGGCGTTCGCGCTGGCCTTTCCGACCGTGGCCCTGAACCTCACCATGGAGGCGCTTGGCGGCGTGCTCAAGCTCGTGCTCGACGGCGACTGCGCAATCGGCATCAGCGGGCCGAACCAGAACTGGCCGCACGTGATCGAGGCGCGCGCGATCGGCAGCGTCGAGCTCGTGCTGGTGGCGGCGCCGAGTCATCCGCTCGCGCTGGCCGCGCAGCCCGTGCGCATCTCCGACGCGCGCGAGCACACCCAGCTCGTGCTGACCGACCGCAGCCGGCTCACCCTCGGCCAGACCTTCGGCGTGTACAGCAACCGCGCATGGAAGCTGGGCGACCTGGGCGCGAAGCACCGCCTGCTGCTCGCGGGGCTCGGCTGGGGCTCGATGCCGCATCATCTCGTCGAAGCCGATCTCGAAGCCGGGCGCCTCGTGCGCATCGCGCTCGCCGACCGCGGCCTCGTGAACTACAACATCACGCTGATCCACCGCACGGACGCCGCAACGGGCCCCGCGTGCCAGTGGCTCTGCCACTACCTCGCGAGCGGCACGCCGCCTCTCGCGATGCTGGCCGACGCGTTCTGAACGCCTGCCGAATCCGCAGCGGGCGCGATGCAAGCGCAAGCGGCACGCATCGCTGCCCAGGCGTTGCGCCGCAACTTTTGCGCCCAGTTGCGTCGATACAACCCTCGCGCCGCCGCCTGACAATGCTTCACAAATCCGCCTGAACCGCGCCACACGGCGCGCTCGCGCCAATGCGCGCCGCGAGGCGCGCTGCAACTCGCGTGAGGCCCATTTTTCGAGAAACGTCGTCGTGCCATGATCGCGCCGCGATGGCGACCGATTTGCGGTCGATCCGCGACCGACTTGCAGCCGATTCACGAACGATCCGCGATTAGCGCGCAAACCGCACGGCGCGGGCCGCCTGCCCGGCACGCGCTGCGCCGCTTGTACGCACTGCCTCGGCCGCCTTTTTTGTGCGTTGTCCGATACGTCTCATGTACACCTTCGTCTGCTGCCTGCTTTCCAATCTCGCGCTGCTCGCCGCCGTGCAACTGACGTGCGGAATCGTGCGCGCGATGCGCCCCGATCTGCGCGTGCACGGCACGCGCGTGTATATCGGCGTGATCGCGCTTGCGTTCGTATTCGACGCCGCGCTCACTTTCCTCGTGTTCGCCGATGCGGGCGGCCCCTGGCGCAACCACAAGCCGGCCGATACGTTCCTTGCGCGCGCGAGCGCGTACCTGCTCGCGGCCGTGCTGGCCATCGCGCTCGCGCGCCTCGGATACCGGCGCAGCGCACGCCCCGCGACGCAGCCCGACGGGCTCGAGATCAAGACGTCGCCATACACCAAGTCGACGCTGCCGATGTGAGCACGCCCTGGCGCACTCACCCGCCGCTCACGCTTTCTTCTTGCCCTTGCCGGATCCGGCGGCTGCAGAAGGTGCGGCAGGCGCAGCGGGCGTCGCGCCCGCGGGCGGCACGACCCCGGACCAGCCAGGCAAGTAGCGCGCATCGGCGTCGTGCGCATGCGCGAGTGCATCGGTGAGCGCCTTGTCGAAGTTCTTCTGCATGCTCGCGGAACTCACCTTCTGGCGCAAATAGTCGGCCCAGAGAAATTCGCTGAAGGGCGTCGTGTCCTTTGCATACCCGCCCGCCACGCGCAGTTCGCCCGCGAGGCTGCGATACGGGTCGTCGGTCAGACCGGAAAGCTGCTTGGGCAGCGCCGCATAGTCACAGCGTTGCCCTTGCGCATCGAACGGATGCACCCACTGGTTGTGCTCCATCATGCGCCAGAAGATCGTGGGATCGAGCCACGAGAGGTCCTTGATGACCGTGACCCGCGCGCTCGGCACGCCTTCGTGGAGCCATGCGAGCCCGAGATGGTGATGATCGACCACGAAGTAGCGTTGCTTCGGGCCGAGCACGGCCGGGAACCAGTGGTTGTCGATGGCCGCGGCGCGGCCTTTCTTGTCGAGCGTCTTCCAGTGCTCGCGCTTGGCGTTGACCTCGCGAAAGCCGACCGTGATCTGCGTCGGGCGCAGTTCCTCGAGATTCACGGTGATGAGATGGAGATCAGTATTGTTCGACAGGATCATGAAGCTTTCCTCGATGGTGTCTTGGTGATGTTTTGACTGTGGCAATGCCGCACGCGCAACGATACCGCCTAACCTTCATGCATTGAGCATGAAATGAGCCGCGCGCGGGCCCGCTTTGCGCACAAGCTGCGTGGGGTCAACCCCCAGGCGAGCGGGCACGTTCGTTGCACGCTCGCGCCGCTTGGCCTATAAATGCACCAGCGAGCACGCGACGGTGCGCCAGTATCCACAATGGCCCGTCTTACGCCCGCCAGCTTTGCCCCCGGTTGCACAGTCGTCCCGCGTCGTCGCATCACCCGCAGTTCCTTGCAGTTCGCGCGTCTTATCCGGCTCAATCACCGTATCAAGCGAGGGCATCTTGGATCTCGAAACTGTTCGCTCATTCATCATGACCCGAGGCATCGACTTCGGGACCAAGGTCGTGGCGGCGATCGTCCTGTGGATCGTCGGGCGCTGGGTCATCAATCTCATCGCCGGCTTGCTGCGCAAGGTGCTCTCACGCAACCAGCGTGTCGATCCCACACTCGCGCACTACCTGAGCTCCATCCTCTCCGGCGTCCTGAACCTGCTGCTGGTGCTCGCCATTCTCCAGGTGTTCGGCGTGCAGACCACCTCGTTCGCGGCGCTGCTCGCGGGCCTCGGTCTCGCCATCGGCACGGCCTGGGGCGGCCTGCTCGCGCACTTCGCGGCCGGCGTCTTCATGCAGGTGCTGCGGCCGTTCAAGGTGGGCGACTTCGTGACGGCGGGCGGCGTGACGGGCACCGTGAAGGAGCTCGGCATCTTCGGCACGACCATCATTTCGCCGGACAACGTCGTGAACATCGTCGGCAACAACAAGATCTTTTCGGACACCATCTCGAACTTCAGCGCGACGCCCGTGCGCCGCGTCGAGCTGACCGCGAAGATCGCCAACGGCGTCGATCCCGTCGATGCGGCCAACCGGCTGCGCGCCGTGCTCGCGAACATCCCGAACGTCGCGCAGGATCCCGCGCCCGACGTCGAGGTGCTGTCGTTCACGCCCGAAGGACCGCTCCTCTGCGTGCGCCCCTACACGAACAACGATCACTACTGGCAGGTGTACTTCGACACTAATCGCGCGATCGTCGAGACCTTCAGGGACGCCGGCTTCCCGACGCCGGAAACGCCGTCCATCATTCGCCGTGTCGGTTAGGGCCTGTTCGCGCCAATAACCGGCCCCAAGCGCGCCGCGCAAAAACAAACGGCATCGTCCTCGCGGGCGATGCCGTTTTTCATTTCGAGCCGGCCAGGCCACCGTCGCGTGCGAACCGCTCGCACGCACGCGCCTGGTCGCGCTCAGCGGTATTGAGTTAGTTGCGGTTGCCGTTCGGGCCGCGCACGGTGCTGCCGTTCGTGTTCTTGCGCGTCATCTTCCAGAGCCCGCCGATGAGCACCGGCACGATCGCCGCGCCAATGCCCACGAGCACGATCACGTTGAGGTACTGGCGAATGAATGGGATGTTGCCGAAGAAGAAGCCGAGCAGCACGAGCAGCAGCACCCAGAACAGCGCGCCCGCGATATTGAAGAGCTGGAAGCGTTGCATGCTCATCTGCGAGACGCCCGCGACGAACGGCGCGAAGGTGCGCACGACCGGAATGAAGCGCGCGAGCACGATGGTCTTGCCGCCGTGGCGTTCGTAGAAGTCGTGGGTCTTTTGCAGTGCCGCGCGGTCGAGGAAGCGTTCGAGCACGGGGATGCGCGTATTGAACACCTTCGGGCCGATGGCGCGGCCAATCAGATAGTTGACGGTATTGCCCGTGACGGCCGCCACGATCAGCAGGATCAGCAGCAGGCCGAGGTTCATCTCGTGCGTGGCCGCGAACGCGCCGCCGATGAACAACAGCGAATCGCCGGGCAGGAATGGCAGCACCACGAGCCCGGTTTCGCAGAACACGATCAGGAACAGGACCGCATAAACCCAGGCACCGTACTGGTGGATGAAGACTCCGAGAAACTTGTCGATGTGCAAGACAAGATTGGCAAACTGCAGCAGCGTATCCAAAAGTATCCCTTATCGGTCGTGGCCCGCTCGCCCCGTTCGGGACATGCCCGTGTGGGACATGCCCGTATGGGACGCGCGCGGCCGGTGTTGCGCGAGAAGCAAAATTGACCGCGCCATGATACCGAAAGTGCCCGTCGTCACGAAAAATTCGCTCGAAAATCGGCAAAAATCCGCCGAATGCGCACCGAAAGCGCCTCGAACGTCGGCAAAACCGGGGACGCAAGCGCGCGCCAGGGCAGCCCGCGCCGACTCGCTATAATTGCGCGCATGTCTTCGAATTCCGACCTTGCCGGCGCCGGTGCCCCCCCCGAGCGCACGCCCGACTCTGCCGACAGCGCAGCCGCTAACGCAACCATGGCACCCACGGCGACCGCCGCGGACCCGGCGCACGCCTCGCGCGCCGCGCAGCCCGCGCGCGCGATCCAGGCGCTGCCCGACCAGCTGATCAGCCAGATCGCCGCGGGCGAAGTGGTCGAGCGCCCCGCCTCGGTCGTGAAGGAGCTGCTCGAAAACGCGCTCGACGCGGGCGCGAGCACGCTGCGCATCCTGCTCGACGAAGGCGGCGTGAAGCGCATCTCGATCACCGACGACGGCTGTGGCGTCCCCGAAGCCGAGTTGCCGCTCGCGCTCAAGCGCCACGCAACCAGCAAGATCCGCTCGCTCGCGGAACTCGAAAGCGTCGCCACCCTCGGGTTCCGCGGCGAGGCGCTGGCCTCGATCGCCTCGGTCGCCGAGATGTCGATCACGAGCCGCCCGGCCAGCGCCGCGCACGCCGTGAAGATCGACGCGCATACGGGCGCGCTCTCGCCCGCCGCGGGCGGCCAGGGCACCACCATCGAAGTGCGCGAGCTGTACTTCAACACGCCCGCGCGCCGCAAGTTCCTGAAGAGCGAGCAGACCGAGCTCGGCCACTGCCTCGAGATGATCCGCCGCAGCGCGCTTGCGCGGCCCGACGTGGCGATCTCGGTGCTGCACAACGGCCGCGCCATCGAGCACTGGAACGCGAGCGATCCGGCCACGCGCGTCTCGAAGATACTCGGCGAGACCTTCGCCACCGCGCATCTGCCGCTCGAAGAGCGCGCAGGGCCGCTCGCCGTCTACGGCTGCGCGGGCCTGCCCACGGCGAGCCGCAACCGCGCCGACCAGCAGTACTTCTTCGTGAACGGCCGCTTCGTGCGCGACAAGCTGCTCACGCACGCCGTGCGCGCCGCCTATGAAGACGTGCTGCACGGCGACCGCTATCCGTCGTATGTGCTGTTTCTCGACCTGCCGCCCGAGGCCGTCGACGTGAACGTGCATCCGTCGAAGATCGAGGTGCGCTTTCGCGACTCGCGCTCGATTCACCAGTTCGTGTTCCATGCCGTGCAGCGCGCGCTCGCCCGCCATGCGGGGGCATCGCCCGAGACCACCTCGGGCGGCCACGCCGCGCTGATCGAGCCGCGGCCCGCGCCGGGTGCCGGCGTGCTAGGCGCGTCCGCCGGGTTGGCTGCGGGCGTTACGGGTAGCGCCAGCGTCGCCGGTACGTCGCCCGCGGGCTTCAACCCGCCGGGCAAATTCGGCACCGCCAGCGTCGCCAGCAGCTTCGGCGGCGCGGGAGGCGGCTTCTCCGGCGGCGCGGGGGGCCGTGCGTCGGGGTTCGGATCGAGCGGCTCGGCAGGATCCGGCGGCTTGGGCGGCGGTGGCAGCGGTGGCGGCAACACCTGGCTGCGCCAGTCGCGCATGACGCAAGGCAGCCTGCCCGTCGCGCAGCCGCTCGCGCTCTATGACGCCCTGTTCGGCCGCAAGGACGTAGGCGCCGGCACCGCGCAAGGCGCGACCGTGCCGCAAGCCGAAGACGCGCTCGCACGAGAAGGCGCGTCCTTTGACACGCAGGCGCCCCAGCCCGCCTTCGACGCCCGCGACGACCATCCGCTCGGCTTCGCGCTCGGCCAGGTGCACGGCATCTACGTGCTCGCGCAGAATGCGCGCGGCCTCGTGATCGTCGACATGCACGCCGCGCACGAACGAATCCTCTACGAGCAGTTCAAAGACGCGCTCGCCGAGCGCTCGCTGGCGGTCCAGCCGCTCCTGATCCCCGTCTCGATGACGGCCGATCCCGTGGAAACCGGCACCGTCGAGGAAGAAAAGGCCACGCTCGAAGCGCTCGGCTTCGATCTCGCGGTGCTGTCGCCCACTTCGATTGCGATCCGCGCGGTGCCCGCGCTGCTCAAGGACGCCGATCTCCAGGCGCTCGCGCGCGCCGTGCTCGCCGACCTGCACGCCTATGGCGGCTCGCGCGTGCTGACCGAGCGCCAGCACGAGATGCTCGGCACGCTCGCCTGCCATCACGCGGTGCGCGCGAACCGGCGCCTCACGCTCGACGAGATGAACGCGCTGCTGCGCCAGATGGAAGCGACCGAGCGCGCCGACCAGTGCAATCACGGCCGGCCCACGTGGTATCAGCTCACGCTCGCCGACCTCGACCGGCTCTTCATGCGCGGCCAGTGAAGCAGTCATGAAGCCAGACAACGAAGCATTGCCCATCGCGTGCCTGCTCGGGCCCACGGCGTCGGGCAAGACGGCGGCCGCGCTCGCGTATGCGGCCGAACAGGCCTCTGCCACACCCGGGCGCGCGGTCGAGATCGTCAGTGTCGATTCGGCGCTCGTCTATCGCGGCATGGATATCGGCACGGCCAAGCCCAGCGCCGCGGAGCGCGCGGCGGCCGCGCATCATCTGATCGACATCGTCGACCCCGCCGAGGCCTACTCCGCCGCGAACTTTCGCGCCGACGCCCTGCGCGTGACCGGCGAGATCCTCGCGCGCGGCAACGTGCCCTTGCTCGTGGGCGGCACGATGCTCTACTACAAGGCGCTCACCCAGGGGCTCAACGACCTGCCCGGCGCGGACCCCACCGTGCGCGCGCAGCTCGACGCCGAAGCCGCGCGCGACGGCTGGCCCGCGCTCCATGCGCGCCTGGCACAAGTCGATCCGCCCACGGCCGCGCGCCTCGCGCCAAACGACTCGCAGCGCATCCAGCGCGCGCTCGAAATCTTCATGCTCTCGGGCCAGCCGATGTCGGCGCTGCTCGCCGCGCCCCGCCCGGATTCCACGCAAGATGAAGCGGCGCGCTACCGTTTCGTGCCCATCGCGCTCGAGCCGTCGGATCGCGGCGTGCTGCACCAACGCATCGAGCAGCGCTTCGACGCCATGCTCGCCGCCGGTTTCCTCGATGAAGTGAAAACGCTACGCGCGCGCGGCGACCTCGATCCGAACCTGCCGTCGATGCGCTGCGTCGGCTATCGCCAGGCCTGGGAATACCTCGACGGCGCCATCGATTACGCCACCATGCGCGACAAGGGCGTGTTCGCCACGCGCCAGCTCTGCAAGCGCCAGCTCACCTGGCTGCGCGCGATGCCCGAGCGCATCGTCGTCGATTGCTGCGCGGCCGACGCGACCGCGCAGGCCGTCGCCGCCATCTCGGCAGTGACCAGCACGCAAGGCTGAGGTTCTCGCGCCGCCGGCATTGCCGCCGGCGCGCGAGCCTGCTCCCGCACCCAAGCCGCACGCGCTACCCGCGCGCGTTGCCCCGTCTGCCCTCCTGTACGCCGCCGCGCCCTCATTGGTGCGCCACGGCATCGCCGCCGTGTGTCCGCCCAGCGCGCCCTTGCGCGCGCTCACGCACGGCGAAGCCATCGCGACGCGTCACCAAAAACCTGCCGAAGCTGTCTTGACTTTCGCGCCGCCGAATACGATCATTCGTTCATCAATTGAGCAATTGCTCAAAATCCAGTACGCCCGAATTCATCGAGCAGCGCACAGACGCGCACGCCAAGCGCGCATGGCCGCCCCATCAGGAGACAGACATGGACAGCGAACGCAGCAACGCGAACGTGATCCTGCACATCGGCGCCGGGTCGTTTCACCGGGCGCATCAGGCGTGGTATCTGCATCGCGCGAATCTCGCGCGCAAGCCGGACGAGCCGGCATGGTCGCTCACCGTCGGCAACATCCGCCCGGACATGAACGCGGTCATGGACGCGCTCGCCGCGCAGCATGGCGCCTACACGCTCGAAACGGTCACGCCGCAGGGCGAGCGCGCCTACGAAACGATCCGCTCGATCACGCGCGTGCTGCCGTGGTCCGCCGACCTCGCGGCGCTGATCGAAGCCGGCGCCGATCCGGCCTGCAAGATCATCGCGTTCACAGTGACCGAAGGCGGCTATTACCTCGACGAGCACGACCGGCTCGATACCGCGAATCCCGACATCGCCGCCGACCTCAACGGTGCGCGCACCACGATCTACGGCGCACTCGCCGCAATACTCGAAGTGCGCATGGCGCGCGGCGGCGGTCCCGTCACGCTCCAGACCTGCGACAACCTGCGCAGCAACGGCAAGCGCTTTCACGCGGGCATGCGCGAATTCCTCGCACTCCGCGGCGCGACGGCACTGCGCGACTGGTTCGATGCCCACACCGCCTGCCCCGACTCGATGGTCGACCGCATCACGCCGCGCCCGACGCCCGACGTGCGCGAGCGCGTAAAGGCCGCAACCGGTGTCGACGATGCCTGCCCCGTGATGGGCGAGGCGTTCATCCAGTGGGTGATCGAGGATCACTTCTGCGCGGGGCGTCCCGCATGGGAGCGCGCGGGCGCGGAGATGGTCGAATCGGTGATGCCGTACGAAGAGGCCAAGATCCGCATCCTCAACGCGACCCATAGCTGCATTGCGTGGGCGGGCACGCTGGTCGGGCTCGACTACATCCACGAAGGGACGAACGACGCTGACATCCGCAGCTTCGCGCGCGAGTACGTGAGCGAGGACGTGATCCCGTGCCTCACGCCGAGCCCGCTCGATCTCGCAAAATACCGCGACGTCGTGCTCGAGCGCTTCAGCAATCCGTACATCCAGGATACGAATCAGCGCGTCGCCGCCGACGGCTTTTCGAAGATCCCCGGCTTCATCGCGCCGACCCTCGCGCAGCGCATCGCTGCCGGCGCCGCGCCGGCCGCCACGGCCGTCCTGCCTGCGCTGTTCCTGCGCTTCCTGCAACGCTGGAGTAAGGGCACGCTGCCGTTCCAGTATCAGGACGGCGTCATGGACGAGGCCGCCGTGCGCCGCCTCTTCGAAGCCCCCGATCCGCTCGCCGCGTTTTGCGCCGACAAGCTGCTCTGGGGGAGCCTCGCGGGCAGCACGCCGCTCTCAAGCGCCCTGCGCGACGCGCTCGCGCGCGTGGATGCATGGCTCGCGAAGCGCGGCTGCAGCGTCTGAATACGCATCGCGCGGCGTTCGCGTTGCGTGTTTACCAGCTTCCCATTTCATACGCTCGCGATGCCGTGCTGCGTGCGCCGCGTCCCTGGGTCGGCGCCCATGGCGCAGCCCGGCGCGCGCGGCTAAAGTAGCGCCTCAACCCTAACGAATTTCGCGCGCGCCCATGTATCTCGGCATCGACCTCGGCACCTCCGAAGTAAAAGTCCTGCTGCTCGCCCCCGACGGTCGCGCCATCGGCACCGCCGGCTCGCCGTTCACGGTCTCGCGCCCCCAGCCGCGCTGGGCCGAACAGGATCCCGCCGACTGGTGGGACGGCACGCGCCGCGCGCTCGCCGCGCTGCGCGAGAAGCATCCGCATGAATTCGCCCAGGTGCGCGGCATCGGCCTCTCGGGGCAGATGCACGGCGCCGTGCTGCTCGATGAGCACGACACCGTGCTGCGCCCCGCGATCCTCTGGAACGACATGCGCGCCGTCGACGAATGCGCCGAGCTCACCGCGCGCGCGCCGCAACTGCATCGCGTGGCCGGCAATCTGGCGATGCCGGGTTTCACCGCGCCCAAGCTGCTGTGGGTCGCGCGCCACGAGCCCGCCCTCTTTCGCAAGACCGCCTGCGTGCTGCTGCCCAAGGACTGGCTGCGCCTGAAGCTCACGGGCGGCAAGGTCTCCGATCCGTCCGACGCGGCGGGAACGCTGTGGCTCGATGTCGCCAGACGCGACTGGTCCGATGCGCTCCTCGACGCCTGCAACATGACGCGCGCGCAGATGCCCGCGCTCGCCGAAGGTAGCGCGCCTTCGGGCACGCTGCTGCCCGCGGTCGCGCGCGAGTTCGGCCTGCGCGAGGACGTGGTGGTCGCGGCGGGCGGCGGCGACAACGCCACGAGCGCGATCGGCATCGGCGCCGTGCAGCCCGGCGACGGCTTCGTCTCGCTCGGCACCTCGGGCGTGCTGTGCGTGATCGGCGACCGCTTCCGGCCGAATCCGGCCTCGGCCGTGCACGCGTTTTGCCATGCGATTCCCGAGCGCTGGCATCAGATGAGCGTCGTGCTCTCGGCGGCGAGTTGCCTGCGCTGGGTCTGCAAGCTCACCGGCACCGACGAGCCCACGCTGCTCGCCGAAGTCGAACGCCTCGCGCCACAAACGCTCGCGCAGGCGCCGCTCTTTTTGCCCTACCTCTCGGGCGAGCGCACGCCGCACAACGACCCCTATGCGCAGGGCGTGTTCTTCGGCATGACCCACGCGACCGACCGCGCGCTGCTCGGCTACGCCGTGCTCGAAGGCGTGACGCTCGCGCTCACCGACGGCCTCGACGCCCTGCGCGCGGCGGGCACCGAAGTCGGCCCGCTCTCGATGCTCGGCGGCGGCGCGCGCAGCGTGTATTGGGCGCAGCTCGCGGCCGATGCGTTCGACACGCCCACGCGCCAGCACGGCGGCGGCGAGACGGGCGCGGCGCTCGGCGCAGCGCGCCTCGGCTGGCTCGCGGCCGGCGGCGCGTTCGACGAGGTGCTGACGAAGGCGCCCGTTGCCGCCGAATACACACCCGATGCCGCGCGCCACGCCGCGCTGCGCGAGCGGCTCGAAGCCTATCGCTCGCTCTACCGGCACGTGCGGCCGCTGTTCGATCCCGCGCGCGAAAGACTCGCTTAAGCACGGCAGAGGGTTTCCAGTACACTCGCTCGAACAAGGCAAACGTAAGCAACCAGGCCATCCCGCTCACGCAGTCGCACTGCAGCCCGCCCCGACGAACACCGTGCCCAAGTCCACCGAAAAACTCGATCTCGCCACCCGCGCCGCCTGGCTCTACTACGTGGCCGGCAACACCCAGAACGAGATCGCCGAAAAGCTCCAGGTGTCGCGCCCGGTCGCGCAGCGCCTTGTCGCGTTCGCCGTCGAGAAGAACCTGATTCGCGTGCGCGTCGATCATCGACTGGCCGACTGTCTTGCGCTCGCGGACCGGCTCTCGAAGCGCTACGGCTTGTCGGTGTGCGAAGTGGTCCCCGTGGACGGCGATACGCAGGAGGCCATCGACCGCAAGCTCGCGGTGGCCGGCGCGCAGGTGATGGAGCGCTATCTGACCGAAGAGCGGCCGATGGTCGTGGCGGTGAGCAGCGGGCGCACCTTGAAGGCCGCCGTCGATCAGATCGCGCAGCTCGAGCGGCCGCAGCACCGCCTCGTTTCGATGGTGGGCGCGATCGCGCAGGACGGCTCGTCGAACCGCTACGACGTGGCCCTGCACATCTCCGAGAAAACCGGCGGCAAGCACTTCCTGCTTCCCGCGCCGCTCATCGCCGACACCGAGGCCGAGCGCGCGCAATGGTGCAATCACCGGCTTTATCGCATCGTCGAATCGCTCTCGGGCGAAGCGGATGTGGCCTTCGTCGGCATCGGCAATATCGGCGAGCATTGTCCGCTGCATGAGGACGGCTTTCTTACCACGGAGGAAGTGCACGAGCTGATGGGCCTGGGCGCGATTGCGGAAATGCTAGGCCTGCCGATCGATGCGAGCGGCAAGCGCGTGGACTCGCCCACGGGGCGGCGCGTGACGAGCCTCTATCTGGATTCGCCGCCCAAGCGTCCTACCATCGGCTTCGCGGGCGGTGCGCGCAAGCGCGAGGCGGTGATCGCGGCGCTCAAGGGCGGCTGGCTTTCGGGGCTCGTGACCGATGAGGAGTGCGCTCGGGCGGCGTTGGGGGATGAGGGCTGAGGGGGCTGCAAAGCGGCGCCGACACCGAACGCAAAAGCCAGATGCAAAAAAGCCCGCTCGAAAGCGGGCATATAAGGCCTCGTCCAAGAGGCCCCCTCTGCGACAACCGTTGCTGCGCCACCTCGCCCTGCGAGGCGGCGCCTGTGTCTCAAGCCGCCATCTGCTGCGCGAACCGGCGCTCGAACGCAAGTCCATCGGCATCGAACAAATGGCAATGATCGGGCGTTGCGCCGAGCTTCATCGTCGCGCCGCGTTCGTGCCGCTCCAGCGGCGGAATCCGCGCAATCAGGCCATCGGGCGCCACGGGCGACTCCGCGTATAGATAGGCCGCATCGCCGAGCGACTCAACCGTGTTCGCCTTCACGCTCACGCCGTACTCCCCCGAGTCCACGTGCATGTGCTCGGGACGAATGCCCACCGTGACCTTATCGCCTTCGCGCGCGCCACGCGGCTCCACCGCGACCTTCTGCGTCTCGCCCGTTTCATAGCGCACGACGATGCCGTCGCTCTCGACCTGCTGCACGACACCGTCGAGGAAGTTCATCTTCGGCGAGCCGATAAAGCCCGCCACGAACCGGTTCGCGGGCGCATGATAGAGACGGTTCGGACTCCCGACCTGCTCCACGTTGCCCGCCGAAAGCACGACGATCTTGTCGGCGAGCGTCATGGCCTCGACCTGGTCGTGCGTCACGTAGATCATCGTCGTCTTCAGTTCATCGTGCAGGCGCGCGAACTCGAGGCGCATCTTCACGCGCAGCGCCGCGTCGAGGTTCGAGAGCGGCTCGTCGAACAGGAAGACCTTGGGCTTGCGCGTGATCGCGCGCCCGATCGCCACGCGCTGGCGCTGGCCGCCGGAAAGCTGCTTCGGCTTGCGGTCCAGCAGATGGTCGATGTGCAGGATCTTCGCGGCGTTCTTCACCGCCGCGTCGATCTCGTCCTTCTTCGAGCCCGCGAGCTTCAGGCCGAACGCCATGTTGTCGTAGAGCGTCATGTGCGGATAAAGCGCGTACGACTGGAACACCATCGCAATGCCGCGCTTGGCCGGCGGCACGTCATTCATGCGCGCGCCGTCGATCGTCAGGTCGCCGCCGCTGATGTCTTCGAGTCCCGCGATCATGCGCATGAGCGTGGTCTTGCCGCAGCCGCTCGGCCCCACGAACACGACGAACTCGCCGTCTGCAATATCGAGGTTCACGTCGCGCAGCACTTCGGTTTCGTCGTAGCGCTTGAGTACGTCTCTCAGGATCACGCTTGCCATGATGTGTGTCTCCATTCGTTGCGGTGTCCCAGGGGGCATGCCCTGCTACCGCGACTCGATCAAAATACGATCACGATTCGGTTTGCCGCGAAGCCGCGCTCAATGTGCGCGCGCCTCCGCCTTCTGCATCCAGTGCGCCGCGAGCGCGGGCAGCATGCGCATGTCGTCGAAAATCTCCTGCGCGCCCACGTCGCGCAAGTCGAGCGCATGCGCCTCGCCACCCACGTGCGCGCCGCCCACGAAGCCCAGCACCGTCATGCCGGCCGCGCGCGCCGCGCTCACGCCCGTCACGCTGTCTTCCACCACGAGACAGGCTTCTGGCGCCACGCCCAGCCCCTGCGCCGCCGCGAGATACACGTCCGGCGCGGGCTTCGGCTTTGCCACCATATCGGCGCAATAGATGCGCTCGCCAAAGAAGCGCGTGAGGTCATTGCGCTCCAGCACGCTGCGGACCACCGCCGCATAGCTGTTGCTCGCGCAGGCCTTGGTGAGCGCGATGGCCTCCAGTGCCGCGCTCACGCCGGGAAAGAGCGGCGCTTGCGCCGCCTCCGTTTCGGCCACGGCGCGGATCGCATCGACGTCCGCGGGCGTCAGCCGCCGGCCGAGCGCCTCGCTCGCGCCGCCGAGCACGCGCTCGATGCGCTGCCCGAGCAGCGGCATCAGCACAGGCGCGACGGCAGCGCCTGGCCAGCGCGCTTCGAGTTCGCGCACCAGCACGCGCGCGGCCACGGCTTCGCTGTCGATCAGCACGCCGTCACAGTCGCAAATCAGGACCTGAATGGTCATGGGCTTCGTCCTTGTGTTTCTTGTTGGTAGCCGCTTTATTTGACCGCGCCGAACGTGAGACCGCGCACGAGCTGCTTCTGCGAGAGCCAGCCGACGATCAGCACGGGCGCCACCGCCAGCAGCGAGGCCGCCGAGAGCTTGGCCCAGAACAGCCCCTCGGGACTCGAGTACGAGGCGATGAAGACGGTTAGCGGCGCCGCATTCGAGCTCGACAGATTGATGCTCCAGAATGCTTCGTTCCACGAAAGGATGATCAGCAGGAGCGCGGTGGACGCGAGCCCCGGCACCGACATCGGCATGAGCAGATAGACGATCTCCTGCCAGGTGGCCGCGCCGTCCATGCGCCCGGCTTCCAGAATGTCTTTGGGGATCTCGTTGAAGTACGTGTAGGCCATCCACACCGCAATCGGCAAATTGATGAGCGTGTAGACGATCACGAGTCCGCTCACGGTGTCGAGCAGCCCGGAGTTCTTCCACAGCAGGTAGATCGGCACGAGCACGCCCACCGAAGGCATCATCTTGGTGGACAGCATCCACAGCAGAATCCCCTGGGTGCGCCGGTTCGGGAAGAACGCCATCGCATAGGCGGCCGGCACGGCCAGGATCAGGCAGACGATCGTCACGCCCGCCGAGATCAGCACCGAGTTCCATGCGAACGCGAAGTAGTTGCTGCGTGCGAAGACCTCACGGAAGCTGTCGAGCGTCGGGATGAAGAACAGCGACGGGATATACGCCTGCTGCTCGGTCTTGAACGCCGTGATCGTCATCCAGAAGATCGGGAAGAACAGCGCGAGCGCGATGACCCATGCAAGCAGCCCCGGCACCACGCGCGCGATGAACTGGAGCGGCGAAGAACGGTTGGCGGCATGCGACGACTCGGGTGCGCGTACGGGCGAAGCGGTAACTTGGCTCATTTTTCGTACTCCCCTTTGAGGTTGCGCGCGAGCATGCGCACGAGGAAGAACGACACGATGTTCGCGAGCACGACGGCGAGAATGCCGCCCGCTGACGCGATACCCACGTCGAACTGCTGCAGGCCCATCGAGTAGATCAGGTAAGTGAGGTTGGTGGTCGCGTTGCCGGGACCGCCGCTCGTGGTCGTATAGATCTCCGCGAAGATCGAGAGCAGGAAGATGCTCTCCATCATCACCACCACGGCGATCGCGCGGCGCAGGTGCGGCAGCGTGATGTAGAAGAACATGGCGATCGCGCCGGCGCCGTCGATCTTCGCCGCCTCTTTCTGCTCCTGGTCGAGCGACTGGATCGCCGTGAACAGAATGAGGAACGCGAACGGCAGCCACTGCCACGCCACAATCATGATGACCGCGGTGAGCGGGTAGACGGCGAACCAGTCGATGGGCGTCATGCCCATCGCGCGCATCGCGATGGCCACGAGCCCGTAGACCGGATGCAGGATCATGTTCTTCCAGATCAGCGCGGAAACCGTGGGCATCACGAAGAACGGCGCGATGGCAAAGAGGCGCGCGATGCCCTGCCCGACGAACTTGCGGTCGAATAGCACCGCCATCAGCACGCCGCCGACCACCGTGATCACGAGCACCGCCACGATCAGTTCGACCGTGTGGAAGATCGACGGCCAGAACGACGGGTCGGTGACGAGGAACTTGTAGTTGTCGAGGCCGGCGAAACCCTTGAGATCGGGGTTGAGCAGGTTATAGCGCGTGAACGAATACCAGATCGTCATCGCGAGTGGAATGGTCATCCACAGCAACAAGACCGCAACGGATGGCGAAACCAGCCAGCGCGACGCCGAACGGCGCGTCTCCACGTGCTGCGGCTGAGGCGCTCGCGCTCGATTGAATATAGGCATGGGAAGATGGAGATGACGCATGAGGACCACCCTTCTCTGTTACGCGGCGGCTCGGGGCGCGGCGCCGCATCTCTTTCGCGAGAGGTGCGCCGTGCCTTGCGGCCCGGCGCGCCCTGCGTTCCTGCTGTGCTGCTACTGCAATGGCGCTGCAAGACGGCGCCCGACTACGCTCACTTCTGGTAACCGGCCTGCTTCACGGCGCGGTCGGCGGCGGCATTGCCGGCCGCGAGCGCCTGATCGACGCTCATCTGGCCCGCCACGGCGCCGGCGACACTCTGGCCGACCACGGTGCCGAACGACTGGAACTCAGGAATCCCGACGAACTGCACACCCGTGTACGGCACCGGCTTCAAGGTCGGGTGAGTCGGATCGGCGGTCTGGATCGCCTTGAGCACGAAGTCCGAGAACGGCGCGGCCTGCTTGTACTCGGGGCGCTGGTAGGTCGAAACGCGCGTGCCCGACGGCACCGAAGCCCAACCCTCGTCCTTCGCGACCATCTCGACGTATTGCTTCGAAGTGGCCCATTCGATGAACTTCTTCGCGGCGTCCTGCGACTTCGACGACTTCGGAATCGCGAGCGCCCACGACCACAGCCAGTGCGCGCCGTTCGGCGTGACTTCGGTCGGCGCCGCCGCGAAGCCGATCTTGTCGGCCACCTGCGACTGCTGCTTGTTGTAGAGGATGCCCGCCGCGACCGTGGCGTCGATCCACATCGCGCACTTGCCCGACGACATCAGCGTGAGGTTCTCGTTGAAGCCGTTCGAGCTCGCGCCCGGAGGGCCGTCCTTCTTCAGCAGATCGACGTAGAAGTTGACGGCCTTCTTCCACTCGGGCGTGGTGAGCTGCGCCTGCCACTTCTCGTCGAACCAGCGGCCGCCGAAGGTGTTCACGACGGTCGTCACATACGCCATGTTCTCGCCCCAGCCGGCCTTGCCGCGCAGGCAGATTCCGTAGGTGCCCTTGGACGGATCGTTGAGCTTGTCGGCGAACTGCTTGATCTGGTCGTAGGTCGGCTGCGCGGGCATCGTCAGGCCCTTGGCCGCGAACAGGTCCTTGCGGTAGTACGTCATCGAGCTTTCGACGTAGAACGGCAGCGCGTAAAGCGTGCCGTTGTACGAGAGACCGTCGCGCGCCGTCTTCACGACATCGTCCAGGTCATACTCGGCCGGCAGGTTCGTCATGGGGACGATCCAGCCGCGCTTGCCCCACTGCGGCGCCTCGTAGGTGCCGATCATCATCACGTCGAACTGGCCGCTATTGGTCGTGATGTCGGTCGTGGCGCGCTGGCGCAGCACATTCTCTTCGAGGATCACCCAGTTCAGCTTGATGCCCGGATTGGCCTTCTCGAACGCCGGCGAGAGCTTCTTCAGCTCGAGCATGTCCGGGTTGTTCAACATCGCGATCGTGACGGACTGCGCATGTGCCGCGCCCGCCGCGGCAACGAGGGCGAGCGCGCCTGTCGCGCGACCTATGCGCCAGGCGGCGCTCCGAATGGCTGTTTTCATGGCGTTGTCTCCTTTCGTTGTTTGCTGCGTTATGTCGTGCTGCATGGGTTGAAGTCGCCGGACAAGCTCCGGAGGGCGTTCAGCTCATCCAGTTTCCGCCGTCGACGTTGAGCGTCTGCGCGGTGATGTAATCAGCGTCGGCCGACGCGAGAAAAAGCGCCGCGCCGGTGAGATCCGCGGGCAAGCCCATTCGGCCGAGCGGCACTTCCTCGCCCACAAGCCGCTTCTTCTCGCCCAGCGGCCGGTGCTCGTAGCGCGCGAACAGCGCGTCCACCTGATCCCACATCGGTGTATCGACCACACCCGGCGCAATGCCGTTCACGTTGATCTTGTGCCGCGCGAGCGCGAGCGCCGCCGACTGCGTGTAGCTCAACACCGCGGCCTTGGTTGCACAGTAGTGCGAAACAAGCGCCTCGCCGCGCCGGCCTGCTTGCGACGACATGTTGATGATCTTGCCGCCCTGCCCCTGCTCGACCATCTGACGCGCGACCGCCTGCATCAGGAAGAACATGCCCTTCACGTTCACGGCGAAGAGGCGGTCGTAGATGTCCCAGGATTCGTCGAGCAGCGGGCGCATGTCGAAGAGCGCCGCATTGTTGAAGAGGATGTCGATGCGGCCGAAGCGCCCGAGCGTGCCCGCGACGATGCGCTCGATGTCCTCACGGCGCGTGACGTCCGCGCTAAAGGGGAGCACGCGATCGGCGTAGACAGACCCGGCGGCGGTTAGCGCAGGGGCGATCGAGTCGGCAGGCTTCACGTCCACCAGCACGCAGCGCGCGCCTTCGTCCAGATAGCGCCGCGCGACCGCCTCGCCGATCCCGCTCGCCGCGCCAGTGAGCACGGCCACCTTGTCCTGCAAACGTCCTGCCGCCGGGTTCGCGGAATGTGCCACAGGGGTTGTCTCCATTTGCGTTCGTCGAGCCGCCGATGCGCTGCCGCGGGCAACCGCTTGAACTATCGCTCGATGTGTGAACATTTGCTCTGTTAGTGATCGAATGATCGGACACAGGCGCACGCATGTCAAGGCGGACATACGCGATCACATCAGATTTCGATGGTGCGACGCGCAAGGGCTGCTCAACGGCGCAGGAGCATTTGGCGCGCCCGCTTTGCGGACAGGGGCGGATCGGAGAGGCGTTCGGGCTAGCACCGCCAATGAATGGGCTGCCCGGCAGTTTGCGAGGGTACTGACTCGCCAACCAATGTGATACGTTATATCATCTCGCTTCCGTAGCGCCCCGCCTCTTCCGGGCGGCGCCGCGTCGCGTCCGGATGCCATTCAAGCCACGTTCTCACCGCTCATTCAAGGATAGAACCATGCCCGCTATCACCCGTGCAGTCCGCCTGACTCCGCGCCTGCCCGGCCGGCTCTCCCACGCCACAGCCGCGCTCAGGCGCGCGGCCGCACCCGTCGTGGCGGCATGCCTCGCGCTCGGCGCACTGCTCGGCCCGTGTGAAGCCGCCCGTGCGGCCGACGCTCCGGGCGCCGCCCTCACCGTGGTGGCGGCGGAGAACTTCTACGGCGACGTCGTCAAGCAGATCGGCGGCACGTACGTGAACGTGACGAGCATCATGAGCAACCCCGACCAGGACCCGCATCTGTTCGAAGCGAGCCCGAAGACCGCGCGCGCACTGCAGCACGCGCGCGTCGTGGTCTACAACGGCGCCGATTACGATCCGTGGATGACCAAGCTGCTCGGCGCCACCGGCGGCGGCCAGCGCACGGTCATCGTCGCGGCGGATCTGGTCGGCAAGAAGGCCGGCGACAACCCGCACCTCTGGTACGACCCGCAAACGATGCCCGCGGTCGCGCGCGCCGTGAGCGCCGCGCTCGGTGCGGCAGACCCGGCGCACAAGAGCGTGTACGATGCCAACCTTGCGACGTTTATCGGCTCGCTCAAGCCGCTCGACGACAAGGTCGCGGCCCTGCGCGGTCAGTACAAGGGCCTGCCCGTGACGGCGACCGAGCCGGTGTTCGGCTATATGTCGGACGCGATCGGCCTCGACATGCGCAATATGCGCTTCCAGATGGCGACGATGAACGACACCGAGGCCAGCGCGTCGGACATCGCGGCTTTCGAGCGCGACCTGCGTGAGCGCCGCGTGCGTGTGCTGATCTACAACAGCCAGGCAACGGAAGCGATGACGCGACGCATGCTCGGCATCGCGAAGCAGTCGAAGGTGCCGACCGTGAGCGTGACCGAGACGCAGCCCGCCGGGATGAACTTCCAGCACTGGATGCTCGCGCAGCTCGACGCGCTGCAAACGGCGCTGGCACAGAAGTAATGACCGTAACCATGTCCGTACAGGGAACCCAGGCAATGACCGAGGCCTCGCCCTCTCACCGCGCAACCGAAGTACGCACGGCTGCGGCGCACGACACGCACCGCGCGCCGCAGCCGGTGCTCACGCTCGCGGGCGTGACGCTCACGCTCGGCGATCGCACGATCCTGCGCGACGCCAACTTCGCGGTGAACCAGGGCGAATTCATCGGCGTGCTGGGACCGAACGGTGCGGGCAAGACCACGCTGATGCGGGCGATTCTCGGCCTCGTGAGCGCTGCGCACGGCGCGATTCGTGTGCTCGGCGAACCCGTGGCGCGCGGCAACGCGAAGATCGGCTACATGCCGCAGACGCGCACCGCGCTCGCGAGCCGCCGCGTGCGCGGACGCGATTTCGTGGCGATGGCCGCCGATGGCCACCGCTGGGGCCTCCCGCGCGCCGACGCCGCCACGCGCGCCGACGTCGCGCGCGTGCTCGATCTCGTGGGCGCCACGAAGCTCGCCGACCGCCCGCTCTCCGAGCTTTCCGGCGGCGAGCGCCAGCGCCTGCTGCTCGCGCAATGCCTGCTCGGCGACCCGAAGCTGCTGCTGCTCGACGAGCCGCTCATCAGCCTCGACCCGCATCACCAGCGCGGCGTGGTCGAACTCGTGCGCCGCGTGCAACGCGAGCTCGGCATCGCGGTACTGTTCTCGGCGCACGAGCTCAATCCGCTCCTGAACTCGCTCGACCGCGTGCTCTATCTCGGCAACGGCGTGGCCGCGCTCGGCAGCGTGGATGAAGTGATCACCGCGCCCGTGCTCTCGCGGCTCTACGGCTCGCCTATCGAGGTGATGCGCATGAAGGGCCGTATCTTCGTGATGTCGGGCGACGTCGAGGTCGAAAAGCACGACCACGAGCATGAGCACGATCACGCACACGACCATGGCCACGCGCACGGCCACAGTCACGATCACGGCAGCAACGACGACAACGACAACACCCACGGCCACACGCACGATGCTTGAATACGATTTCATGGTGAACGCCTTCGCGGCGTCGGGCATCGTCGCGGTGCTCGCGGGCATCGTCGGCTACTTTCTGGTGATGCGCGGGCAGACCTTCGCGGGCCACGCGCTCTCGCACGTCGGCTTCACGGGCGCCACGGGCGCCGTGCTGCTCGGTGTCTCGCCGATATGGGGCATGGTGGGCTTCACGCTCGCCGCGGGCGTGTCGATGGGCGCGCTCGGCGAAAAGCTCGCGGGCCGCGACGTGGCCATCGGCGTGATCCTCTCGCTCGCGCTCGGCTTCGGCCTGCTGTTCCTGCACTTCTTCACGGCCTACGCCACCCAGGTCACGGCGCTCCTGTTCGGCAACGTGCTCGGCGTGAACCGCGACACGCTCGGCATCCTCGCGGCGCTGGCCGTGGCCAGCCTCGCTGCGCTCGCGGCCATCATGCGGCCACTGCTGTTCGCCTCGCTGCAGCCAGAGCTGGCCGAGGCCAAAGGCGTCTCGCTGCGGCTCGTCTCGGTGCTGTTTCTCGCCATCGCCGCGCTCGCCGTGGCCGCGTGCACGCAGATCGTCGGCGTGCTGCTCGTCTTCACGCTGATGGTGGGCCCCGCCGCCGCCGCGCAGAATCTCACCACGCGCCTCTCGACCGGCGTCGTGCTCGCCGCGCTGCTCGCGCTCGCGCAGGCGTGGATCGGCGTCACGCTCGCCTACTACACCGACTGGCCGACGAGCTTCTGGATCACGGCGCTTGCGGCCCTCGTCTACGGCGCGAGCCTGATCGGGCGGCGTTGAGCCCTCTCGGCGCGCGCATACCCAGACGACGACGCGAAAGCGACGATACGAAAACGGCGTTGCTCCTCACGGAGCAACGCCGTTTCGCTTTCCGGCTTTCCGACGGCCCGGGCTCAGATCTCGCCATCGCCCATGATGAAGCGCAGCCGGCGCGACTCGTCGGCCCGCGCGCAGAGCGCCTCGAAGCGCTGATCGGCGAGCCGCGTGAGCGCCACGGTGGCGTCGGACGCCGCCATGTCGAGATCGCGCAGGATCTGCTGGTCGCCGCCCACCTCGCTGTTCAGATGCAGATAGCTTGCCTTGAGCTCGCGCATGCAGATGGCCTGCGCCATGCGCTCCTGCGCCTGCATGCTCAGATCGAGCGCGGGCTGCGCCCAGTAGAGGCCGCGCAGCGGCAGGCGACTCGGCACGCTCTTGTGATGCACGCCCGTGGTGCCCACGCCGAGCATGCGAACCGGCACGCCGCGCCGCTGCGCCTCGCCGAGCGCGTGCGCGTCGGGGCAGTTCGCGGCGAGGCCGCCGTCCACGTGCCAGTCGTCGTCGAGCATCAGCGCCGGGAAATGCGCGGGGGCCGCCGAGGTCGCGCGCGCCGCTTCGAGCAACGTGCAGGTGTCCGCCGCGTCGCCCGCGAGACCTCGGCTCCTCAAGAGGCGCAACTCGCCTAGCGACCAGCTCACCGTCGTGAGCATGAGCGGCTTGTCGATCTCGGCAAGCGTCTTGCCGGCCCAGCCGTCGAGGCAGGCGACGATGGCCGCCTCGAGCGGCTCGGCCGCGTAGACCTTCTTGCTCAAGAGCTTCTGCAGCTTGCGCAGCGAGAGCTTCGGAAAGATCGACGGCCCCCACTGCGCGAGCATCGCGTATAGCTCGCTGGCGGCCACGCCGGCCGCGAGCCCCGCCGCGAGAATGCCGCCCACCGAGGTCCCGGCGATCATGTCGAAGCGCGCGCCGATCGGCCCCGCGCCGAACTTCTCGCTGGCCTCGATGCGGGCGAGCAGGCGCGCCGTGTAGAGCCCGCGATAGCCGCCGCCCGAGAGGCTCAGCACGCGCAGACAGTCGGGGGCCGGCGTGAGCCGGCCATCGGGCACTCGGAACGGGTCGTCCAGTGCGGGATTCGACGGGGTATCCGCGGTGCTATTCGATGGGCTGCTCAATGGCCTATTCCTCGAGCAGGGAGACGACGCCCACCTGGAGCTTGCGCAGCTCGCGGTGGTACACCTCTTCGGGCTCGACGAGCGTGCAGCCGTTGGCCACCGCGGTGGCGATCACCATGCGCGTGTCCTGGCCGACCGGATGTCGCGTACCGGCCTTGTCGATTTCGAGCGGATGATGACCGCGCCACTGCTCCCATTGCGCGGCCTCGCTTTCGCCGAACGGCAGCATGACGGAGCCGTCGTCGACGAGCGCGGCAAGGCGCGCTTCGAGCGCCTTCTTGAACGCCGCACGACGCGGCTCGCTCATCTTGTGCCGGGCGATCACCTGGCGCGCGGCCGCGACGCTGATGACACTGAGGTTGATATCACGCGCCTTCACCCCGCCCTCGATCCATTTACGCGAGGCGGTGTCTTCAACGCACATGTCGATGAGCGTATTCGTGCCCAACAAATATCTCGGCATGGACGGCCTTTATTGGTTTTTTGCGCGGCGTGCCTCTGCGGCATGCCGACTGGCGTACTGGTCCGATGAACTGCGCCGCCAAATTCAGCGCGGCACGCGGTAATGATCCACGGCCTCGATGGATACGTCGCGCGGCAGCTTGCCCGAGGCCGACACCGAAGGGAGCCCGGCGAACACTTCGGCCACGGTGCGGTCGCTGACCGTGTTGGACATCAGCGCGACGGCCTGATCGAGGCCGAGAATAATGAATGGCTCCGGGCCCTGGTTGACGATCTCGACCGAGCCCGATTTGACGCGCCTCAGCACGCTCGAATAATTCGTCTTGAATGCCGAAATGGGCGTGCCCACGGCGTTGACGTCGGTTGCGCCCACGCGCGCGGCAATCGCCTTCACGGCCGCCTGGAAATCATCCATGCGCCGCTCGGCGGATTCCTTGCTGGCTTCGGGATCGATGAGGGATGCGCGCATGACTGGATGACTCCAAAGAAGACCTACCTGACCAGATTCTAGTACCAACCTGACCAGATATCAAAGTTTCACGCGGGGTCGGATACGCGAATGAAAAAGGCCTCGACGCGCAGCGTGGAGGCCTTTTCGAACATCGTCAGCGCATTAGCGTTACTTCAGCAGCACCCGCGCGTGATGCGCCAGATGATCCTCGATAAAGCTCTGGATGAAGAAGTAGCCGTGATCGTACCCCACATGACGGCGCAGCGTGAGCGGCTGCCCCGCCGCCTTGCAGGCGGCTTCGAACACGTCCGGGTTCAACTGGTTCGGCAAGAACGCGTCCGCCAGGCCCTGATCGACGAGGATGCCGGCTTCGAACTTGTGCGCGGCCTTGCCCACCAGCTCGCTCGCGTCGTACTGCTTCCAGGCCTCGCGGTCCTCGCCCAGGTAGCCGCTGAACGCCTTCTCGCCCCACGGGCAGCGCGTAGGCGCCGCGATCGGCGCGAACGCCGACACCGAGCGGTAGATATCGGGGTTGCGCAGCGCGAGCGTCAACGCGCCGTGCCCGCCCATCGAGTGGCCGAAGATGCCCAGCCGCGCACCGTCCACGGGCAGATTCGCCGTCACGGCCTCGCGCAGCTCGTCGCGCACGTACGAATACATGCGCCAATGCTTCGACCACGGCTCGCGCGTGGCATCGACGTAGAAACCTGCACCCACGCCGAAGTCCCAGGCCTCGGCTTCGCCAGGCACGTTCGCACCGCGCGGGCTCGTGTCGGGCGCAATCAGCGCGATGCCATGCTGCGCGGCGAAGCGCTGCGCGCCCGCCTTGATCGGGAACGTCTCCTCCGTGCAGGTCAGACCCGCCAGATAAAACAGCCCTGGCACCTTGCGCTCGCGCGCCTGCGGCGGCAGGTAGACCGAAAAGCGCATCGGCAGGCCGATCGCTTTCGAATCGTGTTTGTAGATGCGCTGCACGCCGCCGTAACAGGCGTGCTCTTCAATCTGGTCCAGCATCTCAAGCCCTCGCTATGGGTAAAGGACAACAGAGCGAATCGACTCGCCCTGCTTCATCAGGTCGAAGCCCTCGTCGATCCGGTCGCGGCACAACGTGCGCGCGTTCCGGTCGTCGATGTCGATCTTACCTGCCGTGAACCTGTCGGCGAGTTTCGGCACGTTCGTGCGCCCATGCCCGCCGCCATCGTTCAGTTATGCGATGCAATTGCTACGACACCGGCGCGAACCACGTCCGCACACGGCCATACAGATCGATGAAGCGCGCGTAACGCTGCGCCAGCGCGGCGTCGGCCCGCGGCTCTGCCACGCGGGTTGAGGCGGGCGCAAACGCCGAGAGTTCGTCCATGCGCCAATGCCCGCAGGCGACGCCGCCCAGCATCGCCGCGCCACGCGCAGCCGCATTCGGACAGTCGATCGCGTCGAGCTGCGCGCCCAGCACATCGGCGAGCAATTGGCGCCAGCGCGCATCGACGGAGCCGCCGCCCGCGAGCTTGAGCACGGCGATCGGCGCATGTGGCGCGCCGCCTTCGCCGAGATCGCCCGCGCCGGCCGCAGAGGGCACGCCGCGCAACGCGTCGAGTCCCGCGCGCAACGCGAACGCCACGCCTTCGAACGCGGCGCGCATCAGCACGCCGCGCGTGTCGCCGAGGCCCGCGCCGAGCCAGCCGCCGCGCGCCGCGGGGTCGAGCCACGGCGAGCGCTCGCCGCTCAGGTACGGCAGGAACGCGAGCGTCTGCGAAGGCGGCACGGCGAAGGCCTCTTCGTAGGCTTGCGCCCAATCGCAGGACAGCCAGCCGCGCGCCGCCTCGAGCGCGACGCCGACATTCTGCATCGCGGCCATCGCGTACCAGCCGCCGCTCGCCGACCGGTAGCGATGCAGACCGCGCCGCGCAGGCGGCTCTACGATCGATGTCACGACAATCTGGCCGCCCGTGCCCGTGGTCAGCAGTGCGTCGCCGTCTTCGTGCAAGCCGCTGCCGAGCGCCGCGCACGGCGTGTCGCCGGCGCCCGTCGCGAGCACGATGCCGGCGGGCAAGCCGAGGACACGCGCGGCCTCCGCGCAAAGCGTGCCGCACGGCGCGGACGATGGTGCGAGCGGCGCGAACCAGCGCGCCGGCAGCCCGAGCCGCTCGATCAGCGCGACATCCCACGCGCCGTCGGGCGCGGCCAGCGCGGTCGCGCAGGCGTCGGACGGATCGGCCACGAAGGCTTCATCCGCCCCGCCAGAAAGACGGACGCGCAGCCAGTCCTTAGGCTGCAACGCCCAACGCGCGGCCTCGGCCGTCGTGCGTTCGTGCAGCGTCAGCCAATAGAGCAGCGGTCCCGCCATGCCGGGCGCGACGGGATTCGGCTGAGGATGGTCTTCGCTATCGGGCCAGGCATCGAGCAACGCGCGCGCACGCGTGTCGGGCCAGAGCATGGCGGGGCGCAGCGCACGGCCCGCTGCGTCGGTCAGCACGACGCCATGCATCTGGCCGGAGAAGCCGATCGCGCGCACCCACTCGCGCTCGCTCGCGGGCAAGCGCTCGCACGCGCGCACGAGCGCGTCCCACCAGCGCTCGACGTCGATCTCGGCCCAGCCCGGCAGCGGCGTCTCGAGCGTATAAGGAATGCTCGCGGCGGCACGCTCGGCGAGCGTCTCATCGACGATGGCGACTTTGAGCGAACCGGTGCCGAGATCGATACCGAGAAAGCGCGTCTGCGATCCGTTCATGCGAAGTGGCTTGGGGAAAAGGTTGAGGTTGGCGCGTGCCGCTCATCGATGCCGCTCGTTGAACAGGGCGAACCGGGACGGCCATAATGGACTATAAAAGGGCCATGATAGCGGCCAGAAATTCATGCCGTGAGACCGTGTTACAGGCGAGGCCGGCGGAGGTGAATCGAGGGGCTCGCAGGCGCCTCAAAATCATGCGAAATGCATGCATTCGCGGGTTAACCCAGGGGTCTATCTCGACATGCGAAATGGCTCACATGCGGAAAGCGAAATATAGATCATAATGGGTCGGCCATATGTACGAGGGTCCGACTGGCGCTTGACTTCTCGCGACATTGCCCATTCATGTGAGCGGACGGCACCACCGCTTCCACGGCACGCAAAGCGGCGCAATGCTGTCTAACGCCTGAAACCGCCTGAAAAACGGGCTTATTGCCGCGTCAGAACGTCGCACAGGCGTTTCTACGATGCGGCGCAGCATCGCGATCCGGGCGCGCACCGTCCTCCAAACCGTCTGATCGTACCCCGATATGACGGGCCGCGCACCCCGCGCGCATATCGCCCCCGGAAAGCACGGAATAGTCTCCAGTGGTCTTGTTGCTTCTTTTCGTCGCGAATACCTTGGAGGCCATATTCTGAAACGAAAGACGGAGAGAGACGACATGCATCCCCAGGGTATCGAAAGGGCGGCAGCCGGTCAGGCGCGCACCCAGGTTCACCCGGTAGACGAGCGCCTGCCGTTCGGCCAGCTTCTCACACTCGGCATTCAGCACGTGCTCGTGATGTACGCGGGCGCGGTCGCCGTGCCGCTCATCGTCGGTGGCGCCATTGGTCTGCCGAAAGACCAGGTCGCGTTCCTCATCAGCGCCGACTTGTTCGCCTGCGGTATCGCCACCCTGATCCAGACGCTCGGCCTGTGGATCTTCGGTATCCGTCTGCCCGTCATCATGGGCTGCACGTTCGCTTCGGTCGGCCCGATGATCGCCATCGGCACCAACCCGCAGCTCGGCATTCTCGACATCTTCGGCTCCACCATCGCGGCCGGGGCGATCGGCATCGTGATATCGCCGATGATCGGCAAGCTCCTGCGCTTCTTCCCGCCTGTCGTGGTGGGCACCGTGATCGCGGTGATCGGCCTCTCGCTCATGGAAGTGGGCATCAACTGGGCCGCCGGTGGCGTGGGCAACCCGAACTACGGCGACCCGGTCTATCTCGGCCTGTCGCTCGCCGTGCTGATGCTGATTCTCCTCATCAACAAGTTCGGCCGTGGCTTCATCTCCAATATCTCGGTGCTGCTCGGCATCGTGGCGGGCTTCGCGATCGCTTTCGCAATTGGCCGCGTGAACCTCGACGGCGTGGCGCACGCACAGTGGGTGGGCTTCGTGATGCCGTTCCACTTCGGCCTGCCGAAATTCCACGTCCTTCCGATCGTGACGATGGTGATCGTGATGTTCGTGACCTTCATCGAGTCGACGGGCATGTTCCTCGCAGTGGGCGACATGGTCGATCGTCCGGTCGATCAGGCAACGCTCGTTCGCGGCCTGCGTGTCGACGGTCTGGGCACGATGATCGGCGGCATCTTCAACTCGTTCCCGCATACCTCGTTCTCGCAGAACGTCGGCCTGATCGGTGTGACGGGCGTGAAGAGCCGCTTTGTCTGCGCAACCGGCGGCGTGATTCTCGTGACGCTCGGCTTGTTCCCGAAGATGGCGCAGATCGTCGCCTCGGTGCCCCCCTTCGTGCTGGGCGGCGCGGGCCTCGTGATGTTCGGCATGGTGGCCGCAAACGGCATCAAGGTGCTCTCGAAGGTGGACTTCGTGAAGAACCACCACAACCTGTTCATCGTCGCCGTGAGCGTGGGCTTCGGCATGGTGCCGGTGGTCTCGCCGAAGTTCTTCTCGCAGCTGCCGCCCGCACTCTCGCCGCTCCTGCATAGCGGCATCCTGCTGGCCTCGGTTTCGGCAGTGATCCTCAACCTGATTTTCAACGGCGCAAAGAGCGAGCGCGCCGCGGAACACGACATCCACCAAGTCGGTCACGACTTCGACGGCACCCAGTCGCACGAAGCCGATCAAGCACCGGAAGCGGGACAGGGCATGCCGCGCACCGCGGCACACTGAGTCGACGCGAGAGGCGCCCCGGCCGGGTGAGAGTCACACGTGCCGGGGCCTTTTGCTGGTTTGGCGTCACGGGAAACCGTGACGCCTTTTTTGTTTTGGGCGGCCTGCATTGCGGATGGCCATAAAAAAACGCCACGGTCTCCCGTGGCGTTTTTCGTTTCTACTCCGTCAAGCTGAGTCTGCGTTCGCGTCGCTCAACCCGCCGTTGCGGCCGGCGCCGAGGCCGCCGCCGGCGCGCTGGCCGCGCCGTAGTCGACCGGCGCATCGGCCGGGCGCGGCGTCTCGCCCGCGTGCTCGATCCAGCCACCGCCGAGCGCACGATACAGATCGACGAGGTTGGTGAGCCGCGCGAGCCGCGCCGTGACGAGCGCCTGCTGCGACGTGTACAGGCTGGTCTGCGCGGCCAGCACCGGCAGATAGCTGTCCACGCCGTTCTTGTAGCGCAGCTCCGCAAGGTCGAGCCCGCGCTGGCTCGCGAAGGTGCTGCGCTCGAGCGCCCCGATCTGCTGATCGTAGGTGCCGCGCGCCGCGAGGCCATCGGCCACTTCGCGGAACGCCGACTGGATCGCCTTCTCGTAGTTGGCGATCTCGATGCGCTTTTGCACGTTCGCGAGCTGCAGGTTCGCGATGTTCGCGCCGCCTTCGAAGATCGGCATCGTGATCTGCGGCGCGAAGCTCCACGCCGCCGTGCCCGCCTTGAAGAGGCCGCCCAGCGACAGGCTTTCGGTGCCGAACGCCGCCGTGAGCGAGACCTTCGGGAAGAACGCCGCACGCGCCGCGCCAATATTGGCATTCGCCGCGAGCAGGGTCTCCTCGGCCTCCATGATGTCCGGACGCCGCGTGAGCAGGTCGGACGGCAGGCCCGCCGGGATGTCGGTGAGCAGGTTCTGGCCGTCGAGCGGCATGCCTTGCGCCAGATCCGCCGGCAGCGGCTCGCCAATCAGCAGCACGAGCGCGTTCTCGGCCTGCGCGCGGGCGCGCATTTGCGCCTGCAAGTTGGCCTGCGCGTTCTCGACCACGGTCTGCGCCTGGCGCAGATCGAGCTCGGTGCCGGTGCCAGTGTCGAACTGCGCCTTCGTGATGTTGTACGAGTCCTGCGCCGTCTTGAGGGTGTCCTGCGTGACCTTCAGCAGGTCGTCGTCGGCGAGCATCGTCAGGTACTGGTCGGCGACTTGCGAGACGAGCGAGATCTCCGCCGCCTTGCGCGCCTGCGCCGTCGACAGATACTGCGCGAGCGCCTGGTCCTTCAGGCTGCGCACGCGCCCCCAGAAGTCGATTTCCCAGGACGCCTGCACGCCCACGTTATAGACGCTGTACGGGTTGTTCGGCGTGCTCTGCAAATCGCGCGGCACACGCGTGCGCGTGTCCGTGCCCACGCCGTTGATGGCCGGGAACAGATCGGCGCGCGTGATCTGATACTGCGCGCGCGCCGCCTCGACGTTGAGCACCGAGACGCGCAGATCGCGGTTGTTCTTCAGCGCGATCGCGACCAGCTCCTGCAGGCGCGCATCGACGAAGAAGTCGCGCCAGCCGATGTCGGTGGCCACGGCGCCGTTGGCGCTGCGGCCGGACTGGCCGCTCTCACCGGTCGCGCCGGGCTGCGTCGCGTAGACGCCGCCCTGCGGGAAGGTCTGCGACACCGGCGCATCGGGCCGGTGATAGCGCGGCTCCATCGTGCAACCCGCGAGGACGGTGGTGGCCACTGCAACGGCCACTGCAATTACCGATAGTTTATGCATCTCAATGTCCTTCCTTGCCCTGGCCGTTGCCGCCGCCAGCCGGTCCACCCGAGCCGCCGCCGCTTGAGCCACCCGAGCCACCGCTCGAGCCGGCGTTGCCGCCGTTCTCGTCGTCGTGGTCGTGCGCGTGGTGCTCTTCGTAGTGTGCAAGCGCCGTGTCGGCGTCTTCCTTCTCGCCGGCGAACTTCGCGCGGATCACGACGAAGAACATCGGGATCAAGAAGATCGCGAGGAACGTGGCGGTCAGCATCCCGCCGATCACGCCCGTGCCGATCGCGTGCTGCGAAGCCGAGCCTGCGCCGTTACTGATCGCGAGCGGCAGCACGCCGAGAATGAACGCCATCGACGTCATCAGAATCGGCCGCAGACGCAGTCGCGAAGCTTCGAGCGCCGCCTCGATCGGTCCCATCTTCCCGTCCGCCTGCAGGTCGCGCGCGAATTCCACGATCAGAATCGCGTTCTTCGCCGAGAGACCCACGGTGGTCAACAGACCCACCTGGAAGAAGACGTCGTTCTCGAGGCCGCGCAGCGTCACCGCGAGCAGCGCGCCGAGCACGCCGAGCGGCACCACCATGATCACCGAGAACGGGATCGACCAGCTCTCATAGAGCGCCGCAAGACACAGGAACACGACGAGGATCGAGATGCCGTAGAGAATCGGCGCCTGCGAGCCCGACTGGATTTCCTGGAACGACAGACCCGTCCATTCGTAGCCGATGCCCGCGGGCAGCTTCGCCGCGATTTTCTCCATGGCCGTCATGGCCTGGCCCGTCGACTTGCCCGCGCCCGCCTGACCCTGGATTTCCACCGACGAGATGCCGTTGTAACGCTCGAGCTTGGGCGACCCGTAGGTCCAGTGGCCGGTCGCGAACGCGTTGAACGGCACCATCCCGCCCGTGCTGTTGCGCACGTACCAGATGTCCATGTCAGTCGGCGTCATGCGGAACGGCGCGTCGGACTGCACGTACACCTTCTTGATACGGCCATCGACGTCGAGGAAGTTGTTCACGTACTGCGATGCCCACGCGATCGAGAAGGTCTGGTCGATTGCCGCCGCGGTCACGCCCAGCGCGTTCGCCTTCTCGCGATCGATGTCCACCTTGTACTGCGGCGTGTCGTTCAGGCCGTTCGGGCGCACGAGTGCGAGCGTCGGGTCCTTCGCGGCCATACCGAGCAGCATGTTGCGCGCTTCCATCAGCTTCTCGTGGCCGACGCCGCCGCGGTCCTGCAGCTCGAAGTCGAAGCCCGAGGCCGTGCCCAGTTCAGGAATCGAAGGCGGATTCACCGGAATCACCATCGCGTCCTTGTAGCCCGCGTAGTGCCCGAACATGCGGCGCACCAGGGCCTGGACCTTCTGGTCCGCGTGCTGGCGCTGCTTGTAGTCCTTCATCCGCACGAACACGAGACCGGAGTTCTGGCCGCGGCCCGCGAAGCTGAAGCCGTTCACCGTGAACACCGACTCGACGATGCTGCCTTCGTCCTTGAGCAACCAGTTCTGGATGTTGGCGAGCGTGCGCGCCGTGGTTTCCTGGGTCGAGCCCGAGGGCGTCTGCACGATCACGAACATCGTGCCCTGGTCTTCATCGGGCAGGAACGACTTCGGCAGGCGCACGAACAGGAGGCCAACCGCGACGATCACCGCGAGATAGATGATGAGCCAGCGCCCCGAGCGCTTGATCACGTGGTACACGCCGCTGTGATACTTGTCGCGGCTCTTCTCGAAGTTCCGGTTGAACCAGCCGAAGAAGCCCTTCTTCTCTTCGTGGTGGCCCTTCGGGATCGGCTTGAGGATGGTCGCGCACAGCGCCGGCGTCAGAATCAGCGCCACCATCACGGATAGCGCCATCGCCGCCACGATCGTGAGCGAGAACTGCCGGTAGATGGCGCCCACCGAGCCGCCCGAGAACGCCACCGGCACGAACACCGCGCCCAGCACGAGCGCCACGCCCACCAGCGCGCCGGTGATCTGGCCCATCGCCTTGCGGGTGGCCTCCTTCGGCCCGAGCCCCTCTTCCACCATCACCCGCTCGACGTTCTCCACCACCACGATCGCGTCGTCCACCAGCAGGCCGATCGCGAGCACGAGGCCGAACATCGACAGCGTGTTGATGGAGAAGCCCACCGCCGCCATGATCGCGAACGTGCCCAGCAGCACCACCGGCACCGCGATCGTCGGGATCAAGGTCGCGCGCAGGTTCTGCAGGAACAGGTACATCACGAGGAACACCAGCACGATGCCTTCGAGCAGCGTCTTGATCACTTCCTCGATCGACAGGCGCACGAACGGCGTCGTGTCGTACGGGTACTTCACGACGAGACCGTGCGGGAAGTACTTCGAGAGGCTGTCGATCTCCTGGCGCACGAGCTTCGCGGTCTCAAGCGCGTTGGCGCCCGTCGCGAGCTGAATACCGAGGCCGGCGGTCGGCGCACCGTTGTACTTGGTGTCGAAGTTGTAGTTCTCGCCGCCGAGGCTGATACGCGCCACGTCCTTCAGGCGCACCTGCGAGCCGTCCTGGTTCACCTTCAGCAGGATGTTGCCGAACTCCTCGGGCGTGTGCAGCAGCGTCGATTCGGTGATGGTCGCCTGGAACGACTGCCCCGCCACCGAAGGCGTGCCGCCCAGCTGGCCGCCCGCAATCTGCACGTTCTGCGCGGTGATCGCGGCCGTGACGTCGCTAGGCGTGAGCTGATAGTTCGTGAGCTTGTTTGGATCGATCCAGACGCGCATCGCGTACTGCGAGCCGAACAGCGTGACCGTCCCCACGCCGTCGATACGGCTGATCGGGTCCTTCACGTTCGACGCCACGTAGTTCGCGAGGTCGTACTTGGTCATGCTGCCGTCTTCGGACACGAACGCCAGCACGAGCAAGAAGCTGCTGCTCGACTTGGTGACGCTGATGCCGAGCTGCTGCACCACCTGCGGCAGAACCGGCGTGGCGAGCTGCAGCTTGTTCTGCACCTGCACCTGCGCGATGTCCGGGTTGGTGCCCGCAGCGAAGGTCAGCGTGATGGTGGCCGTGCCCGAGTCGTCAGAAGTCGACGAGAGATACAGCAAGTGGTCGAGACCGCTCATTTGCTGCTCGATCACCTGGGTGACCGTATCTTCCACCGTCTTCGCCGACGCGCCCGGATAGTTGGCGCTGATCTGGATGGACGGCGGCGCGATGGTCGGATACTGCGCGACCGGCAGCGTGAACACCGACGCCACGCCCGCCAGCATCAGAATGATCGCGATCACCCATGCAAAAATCGGGCGATCGATAAAGAACTTTGCCATGAAGCAGGCTCCCTGTTATTGCGCAGCGGAGGCGGTGGGTGCGGACGCAGCGCTGGCCGCGGATGCGCCGGACGCCCCTGCGTTCGCATAGCCCGAGGCCGTCGCCTCATCCGCCGAAGGCGCGCCCGGCGGGGGCGGCGGCGGCAGATGCGCGTCCACGGCCTTCACGGTCGTACCGGGGTGGACCTTCTCGGTGCCCTGCACGATCACGCGGTCGCCCGGTTGCAGGCCGCTTTCGACGACCCAGTCCTGGCCCTGCGTGCCCGACGTGACGATCGGATGGACCACGACCTTGTTCTTGTCGTCGACGACCAGCACCGTGGCCTGGCCCTTCTGGTCGTGCTGCACGCCCACCTGCGGCACGAGGTACGCGTTGTCGTTGGTGCCTTCGTCGATGCGCGCGCGCACGAACATGCCCGGCAGCAGCACGCGGTCGGGGTTCGGGAACAGCGCGCGGATCGTGACCGAGCCGGTGGTCTGGTCGACCGTGACGTCGGTGAACTGGAGCTTGCCCTGCTGCGCATAGGTGCGGCCGTCTTCGAGCACGAGCGTGACCTTGGCCGCATTCGGGCCATTGGTCTTCAGGCGCCCCGACTCGACGTCGCGGCGCAGCTTCAGGCCGTCGAGGCTCGACTGCGTGAGGTCCACGTACATCGGGTCCATCTGCTGCACGGTGGACATCAGCGTGGCCTGGCTCGCCTGCACGTAGGCGCCCGGCGTGACCTGCGAGATGCCGACCTTGCCGGTGATGGGCGAGAGCACGTCCGTGTAGCCCAGATTGATCTGTGCGGTGTCGACCGCGGCCTTGCCCGCATCGACGTCGGCTTGCGCCTGGCCTTGCGCGGACACCGCGTTGTCGTAGTCCTGCTTGCTGACCGCATTGGCCGTGACGAGCACCTTGTAGCGCGCGACGAGTGCGTTCTGCGTGACGAGATTCGCCTTCGCCTTCGCAAGCGAGGCCTTGGCGTTATTGAGGGTGGCGATGTACGGCGCCGGATCGATCTTGTACAGGCGCTGGCCCGCGTTCACGACCGCCCCTTCGGTGAACTCGCGGCGCAGCACGATGCCGTCGACCCGCGCGCGCACTTGCGCGACGAGGAAGGCATTGGTGCGGCCCGGCAGCTCGCTCACGACCGGCACCGAGGTGGGCTGGACGGCGACGACACCGACTTCGGGGGTTTGCGGCGGCGGCGCGGACTGCTTTTGCCCGCACGCTGCGAGCACTACGGCAGCCGTCGCGAAGGTAATAAGGCGGAATGGAACCCGTTCGACGCGCATGGAGCGACCTCTGTCTATAACTGACAATAAAAGCAGCGTGCGGCGCCCTTCCCGAAGGAGGGCGACGACGCACGCCAGCATCTGGCGATACCTGACGGAAAACCCGGCACTTCTGGAATGGCGCGAGACCGGTCAGCAACATCCATCCGGGCGATTTCTCGACGCGCAACGTTAGCGAACGCGCGCATTGGGGTTTCTACGACCACTTGACCAGTGACGGATATTAACCGGACATCAATTCTTGAGGTGCCCAGGTGGTGGGGTGGTATTATAGATACATTCGCGAATGAATGTATAAGAACGAATCATTCCGCTAGAACGTTCACTCAAGGGCTTTCGGCGCACGGCGCCCGTATTGCAAATCAGTGCTTTGCTGATCTGGCTCTTAGATGACTTCCAACCCTCATAACCCACATACTGAGCAGTAACCCGCCATGGTCCGACGCACGAAAGAGGAAGCGCTGGAGACGCGCAACCGCATTCTCGACGCCGCCGAGCACGTCTTTTTCGAAAAGGGCGTCTCGCGCAGCTCGCTCGCCGATATCGCTCAGGCCGCCGGCGTCACGCGCGGGGCGATCTACTGGCATTTCGAGAACAAGGGCGATCTCTTCACGGCCATGTTCGACCGCGTGATCCTGCCGCTCGACGAGATGAAGGCGGCCACGGTCGACCCGGACGAGCTCAACCCGCTCGGGCGCATCAAGGACCTGTGCGTGCTGTGCCTGCGCGACACCGCCACCGACGCGCGGCGCCGCCGCGTGTTCGAGATCCTGTTTCTGAAGTGCGAGTTCGTGGAGGAAATGGGGCCCGTGATGGCGCGCCATCAGGGCAACATGCGCGAGGGTCTGATGCGCATCGAGGAAGGCTTGCGCAACGCGATGTCCAAGGGGCAGTTGCCGGCCAATCTCGATGCTCCGCGCGCGGCGCGCGTGCTGCACTCGTTCATCACGGGCGCGCTGCGCGACATGGCGACCCTGCCGGACATGTTCGACGTGGCGCACAACGCGGAACAGCACGTCGAGGCCATGCTCGACGCGCTGCGCTACAGCCCGGCGCTGCGCGTCGATCCGGCGGCGAAGGAATAGTGCCGCGCCGCAAGCGCGGAGCGGCGCGTGAGCTTGCGAGGGCGGCTGCGCTTGCGGCCGCAGCCCGCCCTGCCGGCCGGCATCAAGCCGTCACGTGACTCGCTCGAGCGCGCTGATTCGAGGCGTAGATGTTGTCGCGCTGCAGCGGCACGCCCGCTTCGAGCGCGGCAATCCATGCATCGGTGCTCGCAACGGCGGCGAAGCGCGAGTGCATCACCACACTGAACACGCGGTGGATCTCCGCGGCGCTCGCGGCGCCCGCCGCGTTCTCGTAGGGCACCGCGCCGGTCGCGTCCTCGAGGAACTCGACGGCGAGGCCGGCGTGCGTCGCATCGAACACGGTCGACGCGTCGCAGTTGTGCGTCATGTAGCCGGCGACGGCCAGCGTGTCGATGCCGTGCGCGGCGAGCCATGCGGCCAGATCGGTGCCCGCGAACGCGCTCGGCAACGCCTTTTCCACGTAATGATCGCGTTCGCGCGAGGCCACCACGGGGTGCAGCTCGGCGCCGACGCTGCCGCGCGCGAACAGCGGCGAGTCGGCGGGCGCGAAGTTCTGCACCACCACGACCGGCACGCCGGCGGCGCGCGCGGCGTCCATCGCGCGGCCCACGTTGGCGAGCGACGTCTGGACGTCCGGGTATTCGATCGGCAGATCGCCAGTGACGTATTCGTTCTGCACGTCGATGACGACCAGCGCACGGCGGGGGGTTGCGGACATGGCGATACCTCCTTCTTCGATATGAGCCTGACGGGAATCCGGGTGGGAATCCGGGGGAATTCGCGGCTGACCAGGCGGCTCGGCTGCGATGGAGGCATTGTTGACCGGCGCGCCGGACGCGCCCAGTGGCCCGAATGACAACTTTCGCTAGAATTGGGCCAAATGTGGGTCAATGCTGCACGCCCAAGCCCCTCCCGACTCGCGAGGCGATCGATGTCTACCGTTCCCCGTCCCCTGCCACCGGGCTCCGCACCCCGTGCCAGCGCCGCCGCTCAGCCGGCACCTGCCGCACCGACGGCACCAACGGCACAAACGGCACCGCCCGCGCGCCGCATTGCCGTGGTCGCGTTCGATCGCGTCATCCCGTTTCATCTCTCGGTGCCTTGCATCGTGTTCGGCGAGCCGCGCCCGGAGGGTGGCGTGCCGCCGTTCGAGCTGATCGTTTGCGCAGCCGAACCGGGGCCGCTCGCGACGACGGCAGGCTTCACGATCGGCGCGTCCCACGGCCTCGACGCGCTCGAAGACGCCGATGTGGTCGTCGTGCCGAGCTGGCGTGACGCCGAAGAAGCGCCGCCCGCCGCCCTGTGCGATGCCCTGCGCGCGGCGCATGCGCGTGGCGCGGTGCTCGTGGGCCTGTGCTTCGGTGCATTCGTGCTCGCGCACGCGGGCCTGCTCGACGGCCGCCCGGCCACCACGCACTGGGCCGCCGCCGACGCCTTCGCGCGCCAGTTCCCGCGCGTGCGCTTCGACCCGGACGTGCTCTACGTCGACGACGGCGACATCCTCACTTCGGCGGGCACGGCGGCGGGGCTCGACTGCTGCCTGCATCTGCTGCGGCGCCTCGCCGGCACACAGGCGGCGAACTACGTGGCGCGGCGGCTCGTGGTGCCGCCGCATCGCCAGGGCAGCCAGGCGCAGTACGTTCAGCAGCCCGTGGCGGCGCGCGGGCGCGGCGACCGGCTTTCGAGCCTGCTCGACTGGATCCGCGCGCATCTCGACACGCCGCATACGCTCGACTCGCTGGCGCAGCGTGCGCTCATGAGCCGGCGCACCTTCACCCGCCAGTTCCGCCTGACGACGGGCGCCACCGTGAGCGCGTGGCTCCTCGGCGAACGGCTCGCCCGCGCACAGCAGCTACTCGAGAGCACCGACCAGCCGATCGACGCCATCGCGCAGAGCGCGGGCTTCGGCTCGGCCACGTCGCTGCGGCAGCATTTCGTGGAGGCGTTCAGAACCTCGCCGTCGGCATGGCGGCGGGAATTTCGCGGGACGTGATTTCGCGCGGGCTCAGCCTTCCGCGAAGTGCCGCGCCACGTAGAACAGCAAGGCGACGAAGAAGATCATCGCGGCCCAGGCCCAGCTCGGCATGGCGTGCGGCGCGGGCTCGTGATGCAGCGTGCTGGCGGCGCGGCCCGACAGCGTGCCGCCCGCGTGCGGGAGCAGATGCGCGCGCCGCGCGACCGCCGCGAGATTGATGGGCCGCAGAAACACATGCTGGCGCCGCGGCGTGTCCCCGCGCGCGCGATTCGGCGCCTGTCCGTGCTTGGCCGCCACCACGGCGCAAAACTCGGTGAAGAACTCGTCGGCGAGCTCATGCAGCGCGTTTTCGATCTGGCGCGGCGGCAACTCGCCCAGTGGCCCGGTCAGCGTGGCCCAAACCGAATAGTCGATGCGCGTGCTCGCGCCCTCGCCCGCCCCCGCGGGCTCCTCCTCGCGCAAGGCCACGTCGATCTGGCCGCGCAACGAGCCGATGCCATCGGCGCGCGCGCGAAAGCTCAGCACGCGGCGCGGCGTGAGCGGCACCGTCGCGACATCGCTGGCGATGTGAGCGCGCACTTCGTAGCGCGCGCGCAGCGGCCCGAGCGGCACGGTGAGCGTGAGCGCGTATTCGCCGGCGCCAAGACGCCGGAACGACTCGCAATGCTCCAGACTCGCCCGCACGAGCGTAGCGTCCTGCAGCGCCTGCCAGACGGCAGACGGCTCAAGCGGAATCCTCAACGCGTCGTTCAGTTCCATGGCGGCTCCCCGGTGGCAGTTCGAGAAGTTCGTTTGCGTCGCTCGGGTGAATCAGTTTGCCCGGGTCGTTCGGTTCGTTTGGTACGTCAGCACATCTATCGGCGCTCAATTTCGTTTCTTGAGGCTAGCGCGCGATGCCGGGCGCGCAGCGAGCCCGGCCGGGCGCTCTCCTGCCCCGGCACGCGGGCCGGAGGCGCTCAGGAAGTCTGGTCGATGCGGTCCACGAGCCCGAGCCGGAACGCCAGATAGCCCTTGATGCCGCGCACGGCATCGAGCGGCACCTCGTAGCTCCAGGCGGCATCCTCGATGCGGCCATCCTCGGTGTGCAGGTGGTAGTACGACGCCTCGCCCTTGTGCGGGCACGCGTCGGTGCGCGCGGAGCGTTCGAGCCGCGCCATGTTCACGTCGGCGCGGGGGAAATAGTAGACGTCGGGATTGCCGGTTTCGACGAGCGTGAGCGCCGCGAGCGTGTCGGCGACGGTGATGCCGCCGTGGATCACGCGCACGCGGTGACGGTTCACGACAATATCGATGCGATGGCCGGCATCCGGTTCGACCGTCATGGTCTGCTCCCTGATCGATGGGCGCCGCCGCGCTCACAAGAAGCCACGGCAGACCCGTGGCTTCATTATCGGCGAAACTCTGGCGGCTTGCGCGAATTCGGAGCGCCGCGCGCGCCGCCCCGGCTCACCAGATGAAGGACGCGCGGGCGCTGCCGTTCGAGCCTACGGTCACGGCGCTCGTCTTGTTGATGCCGTCATGGCTCACGTGCACGGTATAGCGCCCCGGGCGCACGCGCACGAGCATGTAGGGCCCGCGCGAGGTCGTATCGAGCACGCTCGCGCCGTGGGCGTCGACGATCTGCACATGCACGTCGGCGAGGAACTCGGCATTGCGGCCCGTGAAGCGCAGCGAGAGCGGCCATTGCGAGCGCGCGGCCTGCAGCGCCTTCGACTCGTCGAGACCGACACCGCCCGAGACATATTCGACGCCGCCCTGCTGCTGCACTTGCGGCATGCCGCCGCCGTTGGTGTTGCCGGCGCTCGAGTTATCGGTGGACGTGCCGCCCACCGTGCCGTTGGTGGGATTCATGCCGTTCGTGGCGCCTTTGGCGCCGCCCGGCTGCATCTGCATGGATTGCATCGGTGCGCCGCCTTGCTGCATCGGCACTTGCTGCACCGGCGGGGCGCCTTGCGGCTGCATCGGCACCTGCTGCACCGGCGCGCCGCCTGGCTGCGGCGGCACCTGCTGCCCCGGTGCGCCGCCCTGCTGCATCGGCACGCTGCCTTGCTGCGCTGCCGCCCCGGCCGCGAAGCCGAGGGTCAGGGTAGCCGCGAGCGCAACGCTCGAAAGGACGGGACGCGTTTTATGGAACCTCTTCATCGTGACTGCTCCTTACGAGTTGCTTCGAGATCCAACCCGCGCAAACCGCATGCCCGCTTAATCGGACGAGAGCCACCCAGAATACGCCGCAGCAAAGAAAACTGCCGCCGGGGCGCGAGGCCCACGGCGGCAGTGAAAAAGCGGCCCGGAAAATCCCGGTATGAAGCGCACCAGGCCGCTGGAGCGATTCGAAACTTCGATCAGCCGAGATCGACCGGCACGAAGATCTGCGCGTCGTCGCGCTGGATCAGGAGTGCGATGCTGTTGCCCGCGTGCGCGATCATCTGCTTGAGCTGATCGGCGCTCGTCACGGGGCGGCCGTTCACCGCGAGGATCACGTCGCCGGGCTGGATGCCGGCGTTTTCCGCCGCACCGGCCGCCTGTTCGACGAGCAGGCCGTGATCGACCGAGCTGTTGCTCTTCTCTTCCGGCGTGAGCGGACGCACCGCGACGCCGAGGCGTCCCTGCATCTGCGACTGCGGCGTGTCGTTCGAGGCGACCTTGCTGTCGGTGAGCGAGCCGATCGTCGCCGAGAAGTCCTTGGTCGACTTGTCGCGCCATACCTGAATGTCGGCCTTCGTGCCCGGCTTCATGCCCGCGATCAGCGAAGGCAGGTCGGACGAGTCGCCCACGGGCTCGCCGTTCACGGCAAGGATCACGTCGCCGGGCTTCAGGCCCGCCTTGGCGGCCGGTCCGTTCGAGTCCACCGAGCTCACCAGCGCGCCGCGCGGCTTGTCCATGCCGAACGAGTCGGCGAGCGTCTGGTTCATCGACTGCACCGCGACACCGAGGCGCCCGCGGCTCACGTGGCCGGTCTTGACGAGGTCGTCCTTGACCTTCATCGCCTCATTGATCGGGATGGCGAACGAAAGGCCCTGGAAGCCGCCCGTCTGCGAGTAGATCATCGAGTTGATGCCGATCACTTCGCCCTGCAGATTAAAGAGCGGGCCGCCCGAGTTGCCGGGGTTCACCGGCACGTCGGTCTGGATGAACGGCGTGTAGTTCTCGTCGGGCAGCGAGCGCGACTTCGCGCTGATGATGCCCGAGGTCACGGTGTTGTCGAAGCCGTAGGGCGAGCCGATCGCCACCACCCACTGGCCGACCTTGCTCTGGCGCGGGTCGCCGATCTTCACGGTCGGCAGATCCTTCGCATCGATCTTGAGCACGGCGACGTCGGACTGCTTGTCGGCGCCCACGACCTTGGCCTTGAATTCGCGCTTGTCGGTGAGCTTCACGGTCACGACGTTCGCGCCGTCCACGACGTGCGCGTTCGTGAGGATGTAGCCGTCCGGGCTGATGATGAAGCCGGAGCCGAGGCTCGTGCTCGGCGTGTCGGGCTGCATGCCGCCGCCGTCGCCGCCGCCCATGCCGGGCATGCCGCCGTAGAAGTGCTTGAAGAACTGGTAGAACGGATCGCTCGGATCGATCGGCAATTGCTGCGCACCGCCGCTACCACCACCGCGCAGGGCCGTTTGCTTCACGACGTGCTTCGCGCTGATGTTGACGACCGCCGGGCCGTAGGTTTCCACGAGGCCCGAGAAGTCAGGAATGCCGGTCTTGGCCGCGGCTTCGGCGGGCATCAACGCGGCGGCCTGCGCCTGCGTGATGACCTGGGGCGGCGGCACGTCGCGGCGCCCGGCCACGTAGCCCGCCGACAACGCGACGGCAACGGCGATGGCCACGGCACTGCGGGTAATGACTTTGGTATTCATAGCGGACTCCTTGCGCGGGTACTGTCACGACGTAACGAAGATTAAGCGGTATCACTTAAAGGAGTCTTAAGCGGGGAACCAAACCGCAAAGTCCCGTGCACAGGGCGTTTGCGGGGACCTTCGAGCTGCGCCGCCAGGGCTGCGGCGCGCCCGCCACGCGCGCACGTTGAAAGCAAAAAGGAAGCTTCAAGGCACGCCGCGCGCGCAACGCTCAAAACCGCACTTCCACCTGCAAGCCGCCCGCCGGCGAATCGCCGAGCGTGATCGTGGCGTCGTGCTGATCGGCAATGCGGCGCACGATTGCGAGACCGAGCCCCGTGCCCGATACGTCCGTGCGCGCGCGGTTCGCATTCGGGCCCACGCGATAGAAGCGGTCGAACACGCGCGGGCGTTCCTCGACGGGAATGCCCGGCCCGCTGTCCTCGATGCGCACGAGCGGATGCCCGTCGTCCACGACGAGGCGCACGTCCACGCACCCGCCCGCGGGCGTGTATTTCGTCGCGTTGTCGAGCAGGTTGTTGAACATCACGCGCAGGGCATCGGCGTCGCCGTGCACGTGCGCGTCGGCGCTCTCCTCGATGCCGAGGTCCACGCCGCGCTGCTGGGCGAGCGGCGCATAGTTGAGCACGCAATCATCGAGCAGCGCATGCAGGTCGACGCTTTGCGCACGCGCGTGACCGTCGGGCTCCGAACGCGCAAGCGCGAGCAGTTGCTCGGCGAGGCGCGTGGCGCGCGTCACGCCCGCCTGCAGGTCGCCGATCGCTTCGCGGCGCGTTTCGTCATCCCTTGCGCGCGCAACGAGTTGCGCCTGGATCTGCACGGCCGCGAGCGGTGTGCGCAATTCGTGTGCGGCGTCGGCCACGAAGGCCTTTTGCGTATCGATTGCCTGAGCGAGGCGCTCGAGCAGCGCGTTGAGCGCATGCACGAGCGGCGTGACCTCGCGCGGCAGGCGCTGCTCGGGCAGCGGCTCGAGCGCCTCCGGGTGGCGCGTGTCGAGCGCGCGCGCGACGCGCGAGAGCGGCTTGAGGCCCCGCCCCACCACCATCCACACGGCCAGGCCGAGGAACGGCAGCAGCACGATCAGCGGCCAGAGCGTGCGCAACGCGACGTTCGCGGCGAGCCGGTTGCGCACTGTCATCGGCTGCGCGAGCTGCACGACGTTGTCGCCGACGATCGCGCCATAGACGCGCCAGTCGCCGCGGTCGGTGCGCTCGGTCGAAAAGCCGAGCTCCGCGCGCGGCGCGAGCGGCGCGCGCGGATGCGAGTAGTACATCAGCACGCCATTGCGGTTCCAGATTTGCAGGACGATGCCCTCGGTGCCGGTGTCGCGCGAGCTGAGGATCTCGTTGAACGGCTCGGAGGGCAGCGCGGCCGCAATCTCCTGCAACTGGTAGTCGAACAGCTCGTTGGCTTCGGCCAGCGCCTGGCGATAGATCAGCCAGCCCGCGAGGCTCACGCCCGCGACCACGATCGCGAGCAGCCAGAACAGCAGTTGTCTGCGAATCGAACTCATCGGGTGGCGCTCGTCCTCACGCGTCTTTCGCGATCATGTAGCCGAGGCCGCGCACGTTGCGGATCAGATCGGCGCCGAGCTTCTTGCGCAGCGCATGGATATAGACCTCGACCGTGTTGCTGCCGATCTCCTCGCCCCAACCGTACATCTTCTCTTCGAGCTGGGTCTTGGAAAGCACCGCGCCGGGGCGCGCGAGCAGGGCCTCCAGCAAGGCGAACTCGCGCGCGGAGAGCGCGACGGGCGAGCCGTCCTGGGTCACCTGGTGCGAGGCGGGATCGAGCGTGATCGAGCCGTGGCGGATCGTGGAATCGCTGCGGCCCGACTGGCGGCGGATCAGCGCGCGCATGCGCGCGCCCAGTTCGTCGAGATCGAAGGGCTTGATGAGGTAGTCGTCGGCGCCGGCGTCGAGGCCCTTCACGCGGTCGGCAATGGCGTCGCGCGCGGTGAGGATCAGCACGGGCAGCGCCACGCTGCGCGCGCGCAGCGTGCGCAACACGTCGAGGCCGTCGCGCTTGGGCAGCCCGAGATCGAGCAGCATCAGATCGTAGGTTTCGCCGCTCGCGGCCGAGAGCGCGGCCTCGCCGTCCTCGACCCAGTCGACCGCGAAGCCCTCGCCGCGCAGCGCCTTGCGCACGCCCTCGGCAATCATGCGGTCATCTTCGACTAGCAGTATGCGCATCGTAATGAATTGGCCAGGCGGCGCGCGCGGCGCCGCGCCTGAAGTGAATGTCGATGGCTGCATTCTAGCGCCTCGACACCCGCCGCATGCCGTCGGGGCGGAAGCCGGGCTCCGTCCTGCGCTGACGCGACCTTTTCCCACATTTCTCGCCACCAATGCGCGCACGCCACGCGAGGTCTTTACAATGTGCGCTTTTGCGGCGCGCGGCGCCGCGATGCGAACGCGCCCTTTCAGTTGTCTCCGGTTGGCATGCAAGGCGACGCGCGCATCGCAAAAGCCACGCGCCAGCCGTTTTCCGCGTCCGCGCACGACACTCGCGAAAAGCCCGCCCGGGCGAGCAGCGCCGCGCGCGGCCCCCGCATTGCCTGCCCTCGTCCAACGCTCTTCATGCCGCCCGTTTCGCTGTCCCGAATTCGTACCCTGTTCCGCCTGAGCACCCCGCGCACACCGAGTGCCACGCGCGCGGCCAAGGCCGCCGCAAAGCCTGCCGCCGCGACCGTCATCGTGGCAGCCGCAACCGTTGGCGTCGACGCGCGCCGCCGCCGTGCGCCGCGCCCCCTCGCGCTCGCGCTTGCCTGCGCCGCGCTCACGACAGCCTTCGCCGGCGCGCCGGCCCACGCCCAGCCCGCGGGCGCGCGCGTGCCCACGGTCAACGTCAGCACCGTCTTGCCGCCCAGCGTGATGGCGGGACTCGAGCGCGCGCACGTGCCGCTTTCGTCGGTGAGCGTCGTGATCGAAAAAGTGGGCGACCGCCAGCCGAGCGTCGCCGTCAACGCGGGCCAGCCGATGATGCCCGCCTCGACGATGAAGCTCGTCACCACCTGGAGCGGCCTCTCAATGCTCGGGCCCGACTACCGCTGGAAGACCAGCGCCTACACCGACGGCGACGTGGACGCGAGCGGCACGCTGCACGGCAACCTCTACATCAAGGGCACGGGCGACCCGAAGCTCGTCCCCGAGGAGCTGATCGATCTCGTGCAGAAGGTCCGCGCGACCGGCATCGTGCGCATCGAAGGCTCGCTCGTGCTCGACAAGAGCGAGTTCGACGCCTCCACGCGCGACCTGCCCTCGTTCGACGGCGACAACAACGCGCCCTACAACGTCGGCCCCGATCCGCTGATGTACGCATTCAAGGCGCTCTCGTTCACGTTCTCGCCCTCGCGCGAGGGCGTTTCGATCGACGTGGTGCCGCCCGTCGCGCAATGGCAGATCGACAACCAGATCCGCGAGCGCGGCGGCAAGTGCGGCGGGCTACTGCCGAGCCCGCAAGTCACGCCGGGCGCGAACGGCGTCGTCACGGCGAGCTTTGCGGGCAACTACGCGTTGGGCTGCGGCGACCGCACGCTCAACATGGCCGCGCCCGTCGATCACAGCACCTTCTTCGCCGACGGCTTCCTCGCGCTCTGGCAGCAAGCGGGCGGCACCTTTGCGGGCACGACGCGCGAAGGCGTCGTGCCGCCGCGCGCGCGTCTGCTGGGCGTGCATCAGAGCCCGCCGCTCGCGGACGTCGTGCACGACATCAACAAGTTCAGCAACAACGTGATGGCGCGCAATCTGTTCCTCACGCTCGGCGCCGTCGAGGAGAAACCGCCCGCGACCACGGCGAAGGCCTCCACCGCCGTCACCACGTTCTTGCGCAAGAGCGGCCTCAACATGCCCGAGCTCGTGCTCGACAACGGCTGCGGCCTCTCGCGCGAAGAGCACATCAGCGCGCTCTCGCTCGCGAGTCTGCTGCAAGCCGCCAACGCGAGCCCGGTGGCGCAGCCGTTCATCGACTCGCTGCCGATCGCGGGCGTGGACGGCACCATGCGCAACCGCTTGAACAACGCGGGCGTGGACGGCAACGCGCACATCAAGACCGGCACGCTGCGCGACGTGCGCGCGATCGCGGGCTATGTGGCCACGCAGAACGGCGAGAGCTGGATCGTCGTGAGCCTCATCAACGACCCGCATGCCGAAGCCGCGCGCGCCGCGCACGACGCGCTGCTCGAATGGGTCTACCAGGGCATGCCCGAGGAGAAGCCCGTGTACGTCGATCCGCATCCGAAGCGCGCGCCGAAGGCAGCACGCGCCGGCCACGTGACGAAGGCGGAAAAGACGAGCCAGGCCGCCGAGCGCAAGGCCACGAAGAAGCAGCGCAGCGCGCATTGATCGCGTGAGCGCGCCAGACGGATCCTGGCGCGCGAAGCGGGCGGCGCATCGGCAGCATGCGCCGCCCGTTCGGGGCGCACGCCTGGCCTTACGGCTTGCCCTCATCCTCGCCGCTTAGCCGGCGCGCTGACTCTCCCTCTCTCCGTCCACGATCTCCCGTCGCTCGCGTGCCCCCTCCTCCGTGCGCGCCATTCACATGGATCGGCTTGCCGTTCCGAGCGCACTTCACGCCACCAGGCAGCCCGAATGCGCATATCGAGCCACTGCCCGAATGCCGCTCGAAATCACACCGCCCGAAGATTTCCTCTAGCAAAGCCCCACGCGCCGCGTGCGTCGGACGTGTACTCTGACGGGCAAAGTCGGGTAGCGCGCAAGAATATGCGCACACCCACGGCTAACCGCACCCTGTCTGGACCCACATCGACGCGCAAGCTGTCGAGCTTTGCATGGGATGGGACCAAGCGCTTTGCATGGGGTCCCGCCAGGTGCGATCGACAAAACACAACAATGCCGCGCTGACTCGCCAGCGCCGCACACGGGACAAGGAGGACGAGATTCGTGCAGTTCGACGCTGAATGGCTGCTGCTCGCCCTCGCGCCCGTCTTTCTCGCCTGCATCGGCTGGGAGGCCTGGCATCTCGCCCGCACCCGCCCCGGCGCCTCGCTCTATAGCTGGCCCGACACGTTCTGCAACGCCGCGCTCGCGCTCATGCATCAGGGCACCGACAAGCTCGCCTGGCTCGTGGCCATCCCCGTCTACGCTTACGTCTACCGCCATTGGCGCATCGTCTCGTGGCAGCCCGGCCTCGGCGCATGGCTCGCGCTCTTCGTCGCCCAGGACCTGCTCTACTACGTGTTCCACCGCGCGAGCCATCGCGTGCGGTGGCTCTGGGCCGCGCACGTCGTCCATCATTCGTCGGAACGGCTCAACCTCTCCACCGCGTTCCGCCAAAGCCTCATGTACCCCGTCGCGGGTATGTGGGTCTTCTGGATCCCGCTCGCCATGCTCGGCTTTCCGCCGATGCAGATCGTCGGCATCGTGCTCGTCAATCTCGCGTTCCAGTTCTTCGTGCACACCCAGGCGATCGGCAAGCTCGGCTGGCTCGAATACGTGCTCAACACGCCGTCGATGCATCGCGTCCATCACGCGCGCAATGCGCAATACATCGACCGCAACTACGCAGGCGTGCTCGCGATCTGGGACCGCCTGTTCGGCAGCTACGTCGCGGAGGACGCGCACGAGCCGCCCGTCTACGGCATCGTCAAGCCGCTCGACACCTACAACCCGCTCAAGGCGAGCTTTCACGAATGGCTCGACATGGCGCGTGATTTCGCGCGCATGCCCGACTGGCGCACGCGGCTTGCTGCGCTATTCGCGCCGCCCGATTGGTGCGCGCGCTGGGACGCGGCACAGCTTGCCTCGGGCTTACGAGGAATACGAACATCCGTGTCGGAAAACAACACCACGGGTGACATCGGGTCGCACAAAACATGACAGATTGCGTAGTCTGATGGCGAGGACCTTGGGGGACCACGCCACTTCGACTCACCACAACGAGCGGCAAGACCTGGCGACACAGGCATCCGCAGCATTGGCAGCATCAGAAGCTGGCATCAGGCAATGGCAACACAAGCCACAAACAGAGGAGATGAAGTGAATATGAAGCAACAAGGACCGAGACACCGTACGCTCGTGCGCGCCACCCAGATCGCTCTCGCGAGCGCCGCTTTCGCGCTCCTCGCCGCTTGCGGCGGCGGTAGCAGCAGTAGCAGCAGCGCGAGCACGCCGCCGCCGTCCGGCGTCAGCCTGCAGGTGGTGGCATTCGGCACGAGCCTCACCGACGCGGGCACGTATTCGGAGCAGATTCTGCCGGGCTTCGGTGGCGGCCGCTTCACGACCAACCCGGGCGAAGTCTGGGCGCAAAAGGTCTCCGAGTACTTCGGCAATTCGCTGACGCCGGCCTTCGAAGGCGGCTTCGGCGTGCCGTTGACGGCCACGGGCGGCCTCGACTACGCGCAAGGCGGTGCGATGGTCTCGACCGGCGGTGTCGCCAATACGAGCGCCCCGATTCCGGCCGCGAGCGAGCAGCCGCTGACCTGGCAGGTCAGCCAGTATCTGGCGCAGCACGGCAGCTTCAATGCCAATCAGCTCGTGCTCGTCGAAGGCGGCTCGAACGAAATCCTGGCGCTGCTCGACAACAACGGCGCAGGACTCACGGCGTTCGCCACCGGCCTCGCCAAGGCCAACTTCGCGGCGGCCGCCAGCGACCCCGCAACCCAGCAAAAGGCACTTCAACAACTGGTCGCAGAAGGCTTTACGGCCGCCCAGGCCCAGGCACTCGTGCCCGCCGCCATCGCGCTGACCATCGTCACCACGGATCCGAACGCCAGCACGGACTTCGCGTCGGTCCTGCCGATCCTCACCGCTGCCGGCACGCTCGCCAACCTCGTCAACACGCAGATCGCCGGCACGGCCAAGGTCGCGGTCGCGACGGTGCCCGACATCGGCAAGGCGCCGGCGGCGCTGGCCGCCGATTCGAGCGTCGGTGCAACGCCGGGCTCCGCGAACGCGCCCGACCAGGCACTGTCGCTCGTTGCGGCCATGTACAACCTCGCGCTGCTGCAGGGTCTGCAGCCGTCGCTCGCGGCCAAGAAGGTCGTTCCGATCGATACGTTCTCGTGGATCGACCAGTCGGTCCAGAACGCGGCCAGCCTCGGCTTCACCGTGACGAACACCGGTACCGCCTGCAATCTCACGCAGATGGAAACCGACGCCACCAACTATGCGCTGGCCAATCCGCAAGCCACGCTCGGGCTGCCGCCCACGACGCCGCAGCCCATCCTCGACGCAGCGGCAGCGCAATACGGCCAGGCCTTCGGCTCGTCGCTGTTCTGCTCGCCGCAGACGCTGACGACGGCCAACGCGCCCACGACGTACATGTTCGCGGATCTCTTCCACCCGACCACCGCGCTGCACGCCCAGTTCGCCACGTTCGTCGAAACGCAGCTGGCTAACGCAGGCATCGGCAAGGCACCGCAGTAAGCGTCACACGCCGGGCCTCCCGGCAAAAAAACACCCCACGGCCCGCCAGGGTCGTGGGGTGTTTTCATTGCGCGAGAGGGGTTTGTACTCAGTCCTGCTGCGCCTCGAAGGCGGCGGCCGCCCGCCCGAGGCGGTCGTTCACGGCGATCCACTCGAGGGTCTCGGGCAGCTTTTCGATCAGGATGCGCGAGACGTTCGCGCGGTCGAGCACGCGCAGCAGACCATAGAGCTCGCGCGCATAGACCTGCGGCTCTTCCGGCGCGGCTACGAAATGCACGTTCGCGGCGCTCGCCCAGGCGCCCGCGCGTGAGCCGCGCGCCACCAGCGCCACCGTTTCGCCCGCGTCGCGCGCGGCGGCCAGCAGCGGCTCCAGCGCCTCGAACGGCAGCAGCGCGAGCGGCGTGCGCGGCGCGTAGTGCGCCTTGAGCGTGCCCGATGCGCGCGGCGCCGTGGCGTCCGAGCCGTCGGGCAGACGCGGCGCCTCGCCCAGCACGCGCGCGATATCGAGCGGACTCACGTGGCCCGGGCGCAGCAATGCCGGGAAGCCGCGCGAGAGATCGAGAATCGTCGACTCGATGCCGACGTCGCAAGCGCCGCCATCGAGCACGTGCACGGCCGCGCCGAACTCGTCGCGCACATGCTGCGCCGTGGTCGGGCTCACGTGGCCGAAGCGGTTCGCCGAGGGCGCCGCTACGCCGCCATGTCCGCCGCGCCGCTTCGAGAACGCGGCCAGCAGCTTCTGCGCCACCGGATGCGAGGGGCAACGCAAGCCCACCGAATCCTGGCCGCCGCTCACCGCGTCGGGAATGCGCGCATGGCGCTTGACGATCAGCGTGAGCGGGCCAGGCCAGAAGGCCTCGACGAGCTTCTGCGCGGCCTCTGGCCACTCGGCGGCCCAGTACTGCGGGTCGCCGCCCGGTGGCAGATGGACGATCACCGGATGATTGGCGGGCCGGCCCTTCGCGGCATAGATGCGCGCGACGGCTGCGGGGCTCGCCGCGTCGCCGCCGAGCCCATAGACCGTCTCGGTGGGAAACGCGACCAGCTCGCCGGCGTCGAGCAACGCGGCGGCTTGCTCGATGTCGGCGGCGGTCAATTCAGGCGTGCCGGCGTGGCCGCCTTGCTGCTGATCGGACATAGTGCGACCCAACTCAGCTCGTGACGATATGCAACAGCCGCGCGCAATCGCGTGCGGCCGCGCGCGCTTCGTCGAGCGTCGGTGCGGTGAAGTTCACGTGGCCCATCTTGCGGCCCGCGCGCGCCTCTTCCTTGCCGTACAGATGCAGGCGCGCGGACGGCATCGCCGCCACCTGGTCCCAGGGCGGCGTGATGGGCGCAGCGCCTTTGGGCGCCTTCGCGCCACCAGCACCGGCGGGGAACCACACGTCGCCGAGGATGTTGAGCATCACGGCCGGCGAGTGCTGGCGCGTGTCGCCGAGCGGCATGCCCGTCATCGCGCGCACCTGCTGCTCGAACTGGCTCGTCGCGCACGCATCGGTCGTGTAGTGGCCCGAGTTGTGCGGGCGCGGCGCCATTTCGTTGGCGACGAGCGAGCCGTCCTCGAGAATGAAGAACTCCACGCACAGCACGCCCACGTAGCCGAGCCTGGCCGCAATCTGCAGCGCGGCCTGCTGCGCCTGCTGCACGAGCACCGCGCTCGCGTCGGGCGCGGGCACGATGGTGTGCGAGAGCACGCCGTTGCGGTGCGTGTTCTGCGCAAGCGGATAGACCACGCTCGCGCCGCTCACGCCGCGCGCGATCAGCGCGCTCACCTCGAACTTCAGCGGCAGGCGCTTCTCCAGCACGCACGGCACGCCGCCGAGCGACGCATGCGCCTCGCGCACCTCTTCGGCGTTGGTCACGCGGATCTGGCCTTTGCCGTCGTAGCCCATGCGCGCGGTCTTGAGGATGCCCGGCAGCACGGCGGCAAGCGCCTCGTCGCCGATGGCGGCGAGCGCCTGCGACGACTCGATCACCACGTGCGGCGCAACCGGCACGCCCGCAGCCGCGATGAAGCGCTTCTCGGCGATACGGTCCTGCGCCACGGCCACGCAGCGCCCGGCCGGGCTCACGAAGGTCGACTTCGCGAGCGTGTCGAGGCTCGCCGCGGGCACGTTCTCGAATTCGGTCGAGATGGCCGCGCACAGGCGCGCCAGCTCGGTGAGCGCGGCTTCGTCGTCGTAGGCCGCGCAGATATGCCGGTCAGCGACGGTGCCGGCCGGGCTCGTCGCGTCGGGATCGAGCACGGCGACGCGATAGCCCATGGCCTGAGCGGCAAAGCAGAACATGCGGCCGAGCTGGCCGCCACCCACCATGCCCAACCAGGCGCCGGGCAGGATCGGTGAAACCGGAGAGTTGTCAGGAGTCATCTTCGTGGTCGGTCAGGGCTGGCCGCGGCGCGCGGGGGACGTCGCGCGGGCCAGACCGAGGTTTAACGTCGCAACGGCAACAGGCGGGAACGCGCTGCCCCGCCAGTTTCCGCCTCGACGATGTCACTTCATGCGCTTGTCGCGCGCCGCAATCACAGCGCCGGCAGCACCATCGCATGCGCCGCTTCGTTCTGGCGCACGCGGAAGGCCGCGAGCTTGTTCGCGTATTCGGAATCGGTCACGCTGAGCATCGATACGGCGAACAGCGCCGCATTGGCCGCGCCCGCCTCGCCGATGGCGAAGGTCGCAACCGGCACGCCCTTGGGCATCTGCACGATCGAGTGAAGCGAGTCCACGCCCTTCAGATACTTGCTGACCGCGGGCACGCCGAGCACCGGCACCGTGGTCTTGGCCGCCAGCATGCCCGGCAGGTGCGCCGCGCCGCCCGCGCCCGCGATGATCGCGCGCAGGCCGCGCTCGCGCGCTTTTTCCGCGTACTCGAACATCTCGTCGGGCATGCGATGCGCCGAGACCACCTTCGCCTCGTACGCGACGCCGAACTCCTGGAGGATCGCGACCGCGTGCTTCATCGTATCCCAGTCGGAGCTGGAGCCCATCAACACGCCGACGAGCGGCGCCGCATGCTGGTGAGCCGTCTGAACTTCACTCATTGTGCTTCCTTCTTCCCTCTTTGCGCCGACTTACGCCAGCCTGATTTACGCCAGCTTCTGACCCGTCAGGCGCTCGAGCGCCTCTTGATACTTCGCCGACGTCTTCGTGATCACTTCGTCGGGCAGCTTCGGCGCCGGCGGCTCTTTCTTCCACGGCTGGGTTTCGAGCCAGTCGCGCACGAACTGCTTGTCGAACGACGGCGGGTTCGAGCCCACCTGGTATTGATCCGCGGGCCAGAAACGCGACGAATCGGCGGTGAGCGCCTCGTCCATCAGGTAGAGCTGCCCGTTGTTGTCGAGACCGAACTCGAACTTGGTGTCGGCAATGATGATGCCGCGCGTGGCCGCGTAGTCGGCGGCTGCCTTGTACAGCTTGATCGAAATCTCTTTGATGGTGCGCGAGAGCTCGGTGCCGATGCGGCGCTCCATCTCTTCGTACGTGATGTTCTCGTCGTGATGGCCCATTTCGGCCTTCGCTGCCGGCGTGAAGATCGGCTCGGGCAGCTTTTGCGCGTTTTGCAGGCCCGGCGGCAGCTCGACGCCGCACACGGCGCCCGTCGCCTGATAGTCCTTCCAGCCGCTGCCGGCCAGATAGCCGCGCACCACGGCCTCGACGAGGATCGGCTCGAGGCGCTTGACCACCACGGCGCGGCCCTTGACCTGCTCGACTTCGTCGGCGGCTACGACCGTCTCGGGGGCAATGCCGGTGAGGTGGTTCGGCACGACGTCCTTGAGCTTCTCGAACCAGAAGTCGGCCATCTGGTTGAGCACCTCGCCCTTGCGCGGAATCGGCTCGCCCATGATGACGTCGAACGCCGAGAGACGGTCGGTCGTGACGATCAGCAGCTTGTCGTCGCCCACGGCATAGTTGTCGCGGACCTTGCCGCGGCCGAGGAGCGGCAGCGAGCGGAGCGTGGATTCGTAGAGGGTAGACATCGTCGTGATTCGCTAAAAGGACAATCGAAAACGGGCAAATCCGGAAACCTCGCGGCCCGCAAAACGCGGCGTCGATCCGCGGCGGGGAACCGGATTCTGAAGGTACTGCGAGGGTAAACCAAAAACTAGCCAAAAAACCCAGAAAAGCCCATCGCCGTTCCCCCAAAACAGGCGGAAACGGCGATGTTTTTTACGACTACAGACGCTGCCGGCAAGGTGCGGCCGGCGAGGTGCGGCCGGCGAGGTGCGGCCGGCAAGGCGCTACCGGACTCAACCAGCGCGTCTGGCACAGAGCCCCGCTTTAGCGGACGATCTGCGCGAGTTCGCCCGACTTGTACTTCTCAGCGATCTTGTCGAGCGAGACCGGCTTGATCTTGCCAGCCTGGCCTTCGCAGCCGAACGCGAGGAAGCGGTCCACGCAGACCTTCTTCGCGGCTTCGCGAGCCGGCTTCAGGTAGTCGCGCGGGTCGAACTTCGACGGGTTCTCGTACATATAGCGACGGATCGCGCCCGTGATCGCCAGACGCAGGTCCGTGTCGATGTTGATCTTGCGCACGCCGTGACGGATGCCTTCCTGGATTTCCTCGACCGGCACGCCGTACGTTTCCTTCATGTCGCCGCCGAACTCGCGGATCTCAGCCAGCAGTTCCTGCGGCACCGACGACGAACCGTGCATCACGAGGTGCGTGTTCGGAATGCGTGCGTGGATTTCCTTGATGCGCTGGATCGACAGAATGTCGCCCGTGGGCTTCTTCGAGAACTTGTAGGCGCCGTGCGAAGTGCCGATGGCGATCGCCAGTGCGTCGCACTGCGTGAGCTTCACGAAGTCGGCAGCCTGCTCCGGGTCGGTCAGGAGCTGCTCGCGCGTCATGGTGCCTTCGGCGCCGTGACCGTCTTCCTTGTCGCCCTTCATCGTTTCCAGCGAGCCGAGCACGCCCAGTTCCGCTTCGACCGTCACGCCGATCGAGTGCGCCATTTCCACGACCTTGCGCGAAACGTCGACGTTGTACTCGTACGAAGCCACCGTCTTGCCGTCGGCTTCGAGCGAGCCGTCCATCATCACGCTGGTGAAACCGCTGCGGATCGCGGCCATGCAGACTGCCGGCGACTGGCCGTGGTCCTGGTGCATCACGACCGGGATATGCGGATACGACTCGACCGCCGCTTCGATCAGGTGGCGCAGGAACGGCTCGCCCGCGTATTTGCGCGCGCCGGCCGAGGCTTGCATGATCACCGGCGAGCCGACCTGGCTGGCCGCTTCCATGATCGCCTGAACCTGTTCGAGGTTGTTCACGTTGAACGCCGGCAGACCGTAGCCGTGTTCAGCCGCGTGGTCGAGCAGTTGACGCATTGAAACGAGAGGCATTGTTGCTACTCCTATGATTTGAAACGAATTGCTTCGTGCCGCCGGCCGTCTTGCGCGACCGGTCGAGGGTGGCCTGGCGGCCACCGCCCGCGTCACAAGGCGCGGGCTCAATTACATGATTTTATCGCGAAGCCGCCGGGTTCCCGCCGCCAAAAAAACGAACTGGCATGAAATTGGCGTATCAGGGCGTCAAATCGGCTAGAAGATGCAAAAAGAGTTGACAGCCCGCACGCTGCCTCAAGCGCGTACGGGCCGCAACTGCATCGAAAAGACGCCTAACTGGCACCTATCTGGCACCGATCGTATACCATTTTGATACCAATCGATGCCAGCGGTTACTCACCGACAGGCGCCAACCTCACGATTTCGCGAGTCTCGAAAAAAAAGCGAAAAAAATCGCCGCGAACTCAGAAAACGTCGCCGACCCGCACGATCTTCAGCGTGTTGGTGCCGCCCGGCTGGCCCATCGGCTCGCCCACGGTCAGCACGATCATGTCGCCGCGCGCAGCGTACCCCTTGCTCACCAACACCTCGATGGCCTGCTGGAGCGCCGTGTCACGGTCGCTGCTGGTGTCCAGATGCAGCGGCGTGACATTGCGGTAGAGCGACATGGCCCGCTCGCTGCCGGTGCGCGGCGTGAGCGCGAAGATCGGCACGTGGGTCCAGTGACGCGACATCCACAGCGCGGTCGAGCCCGACTCCGTGAGCGCCACGATCGCCTTCGCGCCCAGGTGGTAGGCAGTAAACAGCGCGCCCATCGCGATCGACTGGTCGATGCGCGTGAAGGTGCGGTCGAGGAAATCCTTGTCGAGCTCGGACTGCTCCGACTTCTCCGCTTCCACGCAGATCGCGGCCATGGCCTCGATGGTCTGCACCGGATACTTGCCCGCCGCCGATTCGGCCGAGAGCATCACGGCGTCCGTGCCGTCGAGCACCGCGTTGGCGACGTCCGAGACTTCGGCGCGCGTCGGCACCGGCGCGTGGATCATCGACTCCATCATTTGCGTGGCCGTGATCACGAGCTTGTTCGACTCGCGCGCCATGCGGATCATGCGCTTTTGCAGCGCCGGCACCGCGGCGTTGCCCACTTCCACGGCCAGGTCGCCACGCGCGACCATGATGCCGTCGGACGAATCGAGAATCTCCTGCAGCGCCGGAATGGCCTCGGCGCGCTCGATCTTCGCGATCATCTTCGGCTTGACGCCGTAGGGCGCGCCCGCGATGTTCGCGAGCTGGCGCGCCATTTCCATGTCGGTGGCGTTCTTCGGGAACGACACGGCGACGAAATCCACGGAGAGCGACATCGCCGTGCGGATGTCTTCCATGTCCTTCGCCGTGAGCGCGGGCGCCGTGAGGCCGCCGCCCTGGCGGTTGATGCCCTTGTTGTTCGAGAGCTCGCCGCCCACGCGCACGGTCGTGTGGATCTCGCTGCCGATCACGCGCACGACGTCGAGCACGAGCAGGCCGTCGTTGAGCAGCAGCACGTCGGCGGGCTTCAGGTCACGCGGCAGGTCCTTGTAGTCGAGGCCGACACGCTCGTCGTTGCCGAGCTCGCACTCGGCATCGAGGATGAAGGGGCTGCCCGGCTCGAGCATCGTCTTGCCGTTCTCGAACTTGCCTACGCGGATCTTCGGGCCTTGCAGGTCGGCCATGATCGCAACTTCGCGGCCGGCCTGGCGGGCGCATTCCCGCACCATTTCGGCGCGCTGACGGTGGTCGTCGGCGGTGCCGTGCGAGAAGTTGAGGCGCACCACGTCCAATCCCGCGCGGATCATTTTCAGCAGGATATCCGGCGTGCTGGAAGCCGGACCGATGGTGGCAACAATCTTGGTGGCGCGATGCATGAGTCTCCTCGTCTGGAAAGGATCGCTGGAAAAACCGTTGCTGCGAGATGTGCTGGCCGGCTCGGGCGCCGATACGGCGTGGCCGGAACGCGCACCGGTCATACCCGGCGTCGCTTTCTTCGAGGGCGCGGCGTCAGTCGGCGAGACTGGCGCGGCGTTTCTGTTGCTTGTGTCCGTGTCCGCGGCGGGCGTCGCGTTCGCCCGCGCGGTATCTGTATCTGCGAGGGGCGCTGCGCGCCCCTGCTCTTTCGCGTCTTTTACGTCATTGACATCTGTTGCGGCCCCGGCGGCGGTGCGCGGCCTGGCCGCGCTGGCGCGAGGAGCCCTGGCCTTGGCGGCCTGGGTGGCGTTTGCCACCTTGGCTACCTTCGCCGCTTTACCGGCCGGGGCGCGCGGCGCCACTTAACCAGCCGCCCGGGTTTCGAGCACTTCGACTGCCGGCAGCTTCTTGCCCTCGAGGAATTCGAGGAACGCACCGCCGCCGGTCGAGATGTAGCTGACCTTGTCGGCAATGTTGTACTTCGCGATGGCCGCGAGCGTGTCGCCGCCGCCGGCGATCGAGAACGCGCCCGAATTCGCGATGGCGCTCGCGAGCGTCTTCGTGCCGTTGCCGAACTGGTCGAACTCGAACACGCCAACCGGACCGTTCCACACGATCGTGCCGGCCTGCGCGAGCTGCGCGGCGAGCGCGTTGGCCGTGACCGGGCCGATGTCGAGGATCATGTCGTCGTCGGCCACGTCGGCCACGTTCTTCGTCTCGGCCTTGGCCGTCGGCGAGAATTCCTTCGCGGTCACGACGTCGGTCGGGATCGGCACCGAGGCGCCGCGCGCGCGCGCCGCTTCGATGATGGCCTTCGCATCGTCGATGAGATCGACTTCGGCGAGCGACTTGCCGATCTTCAGGCCCGCCGCCAGCATGAACGTGTTGGCGATGCCGCCGCCGACGATCAGCTGGTCGACCTTCTCGGCCAGCGACTTGAGGATGGTGAGCTTGGTCGAGACCTTCGAGCCCGCGACGATCGCCACGAGCGGGCGCTTGGGCGCGCCGAGCGCCTTGCCGAGCGCGTCGAGCTCGGCCGCCAGCAGCGGGCCCGCGCAGGCGATGCCCGCGTACTTCGCGATGCCGTAGGTGGTGGCTTCGGCGCGGTGCGCGGTGCCGAAAGCATCGTTGACGTAGATGTCGCAGAGCTTCGCCATCTTCTGTGCGAGCTCGTCCGAATTCTTCTTCTCGCCCTTGTTGACGCGGCAGTTTTCGAGCAGGACCACGTTGCCCGGCTCAACGTTCACGCCGTTTTCGACCCAGTTGGCGACGAGCGGCACGTCGCGGCCGAGCAGCTCGGCGAGGCGCTTCGCGACGGGTGCGAGCGAGTCTTCGGGCTTGAATTCGCCTTCGGTCGGACGGCCCAGGTGCGAGGTGACCATGACGGCCGCGCCGGCGTCGAGCGCCGCCTTGATGGCCGGCACGGAAGCGCGCACGCGGGTGTCTTCGGTGATGTTGCCCTGGTCATCCTGCGGCACGTTCAGGTCGGCGCGGATGAACACCCGCTTGCCCTTGAGCTTGCCTTCGGAGATCAGATCGGAGAGACGCAGAACCTTGTTCATGGACATGTCAGCTTGATGGTGGGAAGGCGGTGTCAAGCCGATGCGGGTGCCGCGCGCAACGAGGGCGCGGGCGGCGAAGGCGCGGTGGGCGCGGCGCGGGATCCGCGCGGCTGCCGGTTGCTCACCCTGCTGGCGCCGCTGCGGGTCGCTGCTCGGCGCCGGGCGCGAGGCCAGCATCGAATTGCGAGATCGGTATTTTAGCCGATAGCCAGGATGATCTGAGGCGTGCTCAGCGAATCTCGCGTATTTGCGCATGCGCCGCGCCGACCTGACGGGCACGGCCGGGGCAAGCGCATCCATCCGGCCCCGCTAACCGGACCCTCTGCCTCAACGCCACGAAAGTGCCCCGAAACCCCGCCGCACGCGCCCGCGAGCGCGCGTATGGCGCACAAATGACGTTAAAATGGCTCTCTTTGCCTGGCGCATGCGTGAGTGACGCGCGCGACCAGGCATGGCGCGACAGACAACGAGATATGCGCGCACTGGCGCGCGCTGGTCAGACGGCCCGCCGCCTGCGCCCCATTGATACACAGAGAATCATCCTCATGAGCGAACTCAAGGAAATGCCGCTGGTCGAGTTGAAGGCCAAGGACCTGCCCGCGTATTGCCCGAATCCGTCGATGCCGCGCTGGAGCAATCATCCGCGCGTCTTTATCGACGTGACGCACGGCGAAGCGAAGTGCCCGTACTGCAGCACCCGCTACAAGCTGCGTGACGGCGAGGTCGTGCACGGCCATTAAGCCGGCCACTGCGGCGACTCCGGCGACTCGAGGCGCGCCTGCGGGCCAGCACCGGCTTCGGCCGGGGCACGTGCACGCCGGCGATGCTCTGGATGCCTCGCGCCGTATTTCGCGCTGTATCGCATCGCAGGCCCTGGCCGCGTCCCTGTCTCCCCTAACCGCGTTTCGCGCGCTCGCTCTGACCCGAAGTGGCCAAAGCGCGCGCGAAATCCTTGCCCTTTTTCCGGACCCTGACTCCCGATGCGCCGCGCGCTGGTAATTGCACCGAACTGGATCGGTGACGCACTGATGGCGCAGCCGCTCCTTTCGCGGCTCGTAAAACTGCATCCGCGCATCGATATCGATGCGCTTGCGCCCACCTGGGTCGCGCCCGTGCTCGAGCGCATGCCCGAGATACGCGACGTCTACGCCACCGACCTCGCCCACGGCAAGCTGCAGCTGCTGCGTCGCTGGCAACTGGCCGGCGACCTGCGCGCCGAGCGCTACGACGCGGTCTATGTGCTGCCGAATTCGCTGAAGTCCGCGCTGATCCCGTGGCTCGCGAACATCCCGCTGCGCATCGGCTACACGGGCGAGAGCCGCTACGGCTTCCTGAACGTGCGCCACACGAATCCGCCCAAGGACGAGCGCCCGCCCATGGTCAGGCACTATGCGGCGCTCGCCTACGCGCCCGGCGCCACCGTGCCCGACGACCTGCCGATGCCGCGCCTCGAAGCGGATCCGAACGAGGCCTCGCGCGTCTCGGCGCGCTTCAATCTCGACACGCGCGTGCCGCTGCTGGTGTTCTGCCCCGGCGCCGAATACGGTCCCGCCAAGCGCTGGCCGCCCGAGCATTTCGCGGCGCTCGCGCGCATGGTCGGACAGTCGTTCCCGTATACGCAGATCGTCGCGCTCGGCTCGCCCAAGGACGCGCCGCTCGCCCAGGCCATCGCCGACAAGGCCCCGAACGTGCGCAACCTGTGCGGCCAGACCGCGCTCGGCGAAGCCTGCGCGCTGATCTCGCGCGCGAGCGCCGTGGTCACCAACGATTCGGGCCTCATGCACGTGGCCGCGGCGCTGCGCCGGCCGCTGGTCGCGCTCTACGGATCGACGGATCCGCGCCACACGCCGCCCTTGTCCGAGCTTGCAAAGGTACAATGGCTTCATCTCGACTGTAGTCCCTGCTTTGCGCGCGAGTGTCCGCTCGGGCATCTGAACTGCCTGCGCGAACTGAGCCCGGAACAGGTCTTCGACGATTTGCGCGGTATGCTGGTCGCCCAGCGCTAGCCGCACCGAACCCGGCGCGGTGGCGCGTGTCGCGCGTGGCCCATCCGGTTTGCCTTCAGCCCGCCTGGAGGCTGACGACACCCGGCACGCCTCACGCGCTTCGCGCTGCGGATGTGCGGCACGCCACCGACGCGGTGCCTCGAGCGCGCGCCCAATTCAGGTAACGCGCAACGAAGCGGGGCGTCACAGGCCTGTCTCGCGATCGCGGCATGCTCGCGGCTGCCAGCCGCAACGCAGGTCTCGCGCATCGCAACTGAAGCAATCGCCGAAGCAAACGCCAACCCGCGCAAGAAGCGCATCAGATCAACGAGCCATGCCACGTTTTGCCCACATCTTCGAAGCCGCCGCGGACACTCTCAACGCGTACTATCAGGCCATCGCGGAGGTCAATATCGACGCGTTGATGGGCCTGTGGATCGATGAGGAGTTCGTGAGCTGCATCAGCGCCGAGGGCGCGCATCTGCACGGCCTGTCCGACATTCGCGCCGGCCTCGCCGCAGAGTTCGAAGCGGCGCCCGTGTCGATCGAGCCGCTCGACATACGCGTCTACGACAGCCTCGGCACGGTGGTCTATGCAATCGTGGAGGCGCATCGCCCCGTGGATCCGAACGCGATTCCGGCGATGGTCTTCACGACCTATGTGATGGTGCATGAGCGCGGCGAGTGGCGCATCGCGCACATTCACGCGAGCCGCATGCCCGACGACGCAGCCAGCCAGTTCTCCGCGAGGCTGCGCCACGGCCAGGGCGCATTGCACTGACACGGATAGCAGCGGGAAGCAGGGAACGGGCGCGCCACGAAGCAGGACAGCAGTAGCAGAAAGTGAAAGCGCAGTAGAAAGCAACAAGTTGCACGGGACCAGAGCCGGAGCGCTGCATGGGACTGGAGTCGAGCTTAAAGCACGAATCCAGCCGACAACTGAAGCGCCTGCTCGAGTCGACAGGGGATGGCCATGAGCACGACAGGCGACGAAGCGGCGATGAGCCCAAGAAACGACGAAGCGGCAAGACGCGCCGCAACGTCGGTCCTGAACAGTGCGAGCGGTTACCCGCAGGCCGGCTCGACCTACCGCGCGCCCTTCTGGCTGCCTGGCGCGCACATCCAGACCATCATTCCCGCGCTGTTCTCGCACCTGCCCCTGCCCGCCTACCGGCGTGAACGCTGGAACACCCCCGACGGCGACTTCATCGATCTCGACTGGGTCGACGCGCCTCGCGCAGCCACTGCGGGCGCCAATGCAAAAACTGCGACGGGCGCCCGGCCCGATGCCCCACTCTTCGTCCTGTTCCATGGCCTCGAAGGCAGCTCGGGCTCGCACTACGCCCGCGCGCTCGCAGCGGCCGCGCATGCGCGCGGCTGGCACGCGGTGATCCCGCACTTCCGTAGCTGCAGCGGGCCGATGAACCTCCTGCCGCGCTTCTACCACCTCGCCGATGCCGCCGAAGTCGACTGGGTCCTGCGCCGTCTCGCGGCGCGTCACACGGGCCCGCTCGTGGCGGCCGGCGTTTCGCTCGGCGGCAACGTGCTGCTGCACTGGCTCGCGCAGCAGCGCGAGGACGCGCGGATCGTGAGCGCCGCGGCCGCGATCTCCGCGCCGCTCGACGTGCACGCGGGCGGCAAGATGCTCGCAAGCGGCTTCGGCATGATCTACACGCGCAGCTTCCTGAAGACGCTGAAAGTGAAGGCGTTGCAAAAGCTCGAGCAGTATCCGGGCCTGTTCGACCCGCAAGCCGTGCTGGCGACGCGCAACATGTACGAATTCGACGACGTCGTGACCGCGCCGCTGCATGGCTTTCAGAGCGCGCACGACTACTACACCCGCGCGACGGTTCGTCCGAAGCTCGGCGAGATCGTCGTGCCGACGCTGCTCATCAATGCGCGCAACGACCCGTTCCTGCCCGGCGACGTGCTGCCCGCGCGCCACGAAGTGAGCGCCGCAGTCGAGCTCGACCAGCCCGAAGGCGGCGGCCACGTCGGCTTCATGACGGGGCCGTTTCCGGGCCGCAGCGACTGGCTCGCACAGCGCGTGACCCGCTATCTCTCGCCTCACCTCCCCACGACTCATGGATGACATCGTCAAGCAGGCGCTCGCGCGCTGGCCCAACGTTCCTCATTGCACCGGCTGGCTGCTGCTCGACGCGCGCGGCCACTGGCGCCTGCGCGACGAAGCCGACCAGGCTCAAGGGGCGCCCGGCACGCCGATCCGGCACGAGGCGCTGATCGGGTTCATCAATCGCAATTACGAGCGCGACGCGAACGGCCAGTGGTTCTTCCAGAACGGGCCGCAGCGCGTCTATGTCGAGCTCGAATACACGCCGTGGGTCGTGCGCCTCGCGAGCGCGAACGGCGGCGCGCTGACGCTCACCGATCAAACGGGCCAGCCATTCGAGCCGGCCGCCGTGTACGTGGACGAGCACGGTAGCGTGCTGTTCGAGCGCGCGCTGCCGGATACGGCAGGCGCAAGCGCCGATGTCGCCGATGTCGCCGATGTCGCCGCTCCCGCGCCTGCGAGTGTGGCACTGCTGCACGATCACGATCTCGACGGCTTCACGGAGCATGCAACGCTCGCCGAGGATGGCGCGAGCGGCACGTTTCACTGGCGCGCCGGGAGCGCGCTGCCCTTGCAATCCATCGCACGCGCAGACGTGCCGGCGCGCTTCGCGTTCGTGCCGAGTCCGGAGCAAGCGGAAAAGGCTGCGCGCTGAGCTGAGCCGAGGCGGCGAGCGTTACGCGCCAATCCGCGCGCGCCGCTCATCCGCTGTCCTTGTCCTCCGCACGCTCTTCCTTGTAGCGCGCCTCGAATTCGTGCAGGCGCGCGTCGATCGTCGACAAATCGTAGAATCCCACCGACTTCATGTCGCGCGCCTCCTTGAGCTGCCGGATCGCCGACGGCCACGCCCCATCGAGCGCGAACTTCTCCGCGAGCGCGCGCCGCTGTGTGAGCAGATCGCCCAGACCCGCGCTCGACTGCGCGAGGTACTGCCACCACGCCCCCTGACGCGGCTCGGACTCGGCCTCGCCGCGCGCGAGCGTCTGCGCCTCCTTGAAGCGGCGCGCGCCGATCAGCGCCTGCAACAGGCTGTCAGTGGCCGCGTGGGACGCGGGCCACGCCGCATGCGCGGCCTGCGCGAGCCGCACGGCTTCGTCGGTGCGGCCCGCGCGCCGCGCGATCTCGGCGGCCAGCACGTCGAGGCTCGACGAACTACGCGGCGCGCGAGGCGCCTTGCCGCCCTCCGCCGCCTCGACCCGGGTGAATGCCGCCCGCGCATTGGCCAGCGACGCCGCTGCGTCGTCGTAGCGTTCGACCTGCAGTTGCGCAAAGGCGATGCCGTACCAGTTCGCCGCCACATTGAGCGCAACGCGATCCTCGATCTCGGCGCGCATGCGCGAGATCTCGTCGAGGTAATCTCCACGCGAGCGGTCCTGCAGCACGCGCACGCGTGCGCGCACGAAACCGTATTCGGGCGACTGGCGCGGCTGCCGATAATCCGCGCGGCGGGCGCGATCCTGCATGTCGGCGATTCGCGAGACGGTGAGCGGATGCGTGCGCGCATAGGCCGGCACGCCGGCGTCGCTCATCGACGCGCGGTCGAGCCGCTCGAAGAACGCCACCATGCCCCACGGATCGTAGCCGGCGCCGGCCAGCAACTTGAAGCCGACGCGGTCCGCCTCGTGCTCGGCGGCGCGCGAGAAGCGCAACTGGCTATCCACAGCATAGGCCTGGCTGCCGATGGCGATCGCGCTGCCGAGGTCGCCGCTTCGCGCCAGCACGCCCGCGAGGATGCCGAACAGCAAGCCCGCGAGCGCGGCGTAGCCGCTGCGCTCGCTTTGCGAGAGCATGCGTGCGATATGCCGCTGCAGCACGTGTCCCATCTCATGGCCGAGCACGGAGGCGAGCTCCGACTCGGTCTGCGTGGACACGATCAGCCCCGTGTTCACGCCAATGAAGCCGCCCGGCAGCGAGAACGCATTGATCTGGCCGTCGCGCATGGCGAACAAATCGAAATCCGGCCGATAGCCGCCGATGAACTGCGCCGCCGCCGACGCCGCGAGGCGCTCCGCAACCGAGTCGAGATAGTCGCGCACGAGCCAGTCGCCGATGTAGTCGGGGTCGCGCCGGATCTCGCGCATCACACGCTCGCCGATGCGGCGCTCGGCCTGCGGCGTGAGTGCGCCGCCCGAGCCGTCACCGAGATCGGGCAGTTGCGGGACCCAGGCCGGCGAGCGTGCACTGGCGTTGCCGGAGGTTCCTGACGAATTCGCGGATTGCCCCGATCCGGCTGCGCCGAAGCGGCTCTGCGCGCCGCCATACGTGCCGAATACGCCCTGTGCAATCGAGGCAGGAATGACGGGGTCGGCCTCGTCGTCGAGCGGGCCGCTCACGAGCGCGGCCGCATTGGGTGCGAGCGTAGCGACGCCCGGCGTTGCGACGCCCGCTTTGCCGGCCGGCGGTCTGCCTGCGTTCGGCCCGGCCGCGCCGGACGCGGAAGCGCTCGCCACACCGAAATCAAGCACGGCAGCACGCGCAGCCGATGCCCCCGCCCTACCGCCCGGCGCCTGCGCGTACGCTTGCGGAGGAACGGCGAGCGTTGCACAAAGCGACGCAGCAAGCAGCCGTTTCAGATGCATCGGTGACAAGATCTGGAAAAGCGGATTGCCGGCTCGGCGGCCAGCCACCGGGCAATTGTAGCCGCGTGGCCCGCTATTCCTGCCCTCGGATGCGCAAGCGTGGACTAGCATAGGTCCACGCGCCCGGGTCTCGCCCACGCACCGCGCTGTTAAGATAAGCGCCCTTCACGGAGAACCCATCATGCCCGAACTCACGCATTTCGACGCCGCAGGCGACGCGCACATGGTCGACGTCGGCGGCAAAGCCGAGACCAAACGCATCGCCGTAGCGAGCGGCACGATCCGCATGCTGCCCGCCACGTTCGCGCTGGTGCGCGACGGCAACGCGAAGAAAGGCGACGTAATCGGCGTCGCGCGCATCGCCGCGATTCAAGGCGCCAAGCGCACCTCCGATTTGATTCCGCTGTGCCATCCGCTCGCGATCACGCGCGTGAAGGTCGACTTCGCGCTCGACGAGACACTGCCGGGCGTGCATTGCACGGCACAGGTGGAAACGCTGGGCCGCACTGGCGTGGAGATGGAAGCGCTGACCGCCGTGCAGGTGGGCCTGCTGACGGTCTACGACATGTGCAAGGCGGTGGACCGCGGCATGACGATCACCGATGTGAAAGTGCTGGAGAAGCACGGCGGGAAGTCGGGGGATTGGGTAGCGCAGGGGTAAGGCACTGCGCCGCGCGCGAGGCGTGTTCAGCTGCGCCGCGGCGAGCGAAGGCTCAGCCGCGGCGCCAAACAATCAATCGTCCGAATCGTCTTCGTCTTCGTCGACCTTCGTTGTGGGCGGGCCGTACTTCTTGAGCAGCGCGGCCTTGAAACCCGCGAGCGTCGGCTCGTCGTCGCACAGGCTGTAGAGCGAGGCCAATTGCGTGGGCCAGTCATGAAGCTCCAGCGCGAAGATCTTCAGGCGCTCGACCGTATCGAACGCACCATCCATATTTCCGTCGAGTGCCTGCAACGCGGCATAGCGGCGCAGGACGGTCTCACCCGGCAGCAGCGCAATCGCGCGCTCGTGCGCGGCGAGTTTGGTGGCGAGCTCCGCGGCGTTGACTGGCATGAGTGTCGCCATACCGTAATCGCCCCAGGCGCGGAACAGGAGCGACGGCTCCTCCGCATACTCTTGCGCGGGATGCGAGCCGTAATACAGCACTTCTGCGCGGTTGTAGTCGCGCACCACCGGCCATAGCGACGCGATCCCGCCGAACACGACCACCGCATACACGGCGCGCGTGACGCCCGGGGACACGAAGCGCAGCGGCCTGGTCTCGAGCAGGCCGAACACGAACATCGCGGGCAGCAGGAAGAACATGTACTGCTGCGGATACTCGACGAGCGCATGCATGACCAGCGCGCCAATCAGCGCGAAGCCGAAAATGCGCTCTGCCGTATGCGGCGCACGCAGCGCGCGCACGAACCAGGCGACGAGCCCGAGCACGACGATCGCGCAGCCCAGCACGCCGGTCTTGGCCAGCAAGTCGATGAAAATATCGTGCGAGTTGTTGGCGATTTCGACGCCGCCCAGCTTGCGCGCAAGCTCGAACTGATGGATCGGGAAATCTCCCCAGCCCACGCCCAGCAGCGGATGCGTCTTGAACATCGTCCAGCCGTAGCGCCACAGGGCGATACGCGGCGCGATCTGGCCGGCGTCCTTGAAGCGGTCGGCCGCCGACTGGTCGAGCTGCAACTGATAGTGGACGTTGGCCCAGCGCACGAACCCATTCACGGCGAAGAAGATCGCGAAAAGCACGATGGGCACGACCCAGGCACGCGCGCTGCCGGCCCACGCACCTGCGCCGGCGGTATTGCCTGCCTCGTCTTCGGCACGCACGCCGCGCGTCGCGGAAAGCGCCATCCAGAACCCCGCGACGACGATCACGGCCATCTGCAGCCACGGGCCGCGCGACACGGTAAGCGCCAGGCCGCCCGAATAGATCACCGACAGCACGACCCACAGCAGGACGTTCAGCCGGCGCGTCTGCACGAGATACAGCGCCGCTGCCGTCGCAAACGCGATATAGGTCGCGAGGTGATTGGCCTGCGCCATGTTGCCGAACGGGCGCCGGTCGAACTGCACGTTATAGGCGACGACGAGCGGCGTGACCTTGGCTTCGAGATGCAGAAGCTGGATGACCTGGCAGAACACCGCGAACAGGCCGCCGATCACGAGCGCCCAGGCGCCCCACACCATCGCCGCGCGCGTGAGGTTCACGCGCGTGATGCCGTAGCCCGCGTGAACGGCCATGAAGGCGGCCAGCAGATAGCCCGCGCCCAGCCAGTTCATCGAAGGTTGGGCGACCGGCAGCACGAAAGTCTGCGCGACGAGCAGCAAGCCGAAGGCGAGCGGCACGAGCGCGACCACGGGCGATCTGAACTCGATGGCCGGCCGCGCGGAACGCACCAGCAGCCAGACCCCGGCGCCGACCAGCAGATAGAGCGCGAGCGCGGTGAATTCAGCGTAGAACGTCGGGATCGGATAGGTGTGTGCGACGACTGCATAAGGCAGGATCAACGCAACGGCCAGCAAGACGAACGTAAGGTAACGCGCAAAAGAAGAAGGCATGGGATTGGGGGGCGTCAGCAACCGGCGCACTATACAAAACTTTTCCCTCCCTGTGCTGAAGGTTTGCGGACAGCAGACGGACGAAATTCGCCCGAACGTGCCACGGCTACGATATTTACGCCCCGCATTGCGCGCCAGCCCCGCATTGGTGCAGCGTGCGTAATGCATAGCGGCACGCGAGCGAGCGATTGCGCACCGGACGCCCTCATGGAGTCCGGTGCGCTTGCAAGCGGTCTTATGCGTTCCTTATGCGTTCCTTATGCGTGCCTGAAACGTGCCCTACGCATACCTTATGCATGCTCAGGCGCGGCACTCCGGCGGCGCCAGGTTGGCAGGCAGCGTGGCCGCATCTGCAGGCGTCGGTCCCGTACCCGGCTCGCCAAGCGACGAAGCCGACTTGCCGCCCGCGAAGCACTCCCACGTGAGCGTGCCGCCCTGCACGCTGCCTTGCGTGAGCGCCACGCGCGCCGTGGGCGATTCGGCGTTATCGGGCACGGAGGGCACCAACACGATCGTATTGCTGCCCTCGGGTGCGATGCGAGCGGTGAACGCCACGGTGATCTGGCCGGTCGTGTCGTCCACCCGCACGGAGGTCACGTTGCGCGTGGCCGGCGGCGTCGTGTAGCCCGCGCCGAACGCATTGCCGCTCGCGGCGTTCTCGGCCACCGCAAGCCGCGCGGCGGAGGCGAGCGAGAGGCCCTCGCCTACCCGGCTGCGCGCGAGATAGTCCTGATACGCAGGAATGGCATACGCGGCGATCACCCCGACGATGGCCAGCACGATCATCAATTCGATGAGCGTGAAGCCAGGCGCGGCCCAGCGCCTCGCGAGACGCACGAACGCCCGGCAGGACCGCGCGAGTGTAGCCGCGGCGTGGCTGGCAAACCCATGTGTTGCAAACGCAGGCGTGGCAATGGCGGGCGTGGCGAAAGCCTGCGCGGCACAGACGCGCGAAGCACACGGCCCGGCGGCGCGCGATGCGCGCGGGCCGGAAGCTGAAACGGATGGAGATACGATCATCATCAGGGCTCCTGAAACGAGAAACGCCTGCTCACGAAAAGGTGAACAGGCGCTTCGATCGTATCGGCGGCCCCGTCTGCGCAGCAGTCGGCCGGATGGCTTAGGCGCGGTGCTGTCGGTGCATCGATCGGCGCGATGACCAACGCCGTGGTCCACACGATGGCTCGCTCAGAGCCACCGGCAAGGCTCCATCATCGCGCTCAACGCGAGCCCTGCGTGCGCCGCTCATTGCGGCGCTTGAGCAGATGGCCGAGGGCGACCACGAAGAGCGCGCACGCCACGCTCATTCCATATTCGGCGGCAGGCGTATCGAGCAGCGGCCAGCGGTCGCCGGCCGGATCGTTAATGATCAGCCCGCCCGCGATCCAGCCGAGCAGCGCGGCGCCCAGCGTTATCACCACGGGATAGCGGTCGAGCAGCCTCAGCACGAGCTGGCTGCCCCACACGATCAGCGGGATGCTGACCATCAGGCCGAAGATCACGAGCGCGATACGGTGGCGCGGGTCGGCGGCCTCGGCGGCGCCTGCGATGGCCACGACGTTATCGAGGCTCATCACTGCATCCGCAACGATGATGGTCTTGATCGCACCGATCAGCTTGTCGGAGGGCTTCACATCGGCATGCTCGAGATGCGAAGGCGCAAGCAGGCGCACGCCGATCCACAGCAGCAGCAGGCCGCCCGTGAACTTCAGATACGGCACGTTGAGCAGCACGACCGCGAAGGCGATCAGCACGACGCGCAGCACGATCGCGCCGACAGTGCCCCAGACGATGCCGCGCAGGCGCTGCTGCGCGGGCAGGTCGCGGCAGGCGAGCGCGATCACGACGGCGTTATCGCCGCCGAGCAGGATGTCGATGACGATGATCTGAATGACCGCGCCCCAGTGGAGCGACGTGAAGAACTCGAGCATGAAGGCGGGAGCGTGAGTGCGGCAACAAGGCGCGTCCGCTCAAAAGTCATGATGGGCGCGCCAATAAAAAAGCGAGGCAGCCATGACTGGCTCCCTCGCCTTTGTTCGGAAACCTCATGAAAGGCTTCCGCAAGCATATCAAAAAACGCCGACCGCCCGCGCATGCGTGATGCGCGAGCGTCAACGAAATCTGAAATTACAGAATCGACTTCAGCAGACGACCCATTTCCGACGGGTTGCGCGTCACCTTGATGCCGCAGGCGTCCATGATTTCCAGCTTCGCGTCGGCCGTATCCGCACCGCCCGAGATCAGCGCGCCGGCATGGCCCATGCGCTTGCCCGGAGGCGCCGTGACGCCCGCGATGAAGCCAACCACCGGCTTCTTCATGTTGTCCTTGATCCAGTAAGCGGCGTTCGCTTCGTCCGGACCGCCGATCTCGCCGATCATGATCACGGCGTCCGTATCCGGATCGTCGTTGAACATCTTCATGACGTCGATGTGCTTCAGACCGTTGATCGGGTCGCCGCCGATACCGACTGCCGACGACTGGCCGAGGCCCAGTGCCGTCAGCTGGCCGACTGCTTCATACGTCAGCGTGCCCGAACGCGACACGACGCCGATGCGGCCCTTGCGGTGGATGTGACCCGGCATGATGCCGATCTTCAGCTCGTCCGGCGTGATCGTGCCGGGGCAGTTCGGGCCGAGGAGCAGCGTCTTGCGGCCTTCGCGGCGCATACGGTCCTTGACTTCGATCATGTCGCGGACGGGGATGCCTTCCGTGATGCAGATCGCGAGATCGAGGTCGGCTTCCACCGCTTCCCAGATCGCTGCAGCTGCGCCTGCGGGCGGCACGTAGATGACCGAAACGGTCGCGCCGGTGGCTTCCTTCGCTTCACGCACGTTCGCGTAAATAGGAATGCCTTCGAAATCTTCGCCGGCCTTCTTCGGGTTCACACCCGCGACGAATGCTTCGCGGCCGTTGGCATATTCACGGCAGGCGCGCGTGTGGAACTGACCGGTCTTGCCGGTAATGCCCTGCGTGATGACCTTGGTGTCTTTGTTGATCAGAATCGACATGTATTGACCTCTGTTCGTTTGGCGTCATGCGTCGCGCCAGACCGCTTCTTGCGTTGCGGTGTTCGCGCCGTCACCACGCCATTCGTGTCCGCTGAAAATTACTTGCCTTCGGCAGCCGCGACGACCTTCTGCGCAGCCTCTTCCATGCTGTCCGCCGAGATGATCGGCAGGCCCGAATCGGCCAGCATCTTCTTGCCGAGGTCCTCGTTCGTGCCCTTCATGCGCACGACGAGCGGCACATTCAGGTTCACGGCCTTCGAACCGGCGATCACGCCTTCCGCGATCACGTCGCAGCGCATGATGCCGCCGAAGATGTTCACGAGGATCGCCTTCAGGCCCGGGTTCTTGAGCATGAGCTTGAACGCTTCGGTGACCTTCTCGGTCGTCGCGCCGCCGCCGACGTCCAGGAAGTTCGCCGGCTCGCCGCCGAACAGCTTGATGGTGTCCATCGTGGCCATCGCGAGGCCCGCGCCGTTCACGAGACAGCCGATGTTGCCGTCGAGCGAGATGTACGCGAGGTCGAACTTCGAGGCTTCGACTTCAGCCGGATCTTCTTCGTCGAGGTCGCGGTAAGCGACGATTTCCGGGTGGCGGAACAGCGCGTTCGAGTCGAAGTTGAACTTCGCGTCGAGTGCGATGACCTTGCCGTCGCCCGTGACGTTCAGCGGGTTGATTTCGGCCAGCGACGCGTCGGTTTCCCAGAATGCCTTGTACAGGCCTTGCAGGATCGTGCGGGCTTGCGGAATCGAAGCAGCCGGCACGCCGATCTTCGCGGCGAGGTCGTCGGCCTGAGCGTCGAGCAGACCCGTCGACGGCTCGACGATGACCTTGTGAATCAGTTCCGGATGCTTTTCCGCAACTTCTTCGATGTCCATGCCGCCTTCGCTCGAACCCATCAGAACGATCTTTTGCGACACGCGATCGACGACGAGGCTGACATACAGTTCCTGCTTGATGTCAGCGCCTTCTTCGATCAGCAGACGGTTGACCTTCTGGCCTTCCGGACCGGTCTGGTGCGTGACGAGCTGCATGCCGAGGATCTGGCTCGCGTATTCGCGCACTTGATCCAGCGACTTCGCCACCTTCACGCCGCCGCCCTTGCCGCGACCACCCGCGTGAATCTGCGCCTTGACGACCCACACCGGGCCGCCGAGCTCTTGAGCGGCCTTGACCGCGTCATCCACCGAAAACACCGGGATGCCGCGCGGGACGGCGACTCCGAATTTCCGCAGGATTTCCTTACCCTGGTACTCGTGAATCTTCATGCGTGATTCCTTCAGTCTGAGAGTTGGAGTGAACTTCGATTCCGCTGTTGTTATTCATGCGCAATGGCGTCGGCCTTGCCCTCGTGGCTCGGGCCGGGCTTCTCGCGCACGCTGGCGGTTTCCGCGCCACGCTCTACTGAACGCGGCGCATGGCCATACCAGCGCGGATAAAACTGCTTGACCGCCTCGCCGTCGAACCGCAGCGCGTGGCAGCGGCCGAGCTGGAAAGGCGGTTTTTCGCCAGCGGCTGCGCCGTCGGCAGTCTTGCCAGATTCCGGTCCGGAAGCTTCGCCCGGCGTGCCTTTCGATGTATCCCACACTGCTCCGACGAATGCCTGGATCGCGACAGTCGGCAACACGCCCAACATTTCGGTGAGGTGCGTGCAACCGGCCGTGCCGGCGAGGAGCCGGCCCGCTTCGCGGCGGAAATTCTGGAGGAGATTGAGCCCGATAAGGGCCCGATAGGCGGGATTGGCGTTCTGGCACTGACCGTCATAAGGCACCCAGTCGGACGACGCTTCTGCGTCGACGACGTTGAGCTTGCGATCGATCGTGATGCGGAGCCAGAGTTCATGGATCGGCAAACCGTTGGGCCGAACACCGGCGGCGAGCGGCACGTCGCGTGGCTTATGGTCGGTCAGACACGCGTCGATGTCCCATAGACCGTCTTCGCGCTCATAGGCGACTGCCCGGATAGCGCGCTGATGACGCAACTGGCGAGGCGCTGGCGAAGAAAGCGGCATGCTAGAGGTAAGACCGGACAGGAAAACCTCTCGATTTTAGCATACCGGGTATTTGAGACAGCGGCGAACCCACAGCGTCCACCAGGACATGGCCACAAGCGGTTTTTGAGCCAGCCGAATCAGTTTTCCGGCCACTCGCCATCGAAGCTGTCTTCAATGCCCTTCAAAATCTTGCCGATGATCGACATCGAAAAGCCGCGCGCGGCCAGAAAACGGGCCTGACGCGCACGCTCGGCGGGCGTCTCGGGCAACTGGCCGTACTTCTTCTGCCAGACGGCGCGGGCACGCGCGAGCTCGGTCTCGCGCAACTGCGCGTTCACTTCTTCGATGAGCGCGTCGCCCACGGCATGACGCTTGAGCTCGCTGACGATGCGCCCCGCCCCCACGCGCGCGGCACGGCGATACACGACGCTTTCCGCAAAGCGGGCGTCGGAGAGCCAGCCATCGCGTTCGAGCGCGTCGAGCAGCGCTTCGAGCTCGTCGGCGTTTTCGGTGTAGGGCATGAGCTTGCGCGAAAGCTCCGCGCGGCTGTATTCGCGGCGCGAGAGATAGCCGAGCGCACGCCCCTTGAGCGAGCGCTCGGGACGCTGCTTGCTCGATGTCTCGTTCTTGCGAGCGTTGCGCGACATGCGCGAGGTGGAGCTGCGCTCGTAGCGGTCGGCTTCTGGCGCCGGGGGTTCGTGGTGCGCTTCGCGGTGCTGCGCTTCGTGCTGCGATTCGTGTGGTGCTTCGGACGACCCCGCCGCGGACGCATCGAAAAATGCCTCGAACGGCACTTCGAATACCGCCCCGCCTTCGTCGTCCAGATCGTGGGGTGTTGAATGCGCCAAGCCGCGAGCGCCCGCATGGGCGTCGCGGCTTGGTGTGTCGGTACGTTGCGTGTCGGTGCGCGCGGGATCGCGGCGCGTGGCGCGCCGCGCCTCACGCGGGTGCTCCGCCTCGTCCGAAGCGGGAGAAGGCGCCGCGGATGTTGCCGCAGAAGTGGCCACATCATGCGGCACCGAGGCGGACCCACCCTTGCGCATCACGGTAGTGCTGACTCTCTGGTGCCGATTTCAGAACTCAACTTCGGGACTTATTCTTCTTCGTCCGCGATTTCCACTTCGCCGGTGTCGTTGGCGCCGGCCGGCATCGTGCTCACGCCAAGCGATTCGCGGATGCGGTTTTCGATCTCACGAGCGATATCCGCATTCTCGCGCAGGAATTCGCGCGCGTTGTCCTTGCCCTGGCCAATGCGCTCGCCGTTATAGCTGTACCACGCACCGGCCTTGTCCACGATCTTGGCCTGCACGCCGAGGTCGATGATTTCGCCCTGACGCGAGATGCCTTCGCCGTAGAGGATGTCGAACACGGCTTCGCGGAACGGCGGCGAGACCTTGTTCTTGACGACCTTCACGCGCGTTTCGCTGCCGATCACTTCGTCGTTCTTCTTGATCGAGCCAATACGGCGAATGTCCAGACGCACCGACGAGTAGAACTTGAGCGCGTTGCCGCCCGTGGTGGTTTCCGGGTTGCCGAACATCACGCCGATCTTCATGCGGATCTGGTTGATGAAGATGACCATGCAGTTGGTCTTCTTGATCGTGCCCGTGAGCTTGCGCAGCGCCTGCGACATCAGACGCGCCTGCAGACCCGGCAGCGAGTCGCCCATTTCGCCTTCGATTTCGGCCTTCGGCACGAGCGCCGCGACCGAGTCGATCACGATCATGTCGATCGAGCCCGAGCGCACGAGCGCGTCGGTGATTTCGAGCGCCTGCTCGCCCGTGTCCGGCTGCGAGATGAGCAGCTCCGGCACATTCACGCCAAGCTTGGAAGCGTATTGCACGTCGAGCGCGTGTTCCGCGTCGATGAACGCCGCCGTGCCGCCGAGCTTCTGCAATTCGGCGATCACCTGCAGCGTGAGCGTGGTCTTGCCCGACGATTCCGGACCGTAGATCTCGACCACCCGGCCGCGCGGCAGGCCGCCCACGCCGAGCGCGATGTCGAGGCCGAGCGAGCCGGTGGAGACCACCTGGATGTCTTCGACCGCGTCGCCGTCGCCGAGTCGCATGATCGACCCCTTGCCGAACTGCTTTTCGATCTGCGCGAGCGCGGCAGCCAGCGCCTTGCTCTTTTCAGCAGTCAGCCCAGCCGAGCCTTTCTTGCTATCTTCCATGAATCGTCCTTTGCTATGATGAACGGCGTCTGGTGACGAGGCGTGCATGCCGCTGGTGACAAACCCCGGGCACATACGCGTGAACGCAGACACTGTATAAAAAAACAGTGGTTTTGGCAAGCGTGTTTTCATCAAACCTGCGTGCCGAAACCGCGAATTTTCGGAGACCGCCGCCCGACGCTCACCGGGCTCGCCCCCTGCCGGGAGCGCTGCGCGCAAAAGCGAAGCGCACAACGGGCAGCCAAACGCGGGCTTCAAAGCGCTTCGTTGGCGACGCTGGCGCACATGCGAATTCTCATTGCCGAAGACGACAGCATACTCGCGGACGGCCTCGTCCGATCACTCCGCCAGTCGGGCTATGCCGTTGATCACGTGCGTCATGGCGTGGATGCCGATACGGCCTTGTCGATGCAGTCGTTCGACCTCCTGATCCTCGATCTGGGCCTGCCGAAAATGCCAGGCCTCGAAGTGCTGCGCCGCTTGCGCGCGCGCAATTCCACCCTCCCCGTCCTGATCCTCACCGCCGCCGACAGCGTGGACGAGCGCGTGAAAGGCCTCGACCTCGGCGCCGACGACTACATGGCCAAGCCCTTCGCGCTCAACGAGCTCGAGGCGCGCGTGCGCGCGCTCACGCGGCGCGGCGCGGGCGGCGGCCCCACGGTCGTGCGCCATGGCGCGCTCGCGTTCGACCAGGTCGGGCGCGTGGCGCGCATCAACGACCAGGTGCTCGACTTGTCGGCGCGCGAGCTCGGCGTGCTCGAAGTGCTGCTGCAGCGGCTCGGCCGGCTCGTCTCGAAGGAGCAGCTCGTCGATCACCTCTGCGAATGGGGTGAGGAAGTGAGCAACAACGCCATCGAGGTCTACGTGCACCGGCTGCGCAAGAAGCTAGAAACGGGCGGCGTGCGCATCGTGACCGTGCGCGGGCTTGGGTACTGCCTCGAAAAGGAGGCGAATCCGGCGAACGCGCCTGTAATCACACCGGCTACGGCCACGGAAAATTCCGCAGCGGCAACGCCCACCGATACGCCGGACGCCAATCTCCCGGGCGACGCCGCGCCACCTGCCATGCCGGCCAGCCACTACTACAAATAGCCAGGCGCAACGATGGCCGAGCCCGCTCCCGCCGCACGCCCCGCGCCGGCCACGTCCGGCGCCTCGCCAAGGTCCGCCGCGCGGTCCGCAGACGAGGCTGGCGCGCTCGACGACGAGGCGCGCGACGCCCGCTACGCCAACCCGTTCGCCCCGCCCGACGAAGCCGAAGCCGCCGCGGCGCGCCCGCGCTCGCTGTTCGGCGAGATCCTCGACTGGATGCTCGCGCCGCTGCTGCTGCTCTGGCCGATGAGCATCGCGGTGACCTATCTCGTCGCCAAGTCGATCGCCAACGGGCCGTTCGACCGCGCGCTCGAAACCGACGCCTACGTGCTCGCGCGCCAGATCCATCCGGTCAACGGCGTGGCGGAGCTGACGCTGCCCGACTCCACGCGCGACTTCCTGCGCGCCGACAACGTCGACAGCGTGTACTACCAGGTGCTCGGCAGCCGCGGCGAGCTGGTGGGCGGCGACCGCGAGATGCCGCTGCCGCGCGACGACGACCGCCCGCCCGCCGGCCTCGTGGAGTTCCGCGACGACATGCTGCACGGCATCGACATCCGCGTGGCCTATACGACGGTCGAGCTGCCGAATCTGGCGGGCTCGCAGCCCGTGCTCGTGCAGGTGGCCGAGACGCTCGACAAGCGCCGCACGCTCGCCAACGACATCATCAAGGGCGTGATCCTGCCGCAGTTCGTGATCCTGCCGCTCGCGATCCTGCTGGTCTGGTTCGGCCTCTCGCGGGGCCTCGCGCCCTTGCACGCGCTACAGTCGAACATCCGCATGCGCCGCCCTGACGACCTCTCGCCACTCGAAGCGCGCCGCGCCCCGCCCGAAATCGAGCCGCTCGTCACGTCGTTCAACGACCTGCTCACGCGCCTCGAACAGAACATGCAGCTGCAAAAGCGCTTTATCGCCGATGCGGCGCACCAGATGAAGACGCCGCTCGCGGGCCTGCGCACCCAGGCCGAACTGGCGCTGCGCCAGGACGCGCCCGCCGAAGTGCACCGCTCGCTCGAGCAGATCGCGACGAGCTCCGAGCACGCCGCGCGGCTCGTCACGCAACTGCTCGCGCTCGCGCGCGCCGAGAACCGCATGACGGGGCAAATCTTCATCCCCGTCGACATCGCCGACGTAGCCCGTCACGCGGTGCGCGACTGGGTGCAGCCCGCGCTCGCCAAGCAGATGGACCTCGGCTACGAAGGCCCCGAGCACGACCTCGACGACAAGCACGATGAGAGCAGCGAGCACGCCGCGCAGCACCGCGCGGCGCCGGTGCAAGTCGACGGCAACCCCGTGATGCTGCGCGAGATGCTCTCGAACCTGATCGACAACGCGATCCGCTACACGCCCGCCGGCGGCCGCATCACCGTGCGCGTGCGGCCCGAGCCCGTGGCGCGCGTGGTGCATCTGGAGGTGGAGGACACCGGCATCGGCATTCCCGCGGCCGAGCGCGAGCGCGTGCTCGAACGCTTCTATCGCATCCTCGGGCGCGATGGCGAGGGCAGCGGCCTCGGGCTCGCGATCGTGCGCGAGATCGCAACGATGCACGGCGGCACGCTCGCCATCGACGACAACGTCTATCAGCTCGAACCGCGTCTTGCCGGCACGCTGGTACGCGTGACGCTGCGTCTACGCGGCGCAAATTGACGCCAGCCGGTCGAAACTGACGGCAAGGCGGCCGGAAATGGGGATGGGACTTACCCTTAGCCGGCACCCGCTCAATCCGCACGAACTCGTCAGATAGAGGCAAATGGACGAATGTTAACTACCGTCCATTGTTAATTGCCTGAAATTAGCGAATCATCAAAGGTCCAGTACGAGTCTCAAAAAAGCCCCTCCGCCGTCAGAACCCCGTAAGTTTCCATTCCAATAATGCTTCGCAGGACCGCCTCTCGGGCGGCCCCGACCAGCACGTCGGCATATCAAGAAATGGAGACACATATGGCAACCGTTGGCGGACAAGTCTCACACACGCCGATGACCAGCGACGAAAAACGCGTGATCTTCGCGTCGTCGCTAGGCACGGTGTTCGAGTGGTACGACTTCTACCTGGCCGGCTCGCTCGCGGCCTACATCAGCAAAAGCTTCTTCTCCGGCGTGAACCCCACCGCGGGCTTCATCTTCACGTTGCTCGGCTTCGCAGCGGGCTTCGCGGTGCGGCCGTTCGGCGCGATCGTGTTCGGTCGCCTCGGCGACCTCGTGGGCCGCAAGCATACGTTCCTCGTCACCATCGTCATCATGGGCCTGTCCACCTTCGTGGTGGGCTTCCTGCCGGGCTACGCGTCGATCGGCATTGCCGCGCCCGTGATCTTCATCGGCATGCGCCTCTTGCAGGGTCTCGCGCTCGGCGGCGAGTACGGCGGCGCGGCCACCTACGTGGCCGAGCATGCGCCGCCCGGACGCCGCGGCTTCTACACCTCGTGGATCCAGACTACGGCAACGCTCGGCCTGTTCCTCTCGCTGCTCGTGATCCTCGGCGTGCGCACGACGGTGGGCGAAGAGCAGTTCGGCGCGTGGGCATGGCGCATTCCGTTCGTCGCGTCGATCCTGCTGCTCGCAGTCTCGGTGTGGATCCGGCTGCAGCTCGACGAGTCGCCGGCCTTCAAGCGCATCAAGGCCGAGGGCAAGGTCTCGAAGGCGCCGCTCTCCGAAGCGTTCGGCCAATGGAAGAACCTCAAGGTCGTGATCCTCGCGCTGATCGGCGTGACGGCCGGCCAGGCCGTGGTCTGGTACACGGGCCAGTTCTACGCGCTGTTCTTCCTCACGCAGACGCTCAAGGTGGACGGCGCGAGCGCCAACATCCTGATCGCCCTGGCGCTTCTGATCGGCACGCCGTTCTTCCTGTTCTTCGGCGCGCTCTCGGACAAGATCGGCCGCAAGCCCATCATCATGGCCGGCTGCCTGATCGCCGCGCTCGCCTACTTCCCGCTCTTCAAGGCGCTTACGCACTTCGCGAACCCGGCGCTCGAAGCCGCAACGGCACGCGCGCCGATCGTGGTGATCGCGAACCCGGACGAATGCTCGTTCCAGTTCAACCCGGTGGGCACCTCGAAGTTCACTAGCTCGTGTGACGTTGCCAAGAGCGCGCTCTCGAAGGCGGGCCTGAACTACTCGAACGTGGCTGCGCCGGCGGGCACGCTCGCGCAGATCAAGGTGGGTGACACGACCATCGATACGTTCGACGGCAAGGCGCCTGGCGCGAAGGAGGCGGGCGCAACGTTCGAGAAGACGCTCTCGGGTGCGCTGAAATCGGCAGGCTATCCGCACAAGGCCGACCCGGCGCAGCTCAACTGGCCGATGACCGTGGTGATCCTGACCATCCTCGTGATCTTCGTGACGATGGTGTACGGGCCAATCGCGGCGATGCTCGTGGAGATGTTCCCGACGCGCATCCGCTACACGTCGATGTCGCTGCCCTATCACATCGGCAACGGCTGGTTCGGTGGCTTCCTGCCGGCGACGGCCTTCGCGATCGTGGCGGCCAAGGGCGATATCTACTCGGGGCTCTGGTATCCGATCGTCATCGCGCTCGCAACCTTCGTGATCGGCATGCTGTTCGTGAAGGAAACCAAGGACTCGGATATCTACGCGCAGGATTGATGCGTTTGTATTCGTAGTTCTCCGCCGGTTGGGGCCTCGGGCTTTGAGTTCTGCCATGCCTCACCGGTGGCTTTGGAGAATCTTGAAAAAAGATGGCGATGGGGGTTGACAGCCTCCGGGTGCATTGTCATAATTCGTCTTCTTCGGCGAATTAGCTCAGCCGGTTAGAGCGACGGAATCATAATCCGCAGGTCCGGGGTTCGAATCCCTGATTCGCCACCAAATGCGAAAGCCCGGTAGATCAAAGATCTACCGGGCTTTTTCATTTTCACTTCCGGATCGCCTGATTCGCCATACAGCAAAGCCAGGTCGAGCCGTCCGGATTGCCGCCACTCGCGCAAGCATCCGCCCTAAGCCTCGACCCGCTTCAACCCCACCGGCATCCGCAAGCCCCCCCCCTCGCGTGCTCCAGAAATCAGGCTGCCTCCACGAACCTGATTTACGCTTGTCTGACCGAGCGCATCCTCGGCCTGCCCAAGTCGTTCTGAGACGGAGTCATCATCGCGGTGCGACCGCTACCGATCATTGCGCGGCAAGCATGCCCCGCCGGTGCGTGACCTCCGGCGACACACTAATAAAAGGAGACCAGTCCTTGACCCTTTCTGAACTTTCCAATCCAGCGGAGCAAGTTCGCTCTCTCCCCGTTGCTCGACGCATTCGCGCCATCGTAGGCGCCTGCTCCGGCAACCTGGTGGAGTGGTACGACTTCTTCATTTACGCCTATACGGCGATCTATTTCGCGTCCCAGTTTTTCCCGAAGGGGGATCAAACCAGCCAATTGATGGCAACCGCCGGCATTTTTGCCGTCGGCTTTCTCATGCGCCCGCTGGGCGGCTGGATCTTTGGCGCCATTGCGGATACCCATGGCCGCAAGAGAGCAATGATTCTGTCGGTTTTCCTGATGTGCGCTGGCTCCCTCGGCATCGCCGTCATACCGACCTATGAAAGCATTGGCGGCTGGGCCCCCGTGCTGCTGCTGATCGCCCGACTGGCTCAGGGCCTGTCGGTGGGCGCGGAGTATGGCGCCGGCGCCACGTACATCAGCGAGGTGTCCAGCAAGGGCAACCGCGCTTTCTATGGCTCGTTTCAGTACGCCACCATCATTGGCGGTCAACTTTTAGCACTGCTGACCATAACGGTGCTCCAGCATCTGTTCAACAAGGACGCCATGCATGAATGGGGCTGGCGGATTCCGTTTTTCATCGGCGCCATCTCGTCAGTCGTGGTCGTCTATCTGCGCCGCTCGATGATCGAAACGCTGGACGCCAAGGAGGCCAAACGCAAGGAAGCGGGCTCGATTCGGGGACTTCTGCCGCACAAGTGGGCCGTGTTCGTGACGCTGTTCATCACCATGGGCTGCTCGCTGTTCTTCTACACCTTCACCACCTATATGCAGAAGTTCCTGGTCGTGTCCTCGGGTATCGACTCCAAGACCGTCAGCTTGATCATGACCTCGGCCCTGGTCATCTTCATGTTGCTGCAGCCGGTGTTCGGCCTGCTGGGCGACCGCATCGGGACACGCGCGATGATGATGCTGTTTGGCGCACTGGCTGCGGTGGTCGTCGTGCCCCTGATGATGGCGCTCAAGCAAACCACCAGCCCCTGGATCGCATTCGGGCTGGTCATGGTCGGCATGGTGATCGCGGCCTTCTATACCCCCGTCACCGGCATTCTCAAGGCGGATCTGTACCCGCCAAGCGTGCGCGCGCTGGGCGTTGGCTTTCCCAACGCGATTGGCAACGCCCTGTGCGGCGGTACCGCCGAATACGCCGCCCTCTGGCTGCGCTCCATCAACGTTGAAAGTGCGTTCTTTTACTATGTGGCACTCATGGCCGCCCTCACGTTCCTGGCGGCCTGGCTGATGCCCGACCTGCGCAAGCACGGTTATCTGGACGGTGACGGCCAGGTCGAGCAAAACGCAGGCTTGCGCTAATGCACGCGTAGCGCCCGTGTGGAGGAAGACAGGCGCGCTGCGAGGGGCTCTGTCGCCCTGGAACTTGTCTTCACCGGGCGTGGCGAACTACGCTGCGCATTGTGCGCAGCGTAGATCCCCTACCGCGATGGTCTCGCGGTTTTCGCGCAGTCTTCTCACGATGCCTGCACCCGCTGACCGCTGACACACGAGACGACTCACTCCATTCAACCTCGATGATCTCGACCCATGCAGCTCTACGATCCTTACTGCAGCGACATCCGCGATGAGATTGCGGTTCTGAAAGACGCCCTCGAGCCGCTACACGCGCAGGGACAGTTGCGTAGCATACTGGAAATCGGCTGTGGCACCGGCGACATGACGCGGCGAATCGCCGACACCTGGCCCGACGCCAAGGTCTGCGCATTGGAGATCGACGCGATACAACTCGAGAAGAACCAGCTGCGCAATCGCCACGACAACATCACGTATCTCAGCGGCCCCGCCGAAGCCATACCGTTTGCAGCGCAGATGTTCGATGCCGTGCTGATGTTCAAGTCGCTTCACCACGTACCCGGCGCATTGCTCGATCAGGCACTGAGCGAAATTCACCGCGTGCTGCGGCCGGGCGGAGTCGCGTATTTCGCCGAACCCGTCTTTGCGGGAGAACTGAACGAAATCATCCGTCTGTTTCACGACGAGGAAAATGTCCGGCAAGCCGCGTTCGACGCGCTCGTGCGCGCATCGGAAGATTCACGCTGGGACCGCGCGAGAGAAACGCACTACCGCGTCCCCGTCCGGTTTCTGGACTTTGACGACTTCGAACGCAAGGTCATGCGTGTCACGCACAGCGATTTCCAGCTCACGCCAGAGCGAATCAGCAAGGTCCGTTGCGCGTTCGAGCCGCACATGACGAGCGATGGGGCGAATTTCGTTAGACCCATGCGTGCCAATACCCTGGTCAGAGCCCTGTCGAGGGAGCAGCGCTAGCGCCGGGCGGTGGCGACCATTCTTGGCGTGGGTGAGTGTCATTGCGAGGTGAAGCTTGCGCAAAATTCGCCACCCAATGCAAAAAAGCGAGTGGCTCGTCACCCGCACCGCCTCACCCCCCCCTTCCTCCCCCGCTTCGCCTGATACATCGCCTGATCGGCGCGATCGATCAGGCCGGTCATCTCCACACCGTCCTCGGGCAGCACCGCGAATCCCACACTCACACCCAGCTCGATCGGCCGCCCCTCGAACTCGAACGGCTCGCGCACTTTCGCCTCGATGCTCCGGCTATGCGCCTCGGCATCCAGACGTGTGCCGATGCCGGGCAGGATCATCGCGAATTCATCCCCGCCCACGCGCGCGGCCGTATCCACACGGCGGCAATTCTTCGCAATACGCGCAGCCGTCTCCTTGATCGCCGCATCTCCGGCCCGGTGGCCGTACCGGTCGTTGATCGGTTTCAAGCCATCCATGTCGAGATTGAGCACACCCAGCCCGCCCGCCGAACGCGACGCGAGATCGACCGACTGGCGCAGACGGTCGTAGAACAGCGCGCGGTTCGGCAAGCCCGTGAGCGCATCGTGCGTGGCCTGCAAGTAAAGCTCGCTCGTCTCGTAGCGCGCGGCATGGAACATCGCGGCCGCGATCAGCCCGGAGATCAGCGAGAGCGCCTCGATATCCTCTTCGCCGAATGCGTCTACTTCGGGCGCCACCACTTTCAGCACGCCCACCGTCGTTTCCAGATGCTTGAGCGGCGTGACGATCATCGAGCGCAGCCCCGCGCGCCGGCAGGCTTCGCGGTCCACGCGCGGGTCGGTTTCCGAGTCGTCGCAGCGCAGGATTTCGCCCGTGCTCACGCACAGCCCGGAGAGGCTCGTCTCGCGCGCGAGACGCAGGCCCAGCATGTTCTCGACGCTGCCCGAGGCCGCGCGGTACACCATGTCGGCGCCTTCGGCGAGCTCGACCGCGGCGCCTTGCGCGCCGGTCAGCTGTTCGGCCCGCTCGGCGACGAAGGCCATCACGCCGCCGAGATCGAGCCCAAGGCGCGCGATGTCGGATTGCGCGCGGATGATTTCAAGAAGCGTTGCGTTATCGAGTCGAGGATCGCCGTCTTTCATTGCATCAAACGTTTGCGGAATTTGCCGGACTGCGGTGCGGGATGGCAGTACCTGAGCACGCCGAAAGGCGCGGGAAAGGCACGGTACTGGCACGACGCCCGAGAGGATAGCAAACCCGGACGTCTTTGCCCTCACCCTTCGATACGCTCGCGCGTCACGCGCAGCAGCGCCGCCATCGCGGCGCGCGCCGCGTGCGCATCGCGTTGGCCGATGGCCTCGAACACCGCCGTGTGGTCGGGCAGCGCCGCGTTGAACACCTCCGCGCGCTTGGCGTTCACGCGCAACTGGCCTTCGAGCGTGCGCTCGATCAGCGTGCCGAGCGGCACCAGCAGCTCGTTGCGGCACGCCGCCAGCACGGCCAGGTGAAAGCGCAGGTCGGCGCGCACCCATTCGTCCACGTTGCGCGCTTGCGCCATCGCCGTGTGCGCGTGCGCGAGCCGCTCGAGTGCGTGCGCATCGTGCGCGCTCGCGGCCAGTCCCGCCGCGAACGGCTCGATCATCTCGCGCATTTCCTGGAGCTTGAGCGCAAACGCGAGCGGCGGCGCGACGCGCGCGTACCAGTCGAGCACGTCGGCATCGAGCAGGTTCCACGCCGCGCGCTCGCGCACCCGCGTGCCCACCTTCGGCCGCGATTCCACGAGCCCCTTCGAAGTGAGCGTGCGCAACGCCTCGCGCAACACGGTGCGGCTCACGTCGAAGGCCGCCATGAGTTCGGCCTCGCGGGGCAGTATTTCGGCGGGCGCGTAGTCGCCGCGCAGGATCGCGCTGCCGAGTTCGAATGCCACCGTGCCATGCAGATCGCGCTGAATCGCCGTTCTCCCGGGTGTGATGTCCGTCGCCAAAGTCGTCAAAGCCCAGATACTGGGAGCTTTCGCGAAATAATACTATTAATAGCACTTAAAGGCGATTTTTGCAGTAGCATGGGCTCCTCGACCTGATGCTTCATCGAAAAGGAGACACCGCATGAAAATCACCCGGCTCGAAACCTTCGTCGTGCCGCCCCGCTGGCTCTTTCTCAAGATCGAAACGGACGAGGGGATCATCGGCTGGGGCGAGCCTGTTGTCGAAGGCCGCGCGCACACGGTTGCAGCCGCCGTCGACGAGCTCGCCGACTATCTGGTCGGCAAGGACCCGCTGCTCATCGAAGACCATTGGCAGGTGATGTACCGCGCGGGCTTCTATCGCGGCGGCCCGATTTCGATGAGCGCGATCGCGGGCGTCGACCAGGCGCTCTGGGACATCAAGGGCAAGCATCATGGCGTGCCCGTGCATGCGCTGCTCGGCGGCCAGGTGCGCGAGAAGATCAAGGTCTATTCGTGGATCGGCGGTGACCGTCCGAGCGACGTCGCGAACAACGCGCGCGCCGTGGTCGAGCGCGGCTTCAAGGCCGTCAAGATGAACGGCTCCGAAGAGCTGCAGATCATCGATACCTTCGACAAGGTTCAAGGCGTCATCAACAACGTCGCGGCGGTGCGTGAGGCCGTGGGTCCTAACGTGGGCATCGGCGTGGACTTTCATGGCCGCGTGCACAAGCCGATGGCCAAGGTGCTCGCGAAGGAGCTCGATCCGTACAAGCTGATGTTCATCGAGGAGCCGGTGCTCTCGGAGAACGTCGAGGCGCTGCGCGACATCGTCAACCAGACGAGCACGCCGATCGCGCTGGGCGAGCGTCTCTATTCGCGCTGGGACTTCAAGCACATCCTCGCGGGCGGCTATGTCGACATCATCCAGCCCGATGCCTCGCACGCGGGCGGCATCACCGAGTGCCGCAAGATCGCCGCCATGGCCGAGGCCTACGACGTCGCGCTTGCGCTGCACTGTCCGCTCGGGCCCATCGCGCTCGCAACCTGCCTGCAGATCGATGCGGTGAGCTACAACGCGTTCATCCAGGAACAGAGCCTCGGGATTCACTACAACAAGGGCAACGATCTGCTCGACTACATCCGGAACCCCGAGGTCTTCAAGTACGAAGACGGCTTCGTGTCGATTCCGCAGGGCCCTGGCCTCGGTATCGAGGTCAATGAGGAGAAGGTGCGCGAGATGGTGAAGACGGGGCATCGCTGGCGCAATCCGGTGTGGCGTCACGAGGACGGCAGCGTCGCCGAGTGGTGATCTCGAAGCGATCGAATTCATCAGCGTGATCGAGAAAGCGGCACCGAGTTGCATGCCCCCCGGCGCTCCCGGGAATCAGACGCGCTTGCAGTCGTGCCATGCGCGTTACGTGACGCCCTGACGGCGTCGCGTTTCAGCGCCGTAACGTTTGAGGCCTCTTTACGGCCCGACAGCCGCACACCGCCTTCGAGCCGTTGCCGCTTATGGCGCTTTCGCACATAGCGAAAGCGCCTGCGAAGGCTCGCCGCGCAAGGCGCCGGCGCCCTTCGCGCACTGCCCGCACGCAACGTGCGGCGCGACCTGGCCCTCTCTGGCCTGCTCCTTGCTGAATTCCCTGCGAGACCCCTACCCCGCCGCAGGGAACCCCATGGAAGCGATGCTCCCCGACTATCTGATCCGCGAACAGGCCGCCGTCGGCGCCCTGGTTGTCTTTGGCCTGTTGCGCGTGATCGTGGCCGCCGTCGCGTGCACCCGCGGCTGGCGCATCCTCGTTGTCGAGCAGAGCTTCATCGGCGTCGCGGTCCTGTGGTGCGCGCCGCAGCTCATCGACCTGATCGCGCATCCTTCGTCGGTGCTCGCGCTCGCCGAGCTCGAGGGCAAGGGCATCGGCTGTGCCATCGCCCTCTTCTTCTCGCCCATACTCAGTCATCGGCTCGGCTACGAGTGACGCTGCGCCAGCGCACGGCATCGCTGCGCGCCAACGCGCGAGCAATGCGCCGGCGCGTGCCCGATACACAGGCGCGTATCGATACCTGAACCTCGCCCGACGTTTCAGCCCTGCAACACATAGCCCGGCACGCTGTGCCCGAGCACGGCCGCGACGATGAGCACGGCCATCATCACCAGCGCTTCGAGATGCAGCACGTTGACGAAGCGGCGCGCTGCGCCCGTCGACGCGGCGCGACGCAGCTCGGGCATCGCCACCATGCGGTTGAAGCCGCCCAGCAGCATGGCCAGCACCACGAGCGCGAGCTTGGCGATCAGCACGTGGCCCCACGCGCTCGTTGCGAGCGCTTCGAACGAGCCGCCGGTGCCGCGCACGGCATTGAACACGCCCGTCGCGAGCACGAGCCCCACGGCGAAGAGCGCCACGTTCGAAACCTGCCCCGCCGTGCGGATCAACACGCCGCGCGCCGTCGATGCACCCAGCGCCGGCAGCACGGCCAGGCCGCCCGCCATCACGATGCCGCTCCATGCGCTCGCGCTCAGCACGTGCAGCGTGTGCAGGCCGAGCGCCGCGGAGGCGAATCCGGCGTCGGCGGCATGGCCGAGTCCCGCGCGCCCGGCGGCGATGGCGATGAGCGCGAGCCACAGCACGCCGTCGCGCAGCGGGCTGGCCTGCATCAGCGCCGTGATAAGCACCACCAGCGCGCCCGCGAACGCAACGCTCCATGCGTGACCCACGTGGGTTTGCGCGAGCACCGTCGGCACGACGCCGAATGCGTCAGGCAAGGTCCCCCCGCTGATCGACGCGCTTTCGTACAACAGCCAGATTGCGAGTGCAATCACGAGCACGAGCGAGGCCGCCCGCAGCGATATTTGCGCGCGCAGCCACGCGGGCCGCGCAGGCGCGACCGCACTGCGCGCGTCCTTCTCGAGCCACGCGCCATAGAGCGTCGAGCCCAGTGCAAACGCGTAGGCGATGTTCACGAGGGCGGCCATCGCGACCTGCCCGATCCACAGCCAGTCAGCTTTCATCGGAGCGCGTCCTCCTTGCGTTCATGACGGACGAGGAGCGGGGCGAAGTCTGCGGCGCGTGCCTGCAGCATCGAAAGGGAAAGTGCAATTGGAGTCATCGAGACGAGTGGCAAGGAAACAACAAGAAAACAAGGTGGAATCGATATCAACGTTGGCGCAATGGCGCAGGCTCGACGCCATTGCATGACGCAACCGTGACGAAATCGCGCCTGCGTGCCCGCGTGCGCGCCGTTTCAAGACGTGCCTGCTTCGATAGCCATCGTAGCGATCGGTTCAACGGCGCTTCGCATACACTTTCAACGCGCGTCCAGCACCGTCGATGCGCATGGCATGCAGTAACGCGCAAGCAGGGTCAATCCCGAGTCACGGATCGGCCAACAGGTGCAGAATCATAACCGGCGACGTTGCGACCCTCTGCCGCAATCGTGTCCGCGCAGGCGGCTGCGTGACACGTGTGGCAAATGGTCACTATCAGGCCGCGATGATAGAATCGGCTGCGTCGCCGCAGCGCGCACGGTCTACGGCTTTCATCGCGCGCAGCCTACAAGCCGGGTCGTTCGAAGCCTGGTCAGGTCCACGATAAAGAATGGAGTCACGCGTGTCCCCAAGACGTATCTCCAGACCGCTCATTCCGCTCGCCGCGCCGCTCTTGGCCGCATTGCTGTTCGGCACGACCGGAATGTTCAGCGCAGCGTCCGCCCAGACCCCACAGCCCAAAGCCCCCGACACGATAGAATCGCGCGTCCAGGGCTGCACCGCATGTCACGGCTCGCACGGCCAGGGGACCGACAACGACTACTTCCCGCGCCTCGCCGGCAAACCGGCGGAGTACCTGTACAACCAGTTGATGAATTTTCGCGAGGGCCGCCGCAAGTACCCTCCGATGAATTACCTGGTCACCTATCTCTCCGACGACTACCTGCAAGAGATCGCGACGTACTTCTCGCAGCAGCGGCCGCCCTATCCGCCGCCTTCGAAGCCGACGGTCGGTGACAGCACGCTCGCGCACGGCCGCGAGATCGTGCTGCACGGCGACCCGGCGCGGCAGGTGCCCGCGTGCGCGGCCTGCCACGGCATGAAGCTCACGGGCATGCAGCCGGCCATTCCGGGTCTCGTCGGCCTGCATGCGGACTACATCAGCGCGCAGATCGGCGCCTGGCGCTCGGGCTCGCGCCACGCCAAGGCGCCCGATTGCATGCATGAGGTCGCCACGCGCCTCACGGACGATGACGTGAACGCGGTCGCGGCCTGGCTCTCGACGCAAAGCGCGCCGCAAAATCCCGTGCCGGCAGCGGCTGGCTCGTTGAAGACGCCGCTTGCTTGCGGCAGCGAACCGCAATAAGGCGCCGGGGGAGACAGCCATATGAACCGCAAGTCCCTGTTCGCACTTTCCGCAGTCGTCGTCACCGCCCTCGCCGCGCTCGTGCCGGTGCTGTGGACCGGCAACGACTATCTGCGCAACAGCTCGGCGCAGGCGGCCACGCCCGTCGATCAGTCCGATCTCATCAAGAAGGGCGAGTATCTCGCGCGCGCAGGCGACTGCGTCGCCTGCCATACCGTGCGCGGCGGCCAGCTCTTCGCGGGCGGCCTGCCGATGGCGACGCCGTTCGGCACGCTCTATACGCCGAACATCACGCCCGACGACCAGTACGGCATCGGCAAGTGGAGCGCCGACGACTTCTATCGCGCCATGCACACGGGCCGCTCGAAGGACGGCAGCCTGCTCTATCCGGCCTTCCCGTTCACGAGCTACACGAAGGTCTCGCGCGCCGACTCGGACGCGATCTACGCGTACCTGCGCTCGGTGCCGCCGGTGAACGCGCCGAGCCGCCCGCACGAGCTCAAGTTCCCGTTCAACAACCGCAATCTGCTGATCGGCTGGCGCACGCTGTTCTTCCGTGAAGGCGAGTACAAGCCCGACCCGACCAAATCGGTCGAGTGGAACCGCGGCGCATATCTGGTCGAGGGCCTCGGCCACTGCGCCATGTGCCACACGTCGATCAACATGATGGGCGGGCCGGTCAACTCGTCGGCGTTCGCGGGTGGCCTGATCCCGCTGCAGAACTGGTACGCGCCCTCGCTCACCTCGAGTGAAGGCGGCCTCGGCGACTGGGACATCAAGGACATTTCGAGCCTGCTGAAGACCGGCGTCTCGGAACGCGGCGCGGTGTTCGGCCCGATGGCGGACGTCATTCATAACAGTCTGCAATATCTCTCGGAAGACGATATCCAGGCGATGGCGACGTATCTGAAGACGATTCCGCAAAAGAAGGAAGCGCCTGAGCAGATGCAGATGGAAACATCCGAAGCGTTCGGAGGCGAACTCTTACAGCAAGGTCAGAAGATCTACCATGACCAGTGTGCAAAGTGCCACGCGGAAAACGGCCTCGGCATGCCGCCGAACTTCCCGCCGCTCGCGAACAATCAGTCGATCCAGATGAAATCGGCTGTGAATCCGATCCGTATGGTGCTCAACGGCGGCTATCCGCCCAGCACGCAGGGCAATCCGCGCCCGTACGGCATGCCGCCGTTCGCACAAGCGCTGTCCAACCAGGAGGTGGCGGCGGTCGTGACGTTCATCCGCATGACGTGGGGCAACAAGGGCACGCCGGTGTCCCCGCAACAGGTGGCCGATCTGCGCTCCGCGCCGCTCGACTGACGCGCGTTTGTGTCGACCGGAGTTAGCGCTTTAGCGCTTACTCCTGTCCCATGCAGAGCCGGCGGCCGCCGTTAGCGCTTTAGCGCTTACGGCGGCCCTGGCTGGTCGTTACTGCTATAGTGGCGTCTGCCTGACAAGGGCGCAGCCGGCAAAGCACCGCCGGCTGCGCCCTTCGCTATTGCTGGAGCAAGAAGAACAAGGAGTTGTCGTCATGAACGCGGGTGAGCGTCTGAACAGCATTACGCACCTCGTGGGCGCGTTGCTGTCGGTCGCAGGGCTGGTATCGCTCGTCACACTCGGGGCGCTCGATCACGACGCGTACAAGGTCGTGAGCTTTGCCGTCTACGGCGCGATGTTGTGCGCGCTGTACACCGTCTCCACGCTGTATCACGGCGTGCGCGGGCCGCGCGTGAAGGCCGTGCTGCAGAAGTGCGATCATGCCGCGATCTATCTGCTGATCGCGGGCAGCTATACTCCATTCTCGCTCGTCACGCTGCGCGGGCCGTGGGGCTGGTCGCTCTTCGGCGTGAGCTGGGGGCTTGCCGCACTCGGCATTGTCCAGGAGCTCACGCTCGGGCGCCGCACGCGCGTGCTTTCGATGGTGCTCTACGTGGTGATGGGCTGGCTCGCGCTGGTCGCGGTCAAGCCGCTCATCGGGGCGCTGCCGGCCGCCGGCACGGCGTGGCTGCTGGCAGGCGGCATCGTCTATAGCGTCGGCATTTATTTTTTCGTCAACGACGAACGCATCCGGCACGGACATGGTATCTGGCACCTGTTCGTGCTCGCCGGGAGCGTCTGTCAATTCGTGAGCGTCGCGGGCTACGTCGCTTGATGCACCCCGCCGGGGCCACATCGGGCAACCCCGGGGTGCAACCCCAAGGCAACCCCGGTCAGCCACCGGGCGAGCCAGGCGCACGAAGCAAATGCGAAGACCATCGCGCGGCGGCCGCAGTGTCCGCGGCCGCGCGATGCAACTTTACGCCAGCCGGCGGGTCTGCATAGACCGTCGACACGCGGCGCGCGCACTGGCGCGCCGTCCGAATGAACGCGAGCGGGCGCATCCGCAGCGCCCGCGGCGCGCCGTAACCGGCAGCGCCGCGCCGCTCGCGCCACTGCAATACAACAGGTCTTTATGTCTTTCGATTCTCTCGGCTTGTCCGAACCGCTGGTCCGTGCTGTCAACGAGCTTGGCTACACCACTCCCACGCCCATCCAGTCGCAAGCCATTCCCGCCGTGCTGAACGGCGGCGACCTGCTCGCCGGCGCCCAGACCGGCACCGGCAAGACCGCTGGCTTCACGCTGCCCATCCTGCAGCGTCTGACCGACATGCCGCCGGCCGCTACGGCCAAACGCGTCGTGCGCGCGCTCATTCTCACGCCCACGCGCGAGCTGGCCGCCCAGGTCGAGGAAAGCGTGCGTGCCTACGGCAAGTATCTGAAGCTGAAATCGACGGTGATGTTCGGCGGCGTGGGCATCAATCCGCAGATCGACGCCCTCAAGCGCGGCGTGGACATCGTGGTCGCGACGCCGGGCCGCCTGCTCGATCACATGCAGCAAAAGACCATCGATCTCTCGCATATCGAGATCCTCGTGCTCGACGAAGCCGACCGCATGCTCGACATGGGCTTCATCCACGACATCAAGCGCGTGCTCGCGAAGCTGCCGCCGAAGCGCCAGAACCTGCTCTTCTCGGCCACCTTCGCCGACGAAATCAAGGCGCTCGCCGACAGCCTGCTCGACTCGCCCGCGCTCATCGAAGTCGCGCGACGCAATACCACGGCGGAAACGGTCGCGCAGAAGGTCTACCCCGTCGATCGCGACCGCAAGCGCGAGTTGCTCACGCATCTGATCCGCCAGCACAACTGGTTCCAGGTGCTCGTGTTCACGCGCACCAAGCACGGTGCGAACCGTCTCGCCGAGCAGCTCACCAAGGACGGCATCAGCGCGCTCGCGATCCACGGCAACAAGAGCCAGTCGGCCCGCACGCGCGCCTTGAGCGAATTCAAGGACGGCACGTTGCAGGTGCTCGTGGCCACCGACATCGCGGCGCGCGGCATCGACATCGACCAGCTGCCGCACGTGGTCAACTTCGACCTGCCGAACGTGCCCGAGGACTACGTGCACCGCATCGGCCGCACGGGCCGCGCGGGCGCGACGGGCGAAGCGGTGTCGCTCGTCTGCGTGGACGAGCATCAGCTTCTGAAAGACATCGAAAGGCTCATCAAGCGCCCGGTGCCGCAAGAGGTCATTGCGGGCTTCGAGCCGGACCCGAACGCGAAGCCCGAGCCGATCCTGCGCCGTGGCCAGCAGCAAGGGCGCGGGCAGCGTCAGGGGCAAGGTCAGGGACGCGGCGCGGCAGGTAATGGGGGCAGTGCTGCGGCAGCCAAGCCTGCACAGGCACGCGACTCGCGTGGCGGCAATCGCGAAGGTGGCCGTGAGGGCAACCGCGCGCAGTCGGCCAACGGGGGTGGCAATCGCCAAAACAGCGGCGGCAACGGCGTCGGCAACAACGGCGGCCAGCGCCCGGCCAAGCCCGCCGCGCCGAACGGCGTGCGCACGGCCAAGCCGGTGAAGCAGCAAGGCGCGAATCACGGCGCACAGGGCGGCCGCGCCGAACACACGCGCCGCGAAAGCCAGCGCGGCGTGTCGCACGAAAGCGCGCTGGGCCGTCCGCAGCGCAAGCCCCAATCGAATCCGGGCGCACTGCTCGGCGGCCGTCCGGGCGGCTCGCGCCGTGACGGCAACGGCCAGCGCGACCGTTAATCGACATTGGCGCCGCGCGAGCGATGCCTCGCGCAAGTGCAAGTACAAAGGCCCGCTTCCTAGCGGGCCTTTGTGTTTTCTGCCTGGCAAGATGCGCCTACTGGCGCGTGCATGGGGCGTAATTCAGCGGAAGAACACGTGCTGCGTGATCTTCGCGAGCGGATAGTGCACGCTCGGCTGAATCTTCGCGGGAATGTCGAGCGGCTTGAGCAGCATCTTCACGCACATATCGGCGGAAAGATTGTGGCGCACGAGCTTGTTCACGCGCGCCGTGAGCTCGCGGTTGTAGGCGTGATCCTTCACACGGTCGGGATAGCGAATCGCGAACACGTGACGCAATGCGATCTCCGAATCCTCGTTCTTGATCTCCATCACGCGACGCGTGAGCGCACCGAGCACGGCGAGACGCCCGTGCCCTTCGACCTGGTTGTACTTCTTGAAGTAGCGGAAAAAGTGCTTGTAGTGGCGCACTTCGTCGCTGCGGATGTTGTCGGTGATTTCCTTGAGCACCGGCTCGTCCGAGCATTCGCCAATCGCGCGATAGAGCGTAGCCGTGCCCGTCTCCACCACGCAGCGCGCGACCATTTCGAGCGCCCGCGTGCGCTCGAACTCCTCGAACGAACAGGTCTTCGAATACTCTTCGAAGAAATTCTGGAAGGCCGTGTCCCAGTCGAATTCGGGCCACACGTACTGGATGTAGGTCTTCAGCGCGCGGCCATGCTGAAGTTCCTCGTGCTCCCATTCGTTGTTGAGCCACTCGGAGACTTCGGGATCGCCATTGAAGAAGACACTGAGGTTGCTCGTGTAAAGGTCCGAGCCGCTTTCAATGAACGAGGACGCACAGAGCAGCAGCAGCAGGTCTTCGTTGGCTCGGGCACGCTGACGGTCAATCCGCGTAAGGTCGATATCTTCGATGCGCCAGGGCATCACATGGCCAGGTTCAATGTCGTTGCGCATTCTGTCGTGCTCCAAAGCGGTAGCTCTGTGCGCGGCACGCCACCGGTTTGGCGACCCGGTCTTGCGTTCCCGCCGCGTAGTGAAAGGTACCAGCCGTGATTACTTCATCTTAGCTGTTGTTTCGCGAAGCTGCAGTCTGAGAGCACAGACCGATCCCGCTTGCCGCAGTTCCGGGAAGAGTCAACTTGTAAGGCGCCTGCGAGCGCATTGTCATGCCTTCATCCGGCACTCATGGGCATCGCGGCAGAGGCATCGACCGCTTCACGCAAGGCGCATTCCGCCGCGCCTGCGCATACCCGATCCCCGCAAAGCCGCATCCGGCGGGCCCGGCATGCCCCGCGACGCGTCTGTGAACGCGCGCTCGCGGCAAACGCACGCGCGACATCGTGCGCCATTACACCCGCGGCCGCCCCGGAACCGAGGAATACCTCCACGCTACCCGCTTGACGGCCCCGCACATGCACGAACTGATGGGGCACGATTGCGGCCCCGTGCGATCGGAGAACCCTGCGCGGATTTGCACCGGAATCGAATCCGCCAGTCTGGGCATTGCGCGCTGCGGCAAGAACTTGAAGTGAAATCAAGGATTTGCGCGCACGGCACGACCGCCGCGGCGGGCACGGAATGTCAAACAGAATATTTTCGGGGTGTGGTTTGTACAACGCAGGGCGGTTGACTACACTCCAGTTCCCCGGCGCCGATCCGGGCTGGATGCCGTTTGGACTGTTTGTCGCCACTTGCCGTGACGCATGACAGCCAAAGGACCGCACATCCGGCACCTCGCGCGCTGTTGCAGGCTTTCGCTCACGCCCACCGCATGATTGTCGTCACGCCGCCCCGCGGGCCGCGATGCACGACCTCTGATGCGGCAACATGGAGAGAACGATGCTGAGTCCGCATGAATTCGCCACCCTGCTGCTAGTGAAGGACGCCCCTAACCAGATCGACATGGAACGCGAAGAACTCGACGCCCTCCTCGAACGACAGCTCGTCCAACTGGAGCGGCTCGCTTCCGGCCTCCAGCAATGGCGACTTACAGAAATCGGCGACTCCGCGTTGCGCGCCATCAAACGATTTTCATAACGGGACGGGCAGGCGGTTCTCACGCGCCGGCCTGATTCCCCTGCTGATGCTTCGCTAATTTTTCTCGACCCGCGCGGACGCGGGAACCGTCCGCCAGCGTGGTTTGTCGAGACCTTCCCCGATGCAGGCGCACGGCTGTAGACGTTCGCCTGCAGTGCATGGTCACGCGGACCCGCGCGCTTCATGCCCGCGTGACCATTTTTTTCCGCGCCCGAGCATCCAGAGGATGCGCGGCGCGGGGCGCTTGCCCTGCCCGGCCCGGCGCGTGAATGCTCTCAGTCGATTCCGGTTCTACCCGCCTCGCCCTGCTGCGCTCAACCGCCGCGCAGGGTCGAATCGGCCGATGCGCGCCAGGAGAGCGCCTGGGCGCGCTGCTCGTTGAGATACGTCACCCATTGGTTGCGCCCCTGCGCGTCTGCGAGCGCGCCGTGGGCGGCGTATTGTTGCGCGAGACCCGTCTGGAAGCTGCAGAACTGCGCCTGGGGCAGCTTGCCGTGGCGGGTGGCCACCCAGGCGTCATAGACCGCCGAATAGACGGCCTGCGTGTCGGCGCCGTAGTCGGTCGGCTGGCCGCACGTCTGCTGCAACTGAGCGAACGGCGGCGCGCGCCAGCCGCCGATGAGCCCCGATGTATTGGCGCATCCGGCACACGCGGCGGCCAGCACCGCTGCGCCGATCATCGCAAGTCCACGCATAGCGTTCCCCTTGTCCTCATTGCCCTCGATGCCCTTGATCCACGGGTTTCGGGCGGTTTCGATCATGCAGGCTATTGTCGCATCGCGCGGCGCGCGCCACACCCTGGCCGTACGGCCAAAGCGCCATGGCGCGTCCTGGCCGTGCACGCGCCCACCCGCCGCGAGCCCCGATAAGAGGGTCGCCACGCCCGTCGTCCGGCCCCTGCAAAAGCACGTATCATGGCGTTTTCAACCTTCCCGCCTTGCCGGCTCACGCGGCCTCGCCGCCTGGCCTGGCCATCCAGCCTCCCGCACTTTCGTCTTGCGCATGATCGACCATCTCATCTGCGACTGCGACGGCGTACTCGTCGACAGTGAAGTCATTGCCGACCACGTCCTCTTCGATACGCTCAGCCGCACCTTTCCCGGTGTCGACTTCCGCGCCGCCGTGGCGACCGCCTTCGGCCAGCAGACCTCGCGTTTTCTCGCCGATGTCGCGGCACGCTTCAATCTGACCCTGCCCGAGCATTTTCTCGAGACGATCGATCACAACTGCGAAGTCGCCATCGCCGAATCGGTGTGCCCGATCAACGGCGTGCGCGACGCGCTGCGTCAGGTCACGCTGCCGGCCGCCGTGGTCTCGAACAGCCGGCTCACGCGCGTGCACGCTTCGGTGCGGCGCGCCGGGCTCGACGCGATCTTCGGCGAGCGCATCTTCAGCGCCGAGCAGGTCGAGCGGCCCAAGCCCTATCCGGACATCTATCTGCACGCGGCCTCGGCGCTCGGCGTGGAGCCGGCGCGCTGCCTCGTCGTCGAGGACAGCCTTTCGGGCCTGAACGCCGCGCGCGCGGCGGGCATGAAGACGATCGCCTTCGTCGGCGCGAGCCATATCCCGTCGGGCTATGCCGACGTGCTGCGCGAGATGGGTATCACGCGCATCATGAAGCACATGGATGAGTTGCCTGCGCTCGTCGAGGCCGGCGTGCGCGGCGAATTCGGCGATCAACAGTCGTAAGCGCCGCCGTAACTGCGATCGTAACCGTGGCAGTAACTGCGGCCGTAACTGTAAGGCGTAACCACGCGTTACCCCTCGCCGGCGTTTGAGCGCGCAGAACGACAAGTGGCGCGTGAGCCGCAAGGCCACGCGCCGTCATGACAATGGTGATGTTAGCGGTGTGCTAGCCGACGCGCCGTCATGACAACGGTGATGCTAGCGGTGTGCTGGCCGACGCGCCGTCATGACAACGGTGATGTTAGCGGTGTGCTGGCCGACGCGCCGTCATGACAACGGTGATGCTAGCGGTGTGCTGGCCGACGCGCCGTCATGACAACGGTGATGCTAGCGGTGTGCCGGCCAACGCGCCAAAGCGCATTCCCGGCCAGCGGCGCCGTCCGCCTCACGCCAGCTCGGCGCAGCGCTCGCGCGCCAGCGCAAGCGACTCGCGGAACGCCACCAGCTCGGCGATCGTCAGCATCGGCAGGTTGTGCAGTTTCGCGAAATCGTCGACCTGCTGGCCGCGCGCCATCGTGCCATCCGGATTCATCAGCTCGCACAGCACGCCGGCAGGCGCGAGGCCCGCGAGCACGGCCAGATCGACGGTGCCTTCGGTATGGCCGCGGCGCGCCAGCACCCCGCCCGGCTGCGCGCGCAGCGGGAACACGTGGCCGGGGCGCACGATGTCGGCGGGCTTCGCGTTCGGGGCGATGGCCGCGCGGATCGTCGTCACGCGGTCGGCAGCGGACACACCGGTGCTCACGCCGTCGCGCGCCTCGATCGACACCGTGAACGCGGTGCGATTGCGGCTTTCGTTATGCGGAACCATCGGCGGCAGCTCGAGCGCGCGCACCTTCTCGTCGGACAGGCACAGGCACACGATCCCGCTGCATTCGCGGATGAACAGCGCCATCGTCTCGGGCGTGATGCGCTCGGCGGCCAGCACGAGATCGGCTTCGTCTTCGCGGTCGTGGTCGTCCTGCAGCACGACCGGACGGCCTTCGCGCATGGCCTGCAGCGCGGCGGCAATGCGGGGCGGCACCGGTTCGGTGTCGAGCAGGGGAAGATCGTCGATGGCGTCGAGCAGCGGCTCGACAGATACAGCATTGCGGGTAAAGGACATGTGAAACGCTCCTCGCAAGAGTTGGGCGAAAAACGTTTCAGGGCATTGCAAACAGACAGGAATCCCCGGCGCGCGGCATCGGACGCGCGCCGCCGGAACACGACGCCAGGGCGTCGCGCGCAGGCCGGCGCGGGCTGAAAAGCCGCGGCGGATGGGCAAACATGACCATCTGCACATCTTCTTCCATCCGGACTATGACCGTCGGCTCTGGCATCGCACCAGATCTGCTGACCCTGCGCGAAAAACGCTGCGCAGGCGCTCGCGGGCTCGTCGGCCTTGCCTTGCGGCGCGGCCGGCATACCGCCGGTGGGGAATTTCACCCCGCCCTGAAGACGCACTGATTACCGGTTGACCCGGCCGGCAAAGGATACAACAGAGCGCGCCATCGTGCAGCGCGGAAAAAAAACCGTAGCCAGCCGCCGCGCGCCATGTCTTGTGCACGGCGAGATGCCCGAGCGCGCCGTGGGTAGGTGCGTGCGAGCCGCCACTGTGAAACGCGCGGCGTATGCCGCAGTGCGCAACATCGCACTCATTCAACCTGAGCGGGCGCGACCGCCGGTGCGCCGCCCGGCAGCGGCGCATCCCAGCGCGGCGGCGTTTCGGCGTTCAGCGTCACGCGAAAGACGCGCGCCTCGGTGTCGCCGGGATTGCGCAGGCTGTGCGGCTGGTCCGCGTCGAACACGATCGCATCGCCCGTCGCGAGCAACTGGCGCCGGTCATGCACGCTCACTTCGAGCGTGCCTTCGCTCACCACGAGGTTCACGGTCGTCCCCGGCGCGCGGCGCGTGCCCGGCTCGGTGTGCAGCGGCGCGATGCGCAACTCGTGAAACTCGGCGGCGGCGGGACCGTCCTCGGGATAGAGCGCGCGCGCCGAGTAGCGTCCGTCGGCGCTCACGCGGCGCGACGCGCGCTCGGCAGGCAGATGCTCGAAGCCGCTCACCGCATGCCGCCGCAAGAACGCCGACACCGACACCTTGAGCGCCGCCGCCACCTTGCAGAGCACCTTGATCGACGGCACGCTGCGCGCGGACTCCACTTGCGCGAGCATCGCACGCGAGACGCCCGATGCACGGGCGAGCGCGTCGAGCGAGAGCTGGCGTTCGGCACGCAGGCGCGCCAGGTTCACGCCGACGAGATATTCGAGCGCATCGAAAGGACCGTCGGCGCGCGCGGCGCCGTTCGAACCCGCGGACGCATGGGCGGCGAGATCCTGCTCATCCCGTTCGTCAGTTCTGCGATCGATATGCGGATCGACGACCTGTCGATCATCGGCGAGATGATTCGCACTCCGATACGTGACCGGACGATCGGCCTGCGCGTCCCTCACGAGCGCGAGCGTTGAATGCATGGCATGCCTCCCAGACGCGCCGTGAACCGGCGCAAGTGCTTGAATGGAGGCAAGACTAGCATCGCGTCCGGCCACGCCCAACGAAGTTATCTTCACACTGTTATCAGCATTGCAGAGCGCGATTTCGGGAATGCTTTTGCGTCGTGGCGATATATGCGCACGCCGGGCGCGCCCAGCCGCCGCCGCGTGCGGGATGGCTACGGCCACGCGCGGATGGCCGCGGCCTCGCTCTGCCGCTCAGCAGGCGTCCTGCCGCACAGCCATGCCCGCGGCGCGCAGCGGCGCCTTGCGCGCGTCCAGGCGCGCCGCCGCCCACGTGAGGATGAGTGCTGCAATCGCGACGGCCGCGGCCACCCATGGCAGCGCCGCGAGCGCGATGCCGTGCGTGATCGCGAGGCCACCGAGCCAGGCGCCCATCGCATTGCCCATGTTGAACGCGCCGATGTTCAGCGTCGATGCGAGGTTGGGCGCCGCAGACGCCTTCGCGACCACACGCATCTGCAGCGGCGGCACGGTGGCGAACGCGGCGATGCCCCACACGAACACGGTGATCGCTGCGGGCACGCTCGCGTGGCTCGTCTTCGTGAAGATCGCCATGACCACGGCGAGCGCCGCGAGTATGCCCATCAGCGAAGGCATGAGCGCGCGGTCCGCGAGCTTGCCGCCAAGCGTGTTGCCGAGCGTGAGGCCCGCGCCGAACAGCACGAGCATCAGCGTGACGCCGCGCGGCGAGAAACCGCTCACCTGCTCGAGAATCGGCGCGATATAGGTGAACACGACGAATACGCCGCCAAAGCCGAGCACCGTCATGCCAAGCGCGAGCCACACTTGCGGGTCGCGCAGCACGCGCACTTCGTGGCCGAGGCTCGCGGGCGCGGTGTCGTGGCGGTTCGGCACCAGCGCCGTCACGCCGATCAGCGAAACCACGCCCAGCCCGCTCACGATCCAGAACGCGACGCGCCAGCCGAACTGCTGGCCGACGGCCGTGCCGAACGGCACGCCAAGCACGGTGGCGAGCGTGAGGCCCGTGAACATCATGGCGATGGCGCTCGCGCGCTTCTCCTGCGGCACGAGCGAGGCCGCCACCACGGCGCCGATGCCGAAGAACGAGCCGTGCGCGAACGAAGCCACGACGCGCGCGACCATCAGCAGCGTGTAGTTGCCGGCGATCGCGCACATCACGTTGCCGACGATGAACACGCCCATCAGCAACTGCAGCGCGAGCTTGCGCGGCATGCGGCTCGTGAGCACGGCGAGCAGCGGCGCACCGACCGCGACGCCGAGCGCGTAGCCCGACACGAGCAGGCCCGCGGCGGGAATCGTCACGCTCAGATCGCGCGCGACGTCAGGCAAGAGGCCCATGATCAGGAACTCTGTGGTGCCGATGGCAAACGCGCTGATCGCCAGCGCGAGCAAGGGAAGGGGCATCGAAATCTCCGAATGGCAGCCTGGGTTCGCATGGCGCGCGCCGCACGAGGTGGTCCGGCGTCGGTGCGGCGTCAATCCAGCGTTGCCCAGGAAAACACACGCATTGTCGCGGCCACTCGTCAATTTGATAATTGGCGTAGCATTTGAAGCATTTTCAATTGTGATCGAATAATCGCCATGGACAATCTCGGCGACGTGCGCCTCTTCGTGGAGGCGGCGCGGCTCGGCAGCCTCTCGGCCGCAGGCCGCAAGCTCGGGCTCACGCCCGCGGCCGCGAGCGCCCGGCTCGCGCGGCTCGAGGCGGAGCTGCATGCGCGCCTGTTCGAGCGCACGACCCGCCAGCTGCGGCTGACGGACGAAGGCCGCCTCTATCTGACCTGCAGCGAGCACGCCTTGCGCTCGCTCGACGACGCCAAGGCCGCGCTGCAGGAGGGCCAGAACGCAGTGCGCGGGAAGTTGCGCATCTCGGCGACTTCGGACTTCGGCCGCAATCTGCTGATGAAATGGCTCGACGAATTCCGGGCGCTCTACCCCGAAGTGTGCTTCGCGCTGACGCTCACCGACACCATTTCGAATCTCGTGCTCGATGACATCGATCTCGCGATCCGCTTCGGCACGCCGGCCGACAGCTCGCTCGTGGCGCGGCCGCTCGCGCCGAACCGGCGCGTGCTCTGCGCCTCGCCCGCGTACCTCGCAAGCAAGGGCGTCCCGCACGAGCCCGGCGATCTGGCCCGATTCGATTGCATCGTGATCAGCTCAGTGGCCGGGCCGGTGAACGAATGGAGCTTCACGCGCGATGGGCAAACCGAGACTTACACGGTGCCGTTGGAAGACGCGCTCGAAACCACCGACGGCGCGGTCGCGCGCCAATGGGCGCTGTGCGGCTACGGCCTCGCTGTGAAATCGATCTGGGACGTGGCCGACGACCTGCGCGCCGGGCGCCTGAAGATCGTCATGCCGGACTGGAGCTACCCGGACGCGCCGCTGCACGCGCTCTACCACCGCAACCGCTTTCTCGCGCCGCGCGTGCGGGCGCTGCTCGAGTTCCTGACCGGGCGCTTCGCGCAGACCGCCGGCGAGCTCGATGCGCTCGTGCCCTGCACCGACGATGCGGTGCCCGGAGAGCCGCGCCGCAACGCGCCGCGGGCAGCGCGAGGGCCCAACCGTCGACCCAACCGCGTCGGCGCATAAGGCTATAATGCTGGATTGCGCTGAATGACGATTCGCGCCGCAAACTGGCGGCAAAAATACGCAAAAGCACGCGAATCGCCCCTATTGGGTGCGCCACGGCCCGCGCGGCCCGGCCCCTGTTTCAGCCCTCTTTTTATCACCGTAGTCCCGAAGTGCACGTGTGCATCAACCGGACGACGCCCCCAGGTAAACCACTGCGAACGGCGACCCCGATGACCAAGAAAGTTTATGTAAAGACCTTTGGCTGCCAGATGAATGAGTACGACTCCGACAAGATGGTCGACGTACTCGGCGCCGCTGAAGGCCTCGTGAAGACCGATACCCCCGAAGACGCGGACGTCATCCTCTTCAACACCTGCTCGGTGCGCGAAAAGGCCCAGGAGAAGGTGTTCTCCGACCTCGGCCGCGTGCGCGAACTGAAGGAAGCGAACCCGAACCTGCTGATCGGCGTGGGTGGCTGCGTGGCGAGCCAGGAAGGCGCGGCCATCGTGCAGCGCGCGCCCTACGTCGACCTCGTGTTCGGTCCGCAAACCCTGCACCGCCTGCCGCAGATGATCGACGCGCGCCGCGCCTCGGGCCGCGCGCAGGTCGACATCACGTTCCCCGAAATCGAGAAGTTCGACCACCTGCCGCCCGCGCGCGTGGAAGGCCCGAGCGCATTCGTCTCGATCATGGAAGGCTGCTCGAAGTACTGCAGCTATTGCGTCGTGCCTTATACGCGCGGCGAGGAAGTCTCGCGCCCGCTCGACGACGTGCTCACGGAAGTCGCCGGCCTCGCCGACCAGGGCGTGCGCGAAGTCACGCTGCTCGGCCAGAACGTCAATGCCTATCGCGGCGCACTCACGCAAGGCGTCCAAGACATCGCAGATTTCGCCACGCTGATCGAATACGTCGCCGACATCCCCGGCATCGAGCGCATCCGCTACACCACTTCGCATCCGAAGGAATTCACGCAGCGCCTGATCGACGCCTATGCGAAGGTACCCAAGCTCGTGAGCCATCTGCACCTGCCCGTGCAGCACGGCTCGGACCGCGTGCTGATGGCCATGAAGCGCGGCTATACCGTGCTCGAATACAAGTCGGTCATCCGCAAGCTGCGCGCGATTCGCCCCGACCTGTCGCTCTCCACGGACATCATCGTGGGCTTCCCCGGCGAGACCGAAGAGGACTTCGAGAAGACCATGGCGCTCGTCGAGGAGATGAAGTACGACACGAGCTTCTCGTTCATCTATAGCCCGCGCCCCGGCACGCCGGCTGCGAATCTGCACGACGACACGTCGCGCGAGGTCAAGCTCAAACGCCTGCAGCACCTGCAGGCCACGATCGAAGAGAACGTGCAGCGCATCAGCCAGTCGATGCTCGGCCGGGTCGAGCGCATTCTGGTGGAAGGCCCGTCGCGCAAGGACCCGAGCGAGCTCTCGGGCCGCACCGAGAACAACCGCGTCGTGAACTTCCCAGCGCCGCTCGCCTCGCACGCACGCCTGATCGGCCAGATGATCGACGTGAAGATCAACCACGCCTACCCGCACTCGCTGCGCGGCGAGCTCGTGCTCGCGCACGAGGACACTTCGGCGCTCACGCACTGATCAGCGCCTGAACGGAGTTCACTGATACCTTGAAGCCCAATCAGCAGCATCTGGAATTCACCGCGCCGCGCGACGACAACGCGCGGCTCGCCAATCTCTGCGGCCCGCTCGACGAAAACCTGCGGCAGATCGAACAGGCGCTCGACGTGACCCTCGCACGGCGCGGCCATCGCATCTCGATTCGCGGACGTGGCGCGAAACTCGCGCTCGCCGCGCTCGAAAACTTCTACAACCAGGCACGCGATCCGCTTTCCGTCGACGACATCCAGCTCGCGCTGGTCGAAGCGCGCCATCCCGGTAGCTTCGCGGGACACCCCGCCAACGATGCGCGCGCGAGCGGCAACGGCGGGCTGCGGGCGAACGGCGTCAACGACGCCACGGAGATCGACCCGCGCTTCCGAGGCGACCCCGATCACCCGTTCGACGAGCCGGCGCGCGAAGGCGTCGACGTCGAGGAGCTCGGTCCGAAGCTCTACACGCGCCGCGCCGACCTGCGTGGCCGCACGCCGGCACAGCGCGAGTACCTCAAGCAGATCATCTCGCACGACGTGACCTTCGGCATCGGGCCGGCGGGCACGGGCAAGACCTATCTCGCCGTGGCCTGCGCCGTGGACGCGCTCGAGCGCGACCAGGTCAAGCGCATCGTGCTCACGCGTCCGGCCGTGGAAGCGGGCGAGCGCCTCGGCTTCCTGCCGGGCGATCTCGCGCAGAAGGTGGACCCGTATCTGCGTCCTTTGTATGACGCGCTCTACGACCTGCTCGGCTTCGACAAGACCGCGAAGATGTTCGAGCGCCAGATGATCGAGATTGCGCCGCTCGCCTACATGCGCGGACGCACGCTCAATCACGCGTTCATCATCCTCGACGAGGCGCAGAACACCACGCCCGAGCAGATGAAGATGTTCTTGACGCGTATCGGCTTCGGCTCGAAGGCCGTCGTGACCGGCGACACCACCCAGGTGGACCTGCCGCGCGGCCACAAGAGCGGGCTGATCGAGGCGCAGCAGGTGCTCGCCAACGTGCGCGGCATCGCGCTCACGCGCTTCACGAGCGCGGACGTCGTGCGCCATCCGCTCGTCGCGCGTATCGTCGAGGCCTACGACGCGCACTCGAAGAAGGACGAAGGCAACGGCGACGCGCGCTGACGCACACGCCCGAGACGACACGCCACCACGCACCATGCCCCGCGCACCGAAACTCAAACTGAACCTGCAGTTCCCCGCCGCGAAGGCGTTTCCCGAGCACAAGGCCGCGCTGCCACGGGCGACCGTGGCGGCGTGGGTGAAGGCCGCCCTCTTCGCCGATGCCGAGCTGACCGTGCGCTTCGTCGACGCCGAAGAAGGCCGCACGCTCAACCGCCAGTATCGCGGCAAAGACTACGCAACCAACGTCCTCACCTTCGCCTACGCCGAGAGCGAGGACGACCCCGTGACGGGCGACCTGATCCTCTGCTGCCCGGTGGTGGAGAAGGAAGCCGCCGAACAGGGCAAGCCGCTTTCGGCGCACTACGCGCACCTGCTCGTGCACGGCACGCTGCACGCGCAAGGCTACGATCACGAGGACAACGCCGAAGCCGAAGAGATGGAAGGCATCGAGACCGAAGTCCTCAACTCGCTCGGCTTTCCCGATCCGTACAAGTAAGGCCTCGGCTGGTCTTGCCCGCCCTGCCACGTCCGATATGAACGACAAGCGCGCGAACGATTCCGGTGATGTTTCCGACCCGCTGATGGATGGCGGTGCGCCCTCTGGCGGTGCGCCCTCTGGCGGCGAGCCTGCCGCAGCCTCCGGCGAGACGCCCTTGTCCACGGGCGGCAAGCCCGCCGAGCCGGTGTCCCGCGCCAGCACGGCGCTGCCTTGCCCCGGCTATCCGCCCTCGCTTGGCGAGCCGCGCCTGCTCAGCGAAGACGAACTGCGCGCGTCGCTCGACTGCACGCTCCAGCAATGGGACCGCACGAGCGACATCTGGCTGTTCGGCTATGGCTCGCTGATCTGGAACCCTGGCCTGCCGACCGTCGAAAACGTGCGCTCTCGCGTGCACGGCTACCACCGCGGGCTGTATTTGTGGTCGCGCGTGAATCGCGGCACGCCCGAGCAGCCGGGCCTCGTGCTCGCGCTCGACCGTGGCGGCTCATGCGCCGGCGTGGCCTTTCGGCTGGCCGCCGATGGCGTCATGCCGCATCTGGAAGCGCTCTGGCGCCGTGAAATGCCGATGGGATCGTATCGGCCCGCCTGGCTGCCCTGCGCGCTCGCCGACGGCCGGCGCGTCGCGGCACTCGCCTTCGTCATGCGCCGCGATGTGCCCACTTACACGGGCAAGCTCGATGAAAACACGGTGCGCACCGTGTTCGGCTGCGCCGAGGGCCGCTACGGCACGACGCTCGACTACGTGCGGCGCACCGTGGAGGCCTTGCGCGAGAGCGGCATGCCCGACCGGGCGCTGGAGCGGCTGCTCGCGCGCTGCGCGTGAGTCAGGCGAGCGCCACGCTCGCCCTCTGCGCGATCGCGCGCACGCTACCCCACTTCACGCGCAACACACGCATCACGCAGGCAGCTCAATCGCTGCCGTACTTCGGCGAATGCGGACCGTACAGAAGTCCGTTCGGCGGCCCCGCCGAGAGCAGCTTCTGGCTCGTCAGGCCGGCCACCTTCTGGCTCTCGTCGGAAAGCGAATGCGCGACCTGCTTGACCGCCGCTTGCACCAGCATGCCGACGAGGCTGCCCCCGCCAAAGTCGACGTTGCCCAATTCCTTGCCGTTGGCGCTCGCTGCGCCTTGCCAGAGCACGTCGCCGCTATCGAGGCTGACGAGCCTGGCCGATGCCGCCACGATCGTGTTGGCATCCACCACCTGATACACGGCACCGTACTGCGTCACCTTCGTATAGAGCGCCGCATCGGCGCCGAAGATCTCACGCAGTTTCTTCGGCGACGTGGCCTGGATGTCGGCGGGCATCGTCATGCCGTTCTGGCGGAACGTCTCGGCCACTTCGGCAACGGGCAGCACGTAGTAGCCGGACTCCGCGAGCGGCATCGTCATCTGCGAGAGCATGCCATTCGTGGCGTTCACATCGGCGGTCTCGTTCAGCGGCGGCAGCACGAGAATCGATTTCGGCTTTGCGCTCTTGAACGCGGTGTAGTCGGTGGTTTGCTTCTGCGGCCCCGCGCATGCCGCGAGCAAGGCGGCCAGCACGAGCACCGGCACGCATTTGAGAAACGAAAAATTGAGCATGTTCAGTCGCCTACTTCGAAAGGTTTTTCAGCAAGAAGTCCATGTATGCGGACGATTCGGGGAAGGCCTCCTTCTCCGCAAGCAGCTCCTGCTGCGCCTGCTGGCCCTTGCCGACGCTCGCGTAGAGCGCGCCAAGGTGAGCGTGGAAGCCGGGCGGCGGCCGGTTGCCCTTCGCGCGAATCTGCTGGAGCGCCTGTTCAAGTGCGCCGATCTGCTCCTCGGGGCTCGCCTGCCCTTTCAGGTACGCGTAGACCTGCGGCTGATAGGCGTCCCATTGATAGAGCGTGGGTTGCGAGCGCGTCGCGCAGCCCGCAAGCAGCGCGCCGGCGACGGCCAAAGCGACGCCGAGCGGCACACCGGCACGCCGCCGCGTATTCGTGGTTTTCATCATGTGTTGGTCTCTCGTTCTAACCGTGTTGATCTGCGCCGCCGTCACTTCACGGCGGCCAGCGCGCCCGCGTCGACGCGTTCGGCGAGGCGATTGACGGCCTCCTGGATCGCGAGGTCGAGCACCTTGCCGTTGAGCGTCGAGTCATAGCTCGCGGTACCGCCAAAACCGATCACCTCGCGGTTCGACAAGCTGTACTCGCCCGCGCCCTGCGCCGAAGCCACGACTTCCGAGCTCAGCGTATCGACCACGTTGAGGCTCACCTTCGCGTAAGCGACCTGGCTCTTGCCGCGCCCAAGGATGCCGAACAGCTGCTGGTCGCCGACTTCCTTGCGGCCGAACTCGGTCACATCGCCGGTGAGTATGTAGCGGGCGCCCTTCACCGCCTGCGCCTGCTTCGTGAAGCCGGCCTCCTGGCGGATCTCATCGAGGTTGTCGCGGTCGAGCACGTTAAAGCGCCCGCTCTGCTGGAGCGCCGTGATCAGGATGGTTTTGGCCTGGCCGCCCAGACGGTCGATGCCGTCCGTGAAAATGCCGCGCATGTAGCTCGAACGGTTGTCGAACTTGCCGACCGCAACCGGCACGGGCTTGCCCGCGTAGGGTGTGCTCGCCACCGCCACTGCAGGGACGGCCAGCGTGCGCGACGCTTCGGTCGCGCAGCCGGACAAAATGACGAGCAGCGGCGGCACGAGCCATGCCGCCCACCGCTTCGTACGCTGTTTCGATAACACTTGCACAATGAGTCTCCATTCGCTCTTGAACCGGACCGCTAGTCCGGCCATCGACACGCAGGACGATTGCGTCCCGCACCAAGAGGCGAATTAGAGCGCCATCACTGAAAGGAGATTGTCAAACACCACTCAGGAAATGACGCCAGTCAAAGTGGAGCGCGGAATCGATCCAATCCGACACCATGGATTCGCGCGAAATAGGGCAAGCGCCATGGACGCGTGCGCGATGACGCCGGCCTGCGCGCGGCGTGAAAGCGGCATGGAAGCGGCGGTCACCGGGTTTTCTCGACCGCGCGGCTACCCAGCATCCAGGTTAGGATTGATCTGCGGGCATGCCCTACACAGGCGCGCCACACGCATGTTGTATCCTTTCCTATCCGCAACAGCGCGCCCAGCCCTCAAGAGGCCCAGGGCGCACCACCATGAACGACTCTTATCCCAGTCGACGACAAACCGACAAACCGCAGGAAAAGCGCTCCCTCCTCGAGCGGCTGACCGACTTCATCTCGCCCGAGCCCGACTCGCGCAGCGAGCTTCTCGAAATCCTCCAGGACGCGCACGCGCGCAATCTGATCGACGCCGATTCGCTTTCGATGATCGAGGGCGTATTTCAGGTGTCCGAGCTCTGCGCGCGCGACATCATGGTGCCGCGCGCCCAGATGGATGCGATCAACATCGCCGAGACCCCCGACCAGTTCATCCCGTTCGTGCTGGACAAGGCGCACTCGCGCTATCCCGTCTACGAAGGCAACCGCGACAACGTGATTGGCGTGCTGCTCGCGAAAGACCTGCTGCGCTACTACGCCGAAGAGGAATTCGACGTGCGCGGCATGCTGCGCCCGGCCGTGTTCATCCCCGAGTCCAAGCGCCTGAACGTGCTGCTGCACGACTTTCGCCAGAACCGCAATCACATTGCCATCGTCGTGGACGAATACGGCGGCGTGGCCGGCCTCATCACGATCGAGGACGTGCTCGAGCAGATCGTCGGCGACATCGAGGACGAGTACGACTTCGACGAGGAAAGCGGCAACATCATCGCCTCGCCCGACGGGCGCTTCCGCGTGCGCGCGCTCACCGAGATCGAGCAGTTCAACGACGCGTTCGGCACCCATTACTCGGACGATGAAGTCGATACCATCGGCGGGTTCGTCACGCACCATTTCGGGCACGTGCCGCATCGCGGCGAAAAAGTGCGCATCGACGACCTGATCTTCGAGGTGCTGCGCGCCGACGCGCGCCAGGTGCACATGCTGCTCGTGCGCCGCGATCCGCTCGCGGGCCAGCGCGAAGCCGCGTTGCAGCCGCCGGGGACCTGATATCGCGCGCTTTTAGCGCTTTAAGCGCTATCGGTGCGCTACGCGCTTCGGACGACGCCGGCCCTGGGCCGGCGTTTTACCTTGTGGCGCGCATAGCGCGAGCCGCGTGTGATCGGTCCCCAATCGACCACCCCGACGCCACACATTGCCGACGCGCGAAAATGCTATCGTTGCGCTCGCTGCACGCACGGCGCGTGCTGCGAACGTTTTGCAACCCGCGCCCCGAGCGCCCCTGCAGTCGGACTGCAGCGCCCAAGCACATTCATGGCTGAACCGATCGATTCCCGCGCGCGCAACGGCGCGCGCACCGCTGACACCGCCTCCGCCGGCAAAAGCGACACTGCGGCGCGCCGCGCCCTGCCCGCATGGCATTACCTCGCCGCGGCCGCATTGGGCGCCCTCAACACGCTCTCGTTCGCCCCCACGCCGCACGGCGGCTGGCTCGAAATCGCGATCTTCGCGGGCTTTTACTTCTGGCTCACGCGCACCACGGGCTGGAAGAGCGCGCTCTTCACCGGCTGGGCATTCGGCTTCGGCAACTTCGTGAGCGGCATCTGGTGGCTCTACGTGAGCATGCACTTCTACGGCGGCATGCCCGCCGTGCTCGCGGGCGCAGCGGTCGTGCTCTTTTCGCTCTACCTGGGCCTCTATTCGGCGCTTGCCGCGTTCGTCTGGTCGTTCTGCGCGGGCCACGCGAGCAACGCACGCGTGAGCAACGGCACGCTGCCGTTTTCGCCGACATGGCACGGCGCCTTCGCATTCGCGAGCGCATGGGCGCTCGGCGAATGGGCGCGCGGCTATGTCTTCACCGGCTTCCCGTGGCTTTCCAGCGGCTACGCGCAGGTGGACGGGCCGCTCGCCGGATTTGCGCCGATCGTCGGTGTTTATGGCGTGGGCTGGGTGCTCGCGCTCGTCGCGGCGCTGGCCGTGCAGGCGCTCGTGCAGGTGCGCAAAACGCGTGCGGATGCGCTCGCGCCTGCGACCGGCGGCGCGCCGCGCGGCGGGATCGCTACGCCTGTCGTGGCCGCCATTGCGGTGATCGCCGCGGGCTTGCTGCTGCCGCTCGTCAACTGGACGCACCCCGAAAACACGCCGCTGAACGTGCGCCTCCTGCAAGGCAATGTGAAGCAGGACATGAAGTTCTCCGAATCCGGCCTCGTGGACTCGCTCGCCGAATTCCAGAAGCTCATCACCGAAAAGCCCGCCGACCTCGTCGTCACGCCCGAGACCGCAATTCCCGTGCTCATGCAGGAAATCCCCGAAAAGTTCGGCCGCGACGTCCGCGCATTCGCCGACGGCACCGGCACGTCAATCCTGTTCGGCGCCGTGGGCGGCACCATCACGCCGGACGGCCGCGTGGTCGACTACACCAACAGCCTGTTCGGCATCACGCCGGGGCACAACGGCCTGTACCGCTACGACAAGCACCACCTCGTGCCCTTCGGCGAATTCGTGCCCTGGGGCTTCCGCTGGTTCGTGAACCTCATGAACATCCCGCTCGGCGACTTCGCGCGCGGCGCCCCCGTGCAGCCGCCGTTTCTCGTGCACAACCAGCCGGTGGCCGTCGATATCTGCTACGAGGACATCTTCGGCGAGGAAATCGCGCGCACCGTGCGCGAGAGCCCGACCTCGCCGGGCATCCTCATCAACTCGACGAACCTCGCCTGGTTCGGCGACACCATCGCGCTCGACCAGCATCTGCAGATCGCGCGCATGCGCTCGCTCGAAACCGGCCGGCCGATGCTGCGCGCGACCAACACGGGCGCCACCGCCGCCATCGACGCGCACGGCAACGTCATCGCACGCCTGCCCAGCTTCACCGTGGGCTCGCTCGACGTGCGCGTGGAAGGCACGCAAGGCTTCACGCCCTATGTGAGGAGCGGCAACGACATCGTGATCGCCGTATCGCTGCTGTTGCTGGCGCTCGGCTTTGCGTTCGGGCCGTCCCGGCTGGGGCGCAAGAAGGCGTGACGACACGCGAAGCGGCGGCCCCTCGCGTGGCTGCCGCGACTTCGTTACGGCACCGGCAATCGATGCCGCTGCGGCGCAGCGTCAACACAGAAATTCCCCCGGAACCCCGCAGCGGTCTCAACGCCCCGCCAATCCGGTAAAATTCAAGGTTTTAGCACCGGGCCGCCCCTCCTGACCGGGGGCCGGGACCGCAGCACGCAAGGGACGCCGCCACGCGCCGAAAGCCACACCCGGCCGCGCGTGGCCGCCCTCGCCGCCGCAGCCCACGCCTTTCGCCCTAAAAGACACTGCAGGCACACATGCTCACGTTTCAGCAAATCATCCTGACGCTCCAGTCTTACTGGGACAAGCAGGGCTGCGCGCTGCTCCAGCCGATCGACATGGAAGTCGGCGCCGGCACCTCGCACGTCCACACCTTCCTGCGCGCGATCGGCCCCGAGCCGTGGCGCGCGGCCTACGTGCAGCCCTCGCGCCGCCCGAAAGACGGCCGCTACGGCGAGAACCCGAACCGCCTGCAGCACTACTACCAGTACCAGGTGGTGCTCAAGCCGGCTCCGGAGAACATCCTCGACCTGTACCTCGGCTCGCTCGAGGCGCTCGGCTTCGACCTGAAGCAGAATGACGTGCGCTTCGTGGAAGACGACTGGGAGAACCCCACGCTCGGCGCCTGGGGCCTCGGCTGGGAAGTCTGGCTGAACGGCATGGAAGTCACGCAGTTCACCTACTTCCAGCAGGTGGGCGGCATCGACTGCAAACCGGTGCTCGGCGAAATCACCTACGGTCTCGAACGCCTCGCGATGTACCTGCAGAAGGTCGAGAACGTCTACGACCTCGTCTGGACCGAGTGGGAAGAGGAAGGCCCGAACGGCCCCGAGCTGCGCCGCCTCACCTACGGCGACGTCTACCACCAGAACGAAGTCGAGCAATCCACGTACAACTTCGAGCACGCGAACGTCGACCTGCTGTTCACGTTCTTCAACGCGTACGAGGGCGAAGCGAAGCGCATGATCGACCTGCAGCTCGCACTGCCCGCCTACGAGCTCGTGCTCAAGGCCGGCCACACGTTCAACCTGCTCGACGCGCGCGGCGCGATCTCCGTGACGGAGCGCGCGGCGTACATCGGCCGCATTCGCGCGCTCTCGCGCGACGTGGCGAAGTCGTACTACGAATCGCGCGAGAAGCTCGGCTTCCCGATGCTCGGCAATCCGGTGCACGGCGTGCCGGGCCTGACCACCGACGAACAGGACGCCGCGATGCCCGCCTGGGCGCCGCCGCTGAAGGTCGAACGCAAGTTCGACGAGGAATGACCGGATCTCCAGAACAATGACCCAAGCTCATCACGCCACTCTCCTCGTTGAACTGCTGACCGAGGAATTGCCGCCGAAGGCCCTCGCGCGCCTTGGCGACGCGTTCGCCGAAGGCATCGCGCAGCGCCTCGCCGCGCGCGACCTGATCGAAGGCGACCTCTCGTTCGAACGCTTCGCCACGCCGCGCCGCCTCGCCGTGACGATCAAGAACGTGCGCAGCGTCGCGCCCGAAAAGCAGGTGCGCGAAAAAGTGCTGCCCGTCTCGGTCGCGCTCGACGCCAACGGCCAGCCCACCGCGCCGCTCGCGAAGAAGCTCGCGGCGCTCGGCTTCCCCGACTTCCCCGTGAGCGACCTCGAACGCGCCAGCGATGGCAAGAACGAAGCGTTCTTCCTGCGCTACTCGGCGCCGGGCGCCACGCTCGCCGACGGCCTGCAGGCCGTGCTCGACGAAGCGCTCGCCAAGCTGCCGATCCCGAAGGTCATGACGTACCAGCGCCCGGACGGCAGCAACGTGCAGTTCGTGCGCCCCGTGCACCGCCTGACGGTCCTGCACGGCGACCAGATCGTGCCCGTGACGGCATTCGGCATCGACGCCGGCGACACCACGCGCGGCCACCGCTTCCTCTCGCACGGCCCGGTCGCCATCACGCGCGCCGACGACTACGCGCACACGCTGCAGCACAAAGGCCACGTGATCGCGAGCTACGCGGACCGCCGCGAAGCCATCCGCGAACAGCTCATCGAACAGGCCGGCGACGACAAGGTCGTGATGCCCGAAGCGCTGCTCGACGAAGTGAATTCGCTCGTCGAATGGCCGGTCGTCTACGCGTGCAAGTTCGAGGACGAATTCCTGCAAGTGCCGCAGGAATGCCTGATCCTCACGATGCAGACGAACCAGAAATACTTCGCGCTCACCGACGACGCAGGCCGCCTGCGCTCGCGCTTCCTGATCGTCTCGAACATCGAGACCGAGACGCCGGGCGAGATCGTGGAAGGCAACGAGCGCGTCGTGCGCCCGCGTCTCGCAGACGCCAAGTTCTTCTTCGAGCAGGACAAGAAGAAGCCGCTGGCCGACCGCGTACCGCTGCTCGCGAACGTGGTCTATCACAACAAGCTCGGCTCGCAGTTGCTGCGCGTGGAGCGCCTCGAAGCGCTCGCGGGCGCCATCGCCTTGATGTGCGGCGCCAACATCGCGCTCGCCGAACGCGGCGCGCGCCTCGCCAAGGCCGACCTGCTGACCGACATGGTGGGCGAGTTCCCCGAGCTGCAAGGCACGATGGGCACCTACTACGCGCGCCACGACGGCGAGTCGGAAGAAGTGGCGCTCGCGTGCACCGAGCACTACCAGCCGCGCTTCTCCGGCGACACGTTGCCGGGCACGGCCACAGGCACGATCGTCGCGCTCGCGGACAAGCTCGAAACGCTCGTGGGCATCTGGGGCATCGGCCTCGCGCCGACCGGCGAAAAGGACCCGTTCGCGCTGCGCCGTCACGCGCTGGGCGTGCTGCGCATCCTGGTCGAAAAGCAACTGCCGCTCGACCTCGTCGAACTGCTGCGCACCACGTACTCGCAATTTGCCGGCATCGAAGCGGTGACGGAATCGACGCAAGCGATCTACGAATTCTGCATGGACCGCTTGCGCGGCCTGCTGCGCGAACGCGGCTACGCGGCGCAGGAAATCGACGCGGTGCTCGCGATGAACCCCACGCGCCTCGACGACATCGTCGCGCGACTCGACGCCGTGCGCGAATTCGCGGCGCTCGAAGAAGCGGCCTCGCTCGCGGCGGCCAACAAGCGCATCTCGAACATCCTCAAGAAGTCCGAGGGTGTGGAAGACGCAGGCGTGCAGAGCGCCCTCTTCGTGGAAAACGCGGAAAAGGCCCTCTTCGCGCAGCTCGAACAGGTCACGCCGCGCGTGCAGACGCAACTGGCCGCGCGCGAGTACACGGGCGCGCTCACGGCGCTCGCGGCGCTGCGCGAAACCGTCGACACGTTCTTCAACGACGTGATGGTGAACGCTGAAGACCCGGCGCTGCGTGCGAACCGCCTCGCGCTGCTCAGGGCGCTGCATCGCCAGATGAACAGCGTGGCCGACATCTCGCGCCTCGCCGCGTGATGACCGTCGTGACCCTCAACTGAACACGACGCCATGCCGACCAGCACCAGCCGCAAACTCGTGATCCTCGACCGCGACGGCGTGATCAACGTCGATTCCGACGCGTTCATCAAGTCGGCCGACGAATGGATCGCGCTTCCGGGCAGCCTCGAAGCGATCGCTCGCCTTAACCAGGCGGGCTATCGTGTGGCCATCGCGACGAACCAGTCCGGCATCGGCCGGGGCCTGTTCGACACGACGGCGCTCAACGAAATGCACGCGAAGATGCAACGCCAGGCCGCCGCGGTGGGCGGGCGCATCGACGCCGTGTTCTTCTGCCCGCACACCGCGCAAGATCATTGCGACTGCCGCAAGCCCAAGCCCGGCATGCTCAAGATGATCGCCGACCGCTTCGAGATCGAGCCCGCCGATACGCCCGTGGTTGGCGATTCGCTGCGCGACCTGGAAGCGGGCGCGGTGCTTGGCTTTCCCACGCACCTCGTGCTAACGGGCAAGGGCGAGAAGACGCGTGCAGCGGGCGGCCTGCCCGAAGGCACGAAAGTGCACGCCGACCTGCGCGCGTTCGTGCTCGACTTCCTCGCGAACGAGCCGGCTTGACACCGCACTGGCCCACTGCCGCCCTGCCCTCCGAACGGTCCCAATCGATGCGCTTCATCCGCTCCCTGCTGCTGTTCATCTATCTGATCGTCTACACGATCCCTTACGCGACGGCGTGCTTCATCGCGTTCCCGTTCATGAACGCCGCGCGGCGCTACTGGATGGCCGTGGGCTGGTGCCGCTCGACCCTGTTCGTCGCGCGCTGGCTCAACGGCATCCGCTACCGCATTGAAGGCTGGGAGAACCTGCCCAACGGACCGGCCGTGCTGCTCTCGAAGCACCAGTCGGCCTGGGAAACGCTCGCGTTTCCCGCGCTGATGCCGCGGCCGATGTGCTATGTCTTCAAGCGCGAACTGCTGTTCGTGCCATTCTTCGGCTGGGCGCTGGGCATGCTGAAGATGGTTCACATCGACCGTAAGGAAGGCAAGTACGCGTTCGCCTCCGTGATACGCCAGGGCAAGGCGCGCATGGCCGAAGGCGCGTGGGTCATCATGTTCCCCGAAGGCACGCGCACGCCGGTGGGCAAGCAGGGCAAGTACAAGACCGGCGGCGCGCGCTTTGCGATTTCCACCGGTGCGCCCGTCGTGCCGATCGCGCACAATGCGGGACACGTCTGGCCCCGTAACTCGTTCATCAAGTATCCGGGTATAGTCACGGTGTCGATCGGCAAGCCGATCGAGACAACCGGACTCACGCCCGACCAGGTGAATACGCGTGTGGAGCAATGGATCGAGGCCGAAATGCGGCGCATCGATCCGGACGCCTATCGCGAGACGGACGGCGCTTCGGCGGACGCCGCGAGTGTTTGACGCTCCAGCGGTAAGCCGGCCGAGCGCGCCACGCGCGCAATCCCGCAACAAGACTGACGATGCAGAAGTCACCTCCGCCGCGCCCTACTGCGGCGCTCGATAACGGGCAACTCGATTTGCCGCTCTTTGCGGAGCCGGCGACGAGTGGTACGCCCTCGCCTTCGTTGCCGTTTTCTGCGGCTCCTTCTCACACGCAGTCGCCTTTCAAGGCGCCCTCTGGGCCGCTTGCGCCTGATGGGTCGCGGCTGCGCACGCTCGAGCTGGGGGCGCGCACGCTGCAATATCGGCTCAAGCGGTCTTCGCGCAAGTCGATCGGGTTTGCTATCGATGGGACCGGGCTCACGATTACGGCGCCTCGGTGGGTGACGATTGCGGATATTGAAACTGCGATTGCTGAGAAGCAGAGATGGATCTTTGCGAAGCTGATTGAGTGGCAGACGCGGGTTGAACAGCGCGCGTTGCCGCGTGTGGAATGGGGGGATGGTGCGGAGTTGCCTTTTCTCGGGAAGCCGCTGCGGGTGAGGCTTGGGGCTGCTGTGCTGGCGTTTGATCAGGAGACGCGCGTGCTGGCGTTGCCGCTGCCGCTGCATGCGGATGCGCAGCAGATCAAGGACCGCGTGACTGGGTGGCTTCAGGGAGAGGCTACGCGGGTTTTTGGGGAACGGCTTGCGGTTTATGCTGCCAAGCTTGGCGTTACGTTTCGGTCTTATGCGCTTTCTTCGGCTATGACGCGGTGGGGGAGTTGTTCGAGTGAAGGGCGGATCAGGCTCAACTGGCGGTTGATTCATTTTCCGCTTTCGGTAGTGGACTATGTTGTGGCGCATGAGCTCGCGCATTTGCGCGAGATGAACCATAGTCCGCGGTTCTGGCAGACCGTGGAGTCGATTTTTCCTGAGTTTCGTGAGGCCAGGAAGCAGCTTAAGCAGCATCCGCCGGAGATGGTGCCGGGGATGTGAGGGGAGTACTCTAACTTCTCCGGACCACGTGTAAGCCTTTCATCAATGATCCGTCGCAGTTCGGTAATGAATCACTGAAACTGTACACCTACGCCCCGCTCACTAATCCTCTGGTTGTCTGTGAGTCGACCGTTATCGCCGCAACGGCGATTGGCCATCCATATTCTTTCATCATGGCGGAAATTTGCCGATCATTCTGATTGTCAAACACCGCATTCTGCTTGAACAATGCACATTCTTGGCTCCCCGCCCACACGATCTGCCTATGGCGAGCCGCAGATCTTCTGAAAGTTGCCCCATTGATGGCGGCCATCCAGAAGAGCCAAATATCATCGCCAGTTGGGCAAAGCCGCATAAATAGATTGTGATTACAGACGTCCTTATAAAAGGAGCCTGGCGGGTAAAGTACGCCTCCGACGCCGGTAGGAAAAATCACATCATTGCCTGAAGGACTAAGAACATCGAAATCCCAGCTGATGTACGGTGCGGGAATGAATTTATGTTCAAACTTGATCCGATGGCAACGCGAGCAAATTACCTCCAGCCTGTCAGGGTTCACTGCATCGGTCAACTCCTTCAGCCACGTAGACCAATAATATAAGTCGTCGTCAGCTATGACAACCCAATCACACTGGGAGAACTGCAATCGTGGAATAATTTTCTTATAGGAACGCAGATCTTTACACTGACGAATAACGAGACCGTCCTTCATCAATTTAGTGACGTCACATGGCAGCATTGGGTAATCATTTTCTGCGACCCATAATTCGATGATGTCCGGCCGCACGCGTTGCACTAACAAGCTTTTTATTGTCAGATGCAAAGTTCGAAATCGAGGTGGATAGGACGTAAGACTGATAATCAACTTTCCTGGGAGATCGTGCTCTTGTGACTTCAGCCATATCCGAAGCGAATATTTTGAATTTACATAGATTGGCATCAGCCTGTCCAATTGATTTCGGACTTTATTGAATATATAAGCGCAAAAACGTCGAATCTTCATGTCCATTTTAAACCGATCACTTTCTTGCGTGCGATCGACGCCGTCGAGAATCCAGAATTCGAGAAATCAACTATCACTTCGCCATAGACAAAGCAGTTGTGCATGTACCATACGACCAATTACTTAGCGAGCCTTCGTGACCGCAACGCAACGGCCCCACGAATGAATGTTGCATCACCCGATATACAGATCATCACAAAATAGAGACCGCCAATCACCCCTGCCTTCCCAATAAATCGGACCAGAACTTCACTTGAAATAGGCGGAAATTGCTCACGCAGTCCTATTGCGATGATACTCATGACCGCCACACCGACAAGCGTGCGCATACTGGGAAAAAACAGATCATAGGTTGCTCGCTCAAACCCGAATTTCGTCAAGACATAAAATCCTTGTATGAAATTAATGAAAAAACTGGCGACCACCATCGATGCAAGCACCCTCAGATCACCAATAAAAATTCCGACAACAATGGCTGAGACAGTCGTAACAGTGGAGAAAACACCCGTCACAAATAACAATTTGGTCTTTCCCAATGCCTGAAATACCGATCCCGTTGACGATAAAATCACCTGAACTGTAATAGAAAGGCTAAATATTGAGAACACAGGGACAGCAGCTGCCCATTGCTTTCCGTAGCTCAGTAGAATGATCTCGGGGGCACACCCCAGACACATAGCCCCTACGAACCCTCCCCCTATCGCCAATATTCTGACGAGCTTCTGATACGATTCGAAAATAATCACTGGATTCTTGGCGTATTCAGCATACACAGGCTGTATTGCCGGGGTGATTACGTGCGTCAAATTCGATATCGGCATCAACATCAACCGATAAGACATATCATAGAGACCCAGCGGAATTGATCCAAGATACTTCCCAATCAATAATTTATCCGCGTTACGCGTGAAATAATTAAAAAAATTAAAAAGAAATTGATACCCGGAATAAGAAAAAACGTGCCCCATCCGTAATAACGTAGGCTCACAAAATGGTGGCTTTGCAAGGACTACACTAAACAGAAAAATAAAGAAAGCGTTGCTAGTGCCTTTGAGGACCAACGCACCAACACCGCCACCGTGCAAGGCCGACCACACTGCGCAAATGCCGGAAAAAGCCGCCGCGACAACTTCTATACGTGCGATGGTGTGGAAGCGTTTTCGCCTTCTCAGAAGTGCAAGCGGAACAATGGCCCAGCATGAGAATGCGACATTAACGGCAATTCCGTTCGCAATGCTCGAATAAATTCCGTCCCCGTAAAAATTAGAGATCAGGGGACCACTCAATGATAGAGCCAGACCAGCACATCCCCCAACGACTACCGTAAGCCAAAATAAACCCGCAAGTTGCTTCGATAGCAGTTCGTCAAACTGAACCACCGCCGGCCCCAAACCCATTTCGCTAAGAAATGACAGAAAGACCGCGATGACACCCACCACCGCCATCAAGCCGAATTCCTTGGGACTTAATACACGTGCCAGTACTGCCGTCACAATCAATTGAATGACGATATTACTATAGCGGCCAACCATATTGATCAGCACACTCCGCCGCAGTGTGCCATTAACGTTCGACATGGCGTCAAGCCTCAGTAAATGAGTCGAACGTCGAAACAGGCCGCCCAATGCCGTAGTACTCGATCCCCGCATTTCGAAGTGCGTTCGGTTCATAAAGATTGCGTCCGTCGAAGATGCGCGGCGCCTTCAGCTCCTCTTTCAGATACTCGAAGTCGGGGGCCTTGAATGCCGTCCATTCGGTGACGATCACGAGCGCATCCGCGCCCGCGAGCGTGTCGTCCTGGCTCGCCGCGAAGGAGAGGCGCGCGTGCTGATCCGGCGCGTTGGCGAGATCGAGCGCGAACACGCGCCGCGCTTCGTCGGTGGCCACCGGATCGTAGGCTGAGACCGTCGCGCCACGCGCGAGCAGCTCGGCGATCAGGCGGCGGCTCGGCGCCTCGCGCATGTCGTCGGTGTTCGGCTTGAAGGCGAGACCCCAGACCGCGAAGTGCTTGCCCGTGAGGTCCGCGCCCATCGACTTCACGATCTTGTCGACGAGCACGTCCTTCTGGCCGTGGTTCACGTCCTCGACCGCTTCCAGGATGCGCAGGTGCTGGCCCGACTCGGCGGCCGTGCGGATTAGCGCCTGCACGTCCTTCGGGAAGCAGGAGCCGCCGTAGCCGCAGCCCGCGTAAAGAAAGTGATAGCCGATGCGCGGATCGGAGCCGATGCCGCGGCGCACCGACTCGATGTCGGCGCCCACGCGGTCGGCGAGATTCGCCATCTCGTTCATGAACGAGATGCGCGTCGCGAGCATGGCATTGGCCGCGTACTTCGTGAATTCGGCCGAGCGCACGTCCATGTAGATCGTGCGCTCGTGGTTGCGGTTGAACGGCGCGTAGAGGCGCTTCATCTTTTCGCGCGCGAGCTCCCCGTTCGCATCTTCGTCGATGCCGATGATGATGCGGTCCGGGCGCATGAAGTCGTCGACGGCCGCGCCCTCCTTCAGGAACTCGGGATTCGAGACCACCGAGAAGCGATGCTGGTTGCTCGCGCCGAGGCCGCGTTTGGCAAGCTCTTCGGCGAGCACGTCCTGCACGCGCTGGGCGGTGCCCACGGGCACCGTCGACTTGTCGACGATCACCTTGAAGCCGTTCATGTAGCGGCCGATGCTGCGCGCGGCTTCGAGCACGTACTGCAAGTCCGCCGAGCCGTCTTCGTCGGGCGGCGTGCCCACGGCGATGAACTGGACCTCGCCATGCTCGACGCTCGCGGCGACGTCGGTGGAAAACGTGATGCGGCGCGCCTTGCGGTTGCGCTGGATGAGCTCGAGCAGGCCCGGCTCGTGGATCGGCACGCCGCCGCCGTTCAGGATATCGATCTTGCGCGGATCGACGTCGAGACAGAACACGTCGTGACCGATTTCGGCAAGGCACGCCCCGGTGACGAGGCCGACGTAGCCGGTACCGATAATGGTGATTTTCATGGCTGAAGCTGTCCTTGAGTTGAGGTTCCGCGATGCATCTTCGTATGCACCCAACATTTGAGCCGGTAATATCGTTGATTGCCCAGCGCACGTCGAAGCGAATATTTAATTACTGGCCCCCAGTAACCTAGTGCAATCAGGCCTGCGACTTCAACAGGTGTGAGACGAACTTGCTCATAGTCCACAAAACCTTTCCTGAGGCGAAAAGCTGCAAGACAGTTCCCACCGAAGTTCTTGTCGGCGAACCGTTTCGCCCCCAAGCGAATCATCGCTTCCGGCTTTGTAGAGATTCGCGGACCGCTATGGCTGGTGTCGATCACGTATGAACATTCACGTATGCCGATAAATCGACCGAATTTTTTAGCCATGCGGAACCACAAGTCCCAGTCCTGCCACATAGGCATCTGAACATCGAACAGTCCGGCCTCGATAAAGCAGGCTTTCGGCGAAAACACTTGTGATCCGACCGCGTTGCCTCGCACGAAGTCATATGGGTCCGCGCTGTCGCGATCAAATAACACCCGCTCCATTCCAGGTCTAGGCCATCGCATGGAGTCGAAGAGTCCGGCCACCCCATCATGCGTAGCAAGGCGATTCCAGCAGTCAACAAACGCCTGGATCCGGTTAGGCATGAAGTAATCGTCGTCATCAAGACCCGTCACAAATTGGCCGCTTGCGATCTTGATCGCTTCGTTCCGTGCGGCGCATGCGCCTCTGCTCTCCGGCATCATGATCACACGCAGCTTTCCTGCCACCTCCATTTCGGAAAGAAGTTCTCGCGTGCCGTCGGTGGATCCGTCGTCAGCAACGATCAGCTCAATGCGAGGATACGTCTGCTCAAAGACCGAGTTAATTGCTCTTTTCAACAGGACAAGACGGTTCTTCGTCGGGATGTAGACGCTGACCAAAGGCCCGGACGAAGTCACTAAGTCATTCATCGATAACTCCCTTAATTGACGATATTTCAGACGGTGCACATCGACTCGGGCTCACTGGAAGCGCACATGTGCAGAAATTCCAGCTATCTGGCACCGGTTTCGATGTCGTGTGGTGAGGCGACAAACCTACTGTCGCTCCACTACTCAATCCATGTTTAAACCTCGTTTCTTGCCAAGTTCTCGATATGTCTCAATCCATTGCCGCGCGATCGCATCGATCGAAAATCGGCGCATCGCATGAAGACGTGCACGCTCAAGCTCTGCTCCGCCACGTTCCCAAGTTGTGTCCAACTCTTCAAGGATTGCCTCCGTAAGGCGCGCGCTGTTGCGCACAGGCACTAACCGGCCAAATCCATCGAGATTTTCGACGATGCCCCCACAATCCGTCGCAACCACTGGAAGCAGACACGCCATAGCCTCTGTCGCCACGAGAGAAAATCCCTCCCATGACGAACTCAATACGAACAAATCCGCACAACTCATCAATTCTGGAATGTCCGTGCGCTTGCCAAGCAGCCGAGCCGACCGGGAAAGATCCAGTTCGTCGACGAGAGATCTCAACGATGCAGCCAAAGGTCCATCTCCTACTATGAAGAGCTGTGCCGCAGGTATCGCCTGAACGACACTTGAGAACGCCCGAAGGAGATTAGGGTAATCCTTTGCTTCCACCAATCGGCCAACTGCAAGGCAAACCGGCGTGGCTGCCGTGAGCCCAAATTCGTTCCTCAAGTAATTGCGCTGAGCAGATGAATACGTAAAGCGTTCAAAATCAATACCGTTGTTAGCGAGGCGAATCTTGTTTGCACGACATGCTTTAACTCTAATGTAATGATCGACGGCGTACCGACTGACATTTGTCGTCAAATCGGCGAGCCAGTCGGTGAGCCGGTACGCGCACAACCGTATCCTTCCGCCCCCTTCGTCAATGCTATGCGCAGTGCTGACTACAATGACTCTCGGAATGAAAATTGAAGCAAACCGGCTCAAAATATTCGCCACGACCATATGGCCGTGAACAACATCGGGCCTCCACGCACGCAGCACACGCACGAGCCCCAGCTCAACCGAAAGCAGGCCCAAAACTGACTTCTTTCCCTGAAGTTCAACGAGGTCCACACCCTCGGGAACATCCTGCTCGGTTGGCCCCTTGCAGGAAACGATCAAGACCTCGTGCCCTTCTCGAGCGAACATCGCCGCCAGATCGCGCACCTGCTTCTCGGCGCCGCCGATTGTGAATGTAGTGCTAACAAGAGCAATCCTCATGACGCATGTCCACAATCGACTGATTCGCACGTGCTCGACGGAAGCGCGAGCAATCTCCTCCAATGCTCTATGACATTCTCCGTGTGGAAGCGAGTGCTATGTCGAATGGCGCTCTTCGACATAGCGCTACGCTTTCGTTCGTCCGACATCAGGTCACATAGTGCATTCGCTAAAGACTCGCGGTCTTCCGGTGGCACGAGCAGACCAGTTTCGCCGTTCAGGACAATTTCGCGAGGACCAGTATCGACATCGAACGATACTACCGGCACCCCATGTTGTTGGGCCTCGATCAGCACCATCGGCAAACCCTCATAGCGCGAGGAACAACATACGATTGCTGCTTGAGCGTATTTGCTTCGAATATCGGAGGTAGCTGGGTGAATGGTGACTGACCTGTCCAAATCGAGCCTCACAATCTGCTCATCGAGCGACTTCCGAAGCTCACCATTTCCGACGATCACGAGATTCCACGACGCCGCGTGATCGCGTTCGACCACACACGCCCACGCTTCGAGCAAGATATCAAAGCCTTTCTGGTGGTCCAGACGACCTACGGCCAGCACTGTGCGCGACCCAACAGGATAAATCGGCTCGTAATTCAATTGACCGACCGGATTGGCGATCGCCCCGATATTTGCACGCGTACACGTCCTTTGCTCCCATAGCGCCTGATCGCGCCGTGTCAAGGTCACAACGTCGTCGGCAAACATCGCAGCAAGATAACGCGCGACTACCCTTTTTTTGCGCCCGCCATCCGCATTGAAATTAAAGTGTTCCCAACAGATCAGGCGAGTTTTTAAACCGAATCGTGCGGGAATCGCATAAAAACTCAGCGATGACTCAACGACCACCAACACATCAACGTGGTTGCGCTGGAGATACTTTCTAAGTCGATGGACTGCGATCGGGTAGCGGCTCGTCATTGGCCCGCACTTCTTGAACAGGGATTCACTCTTTATGCGCTCATGAAGCACAAAACTACTCTCCGCGTGTCCCATCAAGCCTAACAGCATGACCTCGCTCACGTCCGGCATCGCCGCCAATGCATTCGCGATAGTCGAACTGGCTCGCTGGGTCCCCCCAAATCCCTCCATCTCCGCTATAAAAAAACACACTCTCATTGCGTTTTCCAGAATTTTCCTACGACGGCGCTCGCTTCGAGCATCTCGCTTTTTTTGTTGGTCATCTGCGAATCCTGCTTTCCCGGATTCACTCTGGCTCTACTGACGACCTCAAGGCGTGGCCAGCGAACCTTCTCGATTGCGTGCCACATTCTTCCCGACATGCCAAGGCGAACTTCCGACACACATCACATAGAGCACGAGCGGCAACATTGGTAGCAGATGTCGTATGTAGGAACCGTAGTCTGGTTCGAAAATGCTCTGAACCGTGACAAACGACACCACCAAAGCCAGACATTCAGTCTGCAGCGTTCTTCGATCGAGATCGCTATGGAGTATGGCTCTCGAAATCATAAATATCCGTACTCCTATCGATCCGATGATAGCGACAAAAGCCAGATACAGCGGATTTCCGGATATCAACGGAATTGGAAAGAACATCAATAGATACTGAACAACACCATTTAACCACTCCAATCCGATCCCACCGGTGGGAAGCAAAGGAACGATCATCGTGTTTGCATTGGCGTCGTAAGTTCGCGTGTCGTTCACCATATACCTGTAGTAAGCTAGATCTACACCAAGAATCGCCTTGAACGCCAATGCAAGAAGCAGGATGGCAATCGCAATAGATGAAAGAAATACCACTATGCTCCTGCTTCTCTTCAACACAAATCCATAGTAGATGTACAGAATAACAACGGGAACCCAATATGCTCGAAAGTATGTTGCATATATACATGCGATCAGCATCCAGACCACGCGTCCACGCATCGTATTCGACAACCCAAAGAACGACATCGTAATCAACATGGATGTCGCTTCCTTGGAGTACTGTCCGAGATATACGGCACTCACGACGCATATGAACGTAAATAGTAGCAAGCTATGCATCGCCCCCCAATCCATCTGCGATGCGAATGTTCCGCACTTCAGAATGAAAAAACTAAATAACAATGTTGTAACAAATGCCGCAAGATGTTGCGACTCCGATAGAAGGCATAGTTCATAGAATAGCGCGGTGTTGTCGTAGGCCTCTCCGACAGCAAATTGATCAACATAGCCGAAACGAGACGCGATGTTTCCTGCATCAAACAGATACTTGGCTGGCAAGACGTCCTGTGCGAAGAGAGAAAAGCATAGGCAAGCCAGAATCCAGAGGACGATAAACGCCTGTACTATCTTCTTATTTCTGCGTCTTATCATCAACGAACGATATCCCGGCGTGTTCGCCTTGATCAAAGTATTCCCCTCATTTAGTAATCGACGAAGTTCAACGTCATGATCGTCTCGACCAAACCAAACAGAATGGGCCTTCAAACCTGCATAGCTCTTTGGAGTACTAGCTTAAGTCGCGTTGGGGTGCGTAGTCATACTTGACATATCGATAGTGGCCGTGTTTTGCACCATAACCATATCGTCCAGACGCCTCACGAATGCCATTCAACAACACACCGGTCACGATGCCGCCGCCCAGTTTTATACGACGTGCGGATTCGACCAGCTCGCCCATCTTCGTTGCCTCGGCGCGAGCGACGAGGAATGTCGTTCCAGCGTGCGATGCAAGAATAGCGGCGTCAGTCACCGGCAGGATAGGCGGAGCGTCGATGATTACGAGATCGTAGGTCCTCGAGCATTCGGCAATGAGATCGCCGAGACGCGCCCCCAGAAGCAGCTCGGCAGGCGTAGCCGGAATGGCGCCTGTCGAGATGATGTCAAGGTTGCTCACCGACGTTTTTCGCAAGACGGAGGCGACCTGTAAACTACCGGACAACAATTCCGACAAGCCACCATGTCGTTGTTCACCGAAATACCGATTCAAGTGCCCCTTTCTCAAATCCGCGTCAATCAGTACGACGCGCTTTCCGATCAAGGCAAGCAATACCGCAATATTGGCAGAGATGAAGGACTTCCCTACGCCCGGCGCGGGCCCGGTCAGCAAGACAACATTGTTGCTCGCCTCGAGCAGGGCAAACTGAAGCGCAGTGCGCAAGCTACGCAAACTTTCGACTGCGGGTTCGTCTGGATACGCCAATGCCAAAACTGACACATCGGGCAACTGCGCGTCGGCTCTTTTGACGAGCTCCTGTTGAAGATCAGTCTGGGGTATCGTTGCATAAACGCTCAGACCTGCCTGCTGCTCGACTTCCATCGGATCAGCGATACCGCCAAAGAACGTGCTTTTTAAAATGGCCACCACCAGCCCGACAACAAGGCCAACCAATATTGAGACTGGAAGCACTAAAAGTTTGATAGGCCAAACTGGCACCTCCGGTACGGGAGCTGTATCGACTAAACGTACCGTTCCGACCTTGCCCGCCTTCAAGAGGCTCAACTGTTGTGAACTTTGAAGTAGTGCAAGGTATAATTCCCTACTGACTTCAACATCACGTTCCAATCGCACAACGTCCTGCTGTGTCACAGGCAGCCCTTCGATACGCGAATCAACACTGCCAGACACCTTTTCTAACTCTCCAATCTGACGGTCCATGGCGATGATGCTCGGATGTTCCGGGCCAAAGCGTGTCGACAAATCGGCGCGTCGTTGCTTTAGTGCGAGCATCTGTGCCTGTGCGTCAATCGATTGTTGTAGAGCAAGTTTTCCTTCTGCTCCAATGTCGATCGTTCCATGAATTTGGCGATATTTGTTGTAGCTTTGTTCCGAGTTTTCCAGCGCGGCCTTCAGTTTAGGTAACTGAACATCAAGAAATTGCAGAGACTTTGCGGCTTCTTCAGACTTACGATCGACATTCTGCTGGACGTATTCAGCACCAATAGCATTCATGATATTGCTGATCAGAACTGGATCGGCACCCCGCATCGCCGCACCAATAACGTCAGATCGCTGCTTGCCCTTTTCCTGGATGTCGAGTTTCTTCTGAATGCTTTCGATCATCCCAAGACGCGACATCCGGACGATGGTAAATCGAGCACCGGGATTGCCATTCAAGGACGTAACCGTCAGGAAGATCGTGCCGTGGGTCGAGCGAAACGTTTCTGCTTTTCCAACTTGCCCTTCGAACGGCGTGTCGAACCCGGCGCCATTGATACGATAACGGCCGTTACCAAGCGCGGTGATGAAATAGCGCTCGCCTTCGAGCGTTTCGGGTACGTCAAATCGATCAACGTCAATGGATTCCCCACCCCATACAAAGCCACCCATTCCAAAAATTCCAGGATTGGACAGATGTTGTTTGTGGTGCGCGATCCATCGGCCGAGCAGCGGGAAGTAACGAGGCGATGCGTCAATGTATAGGCGAAGTTTGTCGACCGCGTGAGAGACTACAAGCCGAGATCGAAGAATTTCAATTTCCCCGGCAGTAACCGATTTCACCTGAAATAGTGACGAAACATTGGAAACAAGGTTTCCGCCCGCTGTTCCGTCCGAACTGTCTTCGACCTGTAGCATGATGTCAGCCCGATAAACAGGCGTCGCCATGAATACATACAATGTGCCGATGGAGAAAAACACCGCCACAATTGCTGCGATGAACCAGCGGCTGCTGATTGCTATATCCAGGTAATATCCGAGGTCCATCTCGGGTTTCTCGACACCTGATGGCATCGATTGATTACGCGTATTCATCGAATCATTGCTTCTAGATTGGCAAATAAATTAGCCGGTTGAGACTCGTACCGTCGCACACTGTTCATTTCAACCGGCACCTACGCATTTTCCTTTTCAGCCTATGGCCTCGATGCGTGCGGCCCAAGTGTCGACGCCACACGCGATCATGTTCAGACAGGCTTCGAATCGCTCCCGGCCCTGTCTGTATGGATCAAATACATCGAATTTTCCGTGATACCCTATCAAGAACAGTTTTCCTCGAACATTGCGGTACGTACGCTCAATCACTCGTTTGTGTGCAGCTTCCATTACGAGTATCAGGTCAGCTTTACGGCACATCCAATCAGATATTTGCCTGGCTCGATGTGAGGTGATATCCAACCCTCTTTCTCGCAGCAAATCAATTGCAATGGGATCTGCGGACCGACCGGAAAGCGCACCAATCCCCGCGGAACTGACCTCTATGTTCGGAAGGCGCTGTTGAAGCAGCCCTTCTGCCATTGGGCTGCGACAAATATTTCCAACGCAGACTGTGAGGATCGAACGAATCATCAATAGCTCCCAATGCGTTCGCCCACATAAACCGAATTCGCTGTAGGGGCAATTAAGCTGATCACACGATTCCAACGCACGAGTCCCGTTGTATCGACATAAACGACGTCTTTCGCCCTAAGCTCGAAGTCTTCCGCGAGCGACATCGCCACTGGCGACTTCGCGTTGAGTTGGTAGACCTGAGGCATCGCCGGGTCCGCGGTCGCTCGAATCACATATATCGCGTTGGGTGCGGCGGTATCGGGGCGCACGCTATTAGCTTCACCGAGCGCTTCGCTTAGCGTGAGTTTTCCGTTATTGCGCATGAGCACTGGTTTCGGCTGCAATACTTCACCAGTCACCATGACCTTGTAGTTCTCACGCGGCAATATACGAACGAGATCGTCGTCGTGAAGAATGATCTTGGCGGGGTTAATGCCATCCGCTACCATTTGCGGTAAATCTAATTCGTGTACCTTCCCGTCCCTGCTTAGGGCAATACGACTTTCGTCGCCAGTATCCAGCACACCACCGGCAGCACCGATTGCAGCTGGGAGATTCATCGGTACATTGGTAATCGCTGCGACACCCGGCGTCTTGACCTCCCCGCCGATGTAGACCCGTTTGCTCAAAAATGCACCCACGCGCAACGTCACCTGCGGATTACGGATATAGGGTATGAGTCTCTTCACGACGACTCGCTGTGCTTCACTCTCTGTCAGCCCGGCAACTTTGACCTGTCCCGCGTACGGCAACTGGATATAGCCATCGGCGCTTACGGAGAATCCAGCCAGCGGTACAGATGAACCAGAGACAGTCGGCAACACAGCACCAGACTGACCAATGGTGTAAGTCAAATTCGGTGCGATCAATTCGGGGTGGTCCCAGATAGTTATTGACAATACGTCGTTGACACCGATCCGATAGTCACCCTGCTTTTCGATTAATGGCTGATACAGGTTTTCGACCTTGGACTGCTCATACTCCCTTGCGGCCGCACGTTGACTTTCGATGAGTTCCGGTGTAATCGCGGTAACGTCCGGAATCCGCGCAGGCTCACGCGGATCAAGTGCAGCCTGGCGATACTGCATACCGGGCACCAATGTGCAGGCAGTCAATGCAACCATGGCTAGAGATAGAAGAGCAGCCCAACTAAAACGTCTCATGATGAAAACCAGTAAATCCCTGAAGGACACGAAACCCGACAAGCGAAAGATGACGTGTCCACGCGTGCGTTATGCACCAAAGTAGATGAGTACAGATTCCTTCAGGAACCTGTCCTTGCTAAAGCGATTGACGGCGTTCCGCCGCGCAGCGCGGCCCATGCTCTGACGCAGTTGTGGATCGCTCAGGAGCTTTTTCGTGTAATGCAGAAGTTCTTCGTCGTTACCCGCGAGAAATCCGGTTTCCCCGTGGACGATGACGTCCTTGTTCCCAACGATATTTGTCGCTACGGCCGGAATGCCCATTGCTTGCGCCTCAATGAGCGCTATCGGCATGCCCTCCCAAAGTGACGTCAGAACGAACACATCGGAATCCGTCAACTCTCCCATGAGACGTTGTTTATCGAGCCACCCGCTGACCAATACACGACTATTTGCAAACCACTCGCGCTTCGCCGTGTTGTCACCGTCGCCAAGCCAGACGAACTCAGCTTCGTGCGGCGCCACACGGCGCGCAAGCTCAACGAATCGCCACGGTGCCTTTTGATAGGCAACTCGCCCTGCCGTCACCACGCGCGGAGTTGATCGCTGGCCATTACGCCTCGTCTCATTGATCAAAGCGGTATCGATGGCGTTCTCGAGTAGATAAACACGCCCCTCACCTAGGTATTGCTCTGCATACAACTTTTCCGTAGGCGAGCAAGCTGCAATTTTTCCGCCCAATCTATGCAGTGTCTTTTCCACCATGAGAAAGAGGCGCTGCTGCTTTTCCGGAACATCGCGGCGCAGGAACGAAAATCCGTGCGGCGAATAACAACTCTTGCGGATCTGTAGCGTCATAAAGGAAGCTACACGAACCAGCGCCCCCGCCTTTGAAGAGTGCGAATGTATGGCATCGAATTTTCCTCGACACACAACTCCCAGGACGGAAACAAACGAACGTAAATCGGACAGGCCAATTTCTCGCTTCATCGGCAGTACAATCCGCCGCACCGAATTGTCGAACATACGTACGAGCTCCGACTCGGATGGTGTGTCAGATCGCACTGAATGCACCAGAGTCACGCTGTGCCCGGCTCTCGCCTGTTCGTTTGCCAACAGCGCGACGCAGTGAAGCACTCCACCACCAAGCGACTCGGTTATATGGAGAATTTTTCGCATTTTATTTCGTAATCCTATGCTTTCTAGGATGGAATACGATATCGAGTCAGCGCTCGCCTCGATTTTTTCCAAAATCGGCATCAAACTACGGTTGATTCCGTCTAATCTTTGTATTGCAGTCAAGTTACCGCTACGGTTTCCAGGGCCTTCAATATGCATTGCGATGAACCAGCCCTTTGAATATCGTGGCCATGACGATGCGAATGTCCAGCCAGAAGGACCAGTTGCTAAGGTAATAAAGATCGTGCGCTACACGTCCCTGCATCTTTTCGATGCGATCGGTCTCGCCACGAAAGCCATTGATCTGCGCCCAGCCGGTAATTCCCGGCTTGATCCGATATCGATGGATATAGCCATCCACGATGTCCTGATACAGCTTGTCGTGTTCGATCGCATGAGGCCGCGGCCCGACAACAGACATTTCGCCACGCAGAACATTTAAGAACTGCGGCAGCTCGTCAAGACTCGTCCGTCGCAGGAATGCACCAACACGCGTCACACGCGGGTCGTTGCGAGTCGCCTGCTTGACCACGCCGGAGGCATCCGCATGCACACGCATGCTGCGAAACTTGTAGATGCTGAAGATCTTGCCGTTCGCTCCCTTGCGCCGTTGCGTGAAAAACACGGGCCCTTGCGACGAGCATTTGACAGCCAACGTGATTGCAAAGAAAACCGGCGCGAGCGCCACCAAGGCACACAGCGCAAACGCACGATCAAAAATTTCCTTGCTGATTAGCGAATGCGAAGCGATCGGTGAGGCCACAAGGTTGATCGCCGACGTACCTTCAAGGTTGGCCATCCTGACATCGAAAACCGACAGCCCACTCACATCCGGTATGAAGCGAATGTTGATCAGGTCGTTACGGAACAGTTCGACGAAGGGAACGATTGTCTGTCCTTCCGAAAGCGGCACGGCGAGCCAGAGCTCTTCTATATGTGCACTGCGGACGTAGGCAGCAAACGCTTCCCGATCGCAGAAGGTCGGCAAACCAAGCGGGGTAGCATCGGCACCCGGATCTGTATCGAAAGCCGCTGTCACGCGATAAACCGACTCCGGCGTCGCGCTGATCTTGCGCATCAGATGGCGGCACTTTGCAATGTCACCCACAACGGCTACCGTGGACGTGTGGGTATCCTGTCGGGTCAACCGCAAACAGATCACATGTGCGGCCAGTCGGGACAGTACCAACCCGGCAGCCGAAATGAAGGCCCATTCCCTGAGCCAGTCCGTAGCAGGATGGTATGAGCGATGCAGCGCTACAACCACCACGCAGGAGGCAGCCAGAACAAAGAGCCACGCAAGTACCGGAACGCAGACACAGCGCCAGAAGAGACGCCGGCGAACAACACGGTACATCCCCCACGACGGGAAGAGCACAAGTGTCAGCAGCATGGAAAACGCAACCAGAGCGCTGTCGTAGCCAGCGCCATCGGAAATCCCCGGCGCACGGGCTGTCAGAAGTGCGCCACCTGCGATTGCAACCACATCGGACAAACGCGCGAATATGCCGCCATTTCGGATAGCTACTGAAGCATCAGTATGGATGGTCGAATGCATAGACTCTTCTTCGCCGGGGCAGAGAACGCAGTAGGTACGATGCAGCCGGTCCACACTGGTGTGAACAGGACTGGTCAAGGACACCTTGAGCTTCCTGCAACCGGTTCACGCGCTGCCGAATACACGGTTGTGCGCTTCACCGAACCGGTTTCTGCTTAAGGGCCGAATGCGGAGTCTCGGTTATTGCTACTTTTACGTATATAGGAATGCTCTGAAATGGGCACCAGGAACGGCGCCGGAATGTCCAGAATTTGTCTCAATATTCACGCCGATACGCATCCCGCAGCTTATGAGATGGCACCCAATCATCTTTAAATTAGGATGTCAAAATATTTGTATCGATTTGTATCTTATGCTATACGCAAGAAAATAATATTCTCGGGCTTAGCAAGAGTTTGCAGCGCTAGCGAACGCCTTCTAATACCGTCCGAATTTTCATTCGATCTTCAGGATGAAGATTTAAATTTGTACAAATCGCCTTTTATTAATTCTCTATTGTCGAGCGATTCATTAAATGGCAATGCTTTTTGACAAACACAGCGGCGATATCAGAACAATCCGATATCGCCGCAAGGACAATCCCTACTTCCTCTGAATAAACTCGATCTTATACCCATCCGGGTCCGTCACGAATGCGATCACCGTCGAGCCATGCTTCATCGGACCGGCCTCGCGCACCACGGTACCGCCCTGTGCCTTAATCTTCTCGCAGGCGGCGTAAGCATCATCCACTTCCACCGCCAGGTGACCAAAGCCAGTCCCGAGGTCATAAGCAGGCGTATCCCAGTTATGCGTAAGCTCGATCACCGTGCCATCGCGCTCATCGGTATAGCCGACAAACGCCAGCGTGAACTTGCCATCGGGATAGTCATCGCGGCGCAGCAGTTTCATGCCGAGCAATTCGGTATAGAACTTGATCGATCGGTCCAGGTCGCCAACCCGGATCATCGTGTGCAGAAGGCGCATCGTGTACTCCGTTTTGCCGTCGTCAAAAACGCGACTGTACCAAAATCCCGCTCGCCCTGCCGACGCCAGCAGGATGCGCCAGCCAAGCCGCCCCAAGCAGGCCGCACCGATTTGCTCTAGCATGGACGCCATCTCGAAACGGCCGGTGCCGATGCACGCAGTCACCGGCCGGCGTTACTGACAATGAAAGGAAGCAAAGGAGTCGACATGCGGATTCTGGTGGTAGGTGCGGGAGCGACGGGCGGCTATTTCGGCGGACGCCTTGCCGCGGCGGGACGCGATGTAACGTTTCTGGTGCGCGAGGCGCGCGCGGAGCAGTTGCGCAAGGATGGCCTCGTGATCCGCAGTCCGCACGGCGGCGATCTCACGTTGCGCGATCCGAAGACGGTGACGCGCGAAGCGCTCGAGTCGCAGAGCGTGCAGCCATTCGACGTCGTGCTGCTCAGTTGCAAGGCGTACGACCTCGACAACGCCATCGATTCTTTCGCGGCGGCCGTCGGGCCCCAAACGGTCATCCTGCCGCTGCTCAACGGCATGCGCCATCTGGACGTGCTGCAGGCGCGGTTTGGCACGCAGGCCGTGCTCGGTGGCGTTTGTCTGATCGCCTCCACGCTCAATGAGAAGCGCGAAATCGTCCATCTGAACGACGCGCACGCCATCACGTTCGGCGAACTCGGCAACGGCATCTCGCCGCGTGTACAGGCCATCGCCGATACGTTCAGCAACGCCGGCTTCAACGTGAAGGCCAGCGCTCAAATCCTGCAGGAAATGTGGGAAAAGTGGGTGTTCCTTGCGACGCTCGCGGGCAGCACGTGTCTGTTCCGCGCGCCCGTCGGCGTCATTGTCGCGACGCCTGACGGCGCGGCAACGGTCGAGCGTCTCTTCGCGGAATGCCGCACGGTGGCCGCCGAGCACGACCACGCGGTCCGAGACAGCTTCGTCGAACGCTCGCGCGCGATGCTGTTCGCCACCGGCTCGACGCTCACCGCTTCAATGCTGCGTGACGTGCAGAACGGCGCGCGCATCGAGGCCGACCACGTTCTGGGCGACCTGATCCGGCGCGGTGGCGCGGCGCAGCGCGCGTCGAGCGAGCTTTCGGTGCTGCGGATCGTCTACAGCCAGCTCAAGGCGTACGAGGCACAACGCCCGGAAGCGGGTTGACCTCTTATTAAGCAAAGCAGACGGTAACGCGCGAGCGTCGCCGTCTGGAAGACCGAGCGCGCCGCCCTGTCCCCTGATGCTTAAAGATCCTTAAGCTGCTGGCGCCTTACCCAGCGCCTGGGCGACGCGCACGTACTCTTCCACTGGCACGTCTTCCGCGCGGCGCGCGAGATCGAAGCCGAGCGCCTCGAAATCCACCCGGTCGCGATAATCACTGAGCGTGTTGCGCAGCATCTTGCGGCGTTGCGAGAACGCGGCCGTCACGAGTTCGCCGAGAATCGCCCCGTCCACTTGCGGCAGTTCGTGCGGCGCATACGGAATCATGCGCACGATGGCTGAATCCACCTTGGGCGGCGGCTGGAACGACTCGGGCGGCACGTCGAGCAGCTTGTCGATCACATAGCGATACTGAAGCATCACCGTGAGGCGGCTGAACGCCTTGCTGCCCGGCTCCGCCACCATGCGCTCGACCACTTCGTTCTGCAGCATGAAGTGCTGGTCGATCACGCGCTCCGCGAACGTGGCCAGGTGAAACAGCAGCGGGCTCGAAATGTTGTACGGCAGGTTGCCGACGATGCGCAGCGTGGGCTTGTCGCCCGGCGCGGCGAGCGAGCCGAAGTCGAACGCGAGTGCATCGCCCGCATGCAGTTCGAGCAGCGGCCCGAACTTTTTGGTGAGGCGCGCAATGAGGTCGCGGTCGAGCTCGACCGCATGCAGCGGCGCCTCGGGCGTCGCGAGGCGCTCGATCAGCGGCTCGGTGAGCGCGCCGAGGCCCGGCCCGATCTCGACCATGCGTTCGCCGCGCTGCGGGCGAATGACGTCGACGATCGAGTCGATCACGCCCGTGTCGACGAGGAAGTTCTGGCCGAAGCGCTTGCGCGCGAAGTGGCCCTGGTGCTGTCTGCTGCTATTGGACATCTTGGTCTGGTTAATCAGATGGCGCGCCGGTGGCGCGCCATCGAAACGGCGGTGTCGATGGCGGCGATCAGGCTGCCCGCGTCCGCGCGGCCCGTGCCGGCGAGGTCGAGCGCGGTGCCATGATCGACCGAGGTGCGCACGATCGGCAGGCCCAGCGTCACGTTGATGCCTTCGCCGAAGGTTGCGTATTTCAGGACCGGCAGGCCCTGGTCGTGGAACATCGCCAGCACGCAGTCGGCCTCGTTGAGGTAGCGCGGCTGGAACAGGGTATCGGCGGGATACGGGCCGCGGGCGTCGATGCCTTCAGCCGTCGCTTTCGCGAGCGCCGGCGAGATGACGTCGATCTCCTCGCGCCCGAGGTAGCCGTTCTCGCCCGCGTGCGGGTTCAGGCCCGTCACGAGGATGCGCGGCGCGGCCACGCCAAAATGGTGCCGCAGGTCGTGATCGACGATGCGCAGGGTCTCGATCAATCCGTCGATGGTCAGCGCCGCCGACACGTCCTTGAGCGGCAGATGCGTGGTGGCCAGCGCGACGCGCAAGGGCCGCGCGCCAGTGCCCGCGAGCATCATGACCACGCGCGGTGTCTTCGTGCGCTCGGCAAGGTATTCGGTGTGGCCGGTAAAGGGCACGCCGGAATCGTTGATCGTGCTCTTTTGCAGCGGCGCGGTCACGATGGCGTCGAACTCGTGCGCCATGGCGCCGTCGATGGCGCGGTCGAGCAGCGCGAGCACGTACGGACCGTTGGCGGCGTCGAGCTTGCCGGCTTTCACCGGCGCGGCAAGCGCGATGTGCTCGCCGCTCACGTGCTGGCCCGCCAGCACGGCGGCCCAGTCGACGTTGGAGGCTGCGGCGCGCTGCGCCATGAGCGTCTCGTCGCCGAGCACGACGAATTCGGCGCCAGGCCAATGCGCCGAGGCGCCTGCGAGCGCCGCGGCGGTGAGTTCGGGACCCACGCCGGCCGGCTCGCCGGTGGTGATGGCGATGCGGACCGGCCGCGGCCCCCGCGGCGCAGAAGACGAAGTGGCGGGAGCGTTCACGGCGCGGTTCCTTGCTGGGCGGGTCAGTGCGTCTGCGGCGGCGTCAGGCCGCTGATCTTGTAGTCGACGTAGGCCGTGTCGCGCAACTGGCGCAGCCAGTCGGCGTAAGCCTGCTCCGCCTTGCGCTGGCCGATGGCCTGGCGCGCGAGATCCATCTGCTGCGCAACCGAGCCTTCCGCTTCGCGGCGGCCCAACACCTGGATCAGGTGATAGCCGTATTCGGTGCGCACCGGGTCGCTGATTTGACCGTCCTGCAGCGTGTTCATCGCGCGCTCGAACTCGGGCACGGTTTCGCCCGGGCTGATCCAGCCGAGGTCGCCGCCTTGCGAGGCCGAGCCGTCCTGCGAATAAGTGTGAGCAAACTTGGCGAAGTCGCCGCCCGCCTGCACTTCCTTCTTGATTTCCAGCAGCTTCTCGCGCGCCTGCGGCTCGGACATGCCGTCACCCACGCGCAGCAGAATGTGGCGCACGTGCGTCTGCACGAGTTGCGGTGCCGAGGCGCTCGTGCCCTGCCCCTGGCGGCGCTCGACGAGGCGGACGATCTCGAAGCCGTCATTGGTGCGGATCACCGAGGGATTCACCTCGCCCGGACGCAGCGTGGAGGCAGCCGTCACCCACTCGGGCGGCAGCTTCGAGGGCGGCAGGAAGCCCATGTCGCCGCCCTTGCTGGCGTCGGCCGCCTGCGAGTTCGACTTCGCGAGGCTCGAGAACTTGCTGCCCGATTGCGCCTCTTTCAGGAGATCGTCGGCTTTCTTCTGCGCGGCTTCGATATCGGTCTGCGACGCGTTCAGCGGCGCCTTGATGAGGATGTGCTCGAAGTGCAGGTCATTTTGCTGGCCTGCGTTCGGCCCGCGCTGGCTGGCAATGTAGTTCGCGACTTCGGCGTCCGAGACCGAGATCTTGCTATCCACTTCCTTCTCGCGCAGCTTCGAGAGCGTGAGCTCCGTGCGCGCGTCCTTCTGGAACGTGTCCCACGGCACGCCGGCCGCTTCGATGCGCGCGCGGTAGGTGGCGAGGTCCATGCCGTTGGCCTGGGCGAGGCGCTCGAGGGTGCGCTGCACGGCGGCGTCGTCGACCGAGATGCCGTCTTCCTTCGCCTTTTGCAGCTGAATGCGCTCGAGCACCATCTGGTTGAGCACCTGCGCCTGCAACTGGTCCATGGGCGGAACCGGGGCGTTCTGCTGGTTCAGGCGGCGCGTGATGAGCCCGACGCGGTTGTCGAGCTCACGCTGCGTGATCACGCCGTCGTTGACGACCGCCGCGATCGTGTCGGCCGTCTGGCCAGCGGCGGCGGGCGCGAGCCCCTGCGCGAATACCGGCGTGGCCGGCAACAGTCCCGCGACGGCGAAGATACTCGCAGCGAACGCTGCCAGGCGAAGCTTTTTCATGATTCCCACAGATACTCCAAAGTTGGCGGGCCGCTTCGCCCGTCTCTATGCCACCGACTCCGCACTGCACCGGCTCGCGAGGCTCTGGGGCCGCATGCGCCGGTTCACGCGTTATTGATAATCCGTAAAGCGCGACGGCAGAGGCGGTTGCCCCGGCGGCTGCGTGTAGCCCGGCACGCCGGCCTTGAACGCCGCGACGAGGCCGTTGTCCACGTTCGACAGCCCCTTGAGCGTCAGCTGCGCCAGAAAACGCGTGGCCGAATTATTCCCGCCCGTGGTGTTGATCCCGTTCGCGTAGCGCTGGATGCCGACGCCGAGCGCCCAGCAATCCGCGTCGTACTGCATGCCGAGCAGGCCGTCGACAACCTTGTGGCCGTTCAGATCGTAATTGAAGCGGCCCACAGCGTACACCCGATGCGAGAACGGCCATTGAGCCGAAATCAGAATCTGGTTGATGGGCTGATTGTCGAGCGTGCTGCTGTTCTCGCGCGTGTACCGGTAGGCCACGTTGAGCACGCGGCTCGGCCCCGGGCTATAGCCGAAGCCCACGCTCGCCTTGGTCAGCTGGCCCTGGTCGGCATTATATTGGAACGCCGTTTCCGAAGCGAAACCGCCCCCGATCTTCAGCGACATGCCGGCAATCAGGTCCGAATGCGCCGTGCCCGTGTCGGGCGATTCGCCCGGGATCAGCGTAACGCGCTGGTCGGTGAAATAGTACTGCTGCGCGATCACGAAGCGCGCGCGCTCGTCGCCGGAGGCCGCGTCGATGAAGCGCGTGGTCAGCGCCGCCGTGAGACGGTTCGCATCGGCAATGCGGTCGTTGCCGACGAAGGTATTCGGCGTAAAGATCTCCGCCAGGCCGAAGTCGGCATCAGCGGTGTCGAAAAGGGGCGCGAACTCCTGGTTGCGGTACGGCGTGTAGACGTAGTACAGGCGCGGTTCCAGGGTCTGGATGTAATCCGTGCCGAACAGATGCACCGAGCGGTCGAACACGAGCCCCGTGTCGAAGCTGAAGGTGGGGATCGATTCGGTGAAGCTCTTGGGCGTGCCCGTGGGCACGTCATTGCCGATGTTGCTCAGGTTGTAGTCCGCGAAGTGCCATTGCACCTTCGGCGTGACGAAGTAACCTGGCCCCGTGAGCGAGTACGACACGTACGGGTTGAAGACGACCCGGTCGCCTTCGGTCGCATCCGCGGTCGTGATGCGAAAGCGCGAGTAGTCGGCTTCCATGCCGTAGTCGAAGCCGCCCACGTTGTACTTCGCGTACTTCACGTTGAGCTCGGGCTCGCGGCCATACGGCGCGACCGACGGCGACAGCGTCTGCCAGTGCTGATAGCGGCCGAGCACGGACCAGGGCCCGTTGTTGTACGTGATGCCCGCTTCCTGCTGGTACAGCGTCTGCGTGCCGTTCAGGAACTGATTGGCGGGCGACGCCAGGTCTTCCGGATAGGTGTTGTCCGAGACCTTGTTGTAGTAGATGTAACCGCCGAACCCGTTGCCGAAGTTCTGGTTGTGCTGGATGAACAGCGCGTAGCGGTTGGTCTTCGTGATCGCGTCGTCGGGCAGGAACGTGCCGGTGATCGTGCCCGAGTAGTTCGTCGAGAGATACCGGTAGTTGGCCTGCATGAACACGCCGCGCTTCGAGATGATCTCGGGCGTGAGCGTGAGGTCGCGGTTCGGCGCGATGTTGAAGTAATACGGCATCGACAATTCGAAGCCGTTCGTCGAGCTCACGGAGAACGTCGGCGGCAACAGGCCGCTGCGGCGATCGCCCGAGAGCGGAAACGAGAACCACGGGCTCGCGAAAATCGGCACGTTCTGGAAGAACAGCACGCTGTTGTGCGCGACGCCTTCGTCGGCGCCCGTGTCGAAGTCGAACTCGGTGCCCTTGATATACCAGGCCGGATCCGACGAACACTGGCAGGCCGTGTAGGTGCCGTTGGTGAGCACCGAGCGCTCGCTGTCGAGCAGGTCGGCGCGCTCGCCGCTGCCCGAGCCGCCAGTCACCGAAAAGTGGTACTTCGGCGTGGACATGAAGCCCTCATTCGCCTCGACCTTCAGGTGCGCTTCCGGACCGGCGAAGGTCGTGCCGCTCTGGTTGACGACGACATTGCCGTAGGCGTCGGCCATGTCGGTGTCTTCGTCGTAGTGCAGCGCATCGCCCTTGATGACGTTGGTGCCCTGGCGCAGCTCGGCCGAGCCCTTGACGGCAGTGTCGGTGCCCGACGTCCCGGTGGCCGAATCGCCGAGCACGAACGTCGCCGGCCGCTGGCCAGGCGCGTTCGGATGGTCCTCGAGCTGCGGGGAAAGGCGCAGGCTCCACGCGTCGTCCAGCCGCTGGGGCTGCGCAGCGTCGCCCGCAAGCTGCGCGTGCGCGAGCGCGGGCATGAGACCCGGCATGGCCACGAGCGCCGCGATGAGCCGCCGCTTGCCCGGCACGCCGTCGTCACTTTTGGAGATCGTCTGGAAAAACTGTCTGGGCGGCATGTATGGTTTTGGCGTATCGGCCCGTCAGCCTGCCCGCCCATCACGGCTCCACTGCCAGTGCATCGGCCTCGTGACCCCGGCCCGGGCGAGAAACCGGAGCGGGGCGACGGTCGAAGCAACGATCAAGGCAACTTCGCGCACAATTATTTACAATTCATCGGACGATGGACTGGCGATAAGTGTGGCGAGCGAACCGTCATGCGGGCTTTGGCGCGAGTCGCGTCAAAAAAGTCGTGGGGTATTATATGGCAAGACGTTGATCCACTGATTTTGCCTCTGGTTTTCATGACCCTCACAGCCCCGTCTTCCCCGGCCGATGCCCGCCGCGACCTGCTCGCCGCCTGGCTTGCCGGCCACGCAGAAAAATACGCGCTCGATCTCACCACCCTCGCCCCGGCCTCCGCCGACGCGAGCTTTCGCCGCTACTTCCGCCTCGCGAGCGCCGGCACGCACGGCGCCACGCTGATCGCCGTCGACGCGCCGCCGCCCGAAAAGTGCCGCGAGTTCGTGCAGATCGCGCAGCTGCTCGAGGCGGCCGGCGTGCACGTGCCGCGCGTGCTCGAAGTCGATCTCGATGCCGGTCTCATGCTCGTGACCGATCTCGGCACGGCTCCCTACCTCAAGGCGCTCACCGATGCGGGCCCCGGCCCTCAGGCGCGCTCGCTCATGCGCGACGCCATCGACGCGCTGATCCGCTTCCAGCTCGCCTCGCGCGAGGACGTGCTGCCGGCGTTCGACGAGGCGTTCCTGCGTCGCGAGATGGAGCTCATGCCCGAGTGGTTTTTGGAGCGCCATCTGGGCCGCAAGGTCGACGAGGCCACCCGCGGCGTGCTCGATCGCACCTTCGCGCTGCTGATTGCGAGCGCACGCGCCCAGCCGCAGGTCTTCATGCTGCGCGATTTCATGCCGCGCAACTTGATGATCGCGACGCCCAACCCCGGCGTCCTCGACTTCCAGGACGCGGTCTACGGCCCGATCACCTATGACATCGCCTCGCTGTTGCGCGACGCGTTCCTGAGCTGGGACGAGGAGTTCGAGCTCGACTGCTTCGCGTACTACTGGGAGCATGCGAAGAAGGCCGGGCTGCCCGTCGATGCGGACTTCGGCGAGTTCTACCGCCAGCTCGAATGGATGGGCCTGCAACGCCACATCAAGGTGCTGGGCCTCTTTTGCCGCATCAACTATCGGGACGCCAAGCCGCACTACATGGCCGACCTGCCGCGCTTTCTCGACTACGCGGGCAAGGTCGCGCACCGCTATCGTCCGCTTGTGCCGTTCGCGCGGCTCATCGACGAGTTGCAAGGCACGAGCGCCGACGTCGGTTACACGTTCTGAGCGCGCAGGCTCTCCTCAATCATTCATGACAACAAGGTCGAATTCATGACGCGTGCCCCTGCAATGGACACGGCGGAGCGCACGGCGATGATCTTCGCCGCCGGGCGCGGCGAGCGCATGCGCCCGCTCACCGACACCTGCCCGAAGCCGCTGCTCGAAGTCGGCGGCAAGCCGCTCATCGTCTGGCAGATCGAGCGGCTCGCGGCGGCGGGCTATACGCGCGTCGTCATCAATCACGCGTGGCTCGGCGCGCAGATCGAGGCCGCGCTCGGGAACGGTGCGCGCTTTGGCGTGCAGCTGCATTACTCCGCCGAGACCGACGCGCTCGAAACCGCGGGCGGCATCGCACAGGCGCTGCCCTTGCTCGAGCCCGCGGGCGAGCCGGCCGTCTTTCTCGCCGTGAGCGGCGACGTCTATAGCGAATACGACTTCGGCGCGTTGAACGCGCGCGCCGCGGCGCTCGCGGCGCAGCCCGAACCGGGCATGCATCTCGTGATGGTGCCCAATCCGCCCTTTCACCCGGCCGGCGACTTCGCGCTCGGCGCCGACGGCCTGCTCGCGCTAGACGGCGCGCCGCGCTACACCTTCGGCAATATCGGCCTCTACGACACGCGCATGTTCCGCAGCCTGCCGCGTGGCGAGAAGCGCGCGCTTACGCCGTACTACCGCGAGGCCATCGCGGCGAAGCGCGTAAGCGGCGAGCTCTTTGAGGGGCACTGGGAGAACGTGGGCACGCCCGCGCAACTCGCGGCGCTCGACACCGCGTTGCGCGCGACGCAGCGCGGCTGATCCGCGGTTGGTCCACGGCTCGTCCGCGTTCAGCGTCCGCGCTCAGTGGCAACCTGAGCCGGCTCGCCCGCGGCGCGGTCCGCTTCGCTCGCGCGCTGCTGCTGCAGCGCCCACATCTGCGCATAGTGGCCTTCGGCACGCAGCAGCTCCGCGTGCGTGCCGCGCTCCACGATGCGCCCGTGATCCATCACGATGATCTGCTGCGCGTGCACGACCGTCGAAAGCCGGTGCGCGATCACGAGCGTCGTGCGCTCGCGCGCGATCTGGTCGAGCTCATGCTGGATCGCACGCTCCGAGCGCGAATCGAGCGCCGAGGTCGCCTCGTCGAACAGCAGGATCGGCGGATTCTTGAGCAGCGTGCGCGCGATCGCCACGCGCTGCTTCTCGCCGCCCGAAAGCTTGAGCCCGCGCTCGCCCACCGGCGTGTCATAGCCCTTCGGCAGGCTCTCGATGAACGCATGGATGTGCGCCGCGCGCGCCGCCGCCATCACTTCCTCGCGGCTCGCCTCAGGCCGGCCGTAGGCAATGTTGTAATAGATCGAATCGTTGAAGAGCACCGTGTCCTGCGGCACGATGCCGATCGACGCGCGCAGCGAATCCTGCGTCACGTCGCGAATGTCCTGGCCGTCGATCGTGATCGCGCCGCCCGTCTCCTTGTCGATATCGTAGAAGCGGAACAGCAGGCGCGAGAGCGTGGACTTGCCCGAGCCGCTGTGGCCCACGACCGCCGTCGTCGTGCCGGCCGCAATGGTGAAGCTCACGTCGTGCAGGATCTGGCGCGCGGGCTCATAGGCGAAATTCACGTGCGTGAAGCGCACCTCGCCGCCGCGCACCGCGAGCGCCGGCGCGCCCGGCACATCGGGCACCTCGCGCGCGACGGTCAGCAGCGTGAACATGCGGTCCATGTCGGTGAGGCTCTGCTTCAGCTCGCGATACACCACGCCGAGAAAATTCAGCGGAATGTAGAGCTGCAGCATGAAGGTGTTGATGAGCACGAGGTCGCCCAGCGTGAGCTTGCCGGCCATCACGCCTTGCGTCGCGCGCCACAGGATGAACACGAGCCCCGTGCCGATGATCGCCTGCTGCCCGAAGTTCAGCGCGGAAAGCGACTGCTGCGACTTGATCGCCGCCGCGCGATAGCGGCGCAGGTTCTCGTCGTAGCGCTGCGTCTCCCACGCTTCGTTGCCGAAGTACTTCACGGTCTCGTAGTTGATGAGCGAGTCGATCGCCCGCGAGTTCGCGCGCGAATCGAGCTCGTTCATCGTGCGGCGAAAATGCGTGCGCCACTCGGTCACCTTCACGGTGAACACGATGTACGCGGCCAGCGCCACGAGCGTGACGATCGCGTAGTACGCCTCATATTTCACCGTGAAGAAGCCCAGCACGAGGCCCACTTCGACGAGCGTCGGCAAGATGCTGTAGAGCGAGTACGAGATCAGTTGCGTGATGCCGCGCGTGCCGCGTTCGATGTCGCGCGACATGCCGCCGGTCTGGCGCTCCAGATGAAAGCGCAGCGAAAGCGCATGCAGATGCTGGAACACCTTGAGCGCGAGCTGGCGCACGGCGCTTTCCGTCACCTTGGAAAAGAGGATCTCGCGCAGCTCCGTGAAAAGCGACGTCGAGAGGCGCACCACGGCGTAGGCCACCACGAGCAGCCCCACGCCGCCCATCAGCACGATGCCGGGGGCGTGCTCGGCGCGCCCGAGCGCGGTGAGGTGCCGTACGGCCGCGAGATTGTCGACGATGTGCTTCATCACGATCGGCACGCCCAGGTTGGCGACCTTCGCGCCGATCAGGCAGGTGAGCGCGAACGCCACGCGCCATTTGTAGGCAGTGAGATACGGCAGCAGCGAAACGATGGTCTGCCAGTCGTTGCGCGGCCCGGTGGCGGGCGGCGCGGGTTCGTTGGAGGCGGGAAAGCGGCGCATGGACGGGCGACCAGGGGCGTGTCACTGGCGGGCGCCTCGAGCATCAAGGGCGCGCGCGGGAAGCACGGCGTATTGTTGGGGGAGATGGACGACGGGTTGCGCAGCGCGCCGGATCGATGCTTTGCCCTTCTGGCTGCACCGCCGCGTCTGCCGCTTTCCCGTACAATTCCTGACACCGTATTGTCGCAGAAGGCAGCGCGCCCCGCTGACGGCGACTGGCGCGTGCAACAGCCCCGTGCCACGGCGCGCCGCGTCCCGTGTGCTGCCACGATCAGGCCATGAGGCGGTGCTTTTGTGCCGCCTGCGTCCCGTTTCTGCCCTGCCGTTGGCCCCCTGCTGCTCCAGCCCTTTTCATGGATCTCCGATGACCGACTCTTCCCCGCTCCCCCAGAAGTCGCCGGCGCTGCGCGTCGTGCCGCAGCCCTCCGACGCCAACGTCCACGGCGACGTGTTCGGCGGCTGGATCATGTCGCAGGTCGACATCGCCGGCTCGATTCCGGCGAGCCGGCGCGCCAACGGCCGCGTCGCGACCGTCGCGGTGAACTCGTTCCTGTTCAAGCAGCCGGTGTTCGTCGGCGACCTGCTGAGCTTTTATGCCGATATCGTCAAGACCGGCACGACCTCGGTGACCGTCGAGGTCGAGGTCTACGCCCAGCGCATGCGTCTGAGCGATGAAGTCGTGAAGGTGACCGAAGCAACGCTCACCTACGTGGCCACGGGCGCCGACCGCCGCCCGCGTGCGCTTCCGGCGATCGAGTAAGATCCGGCCCGCGCGGTTCGGACAAATGAACCGCGGGCCCGCCCGCAGACGTGCTCGCATGACCGGGCCTGTCGCGCGGGCTTGCCGCGCGCACGCCCCGGCCGGCTTGCATCAGGCCGTCTGAAGGCAGATCAAGCCGGCCACGCGAGCCCCCCGCCCTCCTCGTAGGCCAGGCTCGCGCTCAAGAGCGCCGCAGCCTCAGCCCCCGGCATCGGCGGCGCGAAGAAATACCCTTGCAGCTCGTCGCACGCGCGCTCGCGCAGGAACGCGAACTGTTGCGACGTCTCCACCCCTTCAGCGATCACCTGCAGCCGCAGCTCATGCGCGAGCGCGATGATGGCCGCGGTGATGGTCTCATCGTCGCTGCTGTTGCCGATATCCGCCACGAACGAGCGGTCGATCTTGAGCCGGTCCACCGGCAGCCGCTTCAGATAGCTCAGGCTCGAATAGCCGGTCCCGAAGTCGTCGATGGCGATCCCCACGCCCGCCTCGTGCAGCGCGTTGAGCATCGAGACCGCCTCTTCCGTGTTGCGCATCAGCGTGCTTTCGGTGAGCTCGATTTCGAGCCAGCACGGGTCGAGCCCCGTCTCCTGAAGCACACCCTTCACCAGCTCGGTGATGTCGCGCTGGTGGAACGTCTTCGCCGAAAAATTCACGGACACGCGCACCGGCGGCAGCCCCGCGTCCTGCCATGCGCGGTTCTGCCGGCAGGCCTCGCGCAGCACCCAATCGGACAGCGGGCCGATCAGGCCGCTCTCCTCCGCCACCGGAATGAATTGCGCCGGCGACACGAGCCCCGCCTCCGGATCGCGCCAGCGCACGAGCGCCTCCATGCCGACGATGCGCCCGCCCTCGATCTCCACCTGCGGCTGGTAGTGCAGCAGGAACTCGCCGTCACGCAGCGCGCGGCGCAGGCGCCGCTCGAGGTTCATGCGCGCGCCCGCGCTCGCGTTCATCTCGGGCTGATAGAACTGGAACGTGTTGCGGCCCAGCTCCTTCGCGCGGTACATGGCCACGTCGGCCTTTTTGAGCAGCGCTTCGGCGTCGTTGCCGTCCTGCGGATACACGCTCGCCCCCATGCTGCAACCCACATAGAGCTCGGTGCCGTCGATCCACACCGGCTCCGAGATCATCGAGCGCGCGCGCTCCATCCAGCCGATCAGCGACTTTTCGTCGATGGTATCTGTGAGCACGATCACGAACTCATCGCCGCCGTGGCGCGCAACGGTGTCGCTCGTGCGCGTGCAGCGTGTGAGCCGCTCGGCCACCACGCCCAGCAGCCGGTCGCCCACGCTGTGGCCGAGGCTGTCGTTGACGTTCTTGAAGCCGTCGAGGTCGATGAACAGCACGGCCACGCCGCGTGCGTGGCGCTGCGCCGAGACGAGCGCCTGCTGGAGGCGGTCGCGCAGCAGGTTGCGGTTGGGCAGCTGCGTGAGGCTGTCATAGTTCGCCTGGTATTCGAGCTGCTCCTGATAGCGGATCAGCTCGGTCACGTCGTTGATGATGCCGATATGGTGCGTGATGCCGCCGTCGAGGTCCGGCACCGGCGCGATCAGCAATTGATTCCAGAACAGCGCGCCGTCCTTGCGGTAGTTGCGCAGCACGGCGCTCACCTCGCGGTTCGCGAGCAGCGCCTGGCGCACGGCGATGAGCCCTTCCTGGTCGCGGTCGTCGCGTTGCAGGAAGCGGCAGTCCTGACCGATCACATCGGCCGGATCGTAGCCGGTGATGCGGCGAAACGCCGGATTCGCGTACTCGATCAGGTTGCTGCCGCCCGGCCCCGGCCCGGTGATCAGGATCGCGTTCACACAGGCGTCGAGTGCCCGGCTTTGCAGGCGCAGCGCGAGGTCGGCGCGCTTGCTCTCGGTGGTGTCCGAGTAGCTGCCGAGCACGCCCATCACGCGGCCATCGCCGTCGAGCAGCGGCAGCTTGCTTGTGAGCGTGGTGCGGTGCAAGCCGTCGATCGTCAGCTCTTCTTCGAAGTTGATGCGCGGCAGGCCCGATTCGATCACGTCGCGGTCCTGCGCATGCCAGGCGAGTGCATACGCGCGCCATGGCAAGTCGTCGTCGGTCTTGCCGACGATCTGCTCGGGGTAAGCGAGGCCCGCATCGCGCGCGAACGTCATGTTGCAGCCCAGATAGCGCGATTGCGCGTCCTTCCAGAAGATCCGCTGCGGGATGTTGTCGATCACCGTCTCGAGCATCTGGTTGGAGCGCTGCGCCTCGACCTCGGCCTTGATCTGCTCGGTCACGTCGTCGGCGAGCACGAACACCGCTGCGCGGCCCTGGAAGACGAGCGAGTGGTGCGAGATGTCGGCGCTGATGAGCGAGCCGTCGCGGCGCACATGGCGCCAGATGCCGGCCATCGTGCGCACGTTCTGCGTGAGCGTGTCCGAGCGCGCGAGATGCTGTTCGAGCCGCGTGACGTCGTCGGCCGGACGGATCTCGCGGATCGTCATGGCGAGGAACTCTTCCTCGCTGTAGCCGTATTGCTGGATCGTCGCCGCATTGACCGCGAGAAAGCGCAGCGTCTCGCGGTCGAACACGTACATTGGCACCGGGTGGGCGTCGAACAGGCCCTGAAAGCGCTCGTTGCGCGCGCGCATGCCAGCGAGCGCGCGCAGCTTTTCGCGCGCGGCGTTCTCGCGTGCGCCGAAGGTGTAGATGAGCAGTGCCGCGCCCGCGAGCATCGTCACGATCAGCAGAATCGAGGCGCGGCGGCCCGCGCTCGACGACTCGGCGAACGCGCTGGCGAGCGCGCGGTCCTGCTCGCCCTGCAACGACGAGAGCCTGGCGTCGACGCGGTCGGCCCGTGTGTCGAGGCGGATGTATTCGCTCGCGACCCACGGCGCAACGCTGGCCAGCGCGGGATCTGCGGCGGCCGGTTGCACGGTTTGGGCGGTTTGGGCGGTTTGGGCGGTTTGGGCAACCGCGGGCTGGGCGGCCGTGTTCGCGACGGTTGTGCCGCTCACGTACGGCTCGGCCAGGTTCGATGCCGGCAGCGCCGGCTTTTTCGCATAGGGATCGGCAAGACTCGATGCCAGTGCGTCCGGCTTGCTCGAATATGGGGCGGCGAGACTTGTTGCCGACACGCCCGGTTTGGTCGAATACGGCACGGCAAGGCCTGCTGCTGACACACCCGGCTTGCTCGAATACGGCGCAGCGAGGCTCGGTGCTGACGCGCCCGGCTTGCTCGAATACGGCGCAGCAAGGCCCGCTACCGACGCGCCCGGCTTGCTCGCATACGGCGCAGCAAGGCCCGCTGTCGACGCGCTCGGCTTGCTCGAATACGGCGAGGTAAGGCTCGCAGCCGACACGCCCGGCTTGTTTGCATACGGCGCAGCTAGGCTCGCGGTCGACGCGCCCGGCTTGTTTGCATACGGCGCAGCAAGGCTTGGCGTCGACACACCCTGCTTGCCCACATAAGGCTCGACAAGACTCGATGCCGGCACGCCTGCATTGCCCGAATACGGCGCAACAAGACTCGATACGGCCCCGCCCGTCTTGCCCCACGACGACAACTCGCGCCCATGCGCTGGCGCCGCCGCAGCGCCCCCGGTATCCCGCGCGCCGCCAGCCGGCGCCGTGCCGCCTTGCGCCGCCACCGCTTCCTGAGCCTCGGCTTGCTGCGCACTGGCCTGCACGCGGGCATCGGCGAGTCGCTCCTGTGCGCGGGCGAGCGTGTCGTCGATCTCGCCGGCGAGCCGCGAGGCTTGTGCCGCCACGCTCTCAAAGCGTTTCGCCAGCGCCGGGTCTGCCGCCAGTTCGGCGCGCAACGCCTGCGCCGTATTGTCGAGTTCCGCCGCGCGGGCCTCGCGCGCGCCGGGCGGTTCGGCTACGCCGTCGGCCTCGAAGCGGCCGAGCGCGGTAAGCCCGCTGCCCAGCGCCCTGCTCAAACGATCCAGATCCTGCCGCACGCGCGCGGCCTGTGCGGCCCGCTGGTCGATCTCGCGCTGCGCGTCGATCTGCGCCCAGGCCACGAAAGCGTTTGCGCCCACGGCAGCGGCAACGACCAACAGGTTGATGAGGTGCCGCTTCGAATAATGAAGATTCATGAATGCCGAACGTCGTTCGTCCCCGTAGGGCGGGCACGGAGAGGCTGCTAACGACCTGCGCGCGACAGGCTGGCGCGCGGTGCGCCATTCCGGATAACGGCAACGAGCGGCAAGGGCTTTAGGAAAAAGCGCGAGCGCCTGGCTTGGCGCTCATCAAGACACGGCTGATGGCTCGGCTGCTGGCACGAATCAAGGCGCCGCCTGGCGAGGCGCGGCCAGCCCGAACTCCTGCATCGCCGGCACGAAATCGTGATTCGCCTCGGGCTTGCGCGCAAGCTTGGCCAGCACATAGCGCTGAAACGGCGCAAGCCGGGCCCAGTCGTCGACGGCCGGCTCGCGCAGGTTCGCAAGTGCCGCCTGATTCGCGATGCCGCCCGGCACGGTATTGGCGTCCCGCCACGCGGGCGCCTCCTCAGGCGCGAACCATTCGGGCTCGACGTTGGCATGGGTGCGCAGCATCTCGAAGAGCGCGTGATCGAAATTCGGCTCGATCTCGGTGTCCTCGTCGACGGGAAAGCGCGCGAGCAGGCGTCGGTCCTCGTAGGGCAGCAGCTGCCACTGTGCGAGCGAGATGCGCAACCCGAATCGATCCAGATTGAAGCGCACGCACATGGGGATGAAAGTGAGGTCTTCCGACGATTTGACCTCGTAATGGAACAGCAGCGGAGCGTCGTTCAATGCCATGGCGTTATCCTCGCGAAGCGGGCCAATCCGAACGCATCCGGACCCATCCAGACCCATTCGGATGCCAAGCCGGAGCGCAGCTGGACGACAGCGAAAGGGGCCCGCTTGAGGTATTTTAGAACCTTCCGCGTCAAGAGCATCCCCGCGCGGACCCGCGCAACGCCCCGGCGGCCTGGCTTTGCGCGCCATGCAAGGAAGCCCAAGGCAACACCACGCAGCACACAGACGCACATGGATTTGATGGAGCACCCCGCTTGAATTCCCGCCCGAACCCCGATTTGCCCGCCGCGGCAGCCGCCGCGCCGAATCCGCTGGAAACCGAAGGCCAGCCCGGCGCCGTCGAGCTGCGCGTGCATCGCCACCGCGGCGGTACGGTACAAACGCTCGCCGATCACGTGGGCCAGGAATGGCCGGTCGCGCTCGTCTTCAACGGCATCTCGCACGCCGTCATGATGTGCACGCCGCGCGATCTCGAAGCGTTCGCGGTGGGCTTTGCCATCTCGGAAGGCATCGTCGGCCGCAACGCCGATATCCAGGACATCGAAGTCTATTGGTACGCGAAGCCGGATTCGGACGATTTGCCGCACGCCGAGGTCCATCTCACGGTCGTGCAACAGGCGTTCGTCGAGTTGAAGGAAAAGCGCCGCGCGCTGGCCGGGCGCAGCGGCTGCGGCGTGTGCGGCATCGAAAGCATCGACTTGCTCGACCTCGAACCGGAAACGGTGCCCGATACGGGCTTCCTCGCGCGCCTCGCGCCGGACGCCATCGCGCGCGCCGCCCGCGAACTGCCCCAGCATCAGGCGCTCACGAAGCTCACAGGCGGGCTGCACGCCGCCGCCTGGTGCGACGCAAGCGGCGCAATCCTGCGCGCGTTCGAAGACGTGGGCCGCCACAACGCGCTCGACAAGCTCATCGGCCAACTGGTGATCGAGCGCGCCGACACGCAGCAGGGCTTCGTCTTCCTTTCGAGCCGGGCGAGCTACGAGCTGGTGCGCAAGGCCGCGCGCGTGGGCATCCCGATGGTGGCGACCATCTCGGCGCCCTCGACGCTCGCCATCGCCATCGCGAAGCGCGCCGGGCTGCGGCTCGTGAGCTTCTGCCGCGAGTCCGGCTATGTCGATTACGACACGGCGGCGCACGCCGCGCCGGACGCCGGCCAAGCGAGCTAGTTCAGCCAGGCTCGCCAAGCCAGCTAAAGCGCGCGCCGCGGCGCCGCGTCTTTAGTCGAACTGCCTGAAATCCGGCTTGCGCTTTTGCAGGAAGGCGGTGAACGCCTCGCGCGCTTCCGGCGCGAGCAGCATCTTGCCGAAATGCACGAACTCCTCGTCCATCTGCGTCTTGATCTCATGCTCGCTCGCGCGTTTCATGAGCGCCTTGGTCACGCGCAGCGAAGAAGCAGGCAGCGCGACGAGCTTCGTCAATTGGGCGCTCACGAACGCATCGAGCTCGGCAGCGGGCAGCACGCGGTTCACGAAGCCCATGCGGTGTGCCTCCGCAGCATCGAAGGTCTCGCCGAGCAGCAGCTTTTCCGCCGCGCCCTGATAGCCCGCCACGCGCGGCAGCAAGAGCGACGAAGCGGCCTCCGGGCACAGGCCGAGCTGCGCGAACGGCATGGCGAAGCGCGCCGTATCGGCGGCATAGACCATATCGCAATGCAGCAGCAGCGTCGTGCCCACGCCGATGGCCGCGCCCGCCACGGCCGCGACGAGCGGCTTCTCGAAGGTCGCGATGGCTTGCAGGAAGCGGCTCACGGGCTGATCGCCGCCGGTGGGCGGCGACTTCAGGAAGTCCTCGATATCGTTGCCCGCCGTGAAGATCCCGGCGTGGCCCCGCAGCAGCACGGCGCGCACAGCGGCGTCTTCTTGCGCCGAAGCGAGCGCCTCGGCGATCGCCTGATACATCGCTGGCGTGAGCGCGTTCTTGCGCTCGGGCCGGTTGATGGTGATCGTCAGCACGCCGTTTTCGCGCGCGATCAGGATTTCGTTGCTCATGTCGTTGTCCCCAAGTCCCATGCAAAGCTGATCCATGCCGAACTCGACGTCCTCGCGAGCCCGATACGAAAAACGGTTCGCAGACCGTGAAGCCTGCGAACCGTGTCGATAAAGCCTATGCGCTAAAGGCCCAAGCGCTTACAGCCGCTCGATGATGCCCGCCGCGCCCATGCCGGTGCCGACGCACATCGTCACCATGCCGTACTTCAAGTTGCGGCGGCGCAGGCCGTGCACGACCGTCGAAGCGCGGATCGCGCCCGTCGCGCCGAGCGGGTGGCCCAGCGCGATCGCGCCGCCGAGCGGGTTGATCTTCGAAGGGTCGAGGCCGAGGTCCTGGATCACCGCCAGCGATTGCGCGGCAAACGCCTCGTTCAGTTCGATCCAGTCGAGATCGTCCTGCTTGAGTCCCGCGGCCTTCAACGCGGCCGGAATCGCTTCCTTCGGGCCGATCCCCATGATTTCCGGCGGCACGCCGCGCACCGCGAAGCTCACGAAGCGCGCGAGCGGCGTGAGGTTGAACTGCTTGAGCACCTTCTCGGAGACGACGATCAGCGCGCCAGCGCCATCGGAAGTCTGCGAGCTGTTGCCCGCCGTGACCGAGCCCTTGTTCGCGAACACCGGGCGCAGCTTCGCGAGACCTTCGAGCGACGTCTCCGCACGCGGGCCTTCGTCCAGCGCGACCAGGCGCTCGTTCACCATCACTTCGCCCGTGGCGAGATCCGGGAAACGCTCGAGCACCGTGTACGGCGCGATCTCGTCCTTGAACTCACCGGCCTGTTGCGCGGCCAGCGCGCGGCGGTGCGACTCGACCGAGAACGCGTCCTGCGCCTCGCGGCTCACCTTCCAGCGCTCCGCGACCTTCTCGGCCGTCAGGCCCATGCCGTAAGCAATGCCAATATCTTCGTTGCGGTCGAAGATATGCGGCGAGAGCGAGGGCTTGTTGCCCATCATCGGCACCATGCTCATCGACTCGCAGCCGCCCGCGATCATCGCATCCGACTCACCGACGCGAATGCGGTCGGCGGCCATCGCCAGCGCCGTGAGACCCGACGCGCAGAAGCGGTTGACGGTCACGCCGCCCACGCTCTGCGGCAGCCCCGCGAGCAGCGCGCCGATGCGCGCCACGTTCAGGCCCTGCTCCGCCTCGGGAATCGCGCAGCCAATGATGGCGTCTTCGATCACCTGAGTGTCGAGCCCCGGCACCTGCGCCACCGCCGACCTGATAGCGTGCACCAGCAGCTCGTCGGGGCGGGTGTTCTTGAACACGCCGCGCGGCGCCTTGCCGATGGGCGTGCGGCTCGCGGCGACGATGTATGCGTCCTGCAACTGTTTGCTCATCTGTAACTCCGATCCGTTTATCGTGCCGTGCCGCTTAGTTGCGCACCGGCTTGCCGGTTTGCAGCATGCCCATGATGCGTTCCTGCGTCTTCTGCGTGCCGAGCAGGTCGACGAAGGCGCGGCGCTCGAGCTTGAGCAGCCATTCCTCGTCGACGAGGCTGCCCGCCTCGACGTCGCCGCCGCACACCGCCTCGGCGATGCGGCTCGCGATCAGGAAGTCGTGGTCGCTGATGAAGCGGCCGTCGCGCATGTTCACGAGCGAGGCCTTGATGGTCGAGATGGCCGAGCGGCCCGCGACCGGAATCTGCGTCGCGCGCAGCGGCGGGCGGTAACCGGCGGCCGACAACGCACGCGCTTCCTTCTTGGCCGTGTCGAGCAGCTCGAACACGTTGAAGACGATCGTGTCGGACGGCTTCAGATAGCCCATCGCGCGCGCCTCGAGCGCCGATCCCGAGACCTTGGCCATCGCCGCGTTCTCGAACGACTTCTGCAGGAACTTGAGCAGGTCGCTCGGCACCGCGCCAATCGCCTGCGCCGCATCCGCCGCGCGAATCGCCGCTTCCTTCAGGCCGCCGCCAGCAGGCACGAGACCCACGCCCACTTCCACGAGGCCGACATAGCTCTCGATATGCGCGACGCGCTTCGCGCTTTGCAGCATGATTTCGCAGCCGCCGCCAAGCGCGATGCCCGACACGGCCGTGACGACCGGCACGTTCGCGTACTTCACGCGCAGCATCGTGTCCTGGAACTTCTTCACGAACGGCTCGATGCCCTTTGCGCCGCCCATCATGAACGCGGGCATCGCCTCTTCGAGGTTCGCGCCGGCCGAGAACGGGCCGCCAGGGGCGCCGAGCTTCAGCGAAGTGGGTTGCCAGATCACGAGGCCCTTGTAGCCGTCTTCGGCGATCTCGATAGCCTTCACGAGCGAGTCGAGCAAGCCCGGCCCCATCGTGTTCATCTTGCTCTTGTACGAGACGATGACGACGTCGTCCTCGCCCGCGCGGTCATCGACCCAGGCGCGCAGGTTTTCGTTCTCGAACAGCGTCTTGCCGTAGGTCTTCGGATCGCGCGCGCCCGTCTCGCCGACGAGCCCGGCACGGAACACCTGGCGCTCGTACACCGGCAGATTCGAGCGCGGCACGAAGCGCGCCTCAGCCGGCGACCACGAGCCCTCGGCGCCATGCACGCCGCCGTTCTCGGCGACAGGACCTTCGAACACCCATGCCGGCAGCGGCGCATTCGAAAGCGCCTTGCCCGCGTCGATGTCTTCCTTGACCCACTCGGCCACCTGCTTCCAGCCCGCGGCCTGCCAGCCCTCGAACGGGCCTTCGTTCCAGCCGAAGCCCCAGCGGATCGCGAGATCGACGTCGCGCGCGTTATCGGCGATCGACTGCAGATGCACGCCGATGTAGTGGAACACGTCGCGGAAGATCGCCCACAGGAACTGCGCCTGCGGGTGCTGCGTCTCGCGCAGCAGCTTCAGACGTTCGGCGGCCGGACGCTTGAGGATGCGGCCAATCAGCTCATCGGCCTTGCCGCCCGCGTCGACGTACTCGCCCTTCCCGGCGTCGAGCACCTTGATCGCCTTGCCTTCCTTGCGATAGAAGCCGCCGCCCGTCTTCTGGCCGAGCGCGCCCTTCGCCACGAGGCCCGCGAGCACCGCCGGCGTCTCGTAGACCGGGAAGAACGGATCGTCCTTGAGGTTGTCCTGCATCGTCTTGATGACGTGGGCCATGGTGTCGAGGCCCACCACATCAGCGGTCCGGAACGTCGCCGACTTCGCGCGGCCCAGACGGCTGCCGGTGAGGTCGTCGACTTCGTCGAAACGCAGGCCGAACTTCTTCGCCTCCGCGATCACCGCGAGGATCGAGAAAATGCCCACGCGATTCGCGATGAAGTTCGGCGTATCCTTCGCGCGCACCACGCCCTTGCCCACCACGCTCGTGAGGAACGTCTCGAGCTGGTCGAGGATGGCGGGCTGCGTATGCGTCGTCGGGATCAGCTCGACGAGGTGCATGTAGCGCGGCGGATTGAAGAAGTGCACGCCGCAAAAGCGCGCCTTGAGGTTGTCGTCGAAACCTTGCGACAGCTCCGTGATCGACAAACCCGACGTGTTCGACGCGAAAATCGCGTTCGGGCCGAGGTGCGGCGCGACCTTCTTGTAGAGGTCGTGCTTCCAGTCCATGCGCTCGGCGATCGCCTCGATCACCACGTCGCATTCCGCGAGCTTCGCGATGTCGTCTTCGTAGTTCGCGGGCGTGATGTACTGCGCGTCGTCCTTCACGCCAAACGGCGCGGGCGAGAGCTTCTTCAGGTTCTCGATGGCCTTGAGCGCGATGGCGTTCTTGGGGCCTTCCTTCGCGGGCAGATCGAACAGCAGCACGGGCACGCGCGCGTTGATCAGGTGCGCCGCGATTTGCGCGCCCATCACGCCGGCGCCGAGCACGGCTACCTTGCGAATATTGAGATTGCTCACGTTGTTCCTCCAGCAGAACCGCAATGTTGGATAAATCGGGGGGCGGCGGCGCCTGTCGTCGTTCCGGCGTTGTGGTTGTTGTTGCCGTGGGCGCCGCATCCGGGCATTCGGTGATGCGATGTCGATGGCGCGCGCTGCGAGACAAGCGCCGAGCGCGCGCCGTGCACCTTAGAACAGCGCTTCGTCGACTTCCATGAGCGTCTTCGAACCCGCACGCGCCTGGCGAATCGAGGTCGCCGTCTCCGGCAGGAGCTTGGCGAAGTAGAAACGCGCCGTGGCCAGCTTCGACTTGTAGAACGGATCGCCCGAGCTTTCCTTGTCGAGCGCGATGCGCGCCATGCGCGCCCAGAAGTACGCGAACACGAGGTGGCCCGCCGTGCGCAGGTACGGCACCGCAGCGGCGCCCACTTCGTCGGGGTTCTGCATCGCCTTCATGCCGATTTCCATCGTGAGCTTTTGCATCTTGTCGCCGATATCGGCGAGCGGATTCACGAACTCCTGCATCTCCGGCTTGATGCCTTCGGCTTCGACGAAATCCGTCACGAGCTTGCCGAACTTCTTGAGCTTCGCGCCCATGTCGCCCAGCACCTTGCGGCCCAGCAGGTCGAGCGACTGGATCGTGTTGGTGCCTTCGTAGATCTGATTGATGCGCGCGTCGCGCACGTACTGCTCCATGCCCCATTCGGAGATGAAGCCGTGGCCGCCGAACACCTGCATGCCGAGGTTGGTGCTCTCGAACGCGTTGTCGGTGAGGAAGGCCTTGATGATCGGCGTGAGCAGCGCGACCAGATCGGCCGCTTCCTTGCGCTCGCCTTCGTCGCCGTGCGAGAGCTCCTTGTCGATCTGCAGCGCGGACCAGTACGTGAACGCGCGCGCGCCTTCGGCCCAGGCCTTCTGCGTGAGCAGCATGCGGCGCACGTCCGGATGCACGATGATCGGGTCGGCGGCCTTTTCGGGCGCCTTCGGGCCGGTCAGCGAGCGCATCTGCAGGCGCTCCTTCGCATAGACGAGCGAGTTCTGGTAGGCGACTTCGGTGAGACCGAGGCCCTGCATGCCGACGCCCAGACGCGCGGCGTTCATCATCACGAACATGGCGTTCAAGCCCTTGTTCGGCTCGCCGACCAGCCAGCCCTTCGCGCCATCGAGGTTCATCACGCAGGTCGCGTTGCCGTGGATGCCCATCTTGTGCTCGATCGAGCCGCACTTGATGCCATTGCGCTCGCCCGGCTCGCCGGCCGCGGTCGGCACGAACTTCGGCACGACGAACAGCGAAATACCCTTGGTTCCCGGCGGCGCGTCCGGCAGACGCGCGAGCACGAGATGAACGATGTTGGCCGCCATGTCGTGCTCGCCGGCCGAGATGAAGATCTTCGTGCCGGACAACGCGTACGAGCCGTCCGCATTCGGCTCGGCTTTGGTGCGCAGCAGGCCGAGGTCGGTGCCGCAGTGCGGCTCGGTCAGGCACATCGTGCCGGTCCACTCGCCCGTGACGATCTTCGGCAGATAGGTCTTCTGGAGTTCGGGCGTGCCGTGCGCGTGCAGACACTCATAGGCGCCATGCGAGAGACCCGGATACATGGTCCACGCCTGGTTCGCCGAGTTGAGCATTTCATAGAGCGCGTTGTTCACGAACGCGGGCAGCCCCTGGCCGCCGTATTCGGGATCGCAGCCGAGCGCCGGCCAGCCGGCCTCGACGTATTGCGCGTACGCTTCCTTGAAGCCCGTCGGCGTGGTCACGACGCCGTCACCGGCATAGGTGCAGCCTTCGCGGTCGCCAACCTGGTTCAGCGGAAACAGCACCTCCGAGCAGAACTTGCCGGCTTCTTCGAGCACCTGGTTGATGGTGTCGGCGTCGAGGTCGGCGTGCTTCGGCATCTGCTTGACTTCGCCTTCCACGTCCAGCAGTTCGTGCAGGACGAATTGCATGTCGCGCAGCGGCGCGGTGTACTGTCCCATATCTTCTCTCCCTGGAATGAGCCTGAAGTTTCGGGCCTATCACGTACCGCCATGTGCCGCTGCTGCGCTCACGCGCGCCCGGCCGCTACTGGCTGACGGTCTGGTACGAAACGATCAGTTTTTCGAACGCGGCCCACGTATGCTCGACCGCATCCGGCAGGTGCAGGAAGCGGCCGTCATGATGCAGACCGAGTGTCACGCTATACAGTTCAAACAGCATCAGCGCCGGATCGGTGTCCTTGCGCAAATGCCCCTCTTCAATCGCCTGCGAAATCGCCCGCATCAGCGCCGCGCGCCACGTCGTCACGCTCGCCGCCAACTGCTCGCGCACCTGGCTGTCCGCCCGGTCGTCGTACTCGACCGCACCACTGATGTAGATGCAGCCGGTCGTGACCTCGTGAATGCGCTTTTCGATCCACCGCGACACCATCGCACGCAAACGCGGCAAACCACGTGGTTCGCGCAGGCTCGGAAAGAAGACTTCTTCCTCGAATCTGCGGTGATACTCGCGCACCACCTCGACCTGCAGGTCCTCGCGCGACCCGAAGTGCGCAAAGACGCCGCTCTTGCTCATCTGCATGCGCTCGGCAAGCAGGCCAATCGTCAGACCTTCCAGTCCGTCGCGGCTCGCGAGGTCGAGTGCTGCATCCAGAATGGCGGCTCGTGTCTGTTCGCCTTTTCGCATAGCTTTATTTACCGTAACGATGAAGCCGAGATGCTCACAACAACCGCTCACATCAGGGCCGGAATGAAATCGAACGGCCGTACTATTATTGAAGACAGCCGCTCGCGAAAACAAGAACTTTATTAGAAACCGATTTCTAGCCGGTACTCTAATTTTCGGGCATCGCGCGCGATGCACAAGCGAACATTTCTGGATTGCAAGCCTGACGATTCGTATGGCAGGCACGCATGCCCGGTGCCTGGCGCGCAGGGCCTCTTTATGCCGGGAACGCGCCCTAGTCGTAGCCGCCCACGGTGAGCAGCTTCATGGTCGCGCGATAGAACGACCACGCGAGCCAGTTCAGCGCGCGCACGTGCCAGGGCCGCGCTTCGTAGCGTGCACGGTCGATCTGCGGCGACTCCTCGAACGCGCCGAGAATGGCATCGCGCAGCTGCTGGATCTGCGGATGCAGCACGAGCAGCACGTTGGCTTCATTGTTGAGCACGAGCGAGAGCGCGTCGAGGTTCGAAGAGCCGACGGTCGCCCAGTTCGAATCGACCACGGCGACCTTGCCATGCAGCATGGTCTTCTCGTACTCGGCGATCTGCACGCCGGCGCTCAGCAGCTGGTGGTAGAGGAACGGCACGCCGTAATCGAGCACGGCAAATTCTTTTCGTCCGATTAAAAGCTTGACGGCCACGCCACGCTGCGCGGCTTCGAGCAGCGCGCGGCGCAGCCGCCGGCCCGGCATGAAGTACGGATTGGCGAGCAGCACTTCCTTGCGCGCCTCGCCGATCGCGTCGAGATAGGCCTTCTCGATCGCGCGCCGGTTCACGACGTTGTCGCGCGCGACGAACGCCACGCAGGGCACTCGCGCCACGCGCGGGTCGCGCACGCTCGCGCGCAGGCGCTCGCGCAAGCGCGTAAAGAGGCGGGCCGCGGGCCCCGAGCGCACGGCGGGCGCGAGGGCGCGCAGCGCGTCGTCGACCATCTGGGTGGAGCGCTCGATCGTGTGCCCGGTCGGATGCGGCGCCATGTAGCCCGCACTCGCGGGCACCCCTGGCGAAAGCGAACCCGCCGGCAGCGGCGGCCGATGGCCGAGCCGGATGCGCCGCCACTGCTGCTCGAACGCCACGCGCACGTCCACCACCACGGGCCCGTGCAGCGCGACGGCGAAATCCCAGCGCGGATACGGCAGCGTCTTGCCGTCCTGTTCCAGATCGTCGATCACGTTGATGCCGCCGCACGACGCGTACTGGTCGTCGATCACGGCGAGCTTGCGATGCGTGCGCGAAAAGCCGAAGCGCCCGAAGATATGCGGGTTGTAGACGCGATGCTCGACGCCGGCAGCAAGCCAGGTGTCGAACTGCGCGAGATGGGGCGTGCCGATCCCATCGGTGATGATGCGCACGCGCACGCCGCGCTGCGCCGCACGCACGAGCGCCGCGGAGAGCGCGCGGCCGATGTCGTCGTCGCAGAAGATATAGGTTTCGATGGCGACATCGCGTGTAGCGGCGTCGATGCGCTCGATCATGGCGCCAAAGAGGTCCGCGCCCGAGCCGAACAGGCGCACCTCGTTGCCGCTCGTGAAGCGGTAGCGCGAGCGATAGCGCCGGCCCAGCAGGGCCTCGCGCAAGCGCACGACGCGCCGCGAGTCGGTGCCGGCGGCGCTGTCGCCGGCGCTCTTGCCCGCGCCATTGCTTGCGCCATTGCCTGCGCCGTTGCCGCGTTCGGTGCTGGTGTCGCTCACGTGAGCGCTCCACGAAGCTGCTCGAGGCGCCCGGGCAGTTGCAGGATCGCCTCGCGATTGGACCACGAGAAACACTGCGCCGCCGCCTCTTCAAAAGGCAGCCATCGCCAGGCAACATGTTCGCGCGGCGCGAGCGTGACGACCGTGCCCTCGGGCACCTCCAGGCTGAACCAGTGCTCGGTGTTGCGCGTGACGCCCGGCGCATAGCGGTGGCGCCAGACCGGGTAAATTTCGTACTCGATCTCGTGGCGCCAGTCGCGCAGCGCGTGCTCCGGCACGCCCGGCGCGCCAACGACGATGCCCGTTTCCTCGGCCACCTCACGCACGGCCGTCTCGGCGAACGGCTCGTCGATCCGGTCTTTCGAACCCGTCACCGACTGCCAGAAGCCCTGCCGGTCGGCGCGCTCGATGATCAGGACTTCGAGCCGCGGCGTGTGGATGACGACGAGTACGGATTGCGGAATCTTCGGCGGCTTCTGCATGGCGATGGAGCGCGGTGGTGCGTCTGGGGGATGCGTGGCGCGACGCGCGGGTAAAACGCGCGGCGCTTTAGTAATGAATTTAACGCAAAAAGCAAAAAAGGCGCACGATGCGCCTTTTCTGTGTTGCGTTGCGTGACGCAAGCGCCGCCTTGCGGCTCATGCGTACGCCGCGGTGTCGCTTACTGCGCCGGCTTCTGCTCGGGCTGACGCAGACGGATATGCAGCTCGCGCAGTTGGCGCTCGTCCACCGGGCTCGGCGCCTGCGTGAGCAGATCCTGTGCACGCTGCGTTTTCGGGAACGCGATCACATCGCGGATCGAGTCGGCGCCGGCCATCATCGTGACGATGCGGTCGAGACCGAACGCGATGCCGCCATGCGGAGGCGCACCGTACTGCAGCGCGTCGAGCAGGAAGCCGAACTTCGCGCGTGCTTCTTCCGCATTGATCTTGAGCGCGCGGAACACCTTGCTCTGCACGTCTTCCTGATAGATACGCACCGAGCCGCCGCCAATTTCCCAGCCGTTCAGCACCATGTCGTAAGCCTTCGCGAGGCAGCGGCCCGGATCCGTTTCGAGGTATTCCAGGTGCTCGTCCTTCGGGCTCGTGAACGGGTGGTGCGCGGCCACGTAGCGGTTTTCTTCCTCGTCGTACTCGAACATCGGGAAGTCGATCACCCACAGCGGCTTCCAGCCCTTCTCGACGAGACCGTTGGCCTTGCCGAACTCCGAATGGCCGATCTTCAGGCGCAGCGCGCCGAGGCTGTCGTTCACGACCTTCGCGCGGTCGGCCGCGAAGAAAATGATGTCACCGTCTTGCGCGCCGGTGCGCTCGAGGATCGCGGCGATCGCGGCGTCGTGCAGGTTCTTGACGATCGGGCTTTGCAGACCGTCACGGCCCTTCGCCGCTTCGTTGACCTTGATCCACGCGAGACCCTTCGCGCCATAGATGCGCACGAATTCCGTGTAGCCGTCGATGTCGCCGCGCGAAAGCTCGGCGCCCTTGGGCACGCGCAACGCCGCGACGCGGCCGTCCTTCGTGTTGGCCGGTGCGCTGAACACCTTGAAGTCGACATCCTTCATGGCGTCGGTCAGCTCGGTGAACTCGAGCTTCACGCGCAGGTCCGGCTTGTCCGAGCCGAAGCGGCTCATGGCTTCCGAATACGGCATGACCGGGAACTTCGCATCGAGCTCGACGCCGATCGTTTCCTTGAACACGTGACGCGCCATGTCTTCGAACAGGTCGCGGATTTCCTGTTCGCCGAGGAACGACGTTTCGCAGTCGATCTGCGTGAATTCGGGCTGACGGTCGGCGCGCAGGTCTTCGTCGCGGAAGCACTTGACGATCTGGTAGTAGCGATCGAAGTTCGCCACCATCAAGAGCTGCTTGAAGAGCTGCGGCGACTGCGGCAGCGCGAAGAACTGGCCAGCGTTCACACGCGACGGCACGAGGTAGTCGCGTGCGCCTTCCGGCGTGCTCTTCGTGAGCATCGGCGTTTCGATGTCGATGAAGCCGAGCGCGTCGAGATACTTGCGCACGGCCATCGTCACGCGGTAGCGCAGACGCAGGTTGTGCTGCATCTGCGGGCGGCGCAGGTCGAGCACACGGTGCGTGAGGCGCGTGGTTTCCGAGAGGTTGTCGTCGTCGAGCTGGAACGGCGGCGTGACCGATGCGTTCAGCACCACGAGCTCGTGGCAGAGCACTTCGATCTTGCCGCTCGTGAGGTTCGTGTTGACCGTGCCTTCGGGACGGTTGCGCACGAGGCCCTTCACTTGCACGCAGAACTCGTTGCGCACGCCTTCGGCAGTCTTGAACATCTCGGCGCGATCCGGGTCGCAGACGACCTGGACGAGGCCCTCGCGATCGCGCAGGTCGATGAAGATGACGCCACCGTGGTCGCGGCGGCGTTGCACCCATCCGCACAGCGAAACAGTTTGGCCCAGCAGCTGTTCGGTCACCAGACCGCAGTATTCAGATCTCATCGACATGATGTTCGTCTTTCGTTATGCATGAATGAACGGGACGGCCGCGCGTGACATACGGGCAGCCGGCGCGGCGTCCGGTATTAAAGCGGGGGGTCGATGGGGCGCCGCACAGGATTCGCGGCAGGCGCGACGACGCCCATCGAAACAATATACTTGAGCGCGGCATCGACCGTCATGTCGAGCTCGATCACCTCGCTCTTCGGCACCATCAGGAAAAAACCCGAGGTGGGATTGGGTGTGGTCGGCACGTACACGCTCACGTGCTCTTCGCGCAGATGGTTCACCACGTCGCCGCCCGGAATGCCGGTGAGGAACGCGATGGTCCAGGAGCCCTTGCGCGGATACTCGATCAGGAGTGCCTTGCGAAACGCATTGCCATTGCTGGAAAGCAGTGTATCGGAAACCTGCTGGATACTGCTGTACAGCGGTCCCACGACCGGGATGCGGCGCACCAGCGCATTCCACCATTCGACCAGCTTCTGGCCGATGAAGTTATGCGTGAGCAGCCCCACCACGAAGATGAACGCGAGCGTGAGCACCGCGCCGAGACCGGGCAGGCGCACCGTGGGACGCCACGAGGTGGGCAGCAGGAGCAGCGTCTGGTCCATCGTGCCGATGACGAGATTGAGCACCCACAGCGTCAGGGCCAGCGGCACCAGCACGAGCAGGCCGGTCAGGAATACCGATTTGAAGGTCGCTTTCTTGATCGTCGTCATGTACACGCCATCCGGACCGCGCGCGAGGCGCGGCGCTTGGCGCCGCCGGGCTCCGGGGAGCCGGGCAGCAGGGTTTCAGGTGGAGCCAGACGTGCTGGGCGCCGAACTCGCGGGTGTGGCTGCGGCCGCAGGCGTTGCGGTGCTTGCGCTCTCGCCCGCGGGCTTGCTGCCTTCGGACGACGACGCGCCCTCGTCTGACTTGGCGCCGGTTGCAGCAGCGCTCGTGCCAGCACTTTTGCCGTTATTGCCGCCACGGAAATCGGTGACGTACCAGCCCGAGCCCTTCAGCTGAAAGCCGGCCGCGGTGACCTGCTTGCGAAATGTGTCCGCGCCGCAGCTCGGGCACTGCGTCAGGGGCGCATCGCTGATCTTTTGCAGCACGTCCTTGTCGAAGCCGCACGACTCGCAGCGATAAGCGTAGATCGGCATGATCTCTTTCCTGATGAAACGAGTGAAATTCTGATAAAAGCTTGCAAAGCCTTGAATTATAGCCGGAAACGCGCCCCTGGCCCGGCATTTGCCGGGCCAGCCTGGCGCAAAGCGGCTTCGCTGCAGTTGGGGGCGGCTTGCGCCCGATCAAGTGCGGGCCTGCGTTTTCACCTGCGGTCGGGCTGGGCGGCGCTATCCAGCGTGCTGCGCCGTGGCCGGAGCGTCGTTGCGCTGCCACGTGAGCCAGCGCTCGCGGCCGACGAATACGGGCAGCGAACCTTCCACGGGTTGATCCTCGAGCAGCGTGAAATACGGCGCGAGGAGCGCGTCCAGCTCGGCGCGATCAATGCCGAAGGGCGGCCCCTTGGGCGTGTCGCCGAGGAAGAAGAAACCCGCCAGCAGCGCCCCGGGCTCAAGCAGCGCGGCCATGCGCTGCGCATAGAGCGGCCGGTGCGCCTTGGGCAGCGCGCACAGGAACGCGCGCTCGAAGACCCAATCCGTCGCGAAAGGCGGCTCGTAGGCGTAAAAGTCCGCTTCCTCGACGACATCCGCAAAATCGCCGAGCGCGGCGCGCGCGTTCGCCACCGCCGACGGCGCGAAGTCGATCGCGCGCACCTTGCGGCCGCGCTCGGCCAGCCAGCGCGCCTCCCAGGCGTTGCCACAGCCGGGAATCAGCACGGCGGCGGCCGGATGCGCGGCTGCGAAGGCCTCGAAGGCCGGCTGCACACCCGCCTGATCCCACGGCGTGAAGCCGCGCTCGAAGCGTTCGTTCCAGAACTCGCGCTCGCCGGGGTCGCGCGTTTCGAACTCGGGCACCTCGCCCGGCTGCTGGGGAAGGGTCGGTTCGCTCATCGTCTCACTCCTTGTCTGCGGGGCTGATGCGCCTGCTACTGCTATACGCCTGCTATACGCCTGCTATACGCCTGCTATATGCCTGCTATATGCCTGCTTTGGGCCTGCTGGTCAGCCTCAGCCGCCATAGGCCCAAGCCAGCCACACGTGCGCCGCGACCATGCCCACCCCCACCGCCACGCCGAACACCACGAGGCCCTGCAACATGCGGTTGGTGCGGCGCTGCTCGGCCAGAATCTGGCGAATGGTGTCGTCATTGGCGAGATGCGCCGGGTCCTGACGATGCAGCAGCGCCTGATGCACGAGGCGCGGCAACTGCGGCAGCGTCTTGCTCCACTGCGGCACCTCGATCTTGAAGCGCTCATACCAGCCGCGCAAGCCGATCTGCTCGGTCATCCAGCGCTCCAGATAGGGCTTGGCGGTCTTCCAGAGATCCAGCTCCGGATCGAGCGAGCGCCCGAGGCCCTCGACGTTGAGCATGGTCTTTTGCAGCAGCACGAGCTGTGGCTGGATTTCCACGTTGAAGCGGCGCGAGGTCTGGAACAGGCGCAGCAGCACCTGGCCCAGCGAAATGTCCTTGAGCGCGCGGTCGAAGTACGGCTCGCACACGGCGCGAATGGCGCTCTCGAGCTCCTCGACGCGCGTCGTGGGCGGCACCCACCCCGATTCGATATGCAGTGTCGCGACGCGGTGATAGTCGCGCTTGAAGAACGCGAGAAAGTTCTGCGCGAGGTAGTTCTTGTCGAAGTCCGAGAGCGCCCCGACGATACCGAAGTCGAGCGCGATATAGCGCCCGAAATGCGCCGGGTCGAGACTCACCTGGATGTTGCCGGGGTGCATGTCGGCGTGAAAGAAGCCGTCGCGAAAGACCTGGGTGAAGAAGATCTCCACGCCCTCGCGCGCGAGCTTCGGAATATCGACGCCCGCCGCGCGCAGCTTGTCCACCTGGCTGATCGGCACGCCCACCATGCGCTCCATCACGAGCACATTGGGCGTGCTGAACTCCCAGTACATCTCCGGCACGAGCAGCAGGTCGAGGCCCACGAAGTTGCGGCGCAGCTGGCTGCCGTTGGCGGCCTCGCGCATGAGGTCGAGCTCGTCGTGCAGGTATTTGTCGAATTCGGCCACCACCTCGCGCGGCTTGAGGCGCTTGCCGTCGGCCCACAGCCGCTCGGCCCAGACGGCGAGATCACGCAGCAGCAGCAGGTCCGAATCGATCACGGGCCGCATGTTGGGGCGCAGCACCTTCACCGCCACGGCCTTGCCCGCATGCTGGCCCGACTTCACCTTCGCGAAGTGCACCTGCGCAATCGAGGCGCTCGCCACGGGCACCCGCTCGAACTCGTCGAACAGCGTGTCAACAGGCGCACCCAGCGATTTTTCGATGATGTCGATCGCCACCTGCGATTCGAACGGCGGGACCTGATCCTGCAGCTTCGCAAGCTCGTTGGCGATATCGAGCGGCAACAGGTCGCGGCGCGTGGAGAGCACCTGGCCGAACTTCACGAAGATGGGCCCGAGGCTTTCGAGGGCGAGGCGCAGACGCACGCCGGGCGGTTGATCAAACTTGCGGCCGATGGTGGTGATGCGGAGCAGCAGCCTGACGCGCCGGTCATTGATCCGGCTCAGCATCATTTCGTCGAGACCGAAGCGGATGACCGTAAAAAAGATCTTCAGGAAACGCAGAAAACGCATGTCTTAGAGGCCTGTTGTCTGGCTCGGGCCGCGCGGCGCGGCGCCCGACGGCGCCGCTTGGGCGCCATTCGGGGCGCCCCGCGCTTGTGATTTTTGTTCAAGGCGCTCGATGCGCTTCTCCACGCGCGCCAGTGCATCACGCGCGCGTGACAGCTCCGCATTGAAGCCGTCGAGCTCGGCGTGCCGCACGAGCTGCGGATTCTCGTCGAGCAGATATTCGGTGACGGAGCCGAGCACGTTGCGCCCCGTGCGCAACGCCTGCTCATGCACGGCGCGCGCAAGCGTCGCGACGCGCGAAGCCGGCGCGTCGCCGATCAGCTTCGCGAGGTCCTCTTCCGGCTCCCAGCGCAAGTGCTCCGCCAGCTTGCCGATGATTTGCGCGAATTCCGCGTCGCCCTCGATTTTCACGTGCTTCATGACGGCGGACTGGCCGCCCTGCACATACGAAGAGAGCGCGCCGGCCGGCAGCGAGAGCTCGACATCGGCGCGCTGCGCGTCGTGCTCGTCGACTGCCGCAAGGTAGCCGTCGGGCTGCACGAGCAGCGTGAGCACGACGGGCGGACACGACAGACGCGCGGTCTTGCCGGCATAGGGAGCGAGGCGGTCACGGGCCCACGATTCGCGGGCGAGCAGGTGATTGACGGCGGCGGCGAAGGGCTTGGCGGCGAGAGTCATCGGCGTGGAATAAAGAAACCCGCGCGGGCTTCAAGCTCGCGCGGGTTCCTATTGTAGCGTTCGCGCCGTCCGATCGCGCCGCGATCCGGCGGCGCGCAATCAACGCCGCATCAGCGCGGGATCAATGCGTTTCGACCTGCTGGATGCCGGCCAGCAGCCAGCCCTCGCCCGAGCTGCGCGACTTCGAGAGATTCCAGATCTCGATGAACGGCGCGGCAGCCGCGCCCGCCTCTTCGCGGATCAGGCCGGAGAAGCGCACGCTCGCGAGATATTCGTTGCCGCGCTCTTCCACCGCGAGCAGGTCGGCGTTGAGCTGAACGACGTCGGTCTGATTGGGCTGCGTGCCGCGACCCGCGAGGTCCACGCGGATCTCGGCGAACATCTCGGGCGTCGTGAATTCGCGGATGTCCTCGACGTTGCCCACGTCCCACGCGGCCTGCAGGCGCACGAAGTAGACCTTGGCGTTACGCAGGAACGCTTCGGTGTCGAAGCCCGCCGGCACGGCCGGCGCCGTTTCGATCTGCGGCGTGGTGAGCGGATTGGCTTCCGGCGCGAGGTACTGGCCCGTAGGCGGCGCCGTGTAACGCGGCTCCTGCGGCTGGTAGCCACCCATCTGGCTCAATCCGCCGGAAGGCGGCAGGCCTGCGCTGCCCGTCTGAAACGCGGGCTGCGGCCCACGGCGGCGGCTCATGAACTTGCGGATCAGCCAGATGGCGACGAACGCGATCAGCGCGATCACGATCATGTTCGCCATCATGCCGGCGAACGCCTCGCCAAGGCCGAAGTGCGAGAGCAGCGCCGCGATGCCGAGGCCGGCCGCGAGACCCGCGATCGGTCCGAGCCAGCGGTTGCGCGCCGGAGCGGGCGTGGGCGTGGGCGCCGGCGTAGCGGGCCTCGCGGCCTGCTGTGCGGGATTGGTCGGGCTCGGCTGCGCGGGCGGCGGCGTGGTGCTGCGCTGAGAGGCCACCGACGACTGCTTGCCGATGCTGCGGCCGCCACCCATGCGGCGGGCCTCGGCGTCGAGCGAGGCGAAGCTGCCCGCCACGATCGCGCCGATCACGGCCAGGATTCCGATCCGCCTGGCCCACGACACTGAAAGCTTTTTGGAAGCAATACTACGGGGCTCAGACATGGCGGAATTTCCTTTAAAGACAGAGAGTTGGGAACACTAATACTTTGTGCCGACGTGTAAGGCTACCACGCCAGCTGACAAATTGTAATATTTGACGGCATCGAGGCCGACTTGTTCCATCATCGTCTTCAATGTTTCCTGGTCGGGATGCATGCGGATCGATTCCGCGAGATAGCGGTAGCTATCGGCGTCCTGTGCGAAGCGCGAGCCCAGCCACGGCAGCACCTTGAACGAATAGACGTCGTAGGCCTTCTTGAGCGGCTCCCAGACCTTTGAGAATTCGAGCACGAGCAAGCGCCCGCCCGGCTTGAGCACGCGGCGCATCTCGGCGAGCGCGCCATCCTTGTGGGTCATGTTGCGCAGACCGAAGGCCACCGTCACCACGTCGAAATAGTTGTCCGGAAAGGGAATTTTCTCGGCGTCGCAGAGCAGCGCGGGCGTGATCACGCCCTTGTCGATCAGGCGGTCGCGGCCCACGCGCAGCATCGACTCGTTGATGTCGGTATGCCAGACCTGGCCGGTCGGGCCCGCTTTCTTCGCGAACGCCATCGAAAGGTCGCCCGTGCCGCCCGCGATGTCGAGCACCCGCGCGCCCGGCCGCACGTTCGCCTGGGCGATCGTGAACGCCTTCCAGGCGCGATGCAGCCCGCCCGACATCAAGTCGTTCATCAGGTCGTAGTTCGAGGCGACCGAATGGAACACGCCGGCCACCTTCTTCGCCTTGTCCTGTTCGTCGACTGTTTCGTAGCCGAAGTGGGTTTTGCTCATCGCGCTCGTCCTTTCGCGGGTCTGACCGGATCGTGTCCGGTCTTATGTGATGAAGTGCGGCGCGTGGGCGCCGCGGCGGGCAGGATCGTAACAGGAAGCGTCAGTGGCAGTGGCCGTGTGCTGCACCGCCATGGGGTTGGGCCGCCATGGGGGCGTCGCGCTCGACGCCCGCGGCCTTCAGTTTGGCGAAATACTCGGCCCAGAGCGCGTCCTGGCGCGTCGCCAGCTCATAGAGCTGATCCCAGGAGTAGATGCCGCTGCTGTGGCCGTCGGAGAAGGTGGGCTGCAGCGCGTAGTTGCCCACGCCTTCGAGCGCCGTGATCGTGACCTCGCGCTTGCCCGTTTGCAGCGTCTCCTGGCCGGGTCCGTGGCCGCGCGCTTCCGCCGAGGGCGTATAGACACGCATCAGCTCGAATGGAATGCGGTAGCTCTCGCCATTGCCGTATTGCAGTTCGAGTACGCGCGACAGCGCGTGCACCACGACGCCGGTCGGCACCGGCGTATCGGATTTCAGTCCACTCATGATTGTTTATGTCTCTCCTTCAGCGTCGCCGGCACGCGCCTGCGCGCGCTGCCACGAGCACGCAGTCGTGCCCGCGCAGCGCAGCACGCTCAGGCGAGCGCCTGCTCGATTTCCTGACGGACCGCGTCGCGCAGCAGCGTCGCCTGCGCGCGGCGCTGCCCGAGCATCGCCTCCGAGACGGTGCGCTGGCGCGGCGACCACACCGACATCGGAAAATGCGCGTCGTTCGTGAAGCGCGGAATCACATGCCAGTGCACGTGCGGCACCTGGTTGCCAAGGCTCGCGAGGTTCACCTTCGATGGGTGCATCACGCGGCGCAGCGCGCGCTCGACCGCGTAGACCGCCCGCATCAGATGTTCCCGGTCATCCAGCCCCAGATCCGAGAACTCGCCGACATGCGTATTCCAGATGACCCGGCAAAAGCCGGGATAGTCGGCTTCGGCGGTCGCGAGCACGACGCGCATACGCTCGTCTTCCCACAGCACATCGCCGCCTTCTTCACTGCAGAATACGCATCCCATCGTCGTCCTCGAACCCGTGTTACGGAAAATTTTGCGCTGCCATTAAACCAGCACGCGCTCGATTCCGCCATTGTTCGCCTTCTGAACGTAGTCCGCCATCCAGTTTTCGCCAAGCACATGTCGGGCGATTTCCACCACGATGTAGTCGGCTTCGATGTTGGCGTCCTCGTTGTACCGCGACAGGCCCTGGAGACACGACGGGCAGCTCGTCAGAATCTTCACATCCTGCGTGCTGCCCTGCCCGCCCGCTTCCTGCGGCGTGGCCGGCTGCACCCCGTTCGCGCCGTTGCCAACGATCGGAATGCCGCGCAGCTTCGCCGCGCCCTTGCGGATTTCCTCTTCCTTGCGGAAACGCACCTGCGTCGAAATGTCTGGGCGCGTGACCGCGAGCGTGCCCGATTCGCCGCAGCAGCGCTCGTTCTTCTCGATCTTGTAGCCGTCCTTCTCGGCGCCCATCAACTCATTGACGAGCTTGACCGGGTCCATCGTCTTGATCGGCGTGTGGCACGGGTCGTGGTACATGTAGCGCGTGCCCGACACGCCATCGAGCTTGATGCCCTTCTCGAGCAGGAACTCGTGAATGTCGATGATGCGGCAGCCCGGGAAGATCTTGTCGAATTCATAACCGGCGAGCTGGTCGTAGCAGGTCCCGCACGACACCACCACCGTCTTGATATCAAGGTAGTTGAGCGTGTTCGCGACGCGGTGGAACAGCACGCGGTTGTCCGTGACGATCTTCTCGGCCTTGTCGTACTGGCCCGAGCCGCGCTGCGGATAGCCGCAGCACAGATAGCCCGGCGGCAGCACGGTCTGCACGCCCGCTTCCCAGAGCATCGCCTGGGTGGCAAGACCGACCTGCGAGAACAGCCGCTCCGAACCGCAGCCCGGGAAGTAGAACACCGCTTCCGAATCGACGTTTGTCGTCTTCGGATTGCGGATGATCGGCACGATCTTGTTGTCCTCGATGTCGAGCAGCGCGCGCGCCGTCTTCTTCGGCAGGTTGCCCGGCATCTTCTTGTTGACGAAGTGGATCACCTGCTCGACCACGGCCGGCTTGCCCGTGGACGCGGGCGGATGCGCGGTCTGCTTCTTCACGACCTTCTTGAGAATGTCGTTGCCGAGGCGCTGCGCCTTGTAGCCCACGCCCATCATCACCTCGCGCGCGAGGTTGATGGTCTGCGGGTTGGTGGCGTTCAGGAAGAACATGCCCGCCGCGTTGCCCGCGTTGAACTTCTTCTTGCCCATCTTGCGCAGCAGATTGCGCATGTTCATCGTGACGTCACCGAAGTCGATCTTGACCGGGCACGGCGTCACGCACTTGTGGCAAACCGTGCAGTGGTCGGCCACGTCGTTGAACTCGTCCCAGTGCTTGATCGACACGCCACGGCGCGTCTGCTCTTCATACAGAAACGCCTCGACCAGCAGCGAAGTCGCGAGAATCTTGTTGCGCGGGCTGTAGAGCAGGTTCGCGCGCGGCACGTGCGTCGCGCACACGGGCTTGCACTTGCCGCAGCGCAGGCAGTCCTTCACCGACTCGGCAATCGCGCCAATGTCGGACTGCTTCATGATCAGCGACTCGTAGCCCATCAGGCCGAACGACGGCGTGTAGGCGTTGCGCAGGTCGGCGCCGTCGAGCAGCTTGCCCTTGTTGAAGCGCCCTTCCGGGTCCACGCGCTGCTTGTAGGCGCGGAACTCGGCGATCTCCTCTTCGGTGAGGAACTCGAGCTTCGTGATGCCGATGCCGTGCTCGCCCGAGATCACGCCGTCGAGCGAGCGTGCGAGCTTCATGATGCGCGCGACCGCGTGGTGCGCGTCCTGCAGCATCTCGTAGTTGTCCGAGTTGACCGGAAGGTTGGTGTGCACGTTGCCGTCGCCGGCATGCATGTGCAGCGCCACGAACACGCGGCCGCGCAGCACCTTCTTGTGGATCGCCTGGGCTTCGTCGAGGATCGGCTTGAATTCGCCGCCGTTGAAGATCTGGCGTAGTTCCGCGCGGATTTCCTGCTTCCACGAGACGCGCACCGTGCGGTCCTGGGTGATGTGAAAGACGGTGGCGTCCGGCTGAACGTCGACACGGTCGGCGAACTTCTCCGCCAGCGCCTCGTAGCCCAGTTGCACGAGATAGTGCTGGGCCTCGCGCAGCGACATGTCGAGCTTCTCGCCCACGAAGGTCCAGCGCTCGCGCACGCGCTTGAACAGGTCGAGCGCCTGCTGCACGCGGTCTTCGAGCAACTCCGCCGAAGGAATCTCGCTGGCGTCGTCGCTGCGGCCGAGCGGCAGGTTGCCGGCCTTGAAGAACGCTTCGAGCGCATCGACGAGTTGCAGCTTGTTCTTGATCGAGAGCTCGATGTTGATGCGCTCGATGCCGTCCGTGTACTCGCCCATGCGGTTCAGCGGGATCACGACGTCTTCGTTGATCTTGAACGCATTGGTGTGCTTCGCGATCGCGGCCGTGCGGCTGCGGTCGAGCCAGAAGCGCTTGCGCGCCTCGGCGGAAACCGCCACGAAGCCCTCGCCGCTCTTGCCGTTGGCCATGCGGATGACTTCCGAGGTGGCGGTGGCCACGGCATCGGCGTCGTCGCCGACGATATCGCCGATCAGCACCATCTTCGGGAACGCGTTGCGCTTGCTCTTGGTCGCGTAGCCCACGGCGCGCAGATAGCGCTCGTCCAGATGCTCGAGGCCGGCGAGAATCGCGCCGCCCTGCTTCGAGGTCTCGAACAGATAGTCCTTGATCTCGACGATGCTCGGAATCGCCTCGCGCGCCTGGCCGAAGAACTCGAGGCACACCGTGCGCGTGTGCGCCGGCATCTTGTGCAGCACCCAGCGCGCGGACGTGATGAGACCGTCGCAGCCTTCCTTCTGCACGCCCGGCAGGCCAGCCAGGAATTTATCGGTGACGTCCTTGCCGAGGCCTTCCTTGCGGAAACGCTTGCCCTCGATGTCGAGCCATTCGGTGCGCAGCAGCTTTTCGCCCGGCGCATGCTCGCCGTCGAACCACTTCAGCTCGAAGCGCGCGACGGGAATGTCGTGGATCTTGCCCATGTTGTGGTCGAGGCGCGTGACTTCGAGCCAGTTGCCCTGCGGGTCGACCATGCGCCACCAGGCGAGGTTGTCGAGCGCCGTGCCCCAGAGCACGGCCTTCTTGCCGCCCGCGTTCATCGCGACGTTGCCGCCGATGCACGAGGCGTCGAGCGAAGTCGGGTCGACGGCGAACACGAAGCCCGCGGCATCGGCGGCCTCGGTCACGCGGCGCGTGACGACGCCCGCGCCCGAGAAAATCGTCGCGACCTTGCGGTCCACGCCGGGCAGGTCGGTCATCTCGACGGGGCCGAGCTGCTCGAGCTTTTCGGTGTTGATGACGGCCGAGAACGGCGTGAGCGGCACCGCGCCGCCCGTGTAGCCCGTGCCGCCGCCGCGCGGGATCACCGTGAGGCCGAGCTCGAAGCAGGCCTTGATGAGGCCGGCGATCTCGACTTCGGTGTCGGGCGTCAAGACGACGAACGGATATTCCACGCGCCAGTCGGTCGCGTCGGTCACGTGCGAGACGCGCGAGAGGCCGTCGAAACGGATGTTGTCCTTCTGCGTGCGGCGGCCGAGCACCTTGGTGGCGCGGCGGCGCAGGTCGGCCATCTTTTCGAATTCGGCGGCGAAGTCGTCGATGGCGCGGCGCGTGGCGTTCACGAGCTTTTCCACGCGCGCGGCGCGGTCCACGCCTTCCTGGTCGGCGTGCTCCTGGAGGTCGGCGCGGCGGCGCTTCTCGATTTCGGCGAGGCGGTGGTTCAGCGCCTCGATCAGGAGCCCACGGCGCTTCGGATTGTCGAGCAGGTCGTCTTGCAGATACGGGTTGCGCCGCACGACCCAGATGTCGCCGAGCACCTCGTAGAGCATGCGCGCCGAGCGGCCGGTGCGGCGTTCGGCACGCAGCTCGGCAAGCGCGTTCCATGCTTCCTCGCCTAGCAGGCGGATGACAATTTCGCGATCCGAAAAGGACGTGTAGTTATACGGAATCTCGCGCAAGCGCGGTTCGATGTCGGTTGCCACGGCGGCGGCGGCGCCGTGAGGATCGAAAACTTGAGGTGCGTTCATGGTTGGACGACTCTTTGTGCCAGCCCCGCGCATGTGGCTCGATGCCTTGCATGGCGGACGCTGACGGGGCGCGTGGGGCGCTATTCTGAAATCGTGTCCGCCGGTGGCTCGCGGCTGGCGCGCTGTTGGCTGATAGCGGACTTTAGGGGTGGGGAAGCATGGCGGCTGCACTCACGCCGATGGGTTCCCCGACGTTCGGACTTAGCGGCACGATCGTGCGTGCCGGACGTGCCGCTGCGCCGCGGGGCGGGTCTCGCGCCGCGCGGGCATCAAATGGGCTGTCCGAATCTGCCTGTGCATCTTCCGATCCTTGTTTCAAAAAGCGATTTTAACGCATGATCCGCGCCTGCGCTGACGGCGGTCGGGAACTTCGCAGACGCGCGACACGAGTGTCGGTCATCAACGCGACAAGCCCGTGATGCGGGCACGACACAGGCGTGCGCCAATGAATTCGCCGTCCGAAGGGTCGGGGATTGGTCCGCTGTTAGCCTGCTGTTGGCATGATCATTGGCGCTATCATTTACGTTTTCCCGTCAAATCTCGCGCCTGGCGCGCCCCCAGCATGGCCTCCCACGACGATTACCTGAAGAAAGTCCTCACCGCCCGCGTCTATGACGTGGCCCGCGAGACCGAGCTGGAGCGCGCGCCGAACCTCTCGGCACGCCTGCGCAACACCGTCCTGCTCAAGCGCGAGGACAACCAGCCGGTGTTCTCCTTCAAGCTGCGCGGTGCCTACAACAAGATGGCGCACCTGACGCCCGAGCAGCTCGAGCGTGGCGTGATCACCGCTTCGGCCGGCAATCACGCCCAGGGCGTGGCGCTTTCGGCCGCGAAGCTCGGCGTGAAGGCCGTGATCTGCGTGCCCATCACCACGCCCCAGGTCAAGGTCGATGCCGTCCGCGCCCATGGCGGCCCCACCGTCGAGGTCGTGCAGGCCGGCGAATCCTATAGCGACGCCTACACGCACGCCGTGCGCCTGCAGGAGGAACGCGGCCTGACCTTCGTGCATCCGTTCGACGATCCGCATGTGATCGCCGGCCAGGGCACGGTGGCGATGGAAGTGCTCAGCAAGCATCAGGCCCCGATTCATGCGATCTTCGTGCCGATCGGCGGTGGTGGCCTAGCGGCCGGCGTGGCCGCCTACGTGAAGGCGGTGCGCCCCGAGATCCGCGTGATCGGCGTGCAGACCGACGACTCGTGCGCGATGGCGCAGTCGATGAAGGCGGGTCAGCGTGTCGAGTTGAGCGAAGTCGGCCTGTTCTCGGACGGCACGGCGGTCAAGCTCGTGGGCGAGGAAACCTTCCGCCTGTGCCAGCAATATCTGGACGACGTGCTCACCGTCGACACCGACGCGCTGTGCGCCGCGATCAAGGACGTCTTCCAGGACACGCGCAGCGTGCTGGAGCCGGCGGGTGCGCTGGCCGTGGCGGGCGCGAAGCAGTACGCGGAGCGCGAGGGCGTCGCGGGCAAAACGCTGGTGGCCATCACCTCGGGCGCGAACATGAACTTCGACCGCATGCGCTTCGTGGCCGAGCGCGCGGAGGTGGGCGAGGCGCGCGAGGCGGTGTTCGCGGTGACGATCCCCGAGGAACGCGGCAGCTTCAAGCGTTTTTGCGAGCTGGTGGGCACGCGCAGCGTGACCGAGTTCAACTACCGCATCGACGACGCCGAGCGCGCGCACATCTTCGTGGGCGTGCAGATCCGCAACCGCGGCGAGTCGCAGACCATCGCACAGGCCTTCGTCGATCACGGTTTCCCGTGCGTCGATCTCACTGGCGATGAACTCTCCAAGCAGCACATCCGCTACATGGTGGGCGGACGCTCGCCGCTCGCGCACGACGAGCGGCTGTTCCGCTTCGAGTTCCCGGAGCGCCCGGGCGCGCTGATGCGCTTCCTCTCGTCGATGGCGCCGAACTGGAACATCAGCCTGTTCCACTACCGCAACCAGGGCGCGGACTACAGCTCGATCCTCGTGGGCATTCAGGTGCCATCGGCCGAGGACGCGGAGTTCCGCCGCTTCCTGGCCACACTCGGCTATCCGCATTGGGAAGAGACGCAGAACCCGGCTTATCGTCTGTTCCTCGCCTAAAGCACGACGATCATGGCCGTTTCGCTCTCCGACAAGCTCGTCGTCGCCATCTCGTCGCGCGCGCTCTTCGACTTCGAGGAGGAGAACCGCGTCTACGAGACCGGCGATCTGCGCGACTACGAGGCGCTGCAGCGCGAACGCCTGCACGTGCCCGCACGGCCCGGCGTCGCGTTCGCGTTGATCCGCAAGCTGCTCGCGCTGAACAACGGCGCCCATCATGTGGAAGTGGTGATCCTCTCGCGCAGCGATCCCATCAGCGGGCTGCGCGCGTTCAGCTCGTGCCGCGAGCACAAACTCGACATCCAGCGCGGCGTGTTCACGCGTGGACGCGAGCCGTGGCGCTACCTCAAGCCGCTCAACGCTTCGCTGTTTCTTTCGGCGAATCCCGAGGACGTGCGCGGCGCGCTCGACGCCGGCTTCCCTGCCGCACGCGTCTTTCCAGAATCGGCGACAATGTCGGAACGCAACGCGCGCGAGATTCGCATCGCGTTCGACGGCGATGCGGTGCTGTTTTCCGATGAAGCCGAGCAGATCTTCCAGCACGAGGGCTTGAGCGCCTTCGTGAGCCACGAGCGCGACAACTGCGAGCTTCCGCTCGCGCAGGGGCCGCTCAAGCCGCTGCTCGAAGCGCTCAACCGGCTGCAGAAGCTCGCGGATGCCAACGCCACCATGCGCATCCGCACCGCGCTCGTGACCGCCCGCTCCGCGCCTGCCCACGAGCGTGCGATCCGTACGCTGATGGCCTGGAACATCGAAATCGACGAAGCGATGTTCCTCGGCGGACTCGACAAAGGCCCGTTCCTGCGCGAGTTCGAACCCGACTTTTTCTTCGACGACCAGATCCGCCATTGCGAATCGGCCCGCTCAGTCACAGCGACCGGTCACGTGGCAAGCGGCGTGGCGAACCCCGCGCCCGCCGCCAGTGCTGTGGACGCAAGCCGCACGGCGCGCGCGGGCGCAACGAACGAAGCGTCGAGCGACGCACCGAAAGACGCACCAACTGAAACCAGCGCATCATGACTCCCGAACAATCTCCGCTCGGCAAGGCCGCCAGGTACACCGAACAATACGACGCCTCGCTGCTGTTTCCGATCCCGCGCGCGGCTGCGCGCGAGGCGATCGGCATTGGCGCGCAACTGCCCTTCTTCGGCACCGATATCTGGAACGCCTACGAGCTGTCCTGGCTCAACGCGCGCGGCAAGCCGCAGATTGCCATCGCCACGTTCTTCATTCCCGCCGATTCGCCCAACATCGTCGAATCGAAGTCGTTCAAGCTCTATCTGGGCTCGTTCGCGCAAACGCCGTTCGAGTCTGCCGAGGTCGTGCGCGATACCATCAAGCGCGACGTGTCGGCGGCCTGTGGCGCGCCGGTTTCTGTGCGGCTCGATCAGCCGGGCGCGTTCGGCAAGATTCCGTTCGAGGAATTCGACGGCCTCTCGCTCGACCGTCTCGACCTGGACACCGAGGTCTATCACCCGGACCCGACGCTGCTCAAGGCCGCGTTAGACGAGTCGCCGGTGGAAGAGACGCTGTTCTCCAATCTGCTGAAGTCGAACTGCCCCGTGACGGGACAGCCCGACTGGGGCAGTGTGCAGATCCACTACGTGGGGCCACAGATCGACCAGGCGGGCCTCCTGCGCTACATCATTTCGTACCGCAACCACACGGGCTTTCATGAGCAATGCGCCGAGCGCATCTTCATGGACATCCTGCGCGAGTGCAAACCGGACCGGCTCGCGGTGTACGCGCGCTACACGCGGCGCGGCGGCCTCGACATCAATCCGTTCCGCACCAACTTCAACATGCCGATGCCGGATAACGCGCGGCTTGCACGGCAGTAAGGGGCTATAGCGGGAAGTTGACGAAAAAAGCGCCGGTTCGTCCGGCGCTTTTTCGTTTTATGCGTGAGTCGCGACCGAAGCCGCCGAGGCTATTGCGACGACGGCGGGAGTTCCGCGGCGCCCATACGGCGCGCGATTACTCTGGAGCGCTGCGCGAGATACGGCGAGTTGCGATGCTCGTCGAAATACTTCGGCTGCGGCAGCATCACCGCCAGCCGCGCCGACTGCCACGGCGTGAGCTTCGCTGCCGTTGTGCGGTAGTAGTAGCGCGCGGCAGCCTGCGCGCCATAGACGCCGTTGCCCCATTCCACCGAATTCAGATAGATCTCGAAGATGCGCTCCTTGTCGAGCAGCGTCTCCAGCATCCACGTGATGATGAGCTCCTGGCCCTTGCGGATATAGCTTTTCTCGCGCGATAGAAACAGATTGCGCGCGAGTTGCTGCGTGATCGTCGATCCGCCGCGCACGATGTGGCCGCGCTTCTTGTTTCTCTCCCACGCCTGCAGGATGGCGTCGGTTTCGTAGCCGTTGTTGTTGACGAAGTTGGCGTCCTCGGACGCGATGATCGCGCGCTTCAGGTTGCGCGAGATCTGGTCGTACGGCACCCACTGGTGCTGGATGTCGAGGTCGGGACGATCGGCGGAAAGACGCGCCTCGTCGGTGCGCATGAAGGCCGTGGACTGCGGATCGGAGAAATTCCAGACTGCGATCTGCGCGAAGTAGAAGAGCTGCGTCGCGAGCCACGCGACGCCGAACACCAGCACCGCGTAGACGAGCCACCGCAACGCGCCGGGGCGCTTGGCGCTCAGCGCGGCAACGCCATGGTCGAAATGCCCTTCGCGCTGTGCGTCGTGTCGTCCTTCACCGAGTCCTGCTGCGCGCGGACCCGAGGCTTCTCTACGCATGGCGTCGCGACTCCCCTGTTGGTGTGGTTCTGTGCCGGCTCTGGGACCGGCAGGCGCGAATCAGGCTTGCGCTGCCAACTGCTTGCGCAGCGCGGCAAGCACGGGCGCGCCGTCAGGGCGCACGCCACGCCACACGAAGAACGACTCGGCGGCCTGCTCCACCAGCATCCCGAGCCCATCCGATGCGCGCGCACCCAGCGACTCGGCGTGGCGCATGAACACCGTGGGTTCGGCGCCATACATCATGTCGTAGGCGAGCGTGCCCGTGCCGAACGCGCGGGCGTCGCACTCAGGCAGCGCCGCGTCGAGACTGCCGGCCGTCGCGTTGACGATCACGTCGTAGGGCTTGGCGTCGACCGCGTCCGGACCGCCGCCATTGATGAGGCAACCGAACTCGCGAGCGGCGCCTTCGAACTGCTCGACAAGCGCATGCGCCTTTTGCGCGGTGCGGTTCACGATCGTGATCTCGCGCGGCTGACGCTCGAGCATCGGCAGCACGACGCCGCGTGCCGCACCACCCGCGCCCAGCAACAGCACGCGCGCGCCCTTGAGCGAGACACCCAGATTCACCTCGATGTCGCGAACGAGGCCGAACCCATCGGTGTTGTCGCCGAAAATGCCGTCTTCGTCGAAGCGCAGCGTGTTCACGGCGCCCGCCGCCGCCGCCCGCGGCGACAGCCTGTTCGCCAGCGCATGCGCCTCCAGCTTGAACGGCACGGTCACGTTCAGGCCGCGGCCGCCCGCTGCGCGAAACGTCTGCACGTGCTCGACGAAGCCATCGAGCGGCGCGAGCAAGCGCTCATAGTCGACGGGTTCGCCGGTCTCGGCCGCGAATTGCGCGTGGATATACGGCGACTTGCTATGGGCGACCGGATTGCCGACCACCGCATAGCGATCGCGCTGAATCGGCTCGGCGCTCATGCGCGCGGCTCCGTGGCGTGATGTTCGTTCAAATGCGCGGATTGCTGCACTTCCTCGCCCTCCTGCGCACCGCCCTCGCCTTCGGCTGCGTCGGTTGATGCGCTTGCATCGGCAGGCGCATCGGCTTCGGCGAGCGCTTCGGCTTCGCTTTGCGCGGATTCGTCAGCGGCTTCGATGAGCTCTTCGTCCTCGCCCGTATCCTCTTCGGCCTCGGCGCCGCTCGTGACGACCGGCGCGTCGAGCACGCGCAGCATGCGCACCGACGCCTCGATCGTCAGCTCGTCGATCGACATCACCTCCATCATCAGGCGCGTGCCGCGCGCGTGGACGCCGAGCGCGGGCACGTGCATGAGCAGCGGCACTTCCTCGAAGCGCACGAGATCGTCCTTCACGACGGTCGCCGGGAATTCGCGGCGGGCTTCACCGTTGCCTTCGCCGCGCATTTCCTGCTGGAGCCAGCGCAGGCACCAGAAGTACTCCATGCGGCGCTGATGGTCGGCGTAGGCGGTGTAGGTCTCGTCGAAGCCCTGCACGACGGCGAACAGATCGGCGTCCTTCGGTTTGAACGGCGCGACCAGCTTGGCGGCCACGCCGTGCTCGACGCACGCGAGCAACTGCCACTGGTTCACGAGGTCGACATAACGGCGCAGCGGCGAGGTGCTCCACGCGTACTGCGCGACGCCCAGGCCTTCGTGCGGCGCGGCGTTGGTCTGCATGCGCGTGCGCTTGGGGCCCGTGGGCGCGCCGAACGCACGCTGCGAGCGATAGATGCCCGGCACGCCGTGATCGTTGAGGAACGCGCCCCACGTGGAGTTCGCGAGAATCGCCAGTTCGGCGACGATCATGTCGAGCGGCGACCCGCGGCGGCGCGGCGTGATGGTGACGTGCTCGCCGTCCACGTAGAAGTTGTAGTCGGTATTGCGCTGCACTTCGCGGCGCAGGCCGTAGCCCGCGCGCGCCTGCTGGCGCTTCTCGAAGAGCGCCTGCGCGAACGGCCACAGCACGGCGATGTCGTCCTTGTGCGGATAGTCGCCCGTGCCCGCAGCCAGCGTTTCCTCGGTGACGACTTCGTCGAGCGTGTTGTGGCGCAGGTTGCTTTTCACGAACACGCGCTCGGCGCGCGTCTCCGTGGCGACGATCTCCTGCGTCTCGCGGTTCACGATCGAGTAGAGCGAGAGCGCCGGGCGCATGCCGCCTTCCTTCAGCGTGAAGGCATCGACGAAATCGTCGGGCAGCATGGTGATCTTGTCGCCGGGCATGTACACCGTCGACAGGCGCGTGCGCGCGACCGTGTCAGCCGTGTCGCCGCGCTTGATGCCCAGCGCCGGCGCCGCAATGTGGATACCAACGCGCACGCGGCCGTCGGCGAGATGCTCGATCGAGAAGGCATCGTCGATTTCGGTCGTGGTGACGTCGTCGATCGAAAAGGCCTGCACATGGTCCGCCGCGTCGGGCAGATCGTCGGGCAGCGCGCCCACTTCCACGCCCGGAAAGCCCGTGCCGTGCGGAAAGAACTCGGCGAGGAAACGCGCCTCATGCAGCGCACGCGGCGTGGCGATGCCGCCGCATTCGAGCATCAGGCGCGGCATCGAAATACCGCGCGCAGCCGCGGCCGCCTCGAGCGCCTTGTATTCGATGGTGTTCTTGTCGGGCTTCGTGAGGAGACCCAGCGCCTTGTCCTTGAGTGCCTCGGGCAGCTTGCCCGCCTTGAGATCCTCTTCGTAGCCCGCCTGCACGAGCGCCTGCTGACGCTTGCGTTCGAGCGACGCGAGCGCCATCTTCAGTTGATCTTCGGGCGCGCGTTGATACTGGCCACGGCCCTTGCGGCGGAAGTACACGGGCGAGCCGTGCAGACGCAGCACGAGCGCGGCGCGCTCGACCGGGCCATAGGATTCGCCGAAGTACTCGCTCGCGAGCGCCGTATACGCGAATTCGTCGGCGGGCGCGCATTCCCACAGGAAATCGAGATCGATTTCCTGTGCGGCGGCGTCCGCCTGCTCCAGCAGATCGCCGGCGGCGGGCTTCTCGAACTCGATCAGCACGTCTTTCGCGCGCACCTTGGCGCGCCGCCCACCCGGCAACTCGACCTGAAACGCATCGCCCTGGCGCGACAGCACGCTGCCCGCCTTGAAACTGCCCGATTCCTCAAAGAAGACGTTCACTCAACACTCTCGTTCAGACTTGCTTGGACCGCGGGGGCGATGCGCCCAGGCGGTGTTGCTGTATACATATAGGCGTTCGCGCGCTCGGCGCGAACAGGCGACGCATCAAGGCGCGTCGCCAGAGGGCGCTCCGCCAGAGGGCGCTCCGCCGGGCGGCGCATCGCAAAAGCGGATCACGTCGTCGACGTAGTCGGCAAATTCGCTGATGCCGTGGTCGCTGCCTTCGATCAGGTGCGTCCTCGCGCCCGGATAATGCGCGAGCATCTCGCGAAAATCGAGCACTTCGTCGCCGGTCGCGGCGATCAGATAGTAGCGCTGGGGCTCCGTCACCTGAGTAACGGCCAGCGCGCGCAATTCTTCCAGATGACGCGGCTCGACGACGATGCTGCCGCCGCCGTGCCAGAGCGGCTGCTCGCCCAGATACTTCGACAGGTCGCGCTCCGGCGTCACCGCCGGATTGAGCAGCACGGCGTGCCAGCCGTGCTTTTCGGCCAGATGCGTGGCGAAGAAACCGCCCAGCGAGCTGCCGATCAGCGTGATGCGCTCGCCGGCCTGCGCGCGCGCGGCGATCTCGCGCTCGACAAGCGCCACCGTCTCCACCGGCGAGACCGGCAGCATCGGGCACAGCCACTCGTCGCCACGCCCGAGCGCTTCGAGGCGTGCGTCCAGCAAGCGCGCCTTGAACGATTGCGGCGACGAACGGAATCCGTGCAGATAGACGATCACGCCGCTCTCCGCGCCGACAGCGCATCGAGCAGCTTCTGATGCACGCCGCCGAATCCGCCGTTGCTCATCACCAGCACTTGGTCGCCGGGACGCGCGGCCGCCACCACGGCTTTCACGAGCGCGTCGATGTCGTGGTACGCGCGCGCCTTCTCGCCCAAAGGCGCGAGCGCGCCCGCGAGGTCCCAGCCGAGCGCGTCCTTGCCGCTCGGCGCGCCGTAGCCGAACACGAGGTCGGCATCGGCGAGGCTCGCCGGCAGTTGCGCCTTCATCACGCCGAGCTTCATCGTGTTCGAGCGCGGCTCGAGCACGGCGAGGATGCGCGTATTGTCGCTGCCCACGCGCGTGCGCAACCCGGCGATCGTCGTTTCGATCGCGGTGGGATGGTGCGCGAAGTCGTCGTACACCGTCACGCCGTCCACGCTGCCGCGCACTTCCATGCGGCGCTTGACGTTGCGGAAGCTGGAGAGCGACTGCGCGGCCTGCGCGGGCGGCACGCCCACGCTGCGCGCGGCGGCAATCGCCGCGAGCGCGTTCATGCGGTTGTGCTCGCCCTGGATCTGCCAGTCGACCACGCCCACGCGCTCGCTGTTGTGATAGACCGCGAAGCGTTCGTCGAGCGGCACGCCTTGCTCGGCCGGCAGCGCCTGCCAGCCGCCATCCACGCCGAAGCGCTCCACCTCGCTCCACACGCCGCGCGCGAGCACGCGATCGAGCGCGTCGCTGCGCCCGTTCGAGACGACGCGGCCCACGCCCGGAATGGTGCGCACGAGATGATGGAACTGTGTCTCGATGGCGGCGAGATCGGGGAAGATATCGGCGTGATCGAATTCGAGATTGTTCAGCACCGCGGTGCGCGGACGGTAATGGACGAACTTCGAGCGCTTGTCGAAGAACGCCGTATCGTACTCGTCGGCTTCGATCACGAAGAAGCTCGAGTCGGTGAGGCGCGCCGAAATGCCGAAGTTCAGCGGCACGCCACCGATCAGGAAGCCGGGGTTCAGGCCCGCGTCTTCGAGCAGCCACGCGAGCATCGAGCTCGTCGTGGTCTTGCCGTGCGTGCCCGCCACGGCGAGCACCCACTTGTCGCTCAACACGTGCTCGCCGAGCCACTGCGGCCCCGACGTGTACGGCAGGCCGCGATTGAGGATCTCCTCCATCAGCGGATTGCCGCGCGTCACCACGTTGCCGATCACATAGAGATCGGGATTGAGCTCGGTCTGGCTCGCGTCGTAACCCTCGATCAGGCGAATACCCTGCGCTTCGAGCTGGGTGCTCATCGGCGGATACACGCCCGCGTCGCAGCCGGTCACCGTGTGGCCCGCGCTGCGCGCGAGCACGGCCAGACCGCCCATGAACGTGCCGCAGATGCCGAGGATATGGATGTGCATAAGCCTGTCGCGCCGCGCGGGCGTCGTGAACGGGTTAAAACGGTTTTTAGGGATGGGTACAGCGAAGACGGCGACGCAAGCCGCCGGAGCAAAGAACGGTATTGTACCCGACGCCCTGCGGCTTTTTCGCCGCGGCGGGCCGTTGAACAGACGATGCGCCCTGAGTCAAGCCCGGATGGGCGCCGAACAGGACGCCGGGCGATCTCTAGTATGATGGACGAATGGTTCGCAGATCACATTTCGATCCCCAGCGCGTGCGCGAGGAAATCGCCATCGCGGCAGCAAGGATGATCGCCGAGGATGGCCTCGACTACGCCACCGCCAAACGCAAGGCCGCGCGGCAGGTGGTGGGGGACACGCGTATCGAAGGCGCCTGGCTGCCCGACAACGACCAGATCGAAGACGAGATCCGCGAATATCAGGCCCTCTTTCAGGGCGAGTACCAGCCGGCAATCCTGCGGCGCCTGCGCGAGATCGCGCTCGAATGGATGCGGCGGCTCGAGTCGTTCAATCCGTTCCTCACCGGCGCGGTGCTCAACGGCACGGCCGGCGAGCACTCGGATATTCATCTGCAGATCTTCTGCGACAACGCCAAGGACGTCGCGATCTGGCTCCTGAACGCGAACGTGCAGTACGACGTCTCGGAAACGCGTCATTTCGCTGCGCGCGGCTACGTGGAAACGTTCAGCTTCATGTGGCAGCCATCGCGCGTTGAAGAGCCGGTCGGCATTCACGTGGCACTCTACAATACCGACGACCTGCGCGGCGCCGTGCGCGCCGATGCACGCGGGCGTCTGCCGCGCGCGAATGCGCAGGCGCTCCAGGCGCTGATCAACGAAAGCGGCGCCACCTCCTCCACCACCTGACTCATATAGAGCTTAAGCGCAGCAATGAACACGAAGCGGATTCTGGCCGGCGTCGCAGTGGCGGCGGTGGCAGCCGGCGGCGGCATCCTGGCGGGACACTATGCAAACAGCGGCAACACCGGCGTCGCCGACGCGGCCTCGGTCGCGGCCAGGCCAGATGCGGTCGGCCAGCTCTGGTCGGCTCCCGTGACCAACCCCGACGGCAAGGCCCAGTCGCTCGCTATCTATAAAGGCCACCCGATCGTGGTGAACTTCTGGGCGTCGTGGTGCGGGCCGTGCGTCGAAGAGATGCCCGAACTCTCCGCACTGCAGCGCGAGTACGCGAAGAAAGGCATCCAGTTCGTCGGCCTCGGCGTCGATTCGGCCGCCAACATCAAAACCTTTCTCCAGAAAGTCCCGGTCGACTATCCCATCTACATTGCCGGATTCGGCGGCGCGGACGTCGCGCGCGCGTTCGGCAACGCCGCGGGCGGCTTGCCTTACACCGTCGTAATCGACGCGAACGGCACGGTACGTGCGACAAAATTAGGCCAAATCAAGATGGACGAGCTGCGTCACACCCTTGATACACTCTGACATGCCCCAAACGCCGCGGAATAATTGACCGGAGCTTAACGGCCGTAAGGCACTTTTTGCTGCCGAATTTAGGGTAGTTGACGGAAGATCGGCCCGCGCGCGTCGCCGGGCCCATGATCGGGGCCATATCATCCGTTTGGAAAACTAGACAAATTTCTCTAATCGGCGCTAAAGTTCGCGCAATTCCACGGAAAAAGAAGCCACCATGACGCGACTGCTGGTTTTGCACGGCCCCAACCTCAATCTTCTCGGCACCCGGGAACCCGAGGTCTATGGGCGCGTGACGCTGCCGCAGATCGATCAGGCGCTTGCCGACCGTGCCGCCGATGCCGGCGTGGAGCTGGCAACGTTTCAGAGCAACCACGAAGGCGCGCTGGTGGACCGCATTCAGGCGGCCCGCAGCGAGCAGACGGATTTCATCCTGATCAACCCGGCGGCGTACACGCACACGAGCGTGGCAATCCGGGACGCGCTGGCAGGCGTCGGCATTCCGTTCGTCGAGATTCACCTCTCGAACGTCCATCGCCGCGAGGCCTTCCGGCACCACTCGTATTTCTCCGACCAGGCCGAGGGTGTCATCTGCGGCCTCGGCTGGAAGGGTTATCTCTACGCGCTCGAATACGCGCTCGACCGGCTCGCCGCCGGTTCGGCCGCGTGAGCTCGACGGCGAGAGACCTGAGGCATTCTGCAAGACAACACCAAACCCGTGCCGGGGCGCGCGCGCCCGGGTACTCACGTATGCAAAGCAAAGGGGCTGCACCATGGATCTACGTAAGCTGAAGACTCTGATCGACCTCGTCTCCGAATCGGGCATCTCGGAGCTCGAAGTGACCGAGGGCGAAGGCAAGGTGCGCATCGTCAAGAATGCGCCGCCGGTTTACGTGCAGCCGGGTGTCGCGCAATATGCCGCGCCGATGGCCGGCGCCCCGCTCGCCGCGCCCGCTCACGCGGCCGAAGCCGCAGCGAGCCCCGCCGCTGCCGCGCCGGTCGTGCCGCAGGGCCACGTCGTGACCTCGCCGATGGTCGGCACGTTCTACCGTGCACCGTCGCCGGGCGCCGATCCGTTCGTCCAGGTGGGCGACACGGTCAAGGAAGGCCAGACGCTGTGCATCATCGAAGCGATGAAGCTCCTGAACGAGATCGAGTCGGACGCGGCCGGCGTGGTCAAGGAAATCCTCGTCGAAAACGGTCAGGCGGTCGAATACGGCCAGCCGCTCTTCGTGATCGCCTAAGCTTTTCTGCGCGCGGCGGTGGCCTTCTTTTGCTGGCCGCGCCGCGTTTGTCGCGTTTGGCGCCCGAAGATGGCGACGCACGCGACCGATCCGCTGAGGTGCCCGCTCGAGCGACTGGCGGCGCCCATTGATGAGTCGAATACCCACCATGTTTGAAAAAATCCTCATTGCCAATCGTGGCGAAATCGCGCTCCGCATCCAGCGCGCGTGCCGCGAGCTCGGCGTCAAGACGGTCGTCGTCTATTCGGAAGCCGACAAGGAAGCCAAGTACGTGAAGCTCGCCGACGAGGCGGTCTGCATCGGCCCGGCGCCTTCGAACTTGAGCTATCTGAACATGCCGGCGCTCATCAGCGCGGCCGAAGTCACCGACGCCGAAGCGATCCACCCCGGCTACGGCTTCCTCTCCGAGAACGCCGACTTCGCCGAGCGCGTCGAGCAATCGGGTTTCACGTTCATCGGCCCGCGCCCGGAAACGATCCGCATGATGGGCGACAAGGTCACCGCCAAGCAGACGATGATCAAGACCGGCGTGCCGTGCGTGCCGGGCTCGGAAGGCGCGTTGCCCGACGATCCGAAAGAGATCGTGAAGATTGCGCGCTCGATCGGCTACCCGGTCATCATCAAGGCCTCGGGCGGCGGCGGCGGCCGCGGCATGCGCGTCGTGCATACGGAAGCGGCGCTCGTGAACGCGGTCAACATGACCAGGGAAGAAGCGGGCCGCGCCTTCGGCAACCCGCAGGTCTACATGGAGAAGTACCTCGAGAATCCGCGTCACATCGAGATTCAGGTGCTCTCCGACTCGTTCAAGAACGCCGTGTGGCTCGGCGAGCGCGACTGCTCGATGCAGCGCCGCCACCAGAAGGTGATCGAGGAGGCGCCGGCGCCGGGCATCGCGCGCCGCCTGCTCGACCGCATCGGCGACCGCTGCGCCGACGCCTGCAAGAAGATGGGCTATCTCGGCGCGGGCACGTTCGAATTCCTGTACGAGAACGGCGAGTTCTACTTCATCGAGATGAACACGCGCGTACAGGTCGAGCACCCGGTCACCGAGCAGATCACCGGCATCGACATCGTGCAGGAGCAGATCCGCATCGCGGCCGGCGAAAAGCTCGCGTTCCGCCAGCGCGACATCCAGCTCAAGGGCCACGCGATCGAGTGCCGTATCAACGCCGAAGATCCGTTCAAGTTCACGCCTTCGCCGGGCCGTCTCACCTCGTGGCACATGCCGGGTGGCCCGGGCGTGCGCGTGGATTCACATGCCTACAATGGCTATTTCGTGCCGCCGAACTATGATTCGATGATCGGCAAGCTGATCACCTACGGCGCGACGCGCGAGCAGGCGATTCAGCGTATGCGCATCGCGCTGTCGGAAATGGTCGTCGAAGGCATCTCGACCAACATTCCGCTGCACCGTGAGCTGATGCTCGACGCCAAGTTCGTCGAAGGCGGCACGAGCATTCACTACCTCGAAAGCCGTCTGGCCGAGCGTCAGGCTGTGAAGAAGGACGAAGCGTAATTCATGAGCTATCGGGAACTGATCGTCGAGCTCGAGCGTGACCGCGCGGAGGAACTCTCCGACGCGCTGCTCGAGCTTGGCGCCCTCTCGGTGTCGGTGGAAGACGCCGACGCCGACACGCCCGACGAGCAGCCGCTCTTCGGCGAGCCGGGTCTCACGCCCGAGCGCACCGCTTGGCAGCATTCGCGCGTGATCGCGCTGATCGGCAACGATCAGGATCCCGCCGTGCTGCTCGCGGCGGCCGCGAACGAGCTGGGCCTCACTGAAACGCCGAAGTTCTCGCTGCGCGAAGTCGAAGAGCAGGACTGGGTGCGGCTCACGCAATCGCAGTTCGATCCGATTCCGATCGGCGAGCGCATCTGGGTCGTGCCTTCGTGGCATGACGCGCCCGATCCGGACGCGCTCGTGCTCGAGCTCGATCCGGGCCTCGCGTTCGGCACCGGCAGCCACCCCACCACGCGGCTGTGCATGGAGTGGCTCGAGCAGCACGTGCAGCCCGGCAATTCGCTGCTCGACTACGGCTGCGGCTCGGGCATCCTCGCGATCCTCGCGAAGAAGTGCGGTGCGAATCCGGTGATCGGCATCGACATCGATCCGCAAGCGGTCGAATCGGCGCGCCACAACAGCGAGCGCAATCACGCCGAGGTCACCTACGGCCTGCCCGACGACTGCCCCGCGGGCGAGTTCGACATCGTCGTCGCGAATATTCTTTCGAATCCGCTCAAGCTGATGGCGTCGATGCTTTCGTCGCGCGTGAAGCCGGGTGGACGGCTCGCGCTCTCGGGCATCCTCGCGCGCCAGGCCGAGGAAGTCGCAGAGGTCTACGCACGCTGGATCGATATTTCGGTCTGGCGCGAGCACGAAGGCTGGGTCTGCCTCGCCGGCACACGGCGCGCGTAGACAGGGCGCGCGCGGGATCTGGTCGCGCCCCAAGCGCGACCTGGGAAGTCGTAGACCGCCGCGGATTGCCAGTAGAATGGCGTATCGCCAACCCTCCGGTTCCACGGCACACATGCTTCTGGCAACGCGCTGTCCCTTCTGCGAAACCGTCTTCCGTATCCAGCCGGCGCACCTCGCCGCGCGCCGCGGCCTCGTGCGCTGCGGGCATTGTCAGGAAGCGTTCGACGCGTCGGGCAGCCTGTACGAGCTGCCCGAAAACGGCGATTTCGATCTGGCCACGCCCGTCGCGGCCGATATAGCGGCAAGCCTGACTGCGCCACAGCCGATACCTGCCCAGACACCGGCGCAAGCCCCCGAACAAGCACCGCAAAGCGAACCTGCGTCCGTCGCAAAAGAAGCCACGCCGTCGCACGAACCCAACTTCTCGGGACGCGCCTGGGACCCCTGGGCGGTCCCTCCGGACAGCAAACTCGATCCGGGCCTGCAGTACGACGCCAGCCATCTGCCACGCCCAGGCCTCGCCCCCGGGGTCACCCCGAAAGCAGTACGCAGCGCTCACGAAGAGCCCACGCTTTCGCAGCCCATCGGACACGATGCGGCATTCCCCGCAGGATCTGGAGCATCCGGTCACATCGAACCGACCCTTTCGGCGAACGAAGCAATTCACCGCCCTCATGCCGACCCCGAGCCCGCATTCCACCGCGCACCGGCCGATTCGTCGGCCGTGCCCGCGTTCACCGCGCTCGAACCCAAGATGGGGGGCGAGCCCTTCGCGGTCACGCGTGAAGCGCCCGTTCGCGCGCAGCGGCGCACGGGTTGGCGCATCGTGGGCGCGCTGATCGCGCTCGTGCTGCTCGCGACGCTTGCCGCACAGATCGCCTGGTGGCTGCGCGAAACCATCATGGTCTCCTGGCCCGCCTCGCAACCGTTGTATCAGCAGGCCTGCGCGCAGCTCGGCTGCCACGTGCGAGCGCCACGCGACATCGACGGTCTCCAGGTCCAGCCGTCCGACCTGCGCCAGGTGGACGACCCGCATCACCTCGAGTTGAAGGTGCCGCTGCACAACCGCTTCGACGTGGCGCTCGCGTATCCGGCCATGGAGCTCACGTTGCTCGACCGCCAGAACAACATCGTCGTGCGCCGCGTGCTGTGGCCGCAAGATTACGCGCCGCCCGGCACACCCATCGATGCCGGCCTGCCCGCGCAGAGCACGCAGACGATGATCGTGCGTCTCGACACCGGCAACGTGGTCGCGTCGAACTTCCGCATCGAAATCTTCTACCCCTGAACTACCGCGCCGGCGCCCGTCAACGCGGGCGCGCGTTACCTGCACCCGGCCGAAGCCGGGTGCGCCCTTCACCACAACAGCACTGCATTCGGAGAGCACATCATGAGTCAAGTCACGCTAGGCGGTAACCCGATCGACGTCGCCGGCACCTTCCCGACGGCCGGCCAGAAGGCCCCCGCGTTCTCGCTCGTCGGCAAGGACCTCAAGCCCGTCGCGCTCGCCGATTTCGCCGGCAAGCGCAAGGTGCTGAACATCGTGCCGAGCCTCGACACGCCGGTCTGCGCCACCTCCACGCGCAAGTTCAACGAAGCCGCCGGCAAGCTCGACAACACGGCCGTCGTCGTTATCTCGGGCGACCTGCCGTTCGCCGCTGCGCGCTTCTGCACGACCGAAGGCATCGAGAACGTCGTCACGGCGTCGACCTTCCGCGGCCATGAGTTCGCGCAAGCCTACGGCGTGGACGTCACGAGCGGCCCGCTGACCGGCCTGACGGCGCGCGCCGTGGTGGTCATCGACGCGAACGACAACGTCGTCTACGCCGAGCGCGTCAGCGAAATCAAGGACGAGCCGAACTACGACGCCGCACTTGCCGCACTGAAGTAATCCCTGTCGCGGCGCGCGCGAGCTGGATTGAGTCCCGGCGCCATGCCGGCTCTATCGCACTCGCCAGGCACTCGCTGCGGCACTCGCGCCGCGCCGCCCTCTCCACCACACGCATTACAGGAATCCCCGCCTTGGCTACGCTGATCTGCGGCTCGCTCGCCTACGACAACATCATGACTTTCGAAGGCCGCTTTCGGGAGCACATCCTGCCCGAGCAGGTGCACATTCTGAACGTGAGCTTCCTCGTGCCGACGATGCGCCGCGAATTCGGCGGCTGCGCGGGCAATATCGCCTACTCGCTGCATCTGCTGGGCGGCGACGCGCGCATCATGGCGACGGTCGGCGCCGCCGATGCGCAACCCTACCTCGAGCGCCTCGACACGCTCGGACTCTCGAAGGCGCACGTGCGCGTGCTGCCCGACACGTGGTCCGCCCAGGCGATGATCACGACCGACCTCGAGAACAACCAGATCACGGCCTTCCACCCGGGCGCGATGATGCAATCGCACCTGAACCGCGCCGACGAAGCGCCCGGCATCCAGCTCGGTATCGTCGCCCCGGACGGCTTCGACGGCATGGTCCAGCACGTGGAGCAATTCGCGGAGGCGGGCATCCCGTTTGTCTTCGATCCGGGTCAAGGATTGCCGCTGTTCGACGGTGCGTCGCTTCGACGCGCCATTGAACTTGCGACCTATGTGGCGGTCAACGACTACGAAGCCAATTTGGTCAGCCATCGCACCGGCTGGTCACTCGACGAGATCGCGAGCCACGTCGACGCGCTGATCGTCACGCGCGGCGAGCACGGCTCGCAGATCTACCACGGCGGCAGCATGGAAGAAATTCCGCCGGTGCAGGCCGAGCAGGTGCTCGACCCCACGGGTTGCGGCGACGCGTTCCGCGGCGGCCTGCTCTACGGTATCGAGAACGGCCTCGACTGGGCCACTACGGGACGTCTCGCGAGCCTCATGGGCGCGCTGAAGATCGAGCATCTTGGCCCGCAAAACTATGCGCCCACGAAGGCGCAAATCAAAGAACGATTCAAGACGGCGTTCGGTTACGAGTTGCCGCTCTGAATCCGGGTGCCGCCACCCTTCGTCGTAGGCGGCACTCATTGGAGTTACGGGAAATGAAAACAACAAGTCGTCTGATGGTCGCCGTGATGATCGCGGGTTCGCTCGCCATGACAGGCTGCGCGTATAACAGCAGTTCCGCCGATGTCTACACCGCCTCGCAGGCGCAACGCGAAGCCACCGTGCGCATGGCCACGGTCGAAAGTGTGCGCGCGGTGAAGATCAGCTCCAACAACGGCCAGCCGAGCGGACTCGGCGCGGTGGGCGGCGGCGCGCTCGGCGCCGTGGCGGGCAGCCAGATCGGCGGCGGCACGGGCTCGATCATCACCGGCATCATCGGCGGCATCGCGGGCGCCGTGGCCGGCAACGCGGTCGAGAACGGCGTGGCCATGCGCGACGGCCTCGAGATCACGGTGCGCCTCGACAACGGCGACTACCGCGCCATCACGCAATCGGCCACGGGCGAGGTCTTCCAGGCCGGCGACCGTGTGCGCCTGCTCTCGAGCGGTGGCGTGACGCGTGTGACGCACTAGTCACCTGTAACAACAACCCGGTTTCCCCTGTACCGCAGCGGCGCCTTGCGCCCTCCTGCGGAACCTCAGGCGCATGTGCTCCCCTGTGCATGCGCCTTTTTTCATGTCCGCGCCCCACGCGGCTTGCACGGCGCACGCATGAGAGGCAGGTGAATCAGGCGTGCAGACGAAAAAAATCCCGTCGCGGACAAACCCGGCGACGGGATGGGGAGCGGGCCTTGCGAGCACACCTGCGGATTCACCCGCAGGGTCACCGCCAGGCCCAGCCACCGAAGCGTGCGTTTTGACTGACTCTCGCGCGCTTCGGCTCGTACTGCTTACGGACGGCTGCCAGTCGGGAACGGCCATGCTGCGGCCGGGTTCAGCGCCGTCTTCACCGTTGCTGCCGGCGCGGCCGGTTGTGCAGCAGCGGGGGCAGCAGGCGCGGCAGCGGCCGCCTTCGCAGGTGCCTTCTTGGCAGCCTTCTTCGCGGCAGCCTTCTTCGCAGGCGCAGCCTTCTTGGCGGCAGCCTTCTTCGCAGGCGCGGCCTTCTTGGCAGCAGCCTTCTTCGCAGGCGCCTTCTTGGCAGCGGCCTTCTTCGCCGGCGCGGCCTTCTTCGCGGCAACCTTCTTCACCGCGACTTTCTTGGCTGCGACCTTCTTCGCTGCGGCCTTCTTCGCCGGTGCTGCCTTCTTCGCAGCAACCTTCTTCACGGCGACTTTCTTCGCTGCAACCTTCTTCGCTGCGGCCTTCTTCGCCGGTGCTGCCTTCTTCGCAGCAACCTTCTTCACGGCGACTTTCTTGGCGGCAACCTTCTTCACCGCGACCTTCTTCGCTGCGGCCTTCTTCGCCGGAGCGGCCTTCTTCGCTGCAACCTTCTTCACTGCGGCTTTCTTAGCCGCCGGTTTCTTCTTGGCAGTAGCCATTTTTCTTCTCCTTCAGGTTCAGATGAGAGTCAGTTCAAACTACACCCTTCGTCAAAACCCGCTTCCCGCGAACGCTTCTCACGGCGCACACTACGAAGCGGGCTATTCATCGGCGTACGCTGATCCCGCGCGCTTACGCTAATGAATGCGGTAAGGCGCGCCGTGCCACGAGGCACCGCGCGCCAAATCGATCCGGCGTCGGATACCGACACCGGCCAATGTTCGTTGAAAGCGCGGGTCACACGACCCACGCCCTTTTCCGGGGGGAAGTTTGCCCATCCCACTGAAGGGTTCGCAAAGTGCCTTGCACGTAGATGAGCCAGCCTGGCTCCGGGCACGCTTTGCATCAGGCGTTCCTGCTCCTAATCATCATGCCGGTCGAGGCGCCCGCATGGCGCCTCACGGCAACCCCAAAAGACCTGGTACCGCAGTGCGCCCGGGTTATTCCCAAGACAGCGCACCGCCCGTCTGATATTCGATCACGCGCGTCTCGAAGAAGTTGCGTTCCTTCTTCAAGTCGATCATCTCGCTCATCCACGGGAACGGGTTCTCTTCGTTCGGGAACAGCGTATCGAGACCGATCTGCTGGCAACGGCGGTTGCAGATGAAGCGCAGATAGCTCTTGAACATCGACGCGTTCAGACCCAGCACGCCGCGTGGCATGGTGTCTTCAGCATAGCGGTATTCGAGATCGACCGCATGCTTGAACAGCTCGGTAATCTCCGCGCGGAACGCCGGGGTCCACAGCTGCGGGTTCTCGAGCTTGATCTGGTTGATCAGGTCGATGCCGAAGTTGCAGTGCATCGACTCGTCGCGCAGGATGTACTGATACTGCTCCGCAGCACCGGTCATCTTGTTCTGGCGGCCGAGCGCGAGGATCTGCGTGAAGCCCACATAGAAGAACAGGCCTTCCATGATGCAGGCGAACACGATGAGCGACTTGAGCAGAGCCTGGTCCGCTTCGAGCGTGCCGGTCTTGAACGCCGGGTCCGTGAGCACGTGGATGAACGGGATCAGGAACTCGTCCTTGTCGCGGATCGACTTGACCTCGTGGTACGCATTGAAGATCTCGCCTTCGTCCAGACCCAGCGACTCGACGATGTACTGGTAAGCGTGCGTGTGGATCGCCTCTTCGAACGCCTGGCGCAGCAGGAACTGGCGGCATTCGGGCGCCGTGATGTGCCGGTAGGTGCCGAGCACGATATTGTTGGCGGCGAGGGAGTCGGCGGTGACGAAGAAGCCGAGGTTACGCTTGACGATGCGGCGCTCGTCCTCGGTCAGACCGTTCGGGTCCTTCCACAGGGCGATGTCGCGCGACATGTTGATTTCCTGCGGCATCCAGTGGTTCGCGCAGCCGGCAAGGTACTTCTCCCAGGCCCACTTGTACTTGAACGGCACCAACTGATTCACGTCGGTCTGGCCGTTGATGATGCGCTTGTCGGCGACATTCACGCGGGCTTCGGTCGAGACCGGCGCCTGCGGCGGCGGTGCGACTGCGAAGTCGGCGGAGAAGATGTTTTGCGCCGAAGAAGACTGAGGAGCCGAACGCAGACCGAACTGCGTTTGCGGAACAGAGACAGCTTCACCCGCGAGGTTGCGCATTGCGTTTTGCTGCGCACCGCTCGACGGAGTTACGGCCGTGTTCTCGTCATCCCAGTTGAGCATAAATGTCACCATCAATTTAGATCGGTTTGTACCATCTTTTCATGCGCGATAAAAGGGTTCGCACACGAAAATTCCTGTTTTCGATTCGCGTTGCGACCTCGATACAACACTTTGTTGTCGCTCTGTGTCGATTGCGTCGTGTGAGCGGTGCTTGAGCATCGCGTCATCGTCGCTTGAACATCGCACTTGCGAGGCTGCTCGTTGGTCTTCGCGACATCGTGAGCGCGAGTGAAGGTGGGTTCGCTGCGCGCCGTTTGCTCGCGCGTGAAACTCCAGGGATTCCTTCCTGTTACGCGCTTCGTGCATCCCTTCTTTGCGCGCCGCTTTCGCTTCTCTTGCGCGCGTCGCAACGCGCGTGCCGCGCGCCGCCGGGAGAGTCGGGCGACGCACATTGCGCGCGCCGCCCATTACGTCGACTACCTACTGTTTACTACTGACTACTGATGCTGCCGTGCTGCTTGCGGTCCTGCAGTCGGACGCACATGCGACGCGCGATGTTGCATCGCGCTGCCGCTTTACTGGCACGCTTCACACTCTTCGAAGCCGGGGTCGCCCGGACGCATCATGCACACCGGACCGTCCGCTTCGGGTGCGGCTTCCACCGCCGGCGCCGCCTGCATCACGCTCGAGCCCGCGCCGTTGCCGGCACCACCCGCGACACCGAAGCCAGCGCCGCCTGCGCTGCCCGCACCGCCACCGTTACCCCCCGTCGGCACGGCGTTGAGCGCGCCGTGCGCGACCGTCGACTTCTCGACGTGCGTGGCCGCCATCGTGCGCAGGTAGTAGGTGGTCTTCAGGCCGCGGATCCAGGCGAGCTTGTAGATCTCGTCGAGCTTCTTGCCCGATGCACCCGCCATGAAGATGTTCAGCGACTGCGCCTGGTCGATCCACTTTTGGCGACGCGAAGCCGCTTCGACAAGCCACGTCGGATCCACTTCGAACGCCGTCGCGTACACCGCGCGCAGGTCGGCCGGGATGCGGTCGATGCGCGAGAGCATGCCGTCGAAGTACTTGAGGTCGGCGACCATGACTTCGTCCCACAGACCACGCGCCTTCAGGTCGCGCACGAGGTAGTCGTTCACCACCGTGAATTCGCCCGAGAGGTTCGACTTCACATAGAGGTTCTGGAACGTCGGCTCGATACACGGCGACACGCCGATGATGTTCGAGATGGTGGCCGTGGGCGCGATCGCGATGCAGTTCGAGTTGCGCATGCCGTGCGTGGCGATGCGCTCGCGCAGCGAGGTCCAGTCCATCGACTCGCTCGAGTCGACTTCCACATAGCCGCCGCGTTGCTCGGCCAGCAGCTTGAGCGTGTCCTGCGGGAGGATGCCGCGATCCCACAGCGAGCCGCGGTAGGTCGAGTAGCGGCCGCGCTCGGCTGCCAGCTCGGTCGACGCCCAGTACGCGTAGTAGCAGACGGCTTCCATCGAGCGATCGGCGAACTCCACGGCTTCCTGCGAAGCAAACGGCGTGCGCAGAACGTGCAGGCAGTCCTGGAAGCCCATGATGCCCATGCCCACCGGACGGTGCTTCAGGTTCGAGTTGCGCGCCTTCGACACCGCGTAGTAGTTGATGTCGATGACGTTGTCGAGCATGCGCATCGCCACGCTGATGGTGCGCTTGAGCTTGTCGTGGTCGAGCGCGTACGTGCCATCGGCCTGTTCGACCATGTGCGCGACGAGGTTCACCGAGCCCAGGTTACAGACGGCGATTTCGGTGTCGCTGGTGTTCAGCGTGATTTCCGTGCACAGGTTCGACGAGTGGACGACGCCCACGTGCTGCTGCGGCGAACGGATGTTGCACGGGTCCTTGAACGTGATCCACGGATGGCCGGTTTCGAACAGCATGCCGAGCATCTTGCGCCACATCTGCGCCGCCGGGATCTTCTTGAACAGCTTGATCTCGCCGCGCGCGACCTTCTCTTCGTAAGCCGTGTAAGCCTGCTCGAACTCGGCGCCGAACTTGTCATGCAGATCCGGGCAGGTCGAGGGCGAGAACAGCGTCCAGTCGCCGCCTTCCATCACGCGCTTCATGAACAGGTCGGGAATCCAGTTCGCCGTGTTCATGTCGTGGGTGCGGCGGCGGTCGTCGCCGGTGTTCTTGCGCAGCTCGAGGAATTCTTCGATGTCGAGGTGCCACGACTCCAGGTACGCGCACACCGCGCCCTTGCGCTTGCCGCCCTGGTTCACGGCGACTGCCGTGTCGTTCACGACCTTCAGGAACGGCACGACGCCTTGCGACTTGCCGTTGGTGCCCTTGATGTGCGAACCGAGCGCGCGCACGCGCGTCCAGTCGTTGCCCAGACCGCCGGCAAACTTCGAGAGCAGCGCGTTGTCCTTCAGCGCTTCGTAGATGCCGTCGAGGTCGTCGGCGACCGTCGTGAGGTAGCACGACGAGAGCTGCGAGCGGTGCGTGCCCGAGTTGAACAGCGTGGGCGTGGACGACATGAAGTCGAACGACGAGAGCACGTTGTAGAACTCGATCGCGCGCGCTTCGCGGTCGATCTCGTTGAGCGAGAGGCCCATCGCGACACGCATGAAGAATGCCTGCGGCATCTCGATGCGCGTGCCGTGCACGTGCAGGAAGTAGCGGTCGTAGAGCGTTTGCAGGCCGAGGTAGCCGAACTGCAGGTCGCGGCCCGCGTCGAGCGCGTTACCGAGACGCTTCAGGTCGAACTGCTGGAGCTTGTCGTCGAGCAGGCCTGCTTCGACGCCGCGCTTGATGAACTGCGGGAAGTACTCCGCGTAGCGCCAGCCCATGTCGGCTTGCGTCACTTCCTCTTCGAGAATTTCGCGACGGATCGTGTGCAGCAGGATGCGCGAGGTGACCTGGCTGTATGCCGGGTCCTTTTCGATCATCGTGCGCGCCGCGAGAATCGCCGAGTCATAGACCTGCGACATCGGCACGCCGTCGTAGAGGTTCTTCACCGTCTCTGCGACGATCGGATCTGCGCTCACTGCATCGCCGAGACCGTCGCAGGCCGACGCGATCAGCGCGCGCAGTGCGTGCATGTCGAGCGGACGCGTCACGCCGTTGTCCGTGACGTTGATGCCGGGCGTTGCCGCTGCCGCTTCCGGTGCGTGTGCGCGCTCCTGGTTGCGCTTCTCGCGATACAGCACGTAGGCGCGTGCGACGTTGTGCTCGCCGCCGCGCATCAGCGCGAGCTCGACCTGATCCTGGATGTCTTCGATGTGGAACGTGCCGCCGTTCGGACGGCTGCGCACGAGTGCGCGCACGACGTTCTGCGTGAGTTGCTCGACGAGCTCGCGAACGCGAGCCGACGCCGCACCCTGCCCGCCATTGACGGCCAGGAATGCCTTGGTCATCGCGAGGGCGATCTTCGACGGCTCGAAGCCCACGACGCTGCCGTTACGGCGGATCACCTTGTGGTCGGCGAACTGCGTCGCGCCGGCCTGGCCGTCCTGCGGCTGGCCACCCAGCGTGCGTGCGGCAGGCGCGCCTTCGTACTGGGTCGAGACGTTATCGGTCGTTTGCATGTGCAAAGCTCCTGGTCCTGGAAATGAGCGAAGGGTTTTCGCGAGTTATTACGGACGCCGCGCCCCCGTGTGCGCGGTCGATTCGGCGGAGAAGAAAAGCCAGCCTGGCGAGGCTGCCGGATGCGGCAAGGCAGATGAGTCACGGAACGCTTCGGTCTTCATCGTGGATGCCGCGATCATTGGCTGGACCTTTTTTCTCGATTACAGCCGGTGCGCCGGTTTCTCGGCCAGCTGCACCGCACAATTTTCCTGTGCCACTAATGCGTGCGGCGCCATGCTCGTCAGAGCGGGGCGCCGCTGAACAACACAACATATGGTGTAAGGCCGTGCTTCGGGAACAAAGTATAGTGGAACTTCCAAGACGATCAAACGCCTTTTTTTAGTGGTTCCATCTTGACAAGATGACACCCCAGACGGCGCGGGCGTTACCGCCGGACACATCTGCAAGTGGTTCGTCAGGAGCGCGCGTACACCCTCGCTGCGCACGCGACATGTGCTCGTTTCGTGTGCAACGGCCAAGGGTTTAGAGGCTTTGCTCGTGCGTCACGACGACGCGTCGCGTTCGTCGTTTGCGATGGGCGGGTGGATGTAGGGGAAGAAAGCATCGCCGAGTTGCGTCTCGCGCTGCAGACGCGCCCAGTCGAAATGCGGGCCGGGATCGGTTTTCCGGCCCGGCGCGATATCCGAATGCCCCGCGAGGGCATCGATCGGATAGTGCGCGGCGAGCGCCCTGACGAGCGGCGCGAGCGTCGCATATTGCGCGGGCTCAAACGCGCGCGTGTCGCTGCCCTCGAGCTCGATGCCGATCGAGAAGTCATTGCAGCGTTCGCGCCCGAAGAACCTGGACAGACCCGCATGCCACGCGCGCTGCGCGCACGAGACGAACTGCTCGAGCGTGCCGTCGCGATGGATCACGAAGTGCGCGGAGACGCGCACGCCGCGCAGATGCGCATCGAAATACGGATGCGCGTCGCAGTCGAGGCGATTGAGAAACAGGTCGGCGATCTCGGGGCCGCCAAAGGTGTCGGGCGGCAGGCTGATGTTGTGCACGACGATGAGCGTCGGCACCGCACCGGCGGGACGCGCTTCGAAGTTGGGTGTAGGCAGGCGGCGCGCGGCGGCTACCCAGCCCTGCGCATCGACTTCGTACGCGGGCGACCCGGAGGACGGCGCTGCACTCATCGCGCGGGACGGTCCTGGCCAGTCTTGCGCGCGTCGTAGGTGCGTGCGTGCTCGGCGCAGCAGAAGCTCTGCACGCCCACGCTCACCGACTCGCTGCGCGGCGCGTGAACGCCGCACTCGGCGCAGCGGACCATCGGCTCGGGCAGCGCGCCTTTGCCAGCCGCGTTGCCAGCCGCATTACCAGCCGAAGCGCCCGGGCCATGCGTACCGAAAGGACCGCCCGCAGCGCCGTTGCCCTGGCGCCACGCGCCTGAGCCGCCTTGCCGCGGATCGGCACCGGGACGCGAATGCTGCGAGTTGCGCAGCGACTTGAAGAACCACTGTCCGACGAGGAACAGCAGAATCAGGAGAAGAATCTGTCTCATGGAATCAGCACGAATCAGCGTGTGAATCTGTACGCCAGCAAAAAGGCGAGCGCCTCAGACAACAGGACGGTGCAATAGCACCTCGAACACGAAGCGGCTGCCCACGTACGCGAGCAGAAGCGCTACGAACGACGCGATCACCCAGCGCAGCGCGGCACGGCCGCGCCAGCCGGAAATCTTGCGCGCGGTGAGCAGCGAGCCGAACATCAGCCACGAGAGGATCGCGAACACCGTCTTGTGATCGAGCGAGAGCGGACGGTCGATCAGTTGCTCGCTGAACACGATGCCCGAGACCAACGTGGCCGTGAGCAGCACGAAGCCCGCGCTGATCAGACGGAACAGCAGCTTCTCCATCGTGAGGAGCGGCGGCAGCGTCTCGATCCAGTTCGACAGCCAGCCGCCGCCGAGATGACCGCCGCCGTTGCCACTGCGGTTGCCCGCGCCGTTGCCGCGACCACCGACGCTGCGCTGAAACCCGGCGCCCTTGAGCGCATGCAAACGGCGCTCCACCGCGAGCATCAGCACCGCGTGCAGCGCGGCGATCGCGAACAGCCCGTAGGCGACGTTGGCGATGACGAAGTGCAGCTTGAACATCGGCGCGGCCGCGTACGGCAGCACGCGCACGCCGCCGAACACGAGCGGCAGGATTGACGCGAACGCAGCGAGCGGCAGCAGCAGCAAACGCAGCCCGTCGAGCGCAAAGAAAAAGCTCTCGATCCAGTAGATCACCGCGCCGAGCCAGAACATGGCCGACAACGCAAACGCGAAGCCGAACACCATTTCGTTGGCGGGGAAGATCGTCATGTGCAGCAGCACGCCGTGCGCGGCGAGCGCAACGAAGAGCAGCCCGCGGGAAAGCGGGCCGAAGTTGCGCGCGCGCGGCGCGCCATCGCCCGCACCGGCGGGCACGCCCGATGCGCCCGCGGCAACCGTCACCGGAACCGGCGGCACGCTGCCAAAGAGCGGCGCGACGCTCGCGCGCCGCAATGCCCGCCAGTCGGCGGCGCACAAACCGCCGTACAGGAGCACGGTGAGGGCATACAGTACAATATCCATGTTCGAAGTTTACTATAGGCCCCCTCAGAACGACGGATCGCGACGAATCGCCCTCGATTCCCGCCTCCGCGCGCGCGTGCCGGGCCGCACTGCTCACCGCTCCCCATGCTCGACAATCTCACTCAACGGATGGCGCGCGTCGTCAAGACGCTGCGCGGCGAGGCCCGGCTGACCGAGGCCAACACGCAGGAAATGTTGCGCGAGGTGCGCCTCGCGCTGCTGGAAGCGGACGTGGCGCTGCCCGTCGTGCGCGAGTTCATCGCCAAGGTGAAGGAAAAGGCGCTCGGCGAGGAAGTGATCGCCAGCCTCTCGCCTGGCCAGGCGCTCGTCGGCGTGGTGCAGCGCGAGCTGACCGCCGTGATCGGCGGCGACTACGAAGGCAAGGCCGTCGAGCTCGATCTCGCGGTCACGCCGCCCGCGGTCATCCTGATGGCGGGCCTGCAGGGCGCCGGTAAAACCACCACGGTCGGCAAGCTCGCCAAGCTCCTGCGCGAGAAGTACAAGAAGAAAGTGCTCACCGTTTCCTGCGACGTCTACCGTCCTGCCGCTATCGCGCAGTTGAAGACGGTCACGGAGCAGGTCGGCGCCGACTTCTTCCCCTCGCAACCCGATCAAAAACCCGTCGACATCGCCAATGCGGCGGTCGACTGGGCCAAGCGCCACTATCACGACGTGCTGCTCGTCGACACAGCCGGCCGCCTCGGTATCGACGAGGCGATGATGAACGAGATCACCGCGCTGCACGCCTCGCTCAAGCCAGCGGAGACGCTCTTCGTCGTGGACGCGATGCTCGGCCAGGACGCGGTCAACACGGCCAAGGCGTTCAATGACGCCCTGCCCCTCACCGGCGTCGTGCTCACCAAGCTCGACGGCGATTCGCGCGGCGGCGCGGCGCTTTCCGTGCGCCACATCACCGGCAAGCCGATCAAGTTCGTCGGCGTCGCGGAAAAGCTCGACGGCCTCGAAGTGTTCTATCCGGAGCGCATGGCGAACCGGATTCTCGGCATGGGCGACATTCTCGCGCTCGTCGAGGAAGCGCAGCGCGGCGTGGACGTGCAAGCCGCGCAGAAGCTCGCCGACAAGGTCAAGAAGGGCGGCGACTTCGACCTCAACGATTTCCGCGCGCAGCTCTCGCAGATGAAGAAGATGGGCGGCCTCTCGTCGCTCATGGACAAGCTGCCCGCACAGTTCCAGCAAGCCGCCTCGGGCGCCGACATGGGCCAGGCCGAGAAGCAGATGCGCCGCATGGAAGGCATCATCAACTCGATGACGGCCGCCGAGCGCGCCAAGCCCGAGCTCATCAAGGCCACGCGCAAGCGTCGCATTGCGGCCGGCGCGGGCGTGCAGGTCCAGGAGGTCAACCGCCTTCTGAACCAGTACGACCAGATGCGCACCATGATGAAGAAGCTGAAGGGCGGCAATCTGCAGAAAATGATGCGCGGCATGAAGGGCATGATGCCCGGCATGCGCTGATGGTTGATTGTGACGATCTGGCGGGCCGCGCGTCGCATCGCGCACGGGCAGTCCGCGGGATCGGCACCACACGACACGGCGCGCGAACTGGACTTATCATGCGCGGGTTTTTGCTGTAGCGCGCGCCGCCGTTATTTTCCAAACTGAATAGCTACAGCCACTGCCCCGCCAGAGTCATGAATCGCGAAGAAGCTCTCCACATTTTCCGCCACTCCGAAGAGATCGTTTCGGAGGGCGACGTCAATGCGTCGATCGGCCAGATGGCCGCAGCCATCCGCGCCGAGATCAGCGAAGACTTTCCGCTCGTGCTGTCGGTGATGGGCGGCGCCGCCGTGTTCACCGGCATGCTGCTGCCGCATCTGGACTTCCCGCTCGAGTTCGACTACATCCACCTCACGCGCTATCGCAACGCCATCAAGGGCAGCGCAGAAATGCAGTGGCGCGTGGCGCCGCGCGAGTCGGTGAAGGACCGTGTCGTGCTCGTGCTCGACGACATCCTCGATGAAGGCGAAACCATGGCCGCGATCCGCGACCGCATCCTCGCGATGGGCGCGAAGCGCTTCCTCTCGGCGGTGCTGTGCGAAAAGATCATCCCGAAGACGAAGCCGCTGCATCCGGACTATTGCGGTTTTTCGGTGCCGGATCGCTATGTGTTCGGCTGCGGCATGGACGCGAAGGGTTACTGGCGCAATCTGCCGACCATCCGGGCGCTGACCGAAGGCGCTTGATGCGCCGGCATCGGCAATCCCGAAGCACCATGAAAAAAGCAGCCCGCGGGCTGCTTTTTTTGTCTCCGGCGCGAAGCTACGGCGTCAGAGGTGATGCACGAACGTGCTGATCCCGGCGAGGATCATCTCCACCGAAATCGCCACGAGCACGAGGCCCATCAGCCGCTCGAAGGCCGTCACCACGCGCTCGCCGAGCCATTGCTGGATACGCTCCGCGAGCACCAGCACGATCGCGCAGATCGCCATCGTCACGACCAGCGCGCCAATCCACTCGAGCAGCTTGCCCGGCGCCTGCGAGGTGAGCAGCATGACCGTGGCGAGCGCCGATGGCCCCGCGAGCGCGGGAATCGCGAGCGGCACGATGAGCGGCTCGCCGCCCTTGTCGCTGCCGCCGAACGGCCCACCCGGATGCGGGAAGATCATGCGCAGCGCGATCAGGAACAGCACGATGCCGCCACCGATGCGCAGCGACGTGTCCGTGAGCCCCATCATCCTCAGGAAGGCGTTGCCGGCCACCATGAAGATGAGCAGGATCACGAACGCGATCGCCACTTCGCGCAGGATCACGACCACGCGGCGCTCCGGCGCCACATGATGCAGACACCCGATGAAAAGCGGGATGTTGCCGAGCGGATCGGTAATGAGCAGCAGCAGGACCGTCGCGGACAGGAAGCTATATTCCACGTTCGCGGCGCTCCTTTAGCTCAGGTTGGCCATCGGCATCTGCGTCGGCATCAGATGGCGAGTGCGGCCTGGATCTTCTGCACCACCGACTGCGCGGCCTCTTCGGCCGGCAGCAGCGTTGCTTCGGCATCGCGGCGGCCCTGGTACTCGATCTTGCCTTCCTTCAGGCCGCGCTCGCCGATCACAAGACGATGCGGCACGCCGATCAGCTCCCAGTCGGCGAACATCACGCCCGGACGCTCGCCGCGGTCGTCGAGGATCACGTCCACGCCGGCCTTCAGCAGTTCGTCGTAGACGCGCTCGGCGTGCTCGCGCACGAGTTCGCTGCGGTCCATGCCCATCGGGCAGACCACAACCTGGAACGGCGCGATCGATTCCGGCCAGATGATGCCCTTGTCGTCGAAGTTCTGCTCGATCGCCGCGCCGAGGATACGCGTGATGCCGATGCCGTAGCAGCCCATCTGCATGGGTGCGGGCTTGCCGTTCTCGGCGAGGCAGGTCGCGCCCATTGCATCGGAGTACTTGGTGCCGAGCTGGAACACGTGGCCCACTTCGATGCCGCGGCAGATGTCGAGCACGCCCTTGCCGTCCGGCGAAGGGTCGCCCTTCTTCACGTTGCGGATGTCGGCGACGACCGGCTCCGGCAGGTCGCGCCCCCAGTTCACGCCCGTGGTGTGGAAGTCCACGACGTTGGAGCCCACCACGAAGTCGCTCATGTTCGCGACCGTGCGGTCGGCGATCACCTTCACGGGCTTCTTCGTGTTCAGCGGCCCGAGGTAGCCCGGCGGCGTGCCGAACCATTTGACGATCTCGGCTTCGGTTGCCATGCGGAAGCCCGCGAGGCCTTCGAGCTTGCCCGCCTTGATCTCGTTCAGGTCGTGGTCGCCGCGCAGCATCAGCATCCAGATCGTGGGCTCGGCGCCTTCGTTCTCGGTTGCCAGCACGATCGACTTGATGGTGCGCTCGAGCGGAATGCCGAGCATCTCGGCAACCGCCTCGCACTTCGCCGCGCCCGGCGTCGGGGTCTTCGTGAGCGGCTCGGTGGCCGCGCCGCGCGTCGCGATGAGCGGCAGCGCTTCGGCCGCTTCGACGTTGGCCGCGAATTCCGACGTCGGGCAATAGGCGATGTCGTCTTCGCCGGTTTCCGCGATCACGTGGAATTCGTGCGAGCCGCTGCCGCCGATCGAGCCGTTGTCGGCCGCGACCGCGCGGAAATGCAGGCCCAGGCGCGTGAAGATGCGCACGTAGGCGTCGTACATCTTCTGATACGAGAGCTTCAGGCCGTCGACGTCCTTATCGAACGAATACGCGTCCTTCATGATGAACTCGCGGCCGCGCATCACGCCGAAACGGGGACGGATTTCGTCGCGGAACTTGGTCTGGACCTGATAGAAGTTCACCGGCAGTTGGCGATAGCTCTTGATCTGGCCGCGCGCGATGTCGGTAACGACCTCTTCGTGCGTCGGTCCCATGACGAAGTCGCTCTGCTTGCGGTCCTTGAAGCGCAGCAGTTCTGGCCCGTATTGCTCCCAGCGACCCGACTCCTGCCAGAGCTCGGCCGGCTGCACGGCCGGCATCAGGAGCTCGATCGCGCCGGCGCGGTTCATTTCCTCGCGCACGATCTGCTCGACCTTGCGGATCGAGCGCAGGCCGATCGGCAGATAGTTGTAGATACCGCCCGCGATGCGGCGAATCATGCCTGCGCGGACCATCAACTTGTGGCTGACGATTTCGGCGTCAGCCGGCGCTTCCTTCAGGGTGCCAATAAAGAAACGGGAGGCTTTCATTCAGAGTTTTCCAAAGGCGGCAGCCCGGTGATGGGCCGCCCGAAAGTGTCCAACGGTGGAGTTCACAGACCCGACATTATGACAACGCCCAAGGCGCCGCGGCGATGACATCGGACGGCCTTGCGGCCGGCGCGGTTTGCTCGCGCTTCGCAAATCGGTCCAATGCTCGGTCCAATGTTCCAGGGCGCGGATGGCCAGCGGGTGCGGAAGGGCCGTTATCTGTTTATAATCAAAGCAATTTTAAAGGATTCGAAGGTGGTTGTATGCTGGATCGTGAGGGGTTTCGCCCGAACGTCGGCATCATCCTCTTGAACGCGCGAAACGAGGTGTTTTGGGGCAAGCGGGTTCGCGAACATTCCTGGCAGTTTCCGCAAGGGGGCATCAAATATGGTGAGACCCCCATGCAGGCAATGTATCGGGAGTTGCACGAAGAAACCGGTTTGCATCCGGAGCACGTCAAGATCGTCGGTCGCACGCGCGACTGGTTGCGTTATGAGGTGCCGGACAAGTTCATCAAGCGCGAAGTGCGCGGCCATTATCGCGGTCAGAAACAGATCTGGTTTCTGCTGCGCATGGTCGGGCGCGACTGCGATATCTGCCTGCGGGCGACAGAGCATCCCGAGTTCGATGCGTGGCGCTGGAACGAATACTGGGTGCCGCTCGAAGCGGTCATCGAGTTCAAGCGCGACGTCTATCAGCTCGCCTTGACCGAGCTGTCGCGCTTCCTGCGGCGCCCGGCCATGCCGCGCCCCGCACGGGGTGGCGGCGTGCACGGTCATGAGGTGCGCTATCCGCGCATCGTCACGTCGGCGCACGCCGAGGCGGTGCAGCTCGAGCCATCGCTTGCCGATGCCGCGAGCCAGACCGTGCTCGAAAGCGACTGCGGTGCGGCGGGGAGTATGATCGAGCCTGCGCCGGGCGAGCAGCGGTAAGACAGACAAGGCTCGCGACGTCGCACTGAACGCCCGGACCGGCAGCGCCGGCGCCACGCACATCGTGCGCGGCGCCGTGCGCGGCGGTTCGCATCCGTGGCGCCGCGCGCTCCTCTCGCGCAGCGCCGGTGCATCGAAGGAATATCAATTTGAAACGATTGGCTCTTGCCGCGGTGTGCGCCGCGGCCGCAAGTAGCGTCCTGCTGGCCGGTTGCGGCAGCTCTCGCCCCACCAACAAGGACGACAGTGATTTCGTCTACCTGTTCGATCGCAAGGGCAACTGGCAGGAAAACAAGCTCGATGGGCTGCCGGCGCTGCCGCAGGCGGATTCGAAGCTGCTCGGCTTCGACGTCTCGAACAATACCCCGCTGAAGTTCTCGATCGATCCGGCCTCGCTCACCGTGGGCACTGACGGCGTCGTGCGCTACACGATCGTGATCACGAGCCCGAACGGCGCGCGCAACATCAACTACGAAGGGATCCGCTGCGATACCTACGAGTGGCGCCTCTACGCGAGCCTGAACGCCGATCACAACGGCTGGGACCAGACCGTGGCGAACGACTGGTCGCGCATCGAGAATGGCACGCTCAACGCCTATCACTCGGCGCTTTATCAGGACTACTTCTGCGCGAACAAGATGCCGGTCGCGAAGGCTGCGACGATCGTCGAGAACCTGCGCTACGGGCGCACGCAGTCGTCGCTCGTGCGCTGACACCCGGACGCTCGCGCGACCTCGGGCCGCGCGAGCCTGAGGGCCAAGAAAAAAAGCCGCAACGGTCGAGGACCGTTGCGGCTTTTTCATCCAGAGAACGCCTCTGCCAAGCGCAGATGCGAGCGCGCTCAGATCAGCACGAGATTGTCGCGGTGGATGAGCTCCGGCTCCAGCATGTAGCCGAGGATGCTCTCGATCTCACCGCTTGGACGCCGCTGGATGAGCTTCGTTTCGGCACTGCTGTAGTTGGTGAGCCCGCGTGCGACTTCCCGGCCCGCGCCGTTCAGGCACGCAATCACCTCGCCGCGCGCGAAGGCGCCCTGCACACCGACCACGCCGATGGGCAGCAGGCTCTTGCCGTCCGCCGTGAGCTTTTGCACGGCACCGTCGTCGATCACGACGTGGCCGCGCACCTGCAGGTGATCGGCCATCCATTGCTTGCGCGCGGCCATGCGCGCGGTGCGCGCGATGAGTTGCGTGCCGATCGCCTCACCGTTGGCAAGCCGCACCAGCACGTCGGCCTCGCGGCCGCTCGCGATCACGGTGTTCGCGCCGCTATGCGCCGCGCGTTTGGCCGCGAGAATCTTCGTTAGCATGCCGCCGCGGCCAATGCTCGAACCCGCGCCGCCAGCCATCGCCTCGAGCTCGGGCTTGCCCGCGTCGGCTTCCTGCACGAGCGTGGCGGTCGGATCCTTGCGCGGATCGGCGGTGTAGAGGCCCGTTTGATCGGTGAGGATAACGAGCGCGTCGCCTTCGATCAGGTTCGCCACCAGCGCGCCGAGCGTGTCGTTGTCGCCGAACTTGATTTCGTCGGTGACCACGGTGTCGTTCTCGTTGATGATCGGCACCACGCCGAGGCGCAGCAACGTGAGGAGCGTGGAGCGCGCGTTCAGATAGCGCTCGCGGTCCGCAAGGTCGGCGTGCGTGAGCAGGATCTGCGCGGTGCGAATGTCATGCTCCGCAAAGCGGCTTTCGTAGACCTGCGCGAGCCCCATCTGGCCGACCGCGGCGGCGGCCTGCAGCTCGTCGATCTCGCGCGGGCGCTTCGTCCAGCCAAGACGCTGCATGCCTTCGGCGATGGCGCCCGAACTCACGAGCACCACTTCCTTGCCCTGCGCGCGCAGTGCCGCGATCTGCGCGGCCCAGCGGCCAATGGCCGCGTGATCGAGCCCACGACCATCGTTCGTGACGAGGCTCGAACCGACTTTCACTACCAGACGCCGGGAATCGGCGATGACGGAACGCATGCTGCGCTGTCTCCCCACATGACTGATGACGCGTGATGTTTCCTTGACGCTGCCGGCGCGGCCCGCACACCGGCGCGTACGGCGATTTATTCCTGCGACTGCGCGGCGCCCTGATCGTTCTGGCCCTGGGCGCCCTCGCGAAAGCGCACGTCGGAAGCGAGATCCTCGGCTTCGGCAGCGCGGCGCGCGTCCGAATGCGCGGAGACGTAGTCGTACACCGCGTAGCAAAGATTCTCACAGCCCTGCCCGGTGAGCGCCGAGATTTCGAAAACCGGACCGTCCCATTCGAAACGCTTCACGAAGTCGGCGACACGTGCCGCGCGCTCTTCCGCGGACACCATGTCGAGCTTGTTCAGCACGAGCCAGCGCGGCTTTTCGTAGAGCGTCTCGTCATACTTGCGCAGCTCTTCGACGATGGCCTTCGCTTCCGCAACCGGGTCGATGCTTTCGTCGAACGGTGCGAGGTCGACAAGATGCAGCAGCAGGTTGGTGCGCTGCAGATGGCGCAGGAACTGATGGCCGAGACCCGCGCCTTCGGCGGCGCCTTCGATCAGGCCCGGAATATCGGCGATCACGAAGCTCTTGCTCGGGCCCACACGCACCACGCCCAGGTTCGGCGCGAGCGTGGTGAACGGGTAGTCGGCGATCTTCGGCTTGGCGTTGGACACCGAGGAGATGAACGTGGACTTGCCCGCATTCGGCATGCCGAGCAGGCCGACGTCGGCCAGCACCTTGAGCTCGAGCTTGAGCATGCGACGCTCGCCCGGCTTGCCGTCGGTCTTCTGGCGCGGCGCGCGGTTGGTGGACGACTTGAAATGCAGGTTGCCGAGGCCGCCCGCGCCGCCCTTCGCGACTATCACGCGCTGGTCGTGCTCGGTCAGGTCGGCGATCAGCTCGCCCGTGTCGAGATCCGTGATGACCGTGCCCACCGGCATGCGCAGCGTGATGTCGTCGCCGCCCTTGCCGTAGCAGTCCGCGCCGCGGCCGTTTTCGCCGTTGCGCGCGAGGTGCTTCTTCGTATAGCGGTAGTCGATGAGCGTGTTGATGTTGCGGTCAGCCAGCGCATACACGCTGCCGCCGCGCCCGCCGTCGCCACCGTCCGGCCCGCCGAACGGGACGAACTTCTCGCGTCGCATCGACGCGCTGCCATCGCCCCCATCGCCGGCGATGACTTCGATCTTCGCTTCGTCAATGAACTTCATGAGTAACTCCGTCCCGTGAATGTCGTTATTTTGCCCGCAGCCGCCGCTGTCAGCCAACCTGGCTGAACGGCCTGGGCCATTTGGCCTGGGCCATGTGGCCAGGGCCGAACTGCCGGCTGCTCCAGTCAGGCAAGCGCATAAGCAAAAAGCCCCGCAAACTTCGCGGGGCTTTCTTTGCGTCGATTGCGAACGGGCTAGTACTTAGGCCGCTGCCGGGACGACGTTGACCGTGTGCTTGTTCGCTGCGCCCTTGGTCGTGAACGAGACGTGGCCGTCGACCAGCGCGAAGAGCGTGTGGTCCTTGCCGATGCCGACGTTCAGGCCCGGGTGCATGCGCGTGCCGCGCTGGCGAACGATGATGCCGCCTGCGAGGATTGCCTGGCCGCCGAACACCTTGACGCCAAGTCGTTTCGACTCTGAGTCGCGGCCGTTACGTGACGACCCGCCTGCCTTTTTGTGTGCCATTTGTTTGCTCCTTTACCAGCGTGCGCTTACGCGTTGATCGCGTCGATGCGCAGTTCGGTGTAGTTCTGGCGGTGGCCGCCATGCTTCTGGTAGTGCTTCCGGCGACGCATCTTGAAGATGGTCACTTTGGCGTGTCGGCCTTGCGACACAACGGTGGCCTTGACGGAAGCCCCACTGACCAGCGGCGTACCGAACTTAATCGATTCGCCTTCGCCTACTGCGAGAACCTGGTCGAGCGTGATTTCTGCGTCAATGTCAGCCGGTATCTGTTCTACTTTAAGTTTTTCGCCAACGGCAACCTTGTACTGCTTGCCACCGGTTTTTATGACCGCGTACATTGAGAACCTCACTCTTCAATAATTCCGGGCGCACTGCGCGCCAAGAAACCTTAGATTATACATAGAGTTAGCTGCGCGGTCAAAAGGTATTGACAACGGCCGTTCAACGCCCGCCGGCCGCCCGGCGCGAAGCCCGCCTCGCGGGGCGCGGGCACACGCCCCATCGCACCTCGCACGGCGCAGCGCAATGCGCACCGAATAGAGGGAAGCATCGACGAAACCCTGGCCAAACGGCAGGGCAGCGTCCGGCGCGCCGCCGATTCGCCTTATAATCCGCGGCACTACCTATATTTGCCATCATGTCGTCCACCGCCACCCATTCCCCCAGCGCAGCCACCCTGCTCGCGCCCATCGCCAGTGACATGGAGCAGGTCAACCGTGTCATCCGGCAGAGTCTGGCGTCCGAGGTGATGCTGATCAACCAGATCTCCGAGTACATCATCGGTGCTGGCGGCAAGCGACTGCGTCCGGCCCTGCTGTTGCTCGTGGCCGGCGCGCTCGGCGACCGTGGCCCGCAGCGCCATGTGCTCGCGGCCGTCGTCGAGTTCATCCATACGGCCACGCTGCTGCACGACGACGTCGTCGACGAATCCGACCTGCGGCGCGGCCGCCAGACGGCCAACGCCCTGTTCGGCAATGCCGCGAGCGTGCTGGTGGGCGACTACCTGTATTCGCGCTCGTTCGAGATGATGGTGGGCGTGGGCAAGATGCGCGTGATGGAGATTCTCTCGGCGGCCACGACGATCATCTCCGAAGGCGAAGTGCTCCAGCTGCTGAACATGCACGACGCCGACGTCGACACCGGCCGCTACATGCAGGTGATCCGCTACAAGACGGCCAAGCTGTTCGAGGCGGCAGCGCAACTGGGCGCGGTGCTTTCGGGGGCGGATGCGCGCACGGAAGAAGCGGCGGCGGAATATGGCCGGCGCATCGGCACGGCATTCCAGATCATGGACGACTGGCTCGACTACGCCGGCACTGCGGAATCGATGGGCAAGAACGCCGGCGACGACCTGCGCGAAGGCAAGCCCACCCTGCCGCTCATCTGGCTGATCGAGCACGGCACGGCTGCCGAGGCAGCGCTCGCGCGCGAGGCAATCGAGCAAGGCGGCACGGCGCGCTTCGACGAAATCTTCGCGGCCATCACGCGTTCGGGTGCGCTCGATCACACGCTGCAATGCGCGAAGGCCGAGGCTCAAGCAGCTGCCGCAGCAATTTCGTCATTTCCCTCTTCCCAATACAAAGAGAGCCTGCTAGAATTATGTTCTTACTCGACGACGCGCCAGTCTTGAAGAAGACGAAGCGGGTTTGAGAGTCCAGCAGTAAATTCGGGGTGTAGCTTAGCCTGGTAGAGCGCTACGTTCGGGACGTAGAGGCCGGAGGTTCGAATCCTCTCACCCCGACCAGAATCTCGGAAAAAGCCGCGCATGATTGCGCGGCTTTTTTTTCGCCTGCGCTCGTCGTCCGGAAGCCGTTTCGCCCAAGCCTCCGTATGCCTTGTCCGTACGGCCAGCGCGCGCGCCGGATGCGCCGGTGCCGCCGCACCCCTCTGTTATAGTTTCCTCATCCGCTCCCCTCTCTTTCTCGACGCGTGGACCACCTCCCTTTATGGGCGCAGATTTGCGCCATCTTCGTCCTGCTCATCTGCTCCAGCTTCTTCTCCATCTCCGAAACGGCGATGATGGCGCTCAATCGCCATCGGCTGAAATATCTCGCGAACCACGGCACGCTGGGCGCGAAGACCACGCAGAAGCTCCTCGCGCGCACCGACCTGCTGCTCTCGGTCATCCTGATCGGCAATAACCTCTTCAACACCATCATCCCGGTCCTGACCACCTCGATCGCGCTGCACACGTTCGGTCACGACAACCTGGTGCTCTCGATCGCGACCGGCATCGTCGCGTTTCTCATCATCGTGTTTGCGGAGATCACGCCGAAGATTGTCGGCGCCACCTTTCCCGAGAAGATCGCGCTGCCGGCGAGCCTGCTGATCGCGCCGCTCATGCGCGTGACCAAGCCCCTCATCTGGTTCGTGAACATCTTCGCGAACGGCATCCTGCGCGTGCTGCACATCAACACGAGCAAGGCGCACGAGCAGCGGCTCTCGACCGAGGAGTTGCGCACCATCGTGCTCGAATCGGGCAGCTTCATGCCCACCAAGCACCGCAGCATCCTGCTGAACCTGTTCGATCTCGAGAACATCACCGTCGACGATGTGATGATTCCGCGCCGGCGCATCGAGGCGCTCGACTACGACGCGCCGCTCGACGACATCCTGCATCAGCTCGAAACTTGCTATCACAACAAGCTCGTGGTCTATCAAGGCGACATCGACCGCGTGCTTGGCGTGCTGCACGTACGCAAGACGCTGGCTGCGCTGCACAACCAGGAATTCGAGCGCGAGACGCTGCGCGAGCTGCTCGCCGAGCCGTACTTCGTGCCTACCGGTACGCCCGCGTTCCAGCAGCTTCAGTACTTCCAGGAAAGCCGGCATCGCATCGCGCTCGTCGTGAACGAATACGGCGAAATGGAAGGACTCGTCACGCCCGAGGACATCATCGAAGAGCTGATCGGTGAATTCACGAGCACGATGCCGCGTAGCGGCACCGGGCGCGGCGGCTGGAACGATCAGGGCGAATGCATCGTGCCGGGCAGCATGCCTTTGCGCGAGCTCAATCGCTGGCTGCATATCAAGCTGCCCACAGACGGCCCGAAGACGCTCAATGGCCTGATCCTGGAAGTGCTCGAGGAGATTCCCGAAGGCGACGTGTGCCTGCAGATCGGCGACGTGAAACTCGAAGTGCTGCGCAGCGACGATCAGGCGGTGCGCACGGTCAAGCTGTTCAAACCGGGCACCAAGCCGAACAAAGCCACAGGGGCGCTGAAGAAGGCGAAGAAGCTGCTGCCGGGGCGCTAGGGCCTGTTCACGCTAATAACGGGCGTTAGCCGTTCGGCTGAATGGCGCGCACGCTCGCGCCAGCCGATGATGAAGCCGTCTCTCGCTCACGCGGCTTCGGGCCGGCAATCGATGTTTTCCATTCCTGATTGTTCCAGTACGCATGCCACGCATGGTGCGCGTGCCTGTGCAGCGCTTGTCACCGACGGCGCGACTACCGGTGGCGCCGTGCGCAGTGGCCTTGCTGCGCCTGCCTCGGCACCTGCCTCCATTGTCCCCGACGACGCACCGGCCGTGCGCCTGCTCGCCGAGACGCTGCGCGAAGCCGCACGGCGCAACGCCTCCGATCTGCATGTCGAGCCGCTCGAACACGGCTGGCGCATCCGCCTGCGCATCGACGGCGTGCTGCACGAGAGCGCGCGGCCGCCAGCGCACCTGCGCGATGCGTTCGTCACGCGCATCAAGGTGCTCGCGCGCATGGACATTGCGGAGCGCCGCATTCCCCAGGACGGGCGCCTGCGGCTCTCGCCGCGCGGCGAAACGCAGGCGCACGAGGACTACCGTGTGAATTCGCTGCCTACGCTGCACGGTGAAAAGCTCGTGCTGCGCCGGCTCGAAGCCTTGCCTGCCGACCTCTCGCTCGCCGCGCTGGGCCTCGATCAAACGCAGCAGCAAACGCTCGGCGCGGCGATTGGCGCACCGCACGGGCTCGTGCTGGTCACGGGTCCGACCGGCAGTGGCAAGACCCTGTCGCTCTATTGCTTTCTGCAGATGCTCAACAACGCGTCGCGCAATCTGTGCTCTGTCGAGGATCCCGCGGAAATTCAGCTCGCCGGCATCAATCAGGTCAACGTGCGCGAGAAGGCCGGGCTCACCTTCGCGCTGGCGTTGCGCGCGCTGCTGCGCCAGGATCCGGACGTCATCATGATCGGCGAGATCCGCGACGAAGAAACCGCCAGCGTCGCGGTCAAGGCCGCACAGACCGGCCACCTCGTGCTCTCCACCCTGCATACGAACGACGCACCCGCTGCGGTCGCGCGGCTCATCGACATCGGCGTCGAACCGTATAACCTCGCGGCGGCGTTGCGGCTCGTCACGGCACAGCGGCTCGTGCGACGCTTGTGCGCGAAGTGCCGCGTGCGATCCGAGGAATCGGCGGCGGCGCTCAGCGCGGCCGGTCTCGACAACGACCAGGGCGAAGCACCGCAACCATCGCAGCCATTTGCTGCGCGCGGCTGCGAGGCGTGTCACGGCATCGGCTACCGGGGACGGGTTGGCATTCATGAAGTGATGCCGGTCAGCACCGCCATGCGCGAGCTGATCGTCGCGCAACGCAGCGCACACGAGATTGCACGCCAGGCCCGCGCGGAAGGCGTGGCCACGCTGCGCGACGCGGCGCTTGCCCGCGTGCGCGACGGCACGACGAGCCTCGCCGAAGCGCTCTGCGCAACGGACGCGCCATCGTGAAGCACGCTCAGCCCGCGTCCGACTGGCGCTTCGCGTGGCGTGGCCTCGACGCGGCAGGCGCGACGCGAAGCGGCACGCTGATCGCATTCGATGCCGCGGCAGCGCGTAGCGTGCTCAAGCGCGAGCGCATCACCGCCACTGCGCTGGAGCGGCGCGGCCCGGCTCCGCAGCCGCGCGCGAGCCAGGCCGACATCACGCGCTTCACGCGCCAGCTCGCCAGTCTGCTGCGCGCCGGCTTGCCGCTCGCGAGCGCGCTCGAACTGCTCGCGCAGGCACCGGGGCCGCGTGGCCTGCCCCGCATCGCCGCCACGCTCGCGCGCGAGATTACGGCGGGCATGCGCTTTTCCGATTCGCTCGCGCAGCATCCTTCACGGTTCGGCCCGCTCTACTGTCAGCTCGTCGCTGTCGGCGAGGCCTCGGGCGCGCTCGCCGCCGTGCTCGCGCGCATCGCCGACGACCGTGAGCGCGCCGCCGCGCAACGCGCCAAGGTACGCGCGGCACTCACCTACCCGGTCGCGGTGCTGCTGCTCGCACTCGCCATTACGTCTGCGCTGCTGGTCTGGGTCGTGCCCACCTTCAAGCAGATCTTCGAAGGTTTCGGCGCGGCGCTGCCCGCCCCCACGCAGTTCGTGCTGATGCTCTCGGCGGCCGCCGCGCGCTGGAGCGTCCCTGCCGCCGGCTGCGCCGCCAGCGCGACGTTCGCCCTGCACGCGCTGTTGCGGCGCTCCGAAGCGGCTCGCCTCAGGTTCGGGCGCATCGTGCTCGCGCTGCCGCTCGTGGGCGCGCTGCTCACTACACTGTGCGCCGCACGCTGGAGCCGCGCACTCGGCACACTGCTCGCCGCCGGCACGCCGCTCGCCGATGCCTTCGACTCGCTTACGCACGCCAGCGGCAACGCCTTCTTCGACGCCGCGAGCGCGAATATCAGCGCGCGGCTGCGGCACGGCGAGCGGCTCGCCTCGGCCATGCGCTCAGCCGGCTGCTTTCCCGCGGACGTGATCCAGCCCGTTGCGGTCGCCGAGGAATCGGGCGCGCTCGACGCCATGCTGCTCGACGTGGCCGCGCTCGCAGACCGTCAGGTGGACGAAAAGATCGCGCTCGTCGCGAGCCTGTGCGAGCCGCTCGTGATCGTGGTGCTCGGCGCGCTGGTCGGCGGCCTCGTCGTCGCCATGTATCTTCCCATCATTCAACTCGGCAACGTGGTGTAGCATCGCTGCCAGATTACGGTTCTCCACTCATGTCCGTCCTCCTTTCGTCCGCCGCCGCTGCTGCACCCGCGTCTTCCATGATGGATTCGACTGCCCGTGCCGCGTCGCTTGCGCCGGCAACGTCCATCGATACGGCCGCCTCCTTTGCCGCCGCCCTCGGCGCGCTGCCGCCCGGAATGCTGATGGGCTTCGCGATCGTGATCGGTCTTGTCGTCGGCAGCTTCCTCAATGTGGTCGTGCATCGACTGCCGATCATGCTAGAGCGTGCATGGCGCGCCGATGCCGCCGAGGCGTTCGGTCACGCGCCCACGAGCGGCGAGCTCTTCGGAAACGACAGCGCACATGACAGCGCAAACGACGGCCTGCCCGCCCGCTACAACCTGTGGCTGCCGCGCAGCGCCTGCCCGCATTGCGGTCACGTGTTGCGCGTGTGGGAAAACATTCCCGTTGCGAGCTGGCTCGCGCTGCGTGGCCGCTGCTCGCAGTGCGGCTCGCGCGTGAGCGTGCGCTATCCGCTGATCGAACTCGCTGGCGCGGTGTGCGCGGCCGGTGCATTGCTCGCGTTTGGCCCTACCGGCAAGGCACTTGCCGCATTCGCGCTATGCGCGACGCTCATCGCGACGAGCGCCATCGACCTTGAACACCAACTGCTGCCTGACGCGATCACGCTGCCGCTCATCTGGGCCGGCCTGCTCGTGAATCTCGCAGAAACGTTCGCCGATCTGCACACCGCCGTGATTGGCGCCGTGGCGGGCTATCTCGCACTCTGGTGCGTCTACTGGCTGTTCAAGTTGCTGCGCGGCGTCGAAGGCATGGGACACGGCGACTTCAAGCTGCTCGCCGCGCTCGGCGCCTGGCTCGGCTGGACTGCGCTGCCGCAGATCGTCGTGATCGCCGCGGTCACCGGTGCCGTGGTCGGCCTCGCCGCCACCTTGAGCGGACGCATGCGCTTCGAAGAGCCGCTGCCCTTCGGGCCGTATCTCGCTGTGGGCGCACTCGTCACGCTGTTTTCTGGCACACCGCTTTATGCAGTTTTTGCGTGGGGGAATTGACCGATGATTGCGGTCGGATTGACTGGAGGTATCGGCAGCGGCAAATCCACTGTCGCGGATCTGTTCGCGGCGCGTGGCGTGCCGCTCGTCGACACGGATGTGATCGCTCACCGCATCACCGCGCCGCACGGTATTGCCATGGCCGCCATCGCCGCGCAATTCGGCCCTGAATTCGTCGCCGCCGACGGCTCGATGGACCGCGCACGCATGCGCGCGCTCGTGTTCGGCGATGAGGCGGCGCGCAAGCGCCTCGAAGCCATCACGCACCCGCTGATTCGCGCCGAAACGGAGCGCGAAACGCGCGAGGCCAACGGCCCTTATGTGATCGTCGTGGTGCCGCTGCTCGTCGAATCCGGCAGCTGGAAAACGCGTGTCGATCGCGTGCTCGCCGTGGATTGCAGCGTGGAAACGCAGATCGCACGCGTGATGCGCCGCAACGGCTTCACGCGCGAGCAGGTGCTCGCGATCATCGCGCGCCAGGCCACGCGCGAAGCGCGCCTTGCCGCCGCTGACGACGTGATCGTCAACGACGGCGCCACGCTCGAAACACTCGCTCAGGATGTCCAGACGCTGCACGAGCGCTACCTCGCACTGTCACGCGCGTAACGAAGGGTAAAAGCGCTGGTCAAAGCGCATGCGCGGCGGGGTTCTCCGTTTCACGGCACTTCGCGGCACAAGGCTGCGGCATTCGTCAGGAAAATGCCCTGAATTAGGCGCGGGCACGGGCTGCGCGCGATTGCGACCGCAGACTCGCGGCATTAGAATGTCCTGCAATCCTTTACCGACCACGTCCGAGGCGAGCGCGCTTGATTCTTTACGAGTATCCCTTCAACGAGCGAATCCGGACGCTGCTGCGCCTCGAAGATCTTTTCGAGCGCTTCACGTTTTTCCTGACCCAGGAGGACCCGAGGGAACATCACGTTGCGCTCACGACGCTCTTCGAAATCGCGGAAGTCGCTGGCCGCGCCGACCTCAAGTCGGACCTCATGAAGGAACTCGAAAGGCAACGTCAGACGCTCGCACCGTTCCGCGGCAATCCCGGCATCGAACAGAACGCACTCGAAGCCGTCCTTGGCGAGATCGAGCAGACGCTCGCGGGTCTCACGCAGATGCAGGGCAAGACCGGCCAGCATCTTGCGGACAACGAATGGCTCACCAGCATCCGTAGCCGCGCAATCATTCCGGGCGGCACCTGCAAGTTCGATTTACCTTCGTACTACGCATGGCAGCAATTGCATCCCGATCAGCGCCGCCAGGATATCGCCAAGTGGGTCACGCCGCTCCTGCCGCTGCGCGACGCCGCGAGCATCGTGCTGCGTCTTGCGCGCGAGTCCGGTCAGGCATCGAAGGTGATGGCCATGCAGGGCAGCTATCAGCAAATGCTTTCGGGCCGCACGTATCAGCTGATGCAGGTGCGCGTGGCACCGGAATTGCGCGTCATTCCCGAAGCAAGCGCCAACAAGTACATGCTCTGGGTGCGCTTCACCGTGCAGGACGGCGATCTGCGTCCGCGTGCCGTCGATCAGGACGTACCGTTTCAGCTCACGCTGTGCAGCCTGTGAGGGTCAGCCCGTGAGGTACAACCCGTGAAGGCACGCGAATTGCGCGCCGGCTGAAGCGCTGCGTTGTTTGCTATTTTTTGCGAATCTCGGCGCCGCCATGCGAGGCGGCACCAAGTCACAGACCCACAGACCGTTCGACCGAATGACCACCGTTGTCAAATGCCCCACCTGCGGCAAGGATGTCCGCTGGGTGCCGGAAAACCGCTTCCGCCCGTTCTGCTCCGAACGCTGCAAACAGATCGATCTCGGCGCCTGGGCCGCCGAAAAGTATCGGATCGGCGGCAACGAAGACGATACGCCGCCCGACGACGAAGCGCCGCCCACGGACACGCGCCAGTAAGCGCGTCCGCCGCCGTCACTCGCCGTCTCACGCTTGCGCGCGAGACGTAAAAAAAGCCGCTGCGCGTTTTCGCACAGCGGCTTTCGTCTTTCTGGAACGGAGGCAGGCTCACTCCGCCGCCAGCCACTCCAGCACAGGAATCGTCGCGGGCAGCAGCGGCTCGACACTCGCAGGCAGCGACTGCCAGACGAACGCCTGCCCTTCGCGGCCATGCGGCTCGCCGGTCCACGCCGTGACCTTGCAGAAGTAGAGCCGCACATAGGCATGCGGGTAATCGTGCTCGAGCGTATGCCACAGATGGCACGCTGTCACGTCGATCCCCAGTTCCTCGTGCAGTTCGCGCGCCAGTGCGGCCTCGACGGACTCGCCCTTTTCCAGCTTGCCGCCCGGGAACTCCCAGTAGCCCGCATAGGGCTTGCCTTCGGGACGCTGGGCCAGCAGATAGCGGCCGTCGGGCTGCACCAGCACGCCCACGGCGACTTCCGTCACCGGACGCGCCGGCGCAGCCGGGTCCTTCACCTGATCGCTCATGCCTCTTGCGCCTTCTTGCCCGACCAGTCGCGCGCGAATTGCCACGCCACACGGCCGGAGCGCGAGCCGCGCTCGAGCGCCCAGACGAGCGCGTCGCCGCGCGCCGACTCGACTTCGGCGTCGCCACAGCCGAAGTGGCGCAGCCAGTGGCCGACGATCGTCAGATAGTCGTCCTGCTTGAACGGATAGAAGCTCACCCAAAGGCCGAAGCGCTCGGAGAGCGAAATCTTCTCTTCCACCACTTCGCCCGGATGAATCTCGCCGTCGGGCATGTGCTTGTACGACTCGTTGTCGCTCATGTACTCGGGCAGCAGATGGCGGCGGTTCGAGGTCGCATAGATCACCACGTTGTCCGACTGCGCGGCCACGGAGCCATCGAGCGCCACCTTCAGCGCCTTATAGCCCGACTCGCCCTCTTCGAACGAGAGGTCGTCGCAGAAGACGATGAAGCGCTCGGGGCGCTTCGAGATCAGGTCGACGATATCGCCGAGATCGTGCAGATCGTCCTTGTCGACTTCGATCAGGCGCAGGCCGTCTTTCGCGTACGCGTTCAGGCAGGCCTTGATAAGCGACGACTTGCCGGTGCCACGTGCGCCCGTCAGCAGCACGTTGTTCGCGGGCTTCTTCTGCACGAACTGGCGCGTGTTGCGGTCGATGAGGTCTTTCTGGCGGTCGATGTTCTGCAGGTCGTCGAGCGAGATCGTCGAGATGGCCGGCACCGGCTGCAGGAACCCGCGGCCCTGGCGCTTGCGCCAGCGGAACGCGACGGCCGCACTCCAGTCGACTTCGGGTGCGGACGGCGGCAGCACGGCTTCAAGGCGGCCGAGCAGCGCTTCGGCGCGGGTCAAAAACTGTTCGAGCTTGTCCATGGGAATCGAGCTTGCAATCAGGAATCGCGGTCAGGACCGCCTGTAGAAGCGCGGTCGCGACCCGCAGTTAGGACCCGTATCAGGACCGGTAATCGGCGTTGATGCTCACGTAGTCGTGCGAGAGATCGCAGGTCCAGACGGTGGCCTGCGCATCGCCGCGGCCGAGCAGCACGCGGATCAGGATCTCACTCTTCTTCATTACGCGCTGGCCGTCTTCCTCGCGGTACTCGGGGTTGCGCCCGCCGGACTTGGCAACAAGCACGTCGTCGAGATAGAGGTCGATCTTTTCGACATCGAGATCGGTCACGCCCGCATAGCCGATGGCGGCCAGAATGCGGCCCAGGTTGGGATCGGACGCGTAGAACGCCGTCTTCACGAGCGGCGAGTGGCCGATCGCGTACGCGATCTGACGGCACTCGGCCACGTCCTTGCCGCCTTCGACCTGCACGGTCATGAACTTCGTCGCGCCTTCGCCGTCACGCACGATCAGTTGCGAGAGCGTTTGCGCGACTTCGGTCACGGCGTCACGCAGCGCGGCATAAGCGGGCGAATCGGTCGAGGTGATCGCCGGCAGGCTCGACTTGCCCGAGGCGATCAGGATGAACGAGTCGTTGGTCGAGGTATCGCCATCGATCGTGATGCAGTTGAACGAGCGGTCGGCCACGTACTTCACGAGCTCGTCGAGCACGGGTTGCGCGACGTTCGCATCGAACGCGAGGAAGCCGAGCATGGTCGCCATGTTCGGCTTGATCATGCCCGCGCCCTTGCTGATGCCTGTGAGCGTGACCGTGTGGCCGTCGATCGAGACCTGGCGCGAAGCGGCTTTCGGCAGCGTGTCGGTCGTCATGATCGCCTGCGCGGCGTCGTACCAGTTCGCTTCCTTGCGGTTCGCGAGCGCCGCGGGCAGCCCCGCCTTCAGACGGTCGATCGGCAGCGGCTCCAGAATCACGCCGGTCGAGAACGGCAGCACCTGCGAAGGCTCGATGCCCGCGAGGCGCGCGAGCGCGTCGCAGGTCTCGCGTGCGTTCACGAGGCCCGGCTCGCCGGTGCCCGCGTTCGCGTTGCCGGTGTTGATCACCAGCGCACGGATCCCCTTGCCGCCCGCGCGCACCTTCGCGAGATGCTCGCGGCACACCGTCACCGGCGCCGCGCAGAAACGGTTGAGCGTGAACACGCCCGCGACGCTCGCGCCTTCATCGACGGAGATCACCAAGACGTCCTTGCGATTGGGCTTGCGGATGTTGGCTTCCGCCCAGCCGAGCGTCACGCCGGCGACCGGATGAAGTTGAGCGGGATCGATCGAGGGGAAATTGACAGCCATGGTGGCGACCTGTCGAAAAGGCAATGCCGGCCGTGGCGTCTGTCAGCCGGGCCGGCATTGCGGATTCAAAACATAAGGCCCGCCTGAAATATGCGGGCCACCGGAATCAACGGTCAAGCCGCGTAATGCGGCGAGCGGCGCGAGCTTGAAGACAAGTTCGCGCCGTCATGCTCATCACGAGATCTTGCCGTGGCACTGCTTGTACTTCTTGCCGCTGCCGCACGGGCACGGATCGTTGCGGCCGACCTTCGGCACGCTGTCGCCCGCATGCGCGTGGCTCATCGCTGCGCCAACCATGGCCGCAGCGGCGTCCGCTGCGACGGGCGCGGCGGCTATCGGCGCCGCTTCGGCTTCGGCGAATTCGGCGTGACGGAATTCGACGTTGTCCACCAGATGGCTGCCCTGCTCGTCCATCTGCTCGGCGACTTCTTCCAGTTGCTGCGGCGACTGGATCTGCACGTTCATGACGATGCGCGTGACTTCCGTCTTCACGGCATCGAGCATCGCGGCGAAGAGCTCGAACGCCTCGCGCTTGTACTCCTGCTTCGGGTTCTTCTGCGCATAACCTCGCAGATGGATACCCTGGCGCAGGTGGTCGAGCGCCGCGAGGTGCTCGCGCCAGCTGCGGTCGAGCGTCTGCAGCATGACCGAGCGCTCGAACGCGCTGAACGATTCGCGGCCCACGAGCGCGACCTTCTGCTCATAGGCTTCGTCGGCGGCGGCCAGCACGGCTTCGAGAATCTCATCGGCGTCGATCGACGACGACTCGTTGATCATCTCCTGAATCGCGAGGTCGAGCTGCCACTCGTTGCGCAGCACTTCTTCGAGCTCGGGCACGTCCCACTGCTCTTCGATGCTGCCGTGCGGCACGAACTGACGCACGATGTCCGTGATCACGCCATGACGCATCGCGCCGATGGTCTCGGTGATGTCGTGCGCCTCGAGCAACTCGTTGCGCTGCTGGTAGATCACCTTGCGCTGGTCGTTCGACACGTCGTCGTATTCGAGCAGCTGCTTGCGGATGTCGAAGTTGCGCGCTTCGACCTTGCGCTGCGCCGACTCGATCGAGCGCGTGACGATACCCGCCTCGATCGCCTCGCCTTCCGGCATCTTGAGGCGGTCCATGATCGCGCGCACGCGGTCGCCGGCGAAGATGCGCAGCAGCGGATCTTCGAGCGACAGATAGAAGCGCGACGAGCCCGGGTCGCCCTGGCGGCCCGCACGGCCGCGCAGCTGGTTGTCGATACGGCGCGACTCGTGACGCTCGGTGCCGATGATGTGCAGGCCGCCAGCGGCCTTCACCTGATCGTGCAGCGTCTGCCACTCGTCGTTGAGCTGCTGGATGCGGCGCGCCTTTTCGTCGGCGGGAATCGCTTCGTCGGCTTCGATGAACGAGGCCTGCTTCTCGGCGTTGCCGCCCAGCACGATGTCGGTGCCGCGGCCCGCCATGTTGGTGGCGATGGTGATGCGCTTCGGACGGCCGGCTTCGGCCACGATCGCGGCTTCCCGCGCGTGCTGCTTCGCGTTGAGCACTTCGTGCGGCAGACCGGCCTTCACGAGCAGGTCGGCGAGCACTTCCGAGTTCTCGATCGACGTGGTGCCGACCAGCACGGGCTGGCCGCGCTCGTAGCACTCGCGGATGTCGCGGATCACCGCGTCATAGCGCTCCTTGGCCGTCTTGTAGATCTGGTCCTGCTTGTCGATCCGCTTGGGCACGCGGTTGGTCGGGATCACGACCGTTTCGAGGCCGTAGATCTCGTTGAATTCGTACGCTTCGGTGTCTGCCGTGCCGGTCATGCCCGAGAGCTTCGCGTACATGCGGAAGTAGTTCTGGAACGTGATCGAGGCGAGCGTCTGGTTCTCGCTCTGGATCTTCACGTGTTCCTTCGCTTCCACGGCCTGGTGCAGGCCATCCGACCAGCGGCGGCCCGACATCAGACGACCCGTGAACTCGTCGACGATGACGACTTCGCCGTTCTGCACCACGTAATGCTGGTCCTTGAAGAACAGCGTGTGCGCACGCAACGCGGCGTACACGTGGTGCATCAGCGTGATGTTCTGCGGCGCGTACAGGCTCTCACCCTGGCCGATCAGGCCCCACTCGGCGAGCATGCGCTCGGCCTTCTCGTGGCCCGACTCCGTGAGGAACACCTGGCGTGCCTTTTCGTCGAGCGTATAGTCGCCCGGCTTCTCGACGCCCGTGCCGTCGGCCTTCTCTTCGCCGATCTGGCGTTCGAGCAGCGGCGGCAGCGCGTTCATGCGCACGTAAAGCTCGGTGTGGTCTTCGGCCTGGCCCGAGATGATGAGCGGCGTACGCGCTTCGTCGATCAGGATCGAGTCCACTTCGTCGACCACGGCGAAGTTCAGCGCGCGCTGCACGCGTGCCTCGGTCTCGTAGACCATGTTGTCGCGCAGGTAGTCGAAGCCGAACTCGTTGTTCGTGCCGTAGGTGATGTCCGCGCCGTACGCCTCTTGCTTCATGGCGTGGTCCATCTGCGACAGGTTGATGCCGACGGACAAACCGAGGAAGTTATAGAGGCGGCCCATCCACTCGGCGTCGCGCTGCGCGAGGTAGTCGTTCACGGTCACGACGTGCACGCCGCGGCCCGACAGGGCATTGAGGTACGCCGCCAGCGTGGCGACGAGCGTCTTGCCCTCGCCCGTGCGCATTTCGGCGATCTTGCCGTAGTGCAGCACCATGCCGCCGATCAGCTGCACGTCGAAGTGGCGCATCTTCAGCACACGCTTGCTGGCCTCGCGGCAGACGGCGAACGCCTCGGGCAGCAGCTCGTCGAGCGACGTGCCATTGGCCACGCGCTCGCGGAACTCGGCCGTTTTCGCGCGCAGTTGCTGGTCGGTGTATTGCTCGATCGTCGGTTCGAGCGCGTTGATCGCCGCGACCATCTTCTGATATTGCTTGATCAGGCGCTGATTGCGGCTGCCAAAGATTTTCTGTAAGAAACCGGTGGTCATCGGATCGGTGTCTGCGTCGCGGCTTCGGCCGGGATTCCTGCGCAATTCGCTTGCGGCCCTTGAGCACCCGGATTTCGCCAGGTTTGCAAACGATTCTCGCGCCACGCACCCGGATCGGAAGGACCTCGGCGGCTTAAGCCCAAATTGGTGGATTCGAATCGGGCATTTTAGCACGCACCCTGGTCGCCGCCCGTGTCAGCCGCTTGAAGGATGTCGTGCGCAACGCCCGCGCTGACGCGCCTTGCGAGCCGTCGAAGCACGCAGCCGCAGCCGCATGTCGCGGCCCTCCGGCGCATTCGTCCAGCGGGCCCGGCAGCTTGCGGCCTGGCGGTCCTGGCCGAACGGCGGCAAGGCGCATCGAGGCCAAGTACGCAGGCTACAATGACGGCAATGCCGCGCAGCCCGCGCGCCTCCTCTTCCTGTCACATGAGCCGTTTCTCGCCGTTTTCAAGGCCGGATGCCGCAGCCGCTGGTGCGCGTACGGCCGGCGTGCGTGCATCAGGCGCTTCGGCCACGTCGGGCAAATCGCGCAAATTTGCCTCGCCGCGCGCACCGCAACCGCTCACCGAAGTGTTGAGCCGCACCGACGCATTCGCACCGTTGCGCGCCGGCGTCGAGCAGATCGCGGCGATCCAGCGCGACCTCGACACATTGCTGCCCGACTATCTGGCCGCGAGCGTGGAACCCGGCTTCATCAAGGACGGCAAGCTGGCCCTCTTCGCGGCGCACAATGCGCTCGCGGCACGGCTGCGGCATCTCGAGCCGCGCCTCGTGGCCGACCTGCAGGCGCGCGGCTGGCCGCTCGACGGTGTGCGCATCCGCGTGCGCCCGCAGGCGGTGAAGGAGCCGCCCTCGCCGAAGCAGGCGCGCATGACGCCGGCAGGCGCCGCGGCGCTCGCCGCGCTCAGCGAAAACCTGCCGCCCTCGCCGCTGCAGGAAGCGCTCGCGAAGATGGCCGCGCGCCATTTGAGAGGGCGCTGAGCAAGCCCGAAAAGTCAGGAAAGAATGTAAAAAAGGGTGGCATCGAGCCACCCTTTTTCATTACGCGGCCGGTGCAAACGACCGGCGCACGAATCAAACCAACCTCAAACCAATGTCACGCGAACGCCGTCTGCGCGTCGTAGCCGAAGCCGCGCGGCGCCTTCTGGGCATCGCCGAACGTGACGATCTCGTACGCGTCCTCATGCGCGAGCAGCTCGCGCAGCAGCGCGTTGTTCAGACCGTGGCCCGACTTGTACGCATCGTACGAAGCCAGCAGCGGATGGCCAACCACGTACAGGTCGCCGATCGCGTCGAGCATCTTGTGCTTCACGAACTCGTCGTCGTAGCGCAGGCCGTCGTTGTTGAGGATGCGGTACTCGTCCAGCACGATCGCGTTGTCCATGCTGCCGCCGCGCGCAAGACCCAGCTCGCGCATCATCTCGACTTCGTGCGCGAAGCCGAAGGTGCGGGCACGCGCGATCTCGCGCACATATGACGTATTCGCAAAATCGACTTCGAGCGCCTGGCCGGTCTTGTCCACGGCCGGATGGCGGAAGTCGATCGTGAACTTCAGCTTGAAGCCGAAATACGGGTCGAGGCGGGCGAACTTGTCGCCGTCGCGCACTTCCACGGGCTTCTTCACCTTGATGAACTTCTTGGGTGCGTTCTGCTCTTCGATGCCGGCCGACTGGATCAGGAACACGAACGACGACGCGCTGCCGTCCATGATCGGAATTTCTTCCGCGGTGACGTCGATGTAGAGATTGTCGATGCCAAGACCTGCGCACGCGGACATCAGGTGCTCGACCGTGGAGACGCGTGCGCCGTCCTTTTGCAGCACCGAAGCGAGGCGCGTATCGCCAATCGACATCGCCGACGCGGGAATGTCCACCGGTGTCGGCAAATCCACGCGCGAGAACACGATGCCCGTGTCCGGCGCCGCCGGGCGTAGCGTCAGATCGACCTTGCGGCCCGAGTGCAGGCCGATGCCGACCGTCTTCACGATCGATTTGATGGTTCGCTGCTTCAACATAGTTTTCTGCTCATTGAAAATCCCAATCGGGACTTTATAATTCATAGCACGAATTATACTCCAAGTCTGCCGCATCCGTTGTCGCCGCGGGCATGACAATCTGTTTCCCGTTGTTACGCGAATGGGATGGAAGACGGGCCGATGACCGGAACGGAGGCGTTCCCGGCCAGCGGCCCGCACGGCTCGCAGTAATAGCCCGTCACATTTACGCCGCCGGCTCGTTGCGCTCAGGCAACGCAGGCGCGGCAAATGCGCTCATGTTGGGCTCAACGCGGCGAGTATGCTCGCTGCATCGCTGACTTCGAATTTGCCCGGTGCTTCGAGACTCAGCGTCTTGACCACGCCGTTTTCGATCACCATGGCGTAGCGCTGGGAGCGAACCCCCATGCCGCGCGCCGACAAATCCTGCTCCAGACCGAGCGCACGGGTGAACGCCGCGCTGCCGTCGGCCATCATGCGGACCTTGCCCGAGGTCCGCTGATCACGCCCCCACGCGCCCATGACGAACGCGTCGTTGACGGACACGCACCAGATTTCGTCGACGCCCGCCGCGCGTAGCGCTTCGTACTGCTCGACATACCCCGGCACGTGTTTTGCCGAGCAAGTCGGCGTAAAGGCGCCCGGCAATCCGAAGATCACCACGCGCTTGCCCGCCGTCTGCTCGCGCACGCCAAAGCCGTTCGGCCCCAGCGTGCAGCCCGCACGCTCGTCTTCGATGAGCTCGAAGAGCGTTGCGTCGGGCAGCGTATCACCCACTTTGATCATGACTCGTCCTTCACATCGATGCGCAGAGCGCCCCGGCACGCTGGCAACCCGGTTGGCCACGCAGTTGGAAACTTCGCGCCGAAGACCTCGCCATTGTGCTACCGGCACGGATTGCCTGCACCTTTTTGCCGCGCGTCAAAACGCGGCGGACAGGCCGCCCTGCCAGGCATCCTCGCGGATGCGGCGTCGAGGTTCTTCTCACCGTCATTGCTACGTCATGCCGGCCGTTCCGTCTGCGAGCGGGTGCACCCACCGTTACATTCGCACCGCGCCGCAGCTGGAACTCGCTCGCAGCCCGCTTCAGTCGGCCTGCTTGCGCAGGAACGCCGGGATGTCGTACGTGTCGACGCCCTTTTCCTGCAGCGCCTGCACGTGCGAAGCCGCGGTGTCGCGCGACGTGCGCCAGACAGCCGGCGTGTCGAGCGCGCCGTAGTCGGCGGTGTGGCCCTGCTGCGGCGCGTAGGAGTGCTGAGCGGCGGCAATCGGATGATTGTCCGTGCCGGTGCGCAGCAACGTCATCGGCGCTGCCTGCTGCTTGTTCGCCGCACGGCCGAGGCCCGTCGCCACCACCGTCACGCGCAGCGCGTCGCCCATTGCATCGTCGTACACCGCACCGAAGATCACCGTGGCGTCGTCGGCCGCGTAGCTCTTGATGGTGTTCATCACTTCGCGCGTTTCCGAGAGACGCAGCGAACGGCTCGACGTGATGTTGACCAGCACACCACGCGCACCCGAGAGATCCACGCCTTCGAGCAGCGGGCTCGCCACGGCCTGTTCGGCCGCGAGGCGCGCGCGATCGACACCGGCCACCGTGGCCGTGCCCATCATCGCCTTGCCCTGCTCGCCCATGACCGTCTTCACGTCTTCGAAGTCGACGTTCACGAGGCCATCCACGTTGATGATTTCGGCGATGCCTGCAACTGCGTTGTTCAGAACGTCGTCCGCGCACTGGAAGCACTTGTCCATCTCGGCGTCATCGCCCATCACGTCGAACAGCTTGTCGTTCAGGACGACGATCAGCGAGTCGACGTGATCCTCCAGTTGCTGCGAGCCGGCTTCTGCCACGCGCATGCGCTTGCCGCCTTCGAACTCGAACGGCTTGCTCACGACACCCACCGTGAGAATGCCCATTTCCTTGGCGATCTGTGCGACCACGGGCGCCGCGCCCGTGCCCGTGCCGCCGCCCATGCCGGCGGTGATGAACACCATGTGCGCGCCGCGCAGTGCGTCGGCGATGCGCTCACGTGCTTCTTCAGCCGCCGCACGGCCCATCTCCGGCTTCGCACCGGCGCCCAGACCCGTGTTGCCCAGCTGGATCACGGCCGGCGCGCGCGAACGCGAGAGCGCCTGGGCGTCCGTGTTCATCACGATGAAGTCGACGCCTTGCACGCCGCGGTTGATCATGTGCTGCACGGCATTGCCGCCAGCGCCACCGACGCCCACCACCTTGATGATGGTGCCGTTGGTTTCCGTTTCCAGCATCTGGAATTCCATGTTGCCTCCGTCAAGAAAAAGATATCCGCACCTCGGCCGTTATTCAGGGGTGAGTCGGGCAACCCGCCCCTGCGCGCCAGCCGCCGGCACCAGCGCTAATTCGGTCTCTGCTCTTGCCCTTCGCGTACGTGAGCCGCTTTAGAAGTTGCCGAGGAACCAGTCTTTCATGCGTGAAAAGACCTGGCCCATCGACCCCGACTGCACCGCGACCTTGCGACCGCGCATACGTTGCGCGCGGCCCTCGACGAGCAGGCCCATCGCCGTCGAATAGCGCGGATTGCGCACGACGTCGGCGAGACCGCCCGCGTACTCCGGCACGCCAATGCGCACCGGCTTCAAGAAAATGTCTTCGCCGAGCTCCACCATGCCCGGCATCATCGCGGCGCCGCCCGTGAGCACGACGCCCGAACTCAGCAATTCTTCATAGCCCGACTCGCGCACCACCTGTTGCACGAGCGAGAACAGCTCTTCCACGCGCGGCTCGATCACGGCCGCCAGCGCCTGGCGCGAGAGCGTGCGCGGACCGCGCTCGCCCAGACCCGGCACTTCGATCATCTCGTCCGGATCCGCGAGCGCCTGCTTCGCGATGCCATAGCTCACCTTGATGTCTTCCGCGTCGGGCGTCGGCGTGCGCAGCGCCATCGCGATGTCGCTCGTCACCTGGTCGCCCGCGATCGGAATCACCGCGGTATGGCGAATCGCGCCTTCGCTGAAGATCGCGATGTCGGTCGTGCCGCCGCCCACATCCACCAGCACCACGCCGAGTTCCTTCTCGTCGTCGGTGAGCACCGCCAGCGACGAGGCCAGCGGCTGCAAAACCAGGTCGTTCACTTCGAGACCGCAGCGGCGCACGCACTTCACGATGTTCTGCGCCGCGCTCACGGCGCCCGTGACGATGTGCACCTTCACTTCGAGGCGGATGCCGCTCATGCCGATCGGCTCGCGCACATCTTCCTGACCGTCGATGATGAATTCCTGCGTGAGGATATGCAGCACCTGCTGATCGGTCGGGATGTTGATCGCCTTCGCGGTTTCAATCACGCGCGCGACGTCCGTCTGCGTGACTTCCTTTTCCTTGATGGCAACCATCCCGCTCGAATTGAAGCTGCGGATATGGCTGCCTGCGATGCCGGTGAACACGTTAGTGATCTTGCAGTCGGCCATGAGTTCCGCTTCTTCGAGCGCACGCTGGATAGACTGCACCGTGGCCTCGATGTTCACCACCACGCCCTTCTTGAGACCTTTCGATTCGCTCTGGCCAAGGCCGATGACTTCGTAATGGCCATCGCCCTTCATTTCGGCGACGACGGCCACCACCTTCGCCGTCCCGATGTCGAGGCTGACCAGCAGATCCTTATAGTCTTTACTCATATCGTGCTCGTTGCGTGTGATGTGCTGTTACTTCTTCCCCGGGGCCGGCGTGTCGCTGATGAAGCGCATGCCCGCCGCCCGAATCGCAAAACCGTTCGGATAGCGCAAGTCCGCATATTCGATCTCTTTCCCCCAACGTTGCGTGAGCGGCGTCCATGCCACGACGAGCCGGTGCGTGCGCTCGGCGAGCGTCTCGGCATTGCGCTCGCGCCCGAGCTCCACCTCCATGCCGTTCGAGAGCTTCACCGTCCACGCGTAGCGCGGCGAGAGCGTCACCTCGTCAGGCTCGAGGCCGAGCGGCGCAAACCACTTCTGGAAGTCGTGATAACGCGCGACCACCTCGGGCGCGGTGCCGTCCGGGCCGTCGAATGCGGGCAAGTCGCCATCGAGCTCGCCCTGGTTCGCGGTGAACAGCTCGCCATCGGTGCTCACGAGCTGGTCGCTGCCCCACGTGCCGAGCGGCTTGTACTCCTCCAGATTCACCGCAAGCGCGTTCGGCCACACGCGGCGCACGCTCGCATGGCGCACCCACGGCATCTGCTCGAACGCGGCGCGCGCGGTGTCCAGATTGACGGTGAAGAAGTTGCCCTTGAGGCGGCCCACCACGCTCGCACGCACCGTCGGTTCGTTGATGTGTTCGGTGTCGCCCTCGATGCGGATCTCGCGCAGCGCGAAATTCGGACGCTGCACGAGCCAGTAGCCACCGGCCGCCAGGAGCGCGAGCACGAGCAGCGCGTGCAACGCGTTGGCGGCGAGATTGAGCTGGCGTACGTTATTCCACATGTCGAGATTGTCGATTCAATGCGCGGACTGCAATTCGTTGGTCAGAGGTTATCTAGCGGTTCAATCCTTCAGCGTGAGCGCGAGCACCCGCACGACGAGGTCGCGATACTCGATGCCCACCGCGCGCGCGGCCTTCGGCGGCAGCGAGTGGTCGGTCATGCCCGGCGCCGTGTTCACTTCCAGGAAGTACGGATTGCCCTGGCCGTCCATCATGAAATCGGCGCGGCCCCAGTCGGTGCAGCCGAGCACGTCGAACGCGCGGCGTGCGAGCTTCTTCAGTTCTGCTTCCTTCTCCGGCGCCACGCCACAGGGAATCAGGTACTGCGTGGTGTCGAGGATGTACTTCGCGTCGTAGTCGTAGAACTCGCCCGCCGGCACGATCTTGATGATCGGCAGGTCGAGGTCGCCGGCCACGCACGCGGTGTACTCGCCGCCGCCTTCGATGCTCTTCTCCACCAGCACGATCTTGTCGTGCTTCGCGGCCTCTTCGATCGCGGGCACCAGTGCTTCGGCCGACTTCACCTTGATGACCGCGACGCTCGAGCCTTCGCTCGCCGGCTTTACGAAGAGCGGCAGGCCCAGCTTCGCGACGATCTCGGGCGCACGCGCGGCGTAGTCGTCGCCGCGCAGCACCGCGACGAACGGCGGCGTGGGAATGCCCAGTTGCTGCCACACGAGCTTGCTGCGGAACTTGTCGAGCCCGAGCGCCGAGCCGAGCACGCCCGTGCCCGTATAACGGATGCCGTAGAAGTCGAGCGCGCCCTGGATCTGGCCGTTCTCGCCATAGCCGCCATGCAGCGCATTGAACGCACGCACGAAGCCTTCGTCCTTGAGCGCCGAAAGCGGCCGCTCGGACGGATCGAACGGATGCGCGTCGATGCCGGCGCTTTGCAGCGCCTGCAGCACGAGCGTGCCCGACTTGAGCGACACCTCGCGCTCGGCGGACACGCCGCCGAACAACACCGCCACCTTGCCGAACGGCTTCGGATCGAAATTGGGATCGATACTGCTCATGTCACTCACGCCTTTTGTTCCTGTTGCGCGATCCGGCCCGGCACGCCGCCGATCGAACCCGCACCCATCGTAATCACCACGTCGCCGTCGCGGACCACTGCGGCCAGCGCGTCCGGCACTTCATCCACCGTTTCCACGAACACCGGCTCGACCTTGCCCGCCACGCGGATCGCGCGCGCGAGCGCGCGGCCGTCCGCGGCCACGATCGGCGCTTCGCCTGCCGCGTACACGTCGGTCAGCACGAGCGCGTCGACCGTCGAAAGCACGCGCACGAAATCTTCGAAGCAGTCGCGCGTGCGCGTGTAGCGGTGCGGCTGGAACGCCAGCACGAGACGGCGATCAGGAAATGCGCCGCGTGCGGCAGCAATCGTCGCGGCCATTTCCACGGGGTGATGGCCATAATCGTCGATCAATGTGTAAGTGCCGCCGCCGTTCACCGGAATTTCGCCGTAGCGCTGGAAGCGCCGGCCCACGCCGTTGAATTCCGCGAGCGCGCGCTGGATGTCCGCGTCCTTCACTTCGAGCTCGGTCGCGATCGCGATCGCGGCCAGTGCGTTCTGGACATTGTGCGTACCCGGAAGGTTCAACACGATGTCGATCGACGGCGCGTCTTCGCGCATCGCCGTGAAGTACATCTTGCCTTCGCGCGCCATCACGTTGACCGCGCGCACCTGCGCATCGGGCGCGAAGCCGTAGCGGATGATCGGCTTCGAGACGAACGGCAGGATTTCCTTCACGTTCGGGTCGTCGACGCACAGCACCGAAATGCCATAGAACGGCAGGCGATGCGTGAATTCGATGAACGCCTGTTTCAGGCGCGCGAAGTCGTGCCCGTAGGTGTCCATGTGATCGGCGTCGATGTTCGTGATGACTTCGATCACCGGGAAAAGATTCAGGAACGAGGCGTCCGATTCGTCGGCTTCCGCCACGATGAAATCGCCCGTGCCGAGGCGCGCGTTCGCGCCCGCGCTGATCAACCGACCGCCGATCACGAAGGTCGGGTCGAGCCCGCCCGCGGCCAGCACGCTCGCGACGAGCGAGGTAGTCGTGGTCTTGCCGTGCGTGCCCGCGATCGCGATGCCCTGCTTCAGGCGCATCAGTTCCGCGAGCATCACGGCGCGCGGCACGATCGGAATGCGACGATGGCGCGCGGCGAGCACTTCGGGATTGTCGCTGCGCACCGCGGTGGAGACGACCACCGCATTCGCACCCTCGATATTCTCCGCGTCGTGGCCAATCGCGATGCGCGCGCCGAGCGCGGCGAGACGGTCGGTGACGCCGTTCTTCGTGAGGTCCGAGCCGCTCACGTGATAGCCGAGATTGACGAGCACTTCAGCGATCCCGCTCATGCCCGCACCGCCGATGCCGACGAAATGGATATGTTTGACGATGTGTTTCATTGCTTTCCTCCCGGACTGGCGCCCGCCACGGCTGCGCAAATGCGCGCGACCTGATCGGCGGCGTCGGGTTTTGCGAGCGCGCGGGCGCGCTCGGCCATGTCAGCCAGAGATGCTCTGGTTTGTTGCTTGAGCCAGTCCGCGAGCGCCTCTGCAGAAAGCTCGCGTTGCTGCACCACACGCGCCGCGCCCTGTTGCGCGAGGAACGCCGCGTTGGTCGTCTGGTGGTCGTCGACCGCGTAGGGGAACGGCACGAACAGCGCCGCCACGCCCACGGCCGCGATCTCGGCCACCGTCATTGCGCCCGAGCGGCAGATCACGAGATCCGCGTTTTCGTAAGCGCTTGCCATGTCGTCGATGAACGGCACGAGCTGCGCCGTGTCACCGGGTTCGATTCCGGCATCGATATAGTTCTGACGCAATGCGTCGATATGCTTGGCGCCCGCCTGATGCACCACGTGCGGACGCTCAGCCGGCGCGAGCTGCGCAAGCGCGCGCGGCACGACTTCGTTGAGCGCCGCGGCACCCAGGCTGCCGCCCACCACCAGCACGCGCAGCGGACCGCTGCGCGCTGCGTAGCGCGCCTGCGGCTGCACCACGTGCTCGAGCTCCGCGCGGATCGGGTTGCCGGTCCACTCGGCGTGCGGCAACGCACCGGGGAACGCCACGAGCACGCGCCTCGCGAGCTTCGCGAGCACCTTGTTCGCGAGGCCCGCGATCGAATTCTGTTCGTGCAGCACGAGCGGACGACCCGAGAGCGCGCTCATCACGCCCGCCGGGAACGTGATGTATCCGCCCATGCCGAGCACGACGTCGGGCTTCACACGGCGCAGCGCTGCGAGACTCTGCGTACACGCGCGCAGCAGGTTTAACGGCAGCATCAGCTTGGTCTTGAACCCTTTGCCGCGCACGCCACCGAAACGCACGTATTCCATGGCGATGCCGTGCTTGGGCACGAGCGTCGCTTCCATGCCCGCGGGATTGCCGAGCCACACCACGCGCCAGCCCCACTGCTCCATGCGATGCGCGACGGCGAGCCCCGGGAACACATGTCCCCCGGTGCCGCCGGCCATCACCATGAGCGTGCGCGTTGCTGCGGTCATACCTTCCCCCCACGCATCAGCACACGATTTTCATAATCCACGCGAAGCAACACAGCGATAGCAATACAGTTGAGCAAAATGCCCGAGCCGCCATAGCTCACGAACGGCAGCGTGAGACCCTTGGTCGGCAGCAAGCCGAGATTCACGCCCATGTTGATGAACGCCTGCGCGCCGAACCACACGCCAAGCCCCTTCGCGATGAGCCCCGCAAACGTGCGGTCGAGCGCGAGCGCCTGGCGGCCAATCTCGAACGAGCGGCGCACGATCCAGTAGAACAGCAGGATCACGACGAGCACGCCCACGAAGCCGAGTTCCTCGCCGATCACGGCGAGAATGAAGTCGGTGTGCGCTTCGGGCAGATAGTTGAGCTTCTCGACGCTGCCGCCGAGTCCTACGCCAAACCACTCGCCGCGACCGAATGCGATCAGCGAGTGCGTGAGCTGATAAGCCTTGCCCTGCGCGTAGCGGTCGTCCCACGGATCGAGGTACGCGAAGATCCGCTCGCGGCGCCACGGCGACGCCCACACGAGCAGCGTGAAGGTGCCGACCGCCGTGGCCACGAGGCCGCCGAACAGCTTGCCGTTCACGCCACCGAGAAACAGCACGCCCATCGCGATCGCAGCGATCACCATGAATGCGCCCATGTCGGGCTCGAGCAGCAGCAGCGCGCCCACCACGCCCACGGCGAACGCCATCGGCAAGAAGCCCTTGGCGAAGCTGTGCATGTATTCCTGTTTGCGCACGGTGTAGTTCGCCGCGTAAATCGTCACGGCGAGCTTCATGATTTCCGAAGGCTGCATGTTCGACACGCCGAGCGGAATCCAGCGCCGCGCGCCATTCACGCCCTTGCCGATGTGCGGGATCAGCACGATCACGAGCATCACCAGGGCGATGAGGAAGAGCTTCGGCGCGTAGCGGTCCCAGGTGGAAACGGGAATGCGGAACGCCACGAGCGCCCCGATCGTGCCGATCACGAGCGAAACGATATGGCGCACGAGAAACGCGTAGTCGTGGTACGACGCGTACTTCGGCGAATCGGGCATGGCGATCGAGGCCGAGTAGACCATCACCACGCCAAGGCCGAGCAGCGCGATCACGGCCCACAGCAGCGAGTAGTCGTAGTCGAGCATGCGCGAGCGCGCGGGACGCACGCCGCTGACGGCACTCGAAATGCCGCCCGAGCGCGCGCCGGCGCCCGCCTGACTCTGCGCGCCGCCGCTCGTGTCGCGCGACAGGCGCGCGCCGAACCGTTCGGACCAGCTCATATCATCGTCCCCCGTTCTGCGGCGATCTCTTCCACCGTGTCGTGAAATACGGCCGCACGATGGGCGTAGCCCTTGAACATGTCGAAGCTCGCGCACGCCGGCGAGAGCAGCACGACGTCGCCCGGCTCGGCGAGCGCCGTGGCCGCGCGCGTGGCGTCTTCGAGCGTGGCGTGGTCGCTGAGCGCGATGCCGGTGCTTTCGAGCGCCGCACGAATCTGGGGCGCGTCGCGGCCGATCAGCATCACGGCGCGGCACCAGCGCGCCACCGGCGCCGCGAGCGGCTCGAAGTCCTGGCCCTTGCCGTCACCGCCCGCGATCAGCACCGCGCGCTGCGCGAGGCCGTCGAGCGCCGCCACCGTCGCGCCGACGTTGGTGCCCTTGCTGTCGTCCACGTAGTCGATACCGTCGATCGACGCGATCAACTCCACGCGGTGCGGCTCGCCGCGATACTCGCGCAGGCCGTGCAGCAGCGCCGCGGGCGCGAGATCGATTGCGCGAGCGAGCGCGAACGCCGCGAGTGCGTTCGCCGCGTTGTGCAAGCCGCGGATGCGCAGCGCGTCCGCGGGCATCAGCCGCTTCATCGCGAGATTCACGGGCGCGGCGTCGAGCTGCTTGCGGCGGCGCGGCGAGACGGGCTCGTCCGTGGCGTCGCGATCGTGGGCCTCGACGAGCCACAGCATGCCGTTGTCGCGCGAGATGCCGTAGTCGCCTTCGCGCTGCGGCTCGTTCAGCCCGAAGGTCACGATCTTCGCGTTGCCGCTCTGTTGAACGCTCGCGAGCGACATCACGCGCGCGTCGTCGCGGTTGAGCACGCGCGTGGTCTGCGCGCCGAAGATGCGCCCCTTCGCGGCCGCGTAAGCGTCGATGCCGCCGTGCCAGTCGAGATGGTCCTGCGTGATGTTGAGGATCGCCGCCGCGTCGGGCGCGAAGCTGTGCGCCGTCTCCAGCTGGAAGCTCGAGAGCTCGAGCACCCAGATGTCGGGCAGCGCGGTGTTGTCGATCGCCTCGGCGAGCTTGTCGAGCATCGCCGGGCTGATGTTGCCGGCCACGGCCACACGCTTGCCCGCGCGCTCGCAGAGCATGCCCGTCAAGCTCGTAGTGGTGGTCTTGCCGTTCGTGCCCGTGATGGCGAGCACCTTCGGTGCGTAGCCACTCTCGCCGAGATGGCGCAGCGCCTGCGCGAAGAGTTCGAGCTCGCCCCAGACTTCGATGCCAGCCTCGCGCGCGGCGGCGATCAGCGGCACGAGGTCTTCGGCCAGCGGCGAGAGACCCGGGCTGATGGCGACGAGCTCGACGCCCTCGAGCAACGCCGTGGAGAACGGCCCGCCGACGAACTCGGCGTCGATGCCGCGCGCGGCGAGCTCGGGCAAATTCGGCGGCGTCTCGCGCGTGTCAGCGACGCGCAGGCGGCAGCCATGGCGCGCGCACCAGCGCGCCATCGCGAGCCCCGATTCGCCGAGCCCCAGCACGAGCACCATCGGCTTTTGCCGATCCCGAAACTTCTCGCCAAACATCGCTTGCTTCCCTTTCTTACCTGGTTGAACCCGTGGTGCCGATCAACGCAGCTTCAAAGTCGACAGGCCGATCAGGCACAGCATCAGCGTGATGACCCAGAAGCGCACGACCACCTGCGTCTCTTTCCAGCCGGACAACTCGAAATGGTGATGAAGCGGCGCCATCTTGAAGATGCGGCGCCCTTCGCCGTAACGCTTTTTCGTGTACTTGAACCACGTGACCTGCAACATCACGGAGAGCGTTTCGGCTACGAAGATGCCGCCCATGATGAAGAGCACGATTTCCTGACGCACGATCACGGCGATGGTGCCGAGCGCGCCGCCGAGCGCGAGCGCGCCCACGTCGCCCATGAACACTTGTGCCGGATATGTGTTGAACCAGAGGAACGCGAGCCCTGCCCCGCCCATCGCCGAGCAGAAGATCAGCAGTTCGCCCGCGCCGGGAATGTGCGGGAAAAGCAGGTACTTCGAGTAGACCGAGCTGCCCATCACGTAGGCGAACACGCCGAGCGAAGCGCCCACGAGCACGACCGGCATGATCACGAGGCCGTCGAGGCCGTCGGTGAGATTCACGGCGTTGCTCGCGCCAACGATCACGAAGTACGTGAGCGCGATGAAGCCCCACACGCCAAGCGGATAGCTGATCGACTTGAGGAACGGCAGCAACAGGTCGGCGCGTGCGGGCAGGCCCATCGAGAGGCCGCTCCTCACCCACGCCATGAAGAGATCGAACACGCGCACGTTGCTCGCCTCGGAGACGCTGAACGCGAGATACACCGCCGCGAACAGGCCGATCACCGACTGCCAGAAGTATTTCTCGCGCGAGGACATGCCGCGCGGGTCCTTGTAGACGACCTTGCGGTAGTCGTCGACCCAGCCGATCGCGCCGAAGCCGAAGGTCACGAGCATCACGATCCAGATGAAGCGGTTCGTGAGATCGCCCCACAGCAGCGTCGAAATGGCGATGCCCATCAGAATGAGCACGCCGCCCATGGTGGGCGTGCCCGACTTCACGAGGTGCGTCTGCGGGCCGTCCGTGCGCACGGCCTGGCCAACCTTCATTTCGGTGAGCTTACGGATCACCCACGGGCCGAAGAAAAGCCCGATCGCCATCGCGGTGATGGTCGCCATCACCGCACGGAACGTCAGATAACTGAACACGCGCAAGAAGCTTGCGTCATTCTGCAGCCATTGCGCCAGCGCCAGTAGCATGCCTTGTATTCCTTCGAATTTCAGTGCGCACCGGACGCTGCGTCCGGTGCAGGGGGTTGCGGATTCGTGAGGGCGGCCACCACGCGCTCCATCTGCATGAAGCGCGAGCCTTTCACGAGGATCGTTGCGCCTGCGCCGTAGCCGGCGCCGGCGAGCGCGCGAACCAGCTCAGGCACACCGGCGGCGTGCAGCGCGCCTGCGCCGAATGCCGCCGAGATGTCGCGCGCCGCGTCGCCGAGCGTGTAGAGCGCGTCGATGCCGCGCTCCTTCGCGTAAGCGCCTACTTCGCGGTGAAACACGGGACCGTTGTCGCCGACTTCGCCCATGTCGCCGAGCACCAGCACGCGCGGCGATGCATGCGAGGCCAGCACGTCGACGGCCGCGCGCACGGAATCGGGATTCGCGTTGTAGGTGTCATCGATCACCAGCGCGCCCGCGAGTTCCCCAAGCGCCGCGCGCTTGACCTGCAAGCGGCCCTTCACGGGCTCGAACGCTTCGAGACCGCGGCGGATTGCGTCGAGCGAGACGCCCGCGGCGAGCGCCGCCGCCGTGGCCGCGAGCGCGTTGTGTGCGTTGTGTGCGCCGAGCACCTGCAGCTCGACTTCGAACTGACCTTCAGGCGTGGCGATCGCGAGGCGGTTTGCGCTAGCGTTTTTGCCTGCGCCGATCACTTGCTTGCCCGTCACCGCCGCCTCGACTGCGCGCTCCTCTGTATGCAGTGCGAAATCGAGCACCTGCGAACCCGTGGCCGCCACGCGCCAGATGCTGGCGTAGGCGTCGTCTGCGGGAAATACCGCGGTGCCTTCAGGCTTGAGCGCATGGATCACGCTCGCATGCTCGAGCGCAACGGCTTCCACCGTCGCCATGAACTCCTGGTGCTCGCGCTGCGCGTTGTTCACCACCGCGACGGTGGGCTCCGCGAACTTCGCGAGCAGCTCCGTTTCGCCCGGATGGTTCATGCCGAGCTCGACCACCGCCAGCTTGTGCGCGGCGTTCAGGCGCAACAGCGTAAGCGGCACGCCGATGTCGTTGTTCAGATTGCCCGCGGTCGCGAGCCGCGCGTCTTCGCCCACTGCCGCCGCGAAGATCGACGCAATCATCTCCTTGACCGTGGTCTTGCCATTGCTGCCCGTGACCGCGACGAGCGGCATCGTGAAACGGCGCCGCCAGCCGAGCGCGAGCGCGCCCAGCGCCGTGCGCGTATCGTCCACGCGCAGCGCGGGCATACGCCAGTCGCCGGGGCTGCGCGAGACGAGTGCCGCGCTCACGTGGCGCCCCGCCACTTCGGACAGGAAGTCGTGCGCGTCGAAACGATCGCCCTTGAGCGCCACGAAAAGATCGCCGGGGCCGGCCGTGCGGCTATCGGTTGCGATGCGCTCGAAGGTTGCGTTCTCGTCGCCGAGCACGCTCGCGCCCGGAATCAGTGCTGCTGCTTCGCGCAGGGTCAGCATGGTCATTCCCCCCCTCCGCGCCCATGCCGATCCGATGTCGGACGGGCTGCGAGAGCAAGCCGCGCGTGATCCTGATCCGAGAACGCGCGCTTCTTGCCCATGATTTCCTGAGTTGCCTCGTGCCCCTTGCCGGCCAGCACGACGACGTCTTCCTTTGCCGCGCCACGCACCGCCTGCAGGATCGCGCTCGCGCGGTCCTCGATGCGGCGCGCCCTGGCGGGCTCGCGCATGCCGCCGGCGATCTGGTCGATGATCGCCGCGGGCGATTCGCTGCGCGGGTTGTCGCTCGTGACGACGACCTGGTCGGCCAGCCGCTCGGCGATCGCGCCCATCAATGGACGCTTGGTGGCGTCGCGGTCGCCGCCGCAGCCGAACATGCAGACGAGCTGGCCGCCGCGCGCCGCAGCGATCGGGCGCAGCGCGTCGAGCGTTTTTTCGAGCGCATCGGGCGTGTGCGCATAATCGATCACGACAAGCGGCTCGTCGTGATCCGTGCGCCCGCCCAGGCGCTCCATGCGGCCGTTCACCGGCTGCAGCTTCGAGAGCTCGTTGAGCGCCGCGACGAGCGGCACGTTCGCCGCGAGCAGCGCGCCGAGCACGCCCAGCAGGTTGCTCACGTTGAAGAGACCGAGCGTCTGCACTTCGACGTTCGCCTCGCCCCAGTCCGAGGTTTCCAGATGGAACGCCGTGCCCGTGGCCGTCGCGCGCACGGCGTTCGCGCGCACCCAGGCATCGGCGGCGGGCAGGTCCGCGGCGGGCGTCGTCACGGCGCAGGCAATCGTGCGCAGCTTGCCGCGCGTGGCGGACAGCAGGCGCCGGCCCGCTGCGTCGTCGGCGTTGATCACGGCTGCGTGCAGGCCCGGCCACGCAAACAACCGCGCCTTCGCAGCCTCGTAGGCCTCGAAGGTGCGGTGATAGTCGAGGTGGTCCTGCGTGAGATTCGTGAAGATCGCTACGTTGAACGACGTGCCGTTCACGCGCCCCTGGTGCAGCGCGTGCGACGAGACTTCCATCGCCACGGCCTGTGCGCCTTGCTGGCGCAGCTGGGCGAGCGAACGCTGAAGCTGCGGCGCATCGGGCGTCGTGAAGCCGGTATGCACGAGCTGGCCTGGAAAGCCGCTGCCGAGCGTGCCGACGATCGCGCACTTCTGCCCGATCGCCGTCAGCGCCGAGGCGACCCACTGGCTGCACGAGGTCTTGCCGTTCGTGCCGGTCACGCCGACCACGAGCATCGCGTCGCTCGGGTTGCCGTACCAGCCGCTGGCGATCTCGCCCGCGAGCACATCGAGCTGCGGCACGGCGAGCGCGTTTTGCGCCTGCGCCGCGTCGAACTGGCCCGCATAGCCTTCCGGCTGATACACGACAGCCGCCGCGCCGCGCGCGAGCGCGTTTTCGATATGCGAGCGGTTGTCGGCGCCTTCGACGGCGTAGGCGAGGAACACGTCGCCCGCTTTGAGCGAGCGCGTGTCGGCGTGCAGATCGGCTTCGGGCGCGACGCGCGCGCGCAGCCACGCGAGCGCGTCCGCGATCTGCCGGTGCGCGGGATGCTGGGTGCGCGTGGCGCTCATCGGACGACTCCGGGACGGTTTTTCGCGTTGTCGGCAACGGTCATGTGACGCGCGCCGACGGGGGTCTTGCTTGCCGGGCCGTTCGCCACGCGCTTGACCGTTGCGGCGGGCGCGGAAGCGGACGACGGCGCATTGGCGACAGCGGCGGCCGAAGCACTGTCGTCGGACACGACGAGTTGCTTGACCGGCATATCGGGCGGCACATTGAGCGAGCGCAGCGTGTCGCCGACGATGCCCGAGAACACCGGGCCCGACACCGCGCCGCCGAAGTGGCTGCCGGCCGTCGGCTCGTCGACGGTCACCGCGACCACGATGCGCGGATTCGGCATCGGCGCCATGCCGACGAACGACGCGCGGTACTTCGAGTGGTCATAGCCGTGCGGACCGTGCTTGTACGCCGTCCCCGACTTGCCGCCCACGCGGTAGCCGGGCACCGCCGCGTCGGGCGAGGTGCCGTCCTTCGAAACCACGCTCTCGAGCATCGTGCGCACTTCGCGCGCCGTGGTGGGCGCGAAGACCTGCGTGCCGACCACCGGCTGGTCGTCGCCGGGGTGGCGGAAGATCGTCACCGGCAGGATCTGGCCGTCGTGCGCGATGGCCGTGTATGCGCGCGCGAGCTGGAACAGCGAGACGGACAGGCCATAGCCGTACGACATGGTCGCCTGCTCGATGCGGCGCCAGCTTTTCCACGGACGCAGACGGCCCGCCGCCGCGCCGGGGAACCCGACCTTCGGCGCCTGTCCGAGACCGATGCTGGTATACATGTTCCACATTTCTTCGGGCCGGAGCGTCATGGCGATCTTCGTCGCGCCGATGTTGCTCGACTTCTGGATCACGCCGCCCACCGTGAGCACGCCGAACCCGGCGTCGTCGGTGATGGTTGCGCCATCGAGCGTGAAGTGGCCTCCACCCGTATCCACCAGTGTAGTCGGCGAGACGCGATGCAAATCGAGCGCCAGCGACACCGTGAACGGCTTCATGATCGAGCCCGGCTCGAACACGTCGGTCAGGATGCGGTTGCGCAGCTGCTCGCCCGTGAGGTGCGTGCGGTCATTCGGGTTGTAGGTGGGATAGTTCACGAGCGCGAGCACTTCGCCCGTGCGCACGTCCACCACCATCGCCGCACCGGCCTTGGCCTTGAACTTCTCCACCGCCGCCTTCAGGTTCGAATAGGCGATGTACTGGATCTTGCTGTCGATCGACAGTTCGACGTCCTGTCCGTTGTGCGGCACGACCGTTTCGTCGACGTCCTCGACGATATGGCCCATGCGGTCCTTGATGACGTGGCGAATCCCGGGCACGCCCGCGAGGAGTTTCTGGTCGGAGAGCTCGACGCCTTCCTGCCCTTCGTCTTCCACATTGGTGAAGCCGATCAGGTGAGCGGTGACCTGGCCTTCGGGATAGAAGCGCTTGTATTCGTTACGCTGATAGACACCGGGAATGTCGAGCGCCGCGACCTTTTGCGCGACGTCGAGCGGCACCTGGCGCTTCACGTAGACGAAGGTCTTGTCCTCGGAGAGCTTGGCGCGCAGTTCCTTGGTCGACATGTCCAGCAGCGTGCCGAGCTGCGTGAGCTTGTCGGCGCCGAGATCGTCGGGCACGTCTTCGGGGATTGACCAGATCGCGCGCACGGGCAGGCTCGTGGCGAGCACGAGGCCGTTGCGGTCGAGAATCTTGCCGCGCGTGGCGGGCATTTCGATCGTGCGCTGATAGCGGCTCTCGCCCTGCTTCTGATAGAACGCGTTGCCCGGCCCCTGAATCCAGAACGCGCGCGCGGCCAGCGCGACGAACGCCATGAACAGCATGAAGACGACGAACTTCGAGCGCCACATCGGCAGGCGCACCGAGAGAATCGGGTTCGGGGTAAAGGCGACGCTCTTGCGGTTATTGCCTTTTTTCATCGCGTGCCCCCACGGCGGCCCTTCGTGGCGGTGGCGGCCGCGCCCTGTGCCGGCGCGGAGGTGGGCACGGGCGCGTCAGCAGCGCTCGCGGCGCCTGGCGCGAGTGTCAGATATTGCGTGCGTCCGGTCGTCACGGGCTGCATCTTGAGCGAATCGGTAGCGATTTGTTCGACGCGCGACGTCCGCGACAGCGCGCTCTGCTGATATTGAAGCTGTGCGTAGTCCTGCTGAAGCTGCCGCTCCTGCGACTGCGCACGTTGCAACTGGAAAAACATCTGACGCTGCTGATTGGTGGCGTTGACGACCGACAGCGCACACCCCATGACGACGATCAGCAGGAAAATATTCAGACGGTTCATGGCGTGACGCGCTCCGCAATGCGCATCACGGCCGAGCGGGCGCGCGGATTGGCGGCGACTTCCTCATCGCTCGCGAATACGCGCCCAAGCAGCTTCAAAGGCGGGCTGGGCAGGTCGACGGCGCGGATCGGCAGGCGACGGTCGAGCGCCGGCGCGGTGGACTGCGCCTGCATGAACCGTTTCACGATCCGGTCTTCCAGCGAATGAAAGCTGATGACCACGAGCCGCCCCCCCTGCTCCAGCAACGACAACGCTGCTTCTAGTACGACTTGCAGCTCCGCAAGCTCTTGATTGACGTGAATCCGTATAGCCTGAAAGGTGCGGGTTGCCGGATCCTTACCCTTCTCACGGGTTTTGACGGCGTTAGCCACGATTTGGGCAAGCTCGCCCGTGCTGTCGAGAGGCCCGAGACGGTCGGACTCTGCCCGGCGAGCAACAAGCGCCTTTGCAATCTGAAAAGCAAACCGTTCTTCCCCATAATCTCGAATCACCTCCGTCAGTTCTTGCAACGTGGCCCGCGCGAGCCAGTCGGCGGCGGACTCGCCGCGCGTCGGGTCCATCCGCATGTCGAGCGGACCATTGGCGCGGAAACTGAAACCGCGCTCCGGGTCGTCGATTTGCGGCGACGACACGCCGAGGTCCAGCAACACGCCCGACACACGCCCTACCCCGCGCGCCGCCAGGGCGTCGCGCAGCGAAGCAAAACTCTCATGCACGATCGAGAAGCGCGCGTCGCCCACTTGCTGCGCCGTGGCGATCGCCAGCGGGTCCTTGTCGAACGCGATCAGACGCCCGGCTTCGGCGAGCCGGCCCAAGATCGCGCGACTGTGCCCGCCGCGCCCGAACGTGCCGTCCACATAAATGCCGTCCGCGCGCGTCACCAGCGCGTTGACCGCTTCATCGAGCAGCACCGTGCGATGCTGCAGTCCCTGTCCCATCGCAGATGCCATAGCGTTTTAAACCGCGATCAGAACGTGAAATTCTTCAAGGCGTCGGGCATGCCCTGCGCCATCGCCGCCTGTTCCTTGGCGGCGTAGGTCTGCGCATCCCACAACTCAAAATGACTACCCATGCCAAGCAGCATGACTTCCTTTTCCATTCCTGCTGCAAGACGTAATTCAGGCGAGACGAGCACGCGGCCCGCGCTGTCGAGATCGACGTCGGAGGCATTGCCCAGAAAAATGCGGCGCCACCAGTGCGCGTCCATCGGCAATGCCGCGACTTTCGCGCGGAACACTTCCCATTCGGGGCGCGGAAATAGCAACAGGCAGCCGTCCGGGTGCTTGGTGATCGTCACCCGGCCTTCTGCCTGTTGTTGCAGCGCGTCCCGATAGCGGGACGGAATCGACATCCGTCCTTTCGCATCGAGTGTCAGCGCCGACGCCCCCTGGAACAATTTGCTCCCCCTCGCGCGGCGCTGATCGCCGCCCGCCTAAATCTCAGGAAATTTACCCGAATGCGTCTTTGAAATCACACAAAAATACACTTTCTCACACTGTCTCCCACTTTAGAGGAAGGCCCCACGAGGGTCAAGGTGGGTGGTGCGTTTTTTGACGAAATTTATCCGATAGAACAAGGACTTAGCGGCGCTTGTTCAAGTCAGACAAAAAGCCAAAAACCGTTATGAATGAATGAGCTAACGAAGGTTGTGAAGGTGATACGTGAAATGCACGGAGAAAACCGTGGTGGTGCGGGGACTTGGCGGGGATTAATTCGGGCGACTGAAAGCGGTGAAAACCGGAGACTTGCGCGGACCGGATTAGTGTACCGGTCCGCGAAGACATATCAAATGTAGTACGCGGTCCGGGTCATGATTTTAGAGGCAGCGCGCATCAGCGAGCGCACCGGCAGCGGCAAATCGACACCGCCCAGATCCGTGGCCGATTTCGCATGGGCAATCTCGTCGGTGCGCATCTGCTCGACGATCGCGCGCGACTCCACGTCGGCGGGCGGCAACGCGTCGAGATGGCTGTCCAGATGATGCTCCACCTGGCGCTCGGTTTCGGCCATGAAGCCAAGACTGATCTTGTCGCCAAGACGCCCAGCCGCGAGACCGATAGCGAGCGCTCCCGCATACCAGAGCGGGTTGAGCAGGCTCGGGCGCGAGTCGAGCGCTTCGAGGCGGCGCGCGGTCCAGGCGAGATGGTCTTCTTCTTCACGTGCAGCCTGGTCGAACGCAGCCTTGAGCGTGGGCGATCGCGCCGAAAGCTTTTGCGCCTGATACAACGCCTGCGCACACACTTCGCCTACGTGATTCACGCGCATGAGACCCGCCGCGTGCGCGCACTCCGCAGGGGTAAGCTCGCCGGCCTGCGTCGCAGCCGAGCCGGACGCTTCGAATGATTCGGGCGACGCGGACCAATCCACGGCAGCGGCCGGAAGATCGGCAGGGGCGGCAGAAGGCTGCGGCATGGGCCGCGACATGCGCGACACCCCGGTGATCGAGCGCAGGCCCCGATCGAACTCGGTAATCAATTCGTCAAACGTCATCCAACCTCCCTCCGTACCTACTGCAACGCGGATCGCACAAAAACCCGACCGACCGGACGTTCTAAACCACTACAGGAACTCGCAGCACGCCGTCAATCCGGGGCAGCGCCGATTTCAGGCGCATATTTTAGACCATGTTGTGTAAACGAAACAGGTACTTACGTGCTGCCCGGCTTTTCCTTTGTTCGACATAAACGGTTTGTTACATTACGGGCAACTTCTCGCGAAGTTGGATGGCCGGGCCCCCGCTAGACAATAAATTGGCCTCGCTAACAAGACGCATAAAAGTCGCAAAACACTGGAGATCATTCAATGAAGAAGTCGCTTCTCGCGCTTGCTGCGCTGGGCGCGTTCGCGGGCGTTGCTCACGCTCAGAGCAGCGTCACGCTGTACGGCATCATCGACGAAGGTTTCAACATCAACACGAACTCGGGCGGCAAGCATCTGTACAACCTCTCGAGCGGCGTGATGCAAGGCAGCCGCTTCGGCCTGCGCGGTGCTGAAGACCTCGGTGGTGGCCTGAAAGCGGTCTTCGTGCTCGAAAACGGCTTCGACGTGAACACCGGCAAGCTCGGCCAGGGTGGCCTGATGTTTGGCCGCCAGGCTTATGTCGGCCTGAGCAGCAGCCAATACGGCACGGTTACGCTGGGTCGCCAGTATGACTCCGTCGTCGACTACGTCGGTCCGCTCGAAGCCGGCGACCAGTGGGGTGGCTACCTCGCTGCTCACCCGCAAGACCTCGACAACTTCAACAACGCGTACCGTACGAACAACACGGTCAAGTTCGCGAGCGCGAACTATGCGGGCCTGACGTTCGGCGGCACGTACAGCTTTGGCGGCCAGGCAGGCAACTTCTCGCAGAACCAGATCTGGTCGTTGGGCGCAGGCTACAACAACGGTCCGCTGGCCTTGGGCGTCGGCTACCTGAACGCACGCACGCCGAACAACTTCGGCGGCATTTTCAACAACAGCACGAGCTCCTCGCCGCTCTCGAACGCTGCTGAATCGACCAACACCGTGTACGGCGGCTTCTCGACGGCCAATACGTACCAGGTCATTGGCGCAGGCGGCGCATACACGTTCGGCGCGGCCACGTTCGGCGTGACGTATTCGAACGTCAGCTTCCGCAATCTGGGTTCGGTCGCCGGTGTGTCCCCGTCGCAGTATCAGCGCGGCTCGAACGCCACGTTCAACAACGTCGAAGCGAACTTCAAGTATCAGGTCACGCCGGCTCTGCTGGCTGGCTTCGCGTTCGACTACACGGACGGCAACAGCGTCACGCTGGCGAACGGCACGAGCCAGAGCGGCGCGAAGTACTATCAGTACTCGCTGGGCACGGACTACTTCCTGTCCAAGCGCACGGACGTCTACCTGATCGGCGTGTACCAGCACGCTTCGGGTACGGACTCGCTCGGCAACCCGGCTGTCGCCTCGATCAACGGCCTCACGCCGTCGAGCAACGACAACGTGTTCACGGCGCGTATCGGTATCCGTCACAAGTTCTAAGAAGAACAGCCGTTTCAGTCTCGAAGGCGCCTGCGGGCGCCTTTTTTCTTTGGCGCGTCCGGCGCCATCCGGCTCTCTTCACGCGCCCAAAACAAAAGGCCCACCCTTGCGGGCAGGCCTTCGGTGCGTGCGTGACGGCGGAGACTTACGCGTGCACTTCGCGCAATTCGCGCCGCAGGATCTTGCCGACGTTGCTCTTGGGCAAGTCGGTGCGGAACTCGATGAATTTCGGCCGCTTGTATCCGGTCAGCTGCGTCTTGCAGTATTCGAGGACGTCCTTCTCGGTGAGCGCCGGGTCCTTCTTCACGATATAGAGCTTCACCGCTTCGCCCGAGTGCGCGTCGGGCACGCCCACGGCTGCCACTTCGAATACACCCGGCAGCTTCGCGACCACATCTTCGATCTCGTTCGGATAGACGTTGAAGCCCGAGACGAGAATCATGTCCTTCTTGCGATCGACGAGCTTCACATAGCCGCGCGCGTTCATCACGCCCACATCACCGGACTTGAAGAAGCCGTCGGCGGTCATGACCTTCGCCGTTTCTTCCGGACGCTGCCAGTAGCCCGCCATCACCTGCGGACCGCGAATGCAGATCTCGCCCGCTTCGCCAATGCCCAGTTCGTTGCCGTTGTCGTCGCGAATCGAGATTTCCGTCGACGGCAGTGGCAGGCCGATCGTGCCCGTGTACTCGGTCGCGTCGGTCGGATTGCAGGTCACGCTGGGCGAGGTTTCCGACAGGCCGTAGCCTTCGACGATCGGCGTCTGCGTGCGCTCGTACCAGCGCTTCGCCACGGCTTCCTGCACGGCCATGCCGCCGCCGTTCGCGACCAGCAGATGCGAGAAGTCGAGCTTGTCGAAATCGGGGTGATTGAGGATCGCGTTGTAAAGCGTGTTGACTGCCGGGAAGGTCGTGATCGAATAGCCTTGCAGGTCCTTGATCATGCCCGCGATGTCGCGCGGATTCGGGATCAGCACGGCGAGGCCGCCCGTGCGCATCGTCAGCAGGCCGCAGACGGTAAGCGCGAACACGTGATAGAGCGGCAGCGCCGCAACCGTGACCGGCTGGGTGCCGGCGGCCAGACGCGCGAGCGCGGGCTGGGTCCACGCAGCCGACTGAAGCACGTTCGCGATGAGGTTGCGATGCAGCAGCGTGGCGCCTTTCGACACGCCGGTCGTGCCACCCGTGTACTGGAGGAACGCGACATCTTCGGGTTTCTGCTCGACGGGCTTGAACGTGAGGCGCGCGCCGGCCGAGACAGCGGCGTTGAAGCGCACGTGGCCCGGCAGGCTCCACGCAGGCACCATCTTCTTCACGTGGCGCACAACGTAGTTCACGATGAAGCCCTTCAGTGTGCCGAGCAGGTCGCCCATCGACGCCACCACGATGTGCTTGACGCGCGTCTGCGCGACGACTGCCTGCAGCGTCGCCGCGAAATTCTCGAGGATGATGATGGCTTCGGCGCCGCTGTCCTTGAGCTGATGTTCGAGCTCGCGCGGCGTATAGAGGGGGTTCACGTTCACGACGACATAGCCGGCGCGCAGGATCGCGGCAAGCGCGACCGGATACTGCAGCACGTTCGGCATCATGATCGCGATGCGCGCGCCGGGCGCAATGCCGCGCGACTGGAACCATGCGGCGAGCCGCTTCGAGAGTTCGTCGAGCTGTCCGTAGGTGATGGCCTTACCCATGCACGCGAACGCGGGTTTCGACCGGTTCGCGTTGAAGCTCTCCGTGAGCAGCGCCGTGATGGACGCATATTGGCTCGGGTCGATTTCCGCGGGAACGCCGGGTGGGTACGATTTCAGCCAGACTTTATCCATGCGGCGTCTCCTCCTGAATATTTTCGAATGGTCGTGCTAAAACGCTGATCGTAGCATGCAACCCGCGTTTTTCTTCCGCAAATCAGCGAGTTAGAAAGCCCCCTCGAACCACGGCAAGCGCGTTTGCGGGGGGCTTCAAGGCGTTTTGTTCAGGGCTTACGCGCGTTCGACTTCCACGAGACAGTCATAAAACGTCGCAGAGCCGCCCAGATCGGTGAGCGCCTGGCTCGTCACTTCGTTTGCGTTGCGGCCATCCGGTGCGAGCTTCTTCCACCAGATCGACAGGCCGACCACGAGGCCTTCGCGCGCACGCTCGGAGACGCGCGCACGCGCATGCATCGACCCACGGTCGTTGAAGACGCGCACCTGGTCGCCGTCCGCGATGGTGCGTCGCGCGGCATCGGCGGGGTGGAGATCGAGATGCGGCTCGCCTTCGGTCGCCCGCAGGCTCTCGACATTCACGAAGGTACTGTTCAGGAAATTGCGCGCGGGCGGCGAAATCATCGCGAGCGGGTAGCGTGCGGCCAGCTCGGGCGCACCGTCGGCTGATTCGTACGGCGGCAGGTAGTCGGGCACGGGCTCGAGGCCGGCCTTCGCGAGCGCCTCGCTGTAGAACTCGCACTTGCCCGTGGGCGTGCGAAAACCCCCGTTGGCGAATGGCGCGTCGGCGATATTCAACTTCACCCAGCCGTCCTGCTTGAGCCTCGCCCAATCGGCGCCAGCGAATGCGGGATCGCTCCAGTCGAACGCGTGCGCGGCCACCTCTTCGTCGCTCTCGAAGAGCGCCGGCTCGGTCAGGCCCATTGCGCGCGCAATCGAGCGGAAGATCTCGGTGTTCGGACGCGCTTCCCCCACCGGCGCAATAGCCGGCAGATTGGCCATCACGTAGGTATGGCCGTAGGACTTGTGAACATCGAGGTGCTCGAGCTGGGTCGTGGCGGGCAGCAGCAAGTCGGCGTGGTCCGCGGTGTCGGTCTGGAACTGCTCGAGCACGATCGTGAAGAGATCCTCGCGCGCGAAGCCCGCCGCCACCTTCGCCGACTCCGGCGCGACCGCCACCGGATTCGAGTTGTACACGACGATCGCCTCGACCTTCGGGCCGAACGTGGCGTCGCCCGCGTGCGTGAGCGCATCGCCGATCTGGTTCATGTTGACGATGCGCGGCTGATGGTTCGGCCAACCAGGAATCAGGTCGGGACGCTGGAGCGCGTTCCCATTGATTGGCGCCCAACCCGACGACGAAAGCAGCACGCCACCGGCGCGCTCGCGCCAGGCGCCGGTCAGTGCCGGCAGGCAGGCGATTGCGCGCACCGCATTGCCGCCGCCGCGCACGCGCTGCAGGCCGTAATTCATGCGGATCGCCACCTTGCGCGTGGAAGCATAGAGGCGCGCCAGATCGACGATCGTTTGTTCCTCGATGCCGCAGATCTGCGCGACGCGCGCAGGTGCATAGGCGAGCGCGCGCGCCTTCAACTGCTCGAAGCCATGCGTGTGCGCCGCGATGTACTCGTGATCGAGACGGTCTTCGGTGATCAGCACGTGCATCATGCCGAGCGCGAGTGCGCCATCGGTGCCCGGCTTCAGTGCGATGTGCTGATGGCACTTCTCCGCCGTGAGCGAGCGATACGGATCGATCGCAATCAGCTTCGCACCGTTGCGCTTGGCTTCCTGCGCGCGCGTCCAGAAATGCAGGTTCGAAGCAATCGGATTCGCGCCCCAGATCAGGATCACTTCACTCTCGGCGAAGTGCTCGGTGAGCATGCCCAAGCTCGAGCCATACGTATAGCGCAGGCCCGCTGCACCCGCGGCCGCGCAGATCGTGCGGTCTAGCCGTGAAGCGCCGAGCTTGTGGAAAAAACGCTGTGCGATGCTCTCGCCTTGCACGAGGCCCATCGTGCCGGCATAGCTATACGGCAGGATGGCTTCGGGCACACGTTGCGCGATCTCGCCAAGGCGCGCAGCCGCAATCGCACATGCCTCGTCCCAGCTGATCGGCTCGAAGCGCCCTTCCCCCTTGCGGCCGACGCGCTTCATCGGTTGCGTTATACGCTTCGGGTGATGCACGCGCTCGGCGTAACGGGTCACTTTCGTGCAGAGCACCCCTTGTGTCGGCGGATGGTCGGGGTCGCCGCTCACCTTGATGGCCTTGCCGTCCTCGACGGTCACGCGCATCGCGCAGGTGTCGGGGCAGTCGTGGGGACAGACTGCGCGGGCAAATTCGGCTCGGGCATTCATGAGGAATCCGTCGATGGAAGGTGGTCTCGATACCGCGATTTTATTATGTCCGGCGTGCGGCGCCGCCACGTGCCCGCCGGGTTGCCGCGAAAAAAAAGGTTCGGCGTAGAATGGTTCGTCCAGGCCCGCCTCACTGCGAGGGCGGGCGCCCACTTTCTCGAGCACTGTCCGTCATGAAACTGATCCCGGAAATCCAGGCCGCCCAAGGCGAAATTCAGGGCCTACGACGAACGATCCACGCCCACCCGGAACTGCGCTACGAAGAGACCCAAACCGCCGAACTGGTTGCATCGAAGCTCGCGGAATGGGGCATCGAAGTGCATCGCGGGCTGGGAAAAACGGGCGTTGTCGGCGTGCTCAAGCGCGGTAGCGGCACGCGCGCCATTGGGTTGCGCGCCGATATGGATGCGCTGCCCATTCAAGAGCTGAACACGTTCGAGCACCGCTCCCGCCACGAAGGGAAGATGCATGCATGCGGCCACGACGGCCATACCGCGATGCTGCTCGGTGCGGCGCAGCATCTCGCTCAGCATGGCCAATTCGACGGCACCATCGTGTTCATCTTCCAGCCAGCGGAGGAAGGCGGCGCGGGCGCGAAGGCCATGATCGAAGACGGGCTGTTCACGCGTTTTCCCGTGGACGCCGTGTTCGGCATTCACAACTGGCCTGGCATGCCGGCGGGACACTTCGGCGTGACCGAAGGGCCGATCATGGCGTCGAGCAACGAGTTTCGCATCGAAATCAAAGGCGTAGGCTCGCATGCCGCGCTGCCGCACAACGGACGCGATCCGGTATTCACGGCGGTGCAGATCGCCAACGGGCTGCAAAGCATCATCACGCGCAACAAGAAGCCGCTCGATACGGCTGTGCTGTCGATTACGCAGATCCACGCCGGCGACGCGGTGAATGTCGTGCCGAATACGGCCTGGCTTGCGGGGACGGTGCGCACCTTCACGACGGAAACGCTCGATTTGATCGAGACGCGTCTGCGCAAGATAGTCGAGAGCACGGCGGAGGCGTACGAGTGTTCCGTCGACGTGACCTTCCATCGCAACTATCCGCCGACGGTGAACAGCAGCGCAGAGGCCCAGTTCGCGGCTGAAGTGATGAGAGAAGTCGTAGGCGCCGATCGTGTCGACGATAGCGTCGAGCCGACCATGGGCGCCGAGGACTTCTCCTTCATGCTGCTGGAAAAGCCCGGTTGCTATGCATTCCTCGGCAATGGGGAAGGCGGGCATCGCGAGGCCGGTCACGGCGCCGGTCCGTGCATGCTGCACAACGCCAGCTATGACTTCAACGATCAGTTGTTGCCGGTTGGAGCGTCATACTGGGTGCATCTGGCAACGAAATTCCTCGCCCAAAAATAGGCGATTGACTGCGGTTTCAACGAAAAAAGCCGTCCTGTGTCGCTCGCAGGACGGCTTTTTCGTTTTTGTTGTGTGCGTGTTTTGCCGTTTTTCAGCCGCGTAAACGCCAGAACCCCGGTGCTCTTTCGGAGCCACCGGGGTTCTGGACGTACTGCATAAGGAGCCTGACGATTACCTACTTTCACACGGGCAATCCGCACTATCATCGGCGTAGAGTCGTTTCACGGTCCTGTTCGGGATGGGAAGGGGTGGGACCGACTCGCTATGGTCATCAGGCTTGACGGGTTGCTGCGTCGCATTTAGTGCGCCACAGCCAATCTGGAAGAAGCGTAAAGAGGTTTTTGCTGATTGGGGTTGTGTTGTTTCCGGCACAACACGCGATCTCTCAACCTGTGTATTTCGTGCCCCCTTCGGGGGTTGCACTGAGTAAGCGCTGAAGCGCTAACTCATTGCGAAACACACCTGTTATAGGATCAAGCCTTACGGGCAATTAGTATCAGTTAGCTTAACGCATTACTGCGCTTCCACACCTGACCTATCAACGTCCTGGTCTCGAACGACCCTTCAAGGGGATCTAGTCCCCGGGGAAGTCTCATCTTGAGGCGAGTTTCCCGCTTAGATGCTTTCAGCGGTTATCTCTTCCGAACATAGCTACCCGGCGATGCGACTGGCGTCACAACCGGTACACCAGAGGTTCGTCCACTCCGGTCCTCTCGTACTAGGAGCAGGCCCCCCTCAAACTTCCAGCGCCCACGGCAGATAGGGACCAAACTGTCTCACGACGTTTTAAACCCAGCTCACGTACCTCTTTAAATGGCGAACAGCCATACCCTTGGGACCGGCTACAGCCCCAGGATGAGATGAGCCGACATCGAGGTGCCAAACACCGCCGTCGATATGAACTCTTGGGCGGTATCAGCCTGTTATCCCCAGAGTACCTTTTATCCGTTGAGCGATGGCCCTTCCATACAGAACCACCGGATCACTATGACCTGCTTTCGCACCTGCTCGACTTGTCAGTCTCGCAGTCAAGCACGCTTATGCCATTGCACTATCAGCACGATTTCCGACCGTACCTAGCGTACCTTCGTACTCCTCCGTTACCCTTTGGGAGGAGACCGCCCCAGTCAAACTGCCTGCCATGCACTGTCCCCGATCCGGATAACGGACCAAGGTTAGAACCTCAAACAGATCAGGGTGGTATTTCAAGGACGGCTCCACGCAAACTGGCGTTCACGCTTCATAGCCTCCCACCTATCCTACACAAACCGGTTCAAAGTCCAATGCAAAGCTGCAGTAAAGGTTCATGGGGTCTTTCCGTCTAGCCGCGGGGAGATTGCATCATCACAAACACTTCAACTTCGCTGAGTCTCGGGAGGACAGTGTGGCCATCGTTACGCCATTCGTGCAGGTCGGAACTTACCCGACAAGGAATTTCGCTACCTTAGGACCGTTATAGTTACGGCCGCCGTTTACCGGGACTTCAATCAAGAGCTTGCACCCCATCATTTAATCTTCCGGCACCGGGCAGGCGTCACACCCTATACGTCCACTTTCGTGTTTGCAGAGTGCTGTGTTTTTATTAAACAGTCGCAGCCACCAGTTTATTGCAACCCCTTCACCCTTCTGGCGCGAGCCAGTCAAGCTACCAGGGCGTACCTTATCCCGAAGTTACGGTACCAATTTGCCGAGTTCCTTCTCCCGAGTTCTCTCAAGCGCCTTAGAATACTCATCTCGCCCACCTGTGTCGGTTTGCGGTACGGTCACTGTTGAACTGAAGCTTAGAGGCTTTTCTTGGAACCACTTCCAGTTGCTTCGTCTCCTAAGAGACTGGCCTCACACCCTTGAATTCCGCGCCCGGATTTGCCAAAGCGCCTTCTCCAATGCAAGGACCGGGACTTCCAACACCCGGACAACCTTCCGCGATCCGTCCCCCCATCGCATTCAACAATGGTGCAGGAATATTGACCTGCTTCCCATCAGCTACGCATTTCTGCCTCGCCTTAGGGGCCGACTCACCCTACGCCGATGAACGTTGCGTAGGAAACCTTGGGCTTACGGCGAGGGGGCCTTTCACCCCCTTTATCGCTACTCATGTCAGCATTCGCACTTCTGATACCTCCAGCACACCTTCCGATGCACCTTCGCAGGCTTACAGAACGCTCTCCTACCATGCGTGCAAAGCACGCATCCGCAGCTTCGGTATATAGCTTAGCCCCGTTACATCTTCCGCGCAGGACGACTCGATCAGTGAGCTATTACGCTTTCTTTAAAGGGTGGCTGCTTCTAAGCCAACCTCCTGACTGTTTTAGCCTTCCCACTTCGTTTCCCACTTAGCTATATTTGGGGACCTTAGCTGGCGGTCTGGGTTGTTTCCCTCTTGACACCGGACGTTAGCACCCGATGTCTGTCTCCCGTGATTGCACTCTTCGGTATTCGGAGTTTGCTATGGCGAAGTAATCCGCAATGGACCCTTCAACCATGACAGTGCTCTACCCCCGAAGGTGATACACGAGGCACTACCTAAATAGTTTTCGGAGAGAACCAGCTATTTCCAGGTTTGTTTAGCCTTTCACCCCTATCCACAGCTCATCCCCTAACTTTTCAACGTTAGTGGGTTCGGTCCTCCAGCACGTGTTACCGTGCCTTCAACCGCCATGGATAGATCACCTGGTTTCGGGTCTACACCCAGCGACTGAACGCCCTGTTCGGACTCGCTTTCGCTACGCCTGCCCTATTCGGTTAAGCTTGCCACTGAATGTAAGTCGCTGACCCATTATACAAAAGGTACGCCGTCACCCCTTGCGAGGCTCCGACTGTTTGTATGCATGCGGTTTCAGGATCTATTTCACTCCCCTCCCGGGGTTCTTTTCGCCTTTCCCTCACGGTACTGGTTCACTATCGGTCGATCACGAGTATTTAGCCTTGGAGGATGGTCCCCCCATCTTCAGACAGGATTTCACGTGTCCCGCCCTACTTGTCGTACACCCAGTTCTTCCATACTGCCTTCGCCTACGGGGCTATCACCCACTATGGCCGCACTTTCCAGAGCGTTCGGCTGACAATACAGATAAAGAGTACAGGCTGGTCCCATTTCGCTCGCCACTACTCTGGGAATCTCGGTTGATTTCTTTTCCTGCGGCTACTTAGATGTTTCAGTTCGCCGCGTTCGCTTCACATGGCCTATGTATTCAGCCATGGATACTCCATACGGAGTGGGTTTCCCCATTCGGACATCTACGGATCAAAGCTTGTTTGCCAGCTCCCCGTAGCTTTTCGCAGGCTACCGCGTCCTTCATCGCCTGTGATCGCCAAGGCATCCACCACATGCACTTGTTCGCTTGACCCTATAACGGGTGTGTCTTGCGGCGATTGCTCGCGTCGGACCACTCATTACAGGTTGAGTATTCGTGTTGCGCCGTATTTCAAGGCAATCTTTCGATCACTTAAAAATACATTGATACAATCACAACCCTGATTCATCTACTCGACGGTCATCTCTGCCCGCTTTCGAATGAATCTCTTTACTACTTCTTCCTGATTGTTAAAGAACGACAGCCGATATGGTTTTACTCACATCGCTCTGACTGGCTCAATCGCCAATGCGTAATACCCGGTTTGTGTTTCTACCGGACACTAGGCATTGAGGATTGGTGGAGGATGACGGGATCGAACCGACGACCCCCTGCTTGCAAAGCAGGTGCTCTCCCAGCTGAGCTAATCCCCCAGTCATGCAACTTCAGGGGTTTTGATCAGTCAGCCACCGCAGACAAATTGGTGGGTCTGGATGGATTCGAACCATCGACCCCCGCCTTATCAAGACGGTGCTCTAACCGACTGAGCTACAGACCCCTGAGTCTGTCTTTTCTACAGCCGACAAGTGTGAGCGCTTTAACAAGCTTAAGCGATGAGCTCTGGAAAGGAGGTGATCCAGCCGCACCTTCCGATACGGCTACCTTGTTACGACTTCACCCCAGTCATGAATCCTGCCGTGGTGACCGTCCTCCTTGCGGTTAGACTAGCCACTTCTGGCAAAACCCACTCCCATGGTGTGACGGGCGGTGTGTACAAGACCCGGGAACGTATTCACCGCGGCATGCTGATCCGCGATTACTAGCGATTCCAGCTTCACGCAGTCGAGTTGCAGACTGCGATCCGGACTACGATCGGTTTTCTGGGATTGGCTCCACCTCGCGGCTTGGCAACCCTCTGTTCCGACCATTGTATGACGTGTGAAGCCCTACCCATAAGGGCCATGAGGACTTGACGTCATCCCCACCTTCCTCCGGTTTGTCACCGGCAGTCTCCCTCGAGTGCTCTTGCGTAGCAACTAGGGACAAGGGTTGCGCTCGTTGCGGGACTTAACCCAACATCTCACGACACGAGCTGACGACAGCCATGCAGCACCTGTGTTACGGCTCCCTTTCGGGCACTCCCACCTCTCAGCAGGATTCCGTACATGTCAAGGGTAGGTAAGGTTTTTCGCGTTGCATCGAATTAATCCACATCATCCACCGCTTGTGCGGGTCCCCGTCAATTCCTTTGAGTTTTAATCTTGCGACCGTACTCCCCAGGCGGTCAACTTCACGCGTTAGCTACGTTACCAAGCCAATGAAGGCCCGACAACCAGTTGACATCGTTTAGGGCGTGGACTACCGTATCTAATCCTGTTTGCTCCCCACGCTTTCGTGCATGAGCGTCAGTATTGGCCCAGGGGGCTGCCTTCGCCATCGGTATTCCTCCACATCTCTACGCATTTCACTGCTACACGTGGAATTCTACCCCCCTCTGCCATACTCCAGCGATGCAGTCACCAATGCAGTTCCCAGGTTAAGCCCGGGGATTTCACATCGGTCTTACATCACCGCCTGCGCACGCTTTACGCCCAGTAATTCCGATTAACGCTCGCACCCTACGTATTACCGCGGCTGCTGGCACGTAGTTAGCCGGTGCTTATTCTTCCGGTACCGTCATCCCCTCTCGGTATTATCGAAAAGGATTTCTTTCCGGACAAAAGTGCTTTACAACCCGAAGGCCTTCTTCACACACGCGGCATTGCTGGATCAGGGTTGCCCCCCATTGTCCAAAATTCCCCACTGCTGCCTCCCGTAGGAGTCTGGGCCGTGTCTCAGTCCCAGTGTGGCTGGTCGTCCTCTCAGACCAGCTACGGATCGTCGCCTTGGTAGGCCTTTACCCCACCAACTAGCTAATCCGCCATCGGCCGCCCCTATAGCGCGAGGTCTTGCGATCCCCCGCTTTCATCCGTAGATCGTATGCGGTATTAATCCGGCTTTCGCCGGGCTATCCCCCACTACAGGACACGTTCCGATGTATTACTCACCCGTTCGCCACTCGCCGCCAGGATTGCTCCCGCGCTGCCGTTCGACTTGCATGTGTAAGGCATGCCGCCAGCGTTCAATCTGAGCCAGGATCAAACTCTTCAGTTCAAACCTGTTACTGTTTTCGGTTTCGTTAGAAACCGGTCGCTCACTCAAAGCTGACAGGAATTTGAATAAATTCAAAAACCTGACTTACTTTAGTGTGAGACTCTTGATACTTTCGCTACTCCTGACTGCCCCGAAGGACCGTCAGGCCGCTGAAACTCATCAAGCGCCCACACTTATCGGCTGTAAATTTTTAAAGAGCGATCGCGAAACTCACCGGCTTACTGCATTACTGCCCGGCGTTTTCTGCGTTGCTGCGTCAGCAGCAGAGAAACGAGATTATGCAGACTCTTTCGCGTTTCGTCAACATCTTTTTTGCAGTCACTGCTGAAAAGCTGTCGGTCACGCGCCCCGCCGTTTCTCGCGGCGGGCTTCGCTGCCGGTACCGCAGGAAGCGAAGGGGGCGAATCTTAACGCCCCCGTGCCCACGCCGCAAGGGGTAGACGAAAAAATCCGTCTGTCGCCGGCAGCTGCCACCCGCTCGCAGCCGCCAGCGCACACGGTGTCGCTACTTATTTGTTCTTGAAGACGGGCTTGCGCTTCTCCACGAAGGCCGCCATCCCTTCCTTCTGATCTTCGGTCGCAAAGAGCGAGTGGAACATCCGGCGCTCGAAGTGCACCCCCTCGGCGAGCGTCGTTTCGTACGCGCGATTGACCGCCTCCTTGGCCATCATGACCGCGGGCAGCGAGTACTCGCTAATCGTCGTGGCCGCGGCAAGCGCTTCGTTCAGGAGGTCCGCCGCAGGAATCACGCGAGACACCAGGCCCGCGCGCTCCGCTTCCGCCGCATCCATCATGCGAGCGGTCAGGCACAGATCCATGGCCTTCGCCTTCGACACCGCACGCGGCAAGCGCTGCGTGCCGCCGGCGCCGGGGATCACGCCCAACTTGATTTCGGGCTGCCCAAACTTCGCGGTGTCCGCGGCCAGGATGATGTCGCACATCATCGCCAGTTCGCAGCCGCCGCCCAGCGCAAAGCCCGCGACCGCCGCAATGATCGGCTTGCGGATCGTGCGGATCGTCTCCCAGTTGCGCGTGATGTAGTCGCCCTTATAGACGTCCATGAAGCTGTAGGTCGCCATCGTGCCGATGTCGGCGCCCGCCGCGAACGCTTTCTCACTGCCAGTGATGACGATCGCACCAATGCCCTCGTCGGCGTCGAACGCCTTCAGCGCGGCGCCCAGTTCGTCCATCAACGCGTCGTTCAGCGCGTTGAGCGCCTTCGGACGGTTCAACGTGATCAGGCCGACTTTGCCACGCGTCTCGACCAGGATGTTTTCGTACCCCATACGTCCTCCTTCCTTCAAAGAAAAGTCCCCAAAAAAATTTTTCACGCCGAAGTTTGACTAATGCTAACATTCACCAACCAACCGGTCGGTCAATTAATTGGCACGGGCCTCCTCCAACCTCTCAATCAACGTTGAGCCATGACAAATCCGTTGTTCGCCAAGCACGAAGCCACGCTGCAAAAAGCGCTTGCAGCCATCGAGACGCGCGGCTACTGGAGCCCGTTCGCCGAAATGCCGAGCCCCAAAGTGTACGGGGAATCCGCCACTGCAGACGGCGAAGCCGCGTTCAAAGCTCACCTGAATCGCACCTTCGAACTCGACCAGCCGGGCACCGGCGAAACCGTTGGCAGCGAGACGTCGCCGTTCGGCTTCGCGCTCGGTGCGCGCTATCCGAAGTCGACACCCGATCAACTCATCGAAGCCGCTCAAAAGGCACAACGCGATTGGCGCGCCGCCGGCCCACAGGCGTGGGTGGGCGTGAGCCTCGAAATCCTCGAGCGCCTGAACCGCGCGAGCTTCGAAATCGCCTTTAGCGTGATGCACACGACGGGGCAGGCGTTCATGATGGCCTTCCAGGCCGGCGGCCCGCACGCTCAGGACCGCGCGCTCGAAGCCGTCACCTACGCCTGGGACCAGCTGCGCCGCATTCCCGCCGACGCGCACTGGGAAAAGCCGCAAGGCAAGAACCCGCCGCTCGCGATGCAAAAGCGCTTTACCGTCGTGCCGCGCGGCACCGGTCTCGTGCTCGGCTGCTGCACGTTCCCGACCTGGAACGGCTACCCCGGCCTGTTCGCCGATCTGGCGACGGGCAACGCGGTGATCGTCAAGCCGCATCCGGGCGCGATCCTGCCGCTCGCAGTGACCGTGCGCATCGCGCGCGAGGTGCTGCGCGAAGCCGGCTTCGATCCGAACGTGGTCACGTTGCTCGCCACCGATCCCAATGACGGCGCACTCGTCCAGCAACTCGCGCTGCGTCCGGAGATCAAGCTGATCGACTTCACCGGCAGCACGCAGAACGGCGACTGGCTCGAACAGCACGCGCACCAGGCGCAGGTTTACACCGAGAAGGCCGGCGTGAACCAGATCGTGATCGACTCCGTGGCTGACCTGAAGGCCGCCGCGCGCAATATCGCCTTCTCGCTCTCGCTCTATTCGGGCCAGATGTGCACGGCGCCGCAGAACATCTATGTGCCGCGCGACGGTATTCAGACCGCCGATGGTCACGTGAGCTTCGAGGCCGTCGCGCAAGCGATCGCCGGCGCGGTACAGAAGTTCGTGGCCGATCCGGCCCGCGCCGTGGAAGTGCTCGGCGCGATCCAGAACGAAGGCGTCACGGCGCGCATCGACGAAGCGCGCAAGCTGGGCACCGTGCTCGCCGACAGCCAGTCGCTCGAGCACCCGCAATTCGCCGGCGCGCGCGTGCGCACGCCGCTCGTGCTCTCGCTCGACGCCGCGCGCGACGCTACCTCGTTCACGCGCGAATGGTTCGGCCCGATCTCGTTCGTGATCGCCACCGACTCGACCGCGCAGTCGCTCGAGATGGCCGGCGCAACTGCACGCGACCATGGCGCGCTCACGCTCTCGGTCTACAGCACCGACGACGCCGTGATCGAAGCCGCCCACGAAGCCGCGATCACCGGCGGCGTGGCGCTGTCGATCAACCTCACGGGCGGCGTGTTCGTGAACCAGTCCGCGGCCTTCTCGGACTTCCACGGCACCGGCGCAAACCCGGCTGCGAACGCCGCGCTGGCCGACGCCGCGTTCGTGGCGAACCGCTTCCGCGTGGTTCAGAGCCGCGTTCATGTTGAACCGAAAGCGGCTCCCGTTGCAGTCGGCTGAACGGTCTATGCCGTTTGGCCGAATGGCGCCCCACTCCCCGTCCCTCTAGCATGCAAGGCATGAGCGCATTTCCGCGCTCATGCCGCAGGAATCCGAGATGACCGAAGCCTATATCTGCGACGCGATTCGCACTCCGTTTGGCCGCTACGGCGGCGCCCTGAAAGACGTGCGCGCCGACGACCTCGGCGCCGTGCCCATTCGCGCGCTCATCGAGCGCAACCCCGGCGTGGACTGGAGCGCGCTCGACGACGTGCTCTACGGCTGCGCCAACCAGGCCGGCGAAGACAACCGCAACGTCGCGCGCATGGCCGCACTGCTCGCGGGCCTGCCCACGGATGCGCCCGGCGGCACGCTCAACCGGCTGTGCGGCTCGGGCCTCGACGCCATCGGCAGCGCCGCGCGCGCCATCAAGGCCGGCGAGGCACGCCTGATGATCGCGGGCGGTGTGGAAAGCATGACGCGCGCGCCGTTCGTGATGGGCAAAGCCGCATCGGCCTTCTCGCGCGACGCCGCCGTCTACGACACCACCATCGGCTGGCGTTTCGTGAACAAGCTGATGAAGCAGCAATACGGCATCGATTCGATGCCCGAAACGGCGGAAAACGTCGCGGTCGAGTTCGACATCAGCCGCGCCGATCAGGACGCGTTCGCCCTGCGCAGCCAGCAGAAGGCCACACGGGCGCAGAAAGACGGCACGCTCGCAGAGGAAATCGTCGCGGTCGAGATCGCGCAGAAGAAAGGCGATCCGGTGCGCGTGACGCTCGACGAGCATCCGCGCGAGACGTCGCTCGAAGCGCTCGGCAAGCTCAAGGGCGTGGTCAAGCCGGATGGCACGGTCACCGCCGGCAACGCATCCGGTGTCAACGACGGCGCCTGCGCCCTGCTGCTCGCCAATGAGGAAGCTGCGAGCCAGTATGGCCTGCGCCGCCGCGCACGCGTGCTCGGCATGGCAACGGCCGGCGTCGCGCCGCGCATCATGGGCTTCGGCCCCGCGCCCGCCACGCAAAAGCTGCTCAAGCAACTGGGCATGACGCTCGACCAGTTCGACGTGATCGAGCTCAATGAAGCGTTTGCGTCGCAAGGCCTCGCGGTGCTGCGCGCACTCGGCATTGCCGACGACGACCCGCGCGTGAACCCGAATGGCGGCGCCATTGCGCTGGGCCACCCGCTCGGCGCATCGGGCGCGCGGCTCGTCACGACTGCGCTGCATCAGCTCGAGCGCACCCAAGGACGCTACGCGCTTTGCACGATGTGTATCGGTGTCGGCCAGGGTATCGCGCTGGCGATCGAGCGCGTCTGAGCAGCAAGGAAAGGAACGGCGCGGTACCCGCCGGGTGAAGTACGCGGCGAACCCGCCTTGGGAGACAGCTTTGTATGGGGTCGCACCAGACGCTTTGAATGCGGCCGGAGCGAGTGCTGAAACATTCACTCCGGCTGACAGCTAAAGCACCAGGTGCGATCGACCGATTTGCTTGGGGCCTCACTCAGCGCTAAAGCGCCGGTTGCGGCCCACCGCGAAGCATGTGACCACAGTACGCGCCGTGCACAGGGCTGGAGTAAGTGCTGACGCACTAACCTCAGCCGACAGCTAAAGCGCTAACTCTGGTCGACAAAGGAGACAACCGATGCCCTACGATGCGATCCGCGTCGAAATCGACACATCCACGCGCGTGGCCACGATCACGCTGAACCGCCCGGACAAGCTCAACAGCTTCACCCGCGCGATGCACCGCGAGCTCGCCGCGGCGCTCGACGAAGTCGCCGCGGCCGGCGCGCGCGCACTCGTGCTCACCGGCGCCGGCCGCGGCTTCTGCGCCGGCCAGGATCTCGCCGACCTCGATTTCACGCCCGGCGCGATGACCGACCTCGGCGCGCTCATCGAAGAGCATTTCAACCCGTTGATCAAGCGCCTGCAAGCGCTGCCGATGCCCGTCATCGCGGCCGTCAACGGCACTGCGGCGGGCGCGGGCGCGAATCTCGCGTTCGCCTGCGACCTCGTGCTCGCCGCGCGCTCCGCCAGCTTCATTCAGGCGTTCGTGAAGATCGGCCTCGTGCCCGACTCGGGCGGCACGTGGTTCCTGCCCAAGCGCGTGGGCATGGCGCGCGCGCTCGGCCTCGCCATGACGGGCGACAAGCTCGGCGCCGAAAAGGCCGAAAGCTGGGGCCTCGTCTGGCAGGTCACGGACGACGCCGAACTCGCGACGACCGCTACTGCGCTCGCCACACAACTCGCGAAGCAGCCCACGCGCGCGATCGTCGCCACGCGTGAAGCGCTGCGCGCCTCGGCTACGAACACACTCGATCAGCAACTCGATCTCGAGCGCGACCTGCAGCGCGAGCTGGGCGCGTCGCATGACTACGCCGAAGGCGTGCAGGCCTTCATCGAAAAACGCGCGCCGCGCTTCGAGGGGCGTTGATATGAACGCATCGATGTCCACACAAGCCACGACGCTCGCCGACATGACGCCCGACGAACTCGCCCGTGCCACGGCGCAAGCCATGTACGAGGCCGACGGCTGCAGCCGCGCGCTCGGCATGGAACTGCTCGAGGTGCGCGCAGGCTACGCGCGCTTGCGCATGGCCGTGCGCCCCGAGTTCCTCAATGGCCACCAGATCTGCCACGGCGGCCTGATCTTCACGCTCGCCGACTCGACCTTCGCGTTCGCCTGCAACACATACAACGTGAACACCGTCGCAGCGGGCTGCTCGATCGAGTTCCTGCGGCCGGTTCAGCCCGACGACGAACTCACCGCCGAAGCCGTCCAGCAGGTGCTGTCCGGGCGCAACGGCATTTACGACATCCGCGTGACGAACCGCGCAGGCGAAACCGTCGCCATGTTCAGAGGCAAGTCCGCGCAGATTCGCGGCAACGTGATTCCCGTTGCGGAGTAACGCGGCGCGTCCCGATCCGCACGAACCGCATTCCATTAAGTGAAGTTTGAGGAGACATCGATGACTACCCCGCTGCCGCTCGAGCCCATCGAAACGGCCAGCCGCGACGAACTCGCGGCGCTTCAGCTCGAACGGCTGAAATGGTCGCTCAATCACGCGTACGAGAATTCGCCCGTCTATCGCAAGAAGTTCGACGAAGCCGGCGTGCACCCGTCCGAGCTGAAGTCGCTCGCCGACCTCGCGCGCTTCCCGTTCACGACCAAGAAGGACCTGCGCGACAATTATCCGTTCGGGATGTTCGCGGTGCCGCAGGACCAGATCTCGCGCATTCACGCGTCGTCGGGCACGACCGGCAAGCCGACCGTCGTGGCCTACACGGCGCGCGACATCGACACCTGGGCGAATCTCGTCGCGCGCTCGGTGCGCGCGGCGGGCGCGCGGCGTGGCGACAAGGTGCATATCAGCTACGGTTACGGTCTCTTCACGGGCGGTCTCGGCGCGCACTACGGCGCGGAGCGCGCGGGCCTCACGGTGATTCCGTTCGGCGGCGGCCAGACCGAAAAGCAGGTCCAGCTAATCCAGGACTTCCGCCCCGACATCATCATGGTCACGCCGAGCTACATGCTCGCGATCGCCGACGAAATGGAGCGCCAGGGCATTGATCCGGCCACGTGCTCGCTGCGCATCGGCATCTTTGGCGCTGAGCCGTGGACCAACGACATGCGCGCGGCCATCGAGCAGCGCATGGGCATCACGGCGGTCGACATCTACGGTCTGTCCGAAGTGATGGGCCCCGGTGTGGCCTCCGAGTGCGCCGAAACCAAGGACGGCCCGACGATCTGGGAAGACCACTTCTATCCCGAGATCATCAATCCGGAAACGGGCGAAGTGCTGCCCGACGGCGAGTTCGGCGAACTGGTCTTCACCTCGCTCACGAAAGAGGCGCTGCCCATCGTCCGTTATCGCACGCGCGACCTCACGCGTCTGCTGCCCGGCACGGCGCGCACCATGCGCCGCATGGAAAAGATCACGGGCCGCTCGGACGACATGCTCATCATCCGCGGCGTGAACGTGTTCCCCACGCAGATCGAGGAACTGCTGCTCAAGCAGCATGCACTGGCGCCGCACTATCAGATCATCCTGACCAAGGAAGGTCCGATGGACGTCATGACGCTCAACTGCGAGCCCTGCCCCGAAACCGCGCCCGACTATGGCGCGCTCGATGCCGCACGCAAGGCGCTCGCGTACGACATCAAGTCGCTGATCGGCGTGACGGCGCAGGTGAATGTGCTGGAAGTGAACGGCATCGAGCGTTCCGTGGGCAAGGCCAGGCGCGTGATCGACAAGCGGCCGAAGTAAGCTGCCCGAGCGCGTGATGGACAACCGGCCGAAGTAAGCTGCCCCGTGCGCGCGCTCCGCACAGGAAGTCGCGCGCCCATCGTGCTAATCGCACCGCAAGCGGGCGATCGGCACGGTAACGAAAAAAAGCCGGCAACGATGTGCCGGCTTTTTCACATGCGCGCGTCCCGCGCGAGGCTCAGGAGTTGGGGAACAGCAGCCACATGCGGCCACCCTGCTTCATCTTGCCGGCCAGATCGCCGGCGTCGTCGCCGAGGCCCCAGAAGTAGTCGGCACGCACGCCGCCCTTGATCGCCGTGCCCGTGTCCTGCGCGAACACGAGCCGGTTCAGCGGCGTGTTCGTCAGCGGACGCGTGGTCTGAAGAAAGACCGGCGTGCCGAGCGGAATCGACGACGGATCGACCGCGATCGAACGCTCCGGCGTGAGCGGCACGCCCAGCGCACCAATCGGGCCGTCGGCACCACCTTGCGCGGCGCCTTCGCCCGATGGCATCTCGCGGAAGAACACGAAGCGCGGGTTGGTGTCGAGCAGCGCGTCGACGCGCGTCGGATTCGCGCGCGCCCATGCCTTGATGCCCTGCATGGTGGCCTGCGCCGGCGTCAGCTCGCCGCGGTCGAGCAGCCAGCGGCCGATCGATTTATACGGCTGATTGTTGGTGCCGCCGAAGCCCACACGCATCACGCTGCCGTCTTCCATGACGACGCGCCCCGACCCCTGCACTTGCAGGAAGAACGCTTCGATCGGGTCGTCGACCCAGACGAGCTCGTTGCCGTTCAGGATGCCCGCGCGCTCGAGCTGCGCGCGCGGCGGCAGCGCGGCGCCCGCGCGATAGCCAGAAGGCCAGCGATACAGCGCCGTCTGATAGATGCCGTGACGCGTGCGCGAGCCGTGCAGCAGCGGCTCGTAGTAGCCGGTGACGAGACCGTCCAGCGTGCCGTCGTTGTTCGCAAACTGATAGGGCGTGAAGTACGTCTCGAAGAATGTGCGGGTGCCGGCGGCGTCGAGATCGTCGAGTTGCAAGGCCGCGGTGCACGCGCGCTGCCAGCGCGGGTCGCGCGCGAGGCGCGAGCAGTTCTCGCGCAGCGCCGCCGTGGCGCCGATCAGCGAATCGTCCTGCCAGCCCGGCACCTGCTGCCACGCAACCGGCGTGAGACGCGCGGCGGCGATCTGTCCGGGCAGCGTGGGTGCGCCCTTGGGCGCGGTGGTGCGCACGTAGCTCGGGCCGCCGCACGCGGCGAGCAGTGCCGCCAGCGAAAGCGCGCCGAACCAGCCGCCAATCCGGCTGCCAACTCGGCTGCAAACCCGACTACCCAGCCGCGTCGCACTGTGGCTCGCGAAAAGGCGGCGCGCACGTTCACGCGCGGCCGTTAATCCCGGGATCACGCCGAAACTGTGGTCCGATTCTGGCGCACAATCTGACGCCAACGCGGCCGCCGGTGAGGGAGTCAACGCGGCCGTCACGCCAGGCCCCCATTCGCGTCCCGAATCCCGCCTACAATCATTGTTCTCGATGGATGCCACCATGTCAGATCTGCTCGACGAATACCCGATGCTCATATTTGGACTGGAAGCGCTCCTTGCGCTGTTCCTGTTGATTTTCATCGTTGTGTGGACCGCGTCAGGCAGGAAAAAGCAAGCCTCGCGCGACCGGCGTGACTAGCAGACCCCGAATACGAATATCGGTTCAAAGACTTTCAGTGCAACGTGCGCGGCATGCGTAGAACGAACTCAGGCACGGGCGCCTCGAAGCGCTCGGCGTCCTCGGCCACACAAAAGTATTCGCCGCGCATGGTGCCCACGGGCGTGGCGATCACGGCCCAGCTCGTGTACTCGAACTGCTCGCCCGGCTTCAGAAGCGGCTGGTGCCCGACAACGCCGAGTCCCTTCACTTCCTGCACGTGATTTTCGCTGTCGGTGATGACCCAATGCCGCGCGATGAGCTGCGCGCTCACCTGTCCGGTGTTGCGAATGGTCAGCGTGTACGCGAAGGCGTATTGCCTGCGCTCCGGGTCCGATTCTTCGGGCAGGTAGCGCACCTGCGAGGTCACGCTGAATTCGTACTGGCTCATCCCTGTTCCAATTGCCGGGCCTTTCGGCCGGTATTACGGTCGGCGCACGCGCACACCCGGCGCGCGTGGCCATCATCGTCGAGACGCCCTCTGCACAAGGCGCCGGGCGCGCGTGGCGCCCGCCCTGCGGGGCACATGGAAGAGCATTCTGCTTGATGCGGACGGCACCCGCAACCCGGCGCAGCCCGGGCTCGGACCCGCGGCGCACCGTAACGCGACGCGCGAGAGCGGCCCGCATGCCGCCCGCAACCGCGAAATCCAACGGGCAGTTCGCCCGCCAGCGCGCTGCCTGCGCGGCGCCCGAACGTTCCGCCCTCCCCAACCGAACAACAACACAGGAAACTGGCGCGCGGCGCCCTGACGGTAAAATACGGTTTTTCCGTCAGTTTTCCGATTGCCGCCATGACGCAATTCCGCATCGCTCCCAGCATCCTTTCCGCCGACTTCGCGCGTCTTGGCGAGGAAGTCCGTAACGTCGTCGCAGCCGGCGCCGACTGGATCCACTTCGACGTGATGGACAACCATTACGTGCCGAATCTGACCATCGGCCCGCTCGTGTGCGAGGCGATCCGCCCGCACGTGAACGTGCCTATCGACGTGCATCTGATGGTGCGCCCCGTCGACCGCATCGTGCCCGACTTCGCCAAGGCCGGCGCGAACCTGATCAGCTTTCACCCCGAGGGCTCGGACCATATCGACCGCACGCTCTCGCTGATCCGCGACCACGGCTGCAAGGCCGGTCTCGTGTTCAACCCGGCCACGCCGCTGAACTACCTCGACCACGTGATGGACAAGCTCGACCTCATCCTGATCATGTCGGTGAACCCGGGCTTCGGCGGCCAGTCGTTCATCCCCGAGGCGCTCAACAAGCTGCGCGAGGCGCGCGCGAAGATCGACGCCTACACCGCGCGCACGGGCCGCGAGATTCATCTCGAAGTCGACGGCGGCGTGAAGGTCGACAACATCGCCGAAATCGCGGCGGCGGGCGCGGACACCTTCGTGGCCGGCTCGGCGATCTTCGGCAAGCCCGACTACAAGGCCGTGATCGACCAGATGCGCGCGCAGCTCGCAAGCGTGAGCGCCAACGCCGGCAACGCACAATGAGCGCGGCCGTCCAGTTCAAGGCGCCGCGCATCGAAGCGGCGCTGATCGACCTCGACGGCACCATGGTCGACACCGCCGACGACTTCGCCGCGGGCCTGAACGGCATGCTCGCGCAGCTCGACGCGGAGGAAACCACGCGCGAGGAAGTGATGGGCTACGTGGGCAAGGGCTCGGAGCATCTGATCCGCAGCGTACTCGCGCCGCGCTTTCATGCCGAGCACGTCGAGGCGCGCTTCGAGGAGGCGCTCGCGCTCTACCAGGACGAGTACGCGAAGATCAACGGCAGCTACACGCGCCTCTATCCAAACGTGGAAGCGGGTCTCGCCGCGCTGCGCGACGCGGGCATCAAGCTCGCGTGCGTGACCAACAAGCCGTATCGCTTCGCCGTGGAGCTGCTGCAGCAATACGACCTCGCGCGGTACTTCGAGGTCGTGCTGGGCGGCGACAGCCTGGCGAAGAAAAAGCCCGATCCGCTGCCGATGCTCACCGCATGCGAGCGTCTGGGCGTGGCGCCGCAAGCGGCGGTCGCCATCGGCGATTCGGAGAACGATGCGCTTGCGGGCCGCGCGGCGGGCATGGCCACGCTCACGGTGCCGTACGGCTACAATCACGGCCAGCCTGTACAAAAAATTGAGTCGGATGGTATAGTTGCCTCGCTGCTCGACGCCGCCAAGGCGGTCGCAGCGCACAATCTTCTGACCTAAGTTCTCGACTTACAGTCACCTTATCCTCATGTTTCTGAATAAAAAACGGAGTCTGAGCAGCATCGACCGGGGAGCCTGGCCCTGGCGTCGCTGGTCGCGCTAACCTCTCCCGAGGTTCGCTGAAGTCGCGCGCAAGCCCTTCTTCAGCTCCGTTTTTTACTTCGCTGCGCTTTCGCGCGTGTCTCGACTCTAAACTGTTGCGCTAACCCGTCGGCTGGTCTGGCCGTGGTGTTTCGCTGTCCTTGCGTGTGGTTTCGTCGTCCGTAAGTTGTCCTCGACGCGGCCCACCTGCCAGGGCACGCTAACGCCTACGCCTCGCACCCGTCGCCGCGATGCCGCAACCGGCCTGGCAAGCGTTTCGCGATGCCGGGCAGCATGAGCCACATGAGCCACGAACGTTTCGCCAGCGCAATCAAGCACTCAAAACAGACGCCATCGCGCACACGCCGCGCCCCTTTTTGAGCCGCACTGGGCCCGCACCCGACGTCGCGACCGGCAGCACGCACAGGATCGGAACATGACCGAACTCGAATTTCAGTCCCTCGCCAACGAGGGCTACAACCGCATTCCGCTGATCGCCGAAGCGCTGGCCGATCTCGAAACGCCGCTCTCGCTGTACCTGAAGCTCGCGCAGCCCGAGCGCGGCGGCGCCAACTCGTTCCTGCTCGAATCCGTGGTGGGCGGCGAGCGCTTCGGGCGCTACTCGTTCATCGGCCTGCCCGCACGCTCCTTGATCCGCACGCGCAACGGCGTGTCGGAAGTCGTGCGCGACGGCCAGGTCACGGAAACGCACGACGGCGATCCGCTCGAATTCATCGCGCAATACCAGGCGCGCTTCAAGGTCGCGCAGCGCCCCGGCCTGCCGCGCTTCTGCGGCGGTCTCGCCGGCTACTTCGGCTACGACGCGGTGCGCTACATCGAGAAAAAGCTCGCCGATACCTGCCCGCCCGACGACCTCGGCCTGCCCGATATCCAGTTGCTGCTAACCGAGGAAGTCGCGGTCATCGACAATCTCGCGGGCAAGCTCTACCTGATCGTCTACGCCGACCCGCAAACGCCCGAGGCCTACACGAAGGCCAAGCACCGCCTGCGCGAACTCAAGCAGCGCCTGCGCACGACAGTGCAGCCGCCGGTGACCTCGGCGAGCGTGCGCACCGAGACCTATCGCGAGTTCAAGAAGGACGACTACCTCGCCGCCGTGCGCAAGGCGAAGGAATACGTCGCCGCGGGCGAGCTGATGCAGGTGCAGGTCGGCCAGCGCATCTCCAAGCCGTATCGCGACAATCCGCTCTCGCTCTACCGCGCGCTGCGCTCGCTGAACCCGTCGCCGTACATGTACTACTACAACTTCGGCGACTTCCACGTGGTGGGCGCCTCGCCGGAGATTCTGGTGCGCCAGGAACAGCGCGGCGAAGACCGCATCGTGACGATCCGTCCGCTCGCGGGCACGCGTCCGCGCGGCAACACGCCCGAGCGCGACGCCGAGCTCGCGACCGAGCTGCTCAACGATCCGAAGGAAATCGCCGAGCACGTCATGCTGATCGACCTCGCGCGCAACGACGTGGGCCGCATCGCCGAGATCGGCTCGGTGGCGGTAACCGACCAGATGGTCATCGAAAAGTACTCGCACGTGCAGCACATCGTGAGCTCGGTGGAAGGCAAGCTCAAGCCCGGCATGACGAACTACGACGTGCTGCGCGCGACCTTCCCCGCCGGCACGCTCTCGGGCGCGCCCAAGGTGCGCGCGATGGAGCTCATCGACGAGCTCGAGCCCGTGAAGCGCGGTCTCTATGGCGGCGCGGTTGGCTATCTCTCGTTCAACGGCGAGATGGACCTCGCGATTGCGATCCGCACCGGCCTCATCCACAACGGCAATCTGTACGTGCAGGCCGCGGCGGGCATCGTCGCGGATTCGGTGCCCGAGTCCGAATGGCAGGAAACCGAGAACAAGGCGCGCGCCGTGCTGCGCGCCGCCGAGCAGGTGCAGGACGGCCTCGACAGCGACTTCTGAGCGGAGACAAGACCATGTTGCTCATGATCGACAACTACGATTCGTTTACCTACAACATCGTCCAGTACTTCGGCGAGCTTGGCGAAGACGTCCACACGTATCGCAACGACGAAATCACCCTCGACGAAATCGCGAAGCTCAACCCGGCGCGCATCTGCCTCTCGCCCGGACCGAGCAACCCGCAGCACGCGGGCATCACGCTCGACGTGCTGCGCGAGTTTTCCGGCCAGATTCCGATTCTCGGCGTGTGCCTCGGCCATCAGGCCATCGGCGAAGCGTTCGGCGGGCGCGTCGTGCGCGCGAAGACCATCATGCACGGCAAGGTGAGCCAGATCGAAACCGACTGCAAGGGCGTGTTCGCCGACCTGCCGAAGCACTTCAACGTAACGCGCTATCACTCGCTCGCGATCGAGCGCGAGTCGCTGCCCGACTGCCTCGAAGTCTCGGCATGGACCGAGGACGGCGAAATCATGGGCGTGCGTCACCGCGAACTCGAGGTGGAAGGCGTGCAGTTCCACCCGGAATCGATCCTCTCCGAGCACGGCCACGCGCTGTTCGAGAATTTCCTGAAGCAGTCGAAGGCGCGCAGCGCGTAAAACGGAGCCACGACCATGTCCATTACCCCGCAAGAAGCGCTGCAACGCACGATCGAGCACCGCGAGATCTTCCACGACGAGATGCTGCACCTCATGCGCATGATCATGCGCGGCGAGCTCTCGCCCGTGCTCTCGGCGGCCATCATCACCGGCCTGCGCGTGAAGAAGGAAACCATCGGCGAGATCGCGGCGGCCGCGACCGTGATGCGCGAATTCGCGAATCACGTCGAGGTGAAGGACAACTCGAACTTCATCGATATCGTCGGCACGGGCGGCGATGGTTCGCACACCTTCAATATCTCCACGGCCTCGATGTTCGTCGTGGCAGCGGCGGGTGCGAAGGTCGCCAAGCACGGCAACCGCGGCGTATCGAGCAAGTCGGGCAGCGCGGATGTGCTCGAAGCGCTCGGCGTGAACATCGACCTGCAGCCCGACCAGGTGGCCGCATCGATCGCCGAGACGGGCATGGGCTTCATGTTCGCGCCCAACCATCATCCGGCGATGAAGAACATTGCCGCCGTGCGCCGCGAGCTGGGCGTGCGCACGATCTTCAACATCCTCGGCCCGCTCACGAATCCGGCCGGCGCGCCCAATCAGCTGATGGGCGTGTTTCACCCGGACCTCGTCGGCATTCAGGTGCGCGTGATGCAGCGTCTGGGCGCGAAGCACGTGCTCGTGGTGTACGGCAAGGACGGCATGGACGAAGTTTCGCTCGGCGCGGCCACGCTCGTGGGCGAGCTGAAGGACGGCGAGATTCGCGAGTACGAGATCCATCCCGAAGACTTCGGCATGCAGATGGTCTCGAACCGCTCGCTCAAGGTCGAAAACGCCGACGAATCGAAGACCATGCTGCTCGGTGCGCTTTCGAACGAGCCTGGAACGGCGCGCGAGATCGTCACGCTCAATGCGGGCACGGCGCTCTATTCGGCCAACGTCGCGAACTCGATCGCCGACGGCATCGCGCTCGCGCGCGAGACCCTCGCGAGCGGCCGCGCGCGCGCCAAAGTCGACGAACTGGTACGCTTCACGCAACAGTTCAAACGCTGATCGAACACTGTTTTTGCCCGTATTTGCCCGAATTTCTCCGATAGCCATGAGCGACATCCTCGAAAAAATCATTGCGGTGAAGCGCGAAGAAGTCCGCGCCGCCGAGCAGAGCGCACCGCTCGAAGAACTGCGCCTCGCGGCGAGCGCGCGCGACTTGCGCGACTTCGTCGGCGCTTTGCGCGCGAAGCACGAGAGCGGCCAGGCGGCCGTGATCGCCGAAGTCAAGAAGGCGAGCCCCTCCAAAGGCGTGCTGCGCGAGAACTTCCAGCCCGCCGAAATCGCGCGCTCGTACGCCGAGCACGGCGCGGCGTGCCTTTCCGTGCTCACCGATGTGCAGTTCTTCCAGGGCAGCGTCGCCTACCTCGAAGCCGCACGCGCCGCGTGCAATCTGCCGGTGCTGCGCAAGGACTTCATCGTCGATCCGTACCAGATCGTCGAAGCGCGCGCGATGGGCGCCGACGCGATCCTGCTGATCGCCGCCGCGCTGCAGCCTGGTGAAATGCGCGACCTCGAAGCGCTCGCGCATTCGCTGGGTCTTGCCGTGCTCGTCGAAGTGCACGACCGCGAAGAGCTCGAGCACGCGCTCACGCTGAAGACGCCGCTTATCGGCATCAATAACCGCAATCTGCGCACCTTCGAGACCACGCTGCAAACCACCATCGACATGCTCGATGACGTGCCCGAAGACCGCATCGTCGTGACCGAGTCGGGCATTCTCTCGCGCGCCGATGTCGAGAAAATGCGCGCGCTCTCGGTGCACACGTTCCTCGTGGGCGAAGCGTTCATGCGCGCGGAGCAGCCGGGCGCGGAACTCGCGCGCATGTTCTTCTGATCGCAGGTAAGTGAAAAGCAGCAATGGCTATCGAACGCGAAATCAAGCTCGCGCTGCCGCGCGACCAGGTAGAAGCGGCGCTGCGTCTCTTCGAGGCGCGCGCCGGCGTGCCGGGCCGTGCGGTGCGGCTCGAGAACATCTACTTCGACACGCCGTCGCTCACGCTCGCGCGCGCGAAGAGCGCGCTGCGGCTGCGCCGGGCGCCCGAAGGCTGGCTGCAGACGTTCAAGACCGTGGGCGTCGCGCAGAGCGGGCTGCATGAGCGGCACGAGTGGGAAATGCCCGTCGCGGGCGAGGCGCTAGAGATCGAGCGGCTGTTGCAGGAGTGCGACGAAGCGGGTGTCTCGACCGCCCTCACGCAGGCCGCCGCCGCGCTGATCCCGCTCTTTCGCACCGACTTCACGCGCACGTTGTGGGTGCTCGAGGTCGATGGCGCGCAAGTGGAAGCCGCCATCGATCAGGGCGAGATCACCGCGGACGTGAACGGCACGTTACGCCGCGCGCCGATCTGCGAAATCGAGCTCGAGCTGAAAGGCGGCGACGAAGCCGCGCTGCGCACGCTCGCCAAAACTCTGACGCAGGCGCTGCCGGGCCTCGCGCCCGACGATATCAGCAAGGCGCAGCGCGGCTACAAGCTACGCGAAGGCTGAGCACGGCGCGACACGCGGTGTGCCCTTTGCGAACCCAGCCGGATTGAATCGCCGCGCGATTCTTGCGACACTTGCCGCCCATGACCTCCACGAAACACACGCGCGCCGCGGCGCCAGCGCAAGCCTCGCTCTTCGACGACGAAGCGCCAGAGGTGGCGCTGGCCACGCTCGACGAAACGTCCGCGCCCGAAGTCGATCCGCGCCAGATCACGATCTTCTCGCTCTTCGACGACGACGAATTCCCCGCGCCCGCAGCAGCCCCGCTATCCGCCAGCCAATCCGCAGCAGCCATGCCTGATACGCCCCCAATGTCCCAAGCCGCGTCCAAAGCGGCGTCCGACGCGAACCCCGCGATCACGCGTCTCGAAGACCAGTTCGCCGCGCTGCCCACTGCGTGGCGCGAGTTGCTCTCGCCGTTCATCGCGAGCGATGCCTACGCGCCGCTGTGCCGCTTCGTCGACGACGAGCGCGCCGCCGGCAAGACCGTCTATCCCGCCGATGTGTTCCGCGCGCTGCGCCTCACCTCGCCCGACGAAGTGAAAGTGGTGATCCTCGGCCAGGACCCCTACCACGGCGACGACCGTGGCACGCCGCAGGCCCATGGCCTCGCGTTCTCGGTGCCGCCGGCGGTGCGCACGCCGCCCTCGCTGCGCAACATCTTCAAGGAGATCGCGGCGAGCCTCGGCATCGAGGCGCCGGCGCACGGCTGCCTCGACGCGTGGGCGCGTCAGGGCGTGCTGCTGCTCAACACGGTGCTCACCGTCGAGCGCGCGAACGCCGCGAGCCACGCGAAGCGCGGCTGGGAGCGCTGCACCGACACGCTGATCCACGAACTCGCGACGCGTCACGAGCATCTCGTCTTCATGCTGTGGGGCGCCCATGCGCAAAACAAGCGCGCGCTGCTCGGCGCGGGCCAGCATTGCGTCCTGGAGGCGCCGCATCCGTCACCGCTCTCGGCGCACCGGGGCTTCCTCGGCTGCGGACATTTCGCGCAGGCCAACGACTACCTGGCGGCGCACGGCCGCACGCTCATCGACTGGCGCCTGCCGGACACCGCCGAAGTGCTCGCCTGAAGCGCGCCACGCACAACGAAAAACGCCACGAAGCTCGCTTCGTGGCGTTTTTGCGGCTCGCGATGCAGCGCAATGAAGCACTGCATCGCCATCGCTTCGAGGGAAGCGCAGCCGCTTAGGCCGCTGCAATCGCCTCACGCGCGCTCGCGAGCGCTGCGCTGGCTGCTTCCGGACCCATGTTCAGGCCTTCGGCGTAGATGAAGCTCACGTCGGTCATGCCGAGGAAGCCGAGGAACGACTTCAGGTACGGCGTCTGGCTGTCGTGCGGGGTGCCATGGTACTTGCCGCCGCGCGCCGAAACCACGAACACCTTCTTGCCCTTCACGAGGCCTTCGGGGCCGGTTGCCGTGTACTGGAACGTGATGCCGGCTCGCGCGATGAAGTCGAAGTACGTCTTCAGTTGTGACGAGATGCCGAAGTTGTACATCGGCGCGCCGATCACGATAACGTCCGCGGCTTGCAGTTCGGCGATCAGCGCTTCGCTGCGTGCGGCGATGGCCTGCTGCTCCGGCGTGCGCTGCTCGGCCGGCGTGAAGAACGCGCCAAGAATGGCGTCGTCGAGGTGCGGCAGCGGCTCGGCTTGCAGGTTGCGCGCGACAACCTTCGCGCCCGCGTTCGATTGTTGCAGCTTGTTCGTCAGTTCGTTGACGAGTTGCGTCGACTGGGCGCCTTGCGAGCGGGCGGCGGAATTGATTTGCAGGATCGTGGTCATGGTGGCTCCTTCGGGGTCTCAGTTGCGCAACGTTGCGCGAGTGAAGCCATTGTGTTTTTTTGCCGTGCTGCGAAAAAGTAGGCCGCCGATGACGGATTGTTGCAACGATAGAACAATCGCGAAGGCAAAAAGAAAGGCGGCGGGCCAGATGGCCCTGCCGCCTTGCTTGCCGCCCTGGTTTCCGGTCGCGGGCCGTGCGCCCGCCGCGCCTGCGATCAGGCAGCCAGCCAGCGCTCGCGCAGCGCGCGCGGCGCCGGCCGCTTGTCGGTGACGCTGAGCTTGTAGCGCGCGATCTCGGGCGTATCGAGGGTCAGACGCGCGACGCGCAACTCATCGCGGCGGAACGCGTGGATCTCCACCTTGGCGCCGGGCTGGTAGCGCGCGAGCAGCGCGTCGAGATTCGCGCCGGTGACGCGCAGGCCGTCGAGCGCGACCAGCGCATCGCCGGCCGAAAGCCCCGCCTTTTGCGCCGCGCCGCCCTCGTAGACGACCGCGAGCGTCGCCTCGGCGCCGCCACGCAGGCGCGCGCCCAGCGACGGCTTCGCGCCGCGCTCGGGCTCGCCTTCGAGCTGCACGCCGAACGGCTCGAACAGCGTGGCGAGCGGCAGATCGCGCGTGCCGTACACGGCATCGGCGAACAGGCCGTCCAGTTCCACACCCGTTGCTTCGGCGATCAGCGCCTCGACATCGTCCTCGCCCACGCCCACCGGCTTGCCGCGATAGAAGTCACGGCCATAGCGCTGCCACAAGAGGCGCATCACGTCGTCGAGCGACTTGCGGCCATTGGTTTGCGCGCGGATGGAAAGGTCGAACGCGAGCGCGACGAGCGAGCCCTTCGTGTAGTAGCTCACGATCGCATTCGACGCGTTCTCATCCTGGCGGTAATACTTGACCCACGCGTCGAACGAACTTTCGGCGACGCTCTGCTTCAGGCGGCCCGTGCCGCGCAGCACGCCGCCGACGGTCTTGCCGAGCAGCCCGAAGTAGTCATCGACTGAAATGAGGCCGCTGCGCAGCAGCATCAGGTCGTCGTAGTAAGAGGTGAAGCCCTCGAACAGCCACAGCAGCGAGGTGTAGTCCTCGCGCGTGAGGTCGTACGGCGCAAACGCGGCGGGCTTGATGCGCTTCACGTTCCACGTGTGGAAGTACTCGTGGCTGCACAAGCCGAGATACGTGCGATACCCGTCAGTCGTCTCGGGCTTGCCCTTCACGGGCAGATCGGTGCGATTGCAGATGAGCGCCGTGGACGCGCGGTGCTCGAGGCCGCCGTAGCCATCGCTCACGGCCTGCGTCATGAACACATAGCGCTCCATCGGCGCGCGCTTCGTGCGCGGCTCGAAGAGCGCGATTTGCGCCTCGCAGATCTTCTTCAGGTCGGTGGCGAGGCGTTCGGTGTCGAGCGCCACCACGCGGCCCGCGATCACGATGTCGTGCGGCACGCCGTGCGCCTTGAAGCTCGCGAGCGTGAATTCGCCGAGCGTGACGGGGTGGTCGATCAGCTCGTCGTAGCCCGACGCCGTGTATTCGCCGAAGCCGTAGCGCTTGGTGCCGCGCGCCTCCGCGAGCGCGGTGGCGACGCGCCAGTGGCGATACGCGTGGCCGTCGGGGCGCTGGATGTCGACCACGTGCTGCGCGCCCTCATGGCCGAGCGCCGCGAGAAACACGCTCGTGCCGTTGAAGAAGCCGACCGTGTCGTCCAGATGCGCCGCCCGCACCGACATGTCCCACGCATAGACCTCATAGCGCAGCGTGAGCGCGCCCTTCACGGGCGCGGCCTGCCAGGTGTGCTTGTCGGTCTTGCTGATGCGCACCTTGCGGCCCGCTTCGTTGCTGGCGCGCACCGTGACGATGTTGCGCGCGAACTCGCGCACCATGTAGCTGCCCGGAATCCAGACGGGCAGCATGAAGCGCTGGCCGTCCGGCGCGGGGTCCTCGACGGTGAGCGTCACTTCGAACAGGTGCGCGGCGGGGTTCTTCGGGACGATGGTGTATCGGATCGGCTTCATCGGCAGGATCGGTGACGGTTTCGATGAGCGATTGCGCCGAGCGCTGCGCCACAGGCAACCGGTGCCTGCAAGGCGGGCTCACGCGCGGCAATCGCGAGCATTCGGAATAATCGGTGGACAAAAAAGACACCGGCCGCAAAGAGCGGCCGGCAGGTTCGGTCGGGGCTTCAGCGCGCGGCGCTCAAGGCGCTTTCGAGCCGGTCGGCGCTGACCGCGCCCGGCAGCCGCGTCCCGTCCGCCAGGATCACGGTGGGCGTGCCGGTCACGTTCATTCGCGCGCCGAGCTTCAGATTGCTGTCGATCGCGGCGGTGTTGCAGCTGCCCGAGGCGGTGGGCGCTTTACGGTCGACCATCCACGACTCCCACGCCTTCGCGCGGTCGGTCGAGCACCAGATCGACTTCGCCTTCGCCGTGGAGTCGTCGGACAGCACGGGGTACAGGAAGGTGTAGACCGTCACGTTGTCGATGGACTTGAGCGTGCTTTCGAGCTGATGGCAGTACGGGCAGTTCGGATCGGAGAACACGGCCATCTGACGTTTGCCGTTGCCCTTCACGACCTTCACCGCGTTCTCGAGCGGCAGCTTCGAGAAGTCGACCTTGTTGAGCTCGGCGAGGCGCGCTTCGGTGAGGTTGCGGTGCGCCTTGGTATCGACGAGGTCGCCCGTGAGCACGTAATCGCCGTTGGCGTCGCTGTAGATGATCTGCGTGCCGAGGTTCACCTCGTAGAGGCCGGCCATGGGCGCCTTCGTGATGCTCTTGATGTCGCCGCCGTCCACCCCGAGGCGCGACTGCAGTGCGGCCTTGATCTTGTCGGTGGTCTGGTCGGCCTGCGCCGAGCAGCCGAGCACCGAGGCGACCGCCGCGAGCACGATCGCGGCAATGCGAATACGCTTTTGCATGTGATGCTTTCCTGATTCTGGGACGCCTGGCGCAAATCGCGCACATTGCGTTCCGGGTGAAATTCGGGCATGGCGGCGATGGATCGAGGCTGCGGCCTCATCTTGATGCATGCGCCCGACTCCTGCGCTCGATCCGTGCGTGGCCCATGGCCAGATACGCCCATTCTAAGCTCCCCTGAACGGAAGCAACCGAAATACCCGCTGTGACGGGCGCAGTTGATGGCGCAACGGGTGGAGTCCGACGGGGCGGTGCCGCGAGGGCCCGCTCCAGGACGGCGAGACGGCGAGCACGCCGCTGCGCCGCGGCTTCGCTGCTCAGCCGAGCGCCGACGCCACCAGCCAGCGCTTGACGAGCGGCTGCGCCCCGACGAACGCCATGCCGGTGTTGCGCAGCACGCGCGCGAGCGTGCCGGGCACCGAGAAGAGCCGCTGCAAGCCGTCGGTGGCGATGACGAGCTTCTGGATGTCTTCGCGGCGGCCGCGCTCGTAACGGCGCAGCAGCACCGTATCGCCGATGTCACGAAATGCTTCCTTCTGCGTGATGACGTCGACGAGCGCGGCCACGTCGCGCAGGCCCAGGTTCACGCCCTGCCCCGCGAGCGGGTGAATCAGGTGCGCGGCGTCGCCGACCAGCGCGACACGGGGCGCGATCAGGCGATCGACGGTCTGCAAGGCCAGCGGGAAACCGCGCGCGGGCGTGACGCACTCGAGCGCGCCGTGCAGCTTCTGCGTCACGCGCTCGACTTCGGCGGCGAGCTGCTGCGGATCGAGCTTGAGCAGCTCATCGGCGTGTTCCGTTTGCGCCGACCAAACCAGCGACACATGCCGGTCCGGCAGAGGCAGCAGCGCAATGATCTCGCCGTCCCGGAACCATTGGTAGGCACATTCGCCGTGCGGCCTTTCTGCGCGGAAATTGGCGACCACGCCGGTCTGCCGGTAGTCGCGCCGCTCGACCTTCGAGCCGATCTGCGCGCGTACCCACGAATGCGCGCCGTCGGCGCCCACGGCCAGATCGGCCTCGATCGTGCGGCCGTTCGCAAGACCGATCACGGCGGCGTCGGGCTTCACGTCGAGCGTCTGCGCGCGCGCATCGATCCACGTGAGATTGGGCTGGAAATGCAGCGCGGCGTCGAGCGCGCGCTCCACCAGCGACGACTCGGCAATCCAGGCGAGCTGCGCCACCGACGCCTGATACGCGGAAAAGTGCAGCTCCGCGGCGGCGTCGCCGAACACGCGCATGTCGTAGACGGGCGTGAGGCGCGCGGCGTCGACGGCCTGCCAGACCCGCAGCCGCTCGAACAGCGCGTGCGAGCTGCGCGAGAACGCATAGACGCGCGCATCGAAAACGGCGCCGGCGGGCAGCGGCGCGCACGGTTGCGCGAGCAGCGCCACGCGCAGGCCGCCCTGAGTCAGCGCGAGCGCCGCCGCCTTGCCGACGAGCCCGCCGCCGATCACGGCAACGTCAAAGGTCTGGTTGGTTGAAGTCATCCGCGCATTATAGCTGCGGGGGGTAGTCTGACAGGGCCGGATGGGCGGCCGGTTGCGGTGAGGCAAAGGCGTGGTGAGGTGTCGCGGGCCGGGGGCTGAACGAGCGCGCAACACCCCGTCTTACAGCACAATCAGGCCTCGATTCCGACCCGCCTTGTCGACGCACGAACCACTGCCTAGGCTTCACTGAACGCAGCCATTCCATTGCCACAGAGGGACAAGCCATGCTGACCCAAAAGACGAAGGACATCGTCAAGGCCACCGCACCGGTTCTGGCCGATCACGGCTACGACATCATCACGCACTTCTACAAGCGCCTGTTCGAAGCCCATCCCGAGCTGAAAAACGTGTTCAACATGGCGCATCAGGAGCAGGGCCAGCAGCAGCAGGCGCTCGCCCGCGCGGTCTACGCGTATGCGGAGAACATCGAAGACCCGAGCAGCCTGATGGCCGTGCTGAAGAACATCGCCAACAAGCACGCGAGTCTCGGCGTGCGGCCCGAGCACTACCCCATCGTCGGAGAGCACCTGCTGGCTGCGATCAAGGAAGTGCTGGGCGCCGCCGCCACCGACGACATCATTTCTGCATGGGCGCAGGCCTACGGAAATCTGGCCGATGTCCTGATGGGCATGGAAAGCCAGTTGTACGAGAGCTCCGCCGGCCAGCCGGGCGGCTGGACCGGCTGGCGCAGCTTCGTCGTGCGTGAAAAGCGGCCCGAAAGCAGCGTGATCACATCGTTCATTCTCGAGCCGGTCGACGGCAAGCCGGTCGTGAACTTCGAGCCCGGCCAGTACATCAGTGTCGCCGTCGAGGTGCCGGCCTTGGGCTTGCAGCAGATTCGCCAGTACAGCCTCTCGGACACGCCGAACGGCCACAGCTACCGCATCTCGGTAAAGCGCGAGAGCGGCGGCCCCAATCCCCCGGGCTACGTCTCGTGCCTGCTTCACGACCACGTCAACGTCGGCGACGAGATCAAGCTGGCCGCGCCGTATGGCAGCTTCCATATCGACGTCGACGCGAAGACGCCCATCGTGCTGATCAGCGGGGGGGTCGGATTGACGCCGATGATCAGCATGCTCAAGCAAGCCATCCAGGACCCGCAACGGCGCGTGGTGTTCGTACACGGCGCGCGCAACAGCGGCGTGCACGCCATGCGCGACCGGCTGCGCGAGGCCGCGAGGACGTATGCCAATTTCAGCCTGATCGTGTTCTACGACGACCCTTTGCCGCAGGATGTCGAAGGCCGGGAGTTCGATCATGCCGGGCTCGTGGACATCAAGGCGATCAAGAACGCAATCCTGTTGCCCGAAGCCGACTACTACATCTGCGGCCCGATCCCGTTCATGCGGATGCAGCACGACGCGCTCAAGGAACTGGGCGTTCGTGAAGCCAGGATCCACTATGAGGTGTTCGGCCCGGACCTGTTCGCCGAATAGGCGAACGCGGGCAAAAGGGGCAGAACGCCCTCGGGAAGCGCCTGCCGGCGGATGCAACCTGCCGGGGCTTGCCGTTCTCACGCGTCGCAGCCGGCGAGGACCGGCTGCGTCCTTGAAGTCGCCCCGCCCCACGGCGATCAACGCCCCCGAACGGGTTACAATTGCCACTTTTCGAGCACAAAATCCGTACGAATTCGTGGGCCTCGTGGCCGCATGCGTATGCTTTGTCTCGTCCCCGAATTCCCCTTGCGGCTGTCGCGTTCCGGTCATCGCCGGACCTCCAGCGACACGACGACCAGCCGTAACCAACTGATTCAAAAAGGTTTTCCATGAGCCTCAAATGCGGCATCGTCGGCTTGCCCAATGTCGGGAAGTCCACCCTGTTCAACGCGCTGACCAAGGCCGGCATCGCGGCTGAAAACTACCCGTTCTGCACGATCGAGCCGAACGTCGGCGTGGTCGAAGTGCCGGATCCGCGCCTGAAGGCGCTCGCCGAGATCGTCAAGCCCGAGCGCGTCGTGCCGGCCGTGGTCGAGTTCGTCGACATTGCGGGTCTCGTCGCCGGTGCGAGCAAGGGCGAAGGCCTCGGCAACCAGTTCCTCGCGAACATCCGCGAAACCGACGCCATCACGCACGTCGTGCGCTGCTTCGAGGACGAAAACGTCATCCACGTCGCGGGCAAGGTCGACCCGCTCGCCGACATCGAAGTCATTAACACCGAGCTCGCGCTCGCCGACCTCAGCACCGTCGAAAAGGCGCTCACGCGCTACTCGAAGGCCGCCAAGTCGGGCAACGACAAGGAAGCGGCAAAGCTCGTGGCCGTGCTCGAGAAAGTGCGCGCGCAGCTCGACGAGGCGAAGCCCGTTCGCGCGCTCGACCTCAACGAGGACGAGCAGGCGCTGCTCAAGCCGTTCTGCCTGATCACCGCGAAGAAGACCATGTACGTCGCGAACGTGAAGGACGACGGCTTCGAGAACAACCCCTACCTGGAAACCGTGCGCAAGCACGCCGAAGCCGAAGGCGCGCCGGTGGTGGCCGTGTGCGCGGCGATCGAAGCCGAAATCGCCGACCTCGACGACGAAGACAAGATCGCGTTCCTCGCCGACATGGGCATGGACGAGCCGGGCCTCGACCGCGTGATTCGCGCGGGCTTCAAGCTGCTCGGCCTGCAAACGTACTTCACGGCGGGCGTGAAGGAAGTGCGCGCGTGGACGATCCATGTGGGCGACACGGCACCGCAGGCAGCGGGCGTGATCCACACCGACTTCGAACGCGGCTTCATCCGCGCGCAGACCATCGCCTTTAACGACTATGTCCAGTTCAAGGGCGAAACCGGCGCGAAGGAAGCCGGCAAGATGCGCGCCGAAGGCAAGGAATACGTCGTGCACGATGGCGACGTGATGAACTTCCTGTTCAACGTTTAAGCGCAACGCCTTTTTCTTCCCGTTTCCAAAGACACTCTCATGGCCCAATACGTCTTCACCATGAACCGGGTCGGCAAGATCGTGCCGCCCAAGCGCCAGATCCTGAAGGACATTTCGCTGTCGTTCTTCCCGGGCGCGAAAATCGGCCTGCTCGGCCTGAACGGCTCGGGCAAGTCCACGCTCATCAAGATCATGGCCGGCGTCGACAAGGACATCGAAGGCGAAGCCACGCCGATGCCCAACCTGAACATCGGCTACCTGCCGCAGGAGCCGCAACTCGACCCCGAAAAGACCGTGCGCGAAGCGGTCGAAGAGGGTCTGGGCGACGTGTTCAACGCGCAGAAGAAGCTCGACGAGATCTACGCAGCTTATGCGGAGCCGGACGCCGATTTCGACGCCCTCGCCGCCGAGCAGGCGAAGTACGAAGCGATCCTCGCGACCACCGATGGCAGCGCGGAACAGCAGATCGAAATCGCCGCCGACGCGCTGCGTCTGCCGGCCTGGGACGCGAAGATCGGCAACCTCTCGGGCGGTGAAAAGCGCCGCGTCGCGCTGTGCAAGCTGCTGCTCGAAAAGCCCGACATGCTGCTGCTCGACGAGCCGACCAACCACCTCGACGCCGAATCGGTCGAGTGGCTCGAGCAGTTCCTCACGCGCTTCCCGGGCACCGTGGTCGCCGTGACCCACGATCGCTACTTCCTCGACAACGCCGCCGAGTGGATTCTCGAACTCGACCGCGGCCACGGCATTCCCTGGAAGGGCAACTACTCCAGTTGGCTCGACCAGAAGGAAGAGCGCCTGAAGCAGGAAGAAGCGACGGAATCGGCACGCCAGAAGGCGATCAAGAAGGAACTGGAGTGGGTGCGCCAGAACCCGAAGGGCCGCCAGGCGAAGTCGAAGGCGCGTATCGCGCGCTTCGAGGAACTGTCGAGCTCCGATTACCAGAAGCGCAACGAAACGCAGGAAATCTTCATTCCGGCGGGCGAGCGTCTGGGCAACGAAGTCATCGAGTTCAAGAACGTCAGCAAGTCTTACGGTGATCGTCTGCTGATCGACGACCTCAGCTTCAAGATTCCGGCGGGCGCGATCGTCGGCATCATCGGGCCGAACGGCGCCGGTAAGTCGACGCTGTTCCGCATGCTCACGGGCAAGGAACAGCCGGATTCGGGCGAGATCGTGCAAGGCCCGACGGTCAAGCTTGCTTACGTCGATCAAAGCCGCGATGCGCTCGAAGGCGACAAGACCGTGTTCGAAGCAGTTTCGGGCGGCGCGGACGTGCTGACGGTGGGCAAGTACGAAACGCCGTCGCGTGCGTATATCGGCCGCTTCAACTTCAAGGGCGGCGATCAGCAGAAGATCGTCGGCAACCTCTCGGGTGGTGAACGCGGCCGTCTGCACCTGGCCAAGACGCTGATTTCGGGCGGCAACGTCCTGCTGCTCGACGAACCGTCGAACGACCTCGACGTCGAAACGCTGCGCGCGCTCGAAGACGCCCTGCTCGAATTCGCGGGCTCGGTCATGGTGATCTCGCACGATCGCTGGTTCCTCGACCGTATCGCCACGCACATCCTCGCGTTCGAAGGCGACTCGCAGGTCACGTTCTTCGACGGCAACTATCAGGAATACGAGGCCGACAAGATCAAGCGCCTCGGCGAGGAAGCGGCGCGTCCGAAGCGTCTGCGCTACAAGCCGATCAGCCGGTAATCGACACGCCGGTGCATCCGGCGATCGAATCTGGCGAAGGGAAAGAACGGCGGCCCGCGGGCCGCCGTTCTGCTTTGCGGCGCGCGCGGCATGGCGGTTGCTCGAAGGCGTCTGCGGGTGTCCCGCGTGAGTACTGCATTAGCCCTTTCGTCCCCACCACCGCGAGGAATCCCCATGGCGATGTTGCCCCGTAAAAGGGCTTGGGTCATCGCGGCGATCGCCGTCGTGCTACTCGCGCTGCTCGCGGCATTCGGCGCGCTCTATGCGCTGCAACGCGAGGCGAAGTCCTACGTCGAGCGCGCGCTCGCACCCGTGGGCACGGCGGCGCACATCGAGGTGGCCTTCGACCTCACCTCCATCGAGCTGACCGGCGTGCGCCTGAAACCGCCACCCAACTGGCCCACCGCCGACACGCTCCACGCCGCGCGCATCACGATCGCGCCCGACCTGCGCGCGCTGCTTGCGCATCGCGTGCACATCCGCGACGTGACCGTGCACGACTTCACGATGACGGTCGTGCGCCGTGCGAACGGGTCCATCGTGCTGCTGCCGAATCTGCGCGCGGCATTGGCGCAAAGCGCCGCGCCCGGGTCCGGCACGAGTGGCGCAAGCGGCGCAGCGGGCGAAAGCATGCTCCCGCGCGAAAAGGTCATCGACCACATCGGCTTCGAAAACGGCGTGTTCGAGTTCTACGACCGCTCAATCAGCACGCCACCGTGGCACGTGACGGTGAATCGCGCACAAGGCAGCGTCGATCACGTGCACCTGCCCGCGCTCGCGGAACCCACGAACGTCTCGGTCACGGGCAGCGTCGTTGGCCCCACGCACACGGGCCGCGTCAGCTTCGAAGGCTGGGTGCAGATCGCGAGCAAGGACTCGCAAACGCATACGACGCTGCGCGGCGTCGATATCCGGACGATCGATCCGTATTTGCTGAAGAAGGCCGGCGCGCAGGCCGACGTGACCGGCGGCACGCTCGACCTCGATCTGAGCGCGACCGTGAAGGGCTATCGCCTGCACGCGCCGGGCGCCGTCACGCTGCACAACCTGCAGCTCAAGGAGAGCGCCAACCCCGTCGACACCTTCCTGTCGATCCCGACACGCGCCGCCGTGGCCGCGCTCAAGACGCACAAGGGCGACATCACGCTGCATTTCGTCCTCGACGGGAATTTGCGCGACCCGAAGTTCAAGCTCAACGAAAGCCTGATGACGGAGCTGCGCGCAGGCTTTGCACAGGCGCTGGGTGTGAGCGCGGAAGGCGTTGCGAAAGGCGCCGGGCAGACCGCGAAGGGGATCGCCGACGCTTTGCGCAACCTGCTGGGCCAGCCGGCCGCGCCGGCGCCGGCATCGAAATAGGTGGCTCGCCGCCCGCTCGTGCGGGTGCGCTCTGGTACGCGCAAGGGCGCGGGTACGCGTAGCAGGTGCACGGGCGCGCGCAGACGCGCCCTCAGACCGGCAAGCCGAGCTCGCGCAGCTTCGCGTCGGTGCTTGCGTTGCTCGTGTGATGCACGCCGTGCCAGCCGAGCGCCGTGGCGGCCTGGGCGTTGCACGCGCTGTCGTCGATGAAGACGAGCTCGCCGGGCGTCACGCCCGGCAACTGCGCCTCGATGCGGCGGAACATTTCGTGGAAGATCGCCGGATCGGGCTTCACGAGCTTCACGCGCCCCGAGACGACGACGTCGCGGCAACGCCTCAGAATGCCGAAGCGCTCCCACGCCCACGGAAACGTCTCCGCCGACCAGTTCGTGAGGCCGAAGATCGGCACGTTGCCGGCTTCCAGACGCTCGAAAGTCGCCACGCCGCCTTCGAGCAGCCCGCCGATCATCTCGTGCCAGCGCTCATAGAACGCGCGAATGAGCGCCTCGTGCTCGGGGAACCGGGCGACCAGCTCTTCGGTGCCCACCGCGATCGGCTCGCCGCCGTCCTGGCGCACCACCCAGTCCATGGCACAGACATGCGTGAGAAACCAGCGGCGTTCCTGATCGTCGGGAATCAGCTTGCGATAGAGATACTCGGGGCTCCAGTCCACCAGCACCCCGCCGAAGTCGAACACCACCGCCTTGATCGCCATGCCTTTGCGCTCCGCCTTATGTTCCGCACCCAGTTCCGCTTTGCATTCCGCTTGATTGCACCCGCTTGATCGCACCCGGTTTGGCCCGGGTGCGTGCGTCGCGTCAGATCGGCTGCGTGCGCTTTTCGAGCCACGCCAGCGCGTCGCCCGAGACGTGCGGCGCGATGCGCACGCGCACCGTCTGGTGATACGCGTTGAGCCACTCGCGTTCGTCTTCGCGCAGGAGCGCCAGATCGATGCAGCGCGTGTCGATCGGGCACAGCGTGAGCGTCTCGAAATTCAGGAAGTCGCCGAATTCCGTGGTTACAGCGCTCTGGTTCAACACGAGGTTTTCGATGCGCACGCCCCACTTGCCCGGCCGATAGATACCCGGCTCCACCGAGGTGATCATGCCCTCTTCCATCGCTGTCCACGGTTCCGCCGGCGCATAGTGCGAAATGACCTGCGGGCCTTCGTGCACGTTCAGGAAATAACCCACGCCGTGCCCCGTGCCGTGGCCGTAGTCGGCGCCCGCTTCCCAGATCGGCGCGCGCGCGATCGCGTCGAGCATCGGCGAGCGGATGCCACGCGGAAACTGCGCACGCGAGAGCGCCATCATGCCCTTGAGCACGAGCGTGAAGTCGCGCTTTTGCTCGGCGCTCGGCGTGCCCACGGGCACCACGCGCGTGATGTCGGTCGTGCCGTCGAGGTACTGGCCACCCGAGTCGATCAGCAGCAGGCCATTGCCTTCGATCACGCTGTGCGATTCGGGCGTGGCGTGGTAGTGCGGCATCGCACCGTTCGCGTTGAAGGCCGCGATCGTGCCGAACGAGAGCGAGACGAAGCCCGGGCGGCGCTGGCGCGCAGCCGTCAGCTTTTCGTCGATGGTGAGCTCGGTGATCGACTCGCGGCCCTGCGCCGCCTCGAACCACGCGAAGAATTCGGCGAGCGCCGCGCCGTCCTGCTCCATGGTCGCGCGCACGTGCTCCGCTTCCGCGGCCGTCTTGCGCGACTTGAAGAACGTGCTCGGATTGACGGCCTCCACGAGCTTCACGGCTGAGGACACCGCCTGCAGCAGCCCGAACGTCACGCGGCGCGGATCGACGAGCAAGGACTCACCCGCGGGCAGCGCCGCCAGCGCATCCGCGACCTGCGCGTAAGGCGCGACGCGCACGTTGTCACGCGCGAGCGATTGCTCGAGGTCCGCCGGCACCTTGCCGTCGGCGACGAAGAGCGTGGCCTGATCCGGCCCGATCAACGCATGCGCGACGAACACCGGGTTGTAGTTCACGTCGGCGCCACGCAGGTTGAAAAGCCACGCGAGGTCGTCGAGCGTCGAAATGAAGTGCCAGTGCGCACCCTTCTCCTGCATCGCGCCGCGCACCTGAGCGAGCTTGCCCGTGCGCTGCGCGTCCGCGTGCGGCGCGACGTGCTCGTAGACCGGCGCGAGCGGCAACGCGGGGCGGCCGCTCCAGACGGCGTCGAGCAGGTCGAGATCCGTGCGCAGCTTCACGCCGCGCGCGTCGAGCGCCTCGGCCAGCGCGCGCGCCGACGCCACGCCAAGCACCGCACCGTCCACCGCGACCGTGCCACCCGCCGGCACGTTGCGCGCGAGCCAGTCGATGTGCGGCGCGCTCTGCTGGCCGCCCATCATCTTCATGAGCTCGATGCCGGTGCCGGCGAGCTGCCGCTCGGCCTGCACCCAATAGCGGCTGTCCACCCACACACCCGCGAAGTCTTTCGTCACGACGAGCGTGCCCACCGAGCCCGTGAAGCCCGAGAGCCATTCGCGCCCCTGCCAGCGGCCCGGCAGGTACTCGGAGAGATGGGGATCGGCGGACGGCACCAGCGTGGCGTCGATGCCCGCGCTCGTCATCGCGGCGCGCAGCGCGGCAATGCGTTCGGGGATCGTGGACGTTTCGGGAAGTCGGGCGTTCATGTTTTCACCTGCGAGAGTAAGAGGCGCGCCTCGTGGGAGCGCTCCATTGCGAGAACGGCTGGTTATTCGTTAGCGACGCGCGCGCAGCGCGACCGACACAGCGACAAAGACAAAGGCGAGCGCCGTGCAAACGGGCCATTCGAGCAGTTCGCCATCGTAGAAGAGTCCGGTGGCGCGACCTGCGGCCTTCGCGAGCGCGGCGCCGGCCAGCGCGGCCGCGACGGCGAACGCGAGCGACTTGCCTGCGGGACCGGAGGCCCGGCGCAGGGGATGGAAGAGCCACCCCGCGCAGCCAATCGCGAGCCCGAGCACGACGATGCCAGACCAGCCCATCAGCGTTCAGTCCTAAGGATTTTCGGAAGAGTCCGATAGGACTGTGGCGGTACGGCGGATAGCATTCTTTAGTCTCTTTTACAACAGTATTTTTACTGGAAAACGGTCGGCTCGGCGCTTCACGCGTAGCGGTTGAGTGTAGGGGGCGGGATGGCGCAAGGCAAGCGCGCCCGGCCTCATCGGCTGGACACTCTTATGCGAATCGCACTTGTCGAACCAGACACGCGCCAGGCCGAAATGATCGAGCGTCTGCTCATTTCAGGCGGCCACGCGTGCCGGCATTTCCACCAGGGAGCCCCGCTCGTCGAAGCGCTCGAAGACGACGCCTTCGACCTGTTGATGGCCGCCTCGTGGTGCGGCGACCTCGGCGGCGACGAACTCATCCCCCGTGCGCGCCGCCTGCTGCCGGGCCTGCCCGCCATCGTGCTGATGGCCTCGCCGCACGAAAGCGAGATCGTCGCGAGCCTGCAAGCCGGCGCAGACGACTGCATCGCCAAGCCCGTGCGCGGCCCCGAAATGCTCGCGCGCATCGACGCCCTGCTGCGCCGCGCCGGCGTGCGCCGTCCGCGCAACCGCGCGCGCCACGGCTTCGGCGATTATCTGTTCGATTCGGCGCGCTATGCGGTGTCGTTCAGGGGCCAGACCGTCACGCTCACGCCGAAGGAATTCCGCTTCGCGCTGCTGCTGTTCACCAACGCATCGCGCCCCGTTTCCCGGGCACGCATTCTCGAAACCGTCTGGAACCTGAACCGCGACGTTCGGTCGCGCACGCTCGACACGCACGCCTCGCGCCTGCGCAGCAAATTGCAGCTTGGGCCTGAGCAAGGCTGGCGTCTGACAACGCTGTATGGTTACGGCTACCAGCTGGAGCGGTTACCTATATCAAATGAGGAGGAGGCTGACACTGCCGACGCGAATGTCAGAAGCGCGGAAAAGTTATAATATCCGCCTAAATCATCGCCCCACGGTATGCAGCTTCTAACGATCGGAATCAATCACCACACCGCGCCCGTCGCCTTGCGCGAACGCGTGGCGTTTCCGCTCGAACAGATCAAGCCTGCTCTCGCGCTGTTCAAGGACGCGTGGTCCGGCGGGCGGCGCAGCCTGAGCGCCCCCGAAGCCGCCATCCTCTCCACCTGCAACCGCACCGAGCTCTACTGCGCGACCGACGCGCACAGCTCGCGCGATTCCGCAGTGGAATGGCTCTCGCACTACCACGGCATCCGCACCGAGGAACTCGCGCCCCACGTCTACACGCTGCCGCAGTCCGAGGCCGTGCGCCATGCGTTCCGCGTGGCGTCGGGGCTCGACTCGATGGTGCTCGGCGAGACGCAGATCGTCGGCCAGATGAAGACCGCGGTGCGCACGGCAACCGAGGCCGGCGCGCTCGGCACCTATTTGAACCAGTTGTTCCAGCGTACCTTCGCGGTGGCGAAGGAAGTGCGCAGCACCACCGAGATCGGCGCGCAGTCGGTTTCGATGGCCGCCGCCGCCGTGCGCCTCGCCCAGCGCATCTTCGACAAGATCGCCAATCAGCGCGTGCTGTTCATCGGCGCGGGCGAGATGATCGAGCTGTGCGCCGCGCACTTCGCGGCGCAGCAGCCGCGCGAGCTCGTGGTGGCCAACCGCACCGCCGAGCGCGGCCGCAATGTTGCCGAGCGTTTCGGCGGCCACGCGATTCCGCTCTCCGATCTGCCCACGCGCATGCACGAGTTCGACATCATTGTGTCGTGCACGGCGTCCACGCTGCCGATCATCGGTCTGGGCGCCGTCGAGCGCGCGGTGAAGGCGCGCCGTCACCGCCCGATCTTCATGGTCGACCTCGCCGTGCCGCGCGACATCGAAGCCGAAGTCGGCCAGCTCGAGGACGTGTTCCTCTACACCGTCGACGACCTCGGGGCGATCGTGCGCGAAGGCAACGCCTCGCGCCAGGCCGCCGTGGCGCAGGCGGAGACCATCATCGAAACGCGCGTGGCGAACTTCATGCAGTGGCTCGACTCGCGCAGCATCGTGCCGGTCATCCGCCACATGCACACTCAGGCCGACGCCCTGCGCCGCGCCGAGCTCGAGCGCGCGCGCAAGTTGCTGGCGCGCGGCGACGACCCCGCCGCTGTGCTCGAAGCGCTGTCGCAGTCGCTCACCAACAAGCTGATTCACGGCCCGACGCACGCGCTCAACACGTCGAGCGGCGAGAGCCGCGATTCGCTCATCGAACTGATGAGCGGTTTCTACCGCCATGGCCAGTCCGCCAAGGGCGGCGATGCGGCATCCAACGCATCGTCCGAAGCCGCTGCATCAAACGATTCGAACAATTCGAACGACCTGAACACGCCGGACGCCTCCGCAGGCTCCTCCGACCGTTACCGTTAGCGGCTCTCGCCGCCAGCGCGAGCCGTGCCACAAGCGCGGCATGCATCCGCAAGACAGGGTTCCCAGCCCGCCGCCCCTTTCCCGCAGTCCTTTCCGGAGCCCGCTCCGCACCGCCCGATGAAAACGAGCATGCAATCGAAGCTCGACCAGCTGACTACCCGCCTGGCCGAGCTGAACGACCTGTTGAGCCGTCCCGACGTGACGTCCAACCGCGACCAGTACCGCAAGCTCACGCGCGAGCATGCGGAATTGGGGCCGGTCGTCGAGCATTACGCGCAGTGGCGCGGTGCGCTCTCCGACGAAGCGGCAGCCAAAGAGCTGCTCGCCGATGTGTCGATGCGCGACTTCGCCGAAGAAGAGGTGAAGGCGGCCCGCGAGCGCATGGCGCGGCTACAGCACGAGTTGCAAATGATGCTGCTGCCCAAGGACCCCAACGACGAGCGCAACGTGTTCCTCGAAATCCGCGCGGGCACGGGCGGCGACGAGTCGGCGCTGTTCGCGGGCGACTTGCTGCGCATGTACCTGCGCTACGCGGAGCGTAGCCGCTGGCAGATCGAGATGATGTCGGCGAGCGAGTCGGATCTGGGCGGCTACAAGGAAGTGATCGTGCGCATCGCGGGCGAGGCGGCCTATTCGAAGCTCAAGTTCGAATCGGGCGGCCACCGCGTGCAGCGCGTGCCGGCCACCGAAACGCAGGGCCGCATCCATACCTCGGCGTGCACGGTGGCGGTGATGCCCGAAGCCGACGAGATCGGCGAAGTCGAGATCAATCCCGCCGACCTGCGCATCGACACGTTCCGCGCCTCGGGCGCGGGCGGCCAGCACATCAACAAGACCGACTCGGCCGTGCGCGTGACGCACCTGCCGACCGGCATCGTGGTCGAGTGCCAGGACGACCGCTCGCAGCACAAGAACAAGGACCGTGCGCTGAAGGTGCTCGCCGCCCGCATCAAGGACAAGCAGTACCAGGAGCAGCACGCGAAGGAAGCGGCCACGCGCAAGAGCCTCGTGGGCTCGGGCGACCGCTCGGAGCGCATCCGCACCTACAACTTCCCGCAAGGGCGGCTCACCGATCACCGCATCAACCTGACGCTCTATCGCCTCGAAGCGATCATGGACGGCGATCTCGACGAGCTGATCGGCGCGCTGGTTTCCGAGCATCAGGCCGAGCAGCTGGCCTCGCTCGGCGACGCGGATTGAGCGCGCTTTGAGCACGGCCCGCACCGCCGCCACCGCCCTGTCGTGAGCACGCCCGCCATCACCGCCGATTTCCTGCTGCGCGCCTCGCCGCTGCCCGCACTCGAGGCGCGCATCCTGCTCATGCACGTGCTGGGCTGGCGCCGCACCGAGCTGATCACGCGTGGCGAACGCCCGCTCGAAGCCGCGCAAATAGACACGTACCGCGCACTAGAAACACGCCGCGCGCAGGGCGAGCCTATCGCGCAGCTCGTGGGCACGCGCGAGTTCTACGGGCTCGACTTCGACGTCACGCCCGACGTGCTGATTCCGCGCCCGGAAACCGAGCTTCTCGTCGAAACTGCCCTGGCAGCCATGGAAGGCCGCCCGCAGCCGCGCGTGCTCGACCTCGGCACGGGCAGCGGCGCCATCGCCGTGGCCATCGCCTCGGCGCGGCCCGATGCGCGCGTCTGGGCCGTCGACCGGTCGCAGGCCGCGCTCGACGTGGCCGCGCGCAACGCCGCCAGGCTGCTCGATGCGCGGCGCCCCGGCGGCGCGCTCACCTTCGTGGCCGCCAGCTGGTACGACGCGCTCGATCCCGCGTTGCGCTTCGACGTCATCGTGAGCAATCCGCCCTATATCGCGAGCGGCGACCCGCATCTCGCGCAGGGCGACCTGCGCTTCGAGCCGCGCGGCGCCCTCACCGACGAAGCCGACGGCCTCACGGCCCTGCGCGCGATCGTCGCCGGCGCTCCGGCGCGTCTCGTGCCGGGCGGCGTGCTCTGGATGGAGCACGGCTACGATCAGGCTGCAGCCGTGCGCGCGCTGCTCGAAGCACAAGGTTTCGCCGATGTCGGCTCCAGGGAGGATCTGGCCGGCATCGAGCGCATCAGCGGAGCACGCCAGGCGGGCTAGCCGCGAGCGGCCCCGGCACGCACGCCGGCAAGAAGCCGCGCAGCCGCCGCACCGCCAGGGTGCGGCCGGCCCGCGCAGGCGAAATCCGCTATCATTTCACTCTGCATTCACCGTTTTCAGCATCTATCAATCCCAAGGTCAGACATGGACACCCAACAGCGCATCAAGCAAATCGTCGACGAAAATGCCGTCGTCCTCTTCATGAAGGGGAACGCGCAGTTTCCGATGTGCGGTTTCTCCGGCCGCGCGGTGCAAATCCTGAAAGCCTGCGGCGTCGACGAGTTCAAGACCGTCAACGTGCTCGAAGACGACGCGGTTCGCCAGGGCATCAAGGAATTCTCGAACTGGCCGACCATCCCGCAGCTCTACGTGAAGGGCGAATTCATCGGCGGTTCGGACATCATGATGGAGATGTACCAGAACGGCGAACTGCAGCAACTGTTCGCCGCGGCGTAAAGCCATTCGAAGCGAAGCGGCGCGGCGCATGCCCGCCGCTTTCGTTTGCCCCCTGCTTCGCCTCGTTCATTCAGCGCGTTTTCGAGTCGCTTCCGCGCCGAAAACACGCCATCTTTCGCGATCTTCTCGCGCCTCGTCTCTTGTGAACGCCACACCCTTTGCCCCGCCCTCCCATCCGCAGACGGCTCCGCGCCGGCTGATCATCGCGATCACGGGCGCCACGGGTGCGATTTACGGCGTACGCATTCTCGACACGCTGCGGCGGCTTGGCGGCGTGGAAACTCATCTGCTGATCTCGTCGGCTGGCTGGCTCAACATCCAGCACGAGCTGCAGCTCACGAAAGACGACCTCCACGCGCGCGCCGATGTCGTGCATTCGGTACGCGATGTGGGCGCCACGATTGCCTCGGGCTCGTTCGCGACCGACGGCATGATCGTCGCGCCCTGCTCGATGAAGACGCTCGCGAGCATCGCGCACGGCCTCTCCGACAACCTGATCGCCCGCGCCGCCGACGTCACGCTCAAGGAGCGCCGCCGCCTCGTGCTGCTCGTGCGCGAGACGCCGCTCAATCTCGCGCATCTGCGCAACATGACCGCCGTGACCGAGATGGGCGGCGTGATCTTTCCGCCGCTGCCGGCGTTCTACAACCAGCCCGCCAGCATCGACGAGATGGTCGATCACACGGTCGCGCGCGTGCTCGATCTGTTCGCGCTCGGCCCGGCGCTCTCCCCGGCGTGGCCCGGCCTGCGCGGCGCCGCGGACTGACTGTCGCGCCACGCCCGAGCCGCGGCAGCGGGGCCGATTATCAACATCGGCGACACAATCAATTCACTGATGCCCCGTTTAATTCGCGCGGGTAGAGTCTTATATTGATCGCAACACGAAACTTCCCGGCTGCCTGACGCAGCCCAAGCCGCCCACGATCATGACCACCCGTACGCCCACCCTGTTTCTCTCGCACGGCGCGCCCACGCTGCCGATCGATCCGTCGCTGCCGTCGGGCGGCTTTACGACGCTCGCGCAGCACCTGCCGCGTCCGAAGTCAGTGCTGATGCTCTCGGCGCACTGGAACACGCTCAAGCCCACCGTGAGCACGGCGGAGCAGCCCGAGACCATCCACGACTTCTATGGCTTCCCGCGCGCGCTTTACGAGATCCAGTACCCCGCGCCCGGCGCGCCCGAGACCGCGCAGCGCGCGGCAGCGCTGCTGCGCGCGCAGGGCGTCCCGGTGGACGAAGAGGCGTACGGCCTCGACCACGGTGCCTGGGTGCCGATGCTGCTGATGTTCCCGGACGCCGATGTGCCCGTCGCGCAGCTCTCGATCCAGCCGCGCGCCGACGCCGCCCACCACTTCGCAATCGGCCGCGCACTGCGCGAGTTGCGCGAAGAAGGCGTGATGGTGATCGGATCGGGCCAGATCACGCATAACCTGCGTGCCGCGGACTTCTCGGCGCGGCCGGAAGACGCCGATCCGCGCGTGGCCGAATTCACCGACTGGTTCGAAGCGCGCCTCGCCGCCCGCGACATCGACGCGCTGCTCGATTACCGCCGCCAAGCGCCGCACGCGGTGCTCATGCATCCCACCGACGAGCATCTGCTGCCGGTCTTCGCCGCGCTCGGCGCCGCCGACGACGACTACACGCTAGGCGTGCAGTCGCTCGGCACCTACCAGCGCGCGCTGGCAATGACGAACTACGTATTCGGCACCGCGGTCCAGTAACGCCCCGACGCACCATGCAACAAGGCCCGCCTGAATCGCTTCAGGCGGGCCTTGTTTGTGGCGGGCCCGCATCAGCGGGCCGCGCTACCGGACAGCGTGCACTGCTTAATGCGCGCCGATGCCTTCGAGCACTTCGTCGTGCTCGTCACGCTCTTTCAGATACGGCGTGCGATAACCCGAGTTCACGCCCCAGTAGTAGAAGCCGAGCGAGATGATCGCAACCACCAGCATGTCCCAGCCGTAGGGAATCAGGTCGTGGCCGCCGAACTGCTTGCTGCCAATCAGCGAGAGGACCGCCATCGTCGGCAGGTAGGCGCACAGCCACCATGCAGCCTTCAGATCCTGGCCCCAGCCGGCCCAGCCTTCCTTGCCCTGGAAGTAGAAGTACACCGGCAGCGCGACGACCATCAGCAGAATGATTTCGCCGGTCAGCGGCCACTTCGCCCAGTACAGGATCATCGAAGCGCATACGAACGCGAACGGCGCGATGACGTTCATGAACGGCACGGTGAGCGGACGCTCGATATCCGTCGCGGCACGCTTGAGCGCCATCAGGGCGATCGGGCCGGTGAGGTACGAGATGACCGTCGCCACCGAGATCACCGCCGCGAGCGAACTCCAGCCGCGGAAGAAGAACATGAAGATGAACGAGACGAGCAGGTTGAACCACATCGCCTGGCGCGGCACACCGTAGAACGGGTGCACGTTGCCGAACATCTTCGGCATCGTGTTGTTGCGCTCCATCGCGTAGATCATGCGCGAGGTCGTGGCCATGTAGGTCGTGCCGGTGCCGCTGGGGCTCACGAACGCGTCCACGTAGAGCAGGATCGCGAGCCAGTTCAGGTTCAGCGCGATCGCGAGTTCGGCGAACGGCGACTTGAAATTGAACGTGTTCCAGCCCTTCATGACGTCCGACGGGCTGACCGCGCCGATATACGCCACTTGCAGCAGCACGTAGATCACGAGCGCGCAGAGGATCGAGCCGATCACCGCGAACGGCACGCTCTTCGACGGATTACGCGCTTCGCCGGCGAGGTTGATCGGGCTCTGGAAGCCGTTGAACGCGAACACGATGCCGCTGGTGGCCACAGCCGTGAAGACCGCCGACCAGCCATAAGGCGCGAAGTCGGTCGACTGGCCGAAGTTCTCGTGGTGGAAACCGGTGGCCATCAGACCCGCGATCGTGAGACCGGGGATGATGAACTTGAAGATCGTGATGGCGCTGTTGGCACGCGCGAAGAGCTTCACACCCCAATAGTTGAGCATGAAGTAAATGATCACGAGAATCGCCGAGAGCCCGAGCCCTGAATGCGTCAATGACCCGTCGACGAACAACGCGTGCGCCCAGGGATAGGGCCAGGTGCTCATGTACTGGATCGAGGCCTCGGCTTCGATCGGAATCACCGAAACGATGGCGATCCAGTTCGCCCAGGCGCTGATGAAGCCTACGAGCGCGCCGTGCGAGTAGCGGGCATAACGGACCATGCCGCCCGATTCGGGGAACATCGCGCCAAGCTCGGCGTAGGTGAGCGCAATCGCGAGAATAACCACGGCGCCAATGATCCAGGCGCAGATGGCCGCCGGACCTGCAATTTTCGCCGCCTTCCACGCGCCGAACAGCCAGCCCGAACCGATGATCGACCCGAGGCCGGTGAACATCAGCGCGAACGGGCCGATGTTCCGTTGAATAGAACTTTTCACGTCTTCTCCTGTTTCAAGAGCAGTTCGACTCCGCTTGCCCCGTCTGTTGTGCGGGCGGGGTTCCCACGGCGGTCGCACCTGCGCGCGGTCAGATTGCGCCCGAAGGCGCAACTCGTGCGCGGCGCGTAGTTTAACGGTTGCACCATCAAAAGGCGTCAAAAATTGACTGGCACTACAAAAAAAACAGCGACTTAGCAAGCTTTGTAAGACATTGTTTCGACCCCGCTGTAAAAATATATGGAGATTCCCTGGGTGCTAGTTGACCTTCCTGCCAATAAGCCGTATAAAGTCCGAGCAGGATTTCAAGCGGCGAGTGTGAATAGGTCTTTCGTAGTTCGCCCATCAACGGTACTCCGGCTGGTCCCATCCCCCTTCCTTGATTTTCGTGCACCTCTTTGGCTTCGGCCTTCATTCATTTTTAGGAAAGTAATATGGAAACCGGTACCGTCAAGTGGTTCAATGACGCTAAGGGCTTTGGCTTTATCACCCCGGACGGCGGTGGCGAAGATCTGTTCGCGCACTTCTCGGAAATCAAGGTTGACGGCTTCAAGACGCTGCAAGAGAACCAAAAGGTTCAATTCGAAGTCCGCACGGGCCCGAAGGGCAAGCAAGCCGCAAACATCAAGCCGGTCTAAGTACCCGCTCTGATCGTCGGCTCTGACCGTCGGGACACCAACCTCTGGTCCTGACTGGCAAGCTTACCGAAAAACCCCACGCTTCTTCTCGAAGGTGGGGTTTTTTATCGCCTGGTGGTTTTGCTGAGAGACGGCAGAGGCTCAGCCGAACAGTCGCTGAGCGTGAATGCCCAGCCCCGTCGCCACGCTGGCGAGGCGGTCGCCGAACACGGGCTGCGCCTGCGGGAAGGCCTCGGCAAGCGCCTGAGTCAGGAACAGCAGGCCCGTGGAGCCGCCCGTGAAGTAGAGCGCGTTCACCGCGCCCGGCGCCACGCCGGCCGCCTGAACGGTGTCGCGTGCAGCCTGCACGATGCGGCGCGTTTCCTCGCGGCCGGCATCGATCAGCTGCGCGTCGTCGAACGCGAGGCGCAGGTCGGCTTCCACCTGCTCCAGATCGATCATCGTCTCCCCGCCCGCCGACACGCCAATCTTCGCTTCCTCCGCGTGCGCGGCCAGCGCGTGGCCCAGACGCCACTCGACCACGCGCATCAGGCGGTCGTGGTACGCGGTGTCGCAATACAGGTGGCGCATGAGCTTGAGCTCGGCCGCCCGCTTGGGGGTATAGACCGTGTTGATGAGGTGCCAGGTCGCGAGATCGAAATAGACGCGGTTCGGCACCTCGCGCCCTTCCGGATCGAGCGACTGGTAGCCGAGCTCGCGCAGGATCGTCGCCAGCTCCACGCGGCGGTCGAAATCCGTGCCGGCCACGTGCACGCCATGATGGGCGAGCACGTCGTCCTTGCGCTGGAGACGCGTCATGCGCTGCGGCCCGACACGCACGAGAGAAAAGTCCGAGGTACCGCCGCCAATGTCGGCCACGAGCACGAGGCCCTCATCGGTCAGGCGCGACTCGTAGTCGAACGCCGCCGCAATCGGCTCGTACTGGAACTCGATCTCCTTGAAACCCACGGAACGCGCGGCCGCTTCGAGCTGGTCCTGCGCAAGCTGGTCGGCACGCGGATCTTCGTCGACGAAGAACACCGGGCGGCCCAGCACCGCTCGCGTAATCGATGCTCCCGAGCAGCGCTCGGCGCTGCGCTTCAGGTGATCCAGAAAGATCGCGATGATTTCCGTGTAGCGGATCGCGCTGCCATCACCGAGATCCGTCGTGCTTTCCGCGAGCGGCGAGCCGAGGATGCTTTTCATCGAGCGCATGAGGCGCCCGTCGAAGCCATCGATATAGGAGGCGAGCGCCGCGCGGCCGAATTCGCGGGTGTGCTCGTCGGTATTGAAGAACACCGAGGTGGGCAGCGTGGTGTGCGTGCCTTCCACGGGCGCGAGGCGCATGGCCTCGCCCGGTGCGGCGCCTGGCAGCGCCACGGCCGAATTGGAAGTACCGAAGTCGATCGCGCAAAACGGGGTCATGGCAATGACGCGCAGCGGACGCGCGCAAGGAGGAAGGCTGGGAGGACCGGCTTTGTATCACGAAAGCGCGGCGCGGGGCAACCGATGGGCGGTGATGCGTCCCCGCAAGGAAAAAACGCGCGGCTCGTGCCGCGCGTTTTCTCTTCTGTTGCATTGCTGCTGCGGCGCTTGCCAGCGCCTTTATTGTCGAGTTTGCGTCCGCCTTTGCTTCATCGATCAGCGGCGGACAGCAAGCCTCAGCCCTTGAACGGCTGCTTCCACGCGTTCGCGTAAGCGATCTCGCCTACCGCCGAGCGCGTGCGCTCCGCCTTCTCGCGCTCGCGCAGCACGGGATCGAGCTTTTCAGCGTCGCCGTAATGGCCGATCGAAATGAACGCGAGCGGCTCCACATCGTTCGGCAGCGCGAATTCCTTGCGGAACGCGTTCACGTCGAAGCCGCTCATCTGGTGCGCGGCCAGTCCCAGCGCATGGGCCTGCAGCACCAGCGACATGGCCGCCGCGCCGGCGTCGTACTGCGCCGTGCGGTTGACTTCTCCCTTCGCGTTGAGCGTCTGCGCCGTCACCGCGATCAGGATCGGGGCGGGCGCATTCCATTGCTGGTTGAACGGCACGAGCGTCGAGAAGGCACGCTTGAACGCGACTTCATCGGCCGAGCGGTCGAATACGATGAAGCGCCACGGCTGCAGGTTGTAGCCCGACGGCGCCCAGCGCGCGGCCTCGATCACGGCGTGCAGCGCCTCGCGCGAGACGGGCTCGCTCGAATAGGCGCGCGGGCTCCAGCGGCCAGCAATCAGTTCGTGGATGGGCACGGCTGTCGGTGCGGGTTTGTGCTTCGTCATGCCTTGTCTGTCCTGGAAGGTTGCGGGCGCTTGCCCGGGGCAAACAGGATACCTGTGCCGTGTGAAACGCGCTTGAGCATCGAAAGTGCCGCATCGACTTCGACGTTTCGGCATATCGGGCTGCGACGCGGCGCCCGAGGGTGCCGATCGCGCCCGCACCTGGCGCCTTCGCCCCGCCTCAGGCCGTCTGCACGCCGACCGCCCGCGGCCCGCGATTGATGCGCAGCACCAGGAACGAGGCGATCAGGCAAAGGCCGCCCGAGATCATCGAAGCCACCGTGTACGTGCCGAGGCTCGAGCGCAGCAGGCCCGCGCCGAAAGCCGCGAACGCCGCGCCCAGCTGGTGGCCCGCAACCACCCAGCCGAAAATGATCGGCGCGCGTTCCTTGCCGTAGACGTCGGTGGCAAGACGCACGGTCGGCGGCACGGTCGCGATCCAGTCGAGACCGTAGAACACGGCGAAGATCGGCAGTCCAAAGAAGTCGATCCCGAACGCGTGCGGCAAATAGATGAGCGACAGGCCGCGCAGCCCGTAGTACCAGAACAGCAGCACGCGGGCGTTGAAGCGGTCGGAGAGCCAGCCCGAGAGCGTCGTGCCGAAGAGGTCGAAGATGCCCATCGTCGCGAGCAGCGAAGCGCCCTGCACTTCCGTCATGCCATAGTCGCCGCACATGGCGATCAGGTGCGTGCCAACGTAGCCGTTCGTGCTCGCGCCACAGATGAAAAAGCTGAAGAACAGCAGCCAGAAATCGCGCGTACGGCTGGCCGATGTGAGCGCGCCGAACGCAAGCTTGATCGGATTTTGCTGCGGCGCCGGCGGTGCGATGGGCGCGTCATGCGGCTCGCCGTACGGGCGCAGCTGCATGCTGGCCGGCCGCTCCGGCAACAGGAACACCACGAGCGGCAGCACGACAGCAGCCGCCACCGCGACCACCAGCACCACCGACTGCCAGCCGTGCTTCTCGGCGATCGCGGCGAGGAACGGCAGGAACACGAGCTGCCCCGTGGCCGAGCTCGCCGTGAGAATGCCCAGCGCGAGACCGCGATGCGTGGTGAACCAGCGCGTGACGACGGTCGCCGAAAGCGAGAGCGCCGCGACACCCGTCGCGCCGCCCACCATCACGCCCCAGATCAGGATCATCTGCCACGGATGCGTCATCAGCGCCGAAAGCGCCACGCCCGCCGCCATCGTTGCGAGCGCCGCGAGCAGCGTGGGCCGCACGCCGAAGCGCTGCATCGCGGCCGCCGCGAACGGCCCCATGAGCCCGTACAGCGCGATGTTCACCGAAATCGCCAGCGAGATCGTCGCGCGGCTCCAGCCGAATTGATGCTCGAGCGGCACCATCATCACGCTCGGCGTCGCGCGCGTGCCGGCGGCCGCCAGCAGCACGAGGAACACCACTGCCACGACGAGCCATCCGTAGTGAAAACGCCCGCCGACCATTCTCGCTGCCCAGTTCATCCGTGCTCCTGTCGCTCCATCTGGAGCCCGCTTCGTTGAGTTTCTTCTGCCCTGCCAGCTCGCAGACCGCACGAATTGTTACCGACCGGTCACAAGTGTGTTGCGATAGTAGTGACCGCTCGGTAACATGTCAAGCGTAACCCCGATGACGAGATGCCAAAAATGTCCAATCTGCCCAAACGCGAGGACGCCGCCTCCCCCCGCTCCGCCGCACCCGACGCCGCGCGCCGCACGAGCCGCGCGCGCACCCAGACGGCCGGGCCGCGCGCCCAGGAGCACCTGCTGATCGCGGCGGACGAATTGTTCTATCGGGAAGGGGTGCGCGCGGTGGGCGTCGAAGCCGTGGTCGAGCGCGCGGGCGTCAACAAGATGAGCCTCTACCGGCAGTTCTCGTCGAAGGACGATCTGGTGGTCGCGTATTTGAAGCGCTGTGACGAGCGCTTCTTCGAACGCTTCGAGGCGAGCATCGCGAAGCATCCCGGCGATCCGAGAAGGCAACTGGTCCAGTATTTCGAGGACCTCGCACAGCGTGCGTCGGCGCCTGACTACCGTGGCTGCCCGTTCGTCAACGTTTCGACCGAGTTTCCGGACGCCACGCATCCGGCGCGGCAAAGCGTGACCGCGAACAAGTCGAAGCTGGTCGCGCGGCTAAGCGAGCTCGTGCGCGCCGCCAATGCGGCCAATCCCGCCGCGCTCGCCGACGAACTCGCGTTGCTGATCGAAGGCATCTACGCGGCCAGCCAGACCTACGGGCCCGGCTGCGGGCCGATTCTCGCCGCGCCGCGCATGGCGAAACTGCTGATCGATGCAGCGTGTGGGGCGTCGGGTGCCGTCGCCGCCACCGGTAAAATGCCGTCATGACCGACACCGCCGCTCCCCGCGCAACGGGCGCCCAGCCCGACCACGCAGAAATCCTCGCCGCCACCCGCCATTGGTTCACGCGGGCCGTGATCGGCCTGAATCTCTGTCCATTCGCGAAGAGCGTGCACGTGAAGGGCCAGATCCGTTACGCGATCAGCGAGGCGACCGACCTCGAAGGCGTGCTCACCGACCTCGAAACCGAACTGCGCATCCTCGCGGATGCCGACCCGGAGCAGCTCGACACGACACTGGTGATCCTCCCGCACGCACTCGCCGACTTCCTCGACTACAACGACGCGCTCCATTTCGCCGACCTGCTGCTCGGCCAGCTGCGTCTCGAAGGCACGCTGCAGATTGCGAGCTTCCATCCGGACTACCAGTTCGAAGGCACCGAGCCCGAGGACATCGAGAACTACACGAACCGCGCGCCGTATCCGATCCTCCATCTCCTGCGCGAGGCCAGCATCGAGCGCGCCGTGGACGCGTTCCCCGACGCCGCCGACATCTACGAACACAATCAGGAAACGCTGCGGCGCCTCGGCCTCGACGGCTGGCGCGCCTGGATGGCGAAGCGCGACGAGGACTGAGCCTCATCGCAAGCTTGAAGGCTGCCGGATGAGCGCCCAGGGCCTGTTCACGCTGATAACAGGCCCTAGCCTGCGCTCGAAGTATCGGCCGGCTCGACTGCATCGTCGCCATCGACGAAAAAGCGCTCGCGCAGCTCGGCAAGCCCGAACGTATCGAGGATCTCGTTGAGACGCTCCGTGGGCCGGCGCCGCGGCAAATTCTTGTACTGCGCGACGATGAGCTCGTTCTTCATCGAGTGCTCCCAGCCCACCAGCTCCGTCACGCTCACCTGATAACCGTGCGCCTCCAGTTGCAGGCAGCGCAGCACATTGGTGATCTGGCTGCCGAACTCGCGCGTATGCAGCGGATGGCGCCAGATTTCCGTGAGCGCCTGGCCGAGCGACTTGCCCTTGTTCCGGCGCAGCACACCCGCCACTTCGGCCTGACAGCACGGCACCACGACGATGTAGCGCGCGTGCTTCTTGAGCGCGAAGCGCAGGGCGTCATCGGTGGCGGTATCGCAGGCATGCAGCGCCGTGACGATATCGACCGTGGGCGGCAGTTGCGCGGACGTAATTGAATCGGCCACCGAAAGATTGAGAAACGACATGCCGGGAAAGCCGAGCCGCTGCGCGAGCTCGCGCGAACGCTGCACGAGCTCGTCACGCGTCTCGATGCCGAAGATCTGCGACTTGTCCCGCAGCTCCTTGAAAAAGAGGTCGTACAGGATAAAACCAAGATACGACTTGCCCGCGCCGTGGTCGACGAGCGTCACGTCGTGGCCGTCCTGCTTGAGCTCATTGAGCAGCGGCTCGATGAACTGATACAGGTGATAGACCTGCTTGAGCTTGCGGCGGCTGTCCTGGTTCATCTTGCCGTCGCGCGTCAGGATATGGAGCTCCTTCAGGAGTTCGATCGACTGGTTCGGACGGATTTCGTAAGTCTTGCTTGACATCGGGGCGGCACTAAAAAGGGGCGTCAATTACCCCGAAACGTGCGGAAGGCGACGGAACGAGGCAACCAGATCTGACATTTTACGTAAAAAGCTCAAAGAGGCCGCAGTCCAGAGGGGACGGCCCGAATGTCGTACTGCTGGAAGACTCAAGCGTCCGGATCGCTGACCCACGTCCGGACGGCAGGGAGGGGTTGATTAAAAGAGACGCGGCGGCGCTGTGCTGCCGCGTCCAGAAAGGACCAATTTGGGGCGCGACTCACCGGCGACGGACCGGGAATGCGCGCATGGGAGGTCGCTCCGGGTTCACAGGAAGCGATGACACAGGTACGGCGCAGACCCCGCTGCGCGATGACGCACGGTGCTGCGCGACCCTGCATGGGGCATGCAATGAACACGATACCGGACGGTAATGCGGAGCAAAAATTTCAGGAACTGCTGGCCAGGCTCGTAGAAGTGCCCGAGTGGACGGAAAAGCAGCAACTGGAGCTGGAAATGGCCCGCGACATCTCAGTCGAGATGCTGCGGCTTGCTGAGGAAATGCGCGACGGCGCGGCGGATCTCGAGAGCTGCCTGATCCTGCTGAAGTACGCCAAAGTGCTCGATTTCGTGATGTCCGCGCTGGCAGCGCGCAGAGACATCAAGCCGCAAACGCTCAGGGTGATCTTCAAGCTCGCCGGCCTTAGGGTCGATGAGGCTTACCCAGGCTAGTCTGGCTGATCTGGCCCGGCTGGCCAAGGGCCGTCGAAGCGCGCCGCGGAAGCGGCTTTTCGGGCAGGCGGCAGCGCCTGCCACAGTCGCGGGCCCGGCACCTCGCCGGGCCATCTCCTTTTTTGGCCGCCCGAATCGGCATGCGGCGGCTTTGCCTTTATTCTCGCTTTGCCCCCTCTGCCCCCTTTACCCCTTTACGACCCGGCACGCACCTTCAGACGCCACAGCGACGTGAGTTCCGCCGCGCGCGCCCGGTGAAGCGGGTCGTTGGGGTCGCTCGCCTTGGGATGGCGCGGCCGGATGTCTTCGCGCCCGGCTACCTCTAGACCGGCCTGGGCGATCATCTCCATCAGCGCTTCGCGCGTGCGCAAGCCAAGGTGCTCCGCAAAATCGGAGAGAATCAGCCAACCCTCGCCGCCCGGCTCCAGATGGTCCTTCAAGCCGGCGAGAAAACCGCGCAGCATGCGGCTGTCCGGATCGAACACGGCGTATTCGATGGGCGACGCCGGCCGCGCCGGCACCCAGGGCGGATTGCAGACCACGAGCGGTGCGCGCCCTGCCGGGAACAAGTCGGCCTCGATCACTTCCACGCGTTCGCCATAGCCGAGTTGTGCGAGGTTCTCGCGCGCGCAGGCCAGCGCTCGCGCGTCCTGATCGGTGGCGATGACGTGCTTCACGCCGCGCGCGGCCAGCACCGCGGCAATCACGCCCGAACCGGTGCCGATATCAAAAGCCCGTTCCAGCGACGGCAACGGCACACGCGCCACCAGATCGAGGTACTCGCCGCGCACCGGCGAAAAGACACCGTAGCAGGGGTGGATCCGTGCACCGCCCAGCGCGGGAACCTCCACGCCCTTCTTGCGCCATTCGTAGGCGCCGATCAAGCCGAGAACTTCGCGCAGCGACACCGCCGAAGGCGCCCCATCAGGCGCGCCCCACGCCTGCTCGCACGCGAGCTTGACATCGGGTGCGCGGCGCAGCGGGATTGAGTAATCGCCTTCTAGCGGGAGCAGGACCATGCCGAGCGTGCGCGCACGCTGCGCCTGCGCCTGGCGATGCAGATGAAACGCCTCGAGCGGCGTAGCCGCCGGCTTCGGCGCGGCGGCGGGCTTGCGCGGCTTGTGCTCCGCGCGGCGCGCCATGGCTTGCAGCAGTTGCCGCGCGTTCTGGTAGTCGCCGCGCCACAACAGCGCGGTGCCTTCGCAGGCGAGACGGTAGGCGGCGTCGGCCGTCGTGCGGTCGTCGGCAACGACCACGCGCCTGGGCGCCGGCACGCCCGCCTCCGAACGCCAGCGAACGGTGCGCGGGCCGTCCGTGTCGGGCCAGCTCAAGGTGGGAAAGTCGGTCATAGGATTCGGATGCTTAACGGCTCGCCGTGACGGCGCGCCTCGATATGCGGCGCCATCATATAGCAGAGCACGACCCTGCGTTGCGCCGGGACGTCCATCGTACCGGCATGCCGGCATCATCGCGCGGTGCCGCCCGCATGTCGACCGGGCTGGATGGTTCGAGCCAGATGTCCCTGGCCCGATGGTCCACGCCAGATGACCCACGCCGAATGGCCCGAGCCCGATGGCACAGGCCAAGCGGCATAGAACGAACGGCAGCGCATGGCCAGTAAAATGAGCGGCAATCCGCGCAGGGGCGCACAAACCAGAACATGGCAGAGACGAATCAGACTAGTCGTGCGAAACGCGCGAGCAGCACCGGTCCACGAAGCGCGAGCACAAGGAGCGCGAGGCGCGCCGGACTCGACGCGGACTTCTACGCCGGGCTGCTGCGGATCGCCGGCCTGGACGAAGGCGTGGCAAGCGGCAAGACTGTCGTTGCGCGTTGCGCGCCCGATGAGCGCCGGTCCGGCGCGCTTGTCGAGCTGGCAATCGCTCGCATGGAAGCGAGCGAAGCGCGAACGTTGAACACGGCGAGCGCGCACCACCAGACTTGTGCGCTGGATCGAGAAGCGCTCACCTTTCGCACGGCGCTGCGGCTTTGCATCGCCTGGATCGGCCGCGTCATGCTCCTCAAGCTGTTGGAGGCGCGCCTGCTGGTGCTGCACGACGGCGACCCCACCTATGCCTTCATGCGCAGCGAGCGCATTCCCACATTCGCCGATCTCGATACGCTCTGCCGCGAAGTACTCGGCAATAGCGCGGCTGAAGGCGGGACGCCGCGTCGCCACCCGCATTTGCCGCGCTTTGATGGCTCGACGTTCGAGCCCGCGGATCTCGTGGAGCATGCGATCACACTCGGCTCGCTCGATTCCGCGCTGCCCCCTCACGCGCGCAATACGGCCACTGAGCTGCTTGATTTCCTCGATGCGTTCGAGTTCGGGTTCGACGCGAATGCGGACGCAAACGCGCGCACAGACAAAAAGCGCGTCGACGCCGCGACGCTCGGCCTCGTCTTCGAAAAGCTCAATGGCTACCGCGACGGCGCATGGTACACGCCGGGCAGCATCGCCATGTTCCTTGCGCGCGAAGCCGTCGCGGGCGCGGTGCTTGGGCGCTTCAATCGCGTCCAGGGCTGGCATTGCACGACCATCGATCAGCTATCCGAATCAATCAGGGATCGCGAAGAAGCACGCGCGATATTCGCTGCGTTGCGCGTGTGCGACCCGGCTGTGGGCACCGGGCATCTGCTCGCTTCCGCACTGGACGAATTGCTCGCGATCAAATCGCGGCTCGGGTTGTTCGACGATCGGGAAGATCATGCACTCGCGGGATTGCGTCTCGAAGCGCTGGAGGACCGCCTTGTCGTCGAACGTGCCAATGACGGCACGCGTGCACAGCAACTGCGCATCGACGCCGCGCTATATCGCGAGAAGCGCGCGATCGTCGAATGCAACCTCTTCGGCGTGGATATCGATGCTCAAGCGCTCGGCCTGGCACGCCTGCGCCTCGCGTTCGAATTGCTCGCGCATGCCGCGTACGACGACGAAGGTGCTTTCGCCACGCTACCGAATCTCAAAGCCCATTTGAAGCAGGGCAACGCCGCGCTGTCCTGCATCGCTTTCGATGCAGAACGGGAGGACTCTACGCCTGCCGATACCGCGCCGCGCGTTGCCCCCGCGGCCGGGTCTGACGCCTTCGAATGGCAACGCGAATTCCCCGCGATTTTCGTCGGCGATCACGCGTCCAAGGGCTTCGATGCCGTGATTGCCAACCCGCCCTACATCGATTCCGAACGCATGATCAACGAAGGCCAGAAGCCGCTGCGTGAAGCACTCACCCAGCGCTGGCCGAGCGCGCGCGGCAACTGGGACCTCTACATCGTCTTCATGGAACTGGGCCTCGCGCTCACCGCACCACACGGGACGATGGCCTTCCTCACGCCCGACAAATGGCTCGCGAAGCCCTTCGGCGCCGCGTTCCGCTCGCACCATCTCGAGAAGATCGCACGCGTCGTCGCGCTGGGCCGCGATGTGTTCGAACGCGCGATGGTCGATTCGATCGTGACCGTTTATCGCAAGTCCGGTACGGACTGCATAGAAACGGCTCGCCTCGAAGGCACAACGCTGACGCCGCTCGCGCGTGTGCGCAAACGCGACCTGGAAGCGCCGTGGGCGCTCGATGCGCTGCTCTCGCCCCACTACGCGTTCGTCCAGCGACTCATACGCGCGCACCCAGCGCTGGGCTCGCTGCTGCGCTGCGAGAACGCGTGCGCGACATCAGACGCTTACCGGCTCGCGCCGTTGATCGATGAAGCGCAAGAGGGTTTCGACGCGCGTCGTCACTATCGCGTGGTCAACACCGGCACGTTGGGCCGTTACGCCTCGCGCTGGCACAGCAAGCCGATGACCTATCTCGGTCGCCGCTACGCGCAGCCTACGGTCGAGCGTTCGCGTTTCGCAGCAACCTTTGCGAATAGCTACCGCACAAGGGCGGACGCAAAAAAGGTGATCGTGAAAGGCCTCACGCATCTGCACGCGACACTCGATCTCGCCGGCGATACGATCCCCGGCAAGACAACCCTGATCCTGTGCTCCGACGATGAGAATCTGCTGAAATTCGCGGCCGCGGTGCTCAATTGTCCGCTCGCGGGATTTGTCACGCGCGCACGCTTTGGGGCGTCGAGCTATAACGGCGGCGTGGCGTTCACCAAGGCGATGATCGACGCATTGCCGGTGCCTGCGGACGCGGGAGTGCGGGCGGAAATCGTGCGCATGGTGGACGTATTGCTGCAGTTGAACCAATCGGGCAATCGAGCGCAATGCGAGGCGCTAGCGCAGGAGATCGATTTTGTGCTTTACGCGGCGTATGGGTTGGGAGAGAAAGAGATTGCGCTGATCGAGAGCCTCGGCGGGAGACGCTAGCGAAGCCACTAGCTCCCAACGAAAAACGGGTTACAGCTGCATGAGCTGTAACCCGTTTTCGATGCATTTGGTGCCGGCTGCAGGACTCGAACCCGCCACCTGATGATTACAAATCAACTGCTCTACCAGATGAGCTAAGCCGGCGTAGCCCGCTATTCTACTTCATTTCACGATCTTAAGGTGGCCCTTTCCGCCCTTCGCTGCACCGTCGTCGCCTTTGTCCTTCTCGGGCGCCGAGACTGCCGGCTCCGGCGTCGATGCCTCATCCGTCACATCCGCAGCAACGGGCACCGCGTCTTCGTCATGCTCCTGCGCGGAAGGCAGCACGTCATCGGCATCGCCGGGAGGCGCGTCGACCGGGAACGCCATGCCCTGGCCGTTCTCGCGCGCGTAGATCGCGAGCACGTTCGACACGGGCACCTCGATCTTGTGCGACTTGCCGGAAAAACGGGCGTGGAACTCGATCATCTCGTTGCCCATCTGCAGCTGGCTCGTCGCCTCGAAGCTGATGTTCAGCACGATCTCGCCGTCGCGCACGAACTGGCGCGGCACGCGCGTACGGTTGTCGACCCGCACCGCGATATGCGGCGTGAAGCCGTTGTCGGTGCACCACTCGTACAGCGCGCGCAGCAGGTACGGCTTGGTGGAAATCTCTTGCATCAACAATCCTCTGACGAGGCGGCACAGCCAGCAGAACAGCCCGTGGCCGCCGCCTCCTGTTACAACACCGGCTTAGCGGCGCATCACCTTTTCCGAAGGCGTCAGCGCTTCGATATAGGCCGGACGGCTGAAGATACGCTCGGCGTACTTCATGAGCGGCGCGGCGTTCTTCGACAGCTCGATGCCGTAGTGATCCAGACGCCACAGCAGCGGCGCGATCGCGACGTCGAGCATCGAGAACTCTTCGCCCAGCATGTACTTGTTCTTCAGGAAGATCGGCGCGAGCTGCGTGAGGCGGTCGCGGATTGCGAGACGCGCCTTCTCGTGGTTCTTCTCGGCCGCCTTGCCCTTCTCGTTTTCGAGCGTGCTCACGTGCACGAACAGCTCTTTTTCGAAGTTGAGCAGGAACAGGCGCGCGCGGGCACGCTGGACCGGGTCAGCCGGCATCAGCTGCGGGTGCGGGAAGCGCTCGTCGATGTACTCGTTGATGATGTTCGATTCGTACAGGATCAGGTCGCGCTCGACCAGAATCGGCACCTGACCGTACGGATTCATCACGGCGATGTCTTCCGGTTTGTTGAACAGGTCGACGTCGCGGATTTCGAAGTCCATGCCCTTTTCGAACAACACCAGCCGGCAGCGCTGGGAGAACGGGCAGGTAGTGCCGGAGTACAGAACCATCATGATTTACATTTCCTCAATAAACCCAAAAGGCCGGCGGGCAAAAACACCGTCTGACTGTCGCAAGACTGTCAGGCGGTGTCTCGTCGCACCGGCCCCACGTCGGTCAGGACGTGATTATTTGATATCTTTCCAGTACGCGGCGTTCAGTCGCCACGCGAAAAAGCTCAGAACGCCGAGGAACAGGAGCACCCAGACTCCAAGCTGCTTGCGGGTTTTCTGCTCCGGCTCGGCCATCCAGCCAAGGTATGCAACGAGGTCGGCCACAGCAGAATCATAATCCACCGGTGAAAGCTTCCCCGGTGTGACCTGTTGGTACCCTACAAAACGGTGGATCTTTTCCCCCGTTTCCTCGTCCGTCATGTCTTCGAACTTCGCCGTGCGCACACCCTGCAGTTGCCAGAGCACATTGGGCATGCTCACGTTCTCGAACACCATGTTGTTCCAGCCGGTCGGACGCGTGTCGTCGCGGTAGAAGCTGCGCAGATACGTGTACAGCCAGTCGCGCCCTTTCGCGCGCGCCTCCACGGAGAGGTCCGGCGGCGCCACGCCGAACCACGCCTTGGCGTCGTCCGGGCGCAACGCGATGGACATCGTGTTGCCGACCTTGTCCGTCGTGAACAGCAGATTATCTTCGATCTGCTTCTGCGGGATGCCGATCGCTTCCAGCCGGCTGTAGCGCATCAGGTTCGCACTATGGCAATTCAGGCAATAGTTTACAAACAATTGCGCGCCATGTTGCAGCGAAGCAAGATTTTCCCCGTTATCGGGTGCGCGGTCGAGCGGAATGTTTTCCTGCGCAAGCGCCGATCCCACCCCCAAACCCATCGCGCATGCCAGCGCCAATCCGGCGACACCCGTGCCTGTTGCCCGTGCGAGCGTCGAAAAGAGAGATTTCATCATCATGTCTTCCTCGCTCTTTGATTAATGGGGCCTGAACTTCACGCGCTCGGGCGGCTGCTTGAAGGTGCCAAGCCGCGTCCAGAAAGGCATGCCGAGGAAGAATGCGAAATAGACGAGTGCGCAGATCTGGGCGATCAGCGTCGCCGCCGGCGATGGCGGCCGGGTGCCGAGGAACCCAAGCGTCAGGAACGCGAAAACGAAGATCGCGAGAAACACTTTGTGGAACATCGGCCGGTAGCGGATCGACTTCACCGGCGCGCGGTCGAGCCACGGCAGGAAAAAGAGCGAGATCACCGCCGTGCCCATCACCACGACGCCCCAGAACTTCGACTCCGTGAAGGCCATCGCGAGGACCACGAGTATCGCCAGCACCGGCAGGCCCGCGCGCCACTTGCCGCGCGCGCGCACGAGTGCAAGCAGGCCGAGCAGCGCGATCACGATCATCAGCACGATCTTGAACGGGTCGGTCGTGGCGCGCAGCATCGCGTAGAACGCCGTGAAGTACCAGACCGGCGCGATCTCAGGCGGCGTCTGCAGCGGGTTGGCCGGGATGAAGTTGTTGGCTTCGAGGAAGTAGCCACCCATCTCCGGCGCGAAGAAGATGATCGCCGCGAAGATCATCAGGAAGATGCACACGCCCATGAAGTCGTGCACGGAGTAGTACGGGTGGAACGGGATGCCGTCGAGCGGAATGCCGTTCGCGTCCTTTTTCTCCTTGATCTCGATGCCATCGGGATTGTTCGAGCCCACTTCATGCAGCGCCACGACGTGGGCGATCACGAGCCCGATCAGCACGAGCGGGATCGCAATCACGTGGAAGGCGAAGAAGCGGTTGAGCGTGACGTCCGAAACCACGTAGTCGCCGCGGATCCACAGCGACAGGTCCGGGCCGATGAAGGGAATCGCCGAGAACAGGTTCACGATCACCTGCGCGCCCCAGAACGACATCTGGCCCCACGGCAGCAGATAGCCGAAGAACGCTTCGGCCATCAGGCACAGGAAGATCGCGCAGCCGAAGATCCAGACGAGCTCGCGTGGCTTGCGGTACGAACCGTACAGCAGCCCGCGGAACATGTGCAGATACACGACCACGAAGAACATCGAAGCGCCCGTGGAGTGCATGTAGCGGATCAGCCAGCCCCACGGCACCTCGCGCATGATGTACTCGACCGACGCGAACGCGAGCGTCGAGTCGGGCTTGTAGTTCATGGTGAGGAAGATGCCGGTGACGATCTGGTTCACCAGCACCAGCAGCGCGAGCGAGCCGAAGAAGTACCAGAAGTTGAAGTTCTTCGGCGCGTAGTACTCGGAGACGTGCGCTTTCCAGGTCGACGTCATCGGAAAGCGCTTGTCGATCCAGCCGGTCAGCCCCGAAGACGCGCTCGTCGTGTCCACTTCCTTTTCGTGTCCCGTGGCCATCACGCTTCTCCTTGTTCGTCCTTGCCGATCACGATCTGCGTCGGGGACGTGAACATGTAGCGGGGGATGTCGAGGTTCTGCGGCGCGGGCTTGTTCTTGAACACGCGGCCGGAGAGATCGTAGGTGGAGCCGTGGCACGGGCACAGGAAGCCGCCGGGCCAGTCGTCGGGCAAGTTGGGCTGCGGGCCCTCCTGGAAGCGCGGCGTGGGCGTGCAGCCCAGATGCGTGCACACGGCCACAGCCACGAGGATGTTCTGGTGCTCGGCGCGCGAGCGGAATTCGTTCTTGCAGTAATCCGGCATCGGCATGGAGAACGGATGCTCGGAGTTCGGGTCCGCCAGCTCGGGGTCGGCCTTCTTGCAATCGGCCAGCATCCGCTCGGTGCGGTTCAGGATCCACACGGGCTTGCCGCGCCAGGCCACGGTCATCATCGAGCCGGGTTCGAGTCCCGTGATGTCGACTTCGACCGGCGCGCCGGCAGCGCGGGCTTTTTCTGATGGTGCAAACGAAGCTACGAAGGGTACGACAGTGGCAACGCCTCCTATGCCACCTGCTACGGACGTCGCAATCAGCCAGGTACGGCGGCTGCCATCGACGCGGTCGTTCTCATTGTCTCGCATCACATCGCCCCACTTCTGAGTTGGATTTTTCCGTCACGCCAGCTTTCCCGCGGTGCTGCCGAACGCTAGTTTGCGCGAATGGAGTTGGCATTTACAAGGGGCGTTCGCCAAAAAGCGGGCGAAGTCCTTGATAACTCGGGGTTTTCCCCCAGAAAACGGGGCCATTTTCTTTTCATGTTGTAAATGCCCACTGAATAAGACACACCGATGCGCTTCGCCGCGAGTCAATCGGGCGAAGCATCAAGGCAGCCGGTCGCTCGATTGCGCCGCTCAAACCACCCCGCTCAAACGGGATTGTGGATATCGATGAAAAGATGCTCGATGTCGAACGCCTCCGCCAGGTGCGCGCCCACCGCCTGCACGCCAAACCGCTCGGTGGCGTGATGGCCCGCGGCAAGGAACGCCACGCCGCTCTCGGCCGAGGTATGGGTGGTCGGCTCCGAGATCTCGCCGGTCAGGTAGACATCGGCGCCCGCCTCGATCGCCGCATCGAAGAGGCCTTGCGCCGCCCCCGTGCACCATGCCACGTGGCGCAGCTCCCAATCGGGGTCGCCGAGCACGAGCGGTGTGCGGCCCAGCGTCCGCTCGACCTGCGCCGTGAAGTGCGCGAGCGTGATCGGCATGGGCAGCGTGGTCATCCAGCCGAGATCCTGGTCGCCGAAGCGTTTTTCGCCGATCCAGCCCATTTTGGCGCCCAACTGCGCGTTATTGCCCAGCTCGGGATGGCAATCGAGCGGCAGATGGTAGGCAAACAGATTGAGGTCGTTGGCAAGCAGCGCTTTCAGGCGGTGGTACTTGCGCCCCGTGATCTGCGGCGGCTCGTTGCGCCAGAAATAGCCATGGTGCACGAGCACGGCGTCGGCGCCCCACTCCAGCGCCGCTTCGAGGAAGGCAAGCGAGGCCGTGACGCCGGTCGCGATCTTCTCCACGCGCCGCCGCCCCTCCACCTGCAGGCCATTCGGGCAGTAGTCCTTGAACCGCGCGGATTCCAGAAGATTGTTCAGATACAATTCCAGTTCGATCCGATCCATATAATCCTCTAATCTTCAGATGCTTAGACGCTTTTGGCTGTTCTTCGCCCAGGCGGTGACGGTCCTGCTGGCGTTGATGTTCATCATCGCGACGCTCAAGCCGCAATGGCTCCAGCATCAGGGGCAACTCGGCAAGCAGCTCGCGGAACCGATCGTTGCCCTGCGGGAGGTGGCGCCGGGCATTGGCGGCGGCCCCGCACAAGGCTCCTATGCGGACGCGGCCCAGAAGGCGATGCCCGCGGTCGTCAACGTATTCTCGAGCAAGGACGGGTCGCTGCCGCCCGACCCACGCCAGAACGACCCGCTATTCCGCTACTTTTTCGGCAATCCCAATAACAACCGCAAGCAGCAGGAACAGCCTGCGGCGAACCTCGGTTCGGGCGTCATTGTCAGTCCGGACGGTTACATTCTAACGAACCAGCACGTGATCGACGGCGCGGATCAGATTGAAATCGCGCTCTCCGACGGCCGCACCACCAACGCGAAGGTGATCGGCATCGACCCTGAGACCGATCTCGCCGTGCTCAAGATCAACCTGCCGAATCTGCCCACCATCACGCTCGGACGCATGGATCAGGCGCGCGTGGGCGACGTCGTGCTCGCCATCGGCAACCCGTTTGGCGTGGGCCAGACCGTGACGATGGGCATCATCAGCGCGCTCGGGCGCAATCACCTCGGCATCAACACCTTCGAGAACTTCATCCAGACCGACGCGCCCATCAACCCGGGCAACTCGGGCGGCGCGCTCGTCGACGTCAACGGCAATCTGCTCGGCATTAACACGGCCATCTATTCGCGCTCGGGCGGCTCGCTCGGCATCGGCTTTGCCATTCCCGTCTCCACGGCGCGCAGCGTGCTGGAGAGCATCATCACGACGGGCTCGGTCACGCGCGGCTGGATCGGCGTGGAGCCGCAGGACGTGACGCCCGAGATCGCCGAGTCGTTCGGGCTGAACCAGAAGTCGGGCGCGATCGTCGCGGGCGTGCTGCAGGGCGGCCCCGCCGACAAGGCCGGCATCAAGCCGGGCGACGTCCTGACCGCGGTGAACGGCGAAGCGATCACCGACACCACACGTCTGCTGAACGTCATCGCGCAGATCAAGCCGGGTACCAGCGCCAAGGTCCACCTCGTGCGCAAGAACAAGGACATGGACCTCGACGTGATGATCGGCAAGCGCCCGCCGCCGCCGAAGCAGCCCGCGAACCAGGACGAAGAAGGCGACGACGACGGAGGTTGACCGGCACGCGCGCGACGTGGGCTCACCGCTCACGTTGCCGTCAGCGCGTCTTCGCTGACTGGCGCCCTCGCCCTCGCCTGCGCCGCGAAGTGAAGCGCGAGCAACAGAAAGCAAAAAAGGCCGCGAACGTCACCGTTCGCGGCCTTTCTTTTTGGACTTTAGCGGCTTCGGGCCCGCGTGCCTTTGGTGCGTCCCGTCAGCTCGTTGCCTCGGTCTCGTCGACCGCCTTCTTCTCGCCGGTCCCGATGAAGAGTCTGGCCGCGATAATCCCCGCCTCGTACAGCACGATCAGCGGCAGCGCGAGGATGAGTTGCGAAAACACGTCCGGCGGCGTGACGACCGCGGCAACGATGAACGCGCCGACGATCACATAGGGACGAATCTCCTTGAGCTTCTTGACCGTCAGCACGCCCATGCGCACGAGCAGCACGACGACGATCGGCACTTCGAAGGTCACACCGAACGCGAGAAACATCGTGAGCACGAAGCTCAGGTAATTGTCGATATCGGTGGTCATCTCCGCGCCGAGCGGCGCGTTGTAATGCGCCATCACGCGGAAGATGGTGGGAAACACCACGAAATACGCGAACGCCATGCCGCACAGGAACAGCGTATAGCTGCTCGCCACCAGCGGCCCGACCAGCTTCTTTTCGTGCTGATAGAGGCCCGGCGCCACGAATGCCCAGATCTGATAGAGCACGACCGGCAAGGCGATCACGAAAGCGACGAGCATGGTCACCTTCATCGGCACGAAGAACGAGCCGGTCACGTCGGTGACGATCATCTTGCCGTCGCGCGGCAGGTTCTGCATCAACGGGCGGGCGAGCAGCCTGAAGATGTCGGGCGCCCAGTACACGAGCCCGACGAACACGACGATCACGGCAATGCCCGCGCGAATAATGCGGTCGCGCAGCTCGACGAGGTGCGAGATGAAGGTCTCTTCAGTGCCCTCGTCCTGTCTTTGTTGGGGGTCGCTCACACCGGCCCTCGGGGGTTGGAGATGGACAAGTTCAGACTCGACTGCGGTATCGGAGCATCAGAAGAAGCGCGTGGGACGGCGCAAGCTGGCCGGCGTGTGCTGCGCGACGCGCGCGGCACCCGATTGCACGCGCGTGCGTCGCTGCGTCGCGCGTTTGTACCACGTGGGCGTTGCCGTTTGCTTCACGCGCCAGTTCTTGCGTTTGCCGCCGGTTGCGTTAGACGCGTTACTCGAGCGCCATGACGTGACGCCCGAAGCGTCGGCCGTGCCGGACATCCCGAACGCGTTGCCTTGCGCCGGGTCCGAAGCGGCGCCGCCCGCGATGCTGGGCGCCCCGCCCGTGCCAACGTTCCAGGCCTCGTTCAGCTCGGTCTCCTGCTTGTGCAGGTTATCGTGAACGGTCTTCTCGACGTTTTGCGCGGCCTGTTCGAATTCGCCCTTCATGCGGCGCAACTCATCCAGTTCGATCTCGCGCGTGACTTCCGCCTTGACGTCGTTGATATAGCGCTGCGCGCGGCCGAACAGGGCGCCGGCCGTACGCGCGACGCGCGGCAGCCGTTCCGGTCCGAGAACGACCAGCGCGACGACGCCGATCAGCGCCATCTTGGTTAGACCCAGATCGAGCATGAATGAAGCTTTCCGTCAGCCTTGGGGCGGGAAATAACGGCTGCCGCGCTTAGCGGAAGTCGTTCGAACGCGGGGTCTTGTCCTTGGCGTCGACATCGACGGTGCCGCCGTTGTTCGGCAGCTCGCGCTTTTGCGGATCGGCGCCGGACTCCTCGCCCTCGCGCATGCCTTCCTTGAAACCCTTCACCGCGCCACCCAGATCGCTGCCGATATTGCGCAGCTTCTTCGTACCGAAGACGAGCGCCACGATCAACAACACGATCAGCCAGTGCCAAATGCTCAACGAACCCATGATCAAAACTCTCCTTAACCCCGTTGCCACGCCTCATGCGTAGCGAAAAAACCGTGTCGCGCGAACGCGCTTCTTGACGCCCGTGCCGATCGACTGGCCCGGCGTGGCACCATGCCTGGCGCGCCTGGCGGGTTGCCGGGCTGCGTGCCCGGTATGGTAACTGCAAGGTATTTCGGCTGCATGGCAACGTGCCCTTTTTCAGCCGCCCCTGGCATTCCGCCGTCTTGCCGTTGTCGCGCAGGCGCCCGGCCTATCCCATGCGCTGCCACGGACGCGGTCCAGACAGCAGATGCGCGTGCAGGTGATAGACCTCCTGGCCGCCGCCTGGCCCCGTGTTCACCACCGTGCGATAGCCGGTCTCGCCACCCGTGTAGGACACGCCCAGATCCCTGGCCAGCCGCGCGACCAATACAAACATTCTACCAAGCAGCGGGGCTTCGTTTTCGCCACAGTCCGCGAGGGTAGGGATATGCTGGCGCGGAATCACCAGCACGTGAGTTTGTGCTGCAGGCCGAATGTCCCGGAACGCGATGAACTCGTCGTCTTCATAGACACGCGTGCTGGGGATCAGGCCGTCGGCGATCTTGCAAAAGAGACAGGTGCTGCGGTCGTGACTCATGGTGCTCCTGGGCCGCCGTATGAGGAGAAAACGTGTCGGGTTCCGCGCACGGTCCCAATCTGCCGCGGCGTCAGAACCACGCGCGTGGATCGGACAACGGCTTGTTGTCGTACAGGTACAGCCAGCCTTTGATGATACGGTACAACGTCCAGATTCCGACAGCCCACAAAATCGGAATACCGATCACGACGACGAAGAGTGCGCCGCCGATCAGCGTGCCGGCGAGCCCGAGCCAGAAGGTGCGGATCTGCCACGTGAAGTGCTGCTCGTAGGGCGTGCCCGCCGCTTCGTCGCGCTTGATGTAGTTGATGATGATCGCCACGAGCACGGTCACGCCACCCGTTAGCAAGAAGATCGCGTAGAGCCCGTAGAGCACGTGCGTAAGGGTGCGAAGGCTACGCAGACGATCCGCGTCGAGCGGATCTCGCTCCGGGGCGCGGTAGGCAGGAGGCGGGTAATCGCCGGGTGTGGACATGTGCGGCATCTCCAGTTAGGTCGGCGGTGACGTACGCCTCGCGTGCGTCACCTGGGCCAGTATCGGTCAGATGACTCGACCCAAAAATTCGACCCGAATCCGCGGCCCGAATTCAGTCCCGCAGCGTCATTCGCCGTTTTCTTCGCGCTCGCGGCTCTTGCGCAGCGCCTTCTCCTCGAGGCCCGAGAGCCCCTCACGGCGCTCCAGCTCCGCCAGCACGTCGGCGGGGCTCAAGTCGAAGTGCGAGAGCGTGACGAGGCAGTGGAACCACAGATCGGCCATTTCGCCGACCAGCGCCTTCGGCGCGCCGCCCTGACGCACGTCCTTCGCGGCCAGCACGACTTCGGTCGCCTCTTCGCCCACCTTCTTGAGCACCGCGTCGTCGCCCTTGTGGAACAGGCGCGCGACGTAGGAAGCGTCCGGGTCGCCGCCCTTGCGGCTATCGATCACCGCCGCGAGGCGCAGCAGGGTGTCGTTGGTGTTCAGTTGCGTCATTTGTAGATGTGTTCGGGGTCTTTCAGCACGGGATCGACGGCGACCCAGCGGCCTTCGTCGACGGTGCCTTCGAATTGCTGGAAAAAGCACGAGTGACGGCCTGTGTGGCACGCGATGTTCGACACCTGCTCGACCTTGAGCAGCACGACGTCCTCGTCGCAGTCGAGGCGAATGTCGTGCACGTGCTGCACGTGGCCCGACTCCTCGCCCTTGAACCACAGGCGCTGGCGCGAGCGCGAAAAGTACACCGCGCGGCGCAGCTCGACCGTCTTGGCCAGCGCTTCGCGGTTCATCCACGCGAACATCAGCACGTCGCCGGTCGTGGCTTCCTGCGCGATCACGGGCACGAGGCCGTTAGCGTCCCAGTTGACCTTGTCGAGCCAGCCGGCCTTCGCGATGTCGTGGGTTTGTGCATTGCTCATGGCGTCACATCCTCACCGAAATGCCCTGATCGGCCATGAAGCGCTTGGCCTCGCCAACCGTGTGCTCGCCGTAGTGGAAGATGCTCGCCGCCAGCACGGCGTCGGCATGGCCCTTGACGATGCCGTCCGCGAGATCTTGCAGACCGCCCACGCCGCCCGAGGCGATCACGGGAATCGGCACGGCGTCGGACACCGCGCTCGTGAGGGCGAGGTCGAAGCCGCTCTTGGTGCCGTCGCGATCCATGCTCGTGAGCAGGATTTCGCCCGCGCCGAACTCGGCCATCTTGCGCGCCCACTCGACGGCGTCGATGCCGGTGGCCTTGCGGCCGCCGTGCGTGAAGACTTCCCAGCGCGGCGCTTCGCCCGGCGCCGAGGTGCGCTTCGCGTCGATGGCGACGACGATGCACTGCGAGCCGTATTTATCGGCGGAATCGCGCACGAGCTGCGGATTGGCCACCGCCGACGAATTCATGCCGACCTTGTCGGCGCCCGCGTTCAGCAGGCGCCGCACGTCGGTGACGGCGCGCACGCCGCCGCCCACCGTCAGCGGGATGAAGACCTGCGAGGCCACCGCTTCGATGATCGGCAGGATCAGGTCGCGCCCGTCCGAGGTGGCCGTGATGTCGAGGAAGGTGAGCTCGTCGGCGCCCTGGTCGTCGTAGCGGCGCGCGATTTCGACGGGGTCGCCCGCGTCGCGCAGCTCGACGAAGTTGACGCCCTTGACGACCCGTCCGGCAGTCACGTCGAGACAGGGGATGATGCGTTTGGGTAGAGCCATGATCTTGCCGATATTCCGGGGCGTGCCGGGACCGCAGCAGCTACGCCCATTGTCGCGCGATAGCGGTTATCGCGAAATTAGCCGGCGAACAAGCGGCCAGGAGCGGCGACTCGCCGCCGACGGCGCGCGGCCCGCCCTTGCCGGTCGCACCGGGGCCCCCGAAGGACCCGAAAGGACCCGAAGGACCCAACGGACCAAAAAGGACTCCAAAAGCCCCGCAGGACTCGGCCTCCGCTCGGGAGGCCCCGTCCACGCGACGCTTCAAGCGTCGTCCGATTCGCGCAGGCTGTCTGCGCGCGTTTGCGCCTCGGCAAAATCGAGATCGCCCGAGTAGATCGCTCGGCCGCAGATCACGCCTTCGACGCCTTCGTCCTCGACTTCGCAGAGCGCGTCGATGTCGGCAAGATTCGAGAGGCCGCCGCTCGCGATGACCGGAATCTTCACCGCGCGCGCGAGGCGCACCGTCGCTTCGATATTGATGCCCTGCAGCATGCCGTCGCGGCCGATGTCGGTGTAGATGATCGACTCGACGCCGTAGTCCTCGAACTTGCGCGCGAGGTCCACGACTTCGTGGCCCGTGAGCTTGCTCCAGCCGTCGGTGGCGACCTTGCCGTCCTTGGCGTCGAGCCCGACGATGATATGGCCCCCGAACGCCGTGCAAGCTTCCTGCAGGAAGCCCGGGTTCTTGACCGCCGCCGTACCGATGATCACGTACGAGAGGCCGTCGTCGAGGTAGCGCTCGATGGTGTCGAGGTCGCGGATGCCGCCGCCCAGCTGCACGGGGATCTGGTCGCCCACTTCCGCGATGATCTCGCGAATCGCGTCTTCGTTCTTCGGCTTGCCTGCGAACGCGCCGTTCAGATCGACGAGGTGCAGACGCCGCGCGCCGCGCTCGACCCAATGTCGGGCCATGGCCGCTGGTTCCTCGGAGAAAATCGTCGCCTGGTCCATATCGCCTTGTTTCAGGCGTACGCAGTGACCGTCTTTGAGATCGATGGCCGGAATCAGCAGCATAGCAATCGGGTGATGTCTGGGAATGTGGTTGAAATCAGCCGGCAACGGTCGGGAAAGGCCCGATCCGACGCCGTTGCGCTAGTTTAGTACAACTCTTTCGGCGGCCTTGCTGATGTAAATCGGCTTCGGGCGCACACAACGCTTGCAGGACTGACCTGGGTGATCCGAGCCGGCAACGCCGCGCGTGAATTACGGGTTCCAGTGGACGAAGTTGCGATAGACGCGCAAGCCCGCTGCGGCGCTCTTTTCCGGGTGAAATTGGGTGGCGAAGATGTTATCCCGCGCCACCGCCGAGGTAAAGGCCGCGCCGTAAGGCGTTTCGCCGACCGTATGAGCCGCGTCGGCCGGCACGACATAGTAGCTGTGCACGAAATAAAAGAAGCTTTCGTCGGGCACGCCGTCCCACAGCGCGTGAGCGCGGGTTTGACGCACGCGGTTCCAGCCCATCTGCGGCACCTTGAAGCGCGAGCCGTCGTCCTGCACCTGGCCTTCCAGCGCGAAGCGCACGACCTTGCCCGGCAGCAGGCCGAGGCCCTTCGTGTCGCCCTCGGCGCTCCAGTCGAACAGCATCTGCTCGCCCACGCACACGCCCATCAGCGGCTTGGTGCGCGAGGCTTCAAGCACGGCATCTTGCAGGCCCGACTCCGCGAGGCTGCGCATGCAGTCGGGCATCGCGCCCTGACCCGGCAGCACGACGCGGTCGGCTGCGCGGATCGCTTCCGGTTGCTCGACGATCTGCACGTCGGCTTCCGGCGCGGCCTGCTTCAGCGCCTGGGCCACCGAACGCAGGTTGCCCATCCCATAATCCACAATCGCAATTGAAGTTTTCATCTCGGATACCGCTTACAGGCTGCCCTTCGTCGACGGAATCTTGCCCGCCTGACGCTCATCCAGCTCGGCGGCCTGGCGCAGCGCGCGGCCGAAGGCCTTGAACACGGTTTCCATCTGGTGATGTGCGTTCAGGCCGCGCAGATTGTCGATATGCAGCGTCACGCCGGCGTGATTGACGAAGCCGCGGAAGAATTCGATCGACAGGTCGACGTCGAACGTGCCGATGCGCGCGCGCGTGAACGGCACGTGGAACTCGAGCCCCGGACGGCCCGAGAAGTCGATCACCACGCGCGAGAGCGCCTCGTCGAGCGGCACGTAGGCATGGCCATAGCGGCGGATGCCCTTCTTGTCGCCGATGGCCTGCGCAACCGCCTGGCCCAGCGTGATGCCGACGTCTTCAACCGTATGGTGGTCGTCGATATGGGTATCGCCATGCGCCTCGACTTCGAGATCGATCAGACCATGTCGCGCGATCTGGTCGAGCATGTGGTCGAGAAACGGCACGCCGGTCGCGAGCTTTTGCTCGCCGGTGCCGTCCAGATTGAGTTTCACGCGGATTTGCGTTTCGCTGGTGTTGCGAACGACTTGCGCGACGCGCATGGCAATTTCCTTCAAACAACCTGTAACAGGAGGGTTCAGAGAATGGAGCTCGAAGCGCTGGGCGCTTCGAAACGACCGGAACGATTCACTTGAGCACGAGCTTCAGGGCGGCGAGCAGCTGCGCGTTTTCGTCGGGGGTCCCAACGGTCAGGCGCACGCAATTCGCGAGCAATGGGTGCATTTTACTCACGTTTTTGACCAGAACCCGCGCTGTGAGCAGCGTATCGAACACGGCGGAGGCATCGGGCACGCGCACGAGCAGGAAATTGCCGGCGCTTTCGAACACTTCGGCGCCCGGCAATTTCGCCACTGCGGCGGCCAGTTGCGCCCGATCCGCGCGCAACTGGGCGGCCTGCGCGTCGAGCACGCCAATATGGTCGAGCAGGAAATCGGCGGCCGCCTGGGTCAGCACATTCACGTTATACGGCGGGCGCACCTTGTCGAACTCGTTGAGCCATGCAGTGCGGCCCGCGAGGTAGCCAAGGCGGATGCCCGCGAGCCCGAGCTTGGACATCGTGCGCATCACGACCACGTTGTCGAACGCGCCCGCGCGCGGCATCCAGCTCGTCTGCGCGAACGGCTGATAGGCCTCGTCGATCACGACGAGGCCGCCAGCGGCGTCCGCGGCTTCGATGATGCGTTCGATGTCGGCGTCGGCGAAGAGCGTGCCCGTGGGGTTGTTCGGGTACGCCAGCCAGATCACGGCCGGCTTGTGCTCGGCGACGGCGGCCAGCATGGCCTCGGTATCGAGCGTCAGGTCTGCCTTGAGCGGCACGCCGACGAACTCCACCTGGGCGAATTTCGCCGACATCGCATACATCACGAAGCCCGGCACCGGCGCGAGCACCTTCGCGCCCGGCTTCGCGCACGCCATCGTGATCATGCTGATGATCTCGTCCGAGCCGTTGCCGAGCAGCACGTCGCACTCGGGCGGCACGCGCATCGCGGTCTTGAGCTTCGCCATGAGCGCCTCGGGACGCGGCGCCGGATAGCGGTTCAGCGCCACGCCCGCGAGATGCTCGCCCAGTTGCGCGGCCAGATCGGCGGGCAGCGAGTACGGGTTCTCCATGGCGTCGAGCTTCACGAAGCCGGCGGCGTCGGGGACCGGATAGCTCGTCATGGCGAGCACATCGGGGCGGATGATGTCGTGTGGTGTGGTCATTGTCGATTGGCTCGCGCGCAGGGCGTGGAGCCGGCACGGACGGCCAGCCTGACTACAGTGCCGCAGCGCTGCAGGGCCGTCCTGGTTGGCGCCCGTTTACGGGCGCGCGGGTTATTTCGGTGTTCCAGGCATCGGGCGCTGGCCTGCGTGCGCCTGGCGCGCCGATGCTTGCAAACGTCTCCTCGGGGGCGCGGCGCACAGGAAGCTCATGCGCGCCGTCCTGCCTCCACCCTGTCTCAGCTTTGCTTCATGCGGTACTCGGCGCTGCGCGCGTGGGCCTGGAGGCCCTCGCCATACGCGAGTTCCGCCGCGATCTCGCCGAGCGTCTGGGCGCCTTCCGCGCTCACTTCGATCAGGCTCGATCGCTTGATGAAATCATAGACGCCGAGCGGCGACGAGAAACGTGCGGTACGAGACGTAGGCAGCACGTGATTCGGCCCCGCGCAGTAGTCGCCGAGGCTTTCGCTCGTGTAGCGGCCAAGGAAGATCGCGCCCGCGTGGCGGATTTCGGCGCCCCACTTCTGCGGCTCGAGCGCCGAGATCTCGAGGTGCTCGGGTGCGATGTCGTTGGCGATCGCGCAGGCTTCGGCCATGTCGCGCACCTTCACGAGCGCGCCGCGGTTCGTCAGCGACGTGGCGATCACTTCGGCGCGCGGCATCGAAGGCAGCAGCTCGTCGATCGCGTCTTGCACGCGCTTGATGAACGCGTCGTCCGGGCACAGCAGGATCGATTGCGCGAGCTCGTCGTGCTCGGCCTGCGAGAACAGGTCCATCGCGACCCAGCGCGGATCGGTCGTGCCGTCGCACAGCACGAGGATCTCGGAGGGGCCGGCGATCATGTCGATGCCGACCGTGCCGAACACGCGGCGCTTGGCCGAGGCCACATAGGCGTTGCCCGGGCCACAGATCTTGTCGACGGCCGGGATGGTGCGCGTGCCATAGGCGAGTGCGCCCACGGCCTGCGCGCCGCCGATGGTGAACACGCGGTCGACACCGCCGAGCAGCGCCGCCGCCAGCACGAGCGGGTTCTTCACGCCGTCGGGCGTGGGCACGACCATGATGATCTCGCGCACGCCCGCGACCCGTGCGGGAATCGCGTTCATCAGCACCGACGACGGATACGCGGCCTTGCCGCCCGGCACGTAAAGGCCTACGCGGTCGAGCGGCGTGACCTTCTGACCGAGCACGGTGCCGTCCGCTTCGGTGTACTGCCAGCTATGCGAGCCGCACTCGATGCGCTGCTTCTCGTGGTAGCCGCGTACGCGCGCGGCCGCCGCTTCGAGCGCCGCGCGCTGCTTGGGCTCGAGACTTTCCAGCGCCGCCTCGAGCTCGCTGATCGGCAGCTCCAGCGCATCGACGCTCGTGGCGTTCAGGCGGTCGAAGCGGTTCGTATAGTCGAGCACGGCGGCGTCGCCGCGCGCCTTCACATCGGCGAGGATTTGCGCGACCGAGCGCTCGATGGCCTCGTCTTCGCTCGCCTCGAAGGCGAGCACCGCGTGCAGCGCCGCCTTGAAGCCTGCGGCGCTGGAGTCGAGTTTGCGCATCGTGATAGCCATGCTGATATCCATCCGTAACGGTTGTGGGCGCGGCGCATCGGGTGCTCCGCGCGGGCGTCGCCCGGCTCGCTCGTGCGAGCTTCTTCAGGTCGCCAACTCCGACTCAAGTGGCCAACTCAGGTAGCCAACTCAAGTGGCTGGATCGAGCCGCCGAATCCGGCGGCTCGATCACGCTGCCTGCGCGCCGCGCGACGCGCGTTCGAACGCGTCGAGGAACGGCCGCAGCGCAGCGCGCTTGAGCTTGAGCGCCGCCTGGTTCACGACGAGGCGCGAGGAGATCTCCATGATCTCCTCGACCTCGACCAGATTGTTCGCGCGCAGCGTGCCGCCCGTGCTGACGAGGTCGACGATCGCGTCGGCAAGGCCGACGAGCGGCGCGAGCTCCATCGAGCCATAGAGCTTGATGAGGTCGACGTGCACGCCCTTGGCCGCGAAGTGCTGGCGCGCGGCCTCCGTGTACTTGGTCGCCACGCGCAGGCGTGCGCCCTGGCGCACGGCATTGGCGTAGTCGAAGCCCGCCTTCACGGCCACCGAGAGACGGCAGCGCGCGATGTCGAGATCGATCGGCTGATAGAGGCCGCCGCCGCCATGCTCGAGCAGCACGTCCTTGCCCGCCACGCCGAAGTCGGCCGCGCCGTACTCCACGTAGGTGGGCACGTCGGTCGCGCGCACGATGATGACGCGCAGGTTCGGGTCGGTGGTTGGCAGGATCAGCTTGCGCGAGGTTTCCGGATCTTCGGTCACTTCGACGCCCGCGGCGGCGAGCAGCGGCATCGTCTCTTCGAAGATGCGGCCCTTCGAGAGCGCCAGCGTGAGCGGCGCGCCGGCCGCCGCGGCCGGCGTGGGCCTGGATTCGACCGTGCTCATGCCGCGTTCCCCTTGATGCGCTTCACGTTGGCGCCGATCTTGTTCAGCTTCTCTTCCATGCGGTCGTAGCCGCGGTCGAGGTGATAGATGCGGTCGATGAGCGTCTCGCCGTCGGCGCACAGGCCCGCGATCACGAGGCTCGCCGAAGCGCGCAGATCGGTTGCCATCACCTTCGCGCCCGAGAGCTTCTCGACGCCAGCCACGAGCGCCGTCTTGCCGTCGATCGTGATGTGCGCGCCCAGGCGGTTCAGCTCCTGCACGTGCATGAAGCGGTTCTCGAAGATGTTTTCGACCACTTGCGAGGTGCCGTCCGCGATCGTGTTGAGCGCCATGAACTGCGCCTGCATGTCGGTCGGGAACGCCGGATATTCCGAGGTGCGCAGGTTCACGGCGCGCGCGCGCTCGTGCATGCGCACGCGCATCCAGTCGTCGCCCTCTTCGATCGTCACGCCCGCTTCGCGCAGTTTGTCCGTGACGGCGTCGAGGATATGCGGACGCACCTGGCGCAGCGTGACGTCGCCGCCCGCGGCCGCGACCGCGCACAGGAACGTGCCCGCTTCGATGCGGTCGGGAATGACCGTGTGCTTCGCGCCGTGCAGCTTGTCCACGCCCTGGATGACCAGACGGTCGGTGCCGATGCCCTCGATCTGCGCGCCCATCGCGACGAGCAGATGCGCGAGGTCGCCCACTTCGGGCTCGCGCGCGGCGTTCTCGATCACCGTTTCGCCTTCGGCGAGCACGGCGGCCATCAGCAGGTTTTCCGTGCCGGTGACCGTGATCATGTCGGTGACGATGCGCGCGCCCTTCAGGCGCTTCGCACGCGCCTCGATGAAGCCGTGCTCGATGGTGATCTCGGCGCCCATCGCCTGCAGGCCCTTGATGTGCTGGTCCACGGGGCGCGCGCCGATCGCGCAGCCGCCCGGCAGCGACACCTTCGCCTCGCCGAAGCGCGCGACGAGCGGCCCGAGCACGAGAATCGACGCACGCATGGTCTTCACGAGCTCATACGGCGCGACGAGGTTGTCGACCTTGGAGGCGTCGAGCTGCACGCGGTGGCCGTCCTGCTCGGTGCGCACGCCCATCTGGTTGAGCAGCTTGAGCGTGGTGCGCACGTCCTGGAGGTCGGGCACATTGTCCAGATGAACGGGTTCCGCGCTCAGAAGGCCTGCGCAGAGAATGGGCAGCGCCGCGTTCTTCGCACCCGAAACGGTCACTTCCCCTGCGAGCGTCTGCCCGCCGACGATGACGAGTTTATCCATGCCTGAGGTTTCCTGATCGGCGCGGCCGGCTTGCGGCGTCGCGTCATGTTGTGCGGCGCCGCTCGCGGCGACGCCATTGTCCTGGGTAATTCGCACTGAGATTCCAGATTATGCGTTCTGCCATTCGGCGGGCGTGAGCGTCTTCATGCTGAGCGCGTGGATTTCTTCGCGCATGCGCTCGCCGAGCGCTGCATAAACGAGCTGATGGCGCTGGATCAGGCGCTTGCCTTCGAACGCCGACGACACGATCGTCGCGAAGAAGTGCTGACCGTCGCCCTCGACTTCGAGATGCTCGCACGCGAGTCCTGCCGAGATGTACTGCTTGACCTGTTCCGGAGTCGGCAACATGGTGTGGGGCTCCTGCCTGGATTGCATTTAGTGGCGCAGCTTGTAGCCGCTCGCGAGCAGACGCATCGCCAGCGCGGCCAGCACCACGAAAAAGACGAAAACGATCGCGAGACTCACGAGCGGGTTAATGTCGGACAAGCCGAAAAAACCGTACCGGAAGCCGTCGATCATGTAGAAGAACGGGTTCAGCCGTGACACTTCGCGCCAGACCGGCGGCAGCGTATGCGTCGAATAGAACACGCCAGAAAGGAACGTGAGCGGCATGATGAGAAAGTTCTGAAACGCCGCGAGCTGGTCGAACTTTTCGGCCCAGATCCCGGCGATCAGGCCGAGCGTGCCGAGGATCGCCGAGCCGAGCACCGCGAAGGCGATGATGTAGAGCGGCGCGGAAAAGCTCATCGGAATGAACCAGATCGTCACGACGAACACGCCTGCGCCCACGGCGAGGCCGCGCACGATCGAAGCGAGCACGTAAGCTCCAAACATCTCCCAGGCGGCCAGCGGCGGCAATAGAACGAATACGAGATTGCCCGTGATCTTCGACTGGATGAGCGACGAGGACGAGTTCGCGAACGCGTTCTGCAGCACGCTCATCATCACGAGGCCGGGGATCAGGAAGCTCGTGTACTCGACGCCCGGGTAGACCTCCACGTGGCCGCGCAGCGCGTGGCCGAAGATCGTCAGATAGAGCAGCGCGGTGATGACCGGGGCGAGCACGGTCTGGAAGGCGACCTTCCAGAAACGCAGCACTTCCTTGTAGAACAGGGTACGGAAGCCGCTCATGCCAGCCCCTCGATCACTTCAGGTCCGTTCATCACCTGCACGAAGACATCCTCCAGATCGGCTTTGCGCACTTCCATTTCTTCGAGCTTGCAGCCGTTCGCGCGGCACAGCGCGAGGATGCGCTCGACGTCGTCGTAGCTCGCGAGGCGCAGCAGATGCTGGTGACCGTTGCCATTCGATGTTTCGACTTCGAGCGGGCGCAGCTCGGTCGGCAGCACGCCTTCCGAGAAGCGCAGGAACAGCTGCGTGCCCGCGAAGCGCTGCAGCAGCGTGCTGGTGCGCTCGAGCGCCACGACCTCGCCCCGCCGCAGCATGGCGATGCGGTCGCACAGCTCCTCCGCCTCTTCGAGGTAGTGCGTGGTGAGCACGATGGTGTGACCTTCGCGGTTCAGGCGCGCGATGAACTTCCAGAGCGTCTGGCGCAGTTCGACATCGACGCCTGCGGTGGGCTCGTCGAGCACGATCACAGGCGGCCGGTGCACGAGCGCCTGCGCCACCAGCACGCGGCGCTTCATGCCGCCCGAGAGCGCACGCATGTTCACGTCGGCTTTTTCGGTGAGATCGAGGTTGGCCATGATCTCGTCGATCCACGCGTCGTTGTTGCGCAGGCCGAAATAGCCGGACTGGATGCGCAGCGTCTCGCGCACCGTGAAAAACGGATCGAAGACCAGTTCCTGCGGGACGACGCCGAGATTGCGGCGCGCGTTGCGGTAGTCGCCGACGACATCGTGACCGCGCACGGCGATCGAGCCTTCGTCGGCACGCCCGAGGCCTGCGAGGCAGCTGATGAGCGTCGTCTTGCCCGCGCCGTTCGGGCCGAGCAGCCCGAAGAACTCGCCCTCTTCGACGGTGAAGCTGACGCCCTTGAGCGCCTGGAGCTCTTTGTAGCGCTTCTTGACGTTGCGGATTTCTATGGCTGGCATGACTCAGGCGCCGCCCGTCGTGAACGGCGCGGCTGATAAAAGCATCAATGCTGCGGGGATGACCAGAATTTGGGGACGGCTCGTGCCGTCTGCTTCGATACCACGATCACCGCGGCAGCGCCCAAAAAACGGTTGATTATAGGCCAAGTCGGAAAGCCCGGCCTGGGCCTGGCTTGGACTCGAAAGCGGAAGCGGCGGCGTGCGGCAATCGGGCCCGAGCGGTGCGCTCTGCCGACGTGGCCGCGAGGCCGCCGCGCGTCAATGTCGCTCGTGAAGGAGCGATTCGACGCCGTAAGCGCGCGCGAGGGAGGCGAGCGCGGCGGGAAGATTGAGAACGCTGAGGATAACGCCGCGCTCGTGCGCGGCACGCTGCCATGCGATCAGCACGGCAAGCGCCGAGGAGTCGAAATGCGTGAGCGGCGCGCAATCGACGGCGCTGGCGCCGGCTGCGATTTGCGCTAGACCCGTCGAGAGCGCGGCCTTCGCGCTCTCGAGGTTCAGCGTGGCGCCGGTGGCGAAGCGCTCGCTCACGAACTGGCCTTGCCGGCGGCGAGCTGCTGGTTACGCTGCGTGAGGAAGGTGATCAGACCTTGCACGCCGCCCTGCTGGATCTTTTCCTGGAACTGCTGCTGGTACGCCTGGATCAGCCATGCGCCGAGCACGTTGATGTCATACACGCGCCAGCCTTGCGGCGTCTTGTACAGGCGGTAGTCGAGCTCGATCGGCTGGCCGTTGTTCATGACGGTCGAACGGACCACCACGTCGGTGTCGTCCGGGTTCGCGCGGAACGGCTTGTACTGGATCTGCTGGTCGCGCACCTGGGCGAGTGCGCCCGAGTACGTGCGGATCAGCAGCGTCTTGAACTGCTCGATGACCTGCTGCTGCTGGTCAGGCGTCGCGGTGCGCCAGTTGCGGCCCATGGCGAGTTGCGTCGTGCGGCGGAAGTCCGTGTACGGCAGGATCTTCTCGTTCACGAGCGCCGTGATCTTGCTGATGTCGCCGGACTGGATCGACTTGTCACCCTTGATCTGGTCCATGACCTGCTGCGTGATCGTCTGGATCATCGCGTCAGGGTTGCTGGTGTCGATCGTTTGCGCGGAGGCTGCGCCGGCAAACGCAAAAAACATGGCGAAAAACGGGAACAGAAAGAATTTTTTCATAGCGAGTCCTGCAAGTTGGGGAACAACGCCCCGTTGGAGGTCAACGATATCACGCGAGCGCCAGGACACCGAGTCAAACAATGCCAGGAAACTGCGACAAGCGTTTCAGCTTGTTACGTCAGATTTAAGCGCTTGCAGAGTGCCAGCGCGACGCCGTGCGCCGCGCCGAATATCGTGATCAATGCAAACGCAGCAGCCCGGGCGCGCCAATGCCGATACGCGCCGGCGGAATGTACTGACCGCCCGGCACGGCGGCGCCGGAAGCGCCCGTCGGCGCCTGCGCGCCGGATGCAGGCATGCTCGCCGCGGCGCCGGCCGGGCCTTCCAGCGTGGCCGGGGCCGTGGTCGCGCCATTCGGGTAGGCCGGCGCCATGCCGGCTGCCGTAGGCGCAGCGCCCGATGCGGGAGCCGCCGCGCCCGCCGCGCCCTCTTCGGGCTCGCCGTAGTTCGGCGGCGGCGCACCCTCGCCGTAATCCGGCAGGTTATTCGACGCGTGACCGTCCGAGAGCTGGTATTGGCGGCGCTGCAGATAGGCGTTGCGCAAGAACGAATACTTGTCGATCGCCGCGCCTTCGAGCAGGTCGCTCGCGCCCAGCAGGTTCGCACGCGTGTTGACGACGTCCAGACCGTACAGGCCCCACGACAGCGCCGGCGGATCCACGTACGTGAGCGGATTGATGAAGTAGTTGCCCACGAGGCCTACGCCGTCGCGCACCGTGCTTGGGCCGAACAACGGCAGCACGAGATACGGGCCGGGAGGCACGCCGTAGTGGCCGAGCGTGAGGCCGAAGTCCTGGTCATGCTTGGGCAGCTTGGCCAGCGTCGCCACGTCGAACAGACCGCCCAGGCCGAAGACCGTGTTGATCACGATCCGCATGATGTCCTCGACGCCATCGGTGATCTTCAGCTGCAGGAAGTTGTTCGCTGCGTTGTAGACGTCGCCGATATTCGAGAAGAAGTTCGTCACGCTGTTACGCACCGGTTGCGGCGTGATTTTCACGTAGCCCTGCGCAACCGGCTTGAACGCGTATTGGTCGACCTTGTCGTTGAAGGTGTAGATCGTGCGGTTGAAGCCTTCCCACGGGTCGTCCTTCGACGGCGTCTGCACCGTCGAGCATGCCGTCAGCGTAAGCGCCGCAACGCCAATCGTGATCGCGCGCATGCGAATGGTCATCATCTTTTATTCTCCTTATTGCGCTGCCGCGCCCGAGCCGGCCGGTGCCGGTGCGGGTGCTGGAGCCGGTGCGGCGCTCTCGCTGCCCGCGGCCCCGTTTGCTGCGCTCGCGCCGTTGCCGGCGCTGCTGCCCGAGCTGTTGCCTGACTTCGCGGCGCCCGAATCGGCCGCCTTGCTGTAGAGGAATTGGCCGATCAGGTTTTCGAGCACGATCGCCGACTGCGTCATGGAGATGGTGTCGCCAGCCTTGAGCATTTCGGTGTCGCCGCCCGGCTCCAGCCCGATGTATTGCTCACCGAGCAGGCCCGAGGTCAGGATCTTCGCCGACGTGTCCTTCGGGAACTGATACTGCTGGTCGAGGTTGATCGTGACGAGCGCCTGATAGGTGTTCGTGTCGAAGCCGATCGACGCCACCCGGCCCACCGTCACGCCCGCGCTCTTCACGGGCGCGCGCGGCTTGAGGCCGCCGATGTTGTCGAACTTGAGCTTGACCGCGTAGGTCGGCTGGAACGAAAGCGAGCTCATGTTGCCGGCCTTCAGCGCGAGAAACAGCAGCGCAATGAAGCCCAGCACCACGAACAGGCCGACCCAGAAGTCGAGAGCAGTCTTTTTCATCGTCATCCCAATGAGAATCCGTTGCGGCGGTGCCATGCAGGGGCGCCGGCCGCGCAGCCCGGGCGCCGCGCCGTCACGGCGCGCGCCCGCGCGAAATCCTTAGCTGAACATCAGCGCGGTGAGCAGGAAGTCGAGCCCCAGCACCGCGAGCGACGCGTACACGACGGTCTTGGTGGTCGCGCGCGACACGCCTTCGGGCGTGGGCTTGGCCTCGTAGCCTTGATACAGCGCCGTAAACGTCACCGCGAAGCCGAACACGATGCTCTTGATCACGCCATTGCCCACATCGGCCCAGACGTCCACGCCGCCTTGCATCTGCGACCAGAACGCGCCGGCGTCCACGCCGATCAGCAGCACGCCCACCACGTAGCCGCCCAGAATACCGACCGCGCTGAAGATGGCCGCCAGAATGGGCATGGCGATCACGCCCGCCCACATGCGCGGCGCCACGACGACGCGCACGGGGTCGACCGCCATCATTTCCATGGCCGTGAGCTGCTCGCCCGCCTTCATGAGGCCGATTTCGGCCGTGAGCGAGGTGCCCGCGCGGCCCGCGAACAGCAGCGCCGTGACCACCGGGCCGAGCTCGCGCACGAGCGAGAGCGCGACCAGCAGCCCGAGCGCCTGCTCGGAGCCGTAGCGGTTGAGCGTGTAGTAGCCCTGCAAGCCCAGCACGAAGCCGACGAACAGGCCCGACACCGCGATGATGAGCAGCGAATAGTTACCGACGAAGTGGATCTGCTTCGTGACAAGGCGCGGACGGCGCAACAGCGGGAAGAATTCCAGCACGAGGCGCACGAAGAAGCGCGTGGCGTGGCCCGCGCGCGCGATCGAGTCGAGAACCGCGCGGCCGAGCGAGCTGATGGCGCCGGTCATGAGCGGCCTCCGCCAATGCCGAAGTCCGCGTCGAGCGAGACGTTCGTAGGGTAGTGAAAGCGGAACGGGCCGTCCGGCGCGCCGTCGATGAACTGGCGCACGATCGGGTCGGTCGAGGCGCGCAGCTCGGCGGGCGTGCCCTCCACCTGGACGCGGCCGTTCGCGAGGAAGTAAACGTAGTCGGCAATCGCGAACGATTCCGGCACGTCGTGCGTGACGAGGATCGACGTGGCGCCGAGCGCGTCGTTCAGCGTGCGGATCAGGTTCGCGGTGATGCCAAGGGAAATGGGGTCGAGACCGGCAAACGGCTCGTCGTACATCATGAGCTCAGGATCGAGCGCGATGGCGCGCGCAAGCGCCACGCGCCGCGCCATGCCGCCCGAAATTTCCGAGGGCGCGAGATCGCGCGCGCCGCGCAACCCCACGGCATTGAGCTTCATGAGCACGAGGTCGCGGATCAGCTCTTCGGGAAGGTCGGTGTGTTCGCGCAGTGCAAAGGCGACGTTCTCGAACACCGACATGTCGGTGAACAGCGCACCGAACTGGAACAGCATGCCCATCTTTCGGCGCAGCGCGTAGAGGCCTTCACGCGATTGCGCGCCGATGTCCTGCCCATGGAACAGCACCTGGCCGCGCTGGGCGCGCACGAGGCCGCCGATCAGGCGCAGCACCGTGGTCTTGCCGCCGCCCGAGCCGCCCATGACCGCGACCACCTGACCGCGCCGAAAGCGCATGTTCAGTCCGGACAGGACGAGCCGGTCGCCGCCATAACCGAAGTCGACGTCGCGCAGCTCCAGAAGGGTCTCAGAGTTTGAGGGCACGTAGCAGACAGTCCATTTACACGAAGGCCGGATTATAGGGCCATCGTGGGAATGCTGCCGTGACACGCCCAAGCCCCTTGATGCAAGTCGGGCAACCCCGGAGGGACACCGCGGCTCGCTCCTCGCCGACGGCCGCATCTGGGTGCGCGGCCGAGGGCGAGGCGGGCTAATTATTGCGTAAACGCGTTGCGCAGCGCAGCAACGGCGGCAGCCGGGTCGGCGGCCTCCGTGACCGCGCGCACGACCGCTGCGCTGGGCGCGCCGGTGGCGAGCACGGCGGGCAGCGCGGCGAAGTCGATGCCGCCGATCGCGACCATCGGCACCACGCCGTCGAGCAGCTTCACGTAGCGGGCGAGGCGGGCGAGGCCCTGCGGCGCGGTCGGCATGGCCTTGGTCGTGGTGGCGAACACGGCGCCGCACGCGATGTAGCTCGGCCGGAAATGCAGCGCTGTGAGCATCTCGAAGTAGCCGTGCGTGGACAGACCGAGGCGGATGCCCGAGGCGGCGAGCGCGCCCAGATCCGCCTCGCGCAGATCCTCTTGCCCCAAATGCACGCCGTATGCGCCCGCAGCCATCGCCGCCTGCCAGTGGTCGTTGATGAACAGTTGCGCGTCGTGCTTGCGGCCCGCCGCGACGCAGCGCGCGATTTCCTCGGTGAGCGCAGCGGACTTCGGCTGCTTGCTGCGCAGCTGCACGGTCTTCACGCCGTAGTCGAGCACGCGTTCGACCCAGTCGGCGGTGGGCAGCACCGGATAGAGGCCGAGCTTCGCGGGACACGGCGCGAACGGCTGCGCGGGCGCTGCCGGCAGGCCGAGCACACGCGGAAAGCGCGCGATGTCGACGGGCCAGGCGTCCTCCTGCTGCTCGTCGCCGTCACGCCAGGCGAGCGCCAGCACGAGCGCGTCGTGCGGATCGAAGCCGCAGTCGAGGAACGCCGCTAGCGCCGGGATCCAGTCTTCGGCAAGCGCGCCTTCGAGCGCATAGCGCTCGCCACCCAGGTGCAGCGTCGCGCGGCCGGACGCCGGCGTACCGGCAGCCTCGATCACGCCCGCTCCATCGGTCATCCAGCGCGCGATGTTCGCGAGATGCGGCCCGGCGTCGGTCACGACGATCAGGTCGCCGCCATTGGGCGCGTCGGGCGGCGTGAGGCACAGGCGCCACGGGGCGTGCGTCGGCGCCCAGTCGCCGAGGCGGGCGCGAATGCGCTCCGCCGTTTCGGTGAGCTCGTCCGCGGGCGGCCAGAACAACTCGCGGTCCTTGAGTCGCAGCGTTTCGGTCATTGCTTGCCTCCATCCTGATGCCAGAACGGCATGCCGACCACCGGCGTGCTCGCCACGGCCGCCTCGCGCTCGGCCATCGGCCCGGCGAGAAAGGCGGTGCGGCCCGCCTCGACGCCCAGCGCGAACGCGCGCGCCATCGCCTCGGGATGCGTGGCCTGCGCCACGGCCGTGTTCAGCAGCACGCCGTCGAAGCCCCACTCCATCACTTGCGCCGCATGCGACGGCAGGCCGAGGCCTGCATCGACGATCAGCGGCACGTCGGGCAGCCGCTCGCGCAGCACGCGCAGGCCGTACGGATTGATCACGCCCTTGCCCGTGCCGATCGGCGCGCCCCACGGCATCAGCGCCTCGCAGCCCGCGTCAAGCAGACGCCGGCCGATCACGAGGTCTTCGGTGCAATACGGCAGCACCTTGAAGCCGTCCTTCACGAGACGCGAGGCGGCTTCGATCAGGCCCACCGGGTCCGGCTGCAGCGTGTAGTCGTCGCCGATCAGCTCGAGCTTGATCCAGTCGGTCTCGAAGACTTCGCGCGCCATATGCGCGGTCGTCACCGCCTCGTTCACGGTGAGGCAGCCCGCCGTGTTCGGCAGGAAGGGCACGCCGTGGCGCTTGAGCAAGTCGAAGAAGCCGGCAACGGCGGTGCCGTCGTTCATCTGGCGGCGCAGCGCGACGGTGATCATGCCGGGGCGCGCGGCCTCCATCGAATCGGAGAGCGCTTGCAGCGACGGATAGCGCGACGTGCCGAGCAGCACGCGGCTCGAGAAAGTTTCGCCGTAGAGCGTGAGAGCGTCGGCGGTCTGGATGGTAGTCATGGCGTGAATCCTGGGCGGGTGGCGTCGGACGGGCGGCGCGCGGTAGCTAAAGCCGCAACTGGAGCAGCGATAAAAGCGTGCTGATCGCGCGCGATCAGCCGCCGGCCACCGGGCTGACGACGTCGAGGCGGTCACCCGCCGAAAGCGTGCGCGCACCGTGCTGGGTGCGCGTCACGAAATCGCCGTTCACGGCGACGGCAAACGGCGGACGCGCACCGAATGCGGCAAGCGCATCGGCAACGGTCGCGCCTTCGGGCAGCGTGAGCGGCTTCTGGTTGATCTGAATATCCATGGCAATTCGTCTGACTACGTTGTTTCCGGCAAGGCGCAATGGATGCGCCTCATCTTCTGTTTGCGGTGTCGCGCTCGCGGGCCAACAGTAACGACCGGCCCTCGAATGCACTCGAGCCTCTTCAAGGCATGTCAAGCGGGCTCATGCGCGCCCTGCGTGTCGCGAGCGTGCAGCATCGACGCCCAGCGCGATTCGCCACGCAGCGACTCGAAGGCGTCGGCATCGTTAAGCCGGCCAGCCAGCAGCGCCTGGGCGACGCGCACCGCTTCGTCGGCCACGGCGGGCGCGATCATGAAGCCGTGGCGATAGAGCCCGTTCACGCGCAAGGTGTCACCGTCACCCCGGCCGCCGTCCCAGATGAGCGCGGGACGATGGTCGGGCAGCGTCGGTCGGCACTGCGAATTGAGCTCGAGAATCCGTGCCTCGCCGAACGCCGGATGCACGGCGAACGCCGCGCTCAGCAATTCGAGCGCCGAGCGCACGCTCACGGGCGAGCAGTCCTCGCCCTCGATCTCGGTCGCGCCGATCACATAGAGATCGTCCTGTTTCGGCGCGATATAGAGCGGATAGCGCGGGTGCAGCAGGCGCACGGGCCGTGTGAGGCCGATGCCCGGCGCGTGCACGCGCGCCACTTCTCCGCGAATGCCGCGCAGCGCCGGCAGCGCAGGCTTGGCACCAAGCCCCCGGCAGTCGATCGTCACGCGTGCGCGCGGCAGGCTCGCTTCGTCCACGCTCGTGTGCCAGTGCGTTTCCACGCCGCGCTGCGCGAGGCCCGCGGCCAGCGCCGCCAGCGCCTGACGGTTGTCGAGCTGCCCTTCGCCGCCCAGCAGCCAGCCGCGCGCGAAGCGCCCGGCGAGCGCCGGCTCGGCGGCGTCCAGCTGCGCGCCCTGCAGGGTCGTGAAATTCGCATCGGCAAGCTCGCGCGGCGCGTTCGCGCGCACGCGGCGCTCGAACAGGGGCGCCTCGGTGCGGTCGGCGTGATGCCAGACCACGAGCGTGCCGTTGCGCTGGAAAAACACGGGTTCGGGCAGCTCGGCGAGAATGCGCGGCCAGGTGTCGAGCGAGGCGACGCCCAGCTCGGTGATCAATAGCTCGGCGACGGCGGCTTCGGCGAGCGGCGCGAGCATGGCTGCCGCGATCCAGGCGGCCGACTCCCCGCCTTCGGGCCCGCCGCGCTCGTAGAGCGCCACGCGATGCCCCGCGCCCGCGAGGCGCCACGCAACGAGGCGTCCGCATAGGCCACCGCCAAGCACTGCGAAATCAGGCACTGCTGACGAGGCGCGCGCGGGCGTCTGGCCGCCGGTCGAAACCGGGGAATGATCAGAACAAGGTGCAGAAGAGGCGGTCATCGTATCCCTTTCGTACGGCAACTAGCATGCGTACCCAAGGACGAAACCGGCTGGCAAGGCCGGCCGTGCAAACAACGCGAAGCGCAAAAACGATATGCGCAGCACGTGCTGCCCGGCGGGAATCTGGACGCCTGAACGAATTCAGTCGAATCGACTGATCAATGGCGCGAGCAAGACTTTCCGGAAACTTCCCGCGCCGGTATTACCCGGATCGGGTGCGAAGGGTCTCTCTCAGCCTCACTGCGGCATGTCAGGCATACCGGTGAAGCACCCCTGTTTCGTCAGCGGTCATTAGACCACAAAAGGCGCGCGCGCCGCAAACGCGGCCGGGTGGCAGGCGTTTGTGCTCTGGCACAATGCCCAAACCGGTGCGAAACGCCCAGTTCGCGCGAGCGGTGAGACAATGTCGAACCCCACACGCAGCCGTCGCGAGACCGCGCGCAAGGCGACCGGAAGCCACGCGCGCCATTAAGACTCGCTTAAGCGGTTCGGGACACAATCGCAGCGCCAGGGCGCCGCGTACGGCGGGTATCGTCTATTCCGGCCGCGGGCCGGCACAACATCAGGACGCACATGACCAACCTCACTCCCCGCGCCACGCCGGATCAGAACGAGCATCACAAGATCACGGCCTGGAGTCTGATCAAGCCCTACTGGGTGTCCGAGGAACGCTGGTTCGCCTGGGGTCTGCTCGCCGCGATCATCGCGATGAACCTCGCCGTCGTGTGGATCAACGTGCGGCTCAACAGCTGGAACGCGGACTTCTACAACGCCCTGCAAAACAAGGACGTCAAACAGTTTCCGCATCTGCTGGTGATCTTCACCGTGCTCGCGTTCGGATTCATCATCCTCGCGGTGTACGGACGGTATCTGCGCCAGATGCTCGGCTTTCGCTGGCGCCAGTGGCTCACCACGCGCTTCCTGAACGACTGGCTCGGCCAGGGCGCGTTCTACCGCATCGAGCGCGACCGTCTCGCCGACAACCCCGACCAGCGGATCAGCGACGACCTGCAATCGTTCGCCACCACCACGCTCTCGCTCACGCTCGACCTGCTCTCGACGGTCGTCACGCTGGTCTCGTTCATCACGATCCTCTGGTCGCTCGCGGGCGCGCTCACCTTCGCGCTCGGCAGCACGCCCATCACGATTCCGGGCTACATGGTCTGGGCCGCCGCGCTCTACGCCGTTTTCGGCTCGCTCGTGATCCAGAAGGTCGGCCACCCGCTCGTGTCGATCAACTACCAGCAACAGAAAGTGGAGGCGGACTTCCGCTTCGGCCTCATCCGCCTGCGCGAGAACGCCGAGCCGATCGCCCTCTACGACGGCATGGAAACCGAGCGCAACAACGCGCAAGGCCTGTTCGCGCACATAAAGGACAACTGGTGGCGCGTGATGAAGTACACGAAGCGCCTCACCTTCGTGTTGAGCTTCTACGGCCAGATCGCCATCATTTTTCCGATCGTCGTCGCCGCGCCGCGCTACTTCGCGGGCGCCTTCTCCTTCGGCGTGCTGATGCAGATCTCGCAGGCGTTCGGCACCGTGAGCGACTCGTTCTCGTGGTTCATCAACAGTTACTCCACCCTCGTCGAATGGCGCGCCACGGTCAACCGTCTGCGCGAATTCGTGCGCGTGGTGCACTCGCCGCGCCTGAAAGAAAGCATCTCGCCCGCGACCGAGCACGGCGGCATCAACCTGCATTTCGTCGACGCGGGCGAGCTCACCACCGAGCATCTGAAGCTCGCGCTGCCCAACGGCACGCCGCTCTCCGAAGTGCGCAACATCGCCATCAAGCCCGGCTCGCGCTGGCTCGTGCGCGGCCCGTCGGGCGCGGGCAAGAGCACGCTGATCCGCGCGCTCGCGGGCCTCTGGCCGTTCGGCGAGGGCTCGATCGACGCCCCCGTGGACGCGCGCATGATGTTCATCCCGCAGCAGAGCTATCTGCCGATCGGCACGCTCAAGGCCGCGCTCACCTACCCTTCGCCCGCCGGCGACTATAGCGACGAAGACTGCCGCGAGGCGCTGCGCGCCTGTCGCCTGGAAGACTATGTGGGGCGCCTGCACGAGTCGGCGCACTGGACGCGCGTGCTCTCGCCGGGCGAGCAGCAGCGGCTTGCGGGCGCACGCGTGCTGCTGCACAAGCCCGATTACCTGTTCCTCGACGAAGCGACCAGCGCGCTCGACCCCGACAACGAAAGCCGTCTGTACAAGGTCTTCATGGAGCGCCTGCCGAAGGCGGCGATCGTGAGCGTGGCGCACCGCGAGTCGCTCGCGGCCTACCATCACGAGACACTCGAAATCGAGCGCATGCCTGAAGAGCGGGTCGCGGCATGAGCGCAGGGCGCGGCGCCCATAGCGAGCGTGTGGTCCTGATCACGGGCGCGGGCTCGGGTATTGGTGCGGCGCTCGCCCGGCGTCTTGCCGCGCCCGGGGTCGCGCTGATGCTGCACGCGCGCGGCGCCGACGCGCCGGCGCGTGCGCGGCTTGCCGCCGTCGCGGCAGAGTGCGAGGCGCAAGGCGCCACCTGCGCGACGGCCTGCGCCGATCTGGCCGCTACCGGCGCGGCTGCGCAGCTCGTTCAAACTGCGCTTGCGCGTTTTTCGACGCTCGATCAACTGATTGCCAACGCGGGCCATGCGCAGCGGCAGACGCTCGCGGCGCTCGAGCCCGACACGCTTGCATCCACCTTTGCCGCGATGCCAGCCGCGTTCGCGGCGCTCGTGCGCGAGGCGCAGCCGGCGCTTACGCGCTCGGCGCACGCCCGCGTGGTGGCGGTGAGCTCGTTCGTCGCGCACCGCTACCGCGCCGACGCGCCGTTCGCCGCTACCGCGGCGGCCAAGGCCGCGCTCGAGTCGCTCGCGAAAAGCGCCGCCGCCGAACTCGCGCCGCACGGCGTGACGGTGAACTGCGTGGCGCCCGGCTACACGCGCAAGGACAAGGGCCCGACGCCCGAAAACGCCCCCGCGTGGGCGCGCGCCGCCGAGGCGACGCCGCTTGGCCACGTGGCCGAGCCCGCCGACATCGCCGAACTCATCGCCTTCTTGCTGTCGGACGCCGCCCGCCACATCACCGGGCAGACGATCCACGTCGATGGCGGGCTGACGCTGGGCTGAGCGCCGGCGCAACGACGGCCCCCGAAGCAAGCCCAGAAGCGAGCCGCCACGAGCAAGCAAGTGCGCCCCGAAGCGCGCACGGCAGCACGCCAGCAACCGCCCCCAGGCGGGCATCGTTTGCCCCACAACATGCCCAGCTTTCATCTTCCCTGGCCGGCGCGGCACATCGCACCGTAAAATAGCGCAGTTCGAGCGCCTGCAGCGGCGCCCGCCGGGGCCGAGACAGGCCCCGGCGGGCCCAAGCGCGTCTTATGCGCGCTGTGCATCACCCATCCCCGCTGCCCGATGTGCCGGACACCGCGTGCGCGACTGCCTGCTTCATCAGTCGTTGCGCGCACAACAACAAGGGGGAGACAACGCGATGGGATCTTTTCAGTGGTTCAGGGAGCTGAACGAGCGCGAGCGTCGCACGCTCTACGCCGGCTTCGGCGGCTATGCGGTCGACGCGTTCGACTTCATGATCTACTCGTTTCTGATCCCGACGCTCATTGCCGCCTGGGGCATGACCAAGAGCGAGGCGGGCATGATCGCGACGAGCTCGCTGATCTCCTCGGCGCTCGGCGGCTGGCTCGCGGGCATCCTCGCCGACCGCTACGGCCGTGTGCGCGTGCTGCAATGGACCATCGCCACGTTCGCGCTCTTCACCTGTCTTTCCGGCTTCACGCACTCGTTCTGGCAACTGCTCGCCACGCGCACGCTGCAAGGCATCGGCTTCGGCGGCGAATGGTCGGTTGTCACGATCATGATGGCCGAGACGATCCGCTCGCCGCAGCACCGCGCGAAAGCCGTGGGCACGGTGCAAAGCAGCTGGTCGTTCGGCTGGGGCGCCGCCGCCATCCTCTACTGGGCGTTCTTCGCCCTGCTGCCGGAGCAGTACGCGTGGCGCGCGTGCTTCTGGATCGGCATCCTGCCCGCGCTGTGGATTCTCTACGTGCGCCGCAACGTGAGCGACCCCGAGGTGTTCCTGCAAACGCGCCGTGCCCGTGAGCGCGGCGAAACACACGGCCATTTCCTGCAGATCTTCGCGCCCGCGCACCTCGCCACGACGCTGCTCGGCAGCGCGCTGTGCACCGGCATGCTCGGCGGCTACTACGCGATCACCACGTGGCTGCCCACCTATCTGAAAACCGTGCGCCATCTGTCGGTGTTCAACACGAGCGGCTATCTGATCGTGTTGATCGTCGGCTCGTTCATGGGCTATATCGTCGGCGCGATTCTCTGCGACAAGATCGGGCGGCGCGCGTCCTTCATCTTGTTCGCCATCGGCTCGTTCGCGCTCGGCATGGCCTACACCATGCTGCCCATCACCGATACCGCCATGCTGCTGCTCGGCTTTCCGCTCGGCATCGTCGTGCAGGGCATTTTCGCGGGGATCGGCGCGTATCTGTCCGAGCTCTACCCGAATGCGATCCGCGGCTCGGGCCAGGGCTTCTGCTACAACCTCGGGCGCGGCCTCGGCTCGTTCTTTCCGATCCTCGTCGGCACGCTCGCGCAGACCACGACGCTCGTGAAGGCGATCGGCGCCGTGGCCGGCGCCGGCTATCTGCTCGTGATCGTGTCCGCGCTGTGCCTGCCCGAAACGAAGGGCAAGGTGCTGGCCGAAGCCGGAGCGGCGACAGGCAACCCGCCCGCGCCCGCCCACCCCTCTGCGGACTCCGCTGCACAATGAGCCCGAACGTGCTGCAATACCGTCCGTCCCCGCCTCACTCACTACGACCGGCATGAAAACGATCGTCCTCGGCGCCGGTGTGATCGGCGTCGCTACTGCGTATTACCTGAGCGAGAGGGGCTGCGACGTCACGGTCATCGAGCGCGAGCCTGGCGTCGCGCTCGGCACGAGCTTCGGCAACGCCGGCGTGATCGCGCCCGGGTACGTCACGCCCTGGGCCGCGCCGGGCATGCCGGCCAAGCTCCTCAAGTACCTGCTCAAGCCCACCTCGCCGCTCATTTTCCGGCCCACGCTCGACGCCGCGCAGTGGCGCTGGATCGCGCGCTGGCTGCGCGAATGCGACCTCGCACGCTTTCGCGTGAACAAGCAGCGCATGCAGCGCATCGCCTATTACAGCCGCACCTGCCTGCACGCGTTCCGTGCGCAGCACGCGTTCGAGTACGGGCGCAGCCAGGGCTATCTGCAGCTCTTTCGCAGCGACTACGACGTCGAACTCGCCCAACCGGCGCTGGGCGTGCTGCGCGATGCAGGCATCGTCTACCGCGAGCTGGACGCCGCGGGCTGCGCGCAGGTCGAGCCGGGCCTCGCGTGGTCGCGCGTGAAGCCCGTGGCCGGCATCTATCTGCCCGACGACGAGGCCGGCGACTGCGCACGCTTCACGCGCGAGCTGCGCGCCGTGTGCGAGCAGCGCGGCGTGAAGTTCGTCTTCGACACCGAAGTGCTTGCGCTCGAAGCCGCGGGCGGCAAGGTGAGCGGCGTGCGCGTGCGGTCCGTGCCGGGGCGGCGCACGGCGAACAACCGCCGCGAGCTGCGGGAGCAGCGGCGCGAGCAACGCCGCGCGCCCGCCGAAGTGCTGCGCCCCGCCGACTTGAACGAGGTGGCCGATACCGAGCCGCAGACCCTCGCCGCCGACGCCGTCGTGGTCGCACTGGGCGTGGAGAGCGCGACGCTCCTCGCGCCGCTTGGCGTGCGGGTGCCGCTTTATCCGGTGAAGGGCTATTCGGCCACGCTGCCCGTCGTCGACGAGCAGAAGGCGCCGCGCGCCGCGCTCATGGACGAGTCGCTGAAGACGGCCATCACGCGCTTCGGGCCCTACTTGCGCGTGGCCGGTACGGCGGAGCTCGGCAACCACCGCACGACGCTGCGCGAGCAGGCGCTGCACACGCTCATGAAAGTGCTCGACGACTGGTTCCCGCACGCGGCCACGCCTTCTTCCGCGCAGTTCTGGGTCGGGCGTCGGCCGATGGTGCCCGACGGCGCACCGCTGCTCGGCCCCTCGGGCGTGCAAGGGCTGTGGCTGAACGTCGGCCACGGCTCGACCGGCTGGGCGATGTCGATGGGCTCGGGACAGGTGGTCGCCGATCTCATCGCCGGGCGTGCGCCGGAGATCGATCTGGATGGGTTGACGCTGGAGCGGTATCGGCGGCGGGGTGCGGGTTGAGTGACGCGAGGCCGGCTTGTGGATCGAACCCGGGTCAGCCGCCTTCCTGTCAAGGAGCTTGCGTATTCGCCGGTTTCGGGTTGTCCTGCCGGTACGTGTGATTAGGCTTGCTGACCAGTCGCCTGACCTGCGCATCCAGCTCCGTGCTGTGATACAGGTCGAGGCATTTAAGCATGTCGAATCTGACGTCCTTTGTTTCTGCGTCGGCCAGGGGATTGTGATAATCGCGCGCAAGGTAACTTTCAACCAAAGCCTTGATTACATCTGGCGCCTTATCCAGGTCGTAATAAGTCCAGTCGCGTAACGCGCTGACGCTACTCCCCGCATCGATTGCAGCGTCTTTGTCGTTCTTGTAAGCGGTGGCTATGCAGGTAGCCAGAACCATGTCTTTGAAGTTCTGCGCGTAGGTGCGCGTCGCCGCTTGTGGCGAGGTATGCATCTCGTCTTTTGCATGACCGATTGACGCCCAAAGAGTGAGGGTCGCCACGGCTAGCAGGCCAATCCGCAGCCCCCTCTTCACGACAGACTCCAGAAGTTTGCGCGGTCCGTGCGATATTTCGCTTCTGGTTCGTTGAAGTAGCAATGGTCGTAGCAGGTACTGCCGTTGAACAGCGTCGCATGCCCAGCGGCGTCTGACCACCCGGAAACTTCAAACAGGATTACCCCTCTTTTCCCTGCAAGTGCTCCACCGCCCGATGGCGGATATTGAATGACCTCCGGCTGCCCCCATTGCCGCTTGAGATAGGTAATGAGGTCTTTCACACGAAAAAAATACTGACGCTTGTCTGCGCCGGACACGGTTTTCCCCGGAATGGCCGGAATGACGAGACCGGACTGATTCAAGATGTAACTCATGCGGACTGCACAGGTATTGCTCCATCGCAGTCCCGGATCCGGGTTATCAATATTCTTTTCGACGTTGCCGCCAATCAATTGAGCCACCCTGGCCGCGGAGTTCGCGGGGTCGTAAATTCGTATGGAAGCTGCCCAAGCCGCTGAAAATGACGGTCGACCCATTATTCATCCTTTTATGGTTGAGGGATATTTACCGCTCAAAGCCGACGTCGGTTTTCCGGCATCGACAAAAGCTCATCATAAGCATTTGTCTGTATAGCTGATTTTATTGACATTGACGCGCATCTAATCACCCCCATACTCGCATCGATTAATGGGAGAAACACCCTTGAAGCAAGTTAGCCGATGGCCACACTCGCCAGCGCCTCATAACGCGCGCCCTGTCGCGCCAGCGTGCTCGAATAGAGCACGAGCGAAGTGAACCGCAGCGGCGGCAGCGCCTGCGCCATCCCATCGGGTGGCGCACCGCGCGCGTCGCGCGCGAAGCGCGCCAATGTGATGTGCGGCCGGAACGCGCGCGCATCGAGCGGCAAGCCCACTTCGCCCATCAAGGAACGTACCCGCCAGTCGAGTGCCGTGAACGCTTCGGACATGGCCAGCACGGCCACCATCAGGCGCGGCTGCGCGCGACCCGGCCAGCATTCGATCTTCGTGACCGGCGCGGGCGGCAGAGGCGCCGCATGCTCGGCGAGACGCTGCGCGAGCGTCTCGCCCTGCACGAACGACATCGCGCCGATGAACGCCACCGTCAGATGCAGTTGCGCATAGGGCACCCGGCGTGCGTTGGGCGGCACGTCGAGCGCGGCGAGGGCGTCACGCGAGGGCGCATCGGGCGCGAGCGCGACGAAGCAGCGCCGCCATTGATCGATCTCGCGGGCTTCGGACATGATCGGCAGGCCTCGGGATGAGGAGCAACCGCATCATGGTAACCCGCCGGCACGACGGGGTGCGCCCGTGACAACCCGCAGCAAGGCAGACCGGCAGCGCGAAAAATCACTGGAGATGCGCGCATCTGGCATGTCGATCGTCGAGAAACGCGTCAAAAGACGCCAATCAAATGGCGAAAAAAAGCCGGACAACCTTTACAGGCTGCCCGGCTTGACGGTGCTACCACTGCGTGTTGATTTGCTACGGCGCTCTAGAGGCTCTCTCCCGCCTTAACGCGGCAGCTCCGAGCTGCCCATCAGGAACGCATCGACGGAGCGCGCGCACTGACGGCCTTCGCGGATCGCCCAGACCACGAGCGACTGGCCACGGCGCATGTCGCCGGCGGTGAAGACCTTGTCGACCGACGTGTAGTACGCCTTCTCGCCCTCGGTCGCGGCACGCACGTTGCCGCGCGCGTCCTTCTCGACGCCGAACGCTTCGAGCACCGGCGAGACCGGCTGCGTGAAGCCCATGGCGAGCAGCACGAGATCGGCTTTCATTTCGAACTCCGAACCCGGCACTTCGACCATCTTGCCGTCCTTCCACTCGACGCGCGCGGCGATCAGCTTCTCGACCTTGCCGTTCTTGCCTTCGAAACGCTTCGTGGCGACTGCCCAGTCGCGCGAGCAGCCTTCCTCGTGCGACGACGACGTGCGCAGCTTGACCGGCCAGTACGGCCAGACGAGCGGCTTGTTCTCTTCCTCGGGCGGCTGCGGCAGCAGCTCGAACTGCGTGACGCTCTTCGCGCCGTGACGGTTCGACGTGCCGACGCAGTCGGAGCCCGTATCGCCGCCGCCGATCACGACCACGTGCTTGCCCTTGGCCACGAGCTGGTCGGCCAGCTTGTCGCCGGCGTTGACCTTGTTCTGCTGCGGCAGGAACTCCATCGCGTAGTAGATGCCTTGCATCTCGCGGCCCGGCACCGGCAGATCGCGCGGCGTTTCCGAGCCGCCAGCGATCACCACGGCGTCGAACTGTTCCTTCAGCTCATCGGGCGTGATGGTCTGCTTGGCCGTATTGCCGATGTGCGCCGGCAGTTCGCCCTTGCCGATGAAAACGTTGGTGCGGAACGTCACGCCTTCGGCTTCCATCTGGCGCATGCGGCGGTCGATCAGCCACTTCTCCAGCTTGAAGTCGGGAATGCCGTAACGCAGCAGGCCGCCAATGCGGTCGTTCTTCTCGAACACGGTCACGTCGTGGCCGGCGCGCCCGAGTTGCTGCGCGGCGGCGAGGCCCGCGGGGCCCGAGCCGACCACGGCAACCTTCTTGCCAGTCTTGTGCTTCGCGACTTGCGGCGCGACCCAGCCTTCGGCCCAGGCCTTGTCGATGATCGCGTGCTCGATCGACTTGATGCCGACGGGATCGTTGTTGATGCCGAGCGTGCACGCCGCTTCGCACGGCGCCGGGCAGATGCGGCCCGTGAACTCGGGGAAGTTGTTGGTCGAGTGCAGGACTTCGATCGCGCTCTTCCAGTCCTGGCGGAACACGAGGTCGTTGAAGTCCGGAATGATGTTGTTGACCGGGCAGCCGTTGTTGCAGAACGGGATGCCGCAGTCCATGCAGCGCGCGCCCTGGACCTTCGCGTCGGCGTCGGAGAGCGCCGCCACGAATTCCTTGTAGTGCTTCACGCGCGTGAGCGGTGCTTCGTACGCCTCATGCTGGCGCTCGAACTCGAGAAAACCGGTTGCCTTACCCATGTGGCTCTCGTCTATCTAATCTATTCGGTGAGGGGGACAGCGCCCGCCGCCGCGCGAGTTCTTGTAACTCAAATCGCGCAGCGGGCGCTCCTTCGTCTTGATGTCGTCGTCGCGGCTCAGTCAGCGAATCAAGCGGCCAGTTCTTCCTGGCTCGCCTTCTTCGCACCGAGCTCGCCCAGCGCGCGCTTGTATTCCGTCGGGAACACCTTCACGAACTGGCGGCGCGCCGAATCCCAGTTTTCCAGCAGCGCCTTCGCACGCGGCGAGCCGGTGAACTGGAAGTGACGCTCGACGAGTCCCTTGAGCAGCGCTTCATCGGTCTGGCCCGTGTGCCACAGCGCGCGGTCCACGGTGCGCTCCTGTTCGGCCTGTTGCAGGACCGGGTCGAGCGCGACCATCGACTTGTTGCACTTGCCGGCAAACGTTCCGTCCGGGTCGTACACGTAGGCGATACCGCCCGACATGCCCGCCGCGAAGTTACGACCCGTTTCGCCGAGCACGACCACCGTGCCGCCCGTCATGTATTCGCAGCCGTGGTCGCCCGTGCCTTCGACAACCGCCGTCGCGCCCGAGTTACGCACCGCGAAACGCTCGCCCGCCACGCCGCGCAGGAAGGCTTCGCCTTCGAGTGCGCCGTACATCACCGTGTTGCCGCAGATGATGTTTTCTTCGGACTTGCCGCGGAAATCGTTGGTCGGACGGATGATGATGCGCCCGCCCGAGAGGCCCTTGCCGACATAGTCGTTACCGTCGCCGACCAGATCCAGCGTGATGCCGCGTGCGAGGAACGCGCCGAAGCTCTGGCCCGCCGTGCCCTTCAACTGGATATGGATCGAGTCGTCGGGCAGACCGTCGTGACCGTACTTCTTCGCGACCATGCCCGAGAGCATCGCGCCCACCGTGCGGTTCACGTTGCGCACCGGCTGGATGAACGAGACGTGCTCGCCGTTCTCGATCGCGGCCTTGGCCTTCTCGATCAGCGTGTGATCGAGCGCGCGGTCCAGACCGTGGTCCTGGGTGTCGACGTGCTTGCGCGCGACTTCAGCGCCAACTTGCGGCTGATAGAACACGCGCGAGAAGTCGAGGCCCTTCGCCTTCCAGTGCTCCACGCCCTTGCGGGTGTCGAGCAGATCCGAGCGGCCGACGAGGTCGTCGAACTTGCGGATGCCCAGTTGCGCCATGATTTCGCGCACTTCCTCAGCGATGAAGAAGAAGAAGTTGACGACGTGCTCGGGCTGGCCCGAGAACTTCGCGCGCAGCACCGGATCTTGCGTGGCGACACCGACCGGGCAGGTGTTCAAATGGCACTTGCGCATCATGATGCAGCCCTGCACGACGAGCGGCGCCGTCGCGAAGCCGAATTCATCGGCGCCAAGCAGCGCGCCGATCACCACGTCGCGGCCCGTCTTCATCTGGCCGTCGGCCTGCACGCGGATGCGGCCGCGCAGCTGGTTCAGCACCAGCGTTTGCTGCGTTTCCGCGAGGCCGAGTTCCCACGGCGTGCCGGCGTGCTTGAGCGACGAGAGCGGCGAGGCGCCCGTGCCGCCGTCATGGCCGGCGATCACGACGTGATCGGCCTTCGCCTTGGCGACGCCCGCTGCCACCGTGCCCACGCCCACTTCCGAGACCAGCTTGACCGAGATCGACGAAACCGGGTTCACGTTCTTCAGGTCGTGAATGAGCTGCGCGAGGTCTTCGATCGAGTAGATGTCGTGGTGCGGCGGCGGCGAGATGAGACCCACGCCCGGCACCGAGTAACGCAGCTTGCCGATGTACTCCGAAACCTTGTGGCCCGGCAGCTGACCGCCTTCGCCCGGCTTCGCGCCCTGCGCCATCTTGATCTGGATCTGGTCCGCCGACGACAGATACTCGGCCGAGACGCCGAAGCGGCCCGACGCAACCTGCTTGATCTTCGAGCGCAGCGAGTCGCCATCCTTCAGCGGGATGTCCTTCACGACTTCCGGGCCGATGATCGACTGCATCGTGTCGCCATTCTTGATCGGAATGCCGCGCAATTCGTTGCGATAGCGCTTCTCGTCTTCGCCGCCCTCACCCGTGTTCGACTTGCCGCCGATGCGGTTCATCGCGACGGCCAGCGTGGCGTGCGCCTCGGTCGAAATCGAGCCGAGCGACATCGCGCCCGTGGCGAAGCGCTTGACGATCTCCTTGGCCGGCTCGACGTCGTCGATCGAGATCGCGCGCGTCGGGTCGAAGTGGAACTCGAACAGGCCACGGAACGTCATGTGACGCTTCGTCTGGTCGTTGATGAGGTGCGCGTATTCCTTGTACGTCTGGTACGAGTTGCTGCGCGCCGAGTGCTGGAGCTTGGCGATCGCGTCCGGCGTCCACATGTGGTCTTCGCCGCGCACGCGGTACGCGTACTCGCCGCCCGCGTCGAGCATGTTCGCGAGGATCGGGTTGTCGCCGAACGCGTCGCGGTGCATGCGGATCGCTTCTTCGGCCACTTCAAAGAGGCCGATGCCGCCCACCTTCGAGGCCGTGCCCTTGAAGTACTTCTGCACGAGGTCGTCCGCGAGGCCGACCGCTTCGAAGATCTGCGCGCCCGTGTACGACATGTACGTGGAGATGCCCATCTTCGACATCACCTTGAGCAGGCCCTTGCCCACTGCCTTGGTGAAGTTGTAGACGGCCTTGTCCGCCGACAGATCGCCCTTCAGGCCCTGCGCCATCTGCGCGAGCGTTTCCATCGCGAGGTACGGGTGCACGGCTTCCGCGCCGAAGCCCGCGAGCAGCGCGAAGTGGTGCGTTTCACGCGCCGAACCCGTTTCCACGACGAGACCCGTGCTCGTGCGCAGACCGTGCTGCACGAGGTGCGAGTGGATCGCCGAGGTGGCGAGCAGCGCCGGGATCGCGACGTTGTCGCGGTACGCGCGGCGGTCCGAGACGATCAGGATGTTGTAGCCCGACTTGACCGCATCGACGGCTTCCGCGCACAGCGACGCCAGACGCGCCTCGATGCCTTCCTTGCCCCAGGCCACCGGGTAGCAGATGTTCAGCTCGTAGGAGCTGAACTTGCCGCCCGTGTACTGCTCGATCGCGCGGATCTTCGCGATGTCCTTGAAGTCGAGCACCGGCTGCGACACTTCGAGACGCATCGGCGGGTTGATGTTGTTGGTGTCGAGCAGGTTCGGCTTCGGGCCGATGAACGACACGAGCGACATCACCATGTTTTCACGGATCGGGTCGATCGGCGGGTTCGTGACCTGCGCGAACAGCTGCTTGAAGTAGTTGAAGAGCGTCTTGTTCTTGTTGGACATGACCGCCAGCGGCGAGTCGTTGCCCATCGAACCGACAGCCTCTTCACCCGACATCGCCATCGGCGCCATCAGGAACTTGAGGTCTTCCTGGGTGTAGCCGAACGCCTGCTGACGGTCGAGCAGCGCGGCGGCTTCGGCGCGCGCCGTGGCGACGTCTTCCGCCTTCGGCTCGATCTCGTCGAGCTTGATGCGAACAGCGTCGATCCAGCTCTTGTAGGGCTTCGCGTTGGCGAGGTTGTCCTTCAGTTCCTTGTCGTCGATGATGCGGCCGTGCTCCATGTCGATCAGGAACATCTTGCCCGGCTGCAGGCGCCACTTCTTGACGATCTTCGACTCGGGGATCGGCAGCGTGCCGGCTTCCGACGCCATGATGACGAGGTCGTCATCCGTGACGATGTAGCGCGCCGGACGCAGGCCGTTACGGTCGAGCGTCGCGCCAATCTGGCGGCCGTCGGTGAAGGCGATCGCAGCGGGGCCGTCCCACGGCTCCATCATCGCGGCGTGATATTCGTAGAACGCCTTGCGGTTCTCGTCCATCAGCGTGTGCTGTTCCCAGGCTTCCGGGATCATCATCATCATCGCGTGGACGAGCGGGTAGCCTGCCATCACCAGCAGTTCGAGACAGTTGTCGAACGAAGCCGTGTCCGACTGGCCCGGGTAGATCAACGGCCACAGCTTGGGCAGGTCGTCACCCAGCACGTGCGAGGCGATCGCGCCGGTACGGGCGTTCAGCCAGTTCACGTTGCCCTTCACGGTGTTGATTTCACCGTTGTGGGCGATCATGCGGTACGGGTGAGCCAGCTCCCACGCCGGGAACGTGTTCGTCGAGAAGCGCTGGTGCACAAGCGCCAGCGCCGAGACCACGCGCTCATCTTGCAGGTCGCGGTAGTACACGCCGACCTGACCCGCCAGCAGCAGGCCCTTGTAGACGACCGTGCGCGCCGAGCACGACGGCACGAAGTATTCCTTGCCGTGCTTGAGCTTGAGCGCCTGGATGCGGTGGCTCGCGGTCTTGCGGATGATGTACAGCTTGCGCTCGAGCGCGTCCGTGACCATCACGTCCTTGCCGCGGCCGATGAAGATCTGGCGGATCAGCGGCTCGCTCGCCTTCACCGTGGGCGAGATCGGCATGGTGTGGTCGACCGGCACATCGCGCCAGCCCAGCACGACCTGGCCTTCGGCGCGCACCGTGCGCTCGAGCTCCTGCTCGCAGGCGAGACGCGAGGCGTGTTCCTTCGGCAGGAAGATCATGCCGACGCCGTACTCGCCGAACGGCGGCAGCGTCACGCCCTGCTTGGCCATCTCTTCGCGGTAGAACGCGTCCGGAATCTGGATCAGGATGCCCGCGCCGTCGCCCATCAGCGGATCGGCGCCGACGGCGCCCCGGTGGTCGAGGTTCTCGAGAATCTTCAGGCCTTGCTGAATGATTTCGTGGCTCTTCTTGCCCTTGATATGGGCGACGAAGCCGACGCCACAGGCGTCGTGTTCGTTTTGCGGGTCATACAGACCTTGCGCGGCGGGCACCGCGGCGCGCTGCAGGTGATCGTTCATGGGGACACCGTCCAAGAATGGCCAGGGGATGGCCGTTGATTCCGTACTTTTTTAGTTTCCCGCCGCTTGCGTGACCGCTGTACGGCGTTGCGCGGGCGATGCTGGCTTCCCGCGTTGTGCGTCCAGGAGAGCCGAAAAGCGAATATACGCGACGAATCAAGCACCTGGCAAATAAATTCGCATGGTTAGACCCCAATTTTCATGATGGTGCATCGCACAGCAATTTTATTGGGGTCGTATCATGTTGGGGCAAAATAAAACGGCATCCGCAGATGCCGTTTCTTCGCCTAAACCCTTGATCTGGAAGCCGATTAATGCGTTCCAGTGCCGGGCTTGTGCTCCTGATGCACCGGCGACGAACTGGTGCCGCCACTCGAACCGGATGATGTCGAACCCGACGAATGCCCCCCCGCGCCACCCGGATTTGTCCCTGGCGTTGCGCCAGTACCACTATCCGCATGGGTGCCGGCATGACTTCCCGCGTGCGCGCCGGAGGGTGCACCCGCCGGTGGCGGATAATTAGGGTTCGATTGATTGTCAGCATGGGGCGCGCTCTGTGCAGCCGCGCTGCCGCTCGCAGCAGCGGTCGCTGCCGCGCCGAACGCACTGACTCCCGGTGCACCCTGTGCGCCCGGAGCGCCTGCCGCCGTGGGCGCTTCGCGCACCTTGCGCGGCCGCCCGCGCGGCAGCGGCGAGACACGCCGGTTCGCCGTGCGCGAAGCCCACTCCCGATAGGTGTCGCTGCCGAGCACCCAGCCCTTGAGGGTGGCCTGCATAAGCTGCGTGGTTTCGCGTTCGTCGAACGGCTGCTCGCAGAGCTCGCGATAGGCGCGCTGGCGCTCGAACGGCGTGTTGCCGAGCGCCCAGTAAAGCGGGTGATCGGTAATGAGGCTGTCTACAGTCAGCCCGATGTGATGCCGATAACTCGACCATCGGTAGTCTTCGGCCGCCGCCACGAGGTGATTGCGCACCGGCGCAAGCTCGACGACGCGGCTCGCCAGCAGGAAGAAGCGCTCGCCCTCGATGACCGTGGCGCGATAACGCCCCTCCCAGAGCGTGCCGCGCCGCGCGTAGCGGCGGTTGAAATGCGCCACGTAGCGTCTGCCGACCGCCTGCATCGCCTTGGGAAGGCTAGATTCGTCAGAGGGCGTGACGAGCAGTTGCACCGCGCCGGGCATCAAGACCCACGCATGAACCGCCAGATGATGATCGCGCGCCGCCGCCTTCAGGCAGTCGATGAACAGTTCGTAATCCTGGTCGTCGACGAAAGCGGGCTGCTGGTCCAGTCCGCGCAGAATCACATGCTGCGGCTGGTCGGGAACATAAAGACGTGCAAGCCGTGCCATGCTCGATTTTCCTGGTACGTTAGTAAATACCCGCATGCCCGCCAGGCCGCGCCAGCCCTCGTTCTCGCGGGCATCACGGCTCGAGCGGAACGCTCGCGGCGCTTAGGGAAAAAGCTCTAGCGGTCGTCTATGGTTTGTTGCAAACGTTGTGTTCATAATGAGCGGGCCTTTAATGGAGGAGCACATATATGAAATTAAAACAGGCGCTGGCAGCGACCGCCGCGCTCGCCTGCATGTCGGGGGCTTACGCACAATCGGCCAACACCTTCTACGTTACAACGGGGTGGTTCCGTTTCATGCCGCAGGACAGCAGCGACGCGCTCAAGCTCGACAGCGCAGGCGGCAGGCCTGTCAATCTTTCAATCCCGAACACGGGCGCCAGTGTCGGCACGTCCGACACGCTGGGCATCTCCCTCGGCTACTTCATCACCGACAGCCTCGCTGCCGAAGCCGAACTGGGCATTCCGCCGAAGTTCGACCTTTCCGGCAGCGGCACCTTCAGCCAGTTCGGCAAGCTCGGCGAAGCGCGCCTGTGGGCCCCGGCACTGTTGCTCAAGTACTACTTCAACAAGCCTGATGCCAAATTCCGTCCTTATGCCGGCATCGGTTTCACGTATGCCTGGTTCACCGACGCCCACATCACGAACACCACGTTCGAAGAAGGCGTACTTGGGGGTCCGACCAGCACTTCGACGGATCGTTCCTGGGCGCCCGTATTTAATGTGGGCTTCAACTACAACTTCACGAAGCACTGGTTTGCCGGTTTCTCGCTGTCGTACGTCCCTCTCAACGTGACCGCGACGTTCAACACCGTCGCGAACAACCAGTTGGGCACCGTGCGGCAGTCCGAAGCCAAGATTCACCTGAACCCGCTCGTCACCTACCTGAAGGTCGGCTACATGTTCTAAGCGCCGGCGCGCTTCAAAGCAGCTGCACAGCGACTGCACGGTAACTTCGCAGCAACCCGCCTCAGCCTTCCTCAGCCCAGGCTCTCCGTCCCGCCTTCGCGGCGCCCGACGGAGAGCGGCACCTCCCGCCGCCCCACCTTCCCCTACCTCAACGGCGACTACCTCTGACATCCCGATTGGCTTTTCTTGATTCTATGCCTCTCGGAAAATCCGTGCTGTCCCCGTAATCATTTGTCGCAAACAAGGTGCACCGATTTGCCGCCCAAGTGCCACCCAAGCGCCTCCCAAATCCCGCTCAAGCGCCGCGCACCGGCAGCTCAGCGGCCGCGATACCCCTCCGGGTGAGCCCAGCCGGACAGGCCCTGCCAGCGTGGGCCGCGCGAAATTTCGCCTGCGCACCTTGGCGCGCCGGGCACCCGAAATGCGCAATACTCGTACACCTGTCCTCGCCTGTCCCGCTTTTTTTGCGCGGGCGCCGCGAGCCCTCTACCTGTGTTTTCACTAACGGAGCCATTCATGAGCGCATTTCCGAACACGCGAGACGCCATCGGAGAATCCTGGACGCGCACGGGCCGCCACGCGCGGCGCATTGCGCGCCGCGGCCGCAGCGCAGCCGCCGACATCGCCGAAGAACTGCGGGATTTGCTCGCCGAACTGGAAACCACGCTGAGCGAAGGCACGCAAGCCGACGCCGCGGTGTTGCGCGCCGACATTCGCAAGCGCCTCGACTCCGCGCGCGAACGCCTCGAAGTCGCGCGCGCCGCCACGCGCGATCATGCCGACGCAGCCATGACCCAGGCCGACGACTACGTGCACGCGAATCCGTGGCAAGCGATCGCCATCGTAGGCGGCGTCGCGCTGGTCACAGGCGCGATACTCTCGCGCCTGCGTTAAGGCCGTATCTGGCGACGCGGCCCGCCCATTGGTCGGTCTGCATCGATGGATGGGCTAGCGCGCCCGGCAACCCTGAGCCGGTCGCGCAAAAAGCGTCTGCAGCGGGCCTGAAGCCGCGCTAGTCGTCTAGCGCGTGCGGCCCGATCAGGTCGATGCGGTCGGTGCAGAGGGTGTCCACGCCCCAACTCGCGAGCAGGCGCGCGCGTTCGAGGTCGTTCACCGTGTAGGCGAGAATGAACAGGCCGGCTTCCTTGATGCTGCGAACGAGCGCCTCGTCCAGATACCGATGGCTCGCGTGCAGCGAGACGCAGCCGAGCGCGGCTGTCTGCTCGCGCCAGTCGTCGGGCACGCGCTCGAACAGCAGGCCGCGTGGCAGATCCGGCGCGGCTTCGCGCGCCGCCACGAGCGCCTCGAACGAGAACGAGGAAAGCAGCGGCGGCGCTGCCGCCTGATCCAACCACAGCGCCCGCCAGAGCCGCGCCGTCTCCGCGCCGACGATGCGGCCCGTTTCCACCTCCCGCCCCGGGCACGGCTTGATCTCCACGTTCGCCGCCAGCCCTTCTTCACGGCAGCACTGCGCTGCCTCGGCAAGCGTCGGCATGTGCTCGCCTTCGAAGCGCGGATCGCACCAGTTGCCCGCATCGAACGCCGCGATCTGGGCGTAGCGCAGCTGCGCAGCCGCGCCACGTCCGTTCGAGGTGCGCTCGACCGTGTCGTCGTGCAGGAGGAACGCGACGTTGTCGGCCGAGAGCTTGGCGTCGAACTCCACCATCGTGTGCCCGAAACCAGCGCCGACGCACAGGGCCGCCAGCGTGTTCTCGGGCGCGAGCGTGCCGCCGCCGCGGTGCGCGGCAATGCGCGGATACGGCCAGTTTGTCATCGTTTGGACTCCGGAAAGGGGATTCGCGCAGCGGTGCGTGCGGCGGATTGGGACGCGGTCGGATTAGACGCGGTCGGCCCAGACACGGTCGGTCTAGCCCCGCTCCGCCTGGACACGGTCAGCCTGGCCACGATCGCCTCAAACATCGTCCGAGACGACGAACAGGCGCCGGTACTCCTTGAGCGCGTAGCGATCAGTCATGCCAGCGATGTAATGCGCGATCTGGCGCGGCTGCGATGCTTCGTCGGGCATCTGGTATGCCGGAGGCAGCAGCCGCGGATCGTCGGAAAACGCCTCGAAGAGCCCCTTCACGACACGCCGCGCCTTGTTCGCCATGCGCATCACGCGGTAGTGCCGGTACAAATTCCGGTACAAAAACCGCTTGAGGGCGGCGGCCTGCTCCGCCATAGCCTCGCTGTGCGCGACGATCGGGGGCGCAGCGCGCACGTCGTCGAGCGACTGCGGCGCGTGCCTCGCGAGATTGCAGCTCGTCTCCTCGATCAGGTCGACGATCAGCGTGTTAATGATGCGCCGCACGGTCTCGTGCACGAGGCGCCGCCCTTCGATGTGCGGATACTCGGCGCGCGCGGCTTCGTAATGCGCCTGCCAGAGCTCGACCTCGGCGAGCTGATCGATGGTGAGGAGCCCCGAACGCAAGCCGTCGTCCACGTCGTGGTTGTTGTAGGCGATTTCGTCGGCGATATTGGCGATCTGCGCCTCGAGCGAGGGCTGCCGCCCGAGCAGGAAGCGCTCGCCCAAGTCGCCCAGACCTCGCGCGTGCTCGCGCGAGCAGTGCTTGAGGATGCCTTCGCGCGTCTCGAAGCACAGGTTCAGGCCGTCGAACGCGCCGTAATGCTCCTCGAGCTCGTCGACAACGGCAAGACTCTGCAGATTGTGCTCGAAGCCGCCATGCTCGCGCATGCATTCGTTGAGCGCGTCCTGGCCCGCATGGCCGAACGGCGTATGGCCAAGGTCGTGCGCGAGCGAGATAGCCTCGACGAGATCCTCGTTCACGCGCAGGTTGCGGGCGACCGAGCGCGCGATCTGCGCGACTTCGAGGCTGTGCGTGAGCCGTGTGCGAAAGAGATCGCCTTCGTGGTTCACGAACACCTGGGTCTTGTATTCGAGCCGGCGAAAGGCCGTGGAATGGACGATGCGGTCGCGGTCGCGCTGAAATTCGCTGCGCGCGGCGGGCGGCGGCTCGGCGAAGCGGCGGCCGCGCGTTTGCGAGGCATGCGCCGCATAAGGCGCGAGCCCCGCGTCGAACGCGGCAAGCGTCGCGCTCATGCGCGGCGTCTGGGCGTCGCCTCGAATGTCGCTGCGGGTGTCGCTCAACGGTTCCTCCGCAAAGATCTCAATGGGGGCGGCCGCGGCCTTGCGGACGCGGGCCGCGTTCGTTCACGCCCCGGGTTCACGCCACGAGTCGGCCCGCGATTCGAAGCGCCGGATTCAGGCCTTCACGGTGGCGGCGAGCGTCGCCTGCACGGCTTCATCGGGCGCGCGGCCGATCTGCGTCTGCCCGAAGCGCTCGAGCAGGATGAACTTGATCGCGCCGCCTTCGGCTTTCTTGTCGACCTGCATGAGCTCGACGTAGCGCCCGGCGCCGAGCGCAGGCGCCTCGACGGGCAGCTTCGCCGCCTTCACCACGCGCACGAGCCGCTCCCGCGAGGCTTCGTCGAGCATGCCGAGCCGCACCGAGAGATCGGCCGCCATCACCATGCCGCAGCCCACCGCCTCGCCGTGCAGCCATTCACCATAGCCGAGACCGGCTTCAATCGCGTGACCGAAGGTGTGGCCGAAGTTCAGGATCGCGCGCAGGCCGCCTTCGCGCTCGTCAGCGGCCACCACCGAAGCCTTGATCTCGCACGAGCGCTTCACTGCGTGCGCGAGCGCCTCGGGCTCGCAACGGTTGAGCGCCTCGACGTTCGCCTCGATCCACTCGAAGAATTCGGCATCGGCGATCGCGCCCGTCTTGATGACTTCGGCCACGCCCGCCGCCAGCTCGCGCGGCGGCAGCGTGGAGAGCGCGCCGATGTCCGCGATCACGGCCTGCGGCTGATAAAACGCGCCGATCATGTTCTTGCCGAGCGGGTGGTTGATGCCCGTCTTGCCGCCCACCGACGAATCGACCTGCGAGAGCAGCGTCGTGGGCACCTGGATGAACGGCACGCCGCGCATATAGCAGGCGGCGGCGAACCCCGTCATGTCGCCGGTTACGCCGCCGCCCAGTGCGATCAGCGTGGTCTTGCGGTCGGCGCGCGCGCCGAGCAGCGCGTCGAAGATCAGATTGAGCGTTTCCCAGTTCTTGTACGCCTCGCCATCGGGCAGCACGACCGTGTGCACGTCCTTGCCGAGCGGCGCGAGCGCGGCGCGCAGCTTCTCGCCGTAAAGCGGCTCGACGACGGTATTGGTGACGATCGTGACCGACTTGCCAGCGATATGCGGCGCGAACAGCGCCGTCTGGCCAATCAGGTCGGTACCGATGTGGATGGGGTAGGCGCGGTCGCCCAGTTCGACGTTGACGGTAATCATGCGAGGCATACGTTCAGGATGGGTGGCGCGTGCAGGAGCACCCTACTCGCGAGCCGGGGTTCGGGCGACGCCGGCCATGTCGAGCTGCATCAGCACCATGTTGACGAGGCCGTTCACCGATGGCCGGCCGGTCTCGATCACGAAATCGGCGACCTCGCGATAAAGCGGGTCGCGTTGCTCATAGAGCGCTTCGAGGCGCCCCTTGGGGTCTTCGGTCTGCAGCAGCGGCCGGTTCTTGTCGCGCCGCGTGCGCAGCCACAGATCGTGCGGATGCGCGCGCAGATAGACGACGAAGCCGCGCTCCTTGAGCGCCGCGCGGTTCTCGGGCCGCAGCACGGCGCCGCCGCCCGTCGCGAGCACGATGCCTTCGCGCGCGCTGAGCTCGTCGATCATCTGCGCCTCGCGATCGCGAAAGCCCGCCTCGCCTTCCATTTCGAAGATCACCGGAATGCGCGCGCCCGTGCGCGCCTCGATCTCGTGATCGGAGTCGAAAAACGGACGCTCAAGCCGGCGCGCGACCGCCCGGCCCACGGTCGTCTTGCCGGCGCCCATGAGCCCTACGAAAAATACATTGGCGTTTGCGTCCCGCACTTGCAGCGTTTCCTACGAAAGGTTGGTGCCGCAGCTTACTGGCAAAGCGGCGGCGTTGTCGAGCCTGCGGCGCCCGCGCTCCGGCCCTTTTCAGGGGGCCGCGCGGCACGGCGCAGATTGGGGGCCAAACCATGAGCCTCATGTGCAGCCTGTGCCCGCGCCCCGCATCTAGTCCCCGCTGACCACGCGCGGCGTGATGAACACCACCAGTTCGCTGCGTCTGTCGCGGTGGGCGCGATGCGAAAAAAGCGCGCCCAAAAACGGTATTTTGCCCAGGAGCGGGACGCGCGTCACATCGTCCCGGTCGTCGGTCGCGTCGATGCCCCCGATCGAGACCGTGCCGCCGTCCTCGATTTCCACGCGCGTCTGCACATGCTTGGTGTGGATCGCCGGCCCCGCGGCGGTTTGCTCGCCCACGCTGTCCTTGGCCACGTCGAGGTCGAGGATCACGCGACCGTCGGGCGTGATCTGCGGCTCGACCTCCAGCTTGAGCGTGGCGCGGCGAAATTGCACGCCCGACACGCCCTGCCCGACCTTGGCCTGATACGGCAGCTCGGTGCCCTGCTCGACGACGGCCTTGGTGCGGTCGGCCGTCACGACGCGCGGACTCGACACCACCCGCCCGCGCCCCTCGGCTTCCAGCGCGCTCAGTTCGACATCGAGCAGGCGTGTCGCGCGCGCGGCCAGCAGCGTGAGGCCGAGCTGTGCGGCGTCAAAGCCGGAGAGCGGCCCCGCCGGCAAGTCGTAGACCGTGCCAGCCGTGCTGCCGTGCAGCCCACGCGCAACGGCGTCGGGGTCGGTCGGGTAGAGGCCGAGCCGCACGCCCAGTTCGCGCGACAAGCCTTCATCCCCTTCGACGATGCGCGCCTCGATCAGCACCTGGCGTGCGGGCGCGTCGAGCCGCCGGATGAGATCGGCGATCTGCTCCAGGCGCGCCGGCAAATCGGTGACGAACAGCAGATTCGTGCGCGCGTCCGCCACGGCGGCGCCGCGCTTCGAAAGCGCGCGCTGCGTGCCGGAACCAGTCAGGATCCGGCGCAGGTCTTCAGCGCGCGCGTACTGGAGTTCGAACGCGCGGCTCGCGAGCGGCTCCAGCTCGGCGGCGCGCGCGTGCGCTTCAAAGAGCTGGCGCTCGCGCGCAGCAAGGTCCGCCGCTGGCGCGACCCAGAGTACGCGGCCGGTGCGCTCCATGGCCAGACCGTTCGACACTAGCAGCAAATCGAAGGCCGCGCGCCACGGCACGCGGTCGAGGCGCAGCGTGACCTGGCCACGCACGCGCTCGCTCGCTCGCGACGATGTTCAGCTTCGTAAATTGCGCGAACGCGTGCAGCACGGCCGAAAGCTCGGCGCGCTGGAAATTGAGCGAGATCGGGCGGTCGGGCGGCAGGCCGTCCTGGTCCGGCGACGCGTCACTCAGGCGCGCAGGCGCGCGCAGCGGCACGGGCGGCCCTTCAAGCAGTGGAGTCGCGTCGGGCGTGGCGGCACCGGCTGCTGACGCTGGCGTTAGCACGGGCGCCGGCCCCGCGCGCGACATTGCCGGATCGACGCGCTCTTCCTCGGCCGCGCCCGGCAGCGAGGCGGCTTGCGCGCCGTTTGCAGGCACGAACGGATTCGCGACCCAGCCAGTCGGCGCATCGGTCTCCCCGCCCGCTCCGCCTGGCGGCAGCGGCGGCACCTCGTAACGCGCAACCGGCACGGCGGCCTGGCGCCACGCCGGCAGCGGCGGCGGCACGGCGCAGCGTGCGATGGGCGTGACCCATGTGGCCTGCGCGATCAATACGAGCGCACAAATGAGCAAGTGGGTCGTCCGACGAACGGCATGCGCACGCCACGACAAGCTCGCGCCCAAACGCGCCGATTGTCCGATTGTCATTTGGCGTCCTCCGCCCAGCCCAGGGTGTGCGTCGCACCGTCGAGCGCGAGCACAACGCGCGCCGGATCCACGCTCGACACGCGCGCGCCGCCAAGCGTGGCGCCGGCCTGCACGGCCACCGTGCCTTCGGTGGTTTCGACAAGGGCAACGGCCCGGCCGCGCTCCACCAGCACGCCGGCGAGGCGCATCGCAGCTCCGCCCGGAGCCCCCGCGGCACCTTGGGCTCCAGCGAAGTGGCTTGCGAACGGATCGGCAAGCGCGCCGCCTTCTTCGTCGTTGCGCGCAATGGAGACAGCGGGCAGTCCGTCAAACACCTGCAGCATGGCCGAGACCGCCAGGCTCCCGCCGCTGCGCCGGACGGTGAGCTCCGCAGGTACGGCAAGCTCGGGCAGCGCCGCAAGTCCTTCGAGGAAAGCACGCAGCTGTCCGAAGCTGCCTGAAGCAACCAGCTTCGTTGTGCGAAGCTCCTTTGCCCCGGCACCGCCCGAGGGCGCCGGCTCCAGTGCGATCAGCACCAGCCCGGCCTGCGCCGCCAGCTCCGACACGCCGCGGATGTCACCGGCTGCGTTGCCGTCGCGCACGCGCTGCGGCCAGTCCTGCGCGTCGCGCTGCAAGGCAGGCAGACGCGCCAGCGTTTGCCGCGCGTCCGCGAGCCGCGCGTTGGCATCGGCCAGCGCGGATTGCGCCGCCAGCCCGCCACCGAGATCGAGGACCACGCAGGCGCCGCCCATCAGTCCCGCGGCCAGTGCGCCGAGCGCCACGGCAGCGGCGGCACGCCGCCGGCCGCTCCACGCGTGCAAGGGCAGCCAGCCGCGCAAGAGTTCGGGCACAAGTCCAAGCGCGCGTGAGCGTCCAACAGGACGGGCGCGTATCCCAATTGCGGCATTCATTTCGCCCCCTTCACAACCACCCCACGCGTTGCGCCGCCTGCGTCTGCCGCCGCGCCCTGCCAAGCGAGTCGCACCGCCACCCGAATCGGCGCGCTACGTGCCGCGCGCTCACGCGCAAGCGCACCCTCCTGCGCGCGCTTCAGTTCGCGCACGTTGACCGCCGCGATCCCTGGTAGCGCGTGCAGGCGCGCAAGCCAGGCGGCCGCCGCGGCTTCGTCGGCCGCGCTCGCCTGCAGCTCGGTTTCTTCGGCGCGCTGCGCAAGCTGCTCGAGGACCACGCCCGCCGTGCGCGCCTGCGACAACGCCTCGATGAGCGCAAAAACGTGCGCGAGCGGCCTCGCCCGCTGCTGCGCCTCGGCGCGCGCGGCGCGCCGCTCGTCGGCTTCGCGTGCGAGCTTGCGCGCCAGCGTCAGCGGCGCATCGAGACGCGCGAGCTGTTGCTCCACCGCCTCGCGGGCCGTCTCCGCCCGGGTGCGGTCGAGCAGTTGCCATCCCGCCGCGGCACTGCCGCATGCGCCGCCCACGATCAGCGCCGCCAGCCATTCGAGTGCGCGGCGCCTGCGCAGGCGCCGCATCGCGCCCTGCCGCCATGGCAGCAAGTTGAATCCGCCAATGTCCGATCCCGGCACGACGGCCCCGCCATTGCGCGCACCGACCGGCGCCGCGTGCCCGCTGCCCGCCCCCGCGCTCATTCGCCCACCCCGCGCATGGCGAGGCCGAACGCGACGGCGCACGACGGGTCGTTCAGCAGATTGGCGTCGAGCGGCCGGTCGGCGTCGGCGAGCGGTCCGCATTCGAACGGCAGCACGGGACAGCCGAGCACATCGCCGATATCGGCGAGCGAAAAATGCACGCCGTGCAGCATGGCAAGATCGCCGGCCACGAATGCGCAGCCCGTCTCCTCGGCCTGCGCCAGGTCACGCAAGGCCTCGACGAGATCCACGTGCTCGAGCGCCGGAAAGCGCATGGTCCGCACGACCGATTCCTCGGCGACGAACCAGCCGTGCACGCCATCCGCGCCGATCCACAGCGCCACCCAGGCCTCGTGTGACGGCAGCTCGAACGCCGCGGCGTGGCGCATCGCCCGCAGCGCGGCGTATGCCTCGTCGTCCACTGCGCACAACGCGACGCCCGCCATTGCGGCGCATTCGATGCGGGCCTCCAGATGGGCGCGCGCCGTCGCCGCGATCATGACCTGCGCCTCGTGCATGGACGCTACGCCGCACTCGAGCCCAAGCGGGCCGACGCGCCAGTCCACGGCGAGCTCGGTGCGCTCGATGCCGGACACGCGCTCCGCCTCGGCCAGCACGAGCGGCTCGAGCTCCGTGTAGAGACCCGATGCGTCCAACTTCCGCGCGGCTGCTCCCGCAGGCACCGGCGCCAACCGCGCGAGCGGCACCGATGCAAGCAGCGTCGCCCCCGAGGGCAGCGCCATCGCGCAACGCAGCGAGGCCTGAGCGCAGGCGGGCGGCAGCGCGCCGAACACCTCCTGCAACGCGCTAACCAGCGCCGGCCGATCGACGATCTCCGCGCCCGAGAGCACCTCGCGCGCGAGCGGCACACGCCCCAGCCATTCGATGCGCAGCGGCCCGCCGCCGAACAGCCGCTGACTCAGGACCACCAGCGTGACGCCGCGCGCGCCCACGTCGATGCCCGCGCCATAACGGCGCGCACCCAGCAACAACGGATTGAGCAAGCTCATCGGATTCCTCCCTTGTGCGTCGCGCCGCGAACCATTCGCGACGCGCTCAGGGGGAAATTGTGCGAAGCGGCGCGTGCCGCGCACACTCGTCCAGATGGCCAATCCACGTGTGGCCGGCCTGCGGCGATCTTCTCGCGCCTTCGAGACAGGGCTAGAGTGCGTCTATGCGTCCAGGCCGTTCCGCCGACACCACCGCCCCGCCTCACCCAGCCTCACCACGCACCAGACGTAAGCATTCCGAAAGCGCACCAGGGCGGCCGGCTATAATCGCGGGACTGTTTTTCCGGTGTCCGTATGCAAGAAGCTCAGCCTCCCTCGTCTGTTCCGCCGCCCACGCCGCCCGCGCCGCCCAAGCGCAAGCGGCCGTGGTGGTTCAAGCTGCTCATCGGCTTTTTCGGTCTGATTGCGGGCGCCGCCGCCTGCATGGTGCTCGTGCTCGGCTATGCGCTCATCGTCGCCACGCCGAACCTGCCCTCGCTCGACGCGCTCACCGACTATCGCCCGAAGGTGCCGCTGCGCATCTACACGCGCGACCACGTGCTGATCGGCGAATTCGGAGAGGAGAGGCGCGACATCGTCCATATCCAGGACGTGCCCGACAACCTCAAGAAGGCCATCCTCGCGATCGAGGACGCGCGCTTCTACGAGCACGGCGGCGTCGACCTCACGGGCATCGCGCGCGCGGGTTTTGTCGCGCTCACCAATGGCCATGCCTCGCAGGGCGCGAGCACGATCACCATGCAGGTGGCGCGCAACTTCTTCCTGTCGAGCGAGAAGACCTACACGCGCAAGATTTACGAGATGCTGCTCGCGTACAAGATCGAGTCGAAGCTCTCCAAGGATCAGATTCTCGAGGTGTACATGAATCAGATCTATCTGGGGCAGCGCGCCTACGGCTTCGCAAGCGCGGCGCGCGTGTACTTCGGAAAGGATCTGAAAGATCTCACGCTCGCCGAATGCGCGATGCTCGCGGGCCTGCCCAAGGCGCCCTCGGCGTATAACCCGGTCGTCAATCCGAAGCGCGCCAAGGTGCGTCAGGAGTACATCCTCGAGCGCATGCTCGAGCTGCACTACATCACCCAGCAGCAATACGACGAGGCCGCGCAGCAGCCGCTCGTCGTCAAGGGCGCGGGCAAGGAATTCAGCGTGCACGCCGAGTACGTGGCGGAAATGGTGCGCCAGATGATGTACGCCCAATATCACGAAGAGGCCTACACGCGCGGCCTGAACGTGGTCACGACCATCGATTCGGCCGACCAGGACGTCGCCTATCGCGCGCTGCGCAAGGGGCTGATGGACTACGAGCGGCGTCACGGCTATCGCGGGCCCGAGGCCTTCATCGACTTGCCCAGCGACGCCGACGACCGCGAGCAGGCCATCGACGACGCCCTGCTCGAACACCCCGACAACGGCGAGCTCGTTGCGGCCGTGGTCACGTCGGCGAGCCCCAAGGAGGTGCAGGCCACCTTTATGGACGGCAACACCGCCACCATCACCGGCGACGGCCTGCGCTTCGCGCAATACAACTTGAGCGCGCGCGCGCAGCCGAGCCAGCGGATCCGGCCGGGCGCGATCATCCGCGTCATGCGCAATGGCTCGGGAAACAGCGCGGGAAGCAGCGCCGGCGCATGGTCGATCACGCAATTGCCGCAGATCGAAGGGGCGTTCATCTCCATCGTGCCGCAGGACGGCTCCATCCGCGCGCTGGTGGGCGGCTTCGACTTCAACAAGAACAAGTTCAACCACGTCACGCAGGCGTGGCGCCAGCCGGGCTCGAGCTTCAAGCCGTTCATCTACTCGGCCTCGCTCGACAAGGGTCTGGGACCGGCCACCATCATCAACGATGCGCCGCTCTTCTTCAGCGCCGCGGAAACGGGCGGCCAGGCGTGGGAGCCGAAGAACTATGGCGGCGGCTTCGACGGGCCGATGACCATGCGCACCGCGCTCATGAAGTCGAAGAACCTCGTGTCGATCCGCATTCTCAACCACATCGGAACGAAGTACGCGCAGCAATACATCACGCACTTCGGCTTCGATGCGGACCGCCATCCGGCCTATCTGCCGATGGCGCTCGGCGCGGGTCTCGTCACGCCGCTGCAGATGGCGGGCGGCTATGCCGTGTTCGCCAACGGCGGCTATCGCGTGAATCCGTATCTGATCGCCGAAGTCACCGATCAGCGCGGCATGGTGGTCGCGCAGGCGCAGCCGCTCGTGGCGGCGCAGAACGCGCCGCGCGCGATCGACCCGCGCAATGCGTACATCATGAACAGCCTGCTGCAGAGCGTCGCGCAGCGCGGCACGGGCGCGAAATCGAACGCGCTGAAGCGCACCGACCTCGGCGGCAAGACCGGCACGACCAACGACTCGCGCGACGCCTGGTTCGCGGGCTATCAGCACACGCTCGCGGCCATTGCGTGGATTGGCTACGACAATCCGCGCAGCCTCGGCGACAAGGAGACCGGCGGCGGCCTCGCGCTGCCCGTGTGGATCGAATACATGCAGAAGGCGCTCAACGGCGTGCCCGAGTACAAGATGCCGATGCCCGATGGCGTCGTCACGCTCGGCGACGAGCTTTACTACGCCGACGCCACGCCGGGCCGCGGCTTCGTTTCGACGGTGGGCATCAGCCAGGCCGCGCTGGACGCCCAGGCGAGCGGCGCCTCGGGCGCGGGCGGCGATCAGGCTCCGGCGCCCGAGCAGGTCAACGCGAAGGAGAAGGAGGACATCATGAACCTGTTCCGCGGGCATTGAGCGCACTTGGCCGATGTTGTACCGGGAAGCCGCCGTGTTCGCACGGCGGCTTTTTCTTGCTCAATCAACGCGCAGTGCCGCTCTGACACAGCCAAGCAGCTTCGTGGCCCGTCTCCTTGATATCTCGCAAGAAGGAACACCGTTCGAGGGCGAGCTTTATTTATGAGATATCTAGCTATTTATGATGGCCTCTCGCTCATCAAAATAAGGATATCTAAATGATTGGTAAATTCCGAGGAATTCTGATCGCAAGCGCAGTTGCTTGCGCGTTTGCTGCAGCTTCCGGCGCGGCCACAGCCCAAATGGTGCCCTCGCCGGGTAATGTGACGCTGAGTTGCTCCGCCGGCGCTTCCGGTACCTGCACTGCTTCCGGGCAGATCGGGAATTTTCCACGCGGGGGGGCTCAGGGGTTTGTCTGGGAAGGCAAGAATATCTCTATCACGCCAACGAGTGCAACGACCGCGAACTTCACATGCTTCGCCAACGCGCCATCTCAATTGGGATATATCACGGCCGCTGCCAGCGTGGACGTTAATGATGGACTTAACACGTCGACGGGGAGTGCGACTCTGTCCATCTTGTGTAGGTAAGGCGTGACGGCGGGACCAAGCGCAGTTCCTGCCACAACGAAAACAGCCAGCCGACTTTAGTTCAGTTTCGCTGGCTGTTTTCGCATTTGGCGACAGCGCGACGCACAGGCCCGCGCGCCATCCTCAGCCGTCGTCTTACGGCTTGAACGTGACCGGCTCGCCAGCCTGCTCGGTCGCATAGGCGGTGAGCGCCGAAAAGAACTCGGTGCCCGTGCGCGTATCGCGCCACTCGCCGTCGATGAACCGGTAATGAAACCCGCCCGCCTTGGCCGCGATCCAGATCTCGCTCATCGGCGGCTGCAAATTCACGATAATCTTCGTGCGATTCTCGAATTCGAGCGTCAGAACGTTGCCGCTGCGCTCGAGTTCGATATCGGCATCGGACTCGTCCACGGCGCGCTCCACCGCCGCCAGCACGGCCTCCGCGCGGCTCAGGTAGTCACTATCTGGCATGCTAAACTCCACCGGTTAATCATTCAGGGACAATTATGCGTGTCAATTTCAGGATGCGCGCACGGACGCCCCGCGTATCGACGACCGGCAAGATTCTAGCCGCTTTCGCCGTCAGCGCTGTCGCCGCGCTTTCGTTGGCAGGCTGCGGCCAGAAGGGTCCGCTCTACATGCCCAACGTGCCGCCGCTGCCGCAGAAGCCTAATTTCGAGACGCAGCCCGACGACAACGCGCAGCCGTCGCCCGAAACCGCCATGCCGGCCTCGGGCGTGCAAGCCGGCGAGCTGCCCGACACGTCGGGCACGCCGCTTTCGCTGTCCCCGGATGCCGAACTGAATTCCGCGCCCGCGGCCGCCAGCGACGCGCAACCTGCTTCCGCTGCAGCCCCGGCGCAGTAAGCAGCCGCCTGAGCAGAAACCCGCACCGACTCAACCAGACGCTCGCATGACCCAGCCCGCTTTTCACCGTGACAACGGCACGCTCTTCGTCGAAGGCGTGTCTGCTGCCGATCTCGCCGCACAGTACGGCACCCCGCTCTACGTCTACTCGCGCGCGGCGCTCACCGCCGCATGGCACGCCTACGCGGACGCCTGCGCGGGCCGCCGCGCCACGGTGCACGTGGCAGTCAAGGCGAACAGCAATCTCGCCGTGCTCAACGTGTTCGCGCGCGAGGGCGCGGGCTTCGACATCGTCTCGGGCGGCGAGCTCGCGCGTGTGCTCGCCGCGGGCGGCAAGGCGGCGAACACGGTGTTCTCGGGCGTGGGCAAGCACCCCGACGAGATGCGCATGGCGCTCGAAGCGGGAGTGAAGTGCTTCAACGTCGAGTCGATTCCCGAACTCGACCGCCTGAACGCCGTCGCGGGCGAGCTGGGCAAGAAGGCGCCGGTCTCGCTGCGCGTGAACCCGGACGTCGACGCAAAGACGCACCCGTACATCTCCACGGGCCTGAAGTCGAACAAGTTCGGCGTCGCCTTCGACGAGGCGCGCGCGACCTACCGCGCTGCGGCGGCCATGCCGCATCTGCACGTCGTTGGCATCGATTGCCATATCGGCTCGCAGATCACCGAAGTCGCGCCGTATCTCGACGCCGTCGACAAGGTGCTCGAGCTCGTCGACCAGATCGAGTCGGACGGCGTGCAGATCCACCACATCGATGTGGGCGGCGGCCTCGGCATCCGCTACGACGACGAAACGCCGCCCGATATCGGCGAATTCGTGCGCACCGTGCTCGATCGCATCGAGGCGCACGGCGCGAAAACGGGCAAGACCCGCGAGGTGTACTTCGAGCCGGGCCGCTCGCTCGTTGGCAATGCGGGCATCCTGCTCACGACCGTCGAGTTCCTGAAGCCCGGCGCGGAAAAGAACTTCGCGATTGTCGACGCCGCGATGAACGACCTCGCACGCCCGGCCATGTACGAGGCGTATCACGCCATCGAGCCCGTCACTGAGCGCGCAGGCGCCGCGCCCACCTATGACATCGTCGGCCCCGTGTGCGAGAGCGGCGACTGGCTGGGCCGCGAGCGCTCGCTCGCGATCGAGGCCGGCGACGTGCTCGCGATCCGCTCGGCGGGCGCGTATGGCTTCGTGATGAGCTCGAACTACAACACGCGCCCGCGCGCGGCCGAAGTCATGGTCGACGGCACGCGCGTGCACGTCGCGCGCGAGCGCGAGACGGTGCAGCAACTGCTCGCGGGCGAGCACCTGCTGCCGGATTGAGCGGCGCCGGGCGCAACGAGCCCGCGCTGAATGTGAAAAAGCGACGCCATCGTGCGTCGCTTTTTTGTTGGCTGCTCGTGGTTAGCCGAACTCAGTCAACCGAGTTGTGCTGCCCGCGCTTGCGCCCCGCGTGCCGGACGGCTACAAGCGCATCGCCGCACGCGCCTTTAGCCGCGCGATCAGCCACACACCGATCCGCCAGCCGAGCAGCGCAACCATGATCGCGCCATAGAGCTTCGGCAGCACGAGATCGTGCTTGCCCGACCGCATCCACCAGAAATGCAGGATCGCGAGCACGCCGATCGCATAGATCAGCCGGTGCAGCGTCTGCCAGCGGCGGCCGAGCTTGCGCGCCATCGCGCGCGTCGAGGTGATCGCGAGCGGAATCAGCAGCACGAAGGCCGCGAAGCCCACCGTGATGAAGGGCCGCTTGCCGACGTCCTTGAGCATCGCGGCCACGTCGAACCATTTGTCGAACCAGACGTACGTCGTGAAGTGAAGCACGGCGTAAAAGAACGCGTAGAGCCCGAGCATGCGCCGAAAGCGGATCAGCACGCTCCAGCCGGTCATCCGGCGCAGCGGCGTGACCGCGAGCGTGATGCAGAGGAACACGAGCGTCCACAGCCCCGTCGAGCGCGTGATGAACTCGATCGGATTGGCGCCGAGCCGGTCCGTCACGCCGAACAACACGATGCGCGCGAGCGGATACCACGCCGCGACGAACACCGCCGCCTTCGCCCACGGCAGCCAGCGCGGGCCGCTGACTGCCGGCCTCGCCTGCGCCGCGCGAGGGCTCGTCGCGCTCTTCGTGCCGCCGGCCACCACGCGCGGCGAAACGGTCGTAGATTCCATGGGTTGCTCCATTGCCGCGTCGCTCTCAGAAGTTCTTGCGCAGATCCATGCCCTGATACATCGACGCCACCAGGTCACCGTAGCCGTTGAACATGAGCGTCTTGCGCTTGGGCGTGAAAAAGCCGTCCTCGCCGATGCGCCGCTCCGTCGCCTGGCTCCAGCGCGGGTGATCGACGTTCGGATTGACGTTCGAGTAGAAGCCGTATTCGTTGGGCGCGTAGGTGTTCCAGCTCGTTGGCGGCTGCTTCTCCACGAAGCGGATCTTCACGAGCGACTTCGCGCTCTTGAAGCCGTACTTCCACGGCAGCACCACGCGCACCGGCGCGCCGTTCTGGTTCGGCAGCACCTGGCCGTAGAGGCCAACGGTGAGCAGCGTGAGCGGGTTCATCGCCTCGTCCATGCGCAATCCTTCGGAGTACGGCCAATCGAGGATCGGGTCGGCGAGGCCGGGCATCTGCGAGCGGTCGTCGAGCGTGATGAACTGCACGTATTTCGCGTTGCCGGTAGGCTGCGCGCGGCGGATCAGCTCGGAAAGCGACACGCCGATCCACGGAACCACAATCGACCAGCCTTCCACGCAGCGGTGCCGGTACACGCGCTCCTCGAGCGGCGCGAGCTTGAGAATCTCGTCGATGTCGTAGACCTTCGCGTTCTTCACCTCGCCTTCCACGCTCACCTTCCAGGGGCGCGGGCGCAGCGTGTGCGCGTTCTCGGCCGGATCGCCCTTGTCGGTGCCGAACTCGTAGAAGTTGTTATAGGTCGTGATGTCCTTGTACGGCGTGATCTTGTCGAGCGCGACGAACTTCGTGTTGGTCTTCGCGCCGAGCTTGAGCGCCTTCGGGTCCGGCGACGCATATTCCGCGAAGGCATCGCGCACGTCGAACATTCCGGTGACGCCGCCGAGCGCGAGCGCGCCGGCCGCCTTCATGATCCGGCGGCGCTGTTCGTACACCTTTTGCGGCGTGATCTCGCTCGCGGCGATGTCGTCGCCGTTGAGGATGATCCTGCTGCTGCGCTTGATCCACATGTTGTTGCTCCTGTCCCGGCCGTCCATTAAGGATAGAACCCGCCGCGCCCGCGCGCCGTTCTGGGCCCACCACTAACGGGCAAACACGCGCCATCCACAATCCTTCCCGCCCGGCCAATAAAAAACCGCCGGAGCGCGAGGCATCCAGCGGTTAGTTCGTTGCGCGGGCGGCTGCGGTTACACAGCACGCCATTACCGGGCGTTACAGCTTGCCGTAGCTATGCAGGCCCGAGAGGAACATGTTCACGCCGAGGAAGGCGAAGGTCGTGACGAGCAGACCCGTGAGCGCCCACCAGGCAGCCACGCCGCCGCGCAGCCCCTTCATGAGGCGCATGTGCAGCCACGCCGCGTAGTTGAGCCACACGATCAGCGCCCAGGTTTCCTTCGGGTCCCAGCTCCAGTAGCCGCCCCAGGCCTGCGCGGCCCACAGCGCGCCAAGGATCGTGGCGATCGTGAAGAACGCGAAGCCAACGGCGATCGACTTGTACATGACGTCGTCGAGCACGTCGAGCGCGGGCAGGCGGTCCGCCAGCACGCCGCGCTCCTTCATGATGTAGGCCACGCCCACCATCGCCGAGAGCGCGAAGCTGCCGTAGCCGATGAAGTTCGCCGGCACGTGGATCTTCATCCACCAGCTTTGCAGCGCGGGCACGAGCGGCTGAATCTGCTGCGCGTCGCGCGAGATCGAGTACCACATCAGGAAGCCCACGGCCGCGCTGATCACGAGCAGCACGAAGGCGCCGAGCGCGCGCGTGTTGTAGTGCTTTTCGTAATACAGATAGAAGAGCGCCGTGATCAGGCTGAACAGCACGAACACTTCGTAGAGGTTCGAGATGGGAATATGGCCGACGTCCGCGCCAATCAGGTAGGACTCGTACCAGCGCACCATCAGGCCGACGAAGCCCATCAGCACCGCCGCCCACGTGAGCTTCGAGCCGATCGACCCGCCCGAGGGCGAGCGCGAGAGCAGGCCGACCCAGTAGAAGAACGTCGCGAGCACGAAGAGCGCGCTCATCCAGAGGATGGCCGACTGGCTCGAGAGGAAGTACTTGAGGAAGAACGCCTGATCGGCGCGCGCGAGGTCCCCCTGATAGATCTGGATCGCGCCGATCGACAGCACGGCGATCGCCGCCATCAAGAGGCGCGCCGGCTTCCAGCGCCAGCCCAGCACGACGAGCGCCGGCACCGTGCCGCAGAGCACCAGCTTGTCGTAGTAGTTCATGTGCGCGTGGTAGCGCGAGAGCGCGAAGCCCGCGCCCACGACCAGCGCCAGCGCGAACAGCCAGTCGAGCGCCGTGAGACGGCGCAGGAACGGGCGTTCGTCGAAGAAGGCCTCTGCGTGGGGATCATGCGCGAGCGCTGCGTCGCGCGCCGCGGCGGTAGCCGCGCGGTCGGCGCGGCTCGTTTGCGCGGAAGAAGTAACCTGAGTCAAGTCCATGGGCTTACCGGTGTCGATCGTGAGTTTCCGTGGATCGCGTCCTTCGTTTGAAGGGCGCGTGGATCAAGGGGTACGGTCCGTCCCGCCGTCGCCTGCGCGGGTCTCGGGTTTCGTGCCCAAGGCACGGGAGACCGCTTCGCGGGTACGGGCAAACTCTTTCTCGAAGTCGAGGGTGCGGCGCGCGGTCGACATCGCCATGATGACGTCAACGCCCTTGCCGCTGGCCTCGCTCCGGTCCTTCAGCCAGAACCACAGACGTCGCTCGCGCACGTAGAACATCGAGAAGATCCCAAGCACGAGCAACAGGCTGCCAAGATACACGACTTTCTTGCCCGGTGCGCGTGTCAACTGAAATACCGAAGCTTGCACCTGCTTGAATGAATCAAGTTGTAGATAGACAGGCGATCCATACAGGAAGCTGTCCGAAACCGCGTTGATCGAGTCCTGCACGAAGCGCGCCGACTGCGCATCGGGCGTGAGCACGGGCTCGCCGGCCTGCGTGCGCGCGAGCTGCCAGAGGTCCCAAGTCGCGCCTTCGAGCATGCGCAACAGCAGCCCCGCGGCCTTTTCCTGCTGATCCTTGGGCACGGATTTGTCGATGAATGCCGCCACCGCCTGGAAGCCGGCTGCCTGCGCGGCTTTGCTCATACCCGGCGCGACTTGCATCGAGGGATCGGCGCCCGCGAAAAGGGTCAGGACGCGCAGCGCGCTGTCTTCCAGATGCTGCTGCAACTCGCGGTTCGAATCGGGGACCGAGCGCTGGGCAAACTGGTGCGCGGCCTGCGCGCGCAGCGCCGGATCCTCGAATGCAGCGCGCAGCAGCATCCACTCCTTCATCGTGCCGCCGCTATCGGCGGGGATGCGCAGGTAGCGGAACGGCTCGTCGGGGTTCTCGCGCATGCCCGCGAGGAAGATGCGCGCGCCGCCCACGTCGACGGGCAGCATGTAGTTGTTGTACTCGCGTGCCTGGCCGTCCTTGTCGCGCACCTTGTACTGCACCGACGGCCCGACGTTGTGCAGGTCGAGCGGCTTCGAGCTCTTCGCGCCCGAGCCGAGGCGCTCGTCGAACGCTTCCTTGAGGGTCTGATGCGCGACGCCGCGCACGTCGTTCTGGCCGCTGCCGTTCGAGACGTTCTCGACGTTGATCGCGCGGAAGTCGGCGAATTCGATGGTCTGGCCGTCCACACCCGGCACGCTCTCGCCCGCGGGCAACTTTAGCTGCGCCGAATTGCCGATCGTGCCGCCGAACGGGAAGCTCGTCGCGCTCGCGCCGGCCATGGGCCAGGCCGTCATCTGCATCTGCGAGCCGCCGTCCTGGAAGCTCGATTGATAGATCGACACGCCGTCGTACTCGAACGGCTCGTTCACCTCGATACGCGCCGGAATGCGCTGGCCCGTCTTGTGATCGATCACGACGATGTCGCTCGCGAAGAGCTTGGGCATGCCGGTCGAGTAGTAATCGACGATGAACTTGTTGAGCTGGATCGAGAACGGCAGGTCCTGGATGAGCGAGCCGTTGGGCTGGTTCAGGATGGCCGTCGACACATACTGCCCCTCGGGCACCCACGCGTAGCCGCGGAAGGTCGGGTTCGAGGTCGAAAGACGGTGCTCGGGCGCAATGTCGTTGATGACGGCGTTGCTCTGAATGGGCGTCTTGTTGAAGAGCCACATCTGGAATTTGATCGGGAGATTGCTGTCGAGCAGGCCACCGACGCAGATCACCACGATGGCGAGGTGCGCGAAGATATAGCCGATCTTCGTGAGCGCGCCGCGCTTGGCGGCGATGAGCGTTGCGCCCTCCGTCTCGCGGGTGACGAACTTGTAGCCGAGGCGCTGCGCGAGCTTGCCGAGCGTGGCGGACGTCTGGGCGCGCGTGGCGCCTTCGAGCGCGAACTCGCCCTTGTGATGGAACGCGCGCAGGCTGCCTTCGCGGACCTTGTCCTTCCAGCTCTTCATGTCCGCGATCATCTTCGGGCCGTTGCGGATCACGCAAAGCGAGATCGACACCACGAGAAAGCCGAGGATGGTCATGAACCACCAGGCGCTGTAGACCGTGTAGAGGCTCAGCGAACGGAAGATATCGGCCCAGAACGGGCCGAACTGGTTGACGTAGTTCGGGTACGGGTCGTCCTGCGTGAGCACCGTGCCGATGATGCTCGCAATGGACAACACCACGAGCAGCGCGATGGCAAAGCGCATCGAACTGAGCAGCTCAACGGCGCTTCTGACCGCTCTCTGGCGGATATTCAACTGCAAACCCTGCGTGGTGACGCTCATTCAAACTCCGCTTCTCATTGCACTTTTCAGCTGCGCACGACAGCAAAAAAGGGTGCAGGACCGCCGCATCGACGCGGCGCCCACACCCTTTTCTTGTTCTTCGACTGCCCGACGCTAGACGGGCTTCAATGCAGACCGGCCGCGTAGTCGGCGACAGCCTTGATTTCGTCGTCCGAGAGACGGTGCGCGATTTCTCGCATCGGCTCGTTGTTGTTGCGCGTGTGCTGCTGGAACGCCTGCAGTTGCGCGACGATATATTCCGACCATTGGCCCGAGAGACGCGGGTACTGGACCGGAATGCCCTGCCCCGTCGGCCCGTGACACGCGGCACACGCGGGCACGCCCTTGTCGGCGATACCGGCGCGCCAGATCTTCTGGCCGACCGGCACGGTCTTCGCGTCGTGGGCAAAGCCGGGCTTGGGCGTCTGCGACTCGAACCAGGCCGCGACGTTGATCATATCCTGATCGGAAAGCGCGCTGGCAAAGCCAACCATAATGGGATTATTACGCGCAGGGGGCTTGCCACCGGGCTGTGGCTTGAAATCCTTGAGCTGCTTGACGAGATATTCGGCGTGCTGGCCGGCCAGCTTGGGATACGCGCCGCCGCTGCTATTGCCGTCGGCGCCATGACAGGCCGCGCAGACTTGCCCTGCAATGGCCTGTCCACGGGCGAGATCGGGCTTGGCCGGAGCCGGCTCGGCTGCCATCGCCATCATCGAAACACCTGCTGCAAGACCTGCCGTTGTCGCAACTATCGCAAATTGGAGTAACTTGAAGGACTTGCCCAGTCGATTCATTCGCGCACCTTGTTTCGTCTTGTGGGAATCAGGTTCTGCAAATACGACAGCGACCGTCTACCTCGAAAGCCCCGCGCTGGCTTCGCCGGTATTCAGTAAACCATCGCATTGTACAATAGCGCGCAAGGCGCCACGGCGCCAGTCGGGCCTCTCCCCGATATCTCCCAATCCTTCCCGGCATCCCGGGGCCTGGCGGACCCGCCGCCTCGCTTATTTCACAATGTGGTCCTGACGATGGCCTTCCTGCTGCATCAAGCCCGTTTCTTTACGACGGTGAATCATTTGCGCGACCTGCCCGCCACCGCGCGGCCCGAAGTCGCGTTCGCCGGGCGCTCGAACGCAGGCAAATCCACGGCGATCAACCTGCTGTGCAACCAGAAGCGCCTCGCCTTCGCATCGAAGACGCCAGGCCGCACGCAGCACATCAACTATTTTTCGGTGGGCAACGCCGACGATCCCGCAGGCTACCTGGTCGACTTGCCGGGCTACGGCTATGCCGAAGTGCCGGAAGCCGCGAAGGCGCATTGGGAACACCTGCTCTCGGTGTATCTGCAAACGCGTGCGCAGCTCGCCGGCCTCGTGCTGATGATGGACGCGCGCCGTCCGCTCACCGAGCTGGACCGACGCATGATCGAGTGGTTCGCATCGACCGGAAAGCCCATCCACGCGCTTCTCACGAAATGCGACAAATTGACGCGTCAAGAGAGCGTCCTGGCGCTGCGCACGACCAACAAGGCCTTCGACGAATACCGCAAAGCGGGCTATGAAGGGAAGCTGAGCGCGCAGCTCTTTTCGGCGCTCAAGCGTGTGGGGCTCGACGAAGCGCACGAGGTCATCGAAAGCTGGATCGTGCCCGATGCCAAATCGAACGCCGCTGAAGCCGCCGCCCCCACCAAGTAAGACGAAACCCGTCGCGCCCGCGCCTGCCGCAGGCGCCGCGCCGCTCCGCGAATCAGGCGGCCACGTCGCCAAAGCCGCCCATTTGCGCCCTGCGCCGCCCGTCCCTCCCCTGCGACTTTTCTGCACGGCTATGTGCCCAAACCCACATATCGGGACGCTCGACGACATTTGCGCCCCCTGGCGGGCACGCATGGCACATTTCGGCCGCACATAAAAAAACCCGCCGTACATGCCGGCGGGTTAAACAGCCTTATCGAAAAACGACAGGCACCCGCTCAGGGAGGAGAAGCGGGGAGTCTGGCGCCAGGCGCCTCGCTCGATCGGTATGATATACCATTGTCCTGAAAAGTTTCCTGCGCGCCTGGACGCGCTCTGTTTCAAGATAATCTCCCGACATGAGCTTCTACCCGCATCATCGTCCGCGCCGCATGCGCCACGACGACTTCTCGCGCCGCCTGATGCGAGAAAACCTCCTCACCACCAATGACCTGATCTATCCCGTGTTCGTGGTCGCGGGCACCAACGTGCGCGAAGCCGTGCCATCGATGCCCGGCGTCGAGCGCGTCTCGATCGATCTGCTGATGGGCGTCGCCGAGCAGTGCGTCGAGCTCGGCATTCCGGTGCTCTCGCTCTTCCCCGCCGTCGATCCGGCGCTGAAGACACCCGACGGCATCGAGGCGACCAACCCCGACGGCACGATTCCGCGCGCCGTGCGCGAGCTCAAGAAGCGCTTCCCCGATCTGGGCGTGCTGTGCGACGTCGCGCTCGACCCGTACACGAGCCACGGCCAGGACGGCGTGATCGACGAAAACGGCTACGTCATCAACGATGAAACGGTCGAGATCCTCGTCGCGCAGGCGCGCACGCAGGCCGAAGCGGGCGTCGACATCGTCGCGCCTTCGGACATGATGGACGGCCGCATCGGCGCGATCCGCGAGATGCTCGAGAGCGAGAACCACATCCACACGAAGATCATGGCCTACTCGGCCAAATATGCTTCGGCGTTCTATGGACCGTTCCGCGACGCCGTGGGCTCGGCATCGAATCTGGGCAAGGGCAACAAGATGACCTACCAGATGGATCCGTCGAACTCGGATGAGGCGCTGCGCGAAGTGCGCCTCGACATCGAGGAAGGCGCCGACATGGTGATGGTCAAGCCCGGCATGCCGTACCTGGACATCGTGCGCCGCGTGAAGGACGAGTTCCGCTTCCCGACCTACGTGTACCAGGTGAGCGGCGAATACGCGATGCTCAAGGCCGCCGCGCAAAACGGCTGGCTCGACCACGACAAGGTCATGATGGAGTCGCTGCTCGCGTTCAAGCGCGCGGGCGCGGACGGCATCCTCACGTACTTCGCGCTCGACGCCGCCCGACTGTTGCGCGCGCAGAAGTAAGCGGCGCAGCGCTTCGCGCGAGGCCCATGCAAAAAAGGCACGTCGCAATGACGTGCCTTTTTGTTTGCGCAGCGCGCTGTGCAACGTAGCGCGGGCGACCGTGCGGCGTACTTACGATTTCCCGGTGAGGATGGAAAGCGTGGAGCGAGCCGGAGCCGCCGACGCCGACGGTGCCTGCGACGGCCCCTGCGCCGCCACGCGGTCGAGCCGGGCGAGGAATTTGTCCGCGTTCTCGTAGCCCACCACGCGCAGCACTTCCTGGCCGCTCGCGTCGAAGAAGATGATGCCGGGCGGCCCGAACAGGCCGAAGCGCTTGAGCAGCGCCTGGTCGTCGGGGCTGTTGGCGGTCACGTCGGCGCGCAACAGGCCGAGCTGCGCGAGGCGCGCCTGCACGCGCGGGTCGCTGAACGTGAACTTCTCCATCTCCTTGCAACTCACGCACCAGTCGGCGTAGAAGTCGAGCATCGAAGGCTTGCCCGCCGCCTTGAGCGCCGCATCGAGTTGCGCCGACGAGCGCACCGGCGCGAAGCTCAGCGCATCGGCTTCGGCTGCAGCAGCGGTCTGCGTTGCACCGTTGCCAACGCCGCCCACGCGCGCGGCCAGCACGGCGAGCGGACGCAGCGGATCGGTCGAGCCCGCCGAGAGGCCGACGATGAGCGTCGCGGCCCAGATCGCCAACGCCGCACCCACGCCGCGGCCGAGACGGCGCCAGACGTTGGACGCGCTCGCATTCGGCGTAAAGAGCCCCAGCGCGGCGGCGGCAAGCAGCAGCCAGAGCGCAGCCAGCAGCATTTGCGCGCTCGCCCCCAGCACGGGCCACACGATCCAAAGCGCAGCCGCAAGCAGCACGACGCCGAAGAAGACCTTCACGCCGTCCATCCATGTGCCCGCACGCGGCAGCAGCGTGCCGGCGCCGAAGCCGATAATCATGAGCGGCACGCCAAGCCCGATCCCCATCGCGAAAAGCGCCGCGCCGCCGAGAACGGCGTTGCCCGTGTGCGCGATGAAGGCGAGCACGGCGAAGAGCGGCGCCGTCATGCAGGCGCCCACCACCAGAGCGGAAAGCGCGCCCATCACGCCGACGGCCACGAACTTGCCACCCGAGCGTCCCTGCGAGGCGCGAGACGCGCCGTCCTGCCAGCGCTGCGGCAGCGCGATGTCGTAGCCGGCGATCAGCATCAGCGCAAAGGCGGTAAGCAGCACGGCGAACGCACCGAGCACCCACGGGTTCTGCAGCCACGCGCCGAGACTCTGCCCGACCAGCGCGGCAGCAATCCCGAGCACCGTGTAGACGAGCGCCATGCCGAGCACATAGACGAACGACAGCGTGAAGCCGCGCGCGCGCGTGACCTGTGCGCCCTCGCCCACGATGATCGCCGACAGAATCGGAATCATCGGATACGAACAGGGCAGCAGGCTCAGCACGATCCCCGCGAGAAAATACAGGCCGACCACGGCGAAGAAGCCGCCGCCTTGTAGCAGCGATTGCGCGTAGTCCGCGCTTGTCGCGCGTTCGTACCACGGCTGCTGCGCGTCATCCGCTGGCGCCGAAGGGGCAACCGAAGCAGTCTGCGCACCGTTGCCGCCCGCGGCCGGCACCGCGCTTTGCCCACCCGCTGCAGCCTGCAGCGCCGCACCGCTCACGTGGTAGACGTGCTCCGCCGGCGGATAGCAGATGCCCGCGTCGGCGCATCCCTGCGAGGTCACCGCAAGATCGAACGCGCCGCTGGCCTGCTTCACCGGCACGCGGATCGTCAGCTCCTTGCGGTAGGTTTCGACGTTCTTGTTGAACGTCGGATCGAATTTGACGTGGCCGGGCGGGATCTGCGCGTCGCCGAGCGTGGCCGTGCCATTGCGCGTCGCGAATGCGAAGCGCTCGCGATACATGTAATAGCCATCGGCGATCTTGAAATGGACGTCGACGACTCCGGGCTCTTCACTCGCGCTGAACGTGAAGGCCTGGTCGGGCGGCAGGAAATCGTCGTCGGCACGGGCGGTCGCCGCACCGAACAGCAGCGGCAACAGGCAGCCTACGAATGCGAGGAAAGCCAGAAACGAAGTGTACGGCGCGGCGCGCAGGCGCCGATCGAAGCGGTTAGACATGAATGGGGCGCTGTGTCTCGGCATTGACCCATTGGCCGTAGGCGTTCGACGCCGTGACCTGCCACGAGAGGATCTCGGGCGTCTCATAAGGATGCTGGGTCTGGATGAACTGTTCGAGCTCGGCCGCGCGCGCGAGGCTCGTCTTGAAAAGCAGCTGGACCTCGTCGCCGGACTCGATCCTGCCCTGCCAGTGGTACTGCGAGTGGACTGCGCCCAGGCGCGTCACGCAAGCCGCGAGGCGCGCCTCGAGCGCAGTCGACGACAGCTTCTCGGCGGTGTCCTCGTCGGGCACCGTGGTCAGCATCAGGGTCACATTGAGGGTCACGACGAACTCCGGCATGGTGCCCCGCACCCGCGGCGCGAGAGCCAGGGGCGCCTGAGGCAGAACGTTATCGTACCACCGGCATCGATTGGCTTCGTTCATGCGCCATCAGCGTACGAACCGGTGACAGACAGCAAACGCGCCGCAGGCCGTTTTAATCCGCGGCCAAAAACAAAAAAGCCAGGCTAGGCCTGGCTTTTTTGCGCGCCGCTCAATCTGGGACTGAGCGACTGAAAGCTTATTCCGCTTCCTGGACGTTCTCATCCGCGACTTCCGGACGGTCGAGCAGTTCGACCAGTGCCATCGGCGCATTGTCGCCAACACGGAAACCGAACTTCAGGATACGCAGGTAGCCGCCCGGACGGTTCGCGAAGCGCGGACCGAGCACGTCGAACAGCTTCGTGACCGAGTCACGATCGCGCAGGCGGTTGAACGCCAGACGACGGTTTGCGAGCGACGGCTTCTTGCCCAGCGTGATGAGGGGCTCGACAACCTTACGGAGTTCCTTCGCCTTCGGCAGCGTCGTCTTGATGACTTCGTGCTCGATCAGCGAGTTGGACATGTTACGGAGCATTGCCAGACGGTGGCTGCTCGTGCGGTTCAGTTTCCGCAGACCATGACGGTGACGCATTTCAATTTCCTTGAAACAAAGTTTTGGTCCAGCTCTTCTATCGCCTCTTTATGAGGCACGGGCCGGTACGTGAAAAAGGCAAGACGCGGATTCTAAAGGAAAATCCGCGTCCGTGCCACATGACTTACTTGTCGAGACCAGCCGGCGGCCAGTTTTCGAGCTTCATGCCGAGCGTGAGACCGCGCGAAGCGAGCACTTCCTTGATCTCGTTGAGCGACTTGCGACCCAGGTTCGGGGTCTTGAGCAGCTCGTTCTCGGTGCGCTGGATGAGGTCGCCGATGTAGTAAATGTTCTCGGCCTTCAGGCAGTTCGCCGAGCGAACCGTGAGTTCGAGATCGTCCACCGGACGCAGCAGGATCGGGTCGATCTGCGGTGCACGCGACGGCGCTTCCGCGGCCGTTTCCGTGCCTTCCAGAGCAGCGAACACCGACAGCTGATCCACGAGGATTCGCGCCGACTGGCGGATCGCTTCCTCAGGCGAGATCACGCCGTTGGTTTCGATGTTCATCACGAGCTTGTCGAGGTCGGTACGCTGTTCGACACGCGCGCTTTCGACGGCGTAGCTCACGCGGCGAACCGGCGAGAACGACGCGTCCAGCACGATGCGGCCGATGATCTTGGCCGACTCGTCGCCGTAGCGGCGCACGTTGCCCGGCACGTAGCCACGGCCCTTCTCGATCTTGATCTGCACGTCGAGCTTGCCGCCCTTCGTCAGATGCGCAACCACGTGTTCCGGGTTGATGACTTCGCAGTCGTGCGAGAGCTCGATGTCGCCAGCGGTGACAACGCCTTCGCCTTCCTTGCGCAGCGTAACCGTCACTTCGTCACGGTTATGCAGCTTGAACACCACGCCCTTCAGGTTCAGCAGCAGGTTGACCACGTCCTCTTGCACACCATCGAGCGTCGAGTATTCGTGCACGACGCCTGCGATCGTCACTTCGGTCGGCGCGTAGCCCACCATCGACGACAGCAGCACACGCCGAAGCGCGTTACCCAAGGTGTGGCCATAACCGCGTTCGAACGGCTCCATGACCACTTTCGCGTGGTTCTCGCCGAGCGATTCCACAGCGATGATCTTGGGTTTCAACAAACTGGTTTGCATAGGTTTTCCTTTTCAATACCCTCGGCTCGTTACACCGATAAGGCTGAGAATGGCAACAACCTGAAAAAAACAGCCGAGGCCACCTCCTGCGCGAAGCACAGAGGCTACCCCGGCCGTCAATCCGATTAACGCGAATACAATTCGACGATCAGGCTTTCGTTGATGTCGCCAGCGATGTCGCTGCGCTCCGGCATGCCCTTGAACGTGCCTTCGAACTTCTTCGCATCGACCGCGACCCAACCCGGCATGCCGCCTTGCTCAGCCAGCGACAGCGCTTCGACGATACGCGCTTGCTTCTTCGCCTTTTCGCGAATCGCAACGATATCGCCTGCCTTCACTTGCATCGACGGGATATTCGCAACGACGCCGTTCAGCGTCAGAGCCTTGTGGCTCACGAGCTGACGCGCTTCAGCGCGGGTCGATGCGAAGCCCATGCGGTACACGACGTTGTCGAGACGCGACTCGAGCAGTTGCAGCAGGTTTTCGCCGGTGTTGCCCTTGAGACGGTCAGCTTCCGCGAAGTAACGGCGGAACTGGCGCTCGAGCACGCCGTAGATACGCTTCACTTTTTGCTTTTCGCGCAGCTGCGTGCCGTAGTCGGACGTACGAGCGCCCGACGTGCGGCCGTGCTGACCCGGCTTGCTGTCAAGCTTGCACTTGTCAGCGAGCGAGCGGCGTGCGCTCTTCAGGAAGAGGTCGGTGCCTTCACGGCGGGACAGCTTGGCCTTCGGGCCGATATAACGTGCCACGTTGCTTTCCTTCGATAATTGATCACGCGAGACCTAAGTCGATTTCGCGCTAGTCCGGCCCTTTGGACCGAACGGTGGGCTTAGTCAATTCAATAACGCCGAGAGCCTGGGACGCCGAAACCGGCGGCTCAGGCGATCGGCTAAAGCGACGCCTTAGATGCGGCGGCGCTTCGGCGGACGGCAGCCGTTATGCGGGACCGGCGTCACGTCGGAGATCGCGGTGATCTTGATGCCAAGACCATGCAGCGCGCGCACCGCCGATTCGCGGCCAGGACCGGGGCCCTTGATACGCACTTCGAGGTTCTTGACGCCGTATTCCATCGCGACACGGCCAGCCGACTCGGCTGCGACCTGAGCTGCGAAGGGGGTCGACTTGCGCGAACCCTTGAAGCCCTGACCGCCCGAGGTTGCCCAGGCAAGTGCGTTGCCTTGACGATCGGTGATCGTGATGATGGTGTTGTTGAACGACGCGTGAACGTGAACCACGCCCTCGGCGACGTTCTTCTTGACCTTCTTGCGAACGCGTTGCGCCGCGGAGTTGTTCGAAGCCTTAGCCATTACGTTTTCCTGTAACTGTCAGTTCCGCTTACTTCTTCAGCGACTGTGCTGCGCGGCGCGGACCCTTGCGCGTACGTGCGTTGGTGCGCGTACGCTGGCCACGCAGGGGCAGGCCCTTGCGATGGCGCACGCCGCGGTAGCAGCCGAGGTCCATCAGGCGCTTGATGTTCATCGTCACTTCACGGCGCAGATCGCCTTCGACGAGAAACTTGCCCACTTCCTCACGCAGCTTTTCGAGATCCGCGTCGTTCAGGTCCTTGACCTTCTTGTCAAACGGCACACCCGCGGCAACGCAGATGTTGCGCGAACGCGTGCGGCCAACACCGAAAATTGCCGTCAGGCCGATTTCAGTGTGCTGGTGGTTCGGGATGTTAACCCCTGCAATACGAGCCATTGTTTTTCCTCAAACAAAAAGCGCAAGCGCGCTAATCAGCCTTGACGCTGCTTGTGGCGCGGGTCCGAGCTGCAGATCACGCGAACGACGCCGTTGCGCTTGATGATTTTGCAGTTGCGGCAAATGCGCTTTACCGATGCCATCACTTTCATGATATTACCCTTTTTCTAAATCACTTCGCCCGGAACACGATCCGCGCACGCGACAGATCGTAAGGCGTCAACTCAACCGTCACCTTGTCGCCCGGGAGAATGCGGATGTAGTGCATCCGCATTTTTCCGGAAATATGCCCTAGAACGACATGGCCGTTTTCCAGCTTCACCCGGAAGGTCGCGTTGGGGAGGTTTTCGATGACCTCACCCTGCATCTGGATTACATCGTCTTTGGCCATAGGTCCTTACCGCATCGGGACTCCGCCGCCCTTGAAGTTGGCCTTCTTGAGCAGCGATTCATATTGTTGCGACATCACGTACGACTGCACCTGCGCCATGAAGTCCATTGTGACGACGACAATGATCAGCAGCGACGTTCCACCAAAATAAAACGGCACATTCCAGCGCAGCACCAGAAACTCAGGCAGCAGGCAGACGAACACGATATAGATCGCACCGGCCAGCGTCAGACGCGTGAGGATGCGGTCGATATAGCGAGCCGTCTGATCGCCCGGGCGGATGCCAGGTACGAACGCGCCACTCTTCTTCAGGTTGTCGGCCGTTTCCCTGCTGTTGAACACCAGAGCGGTGTAGAAGAAGCAGAAGAAGACGATCGCCAACGCATACAGCAACACGTACACAGGCTGGCCAGGCTTGAGGGCTTCGGCCACATTGTGCAGCGTGTCTGCGAACCAGCCGGATCGCGATCCCGAACTGAACCAGTTCAGGATGGTTGCCGGGAACAAGATGATCGACGATGCAAAGATCGGCGGAATCACGCCCGACATGTTCAGCTTGAGCGGCAGGTGCGACGACTGCCCACCGTAAATCTTGTTGCCAACCTGACGCTTCGCATAGTTCACGAGGATCTTGCGCTGGCCGCGTTCAATGAACACCACCAGGTACGTCACGGCCGCGATCAACGCCACGATGATGATCGCCGAGACGGGGCCCATCGAGCCGGTGCGAACCAGTTCAAAGAGACCGCCGATCGCGTTCGGGAAGCCCGCTGCGATCCCGCCGAAGATGATGATCGAAATGCCGTTGCCAAGCCCGCGTTCCGTGATCTGCTCACCAAGCCACATCAAGAACATCGTGCCCGTCACGAGCGTCACGACCGTCGTCAGGCGGAACACCATGCCCGGATCGATCACGAGGCCAGGCTGGTTTTCCAGCGCGACCGCGATGCCGAAAGCCTGAAAGGTTGCCAGCACCACCGTGAAGACCCGCGTGTACTGCGTGATCTTGCGTTGTCCGGCCTGCCCTTCCTTCTTCAGCGCCTCGAGCTGCGGCGAGACGATCGCCATCAGCTGCAGGATGATCGACGCCGAGATATACGGCATCACACCCAGCGCGAAGATCGTGAAGCGAGACAGTGCGCCACCCGAGAACATGTTGAACATGCCCAGGATGCCGCCCGACTGGCTCTGAAAGAGCTTCGCCAGTTGGTCCGGGTCAATACCGGGAACCGGAATATGCGCACCGATACGATAAACGACCAACGCCAGCAGCAAGAACATTGCACGCCGGCGCAGGTCGCCGAACTTCGGGGCGCTGCGACCGGTTTTTGCGAGACTCGGGCTGTTAGCCAAGTAGCTTCTCCGATGCAGATGTTAGTGACGGCGGGCAAGCCCGCACGCACCACTCACAATCACTCGGCAAAAGAACCGCCTGCTGCTTCGATCGCAGCACGCGCGTTCTTCGTCGCACCCAGGCCCTTGACCACGACCTTGCGCTTGATTTCGCCGGTGGCGATGATCTTCGCGCTGCGGGTCATTTCGCCAACGAGGCCTGCCTGCTTGAGAGCCAGCAGATCGATTTCGTCGACCGGCAGCTTCTCGATGTCGGCGAGGCGCACTTCACCGACGAATTCCTTCGTCAGCGAGGTGAAGCCACGCTTGGGCAGACGACGCTGCAGAGGCATCTGACCGCCTTCGAAGCCGACTTTGTGGAAGCCGCCCGAACGCGATTTCTGACCCTTGTGACCACGGCCAGCGGTCTTGCCGAGGCCGGAGCCGATGCCGCGGCCGACGCGACGCTTTGCGTGCTTCGCGCCTTCTGCCGGCTTCAGGTTATTCAATTCCATTTTCAACTCCTGGAGTCTTCTGGTCGACCGCTTAGCCGATGACCTTGACGAGGTACGAGACCTTGTTGATCATGCCGCGCACAGCCGGCGTGTCCTGCAGCTCGGAGACCGAGTTCAGGCGACGCAGGCCGAGACCGCGCACGGTGGCACGGTGCGATTCGCGGGTCCCAATCAGGCTCTTGACGAGCTGAACCTTGACAGTTTTATCAGACATGGTACCCACCCTTAGCCCAGAATGTCTTCGACGGACTTGCCGCGCTTCGCCGCGATGTCGGCCGGGGTCGACTGCTTGCGCAGACCGTCCAGCGTCGCACGGACGAGGTTGTACGGGTTCGTCGAACCGTGGCTCTTGGCCACGACGTTCTGCACGCCCATCACGTCGAACACTGCGCGCATCGGGCCGCCGGCGATCACGCCCGTACCTGCCTTCGCCGGAGCGAGGAGGACGACCGATGCGCCGTGCTTGCCGTGCACTTCGTGTTGCAGGGTGCCGTTCTTCAGGGGCACCTTGAACATGTTGCGGCGAGCTTGTTCCATCGCCTTCTGGACAGCGACGGGCACTTCCTTCGACTTGCCCTTGCCCATACCGACGCGGCCATCACCGTCGCCAACCACGGTCAGTGCGGCGAAGCCGAGAATACGGCCACCCTTCACGACCTTGGTCACGCGGTTGACCGAAATCATTTTTTCACGAAGGCCGTCGTCGCGTTCGTCAGCCTGAACTTTCGCTTGCATCTTTGCCATGACGAATTCCTTCCTTAGAACTTGAGCCCGGCTTCGCGCGCAGCATCAGCCAGCGCCTTGACGCGGCCGTGATAGCGGAAACCCGAGCGGTCAAAGGCGACGGATTCGATGCCGGCGGCCTTAGCCTTTTCTGCAATACGCTTGCCGATCAGCGAGGCAGCGGCGACGTTGCCGCCCTTGCCCGACTGGTCAGCCAGTTGCGCACGCACTTCGGCTTCAAGCGTCGACGCGCTGGCCAGCACCTTGGTGCCGCAGGGCGAGAACACTTGCGCATAGATGTGCGTGTTCGTGCGATGCACGGCCAGACGCGCGACCTGCAGCTCAGCGATCTTGAGACGCGTCTGACGAGCGCGGCGCAGGCGAGATTGAGTCTTATCCATGATTGCGCACCCTTACTTCTTCTTCGTTTCTTTGAGGATCACGACCTCGTTGGCGTAACGCACACCCTTGCCCTTATAGGGCTCCGGCGGGCGATAACCGCGCACTTCGGCAGCGGTCTGGCCAACTTTCTGCTTGTCGATCCCCTTGATCACGATTTCCGTTTGCGACGGGGTTTCGGCCTTGACGCCTTCCGGCATCTGGTGCACCACGGGGTGCGAGAAACCCAGCGACAGGTTCAGCTTGTCGCCTTGCGCTTGAGCACGGTAACCGACGCCAACCAGCGTCAGCTTGCGCTCGAAACCCTTCGTCACGCCTTGCACCATGTTCGCGACAATCGCGCGCATCGTGCCCGACATCGCATTGGCTTCGCGGCTTTCATCGGTCGGCTCGAACTTGAGCGTACCGTTGTCGTTCACCACCTTCACGAGGCGGTTCGCAGCTTGCGAAATCGTACCCAGCGGGCCCTTGACGGTAATCTTCTCGTCGCTGAGCGTCGCTTCTGCGCCTTGCAGCGCGATCGGGCTCTTACCTACTCGAGACATGTTTCTTCTCCTTAGGCCTTAGGCGACGTAGCAGATAACTTCGCCGCCGACGCCATTTGCGCGCGCCTTGCGGTCCGTCATCACACCCTTCGGCGTCGACACGATCGCAACGCCCAGGCCATTCATGACCTGCGGGATGTCGTTGCGGCCGCGGTACACGCGCAGACCCGGCTTCGAGACGCGTTCGATGCGCTCGATAACGGGACGGCCAGCGTAGTACTTCAACGCGATGTTCAATTCCGACTTCGCACCTTCGGTCTTCACCGCGAAGTCGTCGATATAACCTTCGTCCTTCAGAACCTGCGCAATCGCAATCTTCACTTTCGACGAGGGCATAGCAACCGAAACTTTCTCGACCATCTGCGCATTGCGGATGCGAGTCAGCATATCGGCGATAGGATCACTCATGCTCATTTATGTTTCTCCTATTACCAGCTCGCCTTGGTGATGCCAGGGATCTCACCACGGAACGCGATTTCACGAATCTTGTTACGTGCGAGACCGAATTTGCGGAACGTACCACGCGGACGACCCGTGATCGCGCAGCGGTTACGCTTGCGGGTCGGGTTCGAGTTGCGCGGCAGTTGTTGCAGTTCGAGGCGAGCTGCGTAACGCTCTTCTTCCGACTTGCTTTGGTCGTCGATGATCGCCTTCAGCTCTGCGCGCTTCGGCGCAAATTTCGCTGCCAGACGAGCGCGCTTCTTTTCACGTTCGATCAGTGCCAGTTTAGCCACGGTAACCTCAGTTTCTGAACGGGAACTTGAAGCCGGCGAGCAGTGCCTTTGCTTCTTCGTCGGTCTTCGCGGTCGTCGTGATGCTGATGTTCAGCCCACGCAGCGTGTCAACCTTGTCGTAGTCGATTTCGGGGAAAATGATCTGCTCTTTCACACCGATGTTGTAGTTACCACGGCCGTCGAACGCCTTGCCCGACACACCGCGGAAGTCGCGCACGCGGGGCAGCGCAACCGTCACGAAACGGTCGAGGAATTCGTACATCGCCTGGCCACGCAGGGTGACCATCGTGCCGATCGGATAACCTTCACGGATCTTGAAGCCGGCGATTGCCTTGCGCGACTTCGTGATGACCGGCTTCTGACCGGCGATCTTCGTGAGGTCGCCAACGGCGTGCTCGAGGACCTTCTTGTCAGCGACGGCTTCACCCACACCCATATTCAGGGTGATCTTGGTGAGGCGCGGCACTTCCATGATCGACTTGTAACCGTACTTCTCGATCAGGCCAGGAACGACCTTCTCTTTATAAAATTCTTGCAAACGTGCCATTTTTTACTCCGCAGCGTCAGGCGCTCAGGACAGCACCGGTCGTCTTCAGGAAACGAACCTTCTTGTCCCCTTCGACCTTGATGCCCACGCGCGACGGCTTGCCGTTCGCGTCGACCAGTGCGACGTTCGAGATAGCCAGCGGCATTGCCTTGGCTTCCACGCCACCCGTCGTACCCTTCATGGGGTTCGGCTTCACATGCTTTTTAGCGATGTTGATGCCTTCGACAGTGACGTGCTCTGCACCGATGGCCACCACGACACCGCGCTTGCCCTTGTCTTTGCCAGTGACGACGATGACTTCGTCACCCTTGCGAATCTTGTTCATCGCGACTCCTTACAGCACTTCCGGCGCCAGCGAAACGATCTTCATGAATCGTTCGCTACGCAGCTCACGCGTAACCGGCCCGAAAATGCGGGTGCCGATCGGCTCAAGCTTGGTATTCAAAAGCACGGCGGCGTTGCCATCGAACTTGATCAGCGAGCCGTCTTGACGGCGCACGCCCTTGGCGGTGCGAACCACAACAGCGTTGTAGATTTCGCCCTTCTTCACGCGCCCGCGCGGCGTTGCTTCCTTGACGCTCACCTTGATGATGTCGCCAATGCTGGCATAACGACGCTTCGAGCCGCCGAGCACCTTGATGCACATGACTTCACGCGCACCCGTGTTGTCGGCTACTTCAAGCCGAGTTTCGGTCTGGATCATGGTTTATCTTTCCCAACTTAATCCGGTTGCACCACCATGGCACATCCGGTCAGTCTTGGTCCCGTCAGCCGCGCCGCCACTAGAACGACCGCTCAGCTGCTTGGGTTAGAACAGCAGCGACGGCAAACGAAACCGGCCATCGCATTCCGGTGAATCTTGCAGATCCGGACTGGCGCCCGAACCACCTCCCCCACTACTTTCACCCATTGCTTTGCCAACAACGAGCCCATAAAGAGGGAAGACCAAGACTATAACTCGATAATCTTGGTCTCGCAAGCGAAATCTTTAGCGATTTCAACTACTTCTGCATCCCGGAGAAAGGCTCCCCGGGATGTTGCATCACTTTTTAGATGATGCGTGCTGCTTCGATCAGCTTCGACACGGTCCAGGCCTTCGTCTTCGAAACGGGACGGGTTTCCTGGATTTCCACGAGGTCACCCTCGTTGTACGTGTTCGACTCGTCGTGCGCGTGGTACTTCTTCGACTGCACGACGTACTTGCCGTAGATCGGGTGCTTGACGCGGCGCTCGACCAGAACGGTGACCGTCTTGTCCATCTTGTTGCTGACGACCTTGCCGACCAGCGTCCGCTTAAGCGAGGTTTTCACGCTTTCGTTCATTTCTGGTTCGCCTTTTGAGTCAGGACGGTCCGCACACGTGCGATGTCGCGACGAACCTTCTTCAGCTGGCTCGTGTTCGTGAGCTGCTGGGTCGCGAGTTGCATGCGCAGGCCGAATTGCGCCTTCAAGAGGTCCGACAGCTCTTGATCGAGCGCGGCCTTGTCTTTCTGAAGAAGTTCAGATGCCTTCATCATTAACTCCTTAGGCGCCGAGCTGGCGAACCATGAAGACCGTCTTCAGCGGCAGCTTGGCTGCAGCCAGACGGAAGGCTTCACGGGCCAGTTCTTCGGACACACCATCCATTTCATACAGCATCTTGCCCGGTTGGATCTCTGCGACGTAGTACTCAGGGTTACCCTTACCGTTACCCATACGCACTTCCGCCGGCTTTTGCGAGATCGGCTTGTCCGGGAAGATACGGATCCAGATGCGGCCGCCACGCTTGATGTGACGCGTCATTGCACGACGCGCTGCTTCAATCTGACGCGCGGTCAGGCGACCACGACCGATAGCCTTCAGGCCGAATTCACCGAACGAAACCGCGTTGCCGCGCGTTGCGACGCCGGTGTTACGACCCTTCTGCTCTTTGCGATACTTCCTGCGTTTCGGTTGCAGCATCGTTATTCTCCAGTCTTGCCGTCACCGCCACGGCGCGGTGCGCCACGACGGGCACCCGGCGCGCCTTCGCCATCACGGCGCGGACGACGATCGCCCGGGCGCGCGTTGCGGCGCGGACGCTTTTCTTCGGCGACTTCTTCCACCACCGGTGCGTCGTTGCGGCCGAGCGTGTCGCCCTTGTAGACCCAAACCTTCACGCCGATGATGCCGTACGTCGTCTTCGCTTCCGAGGTTGCGTAGTCGATGTCAGCACGCAGCGTGTGAAGCGGCACTCGACCTTCGCGGTACCACTCGGTACGTGCGATTTCGATACCGTTCAGACGGCCGGCGCTCATGATCTTGATGCCCTGGGCACCCAGACGCATCGCGTTCTGCATCGCGCGCTTCATGGCGCGACGGAACATGATGCGGCGCTCGAGCTGCTGCGTGATCGAGTCGGCGATCAGCTGCGCGTCGGTTTCCGGCTTGCGGATTTCTTCGATGTTCACGTGAACGGGAACGCCCATGCGCTTCTGGAGTTCGGCCTTGAGGAGTTCGATGTCCTCGCCCTTCTTGCCGATCACCACACCCGGGCGCGAGCTGTAAATCGTGATGCGAGCGTTCTTTGCCGGACGCTCGATCACAACACGGCCCACCGAAGCGTTCTTCAGCTTCTTCTTCAGGTATTCACGAACACCGATGTCTTCCTTCAACATCGCCGCGAAATTGTTGTTGTTCGCGTACCAGCGCGAAGCCCAATTGCGGCTGACGGCCAAACGGAAGCCAGTCGGATGAATTTTCTGTCCCATCGTATGGCTCCTTAATTCCCGACCGTCACAGTGATGTGACAGGATTGCTTCTCGATGCGGTTGCCGCGGCCCTTGGCGCGCGCGGTGAAACGCTTCAACGAAGCCGCCTTGTCGACGTAGATGCTCTTGATCTTGAGCTCGTCGATGTCTGCGCCTTCGTTGTGTTCCGCGTTTGCGATCGCCGAGAGCACAACCTTTTTCACGATGCCAGCCGCTTTCTTCGGCGAGAACGTCAGAACGTTCAGTGCCTTGTCGACCGGCAGACCGCGGATCTGGTCAGCCACAAGGCGCGTCTTCTGCGCCGAGATGCGGGCACCGCGATGAATTGCCTTCACTTCCATCTTGATTGCCCCTTATTTCTTGGCCTTCTTGTCGGCCGCGTGACCCTTGAACGTACGGGTCAGTGCGAACTCGCCAAGCTTGTGGCCGACCATGTTTTCCGTGACATACACCGGAACGTGTTGACGGCCGTTGTGAACGGCGATCGTCAGGCCGATGAAGTCCGGCAGGATCGTCGAACGACGCGACCAGGTCTTGATTGGTTTCTTGTCGCGCGTCGCTGCAGCCGCCTCAACCTTCTTCAGCAAATGGGCGTCGCAGAACGGACCTTTCTTAATAGAACGTGCCATTGCCTACTCCTTAACGCTTGTGACGGCGCTGGACGATCATGCTCGTCGTGCGCTTGTTGCTGCGGGTGCGATAGCCCTTCGTCGGCGTGCCCCACGGGCTCACCGGGTCGCGACCAGCCGCAGTCTTGCCTTCGCCACCACCGTGCGGGTGGTCGACCGGGTTCATTGCAACGCCACGGACCGTCGGGCGGATACCGCGCCAGCGGTTCGCGCCAGCCTTACCAATTTGACGGAGGCTGTGCTCTTCGTTGCCGACTTCACCGATCGTCGCGCGGCACTCGACGTGCACGCGGCGGATTTCGCCCGAACGCAGACGAACCTGCGCGTAGACGCCTTCACGGGCCAGCAGCATCGCCGACGTACCAGCCGAACGCGCGATCTGCGCGCCCTTGCCCGGCAGCATTTCGATGCAGTGGATCGTCGTACCGACCGGAATGTTGCGGATCGGCAGGGCGTTACCCGCCTTGATCGGCGCTTCCGAGCCCGACATCAGCGGCGTGCCAACCGTCACGCCCTTCGGCGCGATGATGTAGCGGCGCTCGCCGTCTGCGTACAGAACCAGCGCGATGTTCGCGCTACGGTTCGGGTCATACTCGAGACGCTCCACCTTCGCGGGGATGCCATCCTTCGTACGACGGAAATCGATCACACGGTAGTGCTGCTTGTGACCGCCACCCTGGTGACGCGTCGTGATGTGACCGTTGTTGTTACGGCCCGCCTTCACGGATTGCTTTTCGAGCAGCGGTGCGTACGGCGCGCCCTTGTGCAGATCCTTGTTGACGATCTTCACCATCGCGCGGCGACCCGGCGAGGTCGGCTTAACTTTCACGATTGCCATGATTACTTGGCCTCCGCTTCAAAGTTGATTTCCTGGCCGGGCTTCAGGCAGACATACGCCTTCTTCACGTCCTTGCGCTTGCCGTTGAAGCGGCCAAAGCGCTTGGCTTTGCCCTTCTGGACCAGCACATTGACGGACTCGACTTCCACCTTGAACAGCAGCTCGACAGCAGCCTTGACTTCCTGCTTGTTCGCGTCCGGCGCGACTTCGAAGACGACTTGTTCGTTCTTCTCCGCCACCAGCGTCGCCTTTTCGGAGATCACCGGCGCGAGCAGGACCTGCATCAAACGATGATCGTTCTTGCGAATCTCGCTCATGACAGCAACTCCTCGATCTGGGCGACCGCTGCCTTCGTGATCAGGATCTTCTTGAAGTAGATCAGCGAGAGCGGGTCGGCAAAGCGCGGCTCAACGACTGCCACGTGGGGCAGGTTGCGCGACGCCAGGAACAGGTTCTCGTCGACCGTGTCGGTGATGACCAGCACGGATTCGAGACCCATGGCCTTGAATTTTTCGGCCAGCAGCTTCGTCTTGGGCGCTTCGAGCGACAGCTCTTCGACGACCGAGATGCGGCCTTCGCGGGCCAGCTGCGAGAAGATCGAGCAGAGGCCTGCGCGATGCATCTTCTTGTTGACCTTGTGCGAGAAGTTTTCTTCCGGCGAATTCGGGAAGATGCGACCACCGCCACGCCACAACGGGCTCGACGACATACCGGCACGAGCGCGGCCCGTACCCTTCTGACGCCACGGCTTCTTGGTGGTGTGCTTGACCTGCTCGCGGTCCTTCTGCGCGCGGTTACCGCTGCGCGCGTTCGCCTGGTAGGCGACAACGATCTGGTGAATCAGCGCTTCGTTGTAGTCACGGCCGAACACGACGTCCGACGCGTTAACTGCTGCGCCTTCCTGACCATTAGCGTTCAGGAGCTTCAGTTCCATTATTGCGCTCCTTTCTTGGCGCGGGCCTTGACAGCCGGCGTCACGAAAACCTTGCCGCCCTTTGCACCCGGCACGGCACCCTTCACGAGCAGCAGCTTGCGCTCTGCGTCGATACGGGCGATCTCGAGGTTCTGCACCGTCACGGTTTCGTCACCCATGTGACCGGTCATGCGCTTGCCCGGGAACACGCGACCCGGATCCTGCGCCATACCGATCGAGCCCGGCACGTTGTGCGAGCGCGAGTTACCGTGCGAAGCACGACCCGATGCGAAGTTGTAACGCTTGATGGTACCGGCGTAGCCCTTACCGATCGAGGTGCCTTGCACGTCGATCTTCTGGCCTTCTTCGAAGAGTTCCACACCGATCACAGCGCCAGCGGACAGTTCGGCAGCCTTGGCGGCGTCGATCTGGAATTCCTTGAGGATTTCACCGGCTTGAACGCCAGCTTTGGCGAGATGACCTGCGAGCGGCTTCGTCACGCGTGATGCGCGGCGCGTACCGAACGCAACCTGAACGGCCGTGTAGCCGTCGGTTTCAACAGTCTTGATCTGCGTCACGCGGTTGTCGGACACGTCCAGCACGGTAACGGGAATCGAGTCCCCATCCGCCGTGAAGATACGGGTCATGCCAACCTTGCGACCTACGAGTCCAAGGCTCATCGTTTTCTCCATTCCCGACTGCGATTGGTCGGGGCTAATTTACAAAGTACCGGCGTGTTTTCGAGGTAAAGGCCCGAAAGGGACACACCGATTTTTTGCGCAAACGCGCGAAAAGACGTCAAGTATAACGTCCTTTCTCGTTTTCCGCAAGCAATCAAAGACTTAGCGCTGTCAGGCTAACTCGACAGCGCTGGAGACTCTTACTGCAGCTTGATTTCGACGTCCACGCCAGCCGGCAGGTCCAGCTTCATCAGCGCGTCGACGGTCTTGTCCGTCGGGTCGACGATGTCCATCAGGCGCAGGTGGGTGCGGATTTCGAGCTGGTCGCGCGAGGTCTTGTTGACGTGCGGCGAACGCAGGATGTCGAAACGCTGGATACGCGTCGGCAGCGGCACCGGACCGCGGACGATGGCGCCCGTGCGCTTCGCCGTATCGACGATTTCAGCTGCCGACTGGTCGATCAGGCGGTAGTCGAAAGCCTTCAGGCGGATACGGATTTTTTGGTTCTGCATGACAATTCCTTGAAAAGAGCGAGGCGGACTTGCGCCGCCAGACTAGATAAAGAGCGTAGGACCGGCCTGCGGCGGAGAGCCGCAGGCCGGTCCCTGGATACGTCAACTTCTACAGCAAGCCGAGTATTCTACTCGATTTACTCGATGATCTTTGCAACCACGCCGGCGCCGACGGTACGGCCACCTTCGCGGATTGCGAAGCGCAGACCTTCTTCCATCGCGATCGGAGCGATCAGCTTCACCGTGATCGACACGTTGTCGCCCGGCATGACCATTTCCTTGTCCTTCGGCAGCTCGATCGAGCCCGTCACGTCCGTCGTACGGAAGTAGAACTGCGGACGGTAGTTGTTGAAGAACGGCGTGTGGCGGCCGCCTTCGTCCTTGCTCAGCACGTACACTTCAGCCGTGAAGTGCGTGTGCGGCGTGATCGAACCCGGCTTCGCCAGAACCTGGCCACGCTCCACGTCTTCACGCTTCGTGCCGCGCAGCAGGATACCAACGTTGTCGCCTGCCTGACCCTGGTCGAGCAGCTTGCGGAACATTTCCACGCCCGTGCAAGTCGTCTTCACCGTCGGCTTGATACCGACGATTTCGATTTCTTCGCCGACCTTGACGATGCCGCGCTCAACGCGACCCGTCACCACCGTGCCGCGACCCGAGATCGAGAACACGTCTTCCACCGGCATCAGGAACGCGCCGTCAACTGCACGCTCCGGCGTCGGGATGTACGTGTCCAGTGCGTCGGCCAGGTTCATGATCGCCACTTCACCCAGTTCGCCCTTGTCGCCTTCCAGCGCCAGCTTGGCCGAACCCTTGATGATCGGCGTATCGTCGCCCGGGAAGTCGTACTTCGACAGGAGCTCGCGCACTTCCATTTCGACCAGCTCGAGCAGCTCGGCGTCGTCGACCATGTCGCACTTGTTCAGGAACACGATGATGTAAGGCACGCCAACCTGACGGGCGAGCAGGATGTGCTCACGCGTTTGCGGCATCGGGCCGTCAGCGGCCGAGCACACCAGGATTGCGCCGTCCATCTGTGCCGCGCCCGTGATCATGTTCTTCACGTAGTCAGCGTGGCCCGGGCAGTCCACGTGTGCGTAGTGGCGGTTAGCCGTTTCGTACTCGACGTGCGCGGTGTTGATGGTAATACCACGTGCCTTTTCTTCCGGCGCTGCGTCGATCTGGTCGTACGCCTTCGCTTCGCCGCCGAACTTCGCGGTCAGAACCGTCGTGATCGCTGCCGTCAGCGTGGTCTTGCCGTGGTCAACGTGACCGATCGTGCCCACGTTCACGTGCGGCTTGGTCCGTTCGAATTTACCTTTTGCCATGTTTCTCTTCTTTCAAAAAAGTGGTGAATCGGTGTCGTTGTGCGATGCGAACCGGGCTCATGCCCGATTCGCTTTTGCGCCGATGCTTACTTCGCCTTCGCGCTGATGATCGCGTCGGCCACGTTACGCGGTGCTTCTGCGTAGTGCTTGAATTCCATCGTGTACGTTGCGCGGCCCTGCGTGAGCGAGCGCAGCGACGTCGAGTAGCCGAACATTTCCGACAGCGGCACTTCGGCGCGAACGATCTTGCCGCCGCCAACCATGTCTTCCATGCCCTGGACGATACCGCGACGGCCCGACAGGTCGCCCATCACGTTGCCCATGTAGTCTTCCGGCGTTTCGACTTCGACAGCCATCATCGGCTCGAGAATGACCGGCTGCGCCTTGCGCATCGCTTCCTTGAACGCCATCGAACCGGCCATGCGGAACGCGTTTTCGTTCGAGTCAACGTCGTGGTACGAACCGAACGTCAGGTGAACCTTGACGTCGACGACCGGGAAGCCCGCCAGCACGCCAGCCTTCAGCGTGTCCTGGATACCCTTGTCGACCGCGGGGATGTATTCGCGCGGAATCACACCACCCTTGATCTCGTCCAGGAACTCGTAGCCCTTGCCTTGCTCGTTCGGCTCGAGCGTGATGACCGCGTGACCGTACTGGCCGCGACCACCCGACTGCTTGACGAACTTGCCGTCCACGTCCTTCGCCGTCGCGCGGATCGTTTCGCGGTAGGCAACCTGCGGCTTGCCGACGGTCGCTTCCACGCCGAATTCGCGCTTCATACGGTCGACCAGAATTTCGAGGTGGAGCTCGCCCATGCCCGAAATGATGGTCTGGCCCGATTCCTCGTCCGTCTGGACGCGGAACGACGGGTCTTCCTGCGCCAGGCGGTTCAGGGCGATGCCCATCTTTTCCTGGTCAGGCTTGGTCTTCGGCTCGACGGCCTGCGAAATCACCGGCTCCGGGAACACCATGCGTTCCAGGATGATCGGGTTTTGCGGGTCGCACAGCGTGTCGCCCGTGGTCGCTTCCTTCAGGCCAACGGCTGCAGCGATGTCGCCTGCACGAACTTCCTTGATTTCTTCACGGTTGTTCGCGTGCATCTGCAGAATACGGCCGAGGCGTTCCTTCTTGCCCTTGGTCGAGTTCAGCACGGTGTCGCCCGAGTTGACGATGCCCGAGTACGCGCGGAAGAAGATCAGCTGGCCGACGAACGGGTCGGTCATGATCTTGAACGCGAGTGCTGCGAACTTCTCGTCGTCGGCTGCGCGGCGCTCTGCCTTCTCGCCGTTTTCGAGCTCGCCCGTGACCGGGGGGATGTCCACCGGCGACGGCAGGAAGTCGATCACGGCGTCGAGCATGCGCTGCACGCCCTTGTTCTTGAACGCGGTGCCGCACAGCATCGGCTGGATTTCGCACGCGATCGTACGGTCGCGCAGCGCCTTGACGACTTCGGCTTCCGTCAGCTCTTCGCCGCCGAGGTACTTTTCCATCAGCTCTTCGCTGGCTTCAGCTGCCGACTCGATCATCTTTTCGCGCCACTCGTTGCACGTGTCAACGAGTTCAGCCGGGATGTCGACGTAGTCGAACTTCGTGCCTTGCGACGCTTCGTCCCAAATGATCGCTTTCATCTTCAGGAGGTCGACGACGCCCTTGAAGTTTTCTTCAGCGCCGATCGGCACCACGACCGGAACCGGGTTTGCCTTCAGGCGGTTCTTCAGCTGGTCGTAGACCTTGAAGAAGTTCGCGCCGGTACGGTCCATCTTGTTGACGAACGCGAGACGGGGAACCTTGTACTTGTTCGCCTGGCGCCACACGGTTTCCGACTGGGGCTGAACGCCGCCCACTGCGCAGTAGACCATGCACGCGCCGTCGAGCACGCGCATCGAGCGCTCGACTTCAATCGTGAAGTCAACGTGGCCCGGGGTGTCGATGATGTTGATGCGGTGCTCGGGATAGTTGCCGCCCATGCCCTTCCAGAACGCGGTGGTAGCAGCCGAGGTGATCGTGATGCCACGCTCCTGCTCCTGCTCCATCCAGTCCATGGTCGCAGCGCCGTCGTGAACTTCACCAATCTTGTGGTTCACGCCGGTGTAAAACAGAATGCGCTCGGTCGTCGTCGTCTTGCCGGCGTCGATGTGAGCGCTAATACCGATGTTGCGGTAGCGCTCGATAGGAGTCTTGCGAGCCACTTTGATCCTCTATGGGGAGGTGCGCGCCGGGATCGTTCCTGACCAGGCCTATCCCGACCGGGTCGATCCCAACACGCCTGAACACAAACGGGCGAGGCGCCTGATAAGCGCACCCGCCCGGAATTTTTTTCCGCTATTTGAGCAAACCCCGGCAGGGGTTTTCTCTTAGAAGCGGAAGTGCGAGAACGCCTTGTTCGCTTCTGCCATCCGGTGAACTTCGTCGCGCTTCTTCATTGCGCCACCACGGCCTTCAGCCGCTTCCGAAAGTTCACCTGCCAGACGCAGGGCCATCGACTTCTCGCTGCGCTTCTTCGCGGCTTCACGCAGCCAACGCATCGCCAATGCCATACGACGCGACGGACGCACTTCGACCGGAACCTGATAGTTCGCACCACCAACGCGACGGCTCTTCACTTCGACCACCGGCTTCACGTTGTTGAGCGCGACAGTGAACACTTCCAGCGGGTCCTTGCCACCCTTGGTCTGGATCTGTTCGAAAGCGCCGTACACGATGCGCTCGGCAACCGACTTCTTGCCGGAGAGCATCAGCACGTTCATGAACTTGGCTACATCAACGTTGCCGAACTTCGGATCCGGCAGTATTTCCCGCTTGGGGACTTCGCGACGACGCGGCATGTTTCTTCCTTTAACTTTTCAGTTGAAGCGCGGGATGATCCCTTTGCGCTCCGCGGCCACCAACTAACCCGATTCATCTCACGACTTACCAGCCTGGTCGGGTGACCACTTACTCGACAGCACCGGCGAATCCGGCACCTGTCGCTTTTATCGCCGGCACTCTCGCGAGCACGACGACACCTGATGCTTACTTCGCAGCCTTCGCGCGCTTCGCGCCGTACTTCGAACGAGCCTGCTTACGATCCTTGACGCCCTGGGTATCCAGCGAGCCGCGAACCATGTGGTAACGCACACCCGGCAAGTCCTTCACACGGCCGCCGCGGATCAGCACAACCGAGTGTTCCTGCAGGTTGTGGCCTTCACCGCCGATGTACGAAATCACTTCGAAACCGTTCGTCAGACGAACCTTGGCGACCTTACGGAGTGCCGAGTTCGGCTTCTTCGGCGTCGTCGTGTACACGCGGGTGCACACGCCGCGACGCTGCGGGCAGTCCTGCAGGGCCGGGCTCTTGCTCTTCGTAGCTTCCGAAGCGCGGCCTTTGCGAACCAGTTGATTGATGGTTGGCATTGTTTATTCCTGAAATTGAACAAAATCGACGCATTTATTTCCGGGCAAAGCGGAAAAACCTGCGTATCGAACTCCGGAAACCGAAAAAGCTGGCTTTTTATCGCGCCGATCAGCCGACGAATTAGTCAAACTAACCGACGTGCGCAAGCATTCCAGAAACCGGAACCCAACATGATATTCCGAAAATACCAAGCGAGTCAACGGCTTGCGGCATTTCGGACGACGGAGGATGTGGTGGCGGCGTGACGCGCTGCCATGCCGATGCGGCGGCGATGAAGAATCGCTGCGCTCAGTCGTCGCCGACGACCTCGACCAGCTCCTCGCCAAAGCGCTCGAGCTTGCGCACGCCCATGCCGGGGATATCGCGCAGTTCGTCGACCGACTCGGGGCCGTTGCGCGCGATCTCCGCCAGCGTGGCGTCGTGGAAGATGACGTAGGCGGGCACGCCCTCGCTCTTCGCGGTTTCGGTGCGCCACATCCGCAGGCGCTCCCAGCGCGCGCGCTGGCGCGGGCTCATGCCGAGGGTCGGATCGGCCCGTTCGCTGGTGCGGCTCGACGAGGCGCGCGTGCGCGTGGGCTTCACATAGCGGCGCATCGTGACCTGCTGCTCGCCCTTGAGCACGGCCTTGCTTGCCTCGGTGAGCACGAGGGCGCCGAACCCGTCGTGATCGACGGTGAGGTAGCCGAACGCCACCAGTTGGCGGAAGATCCCGCGCCATTCCGCCTCGGAAAGCGCCGAGCCGATGCCGAAGGTCGAGATCTTTTCGTGCCCGCGCTGCATGATCTTCTCGGTGCGGTTGCCGCGCAGAATGTCGATCAGGTGGCCGGCGCCGAAGTTGAAACCGCTCGCGCGCTGCGCGCGGAACACGCAGGACAGCGCCATCTGCGCCTCGCGCGTGGCGTCCCACGTGGCCGGGGGCTCGATGCAGGTATCGCAGTTGCCGCAGGGCTTGCTCTCTTCGCCGAAGTACGCGAGCAGGCGCACGCGCCGGCACGTGGCCGTCTCGCACAGGCCGAGCAGCGCGTCGAGCTTGCCCGTCTGGACGCGCTTGTGCTGCTCGTCGGCGTCGGACTCGTCGATCATCTTGCGCTGCTGCACGACGTCGCCGAGGCCATAGGCCATCCATGCATTGGCCGCCAGCCCGTCACGGCCCGCGCGGCCGGTTTCCTGGTAGTACCCCTCCACGCTCTTCGGCAAGTCGAGGTGCGCGACGAAGCGCACGTCCGGCTTGTCGATGCCCATGCCGAACGCGATGGTCGCGCACATGACCACGCCTTCTTCGCGTTGGAACATCTCCTGGTGCTTCTGGCGCACCTCGAACTCCATGCCCGCGTGATAGGGCAATGCCCGCACGCCCTGCCCCTTCAGCCACTCCGCGGTTTCTTCCACCTTGCGGCGCGAGAGGCAGTAGACAACGCCCGCGTCGGTCGTGCCGTCGGCGCGCGTGTGCTCCGCGCGGATGAAGTCGAGCAGCTGCGTGCGCGCGTTGTCCTTCTCCACGATCCGGTAGCGGATGTTCGGGCGGTCGAAGCTCGACACGAAGATGCGCGCGTCGTCGAGCGCGAGACGGTGGACGATCTCGTCGCGCGTGATGGCGTCCGCCGTAGCGGTGAGCGCGATGCGCGGCACGTCCGGGAAGCGCTCATGCAGCACCGAGAGCTGAATGTACTCGGGCCGGAAATCGTGCCCCCATTGCGACACGCAGTGCGCCTCGTCGATCGCAAAGAGGCCAATGCGCGCGCGCTCGAGCAGATCGAGAAAGCGCGGCGTCATGAGACGCTCGGGCGCGACATAGAGCAGGTCGATGTCGCCCTCGCGCAGCGCGCGCTCGGTGGCGGCGGCTTCGGCGCCGGTGAGCGTGGAATTCAGGTAGGCGGCGCGCACGCCGACTTCGGTGAGCGCGGCCACCTGATCCTGCATCAGCGCAATGAGCGGCGACACCACGATGCCGGCGCCATGGCCCGCTTCGTGGCGCACGAGCGCGGGGATCTGATAGCAGAGCGACTTGCCGCCGCCCGTGGGCATCAACACCAGGGAGTCGCCGCCCGTCGCGACATGCTCCACGATCTCGGCCTGCTGCCCTCTAAAGACGGGATAACCGAAGACTTCGTTGAGAATTTCGAGGGAGCGGGACATGAAGGCGGCACACGTGACAAGGCGGGGTTGCCGCATTTTACCAACCCGCACCCGCCGCGACCGCCAATCTCCGCGACGTTGGCCAAACGGCAGTGGGGCGGGCTGCCGCACCGCCCCACGCACCACCCGGCGAGGCGCGGCGCGTTACGTCATGCGTTCCTCGATCAGCCCCGGCAGTTTCTCGTAGCTGAACGTCATCAGCACACTACGCTCGGCGTCCTGCGCTTCGGCCAGATCGCGGTGCATCGCCGCGCATCGCTCGAGCGCATACATGAGCAACAGCGGCAAGAGGGCAACGCAATAAAGCGGAACAAAGCCCAGTGAAGGCGCCCATTTCGCGAATGCCGCGCACACGAGCACCGCCCAGACGACGATCGAAGCGAGGTAGAACGCATAGCGGCGGAATCTGGACACGGCGAGCCAACGTGACGGCGTCCCCGCGAGCGAGACGAACTGGCCATCCGCCTTGCCCATCAGCAACTCGCCCGCCAGCGTGGCGCGCCGCGAGCGCGCGGCGAAGGCGAGCATGAACCCGCACACGATCAGCAGCAAAATGACAAAGGCCACGACAAACGGCGGATAACCGTAACCGTGCTCCAGTGAATACGCCGCCTTGTGCCGAACCGGCAGCACGAGCGCGAAATTGGTGGTAATGGCGATCAAAACGTCAGCGGCCACCAACTGAATCGCACGATGCTGCGGACGCGCGAAGGCGTGCTTGCCGCTCAGGATCCTGAGCGCATCCTGCGCGCCAGCGCGTGCGGCCAGCAGTGAAAAGCCTACCGTCGCCGCGGGCAGCAACACGATCGTGTAGCACCAGGCAAACACAATGAGATGCCGGGGAACGAGCGCGTGCGCAAGCAGGCAAATGAGCGCGGCGAGCTCGAAGCCCACGACGGCTGCCATCCAGGGATTCCGGATCAGGGCGCCCTGCCAGGTCCGGTCTTGCGCATCGCCCGGGAAGACCGGATTCGGATCGAACACCTTGCCCGCACGGATCGCGTAAAACCAGTAGCCGCCACTGTCCCGGGCAATGGCGAAGAAAATCGACGCGGTAATCATGCCGAGCCCCGCGATCGCCTGCGCAACCGAAAGGCCGGGCGCGTTGCGCGTCAGCGAGGACACCAGTACGGTGGCAATCACGCCGGTCACGACGATGATCGCCACCACGCGGCGCCTGATGTATTCAGAGGAACTCGGCACCATCGCGACCTCGCTTAGCAGACGGACTCGGCTGGCTCGCGCTGCGCGGACCAGTCGTCGAAGCAGGAGACGTCGAGTTGCGCGCCCGCGGGGTAATGCGACGCGAGCATATGCGCGAGCATCCTTTTCGCGCCCATCTCGGCGAAGCGCGTGCGGCCGCCCGCCAGCATCGTCTCCATCGTTTCCCGCCAGCGCACCGTATGGGTCAGATGGTCGCAGAGGTTCTCGACGATCACGTCCACGTCCGCCTCAACGCGGGCACTCAGGTTCATGTACACCGGATGCACCGGCTTGCGCACCGCCAGCGCGCGAAGTGCCTCGCGCAAACGCGGCACGGCCGGGGCCATCAGCACGCTGTGCCATGCGCCGTTGACTGGCAGCTTCACGACGTCGTAACCGCGGCGCTGCACCTCCGCGATCGTCGCCTTGACGTCCGACGCCGTTCCCGAAAGCACTTGCTGACGCGGCGAGTTGTCGTTGGCAATCTGCACGCCAGCGCCCGCGCCCGACTCGTCGAGCAGGCCCTGCAGCGTGGCGCGGTCGATCCCCTTCACCACGTACATCACGCCGTCGCTCGCCTCGGCCATCTCCTCCATCAGATTGGCACGCGCGGTGATCGCCTTGAAGAGCGTCGGCAGATCGAAGGCGCCCGCGGCATAGAGCGCGGCGTATTCGCCCGCGCTGTGCCCGGCGAACACCGGCCGCTCGATCGTCGCGAACTCGCGCAGACGCTCAAACATCGCGACGCTGACCGTGGTCACCGCCAGCTGCTGAAAGCGCGTGCGCGTGAGCCGCGTCATCGGCCCGCGGCGGCACAGCTTGCGCACGTCAACGCCCGAGAAGTCGCTCGCGCAGTCCCAGACGGCCGTCGTGACGGGCGACACGTCACATACCTCGGCGCCCATGCCGATCGCCGGATTGCCTTGCCCCGGAAACAGAAAGACGTGATCGGAGATCACGCGCTCAAACGATGATTCGCGTTCCTGCATAAACATACCCCCTCCTGCCGAATTGACCGAATTCAGAACGGCTCGACCCGAAACTCATCGACGCCCCCGTGTAGAGCTCGACGTGATTGCTTGCGAAGGTGCTCAGGCGTGCGTTGGCATACGCACTGCCGTCGACCAGGTTCGTCGTCACCGAAGCCGTCCAGTCGAGCTTGCGAAGCGCCTGCTTCTTTGAACTGACGAACACGGTCAGATAGTGCTTGCCGAGCAGGTTGTTCGCCCGGTTCGCGTTGTCCGTCTCCGACGCGAACAGACTCGAGTACTGGTCGTAGCCCGAAGCAAGATTCGAGGCGACGGCGCTCGGCAAGCCCTTCGCATAGCCGCCATTGATGAACGTGACCGTATCGAAGTAGCCCTTCCATTCGTTGCGGCTGTAACCCTGGCTCTGGCCGTAATATTCGATGCCATATTCCCTGCGCTCGGAGTCGGTGTAGCGCAGGCCAACAGCGATATCGGTGAGCGCGCCGTCCCGGTCGATCGAAAAGGGATCGCCGACGTTCTGGTACGAGCGGATGGCCTCCGCCTTGGCCATGTTCAAATGGCGCCAGCGCTGCCCCTTGCTGACCGACGCCTGCACGCCCAGCATCAGGTTGTCCATCAAATAGCCGCTGGTCCCCACGCCGAGCACGTTGTAGTCGCCCACCACCGCCGCGACAGTCGGATTGAAATTGCTCAGCGCCGAAGACGTGAATGCCGCGTAAAAGCGGTTGTTGGAGTTGGTGCGCTCGAGCGTGCCCCATCTTTCCGCGGATTGGGCCTGGTCGCTGTTGCTCGCAAGCTTCGGCAAATAAGCGAGGTCGATCGTGCCGTGATCGTTGTACGCACTCACGCCCACGCCCACCGACCCTTCGCGGTAGAACCCGTAGCGGTTGGTGTCGCCGTTGCTGACGAGCGTGGAGCGCAGATTGCCCGACGTATTGCGCACCACGTCGAGCGGATTCTGCGAAAACAGATTGCCGTTATTGCGCTCGATCTTGCCGACGTCGAGGAAGATCTGCTCCGAGGGCTTCCAGGTGACGTACCCCTCGTTCAGGATGGCGACGCCACTGTCCTTCGAGCCGTCGAGCGTGCCGGGATCTTCCGTGTCCATCGCATATTGCGCGGCCCCCGACGCCTTCACGCTGATCTGCTCGGAGAGCTGACACGAAATGGTCCCGCTGGCATAGCCATTCACGGTGAAATTGCTGGGCGACGAATCGCTGCCCCACAAGCTGTCGCGCGAGAGCGCGTCGTCACCCTCGAGCCCCACGTAGCCGCGCGCGGAAGCGCAGTCGAACGCATGCGCCGGCGTCGCGACCCACTGCGCCCCCAGCGCGGCAAAACACGTTAGTGCTAACCGGTTCTTCACTATCCCTGTCCTGTCATGTCAAACGATGACGCCTTTATCGGCCAATCCGCGCGCCACCCGAACCGCGGAGGTTCGCGCGGATCAGTTCAGCCGCATGAGATAGTCGATCTGGAAGTAGCTTTCCGGCAGCGACTCGTAACGCACATCGGAATAGTCCATGGTCGTGTAGTAATCCTTACGAAGTGAATCCTCAACGACGATCCGATGCGGGCGCATCTGCCCGATCTCCGGACGAAAATCGCTGTAGTACGACCGCTTGATGACCACGCCGGAATCGGACATGAAGTCGGCTCGATACGGATAGAACGTGTCTTTCTCGACCCAGTACATGATCTTCGGATACGTCACGAACGGCCAGCGACGCTGCAACGTGAGGCGATAGCACACCGCCTTGCCGCAAGGCTCCTCGCCCTGCAGTTGCGAGACATACGAATAGTCGAAATCCGCCGCGACAACGTCGCCGTTCGAGATCTGCCCAATGAGCCGCTGTTGCTTGGAGATCGGGATCGGCCTGCGCAGGTCCGGCGCGTAGTACCACATCTTCTCGTAGTCCGAGAGCATGGCCTTGCCCTTGTCCCTGACCGGCTCGACAAAGCGCACGAGCGCGCGCGCGTCGCCCTTCGGCGCACGTTCCGAGAATTTGTAGAAGCGCATCGAAATATCGAGCGTCTGCTGGTTCACGCTCTTGCCGGCCTGAAACTCGTTGAGCTTCACCGTATAGCGGAACGGCTGATCCGGCGCGCGCACGCGATCGGCCATGCGAATGATGTGCTGGGCCTGGGCGTCCTGCTGCACGGGGGCACCGTTTTCGCTCGCCGGCGCTGCTGTCGCGGCGGCGGAAGACGGCAGCGCGAGCGGCACCGCTTCGTCTGCCGACGCGGCCGATGCCGCACCCACCAGCAACGCCGCTACAAGCGCTACTTTCCTGTGTTTCATCGGCGTCTCCTCAGGCTGACAGTCCGCCGCCCAGATCGGCCAGCACCGTCGCGCCGCGGATCGCCGAGGACTTCGGCGAAATCAGGAACGACACGATTTCCGCGACCTCCTCGGGTTCGATTGCCCAGCGGCGATGGCCCGCCTCGAAGCGCGCAACGGCTTCCGGCCACATTTCCTTCAGAATCGGCCCCATGTCGGTGTTGACGAGACCGGCGCAGACGCCGTTGACGCGCACATTGCGGTCATAAAGTTCGACTTCGAGGTAGCGCACGAGATTCTCGAGCGCCGACTTCATGATGCCGAGCGGATACTTCGGCATCACGACGCGGCTGCCCATGCTCGAGAGAATGCAGATCGTGCCGCCGTCCTTCATCATCGGCACCACTTCGTTCACGCAGGCGACGTTGCCGACCAGGTTGCTGTTGAGCAGCAGTTTCCAGTCGAACTTGTTCATGTCGAGGAACGGCTTGAAGGGCGAACTCGCGGCATTGAGCACGAGGTGATCGATCTGCTCGACGCCCTCGGCACGCAGCGCCTTCATCATGTTCTCGATATCGCGGGTCTCCGCAATGTCCCCCTTGGCGAGCCGGATATCGACACCCTTCGCCTCGTCGCTTTGCAGGAATCGCTGCAGATTCGCAATCGACTTGCCCTGCTCCGATCGATAGTTCAACACGAGGTCGTAGCCCTCGGCGGCCAGCAGTCGAGCAATTGCGAAGCCAATGCCGCGGCCCGCGCCCGTAATCAGAACCCGTTGCTGCTTTTTCATCTGTATTTCCTTTTGTCGTTGATAAACGTTGAAATGTGGTTCAAACGAACCTGAATGCTTCGGCAATGACAAGATTCGCAGCGCGCCGCGCCGGCATGATCGAGGCAATCACCGCGGTGACCAGCGGCAGCGCGCACGCGAACCAGAACAGCCGGTAATCGCCCGTCCACATGACAAACGCCAGATAACCCTGGGTGTAGCCCGGCGACGGAGGCATGGGCACACCGTTGATGTTGATGAGCTCGGCAATGCCGATCCCGAGCACGACGCTGATCGCGGCGCCCAGCAAACCGATCACGATGCCCTCGAGCATGAAGAGCCGGCCCACGTGGCGCTTCGTGAGGCCGAGCGCGCGCAGCGTCGCGATCTCCCGCGTGCGCTCGACGACGCTCATCATCAAGGTGTTGCCGATCATGAAGACCACGATCACGCTGACGAGCGCCTTGATGAAGAAGAAGATGCCTTCGAACAGATTGACGACCTGGTGATAGAACACGGCAAGATCGGTCCACGGGCGCGCTTCGAGCGGCAGGTTGCGCGCCTTGATGATCTCGTCGATGCGCCGCATGGCGGCGTCGGTGTAGTCCGTGTTGTCGAGCAGGATGATCATGCGGCTGACGTTCGAGGTCTGCAGCAACTGCTGCACCGTCTTCAGCGGCAGCTTGATGGTGGTGTCGTCATACTCCTTGATGCCCGAGGCGAACACGCCGCGCACCTGGACCGACATCGCGTTCTGCCCGCCGCCCGGCGTGACGACGAGCATGTCGGTGTAGTCGTCGTAGCCTGCCTTCAGGGCGGCGGCGACACCGGAGCCAATCGTCACGCCCTTCGACTGGATACGCGAGAGGTCGCTGCCGGACACCACACGATCGAGCGCACCGAGCTCGAGCGAGGTTTCGGGCTCGACGCCCACACCCGAGAAGAACGTCGACACACCGCTCTCATAGCGGGAAATGATTCCCGAAAACTCGATGCGTCCGGTCACGGTCTTGATATGTGGCCCGATCACGGGATCGGTGCGCAGGATGCGTGCGATCTCGTCATAGTTGGCAATGCTATGCGTCATGGTTCCGACTGCGGCACCGCTCTCGAGATACCCTTTTTCGTAGAGCTGGATGTGGCCGACGTTCGTGCGGATCGTCTGCTCGCGCAAAGCCCAGAAGGAATAGTCGACAAAGCCGCCGAACAGAAAGACCGCGACACCACCGAGGACGATGGCGAGCAGCGTCATGCCCGAACGCCGGCGCTGGCGAAACAGATTCAGAAAGACATACTGAAGATCGGTGCGGCGCCACAGGCAGGCACCAAGCGCAACCGCGAGGGCATAGACCATCACGGCGTTCGAAAGATAGAACAATGCAGTGGTCACCGCTGCTCCTTCACGATGGGTTCCAGCACGTTGGCGATCTCGGCCGGCGTCAACGGCGGCGCGGGCGCGACCGTGGACGCCTGCTCCGGATTGCCGCCCCCCAGCGACGAGCCCTTGCGGCATGCATCCTGTGCACGCCCCCGCATGACGCCGATCATCGGCATCAGCTCGCGCGGCACCTCCGCATCCGACTCGAGGAAGGCCGTGTCCTTGAGCGCAATCACGCAGCGTCCATTCGAGGGCGGCGAGAACGCGTCCACGCGCGTGCGCTGGTAGCGCAGCCGCCAGTTGTCCGGCGCACTTTCCGCCGCCTCGTCGACGTAGAAGAAGCCCTGCTTCGCACGCTCGGCGGCCTGCATGAAGTTCTTGTTAGCCAGGTACTGAAGCGCCAGACGCAACTGGCCATAGCCGTAGTACATCTTCGCGTCCAGGTCCGCCGGATCGCGCATGAGCGTCGTCCTGAGCGCCGACACCGCGTGGTCCAGGTCCGAGCCCGTCTTGCGCTGCGCGATTGTGAGCATTGCCTGCGCGCGGGCATTGCCCACGGTCTGCGTACTCAGCGTGGCCAGCATCGCCGCGCTGCGCGACGCGTCGCTCGCTGCGTTATCCGCCATGGCCTGCGCGCTCGCGAAGAACGCCACGCAGATGGCTCCGCGCCAAAGCGCCTTAGTTCTGCTGCCCATCTCGTTTGAGCCTCCCGTCCTCGATCTCAATGACACGTCGCGCCCTGTCCTTCAATTGCAGCGAATGGGTGGAGATGACGAACGTGGTCTGCAGTTCTTTGTTCATGTCGAGCAGCAAGTCGACGATTTCCTCGCCCGTGTGCGTATCCAGATTGCCCGTCGGCTCGTCCGCGACCACCAGAGCCGGGCGCTTCACGAGCGCGCGCGCAATCGCGGCACGCTGCTGCTGCCCGCCGGAGAGCTCGCCCGGCCTGCGCTTGTAATGCGCGATCAGACCCACGCGCTCGAGCATCGACATCACCTCGTCGCGCGCATCCGCGCGGCTGTGCCCGTTGAGCATCAACGGGTAGTAGACGTTGTCGAATATGCTGAGGACCGGCAACAAATTGAAGAACTGGAACACGAAGCCAATCGTCTTCGCGCGCAGCTGAGCTGCCGCAACGTCGCTCAAGCTCCCGAAATCGTGATTGAGGAGCAGCGCGCGTCCTTCGGTTGGCGCATCGATGCCGGCCATCAGATTGAGCAGCGTGCTCTTGCCGCTGCCCGACGGCCCGCACAACGCGACGAACTCGCCCGGCCGGATCGTGAGGTCGATGCCCTGCAGCGCGTGCACCGCGCCGGCGCCGCTTCCGTAGCGCTTGCCGGCGCCCTGCATCTGGACGATCGGCAGGGGTTGTACGTCAATGGTCATGAACGCATCTCCAATGCCGCCTGCCGGCCGCGCATGGCGGCACTACGCGGGCTGCGCGTGAGTTCAAAAGCGAAATCGCACGGGTTGTTCATTCAAGTGCCTCCGCCCCATGCGGGTCGTTCCAGCATTCCATGGCCCATACGCCGCCGCGGCCGTCGTCCGCGCTGATCAGGGCGTGGCTGCCCGTTCTCCAGTCCGGTGCGTTGGTCAAATGGGTTAGCGCGAGCATGGGGTTCATGCAGCCGCTGTCGCCGTAGACATCGCAAACCGAGAGATAGCGCTTGCCGGGCGCAGCGGCCGTAGAAGCCGCGGAGGCCGCATAGGCATCGCGCTCCAGCTCGCGCATGGCGGCACTCGGATGCAGGCCAGCCATGACGTATGCGGTGCGGTCGTTGCAACGCGCGGCCCACGTTCGGGCGAGCTCGTCGCGCGCACGCTGCGGGCTCTCCGGCAACTGGCTATATGACGTGATGGCGAGCGACATGCCCTGTGCAGGGTGCTTGCGCAGAACGACACAACCGGCGCGCTCGACGCTCGGGCACGGACTGGCCAGCTTCGATCGCGCTGCGCCGTGCAATGCCACACGCTCTGCCGCCGAAGACAGCACCATGATGGGCAGGCTGCGAAACAGACCGGCTACCACGACCGTGTCCATCTCGTCGGAATTCAGCAGATCGGACGCCAAACGAACCGCGTGGATGAAACCGTTGCGCTCCCCGCGCACCTTGCACGAGAAGTTCCGGATTCCGTAGTCGCGAAGAATCGGCTTCGGAAGCATGTCGAGACTGATGACGTCCCGCCAGCTATTCGTCCCCTCGAACGTGGCCGTCTCTCCCCACGCGTCGAAATAAACGAATGCGGACCGCTGCTTGCGAATCTGTGTTTCCAGTTTCCGGCCGACCTGGTCGAAAGCATTTCGGCAAACCTTCGCCAACGCATTGAACGCGTCGCGATACGCCGCCCGGCGCATCTGCTCGCTGTCCACACCGTCACCCGACATGCCGAAACGGCTAAAGAGCCATTCCTGCTGTGCCTGGCGGCGCTGCGCCTGTTTGAAAAAACGCGCCTCGGTGGCGTTGAACCAGCTCGGCTCGAAGGGGACGAAGGCATGACCGCTTTCCACCGTGCTTATCCCGATCACGCCGATCGCGCTATCAGGAACTGCGCACTTCATGCAAACCTCCGGGCAATGGCCCCTGCGTCAAGACACACGCGACAATGGAGCCGTCGAGACCGAGTGTGCTCTTCAAGATCGCGCCGCCGGCAAGCGGCAGCGCTGCGCGATTGACGTGAAAATCGATCTGCAACGTGTCGTCCAAAGGCAGCCGCGTTTGCGCCGGAAGCACCTGCTGCTTCACGAGCGCGTCGCTGATCGCAAACAGATCGAGCAGCCCGCTGCAGACCGACATGTAGCCGGTTTGCCCCTTGTACGTCACGACAGGCACGCCTTTTTTTCCCCAGATCTTCAGGATCGCCATGGCCTCGGACTTGTCGCTCGCCGGCGTGCCATTGGCATGCGGAACGACGCATGCGATGTCCTCGGGCTTGAGCGCGGCGCCCTCGAGTGCGCGCTCCATCGTGGCGGCAATCGCGCGAAAATCCGCTGTGATTGCGCTACGCGCTTCTCCGCTGCTTTGATATGCGACACAGCTGGCGATCTGTATCCGGGGGGACGTTGCCGCCTCGGTGGTGTCGTCGGCGGCCTCGAGCAGGAGCGCGCACGCGCCGTCCGCCGGCAACATGCCGCCGCTCTGCGCCGAGAACGGCTGCGAATTGCCGACGCCCAGTACGCCCTGGCCGCCCATGAATACGATGTCCTGCAGCGTGTATTGCATCCACCCGACCACGAGTGCCCTGCGCGCGAAGCCCGCGCGGATCGCCTGCCAGGCGAGGTAGAGCGACGACATGGCGGAGCAACTGGCCGTATAGATCGGAACCGGCGGTGCCGCCAGCCGGTACCGGACCGCGAGCCGGTGGGCAAGCTCGTCCTGCGCGTAGCTCGCGACACTCAACCCCTTGAGCTTCGGGAAATACAGCAGATCTTCGTCATCGTTGCGGTTTTCATAGCCGGCGAAGTCCCCAATGTCGGGGCGCATGCCGTGCCCGGCCACATAGACGCGCACGTCCGGACCGCGAAGGGCAGCCTCGTCGAGGTTCGAGCCTTGCAGCGCCTGCGCGATCACACGCTCCAGCACTTGCTGCGCGCGCTCCATCACGGACAGCCGCTCGGCCTCCCCGACGAAAAACGCCGCGTGATGTGGGTTACCGGGAAGGCGCAGGTCGGCGGCCTCGCGTTCGCTCGCGAACCAGGGCCGCGTAGCCACGCTCTCGCCGGCAGCCAGCCGACGAACGAGTTCGCCGGGGCTGCGCGCGTAAGCGCATTCGAGTCCGGCGCCGCGAATCGTCACCGGGACGGTGCGCATCGCCATCAGGCACCTGCCCGGATCACGTACGCGTAGTGGTTGCCGCCTTCCGTTGCGCCCAGAACCAGCGCCGTGCGCACCTGCTTGCGCTGGAGCGACGTGACGAACTGAATGTCGTCGGCGCTGAACGTCCGGGTATAGGGAATCGGCGGAATTTCGCCGCGGCGCATGATTTCGAGGACGACAATCATGTTCAGCATCGCGCTACACGACTCGACGTTGCCGAAGTAGCCGTTGTAGTTGACGACCGGCACCTGCCCCACGCGCTCGCCCAGGACGGCGCGAATCGCTCCCAGTTCGGCGGCGTTGTTGGTCGCCGTGCCGTCGCTGTTGCCGCAAACGAGGTCGATCTCGTCGATGCCGATTCCGGCCTCGTCGAGCGCATGACGGATCGAGGTCGTGATCGATGCGCATCGCGGCTCGATTGCGTCGCGGTCGAAATAGGCGGCGTCACAGGCCCTGCCGTAGCCGAGGATCTCCGCAAGCACCTCCACGCCGCGCGCCCTGGCGTGCTCGATGTCTTCCAGGAAGAGCATGCCCGCGCCTTCGCCCAGCAGGTAACCCTTGCCGTTCTCCCCGTAGACTTCATACGCCTCGGGATGGTCCTCCAGTTGCATGCCGTCGTTGAGCGTTTGCAGGTATGACCAGAACTGCATCGGCCGCTCATCGGCGCCGCCGGCGATCACCTGGGGCTGAAGGTTCTGGCGAACCAGCTCATAGGCATAACCGAGGGCGCCGAAGGCCGCGTTGTTGCCCGTCGCCAGCGTCGTGTTGTAGCCCTTGATACCTTCGGTGATCGAGCAGAAGGTCGCAATCGCGTTCATCAGCGCGCCAGGGAATTCCGAGGTGCGAACCTTCGTCGGCTCAGGAATCATGCTGCGCATGTAGGTTTCAACGCTCGTGCGCGGGCCCTTGGACATGCCCAGCACCAGCCCCAGATCGTGACCGTCACGCCGGATCTTCCGGCTCGCGCCCTTGAGCGCCTGAGTCAGGGCGAGCAGCGCGAAGGTGCAAATGGGATCGGCCTTGCGCTCGTCGAAACGTCGCAGATACTTGCGCGGGTCGAGATTGTCGACCGTGTGCACCCAGATATAGCGCTCGCCGAGCGAGTTGACGACATCCGGGCTGAAAATATTGAGCAGATACTGCTTCACCTTCTCGCGCACGGAGGGGTGGTCCACGAGGCCCGCGAACGAGTGGCTCTCCTTGACCTCGCCAGTGAGCTTGACCTTGCGGCCGGACGGCTTGCCGTTCCACACGACGTCGAAGATTTCGTCGAGGTCGTGGCCCGCCGAGGCCACTGCGCCCATGCCCGTGATGCCAACCCGCTTCGGTTCGTACGACGTTGCCGGCACGATACCCGCACGCGTGCTCGAGATAACGCAGCAGTTGTTGCCGCCGAACGCGTAGTTGTTCTTCATGAACACGCCGACGTCCGCGGACTGAAACTCGTTGGGCACGTAGTTCAGGTCGCAGTTGGGACGCGGCACGGTGAAGTTCAGCGTCGGCAGAATCTTCTTTTCAGGCAGGGTGAGATAGCAGGCAATCAGTTCGATGATGCCGGCCGAGCCGATGTTGTGCCCCACATAGGCCTTCGTCGAGCTCACAGGAATATCTGCGATGGTGGGGAACACCTTCTTCATCGCCAGCGTTTCGGAGCGGTCGTTGGCGTCCGTTCCTGTGCCGTGGGCGTTGATGTACTGGATGTCATGCGGCTGCAGGCCCGCATTGTTGAGCGCCGAGCGCATCACCTGGACCGCGCCTTCCGCACGCGGATCGGGAGCGGTTTCGTGGAACGCGTCACCCGATGTTGCATACCCAACGATCTCGGCATAAATCTTCGCGCCGCGGGCCACCGCATGCTCGTACTCTTCGAGCATGAGCGCGCCGGCGCCTTCGCCGATCGACATGCCGGGTTCACCGGAGAACGGGCTCGCAGGGCCGCGCTTCATCGCGTGCAGCGCGTAAAAGCCAGCGAAGGTAGGCAGATAGAGCGGTTCCGTGCCGATCACGAGTACGGCCGGATTCTTGCCGTTCTGGATCTGGTCGAATGCCATGCCGATAGCATTGGTGCTCGCGGTGCAGGCGGTAGCCACCATCTCGAAACCGCCCTTCAGGCCGAGCAGTGCCGAGACAATCGCGCTGGGCGAAGCGAAGCTGCCGGAGACGACGATCTTCTTGAGCGAGAAGATTTCGTAATTCTCTTCAAGAATGGGCATATAGGCTTCGGTGCCCGCGGACGAGATGCCGATGACGAGACCCGTCTTCTCGCGCAATTCCGCGGAGGACGCATTCGCACGCTTGAGCGCTTCGTGACCGACCTTGTAGGCCCAGAGCGCCGCCTTGTCGAGCAATTCCGCGCGCTCAGCCGGCAGATCTTCGTAGACGACCTCCCGCAAGACTTCCGACGCATTCGCGCCGTCGAACCAGGGCTGATAGTGTTCGCTCGGGCGAATGCCACAGACCTTGTTGAAAAGCGCTTCCTTGAATTCGTCCACGTTATCGGCGATGGACGACATCAGCCCCATCCCCGTGACTACGACCCGCTTACGCTGCGTTTGCATGTTTTTTTCCACTTTATCTCTTCCCGGACCCGATATTCCTGGGCTTTCCGATCTGGCATCAATTAATATGTAGTCCGATGCAAAATCGCTTGACCGCCGCTCACCGGGGCTGCTTGTCGATCCGCCCGCACCATCCGGCCGGCGGATCGATCAGGCAGTCTTTATGACTACTCGTTGCCTGCGTGAGCTACATCGCTCGACGCTCAGTTCGCTGCGGCCTGAGCCTGCTTCTTGCGCTCGATTTGCTCGAGCAAATGCTTCGGCTTCGCCGGATCGACGTAGCTGTGCTCGGACGGATTGACCATGAAGCTGAAGTTGCGCAGGAACGGAATCGCCGTGGTTCTGAGCTCGGCGTCGCCCTTTACCGTCACCAGACGCAGCGGGCCAACATCCGCATAGGCAAGCGCTTCGCTCAACATCGCCCGGCCCACATGGCGGCCGTCTTCAGCGATCGTGCCGCACACCATCACTTCGCCGATCTTCTTGTCGCCGAAATAGACGGCGTCGCCCGGCGCTGCCGCCGCGGCGTTCTCGCCATGGGCCTCGAAGCCCACTGCGCGACGGGTCACGCCCTGTGCAAGACGCTGCTCGATTGCGCTCTTGCCAATGAAATCGTCCTTCGTGTAGCGCAGCGCCCACTGCATCTGCAGTTCGACCGGGCAACGCGAGTAGGCAGCGAGGGCCGAGGGATCCCAGCACGGATTCTCGATGCGTACCTGGCGCTGGTACTCGAGGCCGCCGACGACCATGTCATATTTCTCGCCTGCTGCCAGGGCCTGTTCCCATACCTCGGCAAATCGCGCCACCGGCACGACGAGCTTGTACGAGAATTCGCCGTGCTTGCCCGCGCGGAAGAGGATCTCGTCCTGCTCGACAAACATGTATTCATGGAACGGCAAGCCGACGACGTCCATGCCGAACATCTCAGCCATCAGCTCCCACGAGTAGGGGCCTTCGAAATGCAGCACGCCGCGTTCGCCATCCAGCGATTTCACACCGTCGATTTCGCTGAATTCGTCCTTATAGCGATCCACAGCGGCCTGCATCAGGTCGCGCAGTTCGTCTCCCTTCAGCCATTCCGTCATGACGATGAAGCGCTCTTCGTCACAGAGGATGTAGACGTCGGTGATGATCTTCCCTTCCTCGTCCAGCAGCACCGTGTACATGCCCTGCTCGTCGCGCAACGCGGAAACGTCGCCGCCGACGATCGTGTTGAGCACTTCATAGGCATCTTCGCCGGCGATTTCGGCGAGGCCCATATGGGAATAGTCGGTCAGCAGAATATGCTTGCGGGCGGCGGCGATTTCGCGCGCGGTATCGCCATAGCTCAGCGGGATTTCAACACCATTGCGCACGCCCATCTTTGCGCCGTGGCTGATATGCATGTCTTTCAGGTTCGTCATAGCTTGCTCGTCTCTTAACGTCGAGTTTGGATCGGACTTCGTCAGGCTGCGGTCGCTTTCGCGTCTTTGCTGCGTTCCAGAATGAACGACGCAAGCGTATTGATGCTTCGCAGATAGGCGGGTTCGTCGCCTTCCGACACGCGAATTCCAAAGGTTTCGTCGAGAAGCACGAACACTTCAGTTGCGTCGACGGAGTCCAGACGCAGGCCGCTGCCGAACAGCGGCGTATCGTCATCGATCTGCTCGACGGTCTGGGGAAGATTGAGACGCTGGATCAGCCCCGCCTTGAGCTTTTCAAGCACAACTTTGCGGCGCTCGACATCGTCCAATATCGTAGTGTTGGTCATTTTTTTCGCTCTTTATCGTGAGATTCCGGCAGCAACATTGCCGCCGATCTTGTCCCGGTCGGTCCGGAAATTGATGATGGTGCCCTCGGCAGCGACGTGACGGCCGACACGCGCCTCCACGTTGAAGTGATTGAACCCTTGGGCATCGGAAAACGCTAACCGGCAGTCGACATAGATCGTGTCGCCCGGATAGACGACCTTCTTGAACTTGATGTTCTGGGCGGCGAGAAACCCGATCGCCTTGGCGCGCATTTCGCTGATGATGCGCTTTCCATCAGGCGTACTGAGGATTTCCGCCACGTCTTCGAATCGCTTGGCAACACGCCCCGTTTCCTGCGCATATTGCTCGCAGACATCTCTGAAGAACGTGCAATACTCGCCGCCCTGACCAAAGATCTCGGCAATCATCACGCCGGGCATGACCGGATTGTCAGTAAAGTGGCCGGCGATATACGACTCGTTGAACGTGACGTGCTTGACAACGGTAATACTGGGCTTGGAGCCGGTCACGATATCGGCAATGCGGTCCACCATGAATATCGGGGATCGCCACACGCCGATCTCAAACAACTGCTGCGCAGGCAGAAGACTTCGTTCTAGCTTGGACATGAAAATTTCCGCAAATTAACGCATTACAAGACCACCGTCGGCCACCAGCGTCTGCCCGACGATGTAGCTTGCGGCGTTGGAACTGAGAAACGCGACCACCTCGGCAATCTCTTCCGGACGCCCAAAGCGGTTCAGCGGAATGGCGTCGAAAATGGTCCGTGCGATGTGGCGCGGCACCTTCTTGACCATTCGCGATTCGATCAGGCCGGGCGCAATCGCGTTGACCCGGACCCCTTTTGAGGCTAGCTCTTTCGCAATCGAGCGCGTAAAGCCGGAGATGCCCGCTTTAGATGCGCTGTAGTTGGACTGCCCGAAACTCGCCGTCACCCCCGCAACGGACGTCACGTTCACGACACTGGCTTGTGTCGCGTGCCGCATCAGTCGCAGCATCCCCTGGGTCATGTTGAATGTCCCATGGAGATTGACGCGCACCACGTCGTCGAACTCTTCGAACGTCATGGTGGAGATCAGGTTGTCCTTGTTGATGCCCGCGTTATTGACGAGTACGTCGACGGCCTCGATGCGCTGCTCCAGTTCGACGCGCAAGCGCTCGACATCGTCGCGGTTTGCAACGTCGCACTGCGCGATCGTCAGCCGGCTCGCGTAGTCGGACTCGGCTGCGAGTGCGTCGAGACTGGCCTTCGTATTGTTGTAGAGCGCGATCACTTTACTGCCGAGCGCGAGATATTTTCGGCAAATCGCCACACCGAGATCACCGCTGGCGCCGGTCACCACGACGGTCTTACCTTCGAGTTCTGGATAAATAGCCATAATCTTCTTATGTTTCGAGTTTATTAATCGAGCACGACAGCCGCGACCGCATGCGTTTTGCAATGCGAGATTGTCAAAATAGATGTCTTCAAATTTTCGAGTCGCATTACCCTGTCGAACTCCCCCGAAAACTCGAAATACGGCTTTCCAAGCGGGTCGTGAAGGATCTTGATATCGTGAAAGATGATGCCGTTGCGAAAGCCGGTTCCGAGTGCTTTCACTGCGGCTTCCTTGGCGGCCCAGATGCCGGCGACGCGCTCGACATTCGCTGGCTGATCGTGGGCCTGCATTTCTTCTGCGCAGAGCAGGCGGCCGACGAATGCATCGCCGCTGCGCGCCATGGCTTGAGCGATCCGCTCCGTTTCAACGATGTCTATACCAATTCGCATATCTAACGATATACCCCGTACGCTTTATTTGAATTGAAGCCGCTGCTGCCGCCGGCATTGTTTGGTCTTTGTTGTGCTGCTATCGCGAAACGCTTCTCGATTTGTGGCTCAACGAGCCGTTATCTGGAAGCATGCGCTTTTCATCTGGCGTGAACTACAGTATTTCGCAACTTTAGTCGCTAGAGGAAAGTTAGAGAATAGGGAAATGTAAATTTTCTGCGATTCGACCTGCGATTTGATTTACCTCAACACAAAAGTGTCCGTAAAGAACAACCGTCGCTTAGGAATTTCTCTTGATTGGATCTTTCTAATCGCAGAATTCGGCGTGATTGCGGGCATATCGATCGAGCCACGCAGCATATGAATCGAGGAATTCACCGTAAGACCGGTGAGAAAGAAGGAAATTATAAGAAGCCAAACCAATTGGTTAGGTTGCACCTTTAATCAAGATGCGTCAGAAGCAGCAACACCGATTGTAGTAATTATTCTTTTAATTAGGATAGCGATATATATTAAGCGTGCCGACATCCTGAAAATACCCGATGCCACGAGCGTGGCATCGGGTGCAAATGATCAATTCAGACGGTACGGCCGCCAGCCGACGGGTTACTTTGCCTGCGTGCCACCCGAATGCTGCCGATGATCGCGACGAGCCCGACGGGCACAAAGACCAGTGATCCGATCGAAATCAGCAGCGCGCCAATACGCGTTTTCCCCGCGAGCTGCATGATGAAGCCAATGATGATGAGGGCCCATACGACCAGGAAAGTCGCGAAGAACATCGCGGCAGGCTGGATGCCGACGTGATGCAGCAGATACGAGAAGATCCCGACCGACGCCACGAGATTCAAAATCAGACCGACTCCAACAACCCACATGATTCACGCCTCCGGAATGGGTAAAAGTTACACGACAAAGCCCGTCCGACAGACGCGCGGGCCGCGCGAGGCGCCACATTAGCATGGGCGGCTACCCCGTGCAGGGAAGTTGCGTGTACGAACGTTCCCGATGACAAAATGCCGCGCCTCGGTTGGCGTGAGCAAAAAAAAATCCGCCCGGTTGACCCGGGCGGATTTCATCCAGCACTTTCAGCCGATGGCGAACCAGGTTCGCCAGAAGCTTACTCGTCCGTCGTGTGCGGCTGCTGCGGCTGCGGCTCTGCAGCCGGGGTTTCCGGCGTGCCGAACTCGAACGCTTCTTCCGCTGCGATCTGGTCGAAACGCTCGCGATCCGACGATTCCTTCGCCTTGCGCGCCTTGTGGAACGCGAGACCCGTACCGGCCGGAATCAGACGGCCGACGATCACGTTTTCCTTCAGGCCACGCAGATCGTCGCGCTTGCCCATGATTGCCGCTTCGGTCAGCACGCGGGTCGTTTCCTGGAACGATGCCGCCGAAATGAACGAGTCGGTCGAGAGCGATGCCTTCGTGATACCGAGCAGCACGTTCTCGTACGTCGCCGGACGCTTGTCTTCCGCGATCATCTTGTCGTTCTCGTCGAGCATGTCCGAACGCTCGACTTGTTCGCCAGGGATGAAACGCGTATCGCCGTTGTCGGTGATCTGCACACGGCGCAGCATCTGACGCACGATCACTTCGATGTGCTTGTCGTTGATCTTCACGCCCTGCAGACGGTACACGTCCTGCACTTCGTCCACGATGTAGCGCGACAGTGCCTCGATACCCTGCAGACGCAGGATGTCGTGCGGATCGGCCGGGCCGTCCACGATCATTTCGCCCTTGTTGACGACCTGACCGTCGTGGACCAGCACCTGCTTTTCCTTCGCGATCAGGAACTCGTTCTGGTTGCCCTCGAGGTCCGTGATAACGAGACGCTGCTTGCCCTTCGTGTCCTTACCGAACGACGTCGTACCTGTGACTTCCGCCAGGATACCTGCATCCTTCGGCGAACGTGCTTCGAACAGTTCCGCCACACGCGGCAGACCACCGGTAATGTCACGCGTCTTCTGCGCTTCGGTCGGGATACGTGCGAGCACTTCACCTACCTGAACCTGCTGACCGTCCTTCACGGTGATCAGTGCGCCGACCTGGAAGCCGATCTGCACCGAATGCTCCGTGCCCGGGATCTTCACTTCTTCGCCGTTCGCGTCGAGCAGCTTCACCTGCGGACGCACGCTCTTCGAAGCCTGCGAACCACGGCGCTTCACGTCGATCACCACGAGGGTCGACAGACCCGTGACGTCGTCGATCTGCTTGGCCACGGTCACGCCTTCCTCGACGTTCTCGAACTTCACCGTACCGCCGTACTCGGTGATGATCGGGCGCGTGAGCGGATCCCACGTCGCGAGCTGCGTACCGGCCTTGATCTGCGCACCGTCGAGCTGCAGCAGCGTCGCGCCGTACGGCACCTTGTGACGCTCGCGCTCGCGGCCGTGATCGTCGGCGATGATGGCTTCGCCCGAACGCGAGATGACGATCTGCTCGCCCTTCGCGCTCGTGACGTAACGCATCGTCGCCGTGAAGCGCACAGTACCGTTCGACTTGGCTTCCACCGACGAAGCGACTGCCGCACGCGATGCCGCACCACCGATGTGGAACGTACGCATCGTGAGCTGCGTGCCCGGTTCGCCGATCGACTGCGCCGCGATCACGCCGACGGCTTCGCCGACGTTCACGCGCGAACCACGGCCGAGGTCGCGGCCATAGCACGAGGCGCACAGGCCATAGCGCGTTTCGCAGGTGAGCGGCGTGCGCACGCGCACTTCGTCGATGCCGAGGCTCTCGATCGTCTCAACTGCGTCTTCGTCGAGCAGGTCGCCCGAGGCGTAGATCGTTTCCTGCGTCTCAGGATTGACGACGTCCGCCACCGCAACGCGGCCGAGAATACGGTCGCGCAGCGCTTCGACGACTTCACCGCCTTCCACGAGGGCCTTCATCGCCACGCCGTTCGACGTGCCGCAATCGTCCTCGACGACCACGAGATCCTGCGTGACGTCCACGAGACGACGCGTCAGGTAACCCGAGTTCGCGGTCTTCAGTGCCGTATCAGCCAGACCCTTACGTGCACCGTGGGTCGAGATGAAGTACTGCAGCACGTTCAGACCTTCGCGGAAGTTCGCGGTAATCGGCGTTTCGATAATCGAGCCGTCCGGCTTCGCCATCAGGCCGCGCATACCCGCCAGCTGGCGAATCTGGGTTGCGGAACCCCGCGCGCCCGAGTCGGCCATCATGTAGATCGAGTTGAACGATTCCTGACGCGTTTCCTTGCCGTCGCGGTCGATGACCGGTTCCGTCGCGAGCTGCTCCATCATCGCCTTGCCGACCGCTTCCGACGTGTTCGACCAGATGTCGACCACGTTGTTGTAGCGTTCCTGCGCGGTGACGAGACCCGACATGTACTGGCGGTCGTATTCCTTCACCTTCTTCGCGGCTTCGCCAACGATGGTTTCCTTCTGCGGCGGCACGAGCATGTCGTCCACGCAGATCGAAATACCGGCGCGCGTTGCCAGACGGAAACCCGACTGCATCAGCTGGTCCGCGAAGATCACCGTTTCGCGCAGACCGCACTTGCGGAACGCGGTGTTGATCAGACGCGAGATTTCCTTCTTCTTCAGCGGCTTGTTCAGCACCGAGAACGGCAGGCCCGGCGGCAGGATTTCCGACAGGATCGAGCGGCCAACGGTCGTCGCGTACAGCGAGATCTTCGGCACGAATGCCGGTGCGCCTTCCGACTTGTCCTCGTTGTGGACCATTTCGGTAATACGCACGTTGACGCGCGAGGCCAGCTCGACTTCCTTGTTCTCGTAGGCGCGCAGGACTTCCGACACGCCCGTGAACGTCATGCCCTCGCCCTTCGCGTTGATCGCTTCGCGCGTGGCGTAGTACAGGCCCAGCACGATATCCTGCGACGGCACGATCGACGGATCGCCGTTGGCCGGGAACAGGACGTTGTTCGAGGCGAGCATGAGCGTGCGCGCTTCCATCTGCGCTTCGAGCGACAGCGGAACGTGAACAGCCATCTGGTCACCGTCGAAGTCGGCGTTGAACGCCGCGCAAACGAGCGGGTGCAGCTGGATTGCCTTACCTTCGATCAGCACTGGCTCGAAAGCCTGAATGCCAAGACGGTGCAGCGTAGGCGCACGGTTGAGCATGACCGGATGCTCGCGGATCACCTCTTCGAGGATGTCCCACACCACCGGCGTCTGGTTCTCGACTTCCTTCTTCGCAGCCTTGATGGTCGTGGCAACGCCCATCGTTTCCAGCTTGTTGAAGATGAACGGCTTGAACAGCTCGAGCGCCATCAGCTTCGGCAGACCGCACTGGTGCAGCTTCAGCGTTGGACCCACCACGATGACCGAACGGCCCGAGTAGTCCACGCGCTTGCCCAGCAGGTTCTGACGGAAACGACCGCCCTTACCCTTGATCATGTCGGCGAGCGACTTCAGCGGACGCTTGTTCGCGCCCGTCATCGCCTTGCCGCGACGGCCGTTGTCGAGCAGCGAGTCAACCGCTTCCTGGAGCATCCGCTTTTCGTTGCGGACGATGATCTCCGGCGCCTTCAGCTCGAGCAGACGCTTCAGACGGTTGTTACGGTTGATGACGCGGCGATACAGGTCGTTCAGGTCCGAGGTCGCGAAGCGGCCACCGTCCAGCGGCACCAGCGGACGCAGTTCGGGCGGCAGCACCGGCAGCACTTCGAGCACCATCCATTCGGGCTTGATGCCCGAACGCTGGAAGGCCTCGAGCACCTTCAGGCGCTTCGCGTACTTCTTGATCTTCGCTTCCGAGCCGGTGTTCTTCAGCTCGGTGCGCAGCGTTTCGACCTGTTCGTCGATGTTGATCGCACGCAGCAGCTCGCGCACGCCTTCCGCGCCCATCTCGGCGCGGAATTCGTCACCGTACTCTTCGACCTTGTTGTAGTAATCCTCTTCGGTCATGATCTGCCGCGCCTTCAGCGGCGTCATGCCCGGTTCGATCACCACATATGCTTCGAAGTACAGCACGCGCTCGATGTCGCGCAGCGTCATGTCGAGCACCATGCCCAGACGCGACGGCAGCGACTTCAGGAACCAGATGTGCGCGACCGGCGAGGCCAGCTCGATGTGGCCCATGCGCTCACGGCGCACCTTCGCCAGCGTGACTTCAACGCCGCACTTCTCGCAGATCACGCCACGGTGCTTCAGGCGCTTGTACTTGCCGCACAGGCACTCGTAGTCCTTGATCGGCCCGAAGATCTTCGCGCAGAACAGGCCATCCCGTTCCGGCTTGAAGGTACGGTAGTTGATGGTCTCCGGCTTCTTCACTTCACCGAACGACCACGAGCGGATCTTGTCCGGCGAGGCCAGACCGATCTTGATCGCGTCAAAAACTTCTTCTTGTTGGACTTGCTTGAATAGATCGAGCAGAGCTTTCATTGCCTTCTCTCCGTAGTCCGATTAGTTGCGGTCGAGGTCGATGTCGATACCGAGCGAGCGGATTTCCTTCACCAGCACATTGAAGGATTCCGGCATGCCTGCATCGATCACGTGGTCGCCCTTGACGAGGTTCTCATACACCTTCGTCCGGCCCGTCACGTCATCGGACTTCACCGTCAACATTTCCTGCAGCACGTACGAAGCGCCATACGCTTCGAGCGCCCACACTTCCATCTCACCGAAACGCTGGCCACCGAACTGCGCCTTACCACCCAGCGGCTGCTGCGTGACGAGCGAGTACGGACCCGTCGAACGCGCGTGCATCTTGTCGTCGACAAGGTGGTGCAGCTTCAGGTAGTGCATGTAGCCCACGGTCACCGTACGCTCGAACATTTCGCCCGTGCGGCCGTCGTACAGACGCACCTGGTTCTTCGACGGCGTCATGCCGAGGTTGTGCGCGATGTCGTCCGGGAACGCCAGATCGAGCATCTTGCCCATTTCCTCTTCGGTCGCACCGTCGAACACCGGCGTTGCGAACGGCACGCCTTCGCGCAGGTTCTTCGCGAGTTCGAGGATTTCGTCGTCGCTGAAGCTGTCGAGGTCTTCCTTGTGGCCCGATTCGTTGTAGATCTTCGTGAGGAACTCACGCAGCTCCGCAACCTTCGTCTGACGCGCGAGCATTTCGCCAATACGCCAGCCCAGACCCTTCGCGGCCCAACCCAGATGCACTTCGAGAACCTGACCCACGTTCATCCGTGACGGCACGCCCAGCGGGTTCAGCACGACGTCTGCCGGACGGCCATCGGCCATGTACGGCATGTCTTCGATCGGGACGATCTTCGACACGACACCCTTGTTACCGTGACGGCCTGCCATCTTGTCGCCAGGCTGCAGACGGCGCTTCACCGCGAGGTACACCTTGACCATCTTCAGCACGCCCGGCGGCAGTTCGTCGCCTTGCGTGAGCTTCTTGCGCTTCTCTTCGAACGCCAGATCGAACTGGTGACGCTTTTCTTCGATCGAGTTCTTGATGGCTTCGAGCTGCGCCGCTGCTTCTTCGTCCGCGAGGCGGATGTCGAACCAGTGGTAGTGGTCGAGGTCTTCCAGGTACGCCTGGTCGATCTTCGTGCCCTTCGCGAGCTTCTTCGGACCGCCGTTCGCGACCTTGCCGTCGAGCATGCGCGCGAGACGCTGGAACGCGTCGCCTTCCACGATACGCAGCTGGTCGTTCAGGTCGAGGCGATAGCGCTTCAGTTCATCGTCGATGATCTGTTGCGCGCGCTTGTCACGCGTAATGCCTTCGCGCGTGAACACCTGCACGTCGATGACCGTGCCGCTCATGCCCGAGGGCACGCGCAGCGACGTATCCTTCACGTCCGAAGCCTTCTCGCCGAAGATCGCGCGCAGCAGCTTTTCTTCCGGCGTGAGCTGGGTTTCGCCCTTCGGCGTGACCTTGCCCACGAGCACGTCGCCCGCTTCGACTTCCGCGCCGATGTACACGATGCCGGACTCGTCGAGACGGCCAAGCTGCACTTCCGCGAGGTTCGAAATGTCGCGCGTGATTTCTTCCGGTCCGAGCTTCGTGTCGCGTGCAACGACATTCAGTTCTTCGATGTGGATCGACGTGTAACGGTCGTCCGCCACCACCTTCTCCGAGATCAGGATCGAGTCTTCGAAGTTGTAGCCGTTCCACGGCATGAACGCGATCAGCATGTTCTGGCCGAGCGCGAGCTCGCCCAGATCGGTCGATGCGCCGTCAGCCAGCACGTCGCCACGAGCAACCTTGTCGCCCATCTTCACGATCGGACGCTGGTTGATGTTCGTGTTCTGGTTCGAACGCGTGTACTTGATGAGGTTGTAGATGTCCACGCCGACTTCACCGGCGACAGCTTCATCGTCGTTCACGCGAATCACGATACGGCCTGCGTCGACGTAGTCCACCACGCCGCCACGCAGCGCCTGAACCGTCGTGCCCGAGTCGACCGCAACCGTGCGCTCGATACCCGTACCGACGACCGGCTTTTCCGGACGCAGGCAAGGCACGGCCTGACGCTGCATGTTCGAACCCATCAGTGCACGGTTCGCGTCATCGTGCTCGAGGAACGGAATCAGCGAAGCTGCAACCGAGACGATCTGCGACGGCGCCACGTCCATGTACTGGATGCGGTCCGGCGTGACCATCAGCGTTTCGCCCGCTTCACGCGACGAGACGAGTTCGTCGGTCAGCGTGCCGTCGTCGGCCACTGCCGCGTTCGCCTGAGCGATCACGTAACGGCCTTCTTCGATCGCCGAGAGGTAGTCGATCTGGTCGGTCACCTTGCTGTCCACGACCTTGCGATACGGCGTTTCGAGGAAGCCGTATTCGTTCAGGTGCGCGTACAGAGCGAGCGAGTTGATCAGACCAATGTTCGGACCTTCCGGCGTCTCAATCGGACACACGCGGCCGTAGTGGGTCGGGTGCACGTCGCGGACTTCGAAGCCTGCGCGCTCACGCGTCAGACCGCCCGGGCCCAGTGCGGAAACACGGCGCTTGTGCGTGATTTCCGAGAGCGGGTTGGTCTGGTCCATGAACTGCGAAAGCTGCGACGAACCGAAGAACTCGCGAATCGCCGAAGAAATCGGCTTCGAGTTGATCAGGTCGTGCGGCATCAGGTTTTCGCTTTCGGCCTGGCCGAGGCGTTCCTTCACTGCACGTTCAACGCGCACGAGACCCGCGCGGAACTGGTTTTCCGCCAGTTCGCCCACGCAACGCACGCGACGGTTGCCCAAGTGGTCGATGTCGTCCACTTCGCCCTTGCCGTTGCGCAACTCGACGAGGATCTTGATGGTCGCGAGGATGTCGTCGTCCTGCAGCGTCATCGGGCCGACGATTTCGTCACGGCCGACGCGGCGATTGAACTTCATACGACCCACCTTCGAGAGGTCGTACGCTTCTTCGCTGTAGAACAAACGATTGAAGAGGGCCTCGACCGCTTCTTCGGTCGGCGGCTCGCCCGGACGCATCATGCGATAGATCGCAATGCGCGCAGCCATCTTGTCGGCCGTTTCGTCGATACGCAGCGTCGACGAGATGTACGGACCCTGGTCCAGATCGTTCGTATAGAGCGTCTGGATGTCCTTGATCTTCGCCTCGCGCAGCTTGTCGAGCACGGTTTCGGTGATTTCGTCGTTCGCGTTCGCGATCACTTCGCCCGTATCGCCGTCGACGACGTTCTTCGCGAGAACGCGGCCGAGCAGATAATCTTCGGGGACCGAAATAAACGTCGTCTTCGCGTTTTCGAGGTCGCGGATGTGCTTCGCGTTAATCCGCTTGTCCTTCTGGACAATGACCTTGCCATCGCGATCGGAAATGTCGAAGCGCGCGACTTCACCACGCAAACGCTCCGGCACGAACTCCATCTGCGCGCCTTCCGGCATCAGCGAGAAGTTGTCGAACACGAAGAAGTTCGCGAGGATCTGTTCCGGCGTGAGGCCGATGGCCTTCAGCAGGATCGTGACCGGCATCTTGCGGCGACGGTCGACGCGGAAGTACAGCACGTCCTTCGGGTCGAACTCGAAGTCGAGCCACGAACCGCGGTAAGGAATGATACGTGCCGAGAAGAGCAGCTTGCCCGAGCTGTGCGTCTTGCCCTTGTCGTGTTCGAAGAACACGCCAGGCGAGCGGTGCAGCTGCGAGACGATGACACGCTCGGTGCCGTTGATGACGAACGAGCCCGTCGGCGTCATGAGCGGAATTTCGCCCATGTACACTTCCTGCTCCTTCACTTCCTTCACGACCGGCTTGCTCGGCGATTCTTTGTCGAGCAGCACGAGACGCACCTTGGCGCGAAGCGCCGAGCAGTACGTCAGGCCCCGTTGCTGGCATTCCTTGATGTTGAATGCCGGCGACGAGAGCATGTAGCTCACGAACTCTAGACGAGCAAAGCCGTTATGGGAAACAATAGGAAAAACGGACGTGAACGCAGCCTGCAGACCTTCCGGTTTGCGTTGTGCGCTCGCCGTTTCTGCTTGCAGAAACGTGCTGAATGATTCAAGCTGGGTAGCCAGCAGGAAAGGAACTTGGTGAACGATGGGGCGTTTCGCGAAACTCTTGCGAATACGCTTCTTCTCGGTGAAGGAATATTGCATACGATCTCCGAATCACGGCGGGTAGGACGACCCGAGTGTTCACCGACTGAGACCCGATGGCTGCGCGAGCCCTGGAAGCTTGGTGGTTGGCCTCTACCAACCGCTGGCTGACGGCAGCGGATACCGGCTTGTCATAACTTGCCCGCTGCCCGACCAAACTTGCCTTCTGCAGTCGCTTCAGAAGACAAAGAGAAGCGTCGTGCGCACAGGCGGTCCAAATCACACCCTGCGTAAGACGTTTTTCTTTGGCTTCTGGGTCCCGCATCCCGCCTCCGATCATCAAAAATCGAACACAAAAACGCAGAACCCACAAAGCACAAAAAGGCCGGCGGTGTAAAAACCGCCAGCCTTCGCACAGCGCGCTGAAACTTACTTGATTTCAGCCTTCGCGCCGGCTTCTTCCAGCTTCTTCTTCGCTTCTTCAGCAGCAGCCTTGGGCACCGCTTCCTTCACGGGCTTCGGTGCACCGTCAACCAGGTCCTTCGCTTCCTTCAGGCCGAGACCCGTCAGTTCACGAACGGCCTTAATGACCGAAACCTTGTTTGCGCCGGCTTCGAGCAGGTTGACCGTGAATTCGGTCTGCTCTTCAGCAGCAGCAGCAGCGCCGCCGCCTGCCGGGCCAGCGACTGCCACAGCAGCTGCCGACACGCCAAACTTCTCTTCGAATGCCTTGACCAGTTCGTTCAGTTCGAGAACCGACATCGAGCCAACGGCTTCGAGGATGTCTTCTTTTGCGATTGCCATTTGAAATTACTCCAGATTTGAATTCGGAAACAGCTAGCGATCCTTCTCGCTCGCCTGTGTTCGTTCGCTAGCCTGAAATCAGGCCGCTTCTGCTTGCTTCTTTTCCGCCAGCGCGGCCAAGGCGCGCGCCATACCGGAAACAGGAGCTTGCATAACGAACAGCAGCTTCGAGAGCAGTTCTTCGCGGCTCGGGATGCTGGCCAGCGCTTGCACGCCTGCCTTGTCCATCACCTTGCCTTCGTAGGAACCAGCCTTGATGACCAACTTGTCATTGCCCTTCGCGAAGTCGTTGACGACCTTCGCAGCAGCAATGGCATCTTCCGAGATGCCGTAGATCAGGGGGCCAGTCATCTGCTCTGCCAGCGGAGCAAACGGGGTACCTTCGACAGCGCGACGCGCCAGCGTGTTCTTCAACACGCGCAGGTACACCTGTTGCTCGCGCGCTTTCGCGCGCAGCTTGGTCAGATCGCCAACCGCGATTCCACGATACTCGGCCAACACCACGGTCTGAGCCTTCGCGACTTGCGCGGAGACTTCAGCCACGACGGCCTGCTTACCTTCTTTGTTCAGTGGCACGGTTAACCTCCAGATTCGACACACTTCACTTTCGCTACGTGTGCCGCGTTCAACAACGGCGACCGACCAGTCTGGAGCAACTCAGCTTGCAATCGGGAGCGTTTCCGCCCTCTTTCACTCGCTTTCGCACTTCAAAACCTTTTCGGGTTCGCCATCTGCGTTGGCTTCACATTAAGGAAGCACCCAACTGCTGCACTTCCGCCAACGGTCTTTGACAACCGGTTGCGCGATGCTCGACTGCCACCGCCCAACCGCCCAAAGCCCTTTAAATCCGCGCTGCGATCCGACCCAGCTTCGTTTCGAACCTCAACGCGGCAAAACTATTGCGACGCTTACGCTGCGAGCGACGTCTGGTCGACGCGAACGCCAACGCCCATCGTGCTCGACACAGCGATCTTGCGCAGGTACACGCCCTTGCTCGTTGCCGGCTTCGCCTTGGTCAGCGCTTCGAGGAGCGCGTCCAGGTTGCTGCGCAGCGCGGTCGGCTCGAACGATGCACGGCCGATGGTCGCGTGAATGATACCGGCCTTGTCGACGCGGAATTGCACCTGACCTGCCTTCGCGTTCTTGACCGCGGTGGCGACGTCCGGCGTCACGGTGCCGACCTTCGGGTTCGGCATCAGGCCGCGCGGGCCGAGGATCTGGCCGAGCGTACCGACGATACGCATCGTGTCCGGCGAAGCGATCACGATGTCGAAATTCAGGTTGCCGCCCTTGATCTGCTCAGCAAGGTCTTCCATGCCGACGATCTCAGCGCCTGCTGCCTTGGCTTGCTCAGCCTTTTCGCCTTGCGCGAACACAGCAACGCGAACCGACTTGCCCGTACCTGCCGGCAGAACGACCGAACCACGAACGACCTGGTCCGACTTCTTTGCATCGATGCCGAGCTGGACTGCGACGTCGATCGATTCGTCGAACTTCGCCGTAGCGCATTCCTTCACGAGCGACAGTGCGTCGACGATCGGGTACAGCTTCTGGCTGTCGACCTTGGCGGCGAGTGCCTTTTGACGCTTCGAAACCTTAGCCATTTACACGCCCTCCACGACGATGCCCATCGAACGGGCGCTACCAGCGATCGTGCGGACCGCTGCGTCCATATCCGCTGCCGTGAGGTCCGGCATCTTGGTCTTGGCGATTTCTTCAGCCTGCGCACGCGTGATCGTGGCGACCTTGTCGGTGTGCGGTTTGGCCGAACCCTTGTCGACCTTCGCTGCCTTCTTGATCAGGATCGTGGCCGGCGGCGTCTTCAGGATGAACGTGAAGCTCTTGTCCGCGAAAGCCGTGATAACGACCGGCGTCGGCAGACCCGGTTCCATCCCTTGAGTCTGCGCGTTGAACGCCTTGCAGAACTCCATGATGTTCAGGCCGCGCTGGCCCAGTGCCGGGCCGACCGGCGGCGACGGGTTGGCTTTACCTGCAGGAATCTGCAGCTTGATAAAGCCAATGATTTTCTTTGCCATGTTGAAAACCTCATTGGAACGCGTGAGCGTTCAGGTGAGTGGTAGCGCGCTTTCGCCGCAATCTTCACTGTGCCGACAGGCTCAGCCGACTGGGCTACTGACGCTCCTCTACGGCCATCACGCGGACCGTAAGCGCGGAAAAACGGACCGCACCAAAGATGCGATCCGTCGTATTCGATTTACAGCTTTTCGACCTGGCCGAATTCGAGTTCGACCGGCGTGGCGCGACCAAAAATGGTGACGGAGACCCGAACGCGCGATTTTTCGTAGTTGACTTCTTCGACGCTGCCGTTGAAGTCCGTGAACGGGCCTTCCTTCACGCGGACCATCTCGCCGACTTCGAACAGGGTCTTGGGGCGCGGCTTCTCAACGCCTTCCTGCATCTGCGACATGATCTTTTCGACTTCGCGCGGCGAAATCGGGCTCGGGCGATTGCGCGCCCCGCCGACGAAACCCGTCACCTTTGCCGTGTTCTTCACGAGGTGCCACGTTTCATCCGTCATTTCCATCTCGACCAGGACATAGCCCGGGAAGAAACGACGTTCGGTCACCGATTTGTGACCACCCTTCACCTCGACCACTTCTTCAGTCGGAACGAGGATCTGGCCAAACTTGTCCTGCATGCCAGCACGTTCGATGCGCTCCTGAAGCGCACGTTGCACGCTCTTCTCCATACCAGAGTAGGCGTGCACCACGTACCAACGTTTTCCGCTCGGGGATGCCGGTGTATCGCTCATATCATTTCCAACCCAGAATCGCCGAGAAAATCACCCATTCAATGGATTTGTCACAAACCCAGAGAAAGATGGCCATTACCAGCACAAAACCGAAGACCACCAGAGTCGTTTGCGTGGCCTCTTTGCGAGTCGGCCAGACGACCTTGCGAACTTCCTTGTACGAGTCTTTGGCAAACGCGATGAAGCTCTTGCCGGGCGCCGAAAGAAGACCGACTACCACCCCCGCGATCACGCCCACTGCGAGCGCCGCACCGCGGACATACCACTCCTGGCTACCGAGCCAGTAGAACCCTACGAACCCGGCCACAACCAACAATACGCCCGCCGCAAGCATCAGCTTGTCGCTGGAAGTATTAACAGTTTCGACGGAAGGATTCGCCATAACACCTTAAAGAACAACGCGCCACAGGCGCGAGAAGTTGGCAGGGGCAGAGGGAATCGAACCCCCAACCTTCGGTTTTGGAGACCGACGCTCTGCCAGTTGAGCTATACCCCTAAACCATTTTGGGGTTGGCGGCTAAGCCAACCCCGAAACCACTAGTCGATCAACGAGACTGGCAAAAACTTACTCGATGATCTTTGCAACCACACCAGCGCCGACGGTACGGCCACCTTCGCGGATTGCGAAGCGCAGACCTTCTTCCATCGCGATCGGAGCGATCAGCTTCACCGTGATCGACACGTTGTCGCCCGGCATGACCATTTCCTTGTCCTTCGGCAGCTCGATCGAGCCCGTCACGTCCGTCGTACGGAAGTAGAACTGCGGACGGTAGTTGTTGAAGAACGGCGTGTGGCGGCCGCCTTCGTCCTTGCTCAGCACGTACACTTCAGCCGTGAAGTGCGTGTGCGGCGTGATCGAACCCGGCTTCGCCAGAACCTGGCCACGCTCCACGTCTTCACGCTTCGTGCCGCGCAGCAGGATACCAACGTTGTCGCCTGCCTGACCCTGGTCGAGCAGCTTGCGGAACATTTCCACGCCCGTGCAGGTCGTCTTCACCGTCGGCTTGATACCGACGATTTCGATTTCCTCGCCGACCTTGACGATGCCGCGCTCGACGCGACCCGTCACCACCGTGCCGCGACCCGAGATCGAGAACACGTCTTCCACCGGCATCAGGAACGCGCCGTCAACTGCACGCTCCGGCGTCGGGATGTACGTGTCCAGTGCGTCGGCCAGGTTCATGATCGCCACTTCACCCAGTTCGCCCTTGTCACCTTCCAGCGCCAGCTTGGCCGAACCCTTGATGATCGGCGTGTCGTCGCCCGGGAAGTCGTACTTCGACAGGAGCTCGCGCACTTCCATTTCGACCAGCTCGAGCAGCTCGGCGTCGTCGACCATGTCGCACTTGTTCAGGAACACGATGATGTAAGGCACGCCAACCTGACGGGCGAGCAGGATGTGCTCACGCGTTTGCGGCATCGGGCCGTCAGCGGCCGAGCACACCAGGATTGCGCCGTCCATCTGTGCCGCGCCCGTGATCATGTTCTTCACGTAGTCAGCGTGACCCGGGCAGTCGACGTGTGCGTAGTGGCGGTTAGCCGTTTCGTACTCGACGTGCGCGGTGTTGATGGTAATACCACGTGCCTTTTCTTCCGGCGCTGCGTCGATCTGGTCGTACGCCTTCGCTTCACCGCCGAACTTCGCGGTCAGAACCGTCGTGATCGCTGCCGTCAGCGTGGTCTTGCCGTGGTCAACGTGACCGATCGTGCCCACGTTCACGTGCGGCTTGGTCCGCTCAAACTTACCCTTGGCCATTTTCGACTCCTAAGAGGATTTTTCCGTACGTTGCGCGGGGCGCGCAAACAATCACTGGTTGCTGCTGCCTGCTCGATGCGAGGCCTCTGAGGCCTGCTAGATACCGGCTGGTGCCCATGGGCAGGATCGAACTGCCGACCTCTCCCTTACCAAGGGAGTGCTCTACCACTGAGCCACATGGGCATTTACTTCATTTCGCTGGAGCGGGTGAAGGGAATCGAACCCTCGTCGTAAGCTTGGAAGGCTTCTGCTCTACCATTGAGCTACACCCGCGAAGTTTGCTGACTACTGTCGATTCCCGACACTAACAACTACAGCTGAATTCTGGTGGAGGAGGTTGGATTCGAACCAACGTAGGCGTAAGCCAACAGATTTACAGTCTGCCCCCTTTAGCCACTCGGGCACCCCTCCGCAGAGAACTGATGATTATGGGGTAAGTTCCGATCAGTGTCAAGCACTTTGTTCGGCGCCGAACCCACAACGCTCTCACTTATAGGGAGAGCGGAAAAGCAAAAACCCCGGCTTTTTAGGGCCGGGGTTTCGCAATAAGGAGCCTGACGATTACCTACTTTCACACGGGCAATCCGCACTATCATCGGCGTAGAGTCGTTTCACGGTCCTGTTCGGGATGGGAAGGGGTGGGACCGACTCGCTATGGTCATCAGGCTTGACGGGTTGCTGCGTCGCATTTAGTGCGCCACAGCCAATCTGGAAGAAGCGTAAAGAGGTTTTTGCTGATTGGGGTTGTGTTGTTTCCGGCACAACACGCGATCTCTCAACCTGTGTATTTCGTGCCCCCTTCGGGGGTTGCACTGAGTAAGCGCTGAAGCGCTAACTCATTGCGAAACACACCTGTTATAGGATCAAGCCTTACGGGCAATTAGTATCAGTTAGCTTAACGCATTACTGCGCTTCCACACCTGACCTATCAACGTCCTGGTCTCGAACGACCCTTCAAGGGGATCTAGTCCCCGGGGAAGTCTCATCTTGAGGCGAGTTTCCCGCTTAGATGCTTTCAGCGGTTATCTCTTCCGAACATAGCTACCCGGCGATGCGACTGGCGTCACAACCGGTACACCAGAGGTTCGTCCACTCCGGTCCTCTCGTACTAGGAGCAGGCCCCCTCAAACTTCCAGCGCCCACGGCAGATAGGGACCAAACTGTCTCACGACGTTTTAAACCCAGCTCACGTACCTCTTTAAATGGCGAACAGCCATACCCTTGGGACCGGCTACAGCCCCAGGATGAGATGAGCCGACATCGAGGTGCCAAACACCGCCGTCGATATGAACTCTTGGGCGGTATCAGCCTGTTATCCCCAGAGTACCTTTTATCCGTTGAGCGATGGCCCTTCCATACAGAACCACCGGATCACTATGACCTGCTTTCGCACCTGCTCGACTTGTCAGTCTCGCAGTCAAGCACGCTTATGCCATTGCACTATCAGCACGATTTCCGACCGTACCTAGCGTACCTTCGTACTCCTCCGTTACCCTTTGGGAGGAGACCGCCCCAGTCAAACTGCCTGCCATGCACTGTCCCCGATCCGGATAACGGACCAAGGTTAGAACCTCAAACAGATCAGGGTGGTATTTCAAGGACGGCTCCACGCAAACTGGCGTTCACGCTTCATAGCCTCCCACCTATCCTACACAAACCGGTTCAAAGTCCAATGCAAAGCTGCAGTAAAGGTTCATGGGGTCTTTCCGTCTAGCCGCGGGGAGATTGCATCATCACAAACACTTCAACTTCGCTGAGTCTCGGGAGGAGACAGTGTGGCCATCGTTACGCCATTCGTGCAGGTCGGAACTTACCCGACAAGGAATTTCGCTACCTTAGGACCGTTATAGTTACGGCCGCCGTTTACCGGGACTTCAATCAAGAGCTTGCACCCCATCATTTAATCTTCCGGCACCGGGCAGGCGTCACACCCTATACGTCCACTTTCGTGTTTGCAGAGTGCTGTGTTTTTATTAAACAGTCGCAGCCACCAGTTTATTGCAACCCCTTCACCCTTCTGGCGCGAGCCAGTCAAGCTACCAGGGCGTACCTTATCCCGAAGTTACGGTACCAATTTGCCGAGTTCCTTCTCCCGAGTTCTCTCAAGCGCCTTAGAATACTCATCTCGCCCACCTGTGTCGGTTTGCGGTACGGTCACTGTTGAACTGAAGCTTAGAGGCTTTTCTTGGAACCACTTCCAGTTGCTTCGTCTCCTAAGAGACTGGCCTCACACCCTTGAATTCCGCGCCCGGATTTGCCAAAGCGCCTTCTCCAATGCAAGGACCGGGACTTCCAACACCCGGACAACCTTCCGCGATCCGTCCCCCCATCGCATTCAACAATGGTGCAGGAATATTGACCTGCTTCCCATCAGCTACGCATTTCTGCCTCGCCTTAGGGCCGACTCACCCTACGCCGATGAACGTTGCGTAGGAAACCTTGGGCTTACGGCGAGGGGGCCTTTCACCCCCTTTATCGCTACTCATGTCAGCATTCGCACTTCTGATACCTCCAGCACACCTTCCGATGCACCTTCGCAGGCTTACAGAACGCTCTCCTACCATGCGTGCAAAGCACGCATCCGCAGCTTCGGTATATAGCTTAGCCCCGTTACATCTTCCGCGCAGGACGACTCGATCAGTGAGCTATTACGCTTTCTTTAAAGGGTGGCTGCTTCTAAGCCAACCTCCTGACTGTTTTAGCCTTCCCACTTCGTTTCCCACTTAGCTATATTTGGGGACCTTAGCTGGCGGTCTGGGTTGTTTCCCTCTTGACACCGGACGTTAGCACCCGATGTCTGTCTCCCGTGATTGCACTCTTCGGTATTCGGAGTTTGCTATGGCGAAGTAATCCGCAATGGACCCTTCAACCATGACAGTGCTCTACCCCCCGAAGGTGATACACGAGGCACTACCTAAATAGTTTTCGGAGAGAACCAGCTATTTCCAGGTTTGTTTAGCCTTTCACCCCTATCCACAGCTCATCCCCTAACTTTTCAACGTTAGTGGGTTCGGTCCTCCAGCACGTGTTACCGTGCCTTCAACCTGGCCATGGATAGATCACCTGGTTTCGGGTCTACACCCAGCGACTGAACGCCCTGTTCGGACTCGCTTTCGCTACGCCTGCCCTATTCGGTTAAGCTTGCCACTGAATGTAAGTCGCTGACCCATTATACAAAAGGTACGCCGTCACCCCTTGCGAGGCTCCGACTGTTTGTATGCATGCGGTTTCAGGATCTATTTCACTCCCCTCCCGGGGTTCTTTTCGCCTTTCCCTCACGGTACTGGTTCACTATCGGTCGATCACGAGTATTTAGCCTTGGAGGATGGTCCCCCCCCATCTTCAGACAGGATTTCACGTGTCCCGCCCTACTTGTCGTACACCCAGTTCTTCCATACTGCCTTCGCCTACGGGGCTATCACCCACTATGGCCGCACTTTCCAGAGCGTTCGGCTGACAATACAGATAAAGAGTACAGGCTGGTCCCATTTCGCTCGCCACTACTCTGGGAATCTCGGTTGATTTCTTTTCCTGCGGCTACTTAGATGTTTCAGTTCGCCGCGTTCGCTTCACATGGCCTATGTATTCAGCCATGGATACTCCATACGGAGTGGGTTTCCCCATTCGGACATCTACGGATCAAAGCTTGTTTGCCAGCTCCCCGTAGCTTTTCGCAGGCTACCGCGTCCTTCATCGCCTGTGATCGCCAAGGCATCCACCACATGCACTTGTTCGCTTGACCCTATAACGGGTGTGTCTTGCGGCGATTGCTCGCGTCGGACCACTCATTACAGGTTGAGTATTCGTGTTGCGCCGTATTTCAAGGCAATCTTTCGATCACTTAAAAATACATTGATACAATCACAACCCTGATTCATCTACTCGACGGTCATCTCTGCCCGCTTTCGAATGAATCTCTTTACTACTTCTTCCTGATTGTTAAAGAACGACAGCCGATATGGTTTTACTCACATCGCTCTGACTGGCTCAATCGCCAATGCGTAATACCCGGTTTGTGTTTCTACCGGACACTAGGCATTGAGGATTGGTGGAGGATGACGGGATCGAACCGACGACCCCCTGCTTGCAAAGCAGGTGCTCTCCCAGCTGAGCTAATCCCCCAGTCATGCAACTTCAGGGGTTTTGATCAGTCAGCCACCGCAGACAAATTGGTGGGTCTGGATGGATTCGAACCATCGACCCCGCCTTATCAAGACGGTGCTCTAACCGACTGAGCTACAGACCCCTGAGTCTGTCTTTTCTACAGCCGACAAGTGTGAGCGCTTTAACAAGCTTAAGCGATGAGCTCTGGAAAGGAGGTGATCCAGCCGCACCTTCCGATACGGCTACCTTGTTACGACTTCACCCCAGTCATGAATCCTGCCGTGGTGACCGTCCTCCTTGCGGTTAGACTAGCCACTTCTGGCAAAACCCACTCCCATGGTGTGACGGGCGGTGTGTACAAGACCCGGAACGTATTCACCGCGGCATGCTGATCCGCGATTACTAGCGATTCCAGCTTCACGCAGTCGAGTTGCAGACTGCGATCCGGACTACGATCGGTTTTCTGGGATTGGCTCCACCTCGCGGCTTGGCAACCCTCTGTTCCGACCATTGTATGACGTGTGAAGCCCTACCCATAAGGGCCATGAGGACTTGACGTCATCCCCACCTTCCTCCGGTTTGTCACCGGCAGTCTCCCCGAGTGCTCTTGCGTAGCAACTAGGGACAAGGGTTGCGCTCGTTGCGGGACTTAACCCAACATCTCACGACACGAGCTGACGACAGCCATGCAGCACCTGTGTTACGGCTCCCTTTCGGGCACTCCCACCTCTCAGCAGGATTCCGTACATGTCAAGGGTAGGTAAGGTTTTTCGCGTTGCATCGAATTAATCCACATCATCCACCGCTTGTGCGGGTCCCCGTCAATTCCTTTGAGTTTTAATCTTGCGACCGTACTCCCCAGGCGGTCAACTTCACGCGTTAGCTACGTTACCAAGCCAATGAAGGCCCGACAACCAGTTGACATCGTTTAGGGCGTGGACTACCAGGGTATCTAATCCTGTTTGCTCCCCACGCTTTCGTGCATGAGCGTCAGTATTGGCCCAGGGGGCTGCCTTCGCCATCGGTATTCCTCCACATCTCTACGCATTTCACTGCTACACGTGGAATTCTACCCCCCTCTGCCATACTCCAGCGATGCAGTCACCAATGCAGTTCCCAGGTTAAGCCCGGGGATTTCACATCGGTCTTACATCACCGCCTGCGCACGCTTTACGCCCAGTAATTCCGATTAACGCTCGCACCCTACGTATTACCGCGGCTGCTGGCACGTAGTTAGCCGGTGCTTATTCTTCCGGTACCGTCATCCCCTCTCGGTATTATCGAAAAGGATTTCTTTCCGGACAAAAGTGCTTTACAACCCGAAGGCCTTCTTCACACACGCGGCATTGCTGGATCAGGGTTGCCCCCATTGTCCAAAATTCCCCACTGCTGCCTCCCGTAGGAGTCTGGGCCGTGTCTCAGTCCCAGTGTGGCTGGTCGTCCTCTCAGACCAGCTACGGATCGTCGCCTTGGTAGGCCTTTACCCCACCAACTAGCTAATCCGCCATCGGCCGCCCCTATAGCGCGAGGTCTTGCGATCCCCCGCTTTCATCCGTAGATCGTATGCGGTATTAATCCGGCTTTCGCCGGGCTATCCCCCACTACAGGACACGTTCCGATGTATTACTCACCCGTTCGCCACTCGCCGCCAGGATTGCTCCCGCGCTGCCGTTCGACTTGCATGTGTAAGGCATGCCGCCAGCGTTCAATCTGAGCGGGATCAAACTCTTCAGTTCAAACCTGTTACTGTTTTCGGTTTCGTTAGAAACCGGTCGCTCACTCAAAGCTGACAGGAATTTGAATAAATTCAAAAACCTGACTTACTTTAGTGTGAGACTCTTGATACTTTCGCTACTCCTGACTGCCCCGAAGGACCGTCAGGCCGCTGAAACTCATCAAGCGCCCACACTTATCGGCTGTAAATTTTTAAAGAGCGATCGCGAAACTCACCGGCTTACTGCATTACTGCCCGGCGTTTTCTGCGTTGCTGCGTCAGCAGCAGAGAAACGAGATTATGCAGACTCTTTCGCGTTTCGTCAACATCTTTTTTGCAGTCACTGCTGAAAAGCTGTCGGTCACGCGCCCCGCCGTTTCTCGCGGCGGGCTTCGCTGCCGGTACCGCAGGAAGCGAAGGGGGCGAATCTTAACGCCAGCGAAGCCGATCCGCAAGCCCCCCTCCGTGCGAAATCCTTACTTTCCGGCCAGTGCCGCCAGCGGCACAGCATTCGCCATCGCCTCGTAGCCCGCGTCGCTCGGGTGAATGTGATCGCCGCTGTCGTATTCCCGGCGCAGGCGCAGCGGATCGGCAGGGTTGCGCAGCGCCGCATCGAAGTCCACCACGCCATCGAACGCATGGCTCGTGCGGATCCACTCGTTCACCTTCGCACGGATCGCTTCGCGCTCCGGCGGCAGCGAGGCCGGCGTGAGCGTCGCGCCCAAGATGCGCACGCCGCGCGCATGCGCCGCCGCAATCACGCGCCGATACCCGGCGATCAGGTCGTCGGCGTTCACGTGCGTATGGGGGAAATCGCAGTCGAGGCCCGAGCGCGGCGGCATCGCCTGGAAGTTGATGTCGTTGATGCCGATCAGCAGCACGGCCGTCCGCACGCCTGGGCGCAGCGCGTCACGCTCGAAGCGGCGCTCGAGCGCCTCGCCGTAGCACGGCGAATCGCTCAGCAACCGGTTGCCGCTGATCCCCATGTCGATCACGGCCAGATTGGCGCCTTGCTCGCGCGCGAGCCGGCGCGCCAGCGCATCCGGCCAGCGCCGGTTCTCATTGAGCGACGAGCGCATACCATCGGTGATGGAATCGCCAATCGCAGCAATCGTCGACGCCCCGGGCGCCTCGACCGCGAGCCCCGTCACCCACGCATATTGCGTGAAGCGCTGCGTGAACGCGCCGATCGACGGATCGGCCACGTGATCGCCAGGCCGGGACACAAAATTCAGCTGGCTCGCCACACGGTGCCACGCGACCATGTTTTGCTGCGGCCCCATATAGGTACTAATCGCGTAAGGCGCGCCACGCTTCAAGCCGATCCGAACCGGATCGCTATCGAGCTCGGCACCGGGCGGCAACGACACCATCGCCCGTCCGCCGAACGTCACCCGCACCGTCTCCGCCCCGCTGACCGCCGCGCCGCCAGCCGAAGGCGCAATCGCCATCGCCTCGATCACGAGCGGTGTGCGCCCATAGAGGTTACTGATATGCACGCGGGCAACTTCGCCGCCCAGCGTCGGGTAGACGATTTGCCGAACCGTGCGCCCAGCGACGTCCGGAGCGCGATAGAGCGGCGGCAGCGCCTCGCGCTGGGGGATGGACTGGAGCGCCGTCGCCCAGCTCGTCACCCAGGGGGCGCCGGAAGGCAGTTCGGCGAGGGCCGGTGCGGAAAAAGCGAACGAGGCGAGCAACGCGGCGCCGGCCGCGATGGGAGCAAGGGAAATCTTCATCCGGGAGCGAGTGAGGGAGTGAGCAGGCAAAGCGCCCATTGTGCCCCAGAGCCCGGACCGCGACCTTCCATCGCCCTGACAAAGACGACGATGCAAGCGACGCGGAAAATCTGCGATAACCGCCTGTCGATCCACTAAAACTCAGGAACGAAGCGCCGATCTCCGCTTCTGACATCGGCTCTTTTTGACCAGGCGCAAAAAATTGATTGACCGACCGGTCGGTTGGTTTATACTGCGCCATACCCAACACCGACGAGAGCGTCTCCATGTACACGCAATCCCTCGACATTCCCGGCAATGTCGCCCCGCTCGATGCGGACGCGGCGGCGCCAGAGCAGGCGCAGTTCGACGCCATCATGGCCGCGGACGGCAAGATCGAGCCGCAGGACTGGATGCCCGAAGCCTACCGCAAGACGCTCGTGCGCCAGATTTCGCAGCACGCGCACTCGGAAGTGGTCGGCATGCTGCCGGAAGGCAACTGGATCTCGCGTGCGCCGAGCCTCAAGCGCAAGGCGATCCTGCTCGCCAAGGTGCAAGACGAAGCGGGCCACGGCCTCTATCTCTATAGCGCGGCGGAAACGCTCGGCGTTTCGCGCGATCAACTGGTCGACGCACTCCACGCCGGCAAGGCGAAGTACTCGAGCATCTTCAATTACCCGACGCCCACGTGGGCCGACGTCGGCGTGATCGGCTGGCTCGTCGACGGCGCGGCGATCATGAACCAGATCCCGCTGTGCCGCTGCACCTACGGGCCGTATGCCCGCGCAATGATCCGCATCTGCAAGGAAGAGTCGTTCCACCAGCGCCAGGGCTTCGACGCCCTGCTCGCCATGATGGCCGGCACCGAAGCGCAGCGCGAGCTGGTCCAACAAGCGGTGAACCGCTGGTGGTGGCCAGTGCTGATGATGTTCGGCCCGAGCGACGCCGATTCGGTCCACAGCAGCCAGTCGGCCAAGTGGGGCATCAAGCGCATCTCGAACGACGATCTGCGCCAGAAGTTCGTCGATGCCACGGTCGACCAGGCCAAGGTGCTCGGCGTCACGCTCCCCGACCCCGATCTGAAATGGAACGAGGCGCGCGGCCACCACGACTACGGCACGATCGACTGGGAAGAATTCTGGCGCGTCGTGAACGGCGACGGCCCGTGCAATCGCGAGCGTCTCGGCACGCGCGTGAAGGCGCACAACGAAGGTGCGTGGGTGCGCGAAGCCGCCCTCGCCCATGCCGAAAAGCAGCGTCAGCGCGCCGAAAAGCACGCCGCGTAACCAATATTGGAATCAGGAAGGAGATCCACGATGAACAAGGAATGGCCGATCTGGGAAGTGTTCGTGCGCAGCAAGCAGGGCCTCGACCACAAGCATTGCGGTAGCCTGCACGCCTCCGACGCTTCGATGGCGCTGCGCATGGCGCGCGACGTCTACACGCGCCGTCAGGAAGGCGTGAGCATCTGGGTGGTGCCGTCGTCGGCGATCACGGCGTCGGATCCGGGCGAGAAGGCCGAGCTCTTCGAGCCGGCCGGCGACAAGATCTATCGCCACCCGACGTTCTACACGCTGCCCGACGAAGTCAACCACATGTAAGAGCGCCAACATGACGACGCCCACGCCCGAACAACTTGCGTACGTGCTGCGCCTCGCCGATACGGCGCTGATCCTCGGTCAGCGCAACACGGAATGGTGCGGCCACGGCCCGATCCTCGAAGAAGACATCGCGCTCGCCAATATGAGCCTCGACCTGATCGGCCAGGCGCGCCTGCTCTACACGCACGCCGCCACGCTCGAAAAGGCGCTCACCGGCCGCGAGCGCACCGAGGACGATTACGCCTACTTCCGCGCCGAGCGCGAGTTCGCGAACTACACGCTCGCCGAGCTGCCGCATTTCGGCCCGCTCGCCGGCACGACGCATTCGGCCAACGATTACGCCGTGACGATCGTGCGCAACTTCGTCTACGCCTCGCTGATGGCGCATCTGTGGACCGCGCTGCTGCGTTCCGCCGACCCGCAGCTGGCCGCGATCGCCGAGCGCTCGATCAAGGAAACGCGCTACCACGTGCACCATGCGCGCGAGTGGCTGATCCGCTTCGGCGACGGCACCGATGAATCGCACCGCCGCGCCCAGGACGCACTCGACTGGCTGATGCCCTACACGCGCGAGTTCTTCAGCACCGACGCCGTGGAGGCCGCCGTGGCCGAAGCCGGCATCGCGCCGCTCACCGCTCAGCTCGAAGCCGCGTGGCGCGCGGACGTGGAAGCAGCGTTCGAGGAAGCGACGCTCACCGTGCCCGCGCAAGTGAAGCACGTCACGACCGGCAAGCTCGGCGAGCACTCGGAACATATGGGCTACGTGCTCGCCGAGATGCAGAGCCTCGCGCGCCAGCATCCGGACGCGCGCTGGTAAGCAGGCGCGCAGTTTCCGACCCGCCGCCACCCGCAGGAACAGAGGAAGTCACGATGCAAGCGACAGCAGATCACGCGCTCGAGCGCGCCTGGGAAGTGCTGGAAACGGTGCCCGATCCGGAGATCCCGGTCGTGTCGATCCGCGAACTGGGCATCCTGCGCGACGTGCGCCGCGCCTCCGACGGCCTGATCGAAGTGGTCATCACGCCGACCTATTCGGGCTGCCCGGCGATGTCGCAGATCGCCGAGGACGTCGCTCACGCGCTCGATATCGCCGAGCTTGCGCCGTACCGCATCGCGACCACCCTCGCGCCGGCGTGGACGACCGACTGGATTACCGACGAGGCGCGCGAAAAGCTGCGCGCCTACGGTATCGCGCCGCCCACGGGCAACTGCGGCAGCGGCGTCCCCGCCGGCGAGCAGCCGATTACGTTCATGCCGAAACCGCTGCCCGCGCCCGCCTGCCCGCGCTGCGGCTCGCACCATACCGAGCGCCTCGCGCAATTCGGCTCGACCGCGTGCAAGGCGCTCTACCGCTGCATCGACTGCCGCGAACCCTTCGACTACTTCAAACCGTACTGATATGGCCACTCCGCAATTCCATTCGCTGCGCATCCGCGAAGTGCGGCCCGAAACCGCGGACGCGGTCTCTGTCGCTTTCGAAGTCCCGCCCGAGCTGCGCGACGCGTATCGCTTCACCCAGGGGCAGTTCGTCACGCTGAAGACCCACATCGAGGGCGAGGAGACGCGCCGTTCGTACTCGATCTGCGTCGGCGTGACCGACTACGACCGTGACGGCGAACTGCGCATCGGCATCAAGCGCGTGCGCGGCGGGCGTTTCTCGAACTTCGCGTTCGACCAGCTCGCGCCGGGTCACGAGATCGATGTGATGACACCCGACGGGCGCTTCTTCACGCACCTGAACGCCGAGCACGGCAAGCACTACGTGGCGTTCTCGGGCGGCTCGGGCATCACGCCGGTGCTCGCGATCATCAAGACGACGCTCGAAACGGAGCCGCGCAGCGCGTTCACGCTGGTCTACGGCAACCGCAGCGTCGACCAGATCATGTTCGCCGAAGACCTGGAAGACCTGAAGAACCGGTACATGGACCGCTTCCGGCTCTATCACGTGCTCTCCGACGACCTCCAGGACGTCGAGCTCTTCAACGGCGTGCTCGATCAGGCCAAATGTGCCGAGTTCCTCGCGACGCTGCTGCCGGCCGACGAAATCGACGAGGCGTTCATCTGCGGCCCCGCGCCGATGATGGATGCCGCCGAGGGCGCGCTCAAGGAAGCCGGTGTGCCGCAGCAGAAGGTGCACGTCGAGCGTTTCGGCTCGCCGCTGCCGCAAGCAGGCGTGCCGGCGGTCGAGATCACCGAAAACACGCCGGCGGCCGATCTGGAGATCGTCATCGACGGCAAGAAGCGCAAGCTGCGTCTGCCCTACGAGGGCGTGAGCCTGCTCGACGTGGGCCTGAAGGCGGGACTTGCACTGCCCTACGCGTGCAAGGGCGGCGTGTGCTGCACCTGCCGCGCGAAGGTGCTCGAGGGCGAGGTGAAGATGGACAAGAACTACACGCTCGAAGAGCAGGAAGTGAAAGACGGTTTCGTGCTCACCTGCCAATGCCATCCGGTCAGCGAGCGTGTGGTCGTGAGCTTCGACGAGCGGTAACGCAAGCGGCGGGCCGCGTTCGCACTGGGCGACGCCGTCCGGTACTACGCGGCAACAGGAATACGCCTTAGAACAACGACACGCTTTCGGCCCTCCGGCGATCCGCTTACACTAGGGCCGCCCGCCGGTGTTGCAGCGCAGCGCTGCACATCCGCGGGCGGCCCCTTTTGTCTTTTGCACGCTCCCAGGCGTATTCGGCGTTCAAGGTGAGCGCAACGAGTTGTCGATGACCACGATCCACCTCATCCAAGGCGAGCCCGCAGCGGCCGCGCTGCGTCAGGCCCTCGCGGCCCGTGAAGCCTCGCGCCGCGGCGCAGCCGCCCCCGCAGCGGGTCCGGCCGAGCGCGTAATCGCGCTGGCCGACGACCTGACGGTCGGCCCGCTGCGCGACATCGACGAGGCGGGAGACCCGGGCGCCACGCAGCGCGCGGCTTTCTGGCAACGCCTTGGCGGCGTGCCGGAGACGCTCGCCCAGGACGATTGCGCGGCGCTCGCCGCCGTAGCGTCCAGCGACGCCCACGTGGTGGTCTGGCACACGCACGACGCCGCCGACCAGCTCGCGCTGCGGCGCGTCTGCTACCGGCTGCGCAATGCGCCGCAGCGCCTGAACGAGGTGCGCCTCGCGGCGGAAGAGCTCGCCGGGCCGCCCGACGCCGCCGCGCTACGCCTGCAGGCGCGTCTGCCGGACGCTGCGCCGATTTCGGTGCTGCGCATCACGCGGCTCGCGCTCGAATGGCAAGAAGCAAAATTCGCCAACGGCGAGACGCGCCGCTGGCGTGACAATACGTTCACGAGCGGCACGTGGGCCGACCTCGACGCACTGATCCTCGAGATCCTTGGCGCGGCAACGCCAACCAGCGCCCCGGCCAACGCGGCCGACGCCGCCGGCGCGCCCTGGCTCGCATGCGACACGCTTGGCGCGGCGCTCGTGCGGGCCGGCGCGGGTTTCACGGTCGGCGAGCCCGCGGTGCTCTGGCGCCTGCGCGAGCTGGCCGCGGCGGGCGAGCTGCGCCTGCGCGAAGACCTGTGCGCCGCACGGGCGAGCGCCACCGAAACCATCACAGCAACAACGGCCCATCGATCGGGCGCTGCGCGCCCCGCGCTCCCGCACGCCGCGGCCCATCTTTCCCTTTCCCGCTGACACTCCATGGCACGCACCCGAGCGCCCGACCACGAAACCCAACGCGACCAGATCCTCGAGCTTGCGGCCGCCAAGTTCGCGCAAACGAGCTACCCGAGCACGTCGATGTCCGATCTCGCGGCGGCAAGTGGCACCTCGAAGGCGCGCCTCTACCACTATTACGAAAGCAAGGAAGCCATCCTCTTCGATCTGCTCGACCGCTACACGAAGCGGCTGATGCTGATCATCGCCGAAGTGGAAGGGGCCAGCCAGCGGCGGGGCCTCGACGAGCGCGAGACGTTCGCCGAGCTGATCCGCGCGTTCCTCGTCGAGTACGAGACCTCGCACAGCCGTCATGTGGCCCTGCTCAACGACGTGAAGTATCTCGTCGACGCGCAGCGCGAGATCATTCTGAACCGCCAGCGCGACGTGGTCGCCGCGTTCACGCGTCAGCTCGCACGTGCCTACCCTGGCCGCGTCACGGCAGAGAACCAGACGTCGCTGACCATGATGGTGTTCGGCATGATCAACTGGACCTTCACCTGGCTCAAGCCGGGCGGCCGCATGGCCTACCAGGACTTCGCCGAGCAGGTCATCGAGGTGATTGACCACGGCCTGAAGGCGGCCGGACAACCCTCGAATATTTAGATCAGATTGATGCGGCGCAATAAGATGTGCCGACACAACAGTTGACGCGTCAAGCTATCCAAAAAACATACACGTTTAAAATCAATAACTTACGCGTATAATCTTGACGATTAGACGCAACCCTCGGATCCAGAATACGGGTTTTCCCTAGATCGCACCCAGGGTTTCCGCTAGAATTCGTTTTGCGGCGCATCAATAGTGCGCCGTACCTCGCATTCTAAGGAGAACCCATCATGAACAAGCATTCGACCCCCATCAACGAGCCGATCCTGCCGTCGGGCCGCTCGCTGTCGTCCGGTCATTCGCCTGCCATGGTGCGTGTCCTCACCTCCGCCGACCGCGAGCGTCTGCTGAGCCACTTCCTCGCGCTCGACACCGAGGATCGCCTCCTGCGCTTCGGCCAGGCCGCACCGGACCATGTGATCGAGAACTATGTCCGCTCGATGGACTTCACGCGCGACACCGTGTTCGGCGTGTTCGACCATCAGCTGCAGCTCGCGGGCGTCGGCCATCTGGCCTATCTGCCGGCAGACGGCAACGGCCGCACGGCGGAATTCGGCGTCTCCGTGCTCGAAAGCGCACGCGGCCAAGGCATCGGCACGAAGCTGTTCGAACGTGCCGCTATCCGCAGCCGCAACACGCACGTCACCACGCTTTACATGCACTGCCTGTCGCGCAACTCCACGATGATGCACATCGCGAAGAAGTCGGGCATGAAGATCGAGTACGCCTACGGCGAAGCCGACGCGTATCTGTCGCTCGAGCCGGCCGATCAGAGCAGCATCATCGCGGAAATGCTCCAGGAGCAGGCCGCCGTATTCGACTATGCACTCAAGCGTCAGGCGCGCCAGGCCTCCCGGCTGATCGAGACGATCCTCCCCCAAGCGGTCGCGGCATGACTCCTGCCCCATTGGGTGAAGTAAATTGAAAAAAGCGGCTTCGGCCGCTTTTTTCACATCTGGGGGCGCTCATCTTCCCCGAGATCGCAGCGAATCTCACCGCGTTTCTCACAAGATCGGTAGCGCCGTCGTCTCCTTGAAGGTCTGGAGCGAAAAGCTCGACTTCACATCGATCACCGACGGGTGGTGCAGCAACTGGTCCTGCACGAAGCGCGAGAAGTGCGCCATGTCCTCCACCTGCACGCGCAGCAGGAAATCCATGTCGCCCGTCATCGCGTGGCACGCCACCACTTCCGGCCAGGTCTGCACCGCCGCGCGAAACAGCTCCGCGTGCGTGACCCCTTCGCGCCCCGCTGCCGTGGGCCCGCGCTTTTCCAGCCGCACGTTCACGTAGGCCAGCAGGTCGAGCCCCAGCTTCTGCGCGTCGAGCAGCGCGACGTAACCGCGTATCACGCCAGTCTCCTCGAGCCGCCGGATGCGCCGCAGGCACGGGCTCGGCGAGAGATTCACGCGTTCGGCAATTTCCTGATTCGAGAGCCGGCCATTCTCCTGAAGGATCGCCAGAATTCGCCGGTCGATTGCGTCCAGTTCGATGCTCGCCATTTTCTGCCGTCCAATAACTCAATAGAGGCAGTTTATAGCGCAAATAGCTGGACAAGCGATCCAACTCGCAAGTTTTCTCCCAATCTGGACAGCTACACTTTGCCGCACGACATCAGCATTCCGCGATTGCCAAGGAGACAAGCATGCACGTTCCAACCTGGGAAAACCCCGTCGGCACCGACGGCTTCGAGTTCATCGAATACACCGCACCGGACCCGAAGGCGCTCGGCAAGCTGTTCGAGAACATGGGCTTCACCGCCGTGGCGCGCCATCGCCACAAGGACGTGACGCTCTATCGTCAGGGCGATATCAACTTCATCGTCAACGGCGAACCGGATTCGTTCGCGCAGCGTTTCGCGCGCCTGCACGGCCCGTCGATCTGCGCGATCGCGTTCCGCGTGCAGGACGCCGCCAAGGCCTACAAGCACGCGCTCGAACTGGGCGCATGGGGCTTCGACAACAAGACCGGCCCGATGGAGCTGAACATCCCGGCCATCAAGGGCATCGGCGATTCGCTCATCTATTTCGTCGACCGCTGGCGCGGCAAGAATGGCGCGGCGCCGGGCAGCATCGGCGACATCAGCATCTATGACGTCGACTTCGAGCCGATTGCGGGCGCCGATCAAAATCCGGTCGGCCACGGTCTCACCTACATCGACCACCTCACGCACAACGTGCACCGCGGCCGCATGAACGAATGGGCGGAGTTCTACGAACGCCTCTTCAACTTCCGCGAAATTCGCTACTTCGACATCGAAGGCAAGGTGACGGGCGTGAAGTCGAAGGCGATGACCTCGCCCTGCGGCAAGATCCGCATTCCGATCAATGAGGAAGGCGGCGAGACGGCCGGCCAGATCCAGGAATATCTGGACGCGTACCACGGCGAAGGCATTCAGCACATCGCGCTCGGCAGCAACGACATCTACCGCACGGTGGATGGCCTGCGCGCCTCGAAGATCGCGCTGCTCGATACGATCGACACGTATTACGAGCTCGTGGACCGCCGCATCCCGAACCACGGCGAGCCGCTCGATGAGCTGAAGAAGCGCAAGATCCTCGTCGACGGCATGCCCGAGGACCTGCTGCTGCAGATCTTCACGGAGAACCAGATCGGCCCGATCTTCTTCGAGATCATCCAGCGCAAGGGCAATCAGGGCTTCGGCGAAGGCAACTTCAAGGCGCTGTTCGAATCGATCGAGCTCGACCAGATCCGCCGCGGTGTGGTGAAAGACAAGGCCTGAACTTCACGGAAATCCGCGATTTCAAGATAAAAAAGGGCGAAGATCGCACGATCTTCGCCCTTTTTAGCTTTGGAATCCGCCGCCGCACACCTCGGCCACGGATTCGGATGAATGGAATGCTGCGCGGATCAGCGCGGCATCAGGATTAACGTTTGACGCTCTGCTCGGCCTGCGCCGACGGGACGACGGCGCTCGAATCAGCCTTCGTGCACAGCGTGTACTGCGCGCACGCGGTCGATGCATTCGTGCCGCTCTGGGTGCGGGCATTCGAATGCAGCGGCGCGCTCATGGCGAAGAACGCGGCCGAAACCGTCAGAAAGGTCTGGATATGTCGATTGTTCATGCGGTACTCCTTTTTCAGACTGCCTGTCACTGGGCAATGCCACGTTCGCACCCTGAATGAATCGGGGCGCGTCGCGGCTCGCACAGGTGAGGGAGTTAGACAGGATATTCAAGAGCGGTTCCGCCACGGTGCAACTTTTACACGCTGTTACTTCACACGAAACTCCGATACATCCTTTGTTACACGGGCCCTTCAGGGCTCTTACGAGACTGACGAATCGAGCCCGACAGAGCGTCTCGGCTCGCATGATTCATGCAGGGTTTCCCGTGGAGGCGGCGGGTTTGCCCGAGTGCTACCATCGATTAAAAGAAGCCATGATGGCGAGCCCCGGCCGACGCGTTCACAAGACGCTGAGGCCTTGAAGTTCTGGCGATCCCACAACGGATTGGTTGGATGGAGGAAGACACATAATGAATGCCCCGCTAGACGCCGGTCAGCGCGCTTCGCTCGAAGCCGCACTCGCTTCCGTCACGCTCGACGATAAATACACCCTCGAACGCGGCCGCGCCTACATGAGCGGCATCCAGGCGCTGGTGCGCCTGCCGATGCTCCAGCAGGAACGCGACAAGGCCGCCGGTCTCAATACCGCGGGGTTCATCTCCGGCTATCGCGGCTCGCCACTGGGCGGTCTCGATCAGTCCCTCTGGAAGGCGAAAAAGCATCTCGCCGCTCACGGAATCGTTTTTCAGCCCGGCGTCAACGAAGACCTCGCCGCGACCGCCGTGTGGGGCTCGCAGCAGGTGAACCTGTACCCGTCCGCGAAATACGACGGCGTGTTTTCGATGTGGTACGGCAAGGGCCCCGGCGTCGACCGCAGCGGCGACGTGTTCAAGCACGGCAATTCCGCCGGCTCGTCGCCGCACGGCGGCGTGCTCGTGCTCGCCGGCGACGACCATGCCGCCAAGTCGTCCACGCTCGCGCACCAGTCCGAGCACCTCTTCAAGGCCTGCGGCCTGCCGGTCCTGTTCCCCTCGAACGTGCAGGAATATCTCGACTTCGGCCTGCACGGCTGGGCGATGAGCCGCTACTCGGGCCTCTGGGTGGCGATGAAGTGCGTGACCGATGTGGTCGAATCGTCGGCGTCGGTGGAAATAGATCCGCATCGCACCCAGATCATCCTTCCGGAAGATTTCGCGATGCCCGAGGGCGGCCTGAACATCCGCTGGCCCGATCCACCGCTCGTGCAGGAAGCGCGTCTGCTCGACTACAAGTGGTATGCGGGTCTCGCCTACGTGCGCGCGAACAAGCTCGATCGCATCGAGATCGATTCGCCGCATGCGCGCTTCGGCATCATCACCGGCGGCAAGGCCTATCTCGACGTGCGCCAGGCGCTCACCGACCTCGGCCTCGACGACGAAACCTGCTCGCGCATCGGCCTGCGGCTCTACAAGGTGGGCTGCGTGTGGCCGCTCGAGGCCCAGGGCGCGCATGCCTTTGCGCGCGGGCTCGAAGAGATTCTCGTGGTCGAGGAAAAGCGCCAGATTCTCGAGTACGCGATCAAGGAAGAGCTCTACAACTGGCCGGATGCGCAGCGTCCGCGCGTGTACGGCAAGTTCGACGAAAAGGACGGCGCCGGCGGCGAATGGTCGGTGCCGATGGGCAACTGGCTCCTGCCCGCGCACTACGAGCTCTCGCCCGCGATCATCGCCAAGGCCATCGCCACGCGTCTGGACAAGTTCGAGATGCCCTCGGACGTGCGCGCGCGCATCGCGGCGCGCATCGCCGTGATCGAGGCGAAGGAGAAGGCGCTCGCGAAGCCGCGCGTGCAGGCCGAGCGCAAGCCGTGGTTCTGCTCGGGCTGCCCGCACAACACGTCGACCAACGTGCCCGAAGGCTCGCGCGCAATGGCCGGCATCGGCTGCCACTACATGACCGTGTGGATGGACCGCAGCACGAGCACCTTCAGCCAGATGGGCGGCGAAGGCGTGGCGTGGGTCGGCCAGGCGCCATTCACGAACGACAAGCACGTGTTCGCGAACCTCGGCGACGGCACCTACTTCCACTCGGGCCTGCTCGCGATCCGCGCGGCAATCGCCTCGAAGGCGAACATCACCTACAAGATCCTCTACAACGATGCGGTCGCCATGACGGGCGGCCAGCCCGTGGACGGCGTGCTCACCGTGCCGCAGATCACGCATCAGCTCGCCTCCGAAGGCGCCGCGAAGATCGTGATCGTGACCGACGAGCCGGAGAAGTATCAGGGAATCACCACGCTCGCGCCGGGCGTGACGATCCACCATCGCGATCAGCTCGACGCCATCCAGCGCGAGCTGCGCGAGATCCCCGGCACGACCATTCTGATCTACGACCAGACCTGCGCAACCGAGAAGCGCCGCCGTCGCAAGCGCGGCACGTATCCGGATCCGGCGAAGCGCGTCGTCATCAACGAGGCCGTCTGCGAAGGCTGCGGCGACTGCTCGGTGCAGTCGAACTGCCTCTCGGTCGAGCCGCTCGACACCGAATACGGCACGAAGCGCCAGATCAACCAGTCCACCTGCAACAAGGACTTCTCGTGCGTGAAGGGCTTCTGCCCGAGCTTCGTCACGGTCGAAGGCGGCCAGTTGCGCAAGCCGAAGTCGAACAGTGTCGTGAGCGACGCGATGCCGCCCGTGCCGACGCCCGACGTGCCCGGGATCGGCCAGCCCTACGGCGTGCTCGTGACGGGTGTGGGCGGGACCGGCGTCGTGACGATCGGCGCGCTGCTCGGCATGGCCGCGCACCTCGAAGCAAAGGGCGTGACCGTGCTCGACGTGACCGGCCTCGCGCAAAAGGGCGGCGCGGTGATGAGCCACGTGCAGATCGCCAACCGGCCGACCGACATCCACGCGACGCGCATCGCCATGGGCGAGGCGAAGCTCGTGATCGGCTGCGACGCCATCGTGACCGCCAGCGACGACTGCGTCTCGCGCATGCAGGCCGGCGCCACCAACGTGGTGCTCAACAGCGCACCCACGCCCACGGCCGAGTTCATCAAGAATCCGCAGTGGCAGTTCCCGGGCTCCAACACCGAAGCCGACGTGCGCGCGGCGGCAGGCACCGAGAACGTCGCCACCGTCGATGCGAACCGCTACGCGCTCGCGCTGCTCGGCGACGCGATCTACACGAACCCGTTCGTCCTCGGCTACGCCTGGCAGCGCGGCTGGCTGCCGCTCACGCACGAGTCGCTCACGCGCGCGATCGAGTTGAACGCGGTGCAGGTCGAGAAGAACCTCGCGGCGTTCGAATGGGGCCGGCGCGTCGCGCACGACCGGGAGGCCGTGGACCGGCTCGTGAAGCAGCCCGCGCAGGACGCCGATGCCGGCGGCGCGAAGATCGTCGCGCTGCATACGCCCAAGTCACTCGACACGCTCATCGAGAAGCGTGCGCAGTATCTCGCCGCGTATCAGAACGAGGCCTACGCGCAGCGCTATCGCAGCTTCGTCGATGAAGTGCGGCGCGCGGAAGCAAAGCTCGATCGTCCCGATGGCGGCCTGAACGGACAACCGCTCACTGAAGCCGTGGCGAAGAACCTGCACAAGCTGATGGCGTACAAGGACGAGTACGAGGTCGCGCGTCTCTACGCCGATCCGGCGTTCGTCGAAAAGCTGAAAGCGAGCTTCGAGGGCGACTGGAAGCTCAACTTCCACCTCGCGCCGCCGTCGTTCGCGAAGCACGACGACAAGGGCCATCTGGTGAAGAAGCAGTATGGTCCGCGCATGCTCACGGCCATGCGCGTGCTCGCGAAGCTCAAGTTCCTGCGCGGCACGGCGCTCGATCCGTTCGGCCGCACCGAGGAACGCCGCCACGAGCGCGCGTTGATCGGCGAGTACGAGGCGTTCGTGCGCGAAATCGTCGGCGGATTGAGCGAGACGAATCTCCCGCTCGCGCTCGAGCTCGCGAATCTGCCCGATGCGATTCGCGGCTATGGCCACGTGAAGGAGAACAACCTCAAGGCCACGCGCGCGAAGTGGGCGACGCTGCTCGCGAAGTGGCGCTCGCCGGAGAACGGGGCGGCGCGGCACGCTGCTTGATCCTGGCTTTCGCGATGAAGCCGTAAAAAATGAAGGGCGCTCCGCCGAAAGCGGAGCGCCCTTCTCATTGGTGCGGCCAGCGGCGCGCCGTAACGCGCCGCCGCCTCGGAGGCGTCAGTGACCTCGCTGCACTGCGCTTAGCGCGCGGCGGCCTTGTTCACCGTCGCATTAGCCGAAGCCACCGCCGTCATGTTGATGATGCGTCGCACCGTCGCCGCCGGCGTGAGGATGTGCACCGGCTTCGACGCGCCCAGCAGGAACGGGCCCACCGTCACGCCTTCGCCGCCCACCACCTTCAGCAGGTTGTACGCGATGTTCGCCGCTTCCACGTTCGGCATGATCAGCAGGTTCGCTTCGCCCGTGAGCGTCGTGCCCGGGAACGACTGCTTGCGGATCAGCTCGGAGAGCGCCGCGTCGCCGTGCATTTCGCCATCCACTTCGAGCTGCGGCGCGCGTTGCGCGATCAGCTGACGCGCGGCCTGCATGCGCTGCGAGGTCGACGAACGCACGCTGCCGAAGTTCGAGCTCGAGAGCAGCGCGACCTTCGGCGCGATGCCGAACTTCTCGATCTCGCGCGCGGCGAGGATCGTCATGTCGGCGAGCTGCTCGGCGCTCGGCACTTCGTTCACGTAGGTATCGCTGATGAACAGGTTGCGGCCCGGCAGCATCAGCAGGTTCATCGCCGCGTAGTTGTCGGCGTCGGCGGCCTTGCCCAGCACCTGCTCGATGTACTTCAGGTGATAGTCGAAGCTGTTCACGAGACCGCAGATCATGCCGTCCGCGTCGCCCAGATGCACGAGGATCGCGCCGATCAGCGTGTTGAACTTGCGCACCGACGCCTTGGCGACCTCAGGCGTGATGCCCTGGCGCGCGCCGAGTTCGTGGTACGCCTGCCAGCTCTTCTGGAAGCGCGGATCGTCTTCCGGATCGACGATCTCGAAGTCGGTGCCCGGACGCAGCTTCGAGCCCATCTTCTTCAGGCGCATTTCCACCACGGACGGACGGCCCACGATGATCGGCTTGGCGATCTTCTCGTTCAGCACGAACTGCGCGGCGCGCAGCACGCGCTCGTCCTCGCCCTCGGCGAACACGATACGCGCGTTGTTGGCCTTCGCCGCCGCGAACACCGGGCGCATCACCATGCCCGTACGGTAGACGGTCGCGCCAAGCTGCTCGCGGTAGGCGTCCATGTCCTGGATCGGACGCGTGGCGACGCCCGAATCCATCGCGGCCTGGGCCACGGCCGGCGCGATCTTGATGATCAGACGCGGATCGAAGGGCTTCGGAATCAGGTAATCGGGGCCGAATTCGAGCGTGTGGCCTTCATAGGCCTTCGCCACTTCGTCGCCCTGGTCGGTTTCTTCGGCGAGTTCCGCGATCGCGCGCACGCACGCGAGCTTCATCTCTTCCGTGATGGTGGTCGCGCCCACGTCGAGCGCACCGCGGAAGATGAACGGGAAGCACAGCACGTTGTTGACCTGGTTCGGATAGTCCGAACGGCCCGTGGCGATGATCGCGTCCGGGCGCACCTTCTTCGCCTCTTCGGGGCGGATTTCCGGCTCCGGGTTCGCGAGCGCGAGGATCAGCGGCTTGTCGCCCATCTCCTTGACCATCTCGGGCTTGAGCACGCCCGCGCTCGAGCAGCCGAGGAACACGTCAGCGGCCTTGATGGCGTCGCCGAGCGTGCGCGCGTCGGTGTTGGCGGCGTAGCGCTGCTTCGACGGATCGAGATTGCCGCGGCCTTCGTAGATCACGCCCTTCGAGTCGGAGACGAGGATGTTCTCTTTCTTCAGGCCCAGCTTCACGAGCAGGTCCAGACACGCGATAGCCGCCGCGCCCGCGCCCGAGCACACGAGCTTCACGCTGCCGAGTTCCTTGCCCACGACCTTCAGGCCGTTGAGGATGGCCGCCGAGGCGATGATGGCCGTGCCGTGCTGGTCGTCGTGGAAGACGGGGATCTTCATGCGCTCGCGCAGCTTCTGCTCGATGTAGAAGCACTCGGGCGCCTTGATGTCTTCGAGGTTGATGCCGCCGAGCGTGGGCTCGAGCATGGCGATCGCTTCGACGAGCTTGTCCGGATCGTGCTCATCGAGCTCGATGTCGAACACGTCGATGCCGGCGAACTTCTTGAACAGGCAGCCCTTGCCTTCCATCACGGGCTTGGCCGCGAGCGGGCCGATGTTGCCGAGGCCGAGCACGGCCGTGCCGTTGGTCACGACGCCGACCAGATTGCCGCGCGAGGTGTACTTCTGCGCATCGAGCGGCTCGGCGTGGATCGCCTCACAGGCCGCGGCCACGCCCGGCGAATACGCGAGCGACAGATCGAGCTGGTTGGAGAGCGGTTTGGTGGGCGTGACCGAAATCTTGCCGGGCTTCGGATTCTGGTGATACGCGAGCGCGCTTTGCTTCAGTTGTTCATCCATTTTCGGGCCTGCCAGGACGTGAGAGACGAGAGAAGTTTTATGTTCGTAGGCCCGCCGGTTCGCGCGGCGCTCGCAGCCAAACCATAGGCGGAACGGCGCGGGCGAAATGGCGGGGGATTAGTGTACACCCCGCCATGATTGCGGCGAGTCGGGTCAAAGACTGATACCGGGAATTTGTGGCGCCCGCAAATGGCCGTGGCGCTTGCTGTTTATGCGCACCCAATGCGGCCCCTTACGACCCCGATGCGACTCCCATGTGGCATCACAGATGACGTCCCACGCAACGAGAGATGCGGCGTTGCGCCGCACCCCTACCCCCGGTATGCCCGTCCCGCCCGCTCCGGGGCTTACTCGAGCGCGGCGCCGCGCCGTTCAGGAATCAGAAAAAGCGTCGCGAGTATGTCCAGCACATAAATGGCCGCCAGCATGCCGAGCGCCGCCGTGAACGAATAGCGGGCCGCCATCGCGCCAACGGCGAGCGGCCCGAAGCCGCCCACGGCCCGGCCGATGTTGAAGAGCACGTTCTGGGCGGTGGCGCGCGCGGCCGTCGGATAGAGCTCCGAAATGAGCGCGCCATAGCCGCCGATCATGCCGTTCACGAACACGCCCATGGCCGCGCCGCCAATCAGCAGCGCGAATGGCGTGCTCAAGTGCGCATAGACGAACACCATCACCACGGCCCCCACCTGATAGAACAGGAACGCGGGCCGGCGCCCGAAGCGGTCGGCTGCCACGCCGAACAGCCAGATGCCGAGCGCCATGCCGGCGACGGTCGCGGCGGTCCAGAGGCCGGACTTCGTCAGCGAGTAGCCAAAGGATTTCGAAAGGTAGGCGGGCAGCCAGATCATCAGCCCGTAGTAGCCGAAGTTTTGCACCGAGCAGAGCACCGTCACGCCGAGGCTCGCGCGCGCCGTGCGGGCGTCGGCGACCAGCAGGCCGAGCGCGCGCAGCCATGCGCCGCGCGCGTGCGCCGGCGTCTGCGCTCGAGCCTGTGCCATGCGTGCCTGATGCGCGACGAACAGCTCCGGTTCTTCCACGCCCCGGCGCACGACGAACGACACCACGGCGGGCAGGAGGCCAATCGCGAACATGCCGCGCCAGCCGATCACGGGCAAGAGCCACGGCGTGAGCAGCGCCGCGGCGAGCACGCCCACCTGCCAGCCCAGCCCGACATACGACGACGCCCGCGCGCGCAACTGGGCGGGCCAGGCCTCGGCGACCAGCGCCATGCCAATGCCGAACTCGCCACCGAGCCCAATGCCGGCAATCGTGCGGTAGACGAGCAGGTCGGCGTAGCCGCGCGACAGTGCGCAGAGTCCGGTGAACACCGCAAACACGAGGATCGTCCAGGTGAGCACGCGCACGCGCCCGAAACGGTCCGAGAGCAGCCCGAACACGATGCCGCCCACGACCGCGCCCACGAGCGTCCACGTGACGAGCGAGCCAGCTTGCGCACCCGAGAGATGCAGCTCCGCGCTGATGGCGGGCAGCATGAAGCCGAGCATGAGCAGGTCGAAGCCGTCCATCGCGTAGCCGAGCACCGAAGCGATGAGCGCGCGCACGGCGTGGCCGCTCGGCTGCGCCGCATGGGCGTTATCGCTCGTGTGCGGGATGGCGGCGGGCGCGATGGCGGTATCGGCGGGCGTGAGTCCCGACGCCTCGGTAGGCGGCTCGGGACGAGGTTCGGGACGAGAAGCGGCGGTCATTCGGACAATCCTCTTGTTGGGCGCGGGCCCGGCGAAAACCGGCGTGAGTTTACTGGCGGGCCCGCGCAGCCACAACCGCAACAGCCTGGCCGGGCGCCAGGGATTCGGGCCACGGCGCAGGCGGCGCGCGAGCGGCCTCCTCGGGCGGGCCATGCCTTGATCCCACCCTACAAAGCCGCCAGACGCTGCAACAGACACTGTCAGTGCGACTCGTCGGCGAACGTCAAGTCGGGTAAAATACCGGGCTACGCGCGCAAGAGAAGCCGCCCGGAGCGAGCGAGTCGCCTGAAGCCAAACCTCAGACGATCGACGCCATCCTGGCCGCGCATCGCGAGTTCCGGCGCATACCGTCCGGATTCGCCGTGCCAGCGCCATCGGGCCCACGCGAGCGCCCACCTCCCGCACTTCACTCATATCCAAGGATTCGCCCATGACAGGCTACGATCGCCAGACGATCTCTGACGCAACCGCGAAAATGCTGCTCGAAGTGAAGGCCGTGCACTTCAATGCCGAAAAGCCCTTCATCTTCACTTCCGGCTGGGCGAGCCCGGTCTACATCGACTGCCGCAAGCTGATCTCGTATCCGCGCGTGCGCCGCGGCCTGATGGAAATGGCCGAGGCAACCATTCTGCGCGACGTCGGCTACGAGCAGATCGACGCCGTGGCCGGCGGCGAAACCGCGGGCATCCCGTTCGCGGCGTGGCTCGCGGACCGCCTGATGGTGCCGATGCAGTACGTGCGCAAGAAGCCGAAGGGCTTTGGCCGCAATGCGCAGATCGAGGGTCTGCTCACCGAAGGCCAGCGCGTGCTGCTGGTCGAGGACCTGACCACGGACAGCCGCAGCAAGATCAACTTCATCAACGCGCTGCGCACGGCCGGCGCGCAGGTGAATCACTGCTTCGTGCTGTTCCACTACAACATCTTCAAGGAAAGCGTCTCGGTTCTGAAGGACATCGACGTCGACCTGCATGCACTCGCCACGTGGTGGGATGTGCTGCGCGTCGCCAAGGAATCGGGCTACTTCGAAACGAAGACGCTCGACGAAGTCGAGAAATTCCTGCACGCACCGGCCGAATGGTCGGCGGCGCACGGCGGCGCGACCGCGGCACCGCAGTAAGCCCGCGAGCGCGCTGCGCCGGGCTCCCCCGCCAGCGCGCCCCGCTCAAGCAAAAAGGCCATCTGCCCGCAAGGGCGATGGCCTTTTTTCATGCCTCGCGCAATCTCGCGCCGAGGCCGTGTGCCCTCAGGACACGGCTCCACCGGCCGCGCCGTCTTCGGGCGCATGCGACGAGAGATTGAGCAAGCCGTTGCTCTGCGCGTACTGGAACAACTCCGAGTCGCGATCGAGCCCGAGCTTGCGCATGGCCGTGTTCTTCTGCGTGCTGATCGTCTTGATGCTGCGATTGAGCTTTTCGGAGATTTCCTTGATCGTCATGCCGGACACGAAAAGCCGCACCACTTCGAGCTCGCGCTTCGAGAGGATCACTTCCTCGTTCTTGCCGCCGCTATTGATGCGCAATGATTCGAGCGCAACCTTCACTTGCGGGCTCATATATTCGAGACCGCGGCTCACGTGCTGCACCGCGAGGCCGATATGGCTCAGGTCGTCGGACTTGTGGACCACCGCGATCACGCCGAGCTCGCCCAGGCGCTTCAGGAGCGCCGCATTTTCGAGCATCGTAAGGACGACGATGGGAATGTCCTGGAAGTTGCGGCGCAGATAGCCGATGAGCGGCAGGCCGTCGCCGTACTGGCCGCCCGGCATCGCGAGATCGGTCACGAGCACATCGCAGGGCGTGGTCTGCAGCGCCTTGATCAGTTCGGTGGACTGACGGGCTCGGCCGACGACCTGAATGCCCGGAAACTTGAGCAGCGCATGCTCCGCGCCGAACAAGATCACCGGATGATCGTCCGCGACTACGACCCTGATTGGCTGCTGCTGCATCACCCCTCCGTGGAGACAGTCCTGCTTGTCTTTCTTTCTGATCGGCCATCTGCCCGAGACACCCCACACCCCCGATAAAGTCGCTTCCTGTGTGGGCAGGAAAGCAGGCGACTATAGCCGATTTCCGCGCGCGCGCAGCCGTCAGGCGGCCAAAACGCGCGCGCTTATTGCCGTTATATTGAACGAAGTTCGATCCCGCGCACAATTCGAAACGAGCCGTCGGCGGTGTGTCACGCGTCTTTGACAAACATACAGGAGAACTGGACTATGCGCGTCTCACACGACCTTGCCTGTCAGACTACGCGTTCTGCGTTGCCGACTGTAAAGGGTGCGCGCGCCATCAACGCGCGGACGATTGGCCGCCTCGCTACAGGCCTCCTTCTCATCGCACTGGCGTGTGCGGATGTTCACGCCCAAAGCACGTTTGCGCTCAGCAGCACGAACTTTCGCGATGGCGCACAGGTTGCCGCATCACAGGTGTTCAACGAGAGCGGCTGCACAGGCGCGAATCGTTCGCCGCAATTGACATGGCGCAATTCACCGGCAGGAACGCGCAGCTACGCCGTCACGATGTTCGATCCCGATGCGCCGGGCTCCGGCTGGTGGCACTGGGCCGCAGCCAACATTCCCGCGCATGTGAATGCACTCCCCGAAAACGCCAGCGCCTCGGGTGCGCTCAAGCAGCTCGGCGCGCTGGAAGCGCTCAACGACTTCGGCGGTGCGGGCTACGGCGGCCCATGTCCGCCGCCGGGCAAACCGCACCGGTACGTCGTGACCGTCTATGCGCTCGGCGTCGACAAGCTTGCGCTCGCCCCCGGCGCTCCCGCAGCCGTGTTCGATCACGCGATCCACGGCGCCGCGCTCGGCAGCGCGCAGATCACCGTCACGTACGGACGCTGAAAGACGCGGGGCACACGGCTCCGGCTAACATGTCACCGCGCGGCCAGCGCTCTCTTCCTGTCGTCCAACCTTCTGTTGGAGCCCTACATGTCTCGAATCGTCATTGCGTATCACAGCGGCTACGGCCATACGAAAAAACTTGCCGAGGCGGTGCTCGACGGCCTGCAAAACGCGGGCGCCGATGCGAAGCTGCTGGCCGTCGCCGAGATCGACGATGCCGGCTGGGCCGAGCTCGATGCCGCCGACGCCATCGTGTTCGGCGCGCCCACCTACATGGGCGGTCCGTCCGCCGACTTCAAGAAGTTCGCCGACGCAAGCTCCAAGGTCTGGTTCACGCAGAAGTGGAAAGACAAGATCGCCGCGGGGTTCACGAACTCCGCCACGATGAACGGCGACAAGTTCTCGACCATCCAGTATTTCGTGACGCTCGCCATGCAGCACAGCATGATTTGGTCGGGCACCGGCATGATGCCCGCGAACACGAAGGCCGCCACGCGCGACGACCTGAACTTCGTGGGCGGCTTCACGGGCCTGCTCGCGCAATCGCCCGCCGACGCGTCGCCCGACGAAGCGCCGCCCGCCGGCGATCTCGAAACCGCGCGGGCCTTCGGCGCGCGCGTCGCCGCGGTCACGGCCCGCTGGTTGGCCGGGCGCGCCGCCGCGGCCTGAAACGCGCGCGGCCTCGCGCTGTCATATCTTCTAAACGCGCCTCGCGCAAAGTGAGCGCGAGGCCTTCGCGCCCCAAGGCTGCGGCCAGCCCCAGCCTTACGGGTTACTCCCGATTTTTTTCCACCGCTTGCCGCACCTCGAGCCGCCATCGGTCTTAAAATACCGTTCCGGCGCCGCATGGGTGAGCGCCGCGCGGCACGTTTCGCCGGCGCGGCAGGCAGCGCCCGCAATCCCCGAGTTTCAGAGAGACCGAGATGAGCACGAAAGTTTTTGTCGACGGACAGGAAGGCACGACCGGCCTGAAGATTTTCGAATACCTGTCTGAGCGCGCCGACGTCGAGATCCTGCGCATCGACGAAGCGAAGCGCAAGGACGTCGAGGAACGCCGCCGTCTCATCAACGCGTCCGACGTGACTTTCCTGTGCCTGCCCGACGTCGCCTCGCGCGAGTCGGCCTCGCTCGTCGAAAACGAGCGCACGGTGCTCATCGACGCGAGCACGGCCTTCCGCACCCACGCCGACTGGGCCTACGGCCTGCCCGAGCTGACCCGCGCGCAGCGCGAGCGCGTGCGCAACGCCAAACGCATTGCCGTGCCGGGCTGCCACGCTTCGGCGTTCGTGCTGGCCATGCGTCCGCTTGTCGAGGCGGGGCTCGTGGCGCCCGATTTCGCGGCGCACGCCTACTCGCTCACGGGCTACAGCGGCGGCGGCAAGAAGATGATTGCGGAGTACGAGGCCGGCGGCAACGCGAAGCTCATGAGCCCGCGCCCCTACGCGCTCGGCCTCACGCACAAGCATCTGCCGGAAATGGCGTTCCACGGCGGCCTGAAAGGCGCGCCCGTGTTCACGCCGATCGTGGGCCCGTTCTACAAGGGTCTCGCGGTCACGACCTATTACTCGCCGCAGCAGCTCACGCGCCGCGCGAAGCCCGAAGACGTGCTGGCGCTCTACGCCGAGTACTACGGCGGCGAAAAATTCGTGCGTGTGATGCCGTTCAACGCCGAAGCCAACCTCGACGAGGGCATGTTCGATGTCCAGGCGAACAACGACACCAACCGTGTCGACCTGTTCGTGTTCGGCAACGACGAGCAGTTCGTGACCGTCGCGCGTCTGGACAATCTGGGCAAGGGCGCTTCGGGCGCCGCGATCCAGTGCATGAATCTCGCCATCGGCGCGGCGGAGGACACCGGCCTGAATGCCTGAAGGCTAGAGGGCTCAGGCGAGCCGCCGGCATCTCCGCGGCGGCTAAAGCGAAAAACCCGGCACTGCAAAGCGCCGGGTTTTTTGTTTATGGGCGGCGCTTGCGGGAGGCGCTGGCTCGCACCGGCTGACTGCGACGCAAATCGTACGGGCAAAAAAAAGCCCGCCATGCTTGGCGGGCTGAATCCATATCAGAGGAGACATGGAGGAGACAGAAACAAGTATAGCGAACTACTTGGTGCGACGCAACATGTAAAGTAGTGTGGACCCTGAACGTTGCTAATAAGCAACAAAATGAGGCATCAGGATTACCCGGATAACGGGGCGCGGGTCCGGAACCGCGGGAATGGCGGCCGAGGGAGCCCGATGGGCCCCGAAAAAGCCTACTGGGCGACCATCGAGAGAATGAACGTCAACTGGTCGAGCCCCACTGGCCGCACCAGATGCACGTCGAAGCCGGCGGCAAGCGCCTGCTCGCGATGGCGCGACTCGCCCCAGCCGCTCAGCGCGATCAGTAGCGGCGCGCGTGCGCCGCAGGCTTCGCGCAGCCGCCTTGCGAGAGCGGCCGGCTCATCGTCGGGCGCGAGCGACAGCGCAACGATCGCCACGTCCGGCATGAAGCGCGCAGCGGCTTCGGCTGCGTCATCGAGTGTTTTCGCCATGGCGGTCGCGTACTGGAGGTCGGCCAGCAATGTGCCGAGCCCTGCCAGCGACTTCTCGTCATGATCGGCGATCAGGATGCGCGTCTCCATCCGCCGTCTCCGTTCCCACTGGTTTGCATCGTTCCCCGTCCGCTCGCGTGGCTCGACGCCTTGCTCTCAGGCGTCTTATTCGTTCCACATTATCCACCGCGGCCCGGCCGGGCTTTGTGCGTCAACGAGCGGTCGTCTGAGGATTTTGACCGGCAAACCGGACCGCTCGCTCCCTTGTTCGCCCCCCGCCGACGCGATTCGCCACTTCGAACGCCCACCGGTGCTCGCACCGCTCAGGCGCGGCCCGCGCGGCGCGCCGCGACCTTGCCGAGCACCGCAAAGTCGCGCTCGCCGTCGCCGTGCGCAACGGCTTCGAGCAGGCTGTCACGCAGCACGCTCGCGACGGGCAGCGGCGTCGCGACCGCGTCGGCGGCCGCCAGCGCGAGCCGCACGTCCTTCAGGCCGAGGCGCGCCTTGAAGAGCGCCGGCTCGTAGCGGTCTTCCGCGATCATGCCGCCGTAGCCCGCGTAGACGGGGCCCGGAAACGGCCCGGCGGTGACCACGTCGAGAAAGTCGCGCATCGCCACACCATGGCCGCCCAGCAATGCCGCCGCCTCGCCGAGCGCCTCCACTGCCGCCGCCAGCATGAAGTTCGCGGCGAGTTTCATCACGTTCGCCTGCTGCGGCAGCGCGCCGATGCGCCAGGTCTTCTGGCCGATCGCGTCGAACAGCGGCTGCACGCGGTCGATGGCCTCGGCGGCGCCCCCCGCGATGATCGTGAGCTTCGCCGCCGCCGCGGCGTCGGGCCGCCCGAGCACCGGCGCGGCGACGTAGTGCAGGCCGAGCTCGGCGTGCTCGCGCGCGAGCGTCTCGGCCAGCGCCACCGAAATCGTCGCCATGTTCACGTGCACGAGGCCGCGCGGCGCGTGCTCGAGCAGCGTCGCGTCGACCACTTCGCGCAGCGCCGCGTCGTCGGCGAGCATCGAAATCACGGCGTCGCCGGTGAACGCCTCCGCGGGCGCCGCAACCGCGCGTGCGCCCGCGGCGGCCAGCGCCTCTGCCTTCTCCGGCGTGCGGTTCCAGACGCGCACCGTGTGTCCCGCCTTCAGCAAGTTGGCGACCATTGCAGCCCCCATTTCGCCAAGGCCGATAAAGCCGATATCCATCGTCTGCTCCTTGAGGAGACGCCCTGGGTGGCGCCTGATGATGTCAAGCGGCAGTAAAGCACAGTGCGCGCGGCGCTGCAGCGAATTGCGAAGCCGCCGCGCCCGTCGTCCAGCAGAGCACGCCAGGGACGTAGCGGCGGTGCGATACTGGTGCCATGGTCACCGCCACTTTCCGCTTCTACGAGGAGCTGAACGACTTTCTCGCGCGGCCGCTGCGCCGGCGCGCGTTCAGTTGCCCGTGCGCGCGCAACGCCACGGCGAAACACATGATCGAGGCGCTCGGGGTCCCGCACACCGAAGTGGAACTGATCCTCGTGAACGGCGAGTCGGTGGGATTCGAGCATCCGCTCGCGGACGGCGACCGCGTGGCCGTCTATCCAAAGTTCGAGGCGCTCGACATCCGGCCCCTGCTGCGCGTGCGCGCGAGCCCGCTGCGGGACATGCGCTTCATCGCCGATGCCCATTTGGGCGGCCTCGCGCAACTGCTGCGGCTCACCGGCTTCGACACCCTCTACGACAACCATTTCGCCGACGACGCCATCGAATCGCTCGCCGCAGCCGAGCACCGCATCGTCCTCACGCGCGACCGCGAGCTCCTCAAGCGGCGCAGCATCACGCACGGCTGCTACGTGCGCGCGCTCAAGCCGCGCGCCCAGCTCTACGAACTGTTCGAGCGGCTCGATCTCGCCGCGAGCGTGCAGCCGTTCCGGCTATGCCTGACCTGCAATGCGCCGCTGCGGCGCATCGCGCCCGGCGAGGTGCGCTCGCGCGTGCCCGACGGCGTATTCGAGCGGCAAGCGCGCTTCGTCACCTGCGACGTCTGCGAGCGGGTGTTCTGGGAGGGCTCGCACTGGCGACGGATGCGCGCGCTGATCGACGACGTGGCCGGCACGCGCAATGGCGCGCGCGACGGTACGCCGCCAGCCGCGCAAGCCGGTGGACATGCCACTTCGCCCGATGAACAGCACGACCCGGACGGCGACGCCACGCCCTGATGCGCGTCGCCGCGATGGACGCGCGCAGGCGTTTGCGTACAATGCGCGCCACTGCCCAACCTCGGAGCCGAACCCATGGCCATGAAAAAATTCGACCTTGAGAAAAACAAGGCGCTGAAACTGATGCAATCGACGAACAAGGCCGGCCCCGACCGCTTCGGCAAGGGCTCGACCCCCGCGGCGCTCGACCGCCGCGAGCAGCGCAAGCTCGACCAGGCCGCGGGCCTCGTGCCGTTCGCGTGCAAGCTCAACGCCGATCTCGTGGAAAAGCTGAAGGCGCGCGCGGAAGATCATCCGCAAGGTCTGACCGGCCTTTTGACCGAGCTGCTCGAAGCCGGGCTTGCGCACGACGCGTCTTGAACGCGAGACGCCGCGACTCGCGCATGACGTGCGGGTTGTGTGCCCCATAGCGCCCCATAGCGCCATTTAGCGCCCTGTAGCGCGCTATAACGCCCCATCGCGCGTCGCATAACGCGCGAAAAACGGGGACAAAAAAACCAGAGCATCGGCTCTGGTTTTTTCTTTCCGCTGCCCGCCTGCGGCTTCGTTGCCGCGCGGGCCGGATGGGGCGCCTTACTGCTGCGCGCCCTTGTCGCTCGTGCCTGCGGCCGAAGCGGCTTCCTGCACGGGCGCGCGCTTGCCGTGGTGCTTGAGCTTCTTGTGCTGCTTCTTGGCCTTTGCCGGAGCGGCGGCAGCCGGAGCAGCCGCGGCGGCGCCCGATGCTTCCTGAGCAAAAGCTTGAGCCGAAATCAGTGCGACGGATGCTGCGATGAGCGAGGCGAGAATCTTTTTCATCTGTTGTTCCCCAAACCTGACAAGTATGACCGGCACGTTGTGAATTAGCTTTGCAGTACGGCGAAACGGTCCGCTGGCCGATCTGGGCGGGCGATTCGCGCGAAGCAGTATTACGCAGCGTAGGCGGTTTGTCATCCGTAATTGGGCCGGTGTCTTGTCAGTGAGACATTTTGCTTTCAATTCGGATACGATCGAGGTTTCGCACGGCTGTTCGTCTTGCGCACCTGCCTTCCGCGGCAGAATCACGCCAAATCCGAGAATTCCGCTTGAAATCCGCCAACCACCACCTGCGCGCCAATCTGCTGATGCTGGCCGCCGCCATCATCTGGGGCTCCGCGTTCGTCGCGCAGCGACTGAGCCTCGACACAATCGGTCCGTTCCTCTTCACCGGTCTGCGCTTCCTGCTGGGCGCGGCGGTCGTGTCGGCATTCGTCTTCGCAACGGGCTACCTGCAGCGCATGCGGCAAGGGCGCGATCGAGCGGCCCCCGCACGCCGGCTCGACACGGCGCTGCTGCGCTCGGGCGCGCTGCTCGGGCTCGTGCTCGCCGTGGCCATCTCGCTGCAGCAAATCGGCCTGCGTTACACGAAGATCGCCAACGCGGGGTTCATCAGCTCGCTCTACGTCGTCATCGTGCCGATGCTGGGCGTGCTGCTGCGTCACCGCACCGGCCCCGGCACGTGGATCGGCGCGGCGCTCGCGGCGGCCGGGCTCTACCTGCTGAGCATCAACGAGCATTTTTCGATCATGTACGGCGACTGGTATCAGCTCGGCTGCGCGTTCGTCATCTCGATTCAGGTGATGCTCGTGGGCCACTACGCGCCGCGTCACGACCCGCTCGCGCTCTCGATCGTGCAGTTCGTCGTCTGCGGGCTCCTCTGCCTCGTCGTTGGGGTCGCATTCGAACCGATGCATCTCGCCGACATCGCCCGCGCGGCGCCCGCCATCCTCTACGGCGGCGCGCTTTCCGTGGGCGTGGGCTACACGTTCCAGGTGGTCGCGCAACGCGATGCGGCGCCCTCGCATGCCGCTGTGATCTTCAGCATGGAAGGCGTGTTCGCGGCGATCGCCGGCTGGGTCGTGCTTGGCGAGACGCTCAGTGCGCGCGCACTCGTGGGCTGCGCGCTGATGCTCGTGGGCTTGCTCGCCTGCCAGTTGCTGCCGACCACGCGCGGCCGCGTTCACGCGCACGAGACCCAGCCCGCGGAATCCGCTTGAATGCGCGGCAAATTACTCGACCTGCATTCGATCTGAGTTTTATCGAAGCCGATTCGATTCTCTTGCACATGAATAGCGTCGCCTGCGGGCGGCGCTTTTTTTTGCACGGCTTCCGGCAGTTTCGATCCACATGTCGAGGGCGCTTTGTGCCTTCCGCGTGGGGATATCGTGTCGACAGGCAAGTTATCCACGGCAAGCTCTGGATAATCTGGGGATGACCTGGCGAACGAACTGTGGATCACTTCTTGATAACTTCACATCGTCTACCGAAGGCCCAAAAGTTATCCGCAATGTTCGAAATGCATACAGCGATTGTCCGCATGCCTGTCCGGATCGCATCGAATTGAACTGAATAAGAAATACCGCGTTATCCACAGGAAATGCCACGGCTTGTTAACTATTACTACGTATACATATAGATATTCATAACTCTTATTAGATAACTTGCGCTGCCCGACGCAACATTACGATGCAGGTGCATCGCGAGCGAGAGTCGCATCGACAAAACGCGGCAAACCCAGCAACGCGCGACGCGCAATGGAACGCCTGATCTCCGCGCGACGCCCGGAAAAGAGCACGGTCTCGCTTGCCGAAACCACCGCGCCGCGATGCATGCACGCCCATGCAAAGCTATGCGTGGCTGGCGCCCTGCCCTCCTGCTCCGGCGCCAGCCACCCGATGCTTGCGAGCGCCACGTTCGCGTGCCCTGCGCGCTGCACGAGCAGCGCTTCGGCCAGCGTGCGGGCGAGTGGCTCACCTGGCGGCACATCCGTCTCCACCGCCGCTTGTGCGAGCGTGCCTGGCAACCCCGCCAATGCAGCGTGCGTATGCACGATGACGCCGATATCGAGGCATCCGTGCGCGCCCGCCACGTCGGCGAGCATGGCCGACATCGCTCCGGCCGTGCAGGTTTCGATGCTCGCGAGCACGAGCGCGCGCGAGTGCAGATAGCCGACGATCTGCTTCGAGATGTTCATGGTTCGTGGGGCCCTGTTGAAGGCGACAAAAGAAGGCAACAAAAAAGGCGTGCGGCCGCGAAGCCAGCACGCCCTTGAGGCGATCCGAGCGCGGCTGCGCTAGCCGCCTTCCATCATCCGCTCGATGGCCGGTTCGAGGTGGCGCAAGCCGACGGTCGCCGGCTCGTGCTCGACGACGCCAAAGAACTCCGTGCGGCGCGGCGCGGGATCGACGAGCATATTGCGCGCGTAACGGCCGTAGCGCGTGGGCGGCAGCAGCCGCTCGGGTGGAATCACTTCGAACGCCGTGCCCACGGCAATGAACAGATCGTCGTCGGTCATGGCCTGCTGAATGCGCCAGAGCGTCTCGTACTCGGGAGCGGCTTCGTTGAAGAACACGACGCCCGGCTTCACGCTGTCCACCTGGCCGCACGACGGACAGGCAGCGCCGGGATCGAGCGCGCCGCCGCCGCTCGGGAACCGATAGTCGCAGTCGGTGCAGAGCAGCGAAATCATGTCGCCGTGCAGATGCGTGACCTGGCGCGCGCCGGCCTGCTCGAGCATGTCGTCGATGTTTTGCGTGACGAGGTGCACGCGCTCCGTGCCCCACGTGTTCTGCCACTGCGCGAGCAGGCGATGGGCATCGTTCGGGCGTGCGCCCGAGCACTCTGCAATGCGCTGGTTATAAAAGCGGAACACCGCGGGCCGGTTGCGGCGCCACGTGTGGTAGTTGCAGACCTCGTCGATGCTCGCGTGCGTCCAGATGCCGTCGCCCGTGCGAAACGTCGAGATCCCGCTTTCCGCCGAGAGCCCCGCGCCAGAAAACACGTACAGACGGGGCAAGCGGCCCTCCTGACGAGCTGGCTGCCCGGATGCCTGTCGGGGTTGCTCCAAATCGGCCACTTTCATCTCCTGGATTCGATCGGCGCCATTATGACGCCGCGTCCCGTCTTGCGGCAGTGGGCGGCGGCACGTGCGCAGGCAAACCGCGCGCCGCGGGATTTTTACAGACGGTTACAGCAGAGCGTATGCCGTAGCACCTTGGAGCGATTCCAGTCTCTAGTATCCCGCCATTCTCGGACGCATCGCCGCGTCCGGACACATGATGACAAAGGACGAGGAAGCACCATGAAACGCGCACTGATTCTCTCCGCTCTCGGAGTGACCCTCGCCGCGGCGTGCGGCCAGGCGTCGGCGCATACCGACCTGAGCGTGATGCTCGGCGTGCCTGTTGCGCCGGTCTACGCGGCGCCGCCGCCCGTGGTCTACGAGGACGCCCCGGTCGCGTACGCCGCGCCCGCCTATGCGGCACCGGCCTATGGTTATGGTTATGGTTATGGCTACGGCTATCGTGACGATGACGACTGGGACCACCGTGACCACGATCACGGACGCCATCGCGGCTGGCACAAGCACCATCACGACGACGACGACGACGATTAAGAAGGCGGGAGATGGGGGCGCACGCGCCCCGAGATGCGGATGTCTTGAGGGATGTGAGCGGGGTGAGCTCTGGCGAGGGCGCGGCGAGGTTTGCCGCGCCCTCGCTGCTTACTCCACCGTCACCGATTTCGCGAGGTTGCGTGGCTTGTCCACATCGGTGCCGCGCGTGCAGGCCGTGTGATACGCGAGCAACTGCAGCGGCACCACGTGCAGGATCGGCGAGAGCTGGCCGTAGTGCTCCGGCATGCGGATCACGTGGATGCCCTCTTCGCTCGCGATATGCGTATCGGCATCGGCGAACACGTAGAGACGGCCGCCGCGCGCGCGCACTTCCTGCATGTTCGACTTGAGCTTCTCCAGCAGCGCGTCGTTCGGCGCGACCGTCACCACCGGCATCGCCTCCGTCACGAGAGCGAGCGGCCCGTGCTTGAGTTCGCCCGCCGGATAGGCCTCGGCGTGGATGTACGAGATTTCCTTGAGCTTGAGCGCGCCTTCGAGCGCGATCGGATAGTGCAGCCCGCGCCCGAGGAACAGCGCGTTTTCCTTGCGCGCGAACTCCTGCGACCAAGCGATGATCTGCGGCTCCAGCGCCAGCACGCCGTTGAGCGCCGCCGGCAGGTGGCGCAGCTCCTTCAGGTACGCCGCTTCCTGCTGCGCATCCACGTGGCCGCGCAGCTTGCCCAGCGTCACCGCTAGAATGAACAGGCCCACCAGCTGCGTCGTGAACGCTTTGGTCGACGCCACGCCAATCTCGCGCCCCGCGTGCGTGAGGAATTTCAGTTCCGTGAGACGCACCATCGCGCTCGTCGCCACGTTGCAGACCGCGAGCGTGTGCTCCATGCCGAGCGACTGCGCGTGCTTGAGCGCCGCGAGCGTGTCGGCGGTTTCGCCCGACTGCGAGATCGTCACCACGAGCGAGCGCGGATTGGGCACCGACTCGCGATAGCGGTACTCGCTCGCGATCTCGACTTCGGTGCGGATCTTCGCAATCGATTCGAGCCAGTACTTCGCGGTCAGCCCCGCGTAGTAGCTCGTGCCGCACGCGAGAATCAGGATGCTGTCGATGCCCTTGAACACCTCGCCCGCGTTTTCGCCGAACTGGACGGGATCGAAGGCGACATCGGCGGGAATCGTGTCGGAGATCGCGCGCGGCTGCTCGAAGATCTCCTTTTGCATGTAGTGGCGATACGGGCCGAGCTCGACCGCGCCGCTATAGGCCTGCACGTCGCGCGCCGGGCGCTCGGCCGGGTGGCCCGCGCGATCGACGATGCGCACGCCTTCGAGCGAGATCTCGCAGACGTCGCCCTCTTCCAGATAGCTGACGCGGTTCGCGCTGCCCGCAATCGCGAGCGCGTCCGAGGCGATGAAGTTGCCGCCCTCGCCATAGCCCACCACGAGCGGCGAGCCCGCACGCGCGCCCACCACCGTGTGCGGCTGGTCCTTGTGCACCACGCCGATCGCATAGGCGCCCGAGAGCTGCTGCACGGCTTCGCGCACGGCGGCGAACAGGTCGCCCTTGTACAGGCTGTGGATCAGGTGCGCGATGACTTCGGTGTCGGTCTGCGAGACGAACTCGTAGCCCTTGCCGCGCAGCATCTCGCGCAGCGACTCGTAGTTCTCGATGATGCCGTTGTGCACGATCGCCAGCGCATTGCTCGAGAAGATCGGGTGCGCGTTGTTCACCGTGGGCGCGCCGTGCGTGGCCCAGCGCGTGTGCGCGATGCCCGTGACGCCTTCGAAACGCGTCTCGCGCGCCTGCTCGTCGAGCTCGGCCACGCGCGCGACGCTGCGCACGCGCTGCGGGCCCTCGGCCGTGACGATGGCCACGCCGCACGAGTCGTAGCCGCGGTATTCGAGCCGCCGCAGGCCTTCGATGAGAACGGGAACGATATTACGTTGCGCAACTGCGCCGACGATGCCGCACATGGAGTTCGGTCCTTTGCAATGAGAGGCGGGGCGCCGCGCTGCGATGAATGCTCACGCGCGCGGCGCCCGGAATGTCCTGCTGTTCAGCTGTTCTTTCAGCGTTTGTGCTTCACCGGCCGAACGTAGCCGGTTTTCGCGATCTGAGTCTTTTCGTTGAGCACGAGCGTGTCTTCGGGCACGTCCTTCCACACTGTCGTGCCCGCCGCGATGGTCACGCCGCGGCCCACGCGCACGGGCGCGACGAGCTGCGTATCGGAGCCTACGAACACGTTGTCCTCAATCACCGTGCGGTGCTTGTTCGCGCCGTCGTAATTGCAGGTGATGGTGCCCGCGCCGATGTTCACGCCCGCGCCCACGTCGGCGTCGCCTACGTAGCTCAGGTGGTTGGCCTTCGAGCCGTGGCCGATGTTCGCGTTCTTCACCTCGACGAAGTTGCCCACGTGCACTTCGTCGGCGAGCTGCGCGCCCGGGCGCAGACGCGCGTAGGGACCGAGCACGGCCTGCGCGCCAACCGTCGCGCTCTCGATATGCGTATACGCATCCACGCGCGTGCCCGCGCCGATCACGGCGTCGCGGATCACGCAGTTCGGGCCGATGCGCACGTTATCGGCCAGCGTCACCAGGCCTTCGAACACGCAGTTCACGTCGATGAACACGTCGCGCCCACAGCTGATCGAGCCACGCAGGTCGAAGCGCGCGGGGTCCGCGAGCGTCACGCCGGCGGCGAGCAGCGCATCGGCGGCGTTGCGCTGGTACACGCGCTCGAGCTCGGCGAGCTGCTGCTTGCTGTTCACGCCGAGCGTCTCCCACTCCGCATCAGGCTGCGCGGTGACGACCGGATGACCCGCCGCGATCGCTGCTTCCACGACATCGGTGAGGTAGTACTCGCCCTGTGCGTTGTCGTTGCCGAGCGCCGCGAGCCAGCCCGCCAGCGGCGCGGTGGGCGTCACGACGATGCCGGTGTTGATTTCGTCGATGAGGCGTTCGTCGTCGCTCGCGTCCTTCTGCTCGACGATGCGCAGCACCTGGCCGGTCGCGCCGCGCACGATGCGGCCGTACCCGGTCGGATCGTCGAGCGTCACGGTGAGGATGCCGTAGCCTGCCTTGTGTCCGTTTTGGCCGGCTTTGGCCGCGGCATCGGTGAGGCGCTTGAGCGTGGAGGCGCGCGTGAGCGGCACGTCGCCGTAGAGTACCAGCGTGGGCTGATTCACATCGAGCAACGGCAGCGCCTGCGCGAGCGCGTGGCCCGTGCCGAGCTGCTGCTCCTGCACGGCGAACTGCACATCGGGTGCGGCAACGGCGGCGCGCACGGCTTCGCCGCCATGGCCGATCACGACCACGAGGCGCGTGGGCGAAAGGCTGCGAGCGGTGTCGATGACGTGCGAGAGAAGCGGCTGGCCGGCGAGCGGATGGAGCACTTTCGGCAGTGCGGAGTGCATGCGTTTGCCCATGCCTGCCGCGAGGATCACGATGTTCATTGCATCGGTGACTTAAGAGGGAATGAAGCGCACGATTTTAGCATGGGGGGTATCCCCAACACCGCCTGCCGGCGGGCGTTTGCCCCGGCGCCGAACACTCTTTTACACACTTGCGACAGGCGCAAAAAAGGCGGCCCTCGTTGGCCGCCTTGGGGTCCGACTCGGTTTTGCAAGCAGCGCCGAAGCTACGCCGCCTGCGGCCTGTTTCAGAGCTCGTCGAGCGGCGTGAACTTCAGCGCCGCGCCGTCGCCGGCGGGCGAGTCGGTCGAGCACGGCTCCTCGTCGAACGCGATATCGCCTGCCGGGTCGGCCACGCCCGTCGTGCGCAGATCCTTGAAGCCGAACAGCGTGGCGTCCATCAGGTGCGAAGGCACGACATTGCCGAGCGCGTTGAACATGTTCTCCACGCGGCCCGGGAAGCGCTTGTCCCACTCGCGGATCAGCGCCTTCATTTCCGCGCGCTTGAGATTAGGCTGGCTGCCGCACAGGTTGCACGGAATGATCGGGAATTCGCGCAGCTCGGCGTACTTCTCCAGATCGGTTTCCTTCACGTAGGCGAGCGGCCGGATCACGATGTTCTTGCCGTCGTCCGACTGCAGCTTGGGCGGCATGCCCTTGAGCTTGCCGCCGTAGAACAGGTTCAGGAGCAGCGTCTGGAGGATGTCGTCGCGATGGTGGCCGAGCGCGATCTTGGTCGCGCCGAGCTCGCCCGCCACGCGGTACAGAATGCCCCGGCGCAGGCGCGAGCACAGCGAGCAGGTGGTCTTGCCCTCGGGCACGAGGCGCTTGACGATGCTGTAGGTGTCCTGATTCTCGATGTGGTACGGCACGCCCACCTTGTCGAGGTAGGCCGGCAGCACGTGCTCGGGAAAGCCGGGCTGCTTCTGGTCGAGGTTCACCGCGACGATCTCGAAGTTGATCGGCGCGCGCTCGCGCAGGCGCATCAGGACGTCGAGCAGCGCATAGCTGTCCTTGCCGCCCGAGAGGCACACCATGACCTTGTCGCCTTCCTCGATCATGTTGTAGTCGCCGATCGCCTCGCCGACCTGGCGCACGATGCGCTTGAACAACTTGTTGTTCTCGTAGGCTTCCTTCTGCTCGCGGCGCGTGAGCGCGCGGCGGCCAGTGTCTGCGGAGGAAGCGTCGGCCGCGGCTTCGGGGCTCGCTTCCGGGCTTACTTCGGTGCTCGCGGCCTGCGCGGCGGCGAGCGTTTCGGGGGCGTTCATGAATCAGTCCTCTTTGATGCGAAAGACCTCGACGCCCACCGCGTCGCAGTCCGGATACACGTCGGGCTTTTCGGTCGACACGCGCACGGCGCGCACCAGCTCGTGCGAGAGCAGCGCAGCGGCGAGGTCGTCGCAGAGCGTCTCCTGCAGATGGATATGGCCCTGGCCCACGCGTGCGGCGACGGTCGCGCGCATGAAGTCGTAATCGACGACTTCGCGCAGCTTGTCTTCGTGCGGCGTGGTCGACGCGAGCGGAACGAACAGGTCGACGTTGATGACGACGCGTTGTTCGCCGCGTTTTTCGAAGTCATGCACACCGATGTTGATGTGCACTTCGTAGTTGCGCAAGAAGAGCCGGCGGCAGTCGGCGAGCCGGGGATGCAGGAGTACGGCGGACATGTTCGTTCCAGTCGATAAAAGCGTGCGTTGCCTGGCGCACGGGCGCCAGCGCCCGGCGGGTCATGCGGTTGATCTTCAAAGCGTGCGGGCGGCGGCATGGCGCGCGCCCTCGCGCGGGTCCGGGCCCAGGGGTCCGGTTGATTCTTTTGCCAGCGGGCCTTGGGGGCGCCTCAGGCTTTATCGGCCCTTTCGGTCTTTTTCAGCCTTTTTGGGGCCGGCCTCGCCATCGTCTTTGCGAGGCTGCGTCGCAGCCCGGCTGCCCCTGCCCGCTCCGGCGCATGCTCGCATGCGCGTGTGGACGGGCAACGGCAATTGCATTTAGTTGCATTTCATTCGGTCACTTTTAATGACCGACGCAACCGGCGCCTTCGACGCTCAGGCGCCCGTCAAAAACATCACGTCGCGCGGCAGCGGCACGAGGTGCTGGCCGCCGTCGACCACCAGCGTCGAGCCGGTCACACCCGAAGCCTGCGCGAGATACAGCGCGGCCTCCACGAGATCGGCGGGACGCGACGCGCGGCCGAGCGGCGTGACCTTGTGCGCGGCGGTGAAGCTCTCCGGCGTCTGGTCGCCCGACTGCAGCGTGAGGCCGGGCGCGAGACCCACCACGCGCATTTTCGGCGCAAGCGCTTGGGCAAGCGCGACAGTGGCATTCTGCAACGCGGCCTTGGTCAGCGTGTACGACAAGTAGTCCGGATTCATGTTGTACAGCTTCTGATCCAGCACGTTGATCACACAGGTCCGCAGCGATTCGTCCTGCAGCGCGGCTTCGGGCGTCGCTTCCCACAGCATGCGCGCGAGCACGAGCGGCGCGCCCACGTTGATCGCCATCAGATGCTGCAGCCTCGCATAGCCGACGTCGCGCGCCGTGTCCTCCTCGAAGCGCGACGCATTGTTCAGCACGCACGCGGGCAGGCCGAGCGCCGCGGCGCAATCCGGCACGAGGCGCGCCACTTGCGCCTCGTTGGCCAGGTCGGCGTGCAACGCGACCGCACGGCGGCCCATGGCGCGAATCTGCTCGACGACCTCATCGGCCTCCGCTTGCGAATCGCCGTAATGCACCGCGACGTCCCAACCGTGCTCGGCAAAGCCCAGCGAAAACGCACGGCCGATGCGGCGCGCGCCGCCGGTCACGAGGATCACGCGCGCCGCCGCGCGGGCGCTCGAATGCGCGTGCGATTCAGATGACGGGTTCACGTTCGATGCGGGGTCGGATGTCAATTTGCCCTGGGCCGTGCGCGGCGCATCGTGCCCAGCCGCGTTCGAGGCCCCGCCGGACGGGCCGATGCCCGATGTTGCGCCGATTGCGCTCATTTACAATGCCGGGATGAATCCGAAAGCTCACGAACCCGCTAGTTTACCTGTTCCCGAGCCGATCGCGCTCGCGCAGTCCGAGGCGCTCGCCGCAGCCCTGCGCGCCGACGTCGCCGCGGCGGGCGGCTGGCTGCCGTTCGACCGCTATATGGAGCGCACGCTCTACGCGCCGGGGCTCGGCTATTACAGCGGTGGCGCGCGCAAGTTCGGGCTGTTCGCCGACGATGGCAGCGACTTCGTGACCGCGCCCGAAATGTCGCCGCTCTTCGCGGCCACGCTCGCGCGCGCCGTGGGCGAAGCGCTCGCGGCAAGCGGCACGCGCGCGCTCATGGAATTCGGCGCAGGCACGGGGCGGCTCGCGGCGGGCGTGATGCTCGCGCTCGAGGCGCTGGGCGTGCCGTTCGACACGTACGCCATCGTCGATCTTTCGGGCGAGTTGCGCGAACGCCAGCGCGAAACGATCGAGCGACTCGCGCCGCATCTGGCCGCTCGCGTGCAGTGGCTCGACGCGCTGCCCGCGCAGTTCGAAGGCGTGGTGATCGGCAACGAAGTGCTCGACGCGATGCCGGTGCGCCTCTTCGCGCGCAAGGACGCCGTGTGGCACGAGCGCGGTGTGAGCGTGAACGGCGACGGCGCATTCCAGTTCGCGGACCAGCCCGCCATGAGCGGACTCGACGCCGACTGGGCGCAGAGCGTGCCCGGCAGCGTGCTCGCGGACATCGAGGGCAGCGAAGACTACGTGACGGAAACGCACGAGGCCGCGCTCGCCTTCACGCGCACGATCTGCACGATGCTCGTGCGCGGCGCGGCGTTTTTCATCGACTATGGTTTTCCGCGCGGCGAGTACTACCATCCGCAGCGCGTGCAAGGCACGCTGATGTGCCACTATCGCCACCGCGCACACGGCGACCCGTTCCTCTACCCCGGCCTGCAGGACATCACCGCGCACGTGGAATTCAGCGGCATCGCGCAGGCCGGCGTCGAAGCGGGCGCGGACCTGCTCGGGTATACCTCGCAGGCGCGCTTCCTGATGAACGCCGGCATTACCGAGGTGCTGGGCGAGATCGATCCGCACGACGCCGCGCGCTTTTTGCCGGCTGCGAACGCGGTGCAGAAGCTCGTCTCGGAGGCGGAGATGGGCGAGCTCTTCAAGGTGATCGCGTTCTCGCGCGGCATCGATGCGACGATCGCCGCCTTCGCGCGCGGCGACCGCAGCCACACGCTCTGAGCGTCATCCAACCACTACGGGCCGACCATGATCCGCTGGTTCCTGACCACCTTTATCGCCGTTGCGATTCTCTCCAGCGCGCAGCCGTGGCTCAGGAAGCTCGGCATCGGCCGGCTGCCCGGCGATATCACGCTGCGCATCTTTGGCCGCGAATATCCGCTGCCGTTCATGTCGACGCTCGTGCTCTCGATGGCGCTTTCGTTTCTCGTGCGCGCGCTCTGAGCGCTCGACGATTCTGACACGGCAGGTGCCAAGATGGGCGCCAGACGTGGAAACGGCGCACAGGTGCGCCGTTTCGAGCTTCAACGTGTCACGCCTCGTCACCCGGCGGGCAGCGCTTCTTCCACCGCGCCAACGCGCGCGCGATGCACCGCTTCCTTGATCTTCTCCGCGGCGTTGTTGCCCGCGCCCGCTTCGGTGATCGTGCGCGCGATCGCGCCCGCGTCCACGCCGCGCGCCGCGGTGAGCGCCACGCGCAGCCGCTCCGCCTGCGGATAAGGCGCGTTTTCCCAGTTCAGGCGCCCGCGCAAATCTGCCTCGCAGGCCTGTAGCGCTTCGGCGAAGCGCGCGGGCTTGCGCAGGGCGTCGCTGCGCTCGAGCATGCGCACGAGCGCGGCCGCGCCCATGTCCATCACGCGATGCACGTTGCCGTGCTCGCGCGCCACGAGCAGCGCGAGATCGCGGCATTCGTTGGGTACGCGCAGGCGCTCGCACAACGGCTTGAGGAGGTCGACGCTGCGCCCTTCGTGGCCGATGTGGCGCGGCAGCACGTCCTCGGGCGTGGTGGCCTTGCCGAGATCGTGCGTGAGCGCCGCGAAGCGCACCGGCAGCGCATAACCCTGCGCGGCGGCATGGTCGATCACCATCATCACGTGGATGCCGGTATCGACCTCGGGGTGATAGTCGGCGCGCTGCGGCACGCCGAAGAGACTGTCCACCTCGGGCAGCACGCGCGCGAGCGCGCCGCATTCGCGCAGCACCGCGAACATGCGCGAGGGCTTGTCTTCCATGAGCCCGCGCGAGACTTCCTGCCAGACGCGCTCGGGCACGAGCGCGTCGACTTCGCCCGAGGCCACCATCGACTGCATGAGCGCCATGGTCTCGGGCGCGACCGTGAAATCGGCGAAGCGCGCCGCAAAGCGCGCCACTCGCAGGATGCGCACCGGGTCTTCGAGAAACGCCTCGCTCACGTGGCGGAACACGCGCTCGCGCAAATCGTTCGCACCGCCAAACGGATCGACCACGGGCCCGGTCAGCACGCCGCCGGGCTGGACCTCGCGCGCCATCGCGTTGATCGTGAGATCGCGGCGCGCGAGATCTTCCTCGAGCGTGACGTCGGGCGCGTAGAAGAACTGGAAGCCGTGATAGCCCGCGGCCGTCTTGCGCTCGGTGCGCGCGAGCGCGTACTCCTCCTGCGTCTGCGGATGCAGGAACACCGGAAAGTCCTTGCCCACCGGACGATAGCCCTGCGCGGCCATCTGCTCGGGCGTCGCGCCCACGACCACGTAATCGCGGTCGCGCACGGCCAGGCCCAGCATCTCGTCGCGGATCGCGCCGCCTACCACGTAGATCTTCATGCGTCGGGTTCGTCGTGTTCGATGCGACGGGTTTCCTTGCGCGCGGCCTCGATCCACGCTGCCACGGCCGGCGCCGCCGTCACGCGCGCCGCGTAGGCGGCCGCCTTCGGCGAGAGCTGCGGTGCGTAGCTGTTAAAGCGCATCACGACGGGCGCGTACATCGCATCGGCGATGCTGAATTCGCCGAACAGGAACGGGCCGCCGCTGGCGTCGAGACAGGCGCTCCACAGCGAGTCGATGCGCGCGATGTCGGCGAGCGTGCCGGGCGTGGCGCCCGCGCCCGGCTTCGAGGTGCGGATCGCCATCGGCATGTTCGAGCGCAGATCGACGAAGCTCGAATGCATTTCCGCGCTCACGCTGCGCGCTCGCGCGCGCGCGTTCGCGTCGCGCGGCCACAGGGCGTGCTGCGGGAAGCGCTCGGCGAGCGTTTCGGCGATCGCGAGCGAGTCCCACACGGCGAGGCCGTCGTCGGTGATGAGGCAAGGCACCTTGCCCGACGCCGAGAACTCGAGAATCGCGCCCTTCGTTTCGGGCCGGTCGAGCTCGATCAGCACCTCTTCGAACGGAAGGCCGAAATGCGTCATCAGCACCCAGGGGCGCATCGACCACGACGAGTAGTTCTTGTCTCCAATGACGAGCTTCATATTTACCGTTGAATAAAGAGTCAAGGTTGGAAAGCGCCACGCGCCCGGCTTCACGCCAGGTTTCGTGGCCCGCTTCGTGGGTACAGCGATGTTGCTGCCGGCTGCGCGCGCGGCGTTGCCCCTACCTGTGCGCGCTAGCCCGGAAGATGTTCAGGCGCGAGCGCAGCGAGGCATCGGCGAGATAGAGCGGCGCGATCGTCTCGATGCTCGCGGGCTCCACGCCCAGCTCGGGCGCGAGCGGCCCGCTGAGCACGCTGTCGACTTTCATCGAATCGAGATTGTCGCGCGTGAGCACCGGCACGCCGGGCGCCATTTCGAACGAGAGCGCCTGCAGCCACGCGAACGCATCGGGCAGCCGCATGATGCGCGCGTGACGGCCCACCACGTCGCCGCAGTACTGCACCAGCTGCTCGAGCGTGTAGACCGTCGGGCCGCCGATTTCATAAGTGTGCCCGCTCGCGGCGTCGAGATCGAGCACATTGACGATCGCCTTCGACACGTCGCCGACATAGACAGGCTGAAACTTCGCGTCCGGCATGCCGAGCGGGATCATCGGGAAGAGCTTTTGCAGCACCGCGAAGCGGTTGAGAAAGGTGTCGTCGGGGCCGAACACGACGGACGGACGCAAGATCGTCGTGGCCAGCGAGGTGGAGGCGTGCACGGCCTTCTCGCCGTCGCCTTTCGAGCGCAGATACATGCTCGGCCCGCGCGGGTCGGCGCCAATCGCGCTCACGTGGATCAAGCGGTGCACGCCCTTGCCCTCGCAGGCGGCGACGATCTTGGTGGGCAGCTCGACGTGCAGCTTCGCGAAGCCGGGGCCGTAGGGCGTGCCGTGCCCGCCATTGAGCGTGCCGACGAGATTGATGACGGCGTCGACGTTTTCGACGAGGCTCGCGAGCGCGACCGGATCGGTCACGTCGGCCTCGATTACGTCGACGGGAAGCAGGGTGAGGTGGCGGGCATGGGTGCGCCGCCGGGTGGCGACGCGCACGTCCTTGCCCGCCTCGACGAGCGCGTTGACGAGGTGGCTGCCGATGAATCCCGAACCGCCGATGACCGCGATGGCTTGATGTCTCATCTTCGACCTCCTCGTGCACTCTCGTGCTTCACGCCCGCGCCACGCGCCGGGGACCGCACGGGGGCGGTTACGTCCAGCGGCGCGGCTCACGCGAGCAGCGCCGCATGACGCTCACTGCAGCGGCGAGATATAGCCGAGACGCGCCTTCAGCGATTGCGGACGGCCTTCGAACAGCGCCGCATAGTAGACCGTGTTCGACAACACGTTTTTCACGTAATCGCGGGTTTCCTGGAACGGGATGGTTTCCGCGAAGATGGCGCCCTCGACGCCGCGCGGCAAGGAAGCACGCCACTGGCGCGGGCGCCCCGGTCCGGCGTTGTAGCCCGCGGTGGCGAGCACGGCGGAGCCGTCGAACTGATTGTAGATCATCGACAAATAGTTCGTTCCGAGCAGGATATTGGTGTTCAGGTCGTTGAGCTGATCGTTCGAGAGCGGACCAATGCCGATCTTCTTGGCCACCATCTGCGCCGTGGCCGGCATGATCTGCATGAGGCCGCTCGCCCCCACGCCCGAGCGCGCGTTCAGGATGAAGCGCGACTCCTGGCGAATGAGGCCGTAGGCCCATTCGACGTCAAGGCCGTTGGTTTGCGCGTCGCGCTCCACCACGTCGCGGAACGGCGCGATATAGCGCAGCGAGAAGTCGTGCTCGGTCTGTGTGCGGTCGGCCGTGTTGACGGTGCGGTCGAGCAGCTGGATGCGCCTGGCATATTCGGCGACGGCCAGCAGCTGGCGATCGCTCATGCCGCGCAGCGGCCAGTTCCATTCGCGGTTGCCTTCGAGGCGCAGGTTCAGCGCATAGAAGCGCTGCGCGAGTGCAAAGCCCGGCGTTTGCGCGACCTGGGCGATTTCGGCGTCGCTGACCGTGGTCTTCGGCGGAATGGTGATTTTCTGGCCGAGCTCTTCGGTCGCGAGCTGGCCGTAGAAGTTATAGCCCTGCGAGATCGACGCGAACTCCTGGTTCGCCAGATCGGCCTGGCCCGCCTGCTTGAGCGCGCGCGCGTGCCAATAGACCCACGCGGGCTGCGCGCGCAGCGCCGCGGGCATCTGCTCGATCGACCAGCGCACCATGGTCCAGTCGCCGCCGAGCAGCGCCGCGCGCGTGCGCCATTCGTAGGCGGGATACGAAAGCGGCGCGTTGGCCGAGAGGCGATACCAGTCGAGCGCGCCCGGCATGCGCTTGAGCGCGGCCTGATAGCCGATCGTGCCCCAGCCGATCGCGCGCTCGGGCGACGTGAGCGAAGGCGCGACCGCCGCGAACGTGGTGGCCGCCACGGCGGGGTCGTTGCGCGCCATCACGGTGAGCGCGAGCAGCGCGAGCTGATGCGATTGCGGGTCCGCACCCACGCCGCGCGCGAGCGTGAGCGGCGGCGTGCTGACCGCCTCGCTGAACGCCGTGGGGTCGGGACGCTGCGCGAGGCCGTCGAGCAGCTTCGCGCCCGTCGAGGTCTGGTTCTGTTCGTAGGCGAGGCGGATCTGCTGCCAGACATCGTCGTCCGAGAACTGGCCTTTGATGGCGAGCGCGGTGATGAGGTCGACGCAGCCGTCGCCGTAATAGCGCGGCTCGGTGAGCAGCGCCCGCGCGTCGTTGGCGACGTTGTCGCCGCGCGCCGCGCGCGACTCCAGCGCGTAGCACTTCACCTGCGTGTCGTCGTTGAGCACGAAGCGCGGATACTGCTTGTCGAAATTCGTCCAGTCGTGGCGCGCGCCCAGCACGAGCAGATAGTCGTTGCGCAGGCGGTCGGCGATGGCCTCGCCGTCGTGACGCTGCAGGAACGAAAGCACCGGCGCGTCAGGAGCGTCCACGCGCGCGTGGCCCTGCGAATCGAACAGTTGCGGTTTCAACTGGAAGTATTCGAGGTAGGACGGCGCGGGATAATCCGGAATCGTCGCAGCGAGTTGCGCGGCGCGCGCAGCGTCGTTATTGCGCGCGGCTTCGCGAAGCTGGATGAAGGTTTGATCGTCGGGCGCCAGCGCGGCCCCCACTGGCAGGGCGACAGGCCTCACGGCATCGGCCGTGCTGCATGCGACGAGTGCCGCGGCGGCCAGTGCAAGACCGACCGCGCGATATACTCGGACAAGGCGTTTGGACATCGTTATTTCTGGAGCGCGAGGTGAACCCAAGCATAGCATGCAACCCCACGGCCGAATCCAAAAAGGCGTGGCGTACACGACTTCGCGCAGTGCGTCTGGCGGCGGCTTCCGGGGCGAGCGCCAATGCGGCGCTGAGCGCTCATCTCGATACCCTGATCGGCCGCGTCGCACCGCGTTCGATCGGCTTTTATTGGCCCTTGCCCGGGGAGTTCGACGCGCGCGAATGGATCGCTTCCTGGCTCGCCGCCGATGCATCGCGCCGCGCGTCGCTGCCCGCCATTCCCGAGCGCCACACGCCGCTGCACTTCTACTTCTGGACCCCGGGCGCGCCGATGCGCGAAGGCCATCACGGCATTCCCGAGCCGGCCTCGCCGGAAGCGGCCCTGCCCGACTTGCTGCTCGTGCCTTGCCTCGGATTCGACCTGGACGGCTACCGGCTCGGCTATGGCGGCGGCTATTACGACCGCACGCTCGCCGCCTGGCCCGGCGAGACGTTGCCGCTCACTGTGGGCATCGCCTATGAAGCGTGCCGCATCGACGAGGGCGTGCCCGAGCGCGGCGCGCACGACTTGCCGCTCGACGCCGTGGTCACCGAAGCCGGCGCGCATCTCGCGGGACGTCTCGCTACGCGCTGAGTTGCGCGCCGAAGTGCGTGTTGAGGTGCGCGTTGCGTTGCGCGCTGCGGCGCCAACGGCTCAGAGCGAGGCCGCCGCACGCGCCGCCGTGTCGTAGAGCCCTGACGCATTGCGCATCAATTGCGCCGCATCGCCGATCTGCTGATTGGTGAGGCCGCTCTCCTTGAGCGTGGCGATCAGGCAACTCTCGCGCACGTCGCGATAGCGCAGGCACAGCTCGCGTCCCGCCGGCGTCACCGCAAAGAACACTTCCTTGCCGCTTTTCTCGCTCTCAACGAGGCCCCGGGCGACCAGCTTCTTGAGCGCATAGGTGGCGACGTGCGTATCCTCGATATTGAGCACGAAGCAAATGTCGGCGAGCTTCTTGCGGCGCTCGCGGTGACCCACGTGATGGAGCAGCGACACCTCGATCGGCGTCATGTCTTTTGCGCCCGCCGCCGACATGCAGCGCACCATCCAGCGGTTGAACGCATTGCTTGCCATGATGAGCGCGTACTCGAGCTCGGAGAGCTCGGCGCTCGTCTCGGAGACGAGATGCTCGGACGAAACGATCTTGGTCGGCTGGCGCGACATGACTCAAACCTGTGGTCGAAACGGTGTGCCGCCAGTGTAGTGAGGTCGTACGCGCGTCGCGCCTGGCACAAACGCTCATTGAGAATTTATCGATAAATTGTCGAGAATGTACACTGACAAAAGTCCGTCGCCGGCCCCTGAAATCATGCGCCATCCTGTTCCCCGTATTTACTTCCTCGGCGACGAGGCTCTCGTCTGCGAGACCCCGCCGCCCGCCACGCTCGAGGTCCAGCGCCGCATCTGGGCCGTGGCCGCGCGCGCGCGCGGCTGGGACGCCGTGCGCGAAGTCGTGCCCGGCATGAACAATCTGACGATCACCTTCGATGCGCTCGCCGCCAAAGCCGAGGCGCTCGCCGCCACGCTCGAAGCAGCATGGCACGAGGCAGAGGATGCCGCGCAGGGCGCGCCCGAGGGCCGTGAAGTCGAGATCCCGGTGAGCTACGGCGGCGCGGCGGGCCCCGATCTCGCCGCCGTCGCGCAACACACCGGGCTCGCGCCCGCCGACGTCGCCGCGCGTCACGCGGCCGGCGTCTACACCGTGTTCTTCCTCGGCTTTCAGCCGGGCTTCGCCTATCTCGGCGGACTCGACGCCGCGCTCCACACGCCGCGCCGGCGCGAGCCGCGCCTGGCCGTGCCCGCCGGGTCGGTCGGCATCGGCGGCGAGCAGACCGGGATCTATCCCGCGCAGGCGCCTGGCGGCTGGCAGCTGATCGGCCGCACCGCGCTCGCCCTGTTCGATCCCGCGCGCAATCCGCCCACGCTGCTGATGCCCGGCGACCGCGTGCGCTTCGTCATCGCGAGCCTCAGCGAAACCCCCGTCGAGGAGACCCACGCATGATCGAAGTCCTGCGCGCAGGCCTGCTCACCACGGTCCAGGATCTCGGCCGGCCCGGATTCCGGCATCTCGGCGTCGCCACCGGCGGCGCCCTCGACACGCTCGCGATCGAGGTGGGCAACCGCCTCGTCGGCAACCGGCACGACGCGGCGGGGCTCGAAATCACCTTCGGCCCGGTGGCGCTGCGCTTCGCGCGCGCGACGCGCGTGGCCATCACCGGCACCGAATTCGGCGCGACGCTCGGCGGCAAGCCGGTGTGGTCGTGGTGGAGCCTGCCGGTCGCGGCGGGCGAAGAGCTCATGCTCAGTGGCGCGAAGCGCGGCATGCGCGCCTATGTGTGCGTCGCGGGCGGCATCGACGTCCTGCCGATGCTCGGCTCGCGCAGCACCGACCTCGCGGCCGGCTTCGGCGGGCTCGCGGGCCGCGCGCTCAAGGACGGCGACCGCCTCGCCATTGGCGCCTCGTTCGCGGCGGGCGGCGAGCGCGTGTCGCTCGCGCCCGGCGCGCCGCCGTTCGGCGTGAAGGCGCCCGCCCTGTGCAATTTCGTCTACCCCGAGGAGGCGCATCACCGGCGCGGCCGCCATCCGGACGGCGTGAGCTGGGCCGCGCCCGTGCGCGTGCTGCGCGGCCCCGAGTACGATAGCTTCACGCCCGAGGCGCAGCGCGCCTTCTGGTCCGACGAATGGCGCGTCACGCCCAACAGTAACCGCATGGGCTACCGGCTCGAGGGCACACCGCTCGAGCGGGCGGCGCGCACCGACCTGCTCTCGCACGCCGTCCTGCCCGGCACGATCCAGGTGCCGCCGAATGGCCAGCCCATCGTGCTGATGAGCGACGCGCAGACCACCGGCGGCTATCCGAAGATCGGCGCCATAATCCGCGCCGACTTGTGGAAGCTCGCGCAGGTGCGGCTCACGGCGGGCTTGCGCTTCGTCGAGGCGACGGCGGCCGTCGCGCGCCGCGCGCTGCAGGAGGAACGGGCCTACTTGCAGCAGATCGATACCGCGATCGCCATGCAGGACGAGCGCCACGCGAGCCGGCGCGCACGCAGCGCGAGCGCGCAGGGTTCGGGCGCATGATGCGGGCGGTGCGAACTTCCGGCGCTGCGGGCACCGCCGCCCAACGTCGCGAATCCAATCACTATCAGGCAACCCGCAAGGCCGCGAGCGAGGCACGGGGCGCGGCCACCGCATCGGAGCGCGCTGCGCGGCCAGGCAAAACCCGGCACAAGCAGGCACAACGAGGCATGAGCGGGCGCCAGGCAATACGGAGAGAAACACCATGACGACCATCGATCTGAACGCCGATCTCGGCGAAGGCTGCGGCTCCGACGAGGCGCTGCTCGACCTCGTGAGCTCGGCCAACATTGCGTGCGGCTGGCACGCGGGCGGCGCCAACGCGATGCGCGAGTGCGTGCGCTGGGCCGTGGAGAAAGGCGTGTCGATCGGCGCGCACCCGAGCTTCAACGACCCCGAGAACTTCGGCCGCAAGGAGATGGACTTGCCCGCCGAGGAAATCTACGCGGGCGTGCTGTATCAGCTCGGCGCCCTCTCGGCGATCGCGCAGGCCGAGGGCGGGCGCATCGCGCATGTGAAGCCGCATGGCGCGCTCTACAACCAGGCCGCGCGCGACGCGAAGATCGCCGACGCGATCGTCTCCGCGGTGCACGACTTCGATCCTTCGGTGACGGTGTTCGCGCTCGCGGGCAGCGGGCTCGTGGTCGCCGCGCGGGAGGCCGGGCTCGTGGCCGTGGAGGAAGTGTTCGCCGACCGCGGCTATCGCTCCGACGGCTCGCTCGTGCCGCGCAGCGAGCCGGGCGCCCTGCTCCACGATCAAGACGTCGTGCTCGCGCGCACGCTCGCGATGATCCGCGAGCAGCGCGTGCAGGCCGTGGACGGCGCATGGGTGCCGCTGAACGCGCAGACCATCTGCCTGCACGGGGACGGTCCACACGCGCTCGAGTTCGCGCGGCGCATCCGCGCGGCGCTCGACGAGGCCGGAATCGGCGTGCGCGCGGCGGGCGTGACCGAGGCCTGAGCGCATCGCGCGAAGCAGCCGGTGCATGCGCCGCGCATCGAAGGACACTCGCAGCACATCAGCAGCACGTCAACAGCGCAAAAGCAGCACATCAGCCGTACACAAGCAGCAAACAGGCAGCACAGAGGCAAAAACAGGGCCACCAAGAGCCGGGCAGTCAGAGCGCTGCGCCACGCCACCCGCGTGCGCGCAACGTTTCACTACCGCGCCCCGAAGCACATGAGGCATCGGGGCGCGGCGATAACGACGCACATAAAAAATGGAGACAAAGAGATGCAGAGCACCGTCAACTTATGGCCGCTCATCGGGGTGGCTGTGATCATCGCCGGCTTCGTCCTGCGCTTCAATCCGATGCTGATCGTCGCCGCGGCGGCGATCGCCACCGGCCTCGCCGCCGGGTTCCCGCCCGGCAAGATCCTCGCCGCCATCGGCACCGGCTTCATGAAGACGCGCAACATCCCGCTCATCATCCTGCTGCCGCTCGCCGTGATCGGGCTCTCGGAGCGCCACGGCCTGCGCGAGCGCGCGCAGATCTGGATCGGCAAGATCAAGGCGGCCACGGCCGGGCGTCTGCTGATCGTCTACCTGCTCGTGCGCGAGCTGACCGCCGCGGTCGGGCTCACGGGCCTCGGCGGCCATCCGCAGATGGTGCGTCCGCTGATCGCGCCGATGGCCGAAGGCGCCACCGAGAACCGCTTCGGCAAGCTCCCCGACGCCGTGCGCTACAAGCTGCGCGCCTGGGCCGCCTCGACCGACAACGTGGGCCTCTTCTTCGGCGAGGACATCTTCGTGGCGTTCGGCGCGATCGTGCTGATGGTCACGCTGCTCAGGGAAGCCGGCGTTTCCGTCGAGCCGATCCACGTTGCGCTCTGGGGCATTCCCACCGCGATCTGCGCGTTCCTGATTCACGGCGCGCGCCTGTGGCTGCTCGACCGCAAGCTCGAGCGCGAGCTGGGCGGCATCCGGCGCGCAGCGGTGGGCCAGTCCGCGGGCTCGGCGACTCTGCCCGGGACCGGAGCAGGCGCCAAAGCGCCCACTCCGGATCGCGAAGGAGACGAAGCATGACGATCACGCTCAACTGGCTCTTCTGGCTGCTCGGCGTCGTGCTGTTGATCGTCGGCGGCATGATCGTGCTCGACCGCGAGCATCCGCGCCGCTTCACGGCGGGCGGCTTCTGGCTGCTCTATGCGCTGATCTTCCTGATCGGCGACCGCCTGCCGGCCGAAGTCGCGGGCGTGCTCGTGCTCGCCATGGCGCTGATCGCCGGCTTTGGCGGCGTGACCGCGGGCAAGCCCAGCGTGCCCTCGCTCGAGGCACGGCTCGCGAGCGCGAAGCGCCTCGGCAACAAGCTCTTCGTGCCGGCGCTCACGATCCCCGCCGTGACGGTCGTGCTCACCCTGGCGGCCAGCCATCTCGTGGTGGGCACGACGCCGCTCGTCGATCCGAAGAACGTCACGCTGATTGGCTTCGGCATCGGCTGTGTGATCGCGCTCGGCATCGCCTGCCTCATCACGCGCGACAGCGTCGGCCAGTCGATGCGCGAGACGCGCCGTCTCGTCGACGCGCTGTCGTGGGCCGCCGTGCTGCCGCAGATGCTCGGCATGCTGGGCCTCGTGTTCTCGGACGCCGGCGTGGGCAAGGCGGTCGCGCACGTGACCACTTCGTACATCAACATGGACGTGCGCTTCGTGGCCGTGGCCGTCTACTGCATCGGCATGGCGCTGTTCACCGTGATCATGGGCAACGGCTTCGCCGCGTTTCCGGTGATGGCGGGCGGCGTGGGCGTGCCCGTGCTGGTGGGCGTCTTCCACGTCAATCCCGCGATGATGGCGGCGATCGGCATGTTCTCGGGCTACTGCGGCACGCTCATGACGCCGATGGCCGCGAATTTCAACATCGTGCCCGCCGCGCTGCTGGAGCTGCCCGACAAGAACGCGGTGATCCGCGTGCAGGTGCCGACGGGGCTCTGCATACTCGCGGCCAACATCGTGCTGCTGAACGTGCTCGGGTTCTGAGCGGGCCGGACGCAGCGGTTCGAGCCAGGGCGCCGGCACGGGCCGGCGTCCTGGTGGGTCCGCTCACGCTTGCCGTTCGGGCGGCGCGGCGCGCAGCGTCGCGCCGAACTGCGCGAACTGCGGGAAATGCCGCGTCACGAGCGCTTCGGGCAGCAGGTACTGCGGAAAGCTCGCCGACGTATTGCACCCGTGCAGCACATGCAGGCACAGGCCGACGTCGTCGGGGAAGTGCGCGAGGTTCGCGCCGCGCTCGAGTGCGACCTGCAGGAATTTGCCGTCCTCGTTGAGCGAGCACGATTCGAACGGGCCCGCGGCCCACAGGCGCTTCGTGTAGACGTAGCTGAAGCCGTAGCCGGAATGGTTGTTGGCGAACGCCTTGTGGTCGGCGGGAAAGTTGAGCGCCGTCATGGGCTGCGCGCTCCAGTGGAAATGCAGCCCGCTCTTGCGCAGCAAATCCCACCACGCGAACTGGCCGTACACACGGCTATACAGAAAGAACGCGCTGAGCTTGACGAAATCGGCCCGCTGCTGGGTCAACTGCGCGCACATGGTGCGCAGATAGGACGGCGCATAGTATTCGCCGTCGTCGAAATGGGCGATGATCTCGGCGCGCGCGAGCGCCACCGCGAGATTGCGCTTGGCGCCGGCGCTCATGCGCTGCGGCAGATGGCGATACACCACGCGCGCGTCGTCGAGGCCCTGCATGAATGCGCTGGGCCGCTCGCTGTCGTCGATCACGATCCATTCGCAGGCCGGCAGGTCCTGATGCGCGAACGACCGGTACGCATGCTGCAGCATGGCCTCGCGCTCCCAGGTCGGGGTGATGACGCTGACAACGGGCGCGTCGGTCCTGGCAATCGGTGAAGTCGTCATGTTGCGGTCCTGGACAGACAAAAAAGTGCATCGTAGAGCCGCCTCATACGAACCGAAATCGAAAACCCACTAAAGCGCGAACCCGTATGCGGCTCGCCTAGCGATTCGATCATTGTCCCCATCGCTTTCGGAGTTTTCTTATCGATGCGGCGGGGCCGGACCCTTATCTTTTATGGTTCTCCCCAATCCGGTCAGATGCGTGTCCAGCGCACAAGCGCCCTGGCCGCGTCACATCGCCATGACTTCGAACGCCTCCGGTTCTACCGATTCCGCTGATTCCGCCGCTTCCTCTGCGCCTGACGAACATGCCGGACACACCGATCCCGGCGCGCCCGACGCTTCGCCTGCCGCGCGCCTCGCCGCCGCACTCGAAGCGCACAGCGCGGGGCGCCTCGATGAAGCGCAAGCGATCTACAGCGCGCTCGTCGAGCGCGATCCGGCGCATGCCGATGCGTTGCATTACTGGGGCGTCGTCTGTCATCAGCGCGGCGACCATCGCGGCGCGCTGGCGCTGATGGACCGCGCGCTCGCGCATTCCCCCACCGATGCGGTCTGCTGGAGCAACCGCGGCCTCGCCGCGCTCGCGCTCGGCCAGCACGCCGAAGCGGCGCACAACCTGCGCGAAGCGCTGCGCCTCGCCCCTGGTTTCGTCGATGCGCACAACAACCTCGCGCTCGCGCTGCGCGAAGCGGGCGACTACGCGGGCGCGGAGCGCCACTGCCGCGCGGCGCTCGCGCTGGCGCCGGCCTCCGTGAACGCGCTCGTGAATCTGGGCAGCGTGCTCGCGAGGCTGCGCCGTTACGAGGAAGCGCTCGCCAGCTACCGCGAAGCGCTCGCGCTCGCGCCCGCCGACGCGGCCATCCACTTCAATATCGCGAACGCGCAGCGCGCACTCGGCGACGATGCCGCCGCCATCGCGCAATACCGTCGGGCCGTGGAGCTGGCGCCCGGCTACGCGGCCGCCTGGGTGAACCTCGGCACGGCGCTGGGTCAAACCGGCGACTATCGGGCGGCGGAAACGTGCTATCGCAAGGCGGTGGAGCTCGAGCCGAACGCGGCGAATCTCGTGTGCCTCGGCGCTGCGCTGGGCGCGCAGGGGCGCAACGACGAGGAAGAGCCTTACTACCGGCGCGCGCTCGAACTCGACCCGCAGCACGCCGACGCGCGCCAGAACCTCGTCTGGCTCAAGCTCAAGCGCGGCGAGTATCGCGAGGGCTGGGCCGAGTACGCCCGGCGCTGGCGCGCCTGCGACTATGCGCCGCTCGATATCGAAGGCATGGTCGAGTGGCAAGGCGAGCCGCTCGAGGGCAAGCGCGTGCTGCTCGTGCACGAGCAGGGCTTCGGCGACCAGATCCAGTTCGTGCGCTATGCGAGCACGCTCGCCGCGCGCGGCGCGAGCGTAGACGTGTGCGTGCCGCAGACCCTGCAATTGCTTGCGCAGTCGGTGCCGGGCGTGCACCGCGCGTGGACCGGCACGCCGGCCGGCGATTACGACTACTGGCTGTACGTGATGAGCGCGCCGTCCGCGTGCGGCACCGAGCTCGACACGGTTCCGGCCACGGTGCCCTATCTGTTCGCGCGCGAGGTCGACATTCAAGCGTGGAAGCCGCGCGTGCAGGCCGCCATGGCGGCTGATCTCGCGCGCGAGGCCCGCAAGGCGCCGGACGGCGCCGCGCTGGCGGCGCACGATGCCACCGCCACACCGGCTTCAAAGGCAGGGGAAAAACCCGCCGTGCGCAAGCCCGCCGGCTACCGCAACATCGGCCTCGTCTGGGGCGGCAATCCCGGCTTCTACAACGACCGCAACCGCTCGGTGGCGCTGGCCGCGTTCCGGCCGCTCTTCGCGCTCGAGAAAATCAGCTGGTTCTCGCTGCAAAAGGGCGAGGCGGCCCGCGCGCAGCTCACGGGGCTGGCCGGCGACGCGACGATCCACGACTTCACCGACGATCTGCGCGACTTCGGCGACACGGCCGCGCTCATCATGAACCTCGATCTCGTGATTGCCGTGGACACCTCGGTCGCGCACCTGGCCGGCGCGCTCGGCAAGCCGGTCTGGATCCTCGTGCCCGCGAACGGCGAATGGCGCTGGCTCGAAAAGCGCGCGGATTCGCCGTGGTATCCCACGGCGCGGCTCTTCCGCCAGCGCGAAGTGGGCGACTGGCAGACGGCGCTAGATGAATTGCGTGAGGCGCTCGCCGAAAAGCCCAAACGCGCGGGCGCGCGAAAATCCGTGTCGAAATCCCAAGATGCGGCACATGAAGCGAGGCAACAAGCCACGCAAAAAGCGCCAGGGCCGGCGCCCGCCCAAGCGGAAAACGGGGAGCTGGACCTCAGCGCGGATCGACCGTAAAGCTCGACCTTAGCCCGGATCGACCGCAAACCCGCGCTGGCGCAGCAACTGGAGCACGCCTTTCTGGCCGCCCAGATGCAACGCACCAATCGCGACGAACAGCGGCTTGTTGGGCGCCGCATACTGCTGCATGCGCGCGACGAAGCGCCGGTTGCGCTCGTAGACGATGCGGTTATCCACCGAAGCGGCCACGCGCGGATCGTGCGCGAGCTTTTCGGTGCGCGCGGCGTCCCAGGCCGCGATCGCGTCGGCGTCGCCCACGCGCCACAGGCGCAGCAGCGTCTGGACGTCGGCGACGTTTTGCGCGGGCGTCTGCGCGAGATCCTGGGCGAGCATCTCGCGCTGCTGCGCGAGGTTCAGGTACGTGAACGCCCGCATCTGCTCGCCGAGCGTCTCCAGTCCGACGATGCGCCGCCCTTTCAGGCGCAGGAACACGTTCTGCAACTGCGCCTCCGTGCCGTACTCGGTCTGCAGGCCCGCGCTCAGCGAATCATAGGTTTCCACCAGCAGCGAGGCGAGCCAGGGCTTCATCTTGCGGATCTCGGCAAGCGCCTCAGGATTGCCGCGCAGGCGCGCCGCCAGCTTCGCCCACAGCGGCTCGGGCAGGAGCTGCTGCAAACAGGGCTTGCGGCACACGCCATATTTCGAGACGTCGTCCTGGGAGACGAGCAGGTCGTCGGGCGAGAGTTCGAGCGCGAGCGTCGGCGAGGCGTTGAGCGCCGCGAGGATCGGCGCCCGGAACGGCTGGTTCGGCGGGTAGTCGGCGGGGTCGCCCACGTGCAGCGTGCCGAGCAGATAGATCGTGGTGGTGCCGCGCGTGGCGACGTAGAACGGCATGCGCGCCGGTTGCGTGCGCACCGGACCGCCCGCGGTCGTGCCCGACGCGTAGCTCGGCATGGGGGGCGGCGAGTGGAAGCCGGGCAGGCTTGGAGCCGGAATGGGGGGATGCATGCCGGGCGTGTTGGCCGCGGTGGCCGCGGCCAGCGCGCTGGGCATGAATGCGCGCGTCTGCGGCAAGATGCCGCTGAAGCGGGACGCGGCAGCCAGCCGCGCGTGCCACGCCGGGTCCGTGCCGTCATGCACCGTGCCTTGCAGCCACGCGAGCCGCAGCGGACGGTCGAGCGAAGGCCCGAGGGCAACGGCCAGCGCGAGCGCCGCGGCCAGCGCCGCACGAAGCCACGAACGCAGCCAGGAGCGCACCCGTGACTGCGCACACAACAGCGCACATAAAAACGCGATGGCGCCTCCCCGAGCTGGTCTTTTCAATGCGGCGCGACGGCCGCCCCTTAGCGGGCGGCGCGTAAAACGACGCGCCGCCGTCGCTTCAGGCATTCTATTCCCCCACCTCCTCTGCACGATGGCAGGATACCTGACGCCCATCCACTTCGCGAAGCAGCGGCACTTCCTTGCGGCACCGCTCGATCGCATACGGACAGCGCTGATGGAACGTGCAGCCCGAAGGCGGGTTCAGCGGCGAAGGCAGCTCACCCTCGAGCTTGATCTTCACATGCCGGTCCGCTTCGAAGATCGCGGGCGTCGCGGAGAGCAGCGAGCGTGTGTACGGATGGCGCGGCCGCCCGATCACCGTCTTCTTGTCGCCCAGCTCCGCCACGCCGCCCAGGTACATCACCATCACGTCGTCGGCGATGTGCTCGACCACGGCCAGGTTGTGCGAAATGAACACGTAGCTCGTGCGGAACTGCTCCTGCAGGTCCATGAACAGATTGAGGATCTGCGCCTGGATCGACACGTCGAGCGCCGAGACCGGCTCGTCGGCCACCACGATCTGCGGGTCGAGGATCATCGCCCGCGCGATCGCCACGCGCTGACGCTGGCCGCCCGAGAACATGTGCGGATAGCGCTTCGCATGCTCGGGCCGCAGGCCCACGATGCGCATCATGTGCGCGATGCGGTCGGCGCGCTCGCTCGCCGTGAGCTGGGTGTTGATCGCGAGCGGCTCGCCGAGCGTCTGCTCGACGGTCTTGCGCGGATTGAGCGAGGCGAACGGGTTCTGGAACACCATCTGCACGCGGCGGCGCAGCGCGGCGATCTTCTCGCCGTTCGCGTGCGCGACGTCCTCGCCGTCGATGGTGAGCTTGCCCGCGGTGGGCGGCTCGATCATCGTGAGCTGGCGCGCGAGCGTGGACTTGCCGCAACCCGACTCGCCCACCACCGCGAGCGTGCGTCCGCGCGTGAGCGAGAACGACACGCCGTTGAGCGCCTTCACGGTGCCCGTGCCGAACATGCCGCGCTTGACGCTGTAGTGCTTCTTGAGATCCTCGGCGACGAGCACCTTGTCGTCTTCATGAGCCGCGTGTTGCTGGACTGCGTTCATCGCGCGCCTCCGTGGATGGGTTGAGCCGTCGCGTTCAGCGGCTTGATGCAGCGGACCTGTGCGTAACCACTTTCATCGGCCACCGGGCCGAGCGCGGGCCGCGCCTTCATGCAGTCGTCCACCACGTATTTGCAGCGCGGCGCGAACAGGCACCCGCTGGGCCGGTCGTCGCGGCCGGGCACCATGCCGGGCAGCGCGGCCAGCCGCATCGCCCCCTTGTTGTGCTCGGGGATCGCCGCGAGCAGCGCCTCCGTGTACGGATGATGCGGCCGCGAAAAGATATCGGGCACGCGGTTGGTCTCGATGATCTCGCCCGCGTACATCACGGCCACGCGCTGCGCGACTTCGGAGACCACGGCCAGGTCGTGCGAGATCAGCACGAGCGCCATGCCGCGCTCCTTCTGCAGGCGCACGAGCAGCTCCATGATCTGCGCCTGGATCGTCACGTCGAGCGCCGTGGTGGGCTCGTCGGCGATCAGCAGCTTCGGGTTGCAGGCCACGGCCATCGCGATCATCACGCGCTGGTTCATGCCGCCCGACATCTGGTGCGGGAAGTTGTCGATGCGGTTCTTCGCGTCGGGAATGCCCACCTGGTCGAGCAGCTCGAGCGCGCGCGCGTTGAGCGCCGAGCCGCGCAGCCCCTCGTGCAGCTTCAGCACTTCCTTGATCTGATAGCCGACGGTGTAGCTCGGGTTCAGGCTCGATAGCGCGTCCTGGAACACCATCGCGATGTCCTTGCCGACGATGCGGCGGCGCTCCTTGCCGGTGGCGTTGAGCAGGTCGCGGCCGTCGAACGTGATCGAGTCGGCGCTCACCTTGCCGGGGGCGTCGATGAGGCCCATCAGCGCCATCATCGTCACGCTCTTGCCCGAGCCCGATTCGCCGACGATGCCGAGCACCTCGCCCGGCGCCACGGAAAGATTCACGCGGTCCACGGCCGGCAGGCCGTTGAAGTTCACCGCCAGGTTGCGGATGGTTAGCAGTTCTTTATTCATGATCAGGCCATCCGTTTCAGCTTGGGATCGAGTGCGTCGCGCAGCCCGTCACCGAGCAGATTGATTGCGAGCACCGAAATGAGGATGGACAGACCAGGCATCGTGACGATCCACCAGGCGCTGTCGATGTAGTCGCGCGCCGAGGCGAGCATCGCGCCCCACTCCGCCTTGGGCGGCTGCACGCCGAGACCGAGGAAGCCGAGCGCGGCCGCGTCGAGAATCGCCGACGAAAAGCCGAGCGTGGCCTGCACGATGAGCGGCGCCGTGCAGTTGGGCAGCACCTGCGAGAACATCAGCCGCAGCGTGCCGGCGCCGGCCACGCGCGAGGCGGTCACGTACTCCTTGTGCAGTTCGCCCAAAGCCGAGCCACGCGTGAGACGCACATAGCCGGGCAGCGCGACGATCGCAATCGCGAACATCGTATTGGTGAGGCCCGGGCCGATGATCGCGACCACGGCCACCGCGAGCAGCAGCGAGGGCAGCGCGAGCAGCACGTCCATGAGACGCATGATGGGCGTGTCGGCCCACTTCTCGAAGAACGCGGCCACGAGCCCGAGCACGACGCCCGGAATCAGCGCGAGCAGCACCGAGACGCAGCCGATCCACAGCGACAGCCGCGCGCCGTACATCAGGCGCGAGAGGATGTCGCGACCCGCTTCGTCGGTGCCGAGAATGAACTTCCAGTTGCCGCCGTCGAGCCAGGCGGGCGGGATCTTCACGAAGTCGCGGTATTGCTCGATGGGGCTGTGCGGCGCGATCAGCGGCGCGAAAACCGCCAGGAAAACGAGCAGCAGCACGATCACGCCGGCGCCCACGGCGCCCCGGTTGCGCGAGAAGTTCGCCCAGAATTCGCGCAGCACGAGCGCGCGGCCCGAAGGCGGCGTGACGGCGCGAGGCACGGTGTTCTGAATGTCAGCCATCATGCCTCCACGAGTCGATGAATGGATTGCGGGATTTGCATCGTCATGGCGTGATTACCTCGTATGTCGAATGCGCGGATTGAGCACGCCGTACAGCAGATCGACGAACAGGTTCACGACGATCACGAGCGTCGCGATCATGAGAATGCCGCCCTGCACCACCGGATAGTCGCGCCGGCTGATCGCATCGATCAGCCATTTGCCGATGCCGGGCCACGAGAACAGCGTCTCGGTGAGCACGGCCCCCGCAAGCAGCGTGCCGACCTGCAGGCCGATCACGGTCACCACGGGAATGAGCGCATTGCGCAGCGCATGCACGACGATCACGCGCAGGGGCGAAAGGCCCTTGGCGCGCGCGGTGCGGATGTAATCCTCGCGCAGCACTTCGAGCATGGACGAGCGCGTCATGCGCGCGACCACGGCGAGCGGAATCGTGCCGAGCACGATCGCGGGCAGGATCAGGTGCGAGAGCACCGACCTGAACGCGCCTTCGTCGGTGCCGGGCAGGAGCGAATCGATCAGCATGAAGCCCGTCACGTGCGGAATGTCGTACTCCACCGCGATGCGCCCCGAGACCGGCGTCCAGCCGAGCGGACGAGAACACCATGATGAGGATGAGCCCCCACCAGAAGATCGGCATCGAGTAGCCGGTGAGCGCGGTGCCCATCACGCCGTGATCGACGACGGTGCCGCGCCGCAAGGCCGCGAACACGCCGGCGGGCAGGCCCACGATGAGCGCGAACATGAGCGCGCACAACGAGAGCTCGACGGTGGCGGGAAAGCGCGCGAGGAACTCGCCCATCACGCTCGTGTTGGTGATGATCGAGGTGCCGAGATTGCCGTGCATCGCGTGCCAGACGTAGTGCACGTACTGCATCGGCAGGGGCTCGTCGAGCCCCAGGCGGTGCATCGCCTCGGCATGCATTTGCGGATCGACGCCGCGCTCGCCCATCATCACTTCGATGGGGTCGCCCGGAATCAGGTGGATGAGCGCGAACGCGAGCAGCGTGATGCCAATGAAGGTAGGTATCACCATGCCGATGCGGCGCAATACGAAGCGGAACATGTGGTGTTCCCCCTTAAAGCCTGGAATGAAACGAATGAAACGCAACCGGCGACAGGGGCTCGTGACCCCGGTCGCCGGACCTTATTTCGACAGTTTTCCGTGTAGGTGCTGACTGAGCGAAAGTGAGTGAAACACTACGCGACCAACATTACTGCATGCCGACGCCGTCGAAGCGCGCGTAGCCCAGCGGCTCGATGCGCATGTCGATCACCTTCTTGCTGACCGGCTGATAGACGGTCGAGTGGGCGATCGGCGAGAACGGCAGTTGCTGCGCGAAGATCTGCTGCGCCTGCATGTAGTACTTCGTACGTTGCGCCTGGTCCGAGGTCTGGCGGCCCTTCTGGACCAGCTCGTCGAACGGCTTGTAGCACCACTTGCCGAAGTTGTTGCCGTTCACGGCCTCGCAGCCGAGCAGCGTGCCGAGCCAGTTGTCCGGGTCGCCGTTGTCGCCCGTCCAGCCGATCAGCATGGTGTCGTCCTCGCCCGCGTGCGCGCGCTTGATGTACTCGCCCCACTCGTACGTGACGATCTTGGCCTTCACGCCGATCTTGGCCCAGTCGGCCTGGATCATCTCGGCCATCAGGCGTGCGTTCGGGTTATAGGCGCGCTGCACCGGCATCGCCCAGAGCGTGATCTCGAAGCCGCTCGCGAGGCCCGCCTTCGCGAGCAGCGCCTTGGCCTTCTCGGGGTCGTACGGGTTCGCCTTCAGGCTCTTGTCGTAGGACCACTGCGTGGGCGGCATCGGGTTGGTCGCCGCCTGGCCCGCGCCCTGGTACACCGAGTCGATGATCGCCTTCTTGTTGATCGCCATGTCGAGCGCCTCGCGCACTTCGACCTTGTCGAGCGGCTTGTGCTCGACGTTGTACGACAGGTAGCCGAGGTTGAAGCCCGGCTGCGAGGGCATCGCGATGCCCGACTCGGCCTTCAGCGGCGCGATATCCGCGGGACGCGGATAGGTCATCACCTCTGGCACTCGTCGCGCTTGATCTTCTGCACGCGCACGCTGGCGTCCGGCGTGATCGAGAAGATCAGCTTCGAGAGCTTCACGGCGCCCGGCTTCCAGTAATCAGGATTGCCATCGAAACGGATGGTCGCGTCCTTCGTGTAGCTCTTGAAGATGAAGGGGCCCGTGCCGAGCGGATACTGGTTGATGTCGGCGGCCTTGCCGGCCTTCATCAGCTGGTCCGCGTATTCCGCCGACAAAATCGACGCGAATTCCATCGCCATGTTCTGGATGAACGGCGCGTTCGGCTCGTTCAGCGTGAACTTCACGGTGTACGGATCGACCTTCTCGACCTTGGCGATCAGCTTGTCGAGGCCCATGTCGGTGAAGTACGGGAACGACACCGGGTAGGCCTTGCGGAACGCGTTGTTCGGGTTGAGCATGCGGTCGAACGTGAACACGACGTCGTCCGCGTTGAACTCGCGCGAGGGCTTGAAGTACGAGGTGGTCTGGAACTTCACGCCATGGCGCAGGTGGAACGTGTAGGTCTTGCCGTCAGCGGAAACGTCCCACGACTGGGCGAGACCCGGCTCGACCTTGGTGCCGCCGCGCTCGAACTCGACGAGGCGGTTGTAGACGGTGAACGTATTCGCGGTGAAGTCGGTGCCGGTCGTGTACTGGGCCGGGTCGAAGCCGGCGGGGCTGCCTTCCGAGCAGTAGACGAGCGTCTTGTTCGGGATGCTGCCCGCGGCGTGCGCGAGGGAGGCGCCTCCAATCGATGCCGCTGCGAGCGCCACGAGCGATGTCAGTCGTGCGACACGCAACAGTTTGTTTTCTTTCATGTTTCCTCCAGTTCGGTGCCGACCTCGTGAGCCGGCGTAGCGCGATCTTACAAGAGCACTCCCCGCGCTCACAAGCCGGCCAAAATGACCTTTGCGAGCAGGAAATGCCTGGTTGACAGCCTTGCTGCGAGCGGCTTCCGGAGCCGAGTTGCGCGAAATTGCCCGGATCGCCCCCGGTCTGCTGTCAGAACGTACGCCGATTGCGTTTTTGCTGCTTTTTCGTCGTTCTTCTGTCGCGTTTCGCGCATTTCATGGCGGGCCGATGCGCAAACGGCGCGCCAGCCGTAGCGGGCGCTCACCGCCAGTGGACCTTACCGCGCCGTTATTCCGTTTGCAGTTTCGCGGGCAACCGGTGCCTGCCTGGCGGCTTCGCGGAGCCAGCCTGGGGCACTTGGCCGCTCCCCGCCACTCCCCGACGCCCCTCGAGGGCGATTTCAGGCGCTCACCGGCCGCGCGCGCTCGCACCAGTCGCGCCACATGAGCCGGTAAGCCGCTTCCATATTGCGCGCAAAGCGTGCGCCGTCCATTAGCGGCGAGGCCGCCATGCGCGCGCGCAGGCCCGCGCGCAGTGTGGCGAGGCGTGCCGGATCGCGCGCGAGCGACACCACGATCTCGACGTACGCGGCATCGGTGTGCGCGGCCAGCTCCGGCAGCCCCAGGTTGGCGAGCAGCGAGAGGCCGGCGCGGCTCGCCGCCGAGCGGCCCACGCGCGTGGGCACCGGCACGCCCATCCAGAACGCGTCGAGGCTCGTGGTATGGCCGTTGTAGGGAAACGTGTCGAGCGCGATGTCGATTTGCGCCCAGGTGCGCAGATAGTCCTCGCGCGCCTGAAAGCCCGCGAAGCGCACGCGCGCCGCATCGACGCCATGCGCGCCCAGGCGCGCCCAGGCGCGCCACGAGCCGCTCGCGTGCGGCGCCGGGCGGCGCCATCAGCACGAGCCGCGCCGTGGGCAGCGCCGCGAACACGCCCGCCCAGAGGGCGAGCGTGGCGCCGGTGAGCTTGCAGGGGTTGTTCAGGCAGCCGAACGTGAGGTGGCCGTCGTGTCCTGCGGCCAGCGCCGGCAGCCCGGTGACCTCGATGCCGGGCGCGAGCGCGTCGTAGCACCAGAAGGCATCGGGCAGGCGCAGCGACCGCTCGGTGTACTGATCGTCCACGCCCGGCGCGCCGACAGGGTCGAGCCACGGATCGGTGAGCCGCCAGCCGATCGCCGCGCTGCCCGTGGTGCCCGGGTAAGCGAGCCACGCCACCTGCACCGGCGCGGGCCGCCGCGCGAACATGAGGCGCCGCGCGCCGTCCATGTGCATGGTCAGGTCCACGAGAATGTCGATGCGGTCCGCGTGGATCTGCTGGGCGAGCCGCGCGTCGTCGAATTCGCGCACGTCTCGCCAGAGGTCGGCGTGAGCGGCGAGGCGCGCTGTCACCTCGTCCGGGCTCGCGACGCTCGAATAGCAGACGATCTCGAACGCCGCATGGTCGTGATGGTGGAACAGCGGCGTCGTGAACAGCATCTGGCAATGCGTGCGAAAGTCCGGCGAGACATAGCCGATGCGCAAACGCCGCACCGCATCGGGCACCGTCGCGTGCGCCACGGGCTGCGCGAGCAGGGCCGCTTCATGTTGCGCGGAAAGCTGCCCGGCGGCGGAGCGGATGGTGTGGCCGTCGTCGGTCGCGAACATCAGCGCGTAGACGTAGTTGCTATGCGCGCCGATGCTGCCGGGCTCGCAGGCGAGCGCTTCGCGATAGGACGCGAGCGCGGACTCGATGTCGCCCGCGTGCTTGTGCGCGTTGCCCAGATTGCTCCAGGCGCTGGCGAAACGCGGCTTCAGCTCGAGGGCGCGCGTGAACGCGGCGCGCGCCGCGTCGATGCGCGAGAGGTCGACCAGCACGTTGCCCAGGTTATTCCACGCCGACGCGTTGCGCGGCGCGAGCACGAGCGCGCGCTCCAGTGCCGCTTGCGCCTCGGCGTGGCGGCCGCGCGCGCGCAGCAGGCAGCCGAGATTCGTGAGCACGTCGGCGGACTCGGGCGTGAGGGTGCGCGCATGGTCGAGCGCGGCCATGGCCTCATCCGTGCGCTGCAACGCGATCAGGACGTTCGCGAGATTGTTCCAGGCGTTCACATAGCCCGCGTCGAGCGCCACGGCGCGGCGCAGCGGCGCCTCCGCGCGCGCCGCGTCGCCGCTCGCGAACAGCGCGCTGCCGTAGTTGTAGTGCGCGCCCGCGTAGTCGGGCGTGAGCGCGAGCGCGCGCTCGAAGGCCGCCAGCGCGCGCGGGAAGTCGCCTTGGGCGGTGTACAGATTCGCGAGATTGTTCAGCGCGATTGAAAAATCCGGACGGATGGCGAGCGCGCGTTCTAGTGCCGCGAAGGCGCCCTGCGCCTCGGTGGCCGGGTCATAGGTGAGGGCCAGGCTCACGAGGAAGTTGGGGTCTTCGCGCAGCGCGAGCGCGCGCTCGATCAGCGTACGTGCCGCCCGCCGGTCGCGCGCCGTTTCGAGAATGCCGGCCAGATGCCATGCATCGGCATCCTGTGCATTGGCCGCGATGAGCCGTGCACAGCGCGTGCGCGCCTCGTCCAGTGCGCCGGCGCGCCATGCGGCGACGGCGTCGGCGAAGGTGCCGGCTTGCGGTTTGATCTCGGGAGCGGAAGTGGTCATGCGCCAGGGCTTGCCGCGCACGACGACTGTCGTTGCGCGGCCACGCGGATAAAAACCTTCGATTATCGGCAGCGTCCCGTCTGCGTTTCTTGACGTACATCACGAGCCCAAGCCGCAAAGCCCGCGCAAATAAAAACCGCGCGGCCCCTCGTGAAGGGTGCCGCGCGGTTCGCATGGCGCCGCGCGAGTGGCGGCTGGCCAGGGACTCAGGCGTTGCTCAGTCGCTCACAAATCGAGCCGCTCGCAAATCGCCTTTGTCGCGCCCGCCGCGTTGAGCGTGTAGAAGTGCAGGCCCGGCGCGCCGTTCTCGATGAGGCGGCGGCACAGGTCCGTCACCACGTCGAGGCCGAATGCGCGGATCGATTCGCGGTCGTCGCCGAAGCTTTCCAGGCGCTTCGCGACCCAGCGCGGCACTTCCGCGCCGCACATCTCCGAGAAGCGCATCAGCTGCGTGTAGTTCGTGATCGGCATGATGCCGGGCACGATGGGCACGTCCACGCCGAGCTTCCTCGCGTCCTCGAGGAAGCGGAAGTACGCGTCGGCGTTGAAGAAGTATTGCGTGATGGCCGAGTTCGCCCCGGCCTTCACCTTCTTCGCGAACGCTTCGAGGTCGTGGCGCGGCGAGCGCGCCTGCGGGTGATATTCGGGATACGCGGCCACTTCGATATGGAACGCGTCGCCGGTTTCCTCGCGGATGAACGCGACGAGCTCCGACGCATAGCGCAGCTCGCCCATTTCGCCCATGCCCGAAGGCAGGTCGCCGCGCAGCGCCACGATGTGGCGGATGCCGTGCGAGCGGTACTGGCGCAGGATCTCGCGCAGGCTTTCCTTGGTCGAGCCGATGCACGAGAGGTGCGGGGCCGCGTCGACGCCTTCCTTGGCGATGTCGACGATGGTGTCGAGCGTGCCTTGCTGCGTCGAGCCGCCCGCGCCGAAGGTCACCGAGACGAAGCGCGGCTTGAGCGTGAGCAGTTGCGCGCGCGTGGCGCGCAGCTTCTCGACGCCGTCCGGGGTCTTCGGCGGGAAGAATTCGAATGAGAGTTCGATCGGTTTCATGATCGCTTTCGTAATGAGCCGGCCGAAACTTGGCGCTTCGGCCCGGACTGTCGTCAGCCGAGGCTGCGGTTGCCGAAGATCAGCGCCGAGAGCAGCCAGGAGACGATGCTGTAGAGGATCGAGCCGAAGAACGCCGACCAGAAGCCCGACACCTCGAAGCCCTTGAGCAGCGACGCCGCCAGCCAGAAGCACAGCGCGTTCACCACGAGGATGAACAGGCCGAGCGTGAGGATGGTCACGGGCAGCGTGAGCAGGATGAGCACCGGACGCAGGACAGCGTTGATGAGGCCGAGCACGAGCGCGACGATCAGCGCGGTGCCGAAGCTGCGCACGTGGATCGACGGAACGAGCCAGGTGATGATCAGGAGCGCGAGCGCATTGATCAGCCAGGTCAGCAGCACGGTCATGGAAACTCCTTTTGCGTCGTTGTGGTGTGTGCCCGCCCATGCGCGGCCACGAAAGGCGCAGCGCACGGGCGTGATCACAGCATCGGGCGGGTCGCTTAAACGCGGCTTAAAAATGAGGGCCGCGTTGTGTCGCGTTGTGTCGCGTTGTTTCGATTAGTAACGGTAGTGGTTCGGCTTGAACGGACCGTTCTTGTCGACGCCGATGTACGACGCCTGGTCGTCGGACAGCACGGTCAGGTTCGCGCCGATGCGCGCGAGGTGCAGGCGTGCGACCTTCTCGTCGAGGTGCTTCGGCAGCACGTACACCTTGTTCTCGTACTTCGCGCCCTGCGTGAACAGTTCGATCTGCGCGAGCGTCTGGTTCGTGAACGAGTTCGACATCACGAACGACGGGTGGCCCGTGGCGCAGCCGAGGTTCACGAGGCGGCCTTCGGCCAGCAGGATGATGCGCTTGCCGTCCGGGAAGATGATGTGATCGACCTGCGGCTTGATGTTGTCCCACTGGTACTGGCGCGTGGAAGCGACGTCGATTTCCGAGTCGAAGTGGCCGATGTTGCAGACGATCGCGTTGTGGCGCATCGCCTTCAGGTGATCGTGGTTCAGCACGTGGTAGTTGCCCGTTGCCGTCACGAAGATGTCGGCCTTGTCGGCGGCGTATTCCATCGTCACGACGCGGTAGCCTTCCATCGCCGCCTGCAGTGCGCAGATCGGATCGATTTCGGTGACCCACACGGTCGCGCCGAGGCCGCGCAGCGATTGCGCGCAGCCCTTGCCCACGTCGCCGTAGCCGGCCACGACTGCGATCTTGCCCGCGATCATCACGTCGGTCGCGCGCTTGATGCCGTCCACGAGCGATTCGCGGCAGCCGTACAGGTTGTCGAACTTCGACTTGGTGACCGAGTCGTTCACGTTGATCGCCGGGAACGGCAGACGGCCTTCCTTCTCCATCTGGTACAGGCGGTGCACGCCGGTCGTGGTTTCTTCGGTCACGCCCTTGATGTGCGAGAGGCGCTTCGAGTACCACTGCGGATCGATCTCGAGGTGCTTCTCGATCGACTTGTAGAGCGCGACTTCCTCTTCGTTGGTCGGCTTGGCGATGACCGAGCGGTCCTTTTCAGCCTTCGAGCCGAGGATCAGCAGCAGGGTTGCGTCGCCGCCGTCGTCGAGGATCATGTTGGCGAATTCGCCGTTCGGCCATTCGAAGATGCGGTGCGAGAACTCCCAGTATTCGTCGAGCGATTCGCCCTTGAACGCGAACACGGGCGTGCCGCCCGCTGCGATGGCAGCGGCGGCGTGATCCTGGGTCGAGAAGATGTTGCACGAGGCCCAGCGCACGTCCGCGCCGAGCGCCGTCAGCGTCTCGATCAGCACACCGGTCTGGATCGTCATGTGGAGCGAGCCCGCGATGCGCGCGCCCTTGAGCGGCTGCTGCGCCTTGTACTCTTCGCGCGTCTGCACGAGGCCGGGCATTTCGGTTTCGGCGATGTCGAGTTCCTTGCGGCCCCAGCCGGCAAGTGCCATATCGGCGACGACGAAATCGTTGGCTTGATCTTGCGGAATTGCGGCGTTCATCACGCCCTCCTTTCTAAAAGTGACTAGAAATTAAAGACGTGAGCGCCGTTTTCAGTGCGGTCGATTCGGGGAATGCAACCGTATTGAGCGCCTTCGAGCCTGGCGGATCACAGAAAATCCGTCGCAACGCTCCTCGAAGACGAGGCGTGATTGTAGCAAAACGAGATGGCGCCCGCGCGGCGCAGTTGTGCCCGCGCGGTGCGGCGGGTGCGCCGGGTGCGGATTCAGCGATCGGGCTGCGCGAGATCGAGCGCGCGCACCTGCTTCACGCTCGCGACCGCGGCGTCGAGAAAGGCTTGCGAGCATCGCACCGTTTCGGCCGTCGTGGCCGGGTCCGCTTCAGCGAAGCCCATCTGGATATTCAAAAAGCGCTCCGCATGAATGCCCTCGTGGTAGTGCATGCGCACCTGCTTCGCGCCGGTGAAGCGGCGCTGCCCGAAGATCTCGCGCAGCGTCCACGAGAGCGCGCCGTCCTCGCCGCCGTGGCGGCGAAAGAATTCGTCCATCGGAAAGCCGCCCAGCGCGAGAAAGGCGCTGCGGCGGATCACGAGGCTGCTCGGCACCGTGTTGCTGAGCACGGCGGCGTATTGCCCGAAATCGGGATGCTTCGTCAGCCGCTCGGGAAACCCCACGTATTCGACGTCGAGGCGGATCGCCGCTTCGTGCGGGTGCTGTTCCATGTGCTCATGGGCGGCGGCGAGTGCGCCGGGCAGGTATTCGTCGTCGGCGTCGAGGAAGGCGAGCAGCGGCGTGGCCGCGTGCAGCGCCGCCCAGTTGCGCGCGCGCGCCGCGCCGCCGTTGGCCGGCATCTGCAGGAGCCGGATGCGCGCGTCGCGCATGGCATGGGCCTCGGCGATGGAGGCGGAGGCGTCGGACGAGCCGTCGTCGACGACAAAGAGTTGTGTGGCTTCGCGTTGGGAGAGGCAGCTCTCCAGCGCACGCGCCAGCGTGGCGGCACCGTTGAAGCACGGGATGATGATCGAAATGGGGGACATGAGAGGCGGCGGCAATGAACCGCATGATCCGCGGCAACAGGCTGGATCATAGGCGTATCGCGGTATCGTGAATTCCTGCGTGGCCGCGACGCAACGGCACACCGTGGCGGGCGACTGCGCGGATGGCGGTCGCGCCGCCTGTGGGCCCACGGATGGCCGCCCCCTGGATTTACGCCGCACAGATCGCCGTCCGACCGACGGCGGCCCGACGGATGCCCGCCGCGCCGCTTGCAGCTTCACGGATCGCCGCCCGCCCTGGGCGGCCCCACGGATTGCCGCCCGACCTGGGCGGCCCCACGGATCGCCGCCCGACCTGGGCGGCCCCCTTAAACCGGCAGGAAGCCCAGCGCCGGCGCGAGCAGCACCATCACCACGCCCGCGATCATCATTGTGAGGCTCGCGACCACGCCTTCCTCGCTGCCGAGTTCGCGCGCCTTCGCGGTGCCCACGCCATGCGCCGCCGCGCCGAAGAGCGCGCCGCGTGCCAGCCGCGTGCGCAGCGGCACGAGGCCGAGCACTAGTTCGCCGAACAGCATGCCGCACACGCCCGTGGCGATCACGAAGAGCGCCGTGAGGTCGCGCGGCGCGTGAATCTTGTCGGAGACCGCGAGCGCGAACGGCGTGGAGACCGAGCGCGTCATCAGACTGCGCTGCAGCTCGGGCGACAGATGCAGCAGCTTCGCGAGCACGAGCGAGCCGCCCACGGCCACCACGATGCCCACCGTCACGCCCACCGTCAGCGAGATCCAGTGACGCTTGAGCAGCTCGCGGTATTCGTAGATCGGCACGGCGAACGCGACGGTGGCCGGGCCGAGCAGCCACATGAGCCAGCGCGTGTCCTGGAAGTAGACGGGATACGGAATGTGCAGCAGCAGCACGATCGCGCCTAGCACCACCGGCACCGCGACGAGCGGCGTGAGCCAAGGCGAGCGAAAGCGGGCGTAGAGCGCCTTCGAGGCGAAATAGAGCGCGACCGTGAGGACGAAGCAGCCGGCGGCGATCAGCCGCGAGGCGTCGTCGGCGAACAGGGAGGCGTAGAACGTGTTCATGATTGACCCCGGCGTGACGCTCAGGCCCGCGCCACGTGGCGCGAGTGGCGCGAGTCGCGCACCCGGCGCAGCGCGAGACGGCGCTCCAGCCGCGCGGCCTGCTCCACGGCGAAGGCCACGGCCACCATCACCATCAGCGTGCCGCCCACCACCACGAGCGCGAGGCGCCAGCCGTCGGCGCGAAAGAGCCCGCCGTATTGCACGGCCGCCACGGCGGCCGGGATGAAGAACAGCAGCATGTCGGAGAGCAGCCAGTCGGCGCCCGCCTTCACCCAGCGCGGCGTCACGCCGCCGCAAAACAGCAGCGCCAGCAGCAGCACGAGTCCCACCACGCCGCCCGGCACGGGCAGATGCGCGGCGCGCACGAGCGCGTCGGCGGCGAACCAGACCCCGGCGAGCAGCGCCGACTGCGCCGCAATCCGGCCAACGCGCGCCAGCCCACCCGTTTGCGGGGTCCGTGCGGAGATCGTCGGAGAAGTCATGGCAAACCCTAAGTGACAGTGGAATGGAAGTCAGTATAGGGTGCAGCGCAGCATAAATAAAATGACTTAGATTTATCGATTGCATTCCATAATGGAATACTACGCCCTCACAGGCAGACAGGAGACACAACCGTGGAATTGCGCGCCCTTCGCTATTTCATCGAGGTGGTGCGGCAGCAGAGCTTCACCGCCGCCGCCGAACAGCTGCACGTGACCCAGCCCACCATCAGCAAGATGGTGAAGGCGCTCGAGGACGAGACCGGCACGCCGCTGCTGCTGCGCGACGCGCGCCAGATGGTGCTCACCGACGCTGGGCGCATCGTCTATCAGCGCGGCCAGGACGTGCTCGCCGCATACGCGCAGCTGCAGGCCGAGCTCGCCGATCTGGACACGCTCGGGCGCGGCGAGCTCACGATCGGCATCCCGCCGATGGGCGGCTCGCTCTTCACGCCGGCCATCGCCGCGTTCCGCCAGCGCTATCCGAAGATCGAGCTCAAGCTCTTCGAGCAGGGCTCGCGCGCGATCGAGGCCGCGCTCATCTCCGGCGAGCTCGAGCTGGGCGGCGTGCTGCTGCCCGTCGATCCGGAGCAGATCGACGTGCTGCCGATCTCCCACGAACTCCTGTGGCTGGTCGCGCCGCGCGACTCGCGCTGGGACGGCGCGCCCAGCGTGCCGCTCGCCGATCTCGCCGGCGAGCCGTTCGTGTTCTATGGGGAAAGCCTCGCGCTGAACGATGTCGTGCTCGCCGCGTGCCGCGCGGCGGGTTTCACGCCGCAGATCGTGGGCCGCAGCGGCCACTGGGACTTGATGGCGGCGCTCGTGCTCGCGGGCGTGGGCATTGCGCTGCTGCCCGCGCCGTATGTGCGCCGGCTCGACGCGGCGCGCTTCACCTGCCTGCCCGTCACCGATCCGCAAGTGCCGTGGGACATGGCCATCGGCTGGAAGCGCAACAGCTATCTTTCGCACGCCGCGCGCGCGTGGCTCGAGGTGGCGCGCGCGGAATACGGCAAGCCGTCCACCTTCCTCGACGACTTCGTGCGCCCGCCGGGTCTCGAAAAGCCGGCCGCCGGGGCGCGCTGACGCATGGGCGCGCCTGCATCGCGTAGCGGTGCAAAGTAAAGAGCCGTCCGGCCCACGCCGGACGGCTCTCTACGCGTTTTTTAGGTGGTCTCTCTCGCGCTGCGCCGCGTAACGCTTTTTGCGCTTACTGCTGTGCTACGAACTCGATGCGCCGGTTGTGAAAGCGTCCGCCTTCGGTGTCGTTGCTCTCGAGCGGCTTGGCGTCGCCGTAACCCTCGGCGGTCAGCGTGGACGCGCTCACGCCTTGCGCGACCAGGTAGGTGCGCACGGCTTGCGCGCGGCGCTTCGAAAGCGCGAGGTTGCTCGCCGCGTTGCCGACGTTATCCGAATAGCCCGCAATTTCGATCTTGACCGGCTTGCCTTCTTTCGCGCAGGCGTTGAGCACCTTGGCCGACTGGCGCAGGTCTTCGCCCGCCGAGGCCGGGATGCTCGTGCTGCCCGTCGCGAAGTTCACCACCTGCAGGTTGAACACCTTCACGATATCGGCGGAAGCACACGAGGCCTCCGAGCCGAACAGGCCCTTGATGGCGTCACGGAACGATTGCGTGGCGTCGGCCACGGCCTGCTGCACGTTGAACACGCCAATGTCGAAGCCCGAGCCGAACAGCGCCTTGAGCTTGTCGAGCCAGCCGAGCTGCGCGTTGGCCGCGGTGCCGCTCAGCTCGACGTGCGAGCCGTCGATCTTGACTTCGGCGCCGGGCAGCGCGAGCAGCGGCAGCAGGCCGTCGAGGTGCGCGAGCCATGCAGCGGGCTTGGTTGCGGCGTCGACCGTCACGTTGGCGTCGAACTTGCCGGCGCCGAACTTCTTCGTGAGCGCGTCGAGGAGCTGGGCCTTCTCGGCCTCGGTGCCCACCGTGGCGGTGACCGTCGGCACGCCGGCCTTGTCGACCGTGAATGAGAGGTGCGAGTCCTGGGTCGGCGCCGGTGCGGCGGCGCTCGCTGCCGAAGCCGCTTCAGCGCTGGAGGCCGGCTCGGCCTCCGAGGCCTGCGAAGCCGGCAGCGCGATGGGCGCGCTCGTTTCCGATGCGGCTTGCGCCGCCGGTGCCACGGCCGAAGCGGCCGAAGCGGCGCTGGCCTGCGTGTCTTCGGCGGCGTCGTCGCGCTGGCACGAGCGCAGCGCGAAGAACGCGATGATCAGCGCGATGGCGGCCAGCAGCCACCACAGCCACGAATGCCCGCGCTTCTCGGGCTCGATCGGCGGCGTTGCGGCGGTCTGCGGTGGCACGGCGGCAGGAATCGGGCGCACGGCCGGCTGCGGATGATCGAGATGCGTCGAGACATCTTTCAGGCGCGTGAGAATCGAGCCTGCGAAGCTGGCCGCGGTGCCGAGGCCCACGGCCTGGGCGAGGCGGTCGGTGAGGTTTGCATTGACCGACGAAAGTTGATGGCCAAGCAGCGTGGGCAGTTGTCCGACCATGCCCTGCGAACCCGTGAAATGATGCTTCAGGATGCCCATGACCGCCGCGCCGACCACGCCGGTCAGCGAGAACGCCGTCGACTGCGCCGCACCGGTTTGCGCGGCCACCGCGTCGGCGAGTGCGCCGACGTTGACGCCCGCGGTCTTCTGGATCAGCTCGCGGCCGGCGGTTTCCAGCTGGCTCAGGCCCGAGGTGCTCGAGAGCATCTCGGGCAGCTGCTTGCCGATCAGCGCGTTGACGTCCGGCGACATGATGGCGGAAAAGAGGCCGCGCGCGCCTTCGGGCGTGCTGCCGCGATGCATGATGGCGGCGACGATGGCCGGAGCCGCTGCGCTCGTGACCTTGCGGGTGAGGTCGGGTGTGAGGCCGAAGCGGCCGGCGAGCGTACGCACGACGTCGTCGCTCAGGACCGTTTCCAGCAATTGAAAGACATTGATGCTCATCGAGCGGTTCCTCCAGTACGCGGACGCGCCAACTGACACGCCCAGATGCCGCGCGATTATAGGGAGTCCGAAATCTCGAAAATGCGCCTGGCGCATGTGCCGCACACTCTTTGACGAAAAGCCATCGATTGGCCTTTTCTTCTTCAATGCAATGTCAAAACGAGGCGGTTTGCGCCGGAGCGCTGCGCCTCGTTTCGATGCTTCGCACGAAAGACTGTCAACTTGTACGGGAACAGGAGGATCTGCGTCAGGCGATGACTGTTGCGCCGTGCGCCGCGTTGCCGGCGCGCCGGCTCGCGGCGATGAAGTCGGCCGCGCGCTCGCCGATCATCACCGTCGGCGCGTTGGTGTTGCCGCCGATCAGCGCCGGCATGACCGAGGCATCGGCGATACGCAGGTGCGTCACGCCGCGCACGCGCAATTGCGGATCGACGACCGAGTGCGCGTCGCCGCCCATGCGGCAGGTCGCGACGGGGTGATAGATCGTGTCGGCATGCGCCGCGATGGCCGCACGCAATTCGGCCTCGCTCTGGTCCGCATGCGTGTAGAGCTCACGGCCGCCCATCTGCGCGAGCGCGGGCGCATCGAGAATGCGCCGCGCGAGGCGTGCGCCCTTTACCAGCAGATCGAGATCGCGCGCATCGGAGAAGAATTGCGGATCGATCACGGGCGCCACGCGCGCATCGGCGCTCGCGAGCGTGACCGTGCCGCGGCTCGCCGGGCGCAGCACGCAGACGTGCAGCGAGTAGCCGTGGCCCCAGTGCAGACGGCGGCTATGGTCGTCGACGAGCGCCGTGCAAAAGTGCAGTTGCAGATCGGGCCGGTCGAGCTGCGGGCGGCTCTTCAGGAAGCCGCCCGCTTCCGCCACGTTGCTTGTGAACATGCCGCGCCGGGTCCGCAGATAGCGCACGAGGCCGGACACCATCTTCGCGCCGCCGCGCAGCGAATAGCCCACGGCCTCGCTCGAATACACACGCTTGTTGAACGTGAAGTCGATATGGTCGATCAGGTTGCGGCCCACCTCGGGCGCGTCGTGGCGCACCGCAATGCCATGCGCGCGCAGTTGCGCGGCGGGGCCGATGCCCGAGCACATCAGGAGCTGCGGCGAATTGAACGCGCCCGCCGCGAGGATCACCTCGGCGCGCGCTTCTAGCGTTTCGGTGCGCCCGTCGCGCGCTATCTCGACGCCCGAAGCGCGCGCGCCGTCGAAGGTCACGCGCAGCACAGTCGCATCGGCGATCAGATGGAGATTCGTGCGCGGCTGGCCTGGCCACGGGTCATACAGATAGGCGCGCGCCACGGTGCAGCGCTCGCCGCCGCGCTGGGTCACCTGATAGAAGCCCACGCCCTCCTGCCCGGCGCCGTTGAAGTCATCGCTGAGGGGAAAGCCGGCCTCGCGCGCGGCCTGCACGAAGCGCTGAGCCACCGGATTGCGCTCGCACAGATCGGAAACCCCGAGCGGTCCGCCCGCGCCGTGCCACGCGCTGGCGCCGCGCGAATTGTCCTCGGCGCGCAGGAAATACGGCAGCACGTCGTCCCACGCCCAGCCCGCGCAGCCCAGTTGCGCCCATTCGTCGTAATCGAGCGGATGGCCGCGCGTATAGATCATCGCGTTGATGGCGCTCGAGCCGCCGAAGCCGCGCCCGCGCGGCTGATACCCGCGGCGGCCCGCGAGACCCGGCTGGGGCACGGTCTCGTAGGCGTAGTTGTTCTTCGTGCGCCGCGGCACGAGCGCCGCGACGCCCAACGGCATGTTGACGAACAGATTGCGCGCGGTGTGCGGCCCCGCTTCGATCAGCGCGATGCTCGCCTCGGGACAGCGCTCGGCCAACCGCCCGGCGAGCGATGCGCCGCCCGAGCCGCCGCCTACGATGACGTAGTCGTATTGCATGCCTCCTCCCTTTGTCGGCCGGCGTCGGCGCTTCAGCACGGATGCCGGTCCCATGCACGGGGCGTTGCATGCAAAACGCGCTTGAGGCACGCTAGATGCACGCTCGTTCGATTTCGCTTTTTCGCGCATTGTAGGAAGCGTCCGAGGCTGAGGTCAGCTTTTATGTCAGAACCTTTCCTCTAATCCTCGGGTGACGTAGGCGTCAGCCAGACGGCTACCATGAAAGGCCGTTCAGCCGCGCGCGCTGAAAGATTCCGGCAAGCAGCACAGGGAGCGCTGGCGCGCACATGGACCGCAGATCGGCATTGTTTGGCCGCGCGCGCTCGCGCGCCGCCGATGGAGACACGCAGATGGACTCGACGGACCGCAGCGGCAAGATGGACACAACGCAGACGTCGAACGCAGAGGCGCCGGGCGTCGCTACGTCGGGCGTCGAAACGCTCGCCCATCGCCCCGGCACCACTCACGCGGTTACGAATCAGGCGCCGCCGCTCGCCGATTACAACCTTTTCACGACCGATTGCGCGCTGGGCGAAGCGCTCGCGCGCGCCGGAGCCGGCTGGCATCGCGAGGCGCTCGTGCGCCACGGCGCAACGCTGGGCGCGGCGTCCACGCTCGCGCTGGCCGATCTCGCCAACCGCCACTCGCCCGAGTTGCATACGCACAGCCCGCGCGGCGAGCGCATCGACGCACTCGAATTCCATCCCGCCTGGCACGAGCTGCTCGCGCTGCTGCGCGCCGAAGGCCTGCATGCGCTGCCGTTCTCGGAGCCGCGTCCGGGCGCGATGGCCGCGCGCTGCGCCGGCTATTTCCTGCATGCGCAGCTCGAATCGGGATCGCTCTGCCCACTGACCATGACGTTCGCGAGCATCCCGGTGCTGCAGCGCGAGCCTGCCCTCTTCGACACGCTGCGCGAGCGCCTTTACACGCGCGAGCACGACGCGCGCGACGTGCCGCTCGCCGGCAAGCGCTCGATGATGATCGGCATGGGCATGACCGAAAAGCAGGGCGGCTCGGACGTGCGCAGCAACCGCACGCAGGCGCGTCCGGAGGGCATCGCCAGCGGACGCGGCGCCGAGTATCTGCTGACCGGCCACAAGTGGTTCTTCTCCGCGCCGCAGTGCGACGCGCATCTGGTGCTCGCGCGCACCACGGAACATGAGAGTCTTTCGTGTTTCTTCGTGCCGCGCTTCAAGCCGGACGGCACGAAAAACGCGGTCCACGTGCAGCGCCTGAAAGACAAGCTCGGCAACCGCTCGAACGCGAGCAGCGAGGTGGAATTCTTCGACGCGTACGGCGTGATGATCGGCGACGAGGGGCGTGGGGTGGCGACCATCATCGAAATGGCGAACTTCACGCGGCTCGACTGCGTGATCGGCAGCGCGGCGCTCATGCGTGCCGCGCTGGTGCAGGCCATCCATCACGCGCGGCACCGCAGCGCGTTCGGCCGTGCGCTCGCCGATCAACCGCTGATGCAGAACGTGCTCGCCGATCTCGTGCTCGAGTCCGAGGCCGCCACGGTGCTGTTCATGCGGCTCGCGCAGGCGTTCGAAGAAAGCGCGAACGCGAATGACGCCAATGCAACCGGAACCGCCGCGGAAGAGAGCGAGCGCTCACTCGTGGCCCGCGCCTGGCGGCGCATCGTCACGCCGGCCGCGAAGTTCTGGGTCTGCAAGCGCACCCTCGCCTTCACCGGCGAAGCGATGGAGGTCTGGGGCGGCAACGGCTACGTCGAAGAAGGGCCGATGGCGCGCTTCTACCGCGAGGCGCCCGTCAATTCGATCTGGGAAGGCTCGGGCAACGTGATGTGCCTCGACGTGCTGCGCGCGCTCGAGCGCGACGCCGATGCCGCGCAGATGCTCTTTCTCGCGTGGCGGCGCGAGGCGGCGGGGCATGCGGCGCTCTCGGCGGCGCTCGACCGGCTCTCGGCGCTGCTCAACGGCGCGCCCGGCTCGCGCGAGGCCAGCGCGCGGCATATCGCCCAGCAGATCGTGCTGATCGCGCAGGGCATGCTGCTGCGCGCGGGGCCGCCCGAGGTGGCCGAGGCGTTCATCGCCACGCGCCTCGACGAGCATGACGCCGACTGTGGGCGCGTGTTCGGCACGCTGCCCGCGCGCTTCGATCACGCGGCGCTGATCGCGCGAGCGTTGCCGACCGATTACCTCGCGGCGTGAGCGGCGGCGTCGCGCCATCCTCACAAGGACCGACCATGAAGCAGGATCTGCCCGAAGCACTCGCACGCCAGGACGGCAACGACAGCGGCGGCGGCCTCAGCCGCGGCGCGCAGAGCACGACTTCCGGCCAGACGGGCAACCCCGGCAACCCCGGCGACCCGCGCGAATCGCTGCATGCGTTGCTCGCCGCGCAGCGCGAGGCCCATCAGCGCGCGCCGTTTCCCTCATGGAGCGAGCGTGCGCGCAACCTGCGGGCGCTGCGCGACGTGCTGTTCGCGCATCAGGACGCGCTAGCCGAAGCGATGAACGCCGATTTCGGCCAGCGCTCGAAAGCCGAGGTGGCGCTCGCGGAGTTCGTGGTGCTCAAGCAGGAGATCGACGGTGCGCTCAAGCACGGCGGGCGCTGGATGCGCCCGCAACGCCGCCGCGCCGGCAAATGGCTCGCGCCGGGCCGCGCGCGCGTCGTGCCGCAGCCGCTTGGCGTGGCGGGCATCGTCGTGCCGTGGAACTATCCGCTCCTGCTCGGCGCGAGCCCGCTCGTGTGCGCGCTCGCGGCGGGCAACCGCGCGATGATCAAGATGTCGGAGCTTACGCCGCGCACCTCGGCGCTGTTCGAGGCATTGATCGGCCAGACCTTCGCGCGCGACCACGTGGCGGTCGTGAACGGCGACGCCGCCGTGGGCGCCGCCTTCACGGCGCTGCCGTTCGATCATCTGCTTTTCACGGGCTCGACGCGCGTCGGCCACGAGGTGATGCGCGCGGCCGCCGCGAACCTCACGCCGGTCACGCTGGAGCTGGGCGGCAAGTCGCCGGTGCTGATCGGCGAGCACGCGCGCTTGAACTACGCCGTCGACAGCCTGCTGCTCGGCAAGACGCTCAACGCGGGGCAGACCTGCATCGCGCCCGATTACGTGCTGCTGCCGCGCGGCAGCGAGGCCGCCTTCATCGCCCGCGCGCGCACGCGCTTTGGCGAACTCTATCCCGACTTCGCGAACAACCGCGACTACACCTCGATCATTTCGGCGCGCCACTATGAGCGGCTCGAGCGCCTCGCCGACGAAGCGCAGGCCGAGGGTGCTCAACTGCATGCGCTCGGGCCCCGCGACGCCGCCACGCGGCGCTTCGCGCCCGTGATCGTGACGGGCGCGCCCGCTCACACGGCACTGATGCAGGAGGAGATCTTCGGGCCGCTGCTGCCGCTCGTGCCCTACGATTCACTCGAAGAAGCACTGCGCTATGTGAACGAGCGCGCGCGGCCGCTCGCGCTCTATCTCTACGCCGACGATGCGCGCACCGTCGAGCGCGTGACGCACGAGACCGTGGCGGGCGGCATGTCGGTGAACGAGACGCTCATGCACATCGCGGCCGAGGGGCTGCCGTTCGGCGGCGTCGGCGCGAGCGGCATGGGCGCGTATCACGGCTACGAGGGTTTCGCTACGTTCTCGCGGATGAAGCCTGTGTTCACGCAGGCGCGCGTCAATGCACGCGGCCTGATCGCGCCGCCCTACGGCAGGCTGTTCAAGCTGCTGATTCGCGTAATGTTGAAGTTCTAGATGCGATGGGAGGGCAACGGAAGTAACCCACAAGGTCAAAAGCGACCGCTTCATATCCGATGCTTCCTTACCCAAGCTATTGCACGCACGCCGTCGGAAATATAGCCGCAACCATGAATGGCGCACAGGTAAAGTGCTACCGGCCAACGCCTGTCTGCTCGACCTGTCCGGCTAGCACTGCACGATTCTGGTTAATTGGATCGTGCCGGCAGGCTCGGGTGAAAACCCTGCCGTAGCAGGGACAGCATGGCAATGCTATTGCTTCTGCGTGGAGATACCACAGGGATTTTCGCAGCCGTTCGGCCCGCATTCTGGTTCGAATTCGACCTCAATTTGATTGCGTTCGCTGATTGGCGCCTGAGAGCCAGCGTGCCAGATTTTGGTGTCGATGTTTATCCGGCTCGACGTAACGCCTAACCTCTCAAGATAGTCGCTAACCGATTGAGCACGCTTACGTGCAGTCAGAGAGGCATCGCGTTCGCGTTCGTCAGCCAAGCCGTATATGACGACAGGGCCTTCTTTTGCGGCACTATCGAGAACGGTTATAAGCAGATCCGCTAATCTCAAACGATCCACATTTGATAGATCGGTTACATTGCGCTCCATCTTGCCACCGTACTGCAAAGCAAAACTGCATGCGTTAGCGACACATGGCAAGGACACTGCGACAAGGCTAGTCAGCGCATAGGATATACCAAGCGATATTGTCCGCATTCTGGAGTGCCATTGCGGGTTCGCTTTGTGCGAGGCGCTTACCGAGAAATTGTCCATAGGTGTTGTTGTAGTCGATTGATCCAAAGGTATCGATAAAGTGGGTGCATTCGTGAACAAGGGTGAGCTGCTTTGAATCCATTGTTGCCGCACTCTTGTTCGGCATCGTACAAAAGGTTTCCCTAATCGCGATCGTATGCGTAGCTGTATCGGGTCGGCATACATGCGCCGCTTCGCCGCTTATGTTCTTTCTGTTCGGAACACAGCCAGTTGCACGGTCCATGTATGAATCCGGTCGAACGAAATTCCAGCCTCTGAGTGCGTTCATTACCGGTATTAGCGCGTTCAAACCAGTAATGAGCGTCTGACGTGTAGCAGCGTCAGTCGACCCAAACCATGTTCGTACGCGCTCCTGTGCGGATGGTCCCCATGCGGCTAATTCCTTCAGTCGTTGCTGAATCACCTTTACAGCGTCATCGCGCAACGCAAGAACCGTCCTGCGAAATTCGATATCGGTCATATTCGAACAAATCGGCGTGGTGTCAATAGTCACATAGACCATTGATCCGGGGTTCGTATTCGTTACCGCACTCGAATGCACTTCGAACCATTCTTCGCTTTCGTTCGTCTCGAATCCGTATTCGTTACCACTTGAAAATTTACTCATGGATAACGCCTCCTGTTGTGTAGAATTTCAGTCTTTCTGTTCCATCAGTCGCAATCCGTTCAGTTTCGCCCAACCCGTTTGTTGTGCCAGTGATAACGCGCCCGCTAGTTGTAACGATCCGATAGCGCATGCCCGCAAGCGTTCGACCGTCTCCGTCCTTGAGCGTGTATTGTTCGTCGTAGATTTCATGCGTTGGAGCGCTGTGCGCGAGAATTTTCGCGCCGTCGCGATTAATTCGTTTAGCCTCGAGGGTTTTGTGAATGAAGACGCCAACATCTTCACGCGCAAAAACGCGATTTTTGCCGCAAGGACATAAGATTCTATCGCCCTGGATTACCACCGGCGTACCGTGGTCGCTCATCTTGTCACCTGTGCCAAACATGGGCCACGAGCCGTCGCAGTTTCCACATGTCGCGTGTTCAAGATGCAGGGCAATCTTTTTCCCATGATCGTGAATCTTGGCCTTTGTCGCTATAACGTTACCGCCCGTAGTTGTGGGATCGCCGTCCCTGACAACAGGAATACGCATTTAGGCTTCTCCCTCGAGCGTAGCGATATCGAGCCTCACATACTTGCCGCCTTTCCGTTCCTGCTGATTCGACATTTCCATACCTCCTCGAAGTAGACGCGAAAATGACCGGCTCGGTGGGGGACCGGCGACGAAGCGGGTTAAATTCCTCCCGGAATTCGATAGGTACACCCTTTATTGAATCGGCAACATAAGATTTGTCCGAATCAGGGTGAAGATACCTCGCTCACGTAGCAATTCGACCAAACTTCAAAATGGATAACGAGAGGTTGTAATCACGCCCAGTGGGTTGTTTGCTCGGACTTTTGCCTGGAAAAGACGCCATACATGACGTGCTGACCACCGAGCAAGCCTTTGGTGATCTGCGCGATTCTCTCGGGCGCCGGTAGCTAGATGACGGCCATTCCCCCGCTACTCGATGCTCAACTACTCAAGGGCGGCGGCGTGACGAACGACGTGACGGGTTGCCAGATGGACATTGCACAGAAGCTTGTCGATGCAGGTGTCCACTACTGACCGTTAAGGCAACCAGTCTGCCGATTCAGGCGGCACGCGATGCGTTTGCCCTGGCACATTGAAACTTGAAGACGAGGTATGTTGCTAGCGCGGCAGCGCGGGCCAGCGCAATGGGTTGCCCATTAGCGCCTTGGCGTCCGGCAGCCGCGATTGCGCCGCCGCTGCTTGCGCGTCTCGCGCCGCGGCCGCTTTTGCCTGCCTCGCCTCGCTTTCCGCCGTTTCAAGTCCGTGCAGCCATGCGAGCAGCTCGGCCACGGCCTGGTAGAGCTGCGGCGGGACCTGCGAATCCAGATCCACCTGCATCAGCAGCGAGACCATCTCCGGCGCTTCGTGCACGTAGAGGCCCGCTTCCTTCGCGCGCTGCACGATCATTTCGGCGACGAGCCCATAGCCCTTCGCGACCACGCGCGGCGCGCCGTCGCGCGCGACGGGGTCGTCATAAGCAAGCGCGGCGGCGCTCCGGCGGTGCGTGCGGCTCATCCGAGCTCCCAGTCAGTAGCGTCCGTGGCGTGCGGCGCATCGGCCGCGTGTGAAGTGGGCGCCGCGTGCGCGTCGGCGGGGCCGCCTGCATGCGCGTCGCCCGCCTGCGCCGCGGCGGTGCGCGCATACGCGCCGGCGGCCCGCGCGCCGTCCATGCCCATCGTGCCGCCCGCGCCACCGATCTCGCGAATCGACAGCCCGGCGAGCGCGAGCCCCAGCGCCTCGAGCCGCCCGCGCAGCGCTTCGCTGTGCGCGGTGAGACGCTGCGCGCCGCCCGGGCTCGCCTGCACGCGCACCGCGAGCGTCGCGCCCGCGAGCGTCAGCTCCGCGTCGACGGTGCCCAGCGCCGGCAGCGCCAGCGTGAGACGCGTGCGCCATGGCGTTTCGTCGTCGTCGGCGCTGCGCCCGGCGCGCGTGTTGCGGGGATCGAAGCGCTCGTCATCGTCCTGCTGGATGGTCCAGTCGAGCCGCGCGCCCGGCCACGCCTCGCCGGTCCAGCGGAATTCGCCCGTCGCGAGCAGGTCGAGCTGCTGGCGCACCAGCGGCAGCAGCGCCTCGTGCACGCCGACGCCGGTCCCCGCCCCGGCGGGCGCACGGGCGGCGGGCAGCAGCGTGTCGGCGAGCGCCGATACCGTGCGGCCCCCTTCGCGGAGGGCCTCCTGGGCGAACGCAGCGGCATTGGCTTCGCCGCGCGCGCCGGGGGCCGCCGCCGTCCCCGCCGCGCTGGCGGTGCTGGCCGTGCGCGCGCCCTGCTGCGCGGCGCCGGGCAGATCGGTCCACAGCACGTCGTCGATGTCGTCCGCGGCCTGGCTCCAGTCGAGCGGCAATTGCGCGCCGTCGCCGGTCAGGCGATTCTGCGGCTCGTCGGCGAGCTCACCGGGCGTGCGCTGGCCGCGCAGCCATTGGGCGAGATGAGATTCGTAGAAGAGCCCGCTCGACGCCACGGTCTGCGCGAGCGTGGCGGCCAGCGCCGCGACCGGGCCGGATTGCGCGGCGAGTGCCACCCCCTGGGCGGCTTGCGCGCCTTGCGGCGTGGACGCGGCGCCCTGCGCGCCGGCCGTGCCGTCATTTGCGCTTGCCGCGCCGGCAGCGCCATCGGTGTCTTGCGCACCGCCTGGCAATCCCGCCTGCGCCGCCTCCACCGCCAGATCGGCGAGCAGCGCGGCTTCCATCGACTGGGCCTGGGTGGTCGTGAGTGTCTGCCCCGCGGGATTGGCGAGGCCCGGCAGCGGCAGCGAGCCGGCGTCGCCCAACGGTGCACCGCCGGCAGCCGCCGGATCGGTCCAGATCGGCGCGCGCCCGACCACGGCGGGCGTGGCCTCGCCGCCCGAGCGGATGATCGCGTCGAGCGCAAGCGCGACTGCCGAGAGCACCGTCTGCGCCGAAGCCTGGGGGGAGCTTGCGCTTTGCGGGTCGGCCAGCGCGGCAACACCGCCTGTGAGCGCGGAAACACCTGTCTGCGCGGCGCCCGCGCTGCTCTGGGAGCCGCTCGGGCCCAGCGCGCCTATGCGGCTCGCGAGCAGCGCCGCAGCGCTCGTATCGATTCCGTTCATGCGGAGCGTGGCCCGCGCGGGCCCGGTTAGGCGCCGCGCGGCCCAAGCGGCTGCGCGGCGTGGTCAAACTTCTCGCTGGTTCGTGCTGCCAGAACGGGCAGGTGTCGGCGGGCGCCTGGCATGGGGCGCCGCGCTTTCGTCCGCCTGCCTCGACGTCCGTCCGCGCCCGCCCGCTGGGCGCTCACCGGCCCCGGCCGCCCCCGACGCGCCCCTTACCGCGCGCCGTACAGCTCCTGCAACACCCGCGTCGGCTGCGTGGAGCCGTGAAAGAGCGCCGCCAGGCGCGCCATGCACGGACTCGCGAGGTCGCGGATCGCGGCGTCGTCGGCGAGGATCTGCCGGATCAGCTCGTACTTGCGCGTGCGCTCGGGTGCCGTGAGCCGCATGCCGAAATCGGCGTTCTTGAGCGCGTCCACCAGGTGCCGGTACTCCTCCTGGAGCCCGATCAGCTCGTTCCAGTGTGCGCCGCGCGCGGCATGGAGCATCTGCCCCGACACCGCCGCAATCGCCTCGTAGCGGGCAAAGTAGTCTGCTTTCGAATTCATCTCGTCAATGAACCGGACACCGGTCCGGATGCCGCTCTGGCCATCCGCTCCACTTCCGGCCCAATCCCCAACCAGGCTTCCTCGAGCGTCGCCAGCAACCGGTCGACTTCGACCAGCATGGACTCGCTCTGTTGAATGTTCGCTTCGAGCAGGCGTTTCGTCATGTAACCGTAGAGTGCGTTCAGGCGCTGCGCGACTTCTCCGCCCGCCTCCACGTTCAACGCCAGCTGAAGCCCGCTTTCGACAATCCGGATGGCCTTGCCGATCGCCTCGCCGCGCGGCCCCACATTGCCCATCTGCAGATGCATGCGGGCCTGTGCGATCGCCTTGCGCGCGCCTTCGTACAGGAGCGCGATGAGCTTGTGCGGACTTGCGCCCATGATCCCTGTTTCGACACCCACGCGTGCATAAGCGTTGGCTCCAGATTGTGCAGGGGAAAACATCGGCGCTTCTCCTTCGAACGTGCGGCTATGGATATGGTGCATCCGGCCCCTGGCGCCTGGTGGCGCGAGCCGGTTCTAGCCGTGTTATCGGAACGGGACAGGAGAAGCTTTAGTCGGACGCGCCCGATAAATCGGACGAATCGGACCAATCGCGCACGAATCTCACGCAGGGCGCGGCGCGGCCTTCACACCTGGGTCTGCATGATGTCGGTGTAGGCCGAAACGAGCTTGTTGCGCACCTGCAGCCCGAACTGGAAGCCGATGTTGGCTTTCTGCATGTCGACCATGACGTCGTTGAGCGAAACGTTGCCGGCCCCCATCTCGAACGCCTGCGACTCGCCGACGGCCTTTTGCTGGTCGCCGCTGATCTTGTCGAGGGACGCCTTGAGCGCCGCGGCGAAGCCGCCCGCGGTGGCCGCACCCGAGCCGCCGTCGGCCGCGGCGGAACCGCTCGCCGCCTGCGTGGCCATGGACTGCATCTGCGCGAGGGCCGACGTGAGTGGGTTGACTGGCACGGTCATGTTTGCTCCACGTTTCATTCAAAGAGGGGTAGTGCGAGGGCGGATGCCGCCGCCCGGCCAACCCGGCGCGCATACAGAGCGCCGAATCTGGTGAGGAGCATAGCAATTCGCCCATTCGGGAAGCCCCGAAACTAGGGGGAAAACCCGGCTCTATTCGCGCAATCGGCTTGCCACGGCCCCCGGATAATCGCTGTCGTGAAAGTTTCCGCCGTGCGTATGCCGCGCTGCGGGACAGCAAGTCTCCCGGAGAAACCCGTCGCATGGATTCGTCTGCCAACTCTTTGATCAACCCCGACGCCCGCGTGGGCCTCGCCACCAGCGGCGCCGCCACGGGCGCGGCCGCTGCCGGCGTGGCAGGCGGCGCCGCGGAGGACCTGGGCGGCGGCTTTGCGCAGCGCCTGGGTTCGCTTTCGTCGCTGGGCAAGGTGCGCGGCAATCCGCGGGCACCGCTCATCGTCGCCGTGGCGGTGCTCGTCGCCGTGGTCGCCGGGCTCATCCTCTGGTCGCGCGCGCCCGACTACAAGGTCCTTTACAGCAACCTCTCGGACCGCGATGGCGGCGCCATCATCACGGCGCTGCAGGCCGCCAACGTGCCCTACAAGCTCTCCGATGGCGGCGGCGCGATCCTCGTGCCGTCCGAGCAGGTGGGCGAAATGCGCCTGCGCCTCGCCCAGCAGGGCCTGCCCAAGAGCGGCTCGGTGGGCTTCGAGCTGATGGACAACCAGAAGTTCGGCATCAGCCAGTTCGCCGAGCAGGTGAATTACCAGCGCGCGCTCGAGGGCGAGCTCGAGCAAACGATTCAATCGATCCAGAGCGTGAAGTCCGCGCGCGTGCACCTGGCCATTCCGAAGCCCTCGGTGTTCGTGCGCGAGCGCGAGGCGCCCACGGCCTCGGTGCTCGTCAATCTGTATCCGGGCCGTGTGCTCGACGACGGCCAGGTGGCCGCCATCACGCACATGGTCGCCTCGGCCGTGCCCGATCTGCCGGTGCGCAACGTCACCGTGGTCGACCAGGACGGCAACCTGCTCACGCAGAGCGCCACCAGCGCCGGCCTCGACGCCTCGCAGCTCAAGTACGTGCGCCAGGTCGAGCACGACACCCAGTCGCGCATCGACGCGATCCTCGCGCCGCTGTTCGGCGCCGGCAACGCGCGTTCGCAGGTCAGCGCCGACCTCGACTTCTCGAAGCTCGAGCAGACTTCGGAGAACTACAGCCCGAACGGCAGCCCGCAGCAGGCCGCCATCCGCAGCCAGCAGCAGAGCATCGCCACCGACGCGCAGCAGGCCAATGCCGGCGGCGTGCCCGGCGCGCTCTCGAACACGCCGCCGCAGCCGGCTTCGGCGCCCATCGCCGTGGCGGCCGGCGCAAACGCGAACGGCGCGGCCCCCACCACGCCGATCTCGGATCATCGCGACACCACCACGAACTACGAGCTCGACCGGACCGTGCGCCACTTCCAGCAGGCGGCGGGCGACATCAAGCGCCTCTCGGTGGCCGTGGTCGTGAACTATCAGCAGCAGGTGGACGCCAAGGGCCACGCCACCATGCAGCCGCTCGACGCGCAGAAACTCGCGCAGGTCGAGCAGCTCGTGAAGGACGCCATGGGCTACGACGCAAAGCGCGGCGACTCGGTGAACGTGGTGAACGCCGCGTTCCAGCAGGAAGTCGACCCAGGCGCGAACCTGCCGTGGTGGCGCCAGCCCGACATGATCGCGCTCGCCAAGCAGATCGCGACCTGGCTCGGCATCGGCGCGGTGGCCCTGTTCCTCTATTTCGTGATGGTGAAGCCGGCACTGCGCCGCGCCTTCCCGCCGCCCGCCCCGGCTGCCGCCACGCCCGCGCTTTCCAGCGACGGCGAGCCGATCCTGCTCGACGGCCTGCCGGCCCTCGACAGGCTCGAAGGCACGGGCGAAGCCGATAGCGACAACGGCCTCCTCGCCCTCGAGAACGAGAAGCACAAGTTCGAACGCAACCTGGAATTCGCGCGCAGCATCGCGCGCCAGGATCCGAAGATCGTCGCAACCGTGGTCAAGAGCTGGGTGAACGATGAACGCTGAAGGAGCCACCAAGAGCGCACTGCTGCTCATGTCGATTGGCGAGGAAGAGGCCGCGCAGGTCTTCAAGTTCCTCGGCCCGCGTGAGGTGCAGAAGATCGGCGCCGCCATGGCCGCGCTCAGGAACGTCAAGCGCGAAGAGATCGACGGCGTGCTGCAGGAGTTCGTGAAGGAAGCCGAGCAGCACAGCGCGCTCTCGCTCGACTCGAACGACTACATCCGCAGCGTGCTCACCAAGGCGCTGGGCGAGGACAAGGCCGGCGCCGTGATCGACCGCATCCTGCAAGGCGGCGACACGAGCGGCATCGAAGGGCTCAAGTGGATGGACTCGGGCTCGGTGGCCGAGCTGATCAAGAACGAGCATCCGCAGATCATCGCCACGATCCTCGTGCATCTGGACCGCGACCAGGCCTCCGAGATCGCCTCGTGCTTCACCGAGCGCCTGCGCAACGACGTGCTGCTGCGCATCGCGACGCTCGACGGCATCCAGCCGCAGGCGCTGCGCGAGCTCGACGACGTGCTGACGGCGCTGCTCTCGGGCAGCGACAACCTGAAGCGCAGCCCGATGGGCGGCATCCGCACGGCCGCCGAGATCCTCAACTTCATGACCAGCCAGCACGAGGAAGGCGTGATCGAGAACGTGCGCCAGTACGATGCCGAGCTGGCCCAGAAGATCATCGACCAGATGTTCGTGTTCGAGAATCTGCTCGACCTCGAAGACCGCGCGATCCAGTTGCTGCTCAAGGAAGTGGAGTCGGAGTCGCTGATCATCTCGCTCAAGGGCGCCCCGCCCGCGCTGCGCACCAAGTTCCTCTCGAACATGTCGCAGCGCGCCGCGGAACTGCTCGCCGAAGATCTCGACGCGCGCGGCCCTGTGCGCGTTTCGGAGGTCGAAGCGCAGCAACGGCGTATCCTTCAGATCGTTCGCAACCTTGCTGAAAGCGGCCAGATCGTGATCGGCGGAAAGGCGGAAGACGCTTATGTCTGACGAAGCAACGCAGATGCAGCGCGCGCGCTCGGCGTACCAGCGCTGGGAGATGGCGTCGTTCGACCCGCCTCCGCCGCCCCCGCCGCCGCCCACGCCCGACGAGACGGCCGCGTTCGAGGCCGAGCTGCAGCGCGTGCGCGACTCGGCGCACCAACAGGGCCTCACGTCCGGCCACGTGGCGGGCCAGGCGCTCGGCTACCAGGCCGGCTACGACCAGGGCCACAAGCAGGGCTTCGAGCAAGGGCGCGAAGAAGCGCGCGTGCAGGCGCGGCAACTGGCGCAGCTCGCGCAGCGCTTTGCCGATGCATTGCAGACGGCCGAAGCGGGCGTGGCCGACACGCTCGTCGAGCTCGCGCTCGACATTGCGCAGCAGGTGGTGCGCCAGCACGTGCAGCACGACCCGACGGCGCTGCTGGCCGCGGCGCGCGAGGTGCTTGCGCACGAGCCGCAGCTCGCGGGATCGCCGCAGCTCGTGGTGAGCCCCGCCGATCTGCCGGTGGTGGAGGCGTATCTGATGGAAGATCTGCAGACGCGCGGCTGGACCGTGCGCACCGACGCGGCGCTCGAGCGCGGCGGCTGCCGCGCGCAGTCGGCGACCGGCGAGACGGACGCGGCCATCGGCACGCGCTGGGAGCGCGTGGCGGCGGCGCTCGGCAAGGCACGGCCATGGTAAACCCGACGCTGCACCAGACCGTGCACCAGGCGATCCACACGGGCGGCCTCACGCCGCTCGAGCAGGAGCTCGCGCTGGCATCGTTCGGGCCTGGCGCGCACGACCCGGCGCAAACGCACGGCGTGCTGGTGGGCGACGACGCGCAGGCTCCGCACGACGCCGATGCGCAGGCACTGCAGGGCGCGCAAGCGAGCGCCGGCGAACGGCACGCGGCGGCGGACGCAACCGGGATGGCCGACGTTGCCGCCGGAGCCGGCTCGGCCGCCGAAGCTTCCCACGCGCCGCACGCCGCCGAGTCCCTGCCCTACGCCGCACCGCGCACGGCGCCCTACACACCGCCGCCGAACTACGACCCCAGCAATCCTCACCTTGGCGCCTGGAATGCGCATCTCGCGAGCGTGCGCGCACGCAACGCGCTGGCCTTGCCGCTGCGCGGCTGCGGGCGCCTCACGCGCGCCGCGGGCCTCGTGCTCGAGGCCGTGGGGCTGCGCCTCGCCGTGGGCGCGGAGGTCATGATCGAGCTGCCGCCGGGCAGCTCGCTGCCGATGGCCGAAGCCGAGGTGGTGGGCTTCGCCGGCGACAAGCTCTTTCTCATGCCGACCACCGAAGTCGCGGGCCTGTTGCCCGGCGCGCGGGTCTGGCCGCTCGAGAGCGCGCCCATCGCCGACCCGATGTCGGGCGCCAAGCGCCTGCCGGTGGGCTGGGGACTGCTCGGCCGCGTGCTCGACGCCTCGGGCCGCCCGCTCGACGGCCTCGGACCGCTCAATACCGAAGCCGATGCGCCGCTCACCGCGCCCGTCATCAACCCGCTGAACCGCGAGCCGATCCACAAGGTGCTCGACGTGGGCGTGCGCGCGATCAACGCGCTGTTGACGGTCGGGCGCGGCCAGCGCATGGGCCTCTTCGCGGGCTCGGGCGTCGGCAAATCGGTGCTGCTCGGCACGATGGCGCGCGCAACCAGCGCCGAAGTGATCGTGATCGGCCTGATCGGCGAGCGGGGCCGCGAAGTGAAGGAGTTCATCGAGCAGATCCTGGGCGAGGACGGACGCGCACGCTCGATCGTGGTGGCCGCGCCCGCTGATGTCTCGCCGCTGTTGCGCATGCAGGCGGCCGCCTACACGACCACGCTCGCCGAATACTTCCGCGACCAGGGCAAGCACGTGCTGCTGCTCATGGATTCGCTCACGCGCTACGCGATGGCGCAGCGCGAGATCGCGCTCGCGATCGGCGAGCCGCCCGCGACCAAGGGCTATCCGCCCTCGGTGTTCGCGAAGCTGCCGGCGCTCGTCGAGCGCACCGGCAACGGCCCCGCGGGCGGCGGCTCGATCACGGCGTTCTACACCGTGCTTACCGAAGGCGACGACCAGCAGGACCCGATCGCCGACTCGGCGCGCGCGATTCTCGACGGCCATATCGTGCTCTCCCGCGCGCTCGCGGAGGCGGGGCACTATCCGGCCATCGACATCGAGGCGTCGATCAGCCGCGCCATGACCGCGCTCATCGACGACCGGCATCTGAACCAGACGCGCGCGCTCAAGCAGATGCTCTCGCGCTACCAGCGCAACCGCGACCTCATCAATGTGGGCGCGTACGTGAGCGGGCGCGACGCGGTGCTCGACCGCGCGATCGCGCTCTATCCGCGCATCGAGGCCTTTCTTCAGCAGGGCTTTCGCGAAACCGCGAACTACGAACAAAGCGTCGAGATGCTCGGCGCGCTAATTGGCAACACTTCGGGTAACGGCCAGGGAGCGAGAACATGACCAAACAGAACGCGCTGCAGACCCTCATCGGCCTCGCGCAGGACGATGTCGATGCCGCGACGCAACGGCTCGGGCGCGTCCAGCGCGAGCGCGTGGAAATCGAGAAGCAATTGAAGGCGCTGATCGACTACCGCGACGAGTATCACGCGCGCTTCACCGAGTCGGCGCGCACGGGCATGGCCGCCGGCAATGTGCGCAACTTCCAGGCATTCATCGACACGCTCGACGCCGCCATCGACCAGCAGCGCCGCATGCTCGAGCAGGCCACGCAGCGCGTCGAGGCAGCGAAGCCCGACTGGCAGCGCAGCAAGCAGAAGCTCGGCTCGTACGAGGTGCTGCAGACGCGCCAGGACGACGTGCAAGCGCTCAAGGACGCCCGCCGCGAACAGCGTGACGCCGACGAGCATGCCGCCCGCGTGCTGCGCATGCGCACTTCGCATTCATGACGCGGGCGCGAGCGCCGCGCGCGCTCATGTCATAGCCGGGACGCGCCTGGGTTTCTCCCTGGAGACACGCTCCGGGCGCGTCCAGATCACGTTCAAGAGAGCAGACAGCATGTCGCTTCTATCCGCAGTCAGTTCGATGTTCGGCGCCGCCGTGGACGCCGCCACGGGCAGCAACAGCAACGGCGCGAGCCCGTCCGATTTCGCGAGCCAGGGCTTCGCGCAAACGCTGCAGCAAAGCATCGCCGCGCAAAACGCGCAGAACATGCCGGGCCTGCAGGCAGGCGGCTCACAGCAGGGCGCGCAGGCGAATGCGTCGATCTCGTCGGCCTACAACAGCGCGAGCGCGGCGGCCACGCAGCATGCGTCGCAATCCTCTCAATCGTCCCAGTCAGCGCAGCAGGCCAATAACGGCGCTTCGGCGCACGACTCGCAGCACGCGTCGAATGGCAACCACCGCGCCGGCGACGCCCATGCGCGCCAGAAGCAGGCCGAAGCCGCGGGCTCGCAGGCCGCCGCGGCGCAGGTTCAGGCACAGCAAGCCCAGCAGGCGGCGCAGCAGGCCCAGAGCGATGGCGACGCCGCCGCCCAGGCCGCCGACGCCACGCTCGCTGGCGTGGCGTCGGCCGCAACCGGAGCCGCAGGCACGGATGCCAACGGCGCGGCCGGCGACGGCACCGGCACCGGCGGCGACGCGCTCAATGCCGCGCTCTCGACGCTGCGCGGCGGCGCGGCCACGCTGAACACGCACGTGGCGAGCGCCGCGCAGGCCACGGCTTCGAACGGGGCGACCATCGCGAGCAGCTTCGCGGCGCACATGGGCACGCAGGCGAAGGCCAAAACCCTGGGCACCGGCGTCGACGACAAGAGCGCCACCGACGGCACCGCGAAGTCCATCGCCGCCACGGCGACCGACGCCGGCACGCAGAACGCCAACGCCGCGCTTGCCGCGGCGGCAGCGGCGACGCAGCAGGCCGCGTCCACGCAAACGGCCGCATCGAGCAGCGCCACGGACGCGCTCGCCGCCACCCAGGCCGCCGCCGCAGCCGCGGCTCAGGCCCAGGCGACCCAGGCCACCCAGAGCGCCAGCGCCAACCCGGCCGCGGCGGCGGCGGCGTCCACCACGCTCGCCCCGCAAGTGGGCACCTCGGACTGGGAGGACGCGCTGAGCCAAAAAGTGGTGTTCCTCTCGAACGCGCACCAGCAGTCGGCGGAGCTCACGCTCAATCCGAAGGACCTCGGGCCGCTGCAGGTCGTGCTGCAAGTCGCCGACAACCATGCGCACGCGCTGTTCGTCTCGCAGCATCAGCAGGTGCGCGAGGCCGTCGAAGCCGCCCTGCCGAAGCTGCGCGAGCAGATGCAGGAGAACGGCATCGGCCTGGGCAGCGCGAGCGTGAGCGACGGCTTCTCGCGCCAGATGAACCAGCAGGCGCAGCAAGACAGCGGCAGTGGCTCGGGCGGCTCGCGCGCGTCGCGCTCGGGCGGCGCCGCCGGCATCGGCTCGGCAGCAGGCGCGGACAGCACCGCAAGCGCCGCCACGACGGCCACGCAGCGCACCGAGGGCTTGATCGACACGTTTGCCTGAGGCATGACGTAGCGCGCGCCGCAAGGCGCAACGCAGGCACCGGGGCATCAAGGCCCCGAGGCTTCAGGCGGCGCGGCCGCGCCGGTCTTGCCCGTGCGCGAGCCGGTGTGCATGCGCGCGCAACCATGCCGCGCGCATCGTGCCCGCCGCGCCTGGCCGCCCACGCTTGCCCGCGCGCGCGGCACAAAGCCAGGAGATAGCCGCAAATCCCCCGTCTATTCCTCCCATCGCTGTAAGCCAAAAGCCGGAACAATGCAGGCTGCCGGAATGAATGCGAGCGCACGCCTTCCGGCCCCGACATCCGCAACACCGGACTCACCCAAAGCTCATCCAGGCTCACAACCGACATGGCGACGACCCCGACCGCAACCCCGCAAGCCGCGCCCCAGAGCGCGCAACCCGGACCGCTCAAGCGCATCCTTCTCATCGCGCTGATCGCGATTCTTGCCGCAGGCGCTGCGGGCGGCGGCGTCTGGTTCTTCATGTCGCGCCACGCGGCCAGCGAGCCGGCCGCCGCGAGCGCGCCGCCGCCGCCGGCCGTGCCGGTCTACTACGCGCTCGAGCCGATGACCGTGAACCTCCAGTCCGACGACGGCGAGACGCACTATCTGCGCGTTGGCCTCACGCTCAAGCTCGACAGCCAGGCCACCCAGGACGCACTCGTCGCGCGCATGCCCGAGATCCGCAGCCGCGTGCTGCTCGCGCTCTCGAACAAGCATCCGTCCGATCTCGCGCCGCTCGACGGCAAGCGCGCGCTCGCCGCCGAGCTCGCGAAACTCATCGCGCAGCCCAGCGACCCGCGCGGCACGCCCGCCCGCGTCGAAGACGTGCTGTTCACCGAATTCGTCGTCCAGTAAGCGCAGCATGAGCACGCTCAACATGAACCCGCGCGTTCGCCCGCATGCCGCGTGCGCGGGCACGACGCAGCCAATCCGGAGCCTGGCATCATGAGCATGGGTCACGACGAGTTCATGTCGCAGGAGGAGGTCGATGCCCTCCTCAAAGGCGTCACCGGCGAAGTCGACATCGAGTCGACCCAGACCGAGCATCAAGGGGTGCGCCCGTACAACATCGCGACGCAGGAACGCATCGTGCGCGGGCGCATGCCCGGCCTCGAGATCATCAACGAGCGTTTCGCGCGTCTGATGCGCGTGGGGATTTTCAACTTCATGCGCCGCACCGCCGAGATTTCCGTGGGCCCCGTGCGCGTGCAGAAGTACAGCGAGTTCACGCGCAACCTGCCGATCCCGACGAACCTGAACCTCGTGCACGTGAAGCCGCTGCGCGGCACGTCGCTGTTCGTGTTCGACCCGAACCTCGTGTTCTTCGTGGTCGACAACCTGTTCGGCGGCGACGGGCGCTTTCATACGCGCGTCGAAGGCCGCGACTTCACGCAGACCGAGCAGCGCATCATCGGCAAGCTGCTCAATCTCGTGTTCGATCACTACACCACGGCGTGGAAGAGCGTGCGTCCGCTCACGTTCGAGTACGTGCGCTCGGAGATGCACACGCAGTTCGCGAATGTGGCGACGCCCAACGAGATCGTGATCGTCACGCAGTTTTCGATCGAGTTCGGCACGACGGGCGGCACGCTGCACATCTGCATGCCCTACTCGATGATCGAGCCGATCCGCGACGTGCTCTCCTCGCCGCTGCAAGGCGAAGTGCTCGACGTGGACCGCCGCTGGGTGCGCGTGCTCTCGCAGCAGGTGCAGGCCGCCGAGGTGGAGCTCACCGCCGATCTCGCGCAGGTGCCGGTCACCTTCGAGCAGATCCTGAATATGAAGAAGGGCGACGTGCTGCCGATGAACATCCCCGAGCACATCGTCGCCAAGGTGGACGGCGTGCCGGTGATGGAATGCGGCTACGGAATTTTCAATGGTCAATACGCGTTGCGGGTCCAGAAGATGATCAGCGCAGCCGACACGATGAAGGAAGGTGGATATGAGTGACGTGAACGCCACGCAAGGGGACGAGCCCGTGCCGGGTCAGCAAGCCGCCGCCGGCGCGCCCGATGCCATGGACGCGATGGACGACTGGGCCGCCGCGCTCGCCGAGCAGAACGGCCACGAGAGCCACGAAGTGGCCGCGCAGCCCGCCGCCGTGTTCCAGCCGCTCTCGAAGGTCGATTCGAACTCGACGCGCAACGACATCGACATGATTCTGGACATTCCCGTCCAGATGACCGTGGAGCTCGGCCGCACCAAGATCGCCATCCGCAACCTGCTGCAGCTCGCGCAGGGCTCGGTGGTGGAGCTCGACGGCCTCGCCGGCGAGCCGATGGACGTGCTCGTGAACGGCTGCCTGATCGCCCAGGGCGAAGTGGTGGTCGTGAACGACAAGTTCGGCATCCGCCTCACCGACATCATCACGCCCTCCGAGCGCATCCGGAAGCTGAATCGATGAAACGCCTTGCTGCATCCGCCGCTGCATCTGCTGCTGCATCTGCCGTCTTCGCGCTGGCCAGCGCAGGCGCAGGGCTTACCGCCTTGCCCGCGCAGGCCGCCGACCTGCAGGCCGTGAACGAGGCGGCGCGCTCGGCATCGAGCGCATCGGCCGTGATCGCGGGCAGCGCGGTGCCGTCGCTCGGCTTCGGCGCGGTGCTGCAAACCGTGTTCGGCCTCGTGCTCGTGATTGGCGTGGTATTCGGCTGCGCATGGCTGGCGCGGCGCCTCGGCTTGCAGCACGGCCCGAGGAGCGCGCTCGTGAAGACCGTGGGCGGCGCCTCGCTCGGCGGCAAGGAGCGCGTGGCCGTGGTCGAGATCGGCGACACCTGGCTCGTGCTCGGCGCCGCGCCCGGCAACGTGCGCCTCCTGCACACGATGCCCGCGGGCGAGCTGCCCGCCTCTGCCGGCATGGCTGCCGGCTCCGCCGCCCTTCAGGGCACCTTCGGACAGCGCTTTCGTGACGCGCTGAAACACGAAGCAGGCAAACGTTTCACGCGTCACGACGGCGGAGCGCAGTAAATGCACGGCAGCACCCATCATGACGCGCTCGCGGGCGGCCACGCTCGCGCGCACACTTCCTCGATCGTGAGATTCTCGCGCGCGGCCTTGCCTGTCGCGCTCGTGCTTGGCGCGGGCGCCGCGGCGCTGCTGCTGCCGCACCTGGCTCACGCACAAGCCGCGCAGCCGCAGGGCCTGCCGGCCTTCAACACGAGCCCGGGCCCCAACGGCGGCACCACGTATTCGCTGAGCGTGCAGACGATGCTGCTGCTCACGATGCTGTCGTTCCTCCCCGCGATGGTGCTGATGATGACGAGCTTCACGCGCATCATCATCGTGCTCTCGCTGCTGCGCCAGGCGCTCGGCACGACGACCACGCCGCCCAACCAGGTGCTCGTGGGCCTCGCGCTGTTCCTCACGATGTTCGTGATGTCGCCCGTGCTCGACAAGGCCTATAACGACGGCTACAAGCCGTTCGCCGCCGGCACGATCTCGATGGACGACGCGGTGGCGCGCGGCGTCGCGCCGTTCAAGACCTTCATGCTGCGCCAGACCCGCGAGTCGGACCTCGCGCTGTTCGCGCGCATCTCGCACGCCGCGCCCATGCAGGGCCCCGAGGACGTGCCGCTCACGCTGCTCGTGCCCTCGTTCGTCACGAGCGAGCTGAAGACGGGCTTCCAGATCGGCTTTACGATCTTTATTCCGTTTCTCATCATCGACATGGTGGTGGCGAGCGTGCTGATGTCGATGGGCATGATGATGGTGTCGCCCGCGACGATCTCGCTGCCGTTCAAGCTCATGCTGTTCGTGCTCGTGGACGGCTGGCAACTGCTGATCGGCTCGCTCGCGCAGAGCTTCACCTGAGGAACTTGCGATGACGCCCGAAACCGTCATGACCCTTTCGCACGAAGCGATGTATGTGGCGTTGCTGCTGGCCGCACCGCTCCTGCTCGTGTCGCTCGTGGTGGGTCTCGTGGTGAGCCTCTTCCAGGCGGCCACCCAAATCAACGAAAGCACGCTTTCGTTCATCCCCAAGCTCATCGCGATTGCGGTGACGCTCGTGATTGCCGGGCCGTGGATGCTCACCACCATGGTCGATTACATGCATCGCATGTTCGCGAGCATTCCGTCGCTTGCGGGCTAAGCGCGCCTTTTAGACCGCGCGCACGCTTCGGCTCTCTCACGATGTTCACCGTCACCTACGCGCAGCTCAATCTCTGGCTCACCGCGTTCCTCTGGCCGTTCACGCGCATTCTCGCGCTCGTGGCCGTGGCGCCCGTGCTCGGCCACCGCTCGGTGCCCACGCGCGTCAAGATCGGGATTGCCGCGTTCATCACGCTGATCGTCGCGCCCACGCTCGATCCCATGCCGCAAGTTACGGCGTTTTCGGCCGAAGGCGTGTGGATTCTGGTCAATCAGTTTCTGATTGGCGCGGCGCTCGGATTCACGATGCAGATCGTGTTCGCCGTGGTGACGGCAGCCGGCGACATGATGGGCCTCGGCATGGGGCTCGGCTTCGCGTCGTTCTTCGACCCGCAGGCCAATACGTCCACGCCCGCGCTGTCCTCGTGGCTGAACATGATGGCGATGCTCGCGTTTCTCGTCTTCGACGGGCATCTGCAGATGATTGCCGCGCTAGTCGAGACGTTCCATAGCGTGCCGGTGTCGGCCAACGTGCTTTCGGGCAATGGCTACCGGCTGATCGCGGGCTGGGGCGCGACGGTGTTCAGCGGCGGGCTGCTGCTCTCGCTGCCGGTGGTGGTGGCGGTGCTCATCACCAATATCTCGCTCGGCATCCTCAATCGCGCGGCGCCGCAGATCGGGATCTTTCAGATTGGCTTTGCGCTTACGATGCTCGTGGGCTTGCTGCTGATTCAGATGATGATGCCCAATCTGATTCCCTACTTCGCGCGGCTCTTCGATAGCGGCATCGATCAGATGGGGCGCGTGGCGGCGGGGCTCAGGCCGGGGCCGTGAAGTGCCTGCGATGCCGCGGCACTCGTGCCCCTAGAGCAACGCGGTGAGCGTCACCCACGTCTGCTGGCGCGCCGCGTGCTCGGGCCCCTGGCCTGCCCGCAGTGCGTAGCTGATCTGCGCCGACACATGCTTGCCGCTATAGCTCGCGCCAATCCCGTAGCCCTGCAGGTGCACCGATGCCCCCGTCATGGCGCCATCGTTGCGCATTCTGCCGCGCGCGTCGTCATAGAAAATCTGCAACGCGGTGCCCGGCAGCGGCCGGATGAACTGGCTCACGCCGACGGAAACAATCACGCCGTCGTCCACGGCCGCCGCGTTCTGGTCGTACGCGCGCACCGCCGATGGCCCGCCCAGCCCGAGCCGCTGCGAACCGTCCAGCGCCCGGCTGGCCCACTGGCCACGGACCGCCAGCGAGGCTTGCGTGGTTGACGTGAGCGATTGAATGAATGTGGCGGACGGCTCGAGCTTGTAGAAGTCGTAGCGGCGATCGAGATATGGCGCATCGCTGGTGCCAAAGTCGTATTCCTTCTGCCTCGTCTCGCCACGGCTCGCCACGACGCTGTACTGCGTCACGTTCCTGCGTGCGCCCCAATTGCCGTAGTAATTGCCGTCGGCGCGCAGTGAGGCCACGAGACTGCGTTGCCGGCTCTCGAGAATATTGTCGAATTTTTCGTCGGTCGAATCCCATGCCTCCAAACCCGCGCCGAGGTCGAGACTCGCGTTGGCGGTGCGAATCGCCGGCGTGGAGCCGTACAGGCTGACGACGTCGGCCGAGCCTGTGCCCAGGCCGCTAAACTCCTCGCCGAGCTTGTAGTCGACGTGCGAGTACGCCACACCCGCGCGGCTCGCGCCCAAGCCGGTCAGCATGTCATAGGACACACGGCCGAGACGCGTGCGTCCTTCCTCGCCGGCGCTCGTCTGCATGAAACGCGGCGTGAAGTAGACCGTCCCCTGCAACTGGTCGCCCAGGCCGAGCACGTTGTTGACGCCGCCCGAAACACCCACCCGGCGCCACCCCGCCTGACGCGAACCCGAGTTGTCGAGGGTCGCCGCGGCGTAGTAGCGGTCGGCCGGCGTGACGTCGACATCGACGATCGTCCCGCCCGGCTCCGTTCCCGTCGAGAGCGTCGACGACACCGAGCCGACGCCGGGAATGCCTTCGACGACGCGCATATTGCGTTCGATTTCGCGCAGCGTCGGCGTGCTCTCGTTGGTACTCCCGAGGATGGCCTTGAGCCGGTGCGTCGACACCTTCGAGCCGTTTTCCACGCCAATCGATTCGACGTGGCCGCGCTCGATGCCAAAGCGCACGACGCCGGCCGTGACGGTCTGCGGCGGCAGCGTCACGCGCGCGAGCGTATCGCCGCCGTTGTAGAGGACCGTCGTCAGCTCGTCGCGCAAGGTCTGCAATTGCGCAAGCGTCACGCTGCGGCCATGCCACGGTGCGAGGAAGGCATCGACACGCTGCTGCTCGGCTTCGGACAGCGCGCCGCCAAAATCGAATGCGTTGACGACGAAGGCAAACTCGCCCGCGGCAGGCGCCGCTTCGGCCGGAGTCGATGATTGCAAGGCAGGGGCGCGCTCAGTCGCGGATTCGCCTTCGATGCCACGCGTCGTGTCGGCGTTCTGCCGCAGCAGCGCGCCGGCGCTGGGCGGCTCATAAGCATGGGCGGAGCCGTGCCACGCCGTCAGGCCGAGCAAGGGCAGACATGCGGGACCGAGGCGACGGCAAAGGTGCCGGTACCGGTTGGAGACTTTCAAGGTGCGAAGGAAAACGAGGAGGCCAATCAAGGCGACCCAAAGGGTGCAAACTGGCGTGCGCCAATCCGGCAGACGTTGCCGGCGGTGCCGGGAATCGCAGGGGAATGGGTGCGCCAACCATGAAGGGAGAGGCAATGCATGCCTCTCCCGTATCGTGCGATCCGGCGGGACCGGCTGGAGGCGGGCGGCCGCTGGCGCGATCGGCGTGGGCCGATGGCGCCAGCGTGCCTCACGCCTGGCCGATCACCGGGGATCGATGCGGCGGTTATCGTCCGCCGGCACTGCTGTCGCTGCCGCTGCCGTTATCCGAAACGGTGATGGGCGTGGGCAGAATGATCTCCGGGGCCTTCAGCTTGCCCCAGTACGTCGGGGCCAGAGATTCCACCGTGAGCGTCTTTCCGGCCGTGTTATTGGCCGCGAAGACAGCGACCGCGCGCAGCGAGACGTCGACGCCCGCGCGGGTCTGCGACGTCGGATACTGGCCGATCAGACCGGTATACGAGATCGTCGGGATGCCCGTGATCGGATCGAACGAGATGCCGGGATCGACGGCCATCATGACGCTGCCCTTGCGGCTGGTCACGTTGCCGAGCTGGTAGATGCCCTTCGTGCTGCTGTCCGTGCAGCCCGTGCCGGGGACGCAGACGTTATTCGTGGAATGGACCACGATATCGCCATCGGCGTTCACGTCGCGAATCAGGTAAACCGTGTCGCCCTCGAGCGAGACGGTCTTGCCGCTCAGCGAACCGGTCTGAAGCGTTCCGCTCGTGCCGATCATCACGTCCTGACCCGCCGTGGTGCTCACGCCATAGTCCTGCACGACGTTGGAGCCCGTGAGGTAGACCGAACCCTTGGACGCCGTGATGTTCGCGTACTGCTTCAGATTGCCGCCGCTCGCGCTGTCCGACGAGATGGACACGTCGCCCGTCGAGGCGGTGATCGACGCATTGACGTCGACGCCCGAACCCTGCATGGACACGCTGCGGCCGTTGACCGCGCCGTTGACCGTGAGGGCACCGTTGCCCAACGCGCCGACCTTGACGTCGCCGCCGGCGTTCAGCCGTTGCGCGAGGATCGTGTTGCTTGCGCCGATCTGCACGTCGCCACCCGCCGTGGTGCTGACGCCGCTCTTCTGCAAGACGTTGGTGCCCGTAAGCAGGACCGAGCCCTTGGACGCCGTCACGTTCGCGAACTGCTTGAGGTCGCCCTCGCCCGCGCCGTCGGCCTTGACGGACACGTTGCCCGTCGAGGCGGTGATCGGCGCATTGATCTCGAGATCCGAGCCCTGCATGGACACGCTGCGCCCGTTGACCGCGCCGTTGACCGCCAGCGGGCCGTAGTCGGTGCCGACCAGGATGTCGCCGCCGGCGCTCAGTTTGGACGCCAGGATGGTGTCGTTTGCGCCGATCTGCACGCCGTCACCTGCAACGGTGTTGACGCCATTCTTCTGGAAGACGTTGGTGCCCCAGAGCTGGACCGAACCCTTGGACGAGTTGATGTCCGCGTTTTGCTTCAGATCGCCCGAGCCAAAGGCGTCCGCTTCGATGGACACGTTGCCCGTCGAGGCATTGATCGACGCGTTGGTCTCGACGCCCGTGCCCTGCATCGACACGCTGCGCCCATTGATCGCGTTGTTGGCCGCGAGGTAGCCTTCCAGCGTGCCAACCTGGACGTCGCCGCCGCCGATCAGCCTGGCTGTCTGGATGTTGCCGTCTGCGCCAATCGAAATGCCGTCGCCTGCGTTGGTGACGACACCGTTCTTCTGCACGACGTTCGTGCCCGTGAGCAGGACCGAGCCCTTGGACGCCGTGATGTTCGCATTCTGATTCAGATCGCCATCACCCATGCCATTGGACTTGACGGCAACGTCGCCCGTCGAAGCGGTAACCGACGCGTTGATGTCGACGCCGGTGCCCTGCATCGACACGCTGCGCCCGTTGATCGCGCTGTTGACCGCGAGGGGGCCGACCGCCGTGCCGATCTGGACGTCGCCCGTAGCGTTCAGCCTGGCTGCCTGCAGCGTGCCCGCTGCGCCAATCGAAATGCCGCTGCCGGCATTGGTGTTGACGCCGTTTTTCTGCAAGACGTTGGTGCCCGTGATCAGGACCGAGCCCTTGGACGCCGTGATATCCGCGTTCTGCTTGAGATCGCCCTGGCCCAGGCCATTGGCCTTGATGGACACGTCGCCCGTCGAGGCGGTAATCGACGCATTGGTCTCGACACCCGTGCCCTGCATCGACACGCTGCGCCCATTGATCGCGTTGTTGACCACGAGGGGGCCAACCGCCGTGCCGATCTGGACGTCGCCGGTAGCGTTCAGCCTGGCTGCCTGCAGCGTGCCCGCTGCGCCAATCGAAATGCCGTTGCCGGCCGTGGTGCTCACGCCGGTTTTCTGCACGACGTTGGTGCCCGTGACCAGGACCGAACCCTTGGACGCCGTGATATCCGCGTTCTGCTTCAGATCGCCCGTGCCCAGGGCATTGGCTTTGATGGACACGTCGCCCGTCGAAGCGGTGATCGATGCGTTGGTTTCGACACCCGTGCCCTGCATGGACACGCTGCGCCCGTTGATCGCGCTGTTGACCACGAGGGGGCCGGTCACCGCGCCAAGCTGGACGTCGCCGCCGCCGATCAGCCTGGCTGCCTGGATCGTGCCGCCCGCGCCGATCGAGATGCCGTCACCCGCATTGGTGGTGACGCCGTTCTTCTGCAGGACGTTGGTGCCCGTGAGCAGGACCGAGCCCTTGGACGCGGTGAGGTTCGCGTTCTGGTTCAGATTGCCCAGGCCCGCAGCATCGGCCTTGACGGACACGTCGCCCGTCGAGGCGGTAATCGCCCCATTGATGTCGACACCCGTGCCTTGCATCGACACGCTACCGCCATTGACCGCGCCGTTGACCGCGAGGGATCCAACGCCGCCCGCGCCGATTTTGACGTCGCCGCCGCTGTTGATACGGCCGTTCGACACGACATTGCCGCCGGCGGTCCCGATCGTGACCGCGCCTTGCGATGCGTTCAGGGTCGCGCCGTTCTCGACGACCACATTGTGGCCGGCGCTCGCGTAGTCGCCACCCGTCGGCGCGGTGTTGGCGTTAAACGGGGAGAGGAACGGGGGGTAGCTCACCGGCGTGGAGCCGATCGTGATATCGCGCCCGGCGGTGATCTGGCCACCCGCGCTGACGTTGCCATCGAGTTGCGAACCGAGGATCACCGAGCCGCCCTCGCCGGAGCTCGCGCGCGTCGCTTCGATCGTGCCCGTGTTCTGAACCACCGTTGCGAGCATCGCGCCCGTTGCCGCGGCGTTGAGCTGAACGTCGCCGCCCTTCGCGGAGATCACGCCGCTATTGGCCGCGAGCGCGTTCTGCGCCTCGCGCCCGAGCATGACCTTGAATCCGGAGTTGCTCATCTGCATCGCCACGCCGTCGGCCGCGCCGAGCGTGACGTCCCTGGCGCGAATCGTGCCCTGGTTGGTGGCCTTCGCGCCGAGCAGCACGACGGCTTCGGTTGCGTTCAGCTGGCCGTCGTTCGAGACGACGCCACTACCGCCATTCGCGGACAGGTTCATGACGCCCCGTGCGTCGCCGCCGTCCATGAACTGCTTGTCGTCGACGTTCAGCGTAGACGCGACGAGACTCCCCACGTTCACCGTCGACGTCTTGCCAAACATCACGCCCGCGGGGTTGACCACGAAGACGCGGCCGTTCGCCGTCAGCGTACCGTCAATTTGTGTTGGCGTTGCCGTGGCGACGCGGTTGAGCACCGCCGAAGTCGCGCTGGGCTGCTTGATCGCCACTGCCTGGTTTTTGGCGATGTCGAAGTTGGTCCAGTTGACGACCATCCTGTCGGTGGACTGGGTGATCGTCGTATTGTTGCCCGAGGTATTGATGGTCCCGCTGCCCGCTGCGACAACCCCGCCCTGCACCGCCCATGCGCCGTTCGCGTAGCCCAGCGCCGCGCCCAGCATGGCCGGCATGACCGCGAGGCGGAACGCCTGCTGCCGTGTCGATTGGGAGCGTTTGTGGCGGGTGGATTTGTTGTAATTCATTTCCTGGCCTTGTATCGAGTTCTTTTCGTTACCCGGCGGGACGCTTTGGTCGTTCCTCACGCGGGAGCTCTTCGGACTGCTTGCGAAAGCAAAACGCATGCGTTGTAAGCAATCGTAAGCAGCCTGAGGATCTTATTGGCGGCGAGGAAAGCGGAACGTAAGATGATTCTTAAAATCGCGCACTGACTGGAGTTGGGCAAGGGGCGCGGCAGCGGCGCGGAGATAAAAGCGGCGGTGCGCTGTAGGCGCACCGCCGCTGTGTTGTCTCTTCTACCGCGTAGCCGCACCGGGGATCTTCGCCTCTTCCGAAGGAAATCCTCGATAGGCCTTTGTTCTTTTACCACTGTGTTAGTTGCCAGTACGCAGCGTTGATACGCTCGTAGCGCGAAGGTGGAAGATTCACCAGACCTTCGCCGTCACCGCCTCGCTGAAACAGGAGATAACTATCGCCCCACATTATCTCCGGCACCGGAGTACGAAATATCTGTCGGGCAATCAACTTGCCCGATGCCGCATCAAAGACGCGACCGACGTACTTGGGGTTGTCGCCGCGATTCCAGTCGAGCGTGCACTCTTCCGCAATGTAGCGGCCATTGGGCGACGTGCTTCGAGTGCAGTCATAGGCCCTCGAGTCTGAGCGGTGCGTGATGAATAGAAAAATCAGCGCCAGCACTGCAATTGCGATTGCGATTGCGATTGCGATTGCCGATTTTTTAACAATGAGATACATCGGCAGCCCTCAAGGAATTAATCCTTGGCGATGCTACGCACACCTTGAGAGAGCCAATCTCATTAAGTTCGCGATAGTCAACAGATGAATACCGCCAGGCTGTCGCGCACGCTCGCCGCAAACGAAAAAGCGGCGGCACGCCAAACGCGCACCGCCGCTTTTTTGTGCGGAAACTACCCCGAACCGATCAGGGATTGATGTACTGGAACAGCGAAAGATTCTGCGTAGCCGCGAAGCTCTTTTGCGAAGCCGTCAGCGCATTCGACAGCTGCGTGTACTGCGTAATCGCCGCGGTCATATCGGTGCTCGTCAGGTCCGACAGATTCGACGTAATCTGCAGCGAATTCGTCGACGTGACCGTCTGCAGCGCCTTCACTTCCTGCTCGCGCCCGCCCACCGAGGCCTGGATCGTGACCACATTGGAGATCGAGTTTCCGATCGCCGTGAGACCGGCCTGCAGCGCATTCGTGAGATTGGCGCCCGCGCTCTGGCTGCCGTTCACCGGTGTCTGCAGCGCGGCAATCACGCTGTCGATCGTCGAGAACATGCTGCTGTTCTGCGGCGTCGTGGCCGGCGTGACAGAGAACGTATCCGTTGCCAAAGGCGTGCCCGTGATCGTCACGGTCATGCCGACCTGGCCGGGCGCGCCAAGGTCGATCGGCGAGCCAGAGGTATACGGCTGATCCGACGAGAGCGTCGTAGCCGGATTGGTCGAATTGTCCATCACCGAATAGGTGAGCGCGCCGGTGGTAGGGTCGTTGCCGAACTGGATCGAAAGAGGGTGGCCGTTCGTGGCCTGGGCGGGATTGGTCACCGTGACGCCGCTGATCGTGCCGGTGCCCCCGTTTTTCGAGCTGCCCGCGGCCACCGCCTGCGAGCCCACGGCCGAGACGCTCTGGAACACCGCAGCGCCTGTGTCGCTCACCGCGATCTGGCGCGACCCGCCCACCTGGACCAGACGCTGGCCCTGGTCGCCGTTGTATTGCACGCCGCCGCCCGGCAAGTTCGTGAAGACCTGCGAGGTGCTCTTGAAGCCCGAGAACAGATAGTTGCCCTGACCGTCGGTGGTGTTCGCGAGCGTGAGCAGCTGGCTGCGTTCGCCCTGCAACTGCTGGGCGAGCGCCTGGCGGTCGGAGTCGTTGAGCGAGCCGTTCAGCGCCGACTGGATCTGCTGGCTGATGGCCTGCAGCGTGCTCGTCACGCTGGAGAGCGTGGAGTCTTCGAGCTGCAGCGATGAAAGCGCCGTGTTCTGGTTCGACGCGTACTGCGTGAGCGTCGCGCTCGTGGCCGAGAGCTGCACGGCCTGGGCCGCGCCGAGCGGGTTGTCGGCGGGGGTCGAGAGCGAGACGCCCGTCGAGATCTGCTGCTGCACCTGGAGCAACTGCGCCTGCTGGTTCTCCATCGTGGAGAGGCTGGCCGAATAAATCTGGGAAGTCGCGATACGCATGGGTCAGCGCCTCACTGGAATATGCCGAGCAGGGTCTGGAACAGCGACGCCGCCGTCTGGATCACCTTGCTGTTGGCCTGGTAGAGCTGCTGGTACTGCAGCAGGTTGGCCGCTTCTTCGTCGAGGTTCACGCCCTGCACCGACTGCTGCTGCGAGGTGAGCTGCGTGACGAGCGACTGCTGCGAGGTGCTCGACGCCTGCAACTGGCTCGCCGTATTGCCGATCGTGTTCACGTAGTTCGAGTACGCGTTCGTGAGCGTCTGCGAATTGGTGAAGGCGGTGCCCGAGGTGAGGTTCGCGAGCACGAGCGCGTTGCGCCCGTCCTGCGCGGCGCCCGTGTTCGGTCCGATGGTGAAGGTGTCGCCGTTCGCGGGCGTGCCCGTCATCGTGAAGCTCACGTTGTTGGCCGTGCCGCTGGTGTCCCCGCTGATGGCGATGGTCGCGCCCGTGCTCGGGTCGTAGGGGACCGTCGTGCTGCTGTTCGTGATGGTGTACTGCGTCGGCGTGCTCGAGCCGGGAACCGTCACGCTCACCGTCGAGCCTGCCGGGAAGTTCGAAAGCGTGCCGCCGCTGCCCGATGCCGCCGCCGCATAGTTCAGCGTCAGGCCATTCGCGCCCACCGCGTAGCCCGCGGTGACTTGCCCCTGCGTGACGGTGGCCGTGCCCGTGTTCGCGCTACCTGCCGTCACGAGCACGGGCGAGGCGGCTGCGATCGCCGAAGGGTCGCTCGTCGCGACGGCGAAGCTGTCGAGCGCGCCCGCGGTCGGCTGGATCGCGAACGAGTCGCCGTCGTTCATCGTGCCCGTCGAGGTGATCGAGAGGCCGGAGTTGGCGCTCGCGGGCGGGAACGGATTGGTGGCGCTCGGCTGCGTAGTGGTCGTGGCCACGACGCTGTTGGTCGTGGTGTCGGTGAGCGTATACGTCCCGCTCGCATACGAGAGCGTGTAGTTGTCGGTGGGCGGGCTCACCGCGTTGGTGAGCGTAGCCGAGACCGTGCCGGTGCCGGAATTGTTCAGGTTGGCCGTGACTACCGGCGCGCCCACGTTGAAGAGCGCCGTGCCCGGCGTGCCGCCCAGCGTCAGGCCGAGCTGGTTCTGCTGGTTCACCTGCGCCGCGAAGCTCGTGGCGATCGCGCCCAGTTGCGCCTGCGCCGGGTCCAGCGTGTTCTGCATGAACGAGACGAGGCCGCCCACGGTGCCGCCCTGCAGCGCCGCGCTGGAAAGCGGTTGCGGCGTGGCCGTCGAGCCGGGCAGGCCTTGCCAGGCCACTGTGGTCTCCTGGGGGTTTGAAGCGGAGGGCTGCGTCGTGAGGTTGTAGTTCTGCCCGCTCACCACGAGCGGCTGGCCGTTGCCGAGGAACACGCTGTAGCCGCTGCTGTTCTGCACCACCTGCACGCCAACGAGCTGCGAGAGGTTCGAGACCGCGAGATCGCGCTGGTCGAGCAACTGGTTCGGCTGCTGGCCCGACGAGCTCGCCTGCGAAATCTGCGTATTGAGCTGCGCGATCTGCTGCGAATAGGTGTTGACCTGCGTGACGGCGTTCGAGAGCTGCGTATTCACGCTCTGGCGCAACGAGTCGTACTGCTGGCCGGCGGCGTTGATCTGGTCGGCGAGCGACTGCGCGTCGGAGATCGCGGTCTGGCGCGTGGCCACGCTCGACGGCGAGTTCGACACGTTCTGCAGGCCCGAGAAGAACGTCGTGATCGACGAGGCGATGCCCGAGGTCGGGCTGCCCACGAGATTCGAGAGCTGCGTGGCAAGCGTGTACGACGCGGTGAGCGAGCTATTGCTCGACTGCGCGTTGTTCAGCGCGGTCGTGAGGTACTGGCTATAGGCGCGCTGCACCGTAGCCGTGGTCACGCCGCCGCCCATATAGCCCGAGCCCGTGTACTGGCCACTCGCTTCGCTGAACACCGCGCTTTCCACGTTGTAGCCCGTGGTCGACGAATTGCTGATGTTCTGGCCGGCAGTGGCAATACCGATCTGGGCCGCCTGCAATCCGGAGAGCCCGATCGAGAAGATGTTGGACATGCATAATCCTCAGGGACGGCCTTTCCGACACCTCGGTCGAACGGCCGCGTGGGTGAACCAACGTAATAACGGCAGCGGGGCGCAAAAATTGAGCGCCGGCATCCAGCAAAATGGGGGGAAAGTCGCGAAGAAAACGTTTGGCATGCGAGGCGCTACCCCACGCGCCGCGCAAGCGATGCGCGGCGCATCGAGGGGACGACTGGCGCGTCCCGGAGGCGCTCAGGCGCGCTGGAACGCGCGCCGCTTCATTTCGAGCTGCGTGATGTAGCGCTGCAGGCTGTTCTCCGCGGCGCCGGGCAGCGCCACGAATCGGAAGCCGAGGTGATAGCGCCGGTCGCCGTTGGGCAGGTCGATGAAGCGCAGGACCGCGAGCGCCAGATCCACGCGCAGCATGCCGTGCGCGCGCAGGTCGAGCTCGACGCCAGCGAGCTTCAGGCCCATCTCGAAGTTCGCCGCGCGCTCGTCCGTCGTGCGCAGGCCGATGCCGCCGAGCGAGAGATCGTGCACCTCGAACTGGAAGCGCTGGCCGTCCGCCGGCAGCGCGCCGCGGCACAGGCACGGCTCCAGCACCGGGGTATCGACGCGGAAATACTCGCGGCGCTGCATGTAGTAGAGCACCTCGGGGAACGCGGCTTCGAATGCGGGCCGGCCTTCGAACTCGGTCTCGCGCGGCGCGGCCGTGACGAACTCCACGCGCACGCCGTCGGGCGAGGCATGGAACTGGCACCGGGTACTCGCGAGCACGTCGCGGTTCTGCTCGGGCAAGGCGCCCCAGTCGAACACGAAGGTGCGCTCGCGCGTGTTCACCTCGAGAATGCGCGTGACCAGTTGGCCACCGCCGTATTGCAGGGTCAGGAAATCGCCGCGAGTGACGAGATTGCGCAGCTGCACCCCGACTTCCAGCGGGTTGCGCCGGCCATAGTCGGGTACTTCGCCCTCGGAGGCTTCCTGTTGATTCGAATGAACGGTATTCATCGGCGTGCCGGAATTTCGTGGACATGCCGGCGCGCCGCGGCCTGGGCCCCCGCGCGCCGTCCGGGCGGTTCTCGCCGCCCCTGATTCTTTTGCTTCTCGCCTGCATTAGCGGCAGGCGCCGAGAGAAATTTAGGGGTTCCGTGCAAATATTCCGTGCCCTGGCCCACGGTCGCGCCGGAATTTCGCGCGAAAAGCGCATAACGTCGGCGAAGCAACGTTTGCGTTCGGCGATCACGGCGCGATCGGGCCGTCAGGCCATTTGCTGCATGATCGACATGAGCTTTTTCGCGTATTGCGGGTCGGTCGCGTAGCCCGCGCGCTGCATGCCGTGCGCGAAGCTCTCCGCGCTGTGCGAGCTGTTGATCACCGAGGCGTAGCGCGGGTTGCTCTTGAGCAGGTTCGCGTAGTCGGTCATGGCGTCGTCGTACGAGTCGTAGGCGCGGAACTTCTCCACCACGCGGTGCGGCGTGCCGTTCACGTATTCGGTCGTCATGGTCGAGACGGTCTTGCCCGTCCAGTCCTTCGTGGCCTTGATGCCGAACACGTTGTGACTTGTCGAGCCGTCCGCCTTCATGATCTCGCGCTTGCCCCAGCCCGACTCCAGCGCCGCCTGCCCGACGATAAAGCGCGCCGGAATGCCGGTGGCCGCGCTCGCCTGCTGCGCGCCGCCCGCGAGCTTGTTCACGAAGGCGTCCACTTTTTCGTCGCCGTTGCCGCGCACGGGCGGGGTGAGCGCGCTGTTGGCGCCCCAGCCCTGTCCCTTGCCGAGCGCGCCGTTCGCGTTGGCGTTGCCGTAGGCGCGGCCCAGCGCGTTGAGCATCGCCATGTTGCCTTCGTTGCCGCTGCCGCCCGAGCCGGCCATGCCCGACATGGCGTTGCCAACGCCGCCCGCGCCATCGGCGCCACTGGCGTCGCCGCCCATGCTGCGCATGAGCTGCTTGATCATCGCGTTGGCCACGCCGATGCCCTTGTTCGACATCTGCTGCGCGAGCTGCTGATCCATCATCGAGGTGAACTGCGCGCCGTCTTTCGAATCGAGCGGACCGTCGTCGGGGGTCGCCTCGCGCATGCTTTTCAGCATCATCTGCGTGAACACGGCGTCGAACTGCTTCGCGGCCATCTTCACGCCTTGCTGGGGCGACGCATTGGCCGCAGCCCGCATCGAGTCGAAGCCCTGCACGTCCAGCGCGAAGCGGTTCGTGAGGTCGAGGCTGCCGCCAACATTCGAGTTGTCCATGCGCTTTCCTTAGATGATCTGAAGATCGGCGCGCAGCGCGCCTGCCGCCTTCATCGCCTGCAGGATCGACATGAGGTCCGCGGGCGTAGCTCCTAGCGCGTTGAGCGCCTTCACAACTTCCGCGAGGTTGGCGCCCGCCGTCACGAGCTTGAGCGACCCGTTGTCCTGCTTCAACTGGATCTGCGACTGGCGCGTCGCCACCGTGGTGCCGTTCGAGAACGCCCCTGGCTGGCTCACCGCCGTCTGCGTGTTCACGACCACCGAGAGATTGCCGTGCGCCACTGCGCAGCTATCGAGCGTGACCATCTGGTTCATCACGATCGAGCCGGTGCGCGCGTTGAGGATCACCTTCGCCGCCGGCTGCGCCGGGCGCACATCGAGATTCTGGATCTGCGCGATGAAGCCCACCTGCTGCGAGGGGTCAAGCGGGCCGTGCACCTGGATCGTGCGGCCGTCCACGGCCTGCGCGATGTTCTCGCCGAACATGTTGTTGATCGCCGCCACGATGCGCTGCGTCGTGTCGTAGTCCATGTCGTTGACTTCCATCTGCAGGATGCCGCCCGCCTGCGCGACCGGCGAAGGCACGGCGCGCTCCACCGTGGCGCCTGCCGAGATGCGGCCCGCCGCCAGCTGGTTCACCTGCACCTTGCTGCCGTTGGCCGAGGCGCCCGCGCCACCCACCGCCACGTTGCCCTGGGCGATGGCGTAGACCTGACCGTCGGCGCCCTTGAGCGGCGTGAGCAGCAGCGTGCCGCCGCGAATGCTCTTGGCGTTGGCGAGCGACGAGACGGTCACGTCGATCTGCTCGCCGGGCCGCGCGAACGGCGGCAGCGTGGCGGTGACGATCACGGCCGCGACGTTCTTCAGCTGCATGTTGTTGAGCGTCTGCGAAGACCCCGACGAGCTCGAGGTGTTGTTGATCGAGATGCCCAGGTTCGCGAGCATGTTCGCGAGCGTCTGTGTCGTGAACGGTGCCTGGGTGGTCTGGTCGCCGGTGCCGTCGAGGCCGACCACGAGGCCGTAGCCAATGAGCGGGTTGTCGCGCACCCCGGAGATCGACACGAGGTCCTTCACGCGCTCGGCATGCGCGGGCACGGCGTAAGCCAGCAGCGCGCCGCATGCGAACACAAGACCGAACACGAAGCCCAGCGCGGTGAGCACGTCTTTCACGCGCGAGCGGCGCGTGTAGCGGAAGCGGATCTTTACCATGGCGCGAGATTCAAAAAGAAGCGTTGCAGCCAGCCCATGGTCTCGGCTTCGTCGATCACGCCTTTCGCGGAATACTCGATTTTCGCGTCGGCCACATCGGTCGAGAGCACGGAGTTGTCTCCGGCGATGGTGTTCGGGTTCACCACGCCGGATAAGCGCACGAATTCATTGCCCTGGTTGATGAGCATCTGCTTCTCGCCCGAGACCACCAGGTTGCCGTTGGGCAGCACGTTCGTCACGGTCACGGTGATCACGCCCGTGAAGGTGTTGGACGCATTCGCGCCGCCCGTCGCGTCGAACTGGTTCGCGCCCTGGGCGTTGAGGTTCGCGCGCGAGAAGAAGCCCGGCGCGAAGCCCGCGCTCGGCACGTTGAAGCTCGTGCTGCCGCCGCGCTTGGTGTTGGCGCCCGAGGACTTGGTCGCCGACATGTTTTCGGAAATGAGGATGGTGAGAATGTCGCCGATATTGCGCGGACGCTGGTCCTCGAAGAGCGGCCGCCCCGTGTAGCCGGGGTTGTAGATCGAGCCCGGCGAGCTGTTGGGCGGCGGCGAAGGCGGCACGGCCGTCATCGGCTGGGCCGTGATCGGCTGCCGGTTCGGGATATAGGCGCAGCCCGCCAGCATCGCCAGCGCGAGCGCCGCTGCCCACGACGCCGAGGCGCGCGGCAACGCCTGCGCGGGCGTTTGCGCCGCGCGCTTGCGAGAGTTGTTTCGGACGGACTGGCTCATGCTCTTCACCACTTCTCTTTCGTACTCTTTCGTGCTGAACGGTACTGCTGCTCAGCGATTGCCTCTGATTCAGCTGATGCTCAAGCCGATGCTCAAACCTGCATCTGGCTCAAGGTCTGCAGCATCTGGTCGGAGGTCGTGACCGCCTTGCTGTTGATCTCGTAGGCGCGCTGCGTCTCGATCATGTTCACGAGCTCTTGCACCACGTTCACGTTCGAGGCTTCCACGTAGCCCTGGTTGAGCGTGCCCGAGCCGTTCAGGCCCGGTGTCGTCACGGTGGGCGCGCCCGACGAGGCCGTTTCCGAAAGCAGGTTCTGGCCGTTCGACTGCAGGCCGGCCGGGTTGATGAACATGGCCAGTTGCAGCGAGCCGATGGTGGTGTTGTTCGAGGAGCCCGGCGTGGTCACCGTCACCACGCCGTCGCTGCCGATGGTGAGCGAGGTGGCGTTGGCGGGCACCGTGATGGTGGGCAGCACCGGGTAGCCGCTCGAGGTGACGAGCTGGCCCTGCGAGTTGGTCTGGAATGAGCCGTCACGCGTATAGGCCGTCGTGCCGTCGGGCATCTGCACCTGGAAGAAGCCCGCGCCGTTGACCGCCACGTCCTTCGAGTTGCCGGTCTGCTGCAGGTTGCCCTGGGTGTAGAGGCGCTCGGTGGCTACTTGCTGCACGCCCGTGCCCACCTGGCTGCCCGAGGGCAGCTCGGTGGTCTGCGTGGAGTTTGCGCCCGGCTGGCGCAGCGTCTGGTACATGAGGTCCTCGAACACCGCGCGCGAGCCCTTGAAGCCATTGGTGCTCACGTTCGCGAGGTTGTTGGAGATCACGTCCATTTGCGCCTGCTGCGCGTTCATGCCGGTGGCGGCGATGTAGAGCGATCGGTTCATGGTGTCTTTCTCCCGGCGCGCGAGCGCCGCCTTTTCAATATGGCTTAGGTGAACTGGAGCAGCTGGTTCGCGCTCTGGTCGTTCTGGTCGGCGTTTTGCAGCAGCCTCGTCTGCAACTGGAACTGGCGCGCGTTGTCGATCATCGACACCATCGCCGCTACCGGATTCACGTTGCTGCCTTCGATCGACTCCGTCGCCACCTGGACCGTCTGGTCGGCGTCGGCGGGGTTGCCGTCGGCCGTGTGGAAGAGGCCGTCGTCGCCGCGCGTGAGCGAGCCCGCGGGCGGGTTCACGAACTTGATCTGGTCGATCATGGCGATGGCGTCGGCGGGGCTGCCCGGCGCGATCGCCGAAACGGTGCCGTCCTTGCCGATCGTCACCGCCGAGCCCGGCGGCACCGCGATCGGGCCGCCGCCGCCGATCACCTGCTGGTTGCTGGCCGTCACGAGCTGGCCGTTCTCGTCCACGTGCAGGTTGCCCGCGCGCGTGTAGGCCTCGTTGCCGTCGGCGGTCTGCACGGCGATGAAGCCCGAGCCCTGCACGGCGATGTCGAGCGGGTTGCCGGTGTGCGAAATCGCACCGGGCGTCATGTCGGAGCCCGGCGTCGCCGAAAGCACGAAGGTGCGCGTGGTCGTGTCGTTCGCGGTCGTGCCGTCGCCGAACGCCATCGGCACGGCGCGGAAATTCGCGAGCTGCGCGCGAAAGCCCGTGGTCGAGACGTTCGCCAGGTTGTTCGCGACAACGGCCTGCTGGTCGAGCGCCTGGCTCGCCCCCGTCATCGCGGTGTAGATCAGTCGGTCCATGATGTGCCCGGTGCGTTGGAGGTGCGTGCGCCTGCTTACATCTGCAGCAGCGTCTGGTCGACGGTCTGCTGGGTCTTGATGGTCTGCGCGTTCGCCTGATAGTTGCGCTGCGCCGTGATCAGGTCGACGAGCTGGTTCGTGAGGTCGACGTTCGACGACTCCACCGCGCCGCCCGTGAGCGAGCCGTGGTTCGTGCTGCCGGGCGTGGAGACCTGCGGCACGCCCGAGGCGGCCGTTTCCTGGAACTGGTTGCCGCCGAGGTTCTCCAGCCCGTTCGGGTTGTTGAAGTTGGCGAGCACGACCTGGCCGAGCGTCTTGGTCTGGCCGTTCGAGTAATTGCCGGTGATGCTGCCGTCCGAGCCGATCGAGAAGTTCGAGAGCGTGCCGCTCGCGTAGCCGTCCTGGGTCAGGTTGTTCACGCCGTTGGTGCTGCCGAACTGCGTCGTGCCGGTGAAGTTCAGCGTGATCTTCTGGTTCTGGGTCGAACCGTCGGTCGGATTGATCGCAATCGGAATCTGGCCGATCGAGGTCGCCGCGCCCGTCGAGTCCGCCGTGGCCACGAGGTTGCCCGACGAATTGAACGACATCGTGCCCACCGGCGAAGTCGAAACGTTGCCCGGCGTGCCCGCGTAGACGTTCCACTCCTGGTTGCCGGCGGCGTCGGTGCCACCCTTCACGAAGTACATGTTGATCTGCTGCGCACCGCCCAGCGAGTCGTACGCCGTGATCGAAGTGGAGTAGTTGTAGGTGTTCGAGTTGGTGGGGTCGAACGTCGCCGATGTCCCGGTCGGCGCGGTCGACTGCGCGTTCAGGTTCAGCTGCGCCGTGATATTGGCCGTCGTGACCGGCGCGATATTGGTCGTGGGCACCTGAAGCGGCACCGTCTGCGCCGAGTTCACCACGCCGTTCGTGCCGGCCGCGTAGCCCATCAGGTCGTTGCCCGATGCATCGGTGATATAGCCGTTCTTGTCGAGCTGGAACACGCCGTTGCGCGAATACGTGACGGTGCCGTTGTTCGACATCTGGAAGAAGCCGTTGCCGTTGATGGCGACGTCGAGCGCCTGGCCGGTCGTGGTGATCGTGCCCTGCGAGAAGTTCTGCTGCACTTGCGAGAGTGCCGCGCCCAGACCGATCTGCGTGTTGACCGCGGTGGCGACGGAGTTCGCATAGACGTCGGCGAATTGCGCCGTGCTCTGCTTGAAGCCCACCGTGTTCGCGTTGGCGATGTTGTTGCCGATGACGTCGAGATCGTTCGACGCTGCGGCGAGGCCGCTCAATCCTTGCTGGTAGCCCATGAGTGTTGACTCCGCGCTGTCGTGTTCGATAGGTGTTAGAGAATGGCGCCCACGCCCGAGAGCGCGACCGTCTTGCCGTTGGCGAGCGAGAGGCTCGCGGTGCCGTCCGATTGCTGGATCACGCCCTGGACCTTGCTCGCGACGAGCGCCGTGGCCGTGCCCGCCTGGCCGTTGACCGTCGCGCTCGCGCTGACGGTGTAGGTGCCGTCGGCCACGGTGTTGCCCGCGGAGTCGGTGCCGTTCCAGGTGACGGGCACCGTGCCCGCCGACTGCGCGCCCAGATCGAGCGTGTTGACGACCTGACCCGCCGAGTTGGTGATCGTGAGCTTCACGTCCGAGGCCGCCGCGGGCAGCGTCACGCCCAGTTGCGGCGCGCTGCCGCTCGACACCGCCATGCTGCTGCCCGGCGCGAGCACGGTCGAGCCGATCAGCAGCGCCGCTTGTGCGTTCTGGCCCGCCGAGAGCTGCGTCGACAGCGACGAGAGCGACGTGTTGAGCTGCGAGATGCCCGTGACCGTGTTGATCTGCGCGAGCTGCGAGGTCATCTGCGAGCTGTCCATCGGATCGGTGGGATCCTGGTTCTGCAGCTGCGTGACGAGCAGTTGCAGGAAGGTCTGCTGCAGGTCGCTGCCGCTCGTGCCGCTGGTCGAGGACGTGCTCGACGAAGCCGACGAGGTGCCGTTCATGGTGTCGAGCAGCTGCTGCGACACGGTGGCGGAGCTGCCGCCGATGGTGGTGTTGCTGGAGGTCAACGCGTTCTCCTCGGATACGCTCGATGTTGCGGTGTGGCGTGGGTGCGGCTGGCGCCTGCTTCAGGTCCTGGTCTTGCGTGATGCGTCAGGCGCCGCTTCAGGTGCCGATGGTCAGGGTCTTGAGCATCAGCGTCTTCGCGGTGTTCAGCGTCTCGACGTTGGCTTGATACGAGCGCGAGGCCGAGATCATGTTCACCATCTCCTGCACCGGGTCCACGTTGGGCATCGTGACGTAGCCGTTCGCGTCCGCGGCGGGGTTGTCGGGGTCGTAGCTCTGCTTCATGGGCGTCGGGTCGTCGATCACGCCGGTCACCTGCACGCCACCCACTTGCTGGCCCGACGCGGTGCGCGCGCCGCCGAGCGGGTTGACCGCGAACACGACCTGCTTGGCCTTGTAGGGCTGGCCGTCCGGGCCCGTCGTGCTGTCGGCGTTGGCGAGATTGGACGCCGTCACGTTCAGGCGCTGCGATTCCGCCGTCATGGCGGAGCCCGCAACGCTGAAGATGTTCATCAGGGATGGCATGGTTTCGTTGACCTCTCGGATGGCTGGTGCGTCTTTGCCTGCTTAACGTTTGCTGCGTGGCGCGCGCGGCGGCTTGCGCTGCTATTTGCGCCGCGGCTTGCGCCGTACTGCTTCAATCGATGACTGCGTCGATGCCCGCGCCTCAGCTCGAACCCGACTGGATCGCCGAGAGCATCGTCTTGATCTGTTGCGAAAGCACGGTCATGCCCGACTCGAAGTGCAGGGCGTTGTCGGCGAACTGCACGCGCTCGGTGTCGAGGTCGACCGTGTTGCCGTCGAGCGCGGGCTGCGTCGGGTTGCGGTACATCAGCGGGCTCGTGTAGCTGTTGGCCGGACCGCCGGTCGGGATCAGCTTCACGTTGCCGCCCATGTGGCCCACCTCGGTGGTGGCCATCGACATGCCGCTCGTCACGCCCGCGGGCTGTGCCAGCGCGAGCGGCTGGAAGTTGCCGCCGGCCGTGCCTGCTCCACCTGCTGCACCCGTTGCGCCGGCGGTGCCGCCCGTCATGGCCATCGCGCCCGGCGTGGCGACGCCCGGCATGGCCGCGCCGGCCTGCTTGAGCGCGCCCGCCAGCGAAGCAGAGAAGTCGACGTCACGCGCCTGGTAGCCCGGCGTATCGGCGTTCGCGATGTTCGAGGACAGCAACGCCTGGCGCGTCGCACGTACATCGAGCGCTTCGCGGCCAAAGGCGAATTCGGCGTCGAGTTTGTCCAGCATCCGGCGTTCTCCGTGACACGAAATGAGGGGCTGCTTCGGCGCATGCATCGCGCATCGGGCAACTGGGCGAGGCGCAAACGCCTTTTCGCATGGAGACGAATGTTAGGCGCGCCTGACAAGAACCAATCGGACGAATAGCCGGTAAAGGCCCCCTCTATTCGACGTAAGCGCGCGGGGGCCGCCGCCTAGAATGCGAGGCGTGTCAATGCAATGAATGGAGAACGACGATGCCGCTGACTGCCTACTTCCGCGCACGCCCCACGGCAGTGCTGGCAGCGCTGGCATCGCTTGGCGCCGCCGCCGCACTCGGCATGAGCGGCGCCGCGCACGCGCAAAGCGAAGCACCTGGCCAGCAGATCTACATTGCGGGCCCCGGCGACCGCGCGGGCTCGGATGCCGCCCAGATGAGCGCGATGCTCGCGCAGCCGGGCAAGGCGAACGTGGGCGGTGGCGGTTCAATGGGCGCCGATACCCGTTCCTATGCCAACGGCTACGCGCAAAATGCGGCGATGCTCGCGCGCGGCGCGCAAGCCGACGCACAAGGCCAGGGACAAGACCCGGCTCAAGCGCAAAACCAGCCGGGCATGATCACGATCCCGGGGCCGGGCGAGCGCGGCCGCGCGAGCGATGCCGCGCCCGAGATTGTCACGATTCCCGCACCCGGCACACCTGGCGCACCCGCGGCGCCCGCCATGCGGCCCGCGCTCGCTCGTGCCGTGCAACCGATGCGTGTGCCGCCGGCAAATCCGTCGGCGTACTCGCAGGTCACCACGTCGGCGAATCCATCCGCAAGCCAGCCTGTGAACCGTACGGTGGCGAATGCCTCCGCGCCCGCCGCCATGAACGGCAACGCTGGCGCGGGCGGGCTCCAGCGCGTGAACGTCGTCACGCCGTCGAGCGCGGTCGCGCCCGTCGTCGTCGAAACGGCCCCGCCGGCCGCCGCCGCGCGACTGCCCGCCGTGCCGGTGACGCGTACGCCGGCGATGGCCGCCAATGCCTACGCCGCCACGAGCGCGAGCGCGAGCGCCGTCGCCTACGGCCAAACCGCGCAATTGCCGCCCGGCCAGGAAGACGGCGAGCGCATTCGCGCCACCGCCCTCGCCTTCCTCCAGCAGCAGGCGGCAGGCCTGCCGGGCAAGGTGAGCGTGACCGTTCCCCCCGTCTTCCCGCGCGGCCTCGCGGCCTGCGCCGCGCTCGAGCCCTTCATGCCGCCGGGCGCGCGCATGTGGGGCCGCACGACCGTGGGCGTGCGCTGTGTCGGCGCGAAGCCGTGGACGCTCTACGTGGTGGGGCGCGTCGCCGTCGATATCACCTATTACGTGGCCGCGCGCCAGATCGACGCCGGCCAGATGCTCTCGGCCGCCGACTTCATGCCGCGCGAAGGCGATCTCGCGAGCCTGCCGCAGACCATCATCACCGACCCCACGCAAGCCAACGGCGCCGTCGCGCTCGCGCGCATCACGGCGGGCCTGCCGCTGCGCACGGACATGCTGCGCAGCGCCTCGTCGGTGGTGATCGGCCAGACGGTCAGGGTGATCGCCGTCGGCTCGAACTTCACGATTTCCTCGGAGGGCAGCGTGCTCAACAATGCCGCGCCCGGCCAGATGGTGCGCGTGCGCACGGCCGGCGGGCAGATCATCAGCGGTGTCGTGAAAGACGCCGGTACGGTGCAGGTGCAGATTTAGGGACGGACACGAGGCTCGAGCGAAAAATGCGGGGGCGGAACGTACGGTAGAACACGTAACAGCATGTAACGGCAGGACTTTCGCGCTAAAGTTCGCGCCGGCCCTTGCCGTTATCAAGGCCATACGGATCAGGAATCCCCATCGTGAAAATCGACACCTCCACCCGCAATGACGCGCGCTCGCTCCAGGATGGGCCCGCGCGCACGCAGCAAGGCGAATCCGCGAGCGCTCTGGGCGCCGGCGGCACGGCATCCGGCAACGCGTCGAGCGCGATCGCTTCGGGTAGCAGCGCTGGCGCGAGCGCGGGCACTAGCGGAGACGCCAACGTGAGTCTTTCGTCGCTTTCCTCTTCGCTGCGTTCGCTCGCGGCGAGCGGCGCAGCCGACATCGACATGGGCCAGGTCCAGTCGATCAAGGACGCCATCAAGAACGGCACGCTGCAGATCGACACCGGCAAGATCGCCGACGGCATTATCGAAACCGCCCGCGGCCTGCTGAAGCCGGCCTCGGGCAGCTAAGAGGCGCAGGCGCGCGGCAGCACGCGCCGACCCTCAATGACGGATTTTCAGGTGGTCCCCGATGAAAGATGCTCTTCTCGCCACATTGATCGACGAACACGCCGCGGTTGAGGCGTTCGCCTCGCTGCTCGCCTTCGAGGAGAAGGCGCTCACGACGGCGGACGGCATCCACGCGCTGCCGCAGATCGTCGAAGAGAAGACAACGCTCACGCAGCGCATGGCGGGCCTCGAGAAGGCGCGCGACGCGCAGCTGGCCGGACTCGGCCTGCCGGGCGGGCGCAAGGGCATCGAGATGGCCTGCGACGGCGACGCGCGGCTCGCGGGCCAGTGGGCCCTGCTCAAGGGCTCGACCGAGCGCGCGCGCCGCCAGAACCTCACGATCGGCATGATGGTGCGCACGCGCATGGAACATAACCGCCGGGCGCTCGCGATCCTGCGCGGCGAAACCGGCAACGGCGCGTCGATGCTGTACGGGCCCGACGGGCGTTTGCCGGCGTTCGGGCTGTAAGCCGCTGGCGCGGCGACGCGCGGGTCATAAAAGACGAAAGCCGAAGCGAGGGTGCTTCGGCTTTTGCTTTTGGAGATGGCGGCAATGCCGGCGAGGGCGATTTCAGGCCTGCCGGATCGTCGCTACAGGCAGGAAGAGCCTGCGCGGCACATTGGTGAACGGCGCAAAGCCATATTTCACGTAGAACCCCGCTGCGCTTTCGTCGAGCGCATCGACCACGACGCACTGCACACCCACAGCCTCGGCCGTGGTCAGCACGATGTCGAGCGCGTGGGCCAAAAGGTATTCGCCAAGGCCCCGCCCTTTGTATTGGACGTCTACAGCCAACCGCGCGAGGAGCACCGCGGACACATTCCTGGGAAGCCGGCCGCCCGGCATGCCATCGGTTTGCACCGACGTAGCGGCAAGCGCGTAGTAGCCAATGATCGTTCTGCTTTCAACAGGCAATGTCGCGACATAGGTCCGCGAGAGATTTTTCTTCTGATGCTGGCTCGCTACATGGCGAATCCATTCGTTCATCGAATCAACGCCGCAATCGAAGCTGTTGCGATCGTCGTTCTCCCTAAGCTGACGAATCTGCGTTTCCAATCTTGTTCTTCCTGAAGCGTGCCATCGCGCGCTGCAGCGCCTCATTAGGTTTCGCCGGCTCGTCCAGCAACGCGAAGAAGCGCTTCGATTCGTCCATCGTCAGGCGGATGGAACGAATGACTTCTTCCTGCTCGATGACTTGCTCCGCGGCCCTAAGCGCGGCTTGCACAATAAACTGATTGAGCGTACTACCCGAAAGATCTGCAGCAAGCTGCAGGATTTCCTGCTTTTCTGCACTCAACCGGGCCGTGATTCGCCCCCGGCTGGAGTTTTCCACACCGCTGTCGATAGCCATTATTCGTCCTTTTTTCGGCGCCAGCACACGCCTATATCGTTTGGCGGATGGGGACTCCGAAGTTCCAAAGCGCGAGAGCGCGCGAGACGTGGGGCAAAGCTCCTCGATGATGAGGGGCATCCAGCCAGGGCTTTGCGATCTCCACTTGCAGTATGGCGTCACTATATCATCTATGGTGCCAAATTGACGCCACTCATGTCACACTGCACACTAGAAAAAAAGCCGGAGCGCTCCCGCACTCCGGCTTTCCCCTCCCTGTCAGCGCCAATGCCCCAACGCCGCGCCTGACTAATTCTCCGTGCCCGCCCAGGACATCTCGCGCAGCCGCGTACGCAGGCGCGCGACGGCCTGGCTGTGCAGCTGGCACACGCGCGACTCGCTCACCTCCATCACCGCGCCAATCTCGCGCAGGTTCATGCCGCGCTCGTAGTAAAGCGACATGAGCAGCTTCTCGCGCTCGGGCAGCCGCTCGATCGCCTCGACGAGCGCGCCGCGCAGGCTGTCGTCGAGCAGCGCCGAAAGCGGGTCCGAGTGATCGACGCAATAGCGGTCGAGGAACGGCTCGTCGTCGGCGGCGCGGTCGAAGTCTTCGTAGTAGATGAGCTGGCTGCCGTGCAGGTCCTGCAGCATGCTCTGGTACTCGTCGAGCGGCATCTGCAGATGATCGGCGATCTCGGTCTCGCTCGCCGAGCGGCCAAGCCGCTGCTCCACCTGGTGCACGGCGCTTTCCACTTCGCGCGAGGTGCGCCGCAGGCTGCGCGGCAGCCAGTCGTTGCTGCGCAGCTCGTCGAGCATCGCGCCGCGAATGCGCTGGCTCGCGTAGGTCTCGAACTGCGCACCCTGATCTTCCTTGTAGCGGTTCGCCGCATCGAGCAGGCCGATCATGCCGGCCTGGATCAAGTCGTCGAGATCCACGCTCGCAGGCATTTTCGCCACGAGCTGCAGTCCCAGCCGCCGCACGAGCGGCGCGTATTTCGCGAGGACTTCGGCCTGCGAAATCTTTCCTTGAGCGTTATACATCTGGCTCTCCTATGTCCGTCACGCGTGCTGGTGCGCTGTGCGCTGCCCGGGCGATTCCGCCCGCCATCCCGCATGAGCCGGCCCAGGCGCGGATGGAACGCCAGTGACGGATGAAACGAATGAATCTGCTGAATCTGCCGGATTTTCCGGGTGCGCCTGCGCGCCGGCCGACGCCGCAAGCGCGGGACGCATCGGCCAGTGCGGCAGCTCGGCCGCCAGATGGCGAAAGTCGCGCGCGGCGGCCGTCGACGGGAACGCATCGACGATGCAGCGCGCGAGCTGCACCGCGCGCGGCATGTGCGGGTCGGCGGCCACGCTGCCCGCGCTTTCGAGCGACACCGTGAGGTAGCGGCTCGCCACGCACACGAGGTTTTCGAGGATGACCTGCGCTTCGCTCTCGCTCGCCACCTGGTTCGCGAGCACGCGGAACTGGCCGATCGCGTGCGCGAAATGCAGCCGCTTCATGCACGCATACGCGTCGGTGATCGCCTGCGCGACCACGCGCATCACGATCAGCACGTCGTGCGCATGCATCGCGAGCGGCGAGAGCGCGCCTTCGGCGTCGAGCTGCGCGTCGATCAGCACGAAATCGGCGGGACCGGCGAGCACCTTGCTCAGTTGCGTGTGCAACTGCGCGTCCGTGTACTGCAAGCGCGGCTCGCGCGGGGCTGCCAGCACCCCGAAGCCGAGCGCATGCCGCCCCACCGCTTCGTCCATCGCCATCTCGCCGCGCATCACCGCCGCGAAGTTGCTCGCCGAGCCGCCCGCGCCGCGCACCCCGCCCAGCAGCGCGCTCACCGAGCGCGGGCCGAGGCATTCGTCGATGACGAGCACATCCTTGCCCTGCGCGGTCAGCGCGGCCGCGAGATTGATCACGACGGTCGTGCGTCCCGGGGAGCCGGGGCCGCCCGTCACCGCGATCACGCGCGAGCCTTCTCGCGCGAGCAGCCGTCGCAGGCCTTCTGCCTGATCGATCACAAACTTATCCAAACCGGACCTCGTGGGCTTGCGTGTTCGAACGCGTCGAGAGCGCGGAGAGCAGCGCGGGAATGTCGTCCTCGTGCGGCACGAACGGCGAACGGTCGCGCGGCACGCAGAACGCGCTGCGCACGAGGAAGCGGCTAGTGGCCACGTACAGGTTCTCGGGCACCTTCTGGCCCGTCGAAACGTAATGCACCGGCAGCTTGTAGCGCAGCACCGTGTCGAGCGTGCTGCCGAGATTGGTGGCCTCGTCGAGCTTGGTCAGGATGCAGCCCGTGAGCGGCGAGTTGTCCGGGCCGCTCTGGTAGGCCTGCACGACTTCGTTGAGCGTGTCGCCGTGGCTCGTCGCCGAAAGGAGCAACAGGCGCTGCACCGGGCGGCCCGCGCTGCACAGCATGGCGATCTGGTCGGCCACGGCGCGGTCGCGCTGGCTCATGCCGATCGTGTCGATCAGCACGATGTGCTTGTTCTTGAGCTCCGTGAGCGCGAGTTGCAGATCCGCACCGTCACGCACCGCGTGCACCGAGACGCCGAGGATCTTGCCGAAGATGCGCAGCTGCTCGTGACCGCCGATACGGTAGCTGTCGGTGGTGAGCAGCGCGACCTTGCTCGCGCCGAAGCGCATCACGCAGCGCGCGGCGAGCTTCGCCGTGGTCGTGGTCTTGCCCACGCCGGTCGGCCCCATCAGCGCGAACACGCCGCCGTGCTCCATGAGCGCTTCTTCGTCCTCGAGCACGGGCAGGTTCGATTCGAGCACCGACTGGGCCCATTGCATGGCGGCTTCCTCGCTTTCCACCTCGGGCAGGCGGTCGACCACCATCTTCACGAGCTGCGCCGAGAAACCCGCCGCGAACAGCTGCTTCGTGAGCGTGCCCTGCACCGGATTGCGGCGCTGGCGCTCGCCCCACAGCAGGCCCGCGAACTGCTCTTCCATCATGCCGCGCATGGAGGCGAGCTCGTGCATCACGGTCTCGTTGACGACTTGCTCGATGCGCGCGCGAATCGCTTCGCTCACCGTCTGCGCCGTGTTGGGCGCGGCGGCGGCGGCGGGGGCCGGGGTCTGTGCGGCCTGCGTGGCCTGTGCGGGCTGCGCGGTATGCGTGGTGTTCTGGGCTACGGGCGCCGGGCCGGCTGCGTCCGGGCTCTGGCCGATGCTGCGCGCGGCGCGGCGCGCCGCAACGTGCGCGGCCTGGCGGGCCCAGTCGGGCGTGCTCGCCTCGACATCGGCGCGATGCATGGGATCGGCGGCCACGCCGAGACCCTTGGCCATGGCGGCCGCGGGCGTGATGCCGGCCGGCAGCGCCGGCTCCTGCTGACCCGCTTGCTGGCTCGCGATGCGGCGCGCGTGGTCGATCAGCCAGGGATTCGATTCGGCCATCGTGCGCGGCGCGCCGGACGGATCGGCAGACGGCTGCATGGCGGCCTGTTCGAGCCGCCCGGCGGCTTCGCGGCCCACGGCGCCTGCGGTCTTCGCGGCGCCGAACGGCTGGGCGGCTTGCATCGTCTGCGAGGTCGGCGGCATCGTCGACTGCTGCGCGGTCTGGCCAGCCGCGGCACGCGAGGCCGCGAACCGCTGCGCCGCGCCTTCGGGGGCTTCGGCGCTGAGCTTCGCCTGGGTGGCCTGGGCGAACGAGACGGTGGCGTCGTCGCTGCCGTCGGCTTCGTCGTGTGCGTCGGCGTTTGCCCCCGCCGCGTCGCGCTCGGCGCCCACTTCCGGGCTCGCGCCGAACACCGACGAGAACACGTCGGGCATGCCGCCGCTTGCGTAGGGGTTGCCCACGGGCGTCGCTACGCCGGGCGTCGCGACGCTCGCGCCAGGCTGTGCACCCAGAGCTGCGCGCGGTGACTTTGCCGCCGAGCCCGCGATACCTTGTGCCTGGGCGTTGCCGAACGACGCGCCACCAGCGGGCGCACCGCCAGAGGGCGCTCCGCCAGAGGGCGCTCCGCCGAAGGGCGCTCCACCATCCGCCGGCGCGATGGCCGCGAGGTCGCTGTCCGCGAGCGCGACGATTTCGACATTGCCGTCGTCGAGCGTGCGGTTCGACAGCACAACGGCGTCCGCACCCAGCGCTTCGCGCACGAGGCGCAGAGCGTCGCGGCTGGTGCCACCGATGAATTTGCGAATGTTCAAGCTATGCCCCTGATTGAGGTGAGCGGCCTGTGCCGCCCGTCGATTGCGTCTGGATTGCTGCGAGCCTGGCGCGCTCTCGCGGGCCCTTCTCCGATGTTGGAATTATTTCGAAGGTGAGCCCTCGACGATCGGTGGATCAGGACGGGGAAATCTGGGTAATTCGGGGGATGGGGGAAGCCTGCGTGCTTGCGCGCGGCGCGGCGGCGCAGGTCGATCGACGGCTACCGCGGAGCTTGATTCGGCGCAAGGCACAGGCCGGCGGGTGGCTCATAGAGTGGCGTCTTCACGCCAGGTTGCACACCCGCGCCATGTTGATCCGGCGCCAGCCCCCTCACTTCCACCACGGAGAATCCGCACGATGGAAACGCTCATCCCGCAAGCATCAGTCGAGATCGAAGACCTGAAAACCCGCCTTGAAGCAATCGTCGCGTCGGCAGATCGTCCGGTGACCGTAATGCAAGACAGCAAGCCCGTGGCGCTCCTCGTGCCGGTTGGACTGTGGGACGCGCTATGCGAGACGCTCGAAGACATCGAGCTATGCCGCCTCGTCAAAGCTCGCCAAGGAGAACCCGTGGTCGCGGTGAGGCTGAGCGAACTGTGAGTTGAAAAGCGGCAAGGCCCGCATCGAGCGGGCCCTTTTCCAGTTCGGGCAGCGCGGACCTCAGCCCCCTCACCCCGCCCCCACCACATTCACCACCCTCACATTGCGCGTATCCGGCACCTCGGCATACGACAGCACCTTCAATTGCGGCAGGCTGCGGCGCAGGAAGCGCGAGAGCATCGGCCGCAGCGCATGCTGCACGAGCAGCACGGGCGCTAGCCCCAGCGCCTGCTGACGCCCCATCGCCAGCTCCGTCTGCGTGAGCAGCGTGTGCGCGAGACCCGGCTCCAGCCCCGGGTTCGGCCCGGAGGTGAGCGTCTGCGAGAGCACGCGTTCGAGATTGGCGTCGAGCCCCATCACCTGCATGTCGCCGTTGCCCGGGAACCACTGCTGCGTGATCGCGCGGCCCAGCGAGATGCGCACCGCCGCCGTGAGGTCGTGCGCGTCGGGCATGCGCGGCGCGTGCTCCGCGAGCGACTCCATGATCGTGCGCATGTCGCGGATCGGCACGCCTTCTTCCAGCAGGTTCTGCAGCACCTTCTGCAGCGTCGTGACCGCCATCACCTTCGGCACGAGGTCGTCCACGAGCGAGGGCGTGTCCTTCTGCACGCGCTCGATGAGCGCCTGCACTTCGCGGCGGCCGAGCAGCTCGGCCGCGTGCATCACCACGAGGTGGTTGAGGTGCGTCGCCACCACGGTGCTCGAATCGACCACCGTATAGCCGAACACCTGCGCCTGCTCGCGCATGTTCGAGTCGATCCAGATCGCGGGCAGCCCGAACGCGGGGTCGGTGGTCGGCGTGCCGGGCACGACCGCGCTCACCTGCCCCGGATTGATCGCGAGCCACTGGCCCGGGAACGCCTCGCCCGAGCCCACTTCCACGCCCTTTAGCGCGATGCGGTAGGCGTTCGGGCGCAGCTCCAGGTTGTCGCGAATGTGAATGACCGGCGGCAGGAAGCCAATTTCCTGCGCGAACTTCTTGCGGATGCTCTTGATGCGCTTGAGCAGCTCGCCGTCGGTGTTCTTGTCGACGAGCGGAATGATGCGGTAGCCCACTTCGAGCCCGAGCGTGTCGATGAGCGCCACGTCGTCCCAGCTCGCCTCCGCGTTCTCGACCGGCGCGGCGGCGGCCGGCAGGACGTCCGCGAGCACGGCGCTGGCCTTTTTCGCCTCGGCGCTCTTCTTGAGCACGCGGCCGAGCTGGATCGCGCCGCCGCCCAGCAGCAAGAACGCGAAGTGCGGCATGCCCGGGATCAGGCCCATCATGAGGATGATCGTGCCGGTGATCATCATCACGCGCGGGTTCGTGAAGAGCTGGCCGGTGAGCTGCGTGCCGATGTCTTCGTTGGTCGCCACACGCGAGACGATCACGCCGGCGGCCGTCGAAATCACGAGCGACGGAATCTGCGCGACGAGGCCGTCACCGATCGTGAGCAGCGTGTAGGTCTCGCCCGCCGAGGCGAACGGCATGCCGTGCTGCACGACGCCCACGATCAGGCCGCCGATGATGTTGATCGCCATGATGAGCAGGCCCGCGATGGCGTCGCCGCGCACGAACTTGCTCGCGCCGTCCATCGAGCCGTAGAACTCGGCTTCCTGGGCGATCTCGGTGCGGCGCTTGCGCGCGGCTTCCTCGTTGATGAGGCCTGCGTTGAGATCGGCGTCGATCGCCATCTGCTTGCCGGGCATGGCGTCGAGCGTGAAGCGCGCCGACACTTCCGCGATCCGGCCCGCGCCCTTCGTGATCACCATGAAGTTGATCACCATCAGGATCACGAACACGACGATACCCACGGCGAAGTTGCCGCCCACGAGGAAGTGACCGAACGACTCGATCACCTTGCCGGCCGCGTCGGGGCCGGTGTGGCCTTCGAGCAGCACGACGCGCGTGGAGGCCACGTTCAGCGAGAGGCGCAAGAGCGTGGAGAACAGCAGCACGCTCGGGAACGCCGCGAAGTCGAGCGGCTTCATGGTGTACATGCTGACGAGCAGCACCATCACCGAAAGCGCGATGTTGAAGGTGAACAGCAGATCGAGCAGGAACGGCGGCAACGGCAGGATCATCATGCCGAGGATCATGCAGATCAGGATCGGTCCGGCGAGTGCGCGCAGATTCGTGCCTTGCAGCACGTCCGGGCGCCGCGCGAGGAAACCGGTGCGGGCGTTCATTCTGTTGCTCCTTCATTCGCGCCGCGTGCTTCGTTGCGCGTTTCGTTACGGTTCGCGCCGGGATTTGCGCTGCGGGCGGTGTTCGATGCGGTGCTTGATGCGGTGCCGGATGCCGCGTCCGATGCGCCACCCGGCGCGTTGCCGCCGGGCGCGAGCGCCTCGTCGGCTTCCTCGGCTGCGTCTTCGTCGCTCACCGCGCCCTTGTCGAGCTCGGGCGGCACGTCGAGGTCGGTGGGCGCCATCGGCACGTCGCCGCCGTGCTCGCGAAAGCGCTTGAGCTGATAGACCCACGCGAGCACCTGCGCGACCGCGCCGTAGAGCGGGCCGGGAATCTCGCGGTTGATGTCGACGTTGTAGTAAAGCGCGCGGGCGAGCGGCGGCGCTTCGAGCAGCGGCACGTTGTGTTCGGTGGCCAGCTCGCGGATGCGCGCCGCCACGAGGTTCACGCCCTTGGCGACCACCTTCGGCGCGCGCATTTCGCCATCGGCGTATTTCAGCGCGACGGCGAAGTGCGTCGGGTTCGTCACCACGACGTCGGCCTTGGGCACCTGCGTCATCATGCGGCGGCGCGCCATGGCGCGCTGCTGCTGGCGAATACGGCCCTTCACGTGCGGATCGCCCTCGTTCTCGCGGTGCTCGCGCTTCACTTCTTCCTTGGTCATGCGCAGCTTGCGGTGATACGACCAGAGCTGGTACGGCACGTCGATGGCGGCCACCACGAACATGCCGGCGACGGTCGTGGCGCTGCACACGGCGATCAGATGGAACGCGTCGGCAAATGCGCGCGGCGGCGGCTGCATGGCGAGGCCGAGGACCTCTTCGCGCCGCATCCACAGCGCCGAGCCGCCGATGACGCCCACCACGAGCGTCTTCGCGAGCGACATGCCGAGCTGGATCGGCCCGTTCACCGAAAAGATGCGCCCGAGCCCCGACACCGGATTGAGGCGGCTGAACTTCACTTGCAGCGCCTGGGTCGAGAAGAGCCACCCGCCCAGCGCCATGGGCGCGAGCAGCGCGGCGGCGCCGGTCAGCGCGAGCACGGGCAGGAGCGCGAACAGGCCTTCGCGTGCGGCCACACCGGCGCCCGTGAGCATGCGCTTCGTCTCGAAGGCGCCCGCGTGGTTGAACGTGAGCGCGCCGCGCAGCATGGTCTGCAGATGCTCGCCGATGGTGCCCGAGAGCAGCCACGCGCCAAAACAGCCCGCCGAAAGCAGCGCGAACGTGGAAAGCTCCCGCGAACGCGCAACCTGCCCCTCCTCACGCGCCTTTTCGAGGCGCTTGGGAGTGGCTGATTCGGTTTTTTCGAGGTCGCTGTCCTCTGCCACGGATGCTCCGGTCGGCGGCGCACGCGGCCCGCCACCCCTGCGGTGACGGCGCACGCCCTTTTTCAGTGAGAGCGATTATTGCCGCGCGGCGCAAGCGGTGATCGGCGGAGTAAGGCAGGGAAACCGGGGTATTTCGCGGGATGGGATCGCTGCAGGCTTTGCCCTGGCGGCGTGGGGATGCCGTGGCGCGAGGCCGAGCCGAAGCTCTGGCGGGTGGCCGGCGAGGCAGCCGCGCGGGAAATGGGGGGCGAAAGCGATCGGAAGTGCCCGGCGCGCGCCGGGCGGGGATGCAAGGGGTGCGCGCCCGCCGCTACTGCGGCGGACGCGCGGCGGCACAGCGCGTCAGAAGGCCACGTACGGCGTCTGAGTCCCGCCGTTGATCGCCTGGTCCTGCCCGTAATACACGTAGCGCCCGTAGAAGAACGGCAGGCCGAGGTCGAGGCTCGTGCTCGAGCCGAACTGCCCGGCGAGATCGTTCAACGCGAAGTTAGTGCCGCCGTTGAGCAGCACGGATGCGCTCACCACGTTGAAGCTCACGGTGCCCGAGGCGTTGTTGACATCGGTGAGCGTCGCGTTGAGCGTGAGCGGCGTGGCTGGGCAGTAGAACGTGCCGAGATTGCCGCCGCACTGCGCGATGGCGCTATCGTTGAAGAAGATCCCGTTCGAGCCCGAGTCGAGGAACGTCTCTCGCAGCGCCTGCCCGTTGTACGAGCCGGTCATGTCGCCCCACTGGCTGGTCGCAAAGCGCTGCACCGAGGTCGGTATCGCGTTGTTCGACTGCGTGCCGATGCCGAACACCAGCGTGCCCGTAGCCGAAGCCTGCCCGTTGTTGGAGATGGGCGGCATCTGCAGGATCACGCCATTGTTGTCGACCGCGAACTTCGAGACGGGGTTCGTCACCTGGCTCGTCAGCGCGACGGCCGTGTTAGTGCAGTTGCCGCCGCTCGGGCACGCGTAGTAGGTGCTCGTGGAGGCGCTATTCGCACAGTTCGCGCCGCAGTCCCACGGCGAGACGCCGATACCGAGAATGCCGTTCGCACCGATCGCCTGGGTCGAATTCTGCGAGGGCCCGAAGCTCGCGCAGGCCTGCGGCACCGTGGAGGTCGCGAGGTCGCCGATCACCTGGATCGGAATGTTGCTGGCCGTCTCGCCGCCGACTTTCACGTCGGCGCTTCGCACCGTGCCCCATGTATAGCCGTCGGCGAACGCCGTGCATTCGGCGAGCGTGCTGCCGTTGCTGGTGGTCGTGGGCAACGTGTTGTTGAAACTGCCCAGTGCGGAAGCAACCAGGCGCAGGCCGAACGAGGCCGTGTCGACCTGAACGTTGGTGATGGTCTGGCAGTTGCCGGTGCCTGGCACGCAGACCGTCACGGTGACGGTGGGGATATTGGGGAAGTTGCTGTTGATGCCGCTGTTCACGGTCACCGGCACGGTGTTCGCGGCCGTGGCGGCAATGGGCTGCTGCTGGGGACCGGCGGGCAGCGAAGCGGTGCCGTTGCCGCCGGAGCTGCTCGAGCCACCGGAGCCGCCGGAACTGGAGCCTGAGCTGGAGCTGCCGCCACCGCCGCCGCAAGCGGCAAGGCCTGCCGCGAGCGCGAGCAGCACGGCGAGGAGGAAGGAGCGCGGCTCACGCAGGGCGCGAACGAGGGCGTTGGGGATTCCGTAGTTGGACACGCGTCGCCTCCCGTTCGTTATTGGATATCGGACGTGCTGACGCCGGCCGGCAACGCCTGCGGCAGCCATGCCTGTCCGGAGAAGGCGCCCATGTGGCCGCCCGCGTGCACGACGAGACCGCTGTTGTCGATCGCGCCGATTCCGCGCACGCCTCTGGCGCGATTGGCCTCCACGCCTGCGACGTACTGCGGGAAATAGCTGCCGAGCAGCGCGGAGAGATCGGGGGGCTGCGGCCCGTTCCAGGCCACGCCGAATACGGTGCCCGCCTGCGAAACGTACTCGCGCACGGCGGTGCCGTTCGCGAGCGTGGTCTGCTTCACGGTATACGCGGCCGCGCCGCCGGAAGCGGACGCACTGGCTGACTGACTGGCCTGGGCCGCCTGGCGCATGACCGTGGAGGCCGCGCCCTGGCCCGCCGCGCCAATCGCGGTATTTGGAAGGCTGACGCTCGCGCCCGGGGGCGTGGCCATGGGCGCGCCGCCCAGCGCGGCGCTGGCCGGCTGCGCGATTCCCCATGTACCCATTGCGCATACGAGCGCAGCAGCGAGGCGCCATGCCGCGCCTCGGAAAACCGGGGACTGCGCTGAAAGCGAAACGGAAGACGAACTGGACGAGTCCGGCGCGCCGGACAGGCCGGCACAGTGAGACGCGCGGGACGCGGCAGACACAACGATCGATGTGTGCGGATACAAGATGACCCTCCCCCTCTCTCGGTCTCGCTCCTCCGCGCGGCGCCCGCGCCTTGCGACTGGCGGCTACGGACGGCGTCTTGACGGGGAACGGCTGGCAGCGCTGCGATGCACCGCCGCGGCGCGCGCCACGACGGTGATGAACGAACGGCCTCTAGTATGCCTGTGCGCCATGACATTCGGGAGCTAGCCGCACGGCCAGGCCTGCTGACCATCAAGCGCGCAGCAAGGCCGTGCAGATGAGCAGCGGCCTGAACATGAGGAAGCGGCCGGCGGGGACTGCAAGAACCGGCTGCTTGAGTGGGGAGCATGTTGGACTGCCCGAGCAGGCGGGCCGAGCGGACTAACTGTGTGGTCTGCCCGAGCGGCCGCGACAGCCGTCCCGGGTGGTCAGAAGCCGCTGCGCTAGAACCCGAGGCTCGCGAGCAGATCGTCCACTTGCGCCTGATCCTGCATCACATCGGCCTTGCCTTCGGGATCGATCTGCGGGCCGTTCAGCAGGGTCTCGGGACTGCCCGTGGCGCCGGCCGTCTCCGCGAGCAGCGCGGCCGTCGCCGCGAACTGCTCGCGCCGCTCCGGTGCGATGTTCTCGACCAGCACCGTCAGCAGTTGCTGCTCGATCAGGTAGACCACGTCCATGATCTTTTTGATCACCTGACCGGTCAGGTCCTGGAAATCCTGCGCAAGCATGATTTCGAGCAACTGCTGGTTGGTCGCCCCCGTGGACTGCGGCACGCCTTCCAGAAACTGGCGCGTGTCGTCCATCAGCGCGCGCACTTCCTCGCGGCCGATCGGCGCGTCGTACCACGTCGACCAGCGCGCCGAGAGCGCCTTCGCGTCGCTTTCGAGCTGGACCTGCATCGGCTTGGCCACCTCGATCGCGGAAAGCACGCGCTCGGCCGCCTGCTCCGTCATGTTCGCGACGTAGCGCAGCCGGTCGCGCGCGTCGGGCACCGCTTCGGCCGCGCGCTCCACGTGCTTGTCGAGGCCGAGCTCGCGCATGGAGTCGCGCAGCGTGCGCGTGAGCTGGCCGATGCGCGCGAGGATGCGGTCCGAAGCGAACTCGCCCGCTTCGGCGCCGGCGCCATCGAATGCCCCGGCGGGCTGCACGTCGGTGAACTCGTTCACGTCAGCTCCCGGCCTTCGCCATCTTTTCGAGAATCTTGTTGAGCTTCTCGTCGAGCGTCGCCGCCGTGAACGGCTTCACGACATAGCCGCTCGCGCCCGCCTGCGCCGCGGCAATGATGTTTTCCTTCTTCGACTCCGCCGTCACCATCAGCACCGGCAGATGCGAGAGCGTCGCGTCGGCGCGGATCGCCTTGAGCATCGCGAGGCCGTCGAGGTTCGGCATGTTCCAGTCGGAAATCACGAAGTCGTAGCTGCCGCCGCGCAGGCGCGCGAGGCCCGCGGCGCCGTCTTCGGCTTCGTCGACGTTCGAGTAGCCCAGCTCCTTGAGCAGGTTGCGGACGATCCGGCGCATCGTCGGAAAGTCGTCCACCACCAGAATCTTCATTCCCTTATCCATCTCGGTTCCATTCCTCCAGGCCAAAACCCGGGCAATGATCCAGACGAGCCCAACGCCCATCCGGATCGATTCATCGTCATCGATCGTGTGCGCCTTGCATGGCCACACGCTCTCTCAGCCAAAGCTTCGTCCTCAAGCGGCCCAGCAGCTTGCGTGCCGCCGCGCCGTTTGTCCAGCCTGCGCCGTTCGCTACACGCGCTGCACGCGCTCGCCCATGCTGGCGAGGCGCGTCATCACGCGGCGGCTCATGTCGGCGAGCGGCGCGATCTCGTCGGCGGCGCCCATCGCGATGGCCTCGCGCGGCATGCCGAACACGATGCAGCTCGCCTCGTCCTGCGCGAGCGTGAACGCGCCCGCGCGGCGCATCTCCAGCAGGCCCGCCGCGCCGTCGCGGCCCATGCCCGTGAGAATCACGCCGATCGCGTTCTTGCCCGCGTGCAGCGCCGCCGAGCGGAACAGCACGTCCACCGACGGCCGGTGCCGGTTCACCGGCGCTTCGTCGGACAGATGGGCGATGTAGTTCGCGCCGCTTCTCGCCAGCAACAGATGCGCGTGGCCCGGCGCGATATAGGCGTGTCCCGGCAGCACGCGCTCGCCGTGCTCCGCTTCCTTCACGGTGATGCGGCACAGCCCGTTCAGGCGCTGCGCGAACGACTTCGTGAAGCCGGGCGGCATGTGCTGCGCGATGAGCACGGCCGGTGCGTCGGGCGGCAGCGGCTGCAACACTTCGCGGATCGCCTCGGTGCCGCCCGTCGATGCCCCGACGATCACGAGCTTCTCGGTCGAGACGAGCGGATTGTTGAGCATCGGCGCGGCGTGCACCGGCGCTGGCGCGTGGCTGCCGTGCGCGCCGGGCGTGCCGGCGGGGTGCGCCGCATGCGCGGCGGCGCCCGCGCTGGCCGTCACTGCAGCAGCCGGCGCTGCCGCACGCGCGGCCGGCCGCACGCGGGCGCGCGATGCCGCGCGCACCTTGTCGGCGAGTTTTTCGGCGTACTCGAGCATGCCGTCGCGAATCCCCACTTTCGGCTTCGTCACGAAGTCGACGGCGCCCAGCTCCAGCGCGCGCAGCGTGATTTCGTTGCCGCGCTCGGTGAGCGAGGAGACCATCACGACCGGCATCGGCCGCAGGCGCATGAGCTTCTCGAGAAAGTCGAGCCCATCCATGCGCGGCATTTCGACGTCGAGCGTGAGCACGTCGGGGTTGTGCTGCTTGATGAGCTCGCGCGCCACGAGCGGGTCGGGCGCGGTAGCGACGACGGTCATGTCCGGCTGCCCGTTGATGATCTCCGTCATCAGGCTGCGGATCAGCGCCGAATCGTCGACGCATAGAACCTTGATTTTCTGCACAGCGTTCACGCCTCCTCTACTGTCCTGGCGTTGTCTTGACCGGATGGCCGCAGAGCCGCGGACGAACCCGCACCGAACAACTCGATGCGCGAGCGCGCCGGCTGCGGCGCGGATGATGCAAATGCGTTGCTGGTGGCGTTGGCGGCGCTGCTGCCCGCGCCCGTGCCGGCCTTGCCGACGCCAGGCGCCGCGCTGCCGAGGCCGAACAGCTCCACGCGCGCGCGGGCTCGCGCGAGCCGCTCGGCGCGCGCTTCGGGCGTTTGCCGCGCGAGTTGCTGCTCGCGCTCGGCCACGCTCGCCTCCTGCAAGCGCAGCTTCTTGACCATGACCTGGCCCGTGCGCGGCAGGAACGCCACCTTGCGCGGATGCGAGCCCTGCAAGTCCTCGGCGACGATGCGGATGCTTTCCGTCGCCAGATAGCGGCGCACGAACGCGGCGTTGCGATCGCCGATGTTCATGGTCGTCATGCCTGCAAGCACGGCCGCGCCGCCGAACACCTTCGCCTCGAAGCGCTCGCGCCGGCCGCCGGCCTTGATCAGCTCGTTGATCAGCACTTCCATCGCGTAGGCGCCGTAGCGCATCGCGTCGGAGGCGGCGGGCAGCGTGTTGTTCGCATCGGCGCCGTCGTCGGGCAGCATGAAGTGATTCATGCCGCCGATGCCCGCCGTGCGGTCCTGAATGCAGGCGGCCACGCACGAGCCGAGCACGGTGACGAGCACCATGTCGTCGTTCGTGGTGAAAAACTCGTTGGGCAGCAGCTTCACGCCGGGGCGCTGGAAGTGCGAGTCGAAATAGCGGTTGGTCGCGATGGGAAGACTGGCACTCATGCGGTCGCTCCCATCGGTTCGGCCTTCGCGCCTTGCTTCGACGCCGCTACCCCACCCTGCGCGCGCTCGTACACGGTCTGGCCGCGCAGGCGGAACGCCTGCGTCACATACGTGAAGTTCTCCGAATGACCCGCGAACAGCAAGCCGTCCGGCTTCATCAGCGGCTCGAAGCGCGTGAGCACCTGGGCCTGGGTCGGCTTGTCGAAGTAGATCATCACGTTGCGGCAGAAGATGGCGTCGAAGGTCGTGCGCAAGCCGTAGTCCGCGTCGGTGAGATTCAGTTGCTCGAAGCGGATCATCTGGCGCAGCTCCGGGCGCACCTTCACGAGGCCCGCGTGCGCACCCGTGCCCTTCAGGAAGAAGCGCTTCAGACGCTCCTGCGAGAGATGCTTGACCTGGTCGAAGGCATAGACGCCGGCGTCCGCTTTCGCGAGCACCTGGGTGTCGAGATCGGTTGCGAGCACGCGCGCCTCGCGCGCGGCGCGTTCGCCGAGCGCCTCGATCAGCGTCATCGCGATCGAGTACGGCTCCTCGCCCGTCGACGCCGCCGAGCACCACACCGAGACTTGCGAGCGGCGCTTGACGAACTCGGCGAGGATCGGAAAGTGATGCGCCTCGCGAAAGAACGCCGTGAGGTTGGTGGTGAGCGCGTTGGTGAACGCCTCCCACTCGCCTGCGTCGTTGCGCTGCTCGAGCTCGTCGAGATAGGCGCGGAAGCTGTCGTGCCCGAGCGCGCGCAGGCGCCGTGCGAGACGGCTGTACGCCATGTCGCGCTTGTGGTCCGAGAGCGAGATGCCCGCGCGGCGGTGGATCAGCGCGCGGATGCGCTCGAAGTCCGCCGGCGTGAAATCGAAATCGCGCGCGCCGCCGTCGCCCAGCGAGGCCGCCGCGGCGGGCGCGGGCGAACGCGAGGCGTCGCCGCGCCCGGCCGATTCCGTGCGGGCGGTGCGGGAAAAGCGCAGCGCCTTCATGACGCCGCTCCTGCGCGCCGCGCACGTCCTGCCTGCGCGTGCGCCGTTGCACTTGCCGCCACCGCCAGCGCCGCGCCGGAACACGCCGCATTGCCGCCCGCCTGCAATGCGTGCGCGGCGTGCAGCGCCTGCGCCGCCGCGTGGGCTGCGTTGCGGTGCGTTTCCTGCCGTCCTTGTGCGCTGATGTGCATTGCCGTGCTCGTTACCGTGCTTGTTGTCGCGTCAGTTTTTGCATGTGCCAGCCCGCTCGGGCCGGGTCGGGTTACTCAGAACGTTTCCCAGTCGCCATCGTCCTTCACGGGCGCCGCCGCGCTAGCCACTTGCGGCTCCACGCGCGCCGCGGCGGCCGGCCGTTGCTTTGGCCTCGCCGCGATCGCGCTCGCCCCCGCGCCGGCGTCAGCCGTCGCCGCAGGCTTCGCGCTCACGGCCGCAGAAGGCAATGTGCGCTTTGCAGCCGGCGCCGCCTTGATCTCGGACTTCACGGCATGCGCGTTCGCCGCCGCGATGGACAAGGACGCCGACCCCACCGAGCCCGCCGCACGCACCGCGCGCGTTTCTCCGCTATGGGCACTGTGGTCGCCGCCATTCGTGCGCCACGTCGCCAGCACGGTTTGCAGATTGCGCGTCTGCTCTTCGAGCGAAGCCGCGGCCGCAGCCGCCTCTTCAACGAGCGCCGCGTTCTGCTGCGTGACGGTGTCCATCTGCGTGACGGCGCGATTCACCTGCTCGATGCCGCCCGACTGCTCCACCGAAGCCGCACTGATCTCACCCATGATGTCGGTCACGCGGCGCACGGCCTGAAGGATTTCCTCCATCGTCGTGCCTGCGCGGCCCACCAGCTCCGATCCGCTTTGCACCTTATGCGCCGAATCGTTGATGAGCTCCTTGATTTCCTTGGCCGCACTCGCGCTGCGCTGCGCGAGGCTCCGGACCTCGCCCGCGACCACCGCGAAGCCACGGCCCTGCTCGCCCGCGCGCGCCGCTTCCACGGCCGCGTTGAGCGCGAGAATGTTGGTCTGGAATGCGATGCCTTCGATCACGCTGATGATGTCCACGACCTTCGCCGAGCTCGCGGCGATGTCCTGCATCGTGTCGACGACTTCGCCCACCACCACGCCGCCGCGCGTCGCGATGTCCGACGCGTTGACGGCGAGCTGGCTCGCCTGGCGCGCGTTCTCGGCGTTCTGGCGCACGGTGCCGGTGAGCTGCTCCATGCTCGACGCCGTCTCCTGCAGCGACGCGGCCTGCTGCTCGGTGCGCTGCGAGAGGTCGGTGTTGCCCATGGCGATCTCGCGCGCGCCCACGTCGATCGAGCCCGCCCCCGTATGCACGGCGGTGACCAGCGTCACGAGGCTCTCCTGCATGCGCTTGACGCCCGCGAACAGACGTCCCATCTCGTTCCTGCTGTACACCTCGATGCGCTCGGTGAGGTCGCCCTGCGCGATGCGCTCGAACGACTGCACGGCGTCTTCGAGCGGCTGCACGATGAGGCCGCGCAACGCGAAGCGGATCGCCACCACGATCACGAGCGCCACCGCGATCGCCGCGCCAATCAGCATGCGAAACACCGCGATTTCCGAGCGCGCGCTTTCCTCGCGCGCCTGCGCGCCGTCCTGCAGCTGCTGGGCGATCGGCGCGGCCGAGTCGTCGTAGTCGACGAACATCGGGCTGATCTTCGTGTCGGCGATCGCGTGGTATGCCGCTTGATCGTTTGCGCGCAGCGCCGCGAATTCGGGCTGCACGCCGTCTTGCAGCAAGCTCGCGCGCTTCGTGTTGAGCATGTCGAGCGCCGCGGCATCGATGCCCTGCTTGGGCGCGGCCTGGAACGTCTTCCACGCGTCGTTGGACTTGCCGAGCAGAAAGTCGGCGCGGTCGATGACCTTCTTGGCCTCGTCGTTCTGGCCTGCCGCGTACAGCGCGTTCACGCGGTCGAGCGAGACGCGCGCGCGCAGCAGATACGACGACGAATCGCTGAGCGCGTGCGTCGCGACAATGTCGCCACGCGCGATCGTGTAGAGCGAGTCGCTCGCATTGCCGAGCGCGACGAGCCCGAGCGCGCCGACGAGCCCCGTCAGCGCCAACAGAATGACTCCGACGCCCGTGAGCGTCGTGCGGATCGACCACCTGTGCAACATCTCGTTTGCTCCTGTCTTGTGCGGCGGTTGCATGACGCCCGAAAGGCATGGCGGTGCGCCGCTCTCTCCCGCGCTGATGACTGCCCGCGCCGGCGGCTTTCCGCTCTTCATTTATTGCGGGCCTCGCGGCCCGCCCCCCGTGGCAACCTTGCTTCTTGCCTTTGCCTGCCGAATTTCAGCCGATGAGTTTCAGCCGACGAAACCGGCGCTCATGCGCCGAGCGCGTCGATCAGCGCCATCTCGCGGCTCGTCATGAGCTTTTCGATGTCCATCAGGATCAGCATGCGGCCGTCCACGGTGCCGAGCCCGGTGAGGTACTCGGTCGTGAGCGTCGCGCCGAACTCGGGCGCGGGCATGATCTGGTCCTGCTGCAGCGTGAGCACGTCGGACACGCCGTCCACCACCATGCCCACCACGCGATGCGCGACGTTCAGGATGATCACGACGGTCTGGTGGTCGTACTCGACGCGGCCCAGATGGAACTTGATGCGCATGTCCACGATCGGCACGATGATGCCGCGCAGATTGATCACGCCCTTGATGAACTCGGGCGCGTTCGCGATGCGCGTCACGCTCTCGTAGCCGCGGATCTCCTGGACCTTGAGAATGTCGATGCCGTACTCTTCCGCGCCGAGCGTAAAGACGAGGAACTCCTGGCCGCCTGCATCGGCTTGTTGCGCGTCGCGGCGGTGCGCGCCAGCTACGGCGCCCTGCGCGCCGTAACCCTGAATGGATTGGACTTCTGCCACGTTAGCCCCTGAACGGTTGGGTAATGCCTGGTTGATCCGTGCTGCTGCTCTTGCTGCTGTTCGTACTGCTGCTCAATCTGCCGTGCGCCTTCACGCACGGCCTTTTTGCCGGCATGCGCGCTTACGCGAATTCGGCAAACGCCCCCGCGTTCGCACCGGCATGAGCGCCCATGCTCACGCCGTGCGAAGCGCGCGTCTCGCGGTTCAGCGCGGCCACGTCGACGATCAGCGCGACGCTGCCGTCGCCGAGAATGGTCGCCGCCGAGATGCCGTGCACCTTGCGATAGTTCGTTTCGAGGTTCTTCACCACCACTTGCTGCTGGCCCACGAGCTCGTCGATGAGCATCGCGAAGCGCCGGCCCTCGGTCTCCATGATGGTGACGATGCCCTGCGTGGGGTCCGTGCGCGCGTCCGCCACGCTGAACACCTGGTGCAGCGCCACGAGCGGCAGATATTCGCCGCGCACGCGCACCACGCGGTCGCCGTTGGTGACGGTGTAGATGTCTTCGTGGCGCGGCTGCAGCGACTCCATGACGAAGTTCAGCGGCAGGATGAAGATCTCGTTGCCGACCTTCACCGACATGCCGTCGAGAATCGCCAGCGTGAGCGGCAGCACGATGCGCGTCGTGGTGCCCTTGCCCGCGTGCGAGGTGATCTCCACGTGGCCGCCCATCGACTGGATGTTGCGCTTCACGACGTCCATGCCCACGCCGCGGCCCGAGACGTCGGTCACCTGCTCGGCCGTCGAGAAGCCCGGCATGAAGATGAGGTTCCAGACCTCTTCGTCGGTCATCGTTTCGCTGACCTGCATGCCTTGCTTGATCGCCTTGGCGAGGATCTTGTCGCGGCGCAGGCCTGCGCCGTCGTCGCTCACCTCGATCACGATGTTGCCGCCGTGGTGCGCGGCCGAGAGCACGAGCTGGCCCGTGCCGTCCTTGCCGGCGGCGCGGCGCGCTTCCACGGTTTCGATGCCGTGATCGAGCGAGTTGCGCACGAGGTGCGTGAGCGGGTCGATGATGCGCTCGATGAGACTCTTGTCGAGCTCGGTCGCCTGGCCGAAGGTGACCAGCTCCACTTCCTTGCCGAGCTTCGCGGCGAGATCGCGCACGAGACGCGGGAAGCGGCTGAACACGTAGTCCATCGGCATCATGCGGATCGACATGACGGCTTCCTGCAGATCGCGCGCGTTGCGCTCGAGCTGCGCCATGCCGTTGAAGAGGCGGTCGTGCAGGGCCGGGTCGAAGCTGCTGGTGGTTTCCGCCAGCATCGCCTGGGTGATGACGAGCTCGCCCACGAGATTGATGAGCTGATCGACCTTCTCCACGCCCACGCGAATCGAGCTGCCTTCGGACGATGCGGCCGCCGCCGCGCGCGGCTTGCGGTCGTGGTCCGCGGCTGCCGGTGCGGGCGCTGCGGGAGCGATCGCTTCGGGCTGCACTTGCGATGCGGGCGCGGAGGCAACGGCAGGCGCTGCCGCGACAGTCGGCGCGACCTGCATCATGGACTCGACCGCGGCCACGGCTGCGGGTGCAGCAACGGCGCTCGCCTGCGCGACAGGCGCTGAGCTGGCCTCGCCTTGCGGCGCGGCACCGCGGCCGATCACGATCTGGCTTTCGTCGATCACGAAGCAGCACACCGCGACGATGTCGTCGGCGGGCACGTCGGTTTCGAGCCACAGCGTGAGGTCGTCGCCGTTCTTCATCTGGCCGAGAATGCGGCCCAGATTGCCGAGCTCTTCGGCGAGCAGTTCCTGATCCTTCGCGCCCACGCTGCGCAACGTGATGCGCAGGTGCGGGCCCTCGGCCCCACCGGCCGCCGCGCCGCCAGCCGGGCCGGCGGCGATCGCCTCATCCACCACGTGCTCGGGGACACTGGCCGTCGCCGCGCCAGGCGCTACGGGTGCGCGCGCGGCCATCGCGGCGGGCAGGTTGGCTTCGAATGCGGCTTCGAGATCCTCTTCGGAATCGACTTCGGACGCGGAGGCAAACGCGGCCGTAGCGACGCCCGGCGTAGCGACGCGCGGCGTAGCCACAACCGGTGCGACAGCAGGCGCAGGAATGGGTGCAGCGGCAACCGGCGCGGGCGCGGCCAGGCCGCGGCTTTCCGCGTAGAGCCGCTCGAGCTTGGCGCGCACGGCGGCAGCGGCCGACGCGTCGGGTTCGGCGCTCGCGCGGTAGGCCCCGAGCTGGTCGGAGAGCACGTCCTTCGTCTCGAGGAACGTATCGATCATGTCCTTGCGCAGCACGAGCTCGTTGTTGCGCGCGCGGTCGAGCAGCGACTCCAGGATATGGGTCGTCTCGGTGAGCGCCGTGAAGCCGAACGTCGCCGCGCCGCCCTTGATCGAGTGCGCCGCGCGGAAGATCGCCGCCAGATCCTCGGGATCCGGCTGGCCGACGTTCAGGTTCAGGAGCAGCTGCTCCATCTGCGCGAGCAGCTCGTCCGCCTCGTCGAAAAACGTCTGATAAAACTGAGTGATATCGAGAGTCATTGCTCTTTCACCGCGATAATTGCGTGGCCGGCGTAGGACGCTGGCCCGCGCGCCTCATGTATTCGTTTCGCCCAGCGCGCTCGCCAGATCGACGAGCAGCTCCGGGTCCACCGGTTTTTCGATCCATCCCGTCGCGCCTGCATCGCGCACCGCCGCCTTGAAGCCTTCGTCCGATTCCGTGGTCAGCACGAGGATCGGCGTTTCCAGGTAGGACGGATTCGCGCGCAAGCGCTTGATCAGGTCGAGCCCGCCCATGCGCGGCATGTACAGGTCGGTGAGCACGAGATCGAAGCGCTGCGCGAGCGCGTGCTCGAGCCCGTCTTCGCCGTCGTTGGCCACCGTCACTTCGTATCCCGCCGATCCGAACGCCGCACGCAGGATCTCCCGCATGGACGCCGAATCGTCGATCGCCAGAATATTTCTGATCATTCCTTCCTCGTTCGCGCGCCTTGACTTCGCGCCCTCGCTGATTCGCCTGTTCGCTGCACCGTTGCCGTTCGCCGCGCCTCACGGCTCGAGCGGCTTGCCCGGCATGCCGGGCGCCGCGGGAGCCAGCGCCGGCGCGACGGACTGAACCACGGGCGTGAGCTTCATGCCCGCCGGCGCGGTGCCGGGCAACTGCGCCGGCGGCACCTTTTGCGCACTGTCTGCGCCAGGCGCGAGCCCCGGCACCTGGCCCGGCAGCAGCGTCTTGCCCGAGCCCGCCGCGTCGTCGGAGAGCGTGGTGGTCGTGGTGTCGTCGTGCATCATGGCGTCCTCGGACTTCTTGTTGAGCACGATGATGCTGATGCGGCGGTTCTCCGGATCGAGCGGATCGGCCTTGTTCAGGTTCTGCGTCGAGGCGAGCCCGAGCACGCGCAGCACCTTCGATTCGTCCATGCCGCCCGCGATCAGCTCGCGGCGCGACGCGTTCGCGCGGTCCGCCGAAAGCTCCCAGTTGCTATAGCCCTTCTCGCCGCCCGCATAGGGCACGGCGTCGGTGTGGCCCTGCACGACGATGCGGTTGGGCACGTCGTTCAGCGTCTTGCCGATCGCCTGCAGGATGTCGCGCATGTACGGCTCGACCACGTCGCGCGCCGTCGCGAACATCGGCCGCTTCTGCGAATCGACGATCTCGATGCGCAGGCCCTGCAGCGTGGAGTCGATGCGGATCTGCTGCCGGAACTGGCGCAGCACCGGATTGGCCTCGATGGCCGCCATCAGCTTGACCTGCAGATCGTGCAGGCGCACCTGCTCCATGCGCTCGAGCGAGCCTTCCTGCTTGCTCTGCGACTGGTCGTCGGCATGCGCGACGGTTTGGTCCGCATGCGCCTTCATGCCGTCGCTGCGGCGCGTGATGCCCTCCTCCTCCGAGGTGATGTCGCGCCCGCCGCCCTTCACGATGCTCGATTCCGTGGCGCTGCGATCGCCACCCCAGAGCGTGATCTTGAGCGGCTGGTTGAAGTAGTCGGCAATGCCGCGCAATTGCACCGTCGACGCCGACGAAAGCAGCCACATCAGCAGGAAGAACGCCATCATCGCGGTCATGAAATCCGCGTACGCGAGCTTCCATGCGCCGCCGTGATGGCCGCCCTTCTTCGGCGCGGCGCGCTTCACCACGATGGCGCGGTCTTTGTTGCCGCTCATCGGCCGCTCCCCGTCTTCATTGCCTGCATCTCGAGCTTCTCGTGCTTCATGATCGTCGCCGTCCTCGCCTCAATACGCGTTATTGCGCTTACTTCGCCTTCACGCGGCGCACGTGCTCTTCGAGCTCCGTGAACGACGGGCGCTCGGTCGAGAACAGCACCTTGCGGCCGAACTCGACGGCAATGGCGGGCGCATAGCCGTTCAGGCTCGCGAGGATCGTCACCTTGATGCACTGGAACATCTTGGTCGACTCGGTCACGCGCTGCTCCGCGAGGCTCGCGAGCGGGCCGATCAGGCCATACGAAAGCAGAATGCCGAGGAAGGTGCCCACCAGCGCCTGGGCGATCATCTCGCCGAGGACCGCGGGCGGCTTGTCGGCGGACGCCATCGTGTGCACGACGCCCATCACCGCCGCGACGATGCCGAACGCCGGCATCGCGTCGCCCACCTTCGAGAGCGCATGCGCGGGCGCCTCGCCCTCGGCGTGGTGCGTCTCGATCTCCTCGTCCATGAGGCTTTCGATCTCGAAGGCGTTCATGTTGCCGCCCACCATGAGCCGCAGGTAGTCGGTGAGAAATTCGACGATGTGATGGTCGGACAGGATCTTCGGGTACTGCGTGAAGATCGGGCTTTTCTGCGGATCGTCGATATCGGCTTCGAGCGTGAGCGTGCCTTCCTTGCGCGCCTTCGCGAGCAGGACATAGAGCAGCGCGAGCAGCTCCATGTACACGTCCTTGTTGTATTTGGCGCCCTTGAAGAGCGACGGAATGATGCGCAGCGTGGCCTTGATCGTCTTGATGCCGTTGCCGAGGATGAACGCACCGACGCCCGCGCCGCCGATCATCAACAGCTCCATCGGCTGCATGAGGGCGCCCAGATGGCCGCCCTCCAGCGCGTAGCCGCCGAAGACGCAGACGATCGTCACGAGTGTTCCCACGATAATCAGCACAGCCGGGTCCTCACTGGAAGATTGCGACGCGTGCCCCCATCGGCCCGCGCCCTTGATTGGGTTTACGGCACCGGCGCGGAAAACTTTGAGACCGGGCGGGCGCGTGTTTACCGCAGGGGCAAACGTTTGAGGGCCGGGTCGGAAAGGCGCGTCGCACGGAGAGGGTGGCGGGTGGCCGGAGCGGATGCCCACGGAGGGGTCACCGGCAGCAATCTGTCGCTATTTTTTTGACCGCCGATGCCCGGCCAGGACGGCCGCGAGTGCGAAATGGGTTGAAGCGACTGGAGTTGAAGCGGCGGGGTTGGATCGTTGGGAGTTGGATGCGGGAATGGGATCGGCGGGAGTGGGACGGCGGGTGTGGGGAGGCTCGGACCGACCTGCGCCCACGAGGCGCCGCAGCCGCAACGGCACAGGCCGACGGCTCAGCCGACCTGCTCGACGCCCTGGCCGGCCATGAGCATGGCGGCGTGGATCTGCGCGGCTTTGCCCTTCTCGGCAAGCGCGCTCAGGATCGCATGCTCATCGAAGCGGAAGCGGCACAGCAGCTGGCTGGATGCGGCGAGGCGCGCGGTCTGCGCGGCGGTGAGCCGGGTCAGCGCGTCGGCCAGTTGCTCGGAGAGGCCCATGCGGAACATCCCGGCCGGCCGGTCTTCGCGCAGCAGCCGTTGCGCGAGCAACAGGTACGACAAATTGACTTCATTGATCTCGCTGAGCATGTCGCTTGGCGTCGTCGCGCTCATGGATTCCCCCGAATTCGAAACGTAGCGGCTGGTCAGGCCTGTAACGGAAACGTTTGCTCGTTCGTCCTGGCGCTATCAGGCGCGCATTTGGCGCGCGGCAAGGCGAACGGCCCGTTTAGTGGTCGTCCACGCATTGTGGCGAGGGTGCTCGCAATTGGAAATTGGACGGATGCCGCGACGCGTTGCGAGAAAAATTTCCCTTTTTATGTAGGAATTTTTCTGACAAGCCGGAAAAAAGAGAGGTGGAAAGCTGCCCAAATGATGCTCATGGCATATTTTCCTAATCGTCTGTCGATTATAAAAGCGTTTTCATTGATGCGTCTCAAATGTGTACGCAGGGTCTGAACATATTGCCGTGTTCAGGCACATCAATTGCGCATAGGCCCGCTCCCGGGCGTCGCGCTTTGCATTGCCTGCTTACAGCGGGTGTTTCCCGCTGTAACAACATTAAGTGATTGCAAAACAACTCGTCTCGCGCATTCAAATGTTGATAATCGAGCTCAGGGATAACCCGATATCGCAGTGCCCGTCTCAGCCAATTGCGCCTGATCGAGCACTTTTTGCTGTCAGTCGCACGACACGCGGCAACTGCCCAAGGAGATCTAGCCAATGCGAATCGCACAAATTGCGCCACTTTACGAAGCCGTTCCGCCGAAACTCTATGGCGGCACCGAGCGTGTCGTGTCCTACCTGACCGAAGCGCTGGTGGACCTCGGCCACGACGTGACGCTGTTCGCCAGCGGCGATTCGGTCACATCGGCCAAACTCGAGGCCGCCTGGCCGCGCGCGCTGCGCCTCGACCCGACAGTCCGCGACGCGCTCGCCCCGCACATCGTCCTGCTCGAGCGTGTACGCCAAATGGCGCACGAGTTCGACGTGCTGCACTTTCACCTCGACTATCTGCCGTTCCCGCTGTTCTCGACGCTCGACACGCCGTTCGTGACGACGCTGCACGGCCGCCTCGATCTGCCCGAGCTGCAGCCGGTGTTCGACTCGTTCTCCGAGGCGCCCGTCATCTCGATTTCGGATTCGCAGCGCCAGCCTCTCGAGCAGGCCAACTGGCTGAACACGATCTACCACGGCCTGCCGAAGAACCTGCTCACGCCGCAAACCAGCCGCAAGCCCGAATATCTCGCGTTCCTCGGCCGCATCTGCCCGGAAAAGCGCGTGGACACCGCCATCAAGATCGCCGCGCTCTCCGGCCTGCCGCTGAAGATCGCGGCCAAGGTGGACAAGGTCGACCAGGACTACTTCAAGACCGAGATCGAGCCGCTGCTTTCGCAGGCGCACGTGGAGTTCGTCGGCGAGATCAACGAAGCGCAGAAACCCGAGTTCCTCTCGGGCGCCAAGGCGCTGCTGTTCCCGATCGACTGGTCCGAGCCGTTCGGCCTCGTCATGATCGAGGCGATGGCGTGCGGCACGCCCGTGGTCGCCTTCAACCGCGGCTCGGTGCCCGAAGTGATCGATCCTGGCCTGACCGGCTATATCTGCGAGGACGTGCAGGGCGCCGTGGCGGCGTTGCAAAACATCGACACGCTTTCGCGCGAAGCCATTCGTGCGCAGTTCGAGCGCCGCTTCACCTCGCACACCATGGCCAGCAATTACGTCGAAAGCTATTCGGCGCTGATCGAAGCCACGCGACGTCCTGTGCTTCGCCGTGTTGCAGCTGCGGGCTGAATGCGCGGCATGCCTCACTTTGAGATAAAAAGGCAAAAAAAGGCAGCGTGAATCGTTTGCGCACAGCGTAATAGCCCGATTGCCCACAGCTAAAAAAGAGCCGCATGTTTCATGCGGCTCTTTTTATTTGGATAACCGAATGCACCGGTGCGGTTCCGGGACGCTCGCCCCGAACCGCGCGACCTGACATTTAGATAACGGCAATCAGGCGATCAAATAACGCTCGCGATTCTTGCCCGCAATCCATTTGGGCGGCTTGCCGCGCCCGCTCCAGGTCGCGCCCGTCTTCGGATCCTGATAGCGCGCGGGTAGCGGCGCCTTCTTGGGCGGGCGTCCGCGCTTGGCGGCCGCCGCAAAGCCGAGGTCCTGGGCCGATAGGCCGTACTCGACGATCTTCTCGCGGATCATGGTGATGACATCGGCGATTTCCGTGCGCCGCGCTTCGTCGGCCTGCGCCTGAAGTTTGGCGATCTGGGCCTTGAGATCTGAATATTGAGACATTTCCTCCCCCCCTTCATTGTCGATCTAACTGACTCGAACGCAGATTAGACGTAAATAAGAGAATTAGCAATCGAGGCTAATACTGCTTTATCGGGATATTGCGACATTTAACGATTGCGTGCGCGAAGCCACACTCGGAACGCATCTACCGCAATAATGAGAGCAATTACTGCGAAATTGACAATCCTTCACACCCACGCTTTTCGTGAATCCCTAGAATCTGGCATTTCCTGGCGCCGACACTTTACCGGAAGCCCGTCAAATACCTTTTTGAGGCATCACGAAATGCACTTATCCAAACGACTTCTCGCCGAGCTTTTCGGCACATTCTGGCTCGTGCTCGGCGGTTGCGGCAGCGCCGTGCTCGCCGCCCATTTCGACGGCCCGGTGCAGGGGCTCGGCATCGGCTTCGTGGGCGTCGCATTCGCATTCGGCCTGACGGTGCTCACCATGGCATTCGCCATCGGCCATATTTCCGGCTGCCATCTGAATCCCGCGGTGAGCGTCGGTCTCATGGTCGCCGGCCGCTTTCCGGCGCGTGACCTCGTGCCGTACGTCGTCGCCCAAGTGGTCGGCGCGGTGCTCGGCGCGGCCACGCTCGCCTGCATCGCCACCGGCAAGCCGGGCTTCGACCTCGTCGCGAGCGGCTTCGCCACCAACGGCTACGGCGATCAGTCGCCGGGCCACTACACGCTGGCCGCGGCATTCGTCTGCGAAGTCGTGATGACCGCGTTCTTCCTCTTCGTGATCCTCGGCGCGACCGACAAGCGCGCGCCCGCAGGCTTCGCGCCGATCGCCATCGGCCTGTGCCTCACGCTCATCCACCTGATCTCGATCCCGGTCACGAATACGTCCGTGAACCCTGCGCGCTCGACCGGCCCGGCGCTCTTCGTAGGCGGCGAGGCGATCTCGCAGCTGTGGCTGTTCTGGGTCGCGCCAATCATCGGCGCAGCGATCGCCGGCGTGGTCTATCCGATGATTGCGGGTCGCCGTGAAGCTGTGGCGGAACTGCAGGCACGCGTGCAGGCATAACGAGCCTCACGCGATTCGATACGCGGGCGCTTCGGCGCCCGTTTTTGTTTTCACTTTCGCTTTTTTTGCGGACCTTTTCGCGCGCCAGCGAGATGTCTAATCACGCAAGGTGGCTGCGGCGGCGCTGCTAGAATCGGGCGACCCATTCATTCGAACTCAAGGCGCACAGCATGAAGCGTTCACGACATCCACTGGGCCGCTTCGCCGTTGCGATGAGACTCGACGCTCAGGCGCTTCGCCCCGTGGCGCGTAGTGCTGCGATTCTGGTGACGCTGCTCGCGGCGGCCACCGGCGGCGCACTCGCGAGTGCGGGCACGGCGCACGCCGCAGGCACACAGGACATCGAAACACTGGTCTTCGTGCGTCACGGCGAAAAGCCCGCCGCAGGACTCGGGCAGCTCGATTGCAAGGGATTGAACCGGGCGCTCGCGCTGCCCGCCGTGATTGCGGCGAAGTACGGCAAGCCCGATGCGATCTATGCGCCGGACCCAAGCGGACGCAAGGACGACGGCGGACAGACCTATTACTATGTGCGCCCGCTAGCGACCGTCGAGCCCACGGCCATCCAGTTCGGCCTGCCGATTCAGACGCCCTATGGCTACGCCCAAACCGACGCCCTCGAAAAAGCGCTGCTCGATCCGGCGTGGCGCAACCGCACGGTGCTGGTCGGATGGGAGCACCGTGAAATCGAGACGCTGGTGCGCAAGATCGTGGCCGAGCATGGCGGACAGGCGTCCGACGTGCCCAAATGGAAGAGCGCCGACTTCGACAGCATCTACGTCGTGCGCATCGACTGGAGCGGCGCCACGCCGAGCGCACGCTTCAGCCACGACCGCGAGGGCCTCGACGGACGGTCGGACGAATGCCCGTGTGCGGCGCTTCCTGCCTCGCAATAGGCGAGGCCTGAGGCAGACGAAAGGGCCAGCGCCCATACTGAGGCGCCATACTCGCGTCCGCGACACAGCCATAGCCACGTCCGCGCCACGCGATATGCGCCACGCGATGTCCGATACGCAGCGCAGCCAGGTTAGTGCTGCTTAGCGCGCCAGTTCGTCATCCAGCGCAAAGAGCTTGCGCAGGTGATGAGCGACGCCCGCCTCGAAGTTATTGCCGATGCGCGGCACCTGGGGCAGACGCGCGATCAGATCGGGATTCGCGTTATTCATCATGAACGGATGACCGGCCGTTTCGAGCAGGTCGATGTCGTTCATGTTGTCGCCGAACGCCACGCAACGCGCAGCATCCACATTCAGACGCTCGAGCACGACATTCAACGCGCGCCCTTTGGAGACGCCCGCGACCATCACTTCCAGGCAATCGGGCAGGGAGTAGGTGATATAGAGCGCGTCGCCGAATTCGCGCTCGAGGTTGCGTTGAACATGCGCAAGATCGGCCGGATCGCCGATATAGAGCGCCTTGGCGACACCCGCGCCGCCGAGCGCGCCGAGATCCCCAGCGACGCGATACGTGAAGCCCGAATCCTGGTGATAGGCGAGCAGCTCGGGCGCATCGCGGTCGATGAACCATTCCTTGTCGGTAAAGAGGCTCACGATCACGCGGCCATGCGCGCCCACGGTGTCCGGGGCGACCAGGCGGCGCACGACCGCCTCGGGCACGTTGCGCGCGTGGATCAGCGCGTCGTCCGGGCCGTGCACGCGCGCGCCGTTCGACGTGATCAGGTACGCGGGAATGCCGAGCAAGCCGCGGATGCTCGCCACATCGCAATAATGACGGCCAGTCGCGATGATGAACTGCAGCCCTTGCGCGTGGAGCTTGTTGAACGTGGCAACCGTGAACGGATCCAGCTGATGGTCGGCGTTAAGCAGCGTTCCGTCGAGATCGGTTGCGATGACCTTGTACATGGCTATCCGGGGAGACTGGGGGAAACCCTCAATCCTAGCACCTGAAGGGGAGCGCAGGCGCTAAGCGCCGCCAAGCCGCTCGGCCTCGCGATGCGCGAGCCGCAAGGCGCCAGAGGTGGAGTCGGCGAGCGGCGCGCGCAGCCGCTCGCGCACGGCTTGCGGCACCCAGTCGGTGAGCGGCAAGCCGAGCCCGCCGGCGAGCGACACTGGCAACGCGGCTTCGGGATCGAGCGCCTCGATCAGGCGCGCCACGGCCTCGCCAGCCTCGGCCAGCAACTTCGCCACGAACGGGTGATCGCGGTGCGCGAGCACCACGGGCGCGAGGCTCGCATAAGCAGTCTGGTTGGCCGCGCATTGCCAGACGATCAGGCTCTCGCGGTCGACCGCGCCGATATGGGCGAGCAACGCGCGCGAAAGCGCATCGGGCACGACGCGGCCATCGAGCGACTGCTGTGCCCATACGATCGCGCGCAGGCCAAACCATGCGCCGCTAGCTTCATCGCCCGACGGGAAGCCGAAGCCCCCCGCAATACGGCAGACGCCGTGCGCGTCGAGCGCGGCGGCGATGCTGCCTGTGCCGAGCGCCACGACCACGCCTGGCTCGCCGCCGTGCGCGCCCAGCAGCGTCGTGTAGGCGTCGCTCTCGACCGCGAGGCCTGCAACGGGCGGCGCCGCGGCGCGAAACGCGGCGAGCCAGTCGGGATTGTTCACGCCCGCGAGGCCGCAGCCGAGCATGCAGTGCGACCAGTCGAACGCCAGCCCGGCTTGCGCAAAGGCGGCGCGCGCGCCTTCTTCGATCGACTGCCAGGCGCGCGCGATGCCAAGCCCGAGCCCCGACGGGCCCGCGGACGCACGCGCGAGCTCGGCGCCCTGAGCGTCGCCCAGCGCGACGCGCGTGCCGGTGCCGCCGCCATCCACGCCGATCAACCAGGAATATTTCTGCATGATGTTTGCCGCGCCGTGCGCGAGCCGGTGAGTTGAGGATTATCGAGCATTGAATCGTGCCGCAGAGACTAACGGCTCAGCGCCTTTCGCACAATTGGCCGGACGGCCAGGTGGCGGCGCACGACCAATCCGCTATCCTTGCCGGGCTACTCGCAAGGAGAACTCAACGTGACACACCGCTGCAACTGGGTAATGGCCGGCGCGTCGCCGCAGTATGTGCAATATCACGACGAGGAGTGGGGCGTGCCCTCGCGCGACGACCAGCACCTCTACGAGATGCTCGTGCTCGAAGGCGCGCAGGCGGGGCTGTCATGGTCCACGATCCTCAACAAGCGCGAGGGCTATCGCCGCGCGTTCGCCAACTTCGAGGTCGAAAAGGTCGCGCGCTTCACGCCAAAGCACGTCGAAGCGCTCATGCAGGATGCCTCGATCGTGCGCAACCGCGCCAAGATCGAGGCCGCCATTCTGAATGCGCGCGCCGTACAGCAAATCCAGGCCGAGCACGGCTCGCTTGCGGCATTCGTCTGGTCGTTCGTCGAGGACACGCCCATCCAGAACGACCTTGCTTCGTATCGCGACGCGCCCACATCCACCGAAGTCTCCGACGCGCTCAGCAAGGCGCTCAAGAAGTATGGCTGCAAGTTCGTCGGCACCACGATCTGCTACGCGTTCATGCAGGCGGTGGGCATGGTCAACGACCATGAACGGGACTGCTTCTGCCGCAAAACCTGCGCAGCGCTTGGCGGCGTCAAATTAAAGGCCAAGTCCAAAGGCAAGCCCGCAGCCGCGAAGACGCGCACGTCAGCCGGAGCCTGACTCGGCGATTAGCCGGCCCTGAAACAGCCCCGGATCGGCTATGGCCTAGCGGGGCGGCCCAGCTACAGGGTTGTACGAATTGTGGATCTGCGCGATTTCCACCTGCCTTGGTGCGCGGCCTAACGGTTTTCTCGTGGCGCGCCGTTATAACTGAGATCGGCGCGTCCGGGTTTGCTGCACCGGTAGCAGGCGCAACAAGGGACCGCCCGCCGCGGGGAGCGCGCGCCGCAAGGCACGCAGCGGCGCATTTGCAGAGCCTTACCGCTGTGCGTCGCGCAGGGGGCTGAAATGAAAAACGTGCACTTCCTGACTCATCAGGAGATTTTCGACCGCGCCGTGGCGCACCTCCATGGACAAGGGCGCGCAGCGCTTCTGCCTTGCGGCGGCGGAGCATATCGGAACGGTTACAGCAGCGGCGCGCGCAACTACGGCGGCTGTCCGGTCGGCAGTTTCATCCGTGCGCGCGACTACATCAGCGCAATGGAAGGCATCCCCGTGCGCTATCTCGCGCGTGAGGCGAACGAGGTGCCCGCATGGATGGACGTCGGCGTCGCCGCGCTGAAAAAGGCGCTTCTGCGCGCCCACATCAACATCTACGACCCCAACACCGTGAATCTGCTGAGCTGCCTGCAGAACGTCCACGACGTGTTCGGCGTCTGGGAGTGGCACGATCGGCTACTGTCGATCGCCGCGCAGTTCGGGCTTTCGCCGCAGCGCCTTCTGGACGCCGCCTGAGCCTCCGGGCGGCGCGCGGTCGCGCAACCGAAATCCAAAAACCAGCGCCAGAAATGCAAACGGCGGCGCAGCTTCTTGCGAAGCATGCGCCGCCGTCTGGCGGAAGCTGAAGCGGCTCTTAGTGGAGCTTCTTCGGCAGCATCTGGCTGCGCAGACGCTTGTGCAGGCGCTTCACAGCAGCAGCCTTCTTGCGCTTGCGCACGGCCGTCGGCTTCTCGTAAGACTGACGCTCACGCAGCTCGGCGATCAGGCCATTCTTTTCGATTGCACGGCGGAAGCGGCGGATGGCCACTTCGAACGGCTCGTTTTCCTTCAGAAGAATCGTCGTCATGTATTTCCTAACTCAATCGCTTGATACGGTTCAAAGGCGCGAATGGCAACCACCATTCACGCACCGGCCCTCCGGTCGTTCGCCACGATGGGGGCGTAACGAAAGGCAAGGCGGCCACGGAGGCCGGAAAAGAGAAGTAGGGGGTTCACAGCGGAACGCGATCAGGTAGACCTTGCTGCAACACACCTGACCGCCGGTTTGCGGCCGCCAACAGTAACGAACACGGCAACAAAACAGGCAAAGATCTCAATTCACTCCCAATCATATCAGGAAAAAACCTTGCCAGCCACACTTTCTTGATTCTACTCAGACACTTGCGTGGCGAACGCCGTCCGGCGGGCCCGCCACGCACCTTCAGGACTCCTGGATGAACGCGTTCCGCCCCTCGCAAGGGCGCGTCCCGGGTTCAGGCGCTCGCGTCGTTGAGCGCCTGGATGTCCGCCGGATCGAGCTTCAGGCGCACCGCGGCCACGAGGCTATCGAGCTGCTCGAGCGACGTCGCGCTCGCGATCGGCGCCGTGATGCTCGGCCGCGCGATCAGCCACGCGAGCGCCACGGCCGCCAGCGAGCTGTTGTGGCGCCCGGCAACGAAATCGAGCGCCGCGAGGATGCGCACCCCGCGATGGTCGAGATAGCGCTCGACGCGCGAACCGCGCGTGCTCTTCGCGAGGTCTTCGCGCGAACGGTATTTGCCCGACAAAAAGCCGCTCGCGAGGCTGTAATAGGGCACGACCGCGAGTTTCTGCGCGAGCGCCACGGGCTCGATGTCGGCCTCGTAGGCCGCGCGATCGTACAGGTTGTATTCGGGCTGGACGATCTGGTACGCGGGCAGCCCGTTCTTGTGCGCGACCGCGAGCGCTTCCTCGATGCGCGCGCCCGTGTAGTTCGAGGCGCCCACCACGCGCACCTTGCCCGCTTCGATCAGGCGCTGATAGGCGCCGAGCGTCTCCTCGAGCGGGACCTTCTGGTCGTCCTCGTGCGAGAAGTAGACGTCGAGGTAGTCGGTCTGCAGGCGGCGCAGCGAGTCTTCCACGGCTGCCTGGATGTTCGCGGCCGAGAGGCCGGGGCGGCGCGGGTCTTTAGCCACTTTCGTTGCGATCACCACCTTTTCGCGCTTGCCGCTCCTGGCGAGCCATTTGCCGATGATCGTCTCCGATTCGCCGCCCTGGTTGCCGGGCACCCAGGCAGAGTAGACGTCCGCGGTGTCGATGAAATTGAGGCCGGCGTCGGTGAAGGCGTCGAGGATCGAGAAGGAGGTGGCCTCGTCGGCGGTCCAGCCGAACACGTTGCCGCCGAACATGAGCGGCGCGACCTGCAAGGCCGAAGTGCCGATCCTGCGTAGTTCCATGATTGAAGTCTCCTCGGGAGCACGAGAGCAGAAAGGGTTGAGGATACGCCCGCTGGCGCGATGGTGCAGGCGGCCAGGCAGGCTCGCAGGCGCTTGCCAAGGCTTCGCGAAGCACTACACCGCATCACTCACGCGCAAACGTGTGCCTCCGCGGATCGAAGCGCGAACTCCTCCCAATCTCCTCTTTTATGCGCCACGCAAATTAGGTCGCAATTGTTTGCGCGAGCCCCTCAAGTTTTTTTTACCCACGCCGTCAACCTTCACTGAGGCGGCCAGCAATGAACGAGTGCTACCGCCGCAGCCAATGTGGCGTGTAATGGGCTTAGCGCCCGTCCAGGAGAATTTCCATGCTCGGAATTAACAGCAACATCAACTCGCTCGTCGCGCAGCAGAACCTGACCAGCTCGGGCAGCGCGCTCTCGCAAGCGATTACGCGCCTCTCGTCGGGCAAGCGCATCAACAGCGCAGCTGACGATGCAGCAGGTCTCGCGATTTCGAACATCATGCAGACCCAGATCAACGGTCTGAACCAGGGCGTGTCGAACGCGAACAACGGCGTGTCGATGGTGCAAACGGCATCGTCGGGCCTGTCGTCGCTGACTTCGAGTCTCCAGACCATTCGTCAGCTTGCGACCCAAGCCTCGGACGGCAGCATGACCGATACCGACCGCCAGGCACTGCAGCAGGAAGTCGCGCAGCAGATCCAGGAAGTGAACCGTATCGCGTCGCAAACGACGTACAACGGCATGAACGTGCTGAACGGTTCGCTGGGCAATGTCAGCTTCCAGGTCGGCGCCAACGTCGGCCAGTCGATCAGCCTGAACCTGACGCAAAACATGTCGGCAGCGCAGATTGGTACGGGCAACGTCCAGGCTGGTAACACGCTCGGTTCGTTCACGGGCCTGAGCCTCAACGCCAACGGTACGGCATTCGCTGGCGCGTCGGCAGCGCCGACGACGACGGTGACGGCAACGGCTGACGCGGCCGGTGACGTCACGTACAAGGATCAGAACGGAACCGTTCTGGAAACCGACAGCGCAGCTTCCATCGCTGCAAACACGCCCTCGACGAATGCTGTTGTTCTTCAGGCTCAGGCTGTCTATAAGGCCGCATCGGGCGGCACGTCCATGGCTACGAATGCGGTGGCGGCCCAGACCCTGAACGGCAGCAGCGTTTCGCAGACGGGCCTGTCGCTGAACAGCAACGGCTCGACGGCGGAAATCACGTCGTTGACCAACACTGGCACTACCGCTGCCCCGGTCTATACCGACCAGAACGGTAACACGGTCAATACGGGAACCACGGCAGGCGCGGCTATCGTCGCCGCAGCAATGGCGGCTAACGGTGGCGCGCTGACTGGCGGCACGAAGGTGTCGAACCTGACACTCGACGCATCGTCGGGTGGTCAATACTCGGCGACTCAGACCACGACCGCAGCGCTTACCAGCATCAACGTGCAGTCCGACGGCAATGGTGGCTTCACGTTCACCGATCAAAACAATGTTGCGCTCAGCAGCAGCGCAATGGCGCAAATCTTCGGTAACGCAACCGCGACCACCAATTCGTCGGGCGTAACCAGCTACACGTTTGCCCATGGCGGTGCAACCATCGCTGCCGATATCAACACGGCCACGGGCGAAAGCACGTCGAATCCGGCTACGGCTGCTGCTGCAACGGCTAACTTGAACGTTGGTAGCTCCATCGACGCGCTGAACAACGTTGGCTCGGTTTCGAATATCAACATCTCCACGCAAGCTGGTGCGTCGGCTGCAATGGAATCGATCGACAACGCGCTGAACACCGTCAACAACCTGCAGGCAACGCTCGGCGCGGCGCAAAACCGCTTCACGGCCATCACCACGACGCAGCAAGCCCAATCGACCGACCTGTCGTCGGCTCAGTCGTCGATCCAGGATGCCGACTTCGCACAGGAAACGGCGAACCTGAGCAAGGCGCAGGTTCTGCAACAAGCCGGTATCTCGGTGCTCGCGCAAGCGAACTCGCAGCCGCAGCAGATCCTGAAGCTCCTGCAGTAATGCGCTTCATGTAGTACGCGTTCCGCGCCCCGCCCGCCATACCCGGTGCGCGGAACGCCAGCCAACCGGGAGCCTCGTCTCCCGTTTGGCGTTTTTCAGACCTGAACCGATTCACCCGGCATCGCCGAAGCACGGAGCCTCTTCATGTCCACCGTATCCGGTAACTCAGTCACGAATACCGTCGCGGCCAACACCGCAGCGACCAACCAGGCGCTGCAGGAAGCCGCACAGTCGATCATCAGCGGCTCGACCGGCAATTCGTCGATGGACGTGAACTCGCTCGTCACGGCGCTCGTCAACAGCAAGATTGCAGGGCAGGCTGCAACGCTAGCCGCGCAACAGTCGCTGGACAACACGCAAATCTCCGCATACGGCACGCTCTCCGCCGCGCTTTCGGCATTGCAGGCCGGGCTCACAAACCTCTCGAACGGCACGACTGTCAACGCTTTCACCGCGACCACCAGCGGCACCGGCATCACGGCCACCGCAGCCAGTGGCGCCGTCGCCGGCACGTATTCGCTCGATGTCGCCCAGATCGCGACCGCGCAGGTGCTCACGTCGAAAGGCTATTCCGCAACGCAGGCGCTTGCCTCGGGCCCGGCCACGATGACCCTGTCCATCGGCGGCGCGAGCACCACGATTTCGCTGAACAGCTCCAACAGCACGGTTTCCGGCATCGCGGCAGCCATCAACAGCGCGAGCAACAACCCGGGTGTGACGGCCACGGTCGTCAACGGCGCCGATGGTGCCCACCTGGTCTTGCACGCGAACTCGACCGGCTCCCAGAACGCCATCAGCGTCCAGATCAGCGATACGGCCACGGGCGATGCACTGAACGGCCTTGCGGTAACGGGCAACACGGGCACTTCGCTGACCGGCAATGCAAGCGCGACCAGTGCGCAGCTCCAGGCCAACCAGTCGACGCTCAGCAATGTCCAGTCGTCGGGGAACCCGGCCACGCCCAACTGGACACAGACCACGGCTGCACAGGACGCCTACTTCACGGTCGACAACACCGGCGTCACCAGTTCGACGAACTCGGTCACCTCCGCGATTGCCGGTGTGACGCTGAGCCTGAGCGCCGCGTCGGTCGACACCACGGGCAAGTCACCACAGACGCTCACCGTCGCCCAGGACACGACTTCGCAGTCGAACACGATCAACCAGTTCGTTACGCTCTACAACACGCTCGTGACGACGATGAGCACGCTCACGTCATACAGTTCGACGGCCTCGTCGCAGGGCCCGCTGCTCGGCGACTCGACGCTGAACATGGTGCAGAACCAGTTGGCCACGATCGTCGCGAACGGCGTGAAGAACGGCAACACGTCGACGAGCCTGGCGGCGATCGGCATTACGCTGAATCAGGATGGCTCGCTTTCGATCAATAACGCCACGCTGAACACCGCGCTGCAAAACAACCAGTCGACCATCGCCACACTGTTCAGTTCGACCAACGGCGTTGCCGCGCAGTTGAACAACAACATTACGGGCTATCTGTCTACCACGGGTGCCATCCAGACGCGCACCAACGCGATCAACACGGACCTGACGAACCTCACGACGCAACAGACGTCGCTCACGAGCTATCAGACGCAGCTCACCAGCATGTACAACGCGCAGTTCACCGCGCTCAACACGCTGATGGCGACGATGAACAGCAATCAGCAATACCTCACGCAGCTGTTCGGCGGCACCAACAGTGCAGGCGCGCTGGCCACCAACAAGAGCTGACGGGATCGAGGGCACACATCATGCAAGCACCGGCCGACATCGACCGTATCTGGCAAATCACCAAGGCCATCGAACAGGCGGCGGCCGTGGGCGAATGGGAACAGGCATCGCAGCTCGCGAGCGAGCGCTCGCCGCTGCTCATGTCGCTCGGTGCGACGCAAACGCCTGCCGCACTCGACGTCCTGAAACAGGTCCACGCCATCGATGCACAAATTGCGCAAGCCGCGCACAACGCCAGAAACGAACTGACCACCGAATACCAGGCCGCCATGCAGGCCACCCGCAACGCGAATCTGTATCAACGCGTCGCACAGTTCTAAACGCAAAAGGCGGCGATCCGCGCCATACGCACCGAACAACAACAATTCATCGCGTCCTGACAGATGCGCTCGTTCATCTCAGCCCGCCTCGCGCGGGCTTTTTTTCGCGTACGCAAGTTCTGCGGCGAGCGGGCGCGCTGGATCGCAACGCAAAAGCCGCGTGGCCGGCATCACACACCGGCCACGCGGCACCCCTCGCGTAACGCGCCTATTACCCCTTCAGATCACCCCTTCACCGGCCCCGGATCGCTCTGGCTCGGCCGCCCCGTCTCCACGTGGCCCGCGAAGCGCCGCACGACCTTATCCGACGCGCCGCCGACCGTCGACGCTGCGATGTTCAGGTCATACCACCCATGGCTCGAGCTGAGCTCCCAGTGGTCCTGCATCGTCTGCCCGGGCCGCAGCGTGTAATGCCGCGAGTTGGCGCTGCTATACGCGTTGTCGACAATGACGCTGCACGCAGCACCACCGCTATTGCGCAGCTCGAGATACACATGTCGATTACGCACGTCATAGCCAATACGCGCTTCCGGATTCGCGTGATGGCCATCAACCGCGACTTGCACGTTGCCCTGGAATTCGCACACGTAGCCGTTCGGCCCATAGACCGCCAGATGGTACGCACCCTGCGCAGCCGTCGTGCTCCAGTAATCGGCGAAGTTATCCCGCGCGGCGACCGTATAGCGACGCGGCGGATTGGTCGGATTCAGGCGGTCATAGACGTAGAACGCCGCACCCGCTCTGCCTGAATTCGCGAAATCGAGCCACAGATTGCCGTCGTGCCCGCTCACCCGGCTGTGAACGAACACTTCGTACGGCAGCGCGCGCGCCGGCCGCGTGCCGGGCTCCTGCGTCGGCATCGTCTGCGGCGTGGGCACCTGGTACGCCTGCCCGGCCGTCTGAATGTGCTGTGGGACCGTGAAGCTCACCGCAGACGTATCCGGCTTGCCCGAGAAGTCGAACGCGGAAGTCAGGTCGCCGCAAACCGAGCGGCGCCACTCGCTGATGAGCGGCTCCTGCACGCCGAAGCGCGCCTCGAGGAAGCGCAGCACCGACGTGTGATCGAACGTCTCCGAGCACACCCAGCCGCCCTTGGACCACGGCGAGATCACGATCAGCGGCACGCGCGGGCCGAGGCCGATCGGCTGGATCCCACCCGGATCGGCGCCCGGGATCAGCGGTCCCATCTCCTGCGGATACTTGCCGAGATCGAGGTATTCATCGCCGATATTCGAAAGCAGGCTCGACGACATCATCCCCGCGCCGTTCAGCCCGCTCGAGAGCGGTGGCACCGGCGGCACGACGTGATCGAACAGGCCGTCGTTCTCGTCGTAGTTGAGGATGAACACGGTCTTCGCCCACACGTCTGGGTTCGACGTCAGCGCCTCGAGGACCATGTTGATGTAGAACGCGCCGTCGGTCGGCGACGCGGACGGATGCTCGCTGTACTTGTACGGCGCAACGATCCACGACACCTGCGGCAGCTGGTTCGCCTGCACGTCGGCCTTGAGCTCGGCGAGCGTGTGGTTCGACGCACCCTTGTCGACGAGCGGCCCGCTCGCGCCTTCCTGCACCTGGAACTTCTTGAAGAACATCAGCGAGTTGTCGGTGTAGTTGTCGGTCGGGTCGCCCGGGATGCCGGTGCCGCCCTGGTACACCTTCCAGCTGATGTTCGCGTTCTCGAGACGCTCGGCATACGTCGTCCAGGTATAGCCGTTCGTGTTATCGCGCTCGCCGATGCCCGGGCCGTTCGGCGGATTGCCGTAGATGTTGCGCGAGTCGATCGTGCCGGTCCACAGGTAGATGCGGTTCGGCGCGGTATCGGCGTGGACGGAGCAATGGTAGGCGTCGCAGATCGTGAACGCATCGGCGAGCGCGTAGTGGTACATCACATCGGCGCGCTTCAGATAGCCCATCGTCAGCACGTCCTGCTTCTGGTTCACCCACTGGTCCCACTGGCCGTCGTTCCACGCGAGGTGGCCTGTGCTCCAGCCGTGGTTCGTGCCCGGCTGGTATTCGGTCGTCTGCTGCGGATCGAGATAGAACGGCAGCACATACGGCGCCGACGGGCTCAGGCCGCGCGCCTGGTAGTGCGACGTCTGCACCGAAGCGGGCGGCTGCTGCCAGACCGGCGCGCCGCTGGGCAGCAGGTGCGGACGCGGATCGTTGAAGCCGCGCACGCCGCGCAAGCCGCCGAAGTAATGGTCGAACGAGCGGTTCTCCTGCATGAAGATCACGACGTGCTCGACGTCCTGAATCGTGCCGGTGCGCGTCGCGGCGGGCATGGCGAGCGCCTTGCGGATCGCGGGCGGAAAGGCCGCATAAGCAGCCATCGCGCCTGCCGACTGGGTAGCAAGGCGCAGGAAATCGCGTCTGTTTTTCGACGACATGGGAAATCCTGTTATTGGGGGGAAAAGTGGAGGTGTCCTGCGAATCAGTGCGCGCCGCTCGCGTTGGAGTCGGGCGCCCAATGCATGTCGGGGGCGCCCGGCGCGTTGCCTTCGCCGCTCGCGTCCGCATTCGTGCCGGCGCCCGCCATCTGCTGGCTGTTTTGCAGGGCGTTCTGCTGGCTGCTTTGCGGGTTGCTCCCGCTCGGCGAAGCCGAAGAGCCATCGCTGTCGCCGCCGCCGCACGCGGCGAGCACGAGAGAAAACAGCAGCGCGGCGCAGAGGGCACGCATATCGAATCGACGCATGAGAAGCAGTCCGTTGATGACGAATGCGGCCATTAACGCATTGGCGAATGTCCCGGCAGTGACCGGTTCCACCAGCTTTCTTGCGGTGTACCTCAGCTTTTTTGTTTGAGGCCTTGCTGAAAAATCGTCTCTATCGACCGGTGAGTGCGCAACTGCACGCGAGCGCGGCATCTTCCGGAGCGTGCGCGCGTCACGCGGCGGACACATCGGCACGCTACGCTGTCGCGCGGGTGCGGAGGAGAAGAGGACAGGATTTTGTTCGATCAGTTGAAGGCGTTCCACGCGACGGTCCGCCAGGGCAGCATCACGCGTGCGGCGCGGCACCTCGGCGTGAGTCAGCCAACCATCGCCGCGCAAATTCGCCAGATCGAGCAGCTATACGGCGTCGAGCTGTTCTATCGCAGCGGCCGCCGCCTCGCGGTCACCGAGACCGGCATCGCGCTCTTGCCGCTCGTCGAGCAGATGATCGACTTCGAGGCTCAGGCCGATATCATGCTGCGCAACGTCGGCGGCCTGTTCGAAGGTCAATTGAGGATCGGCGCGACGGGGCCCTACTACATCATGGACGCGATCGGCCGCTTTTCGAAGGCGCATCCGGCCATCGCGCTCACTTGCCGGATCGGCAATTCGGAAGACATCCTCAACGCGCTGCACGAGTTTCGAATCGACCTCGCGGTGTCGTCGCATCGCAGTGATGCAGATGGGCTCGAGCGGCGCGTGATCTCGACCGATCCGCTCGTGCTCGTCGTGCATCACAGCCACCCGCTTGCGCGCTTCGAGGCGATCGACGCGGCGCGCCTCGCTGACGTGCGTCTCCTGATCCGCGAAACCGGCTCGGTCACGCGCAGTTGCACCGAGGAGATTCTCGCGAAGGCCGGCGTCGCACCGGCCTCGCTTGCGGAGATCGGCAGCCGCGAGGCGATTCGCGAAGCCATTCTGCACGGCGTGGGCGGGAGCATTTTTCCGCTCGGCGAAGCGGAGCGGCATCCGGATCTGCGCGTGATCGCGCTGCGCGACGTCGACACGACGATCGACGAATATATCTATTTCCTGAAAGCGCGCCGCCAGAGTCCGGCGATCGATGCGTTTCTCGCGTGCATCGCGCCGGGGGGTGACAGAGGCGAGCAGTCGAAGCGAATGCGCGAGGCGTCGGTGGGGTGTTGAGGGGAGCGCTCGCGGAATGCGAGCGGACCGTCACGGTCCGCGCAGTGTGGGGCGGGTGGGGTTCAGAGGGAGCAGGGAGTCCCGTTCCCCGGAACGCCAACGATCAAAGAAAGGGACCCGTATAGAGAACGGTTTGCGGCCCTATCCCGCCGTTGTTGCCGTATTTGTTCACGATCGTCAGAGTACCGCCTATATGCGTATAAACCAGCTTCCCGTACTTCTGGAGGTCCTGGTATGCGCTCTTTTGCGTCTCGAGCGCAATCTTGCGCGCGAGCGCCTGATGATATGCCTTGCCCGCGACAGCCTTTTTGTTAAAGGGGTTCGCGTAAGCCTTGGGGTCGTCTCTATATTTATTGTCTATTTTGAGCCATTCTTGCGCCGCCTTGTCGCTATCGATGGCGCGTCTATAGGCTGCCCATTGCTTCATGACCCGGTCGATCTTCGGGCTGCGCAGAAATTCCTCTTTCTCGAGCGCGATATCGATCGCCGCTTCTTGCTCGACGCTCGATTTACCCGTCGTATCGTCGAAGCCCACCGCCCCGGTTCTCGCGGTCATGGTCATCGTGCGCCCATGGTCGCTGCATAGATAGTGGAACATCTTGTACGCGAAACTCGTGTTGAGCAGCGTTAGCGGGATCATCCCCTGATGATCGAGGTCTCTCGCGTAATATTCGTCGGTTCGGGCGCCGTAACACATGACGAGGGCGACTTTGTAATGCTTGCTCCTCTTGGGCAGCACCTTGCGGATCAGTCTGCCGAAATCCTTCCACGTGCCTAGCGCTTCCCCACCCGAAGCCTTCGCGAAGGCGTGCTCGGTATCGTTCGCCAAGCCGTGCGTGCACAGGTAGATTTTTTCGGCGACGTCGCAGTCGTCGCGCGCCGCTTTTAGCTTGTCCCCCAGTGGCGTTCCATCCTGCAAGTCCTTGAGCTCGTCGAATAGATCGTGGATCGGAACGACATCCTCGCCAACGAGCACGGTCCTGGGCCCGGCCTGGATTTTTGCCTCCAGCCCCCGTTTCACTCTCGTTACGGGCCCCATCTGCCCTGGGTCTGCCAAATTCAGGATCACTAGCCGCGGCATGGTGTGGTCTCCGGAATCGAATTGTTCCCCATGAGAATCCCGCGTCGGTCACTGTCGCGTCGCCTGCTGCAAGAGCGGAACGCCGTGGACGGTGTATCGAATTTCGACGCGAGTCCGTTGGGGAAATTAGTTCAAATCCGGGCGAAACTCAACGCGTAAGCGGAGCGCGGCGACAGAATATGCGCCTGGCATTCAATCTGCCGGAGGGCGGTGTTTTGTGGGGATCTACGTGAATCTTGTGGCGCGCCCGGCTGGGATCGAACCAGCAACCCCTGCCTTCGGAGTGTCAAAAAACGTGTTTTTAGAGGTAAGCGGCTGTTTTCCAACTCCTTAAAAATCAAATGGATAGCTCACCCACGTTCAGTATGATAAATGGCTGTTCGGCGCAGGATTTGCCCTAACTTTGCCCTAGGCTATACTTTTGCCCAACTGGCAGGGGTTAGGGCATGGGGCAGAGATTCAAAATCGACCGAGATTTCCTGCGCGCGATCAAACCGACCGGCAAATATCAGGAATACGTGGACGCCGACCTCGGCGGCTTCGTCGTCAAGGTGACGCCCGCGGGCAGCGTCTCATTCACTATCCGCTGGACGAAGCCTGACGGCTCGCAGGGGCGCCGCGTGATTGGGTATTGGCCGAATCTAACCCCGAAGGAGGCGCGCGAGCTCGCGAAGAAGTCACTGCTCGATGTGGAAAAGAAGGGCGATACGGTTGCGGAAGTCCTCGAGCGGCGCCGACGCAAGGTAGAGGCCGAAAAAATCGTCGGCACGCCAACCCTCGCGAAATTCATTGATGACCGTTACGCCGACTGGCTGACGGCCAATACACGGAGCAGCGACGCGACGCTCGCGCGCCTGCGCAAATCGTTCTCCGAGCATCTCGACAAGCCGCTCGGGGACTTCAATGCGTGGATCATCGAGAAATGGCGTTCCGGCCGCCTCAAGGCGGGAATTGGTGCATCCACCGTCAATCGCGATCTGTCGGCACTGCGCGGTCTGTTCTCGCGCGCTCTCGAATGGGGCGTGATAGCTGAACACCCCATGCGGACGGTCAAGGCATTGCAAGCGCCCAGCGGGAAGGTGCGCTGGCTCTCAGACGACGAAGAAACCCGCCTGCGCACGGCACTCGACGCCCGCCAGGAGCGCGAACGGGCAGCCCGCGAGAGCGCGAACGCCTGGCGCGCGAGGCGCGGATACGAACTTATGCCGGATCTGCGCGGCGTCGCGTTTGTCGATCACCTCAAACCCGCGGTGCTGATCTCGATCAACACCGGCCTGCGACAAGGCGAGCTGCTCAAGCTCGACTGGCAACACGTTGACCTCGACCGCGCGATCCTCACGGTAGTCGATGCCTCTGCCAAGTCGGGCAAGCAGCGGCACATTCCGCTCAACGACGAGGCGCTTGCGACGCTCAAGGCGTGGCGCGAGCAGTGCAGTCACGCTGTCGTGTTTGCGAGCGCGGACGGCAGCGTGCGGGTGGACGTCAAGACGGCTTGGCAAAAGCTGCTGAAGGACGCCGAAATCACCAATTTTCGATGGCACGACATGCGCCATCATTTCGCATCCCGGCTCGTCATGGCGGGCGTGGACCTCAACACGGTACGTGAGCTGCTCGGCCATGCCGATCTGACGATGACGCTGCGCTACGCGCACCTCGCGCCCGAACATTTATCGGCAGCCGTCGCGAAATTGAATAGACCAGCTACCTCAGTGGGAACGGAGCGCCAAGCATGAGGAAAATCTATCGGCTCAAGAGCTGGTACTCCCTCAAAGAAGCCGCCGACCGCTTGACGCTCACGCTTGAAGAACCAGTTTCGGAGGAGGACGTTATTCAACTCGTCGCGGAGGGGCACCTTGGCGTCTCCTGGATGATGGACGGATCCTTCTTTGGGCGAAAAGTGGCGGTCTATTGCCCATTTCCCCGCGGCGCGCATTTGGACGTCTACTCCGAGCCTCTGCCCGACGAGCCGGGTAGTTCGATGGCTGGCGGTTTCGATTTGCCGATCGACCTATGCCCGTCGTGGGCTTGGTGGATTCTGACCTTCGTCGGAAAGGGCGGCGAAAGTGGCGATCTGTGCGGCCCGTTAGTCCGAGATGAGAACGGCACGCTGTGGGAACTGTATGAGCCGTTCGGCAGCGACGACTTTCTACACTTTCCGCCGAAAAACAGCCTTGTTATAAGGGCGATCGCACTGGAAGCTTTTGAACGCTCCTTCTGCGATGACGGTGTACCAGACAGCGACTCCGACAAGCCACTTTCGTCGCGAGAGAAAAACACGCTTCTCAAAATAATCAACGCTCTGTGCACGGCAAACGGTCTGGATACCAACGCGCCATACAAGGCAGCTGAGGTGATCGCCAACCATATCGAGCAGGCTGGGCAATCCGTCAGCGTTGAGACAATCGCATCGAAGTTGAAAGAAGTACAAAAATCCTAATTTGGTAAGCGCCAATCCCAATTAGGACCGGGCAAAGGGGCCGCTCCATAGACTCGATTCCAGATTGTTCATCAGAGCAATCCCTTGTATCCACTAGCGAGGATCAACGATGGAAGCGAGTTACACCCTTGCGCAGTTCTGCGCGGCTTACCACATCAGCCGCGTCCACTACTACACCCTGAAGCAGCAGGGCAAAGCCCCACAGGAGATGCGCCTCGGGCGCCGCGTCATCATTACGCGGCGAGCCGCCGAGGCCTGGGAGAGCCGGATGCTGTCTGAACAGCAGGCCGATGGCAGCAAGTGCACCGCAATCGCTTGAGGTGCATGCCATGACGACCCGACAAATGAAAAAGGGCCGCGACTCCGGCAAGAGCGCGACCCCGACGACCCGCCTCGATGATACAGCGGCGGCGCCGATCGAGTTCCTCGACATCCGTCGCTCCGATTCCGAGCGCCTGCGCGTGACGGTCAGCGAGTATCGCGGCCGCGTGCTCATCGACTTGAGAGTTTGGTACTCGACCGAATCGGGTGAGTTCAAGCCCAGCCGCGCCGGCGTGTCGCTGCGCCCCGAGCAGATCGGTGAAGTTGTCCAGGCACTGATGCTGGCGGCGCGTGCCGTCGATCCCAAGGGAGCGATCTGATGACCCGACTCGCGAATCCCTTGACGAAGTACCCAATGGGTATTAGATTGGGGCTTATAGAGCCGCACGCCCTGTGTGGTTCGCTACTCCGAAAGGAACGTCCCATGAAGATCACCCTTCGTGCGCTCGCGCGCGCGCATTCCCAAAATGACCCAATACACTCCCCCGACAGCAGAGGATCTCGAACGCACGAAGACGGAGCTTGGCAAGAGCAGCGGCGAGATGGCCGAATTATTCGGACTGGCCAACGGCAGGCAGTGGCGTCGCTATCTTTCGGAAGATCCGAACAACTCGCGTGGAATGAGCATGCACATGCTGTTCTTCGCGATGGCACGGCTGGAGCTCGATCCGGAAACGCTGGAGCGCGTGCTGAATCGCATGAGAGCAGCCGGCGCGGAAATCGAGTTGGACAAGTCGTAACTGCTGGCGGCACGCTCGCGGCCGCCCTCCCGAAAGATCTCACCTCCTCAATCGTCCGCGAAGCACTGCGCGCTGCTGCGCTCGCCCCCACCTACCAAGACGCACTCGACATCACTGGCGCCGCCCTGCTGCGCCTCGCCGAGCTCACCCGCAACGAGGTGAGCGCATGAACCGCCTCGAAACCAATTTGCGCGCCGCACAAGGCCGACTCGAATCGTTACGCTCGGCGCTCGCCCAAGACCTCAACGTCGCAGAAGACGCATTCGACGCTATCAAGCGCATCGCATCGGATGCCCCGTCTCGCAGCATCGCCGAGCTTGGGCGCTTCTACCTAGAGTGGCTCACGAACGAGCTCAATGACAAAACGGCCGAGCTGCAGGATCTGCTCGAGGCGGCAATCAAAGACGCGGGGGAGATTTCGCAATGAGCAATCCCAATATCAAAGCAAAAGAGGCATACAGCCGGTTCGATACCTCAGAGCACGAGGTGCTGAGCCTCATTCGCGCAATCTTACACACTGCGGCCAGAGGCCTCGACCCCGACGGTGCACACCAGGTGGCCGACGAAGGCGCATTCGGGGTTATTTACGGGCTTGCCGATCTGGCCGAAAAGCTGCTGAAGCGCGACCTTCACAGGGCCGTCGCTGATCTCCGCGCCGCCGACGCGCCTTGTCGTCTTCATAGCATTGAGGATTGCTTACAAGTTAAGGGGGCGAAACGTGGCTAAGACCACATCATTGACAGATCCCCTAGCGATCAAGGCCAGACTGAACCGGGCAATCGAACGCGAGTTGCGGCGCTGCGCCGAAAGGATGGGACAGAAAGAATGGGCAAAGCACCAGGAATGGGTAACGGATCTTGTGGTGACGAGCGCGAAGGAATGGCTCGCGCATCAGGCATCGAAGGGGGCATTGTGACCGTTACCGACTACCTAAAAGCATTCGATTTTAAGGCCGCGGCAGCCGCGAATGAGGCCGCCAAAAAACGCGCGGAAGTGGATGCGGCCCGCGACGCGTTCTATCAGCGCGGGCCGGGTCATGCGGAAACGGGAAATGGATGGGCAAAGCCCGAGCCGCTACCAGACTCGCTGAAGCCGGTAGAGCCATTCGATATGGCGCTCCTCCCCGGGAGTCTCCAGCCGTGGGCGCAGGACATCGCGAATCGCGTCCAATGCCCTCCGGACTTCATCGGCGCGACCATCATTGGCGCACTCGGCATCGTTATTGGTCGACGCGTCGGCGTGCGTCCGAAGCTGCGCGACGACTGGACTGAGTACGGCAATCAGTGGGTCAAGCTGGTCGGCCGCCCGGGCGTGCTGAAGTCGCCGGCGATGAACGCCGTGCTCGCGCCCGTGAAACGGATCGATCTCGAGGCGAGCCAGCGCTTCGAGAATGAGCTCGCGTTGCACGAGTCTGAAGCGAAAGTCCGCAAGATGCGCCAGGACGCTGCAGAGAAGAAGGCAATGGCGACTCTCAAAAAGAACCCGGACGCCGTGGTCAACCTTCATGAGGCCGAGGCGCTGGAGCCGCCAAAGTTGACCCGATACCTTGTCAATGACGCGACCGTCGAGAAACTGGGCGAGATCTGCGCGGACAATCCTCAGGGCGTCGGCGTCTTTCGCGACGAGCTGGTGAGCCTGCTCAAGGGCCTCGACCGCGACGGGCAGGAAAGCGCCCGCGGCTTCTATCTGACGGGCTGGAACGGAAACGACGGCTATGTCGTGGACCGGATCATGCGCGGGCACCAGCGCATCGAGGCCGTTTGCCTATCGCTGATCGGCTCGACGCAGCCCGGGCGCCTATCGGAATATCTGCGCAGCGCGGTCGCCGGCGGCGCGGCGGACGATGGTCTCGTGCAGCGTTTCGGTGTGCTCGTCTGGCCCGATGTACCACGCCAGACGTGGGAGAACGTCGATTGCTGGCCAGACGCAGAGGCAAAACACACCGCGCACGCTGTGTTCCAGCGGCTGATCGATGCCGACCCAGTGGAGACCTGGCTGGCGGAAGTTCCCACTGGGCCAAACGGCGAACCGGACGGCAACCCTCCCTTTCTGCGACTCGGCGACGAGGCAGCGTCGATGTTCGTGGAATGGCGCACCGAGCTGGAAAACGAGCTCCGCGCCGGCGATCTGCATCCGGCAATGGAGTCGCATCTCGCGAAATACCGGAAGCTCATCCCATCGCTCGCACTGATATTTCACCTCGCAGACGGCGGGGCTGGGCCCATTGCTGTCGAGCCAATGGCGCGCGCGCTCGCATGGAGTGTTTATCTGCGCAGCCACGCGGAACGCGCTTACGGATCGGTATTGCTGGCGGAGATGGAGGGCGCGAAGGCTCTCCTGAAACGCATCAAGGCCGGAGATATCGGCGACGCCTTCGCTGCGCGCGACGTCTACCACGCCAAACATTGGGCGCGCCTCGAGAACGCTGAGTCGGTCGGCAAGGCGATCTCTGTACTCATCGAATTCGGGTATCTCCTACCGGAGACGCTCGACACCGGCGGCCGCCGCAAAACCGTGTACCGGATTAACCCGGAGGTTCTCCCGTGAACAAGTATCTGCAGCTGATCAAATCTGAGAAACAGCCCCCGGGTGAGGGTTCAAAAGGTTCGAAAACCAGTTATGAACCTTTTGAACCTATGGTGAGTGGGCGCATTGAGGATTCAGCGCGCCGAGCACCGGGGAATGCCGCTCAACCTTCTGAACCTTTTGAACCTGCGTCTGGTAAGCGCATTGATGATTCTGCGCACCGTGACCCGGGCAATCCCCTTGAACCTTCCGAACCTTTTGAACCTACGCCGGATAGCCGCATGGAGAAATTCGGGGAGGCTGCATTCTGGCCGTGGGCGCCATACCTCGCCGCCGGCGACGTGGCACGGCTGCGCGCCGAGCTGGTCGACACGATCGAGCGTCTGGCAGACACGGAGTACTGGCCACGCGAGCTGCTCGATGACGTGATCGCCCGCGCGGTGCGCGCCCCGTTGAGCGACCTACTGCCGAACTTGGCGCATTTTCGCGAACGTCTGAACGCGGCCGTAGCTGAGCGTGAGGCCTCGCGAGCGATCCGCGGGCGCTCGTGGAACGCAACGGATGGCAGGCTGGCGGATCGGGGGCGTTCGTGAAAAAACCACCACACCTGTTCGACAGCTCGGCGGAGCTGAAATCCATGATGGAAAAGCTCGAGCGCAGCGATAACGCCACCGCATACGAACTCCTTCGGCGGATCGGTGCGCAACGCGCCGCGCTCCCGGAGTTGGGTAAATTCAGCCGAAGTCTCGATCAAAGGGCGTATAGGAACGCGCTCGATCTCGTGCCGGCGGTAGCGGCGCGCACGTTCAGATCCGTTGATGAACTCGAGACGCGGCTCCTTCGACTCGAGATCGATTTCACGCGAGCCGCGGCCCGGGCGCATCGGTCGAATTCTGCAGTGCGATTCGACGGATTCTGGGAGATCTTCGACGAGATCGTGAGGCGTCGAACGTGCACTACAGCCATGGCCGCCTATCGAGCTGCGGTCGATGCTGGCGCACCACTGCCGCATCCCAGACAGAGCACCGCCAAGACTCGCTTCAAGGAATTGATGGGCGATGGGTCTGAGAGGCTTCGAATAGCAGGCTAACCAGGAGCATCGCGGCAATATGTTAATTCATCACACATTTAAGGAGTCCTCATGGCCGCAACACCTATTTCCTGGAACGCGCCGAGCACGGCAAACGCGCAGCTCAGCCCGCTTTTCGATTCGGCTGGCGGAGTGAGCAACTGCCTGGTCCAACTCACGGACGCGCCCGGCGCCAATGGCGCTCCGCACGCACAGTGCATTGGCGTTCTGAACATCGGTCGATATGTTCCGGCGCGATACAGCGTCGATAGCCAAGGTGCTGACTGTTGGATGACGCCTGAGCCGGGCCCGCGGCGCATCTTCGGCGTCACCGGCTGGGTGCTTGCTCAATAGCGAGCCACGCACTCCAGCGCAATTTCAACGGTCCCCTTCATTTTTGGAACATCACATGAAACTACTCAACTTCGGCCGGGCTCAGTTCAGCGAAGCTGATGCGCGCAAGCTTAATGATCTGATCCACTCCCCAGAGGGACAGCGAAAGCTCGAGGAAGCCGACAAGTACAGGGTCGAGCGTCGCGCCGAGCTCAAGAAGCGGCTCGATTCTCTGAACGCCACGCACGATGCAGCGATCGACGCGGCGGCCGCCAAACGCTGGGAAGCTGATCGCAATCTGAAGGAGCTTCGTGAGCGCTCTCAGTTGCAGATCCGCGAAGCGGAAAAAGCGAATGCTCTGGCCGTGGCGGCCGTGAGCGCGCTTGAGCAAGCAAAAAACAAAGAGTATTTCGACATCAGACTTGAGCTCCAGGCGTCTCGCGATCTCCGCACGGACGAATATTTCGTGCACATCGGCAACGCGCTGAGCATGATCAATCATTTTGCGAAGGCAACGCCTGTGCACACGGGCTTCTGGAACGTGATAACCGGCAAGCCCAACATCAGGATGGAGTCCAACAACAAGGAGGTGCTGGCCGCTATGAGCCTCCTCAGAGAGGCGCAGAAGAAGCTTGAAGAAATGGTGCTTCTGCCTCTGTCGCGTTCCGAGATCGATGACCAGTTGAAAGCCATCTCTCGCGAAATCCGCCCGACGCTTGATCAGTTTTCCCAGCCCTACCCGATCCTCAACGCTGACGGCGATGTGGAATTGAGCAGTCCCCGCCTGCGCAGCTACTACGCATTGGAGGCGGCCGGCGCCGCGACGAACGATGACACCCCCCCGGTTCAGGATGCGAATGAGAGAAGGCACGCTCGCAATAAATCAGAAATCGGCAGATTCGCGAACGGCGCTCCGACTATCGGCGATTTGGGCCCGCGTCGAGTTCGGGGATCGCGTGCGAGCGGCAGCACGAGGCATTCTGCCCAAGGGCAACTTCATAGCCAGGAACTCGACGACCTCGAGTAACAAATCGCATTCGTGAACCTTGGAGATTTCTCATGAAGAATGCGCACCTTATCGCATGGGCGTTATCCCATCCGTGGGCAATGATGCCGGAACGCATGGCCGCATACGCCGGCGTGCTCGCGTCGCACACTGCTGGCGGACTGTCTTCCGCGCCGGCGGCGGCCGCCGCAGTGACGTCGGCGTCGCGCAGAAATTCGAACCGCGCCGGCAACATCGCCGTCGTCAACGTGTTTGGCGCGCTGGTTGAGTGGCCCGGCGACATCGATGTATGCGACGGCGGAACGAGCTCACGCGTGGTCAGCCAGCAACTCATCGATGCAGAGAACGACGATAGCGTCTCGCAAGTGTTGATGGTGTTCAACACGCCGGGCGGCAGCGTGTATGGTACGGCCGAGCTCGGCGACGTGATCAACCGCGTAAAGGCCTCGAAGCCGGTTGTCGGCATCGCGCAGAGCCTCGCAGCATCGGCGGGCTATTGGCTGCTGTCGCAATGCTCCGAGGCGTATTGTTCGCCCGGCGGCGAGGTCGGCAGCATCGGCGTCTATTCCGGATATCAGAACATCGCGAAGGCGATGGAGATAGCCGGCGTCGATATCCAGTTGTTCAGCGCAGGCAAATACAAGACAGAGATGAGCCCATTCAGCGAAGGCCTCACGCCGGCGGCTGTCGCCTATCAGGAGCAGCGCGCGCAGGATTATTACGCAATGTTCACGCGAGCGGTTGCCAAGGGGCGCAATGTCACGGTCGATACAGTGCGCAACGGAATGGGCCAGGGCCGCGTGCTCGGCGCTCGCGATGCCCTCTCTCAGCGCATGATCGACGGCGTCATGCCGTTCGAGGATCTCGTCCGTCGCATGCAAGGCAGCGCGCGCGGCGGCCGCTCGGGCCGTTCAGCCCAGGCGATGCGCAACGCCCGAGAAATCGACCTGCTTAGCCTCTGAATCCGCCATGAATATCAAAATTTTCAACGTATGCCTTTTGCTGGGATGGCTGATGGTTCTCGCTGGCGGCATTGTCATCCATCCGGGCTGGGGCATCGCAGTCGCCGGCGCCATACTCATCGTGTTGACGCTGCTCGCTGCATATCTCGCTGGCTGGGAGCACTCGGCCAACCCGAAATCTGACGACGATGGAGTGAATTCGTGAGCAATGAAACAATTATCCGTGTTTCAGTGGACGCGTCCGGCTATGAAGCTGGCATGGCGCGGGCCAAGCGCAGTGCGGAGGCCTTCCTTGCCTCGCAGGAGGCCGCCGCCACGCGCACAGTTTCCGCGCAAAAGGCGGTTGATGAAGCCGTCGCCAACGGTAGTCAGGCAAGCGTTCGGCAAATCAATACGTTCATGCAGGCCCTCACCAAGCAGGCCGAGACGATTGGCTTGTCGCGCGGGCAAATGCTGGAACTCAAAGCTGCGGAGATGGGCGTAGCTGATGCGGCTCGCCCTTATGTTGATCGCATCAAGGAAATGGAAGTCGCAATGCGCGGAGCGGGCAGCGCCGCGGTTGCAATGAGCGAAACCGAGGTGCAGGCCACCGCGCGCATCTCCGAGATGGTCAAGGCATCGCTCGCCGCCACGGCGGCGATGACGGACCAAAGCGAAGCCGCCGCAGCGTACGCCGCAAGCGTCGAGGACGTGGCTGCGGCGGCTACGGCAGCCGAGCGCGCTAACGAACGGTTCGCCGCATCGTCCGAGGCCGTCGCGACGGCGCAGGCCTCGGTTGCGGCTCGAGCGGCCGTCGCATCGACTGTCATTAGCGACGGCGCCGCGAAGGTCACGGAGGCGCTCGGCCGGCAACTGACGGCGCTGACCGCCACCGAGGCTCAGATGGCCGTCTATGACGCCCAGATGGCCGGCTATACCGAGACGGAGGTTGCACAGATCGGCGCGATCGCCAAGGAAATCGAGATGCGCAAGCAGCAGATTGCGCTTGGCGAGGAAATGGCTGCGGCATATGCGACCGAAGCCGCGGCAGCGAGGGGTGCGCACGGAGCGACATCCCAGATCACGTCCGAAATTATGGTGATGGGACGGGAGGCATCGAGGGGTAACTTCTCGCGTCTTGCCGGTTCGTTCACCCGATTTCTGTCGCTGGCCGGCGCGCTGGATCTGCTGCTCAATCCGCTATCGATTTCGATCGCGGCGATCGGCGGCTCGATGCTGTACGTCGCCGAGCAGAATGAGAAGATGAATGAAGCGCTCGTCATGACGGGCAACTATGCGGGTGTGACGTCCGACCAGCTGCGTAACATGGCGACGGCAGCGACGGCCAATGGTGCGACGTTCAATACGGCAGCGGAGGCTGTCACCGAGCTGGCCTCGAGGGGGCGACTGACGGGCGAAGAGATTGCGAACCTGGGCAAGACTGCCGCGGACGCCGCGACCTATACGAGCGTGTCGGTAAAGCAGATGGTCGATGAGTTCACGAAACTCGCCGACGAGCCGGTGAAGGCGTCCGTCAAACTGAACGACCAATATCACTATCTGACTGAAGCCACGTACGATCAGATTGTCGCGCTCGAGAAACAAGGCGACGCCACCGGCGCTGCGCAGGTTGCCGTCGAGGCATTCTCGAAAGCAATGGACGAGCGGACGAAAGAAATCGCCTCCAACGAAGGCATCATCCTAAAGGGATGGCGCGATATCAAGTCAATGATCGACGGTGCGGTAGAAGCAATTGGCTCGTTCGGTGCCGCTGCGACGCCCGGAGAGATCGCCGCGCGAATGGATGCCAATAAGGCCGCCCGCGCGCCCATTGGCCAATGGTCGGATCAGGACGAGGCTGAGCGCGTTGCGGCTCACGCTAGAGCGGACGCCGCAATTAAGCAGGCTCAGGAAAAAGCGCGTGCCGATCGCCAGCAACAGGCGCTGATCGACGCGAAGCACGCGTATGACACCTGGAATCAGCAATTTGCCACGCCAGCGCAAAAGCGTGCCAAGGACATGCAGACCTACCTTGATACGATCGCTACACCGCTCAACCTTAGCCCCGAGCAGCAATTGGCGGACGAAGCGAAGATCGACGACAAATACAAGGACCACAAAACCCCGACTCCGAAGGCGTTTCACGACGACGCTGCGGCGCGCTTCATCCAGCAACTTCACGATCAGGGCGCAGAGCTGCAACTCCAGCTCTCGACGACCGACAAGCTGACAGAGGCCCAGAAGGAGCTCGTCAAGTTCAATCAGCAGATTGCCGACTGGAAGGAGAAGACCCTTACGGCCGATCAGAAGAGTCTCATCGCTCACCAGGATGCGATTCGCGCTCAATTGCAGATGAACGTTGAGCTCGATAAGGAGATCCAGCGTCGCGATGACATTCAGAAGCTCGCCGAGAAGTCTACGCAGATCAATGCGCAGATCGAGAGCTTCCAGGAGCGCAATCGCGAAGGCTATGGGCGCGAGCTCGATGCGTTTGGTATGGGAGCTGATGCGCAAAAGCAGGTGCAGGCGATCAACGCGATTTCCCGTGAGTATCAGCGCTATTTTGATGAGCTCGACAAGGCGGCTGCGAAAAGCGGGAGTCTCGGCTCAGACCAGTACCTCGCGGAAAAGCAAAAAATTCAGGATGGTCTGAACGACTCGCTCAAGGATTTCGACGACTACTATGCTGCGCTGAAGCAAAAGCAGGATGACTGGACCAACGGAACGGCGACTGCCTTCGCGAACTATATTGACTCCGCGCATGACGCCTCGGCACAAGCCCAGAACGCGGTAACTCAGGGCATGAAGAGCATGGAAGATGCTGTCGTGAAATTCGTGACGACAGGGAAGGTCAGCTTTACTGGCCTCGTCGACGGGATGCTAGCCGATCTCACGCGGATGGCCACTCACGGCGTGATGTCGTCGTTTTTCGAGAATCTGTCCTCGTTCGGCGGCTCGATTGGTGGTGGACTCTTCGCGTCACATCCAGGTGTCGCCGCGACGACGGCGAGCGCGCTGCCGGGCGATGCGCTCGACAACATGATGAAACTGACGAAGGGTTTCGGGACGATGGCCGAGCCGGCTATCCCGAAAGCGCTCGGTGGATTCGGTGCTGCCGCGCAGAACACGGCGTCGTTGAACGCTGCCAACGCAACTGTGGCGACGATGACGGTTGGAACCTTGATTGGCGCGTTCAGTACAGATGGGAGCGACACACTCGGCAGCATCCTCAGCAGCTTGGGCGGTGGCGATATGGCGGGGGCCTTCGGGTTCACCGATGCGGCCCTGACGGGGTCGGTGGATGCCGTGACTGCAGGTGCCATGGCGGATAGCGGGTCAACTGGCCTGACCGCACTCTTGGGGTTGGGCGGCGCGCTCGCCACAGGCGGTCCCACCGATGCCGGGACACCGTATCTCGTCGGCGAGAAGGGTCCGGAGGTTTTTGTGCCAAGTCAATCCGGCAGGATCATCCCGAATCACGCGCTGACCGTCAATGGCGGCGGAACATCTCAACAGGGTACGCCAGGCATGTCGCAGATGTTCAATATGAATATCACTGTTCCCCCGGGGACTACGCGGGCGACCGCCAACCAACAGGCGCGCGCCGTCATGGAGCACGCGCAAATCGCAATGCGGAGGAACGGCTGATGGCGCGGCTGCATCGCCGGCGCGCGCTTTATTACGCCTGACGTCGACCGCATCGCGCGAGCGGCGCGCAGCAGCATTGTCGTCGCTGGCAGCGCCATCGGCAGCGGGGAGGGCGGGTCGAATCTCTAGCGTTGTGCAGTGCGGGACACCGCGCGTTCCCGCACGCAGAGAAAAAATTCCCCTTTTTGGTTTTTGTTAATCAATCGAAACAATCTAAAAGCCTTATCCGGAAAGGGTTTTAGATTGTTTGAATGTTGATGGCGGATGCGAAAAATCAAACTTGCCGGGAAATCGAACAGGAGCGAAATCAGATGACCGCAAAACGCAATACCCACGGGGGTTCGCGCCCGGGAGCGGGTCGAAAACCCAAGCAAAAGCCGGCGGAAATCAAAGCAATCAAACCGGACGGTAATCAAACGGCCGCGAAGCACAGTAACCGCGGGGGGGTTCGGCCGGGAGCAGGTCGGAAGCCAAAGGAAAAGCCAATATCGGAAATCAACAGCGAGGGAAATCAAACATCAGATCGTGTGCATGGCTCGGATGGCGCTCGCCAGGGCGCCGACACGAAGCAATGAAAATTCAATTGGCGAGATAACTGCATGTCAAACTCAACTACGCAACTAGATCAGATCAGCGCGACGCAGGCCTTCAAGGAGGCAGTTGCCAACGCATTATTTGATGCCGCCAGTCCCGGGATGATTTGGGGACGTCATGACAGCACGACCAGCCTGCTGACATGGGGCTACTACGGCGGCTACTACGGCAATAGCGCCGTCGCTAACGGGACATTGACGCTGGCGCCCAGCGCCACGAATTACATCTTCGCGGATCCTACGACCGGCGCAGTCAGTGTAAATACGACCGGCATCCCATCCGGCAAGATTCCGCTTTATCAAGTTGTCACCAACGCCACGACGACCACGAGCTGGACAGACTTGCGCAGCTACGCGCCCATAAGCCAACTATCCACTGCCGGCACGCAGCCAGCGAACGAGGTGTACGCGGGGCCATCCAGCGGCGCAGCCGCCGCGCCCGGCTTCCGTGCATTGGTGCCTGCAGACCTGCCGGTTATGGGCGCATCCGGCGGCGGCCACGCCTCGGGCGCCGCGCCCGACCCCGGCGCCACGGCGGGCAGTACGCGCTACCTGCGAGAGGACGCTACGTGGGCCGTGCCGAGCGGAGGCGGAAGCTCCCCACCGGTTCTTCCTGTCAACGCGCAGACTGGCACCTCGTACACGCTCGCGGCCACTGACGCGCCCTCGGCCAACGGCTATCAGGGCATCGTCACGATGAACAATGCCGGTGCGAACACGCTAACCGTGCCGCCTAATTCATCGGTGTCGTTTCCCGTCGGCACACAGATTCAGGTCGTGCAGCTTGGCGCGGGCCAGACCACTGTTTCGGGAGGGTCTGGCGTGACCGTCAATAACCCTAGTTCGCTCACGGCTCGAGCGCAGTACTCGTCGCTCGTGCTCACGCAGATCGCGGCCAATACGTGGATCCTCGGCGGAGACATGACATGATTCCGGCATACACCAAGCACCGCCGCTCAAGTAGTGGCCATCGATACTGGCGCGTCCGATGCCCCACAACCTATGAATCCGGGAACTACATGGCCTGCGCCGAGCTGGCTATGCACGCGACAATCGGTGGGTCGAACATGCTCACGCCGTCGTCAACAATGACTGCGTCTGCAACGATTAGCGGATACCCCACGTCCAACGCAGTCGACGGCAATCCATCCACCTTCTGGACCACAGGCGGCACTGCGCCGCCGAGCGGCGGCCACTGGCTGGCTTGCGACTTCGGCTCTGGGGCGGCGGTCACAGTGGCGGAGGTTGTGTACACGGTGCGACCCGATACCTACCGCGAGGATCCCGCATCGCTTTACGTGGATTATTCGGACAACGGCACTACGTGGACGAATGCCTGGAGCGTATCCAGCATTCCGTCGTGGACGGCCGGCCAGACGCGCACATTCTCATAAAAGCAGGCCGCGGAGGTCTGAATGAATTCCCGAACGGAGCCGGCGTATGACTGGGGGTGCGCGCCCCAGCGCCGGATGCAGGCCAAATCCGGTGCCAGAGATACGGTCGACGGGTACCCATCGAGGAACGGCTCGAGCCACAGTGCACGGACTGAGCCGAGCGGCGCAATCCCACAGCCCCGGCCTGATCCGCCGGGGCTTTTCATTGTCATACTCGAAAGGAGGACAATGAGGGCGGCATGGACAAAAACGTGAGGATCGACGAATGGCAAAACGACACAACCGTCGACAGCGCAAGAAACTGCACCTCGGGGAGTTCCAGGAGTTCGGATTTACCGCTTCCGCACGATTCACACTCGAGCCGAGTGTTGATCAGCTGGACGCGTTGCTCGACTCCTTTCTGGAATTCGTCGAGGCAAACGGCATGATGACTGCCGCGTCGACCAGCGATAAGTTCGATGCGTATCTGATCTCAAGCGCCGCTCGCGGGTCGCCGACAGAGGATCATCGTCAACTCGTGCGACAGTGGCTTGATGGCCGCTCGGAGCTCGCAGGCATCGAAGTAGGCGAACTGTCCGACGCTTGGCATCCTGTAGAAAAATAGGGTCTTAAGTATCACTTCAGATCATTGGCTGTACGATTGCAGCCACCGAAAATTCGAATCGTTGGCGATGAACCACCATCTGCTGATTATTTTTGGGGCGGTCGTGTTCGCCCTTTCGATCATGCTCCTGATTGCTGCGTTGATATTTGATATCCCCGCATAACCGCAGTGTGCGCCGTCACGCGCAGCGCAAGCGCAGCCTCAGATCTAGGCGCGGCGCCCACCAATCTGTGGCCTAACCCACCGAGCATTTTCACTCGCGCGAATGTGCCAGCGGCCCATGGCACATAATTGACTCGCTGGGCACCTCGTGCCCGGCCACCTGCTACCTTCCCCCGTAGGCGTAGCAGGAATTTCAGCCCCGACGCGAAGGCGCCGGGGCCTTTTCATTCGATAGCCCGGAGTTACCGTGCAAAAAAAACCGCAGAGCGAATCTGCGGCTTTCCAATTCACACACGCGGCTCGGAGTGTCGCCTGGGCCGCCCAAACAGCATAGGTTTTTGGCAGAGGAATTCACTCGGGCAATCTACCTACGGAATGCAAGCCAACGATGGCCGAGCATCGACCAGGTTGGCGTGCTCGCGCGCTGCAACGGTACGCCGCGCATCCAGATAGGTTGCCAGGTCCTCGATATGGACGAACATGGCGGCCTTCTGCGACCGGTCGGAGCGGATCACGGGAAACCCGAAGTCATTGGCCCGTGCGCGCCGGCTGAAAGTGTCCTCAGAGAGGTGCGGGAAAAAATTCGTGCGCACCACCTCTATTGGCAGGAGCGCTGCGTTGAACTGGGATTCAAGTCGTTCGAGAGTAGACACGGCAAAAATCTGAAGAGTGTTCCGCCAAGGCCACCGGTAACCCGACGAGTGCTTTTCCTTGCGCAGAATTTGCCCTACTGGTGCCCTAACAGGCCAGCGGAAGTAATTCGGGAGGGAGAGAATCGGGCGGAAACCCTTGTCAGACTTGGCGCGCCCGGCTGGGATCGAACCAGCAACCCCTGCCTTCGGAGGGCAGTACTCTATCCATTGAGCTACGGGCGCGTTGAGAAGCGGACACTGCCGCCAACCCCGAGAAAACAGGGAAGCAGCATCATCGCAGTGAGACCGAGAGAATACCCGGTTTCGATGACGGCGTCCACCGCGCGGCCCTTGCCGGCGCACCCGGCGCCAACTACCGCCAGCGCGCGATCAACCGACACACCACTCGATCCGCCACCATTTACGACTACACCCGCCGCTGCGCCGCACCACCTCGGGTAAACGCCCGCTGAAGAGCCCCCGCGCGCGGCAACCGGGCGCGAAACCTTGCGTCTATAATCGTCCGTGATCTATCGCAAGGCTGTTGCCGTCCTGCTGTACCGCTCACCACAATACCAACGGGAGACGAGACAAGCATGAGCGAAGCACCCCACGGAGCCCCGATCAAAACGCCCGGCCAGCTGATCGCCGCTGTCATCGCCGGGTTTGCCGTCCCCATCATCTGCTGTATTCTGCTCGCCAACTACGTCAACAACACGACGCGCACGGGCGCAGGCACCGAAGAACTCTCCGCGCAGCAGATCACCGAGCGCATCGCGCCCATAGCCCAGGTGTCGGTGCGCGACGCCAACGCGCCGCGCGTCTACAAGACGGGCGAGCAGGTCTATCAGGCCGTCTGCTCCGCGTGTCACGCGAGCGGCGCCGCGGGCGCGCCCAAGTTCGGCAATTCCGGCGACTGGGCGCCGCGCATCTCCCAGGGCTTCGACACGCTCTGGAAAACGGCGCTCTCCGGCAAGGGCGCGATGCCCCCGCGCGGCGGCACGAGCCCCGACGACTACAGCGACTACGAAATCCGCCGCGCGGTCGTCTACATGGCCGACCATGGCGGCGCGAGCTTCCAGGACCCGCCCCAGCCCGCGCCGGGCGCCGCACAAGGCGCGTCGGCAGCGGCGGGCGCTGCGCCCGCTTCGGGCGCCGACGCATCCGCCAGCGCGCAGGCCGCAGCCGCTGCCATCGCCGCGCTTCCGCAGGCGTCCGCGCCGGCGGCAGGCGGCGCCACCCAGAGCGCCGACGCCTCGCAGGCGGGCAAGGCGCTCTACGAGCAGGTCTGCCAGGCCTGCCATGCTGCGGGCGTGCTCGGCGCGCCGAAGTTCGGCAACAAGGACGACTGGGCGCCACGCCTGAAAGATCCGATGGACAAGATCTACAACTACGCACTGCACGGCAAGGGCCAGATGCCGCCCAAAGGCGGTTCGAGCGCCTCCGACGCCGACGTGAAGGCCGCCGTCGACTACATGGTGAGCGCAGCGAAGTAAGCCCACGCTCACTTGCCGAAGGGCGACAACGGCACAAGACACAAAAGACAAAGGGCTGCATCGCGAGATGCAGCCCTTTTATTTGCCACGCAGCGATCCCTGCCGCGCGTGCGCTCAGCCCTTCTGCAGCAACGCCTTCAGGCTCGCGAGACGGTCCTTCGGCGACATCGGCGCTTCTTCGGGCGTCGGCGGCGGCGCATCGTCCAGTCCCATCTCGGGGATGAAGCGCGACGCCTCGCACACCACCGTCTCGCGCGCCCGCTTGCGCTTCTTGCACCAGTTCAGATGCAGGCTGCGCTGTGCGCGCGTGATCGCCACGTACATGAGCCGGCGCTCTTCCTCGATGCGCGCGTCGTCGATCACGTCGTCTTCCGAGCCGCCGCGGTGGGGCATGATCCCCTCCTCCACGCCCACCAGGAACACGTGCGGATACTCGAGGCCCTTCGAGGCGTGCACGGTCGAAAGGCGCACCGCGTCCGGGTCTTCGTCCTTGCCTTCGAGCATCGACATCAGCGCGACCGTCTGGATCAGGCCCATCAGGTTCTTGCCGGTGTCGGCGAGGCCGTCGGCGTTGTCGTAGCCGGTGGCTTCGCTGTCTTCGCCGATTTCCTGTTCAGGCTTCGTCCCCTTGCGCTTGAGCCATTCGAGGAACTCCAGCACGTTCTGCCACTTCGACTGCGCCTGGCGCTCGTCGAAGGCGTCGTACAGATACGCCTCGTAGTGGATCGCTTCCATGAGGTCGTCGAGGACGACCGTTGCCGGGTCCTTGTGTGCGCGCTCGGCGAGCCGCTGCATGAAGTCGCAGAACACGCGCATCGGCTCGACCTGGCGCGCCGAGAGCCGTGCCTCAATGCCGCCCATATAAACCGCTTCGAACAGCGAAACCTTCGCCTGCCCCGCGAACGAGCCAAGCGCTTCGAGCGTGGTATTGCCCACCCCGCGGCGCGGCGTGGTGATCGCGCGGATGAACGCGGGATCATCGTCGTGGTTGGCGATCAGGCGCAGGTACGCGCAGATGTCCTTGATCTCGGCCTTGTCGAAGAACGACTGGCCGCCCGAGAGTACATAGGGAATGCGCTCGCGGCGCAGCACCTGCTCGAAGATGCGCGCCTGGAAGTTGCCGCGATAAAGAATCGCGTAATCGCGGAACTGCGCGCGACGCTCGAACTTGTGCGAGGAGAGGCGGAACACCACCGACTCGGCCTCGTGCTCTTCGTCGTTGCAGGGCGTGACGGTGATGGTGTCGCCCATGCCGTGCTCGGACCAGAGCTTCTTCTCGAAGAGCTTCGGGTTGTTGGCGATGACGTTGTTCGCCGCCGTGAGGATGCGCACCGTCGAGCGGTAGTTCTGCTCGAGCTTGATCACATGCAGCTTCGGATAGTCCTTGCCGAGCTGCGCGAGATTTTCGATCGTGGCGCCGCGCCAGCCGTAGATGGCCTGGTCGTCGTCGCCCACGGCCGTGAACGCGGCGCGCGGGCCCGCCAGCAGCTTGAGCAGCTCGTACTGGCAGGTGTTGGTGTCCTGGTACTCGTCGACCAGCAGGTAGCGCAGCTTGTTCTGCCAGCGCTCGCGCACGGGCTCGTTCTTCGCGAACAGCTCGGCGGGCAGGCGGATCAGGTCGTCGAAGTCCACCGCCTGATAGGCGTGCAGCGTCGCCATGTAGTTGCGGTAGACGATCGCGGCCTGATGCTCGTCCTCGTTCGAAGCGGTCGCGAGCGCCTCTTCGGGCATCACGAGGCCGTTCTTCCAGAGCGAGATGATCGACTGGATCTTGCGGATGAAGCCCTTGTCGGTCGAGCCCACCTGCTCCTGGATCATGGCGAAGCAGTCGTCGGAGTCCATGATCGAGAACTGGGGCTTCAAGCCCAGGTGCTCGGCTTCCTGGCGCAGGATCTGCACGCCCAGCGAGTGGAACGTGCAGACCGTGAGCTGGTTGGTCGGCACCTTGCGGCCTTCCTTGCCGGGCGTGGTGAGCGTCTTGCCTTCGAGCAGCTTGCCCACGCGCTCGCGCATTTCGGCGGCGGCCTTGTTGGTGAAGGTGACGGCCGCGATATGGCGCGGCTCGAAGCCTTTCGCTTCGATCAGGTGCGCGATCTTCTGCGTGATCACACGCGTCTTGCCGCTGCCCGCGCCGGCGAGCACGAGACAGGGACCGTCGAGGTAGCGCACCGCTTCGCTTTGGGCGGGATTCAGGCCTGCGGACATCGTTGCTGGATTGGAGAAAAACGGGTGGTGTAGCTGGGAGGCGTGCGCGCGGGGCGCCCAGCCGGGGGGCCGAGCTGGAGGCGGCCGGCCGGGGGCGCTCATCCTTGCGTGGCGCGGCGCCCGCGCACGAGAGCGCGCGAAGCACGGCAAACCGCATGGCGCGAGGCGCGCGTAACAACGCGGCGGCCTCTCACGCGAGAGCTGCGATGTTAACACGAGGCGGCTGCGCGCCGATGCGGCCCCGACGTCATCCACCGACTCGCCCCACTCACACGGCACTGAACCACGGCGGCCCGCCGCATCACGCCTGCGCCCACGCCATCCGTCCCCAGACTTTCGCCACGCCTGGCCCGTGCAACGCGCCAGCCACGCGTGCCACAATGGCAGGCCCCCTTGGCGGGCTCCCGCCACCCGCGGCGACGGCTCGCGCCGCGCCGCCTCATTGCTGGAAAGAGGACGCGCTTCATGACTGCACCGCTGCAAATCGGCCTGATGGGCTATGGCTTCGCCGGCCAGACCTTCCACGCACCCGTGATCGCCCATAGCGGCGCGGCCACGCTTGCCGCCATCGCGACGAGCCAGGCCGAGCGCGCACAGGCCGACTATCCCGATGCCGCGATCGTCCCCGACCTCGACGCCCTGCTCTCGCTCGACGCCATCGAATGCGTGGTGATCGCCACGCCCAACGACACGCACTACGAGCTCGCGCGCCGCACGCTGGAGCGCGGCAAGCACGTGCTGGTCGACAAGCCGGTCACGCTCACCGCCGAGGAAGCAAGCACGCTCGCCGCCATTGCGAAGCAGCGCGGCCTCGTGTTCGCGCCGTTCCACAACCGCCGCTGGGACGGCGATTTCCTCACCGTGCGCGATTTGCTCGCGAACGGCGAGCTCGGCCGCGTCACGCACTACGAATCGCATTTCGACCGCTTCCGTCCGCAGGTGCGCCAGCGCTGGCGCGAGGACGCGACACGCGGCGGCGGCCTGCTCTATGACCTCGGGCCACATCTGATCGACCAGACGCTCGCGCTCTTCGGCGCGCCCGAGTCGGTCACGGCGTTCGTCCACACGCGCCGCGACCACGCCACCGCGCCCGACTACGTGCACCTCGTGCTGCGCTACCCGGGCCACGACGCCGTGCTGCATGCAAGCGCACTGGCCGCGTTCGCGCCGCGCTTCGTCATCCATGGCACGCGCGGCAGCTATCTGAAGAACGGGCTCGATACGCAGGAAGATCAGCTCAAGGCGGGGTTGCGCCCGGGCCAGCCCGGTTTCGGCGACGGCAACGAGCCGGGCCGCCTGCACATGCTGGCTGATGACGGCACGGAAACCGAACTCGAAGTGCCCAACGCCGCCGGCAATTACGCGGATCTCTATCGCGCGCTCGCCGCCGCGATCCGCGATGGCGAGCCTTTCCCGGTGAGCCCGCAGGACGCCGTCGACGTGATGAGGATCATCGAGATCGCCACGCAGAGCGCCGCCGAAGGCCGCACGATCGCGTTCACGCCCACGGCTTGATAACGGACCCGCGCGCAAAACCGCGCGTTGGCGCGGTCGCGGGCGCTTCGCCCGGCGTTCAGCGCCCGCGTGCCGGCACCCCATGCACCTTGCATTTGCCCGACGCAATTGAAAGGTGTGAACAAATCGTTACAAGTGCATGCAGCGCCGCGGTCATCGGGTGGCGCGCGCGGCACGTTTGCCGACATACAACGCAAAAAAACCGAGCAACAACGACTAAAAGCTGCGACCAAAAGGAGAGTCTCAATGACCCGTTTGAACCGTGCCATCCGCTACGCCGCCGTCGGCGCGCTCGTCTCGACGCTCGCCGCTTGCGTGGTCAACCCGCCCCCGCCGCCGCGTCCCGTGGTTGTGAACCCCGGCCCGAATCCGCATGAAGTGGCGGTGGACCGCCTGCACGAGGTCGACGGCCGCATCGACAATCTGAGCCGCCGCATCGACATGCGCGTGAATCAGGGCTACTACCCGCCGCCCCAGGGCGCCGCGTTCCATCACCGCCTCGACACGATCCGCGGCGAAGCGCACGACATGGCGGCCCAGCACGGCGGCGGCATCTCCGGCGACGAGCAGCACGTGCTGAACCAGGAGCTCGACACGGCGGCGCGCGCCATCGGCGAGTAAAGCGGCAACCCCGGCGGCAACCCCGTCGGCAATCCCGGGAGCCACCCCGCCCCCGTTTTTTTCCGCATTGACACACCCGCCAAGCGTCGCGCACAATCGCTGCGCGCGCCGGGAGAGCGCGCCGTTTGTCGCACCCCGCCACCAGGCAGGTGCAACGCGGCGCCGCCGAAGGGGCAACCCACAAACTCTCAGGCAAAAGGACCGTGCGCGCCGGACCTCCGAATCGCTCGCGCGCGCCTGTGCGCCGCGTGTGACTTTCGAGTCCGAAACTCTGGAGAGCGGCAGTAGAACGGCTGGGCAAATGAGCCCCGGGCGTTCAGGCTGCCCACCGAAGGGGCGCGCGCCATCCAGCAGCATTCAACACGGCGCAATCTCTCAGGTATCGAGGACAGAGGGGCCATGCAAGAACCGACCCCAGGCATAGTGCCTGTGGCGTTTCCTGCATGGCCTTTTTCGTTTTCGCGCGATTTTTCGCGACCGCCTGAGGCCCCATGACCGAACTCAAACGCACCCCGCTGAACGACTCGCACCGCGCGCTCAATGCCCGCATGGTCGACTTCGGCGGCTGGGACATGCCCGTCAACTACGGCTCGCAGATCGACGAGCATCGCGCGGTGCGGACCGACGCCGGCATGTTCGACGTCTCGCACATGTGCGTGGTCGACTTCTCGGGCGCGAAGGCGCGCGAGTTCTTCTCCCGCGCGCTCGCCAACAACGTCGCCAAGCTCACGACGCCGGGCAAGGCGCTCTACTCGTGCATGCTGAACCCCGAAGGCGGCGTGATCGACGACCTGATCGTCTACTACTTCGCCGACGACGAATTCCGCACCGTGGTCAACGCGGGCACCGCCGAAAAAGACATCGCCTGGTTCGAGAAGCTCAACGCCGAAGGCGGCTTTGGCCTCACCATCACTCCGCGCCGCGATCTCGCAATCGTCGCCGTGCAGGGTCCGAGCGCGCGCGAAAAGGTCTGGCAAGTCGCGCCCTCCTCGCGCAGCGCCACCGAACTCCTCAAACCCTTTAACGCCGCGAAGATCGAAGCGTCGCCGTTCGGCGAGCTGATGGTCGCGCGCACGGGCTACACCGGCGAAGACGGCTTCGAAATCGTGCTGCCCGCCGCTGCCGTCTGCGAATTCTGGGACGCCCTGCAGCGCCAGGGCGTGAAGCCCTGCGGTCTCGGCGCGCGCGACACGCTGCGCCTCGAAGCGGGCATGAACCTCTACGGCCAGGACATGGACGACAGCGTCTCGCCGCTCGACGCGGGCCTCGCCTGGACCGTCGACATGAAGGAGCCGCGCGAGTTCGTCGGCCGCCCCGTGCTCGAGGCAAACGGCTCGCGCATGGCCTTCGTCGGCCTGATTCTGCAGAAGGAAAACGGCAAGGCCGGCGGCGTGCTGCGCGCGCACCAGAAGGTGCTCACGCCGCACGGTGAAGGCGAAATCACGAGCGGCACGTTCTCGCCGACGATGCAGGAATCGATCGCCTTTGCGCGCGTGCCCCAGGGCGTGCAGCCGGGCGACGTCGTGCAGGTGCAGATCCGTGACAAGGCCCTGCCTGCAAGCGTGGTAAAACTGCCCTTCGTGCGCAACGGCAAGGTGCTCGTCGCCTGATCCGCAAGGATTCGAGCCGCGCACGCCCCCCCTCTTTCAAGTCATAACGAACCACGCACTGGAGCAACCCATGAGCATCCCGGCCGATCTGAAATACACCGAATCGCACGAATGGATCCGCACCGAAGCCGACGGCACGCTGACCATCGGCATCACGGACCACGCACAAGAAGCGCTCGGCGACATCGTCTTCCTCGAGCTGCCTGATGCGGGCCGCGCCGTCGCCGCCGGCGACGCCGTTGCCGTGATCGAGTCGGTCAAGGCCGCCTCGGACATCTACGCACCGGTCGCGGGCGAGATCGTCGAATCGAACACCGCGCTCGTCGACACGCCGGATCAGGTGAACGGCGCGCCGTACGAGTCGTGGCTCTTCAAGATCAAGCCGGCCGCCGACGCCAAGCTCGACGCGCTGATCGACGCCGCCGCCTACGAAAAGGCCATCGGCGCTTAACACGCAGGCGAAGTCGCCTTAACCAGACGGCGCGGCGGCGCGCGCATTGCCCACGCCGCCCGCGCCCGCAGGAAACCCTATGAAGCTCGAACACCCGGATCGTCTGATGAACACGCCGCTCTCGGCCCTTTCGCTCGCCGCACTCGAAGCGCACGACGCCTTCGCCGCCCGCCACATCGGGCCCGACCCGGCCGACCAGCAGGCGATGCTCGACACGCTCGGCTTCGCCTCGCGCGCCGCGCTGATCGACGCGGTCATTCCGGCCGCGATCCGCCGCAAGGACGCGCTGCCGCTCGGCCCCTTCGGCGAGCCGCGCTCGGAAGCCGAAGCGATCGCCGCGCTGCGCGCGCTCGCAGACAAGAACCAGGTGTTCCGCTCCTACATCGGGCAGGGCTACTACGACACGCACACGCCGGCCGTGATCCTGCGCAACGTGCTCGAAAACCCGGCCTGGTACACGGCCTACACACCGTACCAGCCGGAAATCTCGCAGGGCCGCCTCGAAGCCCTGCTCAACTTCCAGCAGATGATCGTCGACCTGACGGGTCTCGCGATCTCAAACGCGTCGCTGCTCGACGAGGCCACCGCCGCCGCCGAAGCGATGACGCTCGTGCAGCGCGTGGGCAAGTCGAAGTCGAACGTGTTCTTCGTCGCCGACGACGTGCTGCCGCAAACGCTCGAAGTCGTGAAGACGCGCGCGAAGCCGATCGGCATCGAGGTGAAGGTCGGCCCCGCCGCTGAAGCCGCCAACGCAGGCGCGTTCGGCGTGCTGCTGCAATATCCGGGCGTGAACGGCGACGTGCGCGACTATCGCGAACTGGCGCAAGCCATCCACGCCGCGGGCGGCGCGGTGATCGCCGCCGCTGACCTGCTTGCGCTCACGATGCTCACGCCGCCGGGCGAATGGGGCGCCGATGTGGCCGTGGGCAACTCGCAGCGCTTCGGCGTGCCGATGGGCTTCGGCGGCCCGCACGCCGCGTACCTCGCGGTGAAGGACGAATTCAAGCGCCAGATGCCGGGCCGTCTCGTCGGCGTGACCGTCGACGCCCAGGGCAACCCGGCACTGCGCCTCGCGCTGCAAACGCGCGAGCAGCACATCCGCCGCGAAAAGGCCACCTCGAACGTCTGCACGGCGCAGGCGCTGCTGGCCATCATGGCGAGCATGTACGCCGTCTATCACGGCCCGCAGGGCCTGAAGCGCATCGCGCAGCGCGTGAACCGCGTGGCCGCGATCCTGGCCGCGGGCGCGAAGCAGCTCGGCTACACGCTCGTGAACGAGTCGTTCTTCGACACGCTCACGTTCGAAGCCGGCGCGCGCACCCAGGCGCTGCATGACGCAGCGCTCGCGCGCGGCATGAACCTGCGCCGCGTGAGCGAGACGCGCGTGGGCGTGTCCGTCGACGAAACCACCACGCGTGGCGATCTGGCCGATCTGCTCGCCGTGTTCGCGCAAGCCGCGTTTGCGAGCGAAGCGCCGTCGGTCGATGCGCTCGACGCCGCCCTCGCTGCGCAGCAAGCGGTGACGTTCCCGGCCGCGCTCGTGCGCGAAAGCGCGTACCTCACGCATCCGATCTTCAACCGCCACCATTCGGAAACGGAAATGCTGCGCTACCTGCGCAGCCTCGCCGACAAGGACCTCGCGCTCGACCGCTCGATGATCCCGCTCGGCTCGTGCACGATGAAGCTCAACGCCACCTCGGAGATGCTGCCGGTCACGTGGCCCGAGTTCGGCGGCATTCACCCGTTCGCGCCCGCCGAGCAGACCGTCGGCTATCGCGAGATGGTCGACCAGCTCGAGCAGATGCTGGTGGCGGCCACGGGCTACGCCGCCGTCTCGCTGCAGCCGAACGCGGGCTCGCAAGGCGAGTACGCGGGCCTGCTCATCATCCACGCCTACCATGAGTCGCGCGGCGAAGGCCACCGCAACGTCTGCCTGATTCCCGCTTCGGCGCACGGCACCAACCCGGCTTCGGCGCAGATGGCCGGCATGCAGGTCGTGGTGGTCGCTTGCGACGCGCAAGGCAACATCGACCTCGTCGACCTCAAGGCCAAGGCCGAGCAGCACGCGGCCAAGCTCGCGGCGATCATGATCACGTATCCCTCGACGCACGGCGTGTTCGAAAGCAACGTGCGCGAAGTTTGCGAGATCGTGCACGCACACGGCGGCCAGGTCTACGTGGATGGCGCCAACATGAACGCGATGGTGGGTCTCGCGGCCCCCGGCCAGTTCGGCGGCGACGTCTCGCACCTGAACCTGCACAAGACCTTCTGCATTCCGCACGGCGGCGGCGGGCCGGGCGTCGGCCCGGTGGCGGTGGGCGCGCACCTCGCGCAGTTCCTGCCGAACCAGCTTTCGTCGGGCTACAAGCGCTCGTCCGATCTGGGCAACGGCATTGGCGCCGTCAGCTCGGCGCCTTACGGCTCGGCCTCGATCCTGCCGATCTCGTGGATGTACATCGCGATGATGGGCGCGGCCAACCTCACCGCCGCCACGGAAACCGCGATCCTCAACGCGAACTACGTCGCGAAGAAGCTGGCGCCCCACTTCCCGGTGCTCTACAGCGGCCCGGGCGGGCTCGTCGCGCACGAGTGCATTCTCGACCTGCGTCCCATCAAGGATTCGAGCGGCATCACCGTGGACGACGTCGCCAAGCGCCTGATGGACTACGGCTTCCACGCGCCCACCATGAGCTTCCCGGTGCCGGGCACGCTGATGGTCGAGCCGACCGAGTCGGAGTCGAAGGACGAGCTCGACCGCTTCGTCGACGCGATGGTTGCAATCCGTGAAGAAATCCGCGCCGTGGAAGACGGCCGCGCGGACAAGGAAGACAACCCGCTGCGTCATGCGCCGCACACGGCGGCGGTCGTGGTCGCGAACGACTGGAAGCACGCGTACTCGCGCGAGCAGGCCGCGTATCCGGTGGCGTCGCTCGTCGCGCAGAAGTACTGGCCGCCGGTCGGCCGCGCCGACAACGTCTACGGCGACCGCAACCTGTTCTGCTCGTGCGTGCCGATCGGCGAATACGCGGATGAGTCCGCTCAACAAGGCGAATAAAACGCGCCCGATCGATCGGCCAACCCGGCCAAACCCGCCCGCACAGCCGCCGCGCGCTCCGCGAGGAGCCGCGGCGGCTTTTGCGCGCAGCACATTTGCCGCCGCAAACCCTCGCCAAACCGTTAACATCACACACCTGTCAGCCTTGAATCAGGGAGTCGCGCATGGCGCGGATGGTGGGAACGGCCTTGGCTGGGCATGGCCCGGCGGCAACGCAGGCCACGAAGGCTTCAGTTGCATCAGGTGCATTGAGTGCCTCGGGCCAGCACACGCGCGGCGGCGCACGCGTATTCGAAGTGGCATCCGGGCCAGTTTCCGCGCGGCGGCGCGGCAGCGCTCGCGCGCTCGCCACGGCCTGGCTCGTCGGCATGGGCCTTGCGGGTCTGGGCACGGCGAATCAAGCCCATGCGGCCATGAACTTCTGCGCCGCTCCCGCCCTGCAGTCGAGCGAGCGCATCAATGCCGACCCGGGCGTGAAAGCGCTCGTGGCCGACGTGCAGGCGCACGTGAACGACGTGCCGCATCCGCTTGCGAAGCTGCATACGGAAGGCACGCTCCCGCACGAGGGCATCTACGACCAGAGCGTGGAGGCCGAGAAAGAGCTCGACCTGATGCGCAACGCGGCGCTCGCCTGGCGCGCCACGAGCGACGACCGCTATCTGAAGCTCGTCGACCGCTTTCTGTTCGCCTGGGTCACGACGTATCAGCCGAGCTTCAACCCGATCGACGAAACGCGCTTCGAAGGGCTGATCCTCGCCTACGACATGACCGCGAGCGCGCTGCCCGTGAAGACGCGCAACGCCACGATGGTGTTCCTGAACAAGTTCGCGAACGGCTACATCAACGACGTCGATGCGCAACCGCGTCCGCTCAAGGGCACTTTCGCGAACAACTGGCAGAGCCATCGGGTCAAACTGATAGCGATGACGGCGTTCACGCTCGACAACCGCAAGATGATTGCGGCGGCGCAGCGATTGTTCATCGAGCATATCGGCGACAACGTCGCGCCCGACGGCTCGACGCTCGACTTCACCGAGCGCGACGCGCTGCACTACGTGACCTACGACCTGCAGCCGCTCGTGACGGCCGCGCTCGCCGCGCGCCGCCACAACCGCAACTGGCTGCCCGAGCGGGCGGCCAATGGCGCCACGCTCGCGAGCGCGCTGAACTGGCTCACGCCCTATGCGATGGGCGAAAAAACGCACGAGGAATTCGTGCATTCGAGCGTGCCGTTCGACGCCAAGCGCCGCGAAGCCGGGTTGCCCGGCTACAGCGGCGACTGGGACCCGAAGAACGCCGCCGAGCTGTATCACCTGGCCGCCCGACTGGACGGCCGCTATATGCCGATCGCGCTGCGTCTCGCGCCCACGCCGCCGGCGTGGCTGGCCGTCTGTCTGCCGTTGCCGGCGCGCTGAAAAGCGCGCAAGGTGCAGGTGAAAGGGGCGGCGGCGGAACAGGAAGCACAGCGCACGGCACCCACTGAAACCGACTAGACGAAGCAGGAGCAGTACCCATGGCAGTAAGCGTTTTCGATCTCTTCAAAATCGGCATCGGGCCGTCGAGCTCGCACACGGTAGGGCCGATGCGCGCGGCGCTGATGTTCGCCGAAGGACTCGAGCGCGACGGACTGCTCGCGTCCACCGCGTCCGTCAAGGTCGAGCTGTACGGCTCGCTCGGCGCCACCGGCAAGGGCCACGGCACCGACCGCGGCGTGATGCTCGGCCTGATGGGCGACGCGCCCGACACCGTCAACCCCGACACCATCTCCGAGCGCCTCGAAGCCGTGCGCGACTCGCGCCAGCTCGCGCTGCTCGGCAAACACCCGATCCCGTTCGTGCAGAAGGAGCACATCGCCTTCTATCGCCAGGCGCTGCCCGAGCATCCGAACGGCATGAAGCTGCGCGCGCTCGACGCCGCCGGCGCGACGTTGCGCGAAAGCACCTATCTGTCCGTGGGCGGCGGCTTCGTGGTCACCGCGGGCGCGGCCAACTCCAAGGTGCTGGGCGCCGTGCAGCAATTGCCGCACCCGTTCCGTACGGGCGCCGAAATGCTCGCGCTGTGCGAATCGACGGGCAAGAGCATCGCGCAGCTGATGCTCGAAAACGAGCGTGTCTGGCACAGCGACGACCAAATCCACTCGGGGCTCCTGCGCATCTGGGAAGTGATGCAGTCGTGCGTCTCGCGCGGCTGCGGCATCAACAACCCCGACGCCGAGGGCACGCTGCCCGGACCGTTCCAGGTGAAGCGCCGCGCCGCGCAGCTCTATCGCGCGCTCACTGGCAACCCCGAGCGCGCGCTACAGGACCCGCTCTCGATGATCGACTGGATCAACCTCTACGCGATCGCCGTGAACGAGGAGAACGCCGCGGGCGGCCGCGTCGTGACCGCGCCCACCAACGGCGCCGCCGGCATCATCCCCGCCGTGCTGCACTACTACGTGCGCTTCACGCCGGGCGCCAACGAGCAGGGCGTGATCGACTTCCTGCTCACGGCCGCCGCCATCGGCATTCTCTACAAGCTCAACGCGTCGATCTCGGGCGCCGAAGTGGGCTGCCAGGGCGAAGTGGGCGTGGCCTGCTCGATGGCCGCGGGCGCGCTCGCCGCCGTGCTGGGCGGCACGCCGCATCAGGTGGAGAACGCCGCCGAAATCGGCATGGAGCACAACCTCGGCCTCACCTGCGACCCGGTGGGCGGCATGGTGCAGATCCCCTGCATCGAGCGCAACGCCATGGCCTCGGTGAAGGCCGTGAACGCCGCGCGCATGGCGCTGCGCGGCGACGGTGCGCACTACGTCTCGCTCGACTCCGTCATCAAGACGATGCGCGAAACCGGCGCCGACATGAAGACGAAGTACAAGGAGACGTCGCGCGGCGGCCTCGCGGTGAACATCGTCGAGTGCTGATGTTCGCGCGCTGAGCGCGTGACGCCGGCCGCGCGACGCTGAGCGCGCCTCGCTGGCCGCGCGCCGCTGAGCGCGCCTCGCTGAATGCGCGCCTCGCGCCGCGCGGGCGGTTCTGTTTGTGCAGTTTGTTTCGCTTGTGTCGCACCGATCAATCGGATCTGGATCGAACGTATTCACGTAACGAACGAAGGAGACTTGACCGTCATGCATCAGCCGAACGATTCAGCCCGCGTTTCTGATTCCGCGACCGTAACCGGCGCGCGCCTCGTCGTGGACGCGCTCGTCGCCAACGGCGTCGAGCGCGTGTTCTGCGTGCCCGGCGAGAGCTATCTCGCCGTGCTCGATTCGCTCTCGGACGAGACCGCGCGCATCGACACCATCGTGTGTCGCCATGAAGCCGCGGCGGCCAATATGGCGGAAGCGGTCGGCAAACTCACGGGCAAGCCCGGCATCGCGCTCGTCACGCGCGGACCGGGCGCGACACACGCGGCGATCGGCGTGCACACGGCTTTTCAGGACTCCTCGCCGATGATCCTGCTGATCGGCCAGGTCGCGCGCGATCAGATGGACCGCGAGGCGTTCCAGGAAATCGACTATCGGCGCATGTTCGGGCAGATGGCGAAGTGGGTCGCGCAGATCGACGACGCGCGCCGCGTGCCCGAGTATCTGAGCCACGCGTTCCATATCGCGACCTCGGGGCGCCCCGGCCCGGTCGTGCTCGCGCTGCCCGAGGACATGCTGAGCGGCGCGATTCCCGCATTGGAGGCCCAGCACACGGCGCCCGCGGCGCAGCGCGTGCAGGCCTCGCCCTCGGCGGCGCAGATCGAACAGCTGCGCACGCTGCTCGCGAATGCGAAAAAGCCCTTCGTGATCGCGGGCGGCCACGGCTGGACGCGCGAGGCCTGCGCGGACCTGCAGCGCTTCATCGAGAACTGGCAGTTGCCGGTGGGTCTCGCGTTCCGCTTCCAGGACACGCTCAGCAACGATCATCCGAACTATGCGGGCGACGTGGGCCTCGGTATCAATCCGGCGCTGGCCGCGCGCATCCGCGAGGCCGACGTGCTGCTCGCGCTCGGGCCGCGCCTCGGCGAAGCCACGACGGGCGGCTACGCGCTGCTCGACATCCCGAAGACGAAGCAGACGCTCATCCACGTGCATCAGGGCGCGGAGGAACTGGGCCGCGTCTATGCCGCCGATCTGCCGATCGTCTCGGGCCTGCCCGAGATCGCGGCGCAACTCGCGGCCCTGCCCGCGCCCGCCGCGCCCGCGTGGGCGGGCTCCGCTCAGGCCGCGCACGATGCGTATCTTTCGTGGCGCGAGCCGCGTCCGATGCCCGGCGACGTGCAACTGGGCGAAGTCATGCAGCAGTTGCGCGCGCGCCTGCCCGACGACGCGATCGTCACGAACGGCGCGGGCAATTACGCAACGTGGCTGCATCGCCACTTTTCGTACCGCAATTTCCGCTCGCAGCTCGCGCCCACCAGCGGCGCGATGGGCTACGGCGTGCCTGCCGCGATTGCGGCGAAGTCGCTGTATCCGGAGCGCGCGGTGGTCGCGCTCGCCGGCGACGGCTGCTTCATGATGTCCGCGCCCGAGCTGGCGACGGCGATGCAATACGGTCTCGCGGTCGTGTTCATCGTCGTGAACAACGGGCATTACGGCACGATCCGCATGCACCAGGAGCGCAACTATCCGGAGCGCGTGCACGGCACGCAGCTGACGAACCCCGACTTCGCGGCATTTGCGCAGTCGTTCGGCGCGCACGGCGAAGTCGTGACGGCAACGGCGCAATTCGCGCCGGCGCTCGAGCGCGCGCTCAATGCGGGCAAGCCGGCGCTCATCGAAATTCGCGTGACAAAGGAGGCGAGCACGCCGGCCTCCACGCTCGAGCAGATTCGCGAGCAGGGTCGCAAGGCGCGCGGCCAGTGAGTCGCGAGTAGTCCTGACCAGGCTCACCTTCGAAGTTGAGCATCCAAACAAAAGCCCCGCAGGTTTTTAAGGCCTGCGGGGCTTTTTCACATCAACCGCGGATCAACCGCGAACGAGGCGCTTACTTGCCGCCCACGCTCTGCAGCGTCGTCCACTTGCCGTCGACCACCTTGTACAGCGTGATGCCGCCGTTCTTCAGGTCGCCCTTCGAGTCGTACGCGAGATCCTTCGTCGTCACGGCCGGCATGCTGGTCTTCGCGAGGAACGGCAGGTACTTCGCCGGGTCCGTCGAGTTTGCCGCCTTCATGGCCGCGAACATCGCCATCGCGCCGTCGTAGGCGTACGGCGAGTAGGTCTGGACGTCTTCGCCAAAGCGCTTCTTGTACTTCGCGACGTAGTCCTTGCCGCCCGGCATTTCGTCCATCGGCAGGCCCGCGAGCGAAGCCACCGTGCCGTTCGCCGAGTCACCCGCGATCTTCAGGAAGGTCGGCGTGTGCACCATTTCGCCGCCCATCAGCGGTGCCGTGATGCCGAGCGACTTCATCTGCTTGACCATCGGACCGGCTTGCGAATCCGCGCCGCCGTAGTAGATCAGGTCCGGCTTCTGCGCCTTCAGCTTGGTCAGGATCGACTTGAAGTCCACGGCCTTGTCGTTCGTGTACTCGCGGTCGATGATCGTGCCGCCCGCGTCCTTCGCGGCCTTCGCGAACTGGTCGGCGAGACCCTGGCCGTAGGCCGTGCGGTCGTCAACCACCGCGATCTTCTTCATGCCCAGGCTCTTCACCGCGAACGTGCCCGCGACCGAACCTTGCTGCGTGTCCGAGGTCATCATGCGGAACGTCGTCTTGAAGCCTTGCTGCGTGTATTCCGGCGCCGTCGCCATTGCGATCTGGGGGATGCCCGCGTTCGCGTAGATGCGCGAAGCCGGGATCGTCGTGCCCGAGTTGAAGTGGCCGAGCATGCCCTTGATGCCGTCGTCCACGAGCTTTTGCGCGACCGTCGTGCCCGTGCGCGGGTCGGCCTGGTCGTCGGCTGCATCCAGCACGAAGTGCACCGGCTTGCCGCCGATCACCGGCTTGGTCGCGTTCATGTCTTCGACCGCGAGCGTGATGCCGTTCTGGAAGTCCTTGCCGTAGTGCGCCTGTGCACCCGTCATCGGGCCGGCGAAACCAATCTTGACGTCCTCTGCCTGCTGCGCTTGTGCAGTCCCCGCCAGCGACAGGGCGGCAACCAGCGTCGCGCCTGCCAGCTGTTTCATCGTGTGTTGCATGTTTTCTCCTTGGTACCTGGTATCGAATGAGCGGCTTGAGCTCGTGACTTGCCGCTTCCTTGTCCTGAGACGGTCGACAGTATGGCTTGTGGTCAGCCGATCGTCATCAGGTTTGCATTGCCGCCTGCCGCGGCGGTGTTCACGCTGACCGAACGCTCCGTGAGCAGACGTTCGAGTGCGTAGTCTTCATCGCCATTGGCAAGCGCATGCGCTGCCACGCCCTGCACCGAGACGATCGGGCCGCCACGCTTGGCCACTTCCTTCACGAGGCCGAGCAGCTCGTCGCTGTCGCCTTCGAAGAGCACGGCGTCGAACTCGGCATCGGCGCTCTTCTTCACCGCGACGTGCGCCTTGAGCGCCGCCGGCAGCGCGTTCACGAGCGCCTCGCCCGCCGCGCCCTGGAACAATGCGCGGTTGCCCGTGGCCAGCACGACGGCGAGCTGCGCACGCGCGCCCGTCGGCGTGGAGGCCACGCACAGCACCGTGCCGCGCGCCGAAAGCGTGTAGGTATTGCGCTCGCCCGTCGGTCCCGGCAGCACAGCCGTTGCGCCCGCAAGCACGTATTGCAGATAGCCGTCGCAGCGCGCGGCGAGCGCCGGCTCGCGCTCGGCGATGAGCCAGTCGCGCAACGCGGTGAGCGTCGCGTGCGTCGAGAGCGGCGCGCGCTTGTCCGCGGCCTCTTCCTGCGGCGCATCCACCACGAGCGCCTTCGAGAGCGACTGCGGCAGACCGGCCGGACGCTTTGACAGCAGGCGCGAGAGATACAGCGCTCCACCCGCCTTCGGCCCCGTGCCCGAGAGCCCTTCGCCGCCGAACGGCTGCACGCCCACCACCGCGCCGATCACGTTGCGGTTCACGTAGATATTGCCGACATGCGCGCGGCCGACCACATGCGCGATCGTTTCATCGATACGCGTATGGATGCCGAGCGTGAGGCCGTAGCCCGTCGCGCGAATCTGCTCGAGCAGCTTGTCGAGCTGGCTGCGGCGATAACGGATCACGTGCAGCACCGGCCCGAACACTTCGCGCTTGAGCTCGTCGAGGCTGTCGATTTCGATGAGCGTCGGCGGCACGAAGGTGCCCTGCGCGCAGCTATCGGGCGTGGGCATCTGCGTGACCTTGCGGCCTTTCTCGCGCATCGCGCCGATATGCGTGTCGATGCCGCGCTTCGCGTCGGTGTCGATCACCGGGCCCACGTCGGCCGAGAGGCGGTCGGGGTTGCCCACCGCGAGTTCCTTCATCGCGCCCGTGAGCATTTCGAGCGTGCGTTCCGCCACGTCGTCCTGCAGGCACAGCACGCGCAGCGCCGAGCAGCGCTGGCCGGCCGAGTCGAACGCGCTTTGCAGCACGTCGGCCACGACCTGCTCCGCGAGCGCCGACGAATCGACGATCATCGCGTTCTGCCCGCCCGTTTCGGCGATCAGCGGAATCGGACGGCCATCCGAATCGAGACGCTGCGACAGCGTCTTGTTGATGAGGCGCGCGACTTCGGTCGAGCCCGTGAACATCACGGCGCGCGTGCGCGCATCGGCGACGAGCGCCGCGCCCACGGTTTCGCCGTCGCCCGGCAGCAGTTGCACGGCGCCTGCGGGCACGCCCGCTTCGCGCAGGATGCGCACGGCCTGGGCGGCGATCAGCGGCGTCTGCTCCGCGGGCTTCGCGAGCACCGTGTTGCCCGCCGCGAGCGCGGCGGCCACCTGGCCCATGAAGATCGCCAGCGGGAAGTTCCACGGGCTGATGCAGACCACCGGGCCCAGCGGCCGATGCGTGTCGTTCGAAAACTCTTCGCGGATCTGCGTGGAGTAGTAGCGCAGGAAGTCGATGGCCTCGCGGATTTCCGCCACGGCGTTCGGCAGCGACTTGCCCGCTTCGCGCACGATCAGGCCCATCAGCGTATGCATCTGCGCTTCGAGCAGGTCGGCGGCGCGGGCGAGGCAGTCGGCGCGCGCTTCCACGGGCGTCGCCTGCCAGATCGGCGCAGTGACCACGGCGTGCGAGAGCGCGGCGCTCACGTGCTCGCTCGTTGCTTCCACAACGGTGCCCACGAGATCGCGATGATCGGCGGGATTGCGTACGTCGCGCGCGGCGCCGACGGCTGCATCGACGTCGGCGAGCATCGGCGCGGCGCGCCACGGATGATGCGCGCTCGCGAGCAGCGCCGAAGACAGTGATGCCAGGCGATGCTCGTTCGAGAGGTCGAGGCCCATCGAATTCTGGCGCTCGCCGCCAAAGAGGTTGCGCGGCAGCGGAATCTTCGCGTGCGGTGCGCCCAGCGGCACGACCTTCGCGGCTTCATCGTTAGGGTTCGCGACCAGCTCGCTCACCGGCACGGTTTCATCGGCGATGCGGTTCACGAACGAGGTGTTCGCGCCGTTCTCGAGCAGGCGGCGCACGAGATACGCGAGCAGCGTCTCATGCGTGCCGACCGGCGCGTAGACGCGGCACGGACGGTTCAGCTTGCCCTGCGAGACCGGGCCCGTGACTTCCTCGTACAGCGGCTCGCCCATGCCGTGCAGGCACTGGAACTCGTACTGGCCGGGATAGTAGTTCTGGCCCGCGAGGTGATAGATCGCCGAAAGCGTGTACGCGTTGTGCGTGGCGAACTGCGGATACACCGCATCGGGCGCGCCGAGCAGCCGCTTCGCGCAGGCGATGTACGAGACGTCGGTGTAGATCTTGCGCGTGTAGACCGGATAGCCTTCGAGGCCGTCCACCTGCGCACGCTTGATTTCCGTATCCCAGTACGCGCCCTTCACGAGCCGCACCATGATGCGGTGTCGGCTGCGGCGTGCGAGATCGACGATGTAGTCGATCACGAACGGGCAGCGCTTCTGGTAAGCCTGCACCACGAAGCCGATGCCGTTCCAGCCCTGCAGCTCCGGGTCGAAGCACAGCGCTTCGAGCAGGTCGAGCGAGAGCTCGAGGCGGTCGGCTTCTTCGGCGTCGATATTGAGGCCGATGTCGTAGCGGCGCGCGAGCACGGCAAGCGCGCGCACGCGCGGCAGCAGCTCGCTCATCGTGCGCTCCTGCTGCGCGCGCGAGTAGCGCGGATGCAGCGCGGAGAGCTTGATCGAAATGCCGGGGCCTTCGTAGATGCCGCGGCCGCCCGCTGCCTTGCCGATCGCGTGGATCGCCTGCTCATAGGAGGCGTAGTAGCGCTGCGCATCGGCTTCGGTCGTGGCCGCTTCGCCGAGCATGTCGTACGAGTAGCGGAAGCCGCGCGCTTCGAACTTGCGGCTGTTGGCAAGCGCTTCGGAGATGTTCTCGCCCGTGACGAACTGCTCGCCCATCAGGCGCATCGCCATGTCCACGCCCTTGCGGATCAGCGGCTCGCCGCCCTTGCCGATCATGCGCGTGAGCGCCGAGGACAGCCCCGTCTCGCTGTTGGTCGTCACCAGCTTGCCGGTGATCATGAGGCCCCAGGTGGCGGCGTTCACGAACAGCGAAGGCGCGTGGCCCACGTGCGATTTCCAATCGCCCTTGCTGATCTTGTCGCGAATGAGCGCATCGCGCGTGGCGCGGTCGGGAATACGCAGCAGCGCCTCGGCGAGGCACATCAGCGCGACGCCTTCCTGGCTCGACAGCGAGAACTCGTGGATCAGGCCTTCGACGCCGCCGCCCGTGCCCTTGGCGCGCAGCGCCTCGACGAGCTTGGTCGCGAGCTTCGTGACGTCACCGGTCAGGTTGGCGGGCAGGCGCGCCTCGCCGATCAGGAACGGCACGCACTCCGGCTCAGGGCGGCGATACGCGGCGGTGATGGCCGCGCGCAGCACCGACTGCGGTTGCACGTTCTGGGCGAACTCGAGGAACGGGTGCGACGCCGCTTCTTCGTCGCTCTCGCCGGTTGCGCCCTCGCCAAACTCGGCGGCGCCCACGTGGCCATTCAGTTCGGGGGGCAACTGGCCGTGCTCGATCTTCTCGAGGTAGGCAAAGATGGCTTGCTTGATGAGCCAGTGCGGGGTGCGCTCGAGGCGCGTGGCGGCCTCTTTGAGCCGCGAGCGGAGCAGGTCGTCGACCTTGACGCCAAGGGTAGTGCTAGCCATGTTTCCTTCGTATGCCGGCTGACCCGCACCGGCGAAAGACCAAAAAGTTCGCGAATCGTACCCCTCTCAATAAAAAGGTGCAACCACCCGGCTGGCTTGGTTGCACCACGCGCGGAGCCTTATGGGGCGTGGGTTTGCGGCCAACGCCCGCCGGCATTGGCTGGCGCGTTGCACTCGGTATTTTCCCTGGCCAACAACAATCAGGTGAACCCTAATCGATTCCGCCGCCGCGCCGTTATACAAACATCAACGGGGGCCGATCAAAGAATCTGGCGCGAGGACCAAAAAATGGAAAAGTGGCTGGTAGTAGCGGGTGTCTGGAGCATGTGCGCGCTGTGCGCGGTGTTGTTCATTCGGGGTGCGACCGCGCCCGCCGTGCGCAAAGTGCGCGTGACGCGGGACCGGCGTGGCGACTCGCCGCACGCGATGAAGCGCTGATCAGATATCGAGCGGATCGACTTCGAGGTTCCAGCGCAGCACGCCCCGCAAGGCGCGCAGCGCCGGTTGCCACGCCCGCAGCGTCGCCTGCAGCGCGGCGCGCGACTGGCTCTCCACGAGCAATTGCGCGCGATGCACGTTCATGACCTTTACGATCGTGAGCGGCACGGCGTCGTAAGCGGTGACGCGCTCTGCGGCAGGGATCGCCGTGAGCGCCTGCGCGGCTTCGGCGAGAAAGGCCAGCGCCGCCTCGAGCGTGCGTCCTTCGGCGCGTAGCAGCGCCTGATAGACGAACGGCGGCAGATGCGCGTCGCGACGCTCGACGATCTGCGAATTCGCAAAGCCCACGTAATCGTGGCGCGCCAGCGCGTGATAGATCGCATGGCGCGGATAGCGCGTCTGCACGATCACCTCGCCGGGCAAGCCCGCGCGCCCCGCCCGGCCGCTCACCTGCATCAGTTGCGCGAAAAGGCGCTCGCTCGCCCGGAAATCGTGCGAGAAGAGCGCGTTATCGGCATTGAGCACACCCACCAGCGAGACGCGCTGGAAGTCGTGCCCCTTGGCGATCATCTGCGTACCCACGAGGATGTCGACATCGCCGGCATGGACGTCGGAGAACAGCGCCTGCGCGCTGCCCTTGCGGCGCGTGCTGTCGGCATCGATGCGCAGCACCCGCGCACCCGGCACCGCGCTCGCGAGCGCCTCCTCGATGCGCTGCGTGCCGCGGCCCATCGGCGCGATATCGACGTTGCCGCAGTCCGGACAAGAATGCGGGATGCGCGATTCCCAGCCGCAATGGTGACAGCGCAGCGCGCGCTCGGGCTTGTGCAGCACCACGTAAGCGCTGCAGCGCGGGCAGCCCGCCACCCAGCCGCAGGCGTCGCACGAGAGGACCGGCGCGTAGCCGCGCCGGTTCAGGAACACGAGGCTTTGCTCGCCGCGCTCGAGGCGCGCCTTCATCGCCGCGACGAGCGGGCCTGAGAGGCCCTCGAACGAGGCGCGGCCGCGCCGGCGCTCTTCTTCCAGATCGATCAGCTTGACGCTCGGCAGCACCGCCTCGGCGATGGCCCGGCGCGACAGCGTGAGGCGCGTGTAGCGGCCCTGCTCGGCCTGCCACCAGCTTTCGAGCGACGGCGTGGCCGAGCCCAGCACGACGGGCACGCCAAGCTGCTTGGCGCGCCAGATGGCCAGATCACGCGCCGAATAGCGCAGCCCTTCCTGCTGCTTGTAGGCAGGGTCGTGCTCTTCGTCCACCACCAGCATCGCCAGACGCGGCAGCGAGGCCAGCACGGCGAGGCGCGTGCCCAGCACGATGCGCGCACGGCCCGTATGGGCCGCGAGCCAGTGGTGCGCGCGCTCGCCTTCGGCGAGGCCGCTGTGGAGCGTGACGATGGCATCGTCGGGCAACACGCCCGCAAAGCGCGTGCGGAACGCTGCCTCGAACTGCGGGGTGAGGTTGATTTCCGGAACGAGCACGAGCGCCTGAGCATCGGGCTCGCGTTCGAGCAGGCCTGACAGCGCCCGTAGATAGACCTCGGTCTTGCCGCTGCCGGTGACGCCGTGCAACAGGAACGGCGCGAAACCGCGCGCCTCGAGGATCGCCTCGACGGCGACGGCCTGCTCGGCACTGAGCTGATGCAACGCGGCGGCCGCAACGGCGCCTTCGGTGGCGCTGCCGGGGTTTCTGGCACCATCGGCAGGGTTTTCGTTTTCGCCCCCGTTCCCGGCGGACGAATGCCCCGCGGCGCCAAACGCCACGCACTCGTACTCGACCCAGCCCGCCTCGCGCCACGATTCGAGCGTGGCCGCGGCCTTCGGGTGCAACGCACGCGCGTCGGCAAGATCGAGCTCACCCGCGTCCACCAGGGCCTGCGCAAGCCGCCGCAATGCCTGGGCGCGCGCGGGCAGCGCCTCGGGCAAGGCCTCGCGCCCCGCCGGCAGCAGCCGGTAACGCTCCTCGGGCGCCATCAGACGCGGCCAGCGCGCCGGATCGCGCAGCGCCTGCGGCAGCGCCGGCAGCGCGACTTCACCGAGCCCGCGCTGATAGTAGTCGGCGGCGAAGCCCGCGAGGGCGAGCCATTGGGCCGAAAGCGGCGGGCACTCCGCGCACACGGCGCTCACGTCGCGCAGCTTGTTGGCCGGCACGTCACTGTGAGCGCTCACTTCGCAGATCAGCCCCACCGCCTCACGACGGCCGAACGGCACGCGCACGAGCATGCCGGGCTGCGGCTGCGGAGCGTCCGGCGGATAGCGGTAGTCGTAGAGGACGGGCAGCGGATGGTCGAGCGCCACGCGCACGAAGCATGGCGTCATGCGCAACCCCGATGGACACGGCGCTCGCACCGTGCGCTGCCGCACCGACGCCCGAAGTTAAAGTAGAACTTCACTTTCCGCGCTAAGTTTTGGATTCCGCAGAACAAACACGCTCCCGGCGCCGTGCCTGTGGATAACTTTGTTAAGAACTTGACCGCCCCGCGCCGCCGACAAGGTTCCAGGGTCATTATGTGGGACACCGCACAAATCGCCGTGGAGCGCCGAAACCCTTATCTGTCAAGGGCCTGAATGATTGCTCACAGGCATCGCTACTGCCATGCGGCAATTTTTCCCTCTTGCGCGCCGCAACGAGGTAAGTGTGTATAAGTCAAGTCTTGACAGCGGCGCAACGGCATCTAGATGGGTTCTTGAGCGAGGCTAGACCCTGGTGCCCAGAGCCCAGTTCGTTGCGACGCAACAAAAAATCACGCCGCCGCGGCGCGCAAAGCCCGGCTGTGGCGATGCACTTCGTCGACGAGTTCGGCGACGTTTTCAGGCGGCGTGAATTGCGAGATGCCGTGTCCGAGATTGAACACGTGGCCCGGGTGGGCACCGAAGCTGTCGAGTACCGCACGCGCCTGCTCGCGGATTGCCGCCGGCGAGGCGAACAGCACCGTCGGGTCGAGGTTGCCCTGGAGCGCCACGCGATCGCACACGCGTTCGCGCGCGCGGCCAAGGTTCACGGTCCAGTCGAGTCCGACCGCATCGACGCCCGTCTCGGCGATCTCGTCGAGCCACAAGCCGCCGCCCTTCGTGAAGGTGATGACGGGCACGCGCTCGCCATCGTGCTCGCGCTTGAGCTGGGCCACCACGCGCTTGATCCAGGCAAGCGAGAAGCGCTGATAGATGCCGTCCGCGAGCGCGCCGCCCCAGGTGTCGAAGATCATGACGGCTTGCGCGCCGGCTTCAATCTGCGCATTCAGATACGCGGCCACCGCCTGCGCATTGATCTCGAGAATGCGCTCCATCAAATCGGGGCGTGCATAGAGCATCAACTTGACGGTGCGAAAATCGTCCGAGCCGCCGCCCTCGACCATATAGCAGGCGAGCGTCCACGGGCTGCCCGAGAAGCCGATGAGCGGCACGCGCTGGCGCCCTTGCGCGTCGGTCAGCGCGCGGCGGATCTCGCGCACGGCGTCGGTCACATAGCCGAGCGTCGCGCCGATGTCGGGCACCGCGAGCTTCGCGACGTCCTCTTCGCTGCGCACCGGATGCGCGAACTTCGGCCCTTCGCCCACCTGGAACGAGAGACCGAGACCCATCGCGTCGGGAATCGTGAGGATGTCCGAGAACAGGATCGCGGCATCGAGCGGATAGCGCTCGAGCGGCTGCAGCGTCACTTCGGTCGCGTAGTCCGGGTTCTTGGCAAGGCCGAGAAAGCTGCCTGCGCGGCTACGCGTGGCGTTGTACTCCGGCAGATAGCGGCCCGCCTGGCGCATCAGCCAGATCGGCGTGTATTCGGTCGGCTGACGCAGCAGCGCGCGCAGGAAGGTGTCGTTCAGAAGAGTGTGAGCCACGGGCGGGAGGCGCTTGACGCGCGAGATTCGAAAGCAGACGGCCATTCTACCGGAGCCGCCGCCACGGCATGACGCTGATGGCCGGGATAAGCAGCGCACGCCGCGCGAGACGCATGCAAACCTCATGGGCATCCGGGCGCCCTTTGCAGGCGCGCCAACCAGGTCAGTCCATGCTTAACGCGTGCCTGCGCGCGGGCTATGATCGGATGCCTTTCCGATCCATTACATCGAAACATCCATAAGAGAGGAGACACGCCGCATGAACAAGAAGAAGGCCGCCGCCGCATGCTCATTGATCGCCGCGCTTGTTGCCGGCATTGCCGGCGTTGCCGTCACGCCCGAGGCATTTGCTCAAAGCGCGGCCACGTCGGGCGTCGCTACGTCGGGCGTCGCCACGCCTTCGCGGCTCGATGATGTGTTGTCGCGCGGCACGCTGCGCGCATGCACGACCGGCGACTACAAGCCCTACTCGTTCTACAAGCAGGACGGCACGTTCGAAGGCATCGACATCGACATGACCGAGTCGCTCGCGAAGTCGCTGGGCGTGAAGGCCGAGTTCGTCAAGACGACATGGTCGAACCTGATGAACGACTTCCTCGCGAAATGCGACGTCGCGGTGGGCGGCGTGTCGACCACGCTGGAACGGCAGAAGCGCGCATTCTTCACCGAGCCGTATCAGGTCGACGGCAAGACGCCCATCGTGCGCTGCGACGATGTGAGCAAGTATCAGACGGTCGCGCAGATCGACCAGCCCTCCACGCGCGTGATCGTGAACCCGGGCGGCACGAACGAACGCTTCGCGAAGCAGTTTTTTCCGCACGCGAACCTCACCGTCTATCCAGACAACGTGACGATCTTCAAGCAGATCCTCGCGGGCAAGGCGGACGTGATGGTCACCGACGCATCCGAAACGCTACTGCAGCAAAAGCTCAACCCGGGGCTGTGCTCGGTGCATCCCGACAAGCCGTTCCAGTATGGCGAGAAGGCATGGATGGTGCCGCGCGGCGACGTGGTGTTCCAGCAGTACGTCGATCAGTGGCTGCACCTCGCGCGCGCGAGCGGCGAGTATCAGGCGATCTCGGACAAATGGCTCAAGTAATGTGACAGCGCATTAGCGGCGCCGGGGCTCACCCGGCGCCACGTCATTCGCTAGTTCGTATGAGGAGTTGCAACCACACGTTGCAGTGCGGCATGCGCCATCCTTGCATTTCACGCACGGATTCAATCAGGAATCCATGCTGCATGTGCGTACGCGATTTGCGTTTTTACGCGGGGTATTTCGTGCAATGCCCATACGGCGGGACTTTTTTCATGCACAAAGAATGACGCATCGAATTCACGTCTTCGCGTCGTCTGACAGCAATAAAAAATGCAGGTAAAAATGACTTTCGAAAAACGCTCAGGATGGCAAAAAATCCCGCAGAGCCTTATCTGACGGGCGTTACAACCTGAAACACTTTGTTACCGCCAAGGTTCATTAATTCGCCCACAATGCCTTCAACGGTTTCAACACGGATGTGGCTCGGTGCAAGTGTGAGCGGACACGATACACCAGCCGGTCGGCGTCAGCCGAAGCCCTTTCCGGGGGCATCCTTGCTGGAGCCGTAACCGGCGTTTTAACGTACCAAGACCCGGCTCCTCATTTGGTCTCCTCGCGCTAACCCCGTAGCGTGTGGTTTTTAGCGGGCTCCAGGCCCGCTTTTTTTTCGTCTATTCCCTCTGTTTAGCGCTTTTTGCCACCCGTTGTTGTGATGGCAAGAATAATCGCGCGCACAAACCTCCACCACCGGAATTCGTAATCTGGCCGCTTGCCGGGTTAACCCGCCATCGCTAATTCGCGGCTGTGCCCATTGCCACTCCGTTCATTCGGCATGCAAAGCAACTGGCGTTTCATCCGCGTGAGTTGTTTCGCCGCGGCGGCACGTTAGCGCCGCGGCGAAACATCAGCATCAAGCACACTCAAGCGGTCTTCTGCTCGCTGATTTTCAGCTCGTCGATCATGCGCGAGCGCATTACGAACTTCTGCACCTTGCCCGTCACCGTCATCGGCATTTCGTCGACGAAGCGGATGTACTTCGGGATCTTGTAGTGTGCAATCTGCCCCTGGCAGAACGCCTGAATCTCTTCAGGCGTGGCCACCTCGCCGGGACGCAGGACGATCCACGCGCACACCTCTTCGCCGTACTTCGCATCGGGCACGCCGAACACCTGCACCGACTGCACCTTGGGATGGCGGAACAGGAACTCCTCGATCTCGCGCGGGTAGATGTTCTCGCCGCCGCGGATCAGCATGTCCTTCAAGCGCCCGACGATATTGCAGTAGCCCTCGGCGTCGATCGTCGCGAGGTCGCCCGTGTGCATCCAGCCATCGATGATCGATTCGGCAGTCTTCGCTTCGTCGCCCCAGTAGCCGCGCATCACCGAGTAGCCCTTCGTGCAGAGCTCGCCCGTCTCGCCCACCGGCACGATATTGCCGAGTGCATCGACGATCTTCACCTCGAGGTGGGGCTGGATGCGTCCCACCGTGGTCGTGCGCTTGTCGAGCGGGTCGGTCGTCGAGCTCTGGAACGACACCGGGCTCGTCTCGGTCATGCCGTAGGCGATCGTGATCTCCGCGAGATGCATTTTCGACACCACGCGTTTCATCGTTTCGATCGGGCACGGCGAGCCCGCCATGATGCCCGTGCGCAGCCGCGACAGATCGAAGCGCGCGAAGTCGGGATGATCGAGCTCGGCGATGAACATCGTCGGCACCCCGTGCAGCGCCGTGCAGCGCTCCTCGGCCACCGCTTCGAGCGTCGCGCGCGGATCGAAGGCCTCACCCGGAAACACCATGGCCGCGCCCACCGAGACGCACGCGAGCACCGCAAGCACCATGCCGAAGCAGTGATAGAGCGGCACCGGAATGCAGAGCGAATCTTCTTCGCTGAGCCGCATCGCCATGGCGATGAAGCGCCCGTTGTTGACCACGTTGCGGTGCGTGAGCGTGGCCCCCTTCGGGTTGCCCGTCGTGCCGCTCGTGAACTGGATGTTGATGGGATCGTCGGCGACGAGCGTCGCGTCGATCGCATCGAGTTCTCCTGTGCCGTCGCGCTCGAGCCGCTCGCGGCCCCGCTCGATCAGCTCGCCGAAGTTCAGCATGCCGGGCGTCTCGGCGTCGCACATGCGGATCACCGCGCGCAGCTCGGGTAGCTTCGCCGCGTGCAGGTCGCCCGGCGTCGCGTTCGCGAGCTCGGGCGCGAGCGCCTGCAGCATCTCGACGTACTTCGAGGTCTTGAAGCTTTCCGCCGCGACGATCGCCTTGCAGCCCACCTTGTTCAGCGCGTACTCGAGCTCGGCGAGACGGTAGGCGGGATTGATGTTGACCAACACCGCGCCGATGCGCGCCGTGGCGAACTGCGTGAGCAGCCACTCGAAGCGATTGGGAGACCAGATGCCGACCCGGTCGCCCGGCGCAACGCCGAGCGAGAGGAAGCCGGCTGCGACCACGTCCACTTCCTCGGCAAACTCGCGCCAGGTCCAGCGGATGTCCTGTTCGCGAAACACCACCGCAGGACGCTCAGGAAAGCGCTGTGTGGTTTCCCGCAGGAAAGTGCCGATGGTAGCGTCGGAAAGCGGCGTATCGGCCGCTCCACGCACGTAGGAAAGCCCGTCTTTCGGCGCGATGAGCGCTTCGCGCGCACCTGCTGCGTCGATGGCCATGATGGCTGTCTCCCCGGGAGTCTCGCTCCCGATTGAAATGGATTTGAAAACCATTGTGCCACTGCGCACGCGGCCAGCAGCATCAAGTTTTACCCGCAGCGCATAGGCTGCGGCCGACGCCTGCGACCGTGTCGTCGCCAGGCACGAAGGCATGATTTCGCATTACCTTTCCGTAAACGTCAAGTAGTTTGTACCATCGCCGCGAGACTTTTCCGTGACGGGGCGGATCCCGCCACCCGGTGGCGCGCCGTCGCGGGTTTGTTCAAACGGAGGATTTGCCCCTTTTTTGCACGACCGTTCGATCTACTTTGCTTTCAAATCGTCATGTCGTTCAAGCTTGTCTCGGCAATCTATGACGATGCTTTTATTTCCCCTTATTCATATGTAGTCCAAATTAATTTCCAGCGTAGGACATCCCCAGCAAGGAGCAACGATGAATACCAGCGCCGCCTCCAGCCGCATCCGCTTATCCAAAAAAATCTGGGCCGGCGTGCCCGGCTCCGACGCCAACGGCTATTCCGATCCCGCCGATACCATTCAGTACGCGTTCGGCGTCGTGCCCGAGGGCAGGCACTACAACGATCTCGCCGATGCGCAAGGCGCCGTCGATACCAGCAAGCTGATCGGCGGCGTGCTGATGGTCGTGGGCGCGAACACCGTCGAGCTGCAACGCGCACCCGGCAAATACTGGCTCTACGAATTCGTGATCGCGCGCGCGAGCGACGGCGTCTCGCTGCGCTACTTCCAGCGCACCGGCTGGGACTTCACAGCCCTCTTCGACGGCGAGCGCCGCGGGCCCTTCGACGACGCCGACGGTGCCATCGCATTCGAGATCGGCGAAAAAACGACCGAGTTCGACGTGGTGGGCATCAACAAGTCGCTCAGCGTCGAGATCAACAAGCTCTTCACGCGCGGCGCAGACGAAAGGGAGAAGGAAGGCATTCTGTTCCTTGCCACGAGTTCATATCTGGGCGTGTTGCCGCGCGCCGATAACGCCAACGACCGCGCAATCATCCGTCTTGGCGTCACGGGTCCGGGCGGCAAAGTGCGGCTCGACGGCTTCACGTCGGGCAACAACGTGTTCATCCACGAGATCATTCCGCAGTACACCTACGATGCGGGCATCTGGCCGCTCGGCATGACCGTCTACCGGCTGGACGGCTCGCCCTGGTTCACCTCGGACTTCAAGCTGCAGGGCCCGCTGCGCCAAGGCGAAAACTGGCGCGACGACGAGAACCAGCACTGCATCACCGAGGCCGATCTCGACGCCCTGCTCGCCGACCCCAAGCTCACGGCGGCCGGCCGCGACCTGATCCTCAAGCACGTGCAGGTAGGCGACTACCTGTTCTCCAATACGCGGTACTTCGCCGAACGCCAGGGCGTGCTGCGCGTGGACGTGCTCAACGGCAGCGGCCGCGGCTGAACCTGCGTTGCCAGGTTCTGAACAGCCCATGAAAAAGGGCTCCCCGTTTGGGGAGCCCTTTCGCTTTCGTCTGCTGTGCGCCGCGAGGCGCACGAGCCGAAATCAGTGCTGATTCATCTTGCGCAGGCGCTGGATCGCCGCGAGCTGCGCGACTGCGTAGGCGAGCTCCGCCTGCGCCGTTGCGTACTCGAGGTTCGAGCCGGCGTTCTGCAGCGCCTCTTCGGCGCGCTTGCGCGCCTCGGCGGCCTTCGCCTCGTCGAGATCCTTGCCGCGGATCGCGGTGTCGGCGAGCACCGTCACGGCGCCCGGCTGCACTTCGAGAATGCCGCCCGCGACGAACACGAACTCTTCATCACCGTCCGCGCCCACGATACGCACCGCACCCGGACGAATCCGCGTGATGAGCGGCGTGTGGCCCGGCAGAATGCCCAGCTCGCCCGCTTCGCCCGGAAGCGCGACGAACTTCGCCTGGCCGTCATAGATGCTCTCTTCGGCGCTGACGACGTCTACCTTGATGGTTGCTGCCATATGTGTCGACTCCTTGGGGGTCCATCCCCGCTCACGCGGGGTTATCCGATAGGTGCTTGCAGGGGCGCCTCAACTTGCGTCGCGGCGCCCTTCGCGTGACACCCGACCCTTACTGGATCTTCTTGGCCTTTTCGAAGGCTTCGTCGATCGTGCCGACCATGTAGAACGCCTGCTCCGGCAGGTGATCGCACTCACCGTCGACGATCATCTTGAAGCCACGGATGGTTTCCTTCAGCGGCACGTACTTGCCCGGCGAGCCCGTGAAGACTTCCGCGACGTGGAACGGCTGCGAGAGGAAACGCTGGATCTTCCGTGCGCGGGCGACCGACAGCTTGTCTTCCGGCGACAGTTCGTCCATGCCCAGAATCGCGATAATGTCGCGCAGTTCCTTGTAGCGCTGGAGCGTCTGCTGCACGCGGCGCGTGATCGAGTAGTGCTCTTCACCAATCACGTTCGGGTCGATCTGGCGCGAGGTCGAGTCGAGCGGGTCGACTGCCGGGTAGATACCCAGCGAGGCGATGTCACGCGACAGCACGACGGTTGCGTCCAGGTGACCGAAGGTCGTAGCCGGCGACGGGTCGGTCAAGTCGTCCGCAGGGACGTACACGGCCTGAACCGACGTAATCGAGCCCTTCTTCGTGGACGTGATGCGCTCTTGCAGCTTGCCCATTTCCTCAGCCAGCGTCGGCTGATAGCCCACTGCCGAAGGCATACGGCCGAGCAGTGCCGACACTTCCGTGCCAGCCAGCGTGAAACGGTAGATGTTGTCGACGAAGAAGAGAACGTCCAGGCCTTCGTCACGGAAGTACTCGGCCATCGTCAGACCGGTCAGCGCGACGCGCAGACGGTTGCCCGGCGGCTCGTTCATCTGGCCGTACACCAGCGCGACCTTGTCCAGAACGTTCGAGTCCTTCATTTCGTGGTAGAAGTCGTTGCCCTCACGGGTACGCTCGCCCACGCCCGCGAACACGGAGAAGCCGCCGTGTTCCTTCGCGATGTTGTTGATGAGCTCCATCATGTTGACGGTCTTGCCCACGCCTGCACCGCCGAACAGACCGACCTTGCCGCCCTTTGCGAACGGGCAGATCAGGTCGATCACCTTGATGCCGGTTTCGAGCAGTTCAGCCGACGGCGAGAGCTCGTCGAACGCCGGAGCCTTCTGGTGGATCGCGCGCTTGTTTTCGCTGACGATCGGACCGGCTTCGTCGATCGGACGGCCGAGCACGTCCATGATGCGGCCGAGCGTCGGCTTGCCGACCGGCACGCTGATGGGCTCGCCCGTGTTCTTGACCACGGTGCCGCGGCGCAGGCCGTCCGACGCACCCAGACAGATGGTGCGCACGACGCCGTCGCCGAGCTGCTGCTGCACTTCGAGGGTCAGTTCCGACCCGTCGAGAATGAGCGCGTCGTAGATCTTCGGCATGTGCTCACGCGGGAATTCCACGTCGATCACCGCGCCGATGCACTGTACGATCTTGCCTTCCGGCAAAGCAGTTGTACTCATCGATTTTCCTTTAGATACCTGAATTCTTCACTCGCTCACCGGTTCAACACCGGCGCGGTTTCGCAATCGGTTCGCGACTATCAGACGGCTGCTGCGCCGCCGACGATTTCCGAAAGTTCCTTCGTAATCGCGGCCTGGCGGCTCTTGTTGTACGAGAGCTGCAGTTCGTTGATGACCGTCTTCGCGTTGTCCGACGCTGCCTTCATCGCGACCATACGGGCCGACTGCTCCGACGCCATGTTTTCCGCCACGGCCTGATAGACCAGTGCTTCGACATAACGGACCAGCAGTTCGTCCACGACGGTTTGCGCGTCCGGCTCGTAGATGTAGTCCCACTGCGACTTCGGCGTCGCGCCATCGTCATGGCCTTCGAGGCGCTCGTTCGACAGCGGCAGCAGCTGCTCGATGACGGGCTCCTGCTTCATCGTGTTGACGAAGCGCGTGTACGCCAGGTACACCGCCGAGAGCTTGCCTTCCGAGTACTGGTCGAGCTGTACCTTGATGGCGCCGATCAGCTTTTCGAGGTGGGGCGTGTCGCCGAGGTGCACGACGTTCGAGACGACCTTCGCGCGCAGACGATTCAGGAAACCGAGGCCCTTGCTGCCGATCGCCGTTGCTTCGACCGTCTTGCCGGATGCTTCCAGATCCTTGAACTTCTGCAGCGTCGCGCGCAGCACGTTGGTGTTCATCCCGCCGCACAGACCCTTGTCGGTCGTGACGAGAATCACGCCGGCGGCCTTCGCATCGTTGTTTTCCGTCATGAACGGATGACGATACTCGGGATTCGCACGGCTCATGTGCGCAGCGATGTCGCGGACCTTGTCGGCATACGGGCGGGCAGCGCGCATGCGCTCCTGGGCGCGGCGCATCTTCGACGCCGCGACCATTTCCATCGCCTTGGTGATCTTGCGCGTGTTTTGCACGCTCTTGATCTTGCCGCGAATTTCCTTCATTCCAGCCATTGCTTTGCTCCTTTGTCGACCCGGGTCACCGCCGAAGCGCTGACCCGGGTCCCAGTCCGTTTATCGTGAATGATTCCCGGACGGATCAATATGCGCCGGACTTCTTGAAGTCCTTGAGAGCCGCGTGGAGCGCGTTCTCGTCGTCCTTCGACAGGTCCTTCTTGTCCTCGATGCGGCCGATCAGGTCGGCGTGCTTCGACTTCAGGTATTCGCGCAGGCCCTTCTCGAACGGCAGGACGTCCTTGACTTCGATGTCGTCGAGGTAGCCGTTGTTCGCCGAGAACAGCGCGACAGCCAGTTCCCACACTTGCAGCGGCTGGTATTGCGGCTGCTTCAGCAGTTCCGTCACGCGGCGGCCGCGCTCGAGCTGCTTGCGGGTCGCTTCGTCGAGGTCCGATGCGAACTGCGCGAACGCTGCGAGTTCACGGTACTGCGCGAGGTCGGTACGGATACCGCCCGACAGCTTCTTCACGACCTTGGTCTGTGCCGCACCACCCACACGCGAGACCGACACGCCGGCGTTAATAGCCGGGCGGATGCCTGCGTTGAAGAGGTCGGTTTCCAGGAAGATCTGGCCGTCGGTAATCGAGATCACGTTCGTCGGGACGAATGCCGTGACGTCACCTGCCTGCGTTTCGATGATCGGCAGCGCGGTGAGCGAACCCGTCTTGCCCTTCACTTCGCCGTTCGTGAACTTCTCGACGTAGTCGGCCGACACGCGTGCCGCGCGCTCGAGCAGACGCGAGTGGAGATAGAACACGTCGCCGGGGTAAGCTTCACGGCCCGGCGGACGGCGCAGCAGGAGCGAGATCTGACGGTATGCCCAGGCTTGCTTGGTCAAGTCGTCATAGATGATCAGGGCGTCTTGACCGCGGTCGCGGAAGTATTCGCCCATCGTGCAGCCGGCGTACGGCGCGAGGTACTGCAGCGCGGCCGATTCCGAAGCCGAAGCGGCAACGACGATCGTGTACTCGATCGCGCCCGTTTCTTCGAGCTTGCGCACCACATTCTGGATCGACGAAGCCTTCTGGCCGATCGCGACGTAGATACAGATGAGATCCTTGCCCTTCTGGTTGATGATCGTGTCGACGGCCACCGCGGTCTTGCCGCACTGACGGTCGCCGATGATCAGCTCACGCTGGCCACGGCCGATCGGCACCATCGCGTCGATCGACTTCAGACCGGTCTGCACCGGCTGCGACACGCCTTCACGCCAGATCACGCCCGGGGCGATCTTTTCGATGGCGTCGGTGAGCTTGGCGTTGACCGGGCCCTTGCCGTCGATCGGGTTGCCGAGCGGATCGACCACGCGGCCGATCAGTTCCGGGCCGACCGGCACTTCGAGAATGCGGCCCGTCGTCTTGACGATGTCGCCTTCCGAGATGTGCTCGTACTCGCCCAGAATCACGGCGCCGACCGAGTCGCGCTCGAGGTTCAGCGCGAGGCCGAAGGTGTTGCCCGGGAATTCGAGCATTTCGCCCTGCATCACGTCCGACAGGCCGTGGATACGCACGATACCGTCGGTCACGGAGATCACGGTGCCTTGATTGCGAACGTCCGTGCTCGCTTCGAGGCCCTGGATCCGGCTCTTGATCAGCTCGCTGATCTCAGAGGGATTGAGTTGCATTATTCGCTCCTGATGTTCAATTCTGTTGCGTGCCAGCCGCCGCGCCCACGCATGGGCGCTCAGGCGGTCAGTGCCACCTGCATGCTGGCGAGCCGCGCGCGGACCGAGGTATCGAGCACTTCGTCGCCGACCGTGACGCGCACGCCGCCGATGAGCGACTTGTCGACTTCAACAGCCGGCTTCAGCTTGCATTTGAACTTGCGTTCGAGGCTGGCGACGAGCTCGTTCAACTGGGCGCCTTCAAGCGGGAACGCGCTGACGATCAGCGCGTCTGCGGCGCCTGCCTTGGCGTTCTTGAGCGCTTCGAACTGCGTGTGGATTTCCGGCAGCAGTTCCAGACGATGATTCGCGACCAGCATCTGCACGAAGTTCTTCGCCTCGGGCGCATCCTTCAGCGGGGACTTCACCGCCGCGAGCAGCAGCTCGACGATCTGTGCATGGCTCACTTTCGGGCTCGTCGCGACCGACAGCACCTCGGGCAAAGCCGCAACCTGTGCCAGCTCCGCGACGAGCGTGGACCAGGCGGCGATGTCACCAGCTTCGGCCACACCAAACAAAGCTTCTGCGTACGGGCGGGCGATGGTTGCAAGTTCGGCCATGATCAGAGCTCGGCTTTCAGTTGATTCAGCAGTTCGGCATGTGCCGTCTGGTCGACTTCGCGCTTCAGAATCTGTTCGGCGCCTTGCACGGCAAGTGCCGCGACCTGGCCACGCAGTGCTTCGCGTGCCTTCACGACCTGCTGGTCGGCGTCGGCCTTGGCTTGAGCGATGATGCGTGCCGCTTCGGCATGGGCCTGGGCCTTGATTTCTTCTGCGACGGCCTGTGCGCGCTTCTCAGCGTCTGCGATACGGCTTTGGCCCTCGTTACGGGCCGTAGCGAGTTCTTCGCCGACGCGCTTGTGCGCAGCTTCGAGTTCCGCCTTGCCCTTTTCCGCGGCGGCGAGGCCGTCCGCGATTTTCTTCGAGCGCTCGTCGAGGGCGTTGACCAACGGCGGCCACACGAATTTCATCGTGAACCACGCGAGGATCAGGAACACGACCATTTGCGCAAACAGGGTTGCGTTGAGATTCACGGTGTTTCCTTTTACGTTGCTATTCCGGGGAGTTGAAACGGCAAGGCGCTCATCGGTTGTGAAACTCGATCAGCGCCTCGTCACCCGTTCCGCTCTGCGCCCGCATCTATCGTTATAGGTCGGGCGCAACCTTCCAGGGAACTTAGCCCGCGAGCTTCGAGAGCAGCGGGTTGGCGAACGCGAACAGCATTGCAACACCCACGCCAATCAGGAACGCCGCGTCGATCAGACCAGCCAGCAGGAACATCTTCGTCTGCAGCGGGTTCATCAGTTCAGGCTGACGCGCGCAGGCTTCGATGTACTTGCCGCCCATCAGGCCGATACCGATACAGGCGCCGATTGCACCCAGGCCGATGATGATGCCGATACCGATGGCCGTGAAACCCTGGATGTTGGCGATGAAAGCTTGCATGATCACTCCTTTGTGAGATTTTCTGGAACTGGGGATTTATAGAACTGCAAATCTGGTTTGACGAGCACTTAGTGCTTGTCGTGTGCCTGGCCGATGTACACCAGCGTCAGCATCATGAAAATGAACGCCTGCAGCAGAACGATCAGGATGTGGAAGATCGCCCAGACGCTGCCCGCAATCACGTGGCCGATGAAGCCAAGCACCGTCGTGTCCGCGCCGAAGCTCCACAGACCGCCCAGCAGCGCGATCAGCAGGAACAGCAGTTCGCCTGCATACATGTTGCCGAACAACCGCAGGGCGAGCGAAACCGTCTTGGCGACGAACTCGATGATGTTCAGTGCAAGGTTCGGGATCCAGAGCAGCGGATGCGAGCCGAACGGGGCCGACAGCAACTCGTGCACGAAGCCGCCTGCGCCCTTGATTTTGAGGTTGTAATAGATCATCAACACGAACACGCCGAGCGCGATGCCGAACGTACCGTTCAGGTCGGCGGTCGGGACGATGCGCTGATGCGGGAACACTTCAGACAGGCCGAGCCAGCCGATCACGCGCGTGGGCAGGTCGACGGGAATGAAGTCGAGCGAGTTCATGAGCGCGACCCAGACGAACACGGTCAGCGCGAGCGGTGCGATGAAGGCACGATTGCCGTGGATGATGGACTTCGACTGGTCTTCGACCATCTCGACCAGCATCTCGACGGCGCACTGGAAGCGGCCCGGCACGCCCGGGGTCGCTTTGCGCGCGGCGAGGCGCAGGATGAGGATCGTCACAAGGCCACAAAGAATCGACCAGAACAGCGTATCCATGTTCCATACATGGAAGTCGACGATCGACGTCTGGTGCGCGGTGGCAAAGTTCTGCAAGTGGTGCGCAATGTACTCGGACGGACCCGGAGCGCTCGTTCCTTCGCTGGCTGCCATATCGTTAAAACCACCCAAATTGTCGAAAATCGGTTCTGGCCAGTTGGCCCAGGCCGCTCCCGCGCAATGCTCTATTGCGGGAACGCACCGCCTCGGATCGAGTCTCACTCCAACATGTGCCAACCGCTTGCCGCTTCGATCGCCTCGACGCCTTTCACACGAAAGGCGGCGCGATGTCAGCGACGGGTCAGCGCCACGCGAGCGCGATCCAGTATGTCTTCAATGCGATCAGGTACGTGACGAGCAACGGGATCCACTGCACGTCGCGGTACCAGAACGCGATGGCGACGAACATCGCAATCGTCGCCCCCATCTTGAATGCTTCGCCGAGCATCCAGTTAAACACGGTGCCGGCCTTGCTCAACTGCTTCAGGCGCGCCGCGAACAGCGCACCGGGTATCCAGCAGATCGCTCCGCCCAAGAGCGCGGACAGCACCACGGCGCCCGGCGCAGTCACCCCCGATGGCTTATAGAACAGCCACCACAACAACGCAGCAACCAGGGACAAAGCCACTTGCGCTGCCACGACACGAAACGGCGTGACGCGCGACGGGCGGCTCACCTGTGAGCCGAAGAGCTGTTCGGCTTCGGTCCGGGTGAGCGGAACGATGTCTTTGTTATCTTGCTGGTCGGCGTCCAACTCATCCCACCGCGCGTTGTGATCCGAGGTGCGATCAGCGCTGGGCTCCGCATTGAGATCGTGACGCGCAGTAGCGGCTTTTCCTTTCTCCGGACCTGCACCCTGCTTCTCGCTGGATGCTTCGGTTCCGCGTTGTGGACCATCGGGCCCTTCATGCGCCTCTGGCGCTTCGTCTGGCCTCTGACCCACCATTGCGTTATTCCGGATATTTGGCTTCCGCCTAATTTCTTGCAACGTGCTTACGCCGCCGCCAACCAAATAAATCCGGGCGATTGTAAGCGATAGTTGCAGCCAATTCAAGACTTTAGGCCGTTCAATAACACGTATGAAATGCTACTTCATCATGCGGAAAACTCACCATTACGCCGCAGGTAACGCAAATTGTAAGGAAGCGCGGGACCGTCAGGAGAGCCAAGCAAAACGGGGCGCGATTTTACCCTGGAACGGCGAATGTGACGCTACTTTGTCGTTTTTCCGTCAGAGAAAAAACAACACCAGTCCGCCGCCGAATACGGCGATCACCCAGAACGGGATCGCGATCAAATGAAATGGCAGCCATACGCCACGCTCGCCTGAGAGGCGCACGGCGATGAGATTCGCCAGCGAACCGATAGCGAGCCCGAAGCCGCCGACGCTCACACCGAACGCCAGCGCGCGCCAATCGTGCGTGAAGCCGGCCAGCACGATGGCAGCGGGCACATTGCTGATGGCCTGTGAGAGTACGGCCCCCGCGGCGTAGGTGCGTAGCGGGGCCTGCAACTCGAGGCTCGCAAGGGCGTGATGGATCCACGGTAGCGCGGCGGCGCTGCGCAATACGATGAACATCAGGATGAAGATCAACAGCAGCAGCCAGTCGATCTTCAGGACGATGCGCGTACGCCAGATGAGGAAGCCCACGCCGACGCCGGCCAGCGCAATGCCCGCGCGATGCGTATCGGCGAGCAGCACGAATGCAACGAAAAGCAATGCGGCGACGCCAGCCAATGGGCGATCGACGGGATGCATTTGCACGTCCTTCGTCAAATCGAGTGGCCTCGGCCGGAAAAGCAGCGCCGCAAGCGCGAACAACAGCACCATCAGCAGCGCGCACAGCGGCGCGAGCGCCGCAACGAAGCGACCAAATGACGCACCACTCAGTTGCCAGAGAAACAGGTTTTGCGGGTTGCCCAGGGGCGTGAGCACCGAGCCCGCGTTCACGGCGAGTGCGATCACGATTACAAATCGCTTTAGTGGCAGCGGCGAGAGCTGGTGCAGTGAAAGCACGAGCGGCACGACGACGAACAGCGCGACATCGTTCGTCACCACCATCGAGAGCGCCGCCGCGAACGCGACAAGCAGGAACGCAAGGGCTCGCTCGGAGCGAATCCGGTGCACGAGCCGATGCGCCGCCCAAGTCAGGAATCCTGAATATTCGAGCGCCTTGGTGAGAATCAGCAAGCCGGCGAGCGTCATCACCGTTTGCCAGTCGACTAGCGCGGGAAGCGTAGACCACGCGCGCGGCGCGCAAATTTGCAGCACCACGAGCGCGGCGACGAGTATCGACAAAACCGGCTCGGCGAGTGCCATCGCGCCGAACCGACAAAGCAGGCTTAGCGGGCCGCGCGTGGCAGCATCGGATTCACGCACCGGGAATAAGGACGTGCAGGACGTGCAGGACGTGCATCAAATCAAACAGCAGTCTCGCCACGCAGGCGCAGGAGAATGCCGTCGAGTGCATCGAGGTCGCCGAAGTCGACCGTGAGCTGACCGCGCCCTCGCCGGCCGAGCTTGATCCTGACCGCTGCGGCCAGCAAATCAGACAGTTCCTCTTCAAGGCGACGCGTGTCGCGGCCGCCGTCGTGCGCTGCCTTGGCCTTCACCGCAGGCGCAGCTTTGGTCGTGGTCGAAACGAGCTTCTCGGTTTCACGCACCGACATGCGCTTGTTGACCACCTGATTCGCGAGCACGATCTGCGTGGCCGCGTCGACCGCGAGCAACGCGCGCGCGTGGCCCATGTCGAGATCGCCTGCGAGCAGCATGGTCTGCACCGGCGCGGCAAGATTCAGGAGGCGCAGCAGGTTCGACACCGCGCTGCGCGAACGCCCCACCGACTCGGCGGCCTGCTCGTGCGTGAAACTGAATTCATCGAGCAGACGCTGGATACCCTGTGCCTCTTCGAGCGGATTCAGGTCTTCGCGCTGAATGTTCTCGATCAGCGCCATCGCGGCGGCGGCCTGGTCGGGCACGTCCTTCACGAGCACCGGCACTTCCTTGAGTCCGGCAATGTGCGCCGCGCGGAAGCGCCGCTCGCCCGCGATGATCTCGTAGCGCTCGGGTCCGACCGGACGCACGAGGATCGGCTGCATCAGCCCCTGTGCACGAATGCTCGCCGCAAGCTCCTGCAGCGCGCCTTCGTCCATGCGCGTACGCGGCTGGTACTTGCCGGCCTGCATCTGCGTGAGCGCAAGCGTATTGGGCGCGCCATCGATCTTCACCGCTTCGGTGATGTCCGCGCTGCCGCCGAGCAATGCTTCCAGTCCTCGACCCAGCCCCTTCTTCCGTGCTACTGCGTTCATCGTGCTTCTCCAGTCTGCGTCAGAGTGCGCGTACGCGCTCGATCATTTCCGCGCCGAATTGCACATAAGCCTGCGCACCACGCGACGCGCGGTCGAACACCACACCCGGCAAGCCGTAGCTGGGCGCTTCCGCAAGGCGGACGTTGCGCGGAATCACCGCGTCGAACACCTTGTCGCCAAAGTGCTCCTTCAATTGCTCCGAGACCTGTTGCTGCAACGTGATGCGCGGATCGAACATCACGCGCAAAAGACCGATCACCTTCAGGTCGCGATTCATGTTCGCGTGCACCTGCTTGATCGTATTGACGAGGTCCGACAGGCCCTCGAGCGCGAAGTACTCGCACTGCATCGGAATCACGACACCGTGCGCCGCGCACAGACCGTTGAGCGTGAGCAAGGACAACGCCGGCGGGCAATCGATCAGCACGAAATCGTATTCGTCGTCGACTTGTGCGAGCGCGGCCCGCAGGCGGCGCTCGCGCTGCTCGACAGACACCAGCTCCACTTCGGCGCCGGCCAGCTCGCGGTTGGCAGGCAGCACGTCGTAGCCCACCTGCTCCGGCCGCGTGCGTGCTTGCGGCACCGTCACGCCGTCGACGAGGACTTCATAAACCGTGTTCTCGCACGCCGCCTTGTCGATGCCGCTGCCCATCGTGGCATTGCCCTGCGGGTCGAGATCGATGAGAAGGACACGTTGTCCCTGCGATGCGAGGCTCGCGGCGAGATTGACCGTTGTCGTCGTCTTGCCGACGCCGCCCTTCTGGTTCGCAACGCAGAAGATTTTTGCCATCTTTCGTGTGTCCCTTTTACTGCCTTAAAAAGTTTGCTTACGTTATAGCGCATCCTCTGTCGGATGCGCTATTCGGCTTTTCGGCCTGGGCCATTTGGCCTGGGCCATCCAGGCCAAAGCCATCACGGCCAGTGAATCACGCTACTGTGTCAGCGATCAGACCGCTGCTGCCGGTTCGACCAGCACCTCGGTCAGATGCCGCTCCGCGTCGAGCATCGGCACCGTGAGGCGGATTGTTTGCACCGCGCGAGCGCCAGCCGGCAATCGTTCGATCTCGCCTTCGGGCCGTACACCCTTCATCGCCCAGATCGCTCCGCCGTCCGCAACGAGGTGACGGGCCAGTGTAACGAAATCGGCGAGTTCCGCGAATGCCCGCGAGACGATCAAATCGAATTTTTTCGCTACTTCGACTCCGGGACGCAGCGTTTCGACCCGCCCCGTCACTACCGACAGATTCGTGAGTCCCAATTCCGCCTTGGCCTGCGACTGGAACGCCGACTTCTTCTGCACGATGTCGTTCAATGTCACTTGCCAGTCCGGTCGCGCAATCGCCAGCACGATGCCCGGCAAACCACCGCCCGAGCCAACGTCGAGCACGGCGGCATCGGCACGCGCGGGCAAGTGCGGCAGGATCGAAAGTGAATCGAGGATGTGCTGAATCAGCATCTGGCGCGGATCGCGGATTGCCGTCAGGTTGTAGACGGCATTCCACTTCGCCAGCAATGCGACATAGGCCAACAGTTGTTCGTGCTGCCGCTCGCTCAAGTCGAGGGAGAGCGCTTGCGCGCCCTCCTTCAGCAGTTGCGCGAGTGCGTCGCGGTCCGCGATGCCGGGTTGCCGTGCGCGGCCCGTCATTGGGCCACCGGCGTGTTGTCGGTGCCCTGATCGGACGGACTCTGACGGCGGCGACCGAGACCGCGCTTGAGGTGAACCATCAGCAGCGAGATTGCGGCAGGCGTGATGCCCGAGATGCGCGACGCCTGGCCGATCGTTTCGGGACGGAATTGATTCAGCTTCTGGCGCGCTTCGAACGACAAGCCGCGCACTTCGGCATAGTCGATGCCTTCGGGCAGACGCGTATTCTCCTGTGCGCCATTGCGCTCGATCTCGTCGGCTTGGCGGTCGATATAGCCCTGATATTTGATGCCGATCTCGATCTGCTCCTTGATCTGGGCGAGCAGGACCTCGTCGTCGGCAAGCGGTGCTTCCGGCGCGCAGGCACCCTCGCGCAGACCGCACACGCCGTCATAGCTCACGCCAGGACGACGAAGCAGATCCGCCAGGTTGTACTCGCGATCGATTGGCTTGCCCAGGAGGGCGGTCGCCTCTTCCGCACCAAGCGTCTTCGGATTCACCCACGTCGACTTCAGGCGCTCTGTTTCACGTGAAACAGCATCGCGCTTGCGGCTGAATGCGTCCCAGCGGATGTCGTCGACGACACCGAGCTCGCGGCCGATTTCCGTCAGGCGCATGTCGGCGTTGTCCTCACGCAGGCTCAGACGGTATTCGGCACGGCTCGTAAACATGCGGTACGGCTCCGAAACACCGCGCGTCACCAGATCGTCGACCAGCACGCCAAGGTATGCCTGATCGCGACGCGGACACCACGCGTCCTTGCCCTGCACCTGCAGGCCGGCATTGATACCCGCGAGCAGGCCTTGCGCCGCCGCCTCTTCATAGCCCGTCGTACCGTTAATCTGGCCCGCGAAAAACAGGCCATTGATAACCTTCGTCTCCAGCGAGGCCTTCAGACCGCGCGGATCGAAGTAGTCGTACTCGATCGCATAGCCAGGGCGCAGGATGTGGGCATGCTCCAGCCCGCGCATCGAATGCACGAGCTCGAGCTGAACGTCGAACGGCAGGCTCGTCGAGATCCCGTTCGGGTAGAACTCGTTGGTGGTCAGGCCTTCCGGTTCCAGAAAGATCTGATGCGACTCCTTCGAGGCGAAGCGGTGAATCTTGTCTTCAATCGACGGGCAATAGCGCGGCCCCACCCCTTCGATCACGCCCGTATACATAGGCGAGCGGTCTAGTCCGCCGCGAATAATGTCGTGCGTACGCTCGTTGGTGTGCGTCACCCAGCAAGGAATCTGCTGCGGATGCTGCTCTGCCCTGCCGAGGAACGAGAAGACCGGCACCGGATCGAGGTCGCCCGGCTGCTCTTCGAGCACCGAAAAGTCGATCGATCGGCCGTCGATGCGCGGCGGCGTGCCCGTCTTGAGGCGGCCTTGCGGCAGCTTGAGCTCCTTCAGACGCGCCGAGAGCGTCACGGCCGCCGGATCGCCGGCGCGCCCGCCTGTGTAGTTATTCAGGCCCACGTGAATCTTGCCGTCGAGGAACGTCCCCGCCGTCAGCACCACGGCACGCGCCCGGAAGCGGATGCCCACCTGCGTCACGGCCCCCACCACACGGTCGCCCTCGACCATCAAGTCCTCAACCGCCTGCTGGAACAGCCAGAGATTCGGCTGATTCTCGAGGCGTCGACGGATCGCCGCCTTGTACAGGATGCGGTCGGCCTGGGCGCGCGTCGCACGGACGGCCGGGCCCTTGGACGAATTGAGGATGCGGAACTGGATGCCACCCTCGTCGGTGGCAGCGGCCATTGCGCCGCCCAGCGCATCGACTTCCTTGACCAGATGGCCCTTGCCAATGCCGCCGATCGACGGATTGCAGCTCATCTGGCCGAGCGTTTCGATATTGTGCGTGAGCAGGAGCGTCTTGACGCCCATGCGGGCGGAGGCGAGCGCAGCCTCGGTGCCGGCGTGACCGCCGCCGACGACAATTACGTCAAATTCTGTAGGAAAAAGCATGGCGGGACCTCACGCACGGACGAATGGACCGCGTGAGCCTTCTCAGAAAAAAGTGGTATGCGCGAATTATAACGGTTTCGGGTTTTGGGCCGTTCACTCCCGAATTTCGCGACCAGAGTTAGCGCTTTCGCTGTCGGCCGGAGTTGGCGCTTCAGCGCCTACTCCGGGCCCATGCAGAGCACTTACTCTGGTCGCGCGCAGAGCGCCGCCACTCTAAAAAGCGGCGTGTTTCACGTGAAACACGCCGCCTATTTCTGCAGAGGTTGACGAGATCAGACCGGTTTCTTGGCCAAGCCGAGGTAAGTCTCGATCACCCGTGGATTCTGCGCCAGTTCGCCCGCCGGCCCTTCCAGCGCGAGATCGCCCGTCTCCAGCACGTAGCCATAATCGGAGATCTGCAGTGCAGCGCGCGCATTCTGCTCGATCAACAGTGTCGCCACGCCCGTCTGCCGCAGCGCGCTGATGATATGGAAGATCTCTTTCACGATCAGCGGCGCCAGCCCGAGGCTGGGCTCGTCGAGCATCAGCAGATCCGGCTTGCCCATCAGCGCACGTCCGACTGCAAGCATCTGGCGCTCGCCGCCGGAGAGCGTGCCCGCAGCCTGGGCGCGCCGCTCCTTGAGCCGCGGAAAGAGCTGAAACACGTGCTCGAGCTGGTCGAGGAAGTTGCGCTCGCCGGCCCGCTTGCGGCGGTAGGCGCCGAGCACGAGGTTGTCCTCAACGGTCATCGAAGCAAACAGCTCGCGCTTCTCCGGCACCAGGCACATGCCGCGTGCGACGCGTCGCTCGATGGGCAGCGTGCCGATGTCCTCGCCCAGATAGGCAATCCGGCCACTGGCGTGGCCCGTGACGGGCAGCGCGCCCATGATGGCATTGAGCAGCGTGGACTTGCCTGCGCCGTTCGGGCCGATTACGGAGACGATCTGCCCCGCACCCACTTTGATTGCCGCCTTGTGCAGCGCCTCGATCTTGCCGTAGCGCACGGCGAGTCCGGTGACTTCGAGTACAGGAGCGCTCATCATTCCACCCCGCCCAGATAAGCCTCGAGCACCGCCGGGTCCTGCTGCACCTCTTCCGGCAATCCTTCCGCGATCCGCGTACCGAATTCCATCACGACCAGGCGGTCGGTGAGATTCATCACGAAGTCCATGTCGTGTTCGACCAGCAGCACGCTCATCCCCTCTTCTCTCAGCCTGCGCAGCAAGCCGGCCAGCTGTTGTTTCTCCTGATAACGCAGGCCGGCCGCAGGCTCGTCGAGCAGCAGCAGGGTCGGATCGCAGCAAAGCGCCCGCGCAATCTCCAGAATGCGTTGCTGTCCGAGCGCGAGGCTGCCGGCCTCGTCGTACATGTGCTGCTCGAGGCCCACGCGGCGAAGCTGCCTGGCGGCCTCGCTCATCAGCCTGCCCTCCTCCGCGACGTTGAGCTTCACGACGCTGCGCAGCACACCCGAATGGCCACGCAGATGCGCACCGATCGCGACATTCTCCAGCACGGTCATCGTCGGCAGCAGCTTGACGTGCTGGAACGTGCGCCCGATGCCACGCGCGACGATTTCACGTGAAGTCAGGCGGTCGATGCGCTCGCCGCGGAACGTGATTGCGCCGCCGGTCGGCTGCAGCACGCCTGTCACGAGATTGAAGGTCGTCGACTTGCCCGCGCCGTTCGGTCCGATCAAGCCGATGATCTGCCCCGCCCTCACCTCGAAGCTCACGTCATTGACGGCCACGAGCCCGCCGAACTGCTTGCGCGCCTTGTCGACGGTCAGCAGCAATTCGCCCGTGGCGGGCTTGCTGCGCTGCGGCAAGGGTTCGGCGTGCTCGGGCACGTGCGCCTGCGGCCCGCGAGGAAAGAAGCGCGCCACGAACGGCCACACGCCGCGCCGCGCGTATTGCAGCAGCAAGACCATCAGAATGCCGAACACGATGATCTCGAAATTGCCGTTCTCGCCCAGCAGCTTCGGCAGCAGCGTCTGCAGCCAATCTTGCAGAACGGTGAGGATCGCCGCGCCCAGCACCGCGCCCCAAACGTGCGCCACGCCGCCCACCACGGCCATGAACAGGTATTCGATGCCGTGGTTCAGGCCGAACGGCGTGGGGTTCACCGCGCGCTGCAGATGGGCATAGAGGAAGCCCGACACCGCCGCGAGCACGGCCGCGTAGACGAAGATCACGACGCGCATCCATGCCGTGTTCACACCCATTGCCTCGGCCATCTGCCCGCCGCCGCGCAACGCGCGGATGGCGCGGCCCGTACGGCTATTAAGCAGATTCTGAACCGATATGACTGACGCCAGCACGACCACCCAGATCAGGTAATAGATATGGCGCCCCGATTCGAGGTCGATGCCGAGTACGTTGAGCACCGGGATGCCGTTGATCCCGTCGTACTTGCCCAGCATGTCGAGATTGCCGAACAGGAAGAACAGCGCGAGCCCCCAGGCGATGGTGCCGAGCGGCAGGAAGTGCCCCGAGAGCCGCATGGTGACGAGCCCCAGCACGAGCGCAACGAGCGCCGTGATGACGACGCCGACGATCAGCGCGAGCCACGGCGAGACGCCGTACTGCGTGGTCAGATACGCGGTCGCATAGGCGCCGAGGCCGACGAACGCGGCCTGCCCGAAGCTCGTCATCCCGCCGATGCCGGTGAGCAGCACGAGCCCGATCGCGACGATCGAATAAAGGCCGATGTAGTTGAGCAGCGTGATCCAGTATTCGGGCACATGCACGGGGTGCGGCAGCACCGGCAGCGCAAACATGACCACGAGGAACAGCCAGAAGAAGCGGTTATGCAGAACAAGTCGTTTCATCGCGTCACTCCTCTTCCTCTTCGGCATGCGGCGTGGAGAGGCTGCGCCACAGCAGCACGGGGATGATCAGCGTGAACACGATGACTTCCTTGTAGGCGCTCGCCCAGAACGACGAGTACGACTCCAGCAGGCCCACGAGCACGGAGCCCGCGGCGGCCAGCGGATAGCTCACCAGACCGCCGATGATGGCGCCCACGAAGCCCTTCAGGCCGATCAGGAAGCCCGAGTCGTAGTAGATGGTGGTGAGCGGCGCCACCAGCACGCCGCACAGCGCACCGAGCCCTGCTGCGAGCGTGAACGCGAGCCGCCCGGCCTGAGTCGTGCCGATGCCCACGAGGCGCGCGCCCAGCCGGTTCACCGAGGTCGCGCGCAGCGCCTTGCCCGAGATCGTGCGATCGAAATAGACGTACAGCGCGACGATCAGCACCGCCGCCGTGCCGATCACCCATAGGCTCTGCCCCGAGATCGAGAGGCTCCCGACGTTGAACGTGGCATCGGTGAACGCGTTCGTGCGCGAACCTTCCGCGCCGAACATCACGAGCCCGAGCCCGACCATCGCGAAGTGCACCGCCACCGCCACGATCAGCAACAGGAGCGTGGTCGCCTCGGCGATCGGCTCATACGCGAGCCGGTAAATGAATGGCCCCATCGGCACGACGATCGCTAGCGTGAGCGCGATCTGCACGAGCATGGGCAGTTGCTGACTGGCCAGGCCGCGCGTGAGCACGTAGAGCGCAATGGGAAAGAGCAGATACTTGCCCGCGAGCGTCACGAGCGTGCGCGGCGCATGCTTGCGCCGCTCGGCATGCCGCACGAGCCCCGCCGTCTCGACGACGAAGCACGCGGCGCCTAGCGCGACGAGCAGCCAGCAGGTGGCGGGAAACTTCTGCGATTGCAGCGCGGCGAGCGTCAGCGCGCCATACGAGACGAACTCGCCCTGCGGAATGAAGATCACCCGCGTCACGGAGAACACCAGCACCAGGGCGAGCGCGAGCAGCGCGTAGATCGCTCCGGTGGTGATGCCGTCCTGCGCGAGGATCGCGGCGATCGATAAATCCATAACCCCTCTTTCTGTAGCGCGTGAAACCAGGTCCGTCGGAAAAGATGCGATGCGGGAAAAACGCGCGGCGCAGCTACACAGGCTGCGCCGCGTTCAAGGATGCACTGCGGGAGCGCACCGCGAGGCCGCGATGCGCGGCCATTGTCGGTGGCCGAAATGAAGCGTGAGTGTTGTGAGTGTCGAGTGCGTTTCACGTGACACTACGCGCCCGCGCAGCGTCACGTCATGACGTTGCTACGCTCCCTTCACTCGCTCTGCAGCTTCCACTTGCCGTTGACGACTTCCACGATCACGCGGGCGCGGTCGTCGAGGCCGTTGTGATCGGTGGGCGTGGTGTTCATGATGCCGTGCGAGAGCGGCAGCTCCTTGACGTTCTCGAGCGCGTCGCGCAGCGCCACGCGGAACGCCTCGGTACCGGGCTGCGCCGTCTTGAGCGCGACCGGAATCGCGCGCTGGAGCATCTGGCCCGCGTCCCAGGCATGGCCGCCGAAGGTCGCCACGGAGCCTGCGCCATAGGCCTTCTCGTACGCCGCCTTATAGGCGAGCGCCGACTGCTTCACCGGGTTCGAGTCGGGCAGCTGATCGGCGACGAGAATCGGGCCGGCGGGCAGCAGCTCGCCTTCGCAGTCCTTGCCGCACACGCGCAGGAAGTCGTTGTTCGCCACGCCGTGCGTCTGATAGATCTTGCCCTTGTAGCCGCGGTCCTTGAGCGTGGTCGCGGGCAGCGCCGCGGGCGTGCCGGAGCCGGCGATCAGCACGGCGTCGGGGTTCGCCGACATCAGCTTGAGCGCCTGGCCCGTGACCGACGAATCCGTGCGGTTATAGCGTTCGTTCGCGACGATCTTGAGGTTATGCTTCGCCGCCGCCGCGCTGAACTCCTTGTACCAGCTGTCGCCGTAGGCATCGGTGAAGCCGATGAAGCCCACCGTCTTCACGCCGTGCTTCTCCATATAGCCCGCGAGCGCATCGGCCATCAGGCTGTCGTTCTGCGGCGTCTTGAAGGCCCATTTGCGCTTGTCGTCCATCGGATGCACGATGGCCGCCGACGCCGCGAGCGAGATCATCGGCGTCTTGCCTTGCGCGACGACGTCGAGCATCGCCAGCGAATTCGGCGTCACCGACGAGCCAATGATCGCATCCACGTGATCCTCGTCGATCAGCTTGTGCGTGTTCTGCACGGCCTTGCTCGTGTCGGAGGCGTCGTCGAGCACGATGTACTGCACGCTCTTGCCCGCGATCTCCTTGGGCAGCAGCGCGATGGTGTTCTTCTCCGGAATGCCGAGCGACGCAGCCGGCCCCGTTGCCGACAGCGTCACGCCGATCTTCACCTGCGCGGCGGCTACGCCTGCCACGCCCATCAGCGCGGCTGCGAGTCCCGCGCTAATCGACCTCAAAACCCACTTCTTCGTTTTCATTGCGCGTCTCCAAACGCTTTGTCTGCGTGTTATCGAGTCATCCCGCGCCGATTGCTACGATCTTCGTAAACCGGCGCTGGCCTCTGAGTGTAGTAATCGGGATCGCGCGTGTGATGCATGGTTTTCCCTGCCCGCTAGCGCGGCACTTGCCGCCGCGCGCACGGTGCGCGTTCCGTTTTGTCTACTGCACCACCCTGCTCCATACCCGCGCCGTGTTGCACGGCGTCGTTGCATCGGCAACAAAAAAGGCACCTCGTTCGAGCGTGCCTTTCTTGGTTTCTTGCTTGATGTGCCTGCGCGTTCCTCGTGAAACTCAGTCGCCGGCCAGCTTCCACTTGCCGCCAGTGATCTGCACCATCACGCGCGCGCGTTGATCGAGGCCCGCGTGATCGGTCGCGCTCATGTCGAAGATGCCATGCGCGCCCGCGACGTCATGCGACTCTTCAAGCGCTTTGCGCAGCGCCTCGCGAAACGCCTTCGTCCCCGGCTGGCCCGCCTTCAGCGCGACCGGAATCGCGCGCTGCAGCAGCAGACCCGCGTCCCACGCGTGGCCGCCGAACGTCGAGATCGAGCCTGCACCCCAAGCCTTTTCGTAGGCCGCCGTGTACGCGAGCGCCGATTGCTTGACGGGGTTCGTGGCCGGCAACTGGTCGGCCACGAGCAGCGGGCCGGCAGGCAGATACGTGCCCTCGCAATCCTTGCCGCAGACGCGCAGGAAGTCGTTGTTCGCCACGCCATGCGTCTGATAGATCTTGCCCGCGTATCCACGCTCCTTGAGCGTCTTCTGCGGCAGCGCGGCCGGCGTGCCCGCGCCGGCGATCAGCACGGCGTCGGGATGCTGCGAGATCATCTTGAGCACCTGGCCCGTGACGGAAGCGTCGTTGCGCGCGAAGCGCTCGCTCGCCACGACCTTGATGTTCTGCTTCGCGGCCGCCGCGCCGAACGCCTTGTACCAGCTCTCGCCGTAGGCATCCGAGAAGCCGATGAAGGCCACCGTCTTCACGCCGTGCGCCGCCATGTGCTGCGCGATGGCGCCGGCCATCAGCTGATCGTTTTGCGGCGTCTTGAAGACCCAGGCGCGCTTCGCGTCCATCGGCTCGACGATCGAGGCGGCGGCGGCCATGGAGATCATCGGCGTGGCCGTTTCGGCGGCGACGTCGATCATCGCGAGCGAGTTCGGCACCACGGTAGAGCCGATCAGCGCGTCCACGTGGTCTTCGCTCGTGAGCTTGCGCGCGTTCTTCACCGCCTGAGTGGAATCGGTGGCGTCGTCGAGCACGATGTAATCGATCTTCTGACCCGCGATTTCCTTCGGCAACAAGCCGATGGTGTTCCGTTCGGGAATGCCCAGCGAGGCGGCGGGCCCCGTGGCTGACAGCGTTACGCCGATCTTCACGTCTGCCTGCGCCACACCTGCTGTAGCCGCGAGTACCCCGGTCGCGACGCATGCCGCGCTCATCCAACGCCAAACCCACTGCATCTCCACTCCTTCGATAATCGTTTTCTTTATTGCCCCGGATTTTCGGCGCTGCCGGATTTCAAACTAGCAGCGTTCGTGTGCTCACGCGCGATTCACTGACCGCCGAATCGCGAAACCCGGCCAGCAGATAATGCTGACCGCATGGTCGGCGAATGGCGAGTGTAACGGAGTGATGTTTGGCGCGGCAAGTGCTTTCCAATTGCTTACAACACGAACGCAACGCACGTGCAAAGCCGAGTGCAATGCGTAACGTCCGGAGCCATGCGAGACGGGAATTCTGTGCTCTGCGGAGAAATTGGCGTAATTCGAAGAGAGGAAAAACTCGCGCGGAACTGCCGATTATTGGCAAACGGCGGGCGAACAACGGGCAGACGCCAGGCGGGCGTAATGCGAGTGGAAAAAAGAAACTGCGGAGGGGGAAAAGATAATCCGGAGAACGAGGCGTGCGCATCTCACAAAACTAACGCACAAATAAAAAGCGCTGTTGGACTCTCATCCAACAGCGCTTCCTTGTCCGGGCACTTTGTGCCTCAGTTGTCTCCTCGTTCTCCACCTGCAAATTCGGTGCATCAGAACTGGGTGAACTTTAAACTTCAGGCCCCTTCCGGGCAACTAGCATTTACCCTAGTGGTGCAGTGCGGCACCCAAATGGGGCGCTCCAACGCCGATTGTCTCACCGACTGCAACAAAAGACCACGCGTGCCGCCCTCTTCAAGCGCGCAGCGGCCGCACGCGCGCGACGATCTCGCCGACGATGCCGCGCCGGAACGCCAGCACGCAGGCAATGAAGATGAGGCCGGTGACGATCGTCGCCGACTCGCCGAGCGAGCGGAACCAGTCCACGCCCGTCAGATGGGCGAGCGCCGTGCCGATGTCGCCGAGCCGGTCTTCGAGCGCGACGATCAGCGCCGCGCCCAGCAGCGGTCCAAAAAGCGTGCCCATGCCGCCCACGAGCGTCATCAGGATCACGAGCCCGGACATGGTCCAGTAGGCGTCGCCGAGCGTCTCGAAACCGAGCACGAGGACCTTGAGCGACCCGGCAAGGCCCGCGAGACCCGCCGAGAGCACGAATGCGAGCAGCTTGAAGCGGTCGGTGTCATAGCCGAGCGAAATGGCACGCGGCTCGTTCTCCTTGATCGCGCCCAGCACCTGCCCGAACGGCGAATGCACGATCCGCACGATCAACAGGAACGCAATCACCATCACCACGAGCACGACGTAATACAGCGCGAGATCGGAGTCGAGCGAGACGAGCCCAAACAGCTTGCCGCGCGGCACGCCCTGCAAGCCGTCCTCGCCGTGGGTGAAGGGCGCCTGCAGAAACACGAAGTAGACCATCTGCGCGAGCGCGAGCGTGACCATCGCGAAGTAGATCCCCTGGCGGCGGATCGCGAACATGCCCACGATTGCCCCCAGCAGCGTAGCGGCAGCCGTGCCGGCCAGCACGCCCAGCTCGGGCGTGAAGCCGAGCGACTGGATCGCGTAGCCGGTGGTATAGCCCGCCGACGCAAGGAACATCGCATGCCCGAACGAAAGCAGCCCGGTGTAGCCGATCAGCAGATTGAACGCGGCGGCGAACAGCGCGAAGCACAGCACCTTCATCACGAAGAGCGGGTACGCGCCAATGAAAGGCGCCGCGATCAGACCGATCAGCAGCAGGCCATAAAGCACTTTTCTTTGCATCACCGTTCCTTGCCGAAGAGACCAGCGGGGCGAATCAGCAGCACGATCGCCATGATCACGAACACCACGGTCGCGGACGCCTCGGGCCAGAACACGCGCGTGAAGCCTTCGATCACGCCGAGCAGGAGGCCTGTGATGATCGACCCCATGATCGAGCCCATCCCGCCGATCACGACCACGGCGAACACCGTGATGATCATCGACTGGCCCATGAGCGGCGAGACCTGGATGACCGGCGCGGCCAGCACGCCCGCGAACGCGGCGAGCGCGACGCCGAAGCCGTAGGTGAGCGTGATCATGAGCGGCACGTTGATGCCAAACGCCTCGACGAGCTTGGGATTCTCCGTGCCCGCGCGCAGATAGGCGCCAAGGCGTGTCTTCTCGATCACGAACCACGTGGCGAAGCACACGGCAAGCGAGGCGACCACGACCCACGCGCGATAGTTGGGCAGATACATGAAACCGAGATTGGTCGCGCCCGAAAGCGCATCGGGCACGTCGTACGGCTGCCCGGAAGAGCCGTAAATGGAGCGGAACACCCCTTCCACCACAAGCGTGAGCCCGAAGGTCAGCAGGAGTCCGTACAAATGATCGAGCCGATAGATCCACCGCAGCATCGTGCGCTCGATCACCATGCCGATGAGACCCACCACGATGGGCGCGACGAAGATCATCACCCAGTATGGCAGGTTGAAGTAAGCGAGACCCATCCACGTGAGCATCGCGCCCAGCATGAACAACGCGCCGTGCGTGAAGTTGATCACGTTGAGCATGCCGAAAATCACCGCGAGGCCCAAGCTCAGGATCGCATAGAACGAACCGTTCACGAGCCCGAGCAACAACTGGCTCAGCATTGCCGGAAGCGGAATGCCAAAGATCGTCATGAAAGCCGCCATGAATGCCAACAACGGTTACGCACACACGCGGCACGCGGCGCGGGCTCCTCGCCGCGACGCGTGCCGCCTGCCTGACACACAGCCATTACCCTTCGGATCCTGCAAGCCGTGGGGTAATTACTTCCAGAGCGCGCAGCGCGACTCCTGCTTGGTCGTGTACGCCTGCTCGCCCGGAATGGTCTGCAGCACCTTGTAGTAGTCCCACGGCTTCTTCGACTCGGACGGCTTCTTCACCTCGACCAGATACATGTCGTGGATCAGCACGCCATCCGCGCGGATATAGCCGCCCTTCGTGTACATGTCGTCGATCTTGGTCTTCTTCAGTTGCTCCATGACCTTGTCGGCATCGGTCGTGCCGGCCGCCTGCACCGCCTTCAGATACGACGTCACCGCCGAATAGTCGGCCGCCTGCAGCTCGGACGGCATCTTCTTGGTCTGGTCGTAGTAGCGCTGCGCCCACTTGCGGGTCGCGTCGTTCTGGTCCCAGTACCATCCGGTCGTGAGCACGAGGCCCTGCGTCGTCTCGAGCCCGAGGCTGTGAACGTCAGGCAGGAACATCAGCAGCGCCGCGGTCTTCATCGTCTTGTTGATACCGAACTCCTTCGCGGCCTTGATCGCATTGACCGTGTCGCCGCCCGCGTTCGCGAGGCCGAGAATCTGCGCCTTCGAAGCCTGCGCCTGCAGCAGGAACGACGAGAAGTCCGATGCCGAGAGCGGATGGCGCACCTCGCCGAGCACCTGGCCGCCGTTCGCCTTCACGACGTCCGCGGTGTTCTTCTCGAGCGACTTGCCGAACGCGTAGTCGGCGGTCAGGAAGAACCAGGTCTTGCCGCCCTGCTTGAGCACCGCGAGGCCCGTGCCCTTCGCGAGCGCGACCGTGTCGTAGCCGTAGTGGACCGTGTACGGCGTGCATTGCTCATTCGTCAGCGCATCGGTGCCCGCGCCGGTGTTGATGTACACGCGCTTCTTCTCCTGCGCGACCTGGTTCATCGCGAGCGCGGTGGCCGAGTTCGTGCCGCCGAGCAGCAGGTCCAGACCGTCACGGTCCATCCACTCGCGCGCCTTCGACGCGGCAATGTCCGCCTTGTTCTGGTGATCCGCGTACTCGATCTGGATCGGCTTGCCCAGCACCTTGCCGCCGAAGTCCGCCACCGCCATCTTGATCGCCACGAGGCCGCCGGGGCCGTCATCATCCGCATAGAGGCCCGACATGTCGGTGATGAAGCCGATCTTCACCGCGTCGTTGGCGGCCTGCGCGCTCCCCGCGCTGAACGCCATCACGGCAGCCGAGGCAGCAAACAGGCCCGCAAGCCGCGCGAACGTGGTTTTCTTCATTGCAGTCTCCTTCATTGGTTACGTTGTTATTCAGGAACACTCCATGAACAAGCGGAGGCAAAACAATTCGCGCGGCGCGGTCCACCGCCGCGCGCGAGGCAAAAATGAAATCTAGACGCCGAGGAGGTCGTGCAGCACCGGCATCTTGCCTTCGAGCTCGGCAATGCCGAAGCGCTCGACGATGCGCCCGTGCTCCATCACATAGAAGCGGTCGGCGAGCGGCGCCGCGAAGCGGAAGTTCTGCTCGACCATCACGATCGTGTAGCCGCGCGACTTCAGCGTGAGGATCATGCGGGCGAGCGTCTGCACGATCACCGGCGCGAGGCCTTCGGAGATCTCGTCGAGCAGCAGCAGGTTCGCGCCCGTGCGCAGGATGCGCGCCACGGCGAGCATCTGCTGCTCGCCGCCCGAGAGCCGCGTGCCCTGGCTGTTGCGGCGCTCCGCGAGATTCGGAAACATCGCGTAGATCTCGTCGAGCGACATCCCCCCCGCGCCTTTTGTGCCCTTCATGCCGATCGCCGGCGGCAGCAGCAGGTTTTCCTCGCATGAAAGGCTCGCGAAGATGCCGCGCTCCTCGGGGCAATACCCCACTCCGCAATGCGCGATGCGATAGGTCGGCATCTGGATCGTCTCGCGCCCGCCAATGCGGATCGAACCCGTGCGCCGGCCCGTGAGGCCCATGATCGCGCGCAGCGTGGTGGTGCGCCCCGCGCCGTTGCGTCCGAGCAGCGTGACGACTTCGCCGCGCTTCACGGACAAATCGACGCCATGCAGGATATGCGACTCGCCGTACCACGTCTGCAGGCCCGCGATTTCGAGCGCGCTCTCGCCCGGCGCGGCATCGGCTGCCGCTTCGTTCCCCCGCTCCGTCACAGTGCTCATGCGTGCGCCCCCGCGAGCGCCGCATCGGCGCTGCCCATATAGGCTTCGGCCACGAGCGGGTTCTTCGACACTTCCGCGTAGCTGCCCTCGGCCAGCACCTCGCCGCGCTGCAGGACCGTGATGGTGTCGGAAATGCCGGCGATCACGTTCATGTTGTGCTCGACCATCAGGATCGTGCGGCCGCTCGACACTTTCTTGATGAGCGCGGTGACGCGGTCCACGTCCTCGTGGCCCATGCCCTGCGTCGGCTCGTCGAGCAGCATGAGCTCGGGCTCCATGGCGAGCGTCGTCGCGATCTCGAGCGCGCGCTTGCGCCCATAGGCAAGCTCGACGGTCGGCACGTCGGCGAAATCGGTGAGGCCCACCTGGGTGAGCAGGTCCATGGCGCGGTCGTTGAGCTCGGCGAGCGAGCGCTCGCTCTTCCAGAAGTGATACGCGGTGCCGAGCTGGCGTTGCAGGCCGATGCGCACGTTCTGCAACGCGCTCAAATGCGGAAACACCGCCGAAATCTGAAACGAGCGGATAATGCCGCGCCGCGCGATCTGCGCGGGCCGCTCATGCGTGATGTCGATGCCGTTAAAGACAATGCGCCCCGCACTCGGGACGAGAAATTTGGTTAGGAGATTGAAGCATGTGGTCTTGCCCGCGCCATTCGGTCCAATGAGCGCGTGAATCGAACCGCGGCATACGCGCAGGTTCACCCCGTTGACGGCCGTGAAACCCTTGAACTGTTTCGTGAGGCCGCGTGTCTCCAGAATCGTGTCGCCGAGAATCATGTCCCCTTCCACGCGAAGTAAGGCGTAACACTTCGATCGTTCGTGCAGGGCTGTGCACGACTTTGCACGGCGCGCCATGTTTGGGCGCGCGCTTGCCCGCTCTGTCATTCCGCGCCATTGTCTCGCCAATGATGCAGCGCAATCATTGGGATTTGCACTTACGGGTGAGAGGCAATATCCACGCGCCTACGACGCGTTATTTGACGACAAATGGCAGCATGATGACGCCGCGATGACGACGCGTTCGACGCATCACAATTTCACGCAAAACGTGCGCATGCGCATGCGCCGCTAACGCGGCGCATGTCCTGGATACTGGTCAGAAACGCGCGTCCTGTTGAGGCCCGTTGTGAATGACGGCGCCCCGATCCTGCTCAGGTCCGATGCTCGCCTGGCTCGCTCACGTGCCGGTCTCCGATGTTAAGCGTGCGCTTCACGCAGGCGTCGCCGATGCCGCGGCATCGTTGCGCACGTTCGTGGACGCGCCCGCACGACGGTCTTCGCGCAGCATCTGTGCGGCGCGCTCGGCGATCATCAGCGTGGGCGAATTGGTGTTGCCCGAGGTGATGAACGGCATCACCGATGCGTCCACGACACGCAAACCCTGCACGCCGCGCACGCGCAGACGCGCATCGACCACGGCGTCGGCATCGTCGGCGCGGCCCATGCGGCAGGTGCCCACCGGATGGAAGATCGTCGTGCCCACGTTGCCGGCCGCCTCGCGCAACTGCGCCTCGCTCTCGAAAGCGGGCCCCGGCAAAATCTCTTCGGGCCGATAGCGCGCGAGCGCGGGCGAAGCCGCAATGCGCCGCGTGAGACGCATGGCATTGGCGGCCACGCGCAAGTCCTCCTCGGTCGACAGATAGTTCGGCGCAATCACGGGCGCGTCCTTGGGGTCGGCCGACACCGCATGAATGCTGCCGCGCGACGTGGGCCGCAGATTGCAGACCGACGCCGTGAATGCGTTGAAGCGATGCAGCGGCTCGCCGAAGCGATCGAGCGAGAGCGGCTGCACGTGATACTGCAAGTCGGGGCGCGCCATATTCGCATCCGATTTGGCGAACGCGCCGAGTTGCGAAGGCGCCATCGACATCGGGCCGCTCTGAAACAGCGCGTACTCCATCCCAATCATCAGCTTGCCCCACCAGTGCGCGGAAGCCGTGTTGAGCGTGCGCACGCCGTTCACGCGAAACGCCATGCGCAGTTGCAGATGGTCCTGGAGGTTCTCGCCCACGCCGCGCAAGTCCTGCACGACACCGACACCGAGCCGCGCAAGCCGCGCGGCATCGCCGACGCCGGAGCGCTCGAGCAGTTGCGGCGAGTTCACCGCGCCCGCGCTCAGGATGACTTCGCAGCGCGCCCGCGCGACATACGCAACGTCGCCGCGATATTCCACGCCCACGCAGCGCGTGCCCTCGAAGATCACACGCTCGGTGAGCGCCCCCGTGACGACAGTGAGATTGGGCCGTTTCATGGCGGCGCGCAAAAACGCCTTCGACGTATTCCAGCGTATGCCGCGCTTCTGGTTCACGTCGAAGTAGCCCACGCCGCCGTTCGGGCCGCCGCTGTCGCCGCGATTGAAATCGTCGGTGGCGGGAATGCCCTGTTCCTGGGCGGCCCGCGCGAACGATTCGAGAATCTTCCACTTCAGGCGCTGTTTCTCGACGCGCCATTCACCGCCCGCGCCGTGATACGCGTTCGCGCCGCCGTGATAGTCCTCGCTGCCGCGGAACACGGGCAGCACCGCATCCCACGACCAGCCCGAGTCGCCGGTCACACGCGCCCACGCGTCGTAGTCTTCGCGCTGGCCGCGCATATAAATCATGCCGTTGATCGACGACGATCCACCGAGCACGCGCCCGCGCGGATACGAGAGCGCGCGGCCATTGAGGCCCTTCTCCGCCGCGGTCTTGTACAGCCAGTCCGTGCGCGGATTGCCGATGCAATACAGGTAGCCGACCGGAATGTGGATCCAGTGATAGTCGTCCTTGCCGCCCGCTTCGATCAACAGAACAGAGACGTCGGGGTCTTGCGTCAGGCGGTTGGCGAGGACGCAGCCCGCCGTGCCGGCGCCGACGATCACGTAGTCGAATTCGCCTTCGAGGCGGCGCCCTGCCGATGCATCGCTCAGTGCGGGCATGATGTGTCTCCTGTGAGCCATGGCGGCTTATGCCGCGCTTATGCTTGTTTTGCGTGTTGCCATGCGCAACGACAGACAACGAACGCTCGATGGATACCGATTAGCGTAATCGCGCGAGGTATCGTCGATCCAATGATTAATCCTCAACTGAGATATAAGGCGCGTTAATATCAGCGCATGGACCTGACCTTGTTACGCGCGTTCGTGACGGTCGCGCGCGAGGGCAATCTCACGCGCGCGGCAACGCACCTGCATCTGACGCAGCCGGCCGTGAGCCTGCAGATCAAGCACCTGCAGGAGACACTGGGCGTCACGCTGTTCACCCGCACCTCGCATGGCCTCGTGCTCACGCGCGACGGACAGGCGCTGCTGCCGCACGCCGAGCGCGCGCTCACCGCCGCCGGCGACGTGCAACGCGCCGCCGCCGCGCTGCGCCACGAGGTGCGCGGGCGGCTGCGCATCGGCACCATTCTCGACCCCACGTTTCTGCGGCTCGGCGGCTTCCTGCATCAGCTCGTGGAAACCTGGCCGCAGATCGAGACGGCACTGCGTCACGGCATGTCGGGCTGGGTGCTCGACCAGGTGCGCGCGCGCGAACTGGACGTGGGCTATTACATCGGCCAGCCCAGCCCCGACCCCGACATCTTCCACACGATCACGCTCACGCGCTTTCAATACCGCGTGCTCGCGCCCGCCGGCTGGAAGGACCGCGTCAAGGGTGCGCACGACTGGCGCGCGCTCGCAGCGCTGCCATGGATCTGGACGCCGCCCGCATCGGCGCACAACCGGCTGCTCTCGGTGCGCTTCGAAGCCGCGCACGCGAAGCCCGTGAAAGTCGCCGAGGTGGACCAGGAGCCCTCGATGATCGACCTCGTGAAATCGGGCGTGGGTCTCTCGCTCGCGCGCGACGCGACCGCGCTCGCCGAGGCGCATGCCCATGCGCTCACCATCGTCGAAGGCGTGACGGTGCCCACCGAGCTCACCTTCATCACGCTGGCCGCGCGGCGCGACGAGCCCACCATCGCGGCTGCACTCAAGGTCATCGAGACGCAGTGGGCGATATGAGCCGCGCTCATGAACGCGCGGCGCATGGCGCAGTGTTTGTCTGATCTATCGCGACGCGCGCTGTTCGTCGGTGTAACAGCGCGGTCACACAAGTTTTGCTAGATTCGCTATTCGCTCCGCGTTTTTCACACGCCTGACTCATGCGAGCACAGGCATCCAGGCGCGGAGCGTTCCGCGCCCCCGCCTATCGTTCCCCCGTTCCACAGGAGCCTTGCATGGCCCGCAACATCGAAATCAAAGCCCGCGCCCGTCATTTCGACGCCCTGCGCGAGCGTGCCGCCCAGCTCGCATCCGATGCACCGCTGATCTTTCGCCAGCAGGACTTCTTCTACGACGTGCCGCGCGGACGCCTGAAGCTGCGCCAGTTCGACGACGGCACGCCGCCCGAGCTGATCTTCTACCAGCGCGACGACCGCGACGGCCCGAAGGCCTCGTACTACACGCGCAGTCCCGTCACCAATGCCGAGGCGATGCATTCGCTGCTCGCCACGGCGCTCACGACGCGCGGCATCGTCTCGAAGGAACGCCACGTATATCTGGCCGGCCGCACGCGCATCCATCTGGATCGCGTGGACGGGCTGGGTGACTTCGTCGAGCTCGAAGTGGTGCTCGGGCCCGAGGACGACGAACAAGGCGGCGAAGCCGAAGCGCACGCCATGTTCCGGCAGCTCGGCGTGGATGAGAGCGATCTGGTGGCCGTAGCCTACGTCGATTTGCTCAACACGCCGGCCGCCGCGGCTTGAGTATCCGATGAGCGCCCGCTGACGGTGACCAGATCTCGTTCACGAGACCCAGGGGCACCCGGCGGCGCACCGCGCTTGCATCAAGGCGCCGGCGCACCCGGCTCCAGATGCCCGAGCGGCAGCGGGCCGTTGCGCTTGAAGGTCGTGAGCACGATGTTCGAGCGCACGCTGTCCACGCCGGGCACCCGCATCAGTTTCTTCATCACGAACGACGACAGCGCGTTCAGATCCGGCGCCACGATACGCAGCAGATAGTCGGCGTCGCCCACCACGGCATGGCATTCGAGCACTTCCGGCAGCACGTCGATCTGCTGCTGGAATTGCTCGATGATCGAATCCCCGTGGTGCTTCAATTTCAGGCTCGTGAACGCGGTCACGCCAAGGCCGAGCTTTTCGGGCCGCAGCACGACGCGATAGCCGTCGATCACGCCCGAAGCCTCCAGCCGCTGCAACCGCCTGCCGATCTGCGAGGGCGAGAGCGGCACCTGCTCGCCGAGTTGCTGATGCGTGGCGCGGCCGAAGCGCTGCAAAACGTCGAGCAGCGCGAGATCGAAGTGATCGAGTTCGAGCATGAAAAAATCCTGCATTGATTGACTTATTGATGCTCGATTATTGCATACACAAGCCAATATCCACCCAGAATGCGCGCATCCCGCGCTCGAACCGCTCTAGACTTGCGTATCAGCAAGTGCTTTTATTGGAGCGTTACGAACATGGCCATCGCCGCCACCGCGAAACTGCAGGAGCAGTTCGACGCGGGCCTGGAAACCCGCCCTGACTTCACCATCGACCAGCCGCTCGAGCGCTATGGCGCGGTCGATCACGCGGTCTGGGACCAGCTCTACCGGCGACAGATGGCGCTGCTCGAAGGCCGCGCGTGCGAGGCGTTCATCGAAGGCGCGCAGCGGATCGGGCTGAACGTCGCGCACGTGCCCGACTTCGAGGCCGTGAGCGAGCGCCTGATGGCCGCCACGGGCTGGCGCATCGTGGCGGTGCCGGGGCTCGTGCCCGATCGCATCTTCTTCGAGCACCTGGCTCACCGCCGCTTTCCGGTGACGTGGTGGATGCGCCGTCCCGATCAGCTCGATTACCTGCAGGAGCCGGACTGCTTTCACGACCTGTTCGGCCACGTGCCGCTCCTCACCGACCCCGTGTTCGCCGATGCGATCCACGCCTACGGCCGTGCCGCGCTTGCCGTGGACGAACGCGCGCTGCCGCTGCTCGCGCGCCTCTACTGGTACACGGTGGAATTCGGCCTGATGCGTGACACAAGCGGCGATACAAGCACGACACAAGGCGTGAAGATCTATGGCGCGGGCATCGTGTCGAGCAAGGGCGAGTCGCTCTATAGCGTGGAAAGCGCCGCGCCCAACCGGCTGGCCTTCGACCTCGAGCGCGTGCTGCGCACGCGTTATCGCATCGACACGTTCCAGAAGACCTACTTCGTGATCGACTCGTTCGCGCAGTTGTTCGACGCGCTTGGCGCCGGCATGGCCGCGCATCTCGCCGATCCCGCGCCGCTCATCGCGGTGGAGCCCTACACCGCCGGCGACGTGCTGGATAGCGACACGGTGTACACCCGCGGCACAGGCGAAGGCTGGCTCGAAGGCGGCGACGTCTGAGCGGCGGGCGCCGCGAGCCTCAGCACGGCCGGCGGCGCTTCCCGTACGCCATGCACGCGCCACGCCAGCGACCTGACCGACCGCCGGCCGCGAATTGCCGCAGCGCCGCCGGGTGCGCTCGCGCGTGGCGCACATCCGTGAAAAAATGGCTCATCGGCCTGGCGCGTTTGCCGGGCCCGAAACAGACATAACGCATACAGGTGCCACGATGATCAACCGACTCACATCCGAAGAGCGCGCCACGCAACTCGCCGAACTGCGCGGCTGGGACGCCGTCGCGGGCCGCGACGCCATTCAGCGCCATTTCCGTTTCGCCGATTTCAACGAAGCCTTCGGCTTCATGACGCGCGTGGCGATCAAGGCGCAGGAAATGAACCACCATCCCGAGTGGTTCAACGTCTACAACCGCGTGGAAATCACCCTTTCGACCCATGAGGCCGACGGCCTCACGGCGCGCGACATCGAACTCGCGCGCTTCATCGACTCGATCGCGCCCGGCCCGCTCACGGCCTCTGCCTGAATAAAAAACGTGCAAGCGCTTTGCGTGCATCGTGCGTCGTGCGCCAGGTAGAAGCCCGTACGGCGCGCAGCACGCAAACGCGCTGCAATGAAAGCATAATGCAGGGTATCAGGCGTCCAAACCTTCAGCTTTGAAGGCCATTCTTGAAGGATACGTAAGACTCCCAGGCAGCCCTTTCAATGGGGTCCAAACGTTCCGGTGAGATGACGTTCTGACGCTGTACAATCAGCAGCGCATAGGGCCTGGAGCGCGTCTCCTGGCACAACGCAAGTTCATCGCCACTCGAGGGCGAGCGGTTGCGCCAGAAGTTGATCGCGCATGCCTGACTGCTAAACCCATTTGTACTTGAGCGAATTCCATGCGACTCCTTCTGATCGAAGACGACCGCCCCATCGCACGCGGCATCCAGTCCAGCCTCGAACAAGCCGGCTTCACGGTCGACATGGTCCACGACGGCATCTTCGCCGAACAGGCACTGACGCAGAACCGGCATGAGCTCGTGATTCTCGACCTCGGCCTGCCCGGCATCGACGGCATGACGCTGCTCTCGCGCTTTCGTCAGAGCAACCGGCACACGCCCGTCATCGTGCTCACCGCACGTGACGAACTGAACGACCGCGTCCAGGGCCTCAATTCGGGCGCCGACGACTACATGCTCAAGCCGTTCGAACCGGCCGAGCTCGAAGCGCGTATTCGCGCCGTGATGCGCCGCAGCGGCCCGCACGGCGACGTGCCGCGTCCCGAAGTCTCGCTCGGCGGCGTGCGCCTGTCGGGCGTCGACCGCCGCATCTTCAACGACGACAAGCCGCTCGAGCTTTCGCCGCGCGAGTTCGCTGTGCTCGAAATGCTGCTGCTGCGTCATGGCCGCGTCGTGAGCAAGGCACAACTGCAGGACCACCTCACGCACTTCGGCGGCGATCTCGGCGACACCGCGATCGAAGTCTACGTGCACCGCGTGCGCAAGAAGCTCGAGAACTGCCGTGTCGAGATCGTCACGGTGCGTGGCTTCGGCTATCTGCTGCAGGAAATCCGCCAGGCCGCTTAAGGCCCCTCCGGCCCCTCCGGCCCCTCAAGGCACCCAAGGCCGCTTGGGCCGCACAAGCCCCCTCGCGCGCCGTCAGGCGCCAGATCAGGAGTGCATGTCCGCATGCGCTCCCACACGCCCCGCTCGAGCTTCCAGCCTGGCCACGCGCCAGGCTGAAGCCCGTGGCGCCCGCCAGGCAGCCTCGCAGCACGCCTGAGCGTCGCGCGGCCACGCATACGGCCACACAAACAGCCCCCCGGAAGACACCTCGAAGCGCCACGGCGACGCCCTGGCCAGCGCCGGTCTGCCGCGCGCCCGTCCACCCGCGTAAAATGGGTCCGAGCCCGCGCGGCACGCAGCCCCGAAGACGCTGCGCCGCGCCCGTGACCCCTACATCGCCCGAACCGACCATGTCCCTACCGGCCGCAACGAGCCTGCGGCGCACGCTATTGCGGCGCCTCGCCGCTCCCCTTTCGCTGCTCGCACTGATGAGCGGCCTGATTGCCTATTGGCTCGCGTGGCAATACACACAGCACGTGGTCGACCGTTCGCTCGCCGACCTCGCCACCGCCATTTCCAAACAGATCCAGATCGCCGGTCCCGAGGCGCCCATCACTGTGCCGCCGCTCGCCCAGGCGATGTTCTCCGACCCCGTCGAGCACCTCGTCTACCGCATCAGCGACGGTGAAACCGAAATCGCCGGCGACCACGACCTGCCGCTGCAAGGCACCAACGTGCGCCGCATGCACTATGCGTTCGTGTTCGAGACCGTCTACAAGGGCGTGAGCGTGCGCGTCGCGCAGGTGCGCGTGCCGCAGGCCAAAGGCAATCCCATCGTCGTGGAGGTGGGCCAGCCCGTGCATCACCGCGCGCGCATCGCCGCCGAATTCCTCGTGGCGATCATGATGCCGCTCTTGCTGCTCCTGCTCGCCGGCTGGGCGATCGTCTGGCGCGTGGTGAACCAGCAGCTCAACCCGCTCACCGATCTCGCCGACTCGCTCAATCGACAGACGCACACCTCCCTCGAACCCGTCGACGAGACCTTCGTGCCGGTCGAGATTCGTCCGCTCACCGGTGCGCTCAACGCACTGCTCGGGCGTCTGAAGACCGCGCTCGACGCCCAGCGCAAATTCATCGCCGACGCCGCGCATCAGTTGCGCACGCCGCTCACGGCCGTCAAGCTGCATGCCGAGCAAGCGGTCAACGCACGCGAGCCGCAGAAGGTCAGCGACGCCGTGCGCGAGCTGCGCGCCGCCGCCGACCGCGCGGTGCGTCTGTCGAATCAGCTGCTCTCGCTCGCGCGCGCCGAGCCAGGCGAGCAGGCGGCGCGCTTCGTCGACATCGACATGGCCGCGCTGGCATTCGAGACCGGCGCCGAGTGGGTGCCGCGCGCGCTCGCGAGCCACGTCGACCTCGGCTTCCAGCGCCTCGACGACCCCGAGAACGACACGCCGCTGATGGTGCGCGGCAACCCCGTGCTGCTGCGCGAAGTCATCGCCAATCTGCTCGACAACGCGCTGAAGTATTTGCCGCCCGCGCGCGTCGAGGGTGGGCGCATCACCGTCACCGTGACCGAGACGCTCGCCGATGGCGTGCCGATGGCGGAGATCGTCGTCGAAGACAACGGCCGCGGCGTGCCGCAAATGCAGCAGGCCGATCTCTTCAAGCGCTTCTTCCGCGGCGACGGTCAAACCGAGAGTGGCGTGGACAGCGGCGCGGGCCTCGGCCTCGCGATCGTGCACGACATCATGACGCTGCATCGTGGCAGCGTGCACTACGAAGACGCGCCGGAAGGCGGTGCGCGTTTCATCGTGCGCGTGCCACTCACGAACCGTCCCGCACTCGAAGCGAAAGACGGCAAGCAGATAAAGCGCACGAAGGAGACGGTGGCGGGCGATCACGCGCTGGGCATGAGTGCGCCGCACGCCGACGATCGTCAAGCGACTCCCGACGCACAATCTGCACGATCGACCCAATGGCCCGCGAAAAAGCCAACGCACCAGGCGCCGGTCGATAACTGACGCGGCGCGATTCGCTTCACGTCCAGCGTCCAGCATCCAGAAAAAATATGGGCCGCAACTTTTGCGGCCCATATTCATTTCAGCGGTAATGACAACACGCATGCACGGCCCCGCCGGCCGCCATGCTCACTTCTTTTTCTTGCCCTTCTTCGCCTTGCCGCCCTTGCCCTCCTCGGGCGGGGCGAGCATCGTGCCGCGGCACTTGCGCGCGCCGCAGCGGCATTCGTATTCGCGCTTGAGCTTCTTGGTCTGCTTCGCGTCGATCACGAGGCCGTAGTCGTAAAAGAGCTCCTCGCCTTCGGCGATATCGCGCAGCGCGTGAATGTACACATGACCGTCGATCTCTTCGGCTTCGCAATTCGGCGCGCACGAATGATTGATCCAGCGCGCACTGTTGCCGCTCACCTTGCCGTCGATCACGTCGCCGTCGTCGAGGGCGAAATAGAAGGTGTGATTCGGTTCGTCGGGATTATGCGGATGACGCCGCAATGCTTCCTTCCACGAGATGCGTTCGCCCTTGTATTCGATCAGGCGCTCGCCAGCCTCGATCGCTCCGGCCGCAAATACGCCCTTGCCGTGTACGCCCGACTGGCGCACGACGATCCTGCGTACACTCATTGAATGAATCCTTGTGAAGTCAGCTTTCGATGCAAACGCGGCGCCTTGTCGGCGCCGCGCTCATGAGCACGCGTTCAATCGAGACGCGCACCGCAACCGGCATCGTACACGTTAGCCCCTCTTCCGTTCAACTCGCGCGCCACTCGCGGGCGCTACCGGTTCAGCGCTGGCCGAGCGTCGTCTCGCCGAAGAGCGCCTTGTGCTCGCGAGGCTGCGAGCGCCAGTACTGCGGCGGCGCGTTCACACTCGCGCCGAGTTGTGCGGCGGCATGCCATGGCCAACGCGGATCGTAGAGCATCGCGCGCGCCATCGCGATCATGTCGGCCTCGCCGTCTTCGAGGATTTGATTGGCCTGCAATGGATCGGTGATGAGACCCACCGCGACCGTATTCACGCCGGTCTCCTGCTTCACCTTGCGCGCGAACGGCACCTGATATCCGGGCTCGAGTGGAATCTTCTGCAACGGCGAAACACCGCCCGACGACACGTCGACCCAGTCCGCCCCGCGCGCCTTGAGCGCCTGCGCGAACACGACCGTGTCTTCGGGCGTCCAGCCGCCTTCGACCCAATCGGTTGCCGATACCCGCACGCCAACCGGACGATCGTCCGGAAATTCCGCGCGCACCGCGTCGAACACTTCGAGCGGAAAGCGCATGCGGTTTTCGAGCGAGCCGCCATATTCGTCGGTGCGTTGATTGGCGATCGGCGAGAGAAATTGATGCAGCAGATAGCCATGCGCCGCGTGGACTTCGAGCGCATCGATGCCAAGCCGCGCGGCCCGTCGCGCCGTCGCTGCAAACGCATTGCGCACGCGGTTCAGGCCGGCCGTATCGAGCGCAAGCGGCGGCGTTTCATCGGCCTTGTGCGGCAGCGCGGAGGGCGCGTGCGGCAACCAGCCGCCGTCGGCCACGGAAATCAGCTGGCCGCCCTCCCAGGGCACGTGGCTCGACGCCTTGCGTCCCGCGTGCGAGATCTGCATGGCGATGCGAATCGGCGAATAGCGCCGTATGGCGGCGATCACCGGTTCGAGTGCGGCTTCGGTCACGTCGTCCCAGAGGCCGAGGTCGCCGGGCGTGATGCGGCCGTCCGGCTCGACAGCCGTCGCTTCGATGCACAGCATCGCCGCGCCCGAAAGCGCGAGATGGCCGAGGTGGATCATGTGCCAGTCGGTGGCCTCACCTCGCACCGCCGAGTATTGACACATCGGCGATACGACAATGCGATTGGCGAGCGTCACGCCACGCAGCTCGAGCGGAGTGAAGAGCTTGCTCATGGGAGGAGTGCGAACGGTGGTGGGAGCGTTCGAGAATAGCACGCGCCTTTGAGAGGCGCTGGCAACGCTCACAGGCGCGACGCAGGAGTAGAACAGCCGCAAACCCGCTGCAAAGCGAGCGCAAAGCACGCCATGGGCAAGACGCGCAGCAGCCAGCGTGCGCGCGCTGGAAAAGGGAGAAGAGGCCGAAGCCTCAGGGCGACTTCGCGGGTACGCTGGTATTCGCGTTGTCGACGGCGTCGAGCCATTCGCCGAACATGCGGCTCGCCTGCGCTTCGAGACGCGGACCGTGGTGGGCAGTCTGCGCACGCAGTGCGTTGACGTCGATGCCCGCCGCGTCGATCTCGGCGGCATGGCCGATCAGCCAGGGCTCGAAGCGGTCGGCGCGCACTTCGGGATGACATTGCAGCCCGAGCACATGCGAGCCCCACGAGAACGCCTGGTTCTCGCACAGCGGCGTGGACGCGAGACGCGTCGCGCCTTGCGGCAGATCGAACGTGTCGCCATGCCAGTGCAGCATCGAGGAGGATGCACCATCGACGTGCCGCAGCGCCGACGCGTGGCCCGCTTCGGTCAGCGTGAGCGGCGTCCAGCCGATTTCCTGATGCCCGGCGGCATAGACACGCGCACCGAGCACCCGCGCGATGAGCTGGGCCCCTAGACAAATGCCGAGCGTGGGCAGACCGGCGGCGATCCGCTTTTCGATCAGCCCGGCGATGGGTCCAAGAGTGGGGTAGCGTGCATCGTCGCAGGCATTGATGGGACCGCCGAGGATCACCATCAATGAAGCGGAAACCGGATTGAGCGCGCCGACGCGCGCAAAGCCGACATCGACATAGCGCACCGGACGCCCGCGCTCGCCGAGCACGCGCTCGAAACTGCCGAGGTCCTCGAAATATACGTGGCGAATGGCCAATACTTCGCGATTCATCGGCAAATCCCTGGGTCAGCTACACAATGCAACGCCTCGCGCGAGCAGCATGCGGAATGCATGCCGGAATCACACGAAAAGCACACGCTGGAGCACGCACGTGCGTGCAACGATAAGCACGCCGGCGCAAACGCGCCGCGTGCACGGCCAAACCGGACGAGAACCGGATCCTTCGGGCGAGCGGGTCACGCAGCCGAGAACGGCCGCCAGACCCGCTGGAGCATTACGCCGCGAAGATCTTCCAGTTCTTCTTCTGCGTCGTCGCGTCGGCCTGTTCGTACACCGAGCAATCGAGACGCAGGTCGGTGTCGGACATGTCGATCTTCAGCAGCCCGCAGCGATGCGGCGTCTTCTTCGGGTTCTTGCTCGGCTCGAAGTGCGAGCAGGTGAGGCACATGCGATGCTGCGGCATGGCTTCCTGCGACTCCAGCACGTAGACCGTCTTGAGCAGCGTGCGGTAGACCGCCGACTGCTCGTCGGCGCGCAGCGTGCCGACGGCCTTCGAGAGGAAGTCAGGCCATTGCGCGGCCTTCTTCGCGGCCGTACGGCCACGCGCGGTGAGGCGCACCGCGAGCGCGCGGCCGTCGTCGAGCGCACGGCGCTTTTCGACGAGACCCTTGGTTTCGAGCGTGCTCACCGCATCGCTGGTCGTGGCGGCAGTCAGCGCCGTCTCACGGGCGATCTCGCCGAGGCGCATCGGCCCCTTGCGCTGCATCAGCAGCACGAGAATTTCGCCCTGGGTCGGCGTGAGTCCTGCCCCTTCGGCCCAGTCCCACGCCTGGCTCCGCATTGCCGTGCTAAGTCGCAACAGGCTATGGGTCACCCGCCCGGCTGCCTGCTCTCCGTATACGCCTTCGCTCATAGTCTTTCGCTGGTTATTGGCAGCTTGCGCTGCATCGTCAGCCGCCGCACCGGGCGACGGCCTTGTGGGAAAGTTCGCGCCCGATTCCAGGAAATCGGCCGCACCATCTCAAAAAATTCCTGCTTCGCCGGCGCAAGAAACGCACGCTGCGCACAGTCATTTCGTCTCGCCTGCAGGCCCAAAGTGTCCTTCCCAACCTCGCGCCTGCTCAGCAAACCGATATTCTATGCGAGAGTGGCGAATCGCACAGCTAACTTATCCAATGCGAATTGTGGATAACCAGTTGGTAAGTACACCATTGGTATGTGGACTAAATCTTGATGATGCTCAATATCGGCGTCCACCGTTACCTGGTTATCCCTCATTTTTTCTGCTCGCGCAACTGAAGTCTACCCGTGAGCCGCGCACGCAGGCCATTGAGTTTTCAGGCATTTTGAAGGTTACCCACAGGATGGGGTCCATCAGGCCAGCAACGATTGACTCTGTATACGCGAACATCAAAAAAATAAGAACCCCCTGGTATCTTGCCTGGGACAAAAAAATCTTTTTTTCATCCAGCACAAGATTCCGCGAACCGCTCTAAAAATGCAAGGGCAGCCCGCGGGCTGCCCTCTTTTTTCGTGCGCTTTCCCTCGTTACGACGTTGCCCGGATGGCACACCTGGCCTGCTCATCCCGCGGCCGGGCCCGCGCCGCCCTGGCCGGATGGCCAGCCCGCGCGCTCAGGCGCGCCAGCGCAAACATTGTTGCCGCACCGCCTCGTGCAGCGATTTTTCCTCGGCGACCACACCGCGCAACCAGGTCGCATCGTTGGTCTGGGCGCGCGCGATCGTGCCGATTTCGGCCAGCGCGCGCGTTGAGCCGAGCGCCTCGCCGTGCGGCGCGATCTTGTCGAGCGTGGCCAGAATGTCTTCGGAAATCGTGCGGCGCTCGCCCGTCTGCGGATCGACGCAGGTGCCGGCGAGGCCAAAACGGCATGCCTGGAAGCGGTTGAACGTGTAGACGAGGTAATCGTCCTCGAGCGGCTGGATCGGCCGGTCGATCAGCAGATGGCGCGCGAGCGTCTGGATATAGCAGGCGATCGCGGCCGCGCGCTCGACCGAGAGCGGCGTGTCCATCACGCGCACCTCGATCGTGCCGAAGCCCGGCTTCGGGCGGATGTCCCAGTAGAAGTCTTTCATGCTGTTGACAACGCCCGTATGCACCATCTTCGAGAAGTACTCCTTGAACTCCTCCCAGCTGAGCACGAACGGCGCGCGGCCCGACAGCGGAAACGCGAACACGGAATTCAGCCGTGCCGAATGAAATCCGGTGTCCACGCCCTGCACGTACGGCGACGATGCCGACAGCGCGATGAAGTGCGGAATGAAGCGCGAGAGCGAATGCAGCAGGAACAGCGCGCTGTCGGCGTCCGGACAGCCGATATGCACGTGCTGGCCGAACACCGTGAACTGCTTCGCGAGGTAGCCGTACAGCTCCGAAAGGTACTGAAAGCGCGGCGTATCGACGATGCGCCGGTCGCTCCACTGCTGGAACGCATGCGTGCCGCCGCCGCACAGACCGACGTTCAGACGGTCGGCGGCGGCGACCAGCACGTCGCGGATCTTGCGCAGATCGGCCACGGCCTGCTCATGGTGCGTGCAGATGCCCGTGGAGAGCTCGATCATGCTTTCGGTGATCTCGGGCGTGATGTTGCCCGGGATCTCCTGATCCTTGATGAGGCGCATGAGGTCGCTGCCGGCCTTGGTCAGATCGTAATCGTGCGTGTTGACGACCTGCATTTCGAGTTCGACGCCGAACGTGAACGGCTTCGAATCGACAAAAGTTTCCAGTGACATGACATCCCCTCTTTCGGCCGCGCCGCCCGGGATGCCGATTGTCATGTCGGCGCGCCGGGCGGCGGGCGGTGTTACCAGGCGGCCGGGGGCCGCCGCATTCACTTTTCGCCGCGTTCGCCGACGAGCGCAAGCGCGCGGTAGACAAGCCACGGCCCGATCAGCTGCAGCACGACGATGGCGCACATCATGATCGCGCGCAGGCGCGGATCGAACGACGGGTAAAGATCGTAGGTGTCCTCCACGAGCAGGAGCGCCAGCGCGGACATGGGCGTGAGCGCAATCCCGAGCGCGACGCCCTGCTTCCATTCGAGTCCGCTCGGCCTGGCGAAGATCAGCACACCGACGAGTTTCGCCACGAACCGCGCGACGATAAGCCCCGCCGCGGCCACGCCGCCGACGAGAATGTCGTGCCATTCGAAGGTGGTCATCGTGAGCACGAACAGGATCACGGTGAGCAGCCACCCGGCGGTGCCGAAATGCTGTGGCCACAATTGCGGCCGCGCCTCGAGATTCTTCACGATGATGCCCGCGGCCAGCAGGCTCAGGATGGTCGAGAGCTTGAGCAGGTGCGCCACGGCGATCGCCAGCAGCACGAGGCCGAACAGCGCGACGAACGAATGCTCGTCCTGCGGGCTCAGGTGCCGGTAGAACAAGGTGCAGGCACGCGCGAGGATATAGGCGACCACGATCGAGCCGACCAGCAGGTAGAGCGGCTGCAGGATGGTGGCGAAAACGTTGCCATAGATCTCCTGGTGCAACCATCCCGACGCGAGCTTTTCGATCACGACCGCATACATGCTGTTGAGCGCTGTGAGCGTGAGCAGGCGTTGCGTGACCTGGCCTTCGGCGCGCAGCTCGGTCTTGAGCTGGATCACCATCGCCGGTGAAGTCGCCATGGCGATCGAGGCCACGACGATGGCGACCATCGCCGGCACCGAGAGGAACAGCAGCACGACGAGCACGAGCACGAAGGTCAGCGTGGCTTCGGCGAGGCTCGAGAGGATGAGCCACGGGTTGCGGCGGATCCAGCGCAAGTCGAGCCGGCTGCCGAGTTCGAACAGCAGCAGGCCGAGCGCGACATCGAGCAGCGGCCGCGCGGCGTCGGCCGTTTCCAGGCCGATCACGCCAAAGCCCGCCGAGCCGGCAATCAGCCCGATGATCGCGTAGCCCGAAATACGCGGCAGCCGCCAGGCGCGATAACACAGCTCGCCGACGAGACCGGCGGCGAGCAGCGCGAGCCCCGCCCAGAATATGCCGTCTGGCTGCAGCGGCCAGCTCGGAAAGAACGAAAACGCCGACTTCATCGTAATGGCTTCTCCTTGGCAGAACATCTTGCATGGGATCGGCCCCCGGCGCTTCGCGGGACACGCAGCATGTGCTGAAGCACTTACTGTGGTCCAGGGCCGAAGCCCCGGGTCCGATCGACAGCTCTGCATGGGACCAGAGCAAGCGCTTTGCATGGGGCCGGAATCAGTGCTGAAGCACGCACTCCGGCCAGCAGCCAAAGCGACCACGCTGGTCGACACAGAAGACAGTCCGGCTGTCCGGCTCGACATCACTACACCTGACATCTCGCGCCCGGCACACAGGCAAGCCGCGTGCCGGACCGGCGCAGCGCGGGCGACGCAACCGCGCGAGGCGCCTCGCGCTACGGTTGCGCCCGCGTTATCGCGTCGGGCGCCAGGCCCCGTGCGCCATGCCACGCTCTTGACGCTGCAAGCGCTGACAGACGGGGCGCCCAGGCTCGCAACCCGATCAGGTGGCGGCCAGACACGACGGACAACAGCGGGAAAGCTCTGCACCGGCGCCGCTCGCGCGGCGAACAGCCGGTACGGGCGCTTTCTTGTGGTTTGTCAGCGCCCGCGTTGGGTGAACGAACGCTGCCGACTCTCCTGAGCACTCAGATTCAGGACAAGCGGCATCCGTTCCTTGGACACGTCGGCCATCTGTTGTGGCGCATGACGCGGAAAAGAACGGCGATTGTGCCATAGCTTTTTTGCAGTTGTCCCGATCTGCCGGCAAAGTTGGCAAAGCCGGTAAATGCGTCCGTGTTCGACGACCTTTTCCGACGATAAGGAAAAAATGACCGTTGCGCCTGTTCGGTGGCGAACGGTTTTCGAGCGGGCGCAGCCGCACCTTGGGCGCCTTTGTGGCCGACGGCGATGGCGTCAGCTTCGGGTTTACGGTTTACCGTATGTATACGTAGTAGAAGTTAACAAAGGCGGGGTTTTTCTGTGGATAACCCCTGTATACCTATGTGAATCATCGGCTTGGCATTCGCACAACCGCATGCGTAGCGTGTGAGAGTCGGGCTGGCATCGGAGAGTAACTTTTGGGCCGCGAGACCAGGGCGTCGAGTTACCCCGTTTACGTCCACATCGCGTCCACATTGGATTTGCCCGCAATCCGCGCGGTTATCCACAGGCTGGCGTGGACAACCGTGCTGGTATTCGTATGGAAAATGGCGTGCACGCATTGCGTGCGTGGGGCGCCGCTGGCGCGGCTGACTAGAGACTGCGCTGGCGCAAGGCGCGTTGCAGGAAGCGCGCGGGATCGACCTGTTCGGCAAGCTCGCGTTCGATGGGCCACGGCTCGCCCTCGAGCTGCGAGGCGATGAGCTCGGCGCCGAGCGCGGCCCACACGAGCCCGCGCGAGCCGAAGGCGAACGCGCCGTAGAGCCCCTGGGCGCGCGGCAAGTCGAGCGGCCACGCGCCGGAGAGCCGTTGTGCGTCGCGCCGTGCAGCGGCCTCGTCGCCGAGCTGGCCCAGCATCGGCAGACGGTCGCTCGTGACGCAGCGCAAGGCCACGCGGCCTTGCCAGACGCGCGGATGTGCGCCGGCCGCCGCATTCGCGGCGGCGACTTGCAGGCCCGGCAGCATCTGCGCGACGCGCTCGAGGTTCTCCACGTGCCCGGCTTCGCGCAGGGCGATATCGGTGTCGTCGACTTCGTAGGTGGCGCCCGCGAGCGTCACGTCACCGGGCAGCGGCACCGCATAGCCGTCGCCGATCACGGGTACGCGCAGGGACGCGAGCGGGCTCTCGTCCAGCAGCGTGAGCTGACCGCGCACGCTGCGCGTGGGGGCGAAGTCGAGCGCGGCGGCCCGTGCGGCGTCGTGCGCGTTGGCGAAAATCACCACGCCCGCTTGGGCGACGAGCGTGCCGCTTTCATCGAAGACTTGCCAGGTGTCGCCCGCGCGCTCGATGCGCTCGATTTGCACGCCGTAACGGACGTCGACTTGCGCATCCGGGAGCGCACACGCCGCGGCAATTTGCGCGCGGCACAGCGAGGCCGGATCGATCGCGCCGCCACGCGGATAGAACCAGCCGCCCTGCGCGAGCGCGACGCCGGCAATCGACTCGGCCTCTGCGCGGTCGACGCCGCGCACGAATTCCTCGGGATAGCCAAATGATGCGAGCGCCGCAGCGACGGCCTGTGATTCGTCATCCGTAGCAAGATGCAGGAGTCCTGCATGTGAGCGCACCGGCGCCTCGATTGCGCCATGCGCGGATCTTTGCGCCGCGCCATCGAGCGCGGCCCAGCGCCGCAGCGCGTAGAGAAACCCCGCGCGCGTGATGCGCGATGCGCTGCTGTCGTCGCGTGAGACGAGCGGGTGGAACACGCCCGCGGGATTGCCCGAGGCTTCGCGCGCGGGCGCCGCGTGCCGTTCGACGAGCGTGACGCGCCAGCCGCGCGCCGCGAGCCGCTCGACCAGCGCGCTACCCGCGAGCCCCGCGCCGATCACCAGCGCATGCCGTTCGGTGAGCGCTAGCGGCAGCGGCGGCTCGTAGCGCCGCACGCGCCAGCGCGGCGCAAAGCGGCCGACCAGCATCGTCCATTTCGTGCCGAAGCCGGTCGTCTTGCGGTATTCGAAGCCGTTCTGCTCGAGCGCGCGCTTCACGTCTCCTGCGCTGCTCCAGGTCGAGAAGGTGGCCTCCTCGCCCGCGACGCGCGCGAGCGCCTTGAAGATCGCCGGCGACCAGAGCTCGGGATTCTTCGCCGGGGCGAAACCGTCGAGATAAATCGCATCGGCGCGTAACCACATTTTGGGAAGCATCTCGAGCGCGTCGCCAAAAGCGAGCGTGAGCGTGACGCGTCCGCCTTCGAACTCGAGCCGGTGCGTGCCGGGCACGAGCATCGGCCAGGCGTCGACGAGCTCGTGCGCAAGACGCGCGATCGACGTGCCTGATGTGCCCTCTGTGCCCGACGAATGCGGTGCGTGCGCAACCACCGCGTCGAGTGCCGCGCGCAAATCGTCGCGCGAAAACGGATGCATTTCCACCGAGACGAAATGCAGGCGCTCGCAGCGCGCGGACGCATTGCGCCACGCCGCCCACGTCGCGAGGAAGTTCACACCCATGCCGAAACCCGTCTCGAGCACGGTGAAAATGCGCCGGTTCTGCCAGCGTTCGGGCAGGTTGTTGCCGCGCAAAAACACGTATTCGGCCTGTTCGAAGGCGCCGAAAGTGCTGTGATAGACGTCGTCAAAGCGTGGCGAATACGGCGTGCCGTCTTCGCGGAAGGCGAGCGTGGCGGGGATCAGTGTGGCAGTCATGACTTGCGCGTTGGCTGGAAACGGTGGGTTTCGAAGCGGGAACTGCGGCGGCAAAGCCCCGTGGGCATTGGGTTTGCGGGCACAAAGCGTTGGCGCTGCGCAACGCCGGGAAGGTTAAATCTGCGCACGGCGGTGTGCTTTTGCCATGCGCCGCCCGTCAAAAACCCGCGAGCGGCGCGTAAAACCCGCGCGAACCCCTCTAAATCTTCGAAACCCTTGTCGTTATTGGGTTTGCGCTGCGCTATCATAGCAAGCGCCGCCCAGGGAAGCGGCAGCACGGACGTCGTGGCGAAGCTGGCCGCCGCAACGAAAATCGCCGGGGTGCCCCGGATCCGATGCTGCTCGACGGCGCGGCACGCGACCGTATAATCGGCGCGTTCGCGCTGTTCGTGTCAACCTAAACACAGAAAGGAACATCTCAATGAATAAACAGGAACTGATCGACGCCGTCGCAGGACAGACGGGCGCTAGCAAGGCACAAACCGGTGAGACGCTGGACACGCTCCTCGAAGTGATCAAGAAGTCGGTGTCGAAGGGCGACGCCGTTCAACTGATCGGCTTCGGCAGCTTCGGCTCGGGCAAGCGCGCGGCACGCACGGGCCGCAACCCGAAGACGGGCGAAACCATCAAGATTCCCGCAGCCAAGACCGTCAAGTTCACGGCTGGCAAGGCGTTCAAGGACGCCGTCAACAAGCGCTAAGGCATTGCCGCTTTAAGTTGACACCCGCCCCTGGCGGGTTTTTTTTCGCCCGCCGGATTCAGGCATGCAGCGGGCGGCCGCGAATCCGGATGCACGGATTCGCAGCATGGTGACTCAGTCGTGGCCATGGACGATTTCGCCTTCGCCGCCGTGGTCGTGATCGTCGTCCTCGAAATCCCAGCACGGGAACGGATCGGCATACGCCTGCCAGGCGTCGGGGCCCGCGGCGAATTCCGCGTCGGTCACGAGGCACGCCTCGAGCTTCGCCTGCCACGCCTCGCGGTCGAGATCGACGCCGATCATCACGAGTTCCTGGCGCCGGTCGCCGATGCGCGTATCGTTCGCGTCGCCGAACCAGTCGGCCGCGATCTCCTTTTCCAGCTCGGTGTCCTGCGGCCAATCCTCGCGCGGTTGCGCGGCCCACCAGGTGCCCGCCGGACCGTGGCGGCACACGCCGCCCGCCTGCGAGAGCGAGCCGGCCACGTCGTTGCGCGTGGCGAGCCAGAAGAAGCCCTTCGAGCGCAGCACGCCCTTCCACTCCTGGTTGAGCAGCGCCCACAGACGCTCGGGATGGAACGGCTTGCGCGCGCGATAGACGAAGTTGCCGATGCCGTACTCGTCGGCTTCGCTGTGGTGCGCGTGCGCGGCGTCGTCGTCGCCATGCTCATGCTCGTGCAGCGAGGCGAGCCAGCCGGGCGCGCTCGCTGCAGCGTCGAAGTCGAAGCGGCCCGTATTGAGCACTTCGGCAAGCGGCACTTCGCCAAAGCGGCTCACCACCTGCACGGCGCGCGGATTGATGCGCGCGAGAATGCGCTGCAGGCGCGCGAGTTCGTCGGCGCTCACGAGATCGGCTTTGTTCAGCACGAGCACGTCGCAGAACTCCACCTGCTCGATCAGCAATTCGACGATCGTGCGGTCGTCGTTGTCGCTCGCCGCGACGCCGCGCTCGGCGAGCGGGTCGGCGCTCGCGTAGTCGCGCAGGAAGTTGAAGGCGTCCACGACGGTCACCATCGTGTCGAGGCGCGCGATGTCGGCGAGCGTGGCGCCGTCTTCATCCGCGAAGGTGAAGGTTTCGGCGATAGGCATGGGCTCGGCGATGCCGGTCGACTCGATCAGGATGGCGTCGAAACGCTGTCCGGCTAGCGCCGGATCGGCAAGGCGACGGATCTCGGCGAGCAGGTCGTCGCGCAGCGTGCAGCAGATGCAGCCGTTGGACAGCTCGACGAGCCGTTCCTCGACGTGCAAGAGTGCAGCGGCGTCGCGCACGAGTGTGGCGTCGATGTTGACGGCGGCCAGATCGTTGACGATCACGGCCACCCGCAGGCCGGCGCGGTTGGCGAGGACGTGGTTGAGCAACGTGGTCTTGCCCGCGCCCAGAAAACCGGAGAGCACGGTGACGGGCAGTGGCGGCTGATTCATTGCAATGTGCGATAAGAAAGGCGGGAAGTCGGGCCGCGCGGACCGGCCAGGCGTGCGGCGGATGCCGGAGGCGGCCAGGGCGGCGCAAGCCTGCATTTTGCACCATGCGCGCGCGGCGCGCTGACGGATCGTGGTCGGTGCGCGCCCGGCCCGGGCTTGGCGCGGCTGCGCTTAGGACCTGCGCCCAGCGCGGCGGCCTGGCCGCGCTAGCGCTCTCGCGGCACGACGGCCAGCGCCGCACCGCTCAGGGCATCAATTTCCATTTGCGCAGGATGGCGGCGATTTGCTGCGCATATTGATCGCGCAATGCCGGTGTTTCGGAGTGGTATGCACCCACGGCAGCCCAGGTGTTGCCGTACTTGTTCATCTTCTGACGCAAATGCCAGGCGGCGATATAGACGTTCTTGCACGGCTGCATGAGCGTGCTCGACGAAATGCCGTATTGCGCAAGCGTTGGCAGATGAACCGAGTTGATTTGCATCACACCGTAGTCAACCGAACCGTTCGCATTCCTGTGCAATGCGTCAGGCGTGTTGTGCGATTCCTGCCAGGCGATGGCGCGCAGAATGAGCGGATTGACCTTCTGGTAGCGGGCCGCCTCGTCGAAACAGTCGGCGCGTGCCGGCGCGCTCGCACAGACAGCGGCGAGCGTGAGGGCAGCGACAATCGTGGCGGATGCAACCTTTTTCATGGGATGGCAGAAGGACGTTGCCCTACGCGAGGCCGGCGGCCTGCTCCGCCCGATATGGGGAAAACCCGTGCCTGCCCTGCGTACTCTGCGCTGAGCATTGCGCTCAGTGGACCGCCCGTATCATACCGGCAGACGAAGTCGCGTCAAGCCGGCCAAACGGCACGCGAGCCGCCGCCGCGCGGGGAAGGCGCAGACCGCCGGCGCGCAAGCGCTGTGACTTCGGACCGATGCCGTTCCCAATCCTTACAAAATGCCTCGGCGCGTTGTCGCAAGTTAGAGGAAATCCCCAGACGTTATTTCTTTGTGACAAATTCGACACGAAAAGCTGCTACTGTTGCATTTTTTGATGGTCGTCCGGTGCCGGGAGGAGCGGCGCCGATGGGCCGATCAAGCCGGTCCTTGCGAGCGTGTTCCGCGGGCTGCCTGGCCTGACAAGCCGCGACGATCACTTTGAGCACGTTGAGCACGATAAGTACGACCGGCCGGCGGCGTCCGTCCCCGGCTTCGATATGACACCCATGAGAATAAATCGTATGGCTTTGCGTCGCGTTGCCACGGCGCTGCTCGTGAGCGGACTCATGGCGGCGCAAGTTGCGCACGCCCAGGTCACGCTCAACTTCGTCAACGCCGACATCGATCAGGTGGCGAAGGCAATCGGCGCGGCCACCGGCAAGACGATCATTGTCGATCCGCGCGTGAAGGGGCAGCTCAATCTCGTCTCCGAGAACCCCGTGCCCGAGGACCAGGCGCTCAAGACGCTGCAATCGGCGCTGCGCATGCAGGGCTTCGCGCTCGTGCAGGATCATGGCGTGCTCAAGGTGGTGCCCGAGGCCGACGCCAAGCTGCAGGGCGTGCCCACCTATGTCGGCAACTCGCCCTCGGCGCGCGGCGACCAGGTGGTCACGCAGGTGTTCACGCTGAGGAACGAGTCGGCGAACAACCTGCTGCCCGTGCTGCGTCCGCTCATCTCGCCGAACAACACCATCGCCGCCTATCCGGGCAACAACACGCTCGTCGTGACCGATTACGCGGACAACGTGCGCCGTATCGCCGCGATCATTGCCGGCGTGGACACGGCTGCGGGCCAGCAGGTGCAGGTGGTGCCGCTGAGGAACGCCAATGCGCTCGACATCGCGCCGCAGATTGGGAAGATGCTCGATCCGGGCGCCATCGGTGCATCGGACCCGTCGCTGAAGGTTTCGGTCGTCGCCGACCCGCGCACCAACTCGCTGATGCTGCGCGCGTCGAATGCGCAGCGCCTGTCCGCCGCGGTCCAGCTGGCGAAGCAACTCGACGCGCCCACGAGCATGCCGGGCAACATGCACGTCGTCACGCTGCGTAACGCCGACGCCGTGCAGCTCGCCAAGACCCTGCGCGGGATGCTGGGAAAAGGCGGCAACGACTCGTCGTCGGGCAACAGCGCGAACGGGTTCAACCAGAGCTCGGGCGGCTACGGCAGCAGTGGCGGCGGCGGTGGCGGCGGCAGCACCTCGACGGGCCTTTCGGGCACGCCGCCGCTGCCCAGTTCGTTCGGCGGCGGGACGTCGTCAGGCAGCTCGCTGACGGGCGGCGCGTCGGGCGGCAGCGGCGGCAGCAACGAAGCTCCGTTTCTGGGCGGCGACAAAGACAAAGGCGACGACAATCAGCCGGGCGGCATGATCCAGGCCGACGCGGCAACCAACTCGCTGATCATCACGGCGCCGGATGCGGTGTACCGGAACCTGCGCTCCGTGATCGACCAGCTCGATGCGCGGCGCGCCCAGGTCTATATCGAAGCGCTGATCGTCGAGCTGAACTCGAACACGAATGCCAACCTCGGCATCCAGTGGCAGATCGGCACCGGCGCGGTGTTGGCCGGCACCAATCTGGCCACCGGCGGCGGCAACAGCATCATCAACCTGACGGCGGCCGCGGCCGCCAGCGCCGCCACCGGCGGCCTCGCGGGCGCGCTCGCCGCCAACGGCGGCATCCAGCAGGGCCTGAATGTGGGCTGGGTCCACAACATCTTCGGCGTGCAGGGGCTCGGCGCGTTGCTGCAGGCGCTGTCGCAAACGGCCGACGCCAACGTGCTGTCCACGCCTAACCTCATCACGCTCGACAACCAGGAGGCGAAGATCGTCGTCGGCACGAACGTGCCGATCCAGACGGGCTCGTATTCGAATCTGACGAGCGGCTCGACGAGCTCGGCGTTCAACACCTACGATCGCGTCGATGTGGGTCTGACGCTGCACATCAAGCCGCAGATCACCGACGGCGGCGTCCTGAAGCTGCAGCTGTACACAGAGGACTCGGCCATCGTCAACGGCACGACCAATGTGTCGACCAACCCGGCCGGCCCCGAGTTCACCAAGCGTTCGATCCAGTCGACCGTGCTGGCCGATAACGGCGAGATCATCGTCCTTGGCGGCCTCATGCAGGACAACTACCAGGTCAGCAACAGCAAGGTGCCGCTGCTCGGCGACATTCCCTGGATTGGCCAGCTTTTCCGTTCGGAAAACAAGACGCGCGCGAAGACCAACCTGATGGTGTTCCTGCGTCCGGTGATCATCAACGACCGCAGCACGGCGCAAGCGGTGACCTCGAACCGCTACGACTATATCCAGGGCATGACGGGCGCATACAAGTCCGATAACAACCTGATCAAGGACAACGACGACCCGGTGGTGCCGCCGATGCCGGTTGGCCCGAATGAAGGCGGATCGACAATGAACCTGTTCGATCTCGACAAGATGCGGCGCGAGCAGGCGGTACGGTCGCTGCCCGCGGCGCCTGCCGGCGCGCCCGCGAACGGCGCTGGCGCAGCACCGGCCGCGACGCCTGGTGTCACCAGCTACGCGGTGCCGTCCACAAACGCCACGCAGATGCAGCCGGCTTATCCTTCAACGGCGCCTGCGCAATATCCGCCCGCGCAGCAACCGCTCACCGCCCAGCCGAGGGTGCAGCCTTGAGCATGGCCGACACGCCCCGCCCGTCCAGCGCGGCTGCGCGCGAGATCGCGGCGCCTCGCGAGGCGCCCTCGCCCGTCGCGGCGCGGCTCGTGCCGTATGGCTTCGCGCGCAGCGGGCAGATCCTCGTCGCGCAGCAGCACGCCGACGGGCTCGAGGTGTGGATCAGCGAGCGCACCACGGGCGCGGCGATCGCCGAAGTCGCGCGCAATTTCGGGGCGATCTCGCTCGTGCGCGTGCCCGCGGACGAGCTCGCGCAGGCGATCAACCAGGCGTACGCACGCCAGGACGGCAGCGCGGCGCAGGTGGTGGGCGAGGTGGAAGGCGAAGTCGATCTTTCGCGCCTGATGCAGGACATTCCCGAGGTGGAGGATCTGCTCGAGTCCGAAGACGACGCGCCGATCATCCGCATGATCAACGCGCTGCTTACGCAGGCCGCGCGCGAGCAGGCCTCGGATATTCACATCGAGCCGTTCGAGAATGCCTCGGTGGTGCGTTTTCGCGTGGACGGCACGCTGCGCGACGTGGTGCGCCCGAAGAAGGCGCTGCACGGCGCGCTGATCTCGCGCATCAAGATCATGGCGCAGCTCGACATCGCCGAAAAACGCCTGCCGCAGGACGGCCGCATCACGCTGCGCGTAGGCGGACGCCCCGTGGACGTGCGCGTCTCGACGCTGCCCACGGGCCACGGCGAGCGCGCGGTGCTGCGTCTGCTGGAAAAGGACGCGCAGCGCCTGAATCTCGAAGCGCTCGGCATGGCCGCCGACACGCTCAAGCAGTTCGACCGGCTGATCGCCAAGCCGCACGGCATCGTGCTCGTGACGGGGCCGACCGGCTCGGGCAAGACCACCACGCTGTATGCGTCGATGTCGCGGCTCGAAACCACCACGACCAACATCATGACCGTCGAGGACCCGATCGAGTACGACCTCGCGGGCATCGGCCAGACCCAGGTGAACGAGCGCATCGGCATGACGTTTGCGCGCGCGCTGCGCTCGATCCTGCGTCAGGACCCGGACATCATCATGATCGGCGAAATCCGCGACCTGGAAACCGCGCAGATCGCGGTGCAGGCCTCGCTCACGGGTCACCTCGTGCTCGCCACGCTGCACACCAACGACGCCGCTTCGGCCGTCACGCGTCTGACCGACATGGGCGTGGAGCCTTATCTGCTCGCTTCGTCGTTGCTCGGCGTGCTCGCGCAGCGTCTCGTGCGCCAGTTGTGCCCCGTGTGCAAGGAAGAGCGCGTGGAGGACGACGGGCGCAAGCGCTGGCATCCGGTCGGCTGCGACCGTTGCGGGCATTCGGGCTACTCGGGCCGTCGCGGTGTGTACGAGCTGTTGCTCATTGACGAGCCGATCCGCAACCTCATTCACCGCAACGCCGCCGACGCCGAGATCTTCACCGCGGGCCGCGCGCAGGGCATGCGCACGCTGCGCGAAGACGGCGAGCGCTGGCTCGACGCGGGCACGAGCTCGCTCGAAGAGGTGCTGCGCGTGACCGGCGGCACCTGACCGGGGGCGATCAGCACGATGCCGGCATTCCGTTTCGAAGCGATCGACGCCGCGGGCAAGGCGCAAAAAGGCGTGCTCGACGCGGACAGCGCGCGCGGCGCGCGTGCACAGTTGCGCGGTCAGGGCCTCACGCCGCTCGTGGTCGAGCCGGCGGCGACCCGCACGCGCGGCGCGCGTGCCCAGCGCCTCGCGCTCGGGCGGCGCCTCTCGCAGCGCGAGCAGGCGATTCTCACGCGCCAGCTCGCGAGCCTGCTGGTGGCGGGGTTGCCGCTTGGCGAGGCGCTCGCGGTGCTCACCGAGCAGGCCGAGCGCGACTACATCCGCGAGCTGATGGCCGCGATCCGCGCCGAAGTGCTGGGCGGCCATTCGCTCGCCAACGCGCTCTCGCAGCATCCGCGCGATTTTCCCGATATTTACCGCGCGCTCGTGGCGGCCGGCGAGCACACGGGCAAGCTCGGCATCGTGCTCTCGCGTCTGGCCGACTACATCGAGCAGCGCAACGCGCTCAAGCAGAAGATCGTGCTGGCCTTCACCTATCCGACGATCGTCACGATCATCGCGTTCGGCATCGTCACGTTCTTGCTCAGCTATGTGGTGCCGCAGGTCGTGAACGTGTTCGCGAGCACGAAGCAGCAGTTGCCGTTTCTGACCATCGTGATGATGGCGCTCTCGGCATTCGTGCGGCAATGGTGGTGGGCCGTGCTGATCGCGGTGGCGATCGTCGCGTGGATCGTGCGCGGGATCTTGCGCCGGCCCGGGCCGCGCCTCGCGTTCGACCGGTGGCTGCTCACGGCGCCGCTCGCAGGCAAGCTCGTGCGCGGCTACAACACGGTGCGTTTTGCGAGCACGCTCGGCATTCTGAGCGCGGCGGGCGTGCCGATCCTGCGCGCGCTGCAGGCGGCGGGCGAGACGCTCTCGAACCGCGCCATGCGCACGAACGTGGACGACGCCATCGTGCGCGTGCGCGAAGGCACGTCGCTCTCGCGCGCGCTAGGCAATACGAAGACGTTTCCGCCCGTGCTGGTGCACCTGATCCGCTCGGGCGAGGCGACCGGCGACGTCACCACCATGCTCGACCGCGCCGCCGAAGGCGAGGCGCGCGAGCTCGAGCGGCGCACGATGTTTCTCACGAGCCTGCTCGAGCCGCTGCTGATTCTGGCGATGGGCGGCGTGGTGCTGGTGATCGTGCTCGCGGTGATGCTGCCGATCATCGAGCTGAACAACCTCGTGCAGTGAGCGCAGCGGAGTGCTGTGCAGCGAATCGCGCGGCGGCTCGTGACGCCGCGCCGCGCGGGGCGGATCAGCGCACGTAAATGGTGGGGCCGGCGGCGTTGGCCGGCAGGAAGATTTCGGAGTGCACGCCGTGGCGGTCGATGACGATCGAGCGGGCGCGCACTTCGGCGAGCGTCGCATCCTGGCCGATGGGGCCGCCGAGCGAAATGGCTCGCGCCGGGTCGCCGCCCACGCTCACGATGGCCGCCGCGCCCTGCTGGAGCGCGAGGATGCCGAAGAGGTGGATGTCCTGCACGACGTTGTGCTCGAGCTTGCCGCCAAAGAGCGTGCCGGCCTCGGCGACCGAGACGGGCGCCTGGGCGGCGGCGGCCTGCACGGGCGCGGCGCGCGAGGCGGCGATTTCGAGCGTCCACCACGCGGCCGTGGCGCAGAACACCGCGAACGCGGCGAGTGACAGAAGGCGGATTTGCAGTGGGTTCATGCGCTCCATTGTACGAAGTATTGGGGGCGTTTTGATGGCGCACATTGGGTAAGCGACTCGGGTCTGGACCCGGTACTCAGGCGCGTCATCGTGTGACATTACAATGACCCGTCATGTGAGCGCGAACATGGGTTTCGCGCGCACGACGATGCAGGGCGCACACCGGTGCGCCGCAACGATCATTCGCCAGGAGGGAAAGAACTCATGTCCATATGGGCCAACAGTCGTGAGCTACGCAGCCGCACCGAAATCGAGCGTCTGCGCGCACGTCGCCAGCGCGGTTTCACGCTGATCGAAATCATGGTCGTGATTGCGATCCTCGGCATTCTCGCGGCGCTGATCGTGCCGAAGATCATGAGCCGTCCCGATGAAGCCCGCCGCGTCGCCGCGCGCCAGGACATCGGCACGATCATGCAGGCGATGAAGCTCTACCGCCTCGACAACGGCCGCTACCCGAGCCAGGATCAGGGCCTGCAGGCGCTGGTGCAAAAGCCCACCACCGACCCTGTGCCGAACAACTGGAAGGACGGCGGCTATCTGGAGCGCCTGCCCAACGATCCGTGGGGCAATCCGTATCAGTATCTGAACCCGGGCGTGCACGGCGAGATCGACGTCTTCAGCTATGGCGCCGACGGCAAGCCGGGCGGCGAAGGCAACGACGCCGACATCGGGTCCTGGCAATAGCGCACTGAGGAGAACCGGGACTGATTGGGCCGGCCGCCGCGTGAAACGGCGGCCCTGTGTGCCCGGCCCATGCCTGTTTGAGCCGCCCGCTCCTCGTTTCCCGTTCATCTCCTGCTTCGCGTTCCTCACCCCCATGCCCGCCCGCCCCTTCCGCTATCGCGACCGTACGCCGATGCGCACCGCGCAAGCGGCGCGCGCGCGTTCGGCGGGCTTCACGCTGCTGGAAATGCTGGTCGTGCTGATGATCGCGGGGCTGCTGGTGTCGCTCGCCTCGCTCTCGCTCACGCGCAATCCGCGCACCGATCTGAACGAAGAAGCGCAGCGCCTCGCCCTGCTGTTCGAATCCGCCGGCGACGAGGCGCAGGTGCGTGCGCGCCCCATCGCATGGCAGCCCGTCGAGGGTGGATTTCGCTTCGACGTGCATACCGAGGACGGCTGGCGCCCGCTGCGCGACGACCTGCTCGGCCCGCGCAAGTGGGAAGGCGGCGTGACGGGCGTATCGATCACCTACCCCGGCGGCGACGACGACCTCCATGCGAACCGCGTCGTGTTCGGCACCGAGGCTGTCGAGCAGCCGGTCGAGATCACGCTGTTCTCCGCGGCGGGCCGTGCCACCATCGTCGGGACCGGCACGGGCCGGTATGAGGTCCGCTGAGATGCGCATCGTTCCCCGTTGCGGCGCCCGCCCCCAGGCCTGGCGCCTTGCGCGCCGGCAGCCGCCGCGCCGCGCCGCGATGCGCGGCTTCACCATGATCGAGGTGCTGGTTGCGCTCGCCATCGTGGCGATCGCGCTCGCGGCTTCGCTGCGCGCGGTGGGCAGCCTCGCGGCGAGCGAGGCCGAGCTGCATGAGCGCCTGCTCGCGGGCTGGAGCGCCGACAACGCGCTCGCGCAGCTGCGTCTCGCGCATGCGTGGCCCGAGCTCGGCGAGCAAACCTTCGACTGCTCGCAGGGCAACCTGCAGCTCGTCTGCACGCAGCACGTCACGGCCACGCCCAATCCCGTCTTCCGCCGCGTGGAGGTCTCGGTGACGATGCCGGGCCGCAACGGCAATCTCGCGCAACTCGTCACGGTGCTCGGCAATGAGACGAACCGGTCGCTGTGAGGTTTCGATGAGCCGAAAGCGCGTGCCCCTCGCGCGGCCGCCTGCGCGCTACGCCCGGCACGCGGTGTCCGGCGCAGTGCGCGCGCACCGCGCCGCCGGCTTCACGCTGATCGAGCTGCTCGTCGCCATCGCGATTCTCGCCGTGGTCGCGATCTTGTCGTGGCGCGGCCTCGACCAGATCGTGCGCGGCCGCGACGTCGTCACGCGCTCGATGGCCGAAGAGCGCGTGTTCGCGCAGATGTTCGACCAGATGCGCATCGACGCGCGCGAGGCCGTCAGCGACGACGAAGCGGGCGCGCCCGCCGTCTCCGTCGACGGCGGCGCGCTGCAGATCGTGCGCGCGTTCGCAGTGCCGCCCGGCGCGCCGCCGCGTCTGCAGGTGGTGCGCTACCGCGTGAGCAACGGCCAGGTCGTGCGCTACGCGTCGCCACCGCTCGCCAACTTCGGGGAGCTGCAGCGCGCCTTGCGCGGCGGCGAAAGCGGCACATGGAGCGCCTTGCCGATGATGCAGGGCGTGGGCGCCATCGACGCACGGCTCTACCTGCCGAAGGAAGGATGGACCTCGAACATGGACGAGGTGCGCCAACAGATCGCGGCGAACGCCAACAGCGTGAAGGTGCCGCAACTCGGCAACGCCCCCGTGCCGCGCGTGGTGACGGGGCTCGAGGTGCGCGTCGGCGCCCGCTCACTGGCCCGGCCGGTCACGCGCGTCTTTCTCGTGGGGGAATGAGCGTGCACCGGCATCGACATTCCCGCTCCCTTGCTCGCCCGGCCGCTCGTGGCGCCGCGATCATCAGCGCACTGCTGGTGGTCGCGCTTGCCGCGATTCTCGTCTCGGGCATGCTGTGGCGCCAGCAGGTGCAGGTGCGCCGCATCGAGAATCAGCGGCTGCTCGCGCAAGGGCAATGGATTGCACGCGCCGCGCTCGACTGGACGCGCCTCGTGCTGCGCTCCGAAGCCGATACCGCGCCGGGCATCACGTACCTGGGCGGTGCGTGGGGGATGCCGGTCGCGAAGACGCGCCTTTCGGACTTTCTCGGCCAGATCGGCGAGACGCGCGAGCAACAGGGCGCCGACACCTGGCTCTCCGGCTCCATCGAAGACGCCCAGGCGCGCTTCAATCTGCGCAATCTCGTGTCGGCGGCCGCGCCCGGCGCGCTGCAGCTCAATCTCACGCAGATCGAGGCGTTCGCGCGGCTCTTGCAGCTGCTCGGCCTCAACGGCCAGCTCGCGAAGAACACCGCCGTTTATCTGCGCTCGGGGCTCGCCCATTCGATCACGCGCTTTCAGACCGGCACCACGGCCTCGACCACGTCGAGCACGCAACAGCTCGTGGGCGGCGCGGGTGGCGGCGAGAACTTCACCGACAACCCCGGCCTCTCCGACACCGATACCAACAGCGCCGTCGCGCCGCTGCTCATGACGAGCGTCGATGCGCTGCTCGACGTGCCGGGTTTCACGCCCGACGCCGTCGCGCGTCTGCGCCCCTTCGTGACGATCCTGCCCACCACGACGCCCGTGAACATGAACACGGCCAGCGCCGAGGTGATTGCGGCGATCGTGCCGGGCATGAGCCTCTCGAGTGCGCAGGCCTTCGTGGCGCGGCGCCAGACGGTGTTTTTCCATAACCTCGCCGACGTGCAGCTCGCGCTGCAAGGCGCCGGCGCCCCGCAGAGCAGCGTCGATTCGACGCTCTGCGACGTCAATACGAGCTATTTTCTGGTCCATGGGCGCGTGCAGCACGAGCGCGCCGTCGTGGACCGCCAGACGCTCGTGTGGCGCGACCCGCTCACCCATACGACGCGCATCGTGCGCGTGCGCGACGAACCATGAAACCGTACCCGTCCAACATCGAAAAGAGGTGCGTTTGAGCACGCTGATCGTCCTGATGCCGCCGCGCGATCCGGCGGTCCACTCGCAGGAATGGCAGTTGCCGGAGTTGCCGTTCGTGCTGCTCGACAAGGCGGGCCAGACGCAGCGCGCGGGCCGCGCGGCGCTCGGCCTCTTGCCGAAGGCCTCCGCCACCGTGCTGCTGATCGCCGCGCGCGACCTGCTCACGGTCGCCGCCACGGTGCCGCCGCTCAAAGGGCCGCGGCTGCGCCAGGCGCTGCCGAACGTCGTCGAGGATCATCTGATCCAGGATCCGCAGACTTGCCATCTCGCGCTGGATCCCGCGCGCCTGCCCGACGGGAAGCAGACCGTCGCGGCCATGGACCGCGGCTGGTTCCGCTTCCTCGTCGAGGCCTTTACAGGCACGGGGCACCGCAACCTGCGCGCGGTGCCGGTGGCGTGCTGCCTGCCTGTTCCCGTCGTCCAGGGGGAAGCCGGCGCCGCGCCGGCAGCCGCCACGCAGCCCGGAGCGGCTACCGCCGACGCGCATGCGGGCGAGTCCGCCGCACCGGCAGAAGCGGCCGGTAGCGCCAGCGTTCCGGTGACGGCTTGCGTATTCGGCCCGGTCATGTCGACGGCGCCCGCGCTGCTGCCGGACATGGCAACGTCCACGGCCAGCGCCGCTGCAACGGCGCTGGGCGCGCTGCTCGAGCTCACGATCGTGCGCGGCCCGTCGGCGGAAGGCTTTGCGGTGCCGGCGACGAGTCTCGCCGCGACCGTCGAGGCGCTGGCCGGCGACGCGAGCGTCACGCGCTACGTGCTGACCGGCGTGCCGGGCGAGCCCTCGAGCGCCGCCGAGAAAGCCGCGCTCGCCGCTACGCTGCCCGGCGCACAGCCGCTCGGCTTCGAGACGCTCGCGAAGCGCTCGCTCGCCTGCAAATTCGACCTCTGCCAGTTCGAGTTCGCGGTGCAGCCGTGGCGTCTCGACCGCGCGACGCTGCGCCGGCTGCGCGTGCCCATCGCGCTGGTGGTGGCCTCGCTGGTGGTGGCGATCGTCGGCGCGAACGTGCAGTGGCTGATGCTTGCGCGTCAACGCGACGCCATCAACACGCAGATGACGGAATTGCTGCTCAACGCCTTCCCGAAGACCACCGTGGTGCTCGACCCCGCCGGGCAGATGTCGCGCCAGCTCTCGCAGCTGCGCGTCGCCGCGGGCGAGCCCTCGCCCGACGATTTCCTCGTGCTCGCCGACGGCCTCGCACGCTCGCTCGGGCCCGTGCCTCTGAACGGGATTGCGGCGCTCGACTACCACGACCGGCGTCTCGACGTGACCTTCAAGCCGGGCGTCAATGTCGACGCCGACCTCAACAAGCGCCTCGCGCGCAATGGCCTTGCGGGCACGCAGGACAGCAGCAGCGGCAAATGGACGATCAGGAGCGCATCGTGAAGACATCGGATTCGAACGGCGCGTGGGCTCAGGCCTTGAGCGAGCAGTGGAGCAACTTCTGGGAGGCGCGCACGGCGCGCGAACAAGGGCTCCTGACGTGGGGTGGCGCGTTGCTGGCTGTGGCGATCGGCTATTCGGTGCTGTGGCAGCCGGCGTCGGACGGTCGCGCGCGCTTGCGCGAGAGCCTGCCCGGGCTGCAGCGCGGGCTCGCGCAGATGACCGCGCAGGCCGACGAAGCCCGCGCGCTCGCGGGCGCGGCGGCGAGCGTGGCGCCGGGCGGCCAGGCGCTGAAGGACGCGCTCACCGCTTCGCTCTCCGACCACGGCATGCCGGGCGCGCAAGTGCAGCTGATCGGCACGACGGCGCAGGTGGAGATGAAGAATGCATCGTTCCCGGCCTGGTCGGCCTGGCTCGACGACGTGCGCAAGCAGTACAAGGTGCAGGTGGTCGAGGCGCACATCACGGCGCTCAAGGCCGACGGTCAGGTTGATTTGACTGCGTCGCTGCAGCCGGCGAACGCGCGTTGAGCGCGGGCCGGCTTTGCATGGGATTGGACTAAGAGCTGTGCTCCAAGTCCGATCGACCGCGAAGCATGGGACCGCACTAAGAGCTTTGCATGGGACCAGAGTAACGCGCTAACGCGCGAACTCTGGTCGACAGCTAAAGCGCCAAGTGCGGCCGACAGGAGATCCTTAGCATGTCTTACTGGATGCGGCGCGCTAGCGCCGTATTGCCATGGCTCTTCGTAGCCGTGTTGTCCGTTGGCGTGGTGCTGCTTGTACGCCTGCCCGCCGCATGGATCGCGCCGCAGTTCGCGCGCGCGACCCAAGGCCACATCAATCTCGTCGATCCGCAAGGCTCGCTCTGGCGCGGCTCGGCCACGCTCATGCTCGCCGCCGGCCACGACGTGCAGGGGGCGACGCTCCTGCCTGGCCGTATCGAATGGCGCACGTCGTTCTGGGCGCTCCTCACGGGCCGCGTGCGCATGCAGATGCGCCAGACCGAGGCCATGCCCGACCCCGTCGACGTCGAAGCGACGTTGCGCGGCGCCACCGTCACGCCAGGCGCGATCGCGGTGCCCGCGTCGCTGCTCGCGGGGCTCGGCGCGCCGTTCAACACGCTCGATCTCGATGGCAACGTGCGCCTCGCGTGGAGCCCCTGGCGCGTATTCGGCACCGATGCGTTCGGGCGCCTCACCGTCACGCTTGGAGAGATGAGCTCGCGCGTCTCGCTGGTGAAGCCGCTAGGGTCGTATGAGGCGGTGCTCCAGGCGCAGGGGGCATCATCCACGCTCGATCTGAGCACGCAGAAGGGGCCGTTGCTGCTCGATGGGCACGGCACATTCTCGCGCACGTCGGCGTCGTTCAACGGCACCGCGAGCGCAACGCCCGATCAGCGAGAGAATCTGGCGGGATTGCTGAACCTGATTGGACGGCCCACTGGGGAAGGAACCGTGGCGTTGACCTTCCTGCGCTGAGGTTCGTAGTTCACAAGCTCGAGCCGCGCAAGGCGGCCAGAAGCAGCACAAATCAGCACGGAACAGCCCGTGGCGCCACGTGCGTCTGCGGGCTTACTCCAACCGGGTGCCTTGCGCTGCCGCGTCCTGCGTTGCACCGTGCGTGGATGGCACCGAGCCTTGCACGCCCGATGCCGCGACAGGCGCGGGCGCTCCAACAGCGCCCGTTTCCCGATCCATCTGGGCGACGTCCCAGCCGCCGCCGAGCGCCTTCACGAGGCCCACCGACGACACCATGCGCTGCCCCGCGATGCTCGCCAGCTTCTGCTGCGCCGTGAATGCCGTGGTCTGGGAAGACAGCACGTTCTGGTAATCGGTCGTACCCGCCTTGTATTCGTTCGTGACGATCTGCAGCGCGTGCTGCGCCGACTCCACGGCCTGCTGCTGCACCACGATTTCCTGCGCGAGGATGCGCTGCGACGCGAGATTGTCCTCGACGTCCTGGAACGCGGCCAGCACGGTCTGGCGGTAGACCGCGACCTGCTGGTCGTAGGCCGCGCGCGCCGCTTCGGTCTGTGCGCTGCGCAAGCCCGCGTCGAACACCGTGCCCGCGAGCGACGGCCCGAGCGTCCAGAAGCGCGACGGCATGGAGAGCAGCTGCGAGAGCACCGAGCTTTCGAAGCCACCGCTGGCCGAGAGGGTCAGCGTGGGAAAGAACGCGGAGATCGCCACGCCGATCTGCTCGTTCGCCGCCGCGGCCTTGCGCTCGGCCGAGGCGATGTCGGGGCGCCGTTCGAGCAGCGCCGAGGGCATCGTGACCGGCACGATGGGCGGCGTGGCCGTCAGCGGCGACGGCGGAACCGAGAACGTCGAGGCCGGCTGGCCAACCAGCACGGCGAGCGCGTGCTCGTCCTGCGCGCGGGCGACGCCGTTGTCGATGGCGGCGGCCTGTGCCGACTGCAGCTGCGTTTGCGCCTGAATCACATCGGCACGGCCCGCCACACCCTGCGCGTACTGGTTTTGCGTGAGCTGCAGCGACTTCTGATACGCCACGACGGTGTCGTCGAGCAGCTTTTGCTGCGCGTCGAGCGAGCGCAGCGTGAAGTACGTCTGCGCGAGCGTGGCCTGTGCGGAAAGGCGCGCGTTCGCCAGGTCGGCGGCGGCGCCCTGCTGGCCGGCTTCCTGTGCGCTCACCGTGCGGCTCACCTTGCCCCAGAGATCCGGCTCCCAGGTGGCGTCCAGGCCCAGATTGACGTTGTTCGAGATCGAGCTGCCGCCCGTAAAGCCGCTGTTCGAACTCGACACACGAGACGGGGTGCGCGAGCGCGAACCCGAGAACGAGGCGCTTACCACCGGGAAATACGCCGCGCGCGCCTCGCCCACCAGCGCGCGCGCCTGGCGGTAAGCGGCGGCGTATTGCGCGACGGTCTGGTTGTTGGCGTTGAGCTGATCCATCAGCCCGTTGAGCTGCGCGTCGTCGTAGATGAGCCACCAGGGACCGCGATCGGTGGTATCGCCCGGCTGTGCCACTTTCCAGCCTTCCGGGGCTTCCTTGTAGGACGCAGGCACCGCGGCGGCCGGCTTGTGATAGTTGGGACCCACGGCGCAACCGCTCAGCTGAAACGCAAGCGCCGCCACCGCGCATAGCAGGGCGAGCCTCGGTGCGCGACGCACGCTGCGGCTGACATGCGCGGCGTCATCGGCGAGCGTGCCTTCGCGCAGGCGGCTCGGCGTTTGAAGATGGCGGTCGGGATGGACGAAACGGCAAGACATGCAAGGAATTCCTGTCGAAGCGGCTGGCGACCAAGGCAAAAGCCCAGGGCGAAAATCGCGAATGGCCAGCGCGCGCAAGCACGCAGCGGTGCGCGCCATTGTCATTGTGTGCGGAGCTACGCCCGGCCCGGCTCGAGTCGAGTCGAGGGGCCAGCAAATTGCGGCAATGGTAGCGTACACGCCGCGCGCAGCGCGGAACCGGCAAGGGTAAGCCGGAAGTGTCTGAGGATGTGTTACGGCGCGCCGGCCGCAAATTACGCGTCGTTACGGCGCCAGTGGCGCAGCGCATGGACGGCGTGAAGGGCTGCCGTGCCCGCGCGCGTACGCGCGCCACGCGTGGTGCTGGCCCGGCGGCACGCTACCTGGACACCGGAGCAGGCGGCTTTTGCTGCCGCCGTGGTGGCCGCCGCTGCGCTCATGGCCGCGGTAACCACGGCCGAATCCGCTGCCCGGGGCATCACGGCGCCGGTGGCCGCGGCGGCGGCCTCGCCTCGCTGAGCGCGGCGGCGGTCGGCCCACATCATCAGCACGACGGCAATCGAGCCGCCGGGCAAGACGAACATCGCTGCGTAGACCGCGAGCTTGCGCCAACGCGCCGCGCCGCCGGTTTGCGCGAAGGCAAGACGGGCAGTGCAGGAGACCGAGCGGCCGATGCCGCCGAGCGCGTTTTTGAGGTACAGCATGGCGCAATGAACAGGAGAATTAGGGATTACCGGGAGTCGAAGTGCTTGCCTGTCATAATATTGACTATGCAATCAAACCACAACATACTTTGCATCGCATCAATTGTGCTGTTGTTTTTACGCTGCGATAGCGACGAATCCATGACCGATGCGTCACTCAATTTGCCTGCCCAGGCAGACATATAACGGGCTAGAATTCGCCTGTCTTCGAGATGCATGAGAACGACTTCCCCATGAGCGACGGCTCGTACGTGCCAGACAAGGTCGGTGTCGAGCCGAGCCTCGGCTATTTCCTGTCGACGGCGCGCAACGTGCTGGCCGCGCGGATGGACCGCGCCGTTGCGCCGCTCGGGCTGACGTCGTCGCAGATCGGCGTGATTTTGCTGCTGTGGTTCGAGCGTGCCAGCACGCCCAACGAGATGTCGCGCGTGCTGTCGTACGACACCGGCTCGATGACACGCATGCTCGACCGGCTGGAAAAGAAGGGCTTTCTCGTGCGCCAGCGCAGTCATGCCGACCGCCGCGTGGTCGAGCTCGCGCTCACGCCACTTGGGCGCGACGCGGCGCAGCAATTGCCGGATCGGGTCGCCTCGGTGATGAGCGACCAGTTGCGCGGCTTTTCCGCCGACGAAGTCACGATGCTCGTCCATCTTTTGCAACGTTTCATCGCGAACGACGTCGATTCGACGATGGTGTGCGGCCATGCGCAAAGCCCTACGGATGGGCCATCCCGGGCATCCAGCGAAGATCGCGACGAGATATAGGGCGGATTTCGCAGCACCTTTGCGCTGAATAGACATCGCCTCGACCACGTCGTATTGCGGATAGATTACTGTCTGGGCAGACAATGCCTTGACATGAAATTGCGGACCGCCGCCTATGGGCAGCTCATTGCAGCAGCAATGGTCCGCCTGAACCAGAAACATCAGTGACGAAGCTGAGCAAGGACCCCGAAGATGGACGCTTCCACCGCCGCGCCTTCCCCCGCGCCTGCCAGCGCGCAGCCCGCACCGTTTTCCGGCGCCACGCTCGCCCTGCTGACCGTGGGCCTCGCGCTCGGCACCTTCATGGAGGTGCTCGACACCTCGATCGCCAACGTCGCCGTGCCCACCATCTCCGGCAATCTCGGCGTTGCCAATAGCGAAGGCACGTGGGTGATCTCCTCGTACTCGGTCGCCTCGGCGATCGCCGTGCCGCTCACCGGCTGGCTCGCGCGGCGGGTGGGCGAAGTGCGGCTCTTCACGCTCTCGGTGATCCTGTTTACGTTCGCCTCGGCGGCCTGCGGCTTCGCCTCCAATTTCGAGACGCTCATCGCCTGCCGTCTCGTGCAAGGCCTTGTCTCCGGCCCCATGGTGCCGCTGTCGCAGACGATCCTGATGCGCTCCTATCCGCCCGAGAAACGGGGGCTCGCGCTGGGGCTCTGGGCCATGACCGTGATCGTCGCGCCCATCTTCGGCCCGGTCATGGGCGGCTGGATCACGGACAACTACACATGGCCGTGGATCTTCTACATCAACGTGCCGATTGGCCTCTTCTCGGGCGCGTGCGCGTACCTGCTGCTGCGCGGGCGCGAGACGAAAACCACGAAGCAGCGCATCGACGCCGTGGGCCTCGCGCTGCTCGTGATCGGCGTGTCGTGCCTGCAGATGATGCTCGACCTCGGCAAGGACCGCGACTGGTTCAACTCGAAGTTCATCGTCGCGCTCGCGATCATCGCGGCCGTGTCGCTGGCGTTCATGCTCGCGTGGGAAGCCACGGAGAAGGAGCCTGTCGTCGATCTTTCGCTCTTTCGGGACCGCAATTTCGCGCTCGGCGCACTGATCATTTCGTTCGGCTTCATGGCGTTCTTCGGCTCGGTCGTAATCTTCCCGCTCTGGCTGCAGACGGTGATGGGCTACACGGCCGGAATCGCGGGCCTCGCGACTGCGCCGGTGGGACTGCTCGCGCTCGTGCTCTCGCCGCTGATCGGACGCAACATGCACCGGCTCGATCTGCGCATGGTGGCGTGCCTCGCGTTCATCGTGTTTGCGTTCGTATCGCTATGGAACTCCACCTTCACGCTCGACGTGCCGTTCAGCACGGTGATCCTGCCGCGCCTCGTGCAGGGCATAGGCGTGGCGTGCTTCTTCGTGCCGATGACGACCATCACGCTATCGAGCATCTCCGACGAACGCCTAGCGAGCGCCTCGGGGCTGTCCAATTTCCTGCGCACGCTCTCGGGCGCGATTGGCACGGCGGCGAGCACGACGTTCTGGGAAAACGCCGCGATCTATCATCACGCGGTGCTATCGGAGTCGGTGAGCGTGTATTCGCAAAACACGAATGCGTACAGCGACGCGTTGCAGAACATGGGCTATGCGGGGGCGAGCCTGACCGCGAAGCTCAATGAAGTGGTGACGGCGCAGGGCTACATGATGGCGACCAACGACTTCTTCCGCATTTCGTGCGCGGTGTTCATCGTGCTTGCGGCGCTGGTCTGGATCACGAAGCCCAGAAAAGGAGCGGGACCGGCAATGGGCCATTGATGGCCTGCTGACGGTCCCGGCGACCGCCCGCGCGAGATGCGCGGGCGGTGTGCGCTGTTGCAGGCGTGACGACGCGTGCTTATTGGCGTGCCGTGATGCCGCTGGTCTTGATTTCGACGCGGCGGTTTTGCGCGCGGCCTTCGACCGTGGCGTTCGATGCGATCGGCCGCGTCTTGCCGTAGCCGTGCACTTCATACTGGCCGACATGCAGGCCATGCGACTGCAGGTAGTTGCGCACGGTTTGCGCGCGGCGCAGCGAGAGGCGGTCGTTCAGCGCGGTCGAGCCCGTGGAGTCGGTATGGCCGTCGATCACGACCGTGCCGATGTTCACGCCGTCGCTGTCTGCGATGAACTTGTCGAGTGCCTGCTTGCCTGCCGGCAGCAGATCGTACTTGTTGATGGCGAAGTTGGCGTCCGCGCTCAACGTGATGGTTTGCGGCGTCGTGTTGACCTGCGGCTGCGCCGGGGGCGGCGGAGGCGGCGGCGTCTGGACAACGGGCTGCGGCGCCTGGCAAATGAACATGATCTCGCGCGGGTCGTTCTCGGGCTTGAAGCCCGACACGGCGCGATCCGTGGACGAGACGCGCAGCGGCTCCTTGTCGCCGCAAATCTCGGTGACCTTCGCCATACAGGCCTTGGAGCTTTCGAGCAGGCCGAGACACTGTACGCGATAGGCTTGCGTGCCGTTGGCGAGCGTCACGATGTCGAGGTTGTAGGTCGGGCCTGACGCGGTCGTGCAACCAGCCGCGACGACGATAAGGGCAGCCAGTGCGCTGGCTGGCAGAAGTCGCATTTTCATTTTCGATTCGAATGATGGAAGAGGAATGTACTGTCGTCCGGCGCACGCCGAAGCAGTGCCACGATACGATCCCTCGACACGTCACCCAATCAGATAATGCTTAAATGCACAATCGAAGTGATTCGATTCGGACTCCGCGCGATCGCGATGAGCGGGCCGCTTTGTCTCCTTCGCGGCGCTGGCCCTGACAGACGCGGTGCGTCGTCAGGGCACAGATTCATCACGCAGATTCAAGGCGAGGAGGCCGTGGGGGCCGCGCCCGGCACCGCCGATGCGGACGCCTGAGCAGGCGCCTGAGCGGGAGCTGCGCTCGTGTCGGCGGGGTCGTTGTCCGCGCCCTGGATTGGCTGCTCGATGCCGGTGCGCACGTATTGCTTGAATGCCGCGCCCGCAGCCCACGGGTCGGGCTTGCAGCCGAGCGAGCTGTCGCAATGCGCCGCGAAGCCGATGGTGGTCGTGCCGTCGTTATTGTGGGTCCGCGTGATTTCGTAGGCGAGCGCGCGCTTGCCGCCACCGGGGCCGGCGGTCTGGATCAGCGTGTCGGTGACCGTTTGCACTTCGTATTTCGAATGACCGCGCACCCAGTCCTGGGCGCGCTGCCACCAGATGTCGCACTGGGGCTTGTCGCTGCAGGTGAGCGGCGCAGTGGCAATCTGCATGACGTCGGGATTTACCTGGCCGCGCGGCGCGCAGGCCGCAAGCGCCGCGCAAAGCAGGATCGGCAGAGTTCGTTTCATCGCGTGAGTTCCTCCCTGAATGGGCACGCGTCGCGCGCGGCCCGGTCGTCTTGTCATTGGCATGCGGGGCATCGGCATGTATCCGCGTGTTTCGGCGCGCAATGCCCATAAAACATTGGACCGCGTACGCGCGTCCGTGTTTCAAGCAAATGGGATGCCCGAATCGGGCGGCGCAGCGCGCTGCCGTCACGCGCCAGCCAATGGCGTTTTGCGCCGCGCGAAATGCGGCGCAAAACGCTGCATGGCAACGGGTCAAACGCTGTAGCGGTTGAGCGTGTAGGCGCGATACGCGGTCACGAAGGCGTCGAACGAGCCGACTTCCTCGCGCTCGAGCTTCGCCTGTTCATCCAGCGACGCGCGCGCGAGCGCTTCGAATTGTGCTATCGCTTGCGTGTCGAGCGGACGCGAGAGGAAATGCGCCGCATGACGCTCGCTTTGCGCGAGCGCAAATTGCAGGAACGATTGCTGGTTCTCGCGCATCGTTTGCAGCACGCGCGCGGAAGGCGTGAGCGACGCATCGGCGAGTTTCGCGCGCTGTGTCGCGAGCGAGCGCGCATGCGCGTCGCCACCGTGCAGCGCGTCCAGTACGGCTGCACTGTGCTCGATCTTCGCGAACAGCTCGGCCGCCCAATCCTGCAGCGAGATCGTCTCGTTGCCGCGCTTGAGTTCGAGGCCCGGGCGTCGCCCTTCTTTCGTGACGAGGCCGAAGTTCTCGTTCGCCTGCTCGTATTCAGCCGCGGGCAGGAGCGGGCTCTCGTCGAGCGCGCAAGCAAGCAGATAGGCGTCGAGAAAACGCGCCGTCTCGAGCGAGATGCCGGTGGGCTCGAACGGATCGATGTCCATGCAGCGCACCTCGACGTATTGCACGCCGCGCGCGGCGAGCGCGTGCAGCGGCCGTTCGCCGGGGTACGTGACGCGCTTGGGACGGATCGTCGAATAGAACTCGTTTTCGATCTGCAGCACGTTGGTGTTGATCTGCACCCACTCGCCGTCGCGGTGCGTGCCGATCGCCTCGTACGGCGGATACGGTTGGCTCACCGCCTGCGCGAGCGCGTCGAGGTAGCCCGGCAGCGTGTTGTAGTCGGCGCACAGCGCGGACTGGCCCGTGGTGTTCGAGTAGCCGAGGTCGCTCATGCGCAGGCTCGTCGCGTAGGGCAGATAGAGCGTGTCCGCGTCGAAGGTGTCGAGCGAATGCGCGTGGCCGCGCAAAAAGCGCCCGTCGAGTGCCGGCGACGCGCCGAACAGATACATCAGCAGCCAGTTTGTGCGGCGGAAGTTGCGGATCAGCGCGAGGTAGCGCTCCGACTGATAGTCCGTCTCGGTGGCGGTGGACTGCTCGTGCGCGTGCAGCGCGCGCCACACGTCTTCGTTAAGCGAATAGTTGTAATGGATGCCCGCGATGCACTGCATGGTGCGGCCGTAACGCAGCGCGAGCCCCATGCGGTAGACGTACTTGAGGCGGCCGATGTTCGAGTTGCCGTAGCGTGCGATGGGAATGCCGTCGTCGGTGTCGGGCAAGAGGCCCGGCATCGATTCGTTCCACAGCATCTCGCCATCGCGCGCGAGCACGCCGTAGACATAGCGATGGAGCTCGTCGAGCTTCGCGAGCGTGATGGACGCGTCGTGTTCGGCGGGCGTGATGATCTCGATCAGCGCTTCCGAGTAGTCGGTCGTGAGCGACGGATGCGTGAGGGCCGAGCCAAGCGCCGCTGCATGCGGCGTCATGGCGAGATGGCCGTCGCGCGTCACCCGCAGGCTTTCCTTTTCGATGCCGCGCAGGCCGCGCGTGAGCGCGTCGCGATGCGGCCCGGCGCTCAGCACGGAAAGGCGCTGCGTGAGAACGTCGTTCGTGCGTGTAGAGGTCGTATCTGGCATTGAAGGCAGGTCGGGCTCTGGCCGGCGACGCCGTGCTGCGCACGCCGCCGACAAGGGATTTTCGGTAGCGGGCACTTTAACATCTCGCCGGAAGACCTGCTTGAGGCCCCTTCGGGCGGGGTTTTGCGGCTGATCCGGCGGTGCGCGCGATGGCCCGCCATTGGCCCCGATTGCCCGACGTGATCGTGTGTGCGGATCGGCGAGCGGTTCGCGCGCTCGCGCGAGCGCCGCTATCGGATGGGTGTCGCGAGACCGTTAGCCGCCGCGCGCCGCGCCAGCGCGATCGGCAATCTCATTCCAGAGATGCATCGCGGCATAGGCGCGCCACGGCCGCCACGCGTCGGTGCGCGCGCGCTGCTGCGTCGCACGCACGAGTGCGGGGTCGCGCGCGGCGATGGCCTGCATGAGCACGAGGTCGGTGGCGGGCCATGCGTCGGCGTCGCGCCACGCGCGCATGGCCACGTACTCGACCGTCCAGGGGCCGATGCCAGGCAGTGCGAGCAGTCCGGCGCGCATGGCGTCGAGTGTGGCGCGCTCGGCGGCCGTGTCGGCGCTGGGCTCGTCGGGACGATTGCGGCGCTTGCTAGCCACGCGAGGCGCGGCGTCTTGCGCCAGCGCACGCTCGATGGCGAGCTCACCGTTTGCCACCGCCGCTGCGAAGCCCTGTAGCGCGGCCACGCGCTTGCCTGGCATGCCGATGCCAGCGAGGTCGGCGGCGGCCAGCGCGGCCGGCGTTGGAAAGCGCCATGCGGTGCGGGTGTGCGCGTGGCCGTCGATGCGCTTGCCCACGCGCTCGACGAGGCGGCCCACGATGGTCGTCGCGGCTTTCACGCTGACCTGCTGGCCGACGATCGCGCGCACCACGAGCTCGAAGCCCGACCACGCGCCCGGCACGCGCAGCCCGGGCGCCGCGGCCACGAGCGGCGCGAACCACGGATCGGTGGCGAGTCCCGCACCGATCGCAGCCGGATCCGCCGCTACGTCGAAGATGCGGGCGAGCGGCGCGGCAAGCGCGGCTGCATGAGCACTCACCGGCCCGTCGATTTCGACGACGAGGCAGCGCTTTCGCGCATGCCGGCGCACGGCCAGCGTGCCGCTCGCGCCCTGGAAATCGATCGCGCGCAGCCACGCACCGTCCTCCACGGTCTCGACGCCGGGCGTGGCCCGCCCCGCCAGAAAGCGCAGCATGCGCGGCCAGTCGTACGGCGCGAGAAACGGCAGCTCGAGGGTGGCATCCGGCTGCGGGCCGGCGTTTCGCGACTGCCGCGGCTCGTTCGGCAGGACGGCGCTCAAGCGGTGGTTTCCGGCGTGGTGGTGGCGCGGGCGCGCTTCGAGCCCCGCGCCGGTGGATCATCGGCAAGTCCTGGTTCGGCTACGTGTACTTCGCCCGCCCGCGCCTCGGCATCGATGAGCGCCGCCTTGCGCGCGAGCCCCCAACGGTAGCCCGCGAGCGCGCCGCCCTTCTGCACGACACGGTGGCACGGAATCGCCAGCGCCACCGGGTTTGACGCGCATGCGCTCGCTACGGCGCGCACCGAGCGCGGCGCACCGAGCGTTTCGGCGATCTGCGTGTAGCTGCGCGTCTCGCCGTACGGAATGCGCTGGAGCGCGTCCCAGACACGTTGCTGGAACGCCGTCGCGGCAATGTCGAGCGGCAGCTCGATGCGCTCGCGCCGGCCGTGCAGATAGGCGTCGATTTGCGCGACGAACGGCGCGAGCCCCGCCGTGTCCTCGATGCAGCGCGCGTTCGCGAAGTCGGCGGCGAGGCTCGCGCTCAGCTCGCCCGGATCGTCGCCGAATGCGATCCGGCAGATGCCTTTCTCCGTGGCCGCGACGAGCACGCGGCCGAGCGGCGTGGCCGCGTTCGCATAGCGGATGGTGAGTCCCGCGCCCTTGCGGCGGAACGCCGACGGCGCCATGCCCAGCTCGCCCGCCACGCTCTCGTAGAGCCGCGACGACGAGTTGAAGCCGGCGTCGGCGCTCGCGCGCGTGACGTCGGCGCCATGCGCGAGCGCGTCGCGCAGCACGGCGCCGCGGCGCGCGGCCTGGTATTGGCGCGGCGAGACGCCCAGCACGCGCTTGAAGAGACGCTGCAGATGGAACGGGCTCAGATGCACGGCCTCGCCGAGCTGCGCGAGCGTGAGGCGCGCCTGCGGATCGGCGTCGAGGGCGGCGCAGGCGCGGCGCACGATCTCGAGCTCGCGCGGCAGGCCGCCGGGGCGGCAACGCTTGCATTCGCGGTAGCCGGCGGCGCGCGCGGCGTCGGCATCGGCGAACAACTCGACGTTCTCGCGGCGCGGCAGGCGCGACGCGCAGGACGGGCGGCAAAACACACCGGTCGTGCGCACACCGTAGAAGAACTGGCCGTCGGCGCGTGCGTCGCGCGCTGCGATGGCGGCCCAGCGCTCGCTGTCGGTGGCAAATGCGGTGGCAGACCCCGAGGCATGCACGCTGTCGAAGTCGGCAGTGGATTCGCCGCGAGCGGCGGTCGGGATGGCGTTCATTTCGTGACTCCGGAAATGGCGGATTCGATGGTCCCACTGTAGCGGCTTGTACGCATGACGGCCTGCCGGATCTTGCGCTGTCGTTCAGACGCTATGGACGAGATACGGCCGGCCAGGTGTGGTCGGATGGCTGATCTGGCACCGCCAAGACGCCGCCGATACTTCACTGCTGCCCGACTACCACAGGGGTGCGACATCAAGTGCGGCAATTTGGCACGATTGCGGGTTTTCCCTTAAAAACTTGTTGCGTCGCGTCAGACCGCTGTGTATAGTTGTTCCTGTCTCCTCCATGTCTCCTCCTGATATGGATTAAGCCCGCTCACAGCAGCGGGCTTTTTTTCGTCCAGCGATTCCATCGCACGGCCGGCCGGGCCACCGTGACCGCGCATCGCCATTTTCCGCCTGATCTCCCTCCCCTACACTGTGTAGACGCGTCACTTCGGGAAGAGTCATGCAAATCCAGATTCGCGAAATCGACCACGTTGTGATCCGCGCGGCGGATCTTGCTGCCATGACGCGCTTCTACTGCGACGTCCTGGGCTGCCGCGTCGAGCGCGAGGATAAAAAATTAGGGCTCGTGCAGTTGCGCGCAGGCCGCTCGCTGGTCGATCTCGCCGCAGTCGGCGGACCGCTCGACCGCGATGGCGGCACAGCGCCGTCGAGCGTGGCCGGCAACATGGATCATCTGTGCCTGCGTGTGGAGCCCTTCGATGGCGAGGCGCTCACGGCCTGGCTCACGCAGATGGGCGCGCGCCCGGGTGAGGTGGTCGACCGCAACGGCGCAGAAGGAATTGGACCGTCGCTATACCTGTTCGACCCTGAGGGCAACATGGTCGAACTGAAAGGGCCGCCTGCGCGTTGATGGCTTCGTCTGGCCGGCCGGTAGCAGCCCTTCGGCTCTGGCCAGCTTCATGTGACGCCTCGCGCGGGACCCGCGCGGCCCCCGCTGTGCAATTAAACGTTCTCAGGCGCCTTGAAGACGGTCCATTCGACCGCGACCGGCTCGCTCACGGTATTGCCGATCCAGGCGGCATGGTCCTGCACCGTGCATTGCAGGCGCATCGTGCGCTCCGCCAGGGCGCCGAGGGACGCCGCCACGCCCTCGCCCAGCGACCAGACGGTCACGTTGCGCAGCCGTTCCACCTTGCCGCGCACGCCCTGCCACCAGATCTCCGAGGTGCGTCCGCCGTAGGCGATCACGATCACCTCCTCGGCGCGCGAGCTCGCTTTGGCGATCCGGCGCTCGTCGGGCTGCCCCACTTCGATCCAGGTCTGCACTGCGCCCGTGTAGTCCTTGCTCCAGAGGTCGGGCTCGTCGGCGTCCGACAGGCCCTTGCAGAATTCCAGTCGCTCGCTCGCGAAAAGCGCGAATGCGGCGATGCGCACCATCATCCGCTCGTCGGTTTCGGACGGATGACACGCGATCGTGAGCGCATGGTCGGCGTAGTAATGCCGGTCCATGTCAGCGATCTGCAGTTCTGTCTTGTAGATGGTCGATTTGAGTGCCATACCGGGTACCGGGTCCAGCGCGAGTCTCGCGCCGCGCAAAAGCCGCACATGATAGCGAGTTTCCAGCACATCCTGTGCCGTAATCATCGGACAGCGGTGCGCCGGGCCATCAGGATAGTCGGTCGCGAAAATGACGGTGCAATGACGGGATCAAGGCGGACGGGCCGATTGAAGACCCGATCAGGGCGCGCCGGCCGCTCATGGCGGGCGGCGTGGAATGGACCCGACGCGCTTGCGGCACGCGCCATTGGAACGTTGGCACAACGGGCGTTGCGCGAGCGGCATGGCCCGCGCGGGATGCGTAGAGACCGGCGGCTGCCAGGCGCGCCGGGCTCCAGCTTGCGTGGCGTTACTGCTTGATGAAGCGGTCGGTGGTCCAGAGGCCTTGATCGTCTGCGTTCGCCGCGTTGACGAACTCGACGTCGTGGCCCACTACACGCACGACGCGGAACGACTGATTCTCAGGCGTCGAGAGGCAACGATAATCGGCGAAATATTCCTGCACCTGCTGCTGCTCGCCGGCTTGCTCGTGCATCGAGACCGCGTCGAGCTTGTCCTTCGAGAGGCAGCCATACGAACCGGCCTTGAGCTGCACGGTTTGCTGGGGTTTCACGACGAAATCCTGCGCCTGAGCGGAAACGGCGCAAAAGAGACCGGCGGTGAATGCGGTCATCGCGAATAGCATTTTCATGATTGCCTCCTGTCTTATCAGAGCTGGCACTTTACGGCTTACTCCGATCCCGGATAGAGCTGCGGGCTTATACTCAGGTTAGCTATGTATTTAACTTCCACTCACGACCCAACTTTTTTAATCTAGAAGACGGCAAGAGGAGTGCAAGAAGAACTTGTGTGCGAGTGCAGCAGCCATGCGTTGCCACAGTGGGCTTAGGGGCCGTTAAAACGTGCCCAGATTGTGTTCCCGTGCGATTGGCTGGAGTGTGAATGCCATCAAGCCCGGCGCTCATCCTAGCGAGACAAGGCAGATGCCGCTCGGGTGCACGCGCAAAAGCGTGCGGATGAAGTGCTTTAATACATTGGCCGTGCGTTTGACGCGGTGCACATCAAGTCGAAGCTCGGCAGCTCGAGCGCCGCGCCAGTTAGTCACCGAATGCAGAATAAAAACAATGCCAGGCACGCACCGGGGTGTCGTTCTGCCTGGCGCTCGAAGCGTGAAATACGCTTTCATCTTCACTTGCGCGGCTGCAATCTTCGTGGATAAATCGGGCTTCCTCACTGGAGAAACCCATGACCCTCGCCCACTGGCTGCCGTTCGCGATCGCGTCGGCCATTCTCGTCGCCATTCCCGGACCCACGGTCCTGCTCGTCGTGTCCTATGCGCTTGGCCATGGCCGCCGCTACGCGCTGGCGACGACCGCAGGCGTCGCGCTTGGCGACTTCACCGCGATGACGGCATCCATGCTCGGCCTCGGCGTGATCCTGGCCGCCTCCGCAGCGCTCTTTTCGATGCTCAAGTGGGTGGGCGCCGCGTATCTGATTTATCTGGGCATCAAGCTCTGGCGCGCGCCCGTGAGCACCGCAGATGCGCCCGATACCTCCGAAACCCGTACCGGCCGGATCTTCGCGCACGCCTACGCCGTCACCGCGCTCAATCCGAAGAGCATCATTTTCTTCGTCGCCTTCGTGCCGCAGTTCATCGATCCACATGCAGCCGCGCTGTCCCAGATTGTTGTGTTCGAGGCCACGTTCCTTACCCTCGCCACGCTCAATGCGTTCGGCTACGCGTTGCTCGCGGCGGCCGCACGCAAGGCGGTGCGCAGCCCGCGTGTGCAGCGTCTCGTCAATCGCACCGGCGGTTCGCTGTTGATCGGCGCGGGGCTTTTCGCCGCCGTGTGGAAGAAGTCAGCGGCCTGAGCGGGCCTACTCCTTGGCCCGCCGGTTCGCAATCCCTGCTTGCACCTGGTTGGCGCGGCTCGTACCCGTGCAGCGGCTTCGTCTTGCGCCGTGCGCCTGCGCCTGGCCGGGTCCGCCGGCCCGCTCATGCTCGGCCATTACCGCCCGGGCACGCACGCTGCGGCACAGTGTGCGTGCGGCGGCCCACCTTCGCTCGCAAGACCAGGTAATCACCTGTCGCACGCACTGTAGCTTTCCGGCTACAATGGAATCGCACCGCTTGACAACCAGGAGGTTATCGTGATCGAACACGTAATACTGGGCGCGTTTCTGGTTATACCCCTCGTCATCGTCGTCTTCCTGTTTTCCGACGAAATCCTCGAGGAGCATAGGCAGCGCGTGCAAGCGGGGGCTCCTCATATCGACTGGCGTCATCCGCTGCGTAGCATCCTGCACCACTGAGCTCCAGTGGCAGGATTGCAGCCCGGGCTGATTCCCGGGCCAATGGCCCGCGCGCCACGCGGGGGGACGCGCTTGAGCGTGGGAGGCACTCGTGGAATTCGAGTTCTCCTGGATGGCGTATTTCCTCTCGCTGTTCGCGCTGATGGTGTGCTCCATAGCGCTTACCCTGCTCTGTCCTGGCGCCGGCAAGCGTGAGGACGGCGTTGCGCACGAGCGCGGCCCCGATGCATCCGACTCTGCCGGGGAAGCCGCGCACAGCGCGTCGCAAACAGCCGATCGCAGCACCTTGCCTGCTCATCCTGGCGATGATGCATGATCGTTGCGCGCGCCTGTGCCTGCCGTCAATTTCCACGCACTGGGCCGGCATCCACGTCATTCATTGCGCGCGTAATTCGTCGTTACTACTTGCAGCACCTGTATCCGGGCTTCGCACCCACAATCCCACGCATGTATTCGAACGGTTCTCGAGGAGAACAACATGCGAAAGATTGCAGCCGTACTGTTGACGGCGGGATGCGTGATGGCGGCTGGCCCGGCCAGCGCGCATGATCATGGCGGCGATGTGGTGGGTGCGCTGGTCGGCGGCGCGCTGATCGGTGCGGTAGTGGGTGCCGCGATCAACAGCGCCCCAGCGGTGGTTTATCAGGCGCCGCCCCCGGTCTATGCCGAGCCGGCGCCGGTGGCTCCGGTCTATGCGGAACAGGCTCCCGTCTACGTCGCCGCGCCCGCACCGGCGCCAGGCGGTTGCTACGACCAATACTCTGGCCGCTACGTGCAGTGTGCGCCGGCACAACTTGCGCCACCGCCGCCGCCCGCACAGTATGATGACGGCTACGGACAGCCCGCCGGTTGGTAAACCCGATAGTTCGATGTGCAAATCAATTTTGGATTGATCGCACTGACACACAGCTGCCTTCCGGAAACCGGAAGGCAGCTGTGAGCGCGCTCATCGCCTAGATCAGAAGCGCCTGTTCTACGGGCGTGATCTGCAAATTCAGCTTTTGCGTGAGCCGGACCACGGTGAACTCCACCGTGCGCCCGATGCGCGAAGCGTCGAGCAAACGCTGCAGCGCATCGATTCCATCGACGGCCAGGCCGTCGATCGCAACGATCGTATCGTCCACGCGCAGACCACCGAGCGCGGCCGGGCTTCCCTTGACGATCTCCATCACGCGCACGCCGCTAGTCGTTTGGAGTTCGAAATAACGCTGCACCTTGCGCGCGACCGGCACAGTTGTGCCGGCAATGCCGACGTGCGCACGCCGCACGCGTCCGTGAGTGAAGAGTTGCGTGATGACCCATTTCGCCGTGTCGATGGCCGTGGCGAAGCAGATGGCTTGCGCGCCAGGGATGATCGCCGTATTCACGCCGATCACCTGGCCCGCCGAATTCACGAGCGGACCGCCGGAATTGCCGGGATTGAGCGCGGCGTCGGTCTGGATCACGTCGTAGATCATGCGCCCGGAGGTCGAGCGCAGCGAACGGCCGAGCGCGGAGACCACGCCTGCGGTGACGGTTTGCGCGAGGCCGAGCGGACTGCCTACCGCAATCGCGATCTGTCCGACGCGCAGCTTCGCGGATTCGCCGAGTTCGGCGTGCGCCAGAACCTCGCTTGCGCCGATGCGCAACACGGCGAGATCGGTGCTCGGGTCGTCGCCGATAAGGTCGGCGTCATAGGTCGAGCCGTCGGCAAGCGTGACGCGCAACGCGCTTGCGCCGTGAACGACGTGGCTATTGGTGAGCAGATAGCCATCGGGCGTAAACAGAAAACCCGAACCGGTGCCACCGCGCACGGCGGCGTTGCCAGGCGTTCTGCGCTCGACGGCAATATGGGCGACTGATTGCTGGACACGTTCGAGTGCCCCGATGACGGTTCGCGAATAGGCGTCGAGGAGGGCGCCGTCGTCCTCAGCGCGAGGGCGTGCGCCATCAGACGAAAGGTCGCGAGCGAGATCGTCGATGAAGGAGGGTCGGCTTCCCACGATCAGAATTCTCCGATAAATGTGAGCCCTACATGCAGGGATCACGCGGCAATTTCAAGGGGCTCGCCGATGGCACAAACAGGCTGCGGGAGGCCCCGCATCGAGGGTCGGAAGCTTTGTCGCCACAAAGGTTAACGATTGTCATATCGACGGCTCGGCCATTGATGGTCAAGAAGCGAGCCGCGACAATGATTTGGCGGCGACGTCCCCTCGCGCCGCGTAGTTAGTAGTGGCAAGCTCTTGGCCGCGGCCCCTGCCGCGGCATTTTTTTGTCTGCGAATGGATCTGAAGGCATCGCCGGCGCGATCGCGGGGGGTGCCCGAAAAGAAAGAAGCCCGCTCATTGGCGGGCTAATCCATGCTCGGGTTACATGGCGAGGACAATCGGTTGTGCTGTGCCGCTACGAAGGCGGCGGGCAGGTCGGTCGTGCGTTCAAGCCGCAGCGCGCCTTGTCTGGAGGCGCTCGAGTTGCGTCATGAGCGAGTCAATCGTACAAAACTGGGCGTGCGAGAGCTGTGCGGTATCGAGCAGATTCGAAAGGCGCCGGTGCCAATAGTCGAACGAAAGAATGGGGATCGTGCCCTCCGGGCGCAGCGATGGCACCATGACGCGCATGATGTGCGCGATTTCTTGATCGATGAATTTCACTGTGCGCCCCGAGGAAGTGTCCAGATCTCATTGTTGGATACGTCGTTCTGCCACTCTAGTGCGCCGGAAAAGCGTGTACAGCTATCACAATAGATAGGGGGCGAGGAGGGCGGCGCGCCCCAGGCGCCAGACCCTTGTCACCAGGCGTGTCAAGCCTTGCCACTGCGCGCCAGGCAGGCTCGAATTGGGGCATATCCTGGTGTTGTGCCGTTGCACTTAGCGTCGCCAGCCATGGCCGTAGTAGCCGCCAAAGCCGACCCCAATATCGACGGACGGCGCCGCATAGTAGCCCGGTGCATAGCCATAACCGTAGGCCGGTGCCGGCGCATAGGCATAAGGCGGGGCGACGACGCAGCCTGCGAGGCTCGCAAGCCCTGTGGCTAGCGCAATTGCGCAGCAGAGTCGGATTGTCTTCATCGTTTTCTCCCAATGCACCTATTGTTGGCATGCACTTCGCGGGAAAACGAAACGATATGTGACGAGAGTTTACGACTCCGCAGGACCGGTGAGGCATGAGCCGTGGCCAGACGGTTTCGCAGCCTAGCGCACGGCGGCGCGCGCTACTTACACTTGCTTTCGATTCCTTACCTTTGTGGATTTTGGCGGAATTTACGATGCGCTGTTCCCTTTGCAGCTTTGGGGCGAAATAGTGTGTCTGGATTTTGGCGCCAGACCGCTTTTCATATGAATAAATCAGCGGAATGGCCCATTATCAATGAACGCTTTTGACACAGTCATTCTGACTTTCCTCACACAAATACATCTCCCGCCAATCGCCGACCGTGCAGTAAGGGTGGTCGCGGGCCTTTATACCTTCAAAGGCTTTTTGCTGATTCCATTGCTGTGGTGGATGTGGTTTCAGCCCGGCGAGCGCCGCGACTGGCGGCGCGAGATGGTGATCGCAACGGTGGCGAGCGGCCTGATCGCGCTTGCTGTCGGCCGTTTTCTCGCGCATTTTCTGCCGTTCAGGGTGCGGCCGATCTTCAATCCGGATCTGCATTTGCACTTTGCAATGGAATCGCTGAGAGATAGCGGATTAACCGGCTTCAGTTCCTTTCCAAGCGATCACGCCATGCTATGGGCGGCGATTGCCATGGGGATATTTCTGGTTTGGCGGGCAGTAGGTGTGCTGGCGCTTGCTTATACGGCGATCTTTATTTGCTTGCCGCGCGCCTATCTGGGTTTTCACTACCCGACTGACCTGCTCGCGGGCGCCGCGATCGGCATCGTCATTACCTGGATCTTGACGCGCGACTCCGTCCGCGCGCGCACCGCCGCTCCGGTTTTGCACTTGACGATGCGCTTTCCGGGACCCGCTTCGGTGCTCGCATTTCTCGTGTGTTTCGAACTGATCACGCAGTTCGACGACCTGTTGCGGCTCGCGCATTCGGTCTCGAAAGTGGTCTGAGTGGTGTGAGCAGCGGGGAGGGGCGTGGGAGCGCCTGCGCTGCGCTTACTCCTCGCAGCGAACGTCCTGCTTGCGTACGACGATGATCACCGGATAAGTGCCGTGCTCGAGCTCCACGCGCGTGACGACCGACATCGTCGTGTCGCCGCTGTCGTCATACACGCTCACTCGCTCGTTGCGCAAACTGACGACGCCAACGCAGCTGGACGCACGTCCTTCCTCGGAAACCTGGCACTGGATGGGGTTGTCGGCCAGGTAGCGATATTTGTTGTCGCTCGACTGGTATTCGCGAAAGCTTTGCGCCGAACCGCCCACGCCGGTGACGTAGCCGATGGCGCACGATTCGTTCGATGTGTTGCCGGCCGGGGGTGTCTCGGCCATTGCAAGCGCGCTCGTGGTAGCGAGGGCTGCTGAAAGTAGCGATACGACGATGGGGGTCATGGGGCGGTGTTTCATTGGGTCGACTTCGAGTAACGTGAGGCGTCCGGTCATTTCAATACAAAACCTTGCGACTAACCGCTGAGGCTTGCTGAGTAAGGCTGTTATCAATTCTGAGGGATTTTGTGTACCTGAATGTGTACCCAAAGCACGTCCCGCAACCTCGCCAGAAGTTGTGACGAGCGGCGCATCGAGCCTCTGGCGGAAACGTTGGCTGTTGTCCCTTTTACATCATTGAAAACCTGCAGCTCCCCTGGTTGGTCCGCCCCCGTCAAGATCCGGGCAAGATAGCTTCAAGTTGCGCGCAACGCCAATTCAAGAAAAATTCTGCGAGACAACTAGAAAAATTCTTATATAGCAAGGAGTTAGCGAATAGAATTCAAGTTCCTGCACGTGGCGATTCAAGATCATGGACCCGCTGTTCAAACATCACGAGCTACGCCTCCTCAACCCATCGTTTGACTCGCCATTGGTCGATGTGCTGACGGAACTTGAACACCTCCGCCGGCTCAAGTTGCAGGGAGACGCCCCTCCCAATATTTTCTTCCAGCTCAAAAGCATCTTCCACACCCTGGAAAGCTTGGGGTCAGCTCGCATCGAGGGCAATCATACAACTCTGGCTGACTACATCGAGAGCAAGGTCGAGGGTCGGCAGGAAGAGAGCGACCCGCTCCGCGAGATCGCGAATATCGAGGCGGCGATGAGCTACATCGACGACGCGATGAAGCCCGGCGACACGATTACGGACCACTTTATACGCGAGCTTCATGCCCTGACGGTCAAGGACCTCACGCGCGAAGGCGACCGTACTCCAGGCGCCTACAGGACGCGGGCAGTCCGGATCAATCAATCCGCGCATTTGCCCCCGGAGGCTGTCCTCGTGCCTGAGTACATGCAGGCGTTGGTCGGCTTCATTAACGAGCAGCATCAGCCCAAGTATGGGTTGATGAAAGTCGCTTTGGCGCATCATCGGTTTGGCTGGATTCACCCGTTCAGCAATGGAAATGGGCGTGTGGTGCGCCTGCTGACTTACGCGCTACTCATCAAGTATGGATTCAACGTCAAGGAAGGCGGCTGGGTACTGAATCCGGTCGCAGTGTTCTGCAACGACCGTGAAAAATACTATGAGATGCTCGGACGGGCTGATCAGGGAACTAACGAAGGACTGGAGGAGTGGTGCATCTACGTTCTCCAGGGGATTCTGGTTGAGATAAGAAAGGTCGACCAGCTAACGAGTTTTGCGTACCTGCGAGAGAACATTTTGGGCCCCGCGCTTGAGTATGCAGAGGAGCGGCAACTCCTAACCAAGGTCGAAGCGGCCATGCTCGGGCGGGCAATCAATGCCCAGTCCGTCAAGGCGGCTGACTTTTCCGACATCTTGGCGGGGCAAACACCGAACCAACGCACGTATCAGGTCAAGAAGCTCGTGGAGCGGAATATGTTGCAGCCGATCGAGCAGGGCGCGAGGACGTACGTCGCCTGTTTCGCAAACAGCTACCTGATTCGTGGAGTGATGAGATCCCTGGCGCAGCACGGATTCATTCCGGCACCGCTTGAACGGCCGACCGCTCATCAGGCGTCGATCGATTTCGAGTCCGTAGAGAGAGCCGAAGAGTAATTAATGGTCACTCAGCCGGATACGACAGTTGACCGGATAGTGCACAAAACCGTCGCATGATGGGCACGCACCACTGGACGGAGGCAATTCGATCCGATCGAACGATGTCCAATTGCGAGGTTCATCTGAAAAAGCGCCCAGGCCATCAGGCCCGAGCGAAGCCATCGGAAGCCCAATGGCGGAGGTATTCGAAATGCAGCTGGCCCGCTGCCGGACAATGCCGCGCTTAGCGAGCCAGTTCTTTAAACAGGAACGCGCTGGGGTGCTGCGCGCTCAGACTGCGATGTTCAGGCCAGATACTTTTGGCGTCCCACCTGTGCGTCCAAAATCAATGCATTACGGGTGGTTGTACATCGCGTTCCAGTCGGCCTTCGGCACAGCCGGACGACCTGCGTCCGACGAGCCGCTCGCGACACCGCCGTACCCGCTGTTTGCCGCGCCTTGCTGCGCAGCGACCTTCGCTTCGGCGGCCTGAATCTGCTGCGGGTAGGTCGTTTTATCGCCATCACCCGGGCGATAGCCCGCTTGCTCGAGCTGAACGAGTTCGGCTCGCACCTGGGCGCGGGTCACGGGGCCATTCGACTGGGCGAACGAAGCAACGGGGACGATAAGAGCAGCGGCAACAGCAACAGCCTGGATCAGGGATTTCATGATTACTACCTCCGATGACTTTTGTGGGCGGTGCGACAACTTGTCTGCATCCGATGACCCAAAGTCTAGGAGGATCGCCGTCGAGGGTTAACCCCTAGCAATCGAAGACATCTTTCCAACTGGTAGCAGAATCCTGGCATGTGCCCGTAAGTCGCCAACGCTTGGCAACGGGTCATTTACCGATACAAAACCGGCTAAAAATCACCCCAAGCAAATCATCGGACGTGAACTCGCCCGTGATCGAATTGAGCGACTCCTGCGCGAGTCTCAGCTCTTCAGCAAAGAGGTCGAGCGCTTGAGCGTTCTGGTCCGCGTGCGCTGCCGCCTGCGCGAGATGCTCGCGCGCCGTGCGCAGCGCAATGAGATGGCGCTCGCGTGCGAGGTAGATGCTCTGCCCGTGCGCCTGCCAGCCCGCGATGCGCAGCAGCTCGGCACGCAGGAGCGCAACGCCGTCGCCTTGCTTCGCCGATAACCGCACCTCGCACACTTCGGCACCATCACCCGCCTCGCCCGCCGGGCGCCTGGCCACCTCGGGCGCCACGCCGGTCAGATCGGTTTTGTTGAGCACGCGCACGACCGGCACGCCCGCTGGAAAGCGCGCCGCGATCGCTTCGTCCTCGGCGGTCATGCCGGTACGCGCATCGAGCAGATGCAGCACTACGTCGGCGCGACCGATCTCGCTCCAGGTGCGCTCGATGCCGATCTTCTCGACTTCGTCCTCGGTGTCGCGCAAGCCCGCCGTGTCGATCACGTGCAGCGGTATGCCTTCGATCTGGATCGTCTGCGAAATCTTGTCGCGCGTCGTACCGGCTACGGGCGTAACGATCGCAAGCTCGGCGCCTGCAAGCGCATTGAGCAGCGACGACTTGCCCACGTTCGGCTGTCCGGCGAGCACGACCGCGAGCCCTTCGCGCAACAGCGCACCCTGACGCGCCTCCGAAAGCACGTGATCGAGTTGCGCCCGAATGTTCGACAACTTGCCGCGTGCGTCGGCCGCCTCGAGGAAGTCGATCTCTTCCTCGGGGAAGTCGAGTGTGGCTTCCACGAGCATGCGCAGCGTCACGACGTCGTCCACGAGCGCGTGGATGTCGCGCGAGAACGCGCCATCGAGCGAGCGGCCCGCCGAGCGCGCGGCCGCTTCCGTGCTGGCTTCGATCAGATCGGCGACAGCCTCGGCCTGCGCGAGGTCGAGCTTGTCGTTGAGAAAGGCGCGGCGCGTGAACTCGCCTGGCTCGGCAAGGCGCAGGCCGAACGCGCGGCCCGCCTCGATACAGCGCTGCAGGACGAGCTGCAGCACGATCGGGCCGCCATGGCCCTGCAGTTCGAATACGTGCTCACCGGTGTACGAGTGCGGCGCCGGGAAGTAGAGCGCAATGCCGCGGTCGAGCACGGTGCCGGCGCCGTCGAGGAACGGCACGTAGCTGGCATGGCGCGCGCTCAGCGTCTGGCCGGTCAGCGCCTGCATCAGCACCTCGGCGGCGGCGGCGCCCGCGCGGCCAGCCGAGACTCGCACCACGCCGATGCCACCGCGTCCGGGCGCTGTGGCAATGGCGACAATGGGATCGGTATCGGTGGCGAGCATGGTGGACTGGATCAACGTGATTCGACGAGGTTAGGTGTGGCCGGCGAGGTGCGGCCGGCGAGGTGTGGCCGGCGAGGTGCGGCCGGCGAGGTGCGGCCGATGATGTGCAACCGGCCAGGTGCAGTTGGCGAAGCGTGGACTGCGTGCTGCGGCCAAACGCAGCGTGCCGACATCCTCTGGCCGCGCCCGCGAAAGTGCGTGGATTGTAACGCGATGCGTGCCCGTGCTTCCCCCGAAACTTCCATCGAGACTCATCCGACTTTATCTCAATTTAGATAAGATTAGTCTCTAGATGAATTGGCATTTCTGGGAATAAACACCCTGTCGATCGGGCAAAACTCCGATCTGGTGGGGCATCTCGCCGGACCACGCTGTACTTGTGCTACTGACAACTTCAGGTGATATGTAGCCTTCATAAGCTATATATCGCTCAATTGGTTGCTAACTTCGGTGAATGCTGGCTGCACAATTTAAAACATGCCAACCATCGAAGAAAAAGCCGCCTTCTCCGAACGTCTGAAGTTCGCGATGAAGCGCGCCCCGGAAAAGCTGCGTGGCAGCACCGACCTCGCGAACAAGTTCAACCTGCGCCATCACGGCGATCAGCCGGTGTCTCCACAGACTGCCCACAAGTGGCTGAGCGGCCGCACCATTCCCACCAACGACAAGCTGGAAACACTGGCGCAATGGTTCGACGTAGACGTGCATTGGCTCCACTATGGACCGTCGCCGGGCAACGCACTGGCCGCTCCCCAGCCACGCAAGCCGGACGAAAAATATCCACTTTCCGAGGAAACACTCGAGCTGGCCTCGAAGATCGAGGCACTGAGCGTGCATCACCGCTACCTCGTTGAAGAACTGGTCTCACAGTTCTACGGCGGCGGCAAGAAGCTCTAGCGGGCAGTATCGCCTGGCCGCGCTTTGGCACGGCAAGCAGACAAAACGCCGCACACGAGGCAGCGCCCGCGCAGGAAATAAAAAGCCGCCCGGCGCTTTGCCGGGCGGCTTCATTTTTGGTGCGCCTCGTTGCGAGGCGAGGGCGGCGTCTCGCGCCGCCCTCGCGCTCAGGCAGCGTCCTTCTTGGGCGAGGCGTCTTTCTTCGTCTTGCCTTTGCCCATCATGCGCGTGATGTAGTACTGCTGCGCGATCGACAGCACGTTGTTCACGACGTAGTACAGCACGAGGCCCGCCGGGAAGAAGAAGAACATGACCGAGAACGCGATCGGCATGAACATCATCATCTTGGCCTGGACCGGGTCCGGCGGCGTCGGGTTCAGCTTGGTCTGCATGAACATCGAGACGGCCATCAGCACCGGCAGGATGTAGAACGGATCCTGCTGCGAGAGGTCGTGAATCCAGAGAATCCACGGCGCGCCGCGCATTTCCACCGACGAGAGCAGCACCCAGTACAGCGAGATGAACACCGGGATCTGGATCACCACCGGCAGACAGCCGCCGAACGGATTCACCTTCTCGGTCTTGTAGAGCTCCATGAGCGCCGCGTTCATCTTCTGCGGGTCGCTCTTGAAGCGCTCGCGCAACGCCTGCATGCGCGGCGTGATCGCCTTCATGCGCGCCATCGACTTGTAGCTCGCAGCCGAGAGCGGGAAGAACACGGCCTTGATGAGCAGCGTGAGCAGCACGATCGCCCAGCCCCAGTTGCCCACATAGCTGTGGATCTTCTCGAGCAGCCAGAACAGCGGCTTGGCGATGATCGTCACCCAGCCATAGTCCTTCACGAGCTCCAGACCCGGCGCGATGCCTTCGAGCATGCGCTCTTCTTCCGGACCGGCGAACAGTTGCGCCTGCACGTTGTCGGTCGCGCCCGGCGCGATCGTGCCGAGCGGCTGCTTCACGCCCACGCGGTAGAGCGAGTTGTCGAACTTCTCGACGTAGATGTCACGCTTCACGCCTTGCTGCGGAATCCACGCCGTCGCGAAGTAGTGCTGCACCATCGCGATCCAGCCGTTGTTGGCCTGGTTCACGTAGTCGGCCTTGTTCTTGTCGATGTCGCTGAACGAGATCTTCTGGAAGTGATGCTCGTTCGAGTACACCGCCGGGCCGATGAAGGTATGCGAGAAGCGCGGCGTTTCCACCGGCTGGCTGTCGCGCACGAGCTCCATGTAGAGCGTGGGCGAGACCGGCGTGCTGCCGACGTTCTGCACCTTCGTGTCCACGCCGATCACATAGCTGCCCTTCGTGAACGTGTAGGTCTTGGTGACCTTCACGCCGCCCTTTTCGGGCGACTCGAGGCTGATCTGGAACGAATTGGCGTCGCCGCTCAGCTCGCGCGGGCCGTTGGCCGCCGTGTACACATCGGTGTGGTTCGGGAAGTCGCCGCCGAGCAGACCCGTACGCGCGAGGTACGTATGGTCCCTGGTGTGGTCGAACAGCGTGATGTACTGATTGGCCTTGCCGTCCTCTTCCTTCACGAGCGAGAGCTTCACGAGCGTGCCGCCGCGCGTGTCGATCTCACCGTCATAGACATCGGTGCGGAAGTGCACGAGCTGCGCGGCCGCTTCGGCGGGCTGGCCCGTGGTCGCGGGCGCCTGGCCCGCGCTGGTGGCCGGCAGGTCGGCCGCGGCGTTAGCCGCGTTCGCCGAACTCGTGGGCACTGCGCCGCTGGCGGCGCCCTGCTGGGTTTGCGTCGCGCTCGGGAAGAACATCGACTGACGTCCATGGTCGCGCTGCCAGTTGTCGTACAGCATGACCGCTGACATGAAGAAGATGACCCATAGGACGGTGCGTTTGATATCCATGCGTTGTCTCAGTGTCGATGGAGTGGCGCGTCAGCGCTTTTTCGGGGGTGCAGGGGGGACCAGGTCGACGCCGCCCGCCGAAAACGGGTGGCAGCGGCACAACCGCTTCGCGGCAAGGTAAGTCCCACGCGCGGCGCCATGATACTGGATTGCCTCGCGCGCGTAATCGGAACAAGAAGGATAAAAGCGGCACCGGTTGCCGAGCAGAGGACTCACGGCAAGCTTGTAGAAACGCAGTAACGCGATCAGTACCGTTTGCATGGCGTGGCGGCCGGACTGCGCCGCATCGAAATACGAACCTCGAGCCGTGCCGTCGGGCGCGGCCCGCACAGCGCGAACGCCGGGTTCGCGCGCGCTCGTCATGAGCTGGCGGGCGCTTGCGGCCCAGACTCATGCATGCGGCGCTTGCCGGCCTCGCGAGCCGCCTTCTCGAGCAAGGTCTCGATTTCGGCGCGGCACAACGCCTTCAGCGGTGGCGACGAGGCACCCGGCATGGCCTTGCGGTCAAATTTCGTGTGCAGGCGCAGCAGCAGGTCGAAGCCTTCGAACTGCGCGCGGCGCACGCGAAACGCCTCGCGGGCCATGCGGCGCACCAGGTTGCGCGTGACCGCGCGCGGCGCGTACTTCTTGCCAATCACGAGCCCAAGCCGCGCATCCTTGCCGGTGGGCCGCCCATACACGACGAAGTGCTCGGTGCGGCGCCAGGGGCGCAAACGAAAAACGGATGAGAACTCATCCGTTTTCAGTAGCCTTGCGGCTTTCGGGAAAGCGGCCTGCGTTCGCAACAGGGTAGTGCGCGCGTCGTCCGCTTCTTCCGACAGTTTCACGTCAGGCCCGCTATCGTTGATTGTGCAGATAGCGAAGCTATCGACAAAACTGGCAAGCGGCGCGCTTAGATGGCGAGGCGCTTGCGACCCTTCGCACGGCGTGCGTTGATCACTTTGCGGCCACCGGCGGTCTTCATACGCACGCGGAAGCCATGGGTACGCTTGCGACGGGTAACGGAAGGTTGGTAAGTACGTTTCATGTTGCTCTCACTTGTTGAGAATTGACCGCGGCGAGCATCGCGGAAAAAGCAATGGCCGGTGGTACAAGGGATTGGTTTTCGCGGAACCCGCTATTTAATCCCGTTTTTCGTTGGCCGTCAATAGGTTAGAGCATCGCAACAGCAGGATCGACCCTGGTGCGGTCCTGTCCCCACATGTGCGAAGCAGGGTGCGCCGCGCTGATCCGTCCCTGTGGATAACTTCCTGGTGAAGGGATTTCGGCGTTAGAATCTCGCCTATCCCAAGAATCCTGCATGCCGCTCTGGCCCGCCTGCTTGCCGCAAAACCCTTGCCGCGCGGGCGTCCGGAGCATTTGCCGTCGTCCCGTCAGGGCCTCGTTGCATTTGTGCGACACAAGCGGCGCGACCGCAATGCATGCAAACAAAACGACCACAGCAACTCGATGAACGAATTTTGGCAACACTGTTCCGCACTACTGGAGCGTGAGCTGACGCCCCAGCAGTACGTGACGTGGATTAAACCGTTGGCCCCGGTTGCCTTCGATGCTGCGGCGAACACGCTGCAGATCGCCGCCCCCAACCGCTTCAAGCTCGATTGGGTCAAGAGCCAGTTCTCGGGCCGGATCACTGATCTGGCGCGCGACTTCTGGCAGACGCCTGTCGACGTGCAGTTCGTCCTCGACCCGAAGGCCGGCATGCGTGCGCCGCACGTCGCACCGGCGCCCGCGCCGCGCGCACCGCTGGCCGCTGCGCCGGCAGAAACCGCGCACGCCGCGGCCCAGGCGCAACATCTGACACACCAGGCAGCTTTGTCCCATACGGGCATGTCCCATACGGGCATGTCTCAAGCAGGGATGACCCGCCCGGGCATGCCCCAGGCGGGCACGTCCTACACGAGCCCTGGCGCCGCGGCGCTTGCCGCCATGACGCACGCGGCGGCGCAAAACGCTGCTGCCGCGCAGGCGGCCGAAGACGCCGCCGACCTCGACCTGCCGAGCCTCGACGCCAACGAAGCCGCCGCAGGCCGCCGCGGCTGGCGGCCGGGGCAGGGTGCGGCTGCGGCCGCCTCGAGCGGCGAGCCCGACCCGACCTACGAGCGCTCGAAGCTCAACCCGGTGCTCACGTTCGACAACTTCGTGACCGGCAAGGCGAACCAGCTCGCGCGCGCCGCGGCCATCCAGGTGGCCGACAACCCCGGCATCTCGTACAACCCGCTGTTTCTCTACGGCGGCGTGGGCCTCGGCAAGACCCACTTGATCCACGCGATCGGCAATCAGCTGTTGATCGACAAGCCGGGTGCGCGCATCCGCTACATCCACGCGGAGCAGTACGTGTCCGACGTGGTGAAGGCGTACCAGCGCAAGGCGTTCGACGACTTCAAGCGCTACTACCACTCGCTCGACCTGCTGCTGATCGACGATATTCAGTTCTTCTCGGGCAAGTCGCGCACGCAGGAAGAGTTCTTCTACGCGTTCGAGGCGCTGGTGGCCAACAAGGCGCAGGTGATCATCACGAGCGATACGTATCCGAAGGAAATTTCGGGTATCGACGACCGCCTGATCTCGCGCTTCGACTCGGGCCTGACCGTGGCGATCGAGCCGCCCGAGCTGGAAATGCGCGTGGCCATTCTGATGCGCAAGGCGCAATCGGAAGGCGTGAGCCTGAACGAGGACGTGGCGTTCTTCGTCGCCAAGCACCTGCGCTCGAACGTGCGCGAGCTCGAAGGCGCGCTGCGCAAGATCCTCGCGTACTCGAAGTTCCATGGCCGCGACATTTCCATCGAGCTGACCAAGGAAGCGCTCAAAGACCTGCTGACGGTGCAGAACCGCCAGATTTCGGTGGAAAACATCCAGAAGACGGTGGCCGACTTCTACAGCATCAAGGTCGCCGACATGTACTCGAAAAAGCGCCCCGCGAACATCGCGCGGCCGCGCCAGATCGCGATGTATCTCGCCAAGGAGCTCACGCAGAAGAGCCTGCCGGAAATCGGCGAGCTGTTCGGCGGCCGCGACCACACGACCGTGCTGCATGCCGTGCGCAAGATTGCCGACGAGCGCACCAAGGACGCCCAGCTCAACCACGAGCTGCACGTCCTCGAGCAGACGCTCAAGGGCTGACGCCTCGCGAGCGCCGGTTAGAGCCGAGACTCTAACCGGCTCTAAGCGGCTGTTAAGCAGCGAGTCACGCGGAACAGAAGTCTGGAACAACGCGGGTGCCCCGTCAGCCAGGCTGCCGGGGTCCTCGCGGCCCACCTGTTTCTTGCGCGGATCGCCCCCAATTTAGGGAAGCGGTCCGTTTTCAGGCACAATATGGGTTTAACCGCGCTGCGGCCAGGCTGCCGCGCGGATTTCACGCCGCGGCCTGCGCTGCAGGGCGGCTCCAGGGTTTGTGGCGCTGGGCTCAATGCTGGCGCTAGCCCTGGACGGGGTGCGCAGACCGTCACATCAACGAAGGAACTCTATGCAACTGGTCAAGACCGAACGCGATAACCTGCTGAGGCCGCTGCAAACGGTGAGCGGCATTGTCGAACGCCGCCACACGTTGCCGATCCTCGCCAATCTGCTGATCACCAAAACCGGTTCCGACGTCTCGTTCCTGTCGACCGACCTCGAGTTGCAGATCACCACGACCGCCGACTTCGGCGTCGGCAACGACCAGGTCGCCACGACGGTCGCGGCGCGCAAGCTGCTCGACATCCTGCGCGCGATGCCCGACGGCCAGGTCACGCTCACGCTCGCCGACAAACGCCTCACGGTGCAGTCGGGCAAGAGCCGCTTCGCCCTGCAGACGCTCGCCGCGGACGAGTTCCCCACGGTGGCCCAGGCGAAGGACTTCGGCGCAAACCTCTCCGTGCCGCAGAAGACCTTCCGCCAGTTGCTCGGCATGGTCTACTTCGCGATGGCGCAGCAGGACATCCGCTACTACCTGAACGGCATGCTGCTCGTCGTGGACGGCGACCAGCTCATGGCCGTGGCCACCGACGGCCACCGCCTCGCGTTCTCGTCGATGAAGATCGAAGGCTCGTTCGCGCGCCAGGAAGTCATCATCCCGCGCAAGACCATTCTCGAACTCCAGCGCCTGCTGGAAGACATCGACGATTCGCTGCAGATCGACATCGGCTCCACGCAGGTGAAGTTCACGTTCGGCCAGGTCGAACTGGTCTCGAAGCTCGTGGAAGGCAAATTCCCCGACTTCCAGCGCGTGATTCCGAAGGCGCACAAGAACACTTTCCAGATCGGCCGTGAAGAGCTGCAACGCTCGCTGCAACGTGCGGCGATTCTCACGTCCGACAAGTTCAAGGGCGTGCGCTGCATCATCGAGCCGGGCCAGCTCAAGATCATGTCGACCAACGCCGACCAGGAAGAGGCGCAGGAAGAGCTGGAAATCGCCTACCAGGGCGACACCATCGACATCGGGTTCAACGTCACGTATCTGCTCGACGTCCTCGCGAACCTGAAGGTCGACACGCTGGAAGTGAGCCTCGGCGACGCCAGCTCCAGCGCGCTCATCACGATTCCCGAGAACGAGGAATTCAAGTACGTGGTGATGCCAATGCGCATCTAAAAAGCGCGACAGAAGAAGAACACCAGGGGGCGCTGCGCCCCTTTGGCGTTTTTATGGCTTTTCGAAAAAGTCTCGAGCAGTAACACAGGCAGTACGCAGAACCGGAAAATTCCATGACTGATACGAACAACTCGCAACCCGACAACAGCTACGGCGCCTCGTCGATCCAGATCCTCGAAGGACTGGAGGCGGTGCGCAAGCGGCCCGGGATGTACATCGGCGACACGTCGGACGGCACCGGTCTGCACCATCTCGTCTTCGAAGTGCTCGACAACTCGATCGACGAAGCCCTCGCCGGCTACTGCAACGACATCCACGTGGTGATCCACGCGGACAACTCGATCTCGATCACCGACAACGGCCGCGGCATTCCCACGGGCGTGAAGATGGACGACAAGCACGATCCGAAGCGCAGCGCCGCCGAAATCGTGATGACCGAGCTGCACGCGGGCGGCAAGTTCGACCAGAACAGCTACAAGGTCTCGGGCGGCCTGCACGGCGTGGGCGTCTCGTGCGTGAACGCGCTCTCGAGCTTTCTGCGCCTCACCGTGCGCCGCGACGGCAAGAAGCACTTCATGGAATTCCACCGTGGCGTGCCGCAGAACCGCATCCTCGAAGAGCGCGACGGCCACATGGTCTCGCCGATGCAACTGCTCGGCGACACGGAAAACCGCGGCACCGAAGTGCACTTCATGGCCGACGAAACCATCTTCGGCAGCGTCGAGTACCACTACGACATTCTCGCCAAGCGCATTCGCGAACTCTCGTTCCTGAACAACGGCGTGCGCATCCGCCTGACCGACCAGCGCACCGGCAAGGAAGACGATTTCGCCTTCGCGGGCGGCGTGAAGGGCTTTGTCGAGTACATCAACAAGGCGAAGCAGGTCCTGCACCCGAACATCTTCTACGTGTCGAGCGAGAAGGACGGCGTGGGCGTCGAAGTGGCGATGCAGTGGAACGACAGCTACAACGAAAGCGTGCTGTGCTTCACGAACAACATCCCGCAGCGCGACGGCGGCACGCACTTGACCGGCCTGCGCGCGGCGATGACGCGTGTGATCAACAAGTACATCGCCGATAACGAAATCGCGAAGAAGGCCAAGGTCGAGACCTCGGGCGACGACATGCGCGAAGGCCTGTCGTGCGTGCTCTCCGTGAAGGTGCCGGAGCCGAAGTTCAGCTCGCAGACCAAGGACAAGCTGGTTTCTTCGGAGGTGCGTGCGCCGGTCGAGGAAGTCGTGGCGAAGGCGCTGGAAGAGTTCCTGCTGGAAACGCCGAACGACGCCAAGACCATTTGCGGCAAGATCGTCGATGCCGCGCGTGCGCGCGACGCCGCGCGCAAGGCGCGCGAGATGACGCGCCGCAAGGGCGTGCTCGACGGCGTGGGCCTGCCGGGCAAGCTCGCGGACTGCCAGGAAAAGGACCCGGCCAAGTCCGAGGTGTACATCGTCGAGGGCGACTCGGCAGGCGGCTCGGCCAAGCAGGGCCGCGACCGCAAGTTCCAGGCAATCCTGCCGCTGCGCGGCAAGGTGCTGAACGTCGAGAAAGCGCGCTACGACAAGCTGCTTTCGAGCGAGCAGATCGTCACGCTGATCACGGCGCTTGGCTGCGGCATCGGCAAGGACGACTACAACCTCGAGAAGCTGCGCTACCACCGCATCATCATCATGACCGACGCGGACGTGGACGGCGCGCACATCCGCACGCTGCTGCTCACGTTCTTCTATCGGCAGATGCCGGACATGATCGAACGCGGCTATGTGTATATCGCGCAGCCGCCGCTGTACAAGCTCAAGGCGGGCAAGGACGAGCGCTATCTGAAGGACGAGACGGAGCTGAACGCGCATATGCTGCGCCTCGCGCTGCAGGGCTCGGAGCTCGTGCCGAACGAAGGCGCGACGCCGATTTCCGGCGACGCGCTGGGCGAGCTCGCGCGTTCGTACCAGCTCGCGCGCGGCGTGGTGGATCGTCTTTCGCGTTTGTATGACGAGCGTGCGCTCGAAGCGATCATGGACGGCGTGTCGATCGACCTGTCGAGCGAAGCTTCCACGGAGACTTCGGCACGTGCGCTCGAAGCGCAGTTGCGCGACGATCCGCTGAAGCCCGAAGTGACGGTCGTGCCGATGTACGACGCAGTGCGCGAGCAGCGCTCGCTGCGCGTGGAGCGCCGTCATCACGGCAACGTGAAGGTCTCGGTGATCGACGAGGAGTTCCAGCTCACCGCCGACTATCAGCAGCTCGTGAATACGGCCAATACGTTCAAGGGCTTGATCGGCAAGAACGCCCTCATCAAGCGCGGCGAGCGCAGCATGGCGGTGACCAACTTCAAGAGCGCGATGAAGTGGCTGATCGCGGATGCCGAGCGCAATGTCTCGAAGCAGCGTTACAAGGGGCTCGGTGAGATGAACCCCGGGCAGCTCTGGGAAACGACGATGGATCCGACCGTGCGGCGTTTGCTGCGCGTGCAGATCGAGGACGCGATTGCCGCCGATGGCATCTTCACGACGCTCATGGGCGACGATGTGGAGCCGCGTCGCGCGTTTATCGAGAACAATGCGCTGCGGGCGGGGAATATTGACGTTTGAGGCGTTGTGTAGCGGGAACCATAATGTGAGATTTTGGGATGCATCCATTGAGACTTTTATTGAATGAAGCGTCCCGATAGCTCAACTGATGGCACCCAGCCAAGCGCTGTTCCGGAAGGAAAAACGGCCACCTTTATGAGGTGGCCGTTTTTTCAGTGAGACTCCCAGACTCGGGTTAGCTATAGTCGTCGGCAATCTCGCTTTCGAACAACGCGGCCGCAGACGACGTAGTCGTAGCGATAGCCTGACGAACATCCTCTCGGGTCAGGTCCAACACCCGCCATTTCTCGTTCACCTGCGCGACGGATTCAATCCGCCGGAACACCGTCGGATGAGTTGCCGCGTATTGCACCAGGCCGCGCAGCTTTGGCACCGCGTCGCTGTACTGCGTGCCATGCGGGTCAACTAGGTCGGCCACCACTGTACCGTCATCCAGAATGGCAAAGAAAATAAAGTCCGGCCGAACAATCCTGTATTCGCCATCGTTTAGGTACGCTATGCCCAAAGACGACTGACTCGGCTGCTGTGGATTCCGATACCAGAACTTGAAGCCACTCCGCTTACGTTCCTTTCCGAGGACAACCTTTTCCCAGTCATTCAATTTCGCGGGGTAGTTGCCATTCTCATCGCAGAGAAGATGGTCCTCATATGTATCTAGGTTCTTGCTCTTATCGCCGAGTCGCTCCTGAGTCATCTCGTCCTTCGTTTCCGGCCGAACCAAGTCGACATCTTGCGGTTCGGTGCTCATCTCTCGAATCTGGCGATACGATTCCTGGCGGTCGTCCGACAGCTTCTTGATGGCGGCCCGATATTCTTCCAGCCAGGCCTTGGCCTGCTTGTCGGCAGCGACATCGAAGAAGGGGTGCACATTGGACACTAGACCCAGTGCGGCGATGTCGGTCCGTGCGTCATCAAGCGCATCTAGAAGCGAGTCTGGGTCATCTAGGTCAGCCGTCTTCTCGGCCAGAAATTGCGCGTATGAATGCGCGATAGGTGGACTGAAGACACGGGCGGCACGACGGAAGAAATCGTCGATAACGGCCATATCAGCAGCCTCGTGGAATTCATCAAACGACTTTTTCTTGTCCTGCAGATTGGCGTGGAGTGTCGTACCGTCAACCGTCACGACTGACTGACGTCTAGCGATAACGTCGTCCTTGAACTTCTCTTGGGCGGCGTCGAGCACCTCGTGCATGGCCGCGTGGGCCTTTTTGCCCGCCGCTGGCAACAATCCGTCAACAGCCAGCTCGTGGGCCAGTGCCGTCAGTCGCTTGGCCGGCTTGGCACCCTTCTGCGGACGAGTCTGAGAAGGAAGCGACTCGAACTTTTCCCATACCTCATCTGTTACGTCCGGATTGGGCTCCATTTCCCGCGGATTAACCAGCACGCGGGCAAAGCTGGCTTGAGTCTCGTCATCTCCGCCCTTCATCAAGGCATCGACAACCGACTCCGCCGTCTTCTTGTCGAAATGCGGCAACAGGCAGAACACTGAGTTCAACCGCAATGTTTTCCGTCAGGCTCATGACCAACGCGTCCTCATCGCTGACGCTCACCACAAGTGCGGGAATAGTCGCTTCGCCGAGCGTGCGGAATGCCTTCAATCGCCCCTCGCCACACACGAGCAGATATTTTTCGATGCCGCCTGCTGTGGCTCGTGGCGTGACCACGATAGGTTTTTTAAGGCCGATGGTCTTGATGTTGTCGACGATTTCCTTGAAAACCCGACTGTTCCGTTCTCGCGGATTGATAACTTCAATCTGGGCGACGGGGACCATCCGGATTTCTCCGAGCTGCTGCCGCGAATTCACGCTACTCTCCTGAGACGGGCGCGTTCGGCCATGCCATAGAGGTAGTCCAGCGTATCGAAGCGATAGCTCTCAAACTCGATTGGATTCCGGTCGGCGAGGTGAATGCGAGGTTGGCAAAAATCCAGATGTGGCAACAGGTAGTAGTCGAGGGTTGATTCATTCTTCTGGTCAAGCCGCACGGCAACCGTGATGTCCGGCAGAAGGCTGGTATCAAAGCGCACCTTCCAGTGATTGCGGCCATTGTCATGCGCCTGACAGCGCGCGAGCACGATGCAGGCTGTGAACTCGTCATTGACCGTCAGCAGGTCGGTCGCCGGGTCGCGTATCACCGTGCCACCCAAATCCGCGATTTTCGTCTCCGTTTGCGCGACGATTTCTGGATGCAGTTGCCGCAGGAAGCGGTTGGTTTCGATGTAACGATAGTCTCGGCCAGGCGTAAAACCGACTGCCTGGTAGGCCCGAATCAGGCTTCCGAATCGGTACACGTAAACCGACGTAGACGGCATGCCGGCGGTTTCATCAATCACAACACCCGACAGAAACCCGCGACTTCGGTACAGGTTACGCAGTCGTTCGATTAGCTCCTCGCTTGAATAACGACGCGCTCGCGCTCTCATGATGCCCTGAGCGGTGTAGAACGTCTCGCTTGGCACAATTGCCTGAAATGCGCCTTCTTTTCGAATCCACATGTCAGGTGTGTTGGTCACGCGCATTTTTTTCAGCTTGAACGACACACGGTTGTACACGTTGTTGCCGATGTATTTCTCGTTGGTCAAGACCTCCCGTACCGTAGCTCGAGTCCATTCCCGGTCAAGGTCAGTCCGCACGTGCATACCGTTCAGACGCGCGGCAATTTCGTATTCATCGAGCGACCCGTCGATAAACCAGTCGTAGATTAGGTTGACCGTTCGCACTTCGCTTTCCGGTCCTGGCATGAGAATTACCCGGTCTGTCTGCAGGCTTTTATGTTCGCCGCGGCGCAACTCTGTTTTCATGAGACCGTGGTCGTCGACCAACACGCGGCGCAGTCCATAGCCAGCTGGCCCTCCTTGCCGGAAGCCCATCTCAATCAATCGGCACTGGCCGGCGAACACCTTCGCCGACAGCTCCCGGCTGTATTCGCCGGCCATTGCCCGCTTTACCCCTTTAACAATAGTCGAGACAGGTGACCCGTCGTTCTCGAACTGCTCGGCGCAGTACGCCACCTGGATGCCAGCGCGGCGGCAGATGTACTCGTAATAGGCACTCTCGTCAGCATCCTGGAATCGTCCCCATCTGCTCACGTCGTAGACAAGGATGACGCTGAAGTCGGCGTTGCCATTGACCACATCGGCAATGAGATTTTGAAGTGCCTGCCGACCGTCGATTCGAAGACCGCTTTTACCCTCATCGGCATATGTGCGGACAATTTCGAATCCGCGGCGGGCTGCGTAGTCTCGAATCCTGTCGCGCTGATTCTCGGTCGAATACTGCTGATGTTCGGTCGACATGCGGACGTACTCCGCTGCGCGCCCGGCAGGCGAATTCGCTACGACCGGTGCATCCGCGTTATTGAATGACATGCTCCACCCCGCAACTCAGACACGAACGCGCGGCAGGCACCGGACGCAAGTGAGCGTCGGATGCGAGCGTCGCGGCTTCACATCAGGAGGCCGCGTTCGAAAGCGAACGGTGACAAGGTAAAGGTAGCAGGCCCGACACCAATGTGTATCAAGTCATCTCTTTGCAATCATGGCGGTGGCGCTGTCGGCGCAGACAGCACGGCTATGTGGACCGTCCACGCGTTCATTTTTGCAACGCTGGCATCATCCGCGTGAGACAGCAGGTAGAAGCCGGAGCCCAGCGGCCGGGGGAGCCTGATGGCATCCATCTTTGCAATTGGCCTGAAACTCCGTCGTGCATTGCGCAACCTCTGCATACTGCGGTTGCGCTCGCAATACGCCGGATGCGCAGCTCGATATTCGCGCCAGTAGCTCGAGTGACCTGCGCGCCATTTCGCCTGCGCACGGGCCTGGTTGTCGCGATAGTCGCTGTCGTTACGGAGCCGGCTGTTCTGCCAGTCGCGTCGACGGGCGCGCTGGCACGTTTTCGAGGAGCAATATCGCTGACGGGGAACATGCAGCAGCGGCAAGAACGCGTTGCCGCAAGCAAGACAAAGGCGGGTCGATTTCATGGGCCCCTCCAGTTCGGATTGCGACGGGCGCAGCTGGGGCATTTCGGTGTCTTCGCAAAGGGGCTACACTCAATTTCTACCCCCGCCCGGGAGCCAATATGTCGACTGACGGGAAAATTTCGCCATCAATTGCCGACGCGGTGCAGCTCGCGCGCGTACGTATGGACGAGATGTTCAGGCGTGTTGGGGCCAGTTTGCCTTCCGACGTTCGGCGCGAGCTCTCCGCCGGCGTGGAGGCAATACTCGTTGACGTTCTGAGCCGGCATCCCGTATGGCGGCATGATACCGACGACTTCCTGTCCATCGCCGAGGCGGCGACCCTGCTATTCGCGTCCCGCCCGCACATCTCAAAGCTGCTGGAGCAAGGGAAACTGGAGCTCCATCATGAAAAGGGGAGCGACCGATTCGTCACGAAGGCATCGGTGCTGGAGTATCGGGCGACCCGCGAGGCCGCAGTAGAGGCCTATAACGCATCGACGTCCGACGAGGAATGACCTGGCCGTCGCGCGCTACGAAGCACTTTGAGCCCGACATCGACACCGGAATGGCGCCCTGTTACATCCATCTTTGCAATCGGCTTGAAACTTCGTCGCGCATTACGCATCCGCTGCATGCAGTGATTCGGGCACGACGGCCCTATGGGAGATGGTGATGGGAGAACTTCGCAAGGAAGGTACGCCGTTCTCATGCGGGCCTAGTTGCGTGGCAAAAAATCTCACGCGATGCTTCGCCAAATCTCAACGGATGCGTCCCACAATCCGCAGAGCCTTGTTTGACGGGCCTAGAAATCTCACGTTTTGAGTCTCGCTACACGTTGTAACTCCGTTTGAACGACAAAGCCGGCCATGTGCCGGCTTTGTCGTTTCTGAAAACAAAAGAACCGCCATCCAACCGATGAACACCACACACATTATCCCGCGCTCTATCCGCTCGGCCCGGGACGCTCGGCGGTCGCGGTGCTCTCGCAATGGCACGAGGCCTATTCGGGCGGTGGCGGCTCATGGCAATACGCCGATTTCGTGGAGCTCAAGCCCGGCAGCAAGCATGCAGAAGAGGCGAGCGTAGCGGGCGTCCCCTTCAGTTGCGGGAAGAGCATCCGCGCCTGTTTTTCGGAGCAGGAATACCAGCATTCCCCGCATTGCAGCGAGGACTTCGATGGCGTGCTTCATCTGCGCTTCGTGCCCTCCGACTCGCCGGATCGCTACGACTGGGTGGCGACGTGGAACGAGACGCACTGGCCTGGCCTCAAGCCGAAAAAGGCGACCACGACCGAGGTAAAAACCGTGCGTCTTCACACAGCGATGGGTCACGCCGGCGACGGCAAACTGCTCGACGACGCGGTGCCGTTTTGCGAGCCGATCAATCGTTGAGCGGCGCGGCAAACCCGGCGCAAAGCTATCCACAGAAGCCTGCGGATAACGCGCGAAAAACCCCTGGAAATCGCTGTGCACGAATCGGGGATAACTTCGGCGCCGCGAAAACGGCCGAAAAGTTACCAGCAGCAGCCTGGTGTTGTCCCGTTAACGCCCGCAGAGTTATGAATTATCCACAGCCTTGTTTACTCAATGGTTTTTCCCGCTTATCCACAGGAAACCCAGGGGCTTGTTAACTACTACTACGTTTACGTATACATAAATTAAGAAAACCCTAGAACCCTCGTGCCGCTTGCGCCTCGAGCCGCCGGATCCGCCTTCGCCGGCGGCATGAAGCAGCATCAAATCAGCCGGATATACAACTCCGTGCGCAGGTCTTCAGGCGCCGCTTCATCGGGCGTATTCAAATAGACCTCGAACGAAGGCATCGAAAAATCGGCCTTGCGCCCCGACTTCGGCAGCCACTCGTTGTAGAGCCACATCCACGAGGCTCCGAGACCCTCATACGGACCCTTGTGCAGCAGCATCGCGTGGTCGCCGCCGCGTAGATGGATCTTCTCGACGGGCGAAATGACTTCGACGTCCGTTTCCTGCTGCAGATGAATCGCCGCTTTCGAACGCAGTTTCGATTCTTCGACCTGGGTGGGATCGTCGTAGAAAATGCCGACCATGCGCGCGCCCGACGTGCGCACCTGACGCTCGCCGAGCCACTGCGCGAGCGTGTAGAACGCGTCGCTGATCTTCATGTACGGTCCCACGTGGCCGACGGCTAGCAGGTCCATCGGTTCGAGGGCGAGGAGCTTTACATCGCTGAGTTGCATGGTGGCGTCTCCAGGTTCGACGGCCGCGCGGGCCGCGCAGGTTCGGATGCTTGAACGCGCAGGTTCATGCGCTTCAAGATAGCACCGCGCTTCGGGAGACGTTCTCTACCGTACCTCGTGCACTGCGGGTACAACACGCGCCGCTCGAGCGCTTACAGGCTGACCCGCGTCACCGGATGCGCCTGAAGCCACGCGCTTTCTTCGTCGTCGTAAAGCCGCGAGCGCGTGAGAAAGCGCAGCCCCGTGGGCCGCTCCAGCGAAAACATGCCGCCGTTGCCCGGCACCGCGTCGATGATGAGCTGCGTATGCTGCCAGTATTCAAACTGAGCCTCGGTCATATAGAACGGCATCCCGCCGATCTCGCCGAGCTGCACGTCGGCGTTGCCGACCATGAACTCGCCGGCGGGAAAGCACATGGGCGCGCTGCCGTCGCAGCAGCCGCCCGATTGGTGGAAGAGCAAGGGGCCGTGCTCGCGCGCAAGCTGCTCGATCAGTGCGAGCGCGGCCGGCGTAGCGGTAACGCGTGCAACCATGAGGCGGTTCTCCAGACTTCGTAGTCGGGCCGGCGGGGGCGAAGCAGCGCAAGCACGCTCGAGTGCGCCACTTGCGCGCCACGCGATGCGTCTGCGCCAGGGCGATCGGGCAATTCGCTCGGCCCGCTCGCCCCGGCCGCTCAGACGTCTCGATCAGAAGAAGCCAAGCGGCTTCTCGCTATAGCTGACGAGCAGGTTCTTCGTCTGCTGATAGTGGTCGAGCATCATCTTGTGATTCTCGCGGCCGATGCCCGACTGCTTGTAGCCACCGAACGCCGCGTGCGCCGGATACGCGTGATAGCAGTTGGTCCACACGCGTCCGGCCTGGATTGCCCGGCCGAAGCGGTATGCGCGCGTGCCGTCGCGCGTCCAGACGCCGGCGCCGAGGCCATAGAGCGTGTCGTTGGCGATTTCCAGCGCTTCCTCTTCGGTCTTGAAGGTCGTCACGGAAACGACCGGTCCGAAGATCTCTTCCTGGAAGATGCGCATCTTGTTGTGGCCGCGGAAGACCGTGGGCTTCACGTAGTAGCCGTCACCGAGCTCGCCGGCCAGCGTGTTGCGCTCGCCGCCGATCAGGCATTGCGCGCCTTCCTGCTTGCCGAGGTCGATGTACGAAAGGATCTTCTCGAGCTGCTCCTGCGAGGCCTGTGCGCCGATCATCGTCTTCGGGTCGAGCGGGTGGCCTTGCTGGATCGCGGCCACGCGCTTGATCGCGCGCTCCATGAAACGGTCGTAGATCTTCTCGTCGATCAGCACGCGCGACGGGCAGGTGCACACCTCGCCCTGGTTGAGCGCGAACATCGCGAAGCCTTCGAGCGCCTTGTCGAAGTAGCTGTCGTCGTGGTCGAGCACGTCGGCGAAGAAGATGTTCGGGCTCTTGCCGCCGAGCTCCAGCGTCACGGGGATGATGTTCTGGCTCGCGTACTGCATGATCAGGCGGCCCGTGGTGGTCTCGCCGGTGAAAGCGATCTTGGCGATGCGGCGGCTCGAGGCGAGCGGCTTGCCGGCTTCGAGGCCAAAGCCGTTCACGACGTTGAGCACGCCCGGCGGCAGCAGGTCCTGAATCAGCTCGACGAGCACGAGCAGCGAGGCGGGCGTCTGCTCGGCGGGCTTGAGCACCACGCAGTTGCCGGCGGCCAGCGCGGGCGCGACTTTCCAGGCGGCCATCAGGATCGGGAAGTTCCACGGAATGATCTGGCCGACCACGCCGAGCGGCTCGTGGAAGTGATAGGCGACCGTGTCGTGATCGATCTCCGAGATGCCGCCTTCCTGCGCGCGCACGCAGCTCGCGAAGTAGCGGAAATGATCGATGGCGAGCGGGATGTCGGCGGCGAGCGTCTCGCGCAGCGGCTTGCCGTTGTCGATGGTTTCGGCCACGGCGAGCTTGTGCAGGTTCTGCTCGAGGCGGTCGGCGATGCGGTTGAGGATGTTGGCGCGCTCGGTCGACGAAGTCTTGCCCCACGCGTCCTTGGCCTTGTGCGCGGCGTCGAGCGCGAGCTCGACGTCGGCTTCGCGCGAACGGGGAATCGAGGTGAACGGATGGCCGGTGATGGGCGAGATGTCTTCGAAATACTCGCCGCCAAGCGGCGCCACCCATTCGCCGCCGATGAAATTGCCGTACTGCTTCTTGTAGGGGAACTCGGTGTTCAGAAACTGCATGTCCGCGTGATTCATCTACGTGCTCCTCACTGATCTCTGTCGATATGGATGGGCGCGGAGGCCACGATGCTGCTGACGGCCGCGCAACCGGAGCGCTGTTACGCCAGAAGCGTGCCAGCGAGCACGCATTCGCGGTGCGGCGGGCGTTTGCGGGATCATCGGATCGAAAGACGGGCGTCGGGCTTGGCCTGAGCGCACGAAGCGGCCTGTGCCCGCTGTGCCGCGGCGGAGCAGCACGCCACGAGGCTGCTCAGAAAAGGAACAGGCGGCGAACGGTGCTTGGAACACTGCGCCGAGCATCACGCAATACGAAGGCAGCGAGCTGGCGAGGGCGCGCGCAGGCAGAAAGCGCCGTGCCGCGAGGGAAAAATGCGGCGCGCAGAGCGCGCATGCTGTAGGCTTTGCACCCGTAACAGCAAGGAGAGTTTGCATGTCGAGCACATTCGTCTGCCGCAATCAGTCGTGCGGCACCCCGTGGGAGCAGAGTGACGTGGTGATCAAGAACGAGGGCCAGGGCCCGCTGTTCCGTTGCCCACTGTGCGGTGCCCGCAATTACCTCGAGCAGTTCGAAGACGACGAGGGCAATGTCGTCTACGAGCAGGTGGACGGCAAGCCGTTCCTCTAAGCCGGGCGCGCGCCCGGCGGTTCGTTAGAGAATTTCGGAAGCGAGCGAGATACCGAAGATCAGGCCGCCGATCAGACCGAGCGCGCGGCCGACGAGCAGCAGATTCAGGTCTTCGTCGAGCATGCCGGCGTCGCGGCGCTCGCGCAGTACGGTGCGGTGCAGCAGCGGGCGCGGGAACAGCAGGCAGGCGGATATCAGGGCCGGCACGGCTAGCCGGACGACTGCGCTGTAATGGCGGTCCGACGGAAAATCGAGCCAGACTAGCAGCACAACGAGAAGCGCGGTGAGGATGGCGCCCATGATTGCGCCGGCGACGAGTTTGTCAGTGGGATGCCCGTGCATGACAACTTCCTCAGAGTGTTTTCAGTGGCACCATCATCTGATGTATGTCAGAAAAACCCCATCGGAGCAGTCTTAAAACACAGGCGCGGTCTGGTCGGGCGCAAAGCATAGCGCGTGCCAGCCTTCGGTTTTTGCGCCAGATTTGCACCTATCCGTTCGAGTAGGCTGGCGTCGCCGTCCCGGCGTCCTACAGTACCGTCATACGATAAGAAACACTGTCGGACATTACGGGGTGTGCCATGACGTTCGTTGAACAAGAAATCGCGCATATCGCGCGCGTGATGCCGCTCTCGCTCGCGAGCGACTTCGAAGAGCCGGTCATGGGCGTCGATTACTGGCGCAAACGGCTGCACACCCTGCTCAAGCAGAATCACCTGACCCACGTTCAGCTGGCTACCGTCGACACGCTTTTGCGTCAGCTCGACGGCTTTGAGTCGCTCGGCCGCTGGCTGCCGGAGCCGAACAAGGTCGCGCGGCTGCCTGTGCGCATGAGAGATAGCCGCGCCATGGCGGCGGTTTGAATCGGCTTGTTCCACGGGTCCGCGCAAGGCAGACGCGGAAAAGCAAAAAGCCCGGTCGCGATGACCGGGCTTTTTACATGAATTCGCTGGTGCGGCGTGAGTGACTCGAACACTCGATCTACGGAGAGAGCCGAGGTTAAATCTCGCGTGCCTGATTGAGCCAGACGAAGCAAGGTGTTAATCGATAGTCGGTGGGTTGCGCGGCCGATGGCGGAGGTATTCGGACCAAAGAGACGCTGCACGGAGCGCCGGAAACCCGCGACACGACATGGATTGCGGAAGACGCCCGGCGAAATCGACAGCGTGCAACGCTCCTCGTCAAAGCGCGCGTTCGTGCGGACAGCGTGAACGCCGCCCGCACTCGCTCAAACGTTCAATACCACCAGATTACGGGTGGTTGTACATCGCGTTCCAGTCGGCCTTCGACATAGCCGGACGACCTGCGTCCGACGACCCGCTCGCGACGCCGCCGTAGCCACTGCTTGCAGCGCCTTGCTGCGCAGCCACCTTCACTTCGGCGGCCTGGATCTGCTTCGGGTAGGTTGCATTATCGCCATCACCAGGGCGATAGCCCGCCTGCTCGAGCTGAACGAGTTCCGCACGCACCTGGGCGCGGGTCACGGGGCCATTCGACTGGGCGAACGAAGCAACGGGGACGATAAGAGCAGCGGCAACTGCAACAGCCTGGATCAGGGATTTCATGATTACTACCTCCGATAACTTTTGTGGGCGGTGCGACAACTTGTCTGCATCCGATGAGCAAAGTCTAGGAGGATCATGTTTAAGGGTTAACGCCTAGTATTCGAAGACATCTTTCCGCCAGGTAGCAGAATCTTGGCACGTCCGCGCAAACGCCCGTCCAGCAAGGCGATGGGGTTACTGCGGGCCGCAAGCCGGGTGAGGATATAACCCGGATTGCGGCCGCCAGAGGTCCGTCGGCGGGGAGCCGGTGGCCGTCGGCTATACGTCTAAGGACCGTGCGAGGCCGCCACTTTGGACGACCCAACTGTCGGGGCTCGATCAGAAGGTCATCGGCTTTCGGGATCTACTTGAACGGAGAATCGTGAAGGTATCCCGAAATCACAATGTCTCCCTGCGGGTCATCAGGGCGGCAATAGAGAACGCGAAAGCGATCTTTGGGACTGAATACCCGCTTACAGCACGTGTTCTATGAGGCGTTGCGGGAACATGGAGAGGTTGCCTCGCCCGTAGAGTCTCTGTCGCGCCCAGTTACGATTTGCGTAGCCGCGTCCGCGCGGCGTGAGAGCGCATTCACCCAAAGCGGCTACACGCTGATTACATGAGCCGAAAAACGAAAAAGGGCTGCGACGCTTTCGCGTGCAACCCTTTGAATTTGCTGGTGGGGCGTGAGTGACTCGAACACTCGACCTACGGATTAAGAGTCCGCTGCTCTACCAACTGAGCTAACGCCCCCAACAGAAGAAAGATTATGCCCGGCTTTTTGAGAGTTGGCAAGACCTTTTCGCAAATTTCCTAAAAATACTTGTCGGCCGGTAGCGGCCCGCAACGGCGGAAGGGCAGGTGAGCTTCGGCCATCGCTTTGACATAGTGGCGTGTTGAGCCGTCGGCGATGCGTCCCGGTATGATGTCGCCACACCGCGCTGATTCCCAGCCGGCAAGCCGCGTAGTGCTTCCCAAATCCGCTGCCCGATCGATTCGATGCGCCGGGTCAGGCGGCGTCGCCGTGCGGCGTGAATTCCAGACAAGAAGGCATAAGACGATGGACGAAAAGGCAATCGACGCGCTCCTCGAGCGCGTGCTGGCGCCGTGGGTCAAGGCGCTCGGGCTGAAGCCGGTCGAAGTCACGGAGGAGAGCGCCACGATGCGTCTGCCGTTTTCCGGCGAACTGCGTCACTCGGGCGGTTCGATCTGCGGCCAGGTGTTCATGGCGGCAGCGGACACGGCGATGATCGTCGCCATTGTCGCGGCGCTCGGCGAGTTCAAGCCCATGACCACGGTGGCGCTGAACACCAACTTCATGCGCGCCGTGCGCAAGGGCGACGTGACGATCACGGCCCGCGTGCTCCGCATGGGCCGCAATCTGGTGTTCGGTGAAATAGAACTCTACGACGAAGACGGCCGAATGGCCGTCCACGCGACCTCGACCTACGCGCTGCTCGATTAAGCTCTTGCCTTCAGGACGTTATCGAGAGCTAGAGGGCGCATGTTCGATCAGGTTGTCTTTGCCGGCGGCGGCAATCGTTGCTGGTGGCAGGCGGGGTTCTGGGACGTCGTCCAGCCGCAGCTGCAGATACGCCCGCGCGTGATCACGGGCATCTCGGCGGGCGCGGCCACCGCCTGCATGCTCTACATGCGCGACTCGCAGTGGGTCATGCGCTATTACGAGGAAGCGCTCAAGCACAACAAGCGCAACGCCTATTGGGGCAATCTGCTGCGCGGCGAAGCCGTCTTTCCGCACTACCGCATCTACCGCCAGGCGCTGCTCGACATCTACGGCCCGCAGTTCACCAGGCTGCAGGACGCGCCCGAGATCCGCATCGGCGTGTCGCATCTGCCGCGCTGGCTGGGCGCGCGCAGCGCCGTCGCGGCGGGGCTCATCGCGTACAACATCGAAAAGCACGTCCGCAAGACGCTGCATCCCACGCTCGGGCGCAAGCTCGGCTTTCATCCGGAATTCGTCACCGCGCAGGATTGCGAGCGCGTCGACGATCTCGCTGACCTCGTCTTGCAGTCCTCATGCACGCCGCCTTTCACGCCGGTCCTGCGCCGCAACGGGCGGCCGGTGCTCGATGGCGGCATGGTCGACAACGTGCCCGTGGGCGCGCTCGACGACACGCCGGGCCGCGTGCTCGTGATGGTGACGCGACTTTATCCGCGTCCGCAGATGTTCGTCGTGCAGCACCGCACGGGTGCGGCCGGCGGCGGATCAGGTGGCGGATCAGGTGGCGAAGCGGCCGGCGTGCAGCAGCGTCTGTATGTGCAGCCCTCGGCCAAGGTGCCGATTTCGAGCTGGGACTACACGAGCCCGCTGCAAATGCAGCACGCCTACAACCTCGGTGCCCAGGACGGCGAGCGCTTCCTCGAGCGTCTGCCTGAGGTATTCGCAGCGGCGGAGCACGCGTGATGGCGGCTCGTTGCGTACGCACATGAAAAAAGGCGGCCCGAGCCGCCTTTTTCGTCCTTTCGGCGCCTCGCGCCTAGCGGCGGCGCCCGCCTTGCAGCGCTTCGGGATTCGCCACGTGCGATTGATCGCCGGCATCGAAAGCGAGGATGTTGCGGAACGCCGCGCCGAAGTAGAGCTCGTAGCTCTCGCGCTCGACATAGCCGATGTGCGGCGTGCAGATCACGTTCTCCATGCGCAGCAGGCTGTAGCCTTGCAGGATCGGCTCGCTCTCGAACACGTCGATGGCGACCATGCCCGGCCGGTTGTGCGACAGCGCGCCAAGCAGCGCGTTTTCTTCGAGCAGCTCCGCGCGGCTCGTATTGACGAGCAGCGAAGTCGGTTTCATGCGCAACAGGTCTTCCTGCTTGACGATGCCGCGCGTGTCGTCGTGCAGGCGCAGATGCAGCGAGAGGATGTCGCTCTCTTCGAAGAGCGCCTCGCGGCTGGCGGCCGCTTCATAGCCGTCGGCGCGCGCCGCTTCGAGCGAGTGCTCGCGGCCCCAGACGATCACGCGCATGCCGAACGCCTTGCCGTAGCCGGCCACGAGGCGTCCGATCTTGCCGTAGCCCCAGATGCCGAGCGTCTGGCCGCGCAGGACCTGGCCCAGACCGAAATTGGGCGGCATGGCCGAGGTCTTGAGCCCCGATTGCTGCCACGCGCCCTGCTTGAGGTTGGCCACGTACTGCGGAATGCGCCGCTGCGCCGCCATAATGAGCGCCCACGTGAGCTCGGCGGGCGCGACCGGCGAGCCGGTGCCTTCGAGCACGGCAATGCCGCGTTCGCTGCAGGCAGCCATGTCGATGTGCGGGCCGGCTTTGCCCGTCTGGCTGATCATGCGCAGATGCGGGAGCTTGTCGAGCAGTTGCGAGGAGATGCGGGTGCGTTCGCGGATCAGCACGAGTGCGTCGACTTCGGCGAGCCGGCTTGCGAGCTGGCCGAGACCGCGCACGGTGTTGTTGAAGACCTTGACCTCGTGATCGGCAAGCAATTGAAAGCAGTCGAGCTTGCGGACGGCGTCCTGGTAGTCGTCAAGGATGGCAATTTTCATGGCAGCTTGGGTGAGGGGTGGCGCACATCTCGGTGCGACTCGTGTTCATCTGGTGGTTATCCCACTATGCAGCGCGCGGAAGGCTGGTATGAATACAAGGGTGCCTTCCGGTGCACGGAACAGCTGGGCACTGCAATTGCTGTTCTATGCGATGGCGCTCAATACGGCCAGACACAATTTGAATGAGAATTTCCCCCCCTTTTATCAGCTTGAAGGGTCACGACGCAAGCCGCTTTACAGACGGTTGCGAACCCTCGCTGACAGGGTCTTGACGGCCTGCCCGACTGCGCGAACGGCGGTATGCGTTCGCACCGGTTGTGCCTCTCGCACGCAGTGTCGAAAAGGGCCCGACTCGAATTTTTATCAGCCCTCACGGAGACATATCGATGAATCATCCCGACTTCCCCGCTCAGGCAGCCGCCCAGGCGCCGGCCTGGGTCCGGCACCGGAAACTGATTGAGTGGGTTCAGAAGATCGCGGCGCACACGCAGCCCGAGCGCATCGTCTGGTGTGATGGCTCGCAGGAAGAGTACGACCGCCTGTGCCAGCAGATGGTCGACGCCGGTACGATGCGCCGTCTCAATCCCCAGAAACGCCCGAACTCGTATCTCGCCTGCTCCGATCCTTCGGACGTGGCGCGCGTGGAGGACCGCACCTTCATCTGCTGTGAAAAGAAGGAAGATGCCGGCCCGACCAACAACTGGATGGCGCCCGCCGAGATGCGCTCGACGCTGGACGGCCTCTTCGCCGGCTCGATGCGCGGCCGCACGATGTACGTCGTGCCGTTCTCGATGGGCCCGCTCGGCTCGCCCATTGCGCATATCGGCGTCGAGCTTTCCGATAGCCCGTACGTGGCCGTGAACATGCGGATCATGACGCGCATGGGCCGCGCCGTGTACGACGTGCTCGGCGAGGACGGTGCGTTCGTGCCGTGCGTGCATACCGTGGGCGCGCCGCTGGCGGCGGGCGAGCAGGATGTGCCGTGGCCGTGCAACAAGACGAAGTACATCGTCCATTTCCCGGAATCGCGCGAGATCTGGAGCTATGGCTCGGGTTATGGCGGCAACGCGCTGCTCGGCAAGAAGTGCTTTGCGTTGCGCATCGCCTCGACGATGGGCCGCGACGAAGGCTGGCTCGCCGAGCACATGCTGATTCTTGGCGTGCGCTCCCCGCAAGGGCGCAAGTATCACGTCGCGGCGGCGTTCCCGTCGGCGTGCGGCAAGACCAATTTCGCCATGCTGATCCCGCCGGCTGCCATGAACGGCTGGGAAATCAGCACGATCGGCGACGATATCGCCTGGATCAAGCCCGGTGCGGACGGCCGCCTCTACGCGATCAACCCGGAAGCCGGCTATTTCGGCGTGGCGCCGGGCACGAGCGAAAAGACCAACTACAACGCCATGGCGACGCTCAAGGAGAACGTGATCTTCACGAACGTCGCGCTCACCGACGACGGCGATGTCTGGTGGGAAGGCATGACCGACGAGCCGCCCGCGCACCTGATCGACTGGCAGGGCAACGACTGGACGCCGGCTACGGCCAAGGAAACGGGCCGCAAGGCTGCGCATCCGAACGCGCGCTTCACGGCGCCCGCTTCGCAATGCCCGTCGATCGATCCTGCCTGGGAAGATCCGAAGGGCGTGGCGATCGACGCCTTCCTGTTCGGCGGCCGCCGCTCGACCACGGTGCCGCTCGTGACCGAGGCGCGCGACTGGACGCAGGGCGTCTACATGGCCGCGACCATGGGCTCCGAGACCACTGCGGCAGCGGCCGGGCAGCAGGGCGTGGTGCGCCGCGACCCGTTCGCGATGCTGCCGTTCTGCGGCTACAACATGGCCGACTACTTCGGCCACTGGCTCAAGGTGGGCGAGCGCCTCTCGAAGCTGGGCGCAACGCAGCCGCGCATCTTCTGCGTGAACTGGTTCCGCAAGGGTCCGGACGGCAAGTTCGTCTGGCCGGGTTTCGGCGAGAACATGCGCGTGCTCGAATGGATGGTGCGCCGCATCGAGGGTGAGGCCAAGGGCGAAGACCATGCGTTCGGCGTTTCGCCGCGTTACGACGACCTGAACTGGGGCGGCATGGACTTCACGCCGGCGCAGTTCGAGCAGGTGATCTCGGTCGATGCCGATGCGTGGCGCGAGGAGCTCGCGCTGCACTCGGAACTCTTCGAGAAGCTCGCACACGGCTTGCCGAAGGCGCTCAGCGATGCGCGCAAGGCACTCGAAGCGCGTTTTTGAGCGCCGGCGTGAAATGAAGGTGAGTGCTCACTAACATTGGTGCACTGCCCTTCTGGCCAGACCAGGAAACACGAGCCGCCTTCGGGCGGCTTTTCGTTTTCGAGGTCCGATCACCAGGCGCCACGCCGATCCAGCCCGGTACGGCCGCTGTTCATCGGGCGTCGGGATATTTCGCTGCAGTGCGCAAAATTGTTTCGGCTTGGGAAACAATCGCCGATCTGACAGTGCGTCTTGAGTGACAGTCGCGAAAATTACAAAGAATTTCCGGCATTCTTAGGCAACTTCTGCACGATTTCTCATGTCGTAGGAGAATTCGCGGTTTCCGCCGCCGTTTTTCGGCGGACCGTAACAGGCAGGAGTTGTCACATGGATCATTTGCAGTCGATGCGAGTATTCGTCAAAGTGGCCGACCTCGGCAGTTTTGCCCGGGCCGCTTCCGCGATGGATATCTCCAATGCGGTTGCAACGCGTCACGTCGCCGACCTTGAAGGGCGGCTTGGCACGCGTTTGCTCAATCGCACGACCCGCAGCCTTTCCCTTACCGAATCCGGGCAGGTCTACCTCGAACGCGCCCGCCAGATTCTCGACGAGCTCGAAGATGTCGAGCAGATGGTGGTGGCGCGCAACCATGAGCCGGTCGGCACGCTGCGCATCGTCGCGCCGGTGGTCTTCGGGCTGCATAACCTCGCGCCCGTGCTGCAGACCTATACGCAGCGCTACCCGCAAGTCGTTCCCGACGTGACGCTGGTCGACCGCCAGGTGGATCTCGTCGAAGAAGGTTTCGATCTGGGCGTCGTGACCGCGCGCCAGATGCGCAGCGCGAGCATCGTCACGCGCCGTCTCACGACGGGCTGCATGACCGTGTGCGCCACGCCGGCCTATCTCGAGAAGCACGGCACGCCCACGCGCCCCGAGCATCTGATGGAGCATCCGTCGCTTTCGCTGCCCTCGGAGTACTGGGGCGACGAGCGCGTCTTCACGGGGCCGGATGGCGAGGTGCGTGTGCGCCCGACCAACGTGATTGTCGCGAACAACACCGAGATGCTGCGCCAGTTCGTGCTGCTCGGCATGGGCATTTCGATCCTGCCGAGCTACCTGATCGGGCGCGACATGACGCGCGGGCGCCTCGTGCGCCTGCTCGGCGACTATCGGCTGCCGCAGGTCGAGATCAACGTCGCGTATCCGAGCCGCCGCCACTTGCCGGCGAAGGTGCGCACGTTCATCGACCACCTCGTCGAGCACTTCAGCCAGACGCCGAACAGCCAGCTCGGCGAGCAGTGGGTCAAAGACGGGCTTGCGCGTCCGGCAAACGGTGCCGCGCACCCGGCGGTGCCCGAGGCGTTCGACGGCCTGGAGCCGGTTTCCGGCTTGCTCGACGACGATCACCACAGCACGCCAGGCGAGCGCGCGACGAAGGCGCCACGCGTGGCTGCTGGGCGCGCGCGTACGTCGGCGCTGTCACCGCTGTAAGGTGTTGCGGCGCCTCGCGCGCGGGGCAGGACGGCAATAAAAAAAGCGCAGCTTCGCGAGAAGCTGCGCTTTTTGTTTGCGCACGCCGCCGGGAGCGGCGGCTGAACGGTGCGCGAAACGGACCCGATTACGAGCCGGTCTTGCGTGCCGGCGTTTTGCGGGCAGCGGTCTTTTTCGCGGGCGCGGTCTTGGCGGCAGCCGTCTTGCGCGCCGGTTTCGTGCTCGTTTCGGCGGCGTCGTTCGCGGCTTCGTCCGTTTCCGCCGTGGCAGCCGCGGCCGTCGTCTTCTTCGCTGCAGTCTTGGCCGCAGTCTTCGCGCTCGGCTCCTTCTTCTCGAACTCGAAGCCAATCTTGCCGTCGCTTTGCTTGACGAGGAACGCCTTGAAGTTGCGCCCCGTGCGCGACGACTTGAAGTTCGTCAGCAGGTCGGTGCGGCCTTCGGAAAGCAGCTTCGCCATTTGCTCGCGCGCGATCTCCTGTTGCAGGATCACCTTGCCCGAGCGGAAGTCGCAGGTCTTCGGATTCGCGACCGAATGCTCGCAGACGTAGCTCATGCCGTGCTCGAACACGCGGCCCTTGCACTTCGGGCACGCGCCCACCGGCTCCTGCTGAGAGAAGTCCGGCGCTTCGCCGTCCTCGCCGCCCGTGTCCTGGCCGAAGTCGAATTCGAGCTTGAAGTTCTTGATCTCGTCGTCGAAGGAGAGCTTCAGGATGGCCGAGAACGGCCGGCCCATCTTGCTGCGGAAGCCCGAGAGCGGGCCGATTGTCTTGTTCTGCAACAGCTCTTCCACTTCCGGAATTTCGAACTGGCGACCGCCCGGGATCTTCGAGATCGAGAACTCGCACTTCGTGCACGCGAAGCGGCGATAGTTTTCCTTCACCTGGCCGCCGCAGTTCGGGCACGGCGTTTCCAGCGTCGCGTAGTCGCCGGGAATGGTGTCGGAGTCGTATTCCTTCGCGCGCTTCACGATGGTCTGCGTCATGCGGGCGATTTCCTGCATGAACGCGTCGCGCGGAAGCTTGCCGCGCTCCATCTGCGAAAGCTTGTATTCCCATTCGCCGGTGAGTTCCGGCGCGGTGAGTTCCTCGACGCCGAGGCCGCGCAGGAGCGTCATGAGCTGGAACGCCTTGGCCGTCGGAATCAGCTCGCGGCCTTCGCGCACCAGATATTTTTCGCCGAGCAGGCCTTCGATGATCGCCGCGCGCGTGGCCGGCGTGCCCAAGCCCTTGGCGGCCATCGCCTCGCGCAGTTCTTCGTCGTCGACGAGCTTGCCCGCGCCTTCCATCGCCGAGAGCAGCGTCGCTTCGTTGTAGCGCGCAGGCGGCTTGGTCACGAGCTGATGCGCCGCGATCTTGTCGGTCTTGACCTTCTCGTCCTTCTGCACCGGCACGAGGTTGGCGTCCTCGCCGCCCGCGTCGCGGCCGTAGACCTGCAGCCAGCCCGGCTCGACCAGCACCTTGCCTTCGGTCTTGAAGTGATGGCCGGCCACTTCGGTGATACGCGTGGTCACGCGGTACTCCGCCGCCGGGAAGAACACGGCGAGGAAGCGCTTCACGACGAGGTCATAGAGCTTCTGCTCGGGCTCGGAAAGCGACTTCGGCGCCTGCAGCGTGGGGATGATGGCGAAGTGGTCGCTGATCTTCGAGTTGTCGAAGATGCGCTTGTTCGGCTTCACCCAGCCCTTGTCGAGCACCTGCTTCGCGTGCGGCAGGTAGTTGTTGCTCTCCTTGAGCATCTCGAGCGTCTCTTTCACGGTGCCGAGGTAATCCTCCGGCAGCGCGCGAGAGTCGGTACGCGGGTAGGTGAGCACCTTGTGCTTTTCGTACAGCGCCTGGGCGAGGCCGAGCGTGTTCTTGGCCGAAAAGCCGAAGCGGCCGTTGGCTTCGCGCTGCAGGCTCGTCAGGTCGAAGAGCGCGGGCGAGAGCTGAGTGGACGGCTTCGATTCCTCGGTGACCGTGCCTTCGCGGCCATGGCAGGCGGCCACGATGGTCTCGGCGGCCGGCAGGCTCCAGAGACGCGAGTCGCGCTTTTCCGGATCGAACTCGTCTTTCTTGAATTTCGGGTCGAACCAACGGCCTTCATAGAAGCCCTTGGCGCAGACGAACTCCGCGCGCACTTCCCAATAGTCACGCGGGACGAAACGGCGAATTTTCTCCTCACGTTCGACGACAATCGATAAAGTTGGCGTCTGAACGCGGCCGACCGTGGTGAGGAAGAAGCCGCCGCCCTTGCTGTTGAAGGCCGTCATCGCGCGCGTGCCGTTGATGCCCACGAGCCAGTCGGCTTCCGAGCGGCAGCGGGCCGCGTCGGCGAGCGGCAGCATGTCGTGGTCGCTGCGCAGGTTCGTGAAGCCTTCGCGGATCGCCTGCGGCGTCATCGACTGGAGCCACAGGCGCTGGACCGGCTGCTTGGCCTTCGCGTGCTGCGCGATCAGGCGGAAAATCAGCTCGCCTTCGCGCCCCGCGTCGCAGGCGTTGATCAGTTGCGTGACGTCCTTGCGCTTGAGCAGCCTGGTGAGCACCTTGAGCCGCGATTCGCTCTTGGCGATCGGGTTCAGGTCGAAATGCGGCGGGATGACCGGCAGATGCGCGAAGCTCCATTTGCCTCGCTTGACTTCGTACTCCTCGGGCGCAGCGATTTCCAGCAAGTGGCCAACCGCCGACGAAAGCACGTAGTCGTCGCTTTCGTAGTACTCGTCATGCTTGGTAAATCCGCCCAAAGCGCGCGCGATATCGTTCGCGACGGATGGCTTCTCGGCGATGATCAGGGCTTTGGACATGACTGGTCGTGTGTGGGTGATTCCGGGCTTTGAATAGGGTTCGCGCCCCGCGGCTATGCCGTCTGAGTTTGCTTCGGGGCCGGCGCGGCGCGTTTCGCCTCTCGCTTAACGACCGCTTTATAGCACATGGCGCAGCGAGGGCAATTTTCGTGTCATCGGATGTGTGCCGCCTTGCGCTCGCGGTGACCTTGCTTGCCTGCGCTTCGCAAGGCGTTCGCGGGGCGCTCCGGGATCGGCTGCAGCGCGCTACGCCTCGGCCAGCACGGGCCGCAGCTTCGGTGCATCGGCGACGCCCGGCAGCGCGGTGAGATCCGCGAGCATGCGCTCGACCACGGCGCCGTGCGGCAGCACCGTGCCGAAAAAGCGGGTCGCTTTACCGTCTTCGATCAGGATGGTGGGGAAATTCTCCACGTCGAGGTCGTCGAAGCGGTCGGCGTGCGTTTCGATGTCGATCCACGCGAAGCAGATCTCGGGATGAGCTTCGGCGATACGGTCGAACGTCGCCCGATAGTCGCGACAGGTGCCGCACCACTGAGCGCACAGACAGGCGACGAACAGCGTGTCGCGGTCGGTGACGCGCTCGGCGATCTGGTCGGCGTCGGTGTCGAGGTCAAGCGCGGGCATGATCGTTCCTTGCGTTCTCTTATATATAGTGTGGGCGTATGGCGGGTGTTTGGCGCGAATGTAACACGGCGGCGGACTAGTCGTGAGACGCCCGCGTAAACCGCCCGCCGGGCAGCGCGCTCACGTGTCCGGCCAGCTCGAGCCGCAGCAGCGTGGCCTGCAGAACCGCTTCGGTCATGTCGGTGCGTTGCGCGAGGATTTCAAGCGTGGCGGGGGCGTGGCCGAGTGCGGCAAGCAGTGCGCGGGCATCGGGCCCGAGCGGCGCGGCGGGTGCGCGCCTCGCTTCGCCTGGCGGCCGTGGCTGGGCGGCATCTTGTGCCAGGCGGGGAGGCGGCGCTTCGAATTCGAGCGGAAGCGTCATTGCGCATGCCGGACTTCGCTCACGGGGCGCAGCGGGACGCCGCGCACGCGGTGCCGGCTGCGTGAACCGCAGCGCCTCGAGCACTTCCTCCGGCGTCTCGACCAGTTGCGCCCCTTCTTTGATCAGCCGATGGCACCCGCGCGAAAGCGGCGCGTGGACCGAACCGGGCAGGGCGAACACATCGCGTCCCATTTCGTTGGCGAGCCGCGCGGTGATGAGCGAGCCCGAGCGCATGGCGGCCTCGACCACGATGACCCCCTCCACGAGCGCCGCGATCACACGGTTGCGCTGCGGGAAATTCGCCGAGCGCGCGGGCGTGCCGAGCGGCCATTCGGTGGCGAGCACGCCGCGCGCGGCGATCTGGGTCGCGAGCGCGTGATGCGCGGCGGGATAGACGAGGTCGGCGCCCGTGCCCGTGATGGCGACGGTGCCGCCGGGTTCGTCCAGCGCGCCCCGGTGCGCCGCGCCATCCACGCCGAGTGCGAGGCCCGAGACGACTGTCACGCCAGCCGAGGCGAGCGTGCGAGCGAAGCGCGTGGCGTCTTCGAGCGCTTGCGGCGTGGCGCTGCGGCTGCCCACCACGGCGACGCTGCGCGCATGCAGCAGATCGAGCCGCCCTTTCACGTAGAGAAGCGGCGGCGGGTCGGGCATGGTCAGGAGGCGCGGCGGATAGGCGGGATCGGCGAGCGTGACGAGCGCGTTGCCGGGCAGCGCGCACCAGGCGGCCACGGCCGCGACTTGCTGCGCAAAGTTCGCTGCGGGCGGCGCCAGCACGGCGTGGGCCGCTTCGTAGCCCGCAGCGGCCGCGAGCGACTCGAACGGCTGCGCGAGCACATGCTGCGGCAACCCGAAGGCGCCTAGCAGGGCGCGCAGCGCTGCCGGCTTCAGGCCCCGCGCGTTCGCGAGGCGCAGCCAGGCGCTGAGTTCGTCGGCCCCGAGCGGCAAGGTGGCGTGCATCGGCGATTCTCCATCGACGGGCGAACCGTGGCCCGTCGTGTTAAAATTTTCACCATCCGAAATTCATTTGCGACGCTGTGACGCATCGTCACGGCGTGCTGCGGGCGTCGCGCCTTTTGCGGGATTTCGTGCCGATTCCGTTCGCGCAGTGGCAGAACGGGCGCGAGCAGTGCTTGCGAGGCCGACGCCGACGGCGTGTTGATTCCGGTCATTTCGTTCGTATCTGTCCGACTATCTTCTGTATTCCGCAAGGGGCGCACCAGTTGGCCGAACGGCCAGTTCGCGCGCTTGCCGCGCTTGCTGCCTTTGTCGCGCGGTCCGCGGCGCCCAACCAGGAACCTGACAAACCATGGCTCTACTGAACATTCTTCATTACCCGGACAAGCGCCTGCACAAGGTCGCCAAGCCCGTCGAGGTGGTCAACGACCGCATCCGCAAGCTCGTCGCCGACATGGCCGAGACCATGTACGCGGCGCCCGGCGTGGGCCTTGCCGCGACCCAGATCGACGTGCACGAGCGTGTCGTGGTGATCGACGTCTCCGACGCGCACGACGAACTGCGCGTGTTCATCAACCCGGAAATCGTCTGGGCGAGCAACGAACGCGAAGTGCACGAAGAGGGCTGCCTCTCGGTGCCGGGCATCTACGACAACGTCGAGCGCGCGGAGAAGGTGCGCGTGCGGGCGCTCAACGAGAAGGGCGAGACTTACGAGGTGGACTGCGAAGGGCTGCTCGCCGTCTGCATCCAGCACGAAATGGATCACCTGATGGGCAAGGTGTTTGTCGAGTACCTCTCGCCGCTCAAGCAGACTCGCATCAAGAGCAAGATGAAGAAGCTCGAGCACGCGATGTAAGTCTCGCGCGCCGCGTCGCTCCCTTCTTCACTTGCCGATCTTTTAGCGCCCATGAGCCATTCTCTTCGCGTGATTTTTGCCGGTACGCCGGAATTCGCCGCCGCGGCGCTCGCCGCGATCCACGAGGCGGGATTTGCCGTGCCGCTCGTGCTGACCCAGCCCGACCGTCCCGCCGGACGCGGGATGAAGCTCCAGGCGAGCCCGGTCAAGCGCTACGCGCAGGAGCACGGCATTGCCGTGGCGCAGCCGCCTTCGCTGCGGCGCGCGGGCAAGTATCCGGAAGAGGCGGCGGCGGCGCTGGACCTGCTGCGCGCGACGCCGCACGATGTGATGGTGGTTGCCGCCTACGGCCTGATCCTTCCGCAGGAAGTGCTCGACATTCCGCCGCACGGCTGTATCAACATCCACGGGTCGATTCTGCCGCGCTGGCGCGGCGCGGCGCCTATCCACCGGGCGATCGAGGCCGGCGATGCCGAGACCGGCATCACGCTCATGCAGATGGACGCGGGCCTCGACACCGGCCCGATGATCTCGGAAGTGCGCACGCCCATCGCGTCCACGGACACGACCGCGACGCTGCACGACCGCCTCGCGGCGCTGGGCGCGCAGCTCGTGGTGGAGGGGCTGACCCAGCTCGAGCGCGACGGCGCGTTGCCTGTCACGCCGCAGCCCGCCGACGGCGTCACCTATGCCGAGAAGATCGGCAAGCAGGAGGCCGCGCTCGACTTCCGCCGTTCCGCTGTGGCGCTCGCACGGCAGGTTCGCGCGTTCGACCCGTTCCCGGGCGGCGCGGCCACGCTGGACGGCGCGCTGCTCAAGCTGTGGTCCGCCGAACCGGCCGATGGCGTGAACGTGTCCGCTGACGCTGCGCCGGGCCAGATTCTCGACGTCTCGCCCGCGGGCGTCGTGGTGGCGTGCGGCGAGGGCGCCTTGCGCGTGACGCAACTGCAGAAGCCCGGCGGCAAGCGTCTGCCGGCGCGCGAATTCCTCGCTGGCATGCCGCTCACGGCCGGCCAGCGCTTCACGCTGACCGACGCCGGCGCAGCATAAGCACCGCATCAGGCGATTCCTGGCCTCGCCTGTCGAGCATCCAGCCTCGCGGCGAGGCAACGCACATACCGCTGCGCGCGTTAGAATTTGGAGGATTCGGCGAGGCGGCTGCACAGGGCGGCTCGATCCCTTTTTCCGAGTCGCTTTTGCAGGAAACGTCATGCTTGGCATCACTCATTTCGGCTTCTTTCTCGTCGCCGTCTTTCTCCTGAACGTCACGCCGGGCCCCGATACGGCCTATATCGTCGGCCGCAGTGTCGCGCAAGGCCGCAGTGCCGGGCTCGTGTCCGCGCTGGGCATTTCCGCGGGCTGCTGTGTGCACGCGCTGGCCTGCGCGTTCGGGCTGACCGCGCTGCTCGCGGCCTCGGCCACGGCGTTCACGGTCATCAAGCTCGTGGGCGCGTGCTACCTCGTGTACCTCGGCGTGCGCCTGATCTTCGCGAAACAACAAGCCCAGGCCAGTGCAGCCGAGACGGCGGAATCCGCCGCGCGCGCCAGCGCGCCGCGCCCGTTGCGCCAGCTCTTCCTCTCGGGTTTCTGGACCAACGTGCTCAACCCGAAAGTCGTACTGTTCTTCGTGTCGTTCTTCCCGCAGTTCGTGAGCGTGACGAGCCCGCACAAGGTGTTCGCGTTTCTCGCGCTCGGTGTCGTGTTCGTCGTCATGAGCACGATCTGGAACAGCTTCGTCGCGTGGATTGCAGGGAGCGTGACGCAGCGCTTCTCCGGCAAGCCGGGCATCAAGAAATGGCTCGACCGCACGGTGGGCTCGGCGTTCGTCGGCCTTGGCGTGAGGTTGGCCACCGCCACGCGCTGAGATTGAATTTTTCAGATCCGTCCGTATCTAACAAATCGCTTACAATGCGCTCGCCGCCCCACCGCTCAATGATGGCCGGGGCCCGTGGCGGGCGTTCAACGATTTGATCCCTGATGGGTGAAGGAGCACAGCACATGTTCAACTGGGTCAAGACCGCGATGTTGATGGCCGCGATTACGGCCCTTTTCATCGTGATTGGCGGCATGATCGGCGGGCATCGCGGCATGATGCTGGCGCTGATGTTCGCGCTCGCCATGAACTTCTTCTCGTACTGGTTCTCGGACAAGATGGTCTTGCGCATGTACAACGCGCAGGAAGTGGACGAGACCACGGCGCCGCAGTTCTACCGCATGGTCCGCGAGCTGGCCACGCGCGCGAACATTCCGATGCCGCGCGTCTACCTGATCAACGAAGACGCACCGAACGCGTTCGCCACGGGCCGCAACCCCGAGCACGCGGCGGTGGCGGCCACCACGGGCATCCTGCGCGTGCTCTCCGAGCGCGAGATGCGAGGCGTGATGGCCCACGAGCTCGCGCACGTGAAGCACCGCGACATCCTCATTTCGACGATCTCGGCCACCATGGCCGGCGCGATCTCGGCGCTCGCCAATTTCGCGATGTTCTTCGGCGGCCGCGACGAGAACGGCCGCCCCGCCAACCTCATCGCCAGCATTGCCGTGGCGCTGCTCGCACCGATCGCCGGCGCGCTGATCCAGATGGCCATCTCGCGCTCGCGCGAGTTCGAGGCCGATCGCGGCGGCGCGCAGATTTCGGGCGATCCGCAGGCGCTGGCTTCGGCGCTCGACAAGATCCATCGCTACGCGCAGGGCATTCCGTTCCCGGCCGCCGAGCAGCATCCGGCCACGGCGCAGATGATGATCATGAATCCGCTCGCGGGCGGCGGGATCGCGAACCTCTTCTCGACGCACCCCGCCACCGAAGAGCGCATCGCGCGTCTTATGGAGATGGCGCGCACTGGCCGCTTCGACTGAAGCAGCGCGGCACGCATGCGAAGGGCAGACCTGCGGGTTTGCCCTTTTTTATTGGCGCGAGCCAGGTGAGATGCGGGCGCCGTCAGCGCGCGTCGATTGCGCCGGGCGAGCAGCGTTGCGCCCACGCCACGCTACAATGGCTCGCTTGTGGTTTGCTTTTGCATCCGTTTTTGTACGCGCGTTTGTACGATACGCCGCGCCTTGCCGCGGCCCGCTTCCGGTTTTTCCATGACATCGAGCTCCTCCCGCCGCCCGTCCGGCGCATCCTCTTCCGGTCAGCCTCGCACCAGGCGTGCAGGGCAACCCGCATCGGCGGCGCGCCGGGCTGGGCCGCGTCAGACGGGGCAGCATCAGAGCGCGCAACACCAGGCCGTCCATCTGGCCCCCGACTCGCTCGGCTTCGCGCTCGACCAGGCGGCGCATGCCGTGGCCGCGGTGCGCGCGGGCGCGGCGCTGCCGGCGGCGCTCACGAGTGCTTTCGCCGCGCTTCCGCACGAAATGGCGGCAACGGCGCGAGGCGCCGTGCAGGACATCGCGTATCGCACGATGCGGCGCCTCGGCATCGTGGACTGGCTGATCAAGCAGCGCGTGAGCAAGGCCCCGCCGCCGCCCGTGACGAACCTGCTCGCGTGCGCGCTGGCGCTGCTCGTCGACGACGAGGCGCACGCCGCCTACACGCCGTTTACCGTCGTCGACCAGGCCGTGCGCGCGATCGGTGCGCGCCGCGACGTGGCCTTTGCGAAGGGCCTCGTGAACGCGGTGCTGCGCGGCTTCCTGCGCGAGCGCGAGAGTGCGCTCGCCGCTGCGCAGGCCAATGAGGTCGCGCGCTGGAACTATCCGCAATGGTGGATCGACGCGGTTCGCCGCGCGTGGCCCGATCGCTGGCAGGCGATTCTCGAAGTGGGCAACACCCAGGGGCCGCTCACGCTGCGCGTGAACGCGCGCCGCACGAACGTCGCCGACTATCTGCAGCGCCTGGGCGAGGAACACATCGCCGCGACGCAGATCGGCGAGCACGCCGTGCGACTCGCCGCGCCGCTGCCCGTTGATCGCATTCCGGGCTTCATGGCCGGCGATGTCTCGGTGCAGGACGCGGGCGCGCAAATCGCGGCGCAAATCATGGGCGTGCGCGACGGCATGCGCGTGCTCGACGCGTGCGCGGCGCCCGGCGGCAAGAGCGGCCATCTGCTCGAACTCGCCGACATCGACCTGATCGCGCTGGAAAGCGATGCCACGCGCGCAGCGCGCATCGGCGAGAACTTCGAGCGTCTCGGCTTTGCGGCCGATCAAGTGGATGACGAAGCGCAGCATCCCGCGCGGCATGCGCGCGTCGTGATCGGCGACGCGGGTGCGCCTGAGAGCTGGTTCGAAGGCGAGCTGTTCGACCGCATCCTCGCGGACGTGCCGTGCTCGGCCTCGGGCATCGTGCGCCGTCATCCCGACATTCGCTGGCTGCGCCGTCAAACCGATATCGAGGCCCTGGTGCAGGAACAGCGCCGCATCGTCGATGCGCTGTGGGCGCTCGTGAAGCCAGGCGGCGAGCTGCTTTACGTGACGTGCTCGATCTTCCCCGAAGAAGGCGAGGCGCAGGCGAGCTGGTTTGAAAGCACCCACGCGGATGCGGTACGATTGGACGCGCCGGGGCAACTGTTGCCCGCGGCCGACGGCGCGCCGGCCGGGGGGCCTGACTACGGCGCAGCCAGCGTGGCGCGGCCGGATGCCGATGTGCAGCACGACGCCCGCCCCGTTCCCGATCGCACCGCAGATCACGACGGCTTCTTCTACGCGCGCTTTCAGAAACGGTGACCATCAAACGCTTCTTCCCGCTACGCTTCGCGGTCCTGATCTGGATCGCGCTGGCTTTCGGCTTCATGGCCGTCACGCCGGCGCGCGCCGATTCGATCTCGGTGCAGCGGGCCTCGCTGCAGGCGGACGGCTCGGGCTGGAGCCTCGACGCCCGCTTCGACTTCGACCTGAACAGCAGCCTGGAAGACGCGGTCAACAAGGGCATTCCGCTCTACTTCACCACCGACTTCGAGCTCACGCGCCCGCGCTGGTACTGGTTCGACGAGCAGCCCGTGAGCGTCTCGCAAAGCATCCGCCTCTCGTTCCAGCCGCTTACGCGCGAGTATCGCGTGTCGAGCGGCGGGCTGCAGCTCGGCTTCTCGACGCTCGCGGATGCGCTCGCCGTCATCAAGCACGTCACGTCGTGGCACGTGATCGATGGCAAGGAGGTGCATCCGGGCGAGACCTATACGGCGTCCGTGCGCATGCAGCTCGACGTCGCGCTCATGCCCAAGCCCTTCCAGATCGACGCGGTCAACAACCGCGACTGGAACCTCGCTTCCGACTGGAAGCGCTTTAACTTCACGGTGACCGAACGTGCTAAATAAAGTGCGCCGCGCCACCAGTGTCAGCAGCATCGTCGTCAGGCTGCTCGTTTCCACCGTCGCGTTCACCGCGACGCTGCTGCTCGTGCTGCTTGCCGCCGCGAGCGCGAATACCGAGTTCTTCGACCGCTACTACGGCTGGCTCTATGCGGCCAACATCGTCGTCGCGCTGATCTTCCTCTCGGTGGTGACGGCGCTCGTGATCGTGATTGTCGTGCGGCTGCGGCGCGGCAAGTTCGGCACGCGCTTGCTGGCCAAGCTCGCGTTCTTCTTCGCGCTCGTGGGCGTGGTGCCGGGCGGCATCATCTACATCGTCTCGTATCAGTTCGTCTCGCGCTCGATCGAGTCGTGGTTCGACGTGAACGTGGAGACCGCGCTCACGGCAGGTCTGAATCTCGGGCGCGGCATGCTCGACGCTTCGCTTTCCGACCTGCAAACCAAGGCCCGCCTGATGGCCGAGCAGATTGCGAACGGCGAGGCCGCGGGCACCACGCTCACGCTCTTGCGCGCGCGCGACCAGTTCGGCGTGCAGGACGCCACCATCGTCGAGCCGGTGCGCAGCATGTCGGGCGCGGCGCCGGACATGCACGTGGTCGCGCAGGCGTCGAGCAACTTCTCCTCGCTGATGCCGGCCGATCTGCCGACGCCGCTGATGATCGATCAGGCGCGCGGGCGCGGCTACGCGGCGATCGAAGGCGAAGTCGACGGGGACCCGCATCTGCATGGCCCGAAGGGGGCGCTGCGCCTGCGTGTCGTCACGCGCATTCCCGATGCGAACACAACCGACCTGCAGCCCGCCGAACGCTTCCTGCAACTGGAACAGCCGGTGCCGGCCGCGCTCGCGCGCAACGCCGACGCCGTGCAGCGCGCCTACCGCGAGTATCAGGAGAAAGCGCTGGGCCGCACGGGCTTGCGCAAGATGTACATCGGCACGCTCACGCTCGCGCTGTTTCTCGCGACCTTCGTCGCGATGATGCTGGCGCTCGCGCTCGGCAACCAGTTGGCGAGGCCCCTGTTCCTGCTCGCGCAGGGCACGAAGGAAGTGACCGAGGGCGACTACACGCCCAAGCGAGAGATCAAGTCGCGCGACGAGCTGGGCTTCCTCACGCAGTCGTTCAACGCGATGACGCGCCAGCTCTCCGAAGCGCGCCAGGCCGTGGAGAAGAACCGCGTCGCGCTCGAACATTCGAAGGCGTATCTCGAGAGCATTCTCGCGAACCTCACGGCCGGCGTGTTCGTGTTCGATCGCCAGTTCCGGCTGACGACGGCCAACCCGGGCGCCGAGCGCATCTTCCGCCACCCGTTCCAAACGCAGCTCGGCCTGCCGATCGATCACGTGGCGGCGCTCGGCGATTTCGCGGCGATGGTGCGCAAGGCGTTCGCCGACCAGGAGGCCTCGCGCACGGATCGCGATAGCGGCGAGGTGGACCATGGCCACTGGCAGCAGCAGTTCTCGGTGCCGGTGGCGGGCGAAACCGACCCACTCACGCTGCTCGTGCGCGGCGCGCGCCTCGTCTCCGACACGGGCCGCGACGCCGGTGACATGCAGACCTCGGGCTACGTGGTCGTGTTCGACGACATCTCCGACGTGATCTCGGCGCAGCGCTCGGTCGCGTGGGGCGAAGTCGCACGGCGTCTCGCGCACGAGATCAAGAATCCGCTCACGCCGATTCAGCTGTCCGCCGAGCGCCTGCAGATGAAGCTCACCGACAAGCTCGCGCCCTCGGACGCCGAAGTGCTCAAGCGCGGTGCGACCACCATCGTCAATCAGGTCGCGGCGATGAAGCAGATGGTCGACAACTTCCGTGATTACGCGCGCACGCCGCCGGCGGTGCTCGCGAGCCTGCAGTTGAACGACCTCGTGAGCGAGGTGCTCACGCTCTACGGCGCGGAGGAAGGCAAGAGCACGATCAAGGTCGAGCTCTCCACGCTGCCGGTCATCCGGGGCGATGCGACGCAGCTGCGCCAGGTCATTCACAACCTCTTGCAGAATGCGCAGGACGCGGTGGCCGACGTCGAGACGCCACGCGTAACGCTGGAGACGCGGGCCGTAGAATACGGCGATCCGGACGCGGACGGTCACACGCGCGTGGCGGTGCGTCTCACGGTGTCGGACAACGGGTCCGGGTTCCCGGCGCGCATTCTCACGCGCGCGTTCGAACCCTACGTGACGACCAAGTCCAAAGGAACAGGACTCGGGCTTGCGATGGTCAAGAAGATCATCGACGAGCACGGCGCGCGCATCGACATTCGCAATCGCATGAAAGCGGGCGATGTGATCGAAGGCGCGCAGATCTCGATTCTCTTTCTCCAGCTGGCGGACGACACCAGCCCGAACGCCACCGCCGCGACACGCGGTCATGGCTCGGCGGGCCGCGCGGCAACGGAGCAAGGATCAAAAGCAACAGTGCAGACAAGGGCAGCGTAAATGGCAACCATCCTGGTGGTAGACGATGAAATGGGCATCCGGGAATTGCTCTCGGAGATCCTCAGCGACGAAGGACACGTCGTGGAGCTCGCGGAAGACGCGCAGGAAGCGCGCGCGTTCCGTCAGCGTCAGGTGCCGGACCTGGTGCTGCTCGATATCTGGATGCCGGACACCGATGGCGTCACGCTGCTCAAGGAATGGGCCGCGCAGGGCGAACTGACGATGCCCGTCATCATGATGTCGGGGCATGCGACCATCGACACGGCCGTTGAGGCGACCAAGATCGGCGCGCTCAACTTCCTCGAAAAACCGATCGCGCTGCAAAAGCTTCTTAAGGCGGTCGAGCAGGGGCTCGCGCGCGGCACCGCCGCGCCGGTGCCGGCAGGCGGCGCGCCCGGTGGCGCGAAGCCTTCGGCAGGCGGGCCGGCCGTGGTGGCGTCGGCGGCGGCGCTACCGGTGCTGGGCGCCGACGGCGCGCAGGGCGGGGCAACTGCGGCAGGGGTGGCGTCGATCTCGTTCGACATCCCGCTGCGCGACGCGCGCGACGCGTTCGAGCGTGCCTACTTCGAGTACCACCTCGCACGCGAGAACGGCAGCATGACGCGCGTGGCCGAGAAGACCGGCCTCGAGCGCACGCACCTGTACCGCAAGCTCAAGCAACTCGGCGTGGACCTCGGCAAGAGCAAGGGCGAATGAAGTAACTTTTTTGCGAAAGCCCTTGCGCGGCTCCGTCAGGCCCGCTATACTCCTCTTTCTTCGTTGGCCCGGTAGCTCAGTTGGTAGAGCAGCGGATTGAAAATCCGCGTGTCGGTGGTTCGATTCCGCCCCAGGCCACCAGAATGCAGCCCCAGGAGATCGTACGATTCCTGGGGCTTTTTCGTTGTCTGGTTGGTTTCGCGGTGTTGTTGTCCCCTGTTCGGGCATCGTTCGCAGTGAAGATGCAGTCGAGCGCCAGGCGCGACCCATGCGGTCGGGATATCAGCGGTATAAAGTGGCGCCGATATCCACAAAAAAGCTGCGCCCTATACTGCATTGGCCGGCAAATGTCAGATCAGGCCGGTCCGTGCGGCGGGTTTCCAGGGCTTGCGACCGCGCGGAACCTCTCAACACGGAGTTTCACGGTGACTCGAACAGAACCCAGGAACGGCGCACTCGTGCTGTTTTCCGGCGGCCAGGACTCGGCTACGTGCCTTGCATGGGCGCTCGACCGCTACGACACCGTCGAGACGCTCGGCTTCGATTATGGCCAGCGTCATCGCGTCGAACTGGAATGCCGTGACGGCTTTCGCGCGGCCATCGCGCAGGCGTTCCCCGCGTGGGGCGAGCGTCTCGGCGACGATCACATGATCGATCTCGCCGTGCTCGGCTCGATCAGCGACACGGCCATGACGCGCGAAATCGAGATCGAAACGGCGGCAAGCGGCTTGCCGAACACCTTCGTGCCGGGCCGCAACCTGATGTTCATGCAGATCGCCGCGGCGATCGCCTACCGGCGCGGGCTCAAGTTCCTCGTGGGCGGCATGTGCGAGACTGACTTCTCGGGCTATCCCGACTGCCGCGACGACACCATGAAGGCGCTGCAAGTCACGCTCAATCTGGGCATGGACAGCCGCTTCGTGATCGAAACGCCGCTCATGTGGCTCGACAAGGCCGACACATGGCGCCTTGCAGAAACGCTCGGCGGCGAAGCACTCGTCGAGCTGGTGCGCGTGGAAACGCATACGTGCTACGTGGGCGAGCGCGCCGAGCTTCACGAGTGGGGCTTCGGCTGCGGCGAGTGCCCGGCGTGCAAGCTGCGCAAGCGCGGCTACGAAGCGTACCTGGCGGGCGAGAAGGTGACGGAAGCGCCGGTCTGAAGCCATGACGGGTGCGAGCCGCACGCAATGGCAGCGATGCCGCGTGACGGTACGAGCGGGGCCGCGCACGGGCGGCGCGCCTCGCGAACAGACGATCAGCGCCCGAAATAACCCGCTCCCCATGCGTCGACACGCGGGGAAAACGATCAGGCAGTCAGCATGACTTACGCGGTAAAGGAAATTTTCTACACGTTGCAGGGCGAAGGCGCAAATGCCGGGCGTCCGGCCGTGTTTTGCCGGTTCGCCGGCTGCAACTTGTGGTCGGGCCGCGAAGAAGATCGTGAAGCGGCGGTCTGCCGTTTTTGCGACACCGATTTCGTGGGCACCGATGGCGAGAACGGCGGCAAGTACCGCACGCCCGAGGAGCTCGTCGCGATGATCGCGTCGCTCTGGCCCGAAGGCGAAGGCAACCGCTTCGTCGTCTGCACGGGCGGCGAGCCGATGCTGCAGATCGACCAGCCGTTCGTCGACGCGCTGCACGCCGCCGGCTTCGAGATCGCCATCGAGACGAACGGCTCGCTGCCGGTGCTGGAAACGATCGACTGGATCTGCGTGAGCCCGAAGGCCGACGCGCCGCTCGTCGTCACCAAGGGCAACGAGCTGAAGGTCGTGGTCCCGCAGGACAACCAGCGCCTCGCCGACTATGCGAAGCTCGATTTCGAGTATTTCCTCGTCCAGCCGATGGACGGCCCGTCGCGCGACCTGAACACGAAACTCGCCATCGACTGGTGCAAGCGCCATCCGCAATGGCGCCTTTCGATGCAGACTCACAAGTACCTGAACATTCCCTGATTTTTGCTCCGAATAGTGCCGTGCTGACGATCACCCGAAAACTCGAATTCGACGCGGGCCACCGCATCCCCGACCACCGCAGCCAGTGCCGCAACCTGCACGGGCATCGCTACGTGCTCGAAATCACGCTGCAAGGCGACACCGTCGAGACGGAAGGCGCGCCCGACCGTGGCATGGTGATGGACTTCGCCGACGTGAAGGCGCTCGCGAACCAGCATCTCGTCGATCTCTGGGATCACGCGTTCGTCGTCTTCGAAGGCGACACGCAGGTGCGCGGTTTCCTCGAAACGCTGCCGGGCCACAAGACGGTCGTGATCGACCGCATCCCGACCGTGGAGAACCTCGCGGCCATCGCGTTCGAGATTCTTGCGAACGTCTACGACGCGCATTACGGCGTGAATCTGCAGCTGCACAAGGTGCGTCTGTACGAGACGCCGAACTGCTGGGCCGAAGTCACGCGCGACTGAGGTTCGATCGCGCCCCGCAAGCCCGGGTTTTCCACCCGGCCTGCGAACTTTTGTCGCGGTATGATCGCTCCGGCAAGGCCACGCATCCGACGCGCGGCCCAATAACACAACGGAGCGAGACATGCCGGATGCGGCGCTGCCGGGCCGCCAGGCCCGCGCGGGACGCGCGCGTCCCGCAGCCTCGCCGGGAGCACGGCGATGAGCACCTTCACCAATCCCCTCAAGGAACGCCTCAAGGAAGCCGAGCCGCTCTATGGCCTGTGGCTTTCGATGGGCAGCGAGACCGCCGCCGAGGCGCTCGCGCATGCCGGTTTCGACTGGCTGCTGATCGACATGGAGCACACGCCCAACGACAGCGGCGACGTCATCGCGCAACTGCGCGCCATCGCGGCGGCACATTTGCCGACCGAGCCCGTCGTGCGCCTGCCGGCCAACGAGCCGTGGTTCGTCAAGCGCGTGCTCGACGCGGGCGTGCGCACGGTGATGTTCCCCAACGTGGCGTCCGCCGACGAAGCCGCCCGCGCGGTGAGCTACACCCAATATCCCGATGCGAATATGCCGAACGGCCAGCGCGGCGTTGCGGGTGTGGTGCGCGCGGCCGCCTATGGCATGCGGCGCGATTATCTGCATGGCGCGAACGCGCAAATCGCCTCGATCGTGCAGATCGAATCGGCGGCGGCGCTGGCCGAGGTCGAGAAGATCGCGGCCGTGCCGGGCGTCGATTGCCTCTTCGTCGGGCCCGCCGATCTGGCCGCGAGCCTCGGCCATCTCGGCGATTCGAAGCACCCCGATGTCGCTGCCGCGATGACGCGCATCGTTGCCGCCGCGCGCGCGGCGGGCGTGGCGGCAGGCATCTTTGCGATGGATGCCGCGCAGGCGAAGCAGTATCGCGAGATGGGCTTTAACTTCGTTGCGCTGGCCGCCGATGTCATCTGGCTCATGCGTGCGACCCGCCAGGCGCTGCAGGAGGCAAGGTCATGAGGCGTCCGAAAGTGTTGCTGGCGCAACTTGCCCGCGTGGCGATGACGGCTTGTGTCGCCGGCGCGGCGCTTGGCGCGAGCGGTTTCGCGGCTGCGGCAGGCGCCGCTGGGGCGGCCAGCGCCGCGCCGGCCACCGCGCCCACGCCCGTTGCGGATGCGAAGTCCGATCCGCAGACGGCCAATGCCGTGGCCGACTACAACGCCGGCAACCTTGCCGCTGCGCGCGCCGGATTCCAGGCCGCCGCCGCACGCGGCAACCGGCTGGCGGAGTTCAACTACGCGATGATGCTGGTCAACGGCGAAGGCGGCGCCGCCGACGTGGGCGAGGGCCGCAAATGGCTGCGCAAGGCCGCCGACGCGAACATGTCACACGCGCAGTACGTGTACGGCAAGATGTACGACGACGGCGACTTCGTCGAGCGGGATCCCGCAGAGGCGCATCAGTGGTTCCTGAAGGCCGCGAAGCAGGGCCACGTGCAGGCCGAGCTTGCGCTCGCGAACCAGTATCTCGACGGACGCGGCACGTCGCGCGACAACAAGCAGGCGTTCTACTGGTACAAGAAGGCCGCGGAAGGCGGCGACATGACGGCGCAGTACGTGACCGGCTCGTTCTACGAGCGCGGCGGCGACGGCGTGCCGAAGAACCTGAACGTCGCGCGCGCCTACTATGCGGCAGCGGCTGCGCAGGGCGATCCGGTTGCGCGGCTCAAGTATCAGCAGTTGAGCACGCAACTGATGAAGTCGGCGCCGCAATAGACATAGTGGACACGACGATCATCGATTTCACATAGCGATCCCGGAAATGTAAATGCGCCGTGTAAGACGGCGCATTTCATCGGGAGCTTTGCGAGGCAGCACACGCCATGTCTTGCGGTCACGTGTGCATCAATTTTTCAGAGGCATACTCTGAAGCAATAGCGCTTGCCGCAATTCGGCGAAGAAATTCGAGATTCCCTGCGCACAACACGCCAAAAAATACTATTGCGACTAATTCGATGGCGACAATCAGTGCGCAAACTGGATTGGCGGCGATAACGGAACAGTAAAATAATCGCGATATCTGATCGAAATGATGTGATCTGGGCAATTCGATTTCATCAATTTCGGTAGCCGTTTTTTTGCTATTCCTCGATATCATCAAGCGAATGCCTGATAGCGGTAAAACAAAGATGGCGGAAAATACCAGAGCTCCGTTATATGCATTATCCAGGCAAAAGCGAATATACTCGCGATCAAATACCGTCAACCCGGGCGACATGGATAGTCTCTCGCCTTCTCTCGCAAGCTTCAATCTGTATGGCTGTACCGCTATTGCCAGGCGCAATACAAAGAAAAGATATGTCGCAACCAGCATCAGTATCGAACTGGTCCAGAGCAAAATCCTGAGTGCTTCGCTCATTTTGCATCCTCCACTCTAGGTTGTGCGTCCTCCGTCAGCGGCTTTTCTCGTGACTCCCGCCTCTCCAGCGTAAACGCATCCTTAAGACGGTCAAGTGGCGAAATTATGCATCTTGAAATTATTGCCAACATGAGAACTGCCGCTGCGATAGTCACCGACATGGTTAGAATGAACTCAAGCGGTTTATCACTAGCAAAATCTACAAGCCGGATCGCTGCGTGCCCATTGTCGCGCCATACGCCATAACATCCTCGATTTGACTTGCGGCTCAGTTACAATGCTGCGAATAGTAGCAACCGCCTTATCTCGCAACACTCCGCAAATCAAGTCAATCGTGCGATGACTGAATATCGCTCAGCTCTTGACGGGAAATCCTACCACTCATTTCTTCAAATTTATCGTCCTACAGACAAAATTGACGATTCTCTGTCGGGCATGGAAGCTACGCGATTCCAGCCGAATTGAAGTGGCGACCATCAACAAACATTATCAGCTGCCTATGCGATGCATAGGCCATACGCTGGCAGTCGTCGAAATTCTCTCGCTTTGGCGGTGCGCGCAGGACGCGCAGGGGTTATTGCCTAGCTCTGCATGAGCCGCTTTTGCCGCCCGACGCTCATGATCAGCCCGATGGCGACGCCGAGCGTCGTGAGCGCGGTGCCGCCATAGCTCATGAACGGCAGCGGCACGCCCACCACGGGCAGGATGCCGCTCACCATGCCGATGTTCACGAACGCGTAGGTGAAGAACGCCATCGTGAGCGAGCCGGCCAATAATCGCCCGAACAGTGTCGCGCCGTTGGCGGCGATATAGAGTCCGCGCGCGATCAGGCACATGTAGAGCGTGAGCAGCACGATCCCGCCGGCCATGCCGAACTCCTCCGAGAACACCGCGAAAATGAAGTCGGTGTGCTTTTCGGGGATGAACTCCAGATGCGATTGCGTGCCCTTGAGCCAGCCCTTGCCGAGCGGGCCGCCCGAGCCGATCGCGATCACCGCCTGAATCGTGTGGAAGCCCTTGCCGAGCGGGTCGGAGGTGGGGTCGAGCAGCGTGCAGATGCGGTGCTTCTGGTAGTCGTGCATGAGCGGCCAGTTCACCTGCGGCTGGCAAATCCTGTCCTGGAACGCGGCGATCGACGCCACGGCGATGACGCAGGCAATCAGCACGGGCACGATCAGCTTGAACGAGAGCCCCGCGAAATAGATCACGAAAAAGCCCGCGGCGAACACGAGCACGGCGGTACCGAGGTCCGGCTGCTTGGCGATCAGGGCCACCGGCACGAGCAGGATTACGAAGCCGACCACGAAGTCGTACCAGCGCATCACGCCTTCGCGGCGCTGGTAGTACCACGCGAGCATCAGCGGCGTGGCGATCTTGAGAATCTCGGAGGGCTGGATCACGACACCCACGTTGATCCAGCGCTTGGCGCCCTTGCGCGTGAGGCCGAATAGCGCGACCGCTATCAGCATCGCGATGCCGAACGTGTAGACCGGCACGGCGAAGCGCATCAGCGTGGTGGGCGGCACGTTGGCGAGCGCCCACATCAGCACGAAGGTGAGCATGATGTTGCGCAGCTGGTCTTCGACGCGGCCCGGCATGTCGAGGGTCGCGCTGTAGAGCGTGACGATGCCCACGCACAACAGCAGGAACACCGCGAGCGCGAGCGGGCGGTCGAAGCCCTTGAACATCTTGCGCAGCGCCTCGAGGGCGGCGCGCTTGTCGATCTTGTCGAACTGGAAGAAAGGCATGGGAATTCCTTACTCGTCGATGCCGCCCGTGGCGGGCTTGGGCGGCGGCGCGAGCGTGGCCGCTTCGGGCGCGCTGGCGGGGCGGCGCGGGCGATGCGGACCGGGGCCGAAATGGCGTTGCAGCGCGGTCGCGGCGGGCCGCTGCGCCGGCGCGTCACCGTCGGTGGCCGCGGCGTCCGATGCGCTGGCCGACGTGCCGCCGTTCACGGCATCGGTGCCCTTGGGCGCTTCGGGCGTGACCGGTTGCGCGGGCGCCTGACGCGTTTTTGCGCCGGCGCTGGCGGATTTGGCCGCAGCGGTAGCGGCAGCGGCCGGCACCTTGCCCGGTGCCGACATGGCGGGAGCGCCCGAAGTCGCCGATGCCGCCGAAGCTGCTTCAGCCGCCGATGCCGCGGCAGCAGCCGAAGCGGCTTCAGCGGCCGAAGCCGCGCCCGGTATCGGCAGCGGGGTGAAGCCCGCGGCAACCTTGACCGGCAGCGTCGCGGTGCTTTCCGAGGCGGCCTGCGAGGCGGCCTGCGGCGCACCGCCGATCGTGGGCGTCGAAGCGTCCTGCGTGGCCGAGGCCGCCTGGGCCACGGCTGCCTGCTCGACGCCGGGCTTCAGGCGGTCGATGAGCCAGTAGTCGAGCACGCGGCGTGCGATCGGGCCGGCCGCCTGCGCGCCCCAGCCGCCGTTCTCGACGACCAGCGCGACAGCGATCTGCGGCTTGTCGGCGGGCGCGAACGCGATGAAGAGGGCGTGGTCGCGCAGATGCTCGGCCAGCGCGTGCGCCTGATACTTGGCGCCCTGCAGCGAGAACACCTGCGCCGTGCCGGTCTTGCCCGCCGAGGTGTAGGGCGCGTTGCGGAACACCTGGTACGCCGTGCCCGATGGATTCATCGTCACGTTTTCCATGCCGCGCTTCACGACGTCGATATCGGACTGCTTCACGTTCAGGCGCCCGCTTTCGCTCGGCACGGTGAGCTGCTGCGCCTTCGTGATCGGATTCTCGATTTCCTTCACGAGGTGCGGCTTCATGAGAATGCCGTTATCGGCGAGCGTGGCCGTGGCGTGCGCGAGCTGCAGGATCGTGAACGAGTTGTAGCCCTGGCCGATGCCGAGACTGATCGTCTCGCCCTCGTACCACTTCTGCTGCTCGGGCTTGCGATAGGCCTTGCGCTTCCACTCGGTGGACGGCAGGATGCCGCGCGCCTCGCCCGCAATGTCGATGCCGGTGAGCTGACCGAAGCCGAGCGGCTTCATGAAGTTCGCGATGTTGTCCACGCCCAGGTCGTGCGCGAGCATGAAGAAGTAGGTGTCGTTCGACACCATGATCGCCTTGTTCATGTCGATCCAGCCCTGGCCGGAGCGCACGTCGTTGTTGAAGCGGTGGCCGCCGAACATGTAGTAGCCGGGGTCGGAGAAGCCCCAGCTCGGCGTGCGCTTGTGCAGCGTGAGCGCGGCGAGCGCCATGAACGGCTTGTAGGTCGAGCCCGGCGGATAGGTGCCGTGCAGCGGCCGGTTCAGCAGCGGGTGATCGGGCGAATTGTTCAGCGCGTCCCAGGTCTGCTGGTCGATGCCGTCCACGAAAGAGTTCGGGTCGAAGCTCGGCGCCGAGACGAACGCGAGAATGTCGCCCGTCGAGGGCTCGATCGCCACGAGCGCGCCGCGCTTGCCCGCGAAGGCCTGCTCGGCCACCTGCTGCAGGCCGATGTCGAGCGAGAGCACGAGATTGTTGCCGGGCGTGGCCTGGGTGCGCTTGAGCGTGCGCACGGGGCGCCCGCCCGCCGTCACTTCGACTTCCTCGAAGCCGGTCAGGCCGTGCAGCTCGGTTTCGTAGCTCTGCTCGACGCCGATCTTGCCGATGTAGTCGGTGCCCTTGTAGTTGTTTGCATCGAGGCGCGGATCGTAATGCTCGGGATCGCTCTCGTTCTTGTCGCTTTCGTCGTCGATGCGATCCTGGTCGCGCTGCGAGATGCGGCCGATATAGCCGATCACGTGCGCGGCCGTGGTGCCGAGCGGGTACTGGCGGAACAGGCGCGCGCGCACCTCCACGCCGGGGAAGCGAAAGCGCTGCGCGGTGAAGCGCGCGACTTCGTCGTCGGTCAGGCGCGTGCGGATCGGCAGGCTCTCGAAGTTCTTCGAGTCCTCGAGCAGCTTCTTGAAGCGGCGGCGGTCGCGCTGATCGATCGGGATCACCGTCGAGAGCTGGTCGATCGTGTTGTCAAGCGTGTCGGTGAGCTTCGAGGGCGTGATTTCGAGCGTGTACGCCGAGTAGTTCTTCGCGAGCACGACGCCGTTGCGGTCGGTGATGATGCCGCGGTTCGGCACGATTGGCGCGACCGAGATGCGGTTTTCGTCGGCTTGCAGCGAGTATTTGCTGTGGTTCCAGACCTGCAGAAAGAGGAACCGGAACGCGATCAGCCCGAAGCAGACGAACACGAACAGTCCCGCCGCCGCGACGCGCAGGCGGAACTTCGTGAGCTGCTGCTGGGTGTCCTTGAATTCGGTCATGCGGGGAGAGCACCGGGGCCCGCGCCTCGCTCAGGCGCTGCGGCGGGCCGGTAGAAAGGGAGGGTCATCGGTTGCGTCTTTCAACGGTGAGCGGCGCGCGGCCGCTCAGATGGGCCGGGTGTCGTCGGGGTCGACGGGGCGGCGCTGCGGCAGCAGCAGCACAATGCTGGTGATCGGCCAGAGCACGGCTTCCACGAAGCCGCTGACCAGATAGCCCCAGCCGGGGAACGGCGCGCCCATCAACAGGCGAACCACGAACGGCACGACCTGCGCGCCGACGAGCATCGGCGTGACGGCGAACATCTGCACGCCGAGCGACATCCACAGCACGCGGCGGTGAATCGTGATCGCGCCATACGAGAGCATCGTGTAGGCGAGCGCGTGCTCGCCGAGCAGGTTGGCGTTGTGCACGTCCATCAGGAGGCCGAGGCAGAACGCGATGCCCATGCCGACCTTGCGCGGCTGATGGATGTTCCAGAACAGCAGCACGAGCGCGACGAAGTCCGGAATGCCCGGCAGCTTGCCCCACGGCAGCAGGTTCAGCAAAAACGCTGCCGCGAGGCTGAACGCGATGAAATACGGATTGACCGGCTGCAGGATGTATTGCGGACGCGTCATCAGTGGCCCCCCTGCGGCTTGGCGGGCGCGGCGGCCGGGGCCTTCGCCGCGGTGTTGGCCGGGGCCTTCGCTGCGGCATTGGCCGGCGCGTTCGCAGCCGGCTTGGCAGCGGCAGACTTCGATTTGTCGTCGGCCTTCTTGTCCGCAGCCGCAGCCTTGGCGGGCTTTTTCTTCTTCGCGTCCTTGGCGTCGGCGGCCGCAGCGGCGGAAGCGGCTTCGGCAGCCTCGACCGGATTCGGCGGCACTTGCGCCACGAAATGCAGCACCAGCACCTCGCGCGCACCGCGCACCGCCGCGAGCGGCACGCAGATCACGCGTGCGAACGCCGTGTCGGCCTGCTTGTCGATGCGCAGCACCTTCGCGACCGGCAGCCCTTGCGGATAAATACCGTCGAGGCCGCTCGTCACGAGCTCGTCGCCAACTTGCACGTCGGCGCTGATCGGCACGAAGCGCAGATCGAGCAAGTCGCCCTTTGGCGTGCCGTAGATCACGCTGCGCAGCCCGGTGCGCACGATCTCGACCGGTACGGCCTGGTCCTTGTCGGTCACGAGCGTGACTTCGGACTGCATCGGGAACACGCGCGTGACCTGGCCGATCACGCCGTCTTCGCTCAGCACAGGCGAGCCGTTCTGCACGCCTTGTTGCGAGCCGCCGCCGATCACGACCTTCTGCGTGAACGGGTCGCGCGTGTCGTACTGGATCTCGGCGGGCGTGGTCTGCGCGCCGATGCGTTGCGAAAGTTGCAGCAGCGAGCGCAGATGCGCGTTTTCGGCCGCGAGCGAGGCGGCCTCATTGGCTTGCTGCGAGAGCTGGAGGTTGCGCGCGTGCAGTTTTGCGTTGTCCTGGCGCAACGAGGCGCTCGTGACGGCGAGGTCGGCTGCGCCCATGAAGAGGTCGCGCGGCACGAGGGCGGCGCGTTGCAGCGGATAGAGACCTGCGCCTAGCACGCCGCGCACGACTTCGAGCGTCTTGAAGCGGGCGTCGGAGACGAGCAGCGCGAGCGACAGAACGACGAAGAAGATGAGCCGTGCGAGTGCCGAAGGGCCTTGCTTGAATAGAGGCGGCGGACTGTATTCCATGGTCGGCGCCGGGCGCGTATGCGGTTCGGTGAAACTAACGATGAAACGTGAAATGCAACAGCGGCGCCGGGATGGGCGCCGCATTGCGGACCGTGCGGCAGCGGGCGTGCCGCCGCCGCCAAGTGTGCGTCAATTGCGTTGCCCTTGCGCGCAGCGCGGCACGGTGCACTTACTCGTACGAGAAGATGCTGCCGAGCTTGTCCATGCGCTCGAGCGCCATGCCCGAACCGCGCACGACGCAGGTGAGCGGATCTTCGGCCACCAGCACCGGCAGGCCGGTTTCTTCGGCCAGCAGGCGGTCGAGGTCGCGCAGCAGCGCGCCGCCGCCCGTGAGCATCATGCCGCGCTCGGCGATGTCGGCGCCCAGTTCCGGCGGGGTTTGCTCGAGGGCGATCTTCACCGACGAGACGATCTGGTTCAGTGGGTCGGTGAGCGCTTCGAGGATTTCGTTGCTGGAAATGGTGAAGCTGCGCGGAATGCCTTCCGAGAGGTTGCGGCCCTTGACTTCCATTTCCTTGACTTCGGAGCCGGGGAACGCCGAGCCGATTTCCTTCTTGATGGCTTCGGCGGTTTGCTCGCCGATCAGCATGCCGTAGTTGCGGCGGATGTAGTTGACGATGGCCTCGTCGAACTTGTCGCCGCCCACGCGCACCGAGCCCTTGTAGACGATGCCGCCGAGCGAGATCACGCCCACTTCGGTCGTGCCGCCGCCGATGTCGACGACCATCGAGCCGGTGGCTTCCGAGACCGGCAGGCCCGCGCCGATGGCGGCGGCCATGGGTTCTTCGATCAGATAGACCTGCGAGGCGCCGGCGCCGTGCGCGGCTTCCTTGATCGCGCGGCGCTCGACCTGGGTGGAGCCGCACGGCACGCAGATGATGATGCGCGGCGACGGCGAGAACATGCGCGATTCGTGTGCAGTCTTGATGAACTGCTTGATCATCTGTTCCGTCACGGTGAAGTCGGCGATCACGCCGTCCTTCATCGGGCGGATGGCTTCGATGTTGCCCGGCACCTTGCCGAGCATCTGCTTGGCTTCCTTGCCGACTGCCTGGATCGTCTTCTTGCCGTTCGGGCCGCCTTCCTGGCGGATGGAGACGACCGAGGGTTCGTCGAGGACGATGCCCTTGCCGCGCATGTAGATCAGGGTGTTGGCGGTGCCGAGGTCGATCGCGAGATCGTTGGAGAAATAGCTACGAAGAAAACCGAACATTCAAAAATCCTGTCTCGCTGGTGGCCGACCATGGGACGAGCGGGTCACGGGGCGGCAGCGGAAAAAATAACAGCCTCAGGACGGGCGGAAAGCGCCGCCGCGAGGAGCCTGAAACTGCGGGAATGGTTACCGGAGTCGGCCACGCTGAGTGCCATCTGAGCGCACATTGCTGCGATCAGGGGTGAAAGGCGGGCGCAAGGCGGTCCGGGTTTGAGTCGAACGCGTAATGATACCTTATAATTTTGCCTGTTTTGCAGGATCCGGATGGCAGTTTTTGACTTCGTCGAGGCTTTCCTCCATCCCCGGATCCGGAGCGATAAATCGCTGTTGCAGCACCGTTTTTTCCGCGCTGCCCCAGCCTCAATTTTTTCCGGTGACCGCATGGCCCTGACCCTGACCGATGTGAAGCGCATCGCGCATCTCGCGCGCCTCGAACTGGCCGAAGCCGAAGCCGGCAATACGCTCGAGCGCCTGAATAACTTCTTCGGGCTCGTCGAGCAGATGCAGGCCGTGGACACCACGGGCATCGCGCCGCTCGCGCATCCGATCGAGCAGATCGAAGACGTCGCGCTGCGACTGCGCGAGGACGCGGTGACCGAAACCGTGGACCGCGACGCCTTTCAGCGTCCCGCGCCCGCGGTACAGGACGGACTTTACCTCGTGCCGCGCGTAATTGAGTAAACACGCACGCATTTCCCGTCATTTTCGATGAAGTTCGAGTTAGATAACCTTAACTTCCGGAATGCGGAAACCCGAATCCGGCGCGGCGCGGCCCGCAATCGCGCGCGAGGCGCTCCCGGCGGCGCACGATGTGGTGGGCGCGCCGTTACGTTCTTCCAGGAATCACGCAATGCATGACAAAAGCTTGACCGAACTGCGCGCCGCACTGGCCGCGAAGGCATGCTCCGCCGTCGAACTGGCCCAGCATTATTTGGGTCGGATTGAGGCGCATCAAGATTTGAACGCCTTCGTCGACGTCAATCCCGAATTGACGCTCGCGCAGGCCAAGGCCGCCGACGCGCTCCTCGCGAGCGGCAACGCGGGCCCGCTCGCTGGCATCCCGCTCGCGCACAAGGACGTGTTCGTCACGCGCGGCTGGCGCTCGACTGCCGGCTCGAAGATGCTCGCGAACTATGTGAGCCCGTTCGACGCCACCGTCGTGGCGCGCCTCGAACGCGCGGGCATGGTCTGCCTCGGCAAGACCAACATGGACGAATTCGCGATGGGCTCGTCCAACGAGAACTCGCACTTCGGCGCCGTGAAGAACCCGTGGGACAAGCAGGCGGTGCCGGGCGGCTCGTCGGGCGGCTCGGCCGCGGCCGTGGCCGCGCGCCTCGCGCCCGCCGCGACCGGCACCGACACGGGCGGCTCGATCCGTCAGCCCGCCTCGTTCTCGGGCATCACCGGCATCAAGCCCACCTACGGTCGCGTCTCGCGCTACGGCATGATCGCGTTCGCCTCGTCGCTCGACCAGGGCGGCCCGATGGCGCAAAGCGCCGCCGACTGCGCGCTGCTCCTGAACGCGATGGCGGGCTTCGACGAGCGCGACTCCACGAGCCTCACGCGCGACGATGAAGACTATGCGCGCCACCTGGGTCAGACGTGGAGCGCGAGCGCCACCGCTGACAAGCCGCTCGCGGGCCTGCGCATCGGCTTGCCGAAGGAATACTTCGGCGCGGGCCTCGCCGACGACGTGCGCGCCGCCATCGACGCCGCCCTGAAGGTCTACGAATCGCTCGGCGCCACGCTGGTGGAAGTCACGCTGCCGAAGACCGAGCTTTCGATCCCCGTCTACTACGTGATCGCGCCGGCGGAAGCCTCGTCGAACCTCTCGCGCTTCGACGGCGTGCGCTACGGCCATCGCGCGGCCGAGTACACCGACCTGCTCGACATGTACAAGAAGTCACGCGCCGAGGGCTTCGGCCCCGAGGTGAAGCGCCGCATTCTCGTGGGCGCCTACGTGCTCTCGCACGGCTACTACGACGCCTACTACCTGCAGGCGCAGAAGATCCGCCGCATCATCGCGCAGGACTTCCAGGAAGCGTTCAAGCAGTGCGACGTCATCATGGGACCGGTCGCGCCGAGCGTGGCCTGGGACATCGGCGCGAAGGGCGACGATCCGCTGCAGATGTATCTCGCGGACATCTACACGCTCTCCACGAGCCTCGCGGGCCTGCCCGGCATGAGCGTGCCGTGCGGCTTCGGCGCGGGCGCGAACGCGCAGCGGCCCGTCGGTCTGCAGATCGTCGGCAACTATTTCAACGAGGCCCGCATGCTGCAGGTCGCCGACGCTTTCCAGCGCGCGACCGACTGGCATCGCAAGGCGCCGGCAGGGGTGTAAAGCATGACTACGCAATGGGAAGTCGTTATCGGTCTCGAGACGCACGCGCAGCTGTCGACGGCGTCGAAGATCTTCTCGGGCGCCTCGACGCAGTTCGGTGCAGCGCCCAACACGCAGGCCTGCCCCGTCGATCTCGCGTTGCCGGGCGTGCTGCCGGTGATGAACCGCGGCGCCGTCGAGCGCGCGATCCGCTTCGGTCTCGCGATCGACGCCACGGTCGCGCCGCGCAGCATCTTCGCGCGCAAGAATTACTTCTATCCGGATCTGCCGAAGGGCTATCAGATCAGCCAGTACGAGATTCCGGTCGTGCAGGGCGGGCAGATCACGATCCAGGTGCCGGCCAATGAGAAGGCCGGCAAGGACGCGTACGAGAAGACCATCAATCTCACGCGCGCGCACCTCGAAGAAGACGCGGGCAAGTCGCTGCACGAAGACTTCGCGGGCATGACCGGCATCGACCTGAACCGTGCCGGCACGCCGCTGCTCGAAATTGTCACGGAACCTGAAATGCGCAGCGCGGCGGAAGCCGTTGCGTATGCAAAGTCGCTGCACACGCTCGTCGTCTGGCTCGGCATTTGCGACGGCAACATGCAGGAAGGCTCGTTCCGCTGTGACGCGAACGTTTCGGTGCGCCCGGTCGGCCAGAAGGAATTCGGCACGCGCGCCGAGATCAAGAACCTGAACTCGTTCCGCTTCCTCGAAGAGGCGATCCAGTACGAAGTGCGCCGCCAGATCGAGCTGATCGAAGACGGCGGCACCGTCGTGCAGGAAACGCGCCTGTACGACCCGGACAAGCGCGAGACGCGCTCGATGCGCAGCAAGGAAGACGCGCACGATTACCGCTATTTCCCGGACCCGGACCTCATGCCGCTCGTGATCGACGCGGCGTGGATCGCGCGCGTGAAGGGCGAGATGCCCGAACTGCCCGCGACGATGCAGACGCGCTTCGTCGAGCAGTACGGCGTGACGCCGTACGATGCGAACGTGCTCACGTCGAGCAAGGCGATGGCGGCGTACTTCGAAGCGGTCGTCGCGAAGACGGGTGCCGCGCAGGCAAAGGCTGCCGCGAACTGGCTGATGGGCGAAGTGTCCTCGCAGTTGAACCGCGAAGGCCTCGATATCGACGCCTCGCCGGTGTCGGCCGCGCAGTTCGCGCTGCTGATCCAGCGCATCGCCGACGGCACGATCTCGAACAAGATCGCCAAGGAAGTGTTCCAGGCGATGTGGGACGAGAAGGCGGCCGACGAAGGTGCGGTGGACCGCATCATCGAAGCGAAGGGCCTCAAGCAGATTTCGGACACCGGCGCGCTCGAAGCGATCATCGACGAGGTGCTCGCGGCGAACCCGAAGTCGGTCGAGGAGTTCCGCGCCGGCAAGGAAAAGGCGTTCAACGCGCTGATCGGCCAGGCCATGAAAGCCACCAAGGGCAAGGCCAACCCGCAGCAGGTCAATGAGCTGCTGAAAAAGAAGCTGGGCTGATAGTCTTGTGATGAAGCGGGCGGCTCAAGGCTGTTCGCGCGCCAGGGCGGCGGCGCGCCATGTGTGCGACGCCGCTTTGTTTTTGGGTGCGGCGGCAGCGACGCGCGTGTCGGTACCGCAAGCGGCAAGCACGAACCACGAACCTTGTATGGGACCAGAGTAAGAGCTTTGCATGGGGCAGGAGTAAGTGCTGAAGCACTAACTCCTGCCGACAGCTAAAGCGCTAACTCTGGTCGACAGGAGTCCAACGCATGGCAAAGTCCCCGAGTCTCGACGATTTCCGCGTGCCGTATTTCGGCGACAAGAAGGCGAACGATTTCTCCCCCGAGGCGATCGACCCGGCTGCGAAGCCGTTCTCGACCGGCAGCAAGGACGGCGACCGCGAGCGCCTCACGGAAATCGGCGACAAGCTCGACGTGCTGCAGGAGCGCCTGCACGCGCAGAGCCACCATCGCGTGCTGCTGGTGCTCCAGGGCATGGACACGAGCGGCAAGGACGGCACCATCCGCGGCGTGTTCCACGAGGTCGATCCGCTCGGCCTGCGCATCGTGCCGTTTCGCGCGCCCACGCCCATCGAGGCGGCGCACGATTTCCTCTGGCGCGTGCATATGCAGGTGCCGGGCGCCGGCGAGCTGGCCATTTTCAACCGCAGCCACTACGAAGACGTGCTGGTGCCGCGCGTCACGGAGCAGATCGACAAGGCGGAGTGCGAGCGCCGCTACCGGCAGATTCGCGACTTCGAGTCGATGCTCGCCGAGAACGGCACAACCATCATCAAGTGCTGGCTGCACATCTCGAAAGACGAGCAGCGCCGCCGCCTCCAGTCGCGCATCGACGACCCCACCAAGCACTGGAAATTCGATCTTTCCGACCTCGAGGCGCGCAAGCACTGGGACGCCTACCAGGCGGCGTATCGCGACGCGCTCGCGGCCACTTCCACGGAGGTTGCGCCCTGGTTCGTGGTCCCCGCCGACTCGAAGACGCATCGCAACGTGATGGTGGCCGAGCTGCTGCTGCGCCTGATGGAAGGACTCAAGCTCGAATATCCGCCCGCCAAGCCCGAGCTCAATGGCGTCAAGATCGACTGAAGTTCGAGTCAGGCGCGCCTCGCGCGCTACCCCCAACCCGCGCAAATCAAAAGGAATGAAGACATGCTGCGTGTGATCACCGCGAACCTCAATGGCATCCGCTCCGCGGCGAAGAAGGGCTTCTTCGAATGGTTCGGCGAGCAAAACGCCGACGTGCTCTGCGTGCAGGAAATCAAGTGCTCGCAGGACGACATGACGCCCGAATTCATGGCGCCGCACGATTTCAAGGGCTATTTCCAGCACGCCGTGAAGAAGGGCTATAGCGGCGCGGGCGTCTACACGCGCCACGAGCCCGACGACGTGATCATCGGCTTTGGCAGCGAGGAGTTCGACGCGGAAGGCCGTTACGTCGAGACGCGCTTCGGCAAGCTCTCGGTGATCTCGGTGTACGTGCCCTCGGGCTCGAGCGGCGAGGAGCGCCAGGAGGCGAAGTACCGCTTCATGGACGCGTTCCTGCCGCATCTGGAGGAACTCAAGCGCGAGCGCGAAGTGATCCTCTGCGGCGACGTCAACATCGTCCACAAGGAAATCGACATCAAGAACTGGAAGGGCAACCAGAAGAACTCCGGCTGCCTGCCCGAAGAGCGCGCGTGGCTCACGAAGCTCTTCGACGATGTGGGCTATGTGGACGTGTTTCGCAAGCTCGATCAGCGCCCCGAGCAGTACACGTGGTGGAGCAACCGCGGCCAGGCCTACGCGAAGAACGTGGGGTGGCGCATCGACTACGAGATCGCGACGCCCGGCATCGCGGCCACGGCCAAGAACACGTCCATCTTCAAGGACATCAAGTTCAGCGACCACGCGCCGCTGACCATCGACTACGACTACAAGATCAAGAAGCGCTGAGCGCGCCCAGGCACCCAGGCACGTTAGGGCGCCAGCACCACCTTGCGCTTTTGAATGGCCGGAATGCCCTGATAGTCGGGCAAACTGGCCAGCGGCTTGCCGATCGCCTTGGCGTAGAGCGGCATCATGTCGGCGAGGCGCTTGGCGATGTCCGCGCGCCGTGCGGGCGTGTACGGGTGCACGTAGATGAAGCCCTGGTCGCGGTCGGCGCGTGTGGCCACCGCGAGCTTGTCCCAGAGCGTGAGCGCCGCGCGCGGATCGAAGCCCGCGCGCGCGGCGATGTCGCTGCCGATCACGTCGGCCTCGGTTTCGTCGTCGCGGCCATAGTGCATCTCCACGAGGCGCGAGCCAATGCCGAGCGGGAACATGCCGAGATCGGCGAGCCCGAACAGCTGCGGCACCACGCCCGCCTCGATCTGCGCGGCTTGCTGCTCGCCCAGCCGCTCACGCACATGCTCGCGCACCGCATGCGCGATCTCATGGCCAAGCAGCATGCCGAGCTCGTTGTCGTTGAGCTTCACGCGATCGAGCAGGCCGCCGTACACCACGATCTTGCCGCCCGGCAGGCAATACATGCGGATGTCCGGCGAGCGGATCACCGCCACTTCCCACTTCCAGAGCTTCACGCGGTCGCCCCACTTGAGCGCGTAGGGCGCGAGCCGGTCGACGAACTGGCGCACGCGCTGCACGTGCGGATCGGAATCGGGGTAGAGCAGTTTCGAGTGCGCCGCGCCGCGCACGATCTCGTTGTACTCGGCGGCGGCCTGCGCCTCGAGCATCGGCGAGGGAATCAGGTTGCGAAACGCGACGATGTTGCCGAAACGCACGACGCGGCCCGTGTTCGGGCCGCTGGCGGCGGAGGCGTTGCTGCCCGGCGCGCTTTGCGCGTTGGCGCCCGAAGCGGCGGCGGCTGCAGCAGCCGTTTCCGCTGCGCTGGCGAGTGGGGCAGGCGCGGGGGCCGGGTTGGCCGTTGTGCTGCCGGCCGCGCCGGTGGGCGCGCTAGTCGGGGCGTTGGTGGGAGCGCTGTTGGGAGCATTAGCGGCGCCATTCTCGGCGGCGCCCACGAAATCGGCATGGAGCGAGCCCCAGACGGGTAGCGCCGCGGCGAGCGCCAGCGCGAGCGTGCGCCAAGCCGTCCGCATCCGTAGCGCCGACGACCGCGCGCCGCGCGCGTTGCCAGCTGCTTTTGCCCGTGCGTTGCCGCCCGCTTCCGCCCGTGCGTCGCCCCGTCCCTGATCCGCCGTTCGGCGCGCGTCCCTGCGTCCCGGACGGCCAGGCGTCGGGCGGTGGACGGGCACGGCATGCTGGGGGGACTTCACGACCGGATTCTCCACGGGGCGATTCGAATGAGCAGGAGCATACCCGGTACGGCGAGCACCGTGCAGACGACGAAGTAATCGAACCAGCCGATTTTCGCGACCACATAGCCGCTTGCCGCGGACGCGAGCGTGCGCGGCACCGAGGCGAGGCTCGTGAACAGCGCGAATTGAGTGGCGGTATAGCGCGGATCGGTCGTGCTGGCGATATACGCGGTGAATGCGGCGAGCGTGAGGCCGGTCGCGAAGGTCTCGAGGCCGTAGACGAGCGCGAGCGCGGCGGCGCGCGGATCCAGCGCTAGCTGCGCGTTCAGGCCGACCGCGCCGGCAAGGTGCGCGACGCCATGGCTCACCGCCACGACGGCGTCATAGATGAGCGCGAGCGAGGGCGAGCCGGGACCGAGCTGCGCGAGCCAGGCGAAGCCGAGCGTCGAGACCATCTGCAGGAAGCCGAAGATCCACAGGCCGCGCCCGATGCCGATCTTCACGAGCGCCACGCCGCCGATGATGCCGCCGGCCAGGCTCGCGCCGAACGCGGTCATCTTGGCGATCACGCCGATCTCCGTGCGCGAGTAGCCGATATCGAGGAAGAACGACGTCGAAAGCGTCGTGGCCATCGTGTCGCCGAGCTTGTACAGGAAGATGAAGGCAAGCACGAAGAGCGCCGCGCCGAGACCGTCGCGCTTCACGAATTCGGCGAAGGGCTGCACGATGGCTTGGCCCAGGTTCTTCGGCGGCGCGCCGTGCACTTCGGGCTCGCGCACCACGAGCGACATGATCATGCCGGGCATCATGAAGGCCGCCGTCACGACGAACACGGTGCTCCACGGCAGATGGTCGGAGAGAATCAGCGCGAGCGAGCCCGGCACGAGCGCCGCGATCTTGTACGCGTTCACGTGCACCGCGTTGCCGAGGCCCTGCTCGGTGTCCTTGAGCAACTCGCGCCGGTAGGCATCGATGGAGATGTCCTGGCTCGCGCCGAAGAACGCCACGAGCGCGGTGAGCGCGGCCACGGTCCAGATCGAATCCTTGGGCGAGACGAAGCCGAGCGTGGCGATCGCGCCCGCCACGAGAATCTGCGTGACGAGCATCCAGCCGCGCCTGCGCCCGGGGCGCCAGCCCGGCAGGCGCGGCACGTAGCGGTCCATGAGCGGCGCCCAGACGAACTTCCACGTATAGGGAAACTGGATCAGCGCGAAGAGGCCGATTTCCTTGAGATTGACGCCTTCGGAGCGCAGCCACGCCTGCACGAGATAGACGAGCGTGAAGAGCGGCAGCCCCGAGGTGAAGCCGAGAAACACGCAGATCAGCATGTGCGTGTTCAGATACGCGCGCCAGCCGGGGTGTTCTTCGTGTGCGTCCAGGTTATGAGACGCTAGCGGCGTCTCGGATGCTGTGGACGCCTGGGAGGGTTGAGTCGTGGCCTCTTGGGGCGGATTCTGCATGTCGTCCGGTGTGTCGGCGGAGGGCGGCGGCGCGGTGACCCGCGTGGTTTCCAGGTCTGTAATCTGTGAAAGATGCGCGACGCCGCTGCCGGCGTCACCGTTTCTTCACGCGATAGACCGCAAGACTACCACGCCAGTTCACGCCCCATCGAACCGTCTGGCCCCCGTGCAGCACGGCGCGGTCGAGAATTTCGATGCCGACCTCGGGCGCGAGCGCCTCGAAGTCCTTCACCGTGAGCACGCGCACGTTCGGCGTGTTGTGCCACTGGTAAGGCAGCGACTTCGAAACCGGCATGCGGCCGCGCAGCACCGAAAGGCGGTGCGGCCAGTAGCCGAAGTTCGGAAACGAGACAATGCACTGCTTGCCCACGCGCGCCGTCTCGCGCAGGATCGCGGCGGTCTGGTGGATGGTCTGCAGCGTCTGCGAGAGGATCGCGAAGTCGAAGCTGCCGTCTTCGAAGAGGCGCAGGCCGTCCTCGAGATTCTGCTGGATCACGTTGATGCCGTTGCCCACCGAGGCGAGCACGCCCGCGTCGTTGAGCTCGATGCCGTAGCCCGTGCATTCGAGCTCTTCGGAGAGCAGCGAGAGCAAGGCGCCGTCGCCGCAGCCGAGGTCGAGCACGGTGGCGCGCGGCTCGACCCAGCGCGCGATGGTGCGAAAGTCGGGACGGGCGGAAAGACTGTCGAAAGCGCTCTGGTTCATGCGCCCACCTCGTTGGCAATGCGTTCGTAATAGGCGCGCATGACGTTGTGATAGCGCGCGTCGTCGAGCAGGAAGGCGTCGTGGCCGTGCGGCGCGTCGATCTCGGCGTAGGTCACCTGACGCTTGTGGTCGAGCAGCGCCTTCACCAGCTCGCGCGAGCGCGCCGGCGCGAAACGCCAGTCGGTGCTGAAGCTCGCCACGAGGTACTTCGCCTTCGTATGCGCGAGCGCGCGCGTGAGATCGCCGTCGTAGTCCTTCGCGGGATCGAAGTAGTCGAGCGCGCGCGTGATGAGCAGATAGGTATTGGCGTCGAAGTAATCGGCGAACTTGTCGCCCTGATAGCGCAGATACGACTCCACTTCGAACTCCACGTCGAAGTTGAAGTTGTACTCGTTCACGGCGCCCTCGGCGCGGCGCAGCGCGCGGCCGAATTTTTCGGCCATGTCGTCATCGGAGAGATAGGTGATGTGGCCGATCATGCGCGCCACGCGCAGCCCGCGCTTGGGCTTCACGTTGTGCGCGTAGTAGTCGCCGCCGTGGAAGTCGGGGTCCGAGAGGATCGACGAGCGCGCTACTTCGTTGAACGCAATGTTTTGCGCCGAGAGCTTGGGCGTGGAGGCCACCACGATGCAATGGCCGAGCCGGTCGGGATAGCGCAGGCTCCATGCGAGCGCCTGCATGCCGCCGAGGCTGCCGCCCATCACGGCGGCAAACTTCTCGATGCCGAAGCGGTCGGCCACGCGCGCCTGGGCGTCCACCCAGTCTTCCACCGTCACCACCGGAAAGCGCGCGCCCCATGGCTTGCCCGTGGCGGGGTCGATGCTCATCGGGCCGGTCGAGCCGAAGCACGAGCCCAGATTGTTCACGCCGATCACGAAGAAGCGGTTGGTGTCGAGCGGCTTGCCCGGGCCGACCATGTTGTCCCACCAGCCGACGTCTTTCGGGTTGTCCGCGTAGATGCCCGCGACGTGATGCGACGCGTTGAGCGCATGACAGACGAGCACCGCGTTGCTGCGCGCGGCGTTGAGCGTGCCGTAGGTCTCGACCACGAGGTCGTACCCGGCGAGCGCCGTGCCGTTCTGCAGTTGCAGGGGTTCGTCGAAATGCAGTGTTTGAGGGGCGACGATGCCGATCGATTCCATTCGTTCCGCCTGGGTTTTTTGGGCGGCTAAACGGTGTCGGCGGGCGCGGAGTGCGAAAGGAGTGGCGCAGCTGACGACCTCTTTAGCCGCATTTATATCGAACTCCGGGCGTAGTCAGTGACAGGCCAAGAGTTCACGCGCCCGCAATCGAGTCAGCAAATCGGCGCGTGGGTGATGCACAACGAACGCAAAGTATAACGGAAAACGCCGTGCGCAATGCGGCGGACGAACCGGCGCTGCGGCGCCGGCCCGCCCATGTGCGCCGGGCGCGGCTCAGGCGCCGAGTGCATGCGCGTTGCGCCAGCGCCGCAACTGGAATGCCGCGACGATCATCAAGATGCCGTACAGCACCGCGTAGGTGGCGATCACCCAGATGAGCGAGAGCGCGCCCGCGCCCGGGAACATGACGATGAAAAAGCCCACCGCGGCGGAGAGCAGCCCCGAGAGGCCGACCGCCCACGGATGCGCGATGGCGTGCCGGTACTGGATCGCATAGATGATCTCGAAGACGCCGATGGCAAGCGCCCAGAAGCCGATGATCATCACGAGGACGATGGCCGTCTCGCCGGGCCAGAAGAACGCCACGAGCCCCGCAAAGACGCCGATCAACCCGACGACGACATACGACCAGCGCCGCGTGCTGCCGCCGCGCGCGCCGTAGAGCAGCGCGAAGGCGCCGTCGACGATCGCGTAGGCGCCCCAGACGATGGCGAGCGTGAGCACGGTGAGGCCGGGCAAGGCATAGGCGAGCACGCCGAACACGATGGCGGCGACGCCGCGCGCGAGCAGCCACCCCCAATGGGCGGAGAGGCCGGCGAGAATCGGCAGGGCTGCGGGGGCAATGGGACGGCTCATGCGTAGTTTCTCCTTTTGACCGCACGTGGCGCTTTAACGCCCGGGTGCGTGCCCATGCGAGGGTGTCGGCAGCGCCGCGACTTAACGCGGCGCCCACCGTAGCCTGCGTAGGGGGCGAGACGCGCGACCCAGGCGCTTTTGGCGCGGCCGCGCTATTGAAGAATCACGCGAATCTGCTCGTCGGCGTGCTCGCTGGGCGAGCGCTTGAACCCGCTTTGGGCGTAGCGGTGCCAGCAGCCGATCACATAGCGCACGAGCAAATTGGCGCGGACAGCGGGATCGTAACCGTTTTTCGATAAACGGCCGCCGGCCGTGCCGCCCTCGGCCTGCGCCTGCTCGGCAAGGCTCACGCGCAGGCACTGGCGCAAGGTGGCCTCGATGCGGTCGAGCATCTGGTTCACGCGCTCGGCGAGGCGCTCGTGCTCGCCCACCAGCGCTTCGCAGGTCAGCACGCGCGTCATGCCGGCGTTTTTCGCCGAGAACTGAATCAGCATCAAGGCGATCGCGCGGGCCTGCAACGCGCCGCTCGGCTCCTTCGCGACGATCTGGTTGATGAGCTGGAAAAGCGTCTGCTCGATGAAGTCGATGAGGCCTTCATACATCTGCGCCTTGCTCGCGAAATGGCGATAGAGCGCGGCCTCGGAGACGCCCAGGCGCGCGGCCAGCGCGGCCGTGGTGATTTTTTCCCCACGCGGCGTTTCGAGCATCGAAGCGAGCGTCTGGAGGATGTGCACGCGGCGCTCGCCCGGCTTCGGACGGCTGCTGCGGCGCGGTGCGGCGTCTGGCGATTCGGCTGCTGCGGTTGCTACGACTGGGTCACGCGTTTCGGTCGGCTGCATGAATGTCGCCCCCTGAGTCCGGCTGGCGGGCTGCAATCCCGCCCGGCCGCTTGAGTCTTGCCGTTTATTGTCGCTCCGGAGGTGCTGCGGCTCCGGATTCGCTGTTGCTTTGCGGTTTTCTCGTTGCTTTTATGCGCGCAGACGCTCAAGCGCGTGATCGGCTGCGCAATGCGCCGCTTCGCAGGCCGCGCGTCAGCGATTTTAGCGAACGAACGCAATGATCGACATAGTGAGGGCGCCCATTGCGCGCCATGCGCGTAGGCAGATGCCCCGTGATCCAGACCGTGCGGATGCCGAGGCGCCGGTAGCGCTTCAGATGCCCGCGCGTGTCCTCGACGAGGATCGCGTCGGCGAACGCGACGCCCACATCGCGCAGCGTCTTGCGCAGCATCGCGGAATCGGGCTTGGCGCGCCAGCGCTCGCGCGTGCGCATGTGCTCGATGGCCACGACGCGCTCGAACTGCCGCTCGATGCCGAGCGCCGCGAGCACCGCGTGCGCGTAGTCCGTGGGGCCGTTGGTCAGCACGATCTTGCGGCCGGGCAGCGCCGCGAGCGTGCGCGCGAGGCCGCGCTCGGCGTGCAGCATCGCGTGCAGGTCGTCGAAGGTGTGCACGACCTTGAGGAAATCGTGCGCGTCGATCCGGTGATGGCGCGTGAGGCCCAGCAGCGCCGCGCCGTAGCGGTGCGTGTAGCTCGTGCGCAGATGGTTCGCGACGTCGAGGCTCACGCCGAGCGCGTCGACGATGTACTGCGTCATGCCGCGGTTGATGGCCGGGAAGATCGCGCGCGAGGCGCCGTGCAACGTGTTGTCGAGGTCGAAGAGCCAGACGGGGCCGCGTGAGGTGGGGGCGCCGTAGCCCGGGGCACGATCGCTGGGGGCGCCATAGCTCGGGCCGCGATCGGTGGGGCCGCCGTAGCCCAAGCCGAAATCGCCGGGGCTGTCATAGCCCGTCCCACGCGCGGGACGCGGCGCCGGCGCGGCTAGCAAGGTGCGCCGGGCGTGTTGCGGCCGGCGGCGAGGCGGGCGTGAGACGTTCATCATGCGAAAAGCAGGCGAAGCGCGAGCCTGCACGCCGCAGGCGAGGCCCGGGTGGCCGCGCGGGCCACCGGCGGGCAGGCGCACCCAGTCTGGATTTTAGTGCGAGCGGATCATCGTGCCGAACGGCTGCTCGGTCAGGATTTCGAGCAGCACCGAGTGCTCGATGCGGCCGTCGATGATGTGCACGGAGCGCACGCCGCTCTTGGCCGCGTCGAGCGCCGACGCGATCTTCGGCAGCATGCCGCCCGAGATCGTGCCGTCCTCGAAGAGGGCGTCGATCTCGCGTGCGGAAAGGTCGGTGAGCAGGTTGCCCGCCTTGTCCATCACGCCGGGGATGTTCGTCATCATCACGAGCTTCTCGGCGTTGAGCACGACCGCGAGCTTGCCCGCGACGAGGTCCGCGTTGATGTTGTACGAGAGACCGTCTTCGCCGAAGCCGATCGGCGAGATCACCGGAATGAACGCGTCGTCCTGGAGCGCCTTCACGACGGCCGGGTTGATCGCCTCGACTTCGCCCACTTGGCCGATGTCGATGTACTGACCCGGGTTGTCGCGGTCCGGCATCATCAGCTTGCGCGCGTGGATCAGGCCGCCGTCCTTGCCGGTCAGGCCGACCGCGTGGCCGCCGAAGTGATTGATGAGCGTGACGATGTCCTGCTGTACCTCGCCGCCGAGCACCCACTCGACGACTTCCATGGTCTCTTCATCCGTGACGCGCATGCCCTGGATGAACGTGCCTTGCTTGCCGATCTTCTTGAGCGCCGTGTCGATCTGCGGGCCGCCGCCGTGCACGATGACCGGATTGATGCCCACGAGCTTGAGCAGGATGACGTCGCGAGCGAAGCCCTGCTTGAGCCGCTCTTCGGTCATGGCGTTGCCGCCGTACTTGATGACGACGGTCTTGCCGTGGTACTGGCGGATATAGGGCAGCGCTTCGGCCAGGATTTCGGCTTTCAGGGTGGGCGCGATCTGCGAGAGGTCGATGGGCTCGGACATGGCGGCGGGACTGGACAGGAGAACAGGATGAAAAACGGCGGAACCAGGCGCGCTCGCGAAAGCGCGGCTGAAACAGGCCGAATTGTACAGGACTGGCGCGGTGCAGCAGGGTTTTCGAGAGGGTGGGTGGGCGAGCGCGCAACGGGGTGTTGCCCGAGCGCGTCGCTGTGCACAATGGAGGCGAATTCCAGGCGATCATGCGCTATTTCCGCTCAAACCCTCCGCTGGGTGAGCGCCGGGTGAACGATGGGCGAACTGCGGGCGAACTGCGGGCGAACGGCCGGTGAACTGCGGGCGCCTGCGCCGTCCTGTGGCATTATTTTCCCATCGCTGAATCCGGCCTCGCCAGGAGCGCGCCGCCATGACCGCCCCCGCAAGCCCCGCCCACGCCATCAAGCGCGCACGTTGCCCGCGTTGTGGCAATGCCTTCGACTGCGGCAGGCACACCGAGCCGTTCGAATGCTGGTGCAAGTCGCTGCCCGCCGTGCCGGCGAGCCAGCTCGACCCGCGCGGGCGCTGCCTGTGCCCCGAGTGCCTTGCCGCCGCCGTCGCCGCGGGTGCTGCGCCGCACAACACCGGCGAGAGCCGCTGAGCTGAGTTATTGCGCCGCCCGCGCCGCCCGATGTTCGGCGGCGAGCTTGCGCAGGTCGGCGCTCACGTCGTCGAGCACCGGCGCCCACTCCCGGAACCGTTTCTGCCTATACAGCGTCGTATGCGGATACCAGGGGCTGTCGCGCCGCTCCAGTTCCCAGACCCAATGCGGATTCACGTCCAGCAGCACCCACGTGCGCTGGCCGAGCGCGCCCGCCAGATGCGCGCTCGACGTGCAGACCGAGATCACGAGATCGAGCGCGTCGACGAACGCGGCGGTGTCGTCGAAGGTGTGCCATTCGGCGCTGAAGTCCGCGATCTCGAAGCCGGCCGCGCGCGCGGCCTCGACGTCGGCCTGCGCATCCGGTTGCAGTGAATAGAACGCCACGTCGGCGATACCAGCGAAATGCGCCGCGAAGTGCGCCGCAAAGCGCTCGAGCCCGACGCGCCGGAACGGATTGCGCTTGTGGGTGAGGCTGCCCGTCCAGGCGAGCCCGACCTTCAGGCGCCGCTCGCCCGCGAGCCGCTCGCGCCAGCGCGCCGCCGCAGCGGGCTCCGGCGCGAGATAGCGCACCGGGCCGGGGATCGTCTCCTCGCGCGTGCCAAAGATCAGTGGCAGGCTCAGCAGCGACACTTCGCAGTCGTAGGCCGGCAACGCCTCGACGCCGCCGCCCGCGCAGTACAGATCGCAATGGTTGCCGAGGCTGCGCGAGAGCAGCGCGCCCATTTGCGGGAACGAATTCCAGACGAGCCGGCCGCCTTCGCGATGTACGCGCTCGGCGAGCATCGGCACATAGCGGCAGAACTGCAGCAGGTCGCCCTTGCCTTGTTCGCCCCACACGAGCAGCGTGCGGCCGGCCAGCGGCTCGCCTCGCCATTCGGGCCTGGGAAAGACCGGGCGGCCCGCGGCCAGCTCGCTTGCCCCCTGCCAGCGCGCTTCGTGTCCGCGCCAGCCTTCGGCGAAGTTGCCGCGCATGAGCTGGATCATCGACAGGTTCAAGCGTATCGATGCGTCGTTCGGCGCATACTGGCATGCGCTGCGAGCGGCCCGCTCGGCTTCGTCCCATTGCTGGGCTTCCCTGCACGCCATCGCGTAGTTGTTCGCGGCCAGCGCGCTATGCGGAGCGAGTGCGAGCGCGCGGCGACTCGCCTCGAGCGGGCGCATCACGTTGGTGTCGGTGGGCAGCACCCGGCCGAGGTTGATCCAGGCATTGGCATTGTTGGGCTCCATCGCGACCGTCTCTTCGAGCAGCGCGAGGACTTCACTGCTATCTGATTTGATCTGTATCAATGCGCCGGCAAGATTGTTACGCAGATTTGGAAACGTTCGCTCGATTGCGAGTGCGCGGCGGTAAGGTTCTATCGCGTCGGCGTGGCGATTGGCGAACTGCAGTGCGAGACCCGCGGCGAACCATGCAGCGGCGCGCTGCGGCTCGAGTCTCGCGATCGCGGCGCTCAGGCGTATGGCCTCGCTGGCCAGTCCAGGATCTTGAGCGCGTGCTGCGATGAGCATGAGTGCATCGTCGTGCAAGCCTCGCAGCGAGGCGCGTGTCCTGGCGAGCAGCTCGTGGGCTGCCGCATCGCTGGTGCCGGTTGCGTCACTCGTTGCGGCGTCGACGAAATCGAGGAATAGCTCACGCGTACGCGCAAGCGTGTCAGAAAGCGGAGTCTGCATCGTGTCTTCTGCCTTGCCGGAATACGCTGTTTCTCATGTAGAAGGTGGATGACTTAGATTGAAGCAAACCTTTTCAAGATAATGAATCAGACGAGTCCGAACAGGTAAACTGACACCATGCATCGCATAACCGTCAGTGCTCGCGTCAATCTCAGCCATTTGTTCTGGCTGCGCAGTCTCGCCATTATTGGCCAGCTCTGCACGATCGCCTTCGTGCAATTCTTTTTCGGCGTGCAGTTGCCGCTGCCTGCCATGTTGTTCGTGATCGCCATGGAAGTGGCGTTCAACGGCGTCACCTGGCTGCGCGTCACGCAAGACCGTCCCGAATCCAATCTCGAATTGTTCGGCCAGATCTGGGTCGACCTCGGCGCGCTCTCCGCGCTGCTGTTCCTCTCGGGCGGCACGACCAATCCGTTCGTCTCGCTTTATCTGCCGTCGCTCGCCATCGCGGCCGCGGTGCTGCCGTGGTATCTCACCGCGTGGCTCGCGTCGTTTGCCGTCGCTTGTTACGTACTGCTCGGCTTCGACAACTTCCCGCTCAATCTCGACAATCCCGCGAATCTCTTCGATTACTACCGTGCGGGCATGTGGGTGAACTTCATGGTGAGCGTGGCGCTCATCGTGTGGTTCGTCGCGCGCATGTCGCGCGCGCTGCGCCAGCGCGAAGCCGCGCTCGCCGACGCGCAGCAGCGCCTCCTGCGCGACGAGCGCGCGGTCGCGCTCGGGGTGCAGGCGGCCACCGTCGCGCACGAGATCGGCACGCCGCTCTCGAGCATCGCCATGCTCACCGAGGAGTTGCGTGACATCGCGCGCACCGACAAAGGCCTCGCGCCGTATGGCGCCGACCTCGAACTGCTCGACCAGCAGATCACGCTGTGCACGTCGGCGCTCGCGCGGCTGCGCAGCCGCGCGTCGTCCACAGGCAGCCTCCAGGCCGTGAGCGAATGGCTCGGGCCATTCGTCGAGCAATGGCGCTTGCGCCATCCGCACGTGAAGTTCGAACTGCCTGGCAATGCGCCTTCGGACCTGTACATCGAGGATGCCGTGGCGGTCGGCCAGATCCTCACGATCCTGCTCGACAACGCCGCGCGCGCGAGCCGCGATTTCGTGACGCTGCGTGCGTATCCGGCCTCGCGCGCGGGCTATATCGATTTCGAAGTCTGCGATGCGGGGCCGGGTATCCCGGCGTCGCTACGCGCGTCGCTGGGCGCGGCACCCGTGGAAAGCACGCAGGGCGGTCACGGGGTGGGCTTGTATCTCGCGTTTTCGTCTGCGGCGCGGCTGGGCGGCTCGATCGATCTCGCCGATATTTCGTCGGGCGCCGCCGGGTCGGGCGCCGCTGGGTCGGGTGCTTCTGCATCGGGCGCCGCTGCGGTGAGCGCCGGCGCGCCGGGAGCCGCTGCGCCGGGCGCTGCTGCCGGGGACGTTGCCACCTCCGGTGGCGCCATGGCGTCTGGCGCTGGGGCGTCCTACGCAGGCACGCGGGAGCCCCCAGTCACGGGTGCAGCAACCTCCGGCGCGCGCGCACGCAAGTCGCGCGGCACGCGTGCGGTGCTGCACGTGCCGGTGAAGACGGAGGCCGAGGCTCGGGTGGGCGGAGCGATCCCGGCGGCTCAGTCGAGCGGGGCGGCGCGCGGCGGCGCCGCGGCCCAGAGTTCGGACATTGGACGAGGCGAAGGGCCAGGCCGGCCCGACGCCGGCTGATAACACGGAGAAGCAGTATGAGCGATATGAATTTCCTGGTGATCGACGACGACGAAGTGTTTTCCGACATCCTCACGCGCGGCCTCACACGGCGCGGCTACCAGGTGCAGCAGGCGCACAACGCCGAAGAAGCGATCCGTTTCGCGAATCAGCAGAAGTTCGCGCAGATCACCGTCGACCTGCATCTCGGCAACGACTCGGGACTCTCGCTGATCGCGCCGTTGCGCAACCTGCAGTCCGACGCGCGCATGCTCGTGCTCACGGGCTACGCGAGCATCGCCACGGCGGTGCAGGCCGTGAAGGATGGCGCGGACAACTATCTCGCCAAGCCGGCGAACGTGGAGATGATCCTCACCGCATTGCAGGGCGATGCGAGCGCGCTGCAGGCCGAGGAGGCCATCGAGCATCCCGCGCCGCTTTCGGTTGCGCGCCTCGAATGGGAGCACATCCAGCGCGTGCTGGCCGAGCACGGCGGCAACATCTCGGCCACGGCGCGCGCGCTCAACATGCACCGGCGCACGCTGCAGCGCAAGCTCGCGAAGCGGCCGGTGCGCCAGTGAGCGCATAAGGGCACGCCAGGCGCGCACAAGCGGCGCACAAAAGAAAAGGGGCTCCGCGTTGGCGCGGAGCCCCTTTTTTCATGCTCGCCTGCACGCGGCAGGCTTCAGTTCGCGCGACTAGCGCGTCGGGTTCGTACCGTTACAGCACGTACCGCGACAGGTCTTCGTCCTGTGCGACTTCGCCGAGCGCCTTGTCGACATAGGCGGCGTCGATCGTCACGCTCTGGCCCGCATGGTTGCCGGCCGCGAACGACACGTCTTCCAGCAGCTTTTCGATGACCGTATAGAGACGGCGCGCGCCGATATTCTCGGTCTTCTCGTTCACGGAGAAGGCAATTTCCGCGAGCCGGCGAATGCCGTCTTCCGCGAAATCGAGCTGCACGTCTTCCGTGGCGAGCAGCGCCTGGTACTGCTTGACGAGGCTCGCGTCGGTGGCGACCAGGATGGCTTCGAAGTCCTTGACGGAGAGCGAGTCGAGTTCCACGCGGATCGGAAAACGCCCCTGCAGCTCGGGGATCAGATCGCTCGGCTTCGAGAGATGGAACGCACCGCTCGCGATGAACAGCACGTGATCGGTCTTCACCATCCCGTACTTCGTGTTGATGGTTGTGCCTTCCACGAGCGGCAGCAGATCGCGCTGCACGCCCTGGCGCGAGACTTCGCCGCCGCTGCCTTCGTTGTTGCGCGAGGCGATCTTGTCGATTTCGTCGAGGAACACGATGCCGTTCTGCTCGACGTTCTGCACGGCCTTGGCCTTGACCTCTTCGTCGTTGAGCATCTTGGCCGCTTCTTCGTCGGTGAGGACCTTGAGGGCTTCCTTCACCTTGAGCTTGCGGCGCATCTTCTTGCCACCGCCGAGATTGGCGAACATCGAGCGGATCTGCTCGGTCATGTCTTCCATGCCCGGCGGCCCCATGATGTCCATGCCCACTTGCGGCTGCTCGACGTCGAGCTCGATTTCCTTGTCGTCGAGCTGGCCTTCGCGCAGGCGCTTGCGGAAGGTCTGGCGCGTGGCGTTGTCACCTTCGCCCTGGCTCGCATCGGACGCGGAAGAGCCGAAGCCCACCGGCCGCGCGCTCGGCAGCAGGATGTCGAGGATGCGGTCTTCGGCCTGATCGGTGGCCTTGCTGCGCACCTTTCGCATTTCCGTTTCGCGCGTCTGCTTCACCGAGATTTCGATGAGGTCGCGCACGATGCTGTCCACGTCGCGGCCCACGTAGCCCACTTCGGTGAACTTGGTCGCTTCGATCTTGATGAAGGGCGCGTCCGCGAGCTTCGCGAGACGCCGCGCGATTTCGGTCTTGCCGACGCCCGTCGGCCCGATCATGAGGATGTTCTTCGGCGTGATTTCCTGGCGCAGCGGATCGGCCACCTGCTGGCGGCGCCAGCGGTTGCGCAGCGCGACGGCCACGGCTTTTTTCGCGTTGGCCTGGCCGATGATGTGCTTGTCGAGTTCCGAGACGATCTCGGCGGGGGTCATGGTGCTCATCCTGATTCCTTCTCGTCTGTGCGGCGGGTTACTCGATGGTTTCGATCACGCGGTTGTGATTCGTGTAAATGCACATGTCGCCCGCGATCTCGAGCGACTTTTCGACGATCTCGCGCGGCGAGAGCCCGGTATTCTCGAGCAGCGCGCGTGCCGCGGCCTGCGCATACGCACCGCCCGAGCCAATCGCGCAGATGCCTTCTTCGGGGTCGAGCACGTCGCCGTTACCGGTGATGACGAGCGTGGTGCTGGCGTCGGCGGCGATCAGCATGGCTTCGAGGCGGCGCAGCATGCGGTCGGTGCGCCAGTCCTTCGCGAGCTCGACGGCCGCGCGCGTGAGATTGCCCTGATGCTTTTCGAGCTTGGCTTCGAAGCGGTCGAGCAGCGAGAACGCATCGGCCGTGCCGCCCGCGAAGCCCACCATCACCTTGCCGCCATAAATGCGCCGGACCTTCTTCGCGCCACCCTTCATGACGATGTTGCCGAGCGTGACCTGGCCGTCGCCGCCGAGCGCGACCTTGTCGCCGCGCCGCACGGAAACGATCGTCGTGCCGTGAAATTGCTCCATGTGCGTTCCTTTTTACCGTTGATGCCAGGTAGAGACTGGAACGACGCGGTTTGTGCAGCCGCGCCGCAGTGTCGGATTCGGTACGCGCCGCTCGCGGCGCGGGGCGCGCGAGCGGGCGTGTCGGTAGAAGTTTAGGGCGGCAGCGGGCAGTTCAAGGGCTCGCGGCGCAGATTTCGGGATAAGCGCGGGCGAGCGCAAACAAAAAAGCGCACGGGACTCCGTGCGCTTCGACAAGGAAGGCAGAAAAATCCGGCACGCGCCGCGCGGCGGCGCCGGCAGCCAATCAGTCGCCGAACAGCTTCTGGCGCAGCTCGCGGCGCTCTTGCGCCTCGAGCGAGAGCGTGGCGGTGGGGCGTGCGAGCAGACGCGGAACGCCGATCGGCTCACCGGTTTCCTCGCACCAGCCGTAGTCGCCCGCTTCGATGCGTGCGAGCGATTGCTGCACCTTCTTCAGCAGCTTGCGCTCGCGGTCGCGCGTGCGCAGCTCGAGCGCATGCTCTTCTTCGATCGTCGCGCGGTCGGCCGGATCCGGCACGATTACCGTCTCGCGCAGATTCTCGGTGGTCTGGCCTGCATTGCGGAGAATTTCCGCCTGCAGCTGTTCGAGCCGGTTTTTGAAGAAGGCGAGCTGATCCTCGTTCATGTAATCCTTGTCGCTCATCTTCAGGATTTCGGCTTCGGTCAAGAGTCGTTTCGTCGTCATCTGGCTTGCTTCTTCAATGAGTGAGGCAAAACTGGCATATCTTGCCTGCACTTTTGTGTTGCCCGCAGTGGCCTCTCCCACTTTACCGCGCGCTTAATCGCGCCAAGGTGCGCGTCGGCGGGCACGAACGTTGAGCTGTCGTGACGCCTAAGCGCCGCTGCGGGGCCGAACTCCTCTGGAAACCGCTATTCAGATGCTCTTGAGGCATATTTCGTACCGGCTGCGCGCTGCGACGCGATGCGCGGCCGGGGAGGCGATTTTCTTGCCGAAACCCGCATAAATGGAAGTTCCGGGGCGCCTCTCTTTCCAGTGGGGCCGTATTGTAACCGAACCGCAAACTCGCGCCGCAAGTAGGAAATCCCTCAATTGGCGGCTTCCGTCAACGTTCGATATCCAGAAAATATAACGCGCCCATCGTGAAAAAGCGATGGTCGGGTACGTTATTTGACATGTGTAGCGGAGAAACGCGATTTTGCACGGGCACCCGAGGGGGGCGTGTAGCCGCTTCGCATAACAGGGTGGCCCAGGTGGCGCGCCCATGGCGCATCGCCAAACGGCGGTCAGCCGCCCGTGCGCAGCCAACGACAACGCCCGGCGGTGGCCCGGGCGTTGCGAGTCGGTATGGCGCGGCGCAGCGACGGCGCCGCGCCCGACGTCAGGCGAGGCAGGCGTCGAGGCCGTCGGTGATGAGGTCCTGCGGCAGCTCGATGCCGATGAACACCATCTTGCTGCCCTTCTTCTCGATCGGCAGCCACTTGGCGGCGAGGTCGCTGCCCATCATCTGATGCACGCCCTGGAACACGACCTTGCGATCCACGCCCTTCATGTAGAGCACGCCCTTGTAGCGCAGGAGGCGCTCGCCGTAGATCTGCAGGATGCCGCCGAGGAAGTCCTCCAGACGGTTCGGATCGAACGCGCGGTCGCTGCGGTACACGAACGACTTGATCTTGTCGTCGTGGTGCGCGTGATGATGGTGGTGGCCGTGATCGTGGCCTTCGTGGTTGCACTGGCCGTGATCGTGGTCGCAGTCGCCGTGATCGTGCGCGTGATCATGATCGTGGCCGTGGTGCGCGTGGGCGTGATCGTCTTCGGCGAGGAAGTCGGGGTCGATCTCGAGCTTGGCGTTCAGGTTGAAGCCGCGCAGGTCGAAAACTTCCTTGATGTCCGCCTCGCCGAAATTCACCTGGCGGATCTGCGCGCGCGGGTTCATGTGCACGAGGCGATGGCGCAGGTCGTCGAGCTCCTTCTCGTCGACGAGATCGGCCTTCGTGATGAACAGGCGGTCGGCGAAACCGACCTGGCGCTGCACCACTTCGTGCTCGTCGAGCTGATGGTTGCCGTGCTTGGCGTCCACGAGCGTGATGATGGCGTCGAGCAGGAATTCGTCGGCGATCTCGTTATCCATGAAGAACGTCTGCGCGACCGGGCCCGGATTCGCGAGGCCCGTGGTTTCGATCACCACGCGGTCGAAATCGAGCTTGCCGTCGCGCTTTTGCTGCGCGAGGTCGCCGAGCACGCGCGCGAGGTCGCCGCGGATCGTGCAGCAGATGCAGCCATTGCTCATCTGGATGATCTGCTCCTGGCTATCCTGCACGAGGATTTCGTTGTCGATGTTCTCTTCGCCGAATTCGTTCTCGATCACGGCAATCTTCATGCCGTGCGGTTCGTTCAGGATGCGCTTGAGCAAAGTGGTTTTGCCGCTGCCGAGAAAGCCGGTGAGGATAGTGACGGGAATCATGCTGTTTGCCTTGAGTGCCTCGAATCGGGGTGGGATACGGCGCGGGAGCCGAACGTTACAACATAACTAACTATTGAAACATATCTGGGCCGTGCGCGCTCGCGCCGCCCGTTTGGCGAGTGCCGAAAGCCGGCTGCCGCGCCTGCCCAACTCAATACGGACACCCAGGCAATTACCAGGCGCCGGACTTGCCGCATACGGGTGTTCATTACTTGCTCGATGCATTCGCATTATCTCGAATTAATGAGGGATCTCATTAATGTGTATTCCTGCAACACAAATAAGAGTTTAGAAATCGTCCTAAAGCGTTGCATGGCCAAGGCGGGTTTTAATTCAATCACCGACAGCAATTTCCGACGGGATTCCCTTCGGACTCAGTCGGTGTGACGGTCATCGGGGCGTAGTCCTGGCGGGGAATCCCTCTGCTGCATTCCTGAAGGGCCGCTGCAGTGTTGATCGCACGCCGTGCCGGAGTTCAGACTGACGCCGGTGGTGCTTGCGGCGCCCGTCGTTTGTCCAGTAGCCAGCCCGATTGCTCGCGTGTGTCGAGGGTCGGGCCGGCGTTAATCGGCTGTCTGTCTCATTAGTCGGCCGGCTAATGCTGAATTGCTTGAATTGCCGGGAATCTCGATTAATGAGAAGCCGGATGAATTGCGCGTTTATAGCGAATTATTTTGAGGATTATATGAACAAGGTTTATCGCAGCGTCTACAACAAAGTGTTGGGTACGTGGGTGGCGGCATCGGAACTGACCGCTGCGCGCGGCAAGCCGGCGCGCGCGAAGTCGGGCGTCGTGCTCGTGGCGGGTGTGCTGCTGGCATCGGCGGGCGCGATGTCCGATCTGGCTCAGGCATCCGTCGCGATTTCGGACAACGGCATGAAGACGGTCCAGTCGGGTCCGGCCTCCATGGGTGGCAGCGCTGGTGGCAACGGCGCCTCGGCGTCGGCCAACTCGATCGCGATCGTCGGTGACGGCGACTGTAACCTGCTCACGAACGTCAACTCGAAGTCCGTCTACGGCGACGGTGTGGCCAATAGCTATAAGGGCGGCATCTACGGCTTCGGCGTGCAGAATTCGGCACTCAGCTATGACGACATGTACAACGCTGGCGCGGGCCAGAAAGGGTTGAGGGCTTTCTCGTCGATGACCGCTGGCTACGTGACGGAAACCGGCAACGGCGTTGCGGCGACCCAGGCGTTCGGCCTGAATTCGACCGCCATGGGCTGCGGTTCGCAAGCGAATGGCTTCGGTACTGTCGCGACGGGCTGGGGTGCGATTGCGAGCGGCGCGGGCGCAGTGGCGTTCGGCATCAACTCGGTAGCGGCGGGCCAGGGCTCGTTCGCATCGGGCATCGCCGCCAATGCGGCAGGCGACGATTCGATCGCGCTGGGCACGCTGGCCACGGCTTCGGCGAACGGCGCCATCGCGCTTGGCGCGAATACGTCGGCGCTTGGCGAAAACGCAGTGGCAACCGGTAACGGCGCGAGCGCCGAGGGTGACGAGTCGGTCGCACTGGGTTCGCTCGCCACGGCCGGCGCGAACGGCGCAGTGGCATTCGGCGCGAACGCAGCCGCGCTCGGCGAGAACGCACTGGCATCGGGTAACGGCGCGAGCGCACAAGGTGACGAGTCGATCGCACTGGGTTCGAACGCCTCGGCCGCCGCGAACGGCGCCGTCGCACTCGGCTCGAACGCAGCCGCGCTCGGCGAGAACGCATTGGCATCGGGCAACGGCGCGAGCGCACAAGGTGACGAGTCGATCGCTCTGGGTTCGAACGCCTCGGCTTCCATGAACGGTGCGATTGCGCTTGGCTCGAACGCAGCCGCGCTCGGCGAGAACGCAGTGGCGCAGGGTACCGGCGCGAGCGCCGAAGGTGACCAGTCGGTCGCGCTGGGCTCGCAAGCTAGCGCCTCCGGGCTGGCCGCGATGGCACTCGGCTGGAACGCGTCGGCAGCTGGCTTGAGTTCGATTGCCTTTGGCGCTGGCGCAAACGCCGCGAGCGACGATTCAATCGCCATCGGCACGCTCGCTTCGGCGCTCGGCAACCGTTCGCTTGCGTTCGGCGTGAATGCGTCGGCTAGCGCAGCCAACTCGGTGGCGCTGGGTGCGGGTTCGGTGGCTGACCGCGCGAACAGCGTCTCGGTGGGCGCGGCAGGCAGCGAGCGTCAGATCACGAACGTCGCGGCCGGCACGGCCGACACCGACGCCGTGAACGTTGCGCAGATGAACTCGCAGATCGGCTCGCAGATCAACACCCAGATGAAGAACTCGGGTCTGATCGCTGACGACGGTTCGGCGAACGTGGCCGTGACGTACGACAAGAACGCCGACGGTACGAGCGACTACAGCAACCTCACGCTCGGCAACGGCGTGGCGGGCGGCACGGCGATCCACAACGTGGCGGCCGGCACGGCCGACATGGATGCGGTCAACGTCGGCCAGCTCAACACGGCGGTCAGCGACCTGAACGACACGATCAGCAATGTAGCAAGCGCGGCGCAGAACGCGGCCGATAACGCCTACAACCCGTTTGTCGCCGCCTACGGCAACCGCAGCACGGAAGCTGCGGTGGCGAGCGGCGTGTATTCGGCGGCATTGGGCGCGAACGCCAACGCCAGCGGCGCCAGCTCGGCCGCATTCGGCGCGAATGCCGTGGCTAGCGCAAACAACTCGGTTGCGCTCGGCGCGAACTCGGTGGCCGACCGCGCCAACACGGTTTCGGTGGGCTCCGCGGGCAACGAGCGTCAGGTGACCAACGTGGCCGCCGGCACCGAGGGCACGGACGCGGTGAACGTGAACCAGCTCGTGGCGGCGCAGCAGCGGGCGCAAAACTACGCCGACTCGAAGATGTCGCAGATGACGCAGGGCCTCTCGTCGCTGCAGGATTCGATCGGCGACGTGCAGCGCAAGGCCTACGCCGGCACGGCGGCGGCGATGGCCGTCGCGGGCCTGCCGCAGCCGACGCAGCCGGGCAAGATGATGGTCGCGATGTCGGGTGGCCGTTATGGCGGCCAGACGGGTGGCGCGCTGGGCTTCTCGTACGTGACTGAGAATAACAAGTGGGTCGGCAAGGTGGCCGCGAACACGAGCACGCAGGGCAACACCGGCGTCGTGGTCGGCGCGGGCTACCAGTGGTAATGCCTCGCTAGCGCGAGCCTGCCGCAAGGCTGGCAAGCCTGGCGTTTGACACAGGGTCTACGGCCTTCCGGGCGTAGACCCTGTTTTTTTTATGCGCGCGGTTAGAGAACCTGCAACAACAGTCCCTTCAGATACTCGCCTTCCGGGAAAGACGCGAGCAGCGGATGATCGACGCCCGCGCCGAGGCGCTTGAGGATGCGCGCATCGACCTTCGCATCGGCAGCCGCGCCTGCGACGATCTTCTGGAACAGCTCCGCGTCGATCGCGCCCGAGCACGAGTACGTGAAGAGCAGGCCGCCCGGGCGCAGCAGCTTCAGGCCCGTGAGGTTGATGTCCTTGTAGGCGCGCGCGGCGCGGTCCACGTGCTCGCGCGAGGCCGCGAACTTGGGCGGATCGAGCACCACGAGGTCGAAGCGCTCGCCTTCTTCGTGCAGGCGGCGCAGCGTCTTGAAGGCGTCGGCGTCGAGCCAGGTCGCGCGGGCCGCGTCGAAGCCGTTCGCCTCCACGTTCTTCTGCGCGGTGGCGAGCGCCTCGCCCGACGAGTCGATCGACACCACGCGCGTGGCGCCGCCCTTCATCGCCGCGAGCGAGAAGCCGCCCGTGTAGCAGAAGCAGTTGAGCACGTCGCGCCCTTGAGCGAAGGTCTGCACGAGCGCGCGGTTGTCGCGCTGATCGACGTAGAAGCCGGTCTTGTGACCGTTGCGCACGTCCACGTGATAGCGCACGCCGTTCTCATTGGTCACGATGGTCTCGGGCGGCTCGTCGCCTGCCATGAGGCCCGTGATCTGCTCGAGCCCTTCCTTTTCGCGGATCGAGACATCCGAGCGCTCGTAGACGTTCGGGCAGCCCGTTGCCGCCGTGAGCGCCGCGACGATTGCTTCCTTCCATGCCTCGACGCCCGCCGCCATGAACTGGCAGACGAGCTGGCCGCGCGCGTTCTCCGCAACGTCTTCCTTGTAGTAATCGACGATCACCCCGGGCAGGCCGTCCGCCTCGCCGAAGATCAGGCGCACCGCGCCCGTGCCGTTCACCATCGCCTGGCGATGCGCGACCGCGCGCTGCACGCGGCGCTTGAAGAACGCGTGGTCGATGGGCTCGTTCTCGTCGAAGCTCCAGACGCGCGCGCGGATCTGCGAATGCGGGCTGTACGCAGCGCGCGCGAGGAAGCGGCCGTCATGCGCGCGCACGAGAACGGTCGCGCCGGGCGCGGGCTTGCCCTCGACGCGCTCGATCGCGTTGGCATAGACCCACGGATGGCGGCGCAGCAGAGATTTTTCTTTCGACGGCTTGAGAGTGACGATATTCATGATGGATTTGATGCCTGGCGTCGTGGCGAGCCGCAGTGAGAGGCGCCGCGCGCGTGAATGACGGGTGAATCGTGTGAATCGTGTGAGTTCTTTGAACCGGGGGTGAATCAGTCGCGCTTCTTGGCGCGTGGATGCGCGTTGTCGTAAACCTTCGCGAGATGCTGGAAATCGAGCGAAGTGTAGACCTGCGTGGCCGAGATGCTCGCGTGGCCGAGCAGCTCCTGCACGGCGCGCAAATCGCCGCTCGACTGCAGCAGATGCGTCGCGAACGAGTGCCGTAGCACGTGCGGATGGACGTTCGCCGGGATGCCGGCGACCAGCGCCGCGCGCTTCACGCGCTCGCGCACGACGCCGGGTGCCATGCGGTTGCCGCGCACGGACAAGAAGAGCGGGGCGTCGTCGTGCTTGACCCAGGCGCCGCGCACGGCGAGCCAGGCGTCGAGGGCTTCCAGCGCCTTCTTGCCGACGGGCACGAGGCGGTGGCGGTCGCCCTTGCCGTGCACTTCCACTTCGGCGGCGTCGCGCTTGAGCCAGCCCGCCGATTCGTAGCCGTCGCGCTTCACGTAGTGCACGTCGAGGCCCACGAGCTCGGCAAGGCGCAGCCCCGACGAGTAGAAGAGCTCGAGCATCGCGTGATCGCGCAGCGCCTCGACGCTATCCGCGGCGCCTTCGCCGGTCGGATGCGTGGCCGAGGCGGGCGCCTCCATGAGCTTCACGGCATCGTCGACGGAGAGCGCCTTTGGCAGCGTCTTGTCGCGTTTGGGCGCGCGCACCGCGGTCACCGGATTCGCGTCGAGCTCGATGCGGCCCGCGAGCCAGCGGTAGAACGCGCGCCAGGCCGAGAGGCGGTGCGCGATCGAGCGCGCCGAGAGGCCGCCCGCATGGGCGCGCGCCACGGCGCCGCGTACGTCGGCGGGTGTGATTTTCTCGAGCGGCCGGCCGTTCTGGAGCTTTTTCAGTTCATCGAGCTCGTGCGCATAGCCGCGCAGCGTGTGCGCCGAAAGCCGGCGCACGTGCTCGAGCTCATCGAGATACGCGGCGATCGGGTCGGTCGGATTCACGGTGGGGACTTGTGCGTGGCTTCAGTGCGGCTGCGAGGCGCGTGCTGCGCGCTTCAATGCGGCAGGAGCCGCGTGAGCCCGGCGCTCGCGAGCGTGCCGATCTTGCGCAGCAGGTCGGTGGCCATGCCATCGTGAAAGCGGCGCGGATCGGGCGAGCCCAGCACGAGCAGGCCGAACGCTTCGCCGCTCGGATCGCGCTCTTCGGCGCTCATGCGTTTGCGCAGCGCGACGATCGCCACCGACTGCGGCGTCTGTTCGCCGCCTTCGAGCCACTGTGCGGCTTCGAAGCCGGTGTTCGCGCCGCAATACGGCACTTCGAGGCTGTTGGCGTAGAGCCGGACTTCTTCGCCCGTGTGCTTCGCGAAGCTTGCCTGCGCATAGGCATCGGCCACGTCCCACAGGCGCAGCACGGCCTGCGGCACGTCGAATTCGTGGCGCAGCTGCTCGGCGATCAGGCGCGGCAGGGCATGCGGGTCGCGCTCGGCGAGCACGTGCGACACCCACTGCACCGTTTTCGCGGCGATGCTGTCGTTCTCGTGGCCGTAGCGCAGCAGCTCGGAAAGGCGCAGCTCCAGATGCTTGTTCTTCTCGCGCAGCATCTCCATCTGGCGTTCCTGCAGCGACACGGCCGCCTTGCCGTGTGGATTGCCGAGCTTGATCGTGGCCAGCAGTTCGGCGTGCTCAACGAAGAAATCGGGATTGGCGAGCAGATAGTCGGCGACTTCGCGATCGTTCATGTTGGTGGCGCGTTCGATGAAGAAGCGGCGCGCGGGCGCGCCATGCGGGATACGGGGGAAACCGGCAAAGCTCAGTTCAGCAGATCGTCGGCGATTTCGATCTCGCCTTCGAAGACGGTCGCGGCGGGGCCGGCCATCGTCAGCGCGGCCGATTCGTCGCGCGCGCCGTCCCAGGCGATCGTCAGCATGCCGCCGTGCGTGTGCACCTTCACGGGCGAATCGAGCAGGCCGCGGCGAATGCCCGCCGCCACCGCCGCGCACGCGCCCGTGCCGCACGCGAGCGTCTCGCCCGCGCCGCGCTCGTAGACGCGCAGCCGCACCTCGTTGCGCGAGACGATCTGCATGAAGCCTGCGTTCACCTTGTTCGGAAAGCGCGGGTGCTTCTCGATCACGGGGCCGTCGGCGAGCACGGCGAACGCCTCGGCGTCCTCGACCACCTGCACCGCGTGCGGATTGCCCATCGAAACGGCCGAGATCCAGCGCGTCTGGCCGTTCACCTCGAGCGGCCAGAGCGTGTCGTTGCCTTCGCGGCGGCCGTCGAGCCCGTTCGCGTCGAACGGCACTTGCGAGGGCTCGAACACCGGGCTGCCCATGTCGACCACGACCTCGCCGTTTTCCTGCATGACGAGCGTGATCACGCCTTTCTGGACCTGCACGCGCACGCGCTTCGCGTCGGTGAGCTTGCGGTCGCGCACGAATTTCACGAAGCAGCGCGCGCCGTTGCCGCAATGCTCGACCTCGCCGCCGTCGCAATTGAAGATGCGGTAGCGGAAGTCGACGCCATCGACGGTGGGCTTCTCGACCAGCAGCAACTGGTCCGCGCCAATGCCGAAGTGGCGGTTGGCGAGCGCGCGCACGCGCTCGGGCGTGAGCGCGATGGGCTGGCTGAAGCCGTCGAGCACGACGAAGTCGTTGCCCGCGCCGTGCATCTTGGTGAACTTGAGTTTCATCCCGCTATTGTAAGCGACGCGCGGACGAACGCCCGCGCGCTGTCCGCCGTTATCGGCGGGTATCGGCCGGTATCCGCGTTTATGAATAGACGCTCGGCTCGCCGGGCGGACGCGTCTTGAAGCGCTTGTGAACCCAGTAGTACTGCTCGGGAATGCGCGGAATCTGCTCTTCGAGGAAGGCGTTCATGCGGCGCGCATCCTGTTCGTCGTCGCCGCTGGGGTAGTTGTCCCAAGGTTTGAACACCTTCAGCCGATACCCCTTGTAGTTGGGCAGCACCTCGCCGATGAACGGCACGACCTGCGCATGGCCCACCTTCGCGAGGCGTCCCACCGCAGTCAGCGTGCAAGCGGGCACGCCGAAGAAAGGCACGAAGGTGGAATTGCGCATGCCGTAGTCCATGTCCGCGCCGAGCATCACGGGCTTCTTGTCGCGCAGCCAGCGCAGTACGACACGCGCGCTGTCCGCGCGGCTCGCCAGCTCGGCGCCGAAGCGGCTGCGGCCCGCCTTGGCGGCGGCTTCGAATTCGGGGTTCGAGAACGGCTGATACAGCGAACCGCATGGGCGGTCCAGCGCGTAATTGATGAACATCGAGCCGGCTTCGATGCCCACGAAGTGCAGCCCGAGCAAGAGCGTGGGCGGCATGTTGGGGTCGGAGAGGTCGATTTCGCTGTCGAGCTCGGTGATCTTCGCGAGCTTCTTCGCCGAGCCGAACCACTGGACGCTGCGCTCCACGTAGCTGCGGATCGCATGGCGAAAGTGCAGGCCGGCGACTTCCTCGCGCTTCTCGTCGCTCCATTCGGGAAAGCACAGGCGCAGGTTGGTGTGGACGACGCGCTTGCGGCGGCTCGGGATCTGGTAGAGGAGCCACCCGAGCCCGTCGCCGAAACGGGCGACAAGGCCATAGGGCAGGATCGCGAACAGCTTGAGCAAGCCAATGGCGAAGCGGGAGCCGAGCTTACCGAGCATGTGCGGCTCCCTTGGCAGGCGTGGATACAGCGAAGAGGGCGATGGACGGCACGCGGCGTGACTCTGCGACAAATTAGGGAAACCGCTATAATACGGGCTTCGCCGAGTTAATAGACAACTTGCGGGGCGAAGCCGGCAGGCAGCCGATCGTGACCATCCGTCAACGATGCAGGCGCCAACTGGGCAGGTAATCCGCTAAAGCGTCGCCGCTTCAAAGCTCCCGAAGCTGGCTACGTGAACTCAACCGTCACCAGCTATAAGGAGCCTGACACGTGGCAAACGACTATTTCTTCACCTCTGAATCCGTCTCCGAGGGCCATCCGGACAAGGTCGCCGACCAGATCTCGGACGCGATTCTCGACGCCATCCTCACGCAAGACAAGTACTCGCGCGTTGCGGCTGAAACGCTGTGCAACACGGGTCTCGTCGTGCTCGCTGGCGAAATCACCACCACGGCCAACGTCGACTACATCCAGGTCGCGCGCGACACCATCAAGCGCATCGGTTACGACAACACCGACTACGGCATCGACTACCGCGGCTGCGCGGTGCTCGTCGCCTACGACAAGCAGTCGCCGGACATCGCCCAGGGCGTGGACCGCGCGCACGACAACAATCTCGACCAGGGCGCCGGCGACCAGGGCCTGATGTTCGGCTATGCGTGCGACGAAACGCCCGAGCTGATGCCGCTGCCGATCCACCTTTCGCACCGTCTGGTCGAGCGCCAGTCGAACCTGCGCCGCGACGGCCGCCTGCCCTGGCTGCGTCCGGATGCGAAGTCGCAGGTCACCGTGCGCTACGTCGACGGCAAGCCGCACGCGATCGACACGGTCGTGCTCTCGACGCAGCACTCGCCGGACATCGACCTCGGCACGCTGCGCGAAGCCGTGATCGAAGAGATCATCAAGCCGGTGCTCCCGTCGGAGCTGATCAAGGGCGACATCAAGTTCCTCGTGAACCCGACCGGTCGCTTCGTGATCGGCGGCCCGCAGGGCGATTGCGGTCTCACGGGCCGCAAGATCATCGTCGACACGTACGGTGGCGCAGCCCCGCACGGCGGCGGTGCGTTCTCGGGCAAGGACCCGTCGAAGGTCGACCGCTCGGCCGCCTACGCGGGCCGCTATGTGGCGAAGAACATCGTGGCCGCCGGCCTCGCCTCGCGCTGCCTGATCCAGGTCTCGTACGCGATCGGCGTGGCGCAGCCCACCTCGGTCATGGTCAACACGTTCGGCACGGGCAAGGTCTCGGACGCCACCATCACGAAGCTCGTGCGCGAGCACTTCGACCTGCGTCCGAAGGGCATCATCCAGATGCTCGACCTGCTGCGTCCGGTCTACGAGAAGACCGCGGCCTACGGCCACTTCGGCCGCGAAGAGCCGGAATTCTCGTGGGAAGCCACCGACCGCGCACTCGCGCTGGCCGAAGCGGCCGGCACGGAGCCGGTGGGCGCGCTCGCGTAAGCAACGCGCACGAAGGCCGGCGCGCTCGCCGGCCTTGTCTGCACGTATGAACAAAAACCCCGCCAGGGCAGGCGCCCTGGCGGGGTTTTCGTATCTGGCGCGGTGGTTTGATCAGCGCATGGCGAAGCCGAACCAGCCCGTGCTGCTAGCGCCCATGCGGCGCGGACGGCGGGGGTTGCGCGCCACGTGCACGGTAACGGGGGCCGCGAGCGCGCGCAGCGTCGCATTGGGACGGTATAGCAGCGTGCGCAGCGAGAAGTGGCGCGTGCCCGCGCGCAGGCGCAGCACCGAGAAGAACGAATGGAACCAGCTGCGCATGCTGTCCACGGCGCGGGTGTCGCGCACCTGCTGCCCGAGCGCGCGCGTGCGAGCGGCGTGGTGGCGCAGCGCGCGCACGACGTGACGGCGGGCGGGACGCGCCGCTTTCAGGGCGGCATGGGTCATGCGGCGGGTACTGAAAAGGGTATGCATGGCGTGTGCGGTGTCAGGTTCGGAGTGCGCCTTGCGCGAGGCTTCGCGCGGCACATCGATTCGAGCAGCAAACGTGCCCGTCTTCAGGACGGTCACGATAGCGGATATCACGGGATGGATCGCGCGGCGTGCGCGAGGCAAGTGACGGCGCGCAATTGCGGACTGCGGGATCACTGCGGATAGCGGCGGCCTTGCTGGACAAGGCTTCGACGGCGCCCCGTGCGCTCGATGGATGTTCTGGGTGAAGAAACTGCATGCGCGCAGACTACACGCGAATCGTGACGCCCGAAAGTCGGTTAATACCCGCGCCTGCTCAAATTTGAGGCAGGTGTTGCGGCCCCATCGCCCGCCTTGGGCGCCATCGCGGTGCGTTTGCATCACGGTTGTGCGCGGTCCCCCCTTCCGCGCGTGCGCGCACGTCTTACAATCGAGCGATTGGCGCGCGCGAGAAGCGCCGCCGTTGCTGCAGCCGTTCGCGGCTGCGGACCTCGCAGGCCTCGAACAACGGAAGTCTCATGTCGATCCAGTCAAAAAAGGAACAGGTGCAGGTGCTGCGCGAGCGCGGTTTCGTGGTCGTGCCGGGGCTCGTCTCACCCGAGCGGTGTGACGAACTCAAACGCGTGGCGCAGGAGCAATTGCAGGCGGCCGCCGCGCCGCTCGAATTCGAAGCCGATCTGCGCTACCCCGGCGCGCCGGAGTCGAAAGCGGCGCCGGGCGGCCATACGGTGCGCCGCTTGCTCGACGCGCACTCGCGCCATGAGCGTTTTCGCGAGTGGGCGACCTCGCCCGAAATCGCAGGCTGGATGGAGCTGTATTTCGGCGAAGAGCCGGTGCTCTCGCGCGCCCATCACAACTGCATGATGACGAAGCACCCGATGTACGGCAGCCTCACGGGCTGGCATCGCGACTCGCGCTACTGGTCGTTCGAGCGCGACGATCTGGTGTCGGTGTGGCTCGCGCTCGGGCCCGAGACGGTCGAGAACGGCGGCCTGTGGCTCGTGCCGGGCTCGCATACGGAGCCGTTCACCTCGGAGCGCTTCGACGCCGCGAAATTCTTCCGCGCCGATCTGCCCGAGAACCAGGCGTGGATCGATCGTGCGACATCGCCCACGCTCAACGCGGGCGATGTCGTGTTCTTCCATTGCAATACGCTGCATTCGGCGGGCCAGAACCGCAGCGGCGACGTGAAGTTCTCGCTCGTGTTCACCTACCACGGCGCCAGCAACGTGCCGTTGCCGGGCACGCGTTCGGCCTCGCTGCCCGAAGTGAAGCTGGTGTGAGTGCGCGGCGGGGCGGTATGCCCGCACGCACCGGGGTGCCGCACGTCTAGCGCCGGCGCCCCGAAAACGCGAGGCCGGAGATGCCGGCGATGGTCGCGGCCACGCCGGCCGCGATCAGCGTCATCGTGCGGTCGGTGGGCGCGCCGGTGACGAGGCGCGAGACGTCATTCGAGAACGAGTGAAACGACTGGCCGCCGAAGTAGAGCAGCACGACGCCGCAGGCGATCAGCGCGAACGAAATCACTTTGACCATGAAGACCTCCCGGGGTATGACGAACGCCGCAGTGTAGGCGAGCGTCGCCGCGGCGTCCATCCGCGCATCCCACATGGTGGGCATCTGCAGGCGTCGCGTGGATTGGCTACCATGACAGCCCGCGCCGCATGTGCAGGTCGCCGGACCCTGTTATTCCGTCATTTCGTCGAGGATTCAAAGATGGCCTACGAAGCAGCTGCTGAACGCTATTCGGAGATGCAATACCGCTTTTGCGGCAAGTCGGGACTCAAGCTGCCGGCGCTGTCGCTCGGGCTCTGGCACAACTTTGGCGATACCACGCCGATTTCGACGCAGCGCGAAATCCTGCGCACGGCGTTCGATCTCGGCATCACGCACTTCGATCTCGCGAACAATTACGGCCCGCCCTACGGCAGCGCCGAAACCAATTTCGGCCGCATTTTCAGGGACGATTTCCGCCCTTACCGCGACGAGCTGCTGATCTCGTCGAAAGCCGGCTGGGACATGTGGCCGGGTCCTTATGGCCAGGGCGGCGGCTCGCGCAAGTATGTGCTCGCGAGCCTCGACCAGAGCCTGAAGCGCCTGGGTCTCGATTACGTCGATATCTTCTACTCGCACCGCTTCGACGTGGAGACGCCGCTGGAAGAGACCGCGGGCGCGCTCGCCACCGCCGTGCAGCAAGGCAAGGCGCTCTATGTGGGCATCTCGTCGTATTCGGCCGCGAAGACGCGCGAGATGGCGAAGCTGCTCTCCGAGTACAAGGTGCCGCTGCTGATCCACCAGCCCTCGTACAACATGCTCAACCGCTGGATCGAGCACGAGTTGCTCGACACGCTCGAGGATCTTGGCACGGGCAGCATCGCCTTCACGCCGCTCGCGCAGGGGCTGCTCACGAACAAGTACCTGAACGGCGTGCCGGAAGATGCGCGCGTGAACCGTCCGGGCGGCGGTTCGCTCAAGAACGAGCACCTGAGCGCGCAGAACATCGAGCACGTGCGCAAGCTCAACGAGCTCGCGCAGCGCCGCGGCCAGAGCCTCGCGCAGATGGCGATCGCGTGGACGCTGCGCGGCGGCCGCGTGACCTCGGCGCTGATCGGCGCGAGCCGGGCGGAGCAGGTGCGCGAGAACGTCGCCGCGCTGAAGAACCTCGAATTTTCGACGGAAGAGCTTGCGGAGATCGACCGCTACGCGACCGAGGGCAGCGTGAACCTTTGGGAGAAGCCGTCGACGGATCAGCATATCTGACCCGACGACGCAGGTGCGCCTGCCAGGTTCTGCCAGCAGCCGCTTCAGGAACCGCCTCGCTTCATGCGAGGCGGTTTTGTTTTCGGCGATGCCTTTTGCGTTTGCGTAGTGGTGTGCGCCGGCCGCCGTGGCCTGGCTTGCCGGCGGCGGCGACGCTTCACGTTGCTTCACGTCTGTGGCGGCCCGTTCGGAACGTCTTTGACACCGCTTTCGCGCGTCTTCGGCCTGTCACGCGGCGCTGCTAACGTCGCGGCAGTCTATGCCGCGAGGAATGTCGATGGAGTCCACGAGCGCTGTTCGTCCCATTGCTGCCGGGCCTGCTGAAGCCGCGCCGCAGTCCGTTGCGCAGGCGTTGCAGCGCGCCCCCCACGTGGGCGCGAACGTTGCGCTCATCGCTGTTGCCGGTTTGGCGCTCCTGTATCAACTGTTCGGATTGCCGTTGCTCCTGCGCGCGGCGGGTGGGCCGTCGTTTGCACTGCTCGCGTCGCTCGTGCCGGTCGTCTTGGCCACGCCGATCCATTGGGGCTTGATCCACGAGGGCATACACGGGCAGTTGCTCCCTTCGCGGCGCGCCAACGAAGCTGTTGCGCGCATGCTCGCGATCGGCCTGGCAATACCGTTCGACGCCGTGCGTTTCGGACACCTGATGCATCACCGCTTCACGCGCGAGGCGTTCGATCGCCCCGACGTCGACGATGCACGTGGCCCGCGCTGGCGACGCCGGATCGCCTGGTACGTGCGGCTGATGGGCGGGCTTTACGTGGCCGAGTTGCTGGTGCCGCTGCTGGCGTTCGTGCCGGCGCGCATGGCGAAGGCGCTGGTCGAGCGCGGCGTGGGCGCGCATGGCGGCGAGGGGCAGCATGTGCAGCGGCTATTCGCAAACCACGCCGCCGATCCCGTGAGACGCAGCCGCGCACGACGCGACGGGCTCTGCACGCTCGCGCTATATGGGCTCGCTTTTGTGCTCTATGGGAAGGCGTGGCCGGTACTGGTTGCCGTGATGTATCTGCGCGGGCTGTGGCTCTCGCTCGCCGACAACCTGCCGCATTACGGCGTGGCCCTCGACGAACCGGGCCGCGCGCGCGACTTTCGCGTGCCGGGCGGGCTGGGCGTGATGCTCATGAATCATCATCTTCATCGGCAACATCATCTGCATCCCACGCTGCCGTGGGTGGCGCTGCCCGCGCTCGCGCGCGCTGACGAGGTCTCGTCCGGGCACGCGCGCACGCCCTATTGGCATGCGGCGCTGCGGCAGTTCAAGGGATTGCAGCCGGGTGTCGGGGTCCATTCAAGCGTGCATTGAGACGCGCGCGAACGGCACCGATGCGCGAGAACGCCGCCCGACGCATAACGCACGAGCGGCTACGAACGGGGACGAATAGCGGATAGAGGCGTATGTCGCTACATCAGCGCGGGCAGCGTTTCCACTAGCGCGACGGCACACATCGCCCCGATCAGCGCGCCGATCACCCGCAGCGTGTTGTGCTTGAATTCGGTCGCGCACGGCACCGCGCCGAGGAAGAGCGCGCCGGCGAGGGCCATCGGGATGATCATCACGAAATCGCCGATCGTGAAATAACCTTCCATGCTCGTCTCCTTTGTTGACCTGAGTAAGGGCTTAAGCACTGACTCTGGTCCATTCGAGGCTGTCATTTCGGCCTCCGAAGACACGGCGCGTGGAACATGTCGTTATCGCGTGCTGCGTGCCGCTGCGGCTTCGGGCCTGATTTGAGTATAGGAGAGGCTCACGAATAAAGCGGGCCGGCGCGCGGGCGTGACGTGTGTGCTGCGGCGCGCAGCGCCCCGTCTGGCGGGGCTTTGCGGAACTACGGCTGATGCGCTGCGCAACACATTCGTTTTGCGCCAATATTACGAGTGCCTTTCTCTTGACGGCGTGCCTCACGCCGCCCCGGCCCGCTCCCGCGCGCGCAGCATCCACGCCCCGGCCAGCCCAGCCACGAGCAGCGCCGCCACGAGCCCGGCCACGCCGCTCCAGCCCCAGCTGGCCCAAAAGTGCCCGCCGATCGACCCCATGATGCTCGAGCCCAGGTAGTACGCGAGCAGATAGAGCGCCGCGGCCTGGCCTTTCGCTTCGCGCGCGAGGCGCCCGACCCAGCCGCTCGCCACCGCGTGCCCCGCGAAGAAGCCGATGGTGAGGCAGCCGATGCCGGTCGCGATCATGCCGAGCGAAGCGAACATCGTGAGCACGACACCCGCGAGCATCAGCACGATCGCGGCGATCAGCACGGGCGAGCGGCCGAACTTGTCGGCCATGCGGCCCGACCACGGCGAGGCGACCACGCCGGTCAGATAGACGAGAAAGATCGCGCCGATGGCGGCCTGGCTCATGTTGTAGGGCGGCGCGATCAGCCGGTAGCCGATGTAGTTGTAGAGCGTGACGAAGCTGCCCATCAGCACGAAGCCGAGCGCGAACAGCACGGGCAGGCCCGGCCGCGCGAAATGGCGCATGAGCGCCGCGCGGTGATGCGCGAAGCCTAGGCCGCTCTTGGGCGAGAAATGGCGCGAGGGCGGCAGCAGCGCGCGGAACGCGAACATCGCGGCGAGCCCGAGCACGCCGATCACGGCCACGGCCACGCGCCAGCCGAGCAGATCGGTGCAGATGCCCGTGATCACGCGCCCCGCCATGCCGCCGATGGCCGTGCCGCCCACGTAGAGGCCCATCGAGAGGCCGAGGCCCTCGGGGTGCATCTCTTCGGCGAGCCAGGCCATGGCCACCGCGGGCACGCCGCCGAGCGCGATGCCTTCGAGTGTGCGCAGCACGAGCAGCGTGTGCCAGTGGGGCACGAACGCCACCGCGAGCGTGAGCAGCGACGAGACGGTGAGCGAGACGGTCATCATGGCGCGCCGGCTCCAGCCTTCGGAGACGAAGCCCGCCACGAAGATCGCGCAGGCGAGCGCAGCCGTGGTGAACGAGAGCGAGAGGCTGCTCTGCGCGGGGCTCACGCCGAAGGTTTGAGAAAACGCGGGCAAGAGCGGCTGCACGCAATAGAGCAGCGAGAACGTGGCATAGCCCGCGAACAGCAGCGCGAGGCTCGCGTGCCAGAAGGCGGGCGTGCCGCGCTCGATATAGGGAACGGCCGATGAGGTGGCGGAGGATGAGGCGCTGGGCGCCGCGGTGTTGCGCCCGGCGCCCGGTGATGCAGTCACGACTGAAATTCCTCGCGGAAAAAAGCAAAGGCGCAACGATACGCCTTTCGCACGATCCGTGCCGTGCCGTCTCCCTCCGCTCAGGGTGTTGCGCCGCCGTTCTCGGAAGGGGGCGGATGCACGAGGGCGTCGTCGGTGGGCAGCGCGGCCGTGCTCCAGCCGCCGCCCAGCGCCTTCACGAGCGCGACGCTCGCCGCGAGGCGCCGGCGCGCGATGCTCACGGCCTGGCGCTCGTTGGTGAGCGCCGTGGTTTGCGCGACCACCACGTCGAGGTACGTGATCGCGCCGCTCTTGTAGCGGTTCTCGATGATCGCGAGCGTGCGCTGCGCGGCGTCCACCGCGCGGTCTTGCGCGACGGCCTCCTGTTCGAGCACGCGCAAGGCCGCGAGGTTGTCCTCGACCTGGCCGAACGCGTCGAGCACGGTTTCGCGATACTCGGCCACGCTCTCGTCGTATTGCGCGCGCGCCTCGTCGCGCACGGCGGCGCGGCCGCCGAAGTCGAGCAGCGTGCCGGCGAGCGCGGGGCCGAGCGACCAGAAGCGCGCGGGCGCGACGAGCCATTGGCTGTAATTGGTCGCCTCCAGCCCGCCCGTGACCGCGAGCATGAGAGTCGGGAAGAATGCCGCCTGCGCCACGCCCACTTGCGCATTCGCGGCGGCCACGCGGCGCTCGGCGGCGGCGATGTCCGGGCGGCGCTCCAGCAGCGTCGAGGGCACGCCGGGCGGTGCGACGAGCGCCTCTGCGGCAAGCGGCGCGCCGGGCAGCACGGGCAGCGCGAAGGTGGACGGCGATTGCCCCGTGAGGATCGCGATCGCGTGTTCGAGTTGCGCGCGCTGCACGCCCAGATCGATCGCCTGCGCTTCTGTGGTCTGCAATTGCGTCTGCGCCTGGCCGACGTCGGCGTCGGTGGCGATGCCGACGTCGTAGCGGTGCTGCGTGAGCGCGAGCGATTCGCGGTAGGCGGCGAGCGTGTCGTCGAGGAGCTGGCGCTCGCGGTCGATGCCGCGCAACTCGAAGTAGTCGGTCGCAAGCTCGGCCTGCATCGAGAGCAGCACGGCCTGCATGTCGGCGGCGCTCGCCTGGGCACTGGCCTTCGCGCTTTCGACGCTGCGCGACACGCGCCCCCAGACGTCGGGTTCCCAGGTGGCGTCGATGCCCACGAGGTAGTCGTTGAGCGTGAAGCCAGCCGTTGACTTGAACTCGATGTTCTTCGAGGTGCGCGCGCGCGAATAGTCGCCGCCCGCCGTCACTGTGGGGAAGAAGCTCGAGCGCTGTTGCGCGACGTTCGCGCGCGCGGCGCGAAAGTGCGCCTGCGCGGCCTGCACGTTCTGGTTCGCGTGCTCGACCTGCGCTTCGAGCGCGTCCAGTTGCGCGTCGCCGTAGATCGACCACCAGGCGCCGCGCGGTGCGGTGTCGGCGGGCTGGGCGGGCGTCCAGCCGGTGCCGTCGAACTCCTTGTACGTGGCGGCGATGCCGATCTGCGGGCGCACGTAGTCGGGGCCGACCTTGCAGCCCGCGAGCGCGGCGCTCACGGCGACGCAGAGCGCCACGCGGCGCAGCATGCTGTGCCGCGCAAATCTGTTCGAGGCGATGGCGCGCTTCATGGCGAGGCGCCTCACGACGCCGTAGCGTCAGACGACGCGCCGCGCGCCGCCGCGGCCGAGGCCGCAGCCGCCGGGCCTGGCGCGACAGCGGGCTCCGCCGCCGCCGATGCCGGCGTGGCAGCGGAGCCCGCAGCATCGTGCGAGGCCGCTGGGGCTGGCGCGGCCGCATTAGCCGCGGACCCCGCCGCATCGTGCGCGCCCGCCGGTTTTCCGACGATACGCACCGGCGTCCCATCGACGATCGAATCCTGCGGGTTCACGATCACGCGTTCGTTGCCATTGAGACCCGCGGCCACCGCCACGCGCGTGCCGAAGTCGGTGCCGAGCGTGACCTCGACGAGCCTCACGCGCTCATCCGCGCCGACGGTCGCGACCTTCACGCCATCGGGACGGAACAGGAACGCGTTGCCCGGCAGCGTGAGCGGCGTGGCGCTGCCGTCCAGCGCGAAGTGCACCTGCGCATAGGCGCCGGGCAGCAGATCGCCGTTGGGGTTATCGACGTCCACTTCCACGAGCATCGTGCGCTGCTGCGGATCGACCGCACCCGCCGTGCGCGCGACCACGCCCGGGTAGCGCTTGCCTTGCGTCTCGTTGAGCGTGAGATACGCGTGCTGGTTGGGACGGATCTGCTGCGCGTACGCCTGCGGCACGTTCGCGTAGACGCGCAGGCGGTCGGCCTGCGCGACATGGAACAGCTCCTTTTGCTGCCCGCCCGAGCTGCCCGCGTCGATCAACGCGCCCACGTCGACGTTGCGCGCCGTGACGATGCCGTCGAACGGCGCCATCACCTTCTCGTACGACTGCAACTGCGAGAGCCGCGAGACGTTGAAGCGCGCCGCGTCGAGCGTCGCCTTCTTCGCGAGCATGTCGCCCACTTTCTCGTCGGCGTCCTGCTTCGCCACGGAGCGGGTCTGCAGCATCTGCGTCCAGCGGTCGGCGGTCGTTTTCGCGAGCGCGTAGTTCGCTTCAGCGTTCGCGAGATCGGCGCGTGCGGCGCGCAGCTGGTCGTCGACTTCGGGCGTGTCGATTTCGGCGAGCAGCTGGCCCGCCTTCACATGCGCGCCGATATCGGCGTACCACTTGCGCAGATAGCCGTTGGTGCGCGCGTAGATGGGCGTGTCGAGAAACGCCTGCACGTTGCCGGGCAGCACGAGGTCGAGCGCGCGCGTCGAGCGTTGCGGCGTGACGACCTGCACGCTCAGCGTGCTCGCGCGCGCAGCTTCACGCTCGAGCGCGGCGTGCGCGTTGTGACGCGACCAGATGCCCTGCGCGGCGAGCGCGATCACCACGAGCGCCGCGAGCACGAGCGGCCAGCGGCGCTTCTTGCGCCCATCGTGTGGATCACCGGGCGGCCGCGACTGTGGAGGCGGCGGCGCGTCAGCGTGGCCAGGCTGCATGGCGGCTCCGCATCGAAGGAGAGAAGAGAATCGTTGTCATGATTTGGGCACTACGTTTTCGATGGCGCGCTGGCGGTGCTCGCCGAGCTTCCGATAGACGAGCGAGAACACCACGGGCACGAAGATGAGCGTCGCGAGCGTGCCCACCGCGAGCCCGCCGATCACGGCACGCCCGAGCGGCGCGTTCTGCTCGCCGCCTTCGCCGAGGCCGATGGCCATCGGCACCATGCCGATCACCATCGCGAGCGCCGTCATCAACACCGGGCGAAAGCGCGTGAAGCCCGCCTCGATCGCGGCGCGCGCGGCGTCGCCGTGCTCGCGCAACTGCTCGCGCGCGAAGCTGATCACGAGGATCGAGTTCGCCGTGGCAATGCCGATGCACATGATGGCGCCCGTGAGCGCGGGAATCGAGAGCGTGGTGTGCGTGAGGAACAGCATCCAGACGATGCCCGCGAGCGCGCCGGGCAGCGCCGTGATGATGATGAACGGGTCGAGCCACGACTGGAAGTTCACGACGATCAGGAGGTACACGAGCACGATCGCGAACACGAGGCCGCCCAACAATCCGGAGAACGAATTGTTCATCGTGTCGACCTGGCCGCGCAGGCGGATCGTCGAGCTTTTGGGCAAATCGTCCTTTGCCTCGCTAATGATCTTCTCGACATCGTCGGAGACCGCGCCGAGGTCGCGGCCGTCCGCGCTGGCGTAGATGTCGATGGTGGTTTGCGCGTTGTAGTGCGTGACGACCGCGTCGCCGGCCACGCGCCGCATGCTCGCGAGCGAGCCGAGAATATTGCTGCGCCCGTTCGCGGTGAGCGGAATGTTGGCGAGCGACTGCAGCGAATCGATCGTGTATTGCGGCGCTTCGGTGATCACGTTGTAGCTCACGCCGTTCATCGGATTGAGCCAGAACGCGGGTGTGGTCTGCTGGCTGCCCGAGAGCGTGATGAGCAGATCGCTCGCCACGTCCTTCTGCGTGAAGCCCGCCTGCTGCGCGCGCGTGCGGTCCACGTCGATGAAGATGCGCGGCAGGTCGGCGGGCTGCTGGATGCGCGCGTCGGCAAGGCCCGGCACGCCGCGCAGCTTCATGAGCAGGCGCGCCGCGAAGGCGCGGTTGGCGTCCACGTCGCGGCCCACGATCTGCACGTCGATGGGCGCGGGCATGCCGAAGTTCAGCGTCTGGCTCACGATGTCGGCGGGCAGGAAGGCGAACTGGACGCCAGGGAATTCGTCGTTGAGCGTGCGGCGCAAGACGCGCACATAGTCGGCCGTGGGATGGTGGTCCTCGTTCAGCGAGATCAGCACGTCCGAGTCCGAGGTACCGATCGTGCCAGTGTTGCTGTACGAGAGGTTGATGCCCGACACCGGCAGGCCGATGTTGTCGATGATCGAATGCAGCTCGCGCGCGGGAATCAGCTGGCGGATGCGCTTGTCGATGCGGTCGGTGATGACGGCGGTCTCCTCCACGCGCGTGCCGGTTTTCGCGCGCAGGTGCAGCGCGATCGTGCCCGCGTCCACTTGCGGAAAGAAGTCGCGGCCGAGAAACGGCAGCAACAGCAGCGAGGCGACGCAGCAGGCGAGAAACGCCGTCACGAACCACACCGGATGCGCGACGCGTGCCGCGAGAAACGCGCGATAACGCACGCGCGTGCGCTCGAAGCCGCGCTCGAACGCGAGGTGGATGCGCATGAACGGATTGCGCGTGCCCGCGTGCATGTGATGGAGGTCGGCAGGCTTGTGGTGATGGCGCAGCAGATACTTCGCGAGCGTGGGCACGAGCGTGCGCGAGAAGAAGTACGACGCGAGCATCGCGAACACCACGGCTTCGGCGAGCGGAATGAAGAGGTAGTGCGCCACGCCCGTGAGCAGGAACATCGGCACGAACACGATGCAGATGGAGAGCGTGGAGACGAGCGTGGGAATGGCGATCTGATGCGCGCCATCGAGAATCGCCTGCTCGAGCGTCTTGCCCTGCTCGAGCTGCTGGCTGATGTTCTCGATGGCGACAGTTGCGTCATCAACGAGTATGCCGACGGCGAGCGCGAGGCCGCCGAGCGTCATGATGTTGATGGTCTCGCCGAGCGCTGCGAGCGCGATGATCGACGTGATCATCGAAAGCGGAATGGATATGGCGATGATGAGCGTCGCGCGCCAGTTGCCGAGAAACAGCAGGATCATGAGGGCTGTGAGCGCGGCGGCGATGAGCGCCTCGCGCAGCACGCCCTGCACGGCGGCGCGCACGAACAACGACTGGTCCGCGACCGGGTCGATGTTCATCGACGAAGGCACGAGATTGCGCAGCGTCGGCATCATCTCCTTGATGCGGTCGACGATCTCGAGCGTTGAGGTGTTGCCGCTCTTGTTGATCGTGAGGAGCGAGGCGCGCTGGCCGTTCACGCGCACGATATTCGTCTGCGGAATGAAGCCGTCGCGCACGTGCGCCACGTCGCGGATATAGATCGTGCCCGCCGCCGTGGTTTTCACGGGAATGTCGTTCAAGCCGGCTATGGTGTTTGGACTTGCATTCATCAGCACCGAATACTCGGCCGCGCCGATCTTCGCCGTGCCCGAGGGCAGGATGAGGTTCTGCGCGCCGATGGCGTCCACCACGTCCATCGGCGAGAGGTTGTGCTGCTGCAGCGCGCGCTGGTCGATGTCGACCATGACCTGCCGCTGCTTGCCCCCATAGGGCAGCGGCGCGGAGGCGCCCGGCACCGTGGCGAGCTGCGTCTTGAGGAAGTTGTTGCCGTAGTCGTACAGCTCCTGCTCGGTGAGCTGCGGCGAGGACAGCGACAGGCGCAGGATCGGCACCGTGGAGGCGTTGTAGCGCAGGATGAACGGCGGGTTGATGGCGGGCGGCAGCGAGCGCAGTTGCGCTTGCGAGAGCGCCGTGACTTCAGCGAGTGCCTCCTGCACGTTGGCATGCGGCTGGAAGAAGATCTTCACGACCGTCACGCCGTTCAGCGAGGTGGACTCGGTGTGCTCGATGTCGTTGACGGCCACCGAAAGCCCGCGTTCGTAGTTGATGGCGATGCGTTGCGACATCTCGTCGGCGGGCAGGCCCGTGTAGGTCCAGATGACCGAGAGCACGGGAATGTCGATGTTCGGGAAGATGTCCGTGGGCGTGCGAACAATCGTCAGCGGGCCGACGATCAGGAGCAGCAGCGCCAGCACGACGAAGGTGTAGGGGCGCTTGAGTGCGAGCCGGACGATCCACATGAACGGGAAGATTCCTTCGCTTGTGCTGCCTGGGTTTCGGGCTTCTGCCGCTTGCCTTGTTCCGCTGGACTATAGCGCCTGCACGCAATAGTCAGGGTACTTTTGCCGATGGTGCTCCACAAGCGCGCGGCAGGGGGGTGTTGACCATCTGCTACAGTCAGGATTTCGCTGGTTGACGGGGGCATGAGAGATGCCCCCCTATTTTTTGCTTTGCGCAAGCCGGCGAAATGTGGCAACAATGCGTAAACCGGTTGGGTCCGAAGCGCGCCAGCGGGCATCGGAGTAGAGGCTGTGAAGCGGCAGTGAAGCGAGGCAGCGACTCGCCGGAGCAGGTTGGATGTGTGCGCAACATCGAAGGCGCACCGGTTTTTTGTCAGCACATTGACTGGCTTTGTCCTGCGGGGAAGCCGGCACTGGAATGGGAACGGGGAAACATCATGCAAGTCGGTTCTATCGTCCGCACCGTACATATCGCCGTGCCTCATGGCGCGCGCGGTATCGTGATGCGCATTCTCGGCGACATGGCCATGGTCACCTGGTACGTCGGCGAGCCTGGCGCGTCCAGGCAACTCAACACCGAACCCTTTTTTCTGGTCGACCTGATAGACACGGGCGAGCATGTCCTGCCCGCCGGCGCGAACCTGCATTGAACGCGCCCTGAATCTGGCCTGAACTCGTGGCGAGTTCGCCTCGAACTCGCCGCCGCGGCCCGCACGATGCACAATGCGGGGATGAACGATCCAACCACACTTGCATCGGGCGAGCCGTCCGCGCCCACGCCTGGTAGCGGCGATCCGCCGGACATCAGCCCGAGCGCGCCTTACGCACGCCTCACGCCCGAATGCGTGCTCGACGCCGTCGACGGCGTTCTGATGCCCACAGGCCGCCGCACCGACGGCCGCATGCTCGCGCTCAACAGTTACGAAAACCGCGTCTACCAGATCGGCGTAGAGGACGAATCGCCCCTCGTCGCGAAGTTCTATCGTCCCGAGCGCTGGAGCAACGAGGCCATACTCGAGGAGCACGCGTTCGTGGCGGAGCTCGCTGCGCGCGAGATTCCCGCCGTGCCCGCGCTCGTCCTGGAAGGCCGCACGCTGCACGAGCACGAAGGCTATCGCTTCGCGCTGTTCGAGCGGCGCGGCGGCCGGGCGCCCGAGCTCGACCGTAGCGACACGCTCGAATGGCTCGGGCGCTTTATCGGCCGCATCCATGCGGTGGGCGCAACCGCGCCGTACCAGGCACGCCCGTCGATCGACATCGAAAGCTATGGCTACGAGCCGCGCGACTATCTGCTCGAGCACGGCTTCGTGCCCGCCGACGTGCGCGAGGCCTGGCAAGCCGCCGTCTCGCTCGCGCTGCAAGGCGTGGAAGCGGCGTTCGAGCGCGCCGGCGACGTGCGCAAGCTGCGCCTGCATGGCGACTGCCACCCGAGCAACGTGCTCTGGACCGATGCAGGCCCGCACTTCGTCGACTTCGACGACAGTCGCATGGGTCCCGCTATCCAGGATTTGTGGCTGCTGCTGCCGGGCGACCGCGCGGACGCCTCGCGCGCGCTCGCCGATCTGCTCGCGGGCTATGAGGACTTCTGCGAATTCGATCCGCGCGAGCTGCATTTGATCGAAGCGCTGCGCACGCTGCGGCTCATTCACTACTCGGCGTGGCTCGCGCGACGCTGGAACGATCCTGCGTTCCCGGCGGCGTTCCCGTGGTTCAACACGCAGCGCTATTGGGAAGAGCGCATCCTCGAATTACGCGAGCAGATTGGCGCGATGCAGGAAGGGCCGCTCTGGCCCGTTTGATCGGCGTTATTCGTACGCCGCACCGTTGGCGTACTGCGCGGGAAACCTCAAGGCGCCGTGCGCGGTGCCGATGCCAGCGGTTCGTCGAGCTCGTGGGCGCTACCCGGTTGCTCCGTCACACCTGGTGCCGGTTTCGCAACGGGCTTGACGATCAGCGGGGCGCGCAGGTCGCGCGCCATGGTCTCGAAGGTGGGGCGCATCTGCGTGAAGTCGGCGGGCGTGCAGACGTCGCTCGCAAAATGCGTGCGGCCCGTGCGCGTCACGCGCAGCACGTTTGCATCCGTGTCGAGCGTGTACTGCGAGCTGTAGTCGAGCAGCGCATTCCCGGCGCGCTGCGGCGAAGGCATGTCGAGCACGCGCAGCCCCGGCGGCAACTGGATACGCGTGCGCTCGGTCACGGCCACGTTGCGGCAGACGAACGGCTGCGTGCGGCGCGGCTCGCCCAGCCAGTAGCGCAGATTCGCATCGAGCCCGCCCACGAGGCTCGTGAGCGTGGGCACGGGCGTCGTCATCTCCGGGTCGACGAAGCCGTCCAGCGTGCCCGTGAGCGTCACCACGAGCGGCCCCGAGGTGGCGTCGAGCGGGCTCGACGCGAGCAGGGCGTTGCCGCGCAGGTTCGCATTGCGCAGCTCCCATTGCAGCGATTCCTCGCGTTGCGCCGGCGTTTGCAGGCGCAGCACGCTGCGCGTCTGCTCCGCGGCCCAGCCTTCGGACTGCAGACGATAGATGAAGTGCGCCGAGCCGTCGGGGGCGACGGTGATGTCGAGATCGCTGTCGCGCGCGGTCATTTCGGTGGCGGGCGTGCGCATGAGCGTGCCATCGCCGGCGAGCACGGTGTCGCGGTCCATGTCGGTCGAGGGCAGATAGCCGAACTCGACATTGTTCGCCGTGGAGTCCGCGAAGAGCTGCAAGTCGGGCAGCCAGGTGATGACGTGGTTGATCACGCCGAAGCCCGGCACCGAAGGCAGCGTGTAGATCGTGCCGCTGTTCACGAGCGCGGGCACGTTGCGCACGCCCACGGCGTCGAGCAGCGCGCCATAGAGCGCGACGTGGTCCTTGCAGTCGCCGTAGCGGTTCGCGAGCACCTCGGTCACGCGGTGCGGCACGATCTCGCCGCGTCCGACATTGACCGCCACGTAGCGGATATTGCGGCGTACCCAGTCGTAAAGCGTTTGCGCCTTCGCGCGCGGCGTGGCGTCGTGAGCGGTGAGCGTCTGGGCGAGCTGAACGATGGCCGCGTCGCGTGCGCTCGGGTCGGCGGACGCCTCGCGGTAGACCTTCGCGAATGCTGCGTAGTCCGGGAAGGTCGAGACCATCAGCCGGTCTCCGTAGCTTACATAGGAAACCGAACCATATTCGAGGCGCGCGAAATTCGCCTTGTCGTAGCGGTATTCATAGCGCGTGCGGCCGTTCGCCGTCACGGGCTTGAGCGCGGTGAAACCGCGCGCGTCGGCGTAGAGCGGGACCTTTGCGGGCAGGTCGTAGATCGCGCGGAAATTGTGCGTCGGCGCCATGTCGGGCGGCGTGAAGTCGCTGAACCAGCCCGGCACGAGCGGCACGCGCTGAGTCTTGCGCCAGGTGAGATGCACGCGCGCGCCGGGCTCGACGGCCGGGAACACGATGACCTTGTCCTGCACGTCCTGGAACATCGGGGCATCGAAGGAGCGCACTTCCTGCACGTCGCGAATCTGCTCGGGCTGCACGTCGTGGCGCCGGCCCTGGGCGTCCTCGGTCCACGCTTCCAGAACGTCCACGTGCGCCATGCCGCGGTTGAACCAGACGTAGTACTGGCCCGCGCGCGCGATGCCCGCTTCGGTGTTGACGCGCAAGGTGAGCGTGTCGAGTTTGGTGTAGGAGCCGTCCGCATTGACGGTGAACGTCTGCGTCTCCGATTCGTTGGTGTACGGCGCCTGGTCGGCGGCGTTGCCGGCTGCGACCTCGGCGGTCTCGATGGGCGCGGGCATCCCCGCCGCATGCGCGCCGAAGGCCGTGCCGAGGATTGCGATGCAAAGAACGAGGACGTGACGCATGGCGGCGTTCCGTGGGCGGCGCTGCGGTTTTTGGGGACGGCTCTCGCTGGGAATATCGGCGCAATCCTTCACTTAAAAGTCAGTCCTTTCCCTTGTCAAGGGGGTGCCCCACATAGCGGCGCGCATGGTTTTTGACAGGCACTTGCGGCGCGGCTTCGGACGGGGTTTCCCGGTGCTGTTGCCCAATCTGCCGAATCGGCTGCGCGCCGCCTTTCATATATGTAATAATAACTATTCTCATTTGTAAGGTGAGGCCGACGCAGGCTGCGCGGCGCTCATCCCCGTTCGAATTGGCGCGTGTCGGCGCGGCCCGGGAGGGGCCGGCGGACGCTTGCGCGCCGCGTGCCTGGAGTCGTGCCTTGAACGCCCGCCTTGACGAGCCCCTGATCGAATCCCCGAGCACCGAAGCTGGCGATGGCGTTCGCTTCGATCCCTCGCGCCGCACCGGCCAGTCCCTCGAGGCCGTCGATCTCGCCGCGCGGCGCCAGCGCTCGCGCCGCGCGACCTTCATCAAGTGGCTGCGCAAGGTGCATGGCTGGGTGGGGCTGTGGGGCGCGGTGCTGGGGCTCCTGTTCGGCGTGACGGGCTTCTTGCTCAATCATCGCGCGGGGCCGCTGCAGATCTCCACGGGCACGCCCCAGGTCACGCAGATGCAGCTCGCGTTGCCCGCCGCGCGTCCGGCCACGCCCGAGGCGCTCGCGCAGTGGCTCCAGCGCGAGCTGGCGTTCGACGGCAAGCCGGGCAAGATCCGCCGCGAGCGCGCGCATCCGGTGGCGTGGGGCGAGCGCAGCGTCGTGCAGCCCGAGTCCTGGCAGTTCGCGTTGATGGGGCCGCGCCAGAGCGTTGCCGTGGAGTACTGGGTGGGCAATAGCACGGTCGCCGTGCGCCGCACGCAGAGCCCATTCCTCGCGACGCTGAACAATCTCCATCGCGGCGTGGGCATGGGCATCGGCTGGGTGCTGCTCATGGACACCATCGCGGGCAGCCTCATCCTGCTTTCGCTGACCGGCGTGCTGCTGTGGACCGAGCTCAACCGGCGCCGAACCACGGGCGTGGTGCTCGTGGCGGGCTCGGTGGCGGCGGCGTTTGCGTTTGGGTTGCTCTAGCCCGCTTCCTTGCGCGCGCAACCGATGATCCGGTTCGCCTGCACGCACCGCGCACCTTCGTGACAGGCCGGCGCCGATGCGGCGTAGCATCACTCTCGTGAAAACCGCCAGCGCGGAGTGAACGATGGTGCGGCTCATGATGATCCTGCTGGGCGTCGACTACTTGCGCGCGCGTTGGCGCGGGGTGCTGATCGTGGGCGCGGCGAGCGCGGCGCTCGGCACGGCGCTTTTCATCGACGCGCTCGACGGCGTGCTGGTTTTTCGCGTCGCGCCGTTCGCCTGGCTGCTGCTCGTCGAAGGCCTCGCGACGCTCGCCGTCGCCTGGACCGGCATGGGCGGCCAGCGCACGCTGCGCTACGTGAAGGGGCTCGCGTTCTGCACGACCGCCGCGCTCATCCTCTCGGGCTTGCGGCAGGCGCCGTTCATCCTCTCGATGGTGTTCGCGACGCTCTTTCTCGCCGATGGCCTCCTGCAGATCGTCTCCGCCTGGGTCGTGCGCTACCGGAGCTGGAAATTCGCGGTGGCGGGCGGCGCGCTGGAGATCGCCATCGCGATCTTTCTCTATCAGCCCTATCCCACGCACTACAAGGGCACCGTGCCGTATTGCCTGGGCCTCGTGCTGATCTTCACCGGCTGGAACCTGCTGCTGCTCGCGTTGCGCGCGCGGCGGCTCGGCGTGAATCCGGCGGCGGCGCAGGGTGGCGCGGCGGCGCTCGCGGCGAGTGCCGTGGGCGTGACCGGCAGCGTCGGGCCCCGGCTCGCGCAGACCGTGTTCGACGGGCCGCCCGAGGATCACGAGCGCGCGCTCACCGTGCACGTGTGGACGCCGGTGGGCACCTCGAAGGCCGAGGCGCGGCGCCAGCCGGTGATCGACCGCTATATCGCGGCCGTGGACCGCGATGGCGTGATCTCGACGGGCCACGCGGCGCTGGAAACGCCCGAGCACGTCTACATCAGCCTGTATCCGGCGGTGGAGATCGACCGCTCGCCCGACGAGTTCTCGCGTATCTTGCGCGCGACCGCGGAGAACGACGTGCCGGGCCTGTTCCAGCCCGATTACGCGACCGAATCGAAGGCGTGGTGCCCGTCCACGCGCCAGGTGCGCATCCGCAACTACGACGCGCAGCGGCTCGCACGCTTCTGGCAGCACTATCGCGCCGACACGACCTACAACCTCACGCACCGCAACTGCTCGAGCACGGTCTCGCACGCGCTGGAGGCGGCGCTCGAAGGCGCGACGCCGCGCGTGTGGGGCGGCGGCTGGCTGGCCTTCGTGCGCATGCTCGCGACGCCGGAGCTATGGGTGGCCGCGCAGGTGCGCAAGCGCGGTCAGACGATGGCCTGGACGCCCGGCTTGACGCTCGACTATGCGCGGGCGCTGAGCATGCTCGCGGACCCGCGCCCCGCCGGATGGACGCGCGCAATGCGGCTCGTGGGGGCGCGGCTCGGGCGGCTGCTCAGGCCGCGCGGCGCACGCGCAGAAAGACACGAGAACGCCGGGGACGGGCACAACGCGGGTTCGCGCCGCGCCTGAAGTGGCGCAACGGCGCGGCCGGCCGCGCGGTGTCGTACCGGCCACGCCCGCCGCGCCGCCGATGTCGCCGGCAACGCCCGGTACCCTCGGATACCCCCGTCCAGCACCTTCAGACGTCGCAGCTCGACCCGACGCTCGCAGCCTGTTCGCGCGCGGCCTTGGCGCCTTCGACCTGAAGCAGGGTGGGCAGCGAGACGCCGTTCTTCGCCGCCGTGACTTCGGCCAGGATCGATACGGCGATCTCGGGCGGCGTGCGGCTGCCGATATAGATGCCCACCGGCCCGTGCAGCCGTGCGAGCTCCGCGTCGCTCAGATCGAACTCCTTGAGCCGCTCGCGCCGCGCCGCGTTGTTGCGCCGCGAGCCGAGCGCGCCCACGTAGAACGCGCGCGTCTTGAGCGCCTCCATGAGCGCGAGGTCGTCGAGCTTCGGGTCGTGCGTGAGCGCGATCACGGCGCAGCGCTCGTCGAGCTTCATGTCGAGCACGGTGTCGTCGGGCATGGTGCGCACGAGCGCGGTGCCGGGCACGTCCCACGTATCGGTGTATTCCTCGCGCGGGTCGCATACCGTCACCTGGTAGTCGAGCCCCACGGCGATCTGGCACAGGTAGTGCGAGAGCTGCCCCGCGCCGATCACGAGCATGCGGTAGCGCGGGCCGTGGATCGTGAGCAGGCGCGTGTCGTCGAAGTCCACGCCGTCGGTGGCCCTCGCGGGGCCGAGCGTGGCCTTGCCGCTGGCGATGTCGAGCGTGCGCGCGACCAGCTCGCCGCGCTCGACCGCTTCGAGCAGCGCGGGAATGCCCGAAGCCTCGGTGAGCGGCTCCAGCACGAGCTGGATGGTGCCGCCGCAGGGCAGCCCGAAGCGATGCGCCTCTTCCGCCGTGATGCCGTATTTCACGGCCTCGGGCTTGACGATGCCGATGCCTTCGCGGCGCACGCGATCGATCAGGTCGTCTTCGATGCAGCCGCCCGAGACCGAGCCCACGACCTGGCCGTCGTCGCGCACAACGAGCATCGCGCCCTCCGGACGCGGCGACGAGCCCCACGTCTTCACCACCGTCACCAGCAGGGCGCGATGGCCTTCCTCGAGCCAGCGAACGCTGGATTTCAGGACTTCGAGATCCACGCTGTCCATGATCGTTTCCTCTTTTGCGGTTCATCGCCGCCGGCGCCTTCGGCGTCGCTGGCGGCTTGTGTTTCGGATGTCTCTTGCTGCGCTTCCGCGCTTGCTTCATCGGCGCCGCCACCGAGCTGCTCGGTGAAGCGCTTGAAAAACTCGGCGGCGATCTTGCGGGCCGCGCCGTCCACGAGCCGCGAGCCGATCTGCGCGAGCTTGCCGCCCACCTGGGCGCTGGCCGTGTAGCTGAGCGTGGTGGCGTCCTCGCCCGCGGGTTCGAGCATCACGCGCGCATCGCCCTTGCCGAAGCCCGCCGCGCCGCCCTGGCCCTCGAACTGGATCGTGTAGCTGCGCGGCGCGTCGATGTCGGCGAGCTGCATGCGGCCCTTAAAGCGCGCCTTCACGGGCCCGACCGCGGCGGTGAGGGCGACAGCATACGCGTTCTCGCCGTCGGCATCGATGCTCTCGCAGCCCGGAATGCACGCCTTGAGTATCGCCGTGTCGTTGAGGGCTTCCCACGCGCGCTGCTGCGGCACCGGCAGCGTGTGGCTTTCGGTCAGCTCCATCGTGTCGCTCCTTGGATTGGTCCCTGCGTTGGTTCCAGCGTTCGTCGCTGCTTCGATTCCTGCGTCGTTGGAGAGGGTTTGGCCGCTTGCGTCGACACAAGCAACGCATACGGGCGCGAACGCTCGGGCGATGCGTCTTGCAGGCTGCGGCCGAATGCTTCCAGGCTCTCCAGGTTGTGAACAGGGTAATGCGCATCGACGTGCGGCAGCATCGCCTGCACGCCGCGTGCCTTCGCTTCGAAACCGCGGTAGCGCAACAGCGGATTGAGCCACACCACGCGATGCGCAAAGCGGTGCAGGCGCGCCATTTCCTCGGCGAGCGCGCTACCCGGGTCGTGATCGAGGCCATCGGTGACCATCAGCACGGTGGCCCGGCCGCCGAGCACGCGGCGCGCCCAGCGCCGGTTGAACTGCGCGAGCGTCTCGCCGATGCGCGTGCCGCCCGACCAGTCCGCCACCTGCGTGGCGAGCTGGGCGAGCGCGACATCGGGGTCGCGTTCGCGCAGCGCGCGCGTGGCGTGCGTGAGGCGCGTGCCGAACAGGAACACTTGCAGCCGTTCGCGCGATTGCAGCAGCGCATGACAGAAGTAGAGCACGGCGCGCGAATAGCTGCTCATAGACCCGGAAATGTCGAGCAGCAGCACGAGCGGCACCTTGCGTTCGACGCACGCGCGGTACTTCCAGACGGTCCAGTCGCCGCCCGCGCGCACGGCGTGGCGCGCGCTCGCGCGCAAGTCGGCATGCGTGCCGTGCGACGACGCCTTCAGGCGTCGCGTGCGCTCGGTGGCGAGCGGCAGGCGCCGCGCGCGGATCAGGTGGCGCAGCGTGCGCCATTCGTCGGCGGAAAGCGTGTCGAAGTCGCGATGGCGCAGGCGCTCCTCGGCGCTGAAGCTTGCATGCGCGCGCAGCTCGTGCTGTTCGTGCGCGGGCGGCGGCTGCGAGCCCGCGCGCGAGGCCTGGCGTGCTGCGAGCGCATCGGCGAGGCGATTGTTGCGGCGCGGCGGCGGCAGGGCGCCCTGGACTTTCGGCAGCAGCAGCGCGCGCAGCTTGCCCTCCCAGTCGGGATCGCGCCAGAACAGCTCGAACGCGGCGTTAAAGAGCTCGCGCTCGTCGGGCGCGGCGGTGAGCAAGGCGGCCAGCGCGGCGCGGACGTCGTCGCGGCGCGTGAGGTCGATGAAGCTCAGCGCTTCGAGCGCATCGACGGCGCGCGCGCTCGACATCGGCAAGCCGGCGCCGCGCAGCACGCGCACGAAATGCACGACGTTGCGCGCGAACATGGGTGGCAGGACGGGCGCTTCGAGTGCGTCGCACCGGGCGTGCGATGGCGGCGCTTCCTGCGCTCGCTGCGTTTCGTGTGGGCGGTTCGGCGCGTGCGGCATCGGCGTCACTCCGCGAGCGCGAGCGTTTGCGCGATTTGCTGCGGGTCGAGCTGCGCGAGATCGTCCTGATACTTGAGCAGCACGCCGAGCGTGTCCTGCACCGACTGCGGGTCGAGCTCGGTGACCGAGAGCGCCGCGAGCGCGCGGCACCAGTCGATCGTCTCGGCAATGCCGGGCGCCTTGAACAGATCCATCGTGCGCAGCTGATGCACGAAGGCCACGGCGCGGCGCTGCAGCTCGGCGCCGGTCTCGGGCGCGCGCGCCGCGACGATGGCAAGCTCCCGCGCGCGCTCGGGGTAGCCGAGCCATTGATAGAGGCAGCGCCGCTTGAGCGCGTCGTGGACCTCGCGCGTGCGGTTCGAGGTGATCACGACGAGCGGCGGCACGCTCGCGCGCACCGTGCCGTACTCGGGAATCGACACCTGGAAGTCCGAAAGAAGCTCGAGCAGGAAGGCTTCGAACGGCTCATCGGCGCGGTCGATCTCGTCGATCAGCAGCACGCGGCGCGCGCCGGGATGATGCGGGTCCGGTTGCAACGCCTGCAGCAGTGGGCGCTTCAGCAGGAATTCGTCGCGATAGAGCGTGTCGCCGCGCGGCTTCTCGCCCGCGGCTTCGGCCAGACGCAGCGCCATGATCTGGCGCGGATAGTCCCACTCGTAGAGCGCGCTGGCCGTGTCGAGCCCCTCGTAGCACTGCAGGCGCAGCAGGGTGGTGCCGGCGAGCGCCGCCGCCGCCTTCGCCAGCTCGGTCTTGCCCACGCCCGGCTCGCCTTCGAGGAAGAGCGGGCGCTCCATCTTGAGCGCGAGAAACAACGCCGTGGCCAGTTCGCGGCTCGCGAAATAGCCTTGCGCTTCGAGCTGCGAGAGCGTGTCGTCGATCGTGGCGGGGAGCATGGCGGGCCTGAAAGTAGGGCTAGAAATGCTGGCAAGAAGGGCGGATGAAAAACGCTGACGAAAAACACCTGCGCGTACCGCAGCCAAACGGCGCCGGCAAAAAGCGCCTGCGCGGCGGCAATACGGCGGCAATACGCAGTCGGCCGCTCGCACCGCGCGTGATGCTGGGCGCGGCGCGAGCGGCCGTGAACCGCGAGTCTAGCCGAGCGCCTTCGTCACTGCCCGCGCCGCCAGCACCGGGATCAGGTGCGCGCGGTATGCCGCGCTCGCGTGCAGGTCGGTGTTGAGCTCGTCCGGCGCGATGCTCACCGCGCGCGCGGCGGCGGCCGTGAAGCTCGCCTTGAGCGCGTCTTCGAGTGCGGTGGCGCGGAACACCGAAGACGCCGCGCCCGTGACCGCCACGCGCACGGGATCGCCCGCCGCGGAGCCATCCGCGAACTGCGCGACGAACACCCCCGTCAACGCGAAATGCGAGGCCGGGTTGTGGAACTTCTCATAAGCGGCGCGCTGCGGCACCGGAAACTCGACCGCGACGATCAGCTCGTCAGGTTCGAGCGCGGTTTCGTACATGCCAAGGAAGAAGTCGTCGGCGGCGATGCGCCGGCGGTCCGTCACGACCGTGGCGCCCAGTCCAAGCACGGCAGCGGGGTAGTCGGCGGCGGGGTCGTCGTTGGCGAGCGAGCCGCCCAGTGTGCCGAACGCGCGCACCTGGCGGTCGCCGATGCCGGCGGCCAGTTGCGCCAGCGCCGGCAGCGTGGCCTGGATCTGCGCGTTGGCCGCCACGTCGGCGTGGCAGACCGCGGCGCCGATCTTCACCACCTTGCCGTCCACCTGCACGGTCTTGAGCTCGGGAATGCGCGTGACGTCCACGAGCGTCGAAGGCTGGGCGAGCCGCAGCTTCATCGCCGCGAGCAGGCTCTGGCCGCCCGCGAGAAATTTGGCATCTGGGTCGGCGCCAAGCGTCTTCACTGCGCCTTGCGCGTCACTGGCGCGCTGGTAGTCGAATGCATACATGGTGCGCCTCCGCTCAAGGTTGTTGTGATGCCTGCGTCGACTGCGCGGCCTGGATCGCCTGCCAGACACGATGCGGCGTGGCCGGCATCTGCAGGTCCTTCACGCCGAGTGGTGCGAGCGCATCGATGATCGCGTTGATGACGGCGGGCGGCGAGCCGATCGCGCCCGCCTCGCCGCAGCCCTTCACGCCGAGCGGATTGTGCGTGCACGGCGTGCCTTTCGCGGTTTCCACCGTGAACGACGGCACATCGGAGGCGTGCGGCATCGCGTAGTCCATGTACGAGCCCGAGAGCAGCTGGCCGCTCTCGTTGTCGTAGACGCACCGCTCGAGCAGCGCCTGGCCGATGCCCTGGCCGAGGCCGCCGTGCACCTGGCCTTCGACGATCATCGGATTGATGACGTTGCCGAAGTCGTCCACGGCCGTGAAGCGGTCGATGCGCGTCTCGCCGGTGTCGGGATCGACTTCGAGCTCGCAGATATACGCGCCCGACGGATAGGTGAAATTGGTGGGGTCGTAGAACGCGCTTTCGTCGAGGCCCGGCTCGAGTGTTTCGAGCGGATAGTTGTGCGGCACGTAGGCCGAGAGCGCGATTTCGGCGAAGGTCTTGGTGCGGTCGGTGCCCGCGACGCGGAACACGCCGTCGGCGAACTCGATGTCCTCCACGCCCGCTTCGAGCATGTGCGCGGCGATCTTCTTCGCCTTCGCCTCGATCTTGTCGAGCGCCTTCATGATGGCCGAGCCGCCCACCGCTATCGAGCGTGAGCCATAGGTGCCCATGCCGAACGGAATGCGCGCGGTGTCGCCGTGCACGATCTCGATCTGCTCGATGGGCACGCCCAGACGCTCGGACACCACCTGCGCGAAAGTCGTTTCATGGCCCTGGCCGTGGCTATGCGAGCCCGTGAAGACGGTGACCGAGCCGGTGGGATTCACGCGGATCTCGCCCGCTTCGAACAGGCCCGCGCGCGCGCCGAGCGCCCCGGCAATATTCGATGGTGCGAGGCCGCATGCCTCGATGTAGCACGAGTAGCCGAGGCCGCGCAGCTTCCCTTGGGCCTTCGATGCATCGCGCCGCGCCGCGTAGCCCTGCACGTCGGCGAGCTCGAGCGCGCGAGAGAGGCAGGCTTCGTAGTCGCCGGTGTCGTAGGTGAGGCCCACGGGCGTCGCGTAGGGGAAGCTCGTGATGAAGTTGCGCCGGCGGATTTCGGCCGGGTCGAGGTTCATCTCGCGTGCGGCGGTCTCCACGAGCCGCTCGACCACGTAGGTCGCCTCGGGGCGGCCCGCGCCGCGATACGCGTCCACGGGCACCGTGTTCGTGAACACGGCCTTCACCTCGGCGTAGATCGCGGGCGTGGTGTACTGGCCCGCGAGCAGCGTCGCGTAGAGGATGGTGGGCACGCTCGAAGCGAAGGTCGAAAGATACGCGCCCATGTTCGCCGTGGTGTGCACGCGCATGGCGAGGAACTTGCTGTCCTTGTCGAGCGCGAGCTCGGCCTTCGTCACGTGGTCGCGGCCATGGGCGTCGGAGACGAACGACTCGCTGCGCTCGGCCGTCCACTTCACCGGGCGGCCAATCTTCTTTGCAGCCCAGGTGAGCGCCACGTCTTCGGCATACAGAAAGATCTTCGAGCCGAAGCCGCCGCCCACGTCGGGCGCGACGATGCGCAGCTTCGTCTCCGGCAGCCCGAGCACGAATGCGGCCATGAGTAGCCGCTCGACGTGCGGGTTCTGGTTCGACACATAGACGGTGTAGCCGTCGTCGTGGCGGCTGTAGCTCGCGTTCACGGCGCGCGGCTCGATCGCGTTCGGGATGAGCCGGTTGTTCACGATGTCGAGCGTCGTGACGTGCGCGGCGGTGGCGAAGGCGGCGTCGGTGGCGGCCTTGTCGCCGTGGCCCCACGTGTAGCAGGTGTTGTTCGGCACGCCGTCGTGCACGAGCGCCTGGCCCGCGGCGGCGGCCTGCGCGGTGTCGACGGTGGCGGGCAGCTCTTCGTAATCGACTTCGACCAGCTCGGCGGCGTCCTTCGCTTCTTTCAGCGATTCGGCGATCACGAGCGCGACCTGGTCACCTACGTGAAGCGCCTTCTCGTGTGCGATCACCGGATGCGGCGGCTCGTGCATGGCCGTGCCGTCGATGCTGTGGATGAGCCAGCCGCACGGCAGGCCGCCCACGTTCTCGGCGGCGAGGTCCGCGCCGGTGAAGACGGCCACCACGCCGGGCGCGGCCTTGGCCGCGTTGATGTCGATGCTCTTGATGCGCGCATGCGCATGCGGCGAGCGCACGAACACGGCATAGGTCTGGGCGGGCAGGACGACGTCGTCGGTGTATTGGCCCGCGCCGGTGAGGAAGCGATAGTCTTCCTTGCGCTTGACCGAGGCGCCGATCATGCGGGGCGTTTGGGAGTCGGGTGCGTTCATGGCGTGTCTCCCCTTATGCTGCCGATGCGGCTGACGTGGCCGGTGCAGCCATGCCTTCGGCGCCCGCGAGCACGGCCTTCACGATGTTGTGATAGCCCGTACAGCGGCACAGATTGCCGTCGAGGCCCGCGCGCACGTCGGCTTCGGTGAGGCCAGGCTTTTCGGCGACGAGCGCGGTGGCGCTCATCACCATGCCGGGCGTGCAGAAGCCGCATTGCAGGCCATGGCATTCGCGGAAAGCCGCCTGCATGGGATGTAGCGCGCCGTTCCCGCTGGTGTTCCCATAAGCGGCCGCGAGTCCTTCGATCGTCGTCACGTCCATGCCCTCGCACTGCACGGCGAGCTGGTTGCACGACTTGACCGCGCGTCCGTTGAGGTGGACCGTGCACGCGCCGCACTGCGCGGTGTCGCAGCCGACGTGCGTGCCGGTGAGGCGCAACTGCTCGCGCAGGAACTGGACTAGCAACGTGTGGGGTTCGACTTCGGCGGTCACGGGCTTGCCGTTGACCGTCAGGCTGAGACTGATCGCCATTGACTGTCTCCTCTTGGCCAGAGTTCGAGCGTCGCGCGTCGTGCTCTGGTCCCATGCAAAGTGATGGTAGGGACCGGCCTGGGCCCGCATGCATCCATTGCCCCGCTTGTGCCGCCTGCTGTCTATCGCCCAGCGTGCGCCGCGCGCCGGGCGCGATGCGTCTGCCGCGCGCGCTGGCGGGCAGGCTGGACGGAAACGGGGACGAGGGTCCGGCTGGTGCTTTGCTTGTTCAGTGATGCCTGGGTGTTGCCTGGTTTTGCCCGAGTGTTACCTGGTGCTGCCTGAGCGATGCCCGAATCTGCGTATTTCCTGGATATTGCGACGTACCGCGACAACAATGCCCGAACAGTAAAGCACACTTTGCCGATTCGCGCTGCGCGGGCTTATCCCCGATTTTTAAGCGGTTTTTAGCCGTATTTCGACGGCCGCGCAGCATACGAAACGGCCCGCGCCGGAGACCGGGGCGGGCCGTTGCAGTGCAGCGTAAGGCGCTGTTAAGCGTGCCGCGAAGTTCGCCGGGAAGCGGGTTGCGAAGCGTGCCGCGAAGCGCGCGGTGAATCGTGCCGAACAGCGCGCGGCGAGCGCGCTGTTCGAGAACGCTTCAGTGCTCGTGCGGATGCCGCCCGAGGTGCGAATGATGGCGTGAGTAGAAGAAGTAGATCAGCAGGCCGATCACGAGCCACGCCAAGAACGCGACCCACGTGATCCACGCGAGGTTGAGCATCAGGAACAGGCACGAGGCCACCGCGAGGATGGGCACGCCCGGCACGCCCGGGCAGCGGAACGCGCGCGGCAGATCGGGGTGGGTGCGGCGCAGGACGAGCACGGCGATCGAGACCATCGAGAACGCGGCGAGCGTGCCGATGTTGATGAGCTCGGCGAGCACGTTCAGCGGCACGAGCGCGCCGATCAGGCCAAAGAAGATGCCGACGAGCCAGGTGGTGAAGAACGGCGTGGCATAGCGCGGATGCACCTTCGAGAGCTTCGCGGGCAAGAGGCCGTCGCGCGACATGGCGAAGATGATGCGGGTCTGGCCGTAGCTCATCACGAGAATCACGGTGAGCATGCCGAGCACGGCGCCAAGGTCGATGAAACCGGCGACCCACTTTTCACCGGCCACCTGCAGCGCGTACGAAACGGGGTGGGCGATGCCGGCGAACTGCTGCCAGGGGACGATGCCCGTGACGACGGCCGCGACGGCCACATACAGCACCGCGCAGACGATCAGCGAGGCGATGATGCCCACGGGCAGGTCGCGCTTGGGGTCCTTGACCTCTTCGGCCGCCGAGGAGACCGAATCGAAGCCGATGAACGCGAAGAACATCACGGCGGCGGCGCCGAACACGCCATTCCAGCCGTGGGGCATGAACGGATGCCAGTTCGCGGGCGTCACGTGGAAGGCGCCGACGGCGATCACGAGCAGCACGACCGTGACCTTGATCGCGACCATGATGTTGTTGATGCGCGTGGATTCGCGTACGCCGATGGAGAGCAGCGCCGTGATGACCATCATCACGAGGAAGGCGGGCAGGTTGAAGAGCGTGAACGCGCCGGGCACGGCGCCGGGCGCGGCCGTGAGGGCCGTGGGCAGCGCGATGCCGAAGCCGGAGAGCAGCGACTGCAGATAGCCCGACCAGCCCACCGAGACGGCCGAGGTGGCGAGCCCGTACTCGAGCATCAGGTCCCAGCCGATGATCCACGCGACCAGCTCGCCGAGCGTGGCGTACGAGTAGGTGTAGATCGAGCCCGCCACGGGAATGGTCGAGGCGAACTCGGCGTAGGCGAGCGCGGCGAAGCAGCAGGCCAGGGCGGCGATGAGGAACGAGAGCATCAGCGCGGGGCCGGCCTGCACGGCGCCGGTGCCGGTCAGCACGAAGATGCCGGTGCCGATGATCGCGCCGACGCCGAGAAAGGTGAGGTCCAGTGCGCCGAGGGCCTTCTTCAGGCCGGCGCCCTGGGCGCTCGCCTGCAGCATGTGTTCGACGTTCTTCTTGCGAAAGAGGGACATTTGGCGGGGGACTCCTGGTAAAACGCGCGGGCGGCAACGCAAACGTGAGGGACGCAGTCGCGCTCTCGTGCCCTCTCGTGCCGTATGGCGGGGAAACCCATAATTTTAGCGGATCGGTGCGGCGCAGCCGTTCCAGCCGGGTTGGGCGCGAGGCGGATTCGGCGCGCCGCCGCAGTCGAATCCGCCGCAAAGGGGCATGGGCGCGTGCAATCCTTGCACGAACCCGCGCGAAAAGACGCAATTCATCTCCGGATCAATGGCTTGTGGCGAGAAGGCGCCTTAGTGACGCGTTCTTTGCGCAGTGCATGCGGCGCGGTGGACCGTAGTCGGACTGCACTCGGACCGCTCGCGGCCCGGCCGCCTGGACGGTCGCCGGGAAGCGCCGTGGTCGAGCGATGCGCGGACTCAGAGCCCGGGCGCGGGCGCGAGATCGACGAGCCGGTTGCTCATCACGTAGAAGGTGAGCTCGGCGTTGTTGGTGAGCTTCATCTTTTCGAGCAGGCGCGTGCGGTAGACGCTCACCGTCTTCACCGAAAGCGAGAGCGTGTGCGCGATATCGGTGAGGCGCTTGCCCGAGGCGAGCATGCATAGCGTCTGGTACTCGCGGTCGGAGAGCTTTTCGTGCGGCATCTGCTCGCCGTCGACGAGCACGTACTCGGCGAGCGCTTCAGCCATCGCCGGGCTCACGTACTTGCGGCCGCTCGCGACCTGCTGGATCGCCGCTGTCATCTGCGCGGCGTCCACCGTCTTCGAGAGATAGCCCGATGCGCCGGCCTTCAGCGCGCGCACCGCGTACTGGTCCTCGCGATACATCGAAAACATCAGCACCGGCACGCGCGGCGCCTTTTTCTTCGCGCGCTTGAGCACTTCGATCCCGCTCATGTCGGGCAGCGAGATGTCGAGCAGCGCCACGTCGCAGGCGTGCTTCGCGATGGCGGCGAGCGCTTCCGCGCCGCTTTGCGCCTCGATCACTTCGCTCGCGACGCCACGATCGAGCAGCAGCTGGCGCACGCCCTGGCGCACCACGGCGTGATCGTCGACGAGCAGGATGCGCAGGGTCATGAGCGGACGCCCTTCACGAGGTTCGGAGCCGGCTCGGCGCACGGGCGCGCGAGCAGCGTCTCCCACAGGAAGCGTGCTTCGACGGTCGTGCCGGGGCGGGCCGGATCGGCGGCCGCGCGGCGGGTTTGCGCGTCGCCGGCGGGCTCGGTGGGCGTGTCGCAAGCGGGCTCGCCGGTACGGGTGCTCTGGCTGGCGGACAGTGCGTCGCGAGCGGACGCGGTGCGCAGCGTGCCGCCGAAGGCGGCGCAGCGCTCGCGCATGCCGGCGATGCCATAGGCGCTGCGGCCGTTCCCGTTGCTTTCACCGTTCTGCGCCGCTTGTCCGCACTGGCGCTTCGCGCGCCGTGCGGCTTCGCGCGAGAGGCCCACGCCGTCGTCGATCACGCTCACGATCAGCTCGCGCGGCGTACTCGTCAGGCACACCTCGACCCGCGTGGCCTGCGCATGGCGGGCGACGTTAGTCAGCGCTTCCTGCGCGACGCGAAAGAGCGCGAGCGCCGCCTCGGCGGGCAGGCGCGCGAGGCGCGCCTCGTCGTCGCGGGAGAGTCCGCTGGTGCGGGGGGCGGCTGCCGAGCGGGCGGTCGAACGGGGCGTTGAGGAGGTTGTCGAGCGGGGCGTGAAGCGCGCTGCAAGCCCGGTGCGCGAGGCAAAGCCGCGCGTCCAGCTCGCGAGCGCAGCGGCGAGCCCCGCATCGAGCTCGGGCGCGTACAACCCGTCGAGCACGCGGCGCACGGCGTCGCCGGCGCAATCCAGCGAGTGCATGACGAGCGCGAGCGCCTCGGTGCATTGCGGCGGCGCGTCGGCGGGCAGCCAGGTGTGGACGTTCGCCAGGGCGAAGCGCGTGGCCGCCAGTTCGGCGCCCACACTGTCGTGCAGCTCTTGTGCGAGCCGGTGGCGCGCGGCTTCGTCGGCGTGAACACGGGCGGCGCCGGATGCGACAATCTGCCGCTGCACGCGCGCGATGGCGTCGAGCGCTACACGTGCGCCTTCAGCGTTGGCGAGTAGGGGCAGGCCGGCGGCCGCGCAGGCGGCACGCGTGCCTGGCGCATCAGCACGAGGCCCGTGCGCATCAAACGCGGCGCGAGTCGACGTATCCATCCATCCCCCGTTTTATCCCGTCCACGAACCGGTTCTTTTCTGCTCTTGCTTGCGTACCGACGCTTTTGCGTCATCCCGAGCACGGTGCAACGTAGCGAAATTTACATTCAGTAACAGCCGGACTCTGACCTTGTCAGGTGCTCTGATGTGGCCCATGTTGCGCCGCGATAATATCTGAAAAAAAGAAAAACTTCAGTCGGGACAATACTTAGCGGCGAAAGCTAAGAAACTGTATGAAGTTGCCCAGCGAGCGTCTATGTAGGAAAAACGCTGACACGGACGCTACGCGAAGTCTGTGAAAAATGTAACCACGAGATGGGTGTTGCGCGGGGTATTTTGACGCGCGGCCGTGTTGGGCGGTCGGCAAATAAAAAAACCGGAGCGCGAGGCTCCGGTTTTGTGTGCAGGGCATGCCGGTGGTTCAAGCCGGCGATGCTGGCGAGGGGCATGCCCCAAAGCGGCTCGACCGATGGATCGAGCCGCTGGATTCAGCCAATGGGCTTAGCCAATGGATTTAGCCAACGAAGGCCTTTTCCACGACGTAATGGCCCGGCTCATTGTTGCTGCCTTCCTTGAGGCCGGCCTTTTCGAGCAGGGCGACCGTGTCGCGCAGCATATGCGTGCTGCCACACATCATGATGCGGTCGCGCTCCGGCGAGAACCCGGGCAGGTCGAGGTCGGCGAACAGCTTGCCGGTATCGATGAGTTCGGTGATGCGGCCGCGGTTGTCGAACACTTCGCGCGTCACGGTCGGGTAGTAGACGAGCTTCTCGCGCACGATCTCGCCGAGGTACTCGTGCTCGCGCAGCTCCTCGGTAATGAATTCCTTGTACGCGAGTTCGTCGACGAAACGGCAGGTGTGCGTGAGGACGATCTTCTCGTAACGGTCGTAGATGTCCGGGTCCTTGATGATCGACATGAAGGGCGCGAGGCCCGTGCCGGTCGAGAGCAGCCACAGGACCTTGCCGGGCAGCAGGTTGTCGGCCACCAGCGTGCCGACGGGCTTCTTGCCGATCAGAACCTTGTCGCCCACCTTCAGGTGCTGCAGGCGCGACGTGAGCGGGCCGTCCGGCACCTTGATGCTCAGGAACTCGAGATGCTCTTCATAGTTTGCGCTCGCGAGCGAGTACGCGCGCATCAGCGGCTTGCCTTCGACCTCGAGGCCGACCATGGTGAACTGGCCGTTGTCGAAACGCAGGGCCTGGTCGCGCGTGCAGGTGAAGCTGAAAAGCGTGTCGGTCCAGTGGTGGACGCTCAGAACGGTTTCTTCGGTGTGTTTGCTCATGGTTCCTGATGATGCGAAACAAGGTCCGCCGGACGGGGGCGTTCCTTCCGGCCGCGCATGACATTGCATGACGGACCCGGTTTGACGATGCGCGGCGTGCGCGTTTTGGCGGTTGCCCATGCGTGCGCCTTGCGTTATCGCGCGCCGCGCTTTGCATCCGCTTCGTGCCCCGCTTTTTTGCCAGCTTGCCAGCCGTTCCATTGCGAACGAGGCGCAGCCCGTTATTTTACCGCGAGCGTGCCTCATGGGCTGCGCCGCGGCTAACGAGCGTGATGACCTGCGCTACGCGAGGTGTCGCAGGGTGCTGTGTCGGCGCCTGCGCCGCCCATGCGTAAGGGCCGTGACGCGACAAAGCGGGCTTCGGCGGGATGCGGCGCGCAGGCGCAAAAGCCTGGGAGTCCGACCGCCCTTGGGACGGGCCGGTTTGGCCCGTCAGGGCATGCGCGCTTGCCGCAGGCGGCACGCGCTCGAATACGACGCATGCCGCTCGAATGTTCGCCCAAATCATACCGGAAGGTCTGACAGGCCGCAGCAGAGACCCTGCTCGCGGGGGCAGATTCGGCGCGTGGCGACGGTGTATCGCCACGGTTTTATGGCCGATCGGCGCGCTGGTGCGGCGGTCGGCGCGCGGGTGTCAGCGGTCGGCGGCGAGCTTCGCGGCGAGGCCGATCAGCGCCGCGCCGCAGAACGCGTCGATGGGGCGGCGCAGCCGCTTGTAGCCGCGTTGCGTGCGATGGTCGGCGAACAGGAACGCGAGGCTCGAGTGATAGCCAAACGACATCGCCGCGACGAGTGTGAGCGCCGCGCCGTAGAACCACAGCGGCGGATGCGCCGGAAAGATCGCCGCGAACACGCTGGTCCAGAACACGCAGGACTTCGGGTTTGTGAGGCAGGTGAGAAAGCCCGCGCGCCATGTGTGCAGCCAGGCGCGCCGGTCGGGCGGCGGCAGCGTGGCGACGGGGGCGCTTTCGGCGCTGCGGCTCGCTTCAGTGGCATGGGCGGCGTGGGATTCATCGGCCGTAATCGCGTCCCGGCGCGCGCCCGAGCGCAGCAGCTTGATGCCGAACCAGAGCAGATAAAGCGCGCCGGCGACGCGCACGCCGTGATAGAGCCACTCGATATGCTGGAGCACCGCGGCGAAGCCGAGCATCGCGAGCGCGGCCCAGAGCGTGGAGCCCGTGCCCACGCCGAACGCCGAGGCGATGCCAAGACCGCGCCTGCCGGCCAGCGAGAGCTGCGTCACCATGAAGAAGTTCGGGCCGGGGCTCACGAGTGCGAGCAAATAGACGATGGCGATCTGAAGCAGCGTGGCGAAGAGATGCATGGGGGAGCCGGGCAGGAAGGACGCACCCCGAGGGCGCGCAACGCGACATATTAGCGTGATTGCGTTGGCGTCTCGTGGGTGTTTGGCGGGCGCTGCACGGCGCGCCCCGGCACGTCATTCGATCCGCAGCCGCGCCATGTAAGGCAGGTGGTCGGAGAGCCAGGCCGTTTCTTGCGCGGGCTGGATCAGCTCGACGGGCTGCAGCCCGCGCACGAACATCTTGTCGAGCGCGAGCGCGGGCGAGAACGCCGGAAACGTGCGCGCCGGCTCGCCGAGCAGCGTCGCCACTTCCTGCAACCCGTGCTCCGCGAACAGCGGCACCGAGTCGTTGCGCCAGTCGTTGAAGTCGCCCGCGAGCACGAGCGGCCCTTGCGGCGCCTCCTTGGCGATCCAGTGCGCGATCCAGCTCATCTGACGCAGGCGCGCGCTGCGCGTGAGCGCGAGGTGCGCGCACAGCAGCGTGACCGACTGGCCCGCCACGCTGGCGCGCGCGACGAGCAGGCCGCGCCGCTCGAAGCGGTGCGCCGAGATGTCCCAGCGTCCGCCCAGATCGAGCGGATGCGGCGAGAGGATGGCATTGCCATGCCGCCACGAAGGCTTGAACACGTTCGGCCCGAGTGCGATCTGCAACTCGAGCGCGTCGGCGATTTCGGTGGCCTGGCAGTGCCAGACGTCCTCGAGCGGGTCGCCGAGCTCGGCGCCGAAGGTCGAGGAGAGCACCGGCTGCGGCAGACGCCGCGCCATCGCTTCTTGCAGGAACCAGGCGTCGGCGTGGGTGGACTGCACCCAGCGCCGCATCGCCTGCCAGGCCTGAAAGCCAAGCGGTGAGCGGCCCTTGTGCAGGTTCCAGCTCACCGCAACGAAGTCCCGGGTGTTGGCCGGCACCGCATCGATGAGGGGTTGTTCGAAATTTCGCATGCGCTTGTTACGACGAGTTCTTGGAACAGTTTCGTGCGGATGGCGGATCGCGCTTCGACGCGGCACATCCGGTCAGTATGTCAGGGCTGCTGGGAGGGCGGCGCGAGGCTTGCGCGCACCCGGTAGAGCAGCGTGGGATTCTTGTCGATGATGGGCCAGTTGACCCACTGGCCGGCAGGCACGACGAGCCCCGGGTGGCTCGCGTGCACCTGGCGCGGCGTGGGCGGCAGCTTGCAGCCTTCCGGGGTTTGCGGCGCGATGTCGCCTTCGAGCGTCTCCTGGGCTTCGATCGCCAGGATCGACTCGCTCGGGTTCGCCCGCAACGGCGAGACCGTGATGGTGCGCTGGAGGTCGATGCTGCCCGCGGGCTGGTCCTTGCAGCCGACATCGTGTGAAACGACCTTGTGATGGGTATCGGTGCGCGCCTGGCCGACCGTGGTCGTGCCGTCGAATGTATCGATCAGCTGGCCGTCCCTCAGTATCTGCAGTGTCCAGTTGACGACGGGTTGCTCAGTGGATTGCACAGCGGGCTGCGGTGCGGGCGCTGGCTGTGCGGCGGGTTGCGGCGCAGTGACTGGCACTGGCTGTGCGGTGCGCTGTGGTGCGCCTACCGGTGCGGGGGCCGTGGCTGGTTGTGCATACGGCTGCGGTGCGGCTGCCGGCTGCGTGTACGGCTGGGGCGCGTTCTGCATGGCGGGCCGCGGCGCTGGCGCGGGCTGCACGCCCGGCTGCGGCGCAGGTGCGAGCTGCGCGGCTGGCTGCGGCGAGGGCGCGGACTGCGCGGCGGGTTGTGGCGCGGGCGCGGACGGTACGGCTGGCTGCGGCATCGGTGCGGTCTGCGCGCCCGTTTGTGGTGCCGGAGCAGGCAGCAAAGGCGGTTCCGCCGTGGGGCCTGGCTGTGCGGCGGGCTGCGCGTTCTGCTGGGGAGCGGGCTCATAAGCGGGTTCGTAAGCAGGCTTGTGCGCGGGCTTATGGGGGCGCTTGTGCACGGGGTGGGGAGCCGGCTTCGGTGCCGCCTGTGGCGCCGGCTTGGCTGCTGGCTGTTGAGCGGGCTGCGCTGCCGGTTGCTCGGCGGTCCCAGCGGAGGGGGCCGGAACAGCGTGCACTTTGGGTTGTGGGGCGGGAACCGCGGGCTGCACCACGCCCTGCGTCTCCGTCTGCGCGCTCGCGGTCACGCTTGCGGCGGCAGCGGAGGCGAACAGCACAGCGGCGAGGCAATTCTTTAACAACGTCATATCGGCAGGCTCCATGCACGCGTGCCGTGCGAGTCGATGCTGCGGGCTCGCAACGGCGGGGCGGGTTCCTTATGACCTTCGATCCTATACCGGGTTCGCAAACGCCGGACCGCAGACATCCATTTCAAATGGGGACAGCGCGGCGCCGCTTCAACGGGGCCGCGCGTGACTATTTGTAATATAGAGGCAACAACGGCGCATTTCGAGGTCTGTGAAAGAAGAGATTGTTATTTTTACCGCAACGATAAGCGATACGTAATCGAAACCGCCGATCGATAGCCAAGGCAGACGCCGGCAGGGCTCACACCCGCGACTATGCGCGATGCGTGGATTTGACCGCATATCCGGCGACTATTCGAGTCGAACCCGCCGTGCGCGAGGCGTACAATTTTTCTCATGGCGGCGCCGGCGAGGCGCCGCCGCCCCATTCGCCGGATGCGGACGCAGGGACATGGATCAGATCGAATGTGTGGTGATCGGCGCGGGTGTGGTCGGCCTGGCCGTGGCGCGCGCGTTGGCCGCGCGAAGGCGCGAAGTGATCGTGCTGGAGGCGGCCGACGCCATTGGTACGAGCACCAGCTCGCGCAACAGTGAGGTGATCCATGCGGGGCTCTACTACCCGCGCGGCTCGCTCAAGGCGACGCTATGCGTGCGCGGGCGCGAGATGCTCTATGAGTACTGCGCGGCGCGCAATGTTTCGCATACGCGCTGCGGCAAGCTGCTCGTGGCCACCACGCCCGCCCAGGTCGCGCAGCTCGAGGCGATTCGCGTGCGCGGCAAGGAAAACGGCGTGTTCGACCTCACGCGCATCAACAAGACGGAGGCCCTCGCGCTCGAGCCTGCGCTCGATTGCGTGGCGGCGGTGTTCTCGCCGCAGACGGGCATCGTCGACAGTCATCAGCTGATGCTGGCCCTTCAAGGCGACGCCGAGCGCGACGGCGCCGTGGTCGCGCTCAAGTCGCCGGTCGAGTCGGTCGACGCGTGCGCGAACGGCTTCGTGATCAAGACGGGCGGGGATGCGCCCACCGAGATTCGCGCGGCCTGCCTCATCAACAGCGCGGGCCTGCACGCCACGCGGATCGCCAAGCGCATCCGCGGGCTCGACCCGCGCCATATCCCGCCGCTCTATCTCGCGCGCGGCAATTACTTCAGCGTCTCGGGGCGGGTGCCGTTCTCGCGCCTCATCTACCCGATGCCCAATGAAGCCGGGCTCGGCGTGCATCTCACGCTGGATCTCGGCGGGCAGGCGCGCTTCGGTCCCGACGTGGAGTGGATCGATGCGATCGACTACGACGTCGATCCGCGCCGCGCGGAAACCTTCTACGCGCAGATCCGCAGCTACTGGCCAGGCTTGCCCGACGGCGCGCTGCAGCCCGCCTACGCGGGCATCCGGCCCAAGCTCTCGGGCCCGGGCGAGCCCGCCGCCGACTTCGTGATCCAGGGCGGCGCGGCGCACGGCGTGCGCGGGCTCGTGAACCTGTTCGGCATCGAGTCGCCGGGGCTCACGGCGTCGCTCGCCATCGCGCAGCGCGTTTGCGAGGTCTCCGGACACGCCTGAGGGGGCTGATTGGGCTGATTGTTGGTCTGATCGGCCCGATGGGCGGTCGTTTCCTTGCCGGTCCCGTACCCTCGGCATCTCGTACGTACCCCGCCGCCTCGCGGGCGGCATCCCTGCTCGGGGGGCGCATCGTTTCCAGGGATCGGCGGTCGTTTCCTTGCCGGTCCCGTACCCTCGGCATCTCGTACGTGCGCCGCCGCCTCGTTGGCGGCATCCCTGCGCGGGGGCGCATCGTTTCCAGGGATCGGCAGTCGTTTCTTCGCCGGCCCCGTACCCTCGGCACCACGTGCGTGTTTCGCCGCCTCGCGGGCGGCATCCCCGCTCGGGGGGCGCATCGTTTCCACGATGCGAATCGCTTATCTCCGGAATTCCTGGCGCACGCATGGCGGCTTCGTTGTTATTCTTCTCGCCACGCCGTCGGCAGAACGGTGTGCCCACAATATTGGAGTACTGCTCATGAAATCGTCCCGCCGCAGCTTTCTGATCACGAGCGTTGGCGTTGCCGCAACCGTTGCGCTGTCGCGCCAGGCTTTCGCCGATGCACCGAAGGTTGGCGAATCCGAACCCACCGCGCAGGCACTCGGCTACAAGGCCGACGCCACCAAGGTCGACAAGGCCAAGTTCGCCAAGTACGCCGCTGGCCAGGATTGCAGCAACTGCACGTTCTATCAAGGCAAGGCCACCGACGCCTACGCCGCCTGCCCGATGTTCCCCGGCAAGCAGGTCGCGGGCAAGGGCTGGTGCAGCGCCTACAACAAGAAGGCTTGATCGCCTGATCGTCAGGCAGGCTTGAAGCAGGGCGCGCGCCGTATCGATGCGCGCGCACCGGCTTCGCGCAGCCTCGCCTAGACCCGCGCCATCAGCAGAGGCGGTCGCCGTCCGAACCACGGGCGCGCCGCTTCGAGCTGGGCCGCGAGGCGCAGCAGCAAGGCATCGTTGCCTTCACGCGCCGCAAATTGCACGCCAATCGGCAGTCCCCGCGCATTCCACGCGAGCGGCACCGTCATCGAAGGCTGCCCCGTCATATTGAACAGTTCGGTGCAGCCCGCCCACGCGAAGGCCTTGTTCGCGGCTTCCGCCAGCAGTTTTCTCATTAGCGCATCCACCGGCATCGCGGTGACGGCGCGCATCTGGATGCGCTCCGAAGCCGTGGGCTTGAGCTCGCCGATTTTCACCGGCGCCGCGGCCATCGTCGCGCACAGGATCACGTCGAAACGCGTCATCAGGTCGGCGATCTGCGCCGTGATGCGCTGCTGCGTCTCGAGCGCGGCGGGCAGGGCGCGCTCGCCGAGCTTGCGGCCGACGTGCGCCATCGCCCACGTGGAGATCTCGAAGTCCTCGCGGCGCGGCTTCTTGCCGGTGATCGAGTCGGCCTCGAGCACGTATTTTTCGACGACGACCGACCACAGCATCAGGAACGCCTCGCGCGCCGCCGCGAAATCCACGCCGAGCTTCACCGGCTCCACGTTGTGCCCGAGCGAGGACAGCAGCGCGGCCGCGCCATCGAGCGCCTCGCGTACGTCGGGCGCGAGCGTGTCGGCGAACAGCGGCTCGGTGATGAAGGCGACCGCGAGCGGCTTGCCGCCGTCGAGCGGCTCGCGCGCCGCCGCGAGAAAAGTGCCCGGCGCGCCCGGCGCGAGAGCCGGGTCGCCGGCGAGCAGGTCGAGCACCAGCGCGCTGTCGCGCACGCTGCGCGACACGGCGAGATCGACGCCCAATCCACCCGGCGACGGCGGCTCGTCCGAAGGCGGCTGGTTGCCGCGCGAAGGCTTGAAGCCGAAGAGCCCGCAGCACGACGCGGGGATGCGGATCGAGCCGCCGCCGTCCGAGGCGTGCGCGAGCGGCACGATGCCGGCCGCGACCGAGGCGGCCGCGCCGCCGCTCGAGCCGCCCGGCGTGTGGTCGAGATTCCACGGGTTGCGGCACGGGCCAAATAGCTCGGGCTCCGTGTACGGCATCTGCCCGAGTTCCGAAGCGCTGGTCTTGCCGAACAGATTCAGGCCCGCGGCGCGAAAGCGCTCGATTACGGGCGCGTCCGCCGTCGGCACGTAATGGCGATAATGGCGGCTGCCGAACGTCATGCGCAGGCCCGCGACCGCCGCGCCCAGATCCTTGACGAGAAACGGCACGCCCGCGAGCGGCCCCTGCGCGAGGGTGTCGAAGCCGTTGCCGCCCGCCTCGATACGCAGCGCCCGCTTGCGCGCGGCCTCGTAGTCCTTCAGCACGATCGAATTGATCGCGGGATTGGCGGCCTCGGCGCGCGCGATCGCGGTGTCGAGCAGTTCGCGCGCGCTCACCTCGCCGCGCTGCACGAGTTCGGCAAGGCCGATGGCGTCGTATTCCAGATAGTCGGACTGCAAGGCGCGCACTCCTTGGGGCGTCGTGGGAATCGGCGGGCCGATGAGTCGATCAGTTGATCGGTCAATCAGTCAATCGGCCGATGAAGGCTTCAGGCGCCGTGAAACGCAAGCGGCCATTGCAGCAATTCTGCCGCAATGGCCGCTTGCCATGCCTGGCTAGCGCTTATGCCGCGCGCGCCGGGCGCGTAGGGCTTAGAGGTTTTCGGCGAGGAACGCCAGCGTGCGGCCGTGCGCGAGCGCCGACGCATTCTGGTTGTACGACGCGCGCACCGAGCAGTTGAAGCCGTGATCGGCGCCCGGGTAGATATGGAATTCGGCGTTGTCGCGGCCGGCGAAGCGCTCCTTCACCTGGCCCACCGCGTCGGGCGGAATGCCGTGGTCGAGCTCGCCGTAGTGGAACAGGATCGGCTGCTTGATCTTGTCGGCGAGATCGAGCTGCGTCTGGATGCCGCCGCCGTAGTACGAGACCGCCGCGTCGACCGAGCCGCTCGCCGCGGCCAGATACGCGAGGCGGCCGCCGAGGCAGTAGCCGACGGCGGCGACCTTGCCGGTGCACTCGGGCAGCTTGCGCAGCGCCGCGGCCGTTGCCGCGATGTCTTCGACGGCGAGGTTCAGGCCGGTTTTATTCATCAGCTCGATGCCGCGGTCGCGGTCCGCGCCCGTGTACTCGAGCTCGACGCGCGGCGCGGTGCGCCAGAAGATGTCGGGGGCGATGGCCACGTAGCCGTCGAGCGCGTATTGCTCGACCACATCGCGAATGTGGCTGTTCACGCCGAAGATTTCCTGAATGATGACGATGCCCGGGCCCTTGCCGCCCTTGGGCAGGGCGAGATACGCGCCGAAGCTGTCCTTGCCGGCGGGGATGTCGATCCACTTGGTCGATACGCTCACGTTGCTCTCCTTCTACGCGAATGGGGGGTGAAGCAAAACGGGGAGCCAGTTTGCCACGGCAGCGCCGAGCCTGCAGCGCGCCTCGTTCTCGCAAGCGGATCGTAACGATCTCGATTATTCATTTTTCGGGCGTGGCGGGCTCCGCTAGAGTCGGCACGGTGTCGCGCCCCGTGCAATGTCAGGCTGGCGCCCAGCCAGCGCGCGTGTGCGCGTTGCGCTTTCCGGGCAGCTCGCCAGTACGGCAAGCACGGCGCGCGTAGGGGTGCGTTTCCATCAGCCAGGGTATCGACATGACTTTCGTTTCCGCGTCTCAGAGCGCCGCCGCCGCGGCCATTTCCACGCCGTTCAGCCGGCGCTTCGGCTTGCGCCTGCCGCTCGTGCAGGGGCCAATGGCCGGCGGCCCGACCACGCCCGCGCTCGTCGCGGCGGTCTCCAACGCCGGCGCGCTCGGCTTTCTCGCGGGGGCCGCGCTCGCGCCCGAGAAGATAGCGAGCGAAGTGGCGGCCATCCGCGCGCTCACCGAGCGGCCCTTCGGCGTGAATCTCTTCGTGCTCGACGCCGCCCATCCCGACGATGCCACGGTGCACCGCGCGCTCGCATCGATCGACCCGCTGCGCGCCCACTACGGCTTGCCGCCCGGCGAGCCGCTGGCCCGCTACGCGCCCGACTTTCGCGCGCAGCTCGACACGCTCGTGGAACTGCGCCTGCCGGTCGTGAGCTTCACCTTCGGCCTGCTCGCGGCAGCGGATGTCGCGCGTCTGCACGCGGCGGGCAGCTACGTGATCGGCACGGCGACGCACGTCGCCGAAGGCCTCGCCTGGCGCGACGTGGGTGCCGACGCAATCGTCGCGCAAGGGGCGGAGGCGGGCGGGCATCGCGGCACCTTCATCGGCGAGGCGCCGCATGCGCTGGTCGGCACGCTGGCGCTCGTGCCGCAGCTCGCCGACGCGACTGGCCTGCCCGTGCTCGCCGCGGGCGGCATCATGGACGGGCGCGGCATTGCCGCCGCGCTCGCGCTGGGCGCGCAGGGCGTGCAGATGGGCACGGCGTTTCTCGGCTGCGCGGAGAGCGCGATTTCCGCCGACTGGAAGACGCGCTTGCGCAACGCGTCCGACACGGCGACCTCGGTCACGCGCGCGATCACGGGCCGCCACGCGCGCGGGATCCGCAATCCGCTGATGCAGCAACTCGAGGCGCAGCCGGAGAACGTCGCGCCGTATCCCGTGCAGAACGCGCTCACTCAGGAATTGCGCCAGCGCGCGGCGCGCGCGAACGACGGCGATTATCTTTCGCTGTGGTCGGGGCAGGGCGCGCCGCTTGCGCGCCTGCGCGAAGCCAACCTGGGCGCTGCCGAGCTCGTCGACGCGCTCGACGCCGAATTGCGCGCGACGCTGCGCCGATTCGCGACCGACGCGCTCCATCCCGCCTGAATCTTGCACGCTGTTGCGCGCCGTGCACGCTTGCGTTGGCAAACGCACGCGTGCCGGCTTTGCAACGGCCATCGCCTGACGTATTTTCGTGCGCCGCTCGCATGCCCGATGCGAGAAAACCCCTGGCGCGCGCAACGAATTTCGTGCGCTGCGAATTAATCGAAGGCTGACTTTAATTTCGGCTAATCTCGAGGCAAACGGCAGAATTCGAAAAGCAAACGTTGCCGTATCCCGCGTAGTGCGTTTTGCCTCTCCCGCATACCCCGCAAAAATCCCGAAAAAGCTTTGGGCGCAGCCTGGAAAATGCTTTCGAAATGATTGCAAACTTCTTCTCAGGCCCTTGCAACGCAAGGCTGGCAGGCCGATTGATCAGGCTTTCGAAGCACTCGGGTGAAAGCCTATTGGTACTCGCCCCGATATCTGAAAAAAATCCCCCAAATTAATTTGATCACCTACACTTGCGCGCAAGTATGGATGGGCGGTTCGCCATGAACGGGCTTTTCACCATACTGGCCAGGTGCATCAAGGATGCATCCTGCGTGGTCGTCCGCACGGGGAGCGACACGTTCGGGGCGCGGGAGCACAGGGCGATTACGTTGCTTTTGGGTTCGAAACTGGAGACTTACATGAATATCAAGCTTCACAAGCTGTTGCCGATTAGCGCGGCAGTCGTTCTGTTCGCGACGTTTGCAACGGCATCGAGCGCCGATGAAGTGGTCAAGATTGGCCACGTTGCGCCGCTGACGGGCGGAATCGCACACCTCGGCAAAGACAACGAAAATGGCGCACGCCTTGCTGTCGAGGAAATCAACGCGAAGGGCCTGACGATCGGCGGCCAGAAGATCACGCTGGTGCTCGACGCACAGGACGACGCAGCCGACCCGCGTACGGCCACCCAGGTTGCGCAGAAGCTCGTCGACGACAAGGTCGTCGCGGTCGTGGGCCACCTGAACTCGGGCACCTCGATCCCGGCTTCGAAGATCTACAGCGATGCGGGCATCGTGCAGATCTCGCCGTCGGCCACCAACCCGGCCTACACGCAGCAGGGCTTCAAGACCACCTATCGCGTGGTGGCGACGGACGCCCAGCAAGGCCCGGCGCTCGCGAACTACGCGGCGAAGACCATGAAGCTCAAGAGCGTGGCGATCGTCGACGATTCGACCGCTTACGGCCAGGGTCTCGCGAACGAATTCGAGAAGACCGCCAAGTCGCTCGGCATGAACGTGCTCTCGCATGACGCGACCAACGACAAGGCCGTGGACTTCCGCGCGATTCTCACGAAGATCAAGGGCGAAAACCCCGACGCGATCATGTACGGCGGCATGGACGCCACCGGCGGCCCGTTCGCCAAGCAAGCCAAGCAGCTTGGCCTGCGCGCGAAGGTGCTCGCGGGTGACGGCGTCTGTACCGACAAGCTGGCCGACCTCGCCGGCGACGCGACCGACAACATCGTGTGCTCGGAAGCGGGCATGGCGCTCGAAAAGATGCCGGGCGGCAAGGCGTTCGAGGCGAAGTTCGAGAAGCGCTTCGGCCAGCCGATCCAGATCTACGCGCCGTTCACGTATGACGCGGTGTACATCATCGTCGACGCGATGAAGCGCGCCAACTCGACCGATCCGGCGAAGATCCTGGCCGCCATGCCGGCTACGGACTACAAGGGCGTGATTGGCGAGACGACCTTCGATTCGAAGGGCGACCTCAAGCACGGCGTGATCTCGCTGTACAACTACAAGGCGGGCAAGAAGTCGCTGCTCGACGTGGTGAAGATGTAATTGCGCTTTGCACCGCTTAGTGCGGTGCGCGGCGTGATGCGATGTGAAAAAGCCCGTGGGTCTTCGGACTCACGGGCTTTTGTTTTGGATGGCTCAATCGTTCGGCGGCTGCCGTTGGCCTCAAATCCCCAGCCGCCTGAGCACCTTCGGCCCCGCGAACGCCACCAGCGCCGCGCACAGCGCAACAACCGCGAGCCCGACGGTGAGGTTGGTCACCTGCGTGATGCCGCCGATCACCACCGGCCCGAACAGCAGTCCGAAATAAGCGATGCCCGCCACGTGCGCGAGGCCTTCGGCGGCGTGGATGCCCTTGACGCGCGCGGCGGCGGCGAACAGCACCGGCATCATGTTGGCGAGGCCGAGGCCCATCAACGTGAAGCCCGTGAGCGCGGTGAACGAAAACGGCAGCAGCAGCGCGCCGATCATGCCCGCGCAGGCGAGCGAGGCGCTCGCGAACACGAGCTGCGGTGCTCCAAAGCGGGCGCGCACGGCGTCGCCCGCGAAGCGCGCGGCGGCCATGCCGCCCGAGAACGCGGCGTAGGCGGCGCTCGCCAGCGCGGGCGTGGAGAGCACGACGTCGCGCATATAGACCGTGGCCCAGTCGTACATCGCGCCTTCGGCAATCAACGCGATGAGCGCGATGCCGCCCAGCGCCCACAGCGCCGGTGTGCGCCAGCGGTTGCCGGTTTTGGCGTGCTCGCCGTGGGTCGCATGCGGCACGTGCGGTAGCACGGCAGGGCACGAAACGAACAGGACGAGAGCGGCCACTGCCGACGCGAGAAAGAGATGCAGCGCGGGCGCCATGCCGTGCGCGAGCAGCGCGCCGCCGACGGCCGCGCCGGCCATGCCGCCCAGGCTGAACATGCCGTGCAGCGCCGACATGATCGGCCGGCCGACCGCCTCCTCGACGGCGCTCGCTTCCGCGTTCATGGCGACGTCGAGCGTGGCCATGCCGACGCCGAACAGCGCGAGCACGACGAGCAGCATCCAGTAGTACGGCACGACCAGAATCAGCGCGCCGCACGCCGACATGGTGAGGCCGCCCGTGAGGCAGGCGCGGCGCGTCCCCGCACGCGCGATCCATCCGCCGATGGTCGTCATGGCCGCGATCGAGCCGCCCGCCACCGCGAAGAGGGCGTACGAGAGCAACGCCGCGCTCAGGTGGAATTTGTCGCGCACCGTGGGCACATGCACGCCCCAGGACGCGTACATCATCCCGGCGATGAAAAAGAGCGCCATGGTTGCGACGCGCGCACGCGCTCGCGTGGCGGCGGGCAGCGCACGGTGGACGGCATGGGGCGGCTCGGCGAGCGCGGCATCGGAGGAGCGGTCGGACACGGGAAATCCTGGTGTTGGGCAACGGCGAAGCCGATCGGCTCAGAAAAGTCCGGCGTATCAGCTTTTTGAAAGGCAAGCGGAAATTCTAGCGAAGGCGCGCGCGGGCTGCTTGCGGCGGCCCAGCCTGCTCTAATAGTGGGATGGCGCAATCGGCTCAATGCGGGCCGACGGGCTCCGTCTCGCTGTCAGACCCAATAGGCCCAACGACCCCACATCGATCGAGGACATGACCTTGAAGATCCCCGCTCACGCTCCGCTGCATCTGCTGCATCAGGCCGCCACCGGCACGCTCGCGACCCATACGCGCGAGCCGCAGGGCTTCCCGTATCCCACGCTGCTGCCTTTCGCGCCCGATGCGCGGCATCGTCCCGTCATCCTCGTGAGCCGGCTAGCCGAGCACACGCGCAATCTGCAAGACGATCCGCGCGCCGGCTTTCTCGTCGCGCAGTTCACCGGCGAGGACGTGCTGAACGCGCCGCGCATGACCCTGCTCGGCCGGTTCGAGCCGAGCGAGGGCGGCGCCGGCACCGACCCACAGGCGCCGCTCGCGCGCCGCTACCTGCGCTACCACCCGGACGCGGCGCGCTATCTCGCGCTCGGCGACTTCACGTTCTGGACGATGCGCGTGGAGCGGTTGCGCTATATCGGCGGCTTTGGCGCGATGGGCTGGCTCGACGGCACGGATCTCGACCCGCTCGAGCCGCTCACGGCCGACGAGGAAGAAGCGCTAATCCGCTTCTTCGAGGCGCACCCGGCGCGGCGCGACGGTCTCGCGCTGCTGGGCGTGGACCGTTACGGCGCCGATCTCTCAATCGACGGCGTGCGCACACGCTATGTTTTCGAGGCGCCGCAGGGTGAGACGCAATCCTTGCATGCCGTGCTAGCCGATTGCCTCGCGCGGCATGCGACCTGACTATTTGCACGACAAGGCGGCAAGCGCTGTATGCCGCCACTCATAACGCATTGCGAGATTTCAAGATAATAAGCGGGGCCTGGTGAAAGTTCGCATGAGATGAAATGTTTGCGGTTTTTTTCTCAATTAATTTTCACGCCCTGCGAATTATGAGAACCGGATTTATCTGGAAAAAGGGCGATTGGGTAAAAATACCGATTTGCACGAAACGAAAGCTCTGGCGGCCTTGGTGCGATGCTGAACGGGGCCTAAAGCGCTTTAATTATTTTTATTGCCCGCGCTTTTCGCGACATTCAAATCTGTGTTAATCTCGCCTGCAATTTCCGAGGCAAATCATCTGTCAATCGGCATACCGGCACAAGATCAGTAGCCATTAATTAACAAACCACCAGGATACCTATGTCTTCCTACAAGGAACTCCTCGCACAGCGAGAGAAGCTCGAGAAGCAGATTGAAGAGGCTAAGGCGCGTGAATATGCCGAAGTCCTCGACGAGATCAAGCAGAAAATGGCCGACTACGGCATTACGCTAGCCGAACTCGGCGGCGGCCGTGCAGCGGGCAAGGGCGCCAAGGCAGCCAGCCGCTCGCGCGCCAGCGTTGCGCCGAAATACCGTGACCCGGATAGCGGCAGCACGTGGTCGGGCCGTGGCAAGCCTCCGCGCTGGATCGCCGGCAAGGATCGCGAGAAATTCCTGATTCAGAAGTAAATCGCCTCTGCTACAGCTGGAATTGGGCCTTGCGGCCCGCCAAGCGAAAAAGCCGCGCCGTCACGGGGACTTGCGCGGCTTTTTTGTTATCTGCTTACCGCTGCCTTTCAGTAATCTCGCAAAGAGTGAACGCGAATACGAAGTGTTCTCGTAGTCGCCTGATTTAAAAGAGGATTCCAGGGTTATCTCGAATTCGTCATGGTAGGGCCATTACAATCGCGGCTATTCCACGTTTGCGCATTGAATCGTATGTCCACTACCGCCTCCGTATCCCCATCGGATAAACAGCGCGTCGCGCGCAAGACCACGCTTGTCAGCGTCGCCGTCAATGCCGTGCTGGTCGTGCTGCAAATCACAGTCGGCGTGTTTGCGCATTCGCAGGCCTTGATTGCCGACGGCGTTCATTCGCTCTCCGATCTCGTTTCCGATTTCGTCGTGCTGCTTGCGAACCGCCATAGCGGCGCAAAGCCAGACGCCGATCACAATTACGGCCACAGCCGTTATGAAACGGTTGCTTCATTATTTCTTGGCGCCATTCTGATTGCCGTGGGGGTGGGTATGCTCGCGCGCGCCGGCACACGTATTGCCCATCTCGGCGACATTCCGCCGGTTCATGCGAGCGCGCTCGCCGTGGCCGTGCTCGTGCTCGTCTCCAAGGAGTCGCTGTTCCGCTACATGCTGCGCGAGGCGCAGCGCGTGCGCTCGGCCATGCTGATCGCCAACGCCTGGCATGCGCGCTCGGACGCGGCTTCGTCGCTCGTGGTCGCCATCGGCATCGTGGGCAGCCTCATGGGCGTGCGGTTGCTCGATCCGATCGCAGCGGCCATCGTCGGCTTCATGGTCGCGCGCATGGGCTGGGTGTTCGGCTGGGACGCGCTGCAGGACCTCTCGGACCGCGCGCTCGATGAAGCCACGACTGGCGACCTGCGCACGCTCTTGACCGGCACGCCCGGCGTGCTCGACGTGCACGAAATGCGCACGCGCAAGACCGGCGACCTCGCGCTCGTGGACGCGCATATCCTCGTCGATCCGCTCATCTCGGTTTCGGAAGGGCACTACATTGCGGAGACGGCGCGTGCGCGCCTGCTCACCGACCCGCGCGTGCTCGACGCGCTGATCCACGTCGATCCCGAGGACGACATGCACGTGCGCTCGGTCGCGAACCAGCCGCCGCGCGGCGAAGTCGAGCATGCGCTGCGCGAGGCGCTGGCGGCGCATGGCGTGCGTGTGGAGGCGGTGACGCTGCATTACCTGAGCACGGGCCTCGAAATTCAAGCCGTTCTCTCGGCGCAGGGCGATGCGCGGCGCCTCGATGGTGTCGACATGCAGGCGCTCGCGCGCAAGCTCGGTGCGAGCAAGGTGGAAGCGGTGCAGGCCGCGACATCGATAACAACGTCGGCGGCGGATGCGGGATCGACAAGCGCGTCGGGCGGCGTGCACGAATGATGCGTTGCGCCGCCGCGCCGGGCGGCGCGAGCGCGGGGTGCTAGCCTGTCGCGCCGCGCCTCACAGCGGCAATTGCGTATCGAACTTGATTTCGCGTAGCACGACGCTCGTGCGCACCTGCGCAACGGCCGGAATGCGGAAGATGCGCTCGTGCAGGAAGGTGTCGTAGGCCTTGATGTCCGGCGCGACGATCTTGAGGATGTAATCCGATTCGCCGGTCGTGCTGTAGCACTCGGTGACTTCGGGGCAGGTGGCGATCTCGCGCTCGAATTCCTCGACGCCGCCCTCGGTGTGCCGCGTGAGATGGATATGCGCGAGCGCGCAGACGTGCAGGCCCAATTTCTCGCGATCGAGCAGCGCCGTGTAGCGCTGGATCACGCCCGATTGTTCCATGTCCTTGATGCGGCGCCAGCATGGCGTGCTGGAGAGCCCCACTTGATCGGAGATTTCCTGCACCGAGCGGCGCGCGTCGAGCTGCAACAGGCGCAGGATCTTCTGAGAGAACGTATCGAGTGTCAAATGCGCCTCCATGTGCGTCGCCGTATTCCCGAATGTTAGAGGCCGGAAAAACGAAACGCAATGCAAACCGCACCTGACGAGGCAGATTTTCTAATTTGGCAATCAGGTGACGGCGTTTTGCCCTGAGGCGTCCCCATCATCGGAGGCGGCGGCCGCCGCGAGCCCCGCCTGCTGCGCGCGCAGGTCGGCGAGCATGTTGCAGAACAGCGCGCCTTGCTCGATGGCGTCGTCGAGCGCGACGTGGGTATGCGGGTGATCGTCGAACCAGTGCTTCGGAAAGCGCGGTTTGATGCACTTGCGGTACGGCAGGCCCGTCATGGCGAACGCGAGCGTCTTGATGTCGAGCGCCGACCACGAGAACGGGCAGCGCCCCGTAAAACGCATCATGTACCAGAACATGAAGGTGAAATCGAAGCCCGCCGGCATGGCCACGAACACGGGCTTGCCGGGCAGCGCCTCCACCCACTCTACATACTTATTGAGCGCCGCGGCGGGATCCTGCTGATCCTTGCGGCAGGCGGCCCACGCCTCGGGCTGCGTCTCCCACCAGGCGGCCTGCACGGGATGCGGCGTCGCGCCTTCGAGCGTCATGAGATTGGCCGAGAACGTGCCGATCAGACGCTTGTCGGCGGTGTAGGCCGCCGACGCGAAGCTCAGCATCGAGTGCGGGCCGGGGATAGGACCATCGGCCTCGACGTCGGTGCTGACGTAGATCTCTTCAATGGCGGCTTGATTCGCTGGATTCATGGGCGGGATTCGTTGACGGTTTGACGCGTGCCGGTGAGCGTGAGCGGGTGCTCGGCTGGCCCGGCGCTCAGCCCCAGGGCGCCTGGCTCGCGCCACCGGAGACGCCGGGCACGCTGTCTGCTACGTAAGGATTCGTGCGGCGCTCCTCGCCGAAAGTCGAAACCGGGCCGTGGCCCGGCACGAACGTGACATCGTTGCCAAGCGGCCAGAGCTTTTCCCGGATCGAGCGGATCAAGTCCGCGTGATTGCCACGCGGAAAGTCGGTGCGGCCGATCGAGCCCGCGAACAGCACGTCGCCCACCAGCGCGAGCTGATGCTTGCGGCTGAAGAACACGACGTGCCCAGGCGTGTGTCCGGGACAGTGATAGACCTCCAGCTCCTCTTCTCCAACCTGCACGGTGTCGCCGTCCGCGAGCCAGCGGTCCGGCTCGAACGCCTGCGCATGACCAAAGCCGAAGCGCACGCTCTGTTGCGGCAACTGATCGATCCAGAAACGCTCGTCCTCTTGCGGCCCGATGATCGGCACGCCGAACTTTTCGGCGAGCTCCTTCGCGCCCGCGCAGTGGTCGAGGTGACCGTGCGTGAGCAGCACTTTTTCGAGCTGCACGCCCTGGCGCGCGATCTCGGCTTCGATGTGATCGAGATCGCCGCCAGGGTCGACGACGGCGGCGCGCCCCGTTGCCTCGCAGACGAGGAGCGAACAGTTTTGCTGGAACGGCGTGACGGGAATCAACGTGACTTTCATGCGCGCGGCTCGTGGATGACGTGGGCCTTCGCAGGCCAAAGCCCCGATTGTACCGGGGCGCGCAAGACGCCGCCCGCGCTCGCCGACGCACATCCGCCGGCCTTGTCAGACAAGGCGCGCGGGCCTCGCGGACGGGCCAGACAAACGGCTTTGTTACATCAATAGTGAAAAATCATGGAGTTTTCTACCAGGTACGGATGGCAAGAATTACTTTTAGGTATAATGCGATGCATCAAGCACGTTACGCGTGCATTCACTGGGCGATGTGACCCGCAGTTAAAACGGGGTCGTAATACATCGCCGTCAAGCAGTGCCGTCAAGAAAGGCTGGCTAAACAGGCTGCCTTACAAGACGGCAAATCAGGTGCCGATCCGTTCGGCACCGCACGTCTTGCCCAGCCAGGCGCCACGCGCCTGCCACGGACTTGCTGCCGTGACGCTGGGTGGGGCCTACGCCGCCGTTCCTGTACGCCGTGTGTCTCCGGCGTGCCTGAACGTGTACATCACGTTCGATGGCGGCATGTGGGGTCTGGTCAGGCTGCCGGGGACAGGTTGCGCCAGACGTGAAATCGAACCAGCGGTTAGCGGCATATGGGGCCGCATCCGGGTATCGGCATTCGCTCGCCTTTTTTCATCGATCGGCGGGTGGGGTGTTCTTTTGCCCGCGACCGCCGGAGCTATCCACGAACGCGCAACCAAAGGCGCGGGACGGCTCCGAAACGTGATGGCTAAATTATGAAACTCGGACTATCTCGACGACGACTCGGGAGTCTTGCAGCCGTGTCCGTGCTGGCCGGTTGTGCCATGCCGCCTGCTCAACAGAACCAGGCGCAGGGCGACGCGCTCAGCACCAAGGACGCGCACACGGCCTTCGCCGCGCCGCAGAGCTACGGCTCCGCGCTTGCGGCGCTGCCCGCCTCGGGCGCCGGCAACGACAACTCGCTTGCCGACGCGCAACCGATCGACGGCAACGCGCCCGACGTGGGCTCGTTCCACCAGACCGGCCGCGCTTCGTGGTACGGCTGGCCGTTCCACGGCCGCAAGACCGCGAGCGGCGAGCGCTTCAACATGAAGGCGCTGACCGCCGCACACCGCACACTGCCGCTGGGCTCGTACGTGCGCGTGACCGTGGCTAACAGCTCGAAGTCGGTTGTGGTGAAGATCAACGACCGCGGACCGTACGTGCGTGGCCGCGTCCTCGACCTGTCGTACGCGGCGGCGAAGGTGCTGGGCCTGCAGCACGCGGGCACCGCGAAGGTGGAAATCGAAGGCCTCTCGCGCCAGGAAGCGAAGGCCGCGCAAGCAGAAATGCTGGCCGCGAACTCGACAAGCAACTGAGATTCGCCGCGCGCTTGAAGCGCGTGATGGATTCCCTGTGTTTCGTCCGTGTTGGCGCGTGACGCGCGCCGGATGGCGCACACCGGATGACTCAAGAGTTGGATACGCGAGGGGCCGCGTCGAACCCATCGACGCGGCCCCTCAGTCTTTCTGCCGCTTTCGGCGGCCGCATCGCCCGATGCGTGCCTGTTGTCGACTTTTATCGCCTTTTGTCGTTCTGGCGGCTCAGTCCGCGTCTTCCTCGCCGCCTTCATTCTTCAGTTCGAGCGCGCGCGCATAGAGCGCGTTGCGCGACGCACCCGTGAGCGCCGCGGCGATTTTCGCCGCGCCCTTCACCGGCACTTCCTCCAGCAGCACGCGCAGCAGCGCGTCGTGATCGGCCTCGCCCGAGGCCTGCGCGCTCGCGCCTTCCACCACCAGCACGAACTCGCCGCGCTGCCGGTTCGCATCGGCCGCGAGCCACGCTGGCCCTTCGGCCAGGGTGCCGCACCAGAGCGCCTCGTGTAGCTTCGTCAACTCGCGGGCGATCAACAGACGCCGCGCCGGACCGAATGCATCGGCGAGCGCCTGCACGGTCTCGACGATCCGATGCGGCGCCTCGTAGAACACCATCGCGTGCCCATGATCGGCGAGCGGCTGCAGCGCGGCCGCGCGTTGCTTGGGCTTGGGCGGCAGAAAGCCGAGGAACGTGAACGTCGCGACCCAGTCGCCGGCCGCGGAAAGCGCGGTGGCGAGCGCGCTCGCGCCCGGCAGCGGCACGACCTGGAAACCGGCGGCGCGCACGGCATCGACGAGCTTCGCGCCCGGGTCGGAGATGCCGGGCGTGCCCGCGTCCGAGACGCAGGCCACGCGCTCGCCCGCGCGCAGATGCTCGATCACGCGCAGCGCCGCTTCGCGCTCGTTGTGCTCGTGCACGGCGACGAGCGGCTTCGAAATGCCGTAGCGCGCGAGCAATTGGCCCGTGTTGCGCGTGTCCTCGGCGGCGATGCGATCGACGAGGCCGAGCACGTGCAGCGCGCGCAAGGTGATGTCGGCCGTGTTGCCGATGGGCGTCGCCACGACGTACAGCGTGGCGGCCGGGTATTGCTGGGCCTGGGCGAGTTCGAGGAGGGACGTCATGACACGGAACGCGCGAACGCAAGAAAAGAGGCCGACATTGTGCCATGTGGGGGAGGCCGCGGCGGCGGACGGCGCGACACGCCGCGAAGAAGGCGCACGGGTTTCGCGCGCAGGCGTGGGCGACGATGCGCGCGCAGGTACGCGTCGCGACAACTTTTCCGCGCAAGGCCGGTCCAATGCCGAACGCCGCGAGGCGGGTGCACGCTTTGAATCGCACGCACTGGTATTTTTGCAGCGGCAACGCCTCGTGCTGGTCGCGCGCAACGTGTACTGCCGCGCTGGCGAGATCGACCTTGTGATGCGCGATCGCGACGGCACGCTCGTCTTCGTGGAAGTGCGCGCACGTACGTGGCGTGGCTACGGCGGCGCGGCGGCGAGCGTGGGCTGGCACAAGCAGCAGCGGATCTTGCGTGCGGCGCGCTACTACCTGGCGACGTGCTCGCATGCGCGGGACGCGCGAGCGGTGCCGTGCCGCTTCGACGTGGTGACGTTCGAGGGCGGACGCCTCGCGTGGCTGCGCGACGCGTTTCGCGAAGACGGACGCTGAGCGGTCGGAGTGTAAGCAGATGTGACCGCGCGCCGAGAGGCGCCTTCGCATGAGACACACGCGCGCGAAAAAAGCGGCCTCGAAAGCGCGTACGGAAAAGAACGCCGGAAGAGAACGCGCTTGAGTGCGATAAACTTGCGCCACACCGCATTCACGCGGAATATTCAAGATACACGCAGTACAGATTAGAGAGTCGATGTCCGTCGAACGAATTCAACAGCACTTTCGCGACAGCGCAGCCGTCAAGCTCGCCGCGATGGAAGCCCTGGCCGTGCCGATTGCCGCCGCGGTCGACACGATGTTCGCCGCGCTGGCGAACAGCAACAAAATTCTCGCATGCGGCAACGGCGGCTCGGCCGCCGACGCCCAGCACTTTGCCGCCGAGCTGATCGGCCGCTTCGAGCGCGACCGCCCGGGCCTGCCGGCGCTGGCGCTCACGACCGACGCCTCCGTGCTCACGGCACTGGCGAACGACTACGCCTACGACCAGGTGTTCGCGAGACAGGTGCGCGCGCTCGGCCAGCCCGGCGACGTGTTGCTCGCTATCACGACCTCGGGCAACTCGGCGAACGTGCTGGCCGCCATCGAAGAAGCGCACGAGCGCGAAATGATCGTGATCGCGCTGACCGGCAAGGGCGGCGGCACGGTGACCGAAGCGCTCGCCGACACCGACATCCACCTGTGCGTGCCGTCCGATCGGACCGCGCGCATCCAGGAAGTACATCTGCTGACGATCCACTGCCTGTGCGACGGCATCGACGCGATGCTGCTGGGCGAAGACTGACACCGAAGGACGAAGGAGAGGGAGTTGATGAGCAGAAACAGCATGACGCGCGCGCTGGCCCGGACCACGCTGACGATCGGCTTTGCTGCCTCGCTGTGCGCGAGCCTGCAGGGCTGCTTCCTCGCCGTTGCGGGCGCCGCGGCGGGCGGGACCGCGCTGGTGGCAACCGACCGGCGCACGGTGGGCGCGCAGACCGAAGACCGCGAGATCCAGGTGAAGGCGCTCAAGGATCTGACCAACGGGTTGCCCGATAGCTCGCACTTGAATGTGGCCGTGTTCAACCAGCGCGTGCTGCTGACAGGTGAGGTGCCCGACGAGGCTTCGAAGCAGAAGGCCGAGATCATCGTGCGCAATATCGCGAACGTGGGGTCGATTGTGAATGAGCTGGCGGTGCAGCCGGCTAGCTCGTTTTCGACTCGCGCTAATGACTCGTATCTTGAAGGGCGGGTGAAGAGCGAGCTTGTCATGTACAAGGACATCTCGGCGAATAACTTCAAGGTGGTGAGCGAGCGCGGTGTGGTCTATTTGATGGGCCTCGTGACCGTGGACGAAGGCAATATTGCTGCTAATGCTGCGAGCACGGTGCCGGGGGTGATGCAGGTGGTGAAGTGCTATCAGTACATCCAGCCGCAGCAGGCGATGGCGGCGAATAGCCAGGCGAATGGGAATGCGCCGACGCCGGCGCCGGTTAGTGCTGCTGAAGCGCCGCAGGTGGGGGCTGTGCCGGATTCGGGGGTGAGCTCGCGGCCACTCGATCAGCAAGCGCCTGCGCCGGTGATGGATTCGTCGCCCGCGCATCCGGGTAGCAATGGGGCGACGATGTGATGGGGATGTGTTCGGCTAGTTTGCGTGGTCGTGTGGTGGGTGGGTTCCTCGTGGCGATGCTTGGTGGGTTTGGGGTGTCTGCTTCGGCTTTGGCTGCTACTAGCGATGGGGTGGCTATCGCGCGGTCCAATGCCTGCATGGGGTGTCATGCGGTGGATCGCAAGCTTGTTGGGCCTTCGTTTAAGGATATTGCCGCTAAATACAAGGGCGATGCCGGGGCGCAGGCCAAGCTCGAGAAGAAGGTAAGGGACGGTGGGGCCGGGGTTTGGGGGGCTATTCCGATGCCCTCGCATCCTGCTATGAGCGCTGCGGATGTTCGCGATGTCGTGGCCTGGGTGTTGGCTGGGGCGCCGGCTTCCAAGTAGCGTTTTCGTGGCGCTCGAAAGCTTGAGATCGCGCAATTTTGGCGCTTGGCACAAACGAAAATAGCTATGCTAGAATCGTTTGGATAGTGGGGCGGTAGCTCAGCTGGGAGAGCGTCGCGTTCGCAATGCGAAGGTCGGGAGTTCGATCCTCCTCCGCTCCACCACCGTAAAGTCTCATAGCATCACAGAGCATCTCAAAAGCCGCGAATTCATTGGGTTCGCGGCTTTTTCTTTGTCTCCGAATGTCTCATATCGCTACTTGTCATCTTGGGGCAACTGGGGGCAACATTGAGGGCAACACGCAGATGCGCAAAGGAGTTGCCCCCAAAATGCCGCTGACAGACGTCAAAATTAAGCAGGCAAAGCCGCGAGAGAAAATTTACAAGATTTCCGACGAGCGCGGGCTTTATCTCGAGGTAAATCCCACTGGCGGCAAGTGGTGGCGGTTCAAGTATCGAATCGACGGGAAGGAGAAGCGTCTGTCGCTGGGTGTCTATCCGGACGTTGGTCTTGCATTGGCGCGTGAGCGACGAGACGAGGCGCGAAAGCTAGTTGCCGATGGGGGCGACCCCAGTGCCAATCGCAAAGCTCAGAAGAGCGCGAAGGCGGACGCTAATGCGAATAGCTTTGAGGTCGTGACACGCGAATGGCTTGAAAAACAAAAGAATGTGTGGGCCGGCAGTCACGCCGAGAAAATTATCCGTCGCTTTGAGCGGGATGTTTTTCCTTGGCTCGGCAAGCGGCCGATAGCAGATATCAAACCCGCCGAACTCCTGGCGGTGCTGCAGAGAATTGAGAGCCGCGTCGTTGAGACCGCGCATAGGGCAAAGCAAAACTGCAGTCAGGCATTTCGCTACGCCGTGGCGACGGGGCGGGCGGAGCGCGACATTAACCCGGGGCGACGTAGTCCGGTGGGGCCGCATCCCCGCCACGGCCGGCGCGGCGGAAGGTGGTGCTCCATCTCGAGTCGTGACGCGCCCTGGCGCGTCGCACCTGGGCAGCCGCATCGTGTCGTTTCGGGACTTGTCGCGACCACAAGGAGCCGAAGCTTGAAGCTGTTTTCGGCATGGGATGGCTGACGTCATTGGACACCTAACCAGCTACGCGCGGTCCAACGAGCCCCGTGGCTGCCGGAGCCCGCAATCAGCAGAGGGGACCGCCGCTGCGGGTCACTCAACGGTAGTGAAGGTTCGTGGGCCCGCTGGACAGGACGACGACTGAATCCATGCCATGAACGATATCGCTGTAGCCCGGTTGCGAGCGCGGGTCTGGCGGTCCGGGATATCTGAACTCATACTTCTCGCCGTTGTAACAACCGGTCTCGTGCGTCCAAGACTCGGTCCGGATATCGACCTGCTGAATTTCGTCAGTTTCATCGGCGTCTGCGTACCCGTCGATAAACACTACGACGCTATCCTGCGGCGCGTCTCTAAGACGTTCGAGCAGTTCGCTCACTTTCATCAGCATCTCCGTTTCGAGTATCGCCGCATCAACGCGCGAACCCGCACGGCGCCACCGCTGTACCCCTGGATCAAACTCGCGGGCCGCTGGCTAGAACTCGCAGGCTTCGAAGCCGGGCAGCGAGTAAAAGTCGAAGTTCAGCACGGCAGACTTGTGATCACGCAAGACTGATTAGAACGACAAACAACACCCCGGCCAACCGCCGGGGCTTGCCGTTCTAGGGCTCCCGAATCTCCGCCTCCACCAGCGTCTTAAGCAACGCCACCGATTCCTGCCATCCAAGATAACAAGCCTCAACCGGAATAACTTCCGGAATCCCTTCCTGCACGACAGTCACCTCAGTCCCGCAGAAGACAGCGCGCAGCGAAACCGTAGTCTCCATCACCCCGGGCAGATTCGGATCCTCAAACACCCCCGTATACCGAATCCGTTCATTAGCCACGAGTTCCAGATACTCCCCACCAAACGAGTGACTAGCCCCGTTGGTGAAATTCGTAAACGACATCCGATACTTCCCACCAACAACCGCATCGAGTTGATGCACGGTCCCAGTAAACCCATTCGGCGGCAGCCATTTCGCCAGCGCACCAGCATCAAGAAACGCGCGATAAACCCGCTCAGGTGGCGCGGTGAAAACCCGATGAATTCGAACGGTACTCGTAGGCATATAGAGGTGGCCTCGTTCGTTCGGACAGGATCAGCAAGTTTTTAAGTGGAATTGCTGAGGCAATCAAGCTGCCGATTTTATCGCTGGCAGCGTGGCGAAGTATGCTTCATCCGGTGTCTGATCGGCCAGCCTGGAATGAGGCCGATTCTGGTTATACCAGTTCAGGTAGTTGCCGATTGAGCGGCGGGCGTGGCTGACCGAGTCGTAGGCTTTCAGATAGACCTCTTCATATTTGACGCTGCGCCACACCCGTTCAACAAACACGTTGTCACGCCATGCGCCCTTGCCATCCATGGACAGAAGAACGTTCCGGCTGAGCACCGCGTCGGTGAATTCGGTTGCGGTGAACTGGCTGCCTTGATCCGTGTTGACGATCTCAGGCAGGCCGTATTTCGCAAACGCTTCCTCCAGCGCCTCGACGGCATGGCAGCTCTCCAGCGTGATCGCCACCCGGTGTGCCAGCACCCGACGGCTCGCCCAGTCCACCACGGCCGTCAGATATACGAAGCCGCGCGCCATCGGGATATAGCTCGTATCGAGCGCCCAGACCTGATTGGCCCGGTCGATCTTCCGGTGGCGCAGCAGGTACGGCCAGATCCTGTGGGCTGCATGCTTGCGGCTCGTGTTTGGCTTGCGATACAACGCCTCGACGCCCATGCGCTTCATCAAGGTGCTGACGTGTCTGCGCCCGACCTTGATGCCTTCGCGACGCAGCAGCCGTACCAGCATTCGTGCCCCTGCAAATGGATGCTCGAGGTGAAGCTCGTCAATCCGGCGCATCAATTTCAGATCCGCTTCGCTGACCCCGCGCGATTGGTAATAGGCACTCGACCGGCTGATGCCTACCAGCTTGGCCTGCTGTGTCACCGGCAGAGCGTGATCACGATCGATCATCGCCTTACGCCCAGCAGTCCCGCCTTGCTGAGCGCGCTTTCTAAAAATCATTCTCCAACGTCAATTGCCCGATCTTCGCGTGCAGCACCTTCACGTCGACTGGCGGCGCCGACGGCGCCGCGCTGCCCACTTCGAACACATCGGCAACCCGCTCCTGCAGTTGCTTCTTCCAGTCCGTGATCTGGTTCGGATGGACATCAAATTGCTGGGCCAACTCTGCCAGCGTCTTGTCGCCCTTGAGCGCCGCCAGGGCCACCTTTGCCTTGAACGCCGGTGAGTGAGTCCGTCGGTTTCGTTTCGTCATCTTCTGGTTCCTTGTTGCCGACCATTATGGCCGACTCACGCCCCAGCTTTTCCACTCAACGAACTGTCTGAATTCTCGAAGCCACCTCTTATCAATCCTCCAGGCGCAAAAGGGCAGGGCAGCAGAGCAACCAGGCATCCAAGATTCTAGTCAACAGCCAAACAAACCACCCCACACCCGCCCCTCGCACCGCAGCAAACCAACGCGGCCGGGTAGCCTAAACTTCCCCTATCCCCCGGGCCACCCGCCCGACCATCGCCCCTCGGAGGCCGCCATGCCCGCCGCCCAGATCGAGACTCAAAAGGTTGATTACGAAGGCTTCGAAATCCACATCAGCGCCATGCCGGCAGAGGAAGGCGGCAAGCGCTACACCTACACCGCCTACATCTGCCACCCAGGCGCGAACGCGGCGCTTCCGGGCCATTCGGTCGCGTACCATGCGGACGGCGACGAAACCTTCCGCAGCGAGCAGGAGGCGGTAGAAGAGGCGGCGCATGTGGGGCGGAGCATCATCGAGGGCACGCATCCCGACCTGTCGGTGCTCTCGCTCGTGACCCACGGCTACTAGTCACCCAAACCGCAACTAACAGCACCCCCAGCACAACGCCCACAAAAAAGCGGCGCAGCATCCCCGCTGCGCCGTGAGTCAACTCGCGCGCTTCGAACGCCCGCCCCCAACGCACCGCCGCAAACCCCGCAACACAAGCTCTGCGCTGCATCAACCCCGCCGTTGCGCATCCCCATCGCTTTCCCAGAAATCCCGCCGATCCGCAAAGCAAACATTGCATACAGCCTACATTTCTTACTAATATTTCACCCTTCTGCAAGGCACCCGGGCCGCGCACGCGCCCAAAAAGCGCCGCAGCACCATCCCGCCGCCGCCACAACTACTCACCGTCCAACCCACTCATGACCCGCCCTTCGCCCCAGAAGGCCGCGCTTGCCGCCGCCTGCGCCGCCACTTTCGCCTGCCTGAGCGCTCCCACACAGGCCCAATCCGCCGTCACCCTCTACGGCGAGATCGATGCCGGCCTCGCCTACGCAAACAACGTCGGCGGCCACGCGCAATACCAGCTCACCTCGGGCCTCATCGACGGCAGCTTCTGGGGCCTGCAAGGCAGCGAGGATCTCGGCGGCGGCATGAAGGCGCTGTTCCGTCTCGAGCGCGGCTTCGCGCCCGCCAACGGCGAGGAGCGCAACGATCACCCGTACTACGTCGGCCTCGAATCGGAGTCGTTCGGCACGCTCACGCTCGGCCGCCAGTACGACTCGGTCCACGACTATTTCGCGCCCTTCACGCTCACGGGCGGCACGGGCGGCACCGCGTTCGCGCATCCCTTCGACAACGACAACGCCAACAACACGTATCTCGCCGCGAACGCCGTCAAGTACGAGAGCCCGAAGTTCGGCGGCTTCACGTTCGGCGGCATGTACGCGTTCTCGAACGGCGCGGGCCGCTTCGCCGACAACCGCGCCTACAGCCTCGGTGCGAACTACGCGGGCGGCGCCTTCAGCGCGGGCGTCGCGTGGCTGCACAACAATGGCCGCGGCGCGAACGGCACGGGCGCGTATGAACCGTTCGCGCTGCCGGGCTCGGGAGACGCGGCGGGCTCGGTCATCGATACATTCGTCGGCAAGCAGGACACCATCGGCGTGGGCGCGAACTACATCATCGGCGACGTGACGCTCGGCGCCGCGTGGTCGCGCGCGATCCAGACCGGCGTCGTCGATGCGGATAGCGGCGCGGGCCTGCCTTCCGTCGGCTTCAGCAACTACGAGCTCAATGCCGTCTGGCAGGTCACGCAGGCCGTGTCGCTCGCGGGCATGTACGTCTACACGAAGGCATCGGCGGCGCATTGGCACGAGGGCGCGGTGCAGGCGGTCTATCAGGTTTCGAAGCGCACCGACGTCTACGCCGAAACGGTCTACCAGCGCGCGAGCGCGGGCGCGCCCGCGGTCATCAATGCGTTCGATCCCGCGAGCGGACGCAACCAGCTCGTGGTCGCCACGGGTATCCGCCACCGCTTCTAGGCATCGGTGTTCGGGCGCGCGTCTCCCACCGGCGGCGGCCAACGCAGATCCGGACAATCAGAAAGACAGCCAGCGCATCGGCGAATGCGCTGCTACCATCGCCCGTTCGTCTTTCATCTTCGTCTTCAGCCCCGATGCTCGCCCTCAAGCTCACGCTCGTCCCGCTCTTCCTGCTGTTCGTGTCGATGGCCGGCAAGCACTGGGGGCCGAAGGTCGCGGGCTGGCTCGCCGGGTTGCCAGTAATCGCGGGCCCCATTCTCTGGCTGCTCGTGATGCAGCACGGCGATGCGTTCGGCGCGCGCGCCGCCACGCTCTCGCTTTACGCGATCCTCGCTTCTGAGTCGTTCAATTTCGCCTACGCCTGGACGTGCCGCGCGCGGCCCTGGTGGCTCGCGCTCGCGGTGGGGCTGGCCGCATGGTTCGCCGCCGCGTGCGTGCTGTCGCGCCTGCCGGTGTCGTGGCCGTGGGCGCTCGGCGTGGCGCTGGCCGCGACGCTCTTCGGCCAGACCTTCCTGCCGCGCAGCACCGTGGTCGCCGCCGGCGCGCCGCTCATGCGCACCGATCTCGCCGGGCGCATGTTTGCGGGCGCCGCGCTCACGCTGGCCGTCACGGCGATGTCCACGCGCCTCGGCCCCGTGTGGAGCGGCTTGTTCGCGGTGTTTCCGCTGCTCAGCAGCGTGCTGGCGGTGTCGTCGCATCGCGCGCACGGCGCGGCGTTCGTCATCGCGTTGCTGCGTGGGATGGTGCTCGGGCGGTTCGGGTTCGCGGCGTTTTGTCTGGTGCTGTCGCTGACGCTCGCACATCAGGCTTCGACGCTCGCGTTCGTCGAAGCGGCGGCCGTCGCCATGCTGGTTCAGGCGACGAGCGCGCGCCTCGCACGGCTCAAACGCGCGGATCCTGCGCAAAGCGGCGTGCGCGCCGATACCGTTTCCACGGAATAATCGGCGGGGCGGGCGGGAGAAGCGGGGAAGGGCGGGTTCGCGCGCCGGTGCTAGACGGCGCGAACCGATACGGCGATCAATGCCACCCCAGAGCCACGCAAAGTGGAAAAGGCCCGGACACCGGTGTCCAAGCCGCCGGATCACCGGCGGCGGAGGTTTTCTGTGGGTGCGCTCCGCGCAGCGCGCGAGGCGACGTTAACTAACGTGTTAGCACAAAGACTGACGGGCCTGCTCTCGAGTTCCATCGAGAGCAGGCCCGTCTGGTGTACTTCACTCAGCGCGCCGCCGTACGGGGCGCTGCCTTCGACCGCGATTACTGGCCGAAGTAAACCGACTTGGCGTTCGTCGTCACGCGGCTGCCGGCTTGCGTCGAGCCGTTCGTCGAGGCGCCGTAGGCCGTGGCTTCAGCCGTTGCGTTTTGTTGCGCGACCTTCGCTTGTGCGGCTTGCAGGTCTTCCGGGTAGTACGGGCTCGAGACGCCCGGGCGATAGCCGGCTTGTTCGAGTTGCACGAGTTCTGCCTTCACCTGGGCACGGGTCACCGGCTGGCTTTCTTGAGCGAACGACAGGGCCGGGGCGGCAAGAACGGTAGCGGCAAGCGCTGCAGCAATCAGGGTCTTCATGGTTACTAACCTCCAAAATTTATCATTTGAACCGTAACAATCGAGTTGTTCGATTCGTTGATGGAACTTTATTGCAGCGCACTTCGCAGATAAATATCGAGATACGGCAAACATCATTACCAAAATGAAGATAATTGCCGCTGAACCGGATGCTGAAAGCGAATGGCGGAAGCTCGCAGCCACGCGCGTGCGTCGTCTGCCTGGCGGTGAGGCAAAATAGTGCGCATGAGGCCGCGCGCGGCACGGTTCTCACGGCTGATGCAATGCCGGCAACCTTCGAGGAGATTTCCATGAAAAACGCACTCGGCCGTCAGGCTGTGATTGCCGCCGCGCTGGCGGGTCTGGCGACGGCAGGCATCGCGCACGCCGACGAAACTGTGAACTGCTATGGCGTCGCCAAGGCCGGCCAGAACGATTGCGCGAGCAAGACCGGCGTGCACGACTGCGCGGGCGAGGCCAAGGTCGACCACGACAAGGGCGACTTCAAGGCCATGCCGAAGGGCACCTGCGAAAAGCTCGGCGGCACGCCGGAAAAGTAAGCCGTGGCAAGAGCGGCGAAATGAGCAGCGAAATGCATGGCGCAGAACGGCTCAATCCGAGCCCCAACATGATCGCTGCCGCTAGCCTGCTCGAGACATGCACACGATGATGCCAACCCCTTCGCGCACACTTCCGGCACAGGGCGTTGGCATCGGTTTGCGTCACGCGCACTATGACGCATTCATGCAGGGGCCACCGTCGGTCGACTGGGTCGAGGTCCATAGCGAAAACTATTTCGGCGATGGCGGCTACGACCTGCACGTGCTCGAAACGGTGCGCCGCGATTTGCCGGTGAGTCTGCACGGCGTGGGCCTCGGGCTTGGCTCTGCCGCGCCGCTCGACGAAGGGCATCTCGCGCGCCTCGAGCGACTCGTCGAGCGCATCGAACCCGCACTCGTCTCCGAGCATCTGTGCTGGGGTGCGACGCCTCACGCCGCACTTCACGATCTCTTGCCGATGCCGCTCACGCAGGCGTCGCTCGATCATCTCTGTACGCGCGTCGCGCAGATGCAGGACACGCTGCGCCGGCGCGTGCTGATCGAAAACGTCTCCACGTACGTGCGGTTTCGCGACGATACCTGCGGCGAGACGGCCTTCCTCGAAGAACTCGCGTGCCGCACGGGCTGTGGCGTGCTGCTCGACGTGAACAATCTGTACGTGAATCAATGCAATCACGGCGAGGACGCGCTTGAGGCAATGGCCGCGCTGCCGCGCGAGGCGGTGGGCGAACTGCATCTCGCGGGGCATCGAGTGACGGCGGCGGCGGTGATCGACGATCACGGCTCGCGCGTCGCGCCTGAAGTCTGGATGCTCTATGAGGCCGCGCTGCGCCGTTTCGGCCCGGTGCCCACGCTGATCGAATGGGACACCGCCGTGCCGCCGCTCGATGTGCTCATCGACGAAGCGAAGCTCGCGCGCGAGCGCATGACACGGATCGCGCACGATCCGCAAGCGAGTGTGCAGGTGCAAACATGAGCGCGAGTGAAACGCTGACGTCGCTGCAGATGGCCTTTGCCGCAGCGCTCGACGATCCCGCCGCCGATGCCGCGCTCGCCGCCCATCTTCAGCCCGCCGCCCCAGACGCTGACTTGCACGAGCGTCTTGGCCTCTATCGCGGCAACGTGCGCGCGGCACGGCGCGCCGCGTTGGCGAGTGCGTATCCGGTGCTCCTCGCGCTCGTCGGCGATGCTTACTTCGATGGGCTCTCGCGCGACTATGCGAGAGCCCATCCTTCGCGCGACGCCGATCTGAATCGCTTCGGCGCGGCCTTGCCGGCCTTCATCGAACGCTACGAGACCGACGCGCGCTACGCGTATTTCGGCGATGTCGCGCGTCTCGAATGGGCGTTGCATGTCGCAGCCTTTGCGGCCGATGCCGAGCCGCTTGGCCCGGCGCAGTGGCAGGCGATCGGCGCGGAGCGTCTCATGTCGGCGCGGCTCGCCGTGCATCCGGCGTGTGCCGCGCTTGCGTCGCGGTACGCGGCGCTCGCGATCTGGCGCGCGCATCAGCCTGCGGACGGAAGCCTTGACGATCAAAGCCTCGACGACAAAAGCCGCAACGCATGGCCCGAACGCATCGATACGCCGGGTTGGACGCTCGTCGTGCGTCCGCGCTGGCGGCCCGCTGCGCTAGCTCAGACACAGGCCGCGCACGAGGCGTTCTTGGCGCTCCAGCGTGGCGCGACGCTCGACGAAGCGCTCGAATGCGCGTTCGCCATCGACGAAGCGTTCGACTTCGCGAGCCAATGGCGCATGTGGATCGAGACGGGCGCGATCGTCGGCTTGCGTGAGGAATGAAGCGCTCACGCCCGTCGAGGCTGCAACTTGAGCACAATCAAATATTACCCGGATGATATTGCGTCATGTAATTTACCCGGGTAATATTCGCTCCGTGATTCGACACAGGAGCAAGACATGACATCGACGAATGAGCCCATGCCACAAGGCGCGGGCGTTACAGCGTTTGCCGGCACGCGGCTGATCGCGCGCGGCGCGCCGCTCGACGTGGCGCTGGCGGTGAAGGCGGCACTGGAGGGCGGCGAGAGCGCATCGGTACTGGTGTTCGACGACCGCGACGCGAGGCCGGTGGAATTCGATCTGCGCGGCAGGCCCGCAGACGTGGCCGCGCGCCTTGCCGCCGACGCGGCGTGGCAATCCCAGACCGAAGAGAGCGCACAGGCACAGCCGGATGAGCCCGACGCAGAGACTCCGCGCGGCCGCGGACGGCCCAAACTAGGTGTGGTTGCGCGCGAGGTCACGCTGCTGCCGCGGCATTGGGACTGGCTGGCGGAGCAGCCGGGCGGCGCATCGGTGGTGCTGCGCCGGCTCGTGGAGAGCGCGCGTCATGCGAGCGAGTCGAAGGACCGCGTGCGGGCATCGCGTGAAGCGGTGCATCGCTTCATGACCGCGATGGCCGGCAACCTGCCGGGCTATGAAGAAGCGCTGCGCGCGCTGTATGCAGGCGAGCGCACGCGCTTCGAGGCGTGGAGCGTGGACTGGCCCGAGGACGTGCGCAACTACGTGCGGGAGCTCGCCCGGGACGCATTCGCTTGAGGCCGCAACCAGGCGGCGCGGCGTCACGATGAGCCGCGCCGGTTCCAGCAAAGACGACGTCGAAAAATACCCGGGCAAAAAAAAGCCGCTCAGGCCACACGGGCATGAGCGGGAAGTCGGAGAGTTTACATTTACAACCTCTGCATGAACTGTCATGGGGTCACGCAGTAAGTTCAGTCTAAGTGCAGGGTGTCTCCGTCGATATAGGAGAAGTCCGAAACTCCCGTACGGCGGGGCCTTGCGCGCCCTGCCTTCCCTGCGCGGCGCATTGTTTCGTCCGGCCCACAGGCGCACGTCCGCCTTGCCACGTCGTTTGCGGCTCCGTACACTCGCGCGTGATTTCTCCCCCACAAAAGACAAAACCAGACCACGCCGGCAGCCGATGCAGTCACCGGTGCACCACGGTCAACAATGGCACAAGAGGAGCCCCCTATGTCCGATTCCTGGTTTCCCCGCTGGCGCGTGCAAGCGAGCGCCGCGCAGAACGTCGTCGCGCCCGACGAGCGCCTGCCCTGGCCGCAGATGTTCGCGATGGGCGTGCAGCACGTCGTCGCCATGTTCGGCTCGACGGTGCTCGCGCCGCTGCTCATGGGCTTCGATCCGAACCTGTGCATATTCATGTCGGGGATCGGCACGCTGCTGTTCTTCGTTCTCGTGGGCGGGCGTGTGCCGAGCTACCTCGGCTCGAGTTTCGCGTTCATCGGCCTCGTGATCGCGGTCACGGGCTACGGCGGCCACGGGCCGAACACCAATATCCCGGTCGCGCTCGGCGGCATCATCGCGTGCGGCGTGGCCTACGCGCTGATCGGCCTGCTCGTTTCGGTCATCGGCACGAAGTGGATCGAGACGCTCATGCCGCCTGTCGTGACCGGCGCGATCGTCGCCGTGATCGGCCTGAATCTCGCGCCCACCGCTGTGAAGGGCGTGAACGGCTCGGAGTTCGATGCGTCGATGGCGCTCGTCACCATCCTCTGCGTGGGCGGCGTGGCCGTCTTCACGCGCGGCATGCTGCAGCGCCTGCTGATTCTCGTGGGCCTCGTGATCGCCTATGTGATCTATGCGATCGTGACCAACGGCATGGGCCTCGGCAAGCCGATCGACTTTGCGATCGTCGCGAACGCCGCCTGGTTCGGTCTGCCCAAGTTCACCTCGCCCGTGTTCGATCCGCACGCGATGACGATGCTCGTGCCCATCGCCGTGATCCTCGTGGCGGAAAACCTCGGCCACATCAAGGCCGTCTCCGCCATGACGGGCCAGAACCTCGACCGCTACATCGGCCGCGCGTTCATCGGCGACGGTCTGGCCACCATCGTCTCGGGCTTCCTCGGCGGCACGGGCGTGACGACCTACGGCGAGAACATCGGCGTGATGGCCGTCACGCGGATCTACTCGACGCTCGTGTTCGCGATCGCCGCGCTCATCGCGCTCGTGCTCGGCTTCTCGCCGAAGTTCGGCGCCGTGATTCAGACTATTCCGGGGCCGGTGCTCGGCGGCGTGTCCATCGTCGTGTTCGGCCTCATTGCCGTGACGGGTGCGCGTATCTGGGTCGTCAACAAGGTCGACTTCTCGGATAACCGTAACCTGATCGTGGCCGCCGTCACGCTCGTGCTCGGCGCGGGGGACTTCTCGCTCAAGCTCGGTAATTTCGGGCTCGGCGGTATCGGTACTGCGACCTTCGGCGCGATCATTCTCTACGCGCTGCTGCGCAAGAAGCCGGCGCAGGGAGCGGTGGTTTAAGGGCGGTTGAAGGTGGCGCTTTCGGGCGCCAAAGGCGCGTTGAGTGCCATGCGCAAACGCGCGTGAATCGCGTGAATGAAAAACGCGACGCCTTTTTCGAAAGGGCGTCGCGTTTGTTTTTTGTGCGCTGCTTTATGATCTCGCCGCGCTGACCGCGCTGACCGCGCTGACCGCGCTGACCGCGCTGACCGCGCTGACCGCGCTGACCGCGCTGACCGCGCTGACCGCGCTGACCGCGCTGACCGCGCCGACCGCGCCGACCGCGCCGACCGCGCAGCGCGCTCGCGGCGTGCTCTCGCGCCTACCCCCGATTCCGCCCGCGCGTCGTCATCGCGGTTTCCGAAAGATCCACCTCACGCATCAGCTTCACGAGCGTCTCGTCATTGATCGTCTGCCGGTTGCGCAGATCGACCAGCGTCGCGCGTTCGGCGCGCATGGCCGCCAGGCGCATCTGCATTTCGAGCGCCTCCGCCTCGCGCGCGTGCCGCGCGCGATCGCGGTCGGCGTCGACAGTCGCGAGGCGCCTCCGGTAGGTGTCCATCACGCGTGCCGTGACGTCGGCGGCGTAGGCGGCCTGCTGTTCGTCCATGTCCTCGGTGGCCTTTTCGTGCAGCGCATCCACGGCGCGGATCGCGGCCTGCGCCGCTTGCGCGCGCGCCGCGCGTTCCTCTGCGGCGTGTGCCGGATGCGCGCCGCGCTTCACGCCGCGCAGCAGCAGCGGCAACCCGACGATCGCCACCAGCAGCGAGGCGAGGATCACCCCCGAGGCGATGAAAATGGCGCTGTCGCGTCCCGGCAGCGGCGCGCCGTTGTTGAGCGCCACGGGCAGCGAGAGCACGCCCGCGAGCGTGACCGCGCCGCGCACGCCCGCCACCGTTGTGATCGCCACGGTGCGCAGGCCCGGCACCGCGTTGGCCACGCCGTGACGCGCGGCACTGCGGCTCGCGAACCAGCGCAGCAGCCACACCCAGCCGAAGCGCATCGCGTAGAGCGCCACCAGCACAGCCGCGATATAGCCAATGAGGCGCAGCATCTGCACGTTGCTCGTGTGGTGCGCGTCGAGCAGCGCCTTGCCGAGGATCCCGGGGAACTGCAGGCCGAGCAGCGTGAACACCATGCCGTTGAAGATGAATTCGATCATCGACCACGTGCTGGTCGCGCGCACCCGGGAGGAAACCGGGCCCGTGAGCGCGACGCTCGTGTAGTTCATCATCATCCCCGCAGCCACGGCGGCCAGCACGCCCGACACTTCGAGATGCTCGGCGATGAGGTAGGCCGCGAACGGGATCAGCATGGTCATCACGACGCCGGGTGCGGGGTCGCCTTCCGCCGTCACGTTGAGAAAGCGCGCGGACGCGAAGCTGAAGAGCCAGCCGATCGCCGCGCCCACGGCAAGCCCGCCCGCCGCGATCAGGAAGAAGCTGAGCGTGGCTTCGCGCAGCGAGAAGTAGCCCGTGAGCGCGGCGGCCACGGCGAACTTCAGCGCGACGAGGCCCGACGCATCGTTCATCAGCGCTTCGCCTTCGAGGATGTGCATGAGCTGCGCGGGAATCTTGTCCTTGCCGGCGATGGCCGAGAGCGCCACGGCGTCGGTCGGCGAGAGCACGGCGGCGAGCGCGAAGGCCACCGGCAGCGAGATCTGCGGCACGAGCCAGTGCACGAAATAGCCCACCGCCACCACGGTGAACAGCACGAGTCCGAGCGCGAGCATCAGGATCGAGCGGCGCTGCATGAAGAATTCGCGCTTGGGCATGCGCCAGCCGTCGGCGAATAGCAGCGGCGGAATGAACAGCGCCATGAAGATGTCGGGGTCGAACGTCACGTGCGGATTGATGCGCGGAAACGTCAGCAACGCGCCGATGGCGATCTGCAAAAGCGGCAGCGGCAGCTTGACGGGCAGAAGACGCACGATGACGCCCGAAAGCGCCACGGCAAGGAGCAGAATGAGAACGGTGAAAAGGGTTTCCATCGATGCGGTAAGACGGGGACGTGGTGCGTCCCTTTAATGCGGAAGCGTTGCGAACGGATGCTGAGGTGCCTCACGAGGCAGGCGGCGGCTGGCGGACAGTGTAGCTTGAGGACGGCTCTGGACGCCGCGAAGCGGGCAGGGGCGGTGCGTACCCGGGCGATGCGCGCCTTGTCATGCAGGAACGAGCGAGCGTAATGCACGGTTTTGGTGCGCCCCGAAGTGTCGCATGCCCGTTGAGCGCGCATGCGCGTGGGCGGCGGCGCGAGTTTCGATGCGGGCCGGGTCGCGACGTGCGTGTGCACGGACCTTGCTTGATGGCCATCGGAGGCGCAACGCAGGGACCGCCGGCACGCCAGCCGCGGCGATCAACTTGCGCGAAGAGGAAAGCATGATCACAGAACAGCAGGACAAGACGGCGCCGCACGGCTTCGATCTGAGCGTCGCGTCGGGGCTGGAGCGCTATAGCGTGCAGCATGGCGAGCTCACGCTCACAAGTGTGTTTCAGCCGGTTTTCAGTCTTTCGCACATGCGCGCGATCGGCTACGAGGGTTTCTTGCGCGCGCACGACTCGCTCGACAGGCCCATTTCGCCCATCGACGTGTTCGGCGAAGCCGCGCGCGTCGGCGAGCTGCTCCAGGTGGACCGGCTCGCGCAGGCGCTGCACCTGGAAAACTTCGCCTTGCTCGGTGCGGAGCGCGAGTGGCTTTTTCTGAACGTGCATCCGGGCACGCTGATCGAGCCGTATCACGCGGCGGCGCTGCTGGCGAACTTGCTGCGGCTCGATTTGCCGCCGCGGCGTGTCGTGCTCGAGGTGCTCGAAGCCGATGCGACCGATCTCGACGCGCTCGCGCACGCGGTGGCCGAGTTCCGCGAGCGCGGATTTCTCATCGCGCTCGACGACTTCGGCGCGGGGCATGTCGATATCGGCCGCGTATGGCAGTTGAATCCCGATATCGTGAAGCTCGACCGCATCATGCTGTTGCACGCCGCGCATCGCGCCGATATGGCCGCGACGCTGCCCGCGCTCGTCGCGTTGCTGCATGAGGCCGGCAAGCTGGTGCTGATCGAGGGCGTGGAGACGGAGCAGGAGGCGCAGCTCGCGCTCTCGTGCAACGCCGACTTCGTGCAGGGCTTTTTCTTCGCGCGGCCCGCGCCCGGGCTCACGGATGCGGCGCACGCGCAGGCTGTGATTGGCGAGGCTACGGAGCGATTTCGTCAGCAGACCGAAGCACGCGAGCGCGGCACGGCGAGCCGCCTCGCACCCTACGTGCGCGCGTTCGAGCGCGCGGCGGAGCGGCTTGGCGCGGGCGAGTCGCTGGAAGAGGTGTGCTGGAATTTTCTCGCGCTCGATCATGCGGCGCGCTGCTTCTTGCTTGACGCGAACGGGAGGCAGGCGGGGCGCAACGTGGTGTTGCGTGTGGACCGCGCCGAGCATGATGCGCGTTTCTTGCCGCTGGATGACGCTCAGGGCGCGAACTGGCTGCGTCGGCCGTATTTTCGCGCGGCGCTGGTGGCGCCGGGGCGCGTGCACGTGAGCGCGCCGTATTTGTCGATTAACGAGGCGCTGCCATGCGTGACGCTTTCGATGGCGGTGCAGGTGGGTGATCGTTTGTGCGTGTTGTGTGGGGATGTGGACTGGCTGGCGGAGGAGGTGGCTTGAGCGTTTGTGTTTCCGCGCCAGCGTTCGGGATCGCATGTAATAGCCCATCGATAGCAAGCGCACAGACTGGCGCATTCCGCTTGCCGGTGAACGTGCCCTGCCGAGGCAGATCATGTCACACGGCATCGGCGTGTGTGCCACCTACTTGATCGCCTTGGTGTTCGGCGTGACGCGCGGGCTGTCGCAAAGGCGCTCGCAACCTCCCTTGCAAAGCGGCAAAAGGCTGACGCCGATTTGCATATATCCACCTCGCCCTGTGCTATCAGTCGGGTAGGGCGAACGGGTGATGTGTGTATCGATATAAATATATTGTGGCTTGATGCCGAGTTGAATCAGATATTCCTTGATTTTCTTGCCCCTTGATTCCGCCAGTTCCGCGGGGTGCTTTTCTCCAACATACGAACTTGCAACAATTTGCGCTTGAATTTCAACATCGGGCCATTGTCGTGCGTTCGCTACCCTATCTGCCATCTTGATACGGTAGGCATTAGGTATGCCCGTGTAGTTCAGCGGAACACTCTCGAGCATGTCCTCGGATATGTTGCAGGCATTCGCCTGTTGAAGAATGGTGAGACAAAGAAGTAGCGCGGCAGCAAGCAAAATATTTCTCACGGCCTCACGATACTCTCTTCGAGGCAATCCGCATTACTTGATAGCCCTACTATGCGGTGTAACTCGTGGATCGTCACATAGCCATGCGCAACTGCCCTTACAAATAGGCGTTAGCTCAACGATGATCTGATGAACATCGAGGGTTCCATCGGAACGTCTCATCACCATTTCATCCGTAAATGTTTTCCTGTCGATCAAGATATTTTCGGTCTTGATGCCAAGCTGTTGCAAATATGCTTTTACATTCTCGGCGCGGGCTGCCTTCAAACGATCAATATTGCGCTCGCCTACATATGCTCCGGCAATGACAATCGCTTGAATTTGGACCTCGGGCCATTTCTTTGCTTCAATCACACTGTCAGCAATCCTGAGCCTGCCAGCGTTGGAGAGTGTGATCGTGTTGAGTGGCAACTGAACACGTGCCTCCTCGCCGATGGTGCAGGCACTGGCCGATGCACAAATGCACGCCGATATGAAAAGGGCAGTTGCCACGATACGGAATCTGAAATTTTTTATCGCTATCACTTGATAACTACCTTGTCGAATGTCGCGATATAACCGGTTATGCTGTCTGCATTCCTGATGGCGCAATCTGGATTTTGCAGGGCAAATATTTTCATGCCGATCTCAGTGTCTCCGTAAATTATATCCTCAGAATTAAAGGTGTCGATGTAGTGGGTGCATTCGTGGATCAAAATCTTTACCTTTGCGGCGTGAAATAACTCTCCGTTTGAATCGCTGCAGAATTTTGAGTAAATTGCGATAATTCGCTTTTGCGAGTCCGGCTTACATACGCCGGCGCGGTTGTTGCCGTTGTCAGGTACAATTGCACACGTCAGATTTCTATTCAGAGCGTTGTCCCATCGCACGATTTTCTCTGGCACTAGCTCTTGCATAGCTGTGAGCAAGCGTGGAAGACCGGCGGCTAGCGTACTTCGAATCTCTTCATCCGCACGCCCAAAGTACGTTTTAGCGCGTAGCTGTTCGTTTGCATCCCATCGGGCAACCTCCGCAATACGGTCTTTAATTAATTCGACACCCGCATCACGCTCGCGTTTGACTATTGCCGCAAACTGCGTGTTTGTCATGTTCGGACAGATGGGGGTCACGTTGAGGTCAACATGGACCTGCGATCCCACGGTCGAGTTTGTTGCCGCCGAGCTATGAACAACCACATAGTCGTTGTCAGACATTACCGTCTCCCGCGATTACCGACAGTTGTAGCGTTTCCGATGAATTGCTCGAAATGCGCTGCGTACGCCCCCGGCCATCAGTGACACCGCGTATCACCTGTCCCAGCGCAGTCCGAATTTCGTAGGGCACACCCGCAAGCGGCTGCCCCGTCGCACCGTTGCGCAGGACATACTGTTCGTCATACACGGCAGGCGCTGCTGTTGTAGCGTCTGCTGTCCGTTCGGCAACATCGCCCGCATCGTCGCCGTCTTCGTAGAAGCATCCCGGATTGGGACTCGCCATCACGCGGTTTTGTCCGCACGGGCACAAAACGAGATCGCCCTCGACGACTCCCGCTCTTCCGCCATAACATCGTTGCGCCGCTGTGCCGATAATCCTGAACTTCCCTTTGCATTTGCCGCACGTTGCTTCGTCGCCTTACAGCGCAAACGGTTTTCCGCGGTCAGTCATATGCGTCGCCGAGCCGCCAATGACAACGCCCCCCGTTGTCGTGGGACTGCCTTGCACCACCAGCGCTTTACGCATGCCCATGCTCCGCACCGTCTCGATCATCCTCTCGATAGACGTAGGCGGAATCAAAAAGGCCAGCGATTGGGATGTCAGGATGAACGTTGATGCCGAGAGCGTCCTGTAGCGATTCGATAATGCGATCGCCATTGCTCACGCGGGAACCGACAAGTGCGAATGGCTTGTCATTCCAAACGGCCGCAAAACCTGCGCCGTCGATGATGGTCGCTTCGCTACTGTCGTCGTATCGAACGATGTCACCTATGCACGCAAGTGTCAGTCCGCGATAAGCCAGTGTTGTCGTTGCCTTGTCGATCCATCCGCCGCGCTCGGTGCGTGAGCCAACGGAAGCGAATGCGTAGGTGGTGTGTTTACATTCCTGCCTGTCCGACATTTTCATACCTCCACGAAGTAGACGAAAACGACCGGCCCGGTTGTGTGACCGGCGATGCAGTGGCGCCCGCGAGCTGCGCAACGGGATATCGTCAGTGGAGGCCTGGCGGCAGGAGAATCAGTAAAGTCCGATTTTTCAGGGCGTGAATTCGATGTGCATAAAAATCGCATTCACTGTTGATATTCCCCAAGATTGAATCTCCGACGCAAGATTCAAAAGTCACCAGTCTGGCGGACCCATTCGGCATTACGCGTGTTCGAATGGACTGCAACGTTCGACGCTTTTGAGCACGATGACTCGTCGGTAGTGATCTGGTCGGCGTGGTGGAAGGAATGAACAGAGATACTCTCGGCGTGAATGACGCTCCGAGCAATGGGATATAGCATCGGCAACGCAAAGCCGAAAAACGGCGCGAGTGTAAAGCACTCGCGCCGTTTGCTTGCCTGATACTGAAAGCTCAGCTTATTTCGCAACCACCACCGGAATGCCGCGCAATGCGCCCGCGCCCTTGAACGAGGCGAGCGCCTCATTCACCGCCGCGCTCGTCTTCACGTCGATATTCAGGCGTGTGGCGAGTTCGCGCTCGCTGCGCTTGACCGAGGCGAGATTCGCGAGCTTCACGTGACCATAGCCGCGCACGCGCTGGTACAGGCTCGCGAACTTCGCGAGATCGGCGGCTTGCTCTGCGGTGACACCTGAGAGCGCACCGCGCAGCGTCGCTTCATAGTCATCGGCGAGGGCGCGTTCCATGCGGCGCTCGAGCGTCTTGCCGAACGGATCGAGCCACGTGCCGCGCACCGCGCGTCCTTTCTGAAGCAGCCCGAACGCACTCCACAGCCACTGCCCGAACTGCATCTTGCGCGGATGCTGGCCGTTCTTCTCACGCGCGATGAGCGGCGGCGCGAGGTTGAACTTCACCGTGAAGTCGTTGCCGGCCTTGCCCTCGAACTGCGCTTCGAGCGCGGCGCGGAAAGCCGGATCGGCGTGCAGGCGCGCCACTTCGTATTCGTCCTTCACAGCGAGCAGCCGATAGAACGTGTTCGCTACGGCGCGCGCGAGCGCTTGATCAGTGGACTTATCGGCGCTGCGTGCCGCGTCGACCAGCGCGCGATAACGCTTCACGTAGCCCTCGCCGCCGTAGGCGAGCAAACGCTGCTCGCGATCCGCGACCAGCTCGTCGAGCGTCTGCGTGAGCTTGCGCACCGTCGCCTTTGCAGCCGCCGCGCGTTGCGTGTCCAGCGCTTCGAGCGCAGCCGCATCGGCGGCGGCGAGGCGTCCGATCGAGAACGCGAGCAGATTCGCCTGCACGGCGACGTTGTTCAGCTCGATCGCCCGAGTGAGCGCCGCGAGCGAAACCGGCACGAGGCCGAGCTGCCACGCGAAGCCGAGCATCACGATATTCGCGCCGATGGTGTCGCCGAGGAAACGTTGCGCGAGCGCTTGCGCATCGCAGGCCGCAAGCGGATCTTGCGCAAGCGTGGCGCCGCCCGTCGCCGCATGGCGCATCTTCGCAAGCAGCGCATCGGCGTGCAGGTTCGCTTCGGGGTTCTGCACGAACGACGCGTTCGGAATCTCATGCGTGTTCACGACAATGCGCGTGCGGTCGTGGCGCACGGTCTGCAGTGCGTCGGCGCTCGCGCCCACCACCATGTCGCAGGCGAGCAGCAAATCGGCCTGTTGCGTGTCGATGCGGACCTGGTTGAGCAGCGCATCGGTCGCGGCAAAACGCACGAACGACAGCACCGAGCCGCCCTTCTGCGCGAAGCCCATGAAATCGAGCACGGAAGCGCTCTTGCCTTCCAGATGCGCGGCCATGCTGATGAGAGCGCCTACCGTCACCACGCCCGTGCCGCCCACGCCGGTCACGAGGATGTCGTAGGGCGCGTTATCCAGATGCGTGGCCGGGAGCGGCAGCGCATTCACGCGCGCGGCGAGCGCCTGCGGATCGAACGCGGCCCCCGCGGCCTTCTTGAGCTTGCCGCCTTCGATGGTCACGAAGCTCGGGCAGAAGCCGTTCACGCACGAATAGTCCTTGTTGCACGACGACTGGTCGATGCGGCGCTTGCGGCCCAGCTCCGTTTCCACCGGCTCGACCGAGAGGCAGTTCGACTGCACGCCGCAATCGCCGCAGCCTTCGCAGACTTCCTCGTTGATGAACAGGCGCTTGTCCGGGTCGGGGAATTCGCCTTTCTTGCGGCGGCGGCGCTTCTCGGCGGCGCAGGTCTGGTCGTAGATCAGCACGGTCACGCCCGGCGTTTCGCGCAGCTCGCGCTGCACGGTGTCGAGCTCGCTGCGATGATGGAAGGTCGTGCCCTTCGGGAACAGGCCGTGATGGCCGTCGTATTTCTCGGGCTCGTCGCTCACCACCACGAAGCGCGAGACGCCTTCGGCCTCTACCTGGCGCGCGATCTGCGGCACGGAGATGCTGCCGTCCACGGGCTGGCCGCCCGTCATCGCCACGGCGTCGTTGTAGAGGATCTTGTAGGTGATGTTGGCCTTCGCGGCCACGGCCTGGCGGATCGCAAGGATGCCTGAATGAAAGTAGGTGCCGTCGCCGAGATTCTGAAACACGTGCGGCATCTTCGTGAACATCGAGTGCGCGGCCCAATCCACGCCTTCGCCGCCCATCTGGATCAGGCCCGTGGTGTCGCGCTCCATCCACGAGGCCATGAAGTGACAGCCGATGCCGGCTTGCGCAATCGAGCCTTCGGGTACTTTCGTCGAGGTGTTGTGCGGGCAGCCCGAGCAGAAGTAGGGCGTGCGCTTGACCGCATCCGCGACGTTCGAAAGAATCTGCGGCGCTACGAGGTCGACCACGCGCTCGCGGCGGTCGAGTGCCGGCTTGTGCTTCGCGAGCCACGCGGCGAACACGGGCAGGATGCGCGAAGGACGCAGCTCGCCCAGCTCGGAGAGCAGCAGCGTGCCGTCCTCGGCGTGCTTGCCGACGATGGCCGGGCGCGCACCTTCCTTGCGGTTGTAGAGGTAGTCCTTGATCTGCTGCTCGATCACGGGGCCTTTCTCTTCGATCACGAGCACGTCGGTCAAGCCCGAGACGAAGGCGTCGATACGCGACATCTCCAGCGGGAACGAGAGTCCCACTTTGTAGATGCGCACGCCCGCGCGGTCGAGGTCCTCGACCGTGAGATCGAGGCGGCGCAGCGTTTCCATCAGGTCCAGATGCGCCTTGCCGCAGGTGACGATGCCCACGTTCGCGTGCGGGCTCGGCGCGATCCACTTGTCGATGCTGTTCGCGCGCGCGAAGACGCGCACGGCGTCGAGCTTGGCCGCGAGGCGCTGCTCGATCGCGAGGCTCGGCAAGTCGGGCCAGCGGTTGTGCAGGCCGCCCGGCGGCGGGGTAAAACCTTCAGGTGCTTGCCAGTCGGTCTTGATGGCATCGAGGTCGACGGTCGAGCCCGACTCCACCGTCTCCGAAATCGCCTTGTAGCCCACCCATGCACCCGAGTAGCGCGAGAGCGCCCAGCCGTACAGGCCGAACTCGAGCATGTCGGCGATGTTCGACGGATTCACGATGGGCATGTGCCACGCCATCATGGCGAAGTCGCTCTGATGCGGCATCGACGACGACACGCAGCCGTGATCGTCGCCCGCCACCACGAGCACGCCGCCGTGCGGCGACGAGCCGTAGGCGTTGCCGTGCTTGAGCGCGTCGCCGGCGCGATCGACGCCGGGGCCCTTGCCGTACCACATCGCGAACACGCCTTCGACGGTGCGCTCCGGGTCCGCTTCCACACGCTGCGTGCCGAGCACGGCCGTGCCGCCCAGCTCCTCGTTGATGGCGGGCAAAAAGCGCACGTCGGCGGCTTCGAGCAGCTTCTTGGCCTTCCATGCCTGCTGGTCGACCATGCCGAGCGGCGAGCCGCGATAGCCGCTGATGAAGCCCGCCGTGTTCAGCCCATGCACGCGGTCGAGCGCGCGCTGCATCAGCGGCAGGCGGATCAGCGCCTGAGTGCCGGTGAGGAAGATGCGGCCGCGCGTGGCGGTGAGGTTGTCGGTGAGCTTGTAATCAGCGAGGGGCGGGGTGGCGGGCGTGTCGCCAAACGCGGGGCGCGCGGTCATGGGGAGTCTCCATTTATTGCTGTCGTGCACCCTCCACGGAGGGCGGCGAAGAAGACTCTATTTTTTCTCGCCAATGACGGAAATATTTTGCTAACTGACCGGGCGCGGGTGCGATTCGCGCGACAGGCTGCCCGTGGCGGGCTAATTTTGAGAAAGATCTCCCTAGCCGGCTTGGGGCGCCCGCGAGAGCGGCCGCGAGTCAGATCACGTGCGGGCCGTACGGCTTGGCGCTGTCGAACGGCGTGACTTCGTGAAAGTGCGAGTAGTCCATGATGCTCACCCCGTCCACCTCGGTGATCAGATCGACGTAGCGGTGCTGCCAGCGGATCTGCGAGTCCGACCAGATGTGGCGCGCCTGCATGATCTGCGCGGTGGACTCGTCCGAGCCTTCGATCACGACGTGCAGCGCCGCGGTCTGCCCCGCGAGCGATTCGGCCGTGGCGCCGAACAGCGGGCTCGATTCGTCGATGATGTGCATGAGGTTCCAGCCGAGCGTGAAGAGCGGATGCGCCGAGCGCACGAGCTTGAGGTCGTAGATTCGCCGCGCGGTGTAGCCGTCCGAGGAGGTCTCGACGCGGATCAGGCGCAGCTTCGCCTGCGCTTCGGCAATCACGTTCTGGCGCGCGTTGGCGGCGCGCACCATCAGCGTCATGCGGCCTTCGATCGGATGCACGACCACCTGGTTCGCAAACAGGATCTTCGCGCGCGGGCGCGAGAAGCGCGCGAAGATGAGCCCGGTGGCCAAGGCGATGCTCGACATGCCCACGAAGATCTCGAGCGTCGCGACGAGGTGGGCGTAGATCGTTTGCGGATGCATGTCGCCGTAGCCGACCGTGGCCAGCGTCTCGACGCTGAAGAAGAACGCGCCGAGGAAGCCGTGCGGGTACTGGTTGGCAATGGGCGCCGTGCCCAACAGATAGAGGCACGCGAAGACGCCGTTGAGCAGGATGAAGAGGCCGGCGAGCGAGGCGAAGAACGTGAGCCAGCGCATCGTGAGCGCGAAGTGATAGAAGTCGCGCCAGGTCTGCACGGGCATGCCGTAGACGAGAACCTTCCGCGAGCCGAAATGCAGCTTGCGTGGTATGCCGTGATGGGGTTCCGGCTCTGGCGCCGGCGCGGCGGATGTCGCCGCAGTGGGGGTGGCCGCTGCAGGCCTCGACGCGCAGAGTGCGTCTGTCGAGGTCTCTTCGGGTTGCTTGTCCGCGCCCCCGGCGGGCGGCGCGTGCACCGCGGCGGCGTCCTGCGCCGCCGGCTCGTTGGCATTCTCGTACGCGTTGCGCTCCGGCATTTCGGGTGTCATGGTGGTCGCTTCTTCCGGGGGCGAAATGAGGAGCCAAGCGTAGCAATCCCCGAGAAACCGGACAAGCGTGCACGCGCGCAGCGGCTCTGCGCGGGATCAAGCGAGCATTCGGAGGCGGGCGCTGCGCCCGCGCCGGTCACGGAAACGCGTGCGGCTTCGGAATGCCCGCGCCGTGTTCGATGTCGGCGATGGCCTGGCGGTGCGCGGCGTCGACGGCCACGGCGGGCGCATCGAAACCTTCGTTGCCGCCTATCGTGACCCACTGCTGCACGGGCTTGTCGCGATGCGTGATCTGATATTCGGCGTCCCAGCGCGCGCCCTGCAGTTCGAGCGGATGCACGTGGATGGCGTAGACGCCATAGAGAAAGAGCTGTTCGGCCATGTTCATCTCCTGTCGACCAGAGCGGGTGCAAAGCACGTTCTCTGGTCCCATGCACAGCAGCCGGTCAGGGCCCGCTACGGGTATGAACAGGCCCCGGGTCAAACCCGTCCGCGCGCGAGCGCCGACCCATTGCGGGGGCGCGCGTGAAGCGGGCCTTCGAGGACGGGATCGCCGCCCCGCGCGGTTCGCGCTTCCCTCGCTTGCACCTTACAGTTCGAGCTCGCCAAGGAGGCGGTGCGCGAGCGCCTTGGCTTCTTCCAGAGCTTCTTCGGGCGTTCCCGAGGCGCCGTCCACTTCGTAGACCGCGTTCTCGAGATCCTCGCCGTCGTCGCGCGCCAGGGAGACCAGGCCCTGGTACTGGCCGGCGTTCATGGGTCGCACGGTGGCGACTGCCGTGTAGATCCCCTTGGTGTAGGTGACGTCGTCCATAGCGGGCTCCTCATGGAAGGAAATTCCATGCTAGCACGTTGACCAGACCGCTGCGGGGCACGCATGTGACGCTGACGCGGCGCTTTCATGTCAGCCGTGCACCGCGCATCGGACGCGGCGCCGGGCCAGGCGTTGCCGTTGTTGCAAGGCGCCCGCCCGCGCGGGCGGGCCCGCTAGTTAGTCGGCGAGCAGTGCGACGACTTCGTCGAGCGTGGGCGAATGCGCGCCGGGCCGCCGGCATGCGGCGGCGCCCGCCGCGAGTGCGAACGCCAGATGCTGACGCCAGTCGCGCTGGGGCGCGCTCATCAGGCTGAAGAGCAACCCGCCGATGGAGGCGTCGCCCGCCCCCACCGTGTCGGCGACTTCGACGCGCGGCGGGGCCGCCTCGATCACCGCATCGCCGGCGTAGAGCGTCGCCGCTTGCGCGCCGCGCGTGACGAGCAGCGTGGCGGCCGGGTTCAGTTCGCGCAGGGCGGCAATAGCCTCCGCTTCGCTTTTATCGGCGAACAGCATGCGCAGGTCTTCGTCGGACACCTTGATGAGATCGGCGAGCGCGGCCATGCGGTGCAGGATCGGCTCGTAGCCGTGCGCCATCAGATTGCGGTAGTTCGGGTCGAAGCTGATCTTCACGCCCGACGCGCGCAGCTCGGCCGCGAGCGTCGCGAGCGTTTCGCCGAGCGGCTGGCGCACGAGGCTGATGCAGCCGAAGTGCGCCCACTTCGCATGCGCGCGCCAGCCTTCGGGCAGCTTCGCGGGATCGAAGGCGAGGTCGGCGCTGTTATCGCCGATGAAGTAGTACGCGGGCGGATGCGTCTGGTGCACGATCGCGAGCAGCGGCGCGCGCTCGACGCGCTGCATGAAGCGCATGTCGAGGCCGGCGGCGACGCTCGCGTTCCAGAGCTCGTCGGAGAAGTTGTCGGTGCCGAGCGCGCCCGCGCACGCCGTGGGCAGACCGAGGCGCGCCACCGCGCGCGCCACGTTCCAGCCCGCGCCGCCAGGATGCGCGCGCCAGTGCGAGTCCATGCCCGGCACGGCCGACGCGTGCGCCGTGCCTTCGGGCGCGGGGCCGCGCACGAGATCGGTGAGGATATCGCCCGCCGAAATGAACGCCGGGAAGCCGGAAGAAAAGTCGGGGCCAGTGCTGCAGGTGCTCATCGCTTGTTCCTTCGCCTGTTGCGTCGCTGTTGCTTCGAGTTTGTTTCGACGTTGCGTCGAGGTTGCTTCGATCTTGCGCCGTGATGCTTTCAGTCGCTTACGATGCGCGGCCGTCGGTGCCGTTCGCCTGCGCGAAGGCTGTCTCGCGTCCGGCCTCGTGTCCCGCCTCGTGTCCGATAGCGGGCGCCATGCCGCGGCCCGGCAAGGCGTTCAGGACTTCGTAACAAGCGCCCATGGTGTGGTAATCGGTCTTGCCCGCAGGGCTTTTCTCGTCGCTGTACTTGCGGTTGTCGCAGGTGAGGATGCGATACCACGCACCGTAGCGATGATCGACGAAGTGCGCCCAGCTATAGCGCCAGAGCTCGTCGTACCAGTCCCAGAAGCGCTCGTTGCCGGTGCGCTTGCCGAGCAGCGCGGCAGTTGCGAACGTCTCGGCCTGCACCCAGAAGTACTTGTCGTGGTCGCACACCGTGCCGTCCGGGCCGAAGCCGTAGTAGAGGCCGCCGTGATCGTCGTCCCAGGCGTGCGTCATGGCCGCGTCGAACAGTTCGATCGCGCGCGGCAGCAGCCACGGCAATGGGCGATGGCGCTCGAGGATCAGGAGCAGCTTCGCCCATTCGGTCTGGTGCCCCGGCTGGAAGCCCCACGGACGGAAGATGTTCGAGCTGTCCTCTTCGTTGTAGTGCCAGTCCACCGACCAGTCGGCGTGAAAGTGCTCCCACACGAGGCCTTGCGAAAGTTTTGCCTGGCGCAGCGTGATGTTCGACGCGACGCGCTCCGCCCGGTCGAGATAGACGAGGTGCCCGGTTGCCTCGTAGGCGGCGAGCAACGCCTCAGTGGTATGCATGTTCGCGTTCTGGCCGCGATAGCTCGACACGAGCCAGTCCGCGTTGGCTTCGTCGGCGTAGAGGCCCGCCGCGCCGTCCCAGAAGCGATGCTCCATCAGCTCGAAGGCGGCGGCGATCATCGGCCGGGCCTCTTCGATGCCCGCCATCGCCGCGTGCGAGTACGCGAGCAGCACGAACGCGAGGCCGTAGCAGTGGCGCGTGGCGTCGAGCGTGTGCTTCTTGCCGTCGCGCCACTCGAGCTCCCAGTCGTAGCCTTCGTGATGCGGGTCCCAGTGCGCCTCGCGCAGGAACTGCAGGCCGTGGCGCGCGTATTCGAGGTGGAGCGGGTCGCCGAACTCGCGGTACGCCATCGCGTAGTTGAAGACGAAGCGGCAACTGCTCACGAGGTGGCGCGAGTGGGCGTTGTAGATCGAGCCGTCGTCGCGGAAGTAATGGAAGAAGCCGCCCGAGCGGTCGAGCACGTTGGGCGCGTAGAAGCGCAGCGTGTCCTCGACATGGCCGAGCAGGAACGCGCGGTCGCGAAAGCTCGCGACCGCGGGCGCCGCGGCACCCGCTTGCACGCTTGCGTGGGCCGCCTGGTCCTGGCTGGCCGGTTGGGCCTTGTGGGATGGGACGGCGTTTGAAGGCTTCGTCATGGCGTTCTCGTGTTGGCGTGACTGACTAGGCTTGATGGGGCTTCAGCAGCGCTTCGTGGGCTTCGCGGGCGGTCGGCGCGGTGCGCAACGGCGCGCTCATGGCAACCGATGTCGCAACCGGTGTGCTAACCGATGTAGCAGCCGGCATGCGCTCGCTTGCAACCGTGCTCGCACGCTCGACGAGCCGCACGGGCAGCACGATTTCACTCGTCTCGGGCGCTTCTTCGAGCAGCAACTCGACGCCGCGGCGGCCGAGCGCTTCTTTGTCGACAGCGATCGTCGAGAGCGCGGGCGCGGCGTGCGAGGCGCCGGGGATGTCGTCGAAGCCGACGATCGCGATGTCCTGCGGCACGCGCAAGCCACTGGCCTGGCACACGCGCATCGCGGCGAGCGCGGCGGCGTCGTTGTAGGCGAACACGGCGTCGGGCAACGGGCCGGAAGAGCGGCGCGCGGCGTCGAGCAGGCGTTGCATGGCGAGCGCCGCGCCGGTATCGGGATCGAGCCCGCCGTCGATGCTGGTCTCGAGCGACGGATCGAACAGCAGCCCCGCTTCGAAGAACGCGCGCCGGTAGCCGAGCGCGCGCTGCGCGATGCTGTAGTGCGCGAGCGAGCCACCGATGAATGCCACGCGCCGCCGCCCCAGGCTGAACAGATGATGCATCGCGAGCGCGGCGCCCGCGGCGTTGTCGATGTTCACCGAGCGCAGGCCCTGCGCCCACAGGTCGATCAGCACGAGCGGGCGCTGCAGCGCGACCATCGCGGCGAGCGTCTCCGGCTCGACGAAGCCCGCCACGGCGATGGCGTCGGGCGCGTGCAGGCGCAGTTGCTGGAGGGTGTCGTCGGCGGGGCCGACGGTAAGCAGCGCGGGCACGATGCCGTGCTCGCGGCAAGCGTCTTCCACGCCGTGCAGGACGTGCGAAAAGAACGGACTCGCGGCGAAATTGTTGTGCTGGCGGTGCAGCAGGAAGGTGAGACGGCGGATGCGCGGGCGCAGCTGACCGCAGTCGTAGCCGAGCGAGCGCGCGACTTCGACGATGCGCGCGCGCGTGAGCTCGGATAAGCCCGGCTGGTTCTTCAGCGCGCGGGAGACCGTGCCGATCGACACGTTGGCCGCCTGCGCGACGTCACGAATGGTGGTCGCCATGGTTCCTGTCTGCGCTAGCTGACGCCGCGCGGCGGGCATGCCCGGGTCGTGCGCAGAGGGTGCGCGCCGCGATATGGTCAGGTTTGCGGCGATTGTATAGTAAAAATATCGCCACACAACGTTGACCAGGGTCTAAAAACCCCCGTAAATACCCGTAATGACGCGAATAAACATAAATTTACATGTTTAGTAAAAATCACTAAACAAGCTGGCCGGGAACGGCAATTGCGGGGCATCGCGGGTCATTGTTCGACCCGGAGTTCTCTTGCACGGCATTTCTCTGCTGCTCTTTATGGACTTGCTTTTGGTCGCCTCCGTGCCCGCGTGGCCGTACAGCCGCACATGGGGCTACGGACCGTCCGGCACCGTGTGCGCCGGCTTGATCGTCATGTTGTGGCTCGTGCTGACCGGGCGGGTTTAGGTCATGTTTGCTGAGCTGAGAGGCCGGCAGAAGGGGGCATATGCGGTATTTGCAAGCCAAAGAGGCTGCCGCTGATATACGTCACGTCATACGCGCGTTTGTTCGCTGACAATCGGGCGAAGGCTGATGTCCTTCGCAGTGCGGTCGGGCTACGTTTTGCAGGGCTGTTCAGCCGAGTTACGAACCCTTCGAATCGGCTTGAATATGGCAAAGGAAGATTTGACCGACGCGCGATTGAGCGAATTGATCGGTATGGCGAAGCGCGTTGCGAATCCGGGCGCACGTGAACGCGTCGAGGGGCGTCATCTGCGCATTGATTACCGCGTCGTCAGCGTGGAGGGGAGCCACGAATTCTCCCTCTTCACTCGGCAAAGTACGCGTCTTCGCGCGAGTTATTCGGCGGGTTTGCGCTGGCTGCGGCAAGGCCGCGAAAGTGTCATGCTCGTGCGCTGCAACGGCCCGAGCCACGAGCACACCAACGCACTTGAGGGCGATAAAATCAGCTTCGGTTGCCACATTCATATCGCGACAGCGCATTATCTCTGCGCTAACCGAAGTGAAGAGGGCTTTGCGGAGCCTACGCGTGCCTATGCCAATCTCGCTGGCGCGCTGTCGCATTTGGTCGAGATGTGCAATATCCGTGGATTCGGTGCCGGCAACGATCCTCATAGCGAGCCACTCTAGCCATGACCGTGAACGTCGCAGCGATTCAAAAAGCCATCTGCGCTTCGCTATGCGCCGACGTCAGGGTCGTGCAGCAGGAGGGAGGTTTGCTCTACGTCGGCACGCCTTTCACGTTCGGCGATGGCGATGCCTATGCGATCTATCTTGATGCGTTGCCGACAGGTGGATTCCGAATTACCGACCTGGGTGGCACGCTGATGCGCCTCAGCTACGACAACGATCTCGCAAAATTGAAGGAAGGCACGCGCGGCAGGGTCTTTCGTCAGATCGTTGCGGAAATCGGTCTTCAGGAGGAGGACGGCGAGTTCTACCTGGACAGTCCGGCGGACCAATTGGGTGCGGGCATCTTCCGGTTTGGTCAGGCCATTACGCGCGTTCACGACCTGACGTTCCTGAATCAGGTGCGAGTGAAGAGCGCGTTCTACGAGGACCTGAAGCGCAAGCTTGCCGCCTGCGTCCATGCGGACTCGATCCACGAGCACTATCTCGTGCCGGATCTCGCAGACGCGGCCAACTATCCCGTGGACTTCTACGTGGCAGGTTTCTCGAGGCCTTTGTACCTTTTCGGCGTCGCGACGAGAGAAAAGGCCATGCTGACGACCATCATCCTTCAGCACCTCAATGCCGCGAAGCTGGATTTCCGGTCGATGGTGGTATTTCAGAACTCGGCGGAGATGCCGGCGCGAGATATCAGCCGGCTGATGAACGCGGCCAACGACATGATTTCCTCCCTCGACGCAGACGAAGCATTCGAGCGAAAGCTGCGCGCCTTCGTCTAGCGCGGCGTTGCCGCGCCATTCTCGTCTGAAGTTTGGCCGTACTTACTGCCGCCCAGCCGCTGCAGCCTGCTCGCTGCGGCCCGCGCGCGACTCGTCGCCGGCTTCCGCGCGCTCGGCGCTCATATCCCGGGCGCCCCAGCGCTGCGCGAGCGACGCGCACACCATCAGCTGGATCTGATGGAACAGCATGAGCGGCAGCACCACCGCGCCCACGGCGCTCGACGCGAAGATCACCTTGGCCATCGGCACGCCGGCCGCGAGACTCTTCTTCGAGCCGCAGAAGATGATCGTGATCTGGTCGGCGCGCGAGAAACCCAACTTCTTGCTCGCGAACATGGTGGCGGCGAGCGCCAGCGCGAGCAGCACCGCGCTGACCACGACCAGGCCGCCAAGCGCCGCAAGCGGGGTGTGGTGCCAGAGGCCTTCGTTGATCGCCTCGGAGAACGCCCCGTAGACCACGAGCAGGATCGAGCCCTGATCGACGAACTTGAGCACGCCGCGGTTGCGCTCGATCCAGCGCCCGATCACGGGCCGCAGCAATTGCCCCGCAACGAACGGCACGAGCAACTGCAGCACGATATTCCAGACCGTATGCCAGGCCGACGTGCCGCCCGCGGCCTGATTCGTCACGATGAGGCTCACGAGCGCGGGCGTGACGAAGATGCCGATCAGGCTCGACGCCGATGCGCTGCACACGGCGGCGGGCACGTTGCCGCGCGCGATCGAAGTGAACGCGATGGACGACTGCACGGTCGAGGGCAGCGTGCACAGGAACAGCACGCCCATATAGAGCGCGGGCGTGACGAGCGGCGAGAGCACCGGCTTGAGCACGAGCCCGAGCACCGGGAAAAGGACGAAGGTGCTTGCCAACACGACGATATGCAGGCGCCAGTGCGTGGCGCCCGCCACGATCGCCTCGCGCGAGAGCTTGGCGCCGTGCAGGAAGAACAGCAGCCCGACGGCGACGTTGGTGAGCCAGTTGAAGGGCGTCGCGGCCTGGCCGTGCACGGGCAGGAGGCTGGCGAGCGTCACTGTGCCTAAAAGGCACAGCGTGAAGTTATCGGGCAGGAATTTCGGACGAGCCATCGGAGAATCTCAAGTGCGCATCGCGGCACGCTTTGTTCGATCAGGGCGCCACGGGGAATCGGGAGCTCTATTGTCGCGGCAAGCCGATTGAAAAAGCAAATTCATTTGAAGAATCGATTGATGAGCCAAGCGCATGAAGCGGTAGCACTCAGGACTCCCCGGCACGATGTGGTTGGCGCGAGACAACCGGCGCAAACGTGCATCGGCGGGATTCATTCGTCATGCAAAAGACCGGGCACCAGGTACGACGAAAGCGGCGCGTGCCGACGATCCGCAAAGCCGTGCCGAGCGGGCTTCCGGCAGTCCAGCCGATGCTGTTCTCAAGCATGAAACAGGCCCGCACGAAGTGTCCCCAAAGACCGAAAAATCGTGAGGTAACATGGTGTTACAACCCTTCCGAGGGCATAACACTTTTTGGCTCGACACCCTATCAGGACGCCCATAAATTACCGTCAAGGAACGTTCAAAAACCGTTGCGGCAGCAATCGTTGCGCGACATACGTGCGCTTCCCGGAACGGCCCGCCATGGCCCGAATGGCGGTAAGCCATGCTGAACGTCGGGCAGGTGATCGACACAATGCGCGCAGGGTTGTTACGGATGGGACAGTGGATCGTGGGGGCCGGATTGACGGCCCTCGTCGCGTTCGCCCATGCCCAGCCTGCGTTTGTCGGTCACGGCGGCGGTGGTGGTTTTCATGGTGGCGGCTTTCAGGCCCCGCCCATGATGCACCAGGCACCGCGCGCGGCCATGCCCATGCAGTGGGGCGGCCAGCACGGCGTCGCGCAGCGCGGCGGGTACGGCGGCGCCCCGGGCGGGCGCTACAACACGGGACCGATGCGCGTGGCAGACCAGGGTGGCTGGCGCGAGCGCCAGGGCGCCCGCCAGCCGGAGCGTCGCGCAGGCAATGCCAACGGCAGCCCGTATGGCGATCCCTATGGCAATGGCTTCGGGGCCTATCACGGCCCGATCCAACCCGTGAGCGCAGAAACGCGCCAGGTGCCCCATCCGCCGGCCGATTCGCCGGTCCGCGCCGGTTCCATTCGCGAAGACGTCGCGCGCTATAACGAGGAGCGCGGCGCCTACCGCCCGTTCCAGCGCAACGGGGGCGACGTGCCCCGTCCGCCGATGCCGGCGCCGTATCGCAATTAATGTAGTTAGACCAGCAAAAGCAACTAACTGCACAGCCAGATCCGCGGGCGCATGCTGATGCGTCCGTCGTGCCAATCAGAACGCGCGCATTCTGGCGCGCGTTTTGCCTCTCTCCCTTCTTTTTTCCCTTCGCTCCTCCCTGTCCTGGTCTCAAAACTGACGCGTGGATACCACACTTTTTCGGAAATCTCTCGTCATACAGTGTCCTTTCATCATCAAATCTCGGCTTCGTTAAATTGGCGCCTTTCCGGCATGGCCGGGAAGCAGCAAAAACCGGGCCGAGGTCCAGTTCATGCGGGCCGGGAGCCCGTTGCCTGTCATGCTGCGCTGCGGCGAAACCGGCGTTGCAATCCATCGAGCCGGGGTTCGTCGAGAGCAATCTAATCGGGCCGATATACCGGCGATAACAATCGTTATTTTTGTCCATGAAAATGGTCCGCAAAGATGGTTCCCGCCCAGAACGGCCACGCCTGCGAACGACGAGATAACAAACGGTTTGCGCGAGCGCCAAAGCCGCCAATCATCCCTTTTGACAAAGAGACAGGAGAACCCATGAAAAAAGTCGTCAGCCACGTGCTGCGTACGCCTCTCAAGGCGGGTGTCATTGCAGCCGTGCTTGCCGCCGCGTCGTCGTCGGCATTCGCGCAGTCGAGCGTCCAGCTCTATGGTCAGGTCGACGAGTGGGTCGGGGCAACGCGCTTCCCGGGCAGTCAGACGGCCTGGAACGTCGGCGGTGGGGGCATGTCGACGTCCTACTGGGGCTTGAAGGGCGCTGAGGATCTGGGCGGCGGCTACAAGGCGATCTTCACGCTGGAAAGCTTCTTCCGCGCGCAGAACGGTCAGTACGGCCGGTTCCAGGGCGACACTTTCTTCGCGCGCAACGCGTACGTCGGCATCGAATCGCCGTACGGTACCGTCACCGCGGGCCGCCTGACGACGCCGCTGTTCGTTTCGACGATTCTGTTCAACCCGTTCATCGATTCGTACACCTTCTCGCCGATGGTGTACCACGTGTACCTCGGGCTCTCGACGTTCCCGACCTACACGACCGACCAGGGCGTGGTGGGCGACTCGGGCTGGAACAACGCGATCCAGTACTCGACGCCGAACTTCAACGGCCTGTCGGGCACGGCCATGTACGCGCTCGGCAACCAGGCCGGCGAAAACGGCAAGAAGAAGTGGAGCGTCCAGGCGCTGTACTTCCATGGCCCGTTCGCGGCCACGGCGGTCTATCAGTACGTGAACTTCAACAACACGCCGGGCGACATCGGCAGCATCGTGAGCGGCGATACGACCATCGTCGGCCTGCGCAGCCAGGGCGTCGCACAGGTGGGCCTCTCGTACGACCTGAAGTACGTGAAGTTCTTCGGCCAGTACATGTACACGAACAACAACAGCGACATCAGCAGCTGGCACGTGAACACGGCGCAGGGCGGCGTTTCGGTGCCGGCCGGCCCGGGCACGATCATGGCCTCGTACGCCTACTCGCGCGACAGCGGCGGCCTGAACCAGACGCACAACACGGCAGCGGTCGGCTACGACTACCCGCTCTCGAAGCGCACCGACGTCTACGCGGCCTACATGTACGACCACTACGACAACATGTCGTCGGGCCAGACCTACGGCGTGGGCCTGCGCGCGAAGTTCTAAGCGCCAGCCCGTCTGAAGCAGCAAACACCAAACCCCGCGCTATTCGCAGCGCGGGGTTTTTTTGCGCCCCCAGCGACGGTGCGGCTGCGCGTTTGACTACCCGATATTGATAAAGCGCGCACAATCTTGGCGATTGTTTCCTGCTTGTTTCCTGATTAACCCGATTTTTTGCGGAAAGAACGGCCCGATGGATACCCTCGTCAGCATGAAAGTGTTCCGGCACGTGGTGGAGGCGGCGAGCTTCGTCGCCGCGGCCGAGCGCATGGGCATGTCCGCGGCCATGGCGAGCAAGCACGTGATGCATCTCGAGCAGCAGCTCGGCGCGCGCCTGTTGAACCGCACGACGCGCCGCGTCGCCCCCACCGAGGCGGGCCGCGAATACTACGAGCGCGTGGCCCAGGCGCTCACCGAGCTCGACGAAGCCGGCCAGGCCGTGGGCGCCGCGAGCGTGGTGCCGCAGGGGCGTCTGCGCGTATCGTCGCTCACGGCGTTCGGGCTGCGCCACGTGATGGGCGCGGTGGCCGACTACGCGGCGGATTTCCCGCAGGTCACCGTCGATATCACCCTCTCGGACCGCGTGGTCGAGTTGATCGACGAAGGCTTCGATGTGGCGATCCGCGCGTCGCCTTCGGGGCTGAAGTCGTCGTCGCTGATTGCGCGGCCGCTCGCCACCGCGCACATCGTGCTATGCGCCGCGCCCGAGTATCTGCGCCGCCACGGCGTGCCGAAGAGCGTCGCCGAGCTCGCGCAGCACAAGTTCGTGCATTACGCGGGGGCCTCGGCGGCGGAGCTCGCGCCGTTCGCGGAGGGGCACGCGCGCCCGAAGCCGGGCGGCAATCTGATCGTCAATCACCTCGAGGCGCTGCGCGTGGTGCTGCTGCAGGGCGGCGGGCTCTCGATGCTCGGCACCGAAGTGATCGGCGACGACATTGCGCAAGGCCGCCTCGTGCCGCTGCTCGTCGACGAGCTGCCGCCGCGCGAGCTGCCGATTTACGCCGTTTACGCGAGCCGACGCCATCTTTCGGCGAAGGTGCGCTCGTTCGTGGATTTCCTCGCCGAGCGCTTTGGCGAGCGCGCGCTCTGGCCGGGCGTCGAAGAGATCCGCGAGGCGGCGGCGCGAGCGGTGCCGCCGGCACCACCGAGGCCACCCGGTAAGCAGGCCTGACGATGCCGGCACCACCGAGGCCACCCGGCAAGCAGCCCTGTCGACGCCGGCAGGGCCATCGCCACCCGGCAAGCAGGCCTGACGACGCCGTCACGGTCATCGCCATCGGGCAAGCGGGCCTGATAACGCCGTCAGGGCCATCGTCATCCGACCAACAGGCCTGACGACGCCGTCAGCGCCCAAATCCCAGCCGCGCCTTCGTTTCGTCGTACTCGCTCTTCAGGCGCGCGACCAGCTCGGCCACGGACGGCACGTCGTCCATCAGCCCCACGCCCTGGCCCGCGCCCCAGATGTCTTTCCAAGCCTTGGCCTTATCGCCGCCGAAGTTCATCTTCGACTTGTCCGACTCGGGCAGTGCGTCCGGGTCGAGCCCCGCGTTGGCGATGCTCTCGCGGATGTAGTTGCCATGCACGCCCGTGAAGAGGTTCGTGTACACGATGTCGGCGGCCTTGGCCTCGAGGATCGCGTGCTTGTAGGCGTCCACGGCGTGCGCCTCGCGCGTGGCGATGAAGCGCGTGCCCATGTACGCGAGATCGGCGCCCATGGCCTGGGCCGCGAGGATCGAGCCGCCGTTGGCGATCGCGCCCGAGAGCACGATGGGGCCGTCGAACATGCGGCGCACCTCGCCCACGAGCGCGAACGGCGAGGTCGTGCCCGCGTGGCCGCCCGCGCCCGCCGCAACGAGAATCAGGCCGTCCACGCCCGCCTCGAGCGCCTTGCCGGCGTGGCGCAGGTTGATGACGTCGTGCAGCACGATGCCGCCGTAGCTGTGCACGGCGTCGAGCAGCTCCTTGGGCGGCGCGCGCAGGCTCGTGATGAAGATCGGCACCTTGTGCTCGACGCACACGCGCACGTCGTGCTCGAGCCGCGCATTCGACTGATGCACGATCTGGTTCACGGCGATCGGCCCGATCACGGCGTCCGGGTTCGCGGCCTTGTGCGCGGCGAGCTGTTCCTGGATCTGTGTGAGCCAAGCGTCGAGCAGTTCGGCGGGGCGTGCGTTGAGCGCTGGGAAAGAGCCGACGATGCCCGCCTTGCACTGCGCGAGCACGAGCTCGGGGTAGCTCACGATGAACATCGGCGAGCCGACGACAGGCAACGACAGGTTCTGCAGGACGGCGGGCAATGCCATGACGAGGTCTCCTTGCTGGCGGCACGGTGGATTCAAGCCGGGTTCAAGCGCGGCTTCAGGCTGGCCATAACACGCTGGGCGCTCGATGAAACGGTCGTTCGATTATAGGCGGGTGGCTTTCGGCACATGGTGCGCCTGCGGTTTGAAGGAGTCGAGGGAGTGTTCGGTTTCTAGCTTTTCCTGCCCGAATTCGGGGCGCCGCGCCACACACCGCTCCTACAATATTCGCCAGACCAACAACGATACGATGGAGACCCGCCATGCCGTTCGAGGGATACACGCCTTTCACTGTCCGCACCGCGGATGGCGTCGAGATTCACGGGGTCCGTGGTGGCGAAGGGCCGCCGCTGCTGCTCCTGCATGGCCACCCGCAGACCCACATGATCTGGCATCGCTGCGCGGCGGATCTCGCGCAGCACTTCACCGTGATCGCCACCGACCTGCGCGGCTACGGCGCCTCGTCCAAGCCGGTGAGCGACGCGAGCCACGCCGCCTACTCGAAGCGCGCGATGGCCGCCGATCAGGTCGCGCTCATGCGCCACTTCGGCTTCGAGCGCTTTCTTGTCTGCGCCCACGACCGCGGCGCGCGCGTCGCGCACCGCATGGCGCTCGACCACCCGGACGCCGTGGAGCGGCTGATGCTGCTCGATATCGCGCCCACGCTCGCGATGTACGAGCAGACCGACCGCGAGTTCGCCACGCTCTATTTCCACTGGTTCTTCCTGATCCAGCCCGAGCCACTGCCCGAGGCGCTGATCGGCGCGAATCCCGATGCCTATATCGAGCGTGTGATGGGCAGCCGCCACGCGGGGCTTGCGCCTTTCGCGCCCGAGGCGCTCGACGCGTACCGTGCGGCGCTGCGCCAGCCGGGCGCCGTGCACGCGATGTGCGAGGACTACCGCGCCTCCGCGAGCATCGACCTCGAGCACGACCGCGCCGACATCGAGCGCGGCCACAAGGTGGGCTGCCCGCTGCGCGTGCTGTGGGGCGAGCACGGTGTGGTCGAGCGCTGCTTCGACCCGCTCGCGGAGTGGCGCAAGGTGGCGCGCGACGTGAGCGGCCGCACGCTGCCGTGCGGCCACTACATTCCCGAGGAGGCGAGCGAGGCGCTCGTCGGCGAAATCCTCTCGTTCTTCGAGGCGACTGAGCGTCAGGAGTGACGGCGCGGCGTGCCGGCCTGACGGCCTGCCGGCGCGCCCCGCCGTAACGCGGGCGCGCCCCGCAGCACGGCGCCGGCCCGCGCTCAGCCGAGCGGCGGCAGACGGCGTGCCACGGGCGTGGACTTGACGATGGCGGTGCTCGTTTCCGCGCGCTCGGTGACCTTGCTGAGAATTTCGTCGAGTTGCTCGATCGAATGCAGATAAAGCCGGGCGATGAAGCAGTCGTCGCCCGTGACCTTGTCGCATTCGATGAATTCGGGAATCCGGCGGATCACCTCTTCGACCAGATGCAACTGCCCCGGCAGGGGCTTCACGCGCACGATGGCCTGCAGCGTGTAGCCGAGCGCGCGCGGGTCGATGCGCACGGTGTAGCCGCCGATCACCCCCTGAGCTTCGAGCCGCCTCAGCCGCTCCGACGTACTCGGCGCGGAGAGCCCGATCTGGCGGGCCAGCTCGCTCACGCTCGCGCGCCCATCGTCGGCAAGCGCGGCGAGCAGGGCGCGGTCGATCTCGTCGAGCGGGGCGGGGAGAGGCACTCCGGGGCGTTTGGTCATGATTTCACCTGCGTGTCCAACTGATCGCCTTCGATTCGAAGGCATTTAGATAATGTGACCTTAGTTTAGCCATGTATTGCGCGCTTCGCACTGAGTAAACTTGCAGTCAGATACTCACGAGGAGCGCCCTCCCATGGCTTCCCAAGAAATTCGCCGCGGCGCGGCAGAGATGGTCACCGCAATGCTGATGTCCGGCACGATTGGCTGGCTCGTTGTCGATTCGCAGCAATCACCGATCAACGTGGCGTTCATGCGCTGCGTGCTGGGCGGCGCGACGCTCGCGCTCGTCTGCGCGGCGCTCGGCCTGTTCCGGCGCAGGCTGCCCTGGCGCACGCTCGCGCTTGCCATGGCGGGCGGCGCGGCGATTGTCGCCAATTGGGTGCTGCTGTTCGCCGCCTACTCGCGCGCCTCCATTTCTATGGCCACCGCCGTCTACAACACGCAGCCGTTCATGCTCGTGGGCCTCGGCGTGCTCGTGCTGGGCGAGCGCGTGAGCGCCTCAACCGTCGCGTGGCTCGCGCTCGCCTTCGTCGGGCTCGTGGGCGTGGTGGAGGTGCAGCCGGCCGTACTCGCGGTGCCGGGCGAGTACCTGCAGGGCGTCGCCTGCGCGGCCGGGGCGGCGTTCCTCTACGCGATCTCGTCGATCATCACGCGGCATCTCAAGGGCACGCCGCCGCATTTGATCGCGCTCGTGCAACTGGCCTTCGGCGCAATTGCGCTCGCGCCGTTCATCCACTACGGCACGCTGCCCGCCACGCCCGTGCACTGGGCGCAGATCGTCACGCTCGGCATCGTGCACACGGGCGTGATGTACGTGCTGCTCTACGGCGCGATCCAGAAGCTGCCCACGGCAATGACCGGCGCGCTCTCATTCATCTACCCGGTGGTGGCGATCTTCGTCGACTGCTTCGCGTTCGGGCAGCGCCTCGCGTGGCTCCAGGTGGCGGGCGCCGCGCTCATCCTGCTCGCGGCGGCGGGCGTGAACCTCGGCTGGCGGATCGTGCCGCAGCGGAGGAAAACGTCTTCGGCTTGAGCTGGCGAGCGCCGTCTCGCTCGCGCGCCCAGTCGTGGACTGGACCGGGTGCACGCGCGGCGGACCGCACGTGGGTCCCGCCGCGTTGCCTGGCAGTCCGGCCACGCGCGCACCGGTCCCTCCTGGTTGCCCGACAGTCCGGCCATGCGCGCACCGGTCCCGCCGCGTTGCCCGACAATCCGGCTACACGCTCACCCAATCGTCTGAATGCCTGGCGCCCGGTAGCGAGGGCGCGTCATGACGACACCGTGCCGTTCACGCGCTGGCCGCATAATGTCGCGGTTCCCTGACCACGACGATGCACGACAGTGCACGAGCGCGCATGACCCCGCCAGACGCCAGCCACGACGAAGCCGAACTCCAGCGCGCCAAGCGCCGCCCGCTCCTCTTGCTGGTGGCGGCGGCGCTCGTGTTCGTCGTCACGGCGCTTTCGCCGCCGGGCCTCGTGATCGACGGCATCAAGGCGATGAGCGAAGCGGCGATGGTAGGCGCGCTCGCCGACTGGTTCGCCGTGGTCGCGCTGTTCCGCCGGGTGCCGATTCCGTTCATCGCGGCCCACACGGGCATCATTCCGCGCAACAAGGACCGCATTGCCGACGAGCTCGCCGTGTTCGTGCATGACAAGTTTCTCAACGTCGATTCGCTCGTTGGGCTGATCCGTCGCCACGATCCGGTCGAGCGGCTCTCGTCCTGGCTTACTGCGCCCCAGAACGCCCAGCACCTGGGCGACTACGCGGTGCGGCTGATGTCGGGCCTGCTCGGCCTCACCGACGACGTGAGCATCCGGGGCTTCATCCGCGATGGCCTGAATGCCGCGCTCGACAAAGTCGATCTCTCGAAGTCGGCGGGCGCGATTCTCGACACGCTCACGAAAGACGGCCGCCATCAGGAGCTGCTCGACCAGATGCTCGATCAGCTCGGCCATCTGCTCGCCGAGGAGAGCACGCGCGCCTTCGTGGCGGCGCGCATCGTGGACGGGCTCAAGGGCGAGTTTCCGTGGACCGAAAAGATCCTGCCCTCGGAGTGGATAGGCGACAGCGGCGCGCGCGTGCTGGAAAGCGCGGTGAACCGTTTGCTGCTGCAGGTGAGCGAGGACCGCGAGCACCACTTGCGCAAGAAGTTCGACGAGGTGGTGCAAAAGCTCGTGGTGCAGTTGAAGAGCGATCCTGCGTTCCAGCGCAAGGGCGAGGAGCTCAAGGCGAGCCTGCGCGAAGGCAGCGCGCTCAACGAGTACACGCACGCGCTATGGGACAGCCTGCGCACGTGGCTGCGCGACGACCTCGAGCGTCCCGACTCGACGCTGCACGCGAAAGTGGCGGCGACCGGACGCTGGCTCGGCGAGTCGCTGGCCGGCGACGCGGACCTGCGCGCGTCACTCAACGGCCATCTCGAAGACGCCGCGCGCGCGATGGCGCCCGATTTCGCGCGCTACCTCACGCATCACATCCGCGACACGGTAAGACACTGGGACACGCGCGAGACCGCGCGCCTGATCGAGCTGAAGATCGGCAAGGACCTGCAGATGATACGCGTGAACGGCACGGTGATCGGCGGAACGATCGGGCTCGGGCTGTATCTGTGCTCGCATGTGTTCGAATGGTTGCGTCTGCAACTCGGTGGGTGACTCGTTGCGGGGTTGTACGTTACATATGACACGCGCGTGAACATGCGTTTTGCGTCAGCATGCGGTCACTTAACGATTCGGAGCACGAAGCAATTGTTCGCGTCGCCGCGCAAACGTTTTGGATTCCGGGCCATTTCACGGCCGGTCCGCCGATGGCAGTTTGTAGGGAAATCACCGATGCGACGCGAATTCGCGCGCGAGTATGATCGGCTCGACAGTTTGATCACGTCAGAGCACGATACTCACGCTCGTCCTGGAAAAGGACGAGCGTTTTTTTTTGGGTGCGCCGCGCTTGCCGTCATGCAGGACGGCAAGCGGGCGAGCGTCAGGCCATGCCGGCCGGCGCTTCGACCCCGTTCTCACCCATCACGAGCGCGCCGCTTTTCGCCAGCTCGCCGGCCAGCTCACGCATCAGCGAGGGCCATGCGGTCTCCGGCGCGAGCTGCCGCGCCGCCGCGCGCATGGCCGACGCCTCAGCGAGCAGCGCGTCCAGCGCCGCGAACGTCATCGTGCGCACGTCTAGCAGCTTGAACACGGTCAGCACCTTGAGCGCGTTCTTGGCGTTGCGCGCGGGATCGGCGCTCAGCCACGCGAGGCGCGCATAGGCGCGTTCGAGCGCGGCCCCGACGTTCGCGAACGGCGCGCCATGGCCCGGAATCACCACGGCCACGTCGAGTTGCGCGATGGCGTCCAGCACCGCGCGCTGCTCCGCAAAACCGCTTTCGCCTTCGAGCTCGGGGAAGATCACGCCGAAGCCGTGCTCCCAGAGCGCGTCGGCGCTGATCAGCACGCGCGGCTCGGCCGCGTAGAGCATCAGCGAATCGGGGTCGTGACCGGGCGCGCCGATGACGTCCCACTCGAAGCCGCCGAGCGTGAGGCGCGCGCCGGGCGCGAGCGTGTCCGTGAAGGTGAAGCGCTCGCAGCTTTGGCCGGTGGCGAGAAAGGAAAGCCGCGCTTCGTCCCAGGCGCGCACGGCGCTCGCGCTGGCGGCGGGGATGAGCGTCTCGCAGGGCCATTGCGCCTGCAAGCGTGCGTTGCCGCCGCAATGGTCCGAGTGCAGATGCGTGTTGACGACGGTGTCGAGCGCGCGCTCTGCGAGCGCGTGCTGCACGAGCGAGACGGTTTGCGCGGCATGCGTGGCGTAGCCCGTGTCGACGAGCGCGGCGCGGGACTCGTCGACGAGCAGCACGTTGTTCGACGAGAGCCAGCCCCGCTCGAACACGCGGATCGAAGCGGGCAGCGTCGGGGCCAACGTCGCGGGCGGGTTCGCTGAAACTCCGCTCATCGCGCGGCTGCTCCGCTTGCTTGCTCCTGGGGCTTCGGCATCACGAGGATCGTCGAGTGTCCCACCACGAGCGTCTCACCGTGCTGGTTGACGGCCGTGCCCTCGAGCTTCACGAGGTCGCCGTTCAGGCTCGCTTTCCAGTGCGCGTCCACGACACGCCACTCGAAGGTGAGCACGTCATGGGCGTGCGCCGCGCGCTTGAGCTTCATGTCGAACTCGAGGCCGAGCGGCTGCGCGTACTGCGAAAAGTGCGTGGCGAGCAGCGCCATGAAATGCGCGGTGGGCTGCGTGCCCGAGGCGATCAGGCCGCCGAAGCGGCTCTGCGCGGCATAGGCGTCGTCGTGGTGGAGCGGGTTCAGATCATTCACGAGCGTGGCGAACGATTTGACCGAATCGGGCGAGAGCGCGAGCGTCGAGCGCAACGTCTCGCCGATTGTCACGACACGAGCAGGCGCGGTGGTCATCGTGCGTTTTCCTCCTTCACGGCATCGAGGTTCGCGGCGAGCGAGGGCGGAGTCAGCACTGAGGCACTCACTCCGGGCCGACTCATCCACTGCGCGTGGCGCGTCTCGATTGCGTCCCACACGGCGCGCTTTGCGGCGTCGTCGAGCGTGGACCACGCGGCGATCTCGTCGATCGTGCGCAGGCACCCTTCGCACAGGCCGCTCGCTTCATCCATGCGGCACACGTTGATGCACGGCGAGGGCGTTTCCACAGGCACGCGCATCGGGCCCGGACCGGGGCTCGCGCTCATGCGTCGCGCAACGCGACGTCCACCACGGGCGCGCCGGTGAGCGCCGCGAGCTCCTGCGGCGAAAGATTGAACACCGCATGCGGGTGGCCCGCCGCGGCCCAAAGGCTCTCGAGCCCGAACAGGTCGGCGTCGATCAGCGTGACGGGCGGGGTGGCGTGGCCGATCGGGCACACGCCGCCGATCGCATAGCCGGTCATTTCGCGCACGAACTTCGCGTCGGCGCGGCCGACTTCGCCTACATGCGATTCGACCTTCTTTTCGTCGACGCGATTGGCGCCGCTCGCGATCACGAGCACGGGCGCATTGTCCTTGCGGCGGCGAAACAGGATCGACTTGGCGATTTGCGCGACTTCGCAGCCGAGCCCGGCGGCCGCTTCCGCCGAGGTCTTGCCGGTTTCGGGCAAGAGCACGACGGGCTTGGCGTGGCCGCGCTCGCGCAGGAGCAGCGCGACGCGGCGCGCGGAGTCGGGCAGGGCTTCGAGGCCGTCTTTTTCGGAGTTGACGAGCGTTTCCGTCATGTCGTTCTTTCCTTCGGACTGCAATTCAATTCCAGATGACATGCCGAAGCATCAAGCGCATTCGGCCGCGCTCTGCTTCTTCGCAAGCAGCGCCTTGCCCGCGCGCGAGGCGTTGGCGCGGCCGATCGACTTCGAAATGAAGTCGCCGGCTTCCACGACCTGATCGAGATCGACGCCCGTGTGAATGCCGAGGCCGTTCATCAGGTACAGCACGTCTTCGGTCGCGACGTTGCCGGTTGCGCCCTTCGCGTACGGGCAGCCGCCGAGCCCCGCCACCGAGGCGTGAAAGATCGCGATGCCTTCCTCGAGCGCGGCGTAGATGTTGGCGAGCGCCTGGCCGTAGGTGTCGTGGAAGTGGCCCGAGAGGCGCTCGCGCGGGAACACCTTCGTGACCGCCTCGTACACTTCGTGCACGCGCTTCGCGGTGCCCACGCCGATCGTATCGGCGATATCGATCTCGTCGCAGCCGAGCGCCGCGAAGCGCTGCACCACGTCGACCACCGACGCCACCGGCACCTCGCCCTGGTACGGGCAGCCGAACGAGCACGAGACGCTGCCGCGAATGCGCACGCCGGCGGCCTTCGCCGCTTCGGCCACGGGGACGAAGCGCTCGATGCTTTCCGCAATCGAGCAGTTGATGTTCCGCTGCGAGAACGCCTCGCTCGCGGCGCCGAAGATCACGATTTCGTCCGCGTGCGCGGCGAGCGCGCCTTCGAGGCCGCGCAGGTTCGGCGTGAGCACCGAATAGAGCGCGCCTTCACGGCGCGCGATGCCGGCCATGACCTCGGCGCCGTCGGCCATCTGCGGGACCCATTTCGGCGAGACGAACGAGGCCGCTTCGACGTTGGGAAAGCCCGCCTTCGAGAGCCGGTCGATCAGCTCGATCTTCACGGCGGTGGGCACGAATTCCTTTTCGTTCTGCAGACCGTCGCGCGGTCCGACTTCAACGATTTTGACTGCGGTGGGCAATGCTGCCATGTCTGTCTCCTTGCTGGATTCCTGAATTTCCGATTGCCTGACTCGTGCCGATGCAACCCGCGCGCTTCAATAGCCGCGTGCCGTGTGCACGATGCCGCTGACCGTCTCGCCGCGCACGAGCGCCTCGATCTTGTCCGCGACCTGTGAGATGGCTTCATCGCGCAGCGTGAGCGCGGAGCTGTGCGGCGTGATCGTGATACGCGGCTCGCGCCAGAACGGGTGATCGGGTGCGAGCGGCTCGTGGCGGAACACGTCGAGCGTGGCGGCCGCGAGCGTGCCGTTCGCAAGCGCTTCGATAAGGTCCTCTTCCACCAGATGCGCGCCGCGCGCGACGTTCACGAGATACGCGCCGCGCTCGAGCTTGCCGAAGGTGCGCGCGTCGAGCACGTTCTCGGTGTCGGGCGTGGCGGGCAGCAGGTTCACGAGCACTTTCACGCCGTCGAGAAACGCGTCGAACTGCGGGCCGCGCAGCTCGCCCGAGAAGGTCTCGATGCCGTCGAGCGTCTTCGCGCTGCGCGAGAAGCCGCGCACCGGCACGCCGAGCGACGCCACCGCGCGCGCGACCTGCGCCCCCAGCACGCCGAGGCCGAGCACGCCCACCGTGAAGGTCTCGAGCGGATGCGGCGCGAGCACGTGCCATTCGCGGCGCGCCTGCTGCAGCGCGTATTCGTCGAAGCGGCGCAGATAGCGCAGCACCGCGTGCTGCACGTATTCGGCCATCTGCGGGGCCATGCCCGAATCTTCGAGGCGCACGAGCAGCGCGTCCTGGGGCAGCGTGCCCGGATGGTCGCGTTCGAGCGCGAGGATCGCATCGACGCCCGCGCCCAGATTGAAGACCGCGCGCAGGCCCTTGCGCGCGGCGAAGAGCTCGCGCGGCGGATGCCAGACCACGGCGTAATCGGCGGGGGCCGTATCGCCGGGCTGCCATTCGCGCAGCTCGGCGCCGGGCAAGGCGCGGGCGAGACCGTGGAGCCAGGCGGAGGCGTCGGCTTGCGGGAGCCAGAACAGAATTTTCATCGTGCGGCGTTTCCCTGCGGATTGAAAGCATGTTCGGCACATTCTACGTTTTCATGCCCGAGGCCGCCGGGCTTTCTCCGCGCGAGCCCGGCCATGATGGTGCAGCGCGGCAACCTGGACGGGCGCGAAAAAGCAAAGCAAAAAAAATTGGTTCGGCGCGCGCGGGCCGCGGATCACAATCCGTTCACGTCCCGTCGAAGCGAGGAAAAAATCATGCTTTCGTGCGCCTCTTCCCGCTGGCCGCCCAGACTCGTCACCGTGCCGGGCCTGCACGGCAGTGAAGGTGCGCATTGGCAGAGCTGGCTCGAGCGCCAGTTCGCGCGCTCGCTGCGCGTGGAGCAGGACGACTGGGACGCCCCCGATCTGGCGCTCTGGAGCCGTGCGCTCGGGCGGCTGCTCGCGCACGAGCGCGGGCCGTTCCTGCTCGCGGCGCACAGCTTCGGCTGCCTCGTGGCGGCGCATGCGCTCCAGCAGGGGCTCGTTGCCGCCGACGTGGCGGGCGTGCTGCTGGTCGCGCCCGCGAGCCCGGAAAAATTCCGCTTCGCCGGTGCTTTCGAGGCGCGGCGTCTTCCTGTGCCGTCGATCCTGGTCGGCAGCGAGACCGATCCGTGGATGCCGCTGGCGGGCGCGCAGCGCCTCGCGCAGCAATTGGGCAGCGCATTCGTGAATCTCGGCGACGCGGGGCACATCAACACGTCGGCCGGCTTCGGACCGTGGCCGCGTGCGAAGTATTTCATCGATACGCTCGTGCATTGCGAAGCGCCAAGGCGCTTGCGCGACGATACGCAGCAGGACGCGCACACGGCGAACGAAGCGGCGGAAGACGTGCCGTTCAGCGTGAACGATCGCCTGAAGTTCGCCTGAGGCTGAAGGCTGAAGGCTGAAGGCTCACTCGAGGCTAAAGCCTCACGCGCGTTTCACCGGACCTCGACTCGGGTTCGCTTCGCATTTGCCTGCTCTGGTCGCACGCAGGCAGCGCCGCAAGGTCGATGCGGCGCCGCAGCCATCTCAATGCCGCAACGCCTCGCGCAGCAGCCGCGCCGTATGCAGCGCGATCATCCCTTCTTCATCGGTGCGGATCGCGAAGACCGGCACGCGGCTCTCGCGCGAGCTCACGCGCTCCTTGCCGGCCTCGTTGGCCGCTGCATCGAGCGCGATGCCGAAAAGCGGCGCGAGCCGCTCGCACACCTGCGCGCGAACGGGCGCGGCGTGCTCGCCAATCCCGCCCGTCAACACCAGCGCATCGAGCCCGCCCAGCACCACGGCGAGCTTGCCCACTTCCTGCGCGATGCGGTACGTGTAGAAGTCGATGGCGAGCTTCGCGCGCGCGCTATCGCTCGCGAGCAGCTCGCGCATGTCGCTGCTCACGCCCGAGAGGCCCTTGAGCCCGGACTCGTGATAGAGCAGCTTCTCGATCTCGTCGTGGCCCATGTCGTGCGCCATCATCCACAGCACCGCGCCCGCGTCGAGCGCGCCGCAGCGTGTGCCCATGGGCAGGCCGTCGAGCGCGGTGAGGCCCATCGTCGTTTCCACGCTCTTGCCGTCTTTCATCGCGCACAGGCTCGCGCCGTTGCCCAGATGCGCGACAACCACGCGGCCGCGCGCAACGTCGGGCGCGGCCACGTGCAGGTGGCGCGCGATGTATTCATAGGAGAGGCCGTGAAAGCCGTAACGGCGGATGCCCTCTTCGTAGTAGCGGTACGGCAGCGCGAAGAGCTGCGCCATGATGTCGTTGCCCGCGTGAAAGGCCGTGTCGAAGCAGGCCACCTGCGGCAGCTCGGGCGCGGCCGTGCGCACCGCGCGGATCGCCGAGAGATTGTGCGGCTGGTGCAGCGGCGCGAGCGGCGTGAGCGCGTCGAGTGCTTCGATCACCTTGTCGTCGATGAGCACCGCGTCCTTGAATTGCGCGCCGCCATGCACCACGCGGTGGCCGATCGCGGCGGGCGGCGTGTCGCGCAGACCCACTGCGAGCACGAGGCGCAGGAGGCGGAACGCGGCGTCGTGGTCGGCGACCTGCGCGACCGGAAACTTCTCGTCGACGATCAAGCGGCCATCGGCCATGTGCGCCACCACGCGCGGCGCCACGCCGATGCCTTCGATCTGGCCGCCCGCGCCATGAATCGCGCGCGCGCCGCCTTCCACGTGAGGATCGTCGACCACGCGGTACACCGAGCACTTGATGCTCGACGAGCCTGCATTCACGACGAGCACGATATGGCCTTCGTCCTGGCCGTGAGCCGGAAAGGAGGGGACAGCCGGGGTTGCAGTCACAGGGCCTCCGCGATCTTGCGCGCACGCCGCGCGTGGGCGAGCAGCACGGCGATCGCGCAGCTGCCGATGCGTGCGCGCACCGTGTCGGCGCGGCTCGTCAGGATGATGGGCACGCGCGCGCCGAGCACGATGCCGGCCGCTTCCGCGCCGGCGAGAAAGGTCAGCTGCTTGGCGAGCATGTTGCCCGCTTCGAGGTCGGGCACCAGCAGGATGTCGGGGTCACCCGCGACCTGCGAGACGATGCCCTTGATGTGCGCGGCCTCGGTGCTGATCGCGTTGTCGAAGGCGAGCGGGCCGTCGAGCAGGCCGCCGGTGATCTGGCCGCGGTCGGCCATCTTGCACAGCGCGGCCGCATCGATGGTCGAGGGCATTTTATCGGAGACCGTCTCGACCGCCGCGAGGATCGCCACCTTCGGCGTGGCGATGCCGAGCGCCTGCACGAGATCGATGGCGTTGCGCACGATGTCGGCCTTGTCGGCGAGCTTCGGGAAGATGTTGACGGCGGCGTCGGTGATGAAGATCGGCTTGTGATACGTGGGCACGTCCATCGCGAACACGTGCGAGAGGCGGCGCTCCGTGCGCAGTCCGTTCGCGCCCAGGGCCACTTCGTGCAGCAGCTCGTCGGTGTGCAGGCTGCCTTTCATGAGCAGCTCGGCCTCGCCCTCGCGCACGGCCAGCACGGCGCGCTCGGCGGCGGCGTGGCTATGCGGCGCGTCCACGATCGTGACGTTTTCGAGCGAGAGCCTGGCTTCCTGCGCCACCGAGCGGATCTTCGCCTCGGGGCCGACCAGGATCGGCGTGATGAGGCCGAGGTTGGCGGCGTCGAGCGCGCCCGTCAGCGACGAGACATCGCACGGATGCGCGACGGCGGTGGGCACGGGCGCGAGACCCGCGCAGCGGGCCAGCAGGGCAGAGTATTTGTCGGGCGTTGCAGTCATGTCAGTCGTCCATTCCATGCAAGGCAAGCTGAACCGTGGGGCACTGCGGCGCGCCTCTGCGTCGTTATGTCGTCATCCCGTCATGCTGCGGCGCGCAAAGCGCTAACAGTGTAGTCCAGCGCGTTTGGCGCCGGCCGTAAAGTGCGCAGCCTCACTGGCTGCCTGTGCCGGCCGGCCAAAATCATTCGGGATGCATCGCTCACGCATCGGCCAGGGGCGGGGCGCAGGCGCCTTTTCTGTCACGCCGGCTTCACGCCGACGCGCGATCATGGCGCCATCACGCGTTAGCGCGATCCGGCCCGCCTTGACATTGCGTCCAGCCCTGCATAGATTGGAATACCGCAGTGCAGCATGCCTGCCGCGCGCGTTCGCTTGCCACCAGCGTGCTGCGCGCGTGCGGCGCCTTCATGCCGCGCTTTCGCCCATTATTTCTTGCTGCGGCCCACCGTTGTGCATGACGGCGGTTGCTGCAGCCGCGCGTCCCGCGTGCCGTTCCCGCGATGCGCGCCATGCATCGCGCGTACGCCATCCGCGCTGGCCGCGCGGTCGCGCTTCCCGCGTGGCCGCGCGCCCCGTTAAAGGAGATTCGTCTCGTGGCAGTATCCGCCTTCTCGCCTGCGCTCTCGTCCGATTCCACGCCGACTTCCGACCCTTCCCCGCTCTGGCCCCTCTGGCCGCTGCAGGCATTCCAGGGCTTTCAGTCTTTCCAGCCGTTCCAGCCCTTTCAGCCTCTGGCAGATGCATTCGCCGAATCCACCGGGGCCGCGCAATCGTCGCTCAGTTCGTCGTTTAGCTCGGCGCTTAATTCGGCCCTGAACAAGGCGTTCTCGTCGGCGGCCGCTCCGTTCGCCGCGTTCAACGTGACGCGCGAGCCCTCTGCGTTGGCCTCCATGCCCGCCGTCCCCGCGCTGCCTGCGTCGGCGCCCGCCGCGATCCAGCCGCTGTTCGACTACCTGTTCGACGCCTGGCAGCGCGGCGTCCTGTTCCTCGACGTGCTGCGCGAGCGCGGCAACCAGACCTACATGCACGAGAAGGCCGGCATGCCGCCGGTGCTCGCGTTCGACTACGAAGTGATCGTCGATGGCCGCGAGCTGAAGGATCCCTGCAACTACGCGCTCCTGCGCATCAAGCCCGAGGCGGGCGTGAGCACCGATGCGCGCATGCGCCCGTTCGTCGTGATCGATCCGCGCGCGGGCCATGGCCCCGGCATCGCGGGCTTCAAGATGGACAGCGAGGTGGGCATCGCGTTGCGCAAGGGCCATCCGTGCTACTTCGTGACCTTCTTCCCGCTGCCGACCGAAACGCAGACGATCCAGTCGGTCGGCGAGGCGGAAATCGTGTTCCTGCGCAAGGTTCGCGAGCTGCACCCCGACGCGGACGGGCTGCCCTTCGTGATCGGCAACTGCCAGGGCGGCTGGGCCGCGGCGCTCGTTGCGGCGTCCGCGCCCGCGCTGGTCGGCCCGCTCATGCTCGCGGGTTCGCCGCTCTCGTATTGGGCCGGCGTGCTCGGCAAGAACCCCATGCGCTATTCGGGCGGCATGCTGGGCGGCTCGTGGATGTCGTCGCTCGCCGCCGATCTCGGCGATGGCCACTTCGACGGCGCGCATCTCGTCACGAACTTCGAGAACCTCAATCCCGCGAACACGTTTTGGGGCAAGCTCTACAACCTCTACGCGAAGGTCGATACGGAGCGCGGGCGCTTTCTCGAATTCGAGCGCTGGTGGGGCGGCCACTACCAGCTGAACCGCGCCGAGATCGACTGGATCGTGCAGAACCTGTTCGTCGGCAATCACCTCACGCGCAACGAGGTCTACGCGAAGCATGCGCGCGCGCCCGTGGACCTGCGCAACATCCGCACGCCGATCGTCGTGCTGGCCTCGTGGGGCGACAACATCACGCCGCCGCAGCAGGCGCTGAACTGGATCCCCGATCTCTACGCGAGCGTGGACGAGATCGTCGCCAACGAGCAGGTGATCGTCTACTGCCTGCACGACAAGGTGGGGCACCTGGGCATCTTCGTTTCGGCGAGCGTGGCGAATAAGGAGCACACCGAACTATTTTCGGCGCTCGATCTGATCGACGTGCTGCCGCCGGGCCTCTACGAAGCGAAGATCACCGATTCGACGCCGGAAGCCGGGCGGCTCGAGGCGCTCGAAGGACGCTACCAGATCCACTTCGAGCGCCGCACCATCGACGATATTCTCGCGCTCGACGACGGCCGCGACGACGAGCAGCCGTTCGAAGTCGTGCGCCGCTTCGCGGAGAACAATCAGCGGCTCTACGACCTGTATGTCTCGCCGTTCGTGCGCGCGTCGAGCAATGCGCTTTCGGCGCATTTGCTGCGCGAGACGCATCCGTCACGCGTGGAGCGCAGCGTATTCAGCGACGCCAATCCGGCGCTCGGCGTGCTACCCGCCTTGGCTGAGGCGGTGCGCGCGCACCGCTTGCCCGCCGCGCCCGACAATCCGTTCACGCTGATCGAGAAGCAGGTCTCGGCAAGCATCGAAGGTGCATGGGATGCCTGGCGCGACGCGCGCGATGCCTGGGTCGAACGCACGTTCTACGGCGTCTACACGGCGCCCTGGGTGCAGGCGTGGGTGGGCGTCACGCCCAATACACCGCTGGAACCGGTCGCGCCGCCGCTCACGGCGTTGCGCAAGGAGCTGGCGCAGCAGCGCCTGCGCGCCGCGCGCGAGCACGTGCACAAGGGCACGCTCGTTGACGCGTTCATGCGCATCATGGCCTACCTCGCCGACGAGATGCACGTGGTGCAGTATCGCCCGTTCCAGCGCATGCGCGAGCTTGCGCGCGAATACATGGGCGATCGCCAGCCGAGCATCGCCGAGCTCAAGGAGTCGGCGCGCCGCCAGGGCGCGATCGTGCAGCTCGACGCCAATGCCGCTATCGAAGCGCTGCCCAAACTGGTGCCGGACACACGCACGCGCCGCCTGCTGCTTTCGGTGGTGTATCAGGTCGCGACGGCCTATGCGCCGCTAGAGGGTGGGCGCGCCGAACGTTTCGCCGAGGTCCAGCGCGTGCTGGGCGTCGAGCCGGGCAGTGAGAAGGAACCGTTGCCGCCGCCGGGCAGCGGCAACGCGGGCGGTGCAGGCGGTTCGGGCAGTGCTGGCAATGCCTCGGGCAGCGCTGGCAATGCGGGTGGGACGCCGGAAACGGGCGTGGCAGCGAGCGCTGCCGCTGGGCCTGGCGAGGCGGCGGATGGCGAGCAGGGGGCGGCAGCGGCGAGCGCAGCGCAGCCTGTTGAGGCCCCGGTTTCGGCATCACCCGCCCAACCTGCCGCAGAGCCTGCGACGGTGCGCAGCCGCACGAAGGCGCCCAAGGTCGCGACGCCGACGAAGACAACCACGGTGAAAAAGACATCGGCAAAGACGAAAGCCGCAAAGCCCGCCGTAGCAGAGCCGCCTTCGCCCGCGCCGGTTGCGAAGCCCAGGCGCGCGGCTCGTCCGCCCGCGAAGGTGAGCGCGGCAGCGGCGGCGCATGGCGCAGAGGCGCCGGAAGCGAAAGCCGCAGCGAAGGCGTCGCCCGCACGGCGCGCCCGCACCGCAGCGAGCGCACCTTCTTCGACGCGCGCTGCGCGTCCGGCGGCGGCTCGGCGCCGCGCGTCGCCCGCGACGGGCAAGTGAGGCAGACAGGCCGCGGCTTGCGCGCTTGCATTGTGCGCAGGCCGCAGCATTGCAGATGAACAAAAGAACCTGAGAGAGCGTGCCGCGCGCGTCGTCGTTGTCTATAAAGCGCGTGTGCGCGCATCGAAGCGCGAATCGGGAGGGCATCGAACCCGGACCGATTCGCGCCACATCGTCGAGGCAAACCATGCAGACTCTTCCGGACCGGCCGCTCGCCGGAATGCGCGCCCTCGTGACGGGCGTGGCCAACGCCGAATCGATTGCCTATGGTTGCGCGCGCGCCTTCTCCGAGCTGGGCGCCGAACTCGCGCTCACCTACCTCAACGACAAGGCCAAGCCCCATGTCGAGCCGCTCGCGAACGAGCTCGGTGCGGCGCTGCTGCTGCCGCTCAATGTCGAGGACGACGCGCAGCTCGACGCCGTCTTCGACACCGTGCGCGAGCGCTGGGGCTCGCTCGATATCGTGCTGCATTCCATCGCCTACGCACCGAAGGCCGATCTGCAGGGCGGCCTGCTCGAATCGTCGGCGCAGGGCTTCGCCTATGCAATGGATGTTTCGTGCCACTCGTTCATCCGCATGGCGAAGCGCGCCGCGCCGCTCATGCCGCGCGGCGGCACGCTCTTCGCGATGAGCTACGACGGCGCGAATCGCGTGGTGCCGAACTACAACCTGATGGGACCGGTGAAGGCGGCACTCGAAGCATCGTGCCGCTATCTCGCTTATGAGCTCGGGCCGCTCGGCATCCGCGTGCATGCGATCTCGCCGGGGCCGCTCAAGACGCGGGCCGCTTCGGGACTGCCCGACTTCGACCGCATGCTCGCGGACGCGGTCGAGCGCGCGCCGTTAGGTGAGCTGGTCGACATCATGGACGTCGGCTATGCAACGGCGTATCTCGCGACGCGCTACGCGCGGCGCCTGACCGGCAACACGGTCTATATCGACGGCGGCGCGCACATCATGGCTTGAGCGCGCACTCGTGCGCAAAGCCGCACGCGCCTCGTCACCTGGTGACGGGGCGCGCTGGCCATTCGCGCATGTTCGCGCATCTTTCGGGCTGTTTCGCGCGTTCAACACGCTCGATGCACCCGCTTACCAGCGGCGATAGCCGTAGTCGCGATCACGGTCGTCCCAGCGGCGGTCGTGGCCCCAACGATGCTCGTCCCAGCGGTGTTCTTCCCAGCGGTGGTACGCCCAGCGGCGGTCGTCGTCGCGCCAGCCGACATAGGCCGGCGCAGCATAGACCGGAGCGGGTGCCGCGTAGACCGGCACCGGCGCGCCAACCGCGAGTCCCACGGAGACACCGGCCGTGGCGGTTTGCGAGACGGCGAGAATCGTTGCGCCCGCACCCAGTGCGGCAATGAGTTTCGCGTTCATTCGAGTCTCCTTTGGCTCGTTGAATGGACGCCTCCAATCTAATTCGAGCCGTGGCGCGATGAATTACGAAACTGCAACAATCGTCTCGGTCTCACGAGGCGGTGCGTGCATGTCGCGCTGTCGCGTGCCATTGCGAAAAAGCGAAAAAGCCCTGAAAACAGGGCAGAAAACAAATTAAAAACGCTTCATGAAAAAAACATGTGTGTCCTCACCGGACGCAAGATGTTGCGCATTTCCGGCACGCGTAACGTGTGCTGCACGAGCGTGCCGAAAGACAGCCTGTAAGTATCGGTAATATTGTTTTGCAGAGTATGTAACCTGTGTAACGAGTTAAAAACATAGACTCGCGCTTTACCGTAACGCGAAGCTTCGGCTTCGCTTCGTTGCAAGGTTCAGCGATGGTTTCCGAAGGCAACGCCATCCACTCGTCGTGTGCTGTCGTCGAGGCGGAGCAAGGTGCGCGTGCATCGACATCGCCGGTCAGGCGTGCCGGCAACACCTTTTTCAAGCTGCTCTACCGCTACACGCATACGCGCGCGTGGCGACACAACGAGCGCTTCGCGCATGGGGTGGCGCTCGAACGCGACGCAGCGGGGCGGCTCACCGGCATGTGCATACGCGGGCACCGTCTCGCGTGCGTCAACGCCCAGATGGCGCTGGCGCCCGACCTGCACGATGCGGGGCAGGAATGCCACCTCATCGCCACCGGGCCTTCGGTGAACCTCATCGATTACCGCGCGCTGCACATGCCGCGCGTGCTCGGCGTGAACGGCGCCATTGCGCTCACCGAGCGGCAAGGCGTGCGCTTCGACTACTACTGCATCGTCGACACGGGGTTCGTGCGCAGCCGGCCCGATCTCGTCGAGCGCGTCGTGCGCGAGCCGCTCACGCTGTTCGCCACGCCGCTCGTGCTCTGGCACATCGCCGAGCGCATCGGCCTCGAACGCGTCCGCTGCCGCGTGTTTCTCGTCGACGACATGCTGTTTCCCGCCGGCCACCGCGCGCCGCGCATGGGCGAGCTGCGCGCGGCGTACGACGCACGCGCGCTAGCGCTCTTCGATGCGCCGCGGCCGCTCGGCTTCAGCCTCGACCTCCGGCACGGCGTCTTCGACGGCCGCACGGTCGCCTATACGGGCTTGCAGGTGCTCGCTTCGCTCGGCTTCAGGCGTCTGTATCTGCATGGCGTCGACCTGGCCGACGCAAAGCGCACGCCGCGCTTTTACGAGGAGGCGTCAAACATGCAGCCGAGCTATCTCGACGAAAACTTCCGCGACTTCATCGAGCCGTCGTTTCGGCACGCATCCGCGCTGCTGGGCCGCCGCGGCGTGGACGTGCGCAACCTCTCGATGGAAAGCGCGCTTGGCGAAGACATCTTTCGCAAGCTGCGCTGGCAGACGCTCGTGCGAGACGCCGCGTGCGCGGGCGAGCCCGCGCGAGCTTGCGCGCCCGAATCTTCGTGCGCAGCCATGCCGGGCTTCGCGGCCGCCGCAACACTGGCCCCAACGCCGGCTCGCGCGTCCGCGCTCGCCTGAGCGCCACGCAACCGTTCCCGTACCCTCATGCGCGTCGTCCACATTTCGAACACACCCGTGGCGGGCAGCCCCGGCAACATCGTCGCGGCGCTGAACCGGCACACCGACATCGAGGCGCGCCACGTGGTGTTCGACGCGTCGGCCTACGGCGCGCGCACGTTCGCGGTCGATATCGACTGGCGCACGCAGCGCGACGAGGCGCTAGCCGCCATCGACGCCGCCGATGTCATCCACCTGCACCAGTACTTCTCGTTCGACGCGACCTTCGGCGCCGATCTGCCGCGCCGCTTCGGCACGCGCAAGCTCATCCGGCAATATCACTCCGCGCCCTCGCTGTGGGCGCGGCACGATCCCGATCTGCTCACGCGCATCATCACCGACCCGGTGCCGCAGCTCGTGATCGCGCAGGGGCCGGAGCGCTACTATCCGCTCGCGCGCGTGGTGCCGAACCTCGTGCCGATCCACGACGCGCGCTACCTGCCCGCGCCCGAAGCCGACGACGGCCCGCCCATCGTCGTCTACGCGCCGAGCGGCGGCCGGAGCGCCTGGAAGACGCGCTGGGAGACCAAGGGCGCGCCGCAGACGCTGGCGCTGCTGCGCCGTCTCGAACGCCGTGGCTTGTGCCGCGTGCAGACGATCATGAACACGCCGCACGACGCGTGCTTGCGTCTGAAGCAGCGCGCGGCGCTGGCCGTCGACGAATGCGTGACCGGCAACTACCACCTGAGCGGGCTCGAATCGCTCTCGCAGGGCAAGCCGACCATCGGGCATCTCGATGCGCGCGTAGAGGCGCAACTGCGCGCGATGACGGGCGCGGTGGAGCTGCCCTGGGTGGACGTGCGGCTCGAGGAAGCGGAGCCCGTGCTGCGCGGGCTGCTCGCGGACAAGCGTCTGCGCGACGAGATCGGGCTGGCTTCGCGCCGCTGGATGGAGACGCACTACGACGAACGCACGCTCGTCGCACATTACCGGCGCGCGTATCTCGATCTGTACGAGGCGCCGGAGACCTTCGGCGTGCCGCGCTTTCGCACGCATGCGGAGCAATGGCGGGCCGTGGCGCTGCACGATCACGCCTGGCGCGAGCGCCGGCGCATGGGCATGCTGTGGTGGCAGCACGCCGCGGATGCGCTCAAGCGGTTTGTGAAGGGGACGTCGGTCTTGCCTTGAGACGAAAAAAAGCCGGGGACATGCCCCGGCATTTTTTCGCGTGCAGCGCGAAGTGTGCAGTTTGCCCGTACTACTGCACCGCAACGCTCCCAAAGTTCTGCCGCCCGAACGGGCTCACCTGATAGCCGCTCACGTTCGTACGCGTGATGGCCGCGGCCGTGGGATAGCCGAGCGGAATCCACAGCGCCTGATCGTGGATGATCTTCTGCGCGGCCTCATAGTCCTTCGCGCGTTGCGCCTGGTCGGCGGTCGCTTTGCCGTCGGCGATCAGCTTGTCGAGCTGCGGGTCGCAAAAGCGCGCGAAGTTGATGCCCGACTTCACCGCGTTGCAGCTAAAGAGCGGCGAGAGGTAATTGTCGGGGTCGCCATTGTCGCCGGCCCAGCCCATGAACAGCGTGTCGTGCTGGCCCTGCTTCGCTTCCTTGATGAGCTCGCCCCACTCGATCACCTTGATGTCCGCCTTCACGCCGATCTTCGCGAAATCGGCCTGCAGCAGCTCCGCGCCCGCGCGCGGATTCGGGTTCAGGACGCTGCCGTTCGGGCGCACCCAGATCGTCGTGGCGAAGCCGTTGGGCACGCCCGCCTCGGCGAGCAGTTGCTTCGCTTTCGCGATGTCGTACGGATACGCCTGGATCGACTTGTCGTAGCCCCAGGTGATGGGCGGCCACGGGTTGGTCGCCGGCGTGGCCGTGTTGTCGAACACCGTCTTCAGATAGGTCGTGCGGTCGAACGCCATGTTCAACGCCAGGCGCACCTTCGGGTTATCCAGCGGCTTCTTCTGCGTGTTGAGCGCGACGAAGGCGGTCATGAACGCGGGCGTCTGAACGACCTTGAGCGCCTTGTCGGTCTTCGCATCGGCCACGTCCTGGGGCTTGGGCGAGAGCGCGATCTGGCATTCGCCGGCCTTCACCTTTTGCGCGCGCACCGTGGCGTCGGGCGTGATCGCGTAGATGAGGCGGTCCACCTTGGGCTTGGGGCCCCAGTACGTGGGGTTGACGTCGTAGCGGATCACGGCGTCTTTCGTGTAGCTCTTGAGCACGAACGGGCCGGTGCCCACGGGCTTCGCGTTCAGGTCGACCTGCTTGCCGGCCTTGAGCAACTGGTCGGCGTACTCGGACGAGTAGATCGACGCAAAGCCCATCGTGAGGATCGGCAGGAAGGTGGCGTTCGGCTCGTTGAGCTCGATCTTCACGGTGTTCGCGTCGACCTTCTCGACCGACTTGATGAGCTTCGCGAGCCCCATCGACTGCGCGTGCGGGAAGCCGCTCGCGCCCGCCACCTTGTGCCACGGGTTGTCGGGGTCGAGCATGCGGCCGAAGGTGAAGACCACGTCGTCGGCGGTGAGCGGCCGCGTGGGCTTGAACCATTCGGTGGTCTGGAACTGCACGTTCGGACGCAGATGGAACGTGTAGGTCAGGCCGTCGGCGCTCACGTCCCACGACTGCGCGAGTGCGGGCACGACCTTTTTCTGCGCTTCGTCGTAGGTGACGAGCGAGTTGAAGATCACGTCGGCGGACGCGTTGGTGGTCACGAGCGAGTTGAACTGCACGACGTCGAAGCCGTCCGGGCTCGATTCCGTGCACACCGTGAGCGGTTTCGCGAGCACGGGCAGGGCCGCGCAGGCGAGCGCGGCGGCGAGCACGGGAGCGGGCGAGAAGAAGCGCATGGGGTCTCCGATTGGCCTTATAGCCGGCCAAGCTTATCGAAGGGACATTGCGCAGACAACAACATAATCGGCATACCCATATGAGGGCGCGATCGGGCGAGCCGCCGCGGCGGCTCTGGGCAAAGGCGTGCGAGGGGGGCGGCAGGTGGGGGCGGCGCCCGAGTGGGGCGCCGGGGTGGATCAGTGGAGGTGGCTCAACTACGGTGGATCAGCCGGCGGCGGCTCAACGTCCGCGGATCAATGCTGGGCGGCGCGCGGCTTGCGCGGGGCGCGCTCGAACGCGCGGTCGTAGAGCCAGCGCGGCAGGGCGCCGAGCAGCGCCGCGACCACGCGCATCGGCCACGGGAACACCGCGAAGGCCGTGCCGCGCGCGATGGCGTCGGCGGTCTTGGCCGCGAAGCGGTCGGCGTCCATGAGGAACGGCATGCGGTACGGGTTCTTCGCGGTCATGGGCGTACGGATGTAGCCGGGCGCGATCGTCACGACGCTCACCTTGAATGGCCGCATCTCCACGCGCAGCGACTCCAGATACGCGAACGCCGCCGCCTTCGAGGCGCTGTAGGCGCCCGAGCCCGGCAGCCCGCGCACGCCGGCCACGCTCGCGATGCCCACCAGCGTGCCGCGCCGCGCTTGCGCCATCGCTTCGGCGAACGGCTCGAAGGTGGCGACCATGCCGAAGTAGTTGGTGTCCATCACGTCGCGGAACGTCGCGAGGTCGCCATGGCCGGTCACCGCACCGCGGCTCACGCCGGCGTTGGCGATCACCACGTCGGGCAGGCCGTGCTCGGCGATGAAGGCGCGCGCGGCGGCCGCGAGTGCATCGGCGTCGCGCACGTCGGCGCAATAGAGGGAAACGGGGGGCTGCGGGTGGGACTGGCTGAGGGTCTCGACAAGGGCCTCGAGCGCGTCGGCGCGGCGCGCGACGAGCCCGAGGATGGCGCCGCGCCGCGCGTACTCGGCGGCGAGTGCGGCGCCGATGCCGCTCGACGCGCCGGTGATGAAGACCTTCAGGGGCTGTGTCATTCCGGCGCGCGGGCTCACATCTTTTTGGCGCGGATCTGCGAAATGATGAAATCCATCACCTGGAGCGTGCCCGGCAGGCTGTTGGTCGCGGCCGGGCCCGTCTCGTACTTGCCCTGGATGGCGATGGTCGGCACGCCTTCGATCTTGTATGCGTCCATCATGGCCTTGCCGCGCTGGAGTGAGCTCTGCGTCGAGAACGAGTTGTACGCATCCATGTACTTCTTCGGATCGACGCCTTGCGTCGCGAGGAACTTCGCCTGGTCTTCCGGCGTGAGCAGGTAGTCCTTGTTCACGTGAATCTCATGGAAGACGGCCGGCGTGAGCTTCTGCGTCAGGCCGAGCGCGTCGAGCGCGTAGAGCATCTTCGAATGCGGGATGAAGTCGTCGCGGAACGCCACGGGCACGCGCTTGAACACGACGTCCGGACCCTGCTTCTTGAGCCAGTCTTCGAGGTACGGGTCGAACTCGTTGCAGTGCGGGCAGCCGTACCACATGAACTCGATGACTTCGATCTTGCCCGCGGGCACGTCGAGCGGCTGTGCGGCCTGGAGGACCGTGTAGTCCTTGCCGGCGACGGGTGCGGCGGGCGAGGCGTGGGCCGCGCCGGCCAGCATCGAGAGCGAGACCAAAAGCGTTCCGAGAAGTCGTTTCATAGCGTGTTATTCCAATGTACGGGGCCGGCGGCGTCCGGCCTGGCAATGCGCGAGTACGTCGTGTGCGCGCTCGCGCGGAGGTTGCGTCCTGGGGATGCGTCTTCGTGTTGCGTTGTGTGCGGACTCGCGCCGCGGGCCAGGCCTGTGCCCGCGGGCCGCCGCTCGAGGCGGGCAGCACGCGCAGCGCAGGCGAGGCGAACGACGGTTACTGCTTCGTGAAACGGATGACAGCGGTGTCGATACCGGCGTCAGACAGACGCTGGCGGGTCGAGTTCATGTCGTCGAATTTCGAAAACGGCCCGATGCGCACGCGGTAATACGTGATGCCGCCTGCGTCGCGCTGCGTCACCTTCGACTCGAAGCCTTGGAACGCGAGACGCGCGCGTTGCTGCTCGGCGTCCGCCGAGGTCTTGTACGCGCCCACTTGCAGGAAGTAGCCGGTGTTGGCGTCGGTGGCCGTGGGTGCGCCGGGCTGCGCGGGCTTCATGTTGCTCGCGCTGGGCGCCGGGATGGCGTTGGGGGCCTTCTGCGGCTGATTGTTGGCGAGCTGCTGCGCGGGGGCCTGCGGCTTCGGCGCGGCGGGCGTTGCGTTGCTGTTGGTCGAGGGCCGCGGCGCGACAGCGACGCCGTTGTTGGCGCCGGCGTTGTTGTTCGCGCTGTTGGCACCGCTGTTGGCCCCAGTGTTGGCCTCATTGCCCGCACCGTTGTCGGTGGAGCCCGACGGCGGCACTTCGACGATCTGCGGCTCTTCGAGCATGCCCGAGGACTGCGACTGGTTCGTGGTCTGGCCCGGCGCCGTATTCGGCGGCGTGCTTTGCGCGGCCTGCGGCGTCACGGGCTGGCCCGGCGTCTTGCCTTGCAGGACACGGTTCGGATCGTACTGCTCGCTCTGGCTGGCGTCGGTGGGCGGCGCGACCTTCGAGACGAACGGCGTGGGCGAGCGCGTGATGTAGAGCGCCACGACCACCGCGATCGCGAGGCCGACAATCAGGCCCAGCACGACACCGAGAAAGGTACCCCCGGACTGTTTCGACTGCTGCTTTGTAGTGCGGCGCGGTTTTGCCATCGTCTGAATCACCTGCAAACAAGAGAATTCTGGAACGGCGCGTGTCCGCGTGCGGACGCGCCCCAAACATGTCGCTTCGCGCGCTGCTTCGTGCGCGGTTTTGTGCTCAGTTGCGTAAGTCGCTGCGTGCGCTGACTCGTGCTGCCGCACACGGCGCACCGGAGCGCTTGCGCGCCCGGCGCACCGTGCGGCACGCGAGTCGTGTTACATGCGCTCGGGCGCCGAAACGCCGATCACGGCGAGGCCGTTCGCGAGCACCTGGCGCGTGGCCGCGAGCAGCGCGACGCGTGCGTCGCGCACGGCGGCATCGTCGACGAGAACGCGTTCGGCATTGTAGAACGAGTGAAACTCAGCCGCGAGTTCGCGCAGATAGAACGCCACGGCGTGCGGCGCGAGCTCCGTGGCGGCATGCGTGAGCATGTCGGGGAATTCGGCGAGTTTCGCGATGAGCGCGAGCGCGCGCTCGCTATCGAGCGGCGCGAGGTCGACCTTGGGCAGCGCGGCCAGCTTGCCGCCGTGCTTGCCTTGCCAGTCGCCGAGAATCGACGAAATGCGCGCATGTGCGTACTGCACGTAATAGACCGGGTTTTCGTCGTTTTCCTTCAGCGCGAGGTCGATGTCGAACACGAATTCGGTGTCGGCCTTGCGCGAGATGAGGAAAAACCGCACGGCGTCGCGGCCGCGGCGGATGGTCGCCTCGTCGAGCAGGTCGGGCGCGACTTCGCTGCCCGGGTTCGCGCCGCCCGACCATTCGATCAGGTCGCGCACCGTCACGTAGCTGCCCGCGCGCTTGGAGATCTTCACTTCCTGGCCATCGCGCATCACGGTGACCATCTTGTGCAGCACGTAGTCGGGGTAGCCCTTCGGAATGCCCACGCCGAGCGCCTGCAGGCCCGCGCGCACGCGCGCGATGGTGCCGTGGTGGTCCGAGCCCTGGATGTTGATGACCTTGGTGAAGCCGCGCTCCCACTTGGTCACGTGATAGGCGACATCGGGCAGGAAGTACGTGTAGGTGCCGTCGGACTTGCGCATCACGCGGTCCTTGTCGTCGCCGTAGTCGGTGGTCTTGAGCCACAGCGCGCCGTCCTGCTCGTAGGTCTGGCCCGAGGCGATGAGCGCCTCGACGGTCTTCTCGACGCGGCCTTCCGTGTATAGCGACGATTCGAGGTAGTAGCGGTCGAACTTCACGCCGAACGCCTGCAGGTCGAGATCCTGCTCGTGGCGCAGATACGCCACGGCGAAGCGGCGGATCGCTTCGAGGTCCTCGGGATCCTGCGCGCCCTTCACGGGCTCGCCGTCCTTCGCCGCGACGGTCTCGCCCGCGAGGTAGTCGCGCGCGATGTCGGCGATGTATTCGCCGTTATAGGCCGCTTCGGGCCAGCCCGCGTCGCCGGGCTTCAGGCCCCGCACGCGCGCCTGCGTGGAGATCGCGAGATTGCCGATCTGCACGCCCGCGTCGTTGTAGTAGAACTCGCGGTGCACGTCGTAGCCCTGCGAGGCGAGCACGTTCGAGATGGCGTCGCCGAGCGCGGCTTGGCGACCGTGGCCGACGTGCAGCGGGCCGGTGGGGTTGGCCGAGACGAACTCGACCAGCACGTGCCTGCCGGCTTCGCGCTGCGATTGGCCGAACGCGGCGCCTTCGGCAAACACGGCGCCGAGCACGGCGCGCTTGGCGTCGGCGGTGAGGCGCAGATTGATGAAGCCGGGGCCGGCCACTTCGGCGTCGGCGATCAGGCCGGCGGCGGCGGGCAGCGCCTTGAGCGCATCGACGATTTGCGTCGCGAGCGCGCGCGGGTTGGCGCGCAGCGGCTTGGCGAGCTGCATCGCCACGTTGCAGGCGACGTCACCGTGCGCGGCGACCTTCGGGCGCTCGAGCGCGATGGCGGGCACGACGAATGCGGCTTCGGCGGCGCCTTCGGTGGCGTTGGCGACCTGGGCGACGGCGTCGGCGAGCAGGGTCTCCAGGGTGAGTTTCTGTGCGGGCAGCATGCTTGTTGCAGGTCCTGTGCGGGTAATGGGGGGCGGGCTGGCAGCCGTGGCGGCGTGGCCGGCGTGCGCGCCGTCGTGCGCGTTGTCGTGCGGTTAGCCGTTTCATGGGCGGGGCCACGCGCGGGCGTTGCCGGGCGCCTCGGCGCGCAAGGCGGGCAAAGGCCGGCGGCGACGTTTCGGCATCGCGCCTGGCACCGTTTTTTGCACACCCGGCGCGCCGCCGCGCCCTGCGGGTAATTCCGTCCAGACGGATTTTAGCAGGTGCTAATATGTGCAATGAGAAGCCCGCCTGGGCCGCACGCCACGGTGTGCCGCCGATGCCACTGGCGCCCGTCATGGTTGCGGCACGGTCCGCAACGGCGCGTGGTGGGCTCGAGAGTGAAAGCGGACCTCAAAAAACAGAAAGGGAAACAGACATGCTGGTTACATTCAAATGTCATGCGTCGCCAGACGTGACGATGCTGGAAAACCTCGCTCAGTACCTCCTCGGCATCATCGGCAAGCGGCTCGGTCCGCGCGGCGTCATCACGCACGAAGAGCTCGACACGGCCATCAGCAAGCTCGAAGCCGCCATCGCCACCGACAAGAAGGAACGCGCCGAGCACGAGGGTCATTTCCACGAAGGCGAGGAAGGCCACGACCATCACGAATTGCCCCCGGGCCTCGCGCAACGCGCGTTTCCGTTCCTCGATATGCTGCGCCTCGCGAAGCAGGAAGATAACGACGTCCTCTGGGGCGTTTGAGTCGTAGCGGAGCAGGTAGCGCGCGTTGTCGCGCGCTGGCTCTGCGTGGCGGCAGCGCGCCCCCAGGCCGGCATGCCGAAAAACAAAGAGCCCGCACGGTTAGCTGTGCGGGCTCTTTGCTTTGATGCTCACGATCCACGCGCCCTGCGGCGCGCGCCGTCGCGCAGCTTACTGGCTGGCGGCAGCCGGCTCGGCCATGGACGCAGCCGAGGCGGCGCCCTTCTTGACCTTTTGTTTCTTCGGCTTCTTCACGTGCTTCTGGGTGGGCGCCGAATACGACGACACGGCGCTTGCTTCCTGATGGACGACGGCGGGCTGGGATGCCGGCTGGGCGAACGACGTCTGGGCGAGCGCCGCGACGCCGAATGCGGTCAACATCAACATCAGCTTCTTCATACGATTTTCTCCGGAGGACGGCAATTTATTAAGGACTTGCTGATGAAGCCGGCGCGGCGCCGGACGATGCGTGCCGCGTTGGGCCTTGGGTGCTGCGCGGCCATCTTACAAAGCCGAAAAAACGCCGAGAATTCGCGTGCGCCAAATATTCAGGCTATCGATTTCCGTATGTCAGGCCGTGCCGGCGATGCTTGCGATGGGCCGGCGCGGCGCGAGCAGGGGCCGGGCGGGCGCTCCGGCGCGCCCGGCCTGTGCCTGCCGGTGCCTTAGAGCAGCGGCGCGAGCGCGCGCCGCGCATCCTGGTCGGAGAGCGACATGCGGCGCGCAAAGTCGGCGAGCTGGTCCTGGCCGATCTTGCCCAGCGTGAAGTACGTGCTGTCCGGGTGCGCGAGATAGAAGCCCGAGACGCTCGCCGCCGGTAGCATCGCGAGCGATTCGGTCACGCTCATGCCGATCTCGCCGGCCTGCAGGACCTCGAACATATCGCGCTTCACGAGGTGGTCCGGGCAGGCCGGATAGCCCGGCGCCGGGCGGATGCCCGAATACTTCTCGGCGATCAGCGCGTCGTTGTCGAGCGTTTCGCTGGCCGCGTAGCCCCACAGGTCGCGGCGCACGCGCGCGTGCATTGCCTCGGCGAACGCTTCAGCGAAGCGGTCGGCCAGCGCCTTGAGCATGATCGCGCTGTAGTCGTCGAGATCCTTCTGGAACTGCGCTTCTTTCACGTCGACGCCAATGCCGGCCGTGACCGCGAACATGCCGATGTAGTCGGCCACGCCCGACTCCTTCGGCGCGATGAAATCGGCGAGCGAGCGGTTCGGGCGCATCACGCCATCGACCACCGGACGCACCGACTGCTGGCGCAGATTGCGCCACGTGAGCGCGACTTCGGTGCGCGACTCGTCGGTGTAGATCTCGATGTCGTCGTCGTTGACGGTGTTCGCCGGCAAGAGCGCGATCACGCCGTTGGCCTGGAGCCAGCGGCCCTGGATCAGGCGCGCGAGCATCGACTTGGCGTCGGAGAACACCTTGCGCGCCGACTCGCCGACGATCTCGTCGTTGAGGATCTGCGGGTACGGACCGGCCAGGTCCCAGGTCTGGAAGAACGGGCCCCAGTCGATGTACTGCGCGAGGTCGTTCAGGTCGTAGTTCTTGAACACGCGGCGGCCGATGAACTTCGGCTTCACGGGCTGGAAGTTCGCCCAGTCGATCTTCGTCTTGTTCGCGCGCGCTTCTTCGAGCGTCACCATCGGCTGCGCCTTCTTGTTGGCGTGCTGCTCGCGAACGCGGTCGTAATCGGTCTTGAGTTCTTCGATGTACTTCGTCGCGCCTTCGTCGGAGAGCAGGCTCGAGGCCACCGACACCGAGCGCGAAGCATCCGGCACGTACACCACCGGGCCCTCGTAGTTCGGCGCGATCTTCACGGCCGTGTGCACGCGCGAGGTGGTCGCGCCGCCGATCAGGAGCGGAATCTTCTTCACGCGGAAGTAGTCGTCGCGCTGCATTTCGGAGGCCACGTAGGCCATCTCTTCGAGCGACGGCGTGATGAGGCCTGAGAGGCCGATGATGTCCGCGCCTTCGACCTTCGCCTTCGCGAGGATCTCGTTGCACGGGACCATCACGCCCATGTTGACCACTTCGAAGTTGTTGCACTGGAGCACGACAGAAACGATGTTCTTGCCGATGTCGTGCACGTCGCCCTTCACCGTGGCGATGACGATCTTGCCCTTCGCGCGCACGTCGGCGCCCGATTCGGCCATCAGACGCTTTTCTTCCTCGATGAACGGAATCAGGTGCGCGACGGCCTGCTTCATCACGCGCGCCGACTTCACGACCTGCGGCAGGAACATCTTGCCCTGGCCGAACAGGTCGCCGACGATGTTCATGCCGTCCATGAGCGGGCCTTCGATCACGTTGATCGGGCGGCCGCCGCCACCCATGATCTTCTGGCGCGCTTCTTCGGTGTCCTCGACAATGAAGTTCGTGATGCCAAGCACGAGTGCGTGCGCGAGTCGCTTCTCGACCTCCTGGTTGCGCCACTCGAGGTTCTCTTCCTTCTTCGCGGCACCGGTCTTGAACTTGTCGGCAATCTCGAGCAGACGGTCGGTGGAGTCAGGGCGGCGGTTGAGCACCACGTCTTCCACGCGCTCGCGCAGCTCGGGGTCGAGATCGGCGTAGACGCCGAGCTGCCCCGCGTTCACGATGCCCATGTCCATGCCCGCCTGAATGGCGTAGTAGAGGAACACGGTGTGGATGGCTTCGCGCACCGGGTCGTTGCCGCGGAACGAGAACGAGACGTTCGAGACGCCGCCGCTCACCTTCGCGTGCGGGAGGTTCTGCTTGATCCAGCGCGTGGCTTCGATGAAGTCGACCGCGTAGTTGTTGTGCTCCTCGATGCCCGTGGCCACCGCGAAGATGTTCGGGTCGAAGATGATGTCTTCGGGCAGGAAGCCCACCTCGTTCACGAGCACGTCGTACGAGCGCTTGCAGATCTCGGTCTTGCGCTGGAAGGTGTCGGCCTGACCCTGCTCGTCGAAGGCCATCACGACGGCCGCCGCGCCGTAGCGGCGGATCAGCTTCGCGTGATGGATGAACGGCTCCTTGCCTTCCTTGAGCGAGATCGAGTTGACGATCGCCTTGCCCTGCACACACTGCAGGCCCGCCTCGATCACGTCCCACTTCGACGAGTCGATCATGATCGGCACGCGCGCGATATCGGGCTCGGAGGCGATCAGGTTCATGAAGCGCACCATCGCCGCTTTCGAGTCGAGCATCGCCTCGTCCATGTTGACGTCGATGATCTGCGCGCCGTTCTCGACCTGCTGGCGCGCGACGGCGAGCGCCTCGTCGAACTGGCCGTTGAGGATCATGCGCGCGAAGGCCTTCGAGCCGGTCACGTTGGTGCGCTCGCCCACGTTGATGAAGAGCGACCCTTCGTTCACGTTGAAGGGTTCGAGGCCGGAGAGTCGCAGGGTATGGTCAGTCATGGCGTGGGACCGGATCGTCTGAGTGTCGGGGTGAGTCGGCGTGTGGGCGTTTCGTTATGGCGATATGGCGTTACGCCGCGTCGCGATACTGCCCCGGCCAGCGGCGCGGCTTGATCTCGGCGAGCGCTTTCGCGATCGCGGCAATGTGCTCGGGCGTGGTGCCGCAGCAGCCGCCCGCCACGTTCACGAGGCCGGCGGTCGCGAATTCCTTCAGGAGACCGGACGTATCCGCGGGCGTCTCGTCAAAGCCCGTGTCGCTCATCGGATTGGGCAGGCCCGCGTTCGGATAGCACGACACGTAGGTATCGCACAGCTTCGCGAGCTCGGCGATATACGGGCGCATGAGCGCCGCACCGAGCGCGCAGTTCAGGCCGAACGTGAGCGGCTTCGCATGGCGCAGCGAATTCCAGAACGCCTCGACGGTCTGCCCCGAGAGAATGCGGCCCGAGGCGTCGGTGACGGTGCCCGAGATCATGATGGGCAGATTCTCGCCCGTATCTTCGAACAACTGATCGAGCGCGAAGAGCGCGGCCTTGGCGTTGAGCGTGTCGAAGATCGTCTCGACGAGGAACAAATCGCAGCCGCCGTCCATCAGCGCCTTGGCCTGCTCGTAATACGCGCGGCGCAACTCTTCGAACGTAACGTTGCGCGCGCCCGGATCGTTCACGTCGGGCGAGATGCTCGCGGTCTTCGGTGTCGGTCCGATGGCGCCCGCGACGAAGCGAGGCTTATCCGGCGTCGAGTACTTGTCGCACGCGGCGCGTGCGAGCCTGGCCGATTCGAGGTTCATCTCGATGGCGAGCTCGCCCATGCCGTAGTCGTCCTGGGCGACGGTGGTCGCGCCGAACGTGTTGGTCTCGATGATGTCCGCGCCCGCGGCGAGATACTGCTCGTGAATCTCGCTGATGATCTGCGGCTGCGTGATCGAGAGCAGCTCGTTGTTGCCCTTGATGTCGCGCCCATAGTCCTTGAAGCGCTCGCCCCGGTAGGCGGCTTCGTCGAGCTTGTAGCGCTGGATCATCGTGCCCATCGCGCCGTCGAGGATCAGGATGCGCGAAGCGAGCAGCGCGGGGAGCGCGGCGCCGCGCGTGTACGGGGTGGCGCCCGGGACGGCCCCGGCGGGGCGCGAAGCGTGTTCGGCAGGCTGGTTCATGGATGGCGGGCGGGCAAAAGCGCCGATTGGACTGGGAAACCCGTTATTGTAGCGGCAGCCGGGGCGCAGCGCTGGCGTGCAGCTTGACGTGGCGGCGCGGGTGCATGGCGTGCGATCGCCGCGCTCGCCGATCTGGCCGGACCCGCAAAATGAAAACCCCGCGCGGCTTGTGGCCGGACGGGGTTCCCTGAGTGGGGTGTTGCCTGTTTGACGGTGAGGTGCTGCTTGCGTGGCTCCTTGCGCTGCAACGTGAGCCGGGCAGCGTCAGTGGAGCACTACGGGTTGCTGCATGAGGCTGTCGAACTGTCCGAGGAATTCATCCACCTCGTCCAGCGACTGTTCTTCATCCATCAACTTCTGCACGTCTTCGCGAAAACGTGCCGCCATCGCGCCGTCGATGAAAATTTCACGCCGCGCATTTTTATCGACGATCTCGTAGCCTCCCGAGCGCATGGCGACGTGGCCATCCTGCGGGGGAAACTCGACGACGCAATAGTTGGGACTGTTGTAGATCATTTGCATGGCGACACTCCTTTTTCCTGTGCTCCCTCACTGCTTGTATCGATACATGGAGCGTTCGTTCGGGAATTCAAGGGGTGGGTCCCACATCACCTCTTTTTCCGACTGCCTTCCCTATTTCCGTTTTTCTCCTTTTTTCAGGGTGCAACAAACCGGGTGCAACATTTAGACATGCTGCCCAAGAAACGTTTCAAGCAGGGCCGCGAAACTGTGAGATTCCTCTACCGGGGCCAGATGTGCGGCATCGAGTAATTCAAAGCGTGCGCCGGGGATCGCTTGCGCCAGCGCCTCGGTCAGCGCGGGCGGCGTGCCGCTGTCGTGGCGTCCAGCCACGGCGAGCGTCGGCACGCGCAACTGCGCGAGTTGTTCGTGAACGTCGAAATCGCGCAGCGCTTCGCATGCGCGTGCGTAACCTTCCGCAGGCGTCCGTAATAAAACGTCACATATTTGTGCGGCGGTATCGCGATGCGTAAGACGGAAGCCAGCGGTCAACCAGCGCGCCAGTGTCGTATCGGCGAGTGCCGCGAGACCTTCGCGGCGTACCAGTTCGGCGCGTTCGTTCCAGGTCGCGCGAGCGTCGGGCGCCGTGCGGCTCGCGGTATCGCACAGCGTGAGCGAGCGCGCGCGCGAGTGCGTGCCTGCTGCAGTACCGGATGTCGTGTCGGGCGTTGCATGGTCGAGTGCGAACTGTTGCGCGATCATGCCGCCCATCGACATGCCGACGAGATGCGTCTGGTCGATGCCTTGCGCGTCGAGTAGCGCGGCGAGATCGGCGGCGAGATCGCGAAGGCCGAACGCGACGCGCGAGACGGCGCTCGCGCCATGACCGCGCACGTCGTAGCGCAGCACGCTATAGCGATGCCGGAAATGTCCCGCGAGGGTGTCCCATACGGTGAGGTCGCCGCCGAGTTGATGGATGAACGTCAACACGGGGCCGCCGCTGCGGTCTTCGAAGACGTAGCGCGTATCGATGCCGTTGACAGTCGCTTGCATGCGTTCCTCCTTGACCTTGGGGTCGGGAGTCCAGGCGATTGCGAGTTCCTGCGTGAACGTCGTTCCTGCATCGCAAACGGCACGCCCGAAGGGGCCGTGAGTGCCGGCGCGCGACGTTCGTGGCGCTATCCGTGTTGCATCGTCATGTGCTGCCGGGCTGTCTGCGCGCGGTGTCTCGTGGCGGGCGCATCAGCGGATTCGTTCGAAGCTTTTCCTCAGTGGATTCGTTGTTTCGTTCTTTGCCGCCTGCAGCGTGTTGCCACGGGTGTTCCGTCCCGCTTCGAAGAATGGTGCATCGCCGCCTTCAAGTGTGTTCGATGCGCGGCGCTTCGATGATTTTGAGTATGCGCCATTTCACGCAAACGTGTAGGGAGAAGGGCCGCCATCGTCGCGCGTGGGCGACTTTGTTGTTGTGGGCGTGTGTGCGCCAGGGCGCTCAGGGATGCATCGGCGTGTCGGCGGCAGGCGTTGGCTGCGCCGGTTGCGGCTCCATTTGAGGTGCCGATGACTGTGTCGATTGTGCCGACGATGGCGACGTGGGCGAAGGCGTTGCGGACGGCGATGCCGCTGGCGGCATGCCGCCATTGCCATCGGCCGGTGCTGCGCTTGTGGGGGCCGGCGCCGCTTCGAGCGGTGCCGGCGAGGACGTCATGGCGTTATTGGGCGTGCCCTGTGCCGTATCGTTCGCTGCGCCGTTCGCGCCACCATTTGCAGCGCCGTTCGCGCCACCGCTCGCAGCACCATTCGCAGCACCGCTCGCGCCCGGTGCCGCATCGCTCATATCGTTCGACGCAGTCGGCACGCTGAGCGCGCCGCGCCACAGCAGTTCGACCTCGGTGCCGTTCGGCTCGGTCTGCACGAGCCGTACCGGCAGCCAGCCGAGCGAGGGCGCGAGCCACACGTCGATGCGGCGCTTGTCGCCTGCGTGGCGCGGCAACCGCATGAAGTGGCGCGCCGTGACGTAGCCGTGATCCGTGCTCACAGTTTCGTCGCCGATGGTGGTGATGGGCCAGGTCTCGCCGCTGTCGTTGTCGGCCACGTAGAACTCGCGCGTGACGCCGGGCTTGTAGGCATCGGGGTCGCCGCGCACGAGGCTCGCGAGCTGCATCACCATGCTGAAGCGGTCCTGGGCACCATCGGGCAACGCGAGCGAGTTGGGCGTGCGCGTGAAAACGATCTGCTTCTCATTGCGATTGAAGATCGTGAAGTCTTCGGGGCGACGGCCGCGTTTTTCGATGTACTGCTCGGGCGCGAGGCCGAAGGCATCCACGTGGCCGCGGCTCGTCCAGCTGAACGTGCCGACGAAGGGCAGCGGTATCGACACCACCATCTCGTAGCGCTTGCCGTCGCTCTTCCAGTGGATCGTGCCAGGCTGATTGCGCGCGCCGTTGAAGAAGGTGTCGTACTGGAGCTCGCCCGAAGGCGGCACGGAGAATTTCACGCCATGCGAGGCTTGCTGGGCCTGTGCGGACGGATGGCTGCCGTTGCCGGGCGCGGCAGCGGCCGTTGTGCCGCTTGCACCATTCGCGGTGCTTGCCGACGCAGTTTCAGTAGAAGGACTCGATGCGGCCTGCGCTGCTTCAGGCGCAGCGGGGGCCTTGGGATGCGGCGCGGGCGGCGCCACGGCCTGCAGCGTGTGCGGCGCGCTCGTCGCGCGCTTTGGCCGCGCGGGTGCCGCGGGCTTTGATTTTGCCGGCGCGCTCGCAGCGGGCCGCGCCTGCTGCTCGATGCGCTCGGGCTTGAGCAGCGCCACCTGCACGGGCACGCGCACCTGAGCGAGCGGCGGCGGCGCGCCGTGATGACGCGCGAACCATTCCGCCGCGACCCAGTGCAGCGCGCTCACCGCGACGAACACGGCCACCCAGCGCCACGCGCGCGAGCGGCGCGGTGGCGCGAGGCGGGCACGATCGGCCTGGTGGTCGGCGGCGGAAGTGGACATCGGGCTCAAATAAGACTTAAAGCGAAGGCGCTTGCGCGTGGGAGACCGTTACTGTGACACGACACGCGCCTTGCCTGCAGAAAGCCTCGACTGCCGTGACGCGTCAGCGTTCAACAGGGCTGTACCCCAATTCATAGGAGAGTTTCTGTGCGCACGCGCGCAGCGCGCAATCGACGGCGCCGTTCCAGGCGATATCGAATGCGCCTTCGTGGCCGAGCGCGATGAGTCCGAGCGCGAGGTCGCCTGTCGCATCGAAGACGGGCGTGCAGAACGCGTGGATGGTTGCCAGCAGCATGCCTTCCACGCGCGCGGCGCCATGCTCGCGGACCTCGGAGAGCGCGCGCTCGAGTTCCTCGGCGGTCCGCGGCGTCGAGCCCGAGGAATAGTGCTGCGCGCTGCCAAGCTCGCGCTCGATCATCGGCCCGGTCTTGCTGCGCGGCAGGTAAGCGGCGAACAGCAGGCCCGTGGCGGAGCTGAGCATCGGCATGACGTCGCCGAGCTTGAGCGAAGCCTTGGCCGGATGGCTCGATTCCATCCAGTGCACGACGGTCGGCCCCTGATTGCCCCAGACGGCGATGCCCACGGTGATGTCGAGCGCGTCGCGCAGCTCGGCAAGCGCGATGCGCGCGAGCTTCACGCCGTCCACGCGCGCGAGGCGCGCGAGCCCGAGCTGCAACGCGAAGCCGCCGAGCTCATAGCGGCCCGAGAGCGCGTCCTGCGCGACCATGCCGAGACGCATGAAGCTCACGAGATAGCGGTGCGCCTTGGCCGGGCTCATGCCGGCGCGCTGCGCGAGGTCGCGCAGCATCATCGCGCGCGGCTCATTGGTCAGCACTTCGAGCAGCCGGAAGCCCACTTCGATCGACTGGATGCCCGAGCGCAGCTTTTCTTCGCCGCTGTCGCTACTCTCGCCGGTGTCGCCGCTCTCGTGGGCGTCATCGAGGTCGGCGGCGTCCTCGGCGTCGCGGGCGGCAGCCGCGGACAGTGCGGCCGGTGTAGTGGCGGAGCGGGCGGATCGGGAAGGCGGCATGGAGTCGTGCGGGTCCTGGCGTTCGGATTTCGATTCACCATCGTAGAATACATTTCCTCTATCGTCATCCACGTCTCACTACATGAAACTCGCCACGCTGAAGGACGGCACCCGCGACGGTCAGCTGATCGTCGTTTCCCGCGACCTGCGCAGTGCCGCCATGGCCGACGCGATCGCGCCCACGCTGCAGCGCGTGCTCGACGACTGGCGCTTCTACGCGCCGCAACTGCTCGATCTCTACGAGACGCTCAACTATGGCCGCGCGCGCAACGCCTTCAGCTTCGACGCCAGCGCGTGCATGGCGCCGCTGCCGCGCGCCTATCAGTGGGCGGACGGCTCCTCGTATGTGAATCACGTCGAGCTCGTGCGGCGCGCGCGCGGCGCGCCCATGCCGCCCGAGTTCTGGACCGACCCGCTCATGTACCAGGGCGGCAGCGACGACTTCATCGGCCCGACCGACGACATCGTCTGCGCATCGGAGGCCTGGGGCATCGACTTCGAGGCCGAAGTCGCCGTCATCACCGGCGACGTGCCGATGGGCGCGAGCGCCGAGGACGCGCTCAAGGCCGTGCGCCTCATCACGCTCGCGAACGATGTCTCGCTGCGCAACCTCATTCCCGCCGAGCTCGCGAAGGGCTTCGGCTTCTTCCAGAGCAAGCCGGCCACGTCGTTCGCGCCCGTCGTCGTGACGCCCGACGAACTCGGCGAGCACTGGCGCGAAGGGCGCGTGCACCTGCCGATGCTCGTGTACTGGAACGGCAAGAAGGTCGGCCAGCCCGACGCGGGCACCGACATGGTGTTCCACTTCGGCCAGCTGATTGCGCACGCGGCGAAGACGCGCAACCTGCGCGCCGGCGCGATCGTCGGGTCGGGCACGGTCTCGAACAAGGATGCGAAGCGCGGCTACTGCTGCATCGCCGAGAAGCGCTGCCTCGAGACGATCGAGCACGGCGAGGCCCGCACCGAGTTCATGAAGTTCGGCGACAGCGTGAAGATCGAGATGCTCGACGAAGCCGGCCACTCGATCTTCGGCGCGATCGATCAGGCTGTGGCGCCCGGCGCCAGCTGAGCCATCCGAGAGGGTTTCGCCGGATGCCGCATGCGCCGCGTGCGGCTACACTGGCGAACGCGCGTGCGCGTGGCGCCTTCAAGCGCTCACGCCGCGCGCAGGCGGTCCGCGCATCATGGGCAGTACACGGACCGCATCGAAGCCGTACGCAGAATACGCTCGACATACCAATAGTCTGGAGACACCGTGAAGCCCTTTCGCCCACGTCGTTTTGCCTGCTCGCTCGCATCCAGAGCGGCCGCCCCGTGTGCGGCACTTGCCGGCATCCTGGCGCCCACTTTCGCCCTCGCACAAATCAAGATCGGCCTCGTGCTTTCGCTCACCGGCCCGGCCGCGTCGCTCGGCATTCCGGCACGCGACACCGCGGCGATGTTCCCTACGCAGATCGCGGGCCAACAGGTGCAGTACATCGTGCTCGACGACGCCTCCGATACCACCCAGGCAGTGCAGGACACGAGAAAGCTGATCGACGAGCAGCACGTGGACGCCATCATTGGCTCGTCGATCACACCCAACACGCTCGCGATGCTCGACGTGGTCGCGCAGGGCGAGACGCCCACGATCTCGCTGGCGTCGTCGGCGAAGATCATCGAGCCCGTGGACGACAAACGCCACTGGATGTTCAAGACGCCGCAGACCGACGCGATGATGGCCAGCGCGATCGCCGAGCACGCGGCCGCGCACAACGTGAAGACCATCGCCTATATCGGCCAGGCCGACGCGCTCGGCGAGGCCTTCTACGCCGAAGTCGCCAAGGCCGCGCAGGCGCGCGGCATCAAGATCGTCGCGAGCGAGCGCTTCAATCGCACTGATCCGAGCGTGACGGGGCAGGCGCTGAAGATCGTCGCCGCGAATCCCGACGCCGTCGTGGTGGGCGCGGCCGGGACGCCCGCCGCGCTGCCGCCCAAGGCGCTCAAGGAGCGCGGCTACAAGGGCCTCATCTATCACAACCACGGCGTGGGCAACCGCGACTTCCTGCGCGTGTGCGGCGCCGACTGCAACGGCACCTTCCTGCCCGCGAGTCCCGTGCTCGTGGCCTCGCAGCTGCCCGACGGCGAGCCGGAGCGGCGCCTCGCGCTCGACTATATTTCGCGCTACGAAGCACGTTACGGCGCCGGTTCCGTTTCGGCGTTCGGCGCCTATACGTGGGACGCGGGCCTGTTGCTCGGCAGCGCGATTCCCATTGCGCTCCAGTCGGCGGCGCCGGGCACGAAGGAGTTTCGTCACGCGCTGCGCGATGCCATCGAATCGACGCGCGGGCTGCACACCACCAACGGCATCGTCAACATGAGTGCCACGGACCACCTGGGGCTCGACGCGCGTGCACGCGTGATGGTCGAGATCCAGGACGGCAAATGGGTTTACCAGCCGCATTGATGTTTCCTTGATGTACCGCCCAATGATTCTGCAATCCGAAGCAATTTAGGAGCCGCCCATGAACGATCCTTTTTACGCCCACTATGACGCGCTGCGCGTGCGGCGGCACGAGCACGGCATCGTCGAGATCGTGATGAGCGGCGAGGGCGCGAACAAGAGCGGCCTCGCCACGGCCGACGCCAATATGCACCGCGAGCTTGCCGAAATCTGGCGCGACGTGGACCGCGACCCCGACGCGCGCGTCGCGGTAATCCGCGGCGAGGGCAAGGGCTTTTCGGCGGGCGGCGATCTTGCGCTCGTCGAGGACATGGCCACGCACTTCGACGTGCGCGCGCGCGTCTGGCGCGAGGCGCGCGACCTCGTCTACAACGTGATCAACTGCAGCAAGCCCATCGTTTCGGCGATGCACGGCCCGGCGGTGGGCGCGGGGCTCGTGGCGGGCCTGCTCGCCGATATCTCGATCGCGGCGAAGTCGGCGCGCATCATCGACGGGCACACGCGCCTGGGCGTCGCGGCGGGCGACCACGCGGCGATCGTCTGGCCGCTCCTGTGCGGCATGGCGAAGGCGAAGTACTACCTGCTGCTGTGCGAGCCGGTGAGCGGCGAGGAGGCCGAGCGCATCGGCCTCGTCTCGCTCGCGGTGGACGAGAACGACTTGCTGCCCAAGGCGTTCGAAGTCGCGAAGCGCCTCGCCAACGGCTCGCAGACCGCGCTGCGCTGGACCAAGTACGCGCTCAACAACTGGCTGCGCCAGGCGGGGCCGAATTTCGATACCTCGCTCGCGCTCGAATTCATGGGCTTTGCCGGGCCCGACGTGCATGAGGGCGTGAAGTCGCTGCGCGAGCGGCGCGCGCCGGAATTTCCGGGCGGCGATCCGTTCTAACGGGTCCGTGGCGGCGCGCGTTGCTCGAGCGCGCCGGCAACCGCATGCGCGCCGCGCTTTGGCTGTGTGCGCGAGCCCTGAACTTCGCGCGCCCGGTGGCTCGGCCCGCGCGGTATGATCGAAGCGTAATCATCTGCGCTTTTGTGCGCGCGGCCTGCAGCGGCACACGCCATGTCGCTGCGAGCCGCAAGCCGGCGCAAGCCAAATCCTGAGGCCCGCCTGATCCGGGTAGCCGGCGATCCAGCCGGCCGCTCAGCGTGGCCGACCCACTTTGCGAGGGAGAATCCGCATGACCGATTCAGCAGGCACCGTGCCGCCGTTCCCGGGCTTTCCCGGCTTTCCGCCCGCCGAGATGCTCGACCGCATGTGGGGGATGATGCGCCTCACGCCGTTCGGCAGCGCGTTTCCCGGCAGCGAGCCGGGCGCGGGGCAGGGACTCGGGCCGTCGCTTTCGATGATGTCCGACATGATGACGCCGCTCACCAATATCGAGGAGCTCGACAAGCGCATCACCGATCTGCGTGCCGTCGAGCAGTGGCTCAAGCTGAACCTGAGCATGCTGCAGTCGGCGATCCAGGCGCTCGAAGTGCAGCGCGCGACGCTCTCCACCTTGCGCGCGTTCGGCGCGTTCGCGCAGTCGATCAGTCCGTCGAGCACGCAGAGTGCGCCGGAACCCGAGCCGCGCGACGCACGCGCGCAAGCAGGCGCCGCATCGGCGGAAGCGGCCGATGCCGCAGCGGGAGCGCCGGCCGGTTTCGACGCCTCGGCGTGGTGGAACCTGCTGCAGTCGCAGTTCAATCAGCTCGCGCAGTTCGCGATGGTTCAGCCCGCGGCGGCGGCCGAGGCGGCGGCCGAGGCGGCGGCCGAGGCGGCGACCGAGGCGGCGCAGGCCGCGGCCGAAGCGGCTGCGCCGCGCGCGAAGCCGGCGGCGAAGCGCAGCGGCGGCAGCGGTGGCGCGAACGGCGGCGGTGCGGGCGGCAAGCCGGCTGCGCGCAGCGCGAAGCGCTCGTCGGCGCAGCCCGAGTAGCGCCGGGGCTGCTGGCGAGGGGCGTCGATCAGCGGTCGGCGCCAACGGTTAAAGGTAGTCGAAGGCAAATCCGTCCTGCGGGACGCAGCACACGGGGAGTGTCGGCGTCATGAGACTTGCGCTCGTGATGATGGGCGGCGGCGCACGCGCGGCCTACCAGGCCGGCGCGCTGCGCGCGCTCGCGGAACTCGCCGGGCAGGCCGAGCCGGCGCGGCGCGCGATGCCGTTCACGGTGATCTGCGGCACCTCGGCGGGCGCGATCAACGCCACCTCGATCGCCAGTCATGCCGACCACTTTCTGCACGGCGCGCAGCGCCTCGTCGACATCTGGTCCAATCTGAGCGCCGGCCAGGTCTATCGCACCGACTTGCCCGGCGTCGCGGCGGCGGGGGCGCGCTGGCTCGCCGCGCTCGCATTCGGCTGGGCCACGTTCGGGCTCGCGGCGCGGCGCACGCCGCGCACGCTGTTCGACAACGCGCCGCTCGCCCGTTTCCTCGAAGGCACGCTCAACTTCCACCGCATCGAGCAGATGCTCGACGAGCGCCTGCTGCACGCGCTCTCCGTGACCGCGCTCAGCTATTCGTCGGGGCGGCATCTGACCTTCTATCAGGCGAGCGAGCCCATCAGCGCGTGGCGCCGCGCGCAGCGTACGGCACGGATGGTCGCGCTCACGCCCGCGCATCTGCTCGCTTCGGCGGCGATTCCCTATGTGTTTCCCGCCGTGCGCCTCGAGCTCGACGGCCATCACGAATATTTCGGCGATGGCTCGATCCGGCAGATCGCGCCGCTTTCGCCGGCCATCCACTTCGGCGCGGAGCGCATCGTCGTGATCGGCGCGAACGCGAGCGCGCCCGAGGTGCCGGCCGCGCGCCCCGACATCGACGTCTATCCGACGCTCGCGCAGATCGGCCAGCAGGTGCTCGCGAGCGTGTTTCTCGACGCGCTCGGCGCCGACATCGAGCGCATCGAGCACGTGAACCGCATGGTGTTGCACCTGCCGCACACCGTCGAGCCGGAAAGCGGCTGGCGCCATATCGACGTGCTCGCGATCGGGCCGAGCGAGCGCATCGAGCTGATCGCCGCCCGTCATTTGCAGCAGCTGCCGCTCTCGGTGCGCACGCTGCTGGGGGCGGTGGGCGGCAATCGCGCGTCGGGTGCGGCATTTGCGAGCTATCTGCTGTTCGAGAGCGCTTTTACCCGCGAGCTGGTCGAACTCGGTTACCGCGACACGCTGGCTCAACGCGAGCTGCTTCTGGAATGGCTCAAACAACCGTCGGACGAGCCTTCCGGCGTGGCGCACGGGCACCCGGAAGCGCGCCGGAACTGAAAGATCGGCGTGCTATCATCGTGTAAGGTTTTTCCGACCGCCCGCTGTCGGAGGCTCGGACGCGTCAACGCGGGCGGGCCAGCGGCGGGCGCGGGTGAGGCGGCCGAGCGGCGGTTTGGCTGCAAGCTGCGGCAATCTGCCGCAGCTTGACGCGATGCTCGCCGAACGGTCCGTCGGGGCCGCCGCGCCTCGCGTGAACGGGGCGGACGGGCGGCCAAACGACGCGGGCGGAATCCCGCGAATTATCCGGCAGCCGGATTCAAGGCATGGTGCAACTACCCAGAATCCACAACGGCGCCTCCAATCCGGCATTGCAGATTGCCGCTCGACAGGAAGTAATCTGTTTAGCGGGGGTGTAATTGCGTCCGGGCGGCCGGTTACCGCGTAAAATTAAATGTTTTCGCCTGTGTGCCGTAGAGAGATGTCAAACCGACGCGGCCGCGGGCAGCACGATACAAGTCGTCATGCGCAGAACAGGGGCGGGACTATGAACACGATGCTTTATCCGGAACTTTACAAATCGCTCGAATCGGTCCGATGGGATATGGAAAAGGATATTCCCTGGGACAAGTTCGATGCGTCGCTCCTCACCGACGAGCAGGCTCAGACCATCAAGATGAACGCCATCACCGAATGGTCCGCGTTGCCGGCCACGGAGATGTTCCTGCGCGACAACCATCATGACAGCGACTTCTCCGCGTTCATGAGCGTGTGGTTCTTCGAGGAGCAGAAGCACTCGCTCGTGCTGATGGAGTACCTGCGCCGCTTCAAGCCGGAGCTCGTGCCCACCGAGGAAGAGCTGCACGCCGTGCGCTTCACGTTCGATCCGGCGCCGCCGCTCGAGACGCTCATGCTGCACTTCTGCGGCGAGATCCGCCTGAACCACTGGTATCGCCGCGCGGCCGAATGGCACACGGAGCCGGTCATCAAGGCCATCTACGAAACCATCTCGCGCGATGAGGCCCGTCACGGCGGCGCGTATCTGCGCTACATGAAGAAGGCGCTCAACAATTTCGGCGACGGCGCGCGCGCGGCGTTCGCGAAGATCGGCGTGCTGATGGCCTCGGCGCGCCGCACCGAGAAGCCGCTGCACCCCACGAACCTGCACGTGAACCAGGCGCTGTTCCCGCGCGACACCGTGCAGTCGCGCCTGCCCGATCCGGAATGGCTCGAGCGCTGGCTCGACGAGCAGATCCGCTTCGACGACGGCTGGGAAAAGAAGGTGGTCGAGCGCATTCTGCACAACTTGTCGATCCTGTTCGAGCGCACCTTCACCACCGCGCAGGAGCTCAACCGCTACCGCAAGGAAGTGGTGCAGCGTCTGCAGGGCGAACAGGGCGCGCAGCAGCCGGCCTGATGCCCGTCCACCGCTCGTTCGTCTCGCGCCCCTCGCGGCGCTGAGGCGAACCCGACGGCCCGGAGCGCTCGCGCGTGACGGGCTGTTTTTTCATCGGCGGCGCTTCCGACGACACCGTCCGCCGCGATTCACTCGAGCCTCATTCCATGCCCGCTTCCTTCGAACGCAAGATCACGACCCGCGAAGCGCTCGCGCAACGGCGCGCCTCGCTGAGCGGCCCGGTGGTGTTCACCAACGGTGTCTTCGACATCCTGCATCGCGGGCATGTCACCTATCTCGCCGACGCGAAGGCGCTGGGCGCGACGTTGATCGTCGGCGTGAACAGCGACGCTTCGGTGAAGATGCTCGGCAAGGGCGACGATCGTCCGATCAACAACGAGAACGACCGCATGGCGCTGCTGGCGGCGCTCGAAAGCGTGGACTGGGTGGTGCAGTTCGGGGAGCGCACGCCGATCGAGCTGATCGAGGCCGTGCGCCCGGACATTCTCGTGAAGGGCGGCGACTACGACATGGATGCGTTGCCCGAGTCGGCGCTCGTGCGCAGCTGGGGCGGCCGCGCGCTCGCGATCGCGTTCGAGCACGATCGCTCGACCACGAAGCTGCTGCAGAAGGTGCGCGACCAGCAGGGCTGAGCGGTTTCTTCGACCCGGAGCGCTGCGCTCGACCCGCGCGGCAATCGAGCGTTCAGGCGTCGCGCACGCGCCGCGCAACTCGCAACGCTCGCGCGGCCTGCCGCTATTACTGCGCGAGCGTAGAGGCCTGAATGGCCGGATCGGCGACCGGGCCGCCCACCACGGGCACGTCCACGGACTCCGAGGGTTTGATCGGCCGCACCATGAGGCCTTCCGGATGGATCTGCCGGTTCAGTTGCTTGTGCCCGTTCGTGCCCGTCAGGGGAGCGGGGCCGAACAGGCCGCGGATCGCCCCGAAGGCGAGCAGGTTGGCGAGAATCAGGATGGCGATCAGCCCGCGCAGCATCGTGTGAGACTCCGTCGATATCGTTCGTGAGGTTCGCCGCCGCGCCGTGCGGCGGCACGCGCCCAAGGCGCGCTCAGGATTGCGTCGCGATCAGTGCGAGGCCCGCGAGCACCAATGCGTCGTGGCGAGTATGCGGCACCTTCAGCGCCGCTGTCACTTCGGCGGCTGCACCGCCGCTCACCACCAGCCGCACCGGCATTTTCCACGCATCTTGCAAATCGGCCCACGCGCGCTCGATCAGTCCCGCCTGGGCGAGCGCGCAGCCCGTCGAGATCGAGCGCTTCGTGTCGGTGGCAAAGAGCGGGCCTAATCCCAACGCTCCCGCCGATTCCGCCGCGGTTCCCACCATCGTTCCCAGCGCCGTTCCCATCGTCGATTCCGCGTCTTGCCCGGCATTGCGTTCGCCGTGCGCCGTGCCGATCAGGCCGCGCGCGTGCTGCGCGTCGAGCACGGGCAACTGCGCCGTATGCTCGCCGAGCGAGCGCATCATGAGCGTCCAGCCCGGTGCGATCAGGCCGCCCACGAAGGTGCCGTCGGCGCGCAGCGCCTCCAGCGTCGTCGCGGTGCCGAACGTGGCGATGAGCAGCGGCTCGTCCGGAAACGCCGCGCGCGCGCCGATCATGCCGGCCCAGCGGTCGCTGCCGAGTGCGTCGGGGGTCGTATAGCCGTTCGTCACGCCGCATTGCTGCCGGCTCGCGCGGATCACCGAGCGCGCGAGGCCGGGCCAGTGGGCGTCGAGCGCGGCGTCGATGCGCTGCGCCACGGCCGCGCCCGCGACGTTCGAGATCCATGCGCTGCCGGGCACGGGCAGCGCCGACCAGTCGGCGAAGTCGCGTGCGGCAGCAGCGGGGGGGATCGCGGCGGCCGTGTCGGGCGCCGCGTTGCCTGGGGCGGTGTCGTGGCTCGACGCGCCGGCGTGCAAACGCGTGCCATCGGCGGCCACGAGCGCCCACTTGATCCGGCTATTGCCGGCGTCGATCAGCAGAAACGGCGGCGGGCAAGCGCGCTGGGCGCTGCTCGTGTGGCTCATGCGCCGTTGCCTGCGAGCCGCAGCGAGATGTCGCCGGTCGTGACGGCCTCGCGGCCGCTCGCGGTGTCGAGGAGCAACTGGCCGCGCTCGTCCACCCCCACGGCCACGCCGCGCAGCAGCTCGGCGCCTTGTTCATAGAGCGCGACTTCGCGACCCGCGTAGGCGTGGCACGCGTTCCAGCGCGCCTGGAACGGCGCGAAGCCCGCCGTGCCGAAGCGCTGCAGCGCGCCTTCGAGCGCATTGAGCTCGGCGGCCAGCACGTCGGTGAGATTGGCGGCGGGCCACACGCGCGAGAGCGCGGTGGGTGCCGTACCGGGCACGGGCGCCGCCTGTTGATTCGCCGGGTCGGCGTTGAGCGCCTCGACCTTCGCGGCGAGCGCTTCCGGATGGCGCACATTCGTGCCGATGCCGATCACCACCGCCGAGGCGTCGGCCGTGCTCCACGCGCTCTCCACCAGGATCCCCACCAGCTTGTCGCCTTCGAGCAGCACGTCGTTGGGCCACTTGAGCGCGATCTGGCCGGGCGCGGCCACGGGCAGCGTGCGCAGCCCGTCCACGAGCGCCGAGCCAACGGCGAGGCTCAAGCCCGCAAGCCCCTCGACCGGGCGCGGCAGCACGCAGCCGATGGAGAACAGCAGCGCGTCGCCGGGCTGGGCGATCCAGCTGCGCCCGCGCCGGCCGCGGCCCGCGGTCTGCAGATAGGCCACGCGCACGATCGGACGCGCGAGGGCGTCGGCGCGATGCGGCAATGCCTTCAGGTGCGCCATCAGGTCGGCGTTGGTCGAGCCGGTTTCCTCGACGATCTCGATGGGCCAGTCGTGCGCGGCCGGGCCGAACAGCGTCACCGCGCGCGCGCGGTCGATGCGCCAGTCGTCGGCGCTCGGGGTATCTGGGGTAGGAGTATTCATGTCTCGTATTGTAGTGGCTGCCACTGGCGCTGACGGGCGCAAATCGGCAGGCCGCCGCGTGCTGCCATCGGCGTGGAGCCTGTCCGTTCCGCGTGGCTCCCCGGTTTTTTCGATGGGCTCTCCGGGGTGGCGCTTGCGCGGAAGTCGTCCAAATTTTGCCTGTTCTTTAGGCAATTCACAGCTAACCCACAGCTGGCCCACAGGTTATCCACGGAATCATCCACAGGCGCCAGCATGGCGGATGCAGACGGCATTGCGCCGATCCGTATTCGGGGCTTACGCATTCCACAGCGCGCCCACAGGCTGCCAACAGGTCATCCACAGAATTATCCACAGCGCGCCAGGGCGCAACCTGGGCTTTGCTCCAGCAGACGAATTGGTGCGCGCCCGGACCGCCGAAACGGGGCGCGTTCGTTACAATGATTGATCATTCCTCCCGTCCGAGCGCCCCGCCTTGACTCAAGAGATGCCGCCCGGCCTCGAAATTGCGGCCGGCACCCATGGAAAGATCGTGCGCCTGTCCGGTCAATGGACCGCGCTGGCCCTCGCGCGCGACCGCGACAACGGCGGCGCGGCGCGGCGCCTGCGCGCGCTCGTTGACGAGCGCATCGGCCAATGGGACCTCTCGCGCGTCGAGCGCATGGATCACGTGGGCGGCCAGGCGCTCTGGCGCGTCTGGGGCCACAAGCTGCCCGCCGACCTGGTGGCGCTCTCCGACACGCAGCGCGACATCTTCGAGCGCATCGCGCTGCTCGATTCGGCGCGCGAGCCGGCCGAGCGCGTGGTGCGTGTCGATCCCGTCACCCGGCTGGGCCTCGCGATCTTCTCGTTTGGCGACCATCTGTACGGCGGGCTGGCGATGCTCGGCCGCGTGATGCTCGATCTGCTGCTCGTGCTGCGCAAGCCGAAGGTCACGCCCTGGGTGGAGATCTCCGCCAACGTCTATAACGCAGGTACGCGCGCGCTGCCGATCACGGCGCTCGTCGCGTTTCTGATCGGCATCGTGCTGTCGTATTTGTCGGCGCAGCAGTTGCGGCTGTTCGGCGCGAACCAGTTCATCGTGAACATTCTGGGCCTCGCGGTGATTCGCGAGCTCGGGCCGGTGCTCTCGGCCATCCTGGTCGCGGGGCGCTCGGGCTCGGCCATCACCGCGCAGATCGGCGTGATGCGCGTGACCGAAGAGCTCGACGCGATGCGTGTTATGGGCATCTCGCACGGCCTGCGCCTGATCCTGCCGCGCGTGATCGCGCTGGGCGTGGCCATGCCGCTGCTCGTGATGTGGACCGACATCATCGCGCTGCTGGGCGGCGCGCTCGCGGCCAAGGCCGTGCTCGGCATCGACATCTCGTACTTCATCCGCTCGCTGCCGAGCGTGGTGCCGATCGCGAACCTGTGGATCGGGCTCGGCAAGGGCGTGGCATTCGGTATGCTGGTAGCGATCGTCGGCTGTCACTTCGGCTTTCGCATCAAGGCGAACTCGCAAAGCCTCGGCGAAGGCACGACCACCTCGGTCGTGACCTCCATCACCATCGTGATCCTCGCCGACGCCGTGTTCGCCATCCTGTTTCAGAACGTGGGGCTGTCATGAGTACGACGACCGGCACGATGACCACGACGGGCACCCTGACCACGCCGCTCAAGGAGGTGGCCGAGGACCTGCCGCTGCCCGCCATCGGCGAGCCCATCATCGAAGTGCGCAATCTCAGCAAGCGCTATGGGCGCAACATCGTCCATCAGCATCTGAACCTGGACATCCGCCGCGGCGAGATTGTCACGATCGTGGGCGGCTCGGGCTCGGGCAAGACCACGCTCGTGCGCCAGATTCTCGGCCTCGAAAAACCGACATCGGGCACGATCAAGCTGTTCGGCGAAGACATCTCGACGATCGAGCCCGAGCGCGCCCGCCTCATGCGCACGCGCACGGGCATGCTGTTTCAGCACGGCGCGCTGTTCTCGTCGCTCTCGGTGTTCGACAACGTCGCGCAGCCGGTGCGCGAGCTCGGCAAGGTGCCGGGCGACCTGTTGCGCGACATCGTGATGCTCAAGCTCGAGATGGTGGGCCTGCCGTGCAAGCACGCCTCGAAGATGCCGGCCGCGCTCTCGGGCGGCATGGTCAAGCGCGTGGGCCTCGCGCGCGCGATCGTGCTGGAGCCGGAGCTGCTCTTTCTCGACGAGCCTACCGCCGGGCTCGACCCGCGCTCGTCGGACGAAGTGGTGGAGCTCATCAGCACGCTGCACCGCGCGCTAGGCCTCACCGTCGTGCTGATCACGCACGACCTCGACGCGATGGTCGCGCTCTCCACGCGCGTGGCCGTGCTCGCCGAGCGCAAGGTGCTGGTGGCGGCCCCCGTGGAGGAGGCCGCGTGCGTGGACGATCCGTTCATCCGCGAATATTTTTTGGGCATGCGCGGCCGGCGTGCGCTGCAGGCGCTGCCGCCCGAGCGGCGCGCGAAGCTGCCGCCGGCGGCGCTCGCGCCGGCTTCGGTGGGCGCGAAGCCGTGTTGATGCGCGCCACGCGAGACTGCGCGCGCGAGCGCCGCGCCGCCGCGTCTGCGGCCGCGCTTGTGGCCGGGCGTGTAGCCGCGTCTGCGTCGGCGCTTGTGGTCGGGCGTGTAGCCGCGTCTGCGGCCGCGCTTGTGGCGGGGCGTGCAGCCGCGCTTGCGGCCGCATTCGGGGTCGCGCCTGTGGCCGCATTCGTAGCCGCCCGTGTGGCCACATCCGTGGCCGCCAACGAGGGAATCTGACGATGGAAAACAAAGCGCATGCGTTCTGGGCGGGTGCCTTCACGATCGGTCTGCTGGCCGTGATCGCGTTCGCGGTCGTCTTCTTCAGCGCCGACCATACCGTGCGCGTGCCGTACGACCTCATCTCGCGCAGCAACGTGACGGGGCTCTACCCCGATGCCGCCGTGCGCTATCGCGGGCTCGACGTCGGCAAGGTGCAGTCGATCCGGTTCGATCCGAGCCACCCGGGGCAGATCCGCATCCGCGTGGTGGTCGACCAGAAAGCGCCGATGACGCGCTCCACCTTCGGCACGCTCGCACTGCAGGGCGTGACGGGCATCGCGTTCGTGCAGCTCGACGACAACGGACTCGATCTTTCGCCGCTGCCTTCTTCCGAGAAGCACGTGGCCGAGATTCCGCTGCGCCCGGGCCTGCTCGACCAGTTGCAGCGGCGCGGCGATGCGCTGCTGCGCAAGCTCGACAACATCGCCGGCGACGTCGACGAGATGCTGAACGAGGAGAACCGCAAGCAGATCATGGCGACCGTGTCGAGCCTGCAGCAGGCCGCGAGCAGCGCGAACGCGCTCGCGCAGCAGTTGCAGCCGACCACCCAGCGCCTGCCGGGCGCGGTCGCCGAACTGCAGAAGACGCTGCAATCGACCAATCAGCTGATCACGAGCATGAACCGGCCGGACGGTCCGTTCCAGACCAATCTGAACAAGGCCGGCACGGCGGCGGCCCAGGCCGGGCAGGCGCTGACTTCGATCGATGCGTCGATTCAGGACCTTTCGGCGCGCGTGGGCTACGACACGCTGCCGCGCGTCGACTCTCTGACCGACGACGTGCGCTCGGCGATGCGTTCGGTCGACAAGGCCGCGGGCGCTTTCAGCACGAGCCCGAGCAGCCTGCTGTTCGGCGGCGCGCCGCTGCCCGCGCCGGGGCCGGGCGAGCCGGGCTTCGCCTGGCCCGCCGGCGCGGGCACGAAGTAGCGCCGCTGCCGGCCAGGCACCAACGTAGGCACCAAGCGCCGCATGAGTCGCATCAACTGGAAGGAATCGCAGGAAGGAACCGCAATGTCACGCCAAGCCACTTCGTCACGCTCGCTCCAGAGGCTCTGCTGCGCCGCGCTTGCGGCGCTCGCCATCGGCTCGCTGGCGGCGTGCGCCGGCAGGTCCGCCGCGCTCTCCGATATCCGCTACGACCTCGGGCCGCAGCAGGAGGCGGCGAGCGCATCGGCGTCGCTGCCGCCGCTCAAGGTGCTCGAAGTGAGCGCGCCCCCGACGCTCGACCACGACGGCATCCTCTATCGCCTGAACGGCGACTCGCAGCGCTCGGGGCGCTACGCGGAGAGCCGCTGGACGATGTCGCCCGCGCGCCTGCTCACGCAGCGCCTGCGCACCGCGCTCGCCGCGCGCGCCACCGTGCTCTCGGGCGCCGACGCCGTGCCGGCGCCGATGCTGAAAGTCGAGCTCACGGAGTTCGAGCAGGTTTTCGATACGTCAACGCAAAGCGCCGGCGTGCTGGCCGCGCGCGCGACCCTCATGCAGGGCGGCAAGGTCATCGCGCAGCGCTCCTTCGTGGCGCGCGCACCCGCGAGCACGCCCGACGCCGCAGGCGGCGTAGCGGCGCTGCGTGCGGCGAGCGACGACTTCGCGGGCCAGATTGGCGCGTGGCTGGGCGCGCAGGCGTTCGCCGGCACGCCTTGAGCCACGCGGCGCCCGGCGCTTCGGACGCAGCAGAGGCGGGACTGGCGGCATGAGTGGCGCAGGCAAGGGTGATTCGGACGAGGCGGAGCGCGGCGCCACGCCTCCCACACCCGAATCGCCGCTGCGCCAGCCTTCCACGCTCTCTCGCCAGGCGTTTGCGCTCTACACCGCGCTGATCGTCTACGCTTCGTGGTATCCGTTCTCGGGCTGGCGCTCGCTCGGGCTCGGCCCCTTCGACTATCTCGGCGATCCCTTTCCGAAATACTGGACGGTCTTTGACGTCGTCACCAACGTGCTCGGCTATATGCCGTTTGGCGCGCTGGCCGTGCTCGCCGTCTGGCCGCGCTGCCGCGGCTTGCTGGCGATCGCGCTCGCCACGCTGGGCGGCACGCTGCTCTCGGGCGTGATGGAGGCGGTGCAGACGTATTTGCCCACGCGCGTCGCCTCGAATCTCGACCTCGCCACCAACGTACTTGGCGCGCTGCTGGGCGCGGCCATCGCGGCGCCCGCCACGGGAGCGCTGCTCGAACGCGGCTTCCTGCGGCGTCTGCGCTTTCGCTGGTTCGAACGCGACGCCGGCACGCTGATGGTGCTCGCCGCGCTCTGGCCGTTCGCGACGATGTTTCCCGTGCCGCGCCTGTTCGGCATGGGCGACTGGCCGCGCGCGCTCTGGGAGCGCTTCGACGCATCGATGCAGGGCGCCGTGCTCGCCTGGGCACCCGCCGCCTGGCAGTTGAGCGCGTGGCCCGGCGCGCTGGCCGCGCGGCTGCCGGAGACCGACTGGGAGGCGCTCGTGACCGCGCTCAACCTGTTCGCCGCGGCCGCGTTCGCCTCGCTGCCGATGCGCGCTCGCGCGCCGCGTGCGCGGCTCATCGTGCTGCTGATCGTGACGACGCTCGCGGTGAAAGCCGGCGCGACTTTCCTGCAATCGCAAAGCGGCCTCCTGTTCGACTGGGCGACGCCCGGCGCGCTTGCGGGTCTCGCATGGGGCACGCTGGCGGCTTTCGTCGCGCTGCGTCTGCCGCGCACGGCGCGCGCCGCCGCCGCGACGGTGGCGCTGGCCGTCTCGCTAGTGCTCGTGAACGTGCTGCCGGTGAGTCCCTATTTCGATGTCCTGCTCGCCGACTGGCGCCAGGGCCGCTATCTGCACTTCAACGGGTTGGCGCGCTGGCTCGCTTGGACGTGGCCATGGGCGGCGCTCGGCTGGACGGCGTTCTCGCTGGAGCGCGCGTGGCTAGCGCGGCGCGCGCGCAGCCGGATGCGATTGGGCCGCTGATGCGACCGACACATGCGACCGACACATGCGGCCGACACATGCGGCCGACACATGCGACCGGCAAATGCTGCGATACGGCTCGCTATGCGGGCGCAGCGGATCGCAGCGGACGCCGTACCGGCCTCCGCTAGCACACGGAGCGTTCACGCCACGCTCGCTATAATCGACCGCATTGCACTGACAGCATCCCCTCAACCGCCTTGCATCGACCGCGCCGCGAGAAACGCGAGCCGTACGGCCTGCGCGCCGCGCCCGACACTTCACCGGTATCTCCCGCCATGACCGATTCGTTCTATCAACACCATGTCTTTTTCTGCCTGAACCAGCGCGACCCCGGCGCCGATCGTCCGAGCTGCGCGAACTGCAACGCGCAGGCGATGCAGGAATACGCGAAAAAGCGCGTGAAGGAGCTGGGCCTCGCGGGCCCGGGCAAGGTGCGCATCAACAAGGCCGGCTGCCTCGACCGCTGCGAGGAAGGCCCCACCGTCGTCGTGTACCCCGAGGGCACCTGGTACACCTATGTCGACGAGAGCGACATCGAGGAGATCGTCGTCTCGCATCTGCAGAACGGCCAGGTGGTCGAGCGCCTGAAGATCGACCGCTAAAGCGCCACTCAGGCACCTCGAAAGAACCACGCAAGGACCCGCAAGAGCCGCAACGATGAACGCACAAACCGAAAAATTCCACATCGATGGTCCCGTGGGCCAGATCGAATGCGCACTCGACAGGCCCGACGCAGGCACACCGGTGCGCGGCATCGCGCTCGTCGCGCATCCGCATCCGCTCTTTGGCGGCACGATGGACAACAAGGTCGCGCAGACGCTCGCGCGCACGCTCGTGCAGCTCGGCTACGTGACCTACCGTTCGAACTTTCGCGGCGTCGGCACGACGTCGGGCACGCACGACAACGGCATCGGCGAGCAGGACGACCTGCTCGAGCTCCTGGGCTACATGCGCGCGCAGCCGGGCCAGGCCGACATGCCGCTCGTGCTCGCGGGCTTCTCGTTCGGCACCTTCGTGCTCTCGCATGTCGCGAAGCGCTATCAGGAAGCGGGCGGCGCGATCGAGCGCATGGTGTTCGTCGGTACCGCGGCTAGCCGCTGGGAAGTCGCGCCCGTGCGCGAGGACACGCTCGTGATCCACGGCGAGCTCGACGAGACCGTGCCGATTCTCTCGGTGTACGACTGGGCGCGGCCGCAGGAGCTGCCCGTCGTCGTGATTCCGGGGGCGGAGCACTTCCTGCATCGCAAGCTGCATATCCTCAAGCGCATCATCGTCGACGCCTGGCGCTGAACGGTGCACGCGGGGCGGGCGCGCACGCGGTGTCCGCGTCGCCCGCGTGGTCCACTGCAAGCTCTGTGTCGGACGATCGCGAGCCAGACGAAGCAATACGTAAACGCGAGGCAAGCGCGCGGCCAAAACAAGCCAAAAACACGTGTCTTCCGCGCGGCATACGTGAAAAATGCGCGACAGGTAGGCGCAAACGTGTACCCAGTTCGAAAAACGCCATCACGTGATGCGTATAATGGGCGGTCTTTTTTGCGCATCGCCGCGCCTGTTTTCGTTGTGTTCTGGCGTGTGAGCGAGGCGCCGCAGTTCGGCCTCCCGACACGTGCGCCCGATGGCGCACAACGTTCTCCCGACCCCAATTCGCTCGACCTGAACCTATGCGTTTTCTCTCCTCCGGCCAGCAATCCTCTTTCGTTTCTTCCTCCATCGTCCGCAACGTCACGCTCGGCGCACTGCTGCCCGCCACGCTCCTCGCGAGCGCGACGGCTTTCGCGCAGGTGCCCCCGCCCGCGGTGAACGCGCGCTCGTGGGTGCTCGTGGACGCCACCGCGAACCAGGTGCTCGCCTCGGGCAACGCCGACGAGCGCGTCGAGCCGGCCTCGCTCACGAAGCTGATGACCGCGTATCTCGTCTTCGAGGCGCTGCAGACGAAGAAGATCTCGATGGACCAGATCGTCACGCCGAGCGTTGCCGTGCGCCGCGTGAAGAACGACGAATCGCGCATGTTCATCGAGGCGGAGAAGCCGGTCTCGGTGCACGATCTCGTCTACGGCATGATCATCCAGTCGGGCAACGACGCGGCCATCGCGCTGGCGGAGCTCGTGGGCGGCAGCGAGGCGAACTTCGTCAACATGATGAACGCCGAGGCGCAGAAGCTCGGCATGGCGCATACGCACTTCGCCGACGTGAACGGCATGCCCGACCCGAATCACTACACGACGGCCGGCGACCTTGCCACGCTCTCCGCGCACCTGATCCGTGACTATCCCGAGTACTACAGCATCTTCTCGGAGAAGGAGTTCACGTATAACAAGATCAAGCAGCCGAACCGCAACCGCCTGCTGTGGATCGACCCGACCGTCGATGGCCTGAAGACCGGCCACACCCAGGCGGCGGGCTACTGCCTGATCGCCTCGGCCAAGCGTCCGCTCGCGGGCGGCGGCAACCGCCGTCTTGTGTCTGTGGTGATGGGCGAGCAAAAGGAGCGCGATCGCACGGCGGACAGCATGAAATTGCTGAGCTACGGCTATAGCGCTTACGACAGCACGCGCATCTATGGGGCCAACCAGGTCGTGGCCACGCCGCGCGTCTACAAGGGTGCGCTGGACGCCGTGAAGGTGGGCGTGAAGAAGGATCAGTACGTGACGCTGCCCAAGGGCGCCGCCGACAAGGCCAAGCCGCAGATCGAGCTCACCAGCCCGTTGATCGCGCCGCTTGCGGACGGCCAGCAGGTCGGCACGGCGAAGTTCGTCGGCGCGGACGGCAAGGTGCTCACGCAATTCCCGCTCGTCGCGCTCGAGCCGGTGCCGCAAGCGGGCATCGCGGGCCGCGTGTGGGATTCGCTCATGCTCATGTTCAACAAGAAGAAGTAAATGAACGCACCGACCTCGACTTCGAATCCGCATGCGGGTGAAGCCGCGGAGCCCATCGTCTGGCTCAATGGCGAGCTCACGCCGCTTTCCGAAGCGCGCGTGCCGGTGCTCGACCGTGGTTTCATCTTCGGCGACGGCATCTACGAAGTGGTGCCCGTCTATGCGCTCGAAGCCGAGGGCGCCGAGCCCGGCGCGGGCACGCTGCGCGTGCCGTTTCGCATCGCGCAGCACCTCGCGCGGCTCGCGCGTTCGCTGGACAAGGTCGGCATTGCGAATCCGTTTGACGAGGCCGGCTGGCGCGCGCTCATTGCGCGCGTGATCGAGGCCAACGAGGCGGCCGGGACGCTCGCGCGCGACGCGCACGCGAACGTCTATCTGCAGGTGACGCGCGGCGTCGCGAAGCGCGGCCACGCGTTCCCGGTGGGCGTGACGCCCACCGTGTTCGTGATGGTCAATCCGCTCGTGATGCCGGGCGCCGCGCAGCGCGCGAGCGGCGTGGCCTGCGTCACGGCCGAGGACCGCCGCTGGCTCAATTGCGACATCAAGTCGACCTCGCTGCTCGGCAACGTGCTGATGGCGCAGAACGCGGCGGACCACGGCGTGTTCGAGACGATCCAGTTGCGCGATGGCTGGCTCACGGAAGCGTCGTCGTCGAACGTCTGGGTCGTGAAGGACGGCGCGCTCTACGCGCCGCCGCGCAGCAACAGGATTCTCGAAGGCATCCGTTACGGGCTCGTCGAGGAGCTGGCGCAGGAATGCGGGATTCGCTTCGAAGCGCGCGAGATCGACGAAGCGGCGCTGCGCGCCGCCGACGAGCTGCTCGTGACTTCGGCGACCAAGGAGATCCTGCCGGTGGTCGAGCTCGACGGACAGGTGGTGGGCAGCGGCAAGCCGGGCCCGGTCTATGCCGCGCTCTACGAGGCTTATCAGCGCGCGAAAGCGCGCGAGGCGCGCGCGGTGTTCGCGGCGCGTGATCAGGTAGCGGCTTGCAAGTAAACTCGGGCCTCGCTACAGGAAGTGAAACTATGACTGCATCTGAACTGAATGGCGGCGCTCAGGCGCCCGCAAAAGAGTCCCTGATCGAATTCCCCTGCGATTTCCCCATCAAGGTGATGGGCAAGACGCATCCGGAGTTTCAGGACACCATCGTCGCGGTGCTGCGCGAATTCGATGGCACCTTCGACGCGGCGACGATTGAATCGCGTCCGTCGAGCGGCGGCAACTACACGGGCCTGACCGTGACCGTGCGCACGACGAGCCAGGCGCATCTCGACGATATCTATCGCGCGCTCACCGGGCATCCGATGGTGAAGATCGTGCTGTAACGCTCGCCGAGGGTTGTGCGCGCGTGTTCTCACAAGGGCTGCTTTCGGGCGGCCCTTGTTGCGTTTGAACGTCGGTACGCGTTGGTGCGCTTCGCTCGCTAGCGCGCCTTCGCGCGACGCCCGGCGTGATCCGATCGGCGCAATCAGAGCGGCGCAATCAAAGCGTGTCGTCTTCGCGCACGCGCAGCGCCGCTGCGGCCGCCGTCATGAGCGGGCCCGCCTCGCAGGCGTCTTCGTAGAGCCTGCGAAAGCGCGCGACCTCGTCGAACACCCAATTGCGAAATGCCTGCACGCGTTCGGTCTCGAGGCGCTGCGGCGTGCAGATGAAGTAGTAGCGCCAGGGGCTCGGCCCGTCGACGTCCTTGAAGAGCCGCACGAGCCGGCCGCGCGTGATCTCGTGCATCGCAAGCGAGCGCCGCACGAGCGCGATGCCCTGGCCGTCCATGGCGGCTTGCAGCAGATTCGACGAATCCTGGTAGAGCACGCCGCGCTTGGGCTCGGGTATGTCCTGCATGCCGGCGGCGTCGAACCACGGGCGCCAGAGCTCGTCGTCGGAGCGCAAGAGCGTCAGTTTCGTGAGCTCGCGCGGATCCTCGGGCAGCTTGCCGCCGTTGAAATCCGGCGAGCACGCGGGAAAGAAAATCTCGTCGAGCAGCAGCTCGGCGTGCAGCCCCGGATAATGGCCATAGCCGAAGCGCACGGCCACGTCCACGTCGTCGCGCGCGAAGTCGACGAGCGAGTTCGTCGATTGCAGCTCGACGTCCCATTGCGGATGGGCCTCGATGAAGCGGCCGATGCGCGGCGTGACCCAGCGCGCGGCAAACGACGAGAGCATCGACACCACGAGGCGCCGGTCGCGGTCGCCCGCGCGGATCTCATGGGTGGCGAGCGCCAGTTGCGTGAGCGCGTCGCGCACCTGGCCCGCGTAGCGGCGGCCCGTGTCGGTGAGGCGCACGCGCTTGCCGTCGCGGGCGAACAGGGCGATGCCGAGCTCGCCTTCGAGGGCGCGAATCTGGTGGCTGACCGCGCCGTGCGTGACGAACAACTCGTCGGCGGCGCGCGAGAAGCTTTCGTGGCGGGCGGCGGCCTCGAACGCCTTGAGGGCGTTGAGCGCCGGAAGCTGGCGCAGATCCATCGTAGTTTTTCTCACATAGCCGTGAAAATTGATCGTTTTGCCCGATCCCTTGCTGCGCCTACGATTGTAGCCATTGGTGCAGGACTTTCGGAGGCGAAAATGAGAGAGATTTCTTCGGATATCACCTTTGAGGTGGCGGCGGATCAGGTCGCTTCGGTGCTCGTGGCGCGCAGCACGCGTCTGACCGTGCGCTGCGGCGCGGTATGGGTCACGCGCAGCGACGACACCGCCGACTACTGGCTCGAGCCGGGCCACACGCTGCGGCTGCGGCGCGGCGAGCGCCTGTGGATCGGCGCGGAGCAGGGCGGCGCGGCCTGGGTGGCGTTCGCGGCGCCGGCGCGCGTGAGCGAGCGCATCGTCGATTGGGCCACGCGTCTCGCGGCGCGCTGGGGGATTCATGCGCGCGACGGGTGGCGGACCGTTTGAGCGAAGGTCGCTCAAGGGGCTCGGCGCGCTTGTCCTGAATTAGGTAAACTTCGGGGATCATGTGCGCCACCCCGGTTTCAGTCCCCCCAGTTTCATCCGACCCCGCCTTGCCGGGTGAGCGCTTCGCGCCGCCCATCGTGCGCTGGCGCGGCAACGAGCCCTACCAGGCGAGCTTCGACGCCATGCGCGAATTCACCGCGCAGCGCGACGCGCAAACGCCTGACGAACTCTGGCTCGTCGAACATCCCCCCGTCTTCACGCTCGGCCAGGCCGGCAAGCCCGAGCATCTGCTCATTGCCGACAGCGGCATTCCGCTCGTGCAGATCGACCGCGGCGGCCAGATCACCTATCACGGGCCGGGCCAGGTGGTGGCCTATCTGCTGCTCGACCTCAGGCGCCGCAAGCTGATGGTGCGCGAGCTCGTCACGCTCATCGAGCAGGCCGTGATCGAAACATTGGCGGCGTATAATCTCGCGGGCGAGCGCAAGGCGGGAGCCCCCGGGATTTACGTGCCAGAAGGCGCATCCGGGCTCAGCGCAGCGCATGTGGGCGCCAAGGTCGCGGCGCTCGGCCTGAAGATCAGCCACGGCTGCAGCTACCACGGCGTGAGCCTGAACGTCTCGATGGACTTGAGCCCGTTCCTCGCGATCAATCCGTGCGGCTACGCTGGCCTCGAAACCGTCGACATGGCCACGCTGGGCGCTCAGGCGCCCTGGCACGACGTGGCCGCCACGCTGGCGGCCCGACTCGAGGCGAATCTCGCGGCACATTGGGATTCGACCCTTGCAGCAACGCTTTCGGTGGCCGAAGCGGCTGCCTCAGACCCTTTAGCCGAAGCGGCTGAAAGGGAAACGGCCGCTGACGCGGCAGTAAGCGGGCAACCGCATCAACCGCAGGCCGGCGTTACCCCGGCGGCCTGACTGGATCGAAACGAATGACTGACGTAACCGCGAACACCGCTGCTAATCCTGCTGCAGGCACTCCCGCCGACGCCGTTCCCTACGACGCCACCGCGAAACAGAAGGCGCAGGCCAAGACCTCGCGCATTCCGATCAAGGTCATCCCCATCGAGAAGCTCAAGAAGCCCGAGTGGATCCGCGTGAAGGCGGCCACCGGCAACTCGCGCTTCTACGAGATCAAGAACATCCTGCGCGAGCACAACCTGCATACGGTGTGCGAAGAGGCGAGCTGCCCGAACATCGGCGAATGCTTCGGCAAGGGCACCGCGACGTTCATGATCATGGGCGACAAGTGCACGCGCCGCTGCCCGTTCTGCGACGTCGGCCACGGCCGTCCCGATCCGCTCGACCCGGACGAACCGGCGAACCTCGCGCGCACCATCGGCGCGCTCAAGCTCAAGTACGTCGTGATCACGAGCGTGGACCGCGACGACCTGCGTGACGGCGGCGCCGGCCACTTCGTCGAATGTATCCGCCAGGTGCGCGAGCAGTCGCCGGAAACGCGCATCGAGATTCTCACGCCCGATTTCCGCGGCCGTCTGGATCGCGCGATTTCGATCCTCAACGCCGCGCCGCCCGACGTGATGAACCACAACCTCGAAACGGTGCCGCGCCTCTACAAGGAAGCGCGCCCCGGTTCGGACTATGCGCACTCGCTCAAGCTCCTGAAGGACTTCAAGGCGCTGCATCCCGAGGTTGCGACCAAGTCGGGCCTGATGGTGGGCCTGGGCGAGACGCCGGAAGAGATTCTTCAGGTCATGCGCGACCTGCGCGAGCACGACGTCGACATGCTGACGATCGGCCAGTATCTCCAGCCTTCCGAGCATCACCTGCCGGTGCGCGAGTACGTGCATCCCGACACGTTCAAGATGTACGAGGAAGAGGCCTACAAGATGGGCTTCACGCACGCGGCCGTGGGCGCGATGGTGCGCTCGAGCTATCACGCCGACGTGCAGGCGCATGGGGCTGGCGTGGTCTGATTAGCCGCCGCCGTATCGCACATAAAGAGCCCGCTGAAAAGCGGGCTTTTTTTCGTCCGTTGCATCCACTCCCGCACGAAAAGCAATGCTCCAGCGGCGTCATTAGCTATCGCGGATAAATTAGAACCGCGCGCCGCCAGACTCCCTATAGTCGGAACCTTCTATCACTCGAACGTCGTTCCGCCGGAGTCTCCCGATGAGCCATCGCGTCCTTTCCTCACTGCACCGTACGCGCGCCCACGCCTTCGAGCGCGTGAGCGCCGCGCGCCGTTCCCGTGCGCTCATCCCCGCGCTTGCCGCGGCTTCGGCCCTGCTGGCCGCCGCGTTCGCCGCGCCGCGCGCGCACGCCGAAACGCACGAGGTCGTGATCGCGTATCAGGACATGGTGGTGCCCTGGCGCTATGCGCAGGCCACCGGTGCGCTCGAGCAGGCAACGGGCTACAAGGTCACCTACCGCAAGCTCGCAAGCGGCGCCGATGTGGTCCGCGCGCTCGCCTCGGGCTCCGTGCAGCTCGGCGAGGCCGGTTCGAGCCCCATCGCAGCGGGCCTTTCGCAGGGCGTGAACCTCTCGCTGTTCTGGATCCTCGACAACATCAACGACGCCGAAGCGCTCGTCGCGCGGGACGGCTCGGGCGTGACGAGCGTCGCGGGCCTCAAGGGCAAGACTATCGGCGTGCCGTACGTGTCGACGTCGCACTTTCACACGCTCGTTGCGCTGCAAAACGCGGGCGTGGATCCCGCCGCGGTGAAGATCGTCAACCTGCGTCCGCCCGAGGTCGCGGCGGCGTGGCAGCGCGGCGACATCGACGCGACCTATATCTGGGACCCCGTGCTCGCGAAGGTGAAGAAGAACGGCAAGGTGCTGATCACGTCGGGGCAGGTGGCGAGAGCCACGGGCAAGGCGACCTTCGACGGTTTCGTGGTCGACCGGCGCTTTGCAAAGGATAACGAAGCATTTGTCGCGAAGTTCGTGCAGGTGCTGGCCGCCGCCGATGCCGACTACAGCGCGCACCGGGCCGCCTGGAACGCGGCGTCGCCGCAGGTGCAGGCCGTGGCGAAGGTGTCGGGCGCGGACGCGCAGGACGTGCCGGCGAGCCTCGCGCTCTATGCCTTCCCGACGCCCGCCGAGCAGGCCTCGAAAACCTGGCTCGGCGGCGGCGCGCAATCGGGCGCGGCGCAGTCGCTGCTCGCGACCGCGACCTTCCTCAAGGCGCAGGGCACGATCCAGACCGTGCTGCCCGACTACTCGGTGGGCGTCGATCCGCAATTCGTGCAGCGCGCCGCCGCGCACTGACGCATCGGCCGGATACGCGAAGGAGGAGCAACGATGAGCACGCTGGAGATCCGCGATCTGAGCGTCGTCTATGAGGGCGCGCACCGGGGCGACGCGCCGAACGTGGCGCTCGCCAACGTCAATCTCGAGGTGGCGAGCGGCGAGTTCGTGGTCGCGCTTGGCGCCTCGGGCTGCGGCAAGACCACGCTGTTGAACTGCATCGCGGGCTTTGTCGACCCGGCGCAGGGCGAAGTGCGCGTGAACGGCGCGCGCGTGGTCGGCCCTGGGGCGGAGCGCGGCGTCGTGTTCCAGAAGCACGCGCTGCTGCCGTGGCTCGACGTGCTCGATAACGTCGCGCTCGGCTTGCACTTTCGGCGCGTGGCGAAGGCCGAGCGCGAGCGCATCGCGCGCGAGCAACTCGCGCTCGTTGGGCTCGAGGACCACGCGCGCTCGCGCGTCTATGCGCTCTCGGGCGGCATGCAGCAGCGCGTGGGCATTGCGCGCGCGCTCGCGAGCGACCCCGAAGTGCTGCTGATGGACGAGCCGATGGGCGCGCTCGACGCCATGACGCGCGAGTCGGTGCAGACGCTCGTGCTCGACGTCTGGGCGCGCACGCGCAAGACGGTGTTCTTCATCACGCACAGCGTCGAGGAGGCGCTCTTTCTCGCGACGCGCGTGGTGGTGATGACGCCGGGGCCCGGCCGCATCGAGCACGAGTACGAAGTGCCGTTCGCGCGGCGCTATCTGCGCACGCGCGATGCGCGTGCGGTGAAGTCGTCGCCCGATTTCATCGAATGGCGCGAGCGGCTCGTGCGGTTGCTTCATGCCGATGCCGGCGAGCCGGCGCTCTCGTGACCTTGGCGCGACGTGCGCAGGGGCCGCGAACTTGCTGAATATGTTGAAGGGAAAGGTGAAATCATGAGCGTGCCGCAGGAGGCGCATGGGGACGTCGCGTTGGCGGCGAGCGGGGTTGGGGCCTTCGATGCCGCAGTGGCCGCAGTCCAGGCCGAAGCGCTGGCAGGGTCTTCGGATCGTGCGCGGCTGGCATCCGCCGGCCGGGGCACGTCCATTGATCGCCCGCGGACCGCGCCCGCCGCCCGGCGCGCGAGCATCCGCCGCATGCCCGGCGAAGGCCCGACAGCGGGCTTGAGCGCCGCCTCGGTGGCCGCGCTCGCGCTGCTATGGTGGCTGGCCACGCATCTGCACTGGCTGCCGCCGTTGTTCCTGCCCACGCCCGAGGCGGTCTGGCAGGCTTTCGTCGACGCCTGGCACGGCCGCATCCAGGGCGGCCTGCCGCTCTCCGAGCACCTGTTCTGGAGCACGCTGCGCGTGTTCGGCGCGTTCGCGCTCGCGGCGGTGACGGCGATTCCCGTCGGCATCCTGATGGGCGTGTCGCGCGTCGCGCGCGGCTTGCTCGATCCGCCGCTGGAGTTCTACCGGCCGCTGCCGCCGCTCGCCTACCTGCCGCTCGTGGTGATCTGGTTCGGCATCGACGAGACCGCCAAGCTCGTCGTGATCTGGCTTGCCTGCTTCGCGCCCATCGCGATGGCCGCGCGCGCCGGTGCGAAGAGCGCCAGCGTCGAGCAACTGCGCGCGGCGGCCTCGCTCGGCGGCAGCTTCACGCAGATCGTCCGTTTTGTCGTGCTGCCCGCCGCGCTGCCTGAGATCCTCACGGGCCTGCGCATCGCCATCGGCTTTGGCTGGACCACGCTTGTCGCCGCGGAGATGGTGGCCGCCACGGCGGGCCTCGGCCAGCTGGTGCTCAACGCGTCGAGCTTCCTGCGCACCGACGTCGTCGTGATGGGCATTGTGCTGATCGGGCTGATCGCCTGGGGCTTCGATCTCGGCATGCGCGCGCTCGAGCGTCGCCTCGTGCCGTGGAAGGGGCGCGGCTGACGTTGCGCGTCCAGAATCCGGAAACCCGGACACCACCCGGGCCGGATTTCTGGAAACCCAGATTCACCGCACGTTGCTGAGACAAAAAAGCCTTGTAAATCAAGGCTGTTGGCGTTGTGCGTCGCTGGCATCAACCTTGCGAAATAGAAAGCGCGCGGCAACCCCAGCCGCGACAAAAAAACAGTAAGGAGACAGCCGATGTCCGATCCCTATTCCCGGTTTCGCTGATCCCCCCGTTTCGACCTGTCGCGGCCTTGCACGGCCATCGGCTCAACCTATTTGCGGGATTCCATCGTGAAGAAACCTCTGCACAAAGTCCTTTACGTCCAGGTGATCGTGGCGATCGTCATCGGCGTGGTGCTCGGCCACTACTGGCCGGCCATCGGCATCGACATGAAGCCGCTCGGCGATGCCTTCATCAAGCTCATCAAGATGGTGATCGGGCCGATCATCTTCTGTACCGTCGTGACCGGTATCGCCGGCATGGAGGACATGAAGAAGGTGGGCCGCGTGGGCGGCAAGGCGCTGCTCTACTTCGAGATTGTCTCGAGCTTCGCGCTGCTGCTCGGCCTGATCGCCACGCACGTGCTCAAGCCGGGCGCGGGCTTCAACGTCGACGTTCACACGCTCGACGCCAAGGCCGTGGCCAGCTACGCGGAGAAGGCGCACGGCCAGAGCACGGTCGATTTCCTGATGCACATCATTCCGGACACGATGTTCTCGGCATTCGCGCAAGGCGAGATCCTGCAGATCCTGTTGATCGCGCTGCTGTTCGGCGCAGTGCTCGCGCAGCTGGGCGAGCGCGGCCGCGTGGTGACCGAGTTCATCGACAGCGTCTCGGGCGTGCTGTTCGGCGTCGTCAAGATCGTCACGAAGCTTGCACCGATCGGCGCGTTCGGCGCGATGGCCTTCACGATCGGCAAGTACGGCGTGGGCTCGCTCGTGCCGATGCTCAAGCTGATCGGCACGTTCTATCTCACGTCGATCGTGTTCGTGCTGGTGGTGCTCGGTGCGATCGCGCGCTTCACGGGCTTCTCGATCATCCGCTTCGTTTCCTACATCAAGGAAGAGCTGCTGATCGTGCTGGGCACGAGCTCGTCGGAGTCGGCGCTGCCGCAGCTCATGCAGAAGCTCGAGCGCCTCGGCTGCTCGCGCTCGGTGGTGGGTCTCGTGGTGCCCACGGGCTACTCGTTCAACCTTGACGGCACCAACATCTACATGACGATGGCGGTGCTCTTCATCGCCCAGGCGACCAACACCGACCTCACGTGGACCCAGCAGCTCACGCTGCTCGCGGTGACCATGCTGACCTCGAAGGGCGCGAGCGGCGTGACCGGCGCGGGCTTCATCACGCTCGCGGCCACGCTCGCCGTGGTGCCGACCATCCCGCTCTCGGGCATGGTGCTGATCCTCGGCATCGACCGCTTCATGAGCGAGTGCCGCGCGCTGACCAACATCGTCGGCAACGGCGTGGCGACGGTCGTGGTCTCGGCATGGGAGAAGGAGCTCGACCGCAACAAGCTGCGCGCCGCGCTTTCGGGCCAGGCCGAGGAAATGAAGGAGAGCGCGGGCGCGTAAGCCCGTGCGTTCAAGGCGACGCACTTAAGCCCGTGTGATTAAGCGCAGGCGGCGCGGTGTGCAAGGTGGCGGTGGCCGCCGCACCGCACCGCGTTGCCGGCGCACCAGGCCGAGCCGCGCCGCGCCGCACCGGGCCGAGCCGAGCCGCGCCGCGCCGCACCGCACCGCACCGCCCGCCCGCCGCCGCCGCGCCGTGCCGTGCCGTGCCGTGCCGTGCCGCCGCCGCTCGCAAGCTCCGCCGTACCAGCTTTCGCGGCGCGCGCCACTGGGCGGCGCCCGCGGCTTTCTCTGCGTCTGCCGTGGCGATCCGCCCGCCAGGACCTTCCCGTTTTTCCCAGCCCTGTTCCCCGGCACTGTCCGTTTCTCACCGTAGGCCGCCTCGCACGGTAAGCGTGTGCCACAATTCCAGCCATCCCCGCACGATCATCCGGAAGCCTCATTCGTGACGCGTCGCCTCATCCTGTTGTTCGCGCTCGCCGTCGGGCTCGCGGCGGTGTGCATGCTCGCGTGGTCGCTCTCGTGGCAGACCGGCGTCGACGCGCTGCGCCGCAACGCCGCCGTGCGCAACGACCGCACGACCGCCGCGCTCAAGAGCACGCTCGAGCGTTACGAGTCGCTGCCGTATCTGGTGGGCGCGCATCCGCTCGTGCAGGACGTGCTCGCCGATCCGAAAGCCGACTGGGTGGCGCAGGCGAACCGCTATCTCGAGGACGTGAATCGCCACGCGCGCGCCACCACGACCTACATCATCCGCGCCGATGGCTTGTGCATCGCCGCGAGCAACTGGCGCGGGTCGGACAGCTTCGTGGGCGTGGAGTACCGCTTCCGGCCGTACTTCATCGAGGCGGCGAAAGGCGGCGTGGGGCGTTTCTTCGGCATCGGCACGATCTCGCACGATCCGGGCTACTACATTTCGCAACCGGTGCGGCGCAACGGCAAGATCGTCGGCGTGGCCGTGGTGAAGCTCAATCTCGAATGGTTTCCGGGCTCGGATGCGTCCGAGCCGCTGCTCGTCACCGATGATCACGGCGTGATTTTTCTCTCCTCGGTGCCTGCATGGAAGTACCGCACGGTGCGCCCGCTGCAAGCGGACGTGGTGGCGTCCATCGACGAGACGCGTCAGTACGCGCGCCAGGACATCGCGCCCTTGCCCGTGAGCGTGGAGCGCGTGCTGGAGGGCGGCGCCGATATCGTGCGCATCGGCAGCGGCCTGCGCGCCCCGCGTTACCTGGAGACGCGCCGCGGGCTAGGCGAACCGGACTGGCATCTCGTGACGATGTCGCCGGTCGATCCGGTGCTGGACGCCGCGCGCAACGTGACGATCATGACGGGCTTCGGCTACGTCTCGGTGTGCCTGCTGGCGTTTTACTGGCGCATGCGCCGCGCGCGCGTGCGGGAGGTGCTGCGCAGCCGCGCGATGCTGCAAAAGGCCTATGCGATGCTCAACGACCGCGTGGCCGAGCGCACCGCCGATCTCTCGCAGGCCAACGAGCGGCTGCAGCGCGAGGTGGCCGAGCGCACGCGCACGGAAGCGGAGCTGCGCGCGACCCAGGACGAGCTGATTCAGGCGAGCAAGCTGGCGGCGCTCGGGCAGATGGCGGCCGGCATCACGCACGAGCTGAACCAGCCGCTCGCGGCGCTGCGCAGCTTTTCCGACAACACCCGTGTGTTTCTTGAGCGCGGCCAGTACGATGCGGCGCACGAGAATCTGGAGGCGATCGGCTCGCTCACCGAGCGCATGGGCAAGATCGTCAATCAGCTCAAGCTCTTCGTGGGCCGCGCGAAGCCGAAGAGCCAGCGCTCGCCCGTGGCGCGCGCGTTGCGCAACGCACTCGCGCTGCTCGGCAAGCGCCTCGAAGGCGTGGGCATCGCGCTCACCATCACCGATGGCGACGCCGCGAGCGCGCCGCTCGACCCGCACGGCGAGTATCCCGAGCTGGTTGCGCAGTGCGAAGATCTGCGGCTCGAGCAGGTGCTCATCAACCTGATCGGCAATGCGCTCGACGCGGTGGCGGGGATGAGCGCGCCGCGCATCGCGATCGACGTGCGCGCGCTGCCCGCGACGATCGAGATCTCAGTGGGCGACAACGGGCCTGGCATCCCCGCCGATGTCATGCCACGACTTTTCGAGCCCTTCTTCACGACGAAGGAGATGGGGCAGGGGCTGGGCCTTGGGCTTGCGATCTCCTCGTCGATCGCACGCGATTGCGGCGGCACGCTCGCGGCGCACAATGTGGCGGATGGCGGCGCCTGTTTCGTGCTGACGCTGCGGCGCACGCGTGTGAATGCAGCGCTCGCGGCCACCAACGGAAGCGCGATGTCGCCCGCCGAGGCGAATGCGGCAGGAAACACGGCGGCGGCGGGAAATCCGTCGGCGGGAAATCCGACACCGCCCGCGAATGACGCACACCACTGAAATAAGGAAGACGAACGAATATGGTCAGCTCGATGCCCGGCCGGGTGCTCTACGTAGAGGACGACGAACTGGTGCGGCGCGCCGGCGTCCAGAGCCTGCAACTCGCGGGCTTCGACGCGGCCGGTTTCGCGAACGCCGAGGCCGCGCTGCCGCTCGTGGACGCCGAGTTCGCCGGCATCGTGGTGAGCGACATCCGCCTGCCCGGCATGAGCGGACTCGATCTGCTCGCGCAATGCCACGAGCGCGCGCCCGACGTGCCCGTGATCCTCGTCACGGGCCACGGCGACATCTCGATGGCCGTGCAGGCGATGCGCGACGGCGCCTACGACTTCATCGAAAAGCCGTTCGCCTCCGAGCGCCTGATCGAGACGGTGCGGCGCGCGCTGGAGCGTCGCACGCTGATGCTCGAAAACCTCGCGCTGCGCCGCGAACTGGCGGGGCAGAACACGCTCGCGCCGCGCATCATCGGCAAGAGCCCGGCGATCGAGCAGGTGCGGCGGCTGATCGCGAACGTCGCGCCCACCGACGCATCCGTGCTCATCAACGGCGACACCGGCGCGGGCAAGGAGCTGATCGCGCGCAGCCTGCACGAGCTCTCGCCGCGCCGCGACAAGCCGTTTGTGGCCGTGAATTGCGGCGCGCTGCCCGAGCCGATGTTCGAATCGGAGATGTTCGGCTATGAGAGCGGAGCGTTCACGGGCGCAGCCAAGCGGCGCATCGGCAAGCTCGAGCACGCGGCAGGTGGCACGCTCTTTCTCGACGAGATCGAGAGCATGCCGCTCGCGCTCCAGGTGAAGCTCTTGCGCGTGCTGCAGGACGGCGTGCTCGAGCGCCTCGGCTCGAATCAGCCGGTGCGCGTCGACCTGCGCGTGGTCGCGGCGGCCAAGGGCGACATGCTGGAGCACGTCGCGGCGGGCACCTTCCGGCGCGACCTGCTGTACCGGCTCAACGTGGTGACGATCGCGCTGCCGCCGCTCGCCGAGCGCCGCGAAGACATCGTGCCGCTGTTCGAGCACTTCCTGCTGGACGCGGCGGTGCGCTATCAGCGACCCGCGCCGCTGTTGACCGAGCGCGACCGCATGCGCCTCGCGCAGCGCGACTGGCCAGGCAACGTGCGCGAGCTGCGCAACGCAGCGGACCGCTATGTGCTTGGCATTCCCGACGATGTCGCGCCGCAGGCCGCAAGCGGCGCCGACGAGTCCCTGCCGCTCAAGGAGCGTGTGGAGCAGTACGAGCGCGCGCTGATTGCCGATGCGCTGCAGCAGACGCACGGTGCGGTCGCCCAGGCCGCCGAGCGGTTACAGATGGCGAAGGCCACGCTCTACGAGAAGATGCGCCGCTACGGGCTGGTGGCGCGAGGGGAGAGCGACGCGCGTGGGTGATGACCCATGCGGTGAGGCGGGGCAAACAAAAACGGCAGCGGATTGTCCGCTGCCGTTTGCTTTTGAGGCGCCGCCTGGTGTGGTGAGGCGCGGCTCTTAATTGGCGTCAGGTCGCAAGCGCCTTCTGCAGCAGCGCGTCGAGCTCCGCGAACGTCGGCTCGCCTACATAGCGCTTGAGAATCTTGCCGTTGCGGTCGACCACGAAGGTGGTGGGCGTGAGCTGGACGTTGCCGAACTGCTTGGCCGCCGAGCCGTCGTCCATCGCCACCTTGAACGGCAGCTGGCGCGTTTGCGCGTAATTGGCGACGTACATGGGCGCGTCGTAGTTCATCGCCACCGCGACGAATTCGAGGCCTTCGCCCTTGAAGCGGTTATAGGTCTGGATCATCTGCGGCATTTCCTGCATGCAGGTGGCGCAGCTCGTCGCCCAGAAGTTGATGAGATAGACCTTGCCCTTCAGATCGGCGGTCGAGACCTTCTGGCCGGAGAGCAGCGTGAAGGTGGCATCGGGCACGCGCTGCTGGCTGCCGAAGAACGCGAAGTAGCCGGCAATCGCCAACGCGGCGACAACGACCAGGGTGCCGATAGTGCGGATCGCACCGGAGCGCGCCTTCGGGGGAGTCGGGGATGCGGACATGGATGAAGCCTCGGGCGCCTCAGGGCGCGGAAATGAGCTGGAGTATTGTAGCGCCGAATTTCCCGGCATAGCGGTTGTGGCGGCACGGCCGGGCATAAGCAAAGGATAATGTCCCGCGCAGCCAATTCCTCACACTTTTCAGCCGCCACGCTCGCGCCCCATGCTCTTCAACTTTCTCTCCCGCGCCCATCTTTCGCAGATTCTGCCGTCGTCCCGGCGCTCGCCCCTCGCGCGCGCGGCGGCCGCGGGCCTGCTTGCGGGCCTGCTCATCGCCTGTTCGCCCACTTACGACTGGCGCACGATTTCGAATAGCGCGAGCGGCTATAGCGTCGATTTGCCGGCCAAGCCCGGCGCCGACGAGCGCCGCATCGACGTGGACGGCACTCCGATGCGCATGCGGGTCCAGACCGCCGAGGTGAGCGGCGCGGTGTTCGTGATCGGCACGCTCGACCTGCCCGACGCGCAGCCGGCCACGCAGCAAAAAGCGCTGGCGTTCCTGCGCGCGGGGCTCGCGCGCAACGTGGGCGCGGCGCCCGAGGCGCGCACGGTGGCCGTGCCGCTCGAGGCTGGGGGCTCCGTCGAGGGCGTCGACATGCAGCTCGCCGGCAAGGCCGGTGCGAAGGACGAGCCGCGCACGATCCACGCGCGGCTCGTCGCCAAAGGGCCCCATGTCTACCAGCTGGCGATCGTGGGCCGCGAGCAGCCGGCGCCTGAGCAAGTCGATCAGTTCTTCCAATCGTTCAAGCTCTATTGAGTGCCTCTTAGGATTACGGAGCGACAGCCGATTACGGCTGGAAGTGAATGTGCTCTCCTGGGTTTACGGGCTAAAACCCGGATTTCATTGAGGGTTTGCCGGTTACCCACAGGTCCTGTGGGTAACTTTGTGGAAAAAGAGGCTTCGTCGCCCGCAAATGGCGGCGCTGTGGGCTTTTTGTTAGTTTGGCGTGTTTCCCGGCAAATCGTTAAATGTATAAAAATCAATGACTTGCGTTTTGGGTCAAAGCTAAATGCCAATCGTGCATGAAAAAGACGCCAACACGACGATGTGTGCATAAGTCAAGTCTTGACATCCTTTTTTTGATCCGTCTGAAGGTTGGAATTCGGGATTCGGCGGTGGCCGCGCGCAATGCGTGGCCATGGCGAGCATCAGCCGTCGTGAAACGGTCGATCCGCGCCGCTAGTGCGCACTACTGATCACTGAACGCACGCCGGTACTGCACGGCTTCCGCGACGTGCGCGGCCTCGGGCGTGGGCGCACCTGCGAGGTCGGCGATCGTGCGTGCCACCTTGAGCGCGCGGTAGTACGCCCGGGCCGACCAGCCGAAACGCTCGCCAGCCTCGCGCAGCAGGGCTTCGCCCGCGGCGTCGGGGTGGCAGACCGCGTCGGTTTCGCGGCCACTCAGCTCCCGGTTAGTCTTGCCCTGGCGGGCGATCTGGCGCTCGCGCGCCGCCGCCACGCGCGCGGCGATAACCGCGCTCGGCTCGCCGGGCGCGCTCGCGCGCGACGCGATCTCGACGGGCGGCAGTGCGGGAATCTCGATCTGGATGTCGATGCGGTCGAGCAGCGGTCCGGAGAGCTTGCGTCGGTAGCGCGCCGCGGCTTCGGGCGTGCAGCGGCAGCGCCCGGAGGGATCGCCGCGCCAGCCGCACGGGCACGGATTCATCGCGGCGACGAGTTGGCAAGCGGCGGGAAAGTCGGTTTGCCATGCCGCGCGCGAAATGGTGATGGCGCCCGTTTCGAGGGGCTCGCGCAAGGTTTCCAGCACGTGACGGTTGAACTCGGGCAGCTCGTCGAGAAATAGGACGCCTGAATGCGCGAGGGTGATCTCGCCGGGCTGGGGCGGATTGCGTCCGCCGATCAGCGCCGCCGCGCTGGACGAGTGGTGCGGTGCGCGAAACGGCCGCCGGCGCCATTGCTGGGGCGAGAACCCCAGCGCGCTGGAGGACAGCAGCGCGGCGCTGGCGAGCGCCTCGGCGTCGGTCATCGGCGGCAGGAGCCCGGGCAGGCGTGCGGCGAGCATCGACTTGCCCGCGCCGGGCGGCCCGACCATCAACAAATGATGGCCGCCGGCCGCCGCGACTTCGAGCGCGCGGCGCGCGCCGCGCTGGCCGATGACGTCAGCCATGTCGGGCTGCGGCATGCCGGGCGCCGCGCCGAGTGCCGGGGCGCGCATGGGCGCAAGCCGCGCGTCCGCCTCGCCCGCGAGGTGAGCGCAGAGCGCGCGCAGGTCGGCGACGCCATAGACATCGACGCCTGGCACGAGCGCGGCCTCGGCGGCGTTGTCGGCGGGGAGGTAGAGCTCGGGCGTGCGCAGGCAAGGGGCAACAGCGCTTGCTTGCGTGTGTGCCGACTGCGAGCCATGCGATTCAGGCGCATGCAATACACAATCGGCGCCGCCATGCGCGCGCGCCGTGCCGCACGCCATCGCGAACGCGCCACGCATCGGGCGCACGGCGCCCGAAAGCGAGAGCTCGCCCGCGAACTCGCGCGCATGCGTGAGCGCCGTGGCAGGAATCTGCCCGCTCGCCGCGAGAATGCCGAGTGCGATGGGCAAATCGAAGCGGCCCGACTCTTTCGGCAGGTCGGCCGGCGCGAGATTGACGGTGATACGGCGCACGGGAAACTCGAAGCCGCAATTCGACAGCGCGGCGCGCACGCGCTCGCGGCTTTCGCGGACTTCGAGATCGGGCAGGCCGACGATAGAGAACGACGGCAGCCCGTTGGCGAGATGAACTTCGACGGTTACATCAGGCGCGCGGCCAGCAGCCGGCGCGCGGCTGCGCACCACGGCAAGCGACATGGAGATCTCCGGAAAGGGGGCGCATGAACGGTCAGCGGCGGGTGGTTGCCGCGGACAACCTTCATGCGCCAGGCTGGTGAGGCGCGTGCCCCTTTACGGTTCCATTGCGGAACGGTTACGGCTCGCTTGCCTCGGGGCCGCTCATTCGCGCGAACGGGCTCCAGGTGCGCATGGGATTGTTCAGGACGACTGGCCAGTCACCGGCAGCTTCTGTTCGAGCTCGGCCACGCGGCGCTCGAGCTCTTCGAGGCGCTGGCGCGTGCGCACGAGCACTTGTGTTTGCGCGTCGAATTCCTCGCGCGTGACGAGTTCGAGCTTCGAAAAGCCTTGCGAGAGCATGGCGCGCACGTTGCGCTCGACGTCGCGCGCCGGCGAATTCTTCAGAAGCTCGCTGACCTTCGATTGCAGATCGTTGAACACATCGTTCGGCTGTTTCATTCGGTTCCCCTTACTACATCAATTCGCTGCACAAAAGATGTGCAGACTTCGTTTCGATTGTGCCTCGCTTCGAATCGTGACCGATCTTGGTGCGAGACCCGCGAGGCTTGTATTGCCCGTGAACGCAACTGGTGCACGATGCGGCTGCCACGTGCCTGCGGCGCCGCAACACGCGCGCACGGGCCGCCACCTGTCCCACATGCCCTTGTGTGCGCGTGCGATGCCTGAGCGCCGGGCTTGCCTGCCTGAAAACACTCTAGCAACGATCGACAGGCGCCGCCACCGCGCAACGCCAGCGCTGGCCGTTCGGCCAGGACTTCGCTGGCGGCCGCTCATGCCCGCGTGGCGCGGGTTGGCGCGCGTGGACCGGCATTGTCCACGGCTTGTGCGGATCGTGCATCGAGGCGCGTCAGAAAAGATGCCGGAACAAACTGGCACGCGTGTTGCTAATACTCCGGGCGCACCGAAAAACGGCTGGCTCGCGGTGCGCCAGCGGGGCGAGACCCGCGCCGCCGGCGCCCGTCGCAAGATTGAAAACGGGATGAAAGCAATTAATAGCAACCGCAGCGAGGACTAAATGAAACTGATCACCGCCATCATCAAGCCGTTCAAGCTCGATGAGGCGCGCGAGGCCCTATCGGCCATCGGCGTCTCGGGAATCACGGTCACCGAAGTCAAGGGCTTCGGCCGTCAGAAGGGCCACACCGAGTTGTATCGCGGTGCGGAGTATGTCGTGGACTTCTTGCCCAAGGTCAAGATCGAAGCGGCCGTATCAGACGACATCGTCGAGCAGGCCATCGAGTCGCTCGAGCGCGCCGCCCGCACCGGCAAGATTGGCGACGGCAAGATTTTCGTCACCCCCATCGAACAAGTCATTCGCATCCGCACCGGCGAGACCGGCGCGGACGCCCTGTGATCGCCTGACGGCGTCCCTGAGACAGCGATACGAGAGAGACAAGAGGAAACCGAGATGCGCAAATATTTGATGTCCCTGCTGATGGCCGGCTCGCTGATGGCCGGCGGCGTCGGCGCGGCGCTGGCCGACGATGCGTCCGCGCCCGCCGCCGCTTCCGCGCCCACTGCGTCCGCGTCCGCCCCTGACGCTTCCGCCGCTGCCGCGGCCTCCGCACCCGAAGCCGCCGCCGCATCGGCCCCGGCTGCCGCTGCCGCCTCAGCACCCGCCGCCGCAGCCGCAAGCGCGCCGGCCGACGCCTCGGCTGCAGCCGCCGCCGCCGCGCCCGCGGCGCCGACCGCGCCGTTCTCGGTCGACTCGTCGAAGATCAATTCGGGCGACACCGCGTGGATGCTCACCTCCACCGCCCTCGTGCTGTTCATGACGATCCCGGGCCTCGCGCTCTTCTACGGCGGCATGGTCCGCAAGAAGAACGTGCTCGCGACGCTCATGCAGAGCTTTGCGATCACCTGCGTCGTGACGGTGATCTGGACGGTGGTCGGCTATAGCCTCGCGTTCACGCCGGGCGGCTCGTTCATCGGCGGCTTCTCGCGCGTCTTCCTCGCCGGCATGAACTACATCCACGGCGACAAGGCGACGACGCTCACCGTGAGCCACCTCGCGCCGACCATCCCCGAGACCGTGTACTTCGTCTATCAGATGACGTTCGCGATCATCACGCCGGCGCTCATCACCGGCGCGTTCGCCGACCGCATGAAGTTCTCGGCGATGCTCGTGTTCATGTCCCTGTGGTCGATCATCGTCTACTCGCCGATCGCGCACATGGTGTGGGAGCCGACCGGCTGGCTCGCGAGCGCGGGCATCCTCGACTTCGCGGGCGGCACGGTGGTGCACATCAACGCCGGCATCGCGGGTCTCGTGTGCTGCCTCGTGCTCGGCAAGCGCGTGGGCTATGGCCGTGAAGTGATGGCGCCGCACAACCTCGTGCTCACGCTGATCGGCGCGGCCATGCTGTGGGTGGGCTGGTTCGGCTTCAACGCGGGCTCGGCAGTCGCGGCAGACGGCCGTGCCGGCTTCGCGATGCTCACGACCCAGATCGCCACCGCCTGCGCGGCGCTCGGCTGGATGTTCGCGGAGTGGATCGCCAAGGGCAAGCCTTCGGTGCTCGGCATCGCTTCGGGCGCCGTGGCGGGTCTCGTGGCGGTGACGCCGGCATCGGGCTTCGTCGGCGTGATGGGCGCGATCGTGATCGGCGTGGTGGCGGGCGTGGTCTGCTTCTGGTCGGCCACCTGGCTCAAGCACAAGTTCAACTATGACGACTCGCTCGACGCATTCGGCGTGCACGGCATCGGCGGCATCATCGGTGCGCTCCTGACCGGCGTGTTCGCGGTGAAGGACATCGGCGGCGCCGACGGCAGCCTCATCCTCCAGGCCAAGGGCGTGCTGACGACTCTCGTCTACAGCGGCGTGGTGAGCTTCATCCTGCTCAAGGTCATCGACATGGTGATGGGTCTGCGCGTCTCCGAAGAAGAAGAGCGCGAAGGCCTCGACGTGGTGCTGCATGGCGAGCGCGTGGAGTAACAAGCGTGCCGCGCGCTCCGGCGCGCGGTTCGCAGTACGATTCACAGTGCGCTTTACCGTACGTCTGGCAGCGCATGACGCAGGTTTGCAGCCAGTTTGAAGTGGCAAGCAGTAACGAGTAGCACGGAGTACAGCGACTTGGGCCCGCCTTTATGGCGGGCCCTTTCTTTTTCCGGGCACAGGCGTCGGGCTTGCGGGAATAGCCCCGGTTTCGTCTGCGTTAGCTTTAGTGTCCCTTCTTTTCGTGTGTCTCCATTGCGCGGGACCACGCGCGCGGTCCAGAATGGGTATTCGATATGGATAGTGCGGGACGCCCGGTCAGGGGCGCCCGGCGAGGGACGCCCGGCGAGGGACCCGTAGCCGGGGCCGGCGGGACGTCGAGTAACCCTATGGCCAGTAAGGGAAAAGCCGACTTGCAAACGCCGCAGTCGTCCCCAGATAAGCTCCCGGTTTCCCTACCCTCAATCAGCTTTTGTCCGCGAGTATTACCTTATGGTCCCGCATCTGGTTACGGCGTTGAACGGTCCGCTTCTCGAGCTCGAGCAGCGCATCCTCGACGCGACGCCGTCCATCGAGCGCTGGTTCCGCCTTGAATGGATGGAGCACACGCCGCCGTTCTATTGTTCTGTGGACCTGCGCAACGCGGGGTTCAAGCTCGCGCCGGTCGACACCAATCTGTTTCCCGGCGCCTTCAACTGCCTGCCGCAGGAAGTGCTGCCGCTCGCCGTGCAGGCCGCCATGGCGGCCATCGAAAAAATCTGCCCGGATGCCAAGAACCTGCTCGTGATTCCCGAGATGCACACGCGCAACGCGTTCTATCTGGAGAACGTCGCGCGGCTGGCCACCATCATGCGCCAGGCCGGTCTGAACGTGCGCTTTGGCACGCTCGACGAAACCATCGCCGGGCCGGTCACGATCTCGCTCGCGGACTGCCAGAAGATCGTGCTCGAGCCGCTCGAGCGCTCGCAGCGGCGCCTGGGGCTCAAGAACTTCGACCCGTGCTCGATTCTGCTGAACAATGACCTCTCGGGCGGCATTCCGCCGGTGCTCGAGAACCTGCACGAGCAATACCTGCTGCCGCCGCTGCACGCGGGCTGGGCGGTGCGCCGCAAGTCCACGCACTTCTCTTGCTATGACGACGTGGCGAAGAAGTTCGCGAAGATGGTCGGTGTCGATCCGTGGATGATCAATCCGTACTTCGCGCACGTGGAAGGCGTCGATTTCGAGGCGCGCACGGGCGAGGAGAAGCTCGCCGCCTCCATCGACGCGGTGCTCAAGAAGATCGCGAAGAAGTACCGCGAGTACGGCATCACCGAAAAGCCCTACGTGGTCATCAAGTCCGATGCCGGCACCGACGGCCGTGGCGTAATGACCGTGCACGACGCCTCCGAGGTCGCCGCGCTCACGAAGCGCGAACGTGCGAAGATGTCGGCCACGAAGGACGGGCTGGAAGTGCGCGACGTGATCGTGCAGGAGGGCGTCTACACGTTCGAGCATATCGGCGACGAAGTAGCCGAGCCGGTCGTCTACATGATCGACCGTTACGTGGTGGGCGGCTTCTACCGCGCGCACGGCAGCCGCGAGCGCGACCAGAACCTGAACGCGCCGGGTATGCACTACGTGCCGCTCGGCTTCGAGCACACCGCGCTGCCGGACACGCGCGCGAAGCCGGGCGCCGCGCCGCCCAACCGCTTCTACATGTACGGCGTGGTCGCGCGTCTCGGGCTGCTTGCGGCGTCGGTCGAGCTGGAGAAGACCGACCCCGAGGCGATCCAGGTGTAAGCACCGCGCGCACCGCTTTTCGGACAATTCAACGCAGCGCCCGCCCCGAGCGGGCGTTGCCGTCATAACACCAGGCATCCAGCAGGGACAAGGCAGGGACGATATGGATATTCTCTTCATCGCCGATCCGCTCGAGCGGTTCAAGATCTACAAGGACTCGACCTACGCGATGATGGCCGAGGCCGCGAAGCGCGGCCACACGCTGTTCGCGTGCGAGCCGCAGCATCTGGCCTGGGTGAACGGCCGCGTCGAGGCCGACGTGCGGCGCTTCGAGATCGTCGGCGACACGGCGGACCTGCATCGCGAGACCTGGTTCAAGGCCACGCCCGACGCGCGCGAGCTCACCGGCTTCGACGCGGTCATCATGCGCAAGGACCCGCCGTTCGACATGGAGTATGTGACCTCCACGTGGCTGCTCGAAATCGCCGAGCGCGCGGGCGCGAAGATCTTCAACAAGCCCCAGTCGATTCGCGATCACTCGGAAAAGCTCGCCATCGGCGAATTTCCGCAGTTCGTCGCGCCCACGCTCGTCACGCGCAGCGCGGCGCGCCTGCGCAAGTTCCACGAAGAGCATCAGGACGTGATCCTCAAGCCGCTCGACGGCATGGGCGGCATGGGCGTGTTCCGCGTGAAGGCGGATGGCATGAACCTCGGCTCGATCATCGAGATGCTGAGCCACGACGGCGCGCGCAGCGTGATGGCGCAGAAGTTCATCCCTGAGATCAAGGCGGGCGACAAGCGCATCCTGCTGATCGGCGGCGAGCCGGTGCCGTATTCGCTCGCGCGCATTCCGCAGGGCAACGAGGTGCGCGGCAACCTGGCGGCGGGCGGGCTGGGCGTCGCGCAGCCGCTCACCGCGCGCGACCTGGAGATCGCCAGGGCGCTCGGGCCGACGCTCGCGGCACGCGGCCTGCTGCTCGTGGGGCTCGATGCGATCGGCGACTGGCTCACCGAGGTCAACGTCACGAGCCCGACGTGCTTTCGCGAGATCATGGAGCAGACCGGTTTCGACGTGGCCGCGATGTTCGTCGACGCGCTGGAGCGCGCGGCGGCCTGAGCGCCACGGGTGGAGGGTGGGCTCGAATCACGGCTTGCCACGCTTGATTCGAGCCGCTGTGGCAGCATTTAGCCGATGTGAACGCGCAAATCCAGTGAGCAAAATCGCATGGTCTGCGCGAAAATGACCCTGCTACAATGCCGCGAGCCTGCGTTCCGGGCTGGCTGTCCAGTGTGCCGCGAGGCATGCCGGAACGGCCGCGCGGCGCGGGTTCCGACCCTGCTGGCCCACGGCTGGCCGCAGGCTCGGCGCTGCCGGACACGATCGATGGGATCGATGGGATCGGCGCCGGCCGGGAAGCGTCCGGCATCAACCGAAGCCGCTAATTGCAGTCAGGCTGAAATGAAACTACCTTCATGCTCCTTTTGGTCGCTGCCCCCCGAGGGGGTGTCAGTCGTCCTGGGGCGGCCCGGCGAGTACTGACATGGCAGGAATTCTGATCATCGCCCACGCACCGCTCGCCACCGCGCTGCGCGAGTGCATCGCCCACATCTATGGCGGCTGCCCTGCGCGCATCGGCGCGCTCGACGTGCTGCCCGATAGCGATCCCGTCCAGGTGGTTGCCGAGGCCACGGCCGAAATCGAGCGTCTGCGCGAGGAGAACGGCGCGCTCGTGCTCACCGACATGTTCGGCGCCACGCCTTCGAATATCGCCGCCCGGCTTGCTACCGTGCCTGAGGTACGCGTGCTGGCGGGCGTCAACCTGCCGATGCTCGTGCGCGCCGTCTGCTACCGTACGACGCCGCTCGACGTGTTGGTGGAAAAGGCGCTCGCAGGCGCGAGCAAGGGCGTTCAGGCGATCGGGCCGAGCACGCCGGCACCCGCCGAATGCGCTTGCGCGCCTACGCCGTGCGCCGAAGCGGCCGCCGATGCCTTGGCCAAGGCCGCGGCAGGCGGGGTGGAGAGCGGCCAGGCCGCGGCCTGCCTGCCGCTTGGCGCACTCAAGCCCGCTGGCGCGGCTTGAGCGGGCGCTGAGTGGGCCAAGCCGACGCATGGGCGGAACGCGGCGATTTCGCCGCCCGCGGCTGCGCGCAGCGCCCTCGTACGGTAAAACGCACCGTTGGCACCACTGGCATCATCAACGCATCGACGCGAAGGGACATGCAGCGCGCGTGTCCCGCGCGTGCGACGCACAATCACTGAGCATCACATCAACACACTGCGCCTGGATCGACGAACTATGCTGCAACAAGAAACGACCATCGTGAACAAACTCGGCCTGCATGCGCGCGCGTCGGCGAAGCTGACGCAGCTGGCGGGCAACTATCAGTCGGAAATCTGGATGAGCCGCAATGGCCGCCGCATCAACGCCAAGAGCATCATGGGCGTGATGATGCTGGCGGCGGGCATCGGCAGCACGGTGCTGATCGAAACCGAAGGCCCGGACGAGGGCGACGCCATGAGCGCGCTGCTCAAGCTCATCGCCGATAAATTCGGCGAAGGCCAGTGAGCTGCGCGCTTCGGCGCGCCATGGCGTCCCGGCGCTGGCCGCCGGCCTGACGCTTATTTCGCGTCACTGACCATTACTGACTGGTAACGGCCGCGGCATCGACTGCCGCACCCGACCTCCATGACGCCGCGCTTACGCGCGGCGTTTTCGTTGCTGGATACCGTGCGCGAAGCGTAAGGCGCAGTGCGGCGGCGCGAAAGCTCGCAATCCCTTATGGCAAGGGCTGTTGGGCAACATCGGAACGCTGCGGAATTTATAATGAAACCCGGGGTCTGAGAGAGCGCATTGCAGCGGTTTGCCGCGGCATCACATAACCAGAGGAGGTGCGCGTGCCGTTCACGCTGCATGGAATTCCCGTATCACGCGGTATTGCCATCGGGCGAGCGTATCTGATCGCCCCGGCTGCGCTCGACGTCGACCATTACCTGATCGAGCCGCCGCAGATCGAAGGCGAAATCGAGCGCTTTCGCGCCGGGCTCGCGCTCGTCGAGCGCGAGCTCGATACGCTGCGCGCCGACCTCGCCGCCGACGCGCCCACCGAAATGGGCGCCTTCATCGACGTGCACCTGATGATCCTGAACGACGTCATGCTCGTTCAGGAGACCATCGACCTCATCCGCACGCGGCGCTTCAACGTGGAGTGGGCGCTCACCGAGCAGCTCGAGCGCCTCACGCGCCACTTCGACGACATCGAGGACGCCTACCTGCGCGAGCGCAAGGCCGACATCGAGCAAGTGGTCGAACGCGTGCTGAAGGCGCTCGCGGGGGCCATGCCGCCCACGCTGCACGGCGGCTGCGACGAGATGATCGTGGTCGCGCACGACATCGCGCCCGCCGACATGCTGCAGTTCAAGGGGCAGACGTTTCAGGGCTTCGTCACCGATCTGGGCGGGCGCACCTCGCACACGGCGATCGTCGCGCGCAGCCTCGGCATTCCGGCCGCCGTGGGCGTGCAGCAGGCGAGCGCGCTGATTCGCCAGGACGACCTCATCATCGTCGATGGCGACCACGGCGTGGTGATCGTCGACCCCGCGCCCATCGTGCTCGAGGAGTACACCTACCGGCAAAGCGAGATGGCGCTCGAGCGGCGCAAGCTGCAGCGCCTGAAGTTCTCGCCAACGCAAACCTTGTGCGGCGCGAAGATCCAGCTCTACGCGAACATCGAGCTGCCCGAGGACGCCCAGGCGGCGCTCGACGCGGGCGCGACGGGCGTGGGCCTGTTTCGCACCGAGTTCCTGTTCATGAACCACAAGGACCAGTTGCCGGAGGAAGAGGAGCAGTTCATCGCGTATCGCCGCGCCGCCGAGCTGATGAACGGGCTGCCGGTGACGATCCGCACGATCGACGTGGGCGCGGACAAGCCGCTCGACGCGATGACTGCCGGCGACGGCTACGAGACCGCCGCAAACCCGGCGCTCGGCCTGCGCGCGATCCGCTGGAGCCTTTCCGAGCCGCAGATGTTCCTCACGCAGTTGCGCGCGATCCTGCGCGCATCGGCGTTCGGCACGGTCAAGATCCTGATCCCGATGCTCGCGCACGCGCAGCAGATCGACCAGACGCTCGACCTGATCCGCGAAGCCAAGCGTCAGCTCGACGACGCGGGGCTCGCCTACGATCCGAACGTGCAGGTGGGCGCGATGATCGAGATCCCGGCGGCGGCGCTCGCGCTGCCGATGTTCCTGCGGCGCCTCGATTTCCTCTCGATCGGCACCAACGACCTGATCCAGTACACGCTCGCGATCGACCGCGCCGACAACGCCGTGGCCGATCTCTACGACCCGCTGCATCCTGCCGTGCTGCAGTTGATCTCGCATACGCTGCGCGAGGCGAAGCGCGTTGGCGTGCCGGTTTCGGTGTGCGGAGAGATGGCGGGCGATCCGCAGCTCACGCGCTTGCTGCTCGGCATGGGGCTCACCGAGTTCTCGATGCATCCGAGCCAGCTGCTCGTGGTGAAACAGGAGATCCTGCGCTCGCAGCTCAAGGCGCTGGACAAGCCCGTGGCCGACGTGCTGGCCGCCTATGAGCCGGAGGAGCTGGAGGCGGCGCTCGGGCGGCTCGCGCACGCTTAGCTCACCCTTAGCATTGGCAAGAGCCGCAGTCAGCTTGCAACGCTCGACAAGAAAAAGCCCCGGTGCAGTTCAGCCGGGGCTTTTTGTTATTTATCGCCAGCAAGGCGTGCTCAGGCGTGCCGCTCGCCGCAGACCGGGCAATCGGGCTGACGCGCGACGCGCATCGTGTTCCACTCCATGCGCAGCGAGTCGAGCATCATCAGCCGGCCAATGAGCGGCGTGCCGATGCCGCCGATCACGCGCAGCGCCTCGGCCGCCTGCATCGCGCCAATGATCCCCACCGTGGGCGCGAAGACGCCCATCGTCGCGCATGCCACTTCCTCGAAGGGCTGATCCTCGGGGAACACGCAGGCGTAGCAGGGCGAGGCCGCATCGCGGAAATCGAAGGTGCTGATCTGCCCGTCAAAGCGCAGCGCCGCGCCCGAGACGAGCGGCACGCCGTGCTTCACGCATGCGCGGTTGATGGCGTGGCGCGTGGCGAAGTTGTCGGTGCAATCGAGCACGACGCTCGCGCCCGGCACGTGCGCGTCGAGCCATGCATCGTCAATGCGCGCCTGCACGGCGTTGACCTTCACCTCGGGATTCAGGCGCGCGATCGCATCGCGGCCCGACTCGACCTTCGCGTGACCCACCGACGCCGTCTCGTGCATGATCTGCCGCTGCAGGTTGGTGAGGTCGACGGTGTCGTTGTCGACGAGGGTGAGCGTGCCTACGCCCGAGGCCGCGAGATACATGGCCGCGGGCGAGCCGAGGCCGCCGGCGCCGATCACGAGCGCATGCGCGTCGAGAAAGCGCTGTTGCGCCTCGATGCCGATCTCGTCGACGAGGATATGGCGGGAATAGCGGAGGAGTTGGTCGTCGTTCATCGCGATGCGCACGGGGCTTGGGCGCGGCGACGGGCGTAAGAGCCGTGACGCGCGCCGTGAGTACAGAGTGCTTATTGTACTGGCGCGGGGCGCTTCGTTCTCGCGGCCCATGTTGCGCGGGCCGCGAGGCAGGGGGCAGGTAATAGCGAGCAAGCCGCGAGCAAGCGGCGGGGCAAGCTGCGCTCAGGCAGCTTGCCGGCTACCCGCGTTACTTCGCCGGTGCGGAAGCCGCAGCGGGAGCGGAGGCCGCAGCGCCAGGCACCGTCGAGGCAGACGGCTTCACGGCGATCGGCGCGGAAGCCGAGGTAGGCGGCTTCTCCTGCGCGAGACGGCGCTCCATCGGCGACTTCGATTCCGTCACCGGCTTGCCCTCGAGCTTGTTCAGCGCCTGCTGGAGCATGAAGTCGTCGGGCGTGCCGAACTCGACCGGCTTGCGGTCGCGGTCCTTCTGGCGCTGCTCCGGCGTCTTCTTGTCGTTCTGCTCCTCGAGCTGGCGCAGCATGTCCATGCGCTCCTGCTCGCGCACGTCCTGCTCCTTCTTCTCGTCCGGATCCTGCGTGTTCGCGAGGTGGTTCTGGTAGTCCACTTCGCGCGTGACGAGTGCGTCGTCCGGATCGCCGTCGGCGTACTGGTCGACCGCGATGTCAGGACGGATGCCCTTGTTCTGGATCGAGCGGCCGCTCGGCGTGTAGTAGTACGCCGTGGTCAGGCGCAGCGCCGTGTCGGCCGTCATCGGGCGCACGGTCTGCACCGAGCCCTTGCCGAAGGTCGTCTTGCCGACGATAAGCGCACGCTTCTGGTCCTGCAGCGCGCCGGCCACGATTTCCGACGCCGACGCCGAATAGGCGTTGGTCAGCACGACCATCGGCACGGTCTTGAACTCGGCCGCCTCGCCCTTGAGCGGATCGCCGTCGAACGACGGCAGGCGGTAGTTCTCATAGGTGTCGCGATAGACCTGCTTGGAGTCCGGGATCTGGCCGTTCGTGGAGACCACGACCGAGTCCGGCGGCAGGAACGCGCCCGCCACGCCCACGGCGCTCTGCAGGAGGCCGCCGCCGTTATTGCGCAGGTCGAGAATGAAGCCCTTCAGGTTCGGCTCCTGGCGCGCGATGTCTTGCAGCTTCGCGGCGAGGTCGGGGACCGTGCGCTCCTGGAAGCTCGTGATGCGCACGTAGGCATAGCCTGGCGCCAGGATCTTCGACTTCACGCTCTGCACCTTGATGATGGCGCGCGTGATGGTGAGCGGGAAGGTGCGGTCGTCGGTCTTGCGGAAGATCGTGAGCGTGACCTTCGTGCCCGGGTCGCCGCGCATCTGCTTGACGGCCTGGTCGAGCGTCATGCCGCGCACGGGCTTGTCGTTGATACGCGTGATGAGGTCGCCCGGACGGATGCCGGCGCGGAACGCGGGCGTGTCCTCGATCGGCGAAATGACCTTGATCAAGCCGTCTTCCGACGAAATCTCGATGCCGAGGCCCGCGAAGCGGCCCTTGGTCTGTTCCTGGAGCTCTTGATAGTCGGTCTTGTCGAGATACGACGAGTGCGGGTCGAGGCTCGAGACCATGCCCTTGATGGCGGCGGTGAGGAGCTTCTTGTCGTCGACCGGCGTGACGTACTCATGCTTGATCTGGCCGAACACCTCGGCGAAGAGCCGGAGCTGGTCGAGCGGCAGCGGCTCGATCACGGTTTGCTGGGTTTGTTGCGCCGAAGCGGAAATCTGCAGGGTGGCAAATACGCCGGTCGCGAGGCCAGCAGCGATCAGGCCGATGTTTTTGAGGTTCTTTCGCATAGAGGTTGTTGCGTGCGGTCGAAAGGCGCGTGGCAGCGTCTAATGGAAAAGCGACGGACAAGTATAACTGCACACCTGCCGCGTCTGTGTATAAGGCGCGATCGATCCCGATGGAGCAGGCGCCCACGAGGGCGATTCGAGCGGCGATGCGGGGACGAACGTTGCGGGTTCGACAGTCCGAACCTGCCGGGGTTCGCACGTTGCGTGCCGCGAAGCCTTGCTGGGCGCGGGGCTGGCGCGAAACTGACGCTGCGCTGGCCGCGGGTTGGCGGCGAGTTGGCAGATTTGTCAGCGAAGGTGGAAAGGCGGAAGGATGGATACGCTTTTAGCGCAATTGCTGCGCGGATCACGCGCATCGTGCGCCTGATCCGCGACCCGGGCGCCGGCCCCGTGCAGCTGCAGGGGCGGGTGCTCGGGATGCAAAACGGGATGAGGAAGGGCTTAGCCCGCCTTCTTGCCCTGGTTCGCGACGGCGGCCTCGGCCTTCGCGATGGCATCGGCGTCGCCCAGATAGTAATGCTTGATGGGCTTGAGGTTCTCGTCGAGTTCATAGACGAGCGGCACGCCGTTCGGGATGTTCAGGCCGACGATGTCCGAATCCGAGATGCCGTCGAGATACTTCACGAGCGCGCGAATCGAGTTGCCGTGCGCGGCGATCACGATGTTCTTGCCCGACTTGATGGCCGGCGCGATCGACTCGTTCCAGAGCGGCAGCACGCGCGCGACCGTGTCCTTCAGGCACTCGGTGAGCGGCAGCTCTGCGCGCGGCACCTTCGCGTAGCGCGGGTCGTCGTAGGCCGTGCGCGAGTCGGTGGGCTCGAGCGCGGGCGGCGGCGTGTCGTAGCTGCGGCGCCAGACCAGCACCTGCTCATCGCCGTACTTCGCGGCGGTTTCCGCCTTGTTCAGGCCCGAGAGCGCACCGTAGTGACGCTCGTTCAGGCGCCACGAGTGCACCACCGGCAGGTACATCTGGTCCATCTGGTCCTGCACGTGCCAGAGCGTGCGGATCGCGCGCTTGAGCACCGACGTGTAAGCGATGTCGAACGAATAGCCGGACGCCTTGAGCAACTGGCCGGCCTGCTGGGCCTCGCGGTTGCCCTGCTCGGTCAGATCGACGTCGACCCAGCCGGTGAAGCGGTTTTCCTTGTTCCACGTCGATTCGCCGTGGCGGATGAGTACGAGTTTGAACATGAAGATGACGGTCGGTAGTGAAGGAAGCGGTAATCGGGGACGGGGTCCGTCTGGCATACGGCCACAGGCGCGCATCTCATGCGGCTGCCTCGCGGCGACGGTCCGGCCCCGGGGTCGCATGCCCGGCTGCACACCCGGGCTGGGGGGCGGCAACCCTGCGACAAACGGTTATTTTATAATGAGCGGATTGCCTGAATCCGTTTTCCCCCGATTTCTCTTTTTCCCGGCGGATCATCCGTGACGTTCTTTACCAATTACATCAACCTTGTACTCATCGCGATCGTCCTCATCTCTGGAGGGTTGCTACTGTGGCCGACGCTCAAGCGCGGCGGGCGCGGCGGCGTTTCCGCCGCCGAGGCGACGCAGCTCATCAATCGCCGCAACGCGGTGGTGATCGATCTGCGTTCCGCGGACGACTTTGCGAAGGGCCATCTGCCCGCCGCACGCCATCTGGAATTCGGCGAGCTGCAGGCCAAGGTCGCCCAGTTCGTGAAGAACAAGAGCAACCCGGTATTGCTGGTCTGCCAGACGGGCCAGCAGTCGCACAAGGCGCTGCGCGTCGTGAAGGATGCCGGTTTTGCCGAGGTCCACGTGCTGGACGGCGGCGTGAACGCCTGGCAGCAGGCCGGCATGCCGGTCGTGAAACAAGGAGCTTCGAAGTGAGCAAGGTAGTCATGTACAGCACCCAGGTGTGCCCGTATTGCCAGATGGCCGAACGTCTTTTAAAGTCGCGCGGCGTCGACCATGTCGAGAAGGTGCTGATCGACCGGGATCCCGCGCGGCGCGAAGAGATGATGACGCGCACCGGTCGCCGGACCGTGCCGCAGGTTTTCATCGGCGAGACGCACGTGGGCGGCTACGATGACCTCTCCGCGCTCGATCGCGCGGGCGGCCTGATGCCGCTGCTCGAAGCGGCAGCCTGAGCGGTCCTGGCTAGCTTGACGCCGCGCTTTGATGTTGCGCCTGGTCGTCGTGCTTTGACGTAGATTTTGGCGGCGCGTCGCTGCGCCGCAGTTTTTTCGCCCGCGCGAGCCGGTAAGGCCCGCGCGGGCGTGTTGTCGTCTGTTGCTGCTCATTGCGGCTGCATCGCGTTGTCTCGACATTGCGAGACGACGCGATACTGTGCGGTTGCAACTCAATTTAATCAGGAAGCCAAACACCATGTCTGACGAGAACAACCAGCCGTTCTTCAACATCCAGCGCATCTATCTCAAGGATCTGTCGCTCGAGCAGCCGCACTCGCCGGCCATCTTCCTCGAGCAGGACATGCCCTCGGTGGAAGTGGAAGTCGACGTGAAGGCCGAGCGTCTCGCGGAATCGGTGTTCGAGATTCTCGTGACCGGCACGGTCACCGCAAAGGTCAAGGAAAAGATCGCGTTCCTGATCGAAGCCAAGCAAGCTGGCATCTTCGACATCCGCAACATTCCGGCCGAACAGGTCGATCCGCTCGTCGGCATCGCCTGCCCGACCATCCTGTTCCCGTACCTGCGCTCGAACATCGCCGACGCCATCACGCGCGCGGGCTTCCCGCCGATCCATCTGGCCGAGATCAACTTCCAGGCGCTCTACGAGCAACGTCTGCAGCAAATCGCGCAGCAGCAGGAAGGCGCCAGCAGCGCAACGCACTGATTGAGCGCTGAAACGAAACCACCGGTGCGGAGTATCGGAATGAAAGTCGCCGTTCTCGGCGCCGGAGCGTGGGGCACCGCGCTGGCAGGGCACCTGGCCCAGGCGCACGACACGGTGTTGTGGGCGCGCGATGCCGCGCTCGTCAACGCCATGCGCCAGACGCACGAGAACGCCCGCTATCTCGCGGGCGTCTCGCTGCCGAAAAAACTCCACTACGAAACGGATCTGGCCGCCGCGCTCGACCATGCGTCGGGCGAGGCGGATCTCGTCGTGCTCGGCACGCCGGTGGCGGGCCTGCGCGACATGCTGCGCACGATGCGCGGCATGAACCGCGCGCCCGCGCACTTCGTGTGGCTCTGCAAGGGCTTCGAAGCCGACTCGCAACGGATGCCGCATCAGGTCGTGGCGGCCGAGCTGCCCGAGCACAAGAGCAACGGCGTGCTCTCGGGGCCGAGCTTCGCGCGCGAGGTGGGCGAGGGCTTGCCCGTCGCGCTCACCATTGCGAGCGCCTCGGCCGACTGCCGCGAGCGCACGCTCGCCGCCTTCCATCACCGTGCGATGCGCATCTATACCGGCGACGACGTCGTGGGCGTGGAAGTGGGCGGCGCGGTCAAGAACGTGCTCGCGATCGCGACTGGCATCTCCGATGGACTCGGCCTCGGCCTGAACGCGCGCGCCGCGCTCATCACGCGCGGCCTCGCGGAGATGACGCGCCTCGGCGTGACGCTCGGCGGGCGCGCGGAGACCTTCACGGGTCTCACGGGCCTGGGCGACCTCATCCTTACCGCCACGGGCGACCTCTCGCGCAACCGCACCGTGGGCAAGCAGCTCGCGAGCGGGCGCACGCTCGACGATATCCTCGGCGCGCTCGGCCATGTGGCAGAAGGCGTGCGCTGCGCACGCGCTGTGCTCGCCATCGCGCGCGAGCACAATATCGACATGCCGATCACCCAGGCGGTATGCGCTGTGCTGTTCGACGGCGTGGCCGCGCGCGACGCCGTGAGCGCCCTGCTCAGGCGCGACGCGAAGGCGGAGTAGCGCGCAGAGCTGCCGGCCTTCCGGTGGGAGGGCGGTGCGCCGCCGCCTGCGGACCAGCGTTCGTTTTGTGTGGGACCGGAGTAAGTGCTGAAGCACTTACTCTGGATCGACTCGCCGTGCGTGGGACCGGATTAAGCGCTTTAGCGCTAACTCCGGTCGACAGGAGGACTGTCATGCTAACCATCGGAAACTGCCGCATCGAAGCGCAAGTCGTCGACATCACGACGCTGCACGTCGATGCCATCGTGAACGCCGCGAATACCTCGCTGCTCGGCGGCGGCGGCGTGGACGGCGCGATCCATCGCGCGGCCGGCCCGGATCTGCTGCGCGAATGCGAGACGCTGAACGGCTGCCCGACTGGCGACGCGAAGCGCACCGCCGGCTACCGGCTTCCCGCAAAGCACGTGATTCACACCGTCGGGCCCGTCTGGAACGGCGGCGGCCGCGACGAGGCGTTCTTGCTCGCGTCGTGCTACCGGCGCTCGCTCGAATGTGCGCGCGAGGCCGCAGTGAAGAGCATCGCGTTTCCGGCGATCAGTTGCGGCGTCTATCGCTTTCCGCCCGACGAGGCCGTGAAGATCGCGGTGCAGACCGTGATCGATGAGTTGAATGCCGATGCGTCGCTCGAGCGCGTCGTGTTCGCCTGTTTCGACGAGGCGATGCTCGCGCGCTACGCACGCGAGTTGAGTGCGCGCGCTTCCGGCTGAGGCGTCCGCCCGTCCATTCACATCTCGTTAGTCTTTCACGCGCCCCCTTCGAAGCCGGCTTGCCGCCACGCCTCGAACACCACGACGGCCACCGTGTTGGACAGATTCAGGCTGCGGTTGCCCGGCCGCATCGGCAGGCGCACGCGCTGCGTGGGCGCGAAGCGCTCGAGCACCGCGTCGGGCAGCCCGCGCGTTTCCGCGCCGAACACGAACCAGTCGCCCGGCAAGAACGCGTGATCGTGAAAGCTTCCCGAGCCGCGCGTCGTGAACGCGAACATGCGCAATGGATCGGGCGTCTCGGCGGCGATGAAGGCATCCCAGTCGCGATGCACGTGCATCTGCGCGTATTCGTGATAGTCGAGGCCCGCGCGGCGCATTTTCGTGTCGTCGAGCGGGAACCCGAGCGGCTCGATCAGATGCAGCCGCGCGCCCGTGTTCGCGCACAGGCGGATCACGTTGCCGGTGTTCGGCGGAATTTCCGGTTCGACGAGAACGACGTTGAACATGGCGATGAAAGTCCTGAAAAAACAGTAAAAACGAGAAAGAGGCGTTCAGTCCTTCGGCGTGCGCAGCGCGACGAAATTCGTCACGCGCCGTGCGCCCGCTGCCTTTAGCGTGTGCGCGAGGGCGTCGAGCGTCGCGCCCGAGGTCATCACGTCGTCGACTACGCCAATATGCAGGCCGCAAAGACTATGGCTCGCGCGCGTGAGCGCGAACGCGCGGCCCACGTTGCGGCGGCGCGTCTCGCGGTCGAGCTTCGATTGCGCCGCCGTATGCAGCGTGCGGCGCACCAGCGTGACGTCGGCGCGCGTGCCGAGTGCGCGGGCGAGCGGCCGCGCGATCTCCCACGCCTGGTTGTAGCCGCGCTCGATCAAGCGCTCGCGCGAGAGCGGCACCGGCACGATCAGTTGCGGCGCGTCGGCGGCATCGAGAACGTCGGCAGCGGCTTGCGCGAGACGCCGCGCGAACTCCTCGCCGAGCGCGAGCCGGGCGCGAAACTTCAAACCGAGCACGAGCGCATCGAGCGGTGCGCGATAGTCCGCAAGCGCGAACGTCGCGTCGAACGCCGGTGGCGCTTTCACGCAAGCGTCACATCGGTAGCGATCGCGCGCGTGCCGCATCGCGCGGCGCATGCCCGAGAGCGGCAGCGCGCAAACGCTGCAACGCAGGCGCGCCTCGTTCCAGTACGCCGCATCGCAAGCCGCACAGAGCACGACGCGCGCGTCGTTGCGCACGTTGCAACTTTGGCGCGACAAATTGCCGCATAATGGGCACAGATCAGGCAGCACGAACTGGGCGAGCCGGGGCCAGTGGGCTCGCACGCTGCGGTGGACACGCGCCGCTGCGTGCCGCATGACGTGCAGACTTGCCAGGGGCTTGGCCGCAAGATTTGCGCGTCGCGAGGCGGACGACTGGCTTGACGCCGAAGTGGGGGGCGGTGCGCTCTGCTGCGGCATTGAAGGACGGCCCGAAGCGGGTTCGGGGCTCGCGACTGAAAGGATGGGAGTGAGCGAGTATACTTCGCAGACTTCGCCAATACGACCGACATGTCTCCGTCTCACCCAAGACCCGGCCGTCCGGCCTATGATTCCCGCTATCTGCGACGGATTTTCGACCGTCGCGCGGCGACGTTCGACGAGGTCGCGTTCCTGCCGCGCGAAATCGCGCAACGCATGCGCGAGCGCCTCGAGTACATCAAGGTGAGCCCAGCGAGCGTGCTCGACATGGGCTGCGGACCCGGCGACGATCTCCCCACCCTGCGCGAGCGCTTTCCCGAAGCGCCCGTATTCGGCACTGATCTCTCTTTCGCCATGCTCGAGCGCGCCCGTGCGCACGACGCCGGCGACACGAGCTGGCGGCGCTTTCTTCCTGCCTCCATCGGCCGTGCGCTCGGCGCACGCGGTCCGCGTTTCGCGCAGGCCGACTTCGCCGAGTTGCCGTTTGCGCACGGCGCGTTCGAGTTGCTCTGGTCCAATCTCGCCTTGCATTGGCATCCGCGTCCCGACCTCGTGTTCGGCGAGTGGCAGCGCGTGCTCAAGGTGAATGGCCTGCTCATGTTCAGCACGCTCGGCCCCGACACGCTCAAGGAGTTGCGCGGCGCATGGGCCGAAGTCGATGCGGCGCACGGCGTACCCACGCGGCCTCACGTAATCGATTTCGTCGACATGCACGATCTCGGCGACATGCTCGTCGAGAACGGCTTCGAGATTCCCGTGATGGACCAGGAGACGCTCACCGTCACCTACAAGACGCCCGAGAAGCTGCTCGCCGATGTACGCCGCTGGGGCGCTTACCCGTTCAACCGCGCGTTCTCACACGAAGGCAATGAAGGCGATGAGGCCGATGGGCTCGCATCGCGGCGCCTCTATCGCGCGCTCGCGGCCGCGCTCGAGGCACGCCGTTTGAAGGACGGGCCGAACGCCGGTACGATTCCTCTCACCTTCGAAATCATCTATGGCCATGCGTGGAAAGCCGTGCCGCGCACGACGGCGGAAGGCCACGGCATCGTGCGCATCGAAGATATCGGGCACGGTCCGGCAAGGAATCGCTAACGTGGTAAGGGGGCTTTCGTTATGCCTGAAATTAGCGCCTGAAAAGCCCTCGAAAAATTATCGAAAAATCGCGCAAAGCCACGCCGGTATTGGGTTTTAGGCAGTTTGCAGCTTGCTTGTGAGTGCTTGAGATCGCGCCTATAATGCGTCGGTTGCTGCAGTGATTGCCGTCCCTAAATCTGACGCAGCAAGTCCAGATCTCCCGCAGTTGTGCAAGACGTGAAGCGGCGATAGTCTGAGCAAGTTGCGGTGGGGGGAGCGAGCGATGCAGACGCCTGATCTGCTGGCGAGTCCGGAGCCGGTCCTGAAAGACTGGATCATGAAGCGCAACTGTTCGGTTTCGCCCAGGCAATTCGTGTTGTTCTATGTATCGCTGGCGCTGGTATCCATCGCGATCGCCGTTCTGTTGTTGATCCGCGGCGCCTGGCTGGTATTGCCGTTCACTGGCATCGATCTGTTGGTAGTAGGGGGCGCCTTTGTCATATACGCGCGCCATGCTGTCGATTACGAACGTATCAAGCTTTATCCGAACCGGCTGGTGATCGAGCAGATGAGCGCCGACGCGCTCACGCAGTTCGAATTCAATCCCCGCTGGGTCCGGGTCGAACCGGGCGCGACCCCACGCGACCCGGTGTGTCTCGTGGCCCGCGGCCAGACGGTCGCAGTCGGTTTGCATTTGCCGCAGTATCGGCGTGCGCAGTTCGCGCGGGAACTGCGCACGTGGCTCGCGCGCGCCGGTTGAATCTCGGCGCGTGGCAGGATGTGGTTCAAACAAAGTGCGCGTCATCATTCGACGCGCACCCAGGGCGTCACCTGGTTGCAGAACCTTCCTGCGGGGTCGAGGGTTTGAATGGAAATTATGGGTAAGGAAGCTATGAAAACAATCAAGCGAGCCCTACAGGGCGTGCTGGCGTGCAGCGGACTCCTCGTCGCCGGCGCGGCACTCGCAGTCGGAGACAGTCCGGGCGGCCCCGCGGTGAATGAAATCAATTTTCAGCCGCCCGTCACGCGCATCGCAGAAGAGCTTTACAACCTGCACATGATGATGCTGTTGTTGTGCACCGTGATTTTCATCGGTGTATTCGGCGTCATGTTCTATTCGATCTACGCGCACCGTAAATCGAAGGGCCACAAGGCCGCGCATTTCCACGAAAGCACGACCGTCGAAATCATCTGGACGATCGTGCCGTTCATCATCGTCGTGCTGATGGCGCTGCCGGCCACCAAGGCTGTCGTCGCCATGAAGGACACGACCAACGCCGACCTCACCGTGAAAGTCACGGGCTACCAGTGGAAATGGGGCTACGACTACGTGAAGGGGCCGGGCGAGGGCATCAGCTTCCTCTCGACGCTGACGACGCCGCGCGCGGAAGTGAACGGCCAGGCGCCGATCACCGACACCTATCTGCAGGAAGTCGATAACCCGCTCGTCGTGCCGGTCAACAAGAAGATTCGCATCATCACCACGGCCAACGATGTGGTGCACTCGTGGTACGTGCCCGCGTTCGGCGTGAAGCAGGATGCGATTCCGGGCTTCGTGCGCGACACGTGGTTCAAGGCCGAGAAGGTGGGCACGTATCGCGGCTTCTGTACCGAGCTGTGCGGCAAGGAGCACGCGTTCATGCCGGTCGTGGTCGAGGTGCTCTCCGACGACGACTATGCGAAGTGGGTGGACACGCAGAAGGCGAAGATGGCCGCTGCCAACGACGACCCCAACAAGACCTACACGCTGGTTGAGCTCAAGGAGCGCGGCGAGAAGGTGTACACCTCGAACTGCGCGGTGTGCCACCAGCCCAACGGCAAGGGTGCGGGCGCGTTCCCGGCGCTCGACGGCAGCAAGATCGCCAATGGCCCGATCGCCGAGCACGTGAGCATCGTCCTGCACGGCAAGGCCGCGATGCCTTCGTGGGCGCCGACGCTGAATGACGTCGAGATCGCATCGGTCATCACGTACGAGCGCAACGCATGGGGCAACCATACCGGCGACGTGCTGCAACCGCGCCAGGTGACCGATGCGCGCAACGGCAAGATGCCGGAGGGCGGCGACCACACGGCAGGCGCGGGCGCTGCGCCGGCAAGCGGCGCCGATCAGGCAGGCGCGGCCAGCGACACGAGCGCGGCGGCGCCCGCCGCGGCCAGCGGCGCCGAGCAGGCTTCGGGCGCTGCGCAAAGCACAGCGGCTGCTGCGCCTGCCGCAGCGGCGCTGCCGGCCAGCATCTATTTCGAAGTCGGCAAGAGCACGCTGCCCGCTGACGCGAAGGACGCAATCCAGGCCGCAGCCGACTATGCGAAGGCACATCCGGACGCGAAGTTCGAGCTCTCGGGCTTCACCGACGCGAGCGGCAAGGCCGACGCCAATGCGGAGCTCGCCAAGCATCGTGCGCAAGCTGTGCGCGACGCGCTGAAGGCGGCGGGCATCGCCGAGGATCACATCATTCTGAAGAAGCCGGAGACGGTCACCGGTGGCGCCGATGCGAAGGAAGCACGGCGCGTGGAGATCAGTCCGGCAGCCTGAGCAGGTTGAACGGAGCCGTTGCGCGCGAAGCAGGCAAGAGGCGCGCAACGAGCAGGCAAGAAAAACAGGCAGTCGAGCAGGCCAACGCTGCAGTAAGAGACGCAAAGCAATTCGCTTCAGGAGAGACTCATGTCTAGCATCGGACACGATGTAGCCGGTGGGCACGGCCACGTTCACGGCGATCACGCCCACGAGACCCCCCACGGCTGGCGGCGCTGGCTGTTCGCCACCAATCACAAGGACATCGGAACGCTGTATCTGATTTTTTCGTTCGTGATGTTCCTTTCGGGCGGTGTGATGGCGCTCGCCATCCGTGCCGAGCTGTTCGAGCCCGGGCTGCAGATCATGCGCCCCGAGTTCTTCAATCAGCTCACCACGATGCACGGCCTGATCATGGTGTTCGGCGCGATCATGCCGGCCTTCGTGGGCTTCGCGAACTGGATGGTGCCGCTGCAGGTCGGCGCATCGGACATGGCCTTCGCGCGCATGAACAACTTCAGCTTCTGGCTGCTGCCGGCTGCCGCGTGCCTGCTGGTCGGCTCGTTCTTCTCGCCCGGCGGCGCGACCGCCGCGGGCTGGACGCTCTACGCGCCGCTTTCCACGCAGATGGGCCCGGGCATGGACCTGGCGATCTTCGCGCTGCACATGATGGGGGCGTCGTCGATCATGGGCGGCATCAACATCGTCGTGACGATCCTGAACATGCGCGCGCCCGGCATGACGCTCATGAAGATGCCGATGTTCGCATGGACGTGGCTGATCACCGCCTACCTGCTGATTGCCGTGATGCCGGTGCTCGCGGGCGCGATCACGATGCTGCTGTTCGACCGCCACTTCGGCACGAGCTTCTTCAACGCGGCAGGCGGCGGCGACCCGGTCATGTACCAGCACATCTTCTGGTTCTTCGGCCACCCCGAGGTCTACATCATGATCTTGCCGGCGTTCGGGATCGTTTCGCAGGTGATTCCGGCGTTCTCGCGCAAGCCGCTGTTCGGCTATAGCTCGATGGTGTACGCCACGGCGTCGATCGCGATTCTCTCGTTCATGGTCTGGGCGCACCACATGTTCGCGACCGGCATGCCAGTCACGGGCCAGCTGTTCTTCATGTACGCGACCATGCTGATCGCCGTGCCGACGGGCGTGAAGGTGTTCAACTGGGTGGCCACGATGTGGCGCGGCTCGCTCTCGTTCGAAACGCCGATGCTGTGGGCGGTGGGCTTCCTGATCGTGTTCACGTTCGGCGGTCTGTCGGGCCTGATGCTCGCAATGGCGCCGCTCGACATCCAGTACCACGGCACCTACTTCGTGGTTGCGCACTTCCATTACGTGCTAGTGGCGGGGTCGCTCTTTGCCTTGTTCTCAGGGTGGTACTACTGGTCACCCAAATGGACCGGCTGGATGTACAACGAGATGCGCGGCAAGATCCACTTCTGGTGCTCGCTGTTCTTCTTCAACCTCGCGTTCCTGCCGATGCACTTCGTCGGTCTCGCCGGGATGCCGCGTCGCTATGCCGACTATCCGGCCCAGTTCACCGACTGGAACCAGGTGATCACGATCGGCGCATTCGGTTTCGGCCTCTCGCAGGTGTACTTCCTGTTCTTCGTGGCGCTGCCGGCCTACCGTGGTGGCGGCGAGCTCGAAAAGGCCAGCGACAAGCCGTGGGATGGCGCAACCGGCCTCGAGTGGACCGTGCCGAGCCCGGCGCCGTTCCACACGTTCGAAAATCCGCCGACGGTCGAATAAGCCATCGGTCCCGGGTGTCCGGCCACACCGGCCGGACACCGATGAAAGCCGCGGCTGCGCGTTTTGTTCAGCATGGTGTTGTAGACATGAAGGCGATCACGAGCATGAGCACGCAACCCGCGGCCACTGGCACCACAGGCAACACTGGCAACGCAAGCATGACCCGGAATCCACAAAAAAGACGTACGCCCGAACAGATCCGCGCGGGCAACCTGCGGCTCGGCCTGATTCTGCTGGCCATCGTCGCCGTCTTTTTTCTGGGTGCCGTTGTGAAGCAGGTGTATTTCGGCGGCCTGGCGCATTGAAGCCATTGGCAGCGAGGCGCAACGCAACGGCGTGAGCGCTGCTGTTCGTACGAGGAAGTCCGATGTCTACGCAGCACTCTCGCAGCGATCGCGCGTTCAACCGCTCGATGCTCATCAAGCTCGTCGTGGTCGCGTTCTTGATGTTCGGTTTTGGTTTTGCGCTCATCCCGATGTATCGCGCGATCTGCCAGTTCAGCGGCGTCAACAACCTCGTGAAGCGCGACGCCTCCGAGAGCGAGGTGCGCAACACGCAGGTGGACATGACGCGCACGATCTCGGTGGAGTTCGACGCGAACGCGCGCGGGCTGCTGGGTTTCAAGCCCGAGCAGACGAGCCTCGACGTGCATCCGGGCGAAGTCATGACGGTGATGTACGACATTTCGAACAACGAAGGACGCACGATCGACGCGCAGGCGATTCCGAGCTACGCGCCGAAGCAGGCAACGGAGTACTTCCGCAAGATCGAGTGCTTCTGCTTCACGCAGCAGACCTTGAAGGCGAACGAGACGAAGCGCATGCCGGTGGTGTTCGTGATCGATCCGAAGCTGCCGAAGGACGTCAAGACGATCACGTTGTCGTACACGTTCTTCGAGCTGAACAAGCCTGCGACACAGACGGCGCCGAAGCAGTCGGCCGGCGCGTGAGATGAGTGAGGCGTGACGCCAGTGAGACGACGCGCATGAGCGGCAACGACAGGAACGATGAGAGCGGCGGCGCCAAAGAAGGCGCCGGCGCGGCGAAGCAAAAGAAGAGCGGCGTGCTGCAACTGGCGAAAGCTGTGGCGTGGTCGTTCTTCGGCATACGCAAGCGTGCCGACCTCGAAGCGGACGCCGCGCAGTTGCATCCGCTGGCGCTGATCGCGGCGGGTCTCATCGGCGCGGTGCTGTTCATCGTCGTGCTGCTCTTGATCGTGCACGCGGTGGTGGGATAAGCGGGGCGCAGCGATGAGGACGCTTGCGTCCGGGAACGCAGAACGAATAACGAAGACAGACCGCCGGCAGAAGTCGGCAAAAGCCGGCACTGTCCGGAGCAACTGGAAATTGGAGAATCAGGCATGAGCGGCCAAAACGATAGCCCGTACTACTTCATTCCGCACCCGTCGCGGCATCCGATCAGTGCGTCCATTGGGCTGCTGGTCATGCTCTCGTCGCTCGCCTCGTGGATCAACGGCGAATCGTGGGGGCCGATCGGCGTGGCCGCGGGTCTGCTGTGGCTGCTCTTCACGCTCTGGCACTGGTTCGGCGACGCCATCTCCGAATCGGAAGGCGGCATGTATGGCAAGCGCGTCGACGCGTCGTATCGCTGGAGCATGAGCTGGTTCATCTTCTCCGAAGTGATGTTCTTCGGCGCGTTCTTCGGTGCGCTCTTCTACGCGCGGCAAATCGCACTGCATCAGCTCGGCAGCCTCGACTACAAGCTGATCTGGCCGGACTTCACGGCGGTGTGGCCGAACAACGGCCCGGCGGCGCTCGTCTCGCACTTCCGCTCGATGACGCCCTGGCCCGTGCCGACCATCAACACGGCGCTGCTGCTCTCTTCGGGCGCGACGCTCACGGTCGCCCACCACGCACTGCGCGACGATCACCGGAAAAAGGCCATTGCGTGGCTTGCGGCGACGATCGCGTTGGGCCTGTGCTTCCTGTGCCTGCAGGTTTTCGAGTACGTTCACGCGTACAACGAACTGAATCTCACGCTGGCATCGGGCATCTACGGCTCGACGTTCTTCCTGCTCACCGGCTTCCACGGCTTTCACGTGTTCCTCGGCGGCACGATGCTGACCGTGGTGATGATCCGGTTGATTCGCGGCCACTTCACGGCGGAGCACCACTTCGCATTCGAAGGCGCGGCGTGGTACTGGCACTTCGTGGACGTGGTCTGGCTCGGCCTCTACGTGGTCGTGTACTGGCTGTAAAGCGGCCGCGAAGGGTCTGCACAGCGCCGGCCATTCGCGCGGCGCACGATCACCGCAGCGCAGCGGGCACAATAAAAACCAGGGCGCCGCTCCGACATTGTCGGCGCGGCGCCTTGGCTTTTGCGCGATTGGACGATGCAGGGGGCGAAGCGGCCCGGCGGTGTTGCGAAAGGCAGAGCGCCGGGCGGCTCGATTGCGGACGCCGCGCTCAGCGGCCGTAAGGAATCCCGGTGGACTGGATCCAGCCCATCCAGTGCGCAAAGAGGATGAAGAGGAACAGCGAGATGGACAGCCCGACGCGTGTCGCGAGCGACCAGACCATCCGCTTGGTGCGGCCCCGGTCGTGCATCATGAAGTAGAGCGCCGAGATCATGCTCGTGATGATCAGCGCAAACGCAATGGGGACAAGTATGTGCATGAAGTTCACGGAAGTTGGCACGCCTGAAAACGCCTGTCTCATTATCGCACCGTGCTCCCTGGCACGGGGTTTGGTCATTCGAATGCGCCGCATCGGATGGGCGCAATGAAGATCCGGCTCGTTCCCGCGCTGCTCATCCTGATCGTGATGGCCGTAACGATTCGCCTCGGCTTCTGGCAACGCGATCGCGCCCATCAAAAGGAAGCGCTGCAGGCGCAGATCACGCGCTACGAGAACGCGAACCCGCAGCCGGTGGGCGCCGCGCCGGTCGCGCTCGAGGACATCGAGTTTCATCGCGTGCGGGCGCGAGGCACGTTCATGCCCGAGCGCGTGGTGTATCTCGACAATCGTCCCTATAACGACCAGCCAGGCTTTTACGTGGTGATGCCGCTTAAACTGGAAGGCGGCGGCTATGTGCTCGTGAACCGCGGCTGGCTGCCGCGCAACATCGAGGACCGGGAGCGGATCGCGCCCTATCTGACACCCACGGGGCCGGTCGAAGTGGAGGGCATTGCACGCGCGGACGCCTCGCGTGCCTTCGAGCTGGGTGCGGGCGGCTCTGCAGCGCATCAGAAGATACGGCAGAATCTCGGCGTCGCTTCCTACGCAGCGGAAACCGGGCTGCCGCTGCAGTCCTTCGTGATCCAGCAAACGGGCTTCGTGCCGGCCTACAAGGACGGCCTCGTGCGCGACTGGCCCGTGCCGGTCGCGGACGTCGAACGCAACTACGGCTACATGCTCCAGTGGTGGGGCATGGCGGCCGCGGCGCTCGGATTCGGCCTCTACGCGGCTCGCCGGGCTGCGACAAAAGAGCGCAGCACAGGGCGTGGGCAGGAGCCGGCGCCCAGCACGAAGGACGCCTGACGATCGATCGGCTTTTGGCCGATCGCCGCCGGGCGGTTCATCAGGCGCAAGGATTCGCTGCGACATGGCAGCGCATGGATAACTGGAAGCGACAGAAACGAGGTTCACGCAGTGTCGACGCATTCTCCCGATTCATCGCAGGTTTCGCGCAGCGCACCGCTGCAGAAGGGCGCTACGGCCCGCAGCGCTCCGCCCAAAGGCGCGCCCCAGAACGGCGCTCCGCCGAAGGGCGCTCCGCCGAAGGGCGCGCCACAAAACGGCGCAGCGCCAAAGGGCTCATGGCAGCGCGGCCGCTGGATGTTGCTGCTGATCGCGCTGATGTGCGCCGCGCCGATCGCGATCTCCTATTTCACGTACTACGTGATCAAGCCGAAGGGCGGCACGACGAGCTACGGCACGCTGATCGAGCCGCAGCGCACGATTCCGTCCGCGCTGATGGTGACCGGCGACGACGGCCGCGAAGTCCCGCTCGCGGCGCTCAAGGGCCGCTGGCTCATGATCTCGGTGGACGGCGGCGCGTGCGACGAGGCCTGTGCGAAGAAGCTCTACTTCATGCGCCAGGTGCGCGCGACGCAGGGCCAGGAGCGCGAGCGCATCGTCATGGTCTGGCTGCGCACCGACGACGCCAGCGTGCCGGCTGCCTTGAAGACCGCCTATCCGGATACGCGCATGCTGCGCGCCGATCCGGCCTCGGTAAGCGCCTGGCTGCCCGCCACCAACACGACGAAGGACACCGATCACATCTACCTGGTCGATCCCAACGGCAACCTGATGATGCGGTTCCCGACGCAGCCAGATCCGTCCAGGATCAAACAAGACGTGACCAAACTCCTCAAGTGGTCGCGTATCGGTTAAGGTGCGCAGCGCGAGTCTGACAGAAAAGAGTACGAGAGATGTTTATCCTGGAGCTGGGCCTGATCGGCCTGTGCATCGCGTTGCTGCCGCTGTCGTGGGTCTGGGTGAAGGCCGACGACGACAAGTTCCGCAAGCTCGTGTGGCTCACGACCTTCATGACGCTCGACCTCGTGATGTTCGGCGGCTTCACGCGCCTCACCGATTCGGGCCTCGGCTGCCCCGATTGGCCGGGCTGCTATGGGACTTCGTCGCCGTTCATTGCGCATGCACAGATCGCGGCCGCGCATCTCGCCATGCCGAGCGGCCCCGTGAGCATGTCGAAGGCGTGGATCGAGATGATTCACCGCTATTTCGCGATGGCCATCGGTGTCTTGATCATCGCGCAGACGGCCATCGCCTGGCGCGCGCGCATCAAGCGCATGCCGCTGCACGTCTCGCCGTGGTGGCCCACGGCGCTGCTCGGCCTGATCGTCGTGCAGGGCGTGTTCGGCGCATGGACGGTCACGATGAAGCTGCAGCCGATCATCGTCACCACGCACCTGATGCTTGGCCTCACGCTGCTCGGCGCGCTCGCGTGGCTCGCTGCGCGCATGACGCCGCTGCCCACGTTCGAGCCCGACGCCGCGCGCTGGCGCGTGGCCGCGCTTGCGGCGCTCGTGCTGCTCGTCGTGCAGATCGCGCTGGGCGGCTGGGTCAGCACGAACTACGCGGTGCTCGCCTGCACGGACTTCCCGACCTGCAATGGCGCGTGGATCCCGCCGATGGATTTCCACCACGGTTTCCACCTCTGGCGCGCGCTCGGCATGGATGGCAACGGCGAGGTGATCACCCAGGACGCACTCGTTGCGATCCATTGGACGCACCGCACGTTTGCGTTCGCCGTGATCGCATATCTGGTATGGTTCGCCCTCAAGTTGCGCCGCTATGCGTCGCTGCGGCGCCCCGCTAACTGGGTCCTGATCGTGATCGCGATCCAGTTTTTGACCGGACTATCGAACATCGTGCTGCAGTGGCCGCTGCCTGTGGCAGTTGCACACAACGGTGGCGCGGCGATCCTGTTGCTTCTGGTCGTCGTGCTAAACTTTCGAATTGCTTGTAGCCGCCCCGGCCGCGCCGTCCTCCCTGCGCGCGACACCGCTGCGGTGTGATCCCGCCCCCTATGGAAAGTACAACCCTCTCCCAAAATCCTGGCAGGCCCGGCAGCCGGATTTCGCAGTATCTCGCGCTCACGAAGCCCCGCGTCACCCAATTGGCCGTGTTTTGCGCGGTCATCGGCATGTTCCTCGCCGTGCCGGGCATGGTGCCCTGGAAGCAGCTGATCGGCGGCACCGTTGGCATCTGGCTGACGTCCGGCGCAGCCTTCGCGATCAACTGCCTCGTCGAGCAGAAGGTGGATGCGCGCATGCGTCGCACGGCGTGGCGTCCATCGGCGCGCGGCGAGATCACCAGCGTGCAGATCCTGCTGTTCTCCGCGGTGATCGGTGGCATCGGCATGTGGACGCTCTACACGTTCACCAACCCGCTCACCATGTGGCTCACGTTCGCGACCTTCATCGGCTACGCGATCATCTACACGCTGCTGCTCAAGCCCGCCACGCCCCAGAACATCGTGATCGGCGGCGCCTCGGGCGCGATGCCGCCGGCGCTCGGCTGGGCCGCCGTCACGGGCCACGTGCCCGGCGACGCCTGGATTCTGGTGCTCATCATCTTCGTGTGGACGCCGCCGCATTTCTGGTCGCTCGCGCTCTATCGCCGCAAGGACTACGAAAACGCCGGCCTGCCGATGCTGCCCAACACGCACGGCGAGAAGTACACGCGCCTGCACATCCTGCTCTATACCGTGATCCTGTTCGCGGTCACGCTGATGCCCTATATCTCGGGCATGAGCGGCATGCTGTTTCTCGTCGCGGCGGTCCTGCTCGGCGCGGTGTTCCTCGCCTACGCGTGGAAGATCTACCTCGAGTATTCGGACGCGCTCGCACGCAAGACTTTCCGCTATTCGATCGTTTACCTCTCGGTGCTGTTCGGCGCGCTGCTCGTCGATCACTACGTGCACGCACTCATCGGGATGTAACGGAATGGCCCGCTCCCTGTTCGCGCGCGCGGCGCGTGCCGCGCGTGTCTCTCTCATTGCCCTCGCAGCGGCGGGCGCGCTCGGCGGCACCTTGATGCTCGAAGGCTGCGGCCAGCAGCCGCCGTCGTTCTCGAACCTCGACATCACCGGCAACACGCAGTTCGGCAAGGACTTCTCGCTGCCGGACACGAGCGGCAAGATGCGTTCGCTCGCCGACTTCAAGGGCAAGGTGGTCGTGCTGTTCTTCGGCTACACGCATTGCCCGGACGTCTGCCCGACCACCATGGCCGAGCTTTCGCAGGCGCTCCAGCAACTGGGCCCCGATGCCGCGAAGCGCGTGCAGGTGCTCTTCGTGAGCGTCGATCCCGAGCGTGACAGCGCCGACATCCTGAGCCAGTACGTGAGCGCCTTCAATCCCACCTTCATTGCGCTGCGCCCCGCCGACGAGGCGCAACTCAAGCAGGTCACGAAGGACTTCCGCGTCTACTACGCGAAGGTGCCCGGCAATACGCCCGGCAGCTACACGATGGATCACACCGCCGCGAGCTACGTGTTCGACACCACCGGCAAGCTGCGCCTCTTTGCGCGCGACGGGCAGGGCGTGACGCCCTGGCTGCACGATCTGAAGATCCTGCTCGCGTCGAACGACTGAGGCCGCCTGGGCCAGCCAAGTCGTTCAGGCCGGTCGGGCCAGGCCACTGGCGCTTTGCGGGCCGCCGAAGGCGCGACCCAAGCTACCACCCCTCACTGGCTTCCGCTGGTATACCCGTATGCGATTTCTATATTTCGCGCGGCCGGTGCCATATGAGACCATTTATGTCCGCCTGGCGGGCGGCACACAATGCCGCCGCAGCCGGGACACGACAGTAACAAACACGCAACAAGCGGGAACATCCTCTCCATGCAGCGCAGAAATCTGATTAAAGCTCTCCTCGCCGGCGTCGCCGCCACCACGCTCGCCGCCAGCTTCGGCGCCCACGCCGACGACAAGGTCATCAAGGTCGGTACCGTTTCCGGTCCGGACGCCCAGGTTTGGGCCGTGGTCCAGAAGGTCGCCAAGCGCGAAGGCCTGAACGTGAAGGTCATCGAATTCAACGACTACGTGCAGCCGAACGCGGCGCTCGATTCGGGCGACCTCGACGCCAACAGCTTCCAGACGGGACCGTACCTCGACAGCCAGATCAAGCAGCGCGGCTACAAGCTCGTGAACGCGGGCCTCACGTACATCTCGCCGATCGGCGTCTACTCGAAGAAGCTCAAGTCGCTGAACGATCTGCCGCAAGGCGCGAAGGTCGCGGTGCCGAACGATCCGTCGAACGAGAACCGCGCGCTGCTGCTCCTGCAGAACAAGGGCGTGATCAAGCTGCGCGCTGGCGCGGGCACGAACGGCAACAACGCGACGCCGCTCGATGTGGCCGAGAATCCGAAGAAGGTGAAGCTCGTCGAACTGGACGCCGCGCAACTGCCGCGCGCGCTCGGCGACGTGGACGCCGCCGTGATCAACACGAACTACGCGCTGGCAGCGGGCCTGCAGCCGACCAAGGACGCGATCGCGCTGGAAGACATCCACAGCCCGTACGCGAACCTGATCGCCGTGCGTGTCCAGGACAAGGACAAGCCGTGGGTGAAGAAGCTGGTCGCGGCTTATCAGTCGGAAGACGTGCGCCAGTTCATCAAGAGCGAGTTCAAGGGCTCGATGGTTCCGTCGTTCTAAGCGACGCCGAGTCCTCGCTCCCGATCGCAGCGTGCGGCAAACAAGCCGCGCCTGCTGCCGATCCAGCAAAAGAAAAGCCGCTTCCTGTAAGCGGCTTTTTTGCGCCTGCTGAGTGGCCGGGCGGGCGCTACGACGGGTGCCGCGTGGTGCGAGGCCCGCTAAAGCCACGCTCCTCGGAGCGGCGCCGTCATCCCGGCAGCTTCTGCACGAGCTCCACGGCGTCGATCAACTGTTGTCGATGCCTGTCAGTGACCACTGTATGGGATGTCAGGGCGCAGCGATATCGTCGCTATGTCTCTGAAACGGGTGAGTGGTCCTGATCTGGTATCACTTTGGTCTGTCTGAATGATGCTCAGAGAGGCCTGGTGGTCTCTCAAGAAGAGACCACAGGTATCTTTCCAGGGAAAATACCGATACCCGGTGTGCTGCCCGCAGGGCCTTTGAAAATCATGTAACCAATTGATTTTTATGGAATTTATGCCGATAGAGATACGGCCGCCGCGCATGTTGACTGGTATTATTGTGGTTATATAATGGGCTCAAATTTGCACCGGGCAAAAACCACGACGGCAACGTTGAAAGTGTCAGATGGTTTGTCTGGAAGCCCCCACGATCTGTCCAACCGCTGGCCGGAGTTCCATGGAAACCCGTTGGTCTGCCCTGATGCCCGATGCGCGCAACGTCACGCCGCTCTATCTGCAGCTGGCGCGCAATCTTGCGACGGCCATTCATTGCGGCGTGTGGTCGGCGGGCGAGGCGCTGCCTTCGGAGCGCACGCTCTCCGACGCCATCGGCGTGTCGCGCATCACGGCACGCAAGGCCATCGAGCTGCTGGTCGAGCAGGGGCTGATCCGGCGTGCACGCGGCGCCGGCAGCTTCATCACGCCGCGGGTGGAAGATCCGCTCTCGCGTCTGACCGGCTTCACGAAAAAGATGGAGCAGCGCGGCTTCACGCCCGACTCGGTGTGGCTGGAACGCGAGTTGCGCGCCGCACATCGCGAGGAGATCGTGCAGCTTGGGCTCTCGCCGGGCGCGTCGGTCGCGAGCCTGCGGCGCCTGCGCCGCGCGGACGGCATCGTGATGGCCGTCGAGCATTCGGCGCTGCCCGCGTCCATCGTGCCGGACCCGCAGGCGATCGACGGCTCGCTCTATGCGTATCTCGAGGGGCGCGGCGTGCCGGTCGTGCGCGCGCTCCAGCACTTCCGCGCGGTCAACGCGACAGGCGAAATCGCGACGCTGATGGGCGTGGAGCCGCGCGCGGCGCTGCTCGTGATCACGCGCGTGGGTTTTTCGCGCGACCAGCACGCCATCGAACTCACCGACACCTATTGCCGCGACGGCTTTTACGACTTCGTCGCGGAGCTCAGGCAATGAACCAAGTAACGAAGGCGGCTCGCGGGAACGGAACGCCGCGCCACGAATCTCTCACGCACGTCATCGTCACGACTCATCGCGCACGCCACACTGTCGTGCGCAAAATCGGAAAAATCTCATGCTGAGCGGAAACATTCTCACCCCTGGTGGCTGGATCAACGGCACGCTGACGTTCGAAAACGGACGCATCACGTCGATCGAGGGCGAGGCCGTCGATCCGGCGAAGAACGACGAGCCGTACATCCTGCCGGGCTTCATCGACTTGCACGTGCACGGCGGCGGCGGCGCCGACGTCATGGAAGCGGGCGACGCCATCGAAACCATCGCGCGCACCCACGCGCGCTATGGCACGACGAGCCTGCTCGCCACCACCATGACCGCGCCGCGCGACGAACTGATGAGCGTGGTCGCGGGTCTCGGCGACGTGGCGCGCCGGCGCACGCCGGGCGGCGCGCGCGTGCTGGGTGTGCATCTCGAAGGGCCGTACATCAATCCGGGCAAGCTCGGCGCGCAACCCGACGCGGCCGTGTCCGCCGTGCTCGACGAAGTGCTCAAGTATCTGTCGATCGCGCCGATCCGCGTGGTGACCGTGGCCCCGGAGATCGCGGGCCATATCGAGATCATCGGCGAGATGGCGGCGCGCGGCGTGCGCGTGCAGCTCGGCCACTCGCTCGCGACCTACGACGATGCCGTCGCCGCGCTCAAGCACGGTGCGTGTGGCTTCACGCACCTCTTCAATGCGATGTCGCCGCTGCATCACCGCAACCCGGGTCTCGTCGGCGCGGCGCTCGCTCACGCGGAATACGCGGAGATCATCCCCGACCTGCTGCACGTGCATCCGGGCGCGATCCGCGCGGCGCTGCGCGCCATTCCGCGCCTCTACGTCGTGACCGACAGCACCTCGGCCACCGGCATGCCGGACGGCGAATACCGCCTCGGCAGCCAGCACGTGACCAAATGCCTCGGCGGCGTGCGTCTCGCAGATGGCACGCTCGCTGGCAGCACCCTCACCATGGACCAGGCCTTGCGCAATCTCGTTTCGCTCGGCCTGCCGATCGCAGATGTTTCAGCGCGCCTGTCGCGCTACGCGGCCGACTATCTCGGCATCGAAGACCGGGGCCGCCTCGCGCGCGGCGCATGGGCCGATGCCAATGTGTTCGACCGCGAACTCACGCTTACCGCGACCTACGTCGAAGGAGAATCGATTGTCGAATATGCTTAAAGAAGCGCTGGCCTCGGCCGGCGTCGTCGCCGCGCAGCTCGCCGACACCTCGCGTGTGGAGGCGCTCGCCCGCGCGCTCGAGGCCGAGCCGCGCCACGTCGCGCTCACGGTCGCACGCGGCAGCTCGGACCACGCGGCGAGCTATTTCGCCTCGCTCACCATGAGCCGCATCGGCGTGCCGGTTGCCTCGATTCCCATGTCGATCGCGACGCTGCAACAGGCGCCATTACGCGTAAAGGGCCAGTTTGCCCTTGCTTTTTCCCAATCAGGCAGGAGTCCTGACCTTGTCGCCACGATGCGCGCCCTGCACGACGCGGGCGCGCTCACGGCGGCCATGGTCAACGTGGGCGGTTCACCGCTCGCCGACGCCGCGGGCAACGAACTGTCGCTGCTCGCGGGTCCCGAGCTGAGCGTCGCGGCCACCAAGAGCTATATCGCGATGCTCGCGATGTCGGCGCAGCTCGTGGCGTTCTGGCAGCGCGACGCCGCGTTCCTCGACGCCGTGCGCGCACTGCCGGCGGCGCTCGACCGCGCGGGCGCGCTCGACTGGTCGCGGGCCGTTGACGAGCTGCGCGACGTCTCGCAGATGATCGTGATCGGCCGCGGCCCGGGTCTTGCCATTGCGCAGGAAGCGGCGCTCAAGCTCAAGGAGACCTCGGGCATACAGGCCGAAGCGTTTTCCAGCGCCGAAGTGCGCCACGGCCCGATGGAGCTGATCGACCGCGACTATCCGCTGCTCGTGTTCGCCCCGCGCGGGCCGGAGCAGGCGGGCCTCGTGCAGCTCGCGCGCGACATGCAAAAGCGCGGCGCGCGCGTGCTGCTCGCGGCGCCCACCGACGTGCCGGAGGCCACGCTGCCGCTCGTGACGACGGCCGACCCGGCGCTCGATCCGATCGCCGCCATTCTTTCGTTCTACGTGATGGCGGCGAGTCTCGCCGCCGCGCGCGGCCGCAACCCGGACGAGCCGCGCTACCTGAACAAAGTCACCGAAACCCACTAGATTGGAACGCTGATGGAACGCATCCAGGAGTCCCGCCTGATGAGCCCGGACAATGCCACTGAAGGTCGTATCGTTTTGATCGCGCCGCTGAGCGGCCCGGTCGTGCCGCTCGCCTCCGTGCCCGATCCGGTGTTTTCGGAAGGCCTGTTCGGCGACGGCATCGCCGTCGATCCGCTGGTCGGCCGGCTCGTTTCGCCGTGCGACGGCACGGTCATGCACCTCGCGCGCACCGGTCACGCCGTCACGTTGCAGACCGCCGAAGGCGCGCAGGTGCTCGTGCATATCGGCATCGACACGGTCGAGCTGAACGGCAAGGGCTTTACGCCGAAGGTCGAGCAGGGCGCCCAGGTGCGTCGCGGCGACCTGCTGATCGAATTCGATCTCGACGTGGTGGCGTGCAACGCGCCCAGCCTCGTCTCCGTGATCGCGGTGGCGAACTCCGATGCGTTCGAAGTGGTCGAGCGCGCGGGCTACGCAAGCCATGCCGAGGCCGGCGAGACGCCGCTCCTCGTGTTGCGTGCGCGTGAGGGCGCCGTGGCCGCCACTAGCGTCGCCGAGGTGGTGACCAACGAAGTGCGCCGCAGCGTGACGCTCACGCATGCGGGCGGCCTCCATGCGCGCCCCGCGGCGCGCGCGCGCGAAGCGGTGCGCGGGATCGATGCGCGCGTGGAAGTGCGCTACGGCGAGCGCAAGGCCGCGATCGAAAGCGTGGTGGGCCTGCTCGGGCTGGGTGCGGGCGAGGGCGCGACCATCGAACTGGTCGGCTTGGGCCACGAGGCGCAGAAGGCTGTCGATGCCGTTGCTAACGAGCTCCTGCGCGAAGCGCCGGGCGAAGGCGGCGAGGCGCCCGCGCGGCAACTGTCGCCGGCGCCGGTGGTTGCCCCCGTGGCTAGCGCGGCTGGCGCTGGCGTTGCCGCGCAGCAGGCCCCGCGAAGCGCGCCCGGTACGCTGATCGGCGTATGTGCGGCGCCTGGTGTGGCCGTCGGCAAGCTGGTGCGCTGGGACGACGCCGAACTCGAGCCGTCCGAGCTCGCGAGCGGTCCCTCGTCGGCGGAGAGCCGCTTGCTCGACAAGGCTGTTGCGTCCGTCGACGGCGAGCTGGATGCCTCCGTGCGCGCAGCCTCGCAGCGCGGCGCGATCGGCGAAGCGGGCATCTTCCAGATGCATCGCGTGCTGCTCGAAGACCCGACGCTCATCGACGCCGCGCGTGACCTCATCAGCCTCGGCAAGAGCGCGGGCTTTGCGTGGCGCGCCTCGATCCGCGAGCAGATCGCAGTGCTAGGCAAGGTGGACGACCCGCTGCTCGCGGAGCGCGCCGCCGATCTGCGAGACCTCGAAAAGCGTGTGCTGCGCGCGCTTGCGAACGCGAACGGCACAGGCAACGCGATGGGTGCGGCCCAGCGCGAGCTGCCCGAAGAAGCCGTGCTCGCCGCCGACGAGTTCACGCCCTCCGACCTCGCCTCGCTCGACCGCAAGCGCGTGACCGCGCTCGTGATGGCGCGCGGCGGCGCGACCTCGCACGCCGCGATCATCGCGCGCCAGGCGGGCATTCCGGCGCTCGTCGCGCTCGGCGATGCCTTGCACAAGATCGAAGAAGGCACCCAGGTGGTGGTGGACGCGGGCGCTGGCAGCCTCGCTTTCGCGCCGAGCCCGCAGGACGTCGAACGCGCCCGTGCCGAAAAGCAGCGTCTGGCCGGCGTGCGTGAGGCGAACCGGCGCACCTCGCATGAGGCCGCAGCCACGCGCGACGGCCACGCGGTTGAAGTCGCGGCGAATATCGCGACGCTCGAGGACGCGCGCACCGCCGTGGAAAACGGCGCGGATTCCGTGGGTCTGCTGCGCACCGAGCTCATGTTCATCCATCGCCAGGCGGCGCCCACGGTGGACGAGCATCGCGAGGGCTACCAGGCGATCGCCGAAGCGCTGGGCGGACGCACGGCGATCATCCGCACGCTCGACGTGGGCGCGGACAAGGAAGTCGACTATCTGACGCTGCCGCCCGAGCCGAACCCCGCGCTGGGCCTGCGCGGCATCCGCCTCGCGCAGGTGCGCCCCGATCTGCTCGACGACCAGTTGCGCGGGCTGCTCGCAGTCGAGCCGATGGGCGCCGTGCGCATCCTGCTGCCGATGGTCACCGACGTGGGCGAGCTCGTGCGCCTGCGCGAGCGCATCGACACGTTTGCACGCGAAGCGGGCCGCACGGGCCGCATCGAGGTGGGCGTGATGATCGAGGTCCCCTCGGCGGCGCTGCTGGCCGACCAGCTCGCGCGCCACGCCGATTTCCTCTCGATCGGCACCAACGATCTCACCCAATACACGCTCGCGATGGACCGTTGCCAGCCCGATCTGGCGGCGCAGGCGGACGGCTTGCATCCCGCCGTGCTGCGTCTCGTCTCCATCGCGGTGGAGGGCGCGAACAAGCATGGCAAGTGGGTTGGCGTGTGCGGCGCGCTGGCGGGCGACCCGCTCGCGGTGCCGCTGCTCATCGGGTTGGGCGTCACCGAGCTGTCGGTCGATCCGGTGTCCGTGCCGTCGATCAAGGCGCGCGTGCGCAAGCTCGATTACAGCCAGTGCCGCGAGCGCGCGTTCGAGGTCCTCGCGCTGGAGTCGGCGCAGGCAGTACGCGCGGCGAGCCGTGCGCACTGGCCGCTCGATTGATTGATCGCTCGATTTCGTGAGTGGCTGAGCAATTGGCCACTCGCTTTATCGGGTGGTCGACAGTAGTAATCGTTCGATTTCCTCAATAACCACACACCGGTGTGCGCAGCGATCGCGTGCCGGGCTTATTCACCTCTCTTTCGTCACGCAAGAGACAGGGACTGGAGGCAGTTCAATGGATGGCAATCCGTTTCTCAAGATTCAGAGCCTCGGCCGCGCGCTGATGCTCCCGATCGCAGTGCTGCCGGTGGCCGGCATACTGCTGCGCTTCGGGCAGGCCGACATGCTCAACATCAAGATCATTGCCGACGCAGGCGGCGCGATCTTCGACAATCTGCCGCTCTTGTTCGCAATCGGCATCGCGGTGGGTTTCGCGAAGGACAACAACGGCGTGGCGGCGCTCGCGGGCGCGCTCGGCTATCTGGTCGAGACCGCCGTGATGAAGGACATCAACGACAAGCTCAACATGGGCGTGCTGTCGGGCGTGGTGGCCGGCGTCGTGGCGGGGATGCTGTACAACCGCTTCAAGGACATCAAGCTGCCCGAGTTCCTTGCCTTCTTCGGCGGCAAGCGCTTCGTGCCGATCGTGACCGGGCTTGCGTGCTTGCTGCTCGGCATCGTGTTCGGCTATGCGTGGGGACCGGTGCAGCACGTGATCGACACGGCGGGCCACTGGCTCACCACGGCGGGCGCGGTCGGCACGTTCGTCTACGGATTGCTGAACCGTCTGCTGCTCGTGACGGGGCTCCATCACATCCTGAACTCGCTCGTGTGGTTCGTGTTCGGCTCGTTCACGCCCGCAGCCGGCGGCGCGGCCGTGACCGGCGACCTGCACCGCTTCTTCGCGGGCGACCCCACCGCGGGCAGCTTCATGGCCGGCTTCTTCCCGGTGATGATGTTCGGCCTGCCGGCCGCGTGTCTCGCGATGCTGCACGAGGCGCCCAAGGAGCGCCGCGCGATGGTGGGCGGCCTGCTGCTCTCGATGGCGCTCACTTCGTTTCTCACGGGCGTGACCGAGCCGATCGAGTTCACCTTCATGTTCCTCGCGCCGGTGCTCTACGGCATCCACGCCGTGCTCACGGGGCTGTCGCTCGCCATCTGCTCGCTGCTCGGCATCAAGCTCGGCTTCACGTTCTCGGCGGGCGCGATCGACTACGTGCTCAACTACGGCCTCTCCACGCACGGCTGGGAAGCGATTCCGCTCGGCATTGCGTATGCAGTGGTCTACTACGCGCTGTTCCGCTTCTTCATCCGCCGCTTCAATCTGCCGACGCCGGGCCGTGAATCCTCTGCCGGCGACACGGCTATCGCCTCGTCGATGTCGGGCGTGGAAGTGCCGGTGGGTGGCGCGGCTGCAGCCACGTCGCTGTCGCGTGCGGCGCGCTATATCGATGCGCTCGGCGGCGCGGCCAACCTGAAGGTGGTCGATGCGTGCACGACGCGTCTGCGTCTCACGGTGGCGGACCCGGCGCATGTGTCGGAGCCGGCGCTGAAGGCCATCGGCGCGCGTGGCGTGCTCAAACGCGGTGGCGAGAGCGTGCAGGTCATCATCGGGCCGGAAGCCGACATGATCGCCGATGAAATCCGTCGCGAGATTGCCAGCGGGCGCCCGGCGGCAGCCGCGGCCAAGGCGGTGCCTGTGGCGCAGCCCGCGTCGCAGTCAGTCTCGCAGTCTGCCGCTCAGCCGGCGCAGGCAGCCGGTCCGCTCGATCCGAATCCGTCGCGCTGGCTGGCGGTGCTGGGCGGCGCGGCGAATATCGTGTCGATCGACGCGGTCGCGGTCACGCGTCTGCGCGTGATCCTGCGCGACCCCGCCGCGGCCGACCGTGCGCAGCTTGGTGCGCTCGATGTGGCCTGGGTGTCGGCGGATACGCTGCATATCGTCGCGGGCGACGCGGCGCAGCGTTACGCGCGCGAGCTTGCGTTGCAGGCGGCCTGAGCGGTCTCTTGTTGCAAAAAAACCGGCGCTTGCGCCGGTGTGACACCGAATAAACCTCGCGTTCTTTGGGGCGCGGGGTTTTGTATTTTGGGGTAAACGTACTCGCGGTGGAGGTCACTACGGTTGCAGGAGGGGTTGTTTTTGTAGTAACGTACCTACATTGCATATTCGGGCAGGAGTCACATCATGACCATTACGACTCTATCCAGCAGGGAACTCAATCAGGACGTCACCAAGGCCAAGAAGGCAGCCAATAACGGTCCAGTTTTCATTACAGATCGTGGCAAGCCCGCGCATGTGTTGCTTAGCATTGAGGAGTACCAGCGGCTTGTGGGCAAGAAGCGGAGCATCGTGGATGCGCTTTCCATGCCGGGCATCTCTGACTTTGAGATCGATTTCCCGCGTTCACGCGAACTACCCCGAGCGGCTGACTTCGAATAATGTTCCTGCTAGATACCAATGTCATTTCCGAGTTGCGCAAAGCTGGCGATGGCAAAGCGAATGCGCAAGTCATTGCCTGGCTGTCGAATGAAGATGCTTCGACCTTCTACATTTCCGCAGTAACGGTCATGGAGCTCGAACTCGGCATTCTCCGGCTCGAGCGGCGCGACGCCGAACAGGGCGCAAGACTGCGTACCTGGATGAACGCTCGCGTCCTTCCCGAGTTTTCTGAGCGGACACTGCCAGTCGATTCCGCGGTGGCACTGCGTTGCGCAAAGCTGCACGTGCCAGATCCTTGTTCCGAACGAGATGCGTTTATCGCAGCCACTGCGCTCGTGCATGGCATGACTGTCGTAACACGGAACGTTGCCGACTTTGCCTCTTCCGGAGTCGGCATTGTTAATCCGTGGGAGGCTTCGGTCTGAGCAATCGCGTGAAATCTACCCGTAGACCATCCACCCGCCCAAAACCTCACTCCCCGCTATCGGCCGCGTCCATTTTGCGCTGCTGATCGAGCCACATCACATTGATGATGCCGAAGCCCAGCGCCACGCCAATGCCCAGTATCCAGGTGAAGTACCACATGATTTCCGCTCCTGCGTGAATGGCGATGCAGCCCGGCATGCCGGGCTGCACGACTCGTTCAATACAGCGAATTGCGCTTGTCTTCGACGGCCTCGAGGGTCACCTTGCCGCGCATGATGCGATACGCCCAGGTGGTGTAGCCCAGCACGATCGGCAGGAAGATGATCACGGCCACCAGCATGATTTCGAGCGTGGTCTTGCTGGAGGTGGAGTCCCAGACCGTGAGGCTAGAACGCGGGTCCAGCGACGACGGCATGATGAACGGAAACATCGAGAAGCCCGCCGTGAGTATCACGCCGATGATGAGGAGCGAGGTGCCGAGAAAGGCCGTCTTCTCGAGCCGCGAGCCGGCCAGCACGAATGCGATCGCGCCGCCGAGGATGCCGAGAATCGGCGCAACGGCCATCCACGGATAGAGCCCGTAGTTGCTGATCCACAGCCCCGCGCCGGGCTCGACGCTCTTGAGCAGCGGATTGGCGACGGAGTCATACGGCGCGGGCGTGGTGATCATATAGCCGCCGATCAGCGTCGCCACGAGCGCGCCCGCCACCACGAAGCACACGACCGCGAGCGCCGAGGCAATGCGCAGCGCTTTCGACGCGCGTTCGGCCACCACGCCATCGCTCTTCAACTTCACGAACGCGGCGCCGTGCGCGGTGAGCATGGTGAGGCTCACGAGCCCGCACAGGAGTGCGAACGGATTGAGCAGCGCGAAGAAGCTGCCGTGATACGTCACGCGCAGGTCGGAGTCATAGCTGAACGGCACGCCTTCGAGCAGGTTGCCGAACGCCACGCCGAACACGAGCGCTGGCACGAAGCCGCCGATGAAGAGCGCCCAGTCCCATGCGTTGCGCCACTTCGGGTTCTCGCGCTTGCCGCGGTAGTCGAAGCCCACGGGCCGGAAGAAGAGCGCGAAGAGCACGAGCAGCATCGCGAAGTAGAAGCCTGAGAACGACGCCGCATAGACGAGTGGCCAGGCGGCGAACATCGCGCCGCCCGCGGTGATGAGCCAGACCTGGTTGCCTTCCCAGGTCGCGCCGACCGTGTTGATGACGATGCGGCGCTCCGCATCGGTCTTGCCGATGAAGGGCAGCAGCACGGCGGCGCCCATGTCGAAGCCGTCGGTGAGCGAGAAGCCGATCAAGAGCACGCCGATCAGCACCCACCAGATCACTTTGAGCGTTGCGTAGTCCATGGTGTGGTTCCTGTGTGTTTCCTGTGCAGGGCTTGCGACACGTTCCGGGCCGGCATCACGAGACGCGATTGCCACTCGCCGTGGCCATTGCGCCTTTCTCGTGGAAATAGCGCCCCGTGTTCAGCGCCGACGGCCCGAGCCGCGCGTACTTGAACATCAGCGTGATCTCGATGATGAAGAGCGCGGTGTAGAACACCACGAAGCCCGCGAGGCTCAGCCACACGTCGCCCGGCGCGAGGCTCGACGCAGAGAGGTGCGTGGGCAGCACTTCGGCGATGGTCCACGGCTGGCGGCCGAGCTCCGCGACGACCCAGCCGAATTCCGCGGCGAGCCACGGCAGCGGAATCGCCCACACCACCCAGTTCAGGAACCAGCGGCGGTTGTCCTTGAGCAGCGAGCGCTGCGCGCAGAACCAGAACGCGAGCACGAAGGTCGCGAGGAACAGCATGCCGAGGCCCACCATCACGCGAAATGACCAGAACACCGGAGCGACGGGCGGAATCGAGTGCTTTGCGGCGGCCTTGATCTGCTCGGGCGTGGCGTCGACCACGTTCGGCGCGAACTGCTTGAGGAGCAGGCCGTAGCCGAGGTCCGCCTTGTGCGCGTCGAATACGTCGCGCGTGGCCGTGTCGGCGGTGCCTTCCTTCATTTTTTGCAGTGCGGCGTAGGCGAGCATGCCGTTCTGGATCCGCACTTCGGCGCGGCCCATCAGGTCCTTCAGGCCGATCACCGGCTCGTCGATCGAGCGCGTCGCGATGATCCCCATCAGGTAGGGAATGCGGATGGCGTAGTCGGTGCGCTCTTCCTGCTGGTTAGGGATGCCGAACAGTGTGAACGGCGCCGGCGCGGGTGCGGTGTCCCATTCGGCTTCGATGGCGGCGAGCTTGATCTCCTGGACTTCGCCCGTGCGATAGCCCGATTCGTCGCCGAGCACGATCACGCAGAGCGTGGACGCGAGACCGAAGCCCGCGGCAATGGCGAACGAGCGCAGCGCGAAGTCCACGTCGCGGCGGCGCAGCAAATACCACGACGAAATGCCGAGCACGAACATCGACGCCGTCACATAGCCGGCGGACACCGTGTGCACGAACTTGACCTGGGCGACCGGGTTGAAGATCACCTGGAAGAGACTCGTGAGCTCCATGCGCATGGTTTCGTAGTTGAACGCGGCGCCGACGGGGTTTTGCATCCAGCCGTTGGCGACGAGAATCCACAGCGCGGAAAGGTTCGAGCCGAGCGCGACGAAGAACGTCGTGAGCAGGTGCCCGCCCTTCGACATGCGGTTCCAGCCGAAGAAGAACAGGCCCACGAAAGTCGATTCGAGGAAGAACGCGGCCAGCCCCTCCACGGCGAGCGGCACGCCGAAGATATCGCCCACGTAGTGCGAGTAGTACGACCAGTTCGTGCCGAACTGGAATTCCATCGTGAGACCGGTGGTGACGCCCATCACGAAATTGATCGCGAAGAGCTTGCCCCAGAACTGCGTCATGTCCTTGTAGATCTGCTTGCCGGTCATCACGTAGACCGATTCCATGATGACGAGCAGCCAGGACAGACCCAGCGTGAGCGGCACGAACAGGAAGTGATAGAGCGCGGTGACCGCGAACTGCAGGCGCGATAGGTCGACGGTTTCGCTAATTGGCATGGTGCGGGTCCCCTTGGGGTGGATTTGCGCCGGGCGGGCTAGCTCCGGGCGGCACGGGCACGGAGAGGAGGGCCTGTGCGACCGCCGCCGGCGGCATGGTCATGTTCTCGGCCTGCGGATGATTGAAGAATGCGTATTTGAGCGCCATCAGCAACACGAGCTTGAAGGCGAGGACGAGAACGATGTCGCGGCCGAAGGTCGGGCCGCGTGCCCACTGGAGGAAGCGCGCGCGGAGCAACGGTCGCACTCGCGCAGACTGGCCGGAAGTCGAGATCATGGCGATGTCCGATTAGGGCTGCATCACATACGAAATGATCTTACGAAGGAATCGGAAAAAACGGCGCGAAGGTGTACGAATTATTGTCGGCCAAAAAGAAAAGCCCCACTCTCGATAAGAGTGGGGCTCAGCGGTGAAGCCCATGTGGGCGGCCTCGCGGCCGCGCCGTGCGACTTGATGTCTTAAGCGTAGTCGGCGAGTGCCGTGCGCATCTTCTTCATCGCGCTCGCTTCGATCTGGCGAATGCGCTCGGCCGAGACGCCGAACTCGTCGGCCAGCTCGTGCAGCGTCGAACCACCCGAACCGTCGTCGGCGACGTTCAGCCAGCGCGCCTCGATGATGCGGCGGCTGCGCGCGTCGAGTGCCTCCAGCGCGCTCGCGATGCCGTCCGACTGCAGACGATCGCGCTGACGCGAGGCGATCACGGCCGTCGGCTCGTTGTGCGAGTCGGCGAGCCAGGCGATCGGGGCGAACGATTCTTCGCCGTCGTCGGTCTGGCTTTCGAGCGCGATATCCGAGCCCGACAGACGCGTTTCCATCTCCACGACTTCTTCGCGCTTCACGTTCAGTTCCTGCGCGAGGCCTTCGATTTCCTCGGGCGTGAACGACTGCAGGCCCTGCTTGTGGCTGCGCAGATTGAAGAACAGCTTGCGCTGCGCCTTGGTCGTGGCGACCTTCACCATGCGCCAGTTGCGCAGGATGTACTCATGGATCTCCGCCTTGATCCAGTGCATGGCGTACGACACGAGGCGTACGTTCTGCTCTGGGTCAAAACGCTTCACAGCCTTCATCAGGCCGATATTGCCTTCCTGGATCAGGTCGGCATGCGGCAGACCGTAGCCCAGATAATTGCGCGCGATCGACACCACGAGTCGCAGGTGCGACAGTACGAGGCGGCGCGCGCCTTCGAGATTATTTTGCTCGCGATACTCGGTCGCGAACTGGCGCTCCTCTTGCGGCGTCAACATCGGGATCCGGTTCACGGCCTGAATGTAGGCGTCGATGTTGCCCAGTTGGCCAGGCAGCATGGAAGCGTTCGCGAGCGCCAGTACACCCGAACCCCCGGCCTTGGCCGACGACGGGCTAAGCATATTCGGAAGGGTCATGGTCATTGCGTTGCTCACGTAGCGAACTCCTCAGGAATCTTGCAAAAGTCAGACATCGACTCCACGGTGGATGTTAGCACTCTCAATTACCGAGTGCTAATACTTCGAGTCTGTAGGGACTTCAAGGTTCCGCCACTCCTATCGAAATATTTGTTTCGATAGATTTCAGCGAAACACTGAGAGGCAAGCTGGACGGGGCTTGCCGCCCGTCGCGGTCCCGCACACACCGGCGGGCCGAAGGAATACTCTAGAACGAGGCCGTCATCCGTGGCGGATGCGGAGGGGAAAAAGGGTTGGAGTGATCGGTTTTCCGGGCGGCTGGCGCTTCGCGGCGCTGCCTGGATATCAGGCCCGAATTTCGATGCCCGGACCTGTCTAATAGACACGGGATCAGGCCAAAAGTGCTGCGATGCGACATTCGGGCGCGGCCGGCGAGGCACGGCCGGTCAGGCGCGGCCAGCTAGGCGAGGCGCGCTTTGCACGGCCTTCGACCTGCCTCTGTGTCGTGTAGCCCTCATATGGGGGCGATCCGTTTGATCGCAAGTATCCATGCGTCAAAACCTGGTATAAATTTCAGCGAGGCGCGCGCGATACATCTTCGGTGCGAGTCGGCGCGATGACGTGGACTTGTGCGCAAGGGGCTCTGGCAATGGTTGCAAAAGTAATCGAAGCGATTCGCGGGCTGGAGCGCGAGCGGTTTCGCGCGATGGTGGACGGCGACGGCTCGTCGCTGGATCAACTGCTGTCTGACCACGCCACCTTCGTCCATACGAACGGCAAACGCGAGACCAAACAGCAGTTCATCGACGCGATCACGGCCGGGCGCCGCCGCTACCGCCAGATCGAGATCCAGTCGCAGGACGTGCTGCCGGTGGGGCGCGAGACCTGCGTGATCTCGGGCCGCGCGCTGATCGAAATGGAAGCGAACAACGGCGCGCTGCTCTATCCGATTGCCTATACGGCGATTCAGACCCAGGAGGATGGCCACTGGCGTCTGCTCGCCTGGCAGGCGACGCGTTGCGCGATCGAGTGACGACCGGTAGGTCCACTCGCCGATATCGCCTGCTGGGCGTGTCGGGCGCACGCCGGCGGCCCGTTTTGCCGCCGACGCTCAACGGCGTCGCCTGTCGACCAGAGTTGGCGCTTTAGCTGTCGGCCGGAGTTAATGCTTCAGCACTTACTCCGGCCCCATGCAAAGCCCCGTACTCTGGTCCCATGCAAAGCCATGCTGCTCCCACTAAACCGCTTCTTTCACTGTGCCGCCGCGCTTGCGCGCGGCGGCGTCACTTCGCGCACGTTCGCGTGCGCCCTGGTGTGATCAAGCCGCCGCGCGCTGGTCGACTTGCGGCCACGCGGCGCGGTTGACCGCGCTCACCATGGCGGCGATGGCCGCATGGGCGGCGTCGTCGGCGACTCCGACGCCATGGCGCAGCGGCTGGCCGCCCACCCGGCAGCCGACGAAGACCGCCGTGGCGCCCTGCGCCGTGCGCAGGGTTTCGAACGAGGTGACTTCAACGCCAACGCCCGCGGCCGCCGCCATCGCCGCGCCCACGGCCCGCGCATGCGCCTCGTCGATCTGCGCCGCCGCTGGCATCGCGACTTCGCGGCCCTCCCAGCGCACACGGCCCGCGCCCACGTGCACGGCCGGCCCACGCGTCTCGAGGTATTCGCGCGAGAAGAGCGCGCAAATGGCGTCGCCTGAAATCTCTTCGCCCGAGCCGTCGGTGACGGTCTGCACGGCGTGGCTGAATTCGATCTGCACGCGGCGCGGCGGCGTGAAGCCCATGCCGCGCTCGAGCAGCCAGGTGGCGCCGCCCTTGCCCGACTGGCTATTCACGCGGATCACCGCGTCATAGCTGCGGCCGAGATCGGCGGGATCGATCGGCAGATAGGGCACTTCCCAGAGCGCATCGGCTTTTTGCTGCGCGAAGCCCTTGCGGATCGCGTCCTGGTGCGAGCCCGAGAATGCCGTGAACACGAGGTCGCCCGCGTACGGGTGACGCGGATGCACGGGCAACTGATTGCAGCGCTCCACCACCTGGCGCACGGCGTCGATATTGGAAAAGTCGAGGCCCGGGTCGATGCCCTGCGTGTAGAGATTCATCGCGAGCGTGACGAGGTCGACATTGCCGGTGCGCTCGCCGTTGCCGAACAGGCAGCCTTCGATGCGGTCCGCGCCCGCGAGCAGCGCCATTTCGGCGGCGGCCACGGCCGTGCCGCGGTCGTTGTGCGGATGCACCGAGAGCACGATGCTGTCGCGGTACGCGAGGTTGCGGTCCATCCACTCGATCTGGTCGGCGTAGACGTTGGGCATCGCGGCTTCGACGGTGGCCGGCAGGTTCACGATCATCTTGTGATCGCGCGTCGGGCGCCAGGTCTGGGCCACGGCGTCGCAGACTTCGCGGGCGAACGAGAGCTCGGTCATGCTGAAGGTTTCCGGCGAGTACTGGTAGATCCAGTGCGTGCCGGGGCGCGCGTCGGCGTACTGGCGGATGAGGCGCGTGCCTTCGACCGCGAGCGCCTTGACCTCGTCTTTCGACTGCCCGAACACGATCTTGCGGAACGACGGGCAGATGGCGTTGTACAGATGCACGATCGCGCGCGGCACGCCTTCGAGCGCCTCGAACGTGCGGGCGATGAGTTCCTCGCGCGACTGCACGAGCACTTCGATCGTCACGTCTTCAGGGATGCGCTTTTCCTCGATCAGCTTGCGCACGAAATCGAAGTCGGTTTGCGACGCCGACGGAAAGCCGACTTCGATTTCCTTGAAGCCGATCGCGACCAGCATCTCGAAGAACTCGAGCTTCTGCTCGATGCTCATCGGCTCGATCAGCGACTGGTTGCCGTCGCGCAGGTCGGTGCTCATCCAGATGGGCGCGTGCTCGACGGTACGCGTGGGCCATCGGCGGCCGTTCAGGCGGATGGCGGGGAAAGGGCGGTACTTCTCGGCGGGATTACGCAACATGACATGCCTCGTTCTTCGTGGTGTCGTTTGCGATGGCGGTCGGCAGCGGGCGGCTGGCTGGCTGACGACGAGGCACGATGCGCACAACTTCGGGCGTACGGGCGGCAACCGCGGACGCGAAGAAGATGGCCACGGTGACGGCGGTAACCGGCGCGGCAGAAGCGGACATGAACGAAGCCCATGCAACGTGCATTTTGACCCTCGCGACTCGTCCGAACGGTAAACGGACGAATGCAGACGACTGGTTGTGGAGAAACTGCGGTTTGGGGTACTGCGAGAACTGCTTGGGAGGACTGCCGACCGGAGAGGGGGTCGCGCAGCGCTACGCCTGGCTTACGCTAGACGTAGCGATAGGGCCGCTAGGCGGCCGGAGGTAATTCGGAGGGTGTTCGGAAAGGAACGCATTCGTCGAATGTAAGCGAGGACTGGCGAGCCTGTCAACAACGAATGCTTGGTTTTGTGTCGCGAACTTGCGTGCGGAGTTGTGTGCAGATGAGCGGCGTTACGCGCGCTTCGCGATGCGCTTGATCGTCTCGACCTGACGGGCGATGGCGTCGGGCACCGGCGCGTCGCCGCGCAGCACGGCCTCGATCCAGGCCGCTGTCGTGGGGGCGTCGCGGCCTTCGGGCAGATCGATTTCGGGGCTGTCCGGTGACGAGCGCACCGGCTCGATCAAGGTCTCGCAGACGCCGTCGTGCAGCCAGTCCACCTGCACCTGGCGGCGCGTGTCGGCGACGGCTTCGCCCTCGGTGCCGCGCGCGAGCAGCGCCCCGCCCACGGCGGCCTCCGGGTGCGCCGCGAACAGTGCGCTCAGGCTCTCGCGATAGGGCGGATGCGTGTAGTTCACGAGCCGCAGGCCGGGCTGCGCAAACGGCTGCAGGAGCTTGACGAGCGTGTGCGTGGAGTTGCGCACGCCCATGCGCCGGCGCAGCGACAAGAGCCGCGCGAGCTTGGGCGCGAGCGTTTCGATCGACGTGAACGCCACGCGTCGCCCGGCAAGCTGCGCCTCGATCGCCGCGTGATCGTCCGCGCCGGGCAGGTTCAGCGCCGCGAAGATTTCGGCGCTCGTCACGCGGCCCGGATCGACGACGACGCCGTGCACGAGCGTCGGCACGCCTTCGCGCGCGAGCAGCAGCGCGAGCAGCGGCACGAGGTTCGCCTGCTTGCGTGCGCCGTTGTAGCTCGGGATCGACACGGGGCGGTACGCGCCCTCGGCTACCGCGATGGGCGCGAACGACGCATGCGCGGCCGCGAGCATGGCCGCGAGCTCGTCGGCGGTCTCGCCCTTGAGCCGGTAGGCAAGCAGCACCGCGCCCAGTTCGAGATCGGGCACGCAGCCGTCGAGCATCGCCGCATAGAGCGTATGCGTGTCTTCCGGCGACAGCGAACGCGCGCCATGCGGCCCGCGGCCGATCTCCTTGATGAAGCGGGCGCAGGAGAAAGTTTCGGTGGAGTCGGGGGCGTTCATGGCGGCGTGAGTGTGGTGCAGGCGGCACGCAGCGCAATGGCGGCGTGATAAGGGGCAATGACGCCGCTTTCGTCTGCGTTTTGGTCTGGATCGGTCCGGGATACGGGAAGTATCGCACGAGCGCCCCGGTGCACCGCCACCGCAGCGCGTTACACTCGCGTTCTACGTCGCGCATGCCGCGCCGCTGCGGCCGCGCGCTTCATTCGCTTGCCGCGCGCCTTGAACGGCGCGCGGCCCATCACGAAGACGGAGAACCCGATGACCTACGTATTTGACCCGGTGCCGCAAGCCGCGGTGCCCGTCGCCGGCACCGACGCACAATTTCCGGTGCGCCGCATCTACTGCGTCGGCCGCAATTACGAGGCGCACGCGCGCGAGATGGGGCACGATCCGGACCGCGAGCCGCCGTTCTTTTTCGCCAAGCCCGCCGATGCGCTGCTCTACGTCGCGCCCGGCACGACCGCCGAATTCCCGTATCCCGCACAATCGCAGAATGTCCACTTCGAGATGGAACTGGTCGCCGCGATCGGCAAGGGCGGCAAGAACATTCCCGTCGAGCGCGCGCTCGACCACGTGTTCGGCTATGCGCTCGGTCTCGACATGACGCGCCGCGACCTGCAAGCCGAAGCGAAGAAGCTTGGCCGCCCATGGGACACCGCAAAGGGCTTCGACCATTCCGCGCCCATCGGTCCGATCCATCCCGTCGCGCAAGTCGGCCAGTTGGCCAGCGGGGCGATCTGGCTCACGGTCAACGGCGAGGAGAAGCAGCGCTCGGACATTTCGCAGATGATCTGGCCGGTTGCCGATACGATCGCGTTTCTTTCCACGCTGTTCGAGCTGAAGGCGGGCGACCTGATCTACACGGGCACGCCGGAGGGCGTCGGCGCGGTGAAGCCGGGCGACGTGATGAAGGGCGGCGTGGACGGCATCGGCGAGTTTGCCGTGCACGTCGCGTAAGCGCATTGATAGAAGAGCATGAGGGGAGCATGAAGCTTTACAGCTATTTCCGGAGTTCGGCGTCGTATCGCGTGCGTATTGCGCTCAATCTGAAGAACCTGCCGTACGAGTACGTGCCGGTGCATCTGGTGCGCGAGGGCGGCGAGCAACTGAAGCCCGCCTATCGCAAGGTCAATCCCGACGCGATCGTGCCCACGTTCATCGACGATGAGAATCACACGATCCAGCAATCGCTCGCGATCATCGAGTATCTCGAGGAAACGCATCCCGAGCCGCCGCTGTTGCCGAAGTCGGCCGCCGATCGCGCGCACGTGCGCTCGATCGCGCTGCAGATCGCGTGCGAGATTCATCCGATCGACAACCTGCGCGTGCTGAAATACCTCAAGCACACGCTGGGCGTGGATGATGCGACCAAGGATGCCTGGTATCGGCACTGGATCGAAGCCGGGTTCGCCACGCTGGAGGAGCGCCTTGCGAACGATCCGCGCACGGGCAAGCTCTGCTATGGCGATACGCCGACGCTCGCCGACCTGTGCCTCGTGCCGCAGATCTACAACGCGAATCGCTTCAAGATCGACACGACACGCTATCCGACCATCCAGCGCATTCACGACTACGCCGTGCAGCTCGACGCGTTCGTGCGCGCGGCGCCGGGCGTGCAGCCGGACGCGGAGTGAGCCGGGATGAACCGGGCTCAACCGGGGTGACCGTCAGGCGCGTGAGCGCATGAAAAAATGGCGTCGTTCTCGCGAACGACGCCATTTTTGTTTGCGCCTGGGAGCGGGATCAGTTCCCGAGCAGCGCGTCCGCGAACTCTTCGGCCACGAACGGCTGCAGGTCCTCGACCTTCTCGCCCACGCCGATGAAATACACCGGAATCGGGCGCTGGCGCGCGATGGCGGCGAGGATGCCGCCCTTCGCGGTGCCGTCGAGCTTCGTGACGATGAGGCCGGTCAGGCCGAGTGCGTCGTCGAACACCTTCACCTGCGTGAGCGCGTTCTGCCCCGTGTTCGCGTCGATCACGAGCAGCACTTCGTGCGGCGCGCCGTCGAGCGCCTTGCCGATCACGCGCTTGACCTTCTTGAGCTCGTCCATGAGGTGCAGCTGCGTGGGCAGGCGGCCGGCCGTGTCGGCCATCACCACATTGATGCCGCGAGCGCGCGCCGCGCTTACCGCGTCGAAGATCACGGCGGCCGGGTCGCCGCTTTCCTGCTGCACGACCGTCACGTTGTTGCGCTCGCCCCAGATCGTGAGCTGCTCGCGCGCAGCGGCACGGAAGGTGTCGCCGGCGGCCAGCAGCACGCTCTGGTCGAAGCTCTGCAGATGCTTGGCGAGCTTGCCAATGCTCGTGGTCTTGCCCGCGCCGTTCACGCCCGCGATCATCATCACGAGCGGCTGCGCGCGGCCCAGCATGAGCGATTTTTCGAGCGGTTCGAGCAGGTCGATGAGCAACTGGCGCAGTGCGTCCTTCACTTGCTGGGCGTCCGTCAGGCGCTCGGCGCGCACCTTCTGGCGCAGCGTTTCGAGCAGGTACTCGGTGGCGTCGACGCCCGCGTCGGACATCAGCAGCGCGGTCTCGAGCTCCTCGTAGAGATCGTCGTCGATCTTCGCGTTGACGAAGATGCTCTGAATGTTCGAGCTCGTCTTCGAAAGCCCCGACTTCAGGCGCGAAAGCCACGACTTCTTCGCGTTGGCGTCGGGCGCGGGCGGCGGGACGATTTCGACGGTTTCGAGCTCTCTCTCCACGGCCTGTGGCGCGGCGGCGCTCACCGGAGGAATGTGCGCAGCGGGCGCAGAAACGGAGGACGGGACATCTGCGCCCACTTCGTCGGGCGCAGCCTGCGAGTCCGTTTCGGCCGCCTCGTTCCCGGCGCCCTTCGAGCCCCGGAGTCGTTTAAAGAAACTGAACATGGTCTGGTGTGAGGAAAACGCGCCGCGGTCTGACCGAGGGACGGTCATGGACGTAGCTCAAGCGGGCAACGCGTGGAAAACACGTCATTTTATCAGGCGCCTCCGGGCGCGTCGTCGGGGCAGGCGTGCGGTATCCATCCCAGCGTCTGCGCAACCCTGTGGTAACGTTCGCGCATTGGCCAGCGCGGCGCTTGCGCGCGCGGCAAGTCGTGCCGTGCCTGCCGCCGTCCGGGCGGCGAGCGCCGGTGCGCAACAGTACCGATTCACTCAGAAAAAACGCATGCCCCGTTCATCCTCCCCGCGTCCGCAAGGCGCACGCGCAGTTCGTGGTGCGCAATCCGGCTCGCCGTCCGGCCGCGCCGGCGGCGCGCACACGATCCGCATCATTGGCGGCGACTGGAAGCGCACGCCGCTGCCGGTGCTCGAACTCGAAGGCCTGCGGCCCACGCCCGACCGCGTGCGTGAGACGCTCTTCAACTGGCTCGGCCAGCGCCTCGACGGCCTGCGCTGCCTCGACCTGTTCGCGGGCAGTGGCGCGCTCGGCTTCGAAGCGGCGTCGCGTGGCGCGGCGCGCGTGGTGATGGTCGAGCGCAATGCGCGTGCCGCCGCCCAGATGCGTGCGAACCAGGCGCGTCTTGGCGCTCGCATGATCGAAGTCGCCGAAGCCGACGCGCTGCGCCTCGCCGCCAGTCTCGCGCCTGGCTCGTTCGACGTCGTGTTCCTCGATCCGCCGTTCGGCGATGCCGCGCTGCTCGCGCGCTCGCTCGAGCTGGCCGCGCCGCTCGTCGCAGCCGACGGCTGGCTCTACGTGGAGTCGGGCGAGGCCGTGGATCCCGCGACCCACCCCGCGCTGGCGGGCTGGAGCGTGGTGCGCGAGGGCAAGGCAGGGGCGGTTCGGTATCATTTGCTGCAGCGCGAAAATGAGGAATAATGCGCGTTCGATAAAGAAGCGGCGGGCGGCTTCAGGCGCCACGCAGGCACTCGCGCATGCGGCGCACGAGCCGCACATTGCGCCCCATTTCTGTTGAGAGGAGAAGCCTCATGGTAGTCGCCGTGTACCCCGGTACGTTCGATCCGCTCACGCGCGGTCACGAAGATCTCGTGCGGCGCGCGTCGAGCATTTTCGACACGCTGGTGGTCGGTGTCGCCGACAGCCGCAACAAGAAGCCGTTCTTCTCGCTCGAAGAGCGGCTCGAGATTGCGCACGAGGTGCTCGGCCACTATCCGAACGTCCAGGTGATGAGCTTCAAGGGCCTGCTCAAGGATTTCGTGCGCAACAACAACGCGCGCGTGATAGTGCGTGGCCTGCGCGCCGTGTCGGACTTCGAATATGAGTTCCAGATGGCGGGCATGAACCGCTACCTGCTGCCGGACGTCGAGACGATGTTCATGACGCCGTCGGACCAATACCAGTTCATTTCGGGCACGATCGTGCGCGAAATCGCCCAGTTGGGCGGCGATGTCAGCAAGTTCGTGTTTCCTTCGGTGGAAAAGCGGCTGCAGGACAAGGTCGCTTCGCTCGGCGGCCCGGCCTGACAAAGCTCGAGCGGCGCGTGCCGCACGGCGCCGCTTTCTTCCCTTTCTGAAGCGCAGCGGCCACAGGCTTCGAAGGCCCGGCAAGGCGCGGGCCGCGGCGCTATAATGGCTTGTTTTTAAAGGGAAACGTGAGAGTAGTATGGCCCTGATGATTACCGACGAGTGCATCAATTGCGACGTCTGCGAGCCCGAGTGCCCGAACGATGCAATTTCGATGGGCCCCGAAATCTACGTGATCGACCCGAAGAAGTGCACCGAATGCGTTGGCCACTTCGACGAGCCGCAGTGCATCCAGGTCTGCCCGGTCGAGTGCATTCCGAAAAATCCGGAACATGTGGAATCGCACGAGCAGTTGATGGAGAAGTATCGCGTGCTCGTGGCGGCGAAGAGCGCTTGAAGCGCAGGCAGGCCTCGCGCCCATGCGGAAACAAAAAACGCGCCTCGATGAGGCGCGTTTTTTGTTTGATGCGCGTCTTTTAGCCGACGATGACCTTCAGCGCTTCGACCAGCGTAGCGCATTCGTCGTCGGTGCCGATCGAGATGCGCAGGTGCTGGTTCACGCGCGGCGCATTGAAGTGGCGCACGAAGATCTCTTTCTCGCGCAGCTTCGCGGCGAGTTGTGCGGCGTCGTGCGCGGGATGCTTCGCGAACACGAAATTGGCCGCCGAGGGCACGACCTTGAAGCCCAGCGCCTCGAGCGAGGCCGTCAGGCGCTCACGGCTCTCCATGACGCGTCTGCGCGTGCTTTCCAGCCACTCGGCGTCCTCGTAGGCGGCCGTCGCCGCGGCTTGCGCAAGGCGGTCGAGCGGATACGAGTTGAAGCTGTCCTTCACGCGGTTGAGCGCGTCGATCAGATCGGCGTGGCCGAACGCGAAGCCCACACGCATGCCCGCGAGCGAGCGCGACTTCGACGTCGTGTGCACCACGAGCAGGTTCGGGTAGCGGTCGATCAGCGCGATCGCCGATTCTGCGCCGAAATCCACATAGGCTTCATCCACAACCACGACCGAGTCGGCGTTCGCCGCTACGAGGCGCTCGACTTCTGCGAGCGGCAGCGCGTGGCCGGTGGGCGCGTTGGGATTCGGGAAGATCACGCCGCCGTTCGTCGCGCCATTGGCCGGCAGATAGTCGTCGACCTGGATCGCGAACTGCGCGTCGAGCGGCACCGTGCGGTACTCGACGTCGTAAAGACGCGCGTACGTCGGGTAGAAGCTGTACGTGATATCGGGAAAGAGGATCGGCTTGTCGTGCTTGAGCAGCGCCTGGAATGCGTGCGCGAGCACTTCGTCGGAGCCGTTGCCCACGAACACCTGATCCGCGCGGATGCCGTGGTGCGCGGCCACCGCGGCGCGCAGGCGCCTCGCGACCGGGTCCGGATAGCGGCGCAGAGACTCGGCCGTCTCGCCGAGCTCGGCTTGGATCGCTTCGAGCACGCGCGGGGAGGGCGGGTACGGGTTCTCGTTGGTGTTCAGCTTCACCGGCTTCGCGAGCGCGGGCTGCTCGCCCGGCACATAAGGCATGAGGCCGTGGACGATGTCACTCCAGTAACGACTCAAGACTCTCTCCTTCAGTACTTCATAGGGCCTGCTGACGATGCACGCTACGCGCGTGCGCAAAATCACCCGTTGCGATGCAGCTGCATGACGGCGCGCTCGGCCTCGCCCTTCACGAAGGTGGGCATGACGGCGAGCGCACGCTCGATCGACGCGTCGATCACGTCCTGCTCCTCGCGGCGCGGCGGCTTGAGCACGAAGTTCGCGACGTCGGGCTTGGCCCCCGCGCGCGCGCCTTCGGGAATCAGGTCACGCGGATGGCCGATGCCGATGCGCAAGCGCCAGTATTGCTGCGTCGACAGATGGGCGGAAATGTCCTTCAGGCCGTTGTGGCCGCCGCTGCCGCCGCCGAGCTTGAGCTTGACGGTGCCGGGCGGCAGGTCGAGCTCGTCGTGCGCGACGAGGATCTCGTCGGGCAGGATCTTGAAGAAGTTCGCGAGCGCGACGACCGACTGGCCCGAGCGGTTCATATAAGTCTGCGGCTCGAGCAGATGCACTTCCTCGCCGTAGAGGCGCGCCTTCGCATAATGGCCGTGGAAGCGCCGCTCGTCGCGCAGCGTCGTGCCGGCTTCGCGCGCGAGCTGGTCCACGAGCCAGAAGCCCGCGTTATGGCGCGTTGCCGTGTATTCGGCGCCCGGATTGCCGAGCCCGACGATCAACCTGATCATTGTGGTGTTCCGCCTGCAGAATTCGTTGAAGCAACCGCCAAGTGTACGAAAAAACGGCGAAAAAAAACCCGCCGGGGCGAACCGCGGCGGGTCACGTCGTCCGTTTCATTGAAACGGATCGAGAGGATCAGCTTTTTTGCTGTACAGCGGGCTGCAAAGCCGCAGCGCTTACTCAGCAGCCGGTGCTTCTTCGCCTTCAGCAGCCGCCTGGGCGCCAGCCGGCACGGGTGCCGATGCGACCACCGGGTTTTCGGCTTCAACGTGCGGGACCAGCGTCACGCCGGCGGGCAGCGTGATGTCCTTGGCGTGCAGCGACTGGCCAGCTTCGATCTTCGCGAGGTCGACTTCGAGGAATTCCGGCAGCGCGCCCGGCAGGCACACCACTTCGATTTCGGCGAGGACGTGCGAAATGATCGCGCCACCCAGCTTGACGGCCGGGTTGGTTTCCTGGTTCATGAAGTGCAGGGGCACCTTCGTGTGGATCTTCTTGTTCGGATCGACACGCTGGAAGTCCACGTGCAGCACGAGCTGACGGAACGGGTGGTATTGCACGTCGCGCAGCAGGACTTGCTGCGACTTGCCGGCCACTTCGAGGTCGAGAATCGACGAGTGGAAGGCTTCCTTCTTCAGGGCGTGCCACAGCGCATTGTGGTCGAGCTCGACCAGTTGCGGCTCAGCGCCGAAACCGTAGACGATGCCCGGCGTCTTGCCAGCATTGCGCAGGCGGCGGCTCGCACCCGTACCTTGCAGATTGCGTTCGAAAGCGATGACTTTCATGATGTTCTCAGTTATTGCACTGCCCGCGACCAGGCAGTCAGTAAAACGGGGCCGTTCAGGCATTATTTCTGCCGAAAGGCCCCAACGATACGGCGCAGACCTTCGTCCGTCTGCGCCGATTACACCAAAGCGCGGCACCCTTGCGAATGCCGCGCTTTGGCGCGAATCTCTTTAGCCTTCCGCGAACAGCGACATCACCGAGTCGCCGCGACGGATACGCGAGAACGTTTCTGCCAGCAGACCCGCGCTCGTGAGCGATCGGATCTTCGCGCACGAACGCGCTTCGGCGCCCAGCGGAATCGTGTCGGTCACAACCAGTTCGTCGAGCGCCGAAGCAGCGATACGCTCGCCTGCGCCACCCGAGAGAACCGGGTGCGTGGCGTAAGCGAACACCTGCTTCGCGCCGCGTTCCTTCAGCACTTGCGCTGCCTTGCAGAGCGTGCCGGCGGTGTCGACCATGTCGTCCATGATCACGCAGGTGCGGCCTTCGACTTCACCGATGATGTTCATCACTTCGGCGACGTTCGCCTTCGGACGACGCTTGTCGATGATCGCGAGATCGCAACCCAGCTGCTTGGCGAGCGCACGGGCGCGCACCACGCCGCCGACGTCCGGCGAAACGACCAGCAGGTTCTCGTAGTTCTGCTTGCGCAGATCGCCGAGCAGCACGGGCGTAGCGTAGATGTTGTCGACGGGAATATCGAAGAAGCCCTGAATCTGGTCAGCGTGCAGATCCATCGTGATGATCCGCTCGACGCCCGCGATTTCCAGCATGTTCGCCACGACCTTCGCCGAGATGGCGACGCGCGCCGAACGGGGGCGGCGGTCTTGACGGGCATAGCCGAAGTAGGGGATGGCTGCGGTGATCCGGCCTGCGGATGCGCGCTTGAGCGCATCGACCATGATCATCAGTTCCATCAGGTTGTCGTTGGTCGGCGCGCAGGTCGACTGCAGGACGAAGACGTCCTTGCCGCGCACGTTTTCCTGGATTTCGACCTGGATCTCACCGTCGGAAAAGCGGCTAACCATAGCCTTACCGAGGGGGATACCGAGGATCTTGACGACTTCCTGTGCAAGCGCGGGATTCGCGTTGCCAGTAAAAACCATCAGGCCGTCATGGCTGCTCATCATGCACCTGCTGCGGACTTGGGGGGCGAGAGGAACTACTTGGGTGAACTGCTTTAGAATTTTTGGCAGGGGAGGAAGGACTCGAACCCTCGCATGCCGGAATCAAAATCCGGTGCCTTAACCAACTTGGCGACTCCCCTACATTCAACTTCGAGCCTGACTGACCGGTAGAGCGATCAGCCACGCAAAACTATGTCGCGAAAGCGAAGAGTGGATGCTTGTCCAGGCTCGATGCGACTGCGCTTCTCCAGTCTGCCGGAAGCTGCGTTTGCGCCGCTTCTGCTTCAGCCCGACTGGCGAACGCTGCGAAAACACTTGCGCCCGACCCGGTCATCCGCGCTGGTGCGATGCTGCTTGAGATATTCTCAAACCATCTGAGCACCTGCGCTACTTCCGCGTATTTTCCTGCGACAACCGCTTGCATATCGTTGTGGCCGAAGCTGTCTGGCCATCCGTTCTGCGTTGCTTGCTGTGCAAGAAAGACTGCTATTGTGCAGGTCTTTGTGTCCCTTGTCAACGACTTTTCTGAAAAAATTTCAGCAGTAGGAACATGAACCCGCGGCGTCACGACCAAAAAATGACGCGGGGGCAATTGTACAGCCTCCAGCGCCTCTCCAACACCCTCCGCGAACGCATTTTTTCCGTACACGAAGAACGGCACGTCCGCGCCCAGTTTGAGCGCGAGCGCCTGCAGTTCCTCGCGCGGCACGTTGAGCTTCCAGAGGCGATTGAGGGCGAGCAGCGTGGTGGCCGCATCCGAGCTGCCGCCGCCAAGACCCGCGCCCATCGGCAGACGCTTTTCGATGTCGATCTCGACACCCTCGCTCGTGCCGGTATGTTGCTTGAGCAACGTTGCGGCGCGCACGGTGAGGTCGTGTTCGGCAGGGACGCCGTCGACTTCCGTCGTGCGCGTGATGCGGCCGTCGAGGCGGCGCGTGAAATGCAGCGTGTCGCCCCAGTCGAGCAACTGGAACACGGTCTGCAGGTCGTGATAGCCATTGGGCCGGCGGCCCGTGATGTGCAGGAAAAGATTGAGTTTCGCGGGCGCGAGGCAGTCGCGCAGCGAGTCCTGAGTTTCGGTCATGATACTGGGCGCCCTGCGGCGGCAAGCGCATCGCACCTGCTGCGGCCCGGGCGTGATTCCTTTACTGGTCGAGCACGAGCTTGATCTGGAGCGGCGGATCTTCGCGCGTGAGGTTCACGCGCTTGACGCCGGTGGCGGGTGCGTCTGCGTATGCGAGATAGTCGATCGTCCAGCCGTCTTGCTGGATCTGCGCGAGACGCTGGGGATCTTTGGGATCAGGCGTGGTCTGCGCGCGCGACGTGGGCGCAACCGATGGCTGCAGCCAGTAGCGCAAGCCCTCCACGGGCAAAGCGAAACCGAGCGCCTGCTGCATCAGCGTGCTGACGTTGTCGGCGGTGAGCGGCTGCTTGTTCGGCAGCTCGAGCATGGCCTCGGCGGGCGACGACGTGACCACGGCGAGCGTCTGCCCAAGCGGATTGAGCAGTTGCAGCGTCACGGTCGAGTCGGTTTCGCGCCAGTCGAAATTGCCGTAGGCATTGCGCTGCTGGCCGTTCTGGTCGTTGTACTGAACGGCGAAGCGGCCATGGTAGGCGCGGCTCGTTTGCGTGGTGAGCGAAGTCGTGGCGCGTGCGGTGGACGGTTCATGCGGCAGTTGCGTCGCGCAGCCCGCGAGAGCGAGCAGCGCGGCTGCCGCCACGCCCAGCGCCGGCCGCCGGACCGATCGCGCAAACACGGCGGCAGTGGCGGCAGGGCGGCGATGCAAAGGAAATTCAGCCATCAGAGATCGTTGACCTGGAAGCGCTTGAGCGTTTTCAGGAGTGTGTCGTTATCGGGTTCGAGCTTGCGCGCCTCACGCCAGGCCTGCAGTGCGCCGGCCTGGTCACCGTTCTTCCACAGCACCTCGCCGAGGTGCGCGCCGATCTCGGCGTTCGGCTGCAGATCGTAGGCCTTGCGCAGCAGCTTGATGGCGTCGGCGTTGTCGCCCATGCGGTACTTCACCCAGCCCACGCTGTCCATGATGAACGCGTCGTCCGGGGCGAGCGCCGAAGCTTTTTCGACGAGCTTGTCCGCTTCCTGCAGGCGCAGGTTGCGGTCCGCGAGCGAGTAGCCGAGTGCGTTGTAGGCCTGCGGGTTGTCCGGCTGCGCTTTGATCAACTGGCGCAGCTGCGCTTCCATGATGTCGTAATGGCCGTTCTTTTCGGCGGCCATGGCGTAGTCATAGGTGAGATCCGGGTCGTCCGGGAAGTCGGCAGTGGCCTTGGCCAGACGCGCCTCAGCCTCCGGATAGCGCTTCGCGTCGAACAGGATGGCGGCGTCCGTGCGTGCGATCAGCGCCTGGTCGCGCGGGTCGTCGGCCTGGATGCTCGCGAGCTGACGGCGTGCGTCGTCGACCTTGCCCTCTTTGTCGAGCATCTGCGCGCGCGTGATTTGCGCGGGCACGTATTGCTGGCTGTTGGGCTGGATCTTGTCGAGCCACTGCTGCGCTTGCGCGTTGTCCTTCTGCTCGGCGGCGAGTTGCGCGAGATAAATGTAGCCCTGGCCCGGATCCGCGCCAGGCGTTTTCTCGGCCACCTGCGAGTACTGCACCAGATATTGCTTCGCCTCGTCATACTTCTTTTGCTGCACGTCGATGAGCGAAAGCGCCATCAGCGGCATCAAGTCGGTCGAGTTGGCTTTGTGCAGGATTTCGAACTGCTTTTTCGCGTCGTCGAGCCGGTCGGAGGCGAGGTAGGTTTGCGCAAGCGCAAGACGTCCTTCGCGCGACTTTGGATTCTGCTGAACATACTTTTCGATCGACGCGATGCCTTCCTGGCGCTCCTCCGGCCCCATCTGCGCGAGCATCAGCGCGGCGGGCAGGTAGTCGGGCTTGATCGCGAGCGCCTGCTCGAACGACTTGCGCGCGGCGGGCACGTCGTCGACGAGCAGTTGCTGGCGGCCGATGGCGAGTTGCGCCTCGGGCCGGTTCATGTCGTCCTTGAGCAGCGCCTTGAGCGTGTCGAGGCCGCCCGCACGATTCGGGCCGCGCGAGAGCAATAGTTGCAGCGAGAGCAGCGCCTGGCCGCGGCTGTCGGCCGGCACGCGGGCCAGCTCGCGCGCGAGCAGCGGCTGCGCGTCGGCGGGCTTGCCGGCGAGCACGAGCAGTGAGGCGTCGAGCTGCGCAGCGCGCTCGGAATCGGGCGCGTACTGTTGCCAGAGCTGCACGGCGGTGAGCGCGTCGGTGGGGCTTTGTGCGGCGAGCGCAATTTCCGTCGCGCGCTGCGCCATGCGCGGGTCGTGCGTGTCGCGCGCGAGCGCGAGATAGGTCTGATAGGCCGGCGCCGGCTGGTCACGCTGGAGCGCGATTTCGGCGGCGAGCACCTGGAAGACGATCTGGCTCGTGAGCGGTACGCTCGGCAGGTCCTTCATCTCGTCGGGCGAGGCGGGACCGAATGCATCCGGCATGGTGACGGAAGTGTCGTCCGTGTCGGGGGCCTGATCCTGTGCATACGCGCTCGACGCGGTCAGCGCCCACGCCGCGAGCACCGCCGCCGCGATCAGCCGCCGGGGTCCGAACGCGCGCAGTGGCGACGCTTTGCGCAGACGCGGTGCTGCCGCTTTCGACACTTGCGGCGAGCGCTTCGCAAACAGCTTTACGAAAGACAGTTCCATGGAATTCCGTCGAATGTTTCGGTCGATTGTAACGCGCTCGATACAATACGCGCACAACGATGACGCAAGTTGCAGACCAGCCCTGCTACGCTCGCCGGAACCTTTCAGCACAACCTCACAAGCCCTTAGACATGCCAGAGCTGCCAGAAGTTGAAGTTACCCGCAGGGGCATCGAGCCGTGGGTCGCGGGCCGCCGTGTCGAGCGCGTCGACGTGCGCAATCCGGCCCTGCGCTGGCCTGTGCCGGACACGCTCGCACGCACGCTGCGTGGCCGCACGATCCGTTCCGTGGGCCGACGAGGCAAGTATCTGCTTTTCGAGGTCGATGAGGGCTGGTTCATCGTCCATCTTGGCATGACCGGCACGCTGCGCGTGTTACGTAATCTTCCAAAGCCGCCCGCGGCCGAGAAGCACGATCACGTCGACTGGCTCTTCGACGACTTCACGCTGCGTTTTCGCGATCCGCGCCGCTTTGGCGCCGTGCTCTGGCATCCGCGCGAGGCGGGCGACGTGCTCGGCCATCCGCTGCTTGCGAATCTCGGCATCGAGCCGTTCACGAGCGCGTTCTCGGGCGCGCTGCTGTTTCGCGAGACGCGTGGCCGCAAGGTTGCCGTCAAGCAGGCGCTGCTCGCCGGCGACATCGTGGTGGGCGTGGGCAATATCTACGCGTCGGAAAGTCTTTTTCGCGCGGGCATCCGGCCGACCACGGCCGCGGGCCGCGTCTCGCTCGCGCGCTACGAATTGCTCGCGGACGCCGTGCGCGCCGTGCTGGCCTCGGCGATCGAGAAGGGCGGCAGCACGTTGCGCGACTTCGTCGGCAGCAACGGCGAGAGCGGCTACTTTCAGCTCGAATATTTCGTTTATGACCGCGCGGGCCAGCCCTGCCGAGTATGTGGCACGCCGATCAAGCAGATCGTGCAGGGCCAGCGGTCCACTTATTTCTGTCCGCGCTGTCAGCGCTGATTCGCAAGTTCTTCCATGTATCTTTCATCCGCTTCTACTGAAAAACTCGCGCCGGGCACTTATCCCGACGACCTGCTCGCGAGCTTCGCGCCGCGCCTGATCGCGTGGCAGCGCGTGCATGGCCGCCACGACCTGCCATGGCAGAACACGCGCGACCCCTATCGCATCTGGCTCTCGGAAATCATGTTGCAGCAGACGCAGGTTTCCACGGTGATTCCGTATTACGGGCGATTTCTCGAACGCTTTCCCACGGTGGGGGCGCTTGCCGCCGCGCCCATCGACGACGTGATGGCGCTCTGGGCCGGGCTCGGCTACTACTCGCGCGCGCGCAATCTGTATCGATGCGCGCAGGTAGTGGCCGAGGAGCACGGCGGCCAGTTTCCGTCGACGGTCGAAGGGCTCGCCGAATTGCCCGGCATCGGCCGCTCGACGGCGGCGGCGATCGCGTCGTTCGCGTTCGGCGCGCGCGCGACGATCCTCGACGGCAACGTGAAGCGCGTGCTTGCGCGCGTGTTCGGCGTGGAAGGCTTTCCTGGCGAGAAGCGCGTGGAGAACGCGATGTGGACGCTCGCCGAGTCGCTCGTGCCGGGAGCCGATGCCAGCGACGCCGACGTGAGCGCCTACACGCAAGGCCTGATGGATCTCGGCGCGACGCTGTGCACGCGCGGCAAGCCCGATTGCGAGCGCTGCCCCTTCGCGGACGATTGCGTGGCGAAGACGACGGGCCGTCAGCGCCAGCTGCCCGCCGCGCGTCCGAAGAAGGCGGTGCCCACGCGCCGCACGTGGATGCTCGTGCTGCTCGACGGCGATGCGGTGATGCTCGAGAAGCGCCCGCCCACGGGCATCTGGGGCGGCCTGTGGAGCCTGCCCGAAGCGGCCGGTGAAGCAGCGCTGGCTGAGCGCGCGCTGATGTTCGGCGCGACAGCGAAGGCCTCGCCGCTTGCGCCACTCACGCACACGTTCACGCATTTCAAGCTCGACATCGAGCCGCGCGTGGTCGAGTTCGAACACAAGGGCGCCGCGCTCATGGCGAACGAGGGGGAAACGGTGTGGGTCGCGCTGCGCGAGATCGACGCCTATGGCGTGCCTGCGCCGGTACGCAAGCTGCTCGATAGCCTGCGCGGCTCCTTAATTTGAGGCAAAAACGCGGGCGCTGAGCGCGGCGCGAGGAAAGCCGCCTAAAGCGCCATCAGAGCAGCTGATGCTGCTGCATGTAGTGATGCACGACGTCGATGCGCGCACCGGCGTCGTCGAGCTCCATCAGTTTCTGACGCGCGCGCAGCGCGATTGGCAGGACTTCCGCGAGCCGGTTCGAGACCCACGATGGATCGTCGAAACGGAACGGCTCCACGAACGGCAGGCTCGCCGGGTCGCGCTCGCGGATCGTCGCGATGATGCGCTCGAGCACCTCCGCACACGCGCCAAAGCGCGCGAGACGCTCCGAGCCTTCGAGCGGGATGTCCTCGGGCAGCGGCTCGGCCATGCCGACCAGCAAGCCGTCGGCTTCCGAGCGATGCGAGAGCAGCCTGAAGCGCCGCGTGCCATGCGCGCGGATCAGCAGCATGCCGAACGTTTCGACGTCGCACTGTTCGATTTCGGCGAGACAGCCCACGTTTTCGGGCACGGCCGCGGTTTCGTCGGGCTGTGCGACTTCGGCGCCGCTCTTGAGCAGGCACACGCCGAACGGCGTTTGTTCGCGCAGGCATTCGCGTGCCATGTCCAGATAACGCGCTTCGAAGATCTTCAGCGGCAACAGGCCACCCGGGAAGAGCACCGTATGCAGCGGAAAGAGCGGCAAATCGGCGAGCACGGCAGAAGAAGAGGACATGGCGCAACGCTTTCGGTTAAGGCCGCGCTGGCGCGGCCAGTTAGGCGATCAGCCGGGACGATTCTCCGACATCGAGTGGCGCGTCGCGATGACGCACGATGACGTTCGACTCGCCGGCAAAGCGCGTGGCGAGCGTCTGGGCAATGTAGACCGAGCGATGCTGGCCGCCGGTGCAGCCAATCGCGACGGTCAGATAGCTGCGGTTGTCGTCGCGAAAATGCGGCAGCCATTTCGCGACGAACGCGTAGATGTCGTCGATCATTGCGTGAACGGCCGGCTGCGCGTTCAGAAACTCGATCACGGGCTGGTCGAGCCCGGTGAGCGGGCGCAGACGGGCGTCGTAGTGCGGGTTCGGCAGCGTGCGCACGTCGAACACGAGGTCCGCGTCGAGCGGCACGCCGCGCTTGAAGCCGAACGATTCGAAGGTGAGCATCAGCGAGCCGCGCCCGCCTTCGACGAACACCTTGATCCACTGGCGCAGCGAATTGGCGCTCAGGTTGCTCGTGTCGACCTGATGGCCGAATTCGGCGAGATTCGCGACCAGTTCGCGCTCGTGCTCGATCGCTTCTTCCAGGGACTTGAGCATGCCGACGTTGGCGTCGTGCGTGACGGAACCCGAGAGCGGGTGACGGCGGCGTGTCTCTGAAAAGCGCTGAATGAGCGACTGCGTGCTCGCATTGAGGAACAGCACGCGCACGTCGTGCTCGCGCGCGAGGTCGCGGATCATCTCCGGCATGTCCTCGAACGAAGAACTCGAGCGCGCGTCGATGGCAACCGCGAGACGCTCGTAGCCGTCTTCGGAGAGATATTGGGCGAGTTGCGGCAAAAAGCGCGGCGGCAGATTGTCGACGCAGAAGTAGCCGACGTCTTCGAGCGCATTCAGCGCCACTGACTTGCCGGAACCCGAGATGCCGGTGATCAGGATGATACGCATGGGAAAGTAGATGAACCCGATTGGGTCATCATAGCATCCGATCTGCGCCGCGGTGATGACGCTCCCGAGGCGCGGCTCGTCAGATCAGCTTGCCGGGGAACTGGCTGTCCGGGTCCTGCATGGCGAGGCGCTGGCGGTCCATGAAGTCGCGCAGGGTGTCGATCCCGCGCAACTGCAGGATCGTGTTGCGCACGGCTGCCTCGACGAGCACGGCCAGGTTGCGGCCCGCCGCCACCTGGATCGTGACCTTGCTGATGGGCAGGCCGAGCACGTCCACTGTCTGGCTTTCCAGCGGCAGGCGCTGGAATTCGCCGTCGGGCCGGCGCACCAGCTGCACGATGAGCTTGAGCTTCATCTTCCGGCGCACTGCCGTTTCACCGAAGATCGTCTTGATGTCGAGCAGACCCAGGCCGCGCACCTCGAGCAGGTTCTGCAGGAGCGGCGGACAGCGGCCTTCGACGAAGTCGGGGCCGAGGCGCACGAAGTCCACGGCGTCGTCGGCCACGAGGCCGTGGCCGCGGCTGATCAGCTCGAGACCCAGCTCGCTCTTGCCGAGGCCCGAATCGCCGGTCAGCAGCACGCCCATGCCGAGAATGTCGAGGAACACGCCGTGCAGCGTCGCGCGCGGCGCGAGGATGCGCGACATGTAGAGGCGCAGGCTGTCGATGACGGTGGCCGCCGACATCGGCGTTGTGAAGAGCGGCGTGGACGAGCGCGTGCAGCGCAGGACCAACTCGGGCGGCGCGGTCATGCCGTCGGCCACGACGAGGAACGGCGGCTCGAGCGCGATCAGCTCGGCCATATGGCGCGAGCGGTCTTCGTCGGTCTGGCGCTGGTAGTAGTGGATTTCGGCGTCGCCGAGCACCTGAATGCGGTTCGGGTGGATCAGGTTCAGGTGGCCGACGAGGTCCGCACTGGCCGTTGCCGTTGCCACCGTCTCGGCCGAAAAGCCGCGTTCCCAGCCTTCGTGCCCCGTCAGCCAGCTGAGCTTCAGCGTGGTGGCGTTGTCGTCGAAGATGCTTTGGGCGTTGATGCTGGAAGTGTCCATGAGTCCTGGCGCAAAATGCGCAAAAAACCACGAAAAGCCGCGCGTTACATCAAGCTTGCCACTGGGTGAGCAGTCGATGCAATGTTTCGCGATCTTCTTCCGTGTGCAGCCGCTCGCGGGTTTCGCGATCGGACAGCAGTTGGGCGATCTCGGACAGAATTTCCAGGTGCTGCTGCGTGGCCTGTTCCGGCACGAGCAGGAAGATCAGGAGCGAGACGGGCTGGCCGTCCGGGGCTTCGAAGGGAATCGGCTCGGCCAGGCGCACGAAGGCGGCGAGCGGTTGCTTCAGGCCCTTGATGCGTCCGTGCGGAATGGCCACGCCTTCACCGAGGCCGGTGGAGCCGAGGCGCTCGCGCGCGAACAGATTGTCGGTAACCGTGCTGCGGGCAATGCCGTTCTGGTTTTCGAAGATCAGGCCAGCTTGTTCGAAGACGCGCTTTTTGCTGGTAACGGACAGGCCGACGACGACGTTCTCGATGGGAAGTATTTTGGCTAAACGATTCATGTTGGCAGGCGAAAACGTGGCCTGAATGCTCCTCACACCGACATCAGGCGCAGTTGATGCGCGAGGCGGCATGCCGTTGCGCGCAAGAGAAACCCTGCGCAGCCGGCGCCTCGCATGGCTCAACCAGCGCGGTGCCGGGACCGTGGGGACGTATTACCCCGAAAGCGACTGGACCATTATAGAACAAGCGTACTGGCCGATGGTGCGATGCGCCATGCATCGGCGCAACCATTGTTGCGCGGTTGCACCCCGGAGCACCGTTCGGTGCCGCTCGTTCATGCCTGGCCACCCATCAAAAAGCTCATCAAAAAAGCCGCCCGGCTAGGGCGGCTTCGTTTGCGGCCGGTTCGGGACCGCGTCTGCACTTTCGTTCGTACTTTCGCTGGTGCCTTGAAGCGGGGCCGCATGCGCTGCCCCGGCGTTCAGCGCATCATTGCGGCGGGACTTCGATCGGGGCGGCCGGCTGATACTTCAGCGACTCGTGTTGATGCCCTTGCAGGCGGTCCTTGTGACGCACGACCTGGCGATCGAGTTTGTCGACCACGAGATCGATGGCGGCGTACATGTCGCCGTTCGCGCTCTCCACAAAAATATCCTTGCCTTTCAGATGAAGGTTCACTTCAACCTTCTGTCTCTTGTCCTTTTCCTTATGGTTGTCGACCGAGAGGACCACATTGCCATCGATGACCTGATCGAAATGTCTTAGCACCCTGTCCAGTTTGGTGATCACGTATTCTCGCAACGCTGGCGTTACTTCGAGATGGTGTCCACTGATCTTCAGATTCATAGTGCTTCTCCAGGCTATTGGCCGCGTGACGCGTGAAGCGCGGCTGTGCCGGTCGACTGCCTTGCCCAGGTCGTACGGCTCCCCGAAAGGCCGTTACGAGGGGCTAGCTCGGCCGGCCCTATCCGCCAACTGGCGCCGCGGCCGGAAAGTGCCCATTCCGTTAAGGCCGGAACAGGCTTAAAGAGACTTGCGCAGATTGACCGCCGGAATCTTCAGCGCTTCACGGTATTTCGCGACGGTGCGTCGCGCGACCACGAAACCCTGTTCCGCCAGCAGTTCGGCTATGCGGCTGTCCGAAAGAGGGGATTTGGTGTTCTCGGCTCCTATGAGTTGCTTGATAAGGGCGCGGATGGCGGTAGACGATGCGGCGCCACCGGTGTCCGTTGAAACGTGCGATCCGAAGAAGTACTTAAATTCAAGTGTCCCGAATGGAGTCAGCATGTATTTACCGGTTGTCACACGCGAGACAGTTGATTCGTGTAGGCCCAGCGTATCAGCAATCTCCCTCAAAACCAAGGGGCGCATGGCAATCTCGCCGTGCACGAAATAGTTCTTCTGACGCTCGACGATGGCCTGCGCGACGCGCAGGATCGTCTCGAAACGCTGCTGGATGTTCTTGATGAGCCAGCGCGCTTCCTGCAACTGCTGCCGCAGCGACCCGCTGCCCGGGTCGCCCCGGTTGTTGCGCAGGATGTTGGCGTACAGGTGATTGATGCGCAGCTTCGGCACCACTTCCGGATTGAGCTCGGCGTGCCAGTTCTGGCCCGTCTTCTTCACGATGATGTCCGGCACCACGTAGTCGGCTTCAGCCTTGCCGTACGCCGCGCCCGGAAACGGCTCGAGCGAGCGGATCAAGGTATGCGCATCGCGTAATTCGTCGTCGCCGGTCTTCAGTTGCTTGCGCAAGCGCGTGAAGTCGCGTGCGGCGAGCAATTCCAGATGGTTCGACACGATCTCGAGCGCGAGCGTGCGCGTAGGCGACGAATTGACGCGCAGCAATTGCAGCTTCAGGCACTCCGACGCCGAGCGCGCACCCACGCCCGCCGGGTCGAAGCTGTGCAGGAGCGCAAGCGCCGCATTCAGCTCGTCGGCATCGACTTCCAGCTCTTCCGGGATATCGGCGAGGATTTCCTCGCAGGTCGCCGAGAGGTAGCCGTCTTCGTCGAGCGATTCGATCAGGAACGTAATGAGCGCGCGATCGCGCTGGCTCGCATTCGTCTCGCGCAGTTGCGCCATCAGATGGTCGCGCAGCGTGGTGGTCGATTCGTGGATTTGCAGCGGCGGCAGGTCGTCGTCGTCGGAGGCGCTGCCGGAGCGGCCGTAGTCGTCGAGGTTCCACTGGCTGGCCTCGCCGTTTGCGTCGCCGCTGAGGCCGTCGTATTCGTCCACGCCACGCGGCTCGCCTTCGCCGCTTTCGCTGCTGCTGCCCGACGACGACGTGCCGTGGTCCGCGCCTTGCATCGGCTCGGCGCCAGAGGGCGTGGGCGGCTGAGCGATGACCGAGCCGTCCGCTGCCACGCGCAGCGGGCTCGCGATCCAGTCGTCCTCGTTCTCGAGCAGAGGGTTCTGCGAGATCGCCGTGGCGACCTCCTGCTGCAGTTCGAGCGTCGACAGCTGCAGCAGCCGGATCGACTGTTGTAGCTGCGGGGTCAGCGCGAGATGCTGCGAGAGGCGGAGTTGGAGGCTGGCTTTCATGGCGGTGTGCGATTCATTGTAAAGAGTTTGCCACGCTCGCGATACCACGCGACATTCGCGAAAACGCGTGTGCTCTGCGGTGGTGCGCGGCCTGGCCGCAGGGGCGAATTTGGTGCGCAAACAGGCGCGTGCAAGGCGCCGGCGCATGGGTGCGGGCCGCTCGTGGCGCACGCGCCTCATTGGGCGGGCACCAGCGGGCAAACACAACGGAAAACTCAGGGGGAAGCTAGAGGCACGGCAGATGGCGCGTGGCCGGCCGCGCTGGCCCGGGTAGGGCGCGCGGCGTTCCGGGCGCGGGCTGTGCAGCCAGCGCCCGGTGGGGCGTGTCACATGCGGAAGTGTTCGCCGAGATAGACGCGGCGCACGTTCTCGTTTTCGATGATCTCGCCGGGGGCGCCCGCGGCGAGCACGCTGCCATCGCTGATGATGTACGCGTGGTCGCAGATGCCGAGCGTCTCACGCACGTTGTGGTCCGTGATCAGCACGCCAATGTTGCGCTGCTTGAGGAACTTCACGATCTTCTGGATTTCCAGCACGGCGATCGGGTCGACACCTGCGAACGGCTCGTCGAGCAGGATGAAGCTCGGATCAGTCGCGAGCGCGCGTGCGATTTCCACGCGGCGGCGCTCGCCGCCCGACAGAGAGAGCGCCGGATTGTCGCGCAGGTGCGCGATCTGGAGCTCGTCGAGGAGCGCGTCGGAGCGCGTGGCGATGGCGTCCTTCGAGAGGCGCTTGCCCTGCTCGTCGGTCTGCAGCTCCAGCACCGCGCGGATGTTCTCCTCCACGGTGAGCTTGCGGAACACGGAGGCTTCCTGCGGCAGATACGAAAGGCCGAGCGCCGCGCGCTTGTGAATCGGCAGGAGGCTGATGGACTCGCCGTCGAGGTCGATCTCGCCCGCGTCGAGCGGCACGAGGCCCACGATCATATAGAACGACGTGGTCTTGCCCGCGCCGTTGGGCCCGAGCAGCCCGACCACTTCGCCGCTCTTCACGTCTAGCGAGACGTCCTTGACGACGGTGCGCGAGCCGTAGCGCTTCTTGAGGTTGCGCACGACGAGCGAGCTTGTCTTGCCCGCGGCCGGGCGCTGATGGATGGGGGAGGCGGTGGCGGTGTTCACTGTTGCGGCGCTCCCTTGATTGACGTGGAGGGCGCGAGCGTGGCCGACGCGCCGGCGAGCGGCTGTGCGCCACCGTTGCGCGGCGAGAGCGTCGCGCGCACGCGGCCCTTCGGGTTACCGGGGCCGGCGACGTCCGAGCCCGACTTCGCGGTATAGAAGTCGTTCTGGCCGTCATAGGTGATGACGCTGCCATGCACCGTGTCCATCACGGTCGAGAGGCCCTGCAGGCGGCGCACCGTCGCGCGCGTGGTGAGCGTGGTGAGATCCTGCTTGCCGTCGTAGTCGATGCGCTCGGCCGTGCCGTCGACGTATTCGTCGATGCCTTCGCGCTTCTGGCGGAAGTAGGCGAGGTTGGCGTCCGGGGTGCCCGGCGCCACCGTGCCGGTCGCGTACTGGTAGCCCTGCGGGTCTTGCGTGACGACGAGCTTGTCGGCCTTGATCAGAATCGTGCCCTTCGTGGCGACCACGTGGCCGGTGAAGATGGTCTGCTGCTTCAGGTCGTCATACGTCATGTTGTCCGCTTCGATGTTGAGCGGCTTGTCCTTGTCGGCGCGTTCGGCATGCGCGGCGGGGGCCACGCATGCGAGCGGGATCGCGGCTGCCAACGCGGCCAGCGTCGCGAACGCAGCGCGGCGCCAGCCCTGCGCGAGCGGGCGGCCGGACAAAGGTCGGGGAAGCGAATCGTTCATGCAGTCGTGCCTTGGGTGGACGGCCCGGGGGATCAGGACGAGCCGCCGGAGTCAGCCGGGGCGATCGCGCCGCGGACGTTGCCGAAGAGCTGGATGACCCGGGTGACGTTGTTGTAGTTCATGCCGCTGGTGGCCGTCATGACCGACTGGCCGCGACGAAGTTTAACCGGCTTTTCGGTCAGGATCACATCGTCGTTCACGAGCACGCGGAAATGCTCGGAATCAGCCTGCATGTCGGGGTCGCCGGCGCCGGCGGCACGCAGGATGCGTGCGTGGTCGTACAGGTCGACGATCGAAGCGTCGCCGTTGACCGTGCCGCGCTGGCCCGTTGCCGTGACCACCGGCTTGCCGGGCTGGAACGCGCGCACCGCGGGCATCGTGAGGTCGCTGTTCGAGTCGTCCTCGTAATGGACCATGTGCACGGCGGTGAGGCGGTATTGCGTGGAGCCCGACTGGTCGAGCTCGGAGACCGAGAAGTTGTCGGCGAAATAGTCGGGCGTGTGCGTGAGCGGGCGCGGCGGGGCTTCGTTCTCGCGCGGCTTGACGGCCTGCATCAGCCACCAGGTGAAGCCGGCAAGCACGGCCACGCAGACGATCGGCACGAGCGAGGTGAGGCTGAATCGCGGTTGTCTCATCAGGACTCCGCGGCGCGCGGGGCGGACGGGGCGCAAGCGGCCGCGAGCATGGCGTCGTAATGGCCCTGGGCGCGCAGGATCAGGTCGGTGATTTCGCGCACGGCGCCGTGGCCGCCGGTTTTGTCGGTGACCCAGTGGGCGCGCGCGAGCACTTCCGGATGGGCGTTCGCAGGCGCCGCGCCAAAGCCGCACTGGAGCATCACGGCGAGATCGGGCCAGTCGTCGCCCATGTAGCCGCACTGCTCGCGCGTGATGCCGGTCTCGGCGAGCAAGGCCTCGAACGCGACGCGCTTGTCCTCGACGCCCTGGTACAGATGCGTGATGCGCAGCTCCTTCGCGCGCACGGCGACGATCTCCGAGCGGCGCCCGGTGATGATGGCCGTGTCGATGCCGGCCTCGCGCAAGAGCTTGGCGCCGTGGCCGTCGAGCGAGTTGAAGCCTTTCATCGTGTCGCCGGCGCCCGTGAACAGCAGGCCGCCGTCGGTGAGCACGCCGTCGACGTCGAAAATCATCAAGCGCACGCGCGCGGCGCGCGCGTTCGCATCAAGCCCGGGGGCCGCATTCATCAGATCACCTTCTTGGAGAACAGGTCGTGCATGTTGAGTGCGCCGATGAGCGAGCCTTCGGCGTCGACCACCAGCATCTGATTGATGCGATGTCGCTCCATCAGTTCCACGGCTTCTACTGCAAGCTGGTCGGGACCGATGGTGCGCGGGCCTTTGGTCATCACCTGGGCGATCGCCAGGTCGCGGAAATCGCCGGCGCGCTCGAGCACGCGGCGCAGGTCGCCGTCCGTGAAGATGCCGGCGACGCGGTTTTCTTCGTCGACGATGGCGGTCATGCCCATGCGCTTTGCGGTGAGCTGGAAGAGCGCGTCGCGCACGGTGGCGTCCGCGCGCACCTTTGGAATGGCGTCGCCCGTGCGCATCACGTCGTGCACATAGGTGAGCAGGCGCCGGCCGAGCGCGCCGCCCGGATGCGAGCGCGCGAAGTCGTCGGCGCCGAAGCCGCGCGCGTCGAGCACCGCGACCGCGAGCGCGTCGGAGAGCGCGAGCGCCGCCGTCGTGCTGGCGGTGGGCGCGAGATTCAGCGGGCAGGCTTCCTTCTCGACGCCGGCGTTCAGATGCACGTCCGAGAGCTTGCCGAGCGTCGATTGCGGGCGGTTGCCGGTCATGCCGATCAGCTTCGCGCCGATGCGCTTGACGAGCGGCAGAATGGCCACGAGCTCTTCCGATTCGCCGGAATTGGACAGGCCGATGAAGACGTCGTCGGCGGTCACCATGCCGAGGTCGCCGTGGCTCGCTTCGGCGGGATGCACGAAGAACGCCGGCGTGCCTGTGGAGGCGAGGGTGGCCGCGAGTTTGCGGGCAATGTGACCCGATTTGCCGATGCCGGAAACGACCACGCGTCCGCGGCAACTGAGGATGAGATCGACCGCGCCGACGAAGTTGTCGTCGAGTTGGTCGCGAAGCCCGCGCACGGCGTCAGCTTCGATGTCGAGCACGTCGCGAGCGAGCTTCAGCGCCCGGTCGCCATTGATTTTCGCTATCATTCGCGGAGTATAGCAAAGGCGTATGCGCGCCGCGCCGGCGCCCCCAGCGCGAAAGCCCCGGCTTTTGCCGCTTTTGCACGCCTCTTCCGCAATACTTCCTCTGGACTTCCCCTGGACCCCAATTTGCGCCGATCATGAACACGACCGGCGCGGGCACAATTTGCATCGGCGGCCACGCGCGCTCGATAAGGCTTTGGCAACGTATGGAACGAGGACGCTTCACACGATGATCTCCCCGCTGGAAATGACGTTGTTCCTGCTGCTCGCCTCGGTGGTTGGCGTCGTGCTGTTCCGTTATCTGAACTTGCCGCCGATGCTCGGCTATCTCACGGTCGGCATTCTGGTCGGGCCGCGCGCGCTCGGCATCGTGCCGGACACGGCGGGCGCGAAGAATCTGGCCGAGTTCGGCGTCGTGTTCCTGATGTTCTCGATCGGCCTCGAATTCTCGCTCACCAAGCTGCGCGCGATGCGGCGCGCCGTGTTCGGCCTCGGGCTCTCGCAGGTCGTGGGAACCATTGTGGTCGCGCTCTTGCTCGGGCTCGTGCTCCAGCCGTGGGTCCATATCACCTGGCAGGCCTGCGTCGCGCTCGGCGGCGCGCTCGCCATGTCGTCCACGGCCATCGTGAGCAAGATGCTGGCGGAGCGGCTGGAGATCGAATCCGAGCATGGCCGCAATATTCTGGGCGTGCTGCTGTTCCAGGATCTCGCCGTGGTGCCGCTGCTGATCGTGATCGCGGCGTTCGGCGGCTCGTCGGCCTCGCTCGTCGAGTCGCTCGGCATGGCCGCCATCAAGATCGTGCTCGCGCTCGGCATCCTGCTCATCGTCGGGCAGAAGTTCATGACGCGCTGGTTCACCGTGGTCGCGCGGCGGCGCTCGCAGGAACTGTTCGTGCTGAACGTGCTGCTCGTCACGCTAGGCGCGGCGTTCGTCACCGACAAATTCGGCCTCTCGCTCGCACTCGGCGCGTTCATCGCGGGCATGTTGATCGCCGAGACGCCGTACAAGCATCAGGTGGAAGAGGACATCAAGCCGTTTCGCGACGTGCTGCTGGGTCTCTTCTTCGTGACCACGGGCATGCTGCTCAACCCGCACGTGATCTGGCAGCACCCGTTCATCGTGGCCGCTTTCCTCGTTGGGCCGGTCGTGCTCAAGGCCGTGCTCATCACGGCGCTCACGCGCCTCTTCGGCGCTTCGCCGGGCGTGGCGATGCGCACCGGGCTCGGCCTCGCGCAGGCCGGCGAATTCGGCTTCGTGCTGCTGAACCTCATTCTGGACAAGCATCTCGTCGATCCCACGCTGCTGCAGGCGATCCTCGCCGCGATGCTGCTCTCGATGCTGCTGGCGCCGTTCCTGATCCAGAACGCCGACCGCATCGTGCTGCGCCTGTCGTCCACGGAATGGATGCAGCAGTCGCTGATGATGACGCGCATCGCCACGCAGAGCATCAAGCAGAGCGGCCACGTGATCATCTGCGGCTACGGCCGCGCGGGGCAGAACCTCGCGCGCATGCTCGAATACGAAGGGCTCTCGTATGTGGCGCTCGACCTCGACCCCGACCGCGTGGCGGCGGCGGCGGCGGCGGGCGAGTCGGTGGTGTTCGGCGACGCGGCGCGGCGCGAGTCGCTGGTGGCGGCGGGCATCCACCGTGCGGCGGCGGTGGCGATCACCTACGCGAATACGCAGTCGGCGCTGCGCGTGCTGCACAACATCCACGAACTGGAGCCCACGCTGCCGGTGATCGTGCGCACCGTGGACGATGCCGATCTCGAGCGCCTGCTGGCGGCCGGCGCGACCGAGGTGATTCCCGAGATCGTGGAGGGCAGCCTGATGCTCGCCTCGCACATGCTCGTGGTGATGGGCGTGCCGATGCGCCGCGTGGTGCGGCGCGTGGAAGAAATGCGCGACGAGCGCTACAGCCTGCTGCGCGGCTACTTCCACGGCACCGACGATGTAGGCGAGGACGGTCACGAGCAGGTGCGGCTACAATCCGTACCGGTCGACGCGCGCGCCGAGGCGGTGGGCCGCACGCTCGCCGATCTGGGCCTCTTCGACCTTGGCGTGGAGGTGACGGCGATCCGCCGGCATGGCATTCGCGGCGTGGAGCCCGATCCGTCGACGAAGCTGCGCGAAGCGGACATCGTCGTGCTGCGCGGTCTGCCCGAGCAACTGGCGCAAGCTGAGGAGCTCCTTTCGCGCCACCGCAAGACCGGCGCCACCGGTGCGGGCGCGGCAGCGGCTTGAGCGCGCGCCGCCGCAGGACGCCATGGGACGCAAAGGCGCCGTATTGCTTTAGGGGTCCCGCCCCGATTAACCGAATCCTGTTCTTTATTCTCGTCATTACCCGGAGACATCATGGCCAACGCACCTGCGAACGCGAGCGCCGAAGCCTCGCAGTTCGTCAACAGCTTGATTCGCACGGTGCCCGACTGGCCTCAGCCGGGAGTGCAGTTCCGCGACATCACACCGCTGATCGGCCACCCGAAGGGCCTGCGCGTGCTGATCGACCTGTTCGTCGAGCGTTATGTCGATGCGAAGCTCGACTACGTCGCGGGCCTCGATGCGCGCGGCTTCATCATCGGGCCGATCGTCGCGTATGAACTGAACGTGGGCTTCATTCCGATCCGCAAGATCGGCAAGCTGCCGTACAAGACGGTTTCCGAGACCTACAAGCTCGAATACGGCGAATCCACCGTCGAGATCCATGAAGACGCCTGCAGCAAGGGCGACCGCGTCGTGATCGTCGATGACCTGATCGCTACGGGCGGCACCATGCTCGCGGGCAAGCTGCTGCTCGAGCGCCTTGGCGCGACGGTGGTCGAGGGCGCGGCCATCATCGACCTGCCGGACCTGGGCGGCTCGAAGCTGCTCACCGAAGCGGGCCTGCCGCTCTTCACCGTGACCGCGTTTGGCGGTCACTGAGTGGTTGGTCACCAGGTGGTCGCCGGGCGCTCGTTCACTGGGCGTTCATTGCGCGGTCACCGGGTGACCCTCGAGCGGTCACCGAATCCACGGATACCCTTCACGTCATGCCCAACTTCACGCTGTTTCTCGCTACCTCGCTCGCCATTACCTTCGCGCCCGGTCCCGACAACCTGCAAGTGCTCGCACGCGGCATCTCGCAGGGCCGCGCGGCGGGCCTCGTCGCCGCGCTCGGCTTTGCCGCGGGCGTGACGTTCCACACGACGCTCGCGGCGCTCGGCATTGCGGCCGTGCTGCGCTCGTCGCCGCTCGCGTTCCAGATCCTCAAGCTCGCGGGCGCCGCGTACCTCATCTGGATCGGCGTGAAGGCGCTGCGCAGCCAGGGCCTGGCCGCCGCCGGCGACAAGCCGCGCCAGCCGCTCGCCACGATCTTTCGCCAGAGCGTGCTCGGCAACGTGATGAATCCGAAGGTGACGCTCTTCTTCGTCGTGTTCCTGCCGCAGTTCGTCGATACCCACGGCGCGCAGAGCGTCACGCTGCAGATGCTCGAGCTTGGCCTCGTGTTCATGGCGCAGACCGTCGTGGTGTTCTCGCTGTTCGGGCTGTGCGCGGGCACCATCGGCGGCTGGCTCAAGCGCCGGCCGCGCGCGGGCTTGTGGCTCGACCGCCTCGCCGGGCTCACCTTCATCGCCATCGGCATGCGCATTGCGCTGCGCGACTGACGCATCCGCACGACGCCTGGAGCTTCACGAGATGACCTTGCCTTGCATCACCGACGCGCGCCGCTTCGACGCGAGCGCGCATCTGCCGTTTTTCTTCGGCGACGAACGCGTGGGCTGGATCCGCCGCGGCGACGTTGCCCTGCTCGCGCGCTGGCCCGATGTGTTCGAGATCGCTGATATTGGCGAACGCGCGCGCGTCACGCTCGCCGCGAAGTTCGACAGCGTGACGGCGCGCAGCGCCGCGCTGGGCGCCGTGATCGGTGCGCTCGCCGCCGAGGGCTGCATTCCCGGCTGGCGCGACGAGACCTACGCGATCCGCAACGCTTTCGACGCGCCGCCGCTCGCCTTCATCGAGCGCGCCGCCTCGCGCTTCTTCGGCACGATGACGTATGCGGTGCACTTGAACGGCGTCGTAGAATACGCGGGCTCTGCTTCGCCCCGCGCGCCGCAGCTCTGGATCGCGCGCCGCAGCGACACCAAGGCCACCGACCCCGGCATGCTCGACAACGTCGTGGCGGGCGGCATCGGCTGGGGCTTCGGCATCGACGAGACGCTCGTGAAGGAATGCTGGGAAGAGGCGGGCGTCGCCGCCGGGCTGGCTGCGCAGGCCAAGGCGGGCCGCACCGTGCACGTGCTGCAGTCGCTGCCCGAGGGCACCCAGGCCGAGCAGATCTTCGTCTACGACCTCGCGCTGCCCGAGGACTTCGTGCCGCACAATCAGGACGGCGAAGTCGGCGAGCACCGCCTCGCACGCATCGACGAAGCCGCGCGCTGGATCGAAGAGGGCAAGATGACGGTGGACGCGAGCCTCGCGACGCTCGATCTGCTGTTGCGCCGCCAATGGATAGACGCAGACGCGTGCGAGGGCATCGCCGCGATCTTCGAGCCGCCGACGCTGTGAAAGGGCGCCGGTTTTTTCGTCAGTACCGAAAGCCCTTCTGAATCACCAAAGAATTGACGGGAGTTACCAGGGTCATGTCGACCGATCACAGCTTCATTCTCAAACTGTCGTGCGCCGACCGGCCGGGCATCGTGCATGCCGTGTCGGGTTTCCTGTTCGAGCGCGGCAGCAATATTCTCGATTCGGCCCAGTTCGGCGACAGCCACACGGGCGAGTTCTTCATGCGCGTGCACTTCCAGCAAGTGGGCGGCGACCCGGGCCTCGAGGGCCTGCGCGCCGCGTTCACGCCGCTCGCCGATGAGTTCGGCATGCGCTGGGAGCTGCACGACGCGAACGTGAAGCCGCGCGTGGTGATCATGGTCTCGAAGATCGGCCACTGCCTGAACGATCTGCTGTTCCGCTACCGCACCGGGCAGCTCTCCATCGAGATTCCCGCGATCATCTCGAATCACAAGGAGTTCTATCAACTCGCGGCGAGCTACAACATCCCGTTCCATCACTTCCCGCTGCTCGGCGGCAGCGAGGCGGACAAGGCCGCGCAGGAAGCGCGCGTGCTCGAAGTGGTGAACGGCGAGCGCGCCGACCTCGTGGTGCTCGCGCGCTACATGCAGATTCTCTCGCCGCAGCTGTGCGATGCGCTCAAAGGCCGTGCGATCAACATTCACCATTCGTTCCTGCCGAGCTTCAAGGGTGCGAAGCCGTACTACCAGGCGTTCGACCGCGGCGTGAAGCTGATCGGCGCGACGGCGCACTATGTGACGTCCGATCTCGACGAAGGCCCGATCATCGAACAGGAAGTCGAGCGCGTCGATCACAACATGACGCCGGACCAGCTCACGGCAATCGGCCGCGACGTCGAGTGCGTGACGCTCGCGCGCGCGGTGAAGTGGCACGTCGAGCATCGCATCGTGCTCAACGGGCACAAGACGGTGGTGTTCCGCTAATCTGCGGTAGTCCAGATCTCCCGTTGCTGCCACAACTTCCTGTAGGGGAAGGGCGAGCCGCGCGAGGGATCAGGCGGGCCGCCGCGCGAGGGGCGACGGCCGGTTCGGAGCAACAGCCGAAGACGTGGCCGATGCAGAGGCCAAGGCGGGGCAAACCGCCCCGCCGCACGCTCAAATGAGCCGCAGATAGATCAGCTCGCGCTTGATATAGGCATAGAAGATAGGCGCGGCGATCACACCCTGGAGGCCGAACGCGGCCTCCATCACGAGCATCGCGACCAGCAGCTCCCACGTGCGCGCCTCGATCTGGCCGCCCACGATGCGTGCGTTCAGGAAATATTCGAGCTTGTGGATCACGATCAGGAACACGAGCGCCGTGACCGCCGCGGGCAGGCTCACGGTGAGCGCGATCGCGACGATCAGCGTGTTCGAGATCAGGTTGCCGATCACCGGCAGCAAACCGACCACGAAAGTCACCACGACAAGCATCTTCGCGAGCGGCAGCGGCGCGTGAAAGAGCGGCAGCACGAGCAGCAGGAAGAGCCCGGTGAACACGGTGTTGATGGCCGAAATCTTCACCTGCGCGAACACGATGCGGCGGAACGCATCGGCGAAGCGCGCCACGCGCGTGACGAAGGCCGTCGAGAGCGGCAGCCGCGTGGCGTTCTTCTGCGCGCCAATGGCGATGATCGCGCCGATGATCATGCCGATCACGATCCGCCCGAAGATGCGCGCGGCGTTCTTGCCGCCCTGGCCAAGCTGGGTGGCGTGCTCGTGCATGAGCGCGATGGCCTTGAGCTTCATCTGGGCGACGTCGACGGGCAGATAGGCCGCGATGGCGTCGGGGATCTTGCCGCGCGCCTGGTCGACGAAGGTCATCATCTGCGCCATGACCTTTTGCACGCTCGGCACGTCGCTTTCGAACTGCTCGATGACGCCCACGGTAATGCCCGTGAGCACGCCCACGATCACAATGGAAACCAGCACGACGGAGAGCCAGCGCGCGCGCTGGCTCGGCATGCGCCGCTCGATCAGCGGCGCGATGGTGTGCACGAGCTGAAAGACGAGCATCCCCGCGAGCAGCGCGCCGAGCAGGTCCAGATGCAGCACCGCCCACAATCCGGCGAGCGCCGCCATATAGCTGCCTATCTCCACTGCCGAGAGTTTCGGCAGGCTCATATCGCTCGTGAGCCTGACCGGCCTTGGCCGCAGGTCGCGCACCTGTTTATCGTCGGTCGCTTCGTTGCGCTTGACCATGTTGGGTGTATTCCGTCTCCAAACCGCGGGGGCGCAAGCGCCCCCGTTCTGTTGTTGCTGTGGCAACCGCTGCAGCGGTTGTCGGAGCAGCGTTTTCTACTGCTTACTTTCCCGAGGCCGCGTCGAGCGCAGCCGCCTGGCGCTTGAGCAGCGGCGCGAGATAGCGGCCCGTGAAGCTCGCCTTCGCCTTCGCCACCTGCTCGGGCGTGCCCTGCGCGACGATCTGGCCGCCGCCCGCGCCGCCTTCGGGGCCCATGTCCACGATCCAGTCGGCGGTTTTGATGACATCGAGATTATGCTCGATGATCACCACCGTATTGCCCTGGTCGCGAAGCCGGTGGATCACCTCCAGCAAGAGCGCGATGTCGTGGAAATGCAGCCCCGTGGTTGGCTCGTCGAGTATATACAGCGTGCGGCCCGTGTCCCGCTTGGAGAGTTCGAGCGAGAGCTTGACGCGCTGCGCCTCGCCGCCCGAAAGCGTGGTGGCCGACTGGCCGAGGCGGATGTAGCCGAGACCCACGTCGAGCAGCGTCTTGAGCTTGCGCGCCACGACCGGCACGGCCTTGAAGAACTCGTAGGCGGCCTCGACGGTCATGTCGAGCACTTCGCTGATGTTCCGTCCCTTGTACTGGATCTCCAGGGTTTCGCGGTTGTAGCGTTTGCCGTGGCAGACGTCGCAAGGCACGTAGACATCGGGCAGGAAGTGCATTTCGACCTTCAGCACGCCGTCGCCCTGGCAGCTTTCGCAGCGGCCGCCCTTGACGTTGAACGAGAAGCGGCCTGATTCGTAGCCGCGTTCCTTGGCCGCCGGCACGCCTGCGAACAGCTCGCGGATGGGCGTGAAGAGACCCGTGTAGGTGGCCGGGTTCGATCGCGGCGTGCGGCCGATCGGCGACTGGTCGACGTTGATGACCTTGTCGAAGTGCTCCATGCCCTCGATGGCCTCGAACGGCGCCGGCTGCGCCGACGAACCATACAGATGCTGCGACACCGCGTGATAAAGCGTGTCGTTGATCAGCGTGGACTTGCCCGAGCCCGAGACGCCCGTCACGCAGGTGAGCAGTCCCACCGGCAGGTCGAGCGTGACGCGCTTCAGGTTGTTGCCGTACGCCTCGATGATGCGCAGACGCCGCTCGCCGGGTTCGATGCGCTCGTCCGGGTAGTCGATGCGGCGCGCGCCCGAGAGGTACTGGCCGGTCATCGAGGCCGGGTCGTTCTCCACTTCCTGGGGCGTGCCCTCGGCGATCACCATGCCGCCGTGCTCGCCAGCGCCGGGGCCCATGTCGACCACGTAGTCGGCCATGCGGATCATGTCCTCGTCGTGCTCGACCACGATCACCGAATTGCCGAGGTCGCGCAGGTGCTTGAGCGTGGAGATGAGGCGGTCGTTGTCGCGCTGATGCAGGCCGATGGACGGCTCGTCGAGCACGTACATCACGCCCGTGAGCCCCGAGCCGATCTGCGAGGCCAGCCGGATGCGCTGGGCCTCGCCGCCCGAGAGCGTTTCGGCGCTGCGCTCGAGCGAGAGGTAGTCGAGCCCGACATTGTTCAGGAACATCAGGCGCGCGACGATTTCCTTGACCACCTTGTCGGCGATCTCGCGCTTGGCGCCTTCGAGACGCAGCGTCTGGAAGTAGCCGAGCGTGTCGCGCAGCGGCCAGCCGCTCACCTCGTAGATGGCGCGCGCCTCATCGCCCGCGCCGATGCGCACGAAACGCGCCTCGCGGCGCAGACGCGTGCCTTCGCAATGCGGGCAGGCCTGGTTGTTCTGGTACTTCGACAGCTCCTCGCGCACGGCGGCCGAGTCGGTTTCGCGGTAGCGCCGCTCGAGGTTCGGGATGATCCCCTCGAACACGTGCTCGCGCACCGAAGTGCGGCCGCGCTCGTTGATGTACGAGAACGGGATCTCCTGCTTGCCCGAGCCGTAGAGCAGGATCTTGCGCACCTTCTCGGGCAGGTCCTCGAACGCGGTGTCGATGTCGAAATCGTAGAACGCCGCCAGGCTCTGCAGCATCTGGAAGTAGAACTGGTTGCGCCGGTCCCAGCCCTTCACCGCGCCCGCCGCGAGCGAGAGCGATGGATGCGCCACCACGCGCTTCGGGTCGAAGAAGGTGATCTGGCCGAGGCCGTCGCACTCCGGGCACGCGCCCATCGGGTTGTTGAACGAGAAGAGGCGCGGCTCGAGCTCCGGCAGCGAGTACGAGCAGATCGGGCAGGCGAACTTCGAGCTGAAGAGGTGCTCGCGGCCCGTGTCCATTTCGAGCGCGATGGCGCGGCCGTCGGCGAGACGCAGCGCCGTTTCGAACGACTCCGCGAGACGCTGCTTCATGTCGGGCCGCACCTTCAGGCGGTCCACCACCACGTCGATGGTGTGCCGCTCGCTCTTCTTGAGCTTGGGCAGCGACTCGACTTCGTAGATCTTCGCCTCGCCTTCGTTGGCGGTGCCGCCGCCCGAGCGCACGCGAAAGCGCACGAAGCCCTGCGCCTGCATGTCGTCGAAGAGCTCGGCGTGCTCGCCCTTGCGGTCGACCACCACGGGCGCGAGGATCATGAGCTTGGTCTCTTCGGGCAGCGCGAGCGCGGCGTCCACCATCTGCGAGACGCTTTGCGCCTCGAGCGGGATCTCGTGGTCCGGGCAGTAGGGCGTGCCGATGCGCGCGTACAGCAGGCGCAGGTAGTCGTGAATCTCGGTGACCGTGCCGACCGTCGAGCGCGGGTTGTGCGAGGTGGCCTTCTGCTCGATGGAGATGGCCGGCGACAGACCCTCGATCAGGTCGACGTCGGGCTTCTCCATCAGTTGCAGGAACTGGCGCGCGTAGGCCGAGAGGCTTTCCACGTAGCGCCGCTGGCCTTCCGCGTAGAGCGTGTCGAACGCCAGCGACGACTTGCCCGAGCCCGAAAGCCCGGTGATCACCACGAGCTTGTGGCGCGGCAGGTCCAGATTGACGTTCTTCAGGTTGTGGGTTCGGGCCCCACGGATACGGATTTGTTCCATGAACCTGCGGGAGAAAGGGAGGCTAAACCTGCTACTATAACGACTTTTCCAGACCGCCGTTACGGCTTGCTGACAGTCTTTGAAAGGGTCCCGAATGGTTGCGCGGGGGCGCCGAAAGAGGTTCGACAGCAGGCGGCCGGGAATGTCTTCAGGCTTGGGACCAGCGTAACGCGCGCGCAGCGGCGGCCCAATCAAAAAACGCTCCGATGTCCTCCAATTCACCCGCTACTTCCTCACGCATGAGCGCGCCCGAAATGCGCGCGACCGTGTCGCTCGCCGCGATCTTCGCGCTGCGCATGCTGGGCCTCTTCATGATCATGCCGGTGTTTTCGGTCTACGCGAAAACCATCCCCGGCGGCGACAACGTGCTGCTCGTTGGCATCGCGCTCGGCGCCTACGGCGTCACGCAGTCGCTCCTGTACATCTTTTATGGCTGGGCCTCAGACATGCTGGGGCGCAAGCGCGTGATCGCCACCGGCCTCGTGATCTTCGCGATCGGCAGCTTCGTCGCGGCCGGTGCGCACGACATGACGTGGATCATCGTCGGCCGGGTGATCCAGGGCATGGGCGCGGTGTCCTCCGCCGTGCTCGCGTTCATTGCCGACCTCACCTCCGAAGAGCACCGCACCAAGGCCATGGCGATGGTGGGCGGCTCGATCGGCATGTCCTTTGCGGTGGCGATCGTGGGCGCGCCCATCGTGTTCCACTGGCTGGGCATGAGCGGCCTGTTCGCGCTCGTCGGCGTGTTCTCGATCCTGGCGGTCGGCGTCGTGCTGTGGATCGTGCCCGATGCGCCCAAGCCCGTGCACGTGCGCGCGCCGTTCGCCGAAGTCCTGCACAACGTGGAGCTGCTGCGCCTGAACTTCGGCGTGCTTGTGCTGCATGCCACGCAGACCGCGCTCTTTCTCGTCGTGCCGCGCCTGCTCGTGGATGCGGGCCTGCCCGTGGCGTCGCACTGGAAGGTCTACCTGCCGGTGATGGGCCTCTCGTTTGTCCTGATGGTGCCCGCCATCATCGCCGCGGAAAAGCGGGGCAAGATGAAGGCCGTGGTCGTCTCGGCCATTGGGCTTATCCTGATCGGCCAGCTTCTGCTTGGCTCGCTTGCGCATACCATTGCAATTGTGGCGTCCGTGCTGTTCGTGTACTTCCTCGGGTTCAATATCCTGGAGGCCTCGCAGCCCTCGCTGGTGTCCAAGCTCGCGCCGGGCAACCGCAAGGGCGCGGCTACGGGCGTCTACAACACCACCCAGTCGATCGGGCTTGCGCTCGGCGGCGTGGTGGGCGGGTGGCTGCTCAAGCACGATAGCGCGAGCGCGGTGTTTTACGCGTGCTCGGGGCTCGTTCTGTGCTGGCTTATAATCGCGGCCTATATGAAGGTGCCGCTGAAGGTGCAGCCCAAGCGGGCTTGATGGGGCCAGGCCTCAGGCAAGCGCCGCGGGCGGGGTCGCAAGCGCGCCCGCCCTCTGCTTTGAGGCGAACCCGGCGTTCGCCGCAACATTTTTCGCGAGAGGCGGACCGCGCGCCGCGCATCGCAATGTGACGCCGATGCGCGAAACGCGTGGCCGCTCAAACGCAACGGAATCAACAGGAGAAACTCATGGCATCCGTGAACAAGGTGATCCTCGTCGGCAATCTCGGCGCCGAACCGGAAGTGCGCTATCTGCCCAGCGGCGACGCTGTGGCGAACATCCGCCTCGCGACCACCGACCGCTACAAGGACAAGACGTCCGGCGAGTTCAAGGAAATGACCGAATGGCACCGCGTGGCGTTCTTTGGCCGTCTGGCCGAGATCGTCTCCGAATACCTGAAGAAGGGTTCGTCGGTGTATATCGAAGGCCGCATCCGCACGCGCAAGTGGCAGGCGCAGGACGGCACCGACCGCTACTCGACGGAAATCGTCGCTGAGCAGATGCAGATGCTGGGCGGCCGCAGCGGCGGCGGCGCGTCGTCGGGCAGCGACATGGGCGATGACGGCGGCTACAGCCGCGAGCCGTCCGCACCGCGCGGCGGCGGCCGTGCGGCCTCGGGTGGCGGCGCGCCGCGCTCGAGCGGTGGCGGTGCGGGTGCGGGTGCGGGCGGCGGTGGCCGCTCGAACGCGCCGGCCGGCGGCGGCTTCGACGAGATGGACGACGATATTCCGTTCTGAACTCCCGTAATTGAAAAATGTAAAGATTAGCCCCGCCTTTTGGTGGGGTTTTTCTTTATCTATCTAGGGTTTGCGGCCCAGGAGAAATGACAAGATTGAGCGGAGGGTATACCGCGGCAAGCTGTGTTTTTGTTCGTAATGGCCTATGTAAACATTGCTGCCACGAAACAGGCTCCGTTGCTGGTGATCACACGTTTTCCTTGGTAGAAACGTAAACATCACCTATTGTGCTGTTGACTTCCCTTGAGGAGGGGCTAATGGCCAATCTGTTCTTCGTGGTAACCGTCCGGCATCCGGAGGGCGAACGCCTTCCGATCCTGCTTGACGCCGATCGCCAGCCAGTCGTCTGGATCAATCTCTATATCCTCAAGCGCCTGCGTCGCAGGCTTTCATTCAACAGCCTCCTGAAGGTCACGCGAATACTGGGTTTCATCTATGCATGGTCACTCCGGCAAAAGTTCTCGCTACGTGAACGCCTGGAGAGCGGGAACGGCCTGACCCAGAACGAGATTGACAGCCTTTGCTCCTGGTTGCGCCGCAATTTCCGCACAGCGGATGCAGTCCGGTCATTGGCTGTCGCACCCAGCTCGGTCAAGTCCCGTCTGGACGTCGCACGGCAATTTGTCGACTGGCACTTCAATGCAGCGATCAGTGCCCGGCCTGTCGGCAGTAACGACATCAAGGACATTCGGGCAAAACAAACTGCTTGCAAGCAGATGTTCGCGGATGCCGCCAAAGGGCGCACGCAATCATCGGAACATGCCAAAGCCCTTCTGGAGCCTGAGACGCGGAGACTGCTGGCGATATGCGAGGTCGACAGCCCTGAGAATCCCTGGAAAAGGCCCTGTCGCGTCAGGAACCGTCTCATCATTCACTTGATGCTGGCGCTCGGCCTGCGGCGGGGGGAGCTTCTCAAGTTGCGAACTTCTGACTGCCATCTCACGCGAGCGATCCCGGAGATTCGCGTTGAGCGCTCACCTGACGATGATGACGATCCCCGCATCAATGAACCACAGGTCAAGACCGAGTCCCGCCATTTGCCCTGTGAGCGGCAGCTTGCCAGAGATCTGCATCAGTTTATCTGTGTCACCCGGAGGGAAACCCGTCTGGCGGATCGGATGCCGTTTCTGTTCCTGAGCCGGACGGGTCTGCCGCTGAGCCTGAACCGGGTGAATGGGATCGTCAGCCAGATCGGCCTGAGGCATCCTGAATTCGCCGATCTGCATCCGCACTGCTTGAGAAGTACCTGTGCGACCGACTTCAAGGAAACCGCCCGCCGCAGGGGCCTCGATGAATCGGATATCGACAAGGACATGCAAACCTTCTTCGGCTGGCGCTCTGACCAGTCAATCGCGCCGTACGTCGAGGGCGCAACACGCCGGGAAGCCGCCGAGATCGGACTGGCGTATCAGCAGTCGCTTTTCGGCAGTGCAAGCGAAGCGAGCTGAATCGTGACAAACGACGAGATAAACCAGCAGTTGGGTCGTAAGCTCCGTCAGTTCGGACTGTCGCCGCTGGAGAACCAGATCATAGATCGCGACGGACGAACGATGGACTTGAGCGGCGTCTTATGGAAGTTCAACGCTCCAACACGCAGGGAGTCGTTCAACTGGGAGACAATTCAAGACGGTAACTCTGTCGTCGAATACTCGCTTCGACGATGGGTCCAGCAATTAGTCAAGCAGCAATCTGCGAACGCAGCTGTCTTCGCATTGAGATCAGTGATTTTCGCTTTGCGAGGTGGAGGGCACAGCAATCTCGAATCGGAAAGAGTACTCCGTTCGTGGCAAGCAATGGCGGGGGATAAACATCCAGCCGAACTGGCCGACGCACTTCGTGCTCACGTGAGTGCCGCTATCGAGCATCTTCGCGCGCGCAAACGAATGCAGGAGTTTTACTGTTTACGAGACTGGTATCGCAGGTCGTCCGACGTACTAAGTTGCCTCGGCTTTGACGAAGAATATGCGCTTGAATTAGATCAGATTCATGTGCCCGGGCGCGAGTCAGGAATTGCAGTCGAACTCGAAGATGAGGAATCCGGACCGCTTTGGGACGTTGAAGTCTCAGTGCTTCAACACGCAATTCTGGACGATCATTCGTCCGAGCGTGAGCACGTCATGCAAAGGGCTGCGGCGGCACTGGGGTTGGCCTTTGGTCGTAACCCGTCCAACTACTGCCTGCTTCGCGAGGAGGATTTGAAAAATGCGCTCGCAGGCTTCGAGGTACCGCCCCAGTGGGTTCTGTCCATTCCCCGCATCAAGAAGCCGGGAATTGGACCGCGGGCCGCATTCATTGACGAGCGCGTCGATGAAAGACTCGTCCAGATCATCCAGGATCTAATCGAGAGCAACAGGGTGATCAAATGCGGACAATCTCCGCGTCCGCTCTTTATGCGATCGACTCCAGATCCATGGTTTGACGAAACGGGTGTGAGTGAATACAAATATCATCTTCCGATTGACGTCTATCGTAACCTGCTATCAAGGTTTGTGGACCGGCTGAATCTGAAATCACCCAGAACCAATGAGCGCCTGTTCATTACGCCACGTCGCCTGCGGTATACGTTTGCGACGACCATGGTCGAGCGGGGGGTGGCCAGGCGCACCTTGGCGGCAATGCTGGATCACTCGGATACCCAGCACGTGCAGGTTTACTATTCGCTCAAGGGAAAGCGATTGACGCGCATCCTCGACCGCGCTGCCGCGCTCCGCCTCGGCCCTCTAATGAAGCTGTTTAAGGGCAGAATAGTTGAATCTGCCGCGGATTCGACAAATGGCGAGAAGCCCGAGAAAACCGTGACGTTTCTTGGAGCTGAGCATGTCGTCGACCCGGTCGACATTGGCGGCTGCGGCAAGAAGAAGAGCTGTCAGCTTGATCCTCCCTTTACCTGCTATTGCTGCCCACAATTCGAACCGTTCGTGGAAGCCGATCATGACGCCGTCCTGACTGAATTACTCGCAACCCGGGAAGAGCGTCGAAAAAAATACTCGTTACAGATTGCGATCCAGCTCGACGACGTGATCTACGCCGTCTGCGAGGTGATAATGGAGGTGGCCGCCTATGTCCGACGGAAAGGCACGCAAACGTAAGTCGATGGCAGCCGTCGGCTCAGTCATCGGGCTGCCGTGCGATAACTGGATCGCGAACCAGGCCACCCTGATAGCGCTTTCGAAGATCTCCAACCCCTTTCTTCATGTGACCTGGGAGGAGCCGGTCTGGGACGTGGAAGCGTCATATGCGTCGCGGGATCGTGGATATAAATCGAACGGCAAGCCTCATAATTTGCTGTTCACGCAGCATTCGCAGAAGGCGCGTATCGATGGCGAGCCTCTTGCCGGTGTATTCGGTGACGTGGTCAAGTCGCTCGTTTGTGCACGTCACTCCAAACGAGGCCAATCCGTTCCGAGTCACATGGTATTTGTTCGCGCGACACGCTATGTCTACGATGTACTGAAATCCGTCGATTACGACATCAGTCTGATAACTCCAGCGCATCTCGATCTTGCTGCCGCCGCGGTTTTCAAGCGGGAGTCCGAGGTCTCCGCGTATAAGGCCGTTGGCCATATGGAAGAGTTCGCGGACATGCTGGACGCGAACGGGCTCTGCAGGCTGCGGCTTGACTGGCGGTGTCGCAAGAAGGTCCGGCCAGAAAAGCTCGGAACAGACCGTATCGAAGACGTACTCCCCGTTGCGGAGCCCGATGACCGTCTTCCGAAAGAAGAGGCTATTCGCGCGGTGGGGTGGCTATACCAGAATATCCCGAGTAAGGGCCCTGTCAATGGCGTAGCGAATCCTGATCGTATAGCCATCCTGATTACGACCATTCTCGTGTGCACGGGGCTGCGAATAGGTGAGGTCCTCACCTTGCCAGAAGATCCGCTGTTGACCGAGCGCGACGGCACCAGAAGCTTGCGATATGCGCGGCTCAAGGGGCGGCGGGACCATATTACCGTTGAGTGGAAAGTGAAACCACTCCTCAGTGCAACTGTTGAACTTGTGGAAGGCGCAATTAGGGAGCTACACGAGTTGACAGACGGGGCTCGAAACGTCGCACGCTCGTTCAGCCGCACTGGAAGACTCCTTGCTGGAAAAAAAATAAAGCCAATTTTGGGCCCTGGAGATATTCTTCAACTCGTCGGCCTTGAAGGCCGGAATGTCGCGCAGTTTCTCAAGCAGCGCAATATTCCATACGAAGTCGTTAACAAGAAAATTCGGGTTGGAAAACCGGACTTCCTGGCGGGCATCATCCGGGATCATTGGTCACTACCGATGCTGCGTGGACCGAAAGGGAAGGGACTGGAACTTCATCAAGCCCTGTGTGTCGTTTACACGAACCAGATGCATCGTGGAACCAAAACCACGTTGCTCTATGCGGCACAGCCGGTCGCCGATCTGCAGATCCGTGACTTCCTGACGGCTCGCACAGGGACCAGAAGCATCTTTGACCGCTCCGGCATCGTTGACGCTGACGGGCATCCCATCGATATCAGTTCAAAAGGGTTCCGTCACTTTCTGAACAATCTGCTGGATGAGGGAGGGGCTCCGGATCTGGTTCAGACCAAATGGTTCGGGCGGAAGAATCCGACGGACACGAGAGCGTATCAACATCTGACACCTGCGCAGCGGGCGAGGAAGGTGGTTGACGATATCATGGCGGGCAAGGTAGAGGGCAAGGTCGCCGATATTGTCAAGCCACTGCCGACTGATGTCGCCAGAGGTTTCTTGCTTACGCGTGTTCAGGCCGTCCACGACGTTGGCCCAGGGATGTGCGTGCACGATTTCCAGATGATGCCATGCCCCAAGTATCTGGAGTGCACGGCCGATTGTGATGAATACGTTTGGGAGAAAGGTGACCCGGAACGCAAGGACGCGCTGTTGCGTCAAATGGCGTTCGTGCAGGGGACTATCCGCGCCGCACTTGGGCGCAAGGCAGCAGGGGGGATCGTCAAGAGTGACTGGTGGAAACACCTGAAAACGAAGTACCGTCAGCTCCTGAAGCAGATGAAATCGTCGGCGCTGAACAAATCGGATATCGATCGGTACATCGCGGAGAATGGTCTTGATAGCGGCGGCGAATTCTCTGAACCAGTTCCCGAGGAAAGCGGTTGATTATGCGCTGACGTTGAAGTATCGAAGGTCTATCGCATACTGGAACACCGGGTCGCTTGCATCAAAGATGATCGCGCAGGTAGGCCGACGCAACCGAATATTGGGTTGGGGAATAACGCATGGTCAAGGTAATCAGGGCGAGTGCAAAGATCAGCGACGTGAAAGCACTCACTATCATTTCCGAGTTGGAGAGGTGGCGTGACCGCGAGCTTGGTACCAAGCTTACGTGGGAAAAAATTGAAGCCTTTTCGGGCTATACCCGTCAGGCGCTAAGCCGCCATCCGAGAATCAAGTTGGCCTATGACGAAGCGAAACACGCACTTGCTGATCCGGCGCGCGTATCGTCTTCGCGCTCCAGGGACGAAGAACGGAAATATTTTGATCAGACGGTTAGGGATTTGGAAAGTAAGGTGAAGAGGTACCAGGATCTGGAGCAAACGTGGTTCCAGCGTTGGCAACGCATTGCTGTCCGTTGCAGCGAACTCGGGCTGAACATTGAAGATCTCGACAAGCCGCTCGACGATTTAAACCGAAGGGGTGACAAGTCCGAAGTGAAGCGGGGCAGGAAGGGAAAAGGAGAGCACTAAGAGTGCGCTCACGCGTCGCATGCCCGACCATTTTTTCCGGGACTTATGGTCAAATTCGTGGCGAAGATAGCGATATACCCTCGTCGAGAACGATTCGATCTGCCCGGAAGTCTCGCGAACGCATCTCGCCTGGTCGATTACATTGAGGTGAAAGATGACGATCGGAAGAGAAGATGAATCGGACTTGTCTGAAGAGCAGCGAGACACAACGAACCTCTTAAGTCATCTGCTGGGCCAGGCATTCGCTGATCGATATGTCGACTTCTGCCGTTTGGTTGGGGAGAAAATTTCGCTTCGCGTTTCACGACCCCTTGCCGCCCACGCATTAAGGGAATTCGAATCTTCACTTCGGCAGACACTAACAACGGTGACCGACGCTCGCCAAGTATTTTCGGTGTCTGAGCAGGAAAATTTGCAGCGGGCTGCTCAGGAATTGGCGGTGTTGGGATTCGATGACACTGCGATTCGGCGCGCGCTAAAGGCGCTTCCGAATCGACGCAATCATAGAGATGAAATCCTTGGAATCATCGGCTGGCTGGGGCTCCCTCTTGACGGTGACGTGGCTGGCTCATGGATTTCGCTTGACAAGGGGGCAGGTCGCGCGCATGAGCGTTCGTTCCACAAATCCTTGCATGTAGACGACGAGTTTCGTATCGCGTTTCAGGAGCCGTTCGAATTGGTGGTGCGTGGCGTCGCGCTGGCTCTACAACGCCGCTACAGTGCTCTATTACGACGCGTGGAAGAGCTTGTATCTGTATCCGACAAGGCACAGGCGGTCGCCCTGTTCGAAAAAGAGATTCCAGGTGCGTTGCCGCTTCAATGGCACTTCTTCCAGCGCTTGCAGACTCCGGACTGGCTTCCACATCTTGCCAACAGGAAGCTTCTGACGCATTCAAATGTGAATGCCAGCGCCCAGTTTCCGTTCGGGGCCTGGCCAGCTGGGAGCTATCTGCTGCGAATGGCCGGCTCTGCAGACTTGGAAACGCGCGAACAGGTGATCGCGGTACTACGTATTGCGCCTGACTTCGAACAGCGGGAAATGCGTTTTATCGGCATGGAGATTTTGGCCGCATTACCTGCGAACGAAGCCGCACCGTTCGCGACAGTGGTCGCAAGGTGGCTCGACCGCGACATACGCAACATGTCGATGCATATTCCTGAGCGGCTTTTGACGAACTTTGCTGAGGCAGGGCAGACCGACGCTGCGCTCATTGTTGCGCGCGCGCTCCTTCAGGTTTTCGAGGAAGGCGGTGGTATCTCCACGCTATACGCGCGCCATATGTACGAATACAGCCTGCCGACATTGGTCACCATGCTCACTCGTGCTTGTGGTCTGGAAGCCTTGGGCCTATTTGTCGCGCTGCTGAGAGAGGCTGCAATTGCCGACGGCAAACTGCGGGAGAGTTCGGGTGTCGATCACAGTCATATTACGCTGGGCTCGATAGCCAGCGGTGAACATGCCGCACACGATACGTACAGTGCGTTGGTGAGCGCGGTAAGGACCAGCGCCGAACTGCTCGCTCAGCAGGTGTCGTGCTCTATGCATGCTGTTGTGACCTTGTTGGTCAATGTGTCAAACAACATTTTCAAACGTATAGCGATACATGTTTTAGCGAAGAATCCCGCCTCCGAGCCCGAACTGGCGCAGAGCTGGCTTACCGACTCAGACCTGATCGAAGATTCATTGTATGCGGAAGAGTACGCGGCCCTCGCGCTGGCTTGGTACCCGTCCCTGAAGCCGGACGCGCAGAACGCACTGCTAAATTCGGTTCGAGCGGTACCAGGCCGCTACCGGGATGCATGGAAAGCCCGTCGAGAGCAGCGAGGGCAGCCTGTCAGTGTAGAAGACGAGCGTATGTTTGACGCTTTGGTACTTAGAGATATGCTATGGCATTGGCGCGCGGTACTTCCTGATGAAGTACAGGCGGAACTCAACGTGACTGTCGAAAAATATGGGAATCCAGACGAATGGAAACACGGTATCGCATTTCCTCGGGAAGAAAACCCTCCCCTATGGGCATCTGATTTTTCCACAAAAACAGTTGCCGAAATAGTCGACCTTTTCAGTACCTGGACGCCGCGTAACGAGAAGCCGTGGGAGGCCGTGGCGGCGTTCGCGCATCAATGGCGCCTCGCGGTCCAGCGAGAGCCAGGCAGATATGCTGAATCAGCCAAATGCTTCGTGGATGTTCCGCCATCCTACGTGCATGAACTCTTCGAGGGGTTGGAAGACGCCGCCAAGAGCCAGTCCAACTTCGCTTGGGCTCCGGTCCTTGATCTGGTTTCTCATACGTTTTCCAAGCTTGGAGACTCAGTCGGTGAACCGGATCTAACCGTCGCAGGTGAGCAGGGCTGGATACAAGCTTGCCGCAGCGCGAGCGAACTGCTGAAGTCGGGATTGCGACGAGGTGCGGAATCCATTCCTTTTGAAGAGGCTGCGACGGTTCAAAGCCTCGTATTTATTCTTATCGAGAAGGCGCCTCGTGAACCCGAGGTCGAAGATTTTGAAGAGCGCTTCGCTCGAGACGCCTTTCTTGCCGCTACGGCTACGCTGCGCGGGTCCGCTCTCGAACTCTGCGTGCTTTGGTTGTTCTGGCTAAGCAAAAGCAGTTGCTCCCAGATTTCTGTGGCTCCACGTACTGCCCTGCATATGCTTCCGCAGGTTGCGCAAATGCTTGAGACACAACTCGCAGACCTCTCACCTTCAGGGCGTATTCCCCGCGCCATCTTGGGGCGGTATCTAGATTGGCTTTTCTATTTCGGCGCAGACTGGATACGTGGCAATCTTGATCAGATTCTGCCTAACGCCGACGATGCGCTACACCAGGCAGCCTGGCAGGCACACCTGATCCACGGTGGCCGTCCGGTGAGCGGCCTTTATGCTGAACTTCAGTGGTGCTATGCAGATGAGTTGCGGCAGATGCGTGCACACGACGCAGGCGGTGACGACATACGGTTCCGTCTCCGTAGGTTCGGCGACTATATGCTTATCCTTTACCTGAACGACGTACTGCAAATTGAACACGGGTTATTTGCTCAATTTCTGCAATATGCATCGGCAGCACTTAGGCGGCACGTCATGTGGAGTGTGGGGCAGTACTTGCAACTGCCTCCCGATAAATTTTCCGAGAAGGATCGAAGCCGGGCGCTGGCCTATTGGGAAGCCCGCTTGGCTGCGGCGAAAAGGGAGTCCAACCGCGATTTATATGAGGACGAGCTCGAGATAATCGGCCACTGGGTAAACAATCCACACCTAGAAACGTCATGGCTCATGGAGCAGCTTCTTGCCATGCTTGATGCCGGCTTCATTCCAACCTTCGGATTTGATGTGGTCGGGTGGTTGGCAAATGTTTGTACCCAGGATGTCGGGAGTTCACTGCGCATACTGGCTGCGATGGTTGATCATCCAGAATGCAGGCCGGATACTTATATGGTGCAGCAGAGCGCGATACGGACAATCTTCTCGGAGGCGGCAAAGAGCGGGTCCGAAGAGATCATTGATTTGATGAACCAGACAATCAGTATTCTGTCGACGAGGGGCGAGACAGGATATCTTGATCTCGAACAACGCCACTGAGGCCGGGTAATGGGAAAAGGTGGCTTTACGGACAACGTTATTACCATTTCGAAGGCGGACCTGCGTAAGGCGCTTCGGTGTTTCCTGACGCGCCTCGACGAGAATGGCGGTGTACGAGGATGTACATTGGTGGCAGCATGCACGGCAAGGACGCTCCCGTTGATGTAGACGGGCCGCGTCTGGCTGTGTTCGGAATGACGATAACGAACGGCGAAGATGTTCCGGAGAAGTACGTCCTGCTTCGCCTGGGTAATGCTGACGATGTACGCCGGAACTGCCTCGTGCGGGCGTCGATGCCGAGGCCGAGGCCCGTGAGTGGGCATTGACCCGCCTGAAATAGTGCGGGGGTAGGTTCCTCGGTCAGCTGAATACGTGGCGATGCACCCACATCGCCAGATCTGCGAGCGCCGCGAGGGCACCCTCTTTCGACTCCTCGCGCGCCCATGCGCTGAGCGCGAGGATCCGGCGATTGCTTTCGAACCACGTCAAGTTCTCACCCGGCACGTGCACCCATGCATGTGAGTTTTTCTTCGTCGCAGCTCCGAATTGCCGCTCGACTTTGTCAAGGTCTGCTCGCGTTGTGCTGCGGTCAATGTATGCGGTAACGTAAAAGCGAATCGAGCCATTGCGCGCATTTTCCGTGTCTGGGAGATAGACGAGCACGACCTGTGATTCTCCTCCCCAAACCTTAGGGAAGAAGCGGAGCACCTTTTCGTTCCCGGCCCAGTTGGCCACACCTGTCCGGATCGTTGTTTCAACGTCCTGATCCAGGAATACCTGCTCAATTGCCGTCGTTCCCGCGCGACGCAGACCCGATTCCAACTGGACCAGAAGTTCGGATGCCTTGATAAGGCTCGGAAGATTTTCGAGCGCGAAGGTGAGGTTGGCCTCGTTCATGGTCCAGATCGGTGAAGGTTGGGAAAGGTGACGCAGATGGAGCAGAAACTCGCGATATAAAACCTGCCATTTGCTTACAGGGCTGAGGACGACGTCCGCACCATACTGGGAAAGCGCGACCTCGACGAGCTCGCTATAGCTGACCACCGGCCATTTGCAATTTCGCGGAAGAGGCCGGCTGTCAGGCGTTGCGTGAAGAATGCACCTGAGTATCGGCCCACCGCGCGACCTCTGCCTGAGCAGCTTGTCGTAGACGCTGAACGGGTTGTCAACTGCGGCGTAAACCTTGTTCTCGATGCCGAGCACGAAATTGCCGTCCGAGACAACGAGGTCCAGGCGCTTGTGCGATTCTCCGCCATCATCCCAAGCCGAAACTTCGCGAGACGCGCGCACCTTGGACCAGTCGGTACCGGCGAACAACTGTTCGTCAGCCTGCCCGAGTCGAGCAAGGTGCGTGACGAGCGCCCGTGCCAGCCAACGGGGAGCGGAGGGCTCCCACCCCATGAAAAGCGCGAGCAAGTCGGACGTCGGGTTCTCCAGGTATCCGCTGCCCCCGACGGAGAAAAAATTGACTTCGGTTTCCGGCTCGTCAATGGCGAGCTGAGCCAGCTTTTCGAGGAATGCTGAGATCTCGATCGTAGGTGTGTCTTGCACGCTGAGCCCTTTCTCGTTGAAGGAGCGGCTGGTTACTGGGTGGCGACCCGAAATTGGTGCGCGCGATTTTACCAGCGGAGGGAGAGGATGGGTTTCCGGCAATTCATGCAAGTAAGGGAATGAGTCAGATGTTGGAGGTCTCCGCCAACAGTCCTGCAGCGGCTTTTGTTAAGCAATTAAAGCGGTCGCTCAAGAACGATTCGGTAACGTTTGATTTTTGCGTAAAGTGCGGGCTTGGATATCCCCAGTAGTGATGCGCAGCGCGTCACGTTGTATCGACAGGCCTCAAGGGCCTGGCGTACTGCGGCGCCTTCCTGATCGCGTAGCGGACGCACATCGGTTGCAGCGGCGGCGTCTCGCACGGGCATGGCTGAAGGGGCGGTTCCACCAATCTCGGGTCCTTCCATGCTAGGCTCGATCCACCGCTTAAAGTCATTTACAGTTTCGTCCTGAGCAAGATTCACAATCCGCTCAATGGTGTTCTCCAGTTCACAGATGCCATACTTGAGATTGACGCGAAAATGAAGTCGAATGCGCCATACAGGGACGAGGTGATCAACGGCAACTCGGAGTCGTACTTTCACTTTAAACCGAGTCTGAGTGAAGCTCTCATGGCGTTTGATCGATGCAAAAGTCTCACGTAAGCGACGCGGGAATCAAGCAATAGGGGAGCACGCGAGCCTCATCTGTATCGCGCGCTGGGTATGTGGCCAGTTGATCGTACAGGACGATCACAACGAACCGGATGCCGAGTCGCTAACAATCATGATCCCACGTCAGTCGCAACCGGAGCAGTCTGGCGTCCCAATCCTTTTCCGTAGTCGTTCGGTCTTTGCTTCCGCCTCCGCAGATTGCGTGCGATCTGCTGTTTCCAGCGCATCCAGGTAACGCTGGATGCTTTGCTCGATCTATTCCTAGCGCTTTGCGGTCTTGTTCGGTGTGAAGTTATGATCGCGGCTGTTGACCGCCTTGAACTTGCAGCTGCCGATGGCCAGCCTTCGCCAGAATGACCTGATTCGGACGATTCTGCCGTAGCAGCCAAGCCAGTAGCATTTATCGATCCGCTGCGATAGCGACACGCTAACAGAATCGTCGGGCCCTTCTCTCGTTCAATCTAACCTAATCTTGCTAACGAGCAAGTCATCAACTCGAATGGGCCTCGTGCTCGATAAAGCGTGCCGCCCACGGCATGCGAGTCGTTTGCGTACGAGCATTGGAATTGCGTCGGTACCGCAAATACGACGACAGCATTGGGTTCGCGGATCTCGCGGTGGGTTATCTTTGGCAGGAGCTGCACTGGCGGCGGATCATTGGTGTTCGCCCAAGGCCGTGGTTCAGCTCTTGCGCTGCGCCCGAGGCTTGGCAAGCCGGGCGCAGACATCGGACATCAGATGCAGCGCCCATGCTCGATCCTCTGCATCGAGCTTGCTTAACTGTTCGTTCAATTTGCCTGTTAAGTCCTGTGCATGCGACGACGGCGGCGTCAGCAGTGTGGCGACAGGTATGGCATAGAGATTCGCAAAAGCGATGAGGCGCGGGAGCGTTGGCCAATTTGCGCCACGCTCCTGCCTGCTGATTGTCTGGGGATCGACGCCCAGCCTGTTGGCGACCTCTTCCTGCGTCAGGCCTGATTCATTCCTCGCCTTTGCCAACGCGCGCCCCAGCATTGTTGCAAATTTCTCTTCGTTAATCGCTGCCACCCTCGCGTCACCTCATGTTGCATACCAACATGAATCGTGTCCGTAACGGATGCTTCTGGTAACATCATGGAATGTTCAGTTGCTAGACATTTGATGTTTAGTTTTTGCGACAAACGACGAACAGATACGCTTCGGGGCGGCTAGTCCGCTTGCAGCGCTTGTTGATGAATTTCGAAATTTTGCTCGTGCCTGCGAGCAAGTGATATCGGTTGGCGTCTTATGTTTGTAACGAGTGAAATTAACCGTGTGCCTGCATTGAACGTACCTTTTGGCGGGTTGCGGGGCAGAGACGTATGGTCAGCGGTCCAGCAACTCCTGCCGCGAGACGTTCTGATTCTCAGGGTATCGCGGGCGCGCTCGCGGGGCGTCCCGACGATCGTGATGCTGGATCTGCGCGAAACCGCTGCGTCGCTTGAGCAGTTCGTTGCCGGAGATATTGTTCTGCGTGGCGCGGCAGTGCTGAGCACAAAATTCGCGCACGAAGTTGATCGTTGGAGGCTCGATCCGCTGAACGAGATTCGGGTGGGGGTCACCGAGATCGAACAGTACAGTCAGGGCGAGCGGTTGGTGACGGTGACCCGCTTCACGACGGCTGCCGGGGGAACTTTAACTGTTCCGTACGCGCTGGCGACGAAACCCGCGCGCGGCAGACGGCTCTGGCGCGCAAAGGCGTCGGCTGCAGCGGCTTCTGCGTGATCACGGCTCGCAAATGGGTGCAGTTGCGGAAATGAGGCTGGGCACCGAGGTTGAGGAGACGAACATACGGCTGCGCGTGCGGGGAGGCGTCGTGCTGGATCTCGATTTCGATGGCGTGCTGCATCCGGAGGACGTGTGGCGCCGGCCGCAAACCGGGCCATACGTCGCGAGTCCGCCGGGCCATGCGCTGTTCGAGCACGCCGCGCTGCTTGCCTGATGCCTCGAGCCCGCGAGCTGCGCATCGTGCTGTCCATGAGCTGGGTGCGCGTGTTCCGTTGCGTTCGCAAGGCGGCCCGCCGTCTGCCGCCGGAACCGCGCCGGCGCGTGTTCGGCGCGACCTTCCGCGCCCGGATGGATCCGGCTGGTTTCAGTCCGTGCCGCGTGGCGTGCAGGTCAGGAGTCACGTATGCCTGCTGCGGCCAGAGGCGTCGCTCGCGCTCGACGACGATGCCAGCGGCTGGCCGGACGTGGGCCGCGATCACTGAGGTGCGGGCGGATCTCGTGCGGGGTTTTGGCGCGCCGCACGTTCTGGCTGAATTGCAGTCCCGGCTCGGCGCGATGCACCGTCCGGAAGCCGGCTGGCCGTGATAATCCGCCGCTTATCGCGGCCAGCGTGCGGTCGCCGCAGCCGGTGCGGCCTCCTTGGGAGGTGACATGAGCAGGCACAGGAAACCGCCGGCATTGCCGCCGGACGAGAGCTCGGCGCAGCTGCGTGAGCGGTTGCGGCGCTTCGCGCTCGCCACCCGCGACGACGCGACCCGCACCGCCACGCTGTCGTTTCCCGGGCACGTGACGGTGCTTGCCGGGCCGCTGCACTGCCACCGCCCGCACCTTGCTCACCCGTCCGCACCCGCCCGGAGCGGCCCGCAGCGGCATGGTGCCGCCGGAGCCGGGCAGGCAGATGGCAGCGATCTGCCTTGAGGCAAATGGAATGCGCCACTCGAAGGAAAAGTCGGGGCGCGGCGACACGCAGGCACGTATATGGGCCGGATGGCTTCGGTCAGGCAGGGGAATCCCAGATGGTAGTTCTTCAACGACTGGATGACGACGGTGGACCGGTGGGCGCGCGCGCCTGGCAACCGGAGGCGGGGTGCGACGGAGGGGCGGCACGCCGGGACGACGGCGGGAGGCGCGCGCGATCATGACGGATGCCCGCTTTCACGGCGCGGTGGTCTGGCCGGTTCCCCCCCGGGAACACAGCGGCTGGAACAACCGCTACTTCCTCGACACCGAGTTCACGGACTTCCAGCGCTGCCAGCTCATCAGCCTCGCCATCGTGGGCGAGAACGGCTATGAGTTCTACGGCGAGCGCACCGACTACGATGCGGCGCTGTGCAGCGACTTCGTCCGCGCGGTGGTGCTGCCGCAGCTCGGCCGCTTCGAGGAGCGGGCCATGCCGTCTGTCCGGCTACGCGAGGCGCTGCATGCGTGGCTTGCCGACATCCCGGCGACGTCCGGCCCGGTGCTCTGCTACGACTATGAAACGGACCTGAACCTGCTGCGGTTTCTGCTTGCTGGTCCGCTGCCGCGCGGGTGGACGCTCGAGAACATCGCGGGCCGGTGCGACCGGGAGCGGCGCGCCGCGTACTTCACGCGGCATGGCGGCGAGCACCACGCGCTGCATGATGCGCGCGCGAATGCGTACGCCTTTGCCGGCTGAATGTGGCGGACATTGACGCGGGAAACCCGCGTTCTTGCGGTGGGTCGCATGCAGTCTTTCGATGAACTTTGCAGGTATTCAGGCAGGAGACCAGGATGACCGGGGGCCGTGTATGGATTCCGCGAGCCGATGCACCACAGATCGCGCAGCGCCTGCGCGAGCGCCGCAGGGCGTCGGGGCTGACCCAGGCCGAACTTGCGGCCCTGGCGGATCTGGCGCACTCGACCTTCGTGCACTGGGAAAAGGGCAGGTTGCCTGACACGCTTGCGACGGCGGCGGTGAACGCGCTCGAAGCAGCTCTGCGGGTTCCGCCAGGATGGCTCCTCAGTCACGAGGCGCAGCCGTTGCCGGATCCTGCCGCCCTCATGGACGACGCAGGCGCCTGTACACAGGCTGGGCCCGGCGGGCTTCCGGAGCGTATTCCTGCGGCCTGCTGCGAGGCAGTCGGCCCGCCCGCCGCGCGGCTGCGGGCGGAACTTGGACTGTCGGTTGCGGAAGTCGCGCGGGCCTGCGGGGTGTCGCGCCCCACGCTGTTGCAGTGGGAGCGGGGCGCATTTCCGAAAGCGCTCACGGGGCAGCAACTTCGCGCCTGGGCGCGTGCACTCCGGCTTGCGCCGGGCCAGCTGCTGGCGTTGCCGGCCTCGCATCCTCGGGTGCACGATGGCAGCGCCACGTGAGCGCATTGAACGGCCGTCGATGCCTTGCCTGCATTGGTCGCTTCCTTTCACGACACCTGTCTGGATCCGCCCTCATGAGTGGCAATGACGAAGCGGTCCCCGTCACACCGGATGTGCCCGTGCCATTGGGCGCCGCCTGGCGAAAGCGCCCTGTGCGGTCGCGTCAATCGCCGGGCCCCGCGCCGGTAACTGGCAGCAAAGGCCAGGGGTTCGCCGCGCGACTGGCCGACAGCGCCGGGTCTCACCGGACCGCATGTCCGGCCGCGCCACGGGGCGCACAGGTGCCTGTCCTCACGGGCGCTCTCACGCCTGTCTGGAATTTTGCGGACGGGGTCCGCGGATCGACGGGTCTGGAAAAGGGGTAGCCATGCGCGAATACCGGGACAAGGTCATTGAGGAACTCGCGGTCTGCACGTGCGACCGCTGTGGTCGGCGGATGACGCCCGACGAGCCCGCCGAGTGGTACGAAAGGGTGTCGCTCGGCTGGCGCTGCGGCTTCGATTCAATTTTCGGCGATGGCGCACGTGTCAGTCTGGACCTGTGCCAGGGCTGTGTGCGGGACACGCTGGGCCAGTGGCTGTGCATCGATGCGCCGGATGCGCCCACCGACCATGCCGGCTTGCGCGGGCCTGCGGCGCTCACGCCGGTCCGTGAACAGCAGGTCAGCGCCAACGGGTTGCCGACGACCCTGAAAGGCGCGGTGCGGCACGAGGGTGAGGCCGCAGGCACGGAGTCGATGAAGGCGGCGATCGCTGCCGCGCCGGCGGACGCTGGGGGCGGTAGGCAATTGACTGACGCCACGCAGCCGGCGCCGGAATTTCACTGGAACTACCGGGTCATGGAGTTTCATGAGGGTGGTGAGACATGGAGGGAATTCCGGGAGGTGTACTACCGGAATGGCGAGCCGGAGGGCTACTCGTCCGTGTATGCCAGCCCGTGCTGGGACGATGACGACGAGGCAGCCAGACGGATTCTGGACCGGATGCGGGACGCCCTGGCCAGGCCAATCCTCCGTCCGGGGGATTTTCGCCGCCGTGAAGAGCAGGGGGGAGCAGGCAATGACGGTGTGTGAACAGGATCGTGAGTGGATGCCGCGACCGGATGCACCGCAGATTGCACGGTGCCGGCGTGAACGCGGCGGGGGCCCTCGGGCTGATCCCGGTCGGACTTGCGGCCAGGGCCAGGCGGGTGCACCCGACCCGCGTGCACCGGGAAAAGGGCAGGCTGCCCGCCGCCCTTGCGCCATCTGGGGTGAACGCGCTGGAAGCAGCTTCGCAGGTGGGCTCACGGTGGGGTTATCAAAAGGAGAGGGAGAGGCGGATGCTTCGAGTCACCATTGAGTTGCTGCCCGGTGGGCGCGAAAGCGGAAAGTGTGTCATCGCGACGGCGGATATCGCGCGGGTGAGCGAGGCGCCGTTCGGGGCACGCGCGGATTACGGCGTCGTTCTGAAAGATGCGGTGCTGGGCGAGATCGGCGGGCGTGCCGTGGTGCGCAGCTATCCGCGATGGGCGACCAGCGTGTGGGACCTCGTTGCGCGTGGCATTGCCGCTGCGCTGAATCAGGATACCGAATCGTTGCCGCCGCGACCGGCGAAACCGGAGGTGACGGTTCACACGAACGAAGCAGCCTTTCGCTACGTGCGTCTGGATGAAATCCCCGAGCCGACCCGGACATTCTTCGACCGGAAGCTTGCCGGCTCGGGCATTCCCGATCACGGTTGCGCCTACGCGCACGACTGGTTCGACTTTCTCAACGGCCAGCGCTGAAGTCAGTCAGGGCGCAACGCGCACGTGACGCGCGGGTTGAGCCTGCGTGTGTCGGGTTCCGCCGGTTGAAATACGGGGCGAGCTGACGTGCATGCCCCGGCGACATCTTTCATCAGGCGGATGCGGGCATGAATGAACCGGGCAGTGCGGCATGGTGTGTTCAGAACTACCCATGTACCGGGCCCACCACATGATCCTTTGCGGCGGCCACGACTGCCGCGGCGTCCGACGCCAGGACCTCGCGAGGACGCCTGCCATGCAGCATGCTGCAGGTCGACTCGAACCAGGAGGCAATCCGGAACGGGTGATAGCCTGCAAAGACGCGCAGAATCTCTGCGACCTCAGGGATCGGGTGGCCGGTGTCGTCAAAGAGGTAGGCGGGGTACGAGGTCTGGCCAGCCAGTTCGATGGCGAAAATTCTGGCGTCCTGCGTCCACCGGCTCGCCACTTCAAACGGATTGGCGGCTTCCGGGGCGTGCCGTTTGCCGACTGTTTGTGCCGTTACCCATTCCGTTCCGTTCATCACCGCTGCAATGGCCGCCGACAACGGATCGACTGTATGCTCGCCGGTCTGATCGATACTGCGATGTGAGGTCATGCCCGATCCTTCTTGAGTTGCTGGTGGCCGGCGACGGACCCCGCAGAATGCGGCTCGCGGAGCGGACGTCCAGACAGGATCCCGCCAGGACGAACCTCTGTCAACACTGCGTACTTCTGGCCAGGACCGGCGCAAGTTCAGACAGCGGATTTGCTGTATTGAGGGATCGCTTACCGCTTTCGTCCAGCAGCGCGCGGCACGGTGAAGTGCTCCATGTAATCCACGACGAACATCGGCGTTAGCTCGTTCAGAATCCGCATGCTGTTCGATGTAACGGGTCAGGCTTTCATCGAGTGGCTTGGACATCGGGTTTGCAGCCAACCCGCGTCGATCGTTTCTCCGGGGTGGCCGCATATTTCGCACAACCGGCCGCTCATCATCTCGGCCAGTTCAATGATGGCGCGCTGTCGCGCGTCAGCGCCGGAGACACTGAAGCGCAGCGTCCCGAACTTTTCCTTGACCTGCGCCACGATGACCTGCGGTGCGCCGTGCTTGGTGGTGAGCTGCAGCTTCGCGCACAACACATCGATCAGATCGAACCAGCCGTCTCCGCACTCGAATCCCCATATGGAGAATACCGTTGGCATGTCATCCAGAGCGTCGGCGGCTGGCGGGTTGACAGCGAAGATGAGCGGGTATTTTTCCCGCAGGATGTTCGATAATTCCTCGCGCACCGCTTATTTCTCCCATTCCAAATTGCTGCCGCAGATACAGTCTCGATTTTCACATATTGCCGGGCTGGGTGAAACTCGGTTGTCGAACGCGGCAAGGCGCGAGGTGCAGCGGAGACAACGTGATTGCAAGTGGAACCTGGGAGACAGCTGAATGGGATCAGGTGCTGTCGTATGGAATGCGGGAAGCGACGACTCGACAGACCACGGCTGCGGATCACGCGAACTGCGGCCTATGGGGCGAATTGGCTTTGGCGTCAACATGAGAATCACGTTGGTGATGAAAGCCACCACCAGAAATGCGTCATTTACTCGCGACGCGCCGGCTATTCGTCAGCTTTTGGGAGCCTTTCTCCGAAGAACGGTGAGTCACGATCAGCGCTATCGGGCTTTCGCGATGCTGAGTTTGTCGCGCTTCACCAGCCACCCGATTGCGTGAGCCTTCAGTGGCGTAGTAGTACATTCGTCGGTTGGCGCACAGACGTCGCTGCTCAGGGTGAAGAAAATGCGCTTAGTCGTCGTCAATCGAATGGCCGGTGTCGAAACGAAACTGATCATGGCCCCTCCACGTGATCCCGAGACCCTACAGAATCTGACCAAGGCGCATCTCCAGGCAGCCGCCCTATATTGGAATGGAGGAACGCGTGTCTCCCACTTCAAGGCTACGACGCCACATGGGGTCGTCATTAACGGCCATACGTACCCGACCAAGGCTATCGTAGCGCTGGCGCACGAACTGGCGGGACTTGGCACGCTGACGAGCGAGCAACTGGCTGGCAAAGCTGCGCGGCGACACCTGCAGGCTTTGGGCTTCCCGTTGGCCAACGCCAACCAGTTGGAGCGGCTGCAGCGAAAGCACGTCGAATCGGGAGCCGCGGCAATGCGCGAATTTATGGAGCACGCCATTGCCCAAAAGCACATTGCGGAGAAGCTGCATGCGACTGAATGGCGGGTCGGCATTGACGGACTATGGTACAGCCCGCGCGCGCTACGCTTAAATGCATACGCGGCTGCTGGATTGCCGATCAGCCACGACCTGTCGAAGTCCGAATACGACCGATATCGAGCACATTTGACAGCCCTAGGCTTCCCGGTAGAGCGCGCCCACAAGCCCGAGCGCGCGCGCACCACACCGCGGTGCGCCAACGACCTTCGCCGAGCTGCATCGGCGTTAATTGAATGTGTCGACGATGCCGATCCGCTACAAATCCTTTTGGATGGCACGTGCTATCCCGCAGGCACCTTGCTCGGGTTGATGCCTGGCGCAGCGCTGAGTGATCAGGATCTCGCCGCCATCTCGGAGGCAGGTGCGGTCTTACGCACTGCTCCAGACCCGCTTGACCTCGAACTTGGGGCACTCGCCGCGCGCAGCGACCTGTCAACCGAGGTCCGACGCGAGGTCACGGCGCGCATCGGTCAGGGGCGCTTTCGTGCCGCACTTATGCAGCTGCATGGCGGGTGTTTGGTGACTGGCATCGCTACGCCGGAGGTCCTGCGGGCTGCCCACATTCACCGCTGGAAGGATTGTGCGGAAACACCGGAAGCTCGCCTAGACCCCGAAAACGGGCTATTGCTGACGGCCAACCTCGATGCGTTGTTTGAAGTCGGCCTGATAGCGTTTGGAGACGATGGGGAAATCGTGATTTCGCCGCGGCTAGACGCAGACGCACGGGCCGTGCTCGGCATCCACGGTGGCATGCGACTGGCGTCGACGCCATCGGACGCGCAACGTGCCTACTTGGCCAAGCACCGGGATCGCATCCGCGCCATGCACGGTGACGAAACGGCATGATTTTGCGACGAAGTTCCGCTGTCTACTTCAAATTGGCGTCGCGTCGTCTATTGATACTGATTTAGCGCTAGAACGTGTGCCGTTGTTGATCCATGGTGAGTCTAGGCCTACCTCCGTATATGGCTTGTGGATGAGCTTTACCTTCGGAGCCGATACTTCAGCTGTGTTCGGCGCATCGTGTGTACCAGAGATGGTCGCGTATCTGTGCCCAATGCCGCGCTGTTCTTACGTCGCACGAGGCCGCGCTCGACGGTCAATTCGGCAAGTGGACCGACGATGAAATACGCGCCCGCCTCGGCGCGAGGTCGCACCGAGTTATACGATCGCGAACTTTGCCTTACCGCAGGAGCGCCCGATCGCTTGCCACTGAACATTACGTTGCTAGCGACTCACCTTGGAAGCGCAGAGAAGTCTTGCACGATCCGCGGCCGTACCTTTCCACCGCTCCTATCTACGAATACGACCTGTTTTGCTGGTTCGAGGCTGAATGACACGTGTATTGGACGGTCTGTCCCATAGATATAGATGCGATCAAATGGCAGGTTGGCCGTGATCCACTCGGCAACTTCATACATGTTTTCGTCGTGAATCAGAAAATCTACGGCGGCACCCCCGCGCGAGCATATTAGATTCCCAGAGCCGTTGATTTCGTGGGCAGCGTGCTGGTCGAGGTTTGTCGCGATTCGGCCGACGCCCTGTCGCTTGATTGCACGCGCTAACTGCGGAGAGCAAAAGCCATGGGTCAGCTCGATTCGACCGAAATAATCGATCACCGGGTCGATGATATTTTTAACGAGTGCAAACAGCGCGTTGTAGCTTTGCGGGACAAGCGGCGTGTTTTCGATCCCGGTGCTTTGAGCCGTCTCGCTACACTGGGTCAGGTCTCGATACGTGTACCATCTGCCGCAAGCATCGTCCAAGCTCGGGATGGCCTGTGAGGGTCGAAGCTCGAATCCGGATAGTTCCATGCGTTCGTCGCGTAGAAGCTGTTCAAACTGTGATTTCGTCGGCCCATGTGCGGGCAGCGATCGGCACAAAGACAGGAGCTGCTCATCCAAAGCGACCTGCTGCGAGTATCCGGGGAATTCCTCGTTGATAAACTTCGATTTACCAAGCAGGAGCGTTGGTTCGTAGTTTTCTCCAGACTCGAACACATCGATCTGCTGTGTACGAAGATGTATCTTGACGCGACGCCGAAGCAGCGGAGTTGGCGATGAGTCGAAGTCGTCGAATTCAAGTAGGGTGAGTTTTCCCGATCTGACGTGGACCTTGACTAGGTCCGCACTTCGGACGTCCCCATAGATGGTCGCAGCCGCTCCAATATATGCCCGAAGGACCGTGGGAAGTGCTTCTACCAGCGACGTGTGGACCTGCAAAGAATGGTTGTCCGGGTAGTAGCCGAACCCGTTCTGAGCGGCCTGCTCGCAGGCTTCCGCGATGACGGAAGGCGAAGCGATAGTTCTGAGAAGTTCAGCGCCGGCTGCCTGCGCAGAGCTTAATGAGCCAAAGAAATATCTTACGTCTTGCTTCAGAGAAACGTTCAGCATTTTTAGCGCGACCCGGTCACGGAATGCCTGCAGCGCAAAATAGACCCTCAGGTCATCGATTCGTTCTTGTCGGGCTAGTACCAGCTCTGCCAGATCATTGTTTGCCTCGCACAGGCGAACAGCTTTAGAGAGTGAGCCGCATGCGTTGATAAGGTCGGCAAACTCTTCGGCCTCTTCTGGTGCTGGTCCACGTCCAAGCTGTAGCATCTTAGTCCATAAGCGGTTGAATTCGCTCTGGTTTGCGCTGTAGAGCGCAGTCGATGCCTGTATACGAGGCTGAGGAACGCGCGGTGTCGTTCGACGGTTTTGCGCGACCCGAAGATAGACCCGTGATGAGCGTTGGCGGTCCAGGCGAAATTGCTCCTCAAGCTGATCGCTGGTAAACACAAAGGCAATTCCGGGCGCCACCAGAACAGCGGGGCGTTGGAGCACGGATTCGATATACGACTTCAATTCGGCCTGTGAGAAGTATCTCTGGAACGTTCGGCGCGAAGTGAGATAGCCATCGCGATAGGGTTGCCCTCGATTGCTTGATGCGCTCTCAGTCATCACAGCCACAGACAACGCAATACGCGCGAGTCCAAAAGCGTCGCTTAGTGTCCGGTCACGCTCCTCGCGATCCTCAATGACGTTCAGAACGAATCCGAGGCTGACGAGATCACCCGGCACTTGCGGTGCCGTTGGAGCAAAATGGGGATCCCATCCACTTGCGTTGTAGCCTTCACTGTTTAGACCTTCGACGTCGTCGCCCTTTCCGCATCCATAGTCGAACAATGATTTGTCTTTCGTTAGAAGTCCAAATCGGATTAGTGCCTGCATCGGAGCTGACAGTCCTAAACGGGTCAGTGCCGTCCTATATCTCTCGACGGTGGCAGACTGTGGACTATCCGCGGGGGCTGCAGTGCCTTCATCGATAAGGTTACCCGAAGGTACAAACGTGTCTCCGATCAGGTTATATCCTGCTTCGGCTATTCGCTGAAGCCAATCTTGGCGAAGGCCGATTCTCCAACTTTCTTCGAAAAGGCCGATTGCCTCCGCATCCGCGGTGATGCGGCTCCAGTGGCAGCGTCGCGTGTCATCCGGATGGAGAAGGAGCTCCTTCCTGTGGAGAATCGGCGGATTGAGGGACGAGCGAAAATCGCGGACGTTGAACTGAGGCTCCGGGTCCAGTTTCACGAGGCAGCTTGAGGCAAGACATGGAAAAGGCTCGGATTCGAACAGGGGATAGTCCAGGAAGGCAACTTCCCGATCTGTCAGGGATAACCTGACCACGTTCCATTTCGGCTCGGCTTGCGCGATGACTGCGAGGGCCTCACGGAAAAGCTCGATCGACGGTGAGTCGATGTCAAGCGCCGCATCGCGGTGAACGTACAGACTTGAGCCTACTCGCTTGCCTACGGTGTCGGCGCGTCGATTCATCAAACTCTCCTCAAAGCGGGCTGCGCCGCTTTACGCAGGACCGAGTGGTCATGAGGTAACGGGCGGCGATTCGCTGACTGTCCGGAGCGCATTGCCCAATAGCCGCGGGTCGGTCCGGGCTGATTCATTCCCGTCAGGACATTCCCCGGTGCTGTTGTAACACGCGTGTGAAAAGCTGCACAAAGGTTTCCGACGAGAGCAGGCCTCCAAGTGCATAGTTTTTGTAAATCAATTTCAATAATTCGATAGCTTTTAGTTTGCCAAACTGGAGGCCACTGCAAGACCCGCACGGCGAACTGGTGGCATCGTCCAGTCCGGGTGCTAGAATCACCCCATGGACACCTTTAAAAACAGCTCCCGGATGCAGTTTTCCGGACATGAGACCTTTCCTTTGCGTCAGCTTTGGCTGCGCAAGGCGTACGACGCAGTGTCTGGAGATGATGCGCCGGTATCGAAATCAACGTTTTCCGACGAGGATTCGATCGTCCGATTTGGTGTCGGAAAGAACATGGTAACGGCCATCCGGTTTTGGGCTACGGCATGCAAGATTATTGAAGAAAGAGATGGAGGTTTTGGACCTACCGGACTCGCCAATTTTCTGTTTGACCCGTCATCAGGTGCCGATCCGTTTTGCGAGAAGCCTGCGACGACCTGGCTCATGCATTGGTTTCTTGCTTCTACTCCCGAGAAGACCACGACATGGTACGTGCTGTTCAATCTTGTCGTGCAGCAGACCTTTGACCGGGAACATATCGTAAAGTTAATTTCCAGCCTTGCGGCGGACCGAGAGTTGAAAGTGTCCGTCGCGACGCTAAAGAGAGATGTCGAATGTTGCATACGCAGCTACGTGCCCAAAGTGGGTGGCGAATCACTCGAGGAAATGAGTGAGCCGCTCCTTGGTGAACTCGGTTTGATTCAGCAGAACGCAAAGGGCTCTTTCGAATTTCGTCGGGGACTGAAGAGGTCGCTCCCCGACGGCGTATTTGCTTTCGCATTGCTGGACTATTGGCAGCGACTTGAGCACTCAGGTTCAGTGATGGCCTTCGACCGGGTCGCGCACGACTACGGTTCACCGGGGCGCGTGTTCAAACTGGATGAAAATTCAGTTGCAGAGAGGCTTACGGCTCTGGAGTCGTTGAGTAACGGGCAGATTCAGTGGACAGAGCAAGCAGGCATACGTCAGGTCACGCGATTGGGGCGCGCGCTGGATGACATTGAGGGAACAAAGCTGAAGCTATTGAGAGCCGCCTATGCGAAGCGCTAAGCATAACGAGATTCCGGATCGGAAATTGTCGGACGCCGTTACTATTTCCCGGCAATTCCTTCGTTCGGTCCGCGTGGACACGGACTTCGGGCGAGAGGACGCGCTGTCTGGTTACGTCTGCCAAGGTACTGCCAAGGCGCTGTTGGAGAACATGGCTCGCCAACTCGTCGATACAAGGCAGAGAGCCTTCACGTGGACAGGGCCGTACGGTGGAGGCAAGTCTTCCCTCGCATTGATGTTGTGCTCGCTTGTCGGCCAGAACGCCAAGCTACGCGAAAAGGCGAGGCAAATCTTGGCGTTGCCTGCCGATAGTGCAGTCGCGAAGGCGTTTTCGTCTCGTGGCGACGGCTGGATGGTCTTGCCGGTCGTTGGAAAGCGTGCGAGCGTTATTTCGGAACTGCGGCAGGCGCTCGCGCGAGCGAAGGGCGAAGAAGTCGGAAAGCGAAAGGCGTCTGACGTTATCGCCGATCTGGTTGAGGCTGCGGAGACTCACAAGCAGGGTGTCCTGATCGTCATCGACGAACTTGGGAAGTTTCTCGAGGCGTCCGCTCACGGGGGCGACGATGTCTACTTCTTCCAGGAGCTTGCAGAGGCAGCCAGTCGGACGAGTGGCAAGCTGGTTGTGGTCGGCATCCTTCATCAGCCGTTCGATGCTTACGCGGCGCGCCTTGGGCGGCAAGCGCAAGATGATTGGGCAAAGGTTCAAGGGCGGTTCGTTGACATTCCTCTTGTTGCCGCTACAGATGAAGTCATTGAACTCATCGGCAGAGCGATACAGGTGGGCGACGAGGCTATCCGTCGGAGCGCTTCAGCTTTCGTCGATACCATTGCAACCGCGATCAGAACCAGACGTCCGGGAGCACCTGCCGGTCTGGCCGAAGGGCTCTTGCGCTGCTGGCCAGTACATCCTGTCACAGCAGCCCTTTTGGGCCCTATTTCAAAGCGCAGGTTTGGCCAGAACGAGCGCAGCACGTTTGGCTTTCTGGCCTCGCGCGAACCGTTAGGCTTTCTCGAATTCCTCGATGGTCAACCGAATCGTTGGGAGTCGATGTATGGTCCCGCGCAATACTGGGACTATCTGCGAGCCAACCTTGAGCCCGCAATCCTCGCTTCACCAGACAGCCATCGATGGGCGGTGGCATGCGATGCCGTTGATCGCGCCGAAGCAGGCGGCAGTCCCGTACATGTCGACCTTGTAAAGGCCGTCGCACTCATCGAGATGTTTCGCAATGGCACAGGTCTGGTGCCTGAGGAGTCTGTTCTCGCGGTCTCTATACAGGGCGCGGATCCTCAAGAGATTCATGTCGCACTGCAAGAGTTGGTTCACCGCAAAATTCTGATCGAACGCAAACATCTCGGCGCCTATGGTGTATTCGCTGGGAGCGATTTCGACATTGAAGGTGCAATGAGTCAGGCGCGTGCGGAAATCGGTGCACCGCCGCTAGAGCAAATTGCCTCATTGAGCGATCTGCAGCCCATCCTCGCCAAACGGCTATATCACGAAACGGGCACAATGCGATGGTTCACCCGACGCATTGTCAGGCTAGCGAATGTAGAGAGCGCCGTCGAACGCTTTGGCGCTGAGAAGGGGGCCGTCGGCTGCTTCTGGCTATGTCTGCCGGAAATTGGTCAGTCAGAGCGGTCTGCGGACAGTCGGGCGCAAAAGCTCAGCGGCACCATTCAGAACGGATCCGCAATTCTAGGTGTGCCTGGCAACGCGGAGCGCATAACCGAACTCAGTCTGGAGCTGGCTGCGTCTGACCGCGTCCTTAACACGCGCCCAGAGCTGGAGGGTGACGCTGTCGCCCGGCGTGAGCTCATCGGCCGGATGGAGTCGGTAAGAGCTGCGCTGGAAGAAGAGCTTGCTGACGCGTTTTCCCTTTCAAAGTGGTATAGACAGGGGGAACTGCAAAATCGCGAGCGTGGTGTGAGCCTGTCCGTCATAGCATCATCGATCGCGCAGGGAGTCTTCCCAAAGACGCCAAACATTCTGAGCGAGTTGATTAATCGCGAGGAGCCGTCAAGCAACTCTGTTCGAGCGAGAAAGGATCTGCTGTATCGGATGATTACCCATGCAGACAGGGAGAATCTCGGCTACGACGGGTATCCAGCGGACGCCGGCCTTTACTATTCCCTCCTCCAGGCGCCAGGGCTGCATGCCCGTCGGGAAGATGGGCAGTGGAGTTTCGGGCCGCCGAATGCGAACCCAAGAGGCGCTTCGATGGAAGCACTCTGGTGGGCGACGCAGGTCCGGCTGACAGAATCCGGATCAAAGCGGACACTCGCGCAGATTTATGAGTACTGGGCCGCCCCGCCCTATGGTCTGCGTGCAGGTGTAATGCCCGTACTGGCACTCGCGTTGTTTTTGGCCTGCAGATCATCTGTTGCCATGTATGTCGGCGGCGTCTTCACTCCTGACCTGTCCGAAGCGGTAATTGATGAGTGGTTGCTCGATCCGCAGAGCATTCAGTTTCAATTTGTGGAAGCTTCGCAGGATGAGGCGATGATCGTTCAGGCGATCACTGAAAGCGTGGGGCAGGCGTCGTCGCGCCGCGAAGCGGGGCCTCTGGATGCTGCGCGAGCCCTGGTTGGTATGGTGGTCGATCTTCCGGAGTGGACGAAGCGAACGACTTCGATATCGTCCTCATCGCAGGAAGTTCGAGGCATGCTTCTTCGGGCGCATGATCCGCATAAAGTGCTCTTCACCGATCTGCCGAGCGTTCTGCGGGTCTCGGCGCCGTCTGAGCTGATTGCGAAGTTGCGAACTGTTACGGATGAATTGTCCACCTCCTATGGGGAAATGCTGGGCAGTGTCAACCAGGCTCTGCTCTCCGCACTTGATCATGAAGGCCGCTCTCTGGAGTCACTTCACTTGCGTGCGACAACGGTGAAAGGGATTACTGGCGACTTTCGCCTTGATGCATTTGCTGGCCGGCTCGAGCTGTTTGACGGTTCACAAGCAGCCATTGAGGGCCTGATCAGTCTGGCCGTGAGCAAACCCAGCATCAACTGGGTCGATCGAGATATCGATGCGGCAATCTTGCAATTGAGCAACTGGGCCATCGAATTTCGTAGGGCTGAGGCAATGGCGACTCTGCGGGGCCGTCCATCGACGCGTCGGGTAATCGGTGTGGTGTTTGGGGCCAGTCATGGCAACGACGTGACTGGTTCCGTTGACGTGTCCGAATTTGATGTGCCTGCAGTAGACGATCTGGTGAAGCGTGTTCTCGCTGCGGTCCATAAGGAAAAGCCGGAAATCGTGTTGGCAGCGCTTGCTGAAGCGGGTGCGCTGTTGATGAAACAGTCGAAGACGGAGGTGGCCTGATGACCGAACGGCACGTGCTCGGATTGTCTGGCGGGAAGGATAGTGCAGCGCTGGCAATATTCATGCGACAGCACTTTCCGGAACGCGACATACACTATTTCTTTACTGACACTGGAAAGGAGCTTCCGGAAGTCTACGAATTTCTTGGGCGACTGGAGGGGTTCCTCGGGCGACCAATTGAATATCTAAATCCAAACCGCGGCTTCGATTTTTGGCTTCGGCAGTACAATAATTTCCTTCCATCGCCAAACACGCGTTGGTGTACGCGCCAGCTCAAGCTCGAGCCATTTAAGCGTTGGGTAAGGCCGTGGCTCAATGACGGAGACACGGTCATTAGCTATGTGGCGATCCGCGCGGACGAAGATCACCGGGAGGGAATGGTCGCCCAGCACGAAAACATGCACGTTCGCCTGCCGTTTCGCGAACACGGGATCGATAAGTCTGGTGTGGTCGAGATTCTGGAGGCATCTGGTCTCGGCTTGCCGGCATACTACAGCTGGCGCTCACGCAGCGGTTGCACGTTTTGTTTTTTCCAGCAGAAGATCGAGTGGGTGCGTCTTAAGCAGGTTCACCCCGATGCGTTCGAAGCAGCGAAAGCTTACGAGAAAACTGCGTTGGAGCACGGCTCGCCATTTACGTGGTCACAACGGGAATCTCTGGAAGAGCTGGAGCGGCCGGAGCGAATGGCACAGATTCAAGCCGATTACGAATTGCGCAAGCAGCGCGAAATGGCCCGAAGACGGCCTAATCCGCTGCGTCAGCAGCTCGAGGGAGCTGTAGACATTGATGATCTTTTTCTGGAAGACGAGGGTGGCGGCGCTTGCTTGGTCTGCCACAAGTAACAAGAACTGAGATCGCGGGGGTAGACAGGTGGTCAGTCCAGCTCAAAAAATATTCGAAGCCAATTCAGAAAGTCTTTACGATTTTGTCTCCAAAAACGGCCGAGGCCTGTATATCCCGCCGTACCAACGTGACTATGCGTGGGACAGATCGAACGTTGAAAGGCTTATTGATGACACATTACAGGGTCTCAATGCGTTGCTGAAGCGACCTGACGAATCGATCACATTCATCGGCACAATCATCACGATGAATGATGCCAAGAAGACGACGATCAACCCCTTGGTGAAAAATCAGGTGTACGGCCAGGTTATGACAGTCATCGATGGTCAGCAACGGCTGACCACGCTGCTGATGTTGTGCCTCGCCCTGCTCCTGGAGATTGAAACCCAGTGGAGCGAGCTCAGGAAGTCGAAGGTCACCGTCAGTGACGAGACCAAGGTATGGATTGAGACGCGTGTCAATGATATGCGTGGCTTGCTTTCCCAGATGTTGGCGGAGAAGCAAAACAATGGCGAGGGCGCGTACCGCTTCTTTCCGAAGATGATTCGGGCCTTCATCGATACGTGGTCATACGATTCAGACAAGGCCGCCTATGGATCGCCGATCGCATGGTTGCTGTTCGAGTTTGTTAGCTTCCGCGAGCAAAGCGATCCTAATTGGACGAAATTTCTGCCTCATCTTCAAAAATCGGCGGATAAGTCTGCGGAGAATGGCCGCATACTGAAACTGATGAAAGTGATGCGCGCGAAGCTGAAGGCGCTTCCGTCCGACGAGGAGTTTCCGCGGCTGCTCGATATTGTTCGCGACGCAGGCAAGCAGGAGACACTGTTCGGTGAGGAATTTCCGAGCGCTATGCAGGAAGCCTTGGAGGCAATTCTGAGCCAGCAGTCTCATGAGCTGATGGTCGACGATTCCGGGGAGCTGGAATTGGAGGTCGATGATGCCAAGGCCAAAAACTGGTGGGAGGCTGCGACCGGACTTGTTTCGCTTCTCTTCTTTGCACGCTTTGCTCTTGAGCGAATCACGCTGGTCGTAGTTACTGCGACCACCGAGGATTTTGCGTTTGACGTGTTCGAGGCGTTAAATACAACAGGGCAGCCGCTGACTGCACTCGAGACGTTCACGCCCAAGGTTGTCCAATCCGTTGGGCTAGCGAAATACAACTCATCCGAGGAGAAGAAGCAGCTCGACATTGCCTTTGCGTATTTGAAAAAGGCGTCGAAAGCTGAAGAGCGCCAGAAGCGTTCTGCCGATCTCCTCGTTGCTTTCGCTCTTGCAGAAACGGGCGAGAAACGGTCGAAGAATCTGGCTGAGCAGCGGCGCTTCATGCGTGAGTCGTTTGACATGTGCAAAACGCGGCCGGAACAGCAACTTTTTATCCGGCATCTCGCAGATCTCTCGCGCTTCTTCGACGCGGTTTGGGTCGATGGGGATTCGAAGCCAGTGTTGGCAGGCGTTTCACTTTCCGATCCCATCGCACTATGCCTACGATTCCTCGTTGATATCGGCCATACGATAACTGCGCCGTTGTTGGCCCAATATGCCGCTGAGGTGACGGCTGCGGCCCCTGAAGACCGCGCTGCTGCGCTCGCTGAATTTTCATGTGTGGTCCGAGCCGTAACTGCATTTACGATCCTGTGGCGAGCGTCCAGAACTACAACCGATCGCATCGATTCTGTCTATCGAGATTTGATGAGCAAGGGGGCGCAGGAGTTTGGGGTTCCGGAATTAGCGAGGGCCCTTCGCGGCGATACTCCTTTGCCAAAGGCGTCTGCCATTCAGGCGGCGCTGGTGGGCCGCCTCAAGGCGGACCGCGGCGATGGAGGTATCAACCTTGGAAGCAAGGAAGAGTGGGTTGAAAAAGTAATTGTTCAACCGCTCTACGATGTGAATACGACGCTTGCCCGGTTTTTCCTGCTCGTCGCTTTCCACGACACAGTGGAAGGGCCACTCGGGCAACTGATTCATGGCAAGGAGGGATCGCATCCTACCTTGAAGCTCGAAACATGGACCAGCAAGAAATATTTGACGATTGAACATATCGCACCTCGTTCAAAGGCAAACGGGTGGGCGAGCGATTTGTATGGTGATGACCAGTACGAGCGCTTAGGAAATCTTACCCTTGTCCCGCTCAATGCTAACGGCTCGCTGAGTGATCGCCCATGGCAACAGAAGCGCGCGTTGTACGGCGCACTCGCAGCGCGTAGCCAGCAGGAAGCAGAAACAGTCATTACGCAACTCAAACTCGACGGTATCGTTCTGTCTGAGACAGCTGGCCCAATATATTGGGGTGAATATCTTCCTCACGTCAGAACTTTGAGCACGGTGCCAGACGAATGGAATCTGGCTGCGGTGGACAAACGAGGGCGTGAGCTCGCGGCACTTGCTTGGGATCGTCTGGCTCCTTGGCTCGGACTTGCGTGAAAGATTTGGTGTTGGCCTTTCAACGAACCGCGCGGTCTCGGGATGGCGCCGGGGATGAAGGAAGTGCCAACAATTTCTTCTGCTGTCGATCATGAGGCCAGCAGTGATTTTTCGCACCTTCCGGAAGTCGAGTTACTGATTGGTCACGAGCTAGCTATCTCTGTGCGCCCGACAACTCGAGCAGAGTGAATTAGTAGCTACAGCGCTATCGCGTGTTGAAGATAAGTGATTCACCGAGTGTGAAATGAACACTACCCCACCCAGTTTTAGAATTGCAGCACGCGCGTTGCGTCAGCTTGGCGCCGAACTAATTACGTCGGATGACGTCGCGCTCAATGAGCTTATCAAGAATGCCTTTGATGCGCGATCTCCGCGGGTCACCGTAAAGATCAATAGCCCCGTCGATTCTTCGATCCTTGAGTTTCTTCGGGATCAACTGAATGCCAATGCGATAACCACTCGTGGCGCATTAGAGCAGATCGACAGGGCGATATCGCCAGACTTGGATATTCACAGGCGTGCGGAGGTGATCGCCGCATTTCGCGCGAACGCTGGAGGCACACCTGATTTGGCCGAGTTTATCGGTAACTTTCTTGGGCAGGAGTACTTTATCGAGGTTGCGGACACGGGTGTCGGCATGAGCGCCGACGATCTTCGTGACCGTTTTCTTGTAATCGGTACGCCAGCGAAATTCCTGCTTAAGAAAAATATTGAGGAAGGACAGATCATCTTGGGCGACAAAGGCGTGGGGCGCCTGTCAATGATGAGACTGGGCGCTCGCGCAATTGTCCGCTCGAAACGACGGGAGACTCAACAATGGAACAAGATCGAGTTTGACTGGCCCCTGTTTGACGATCCAAATGCCTATCTTGGTGATATCGAAGTTAAGGTCGAAGATGATGGCTTTGGTCCATCCAATGAGCAGGGTACGCAGATCGTGATACGTGATCTTGCGGCACATTGGAATGCAGAGAAGGTCGGAGCTTTCATTCAACGATACCTCCGGCGCCTCCAGGATCCGTTTGTTAAATCGACGTTACCTTACCCCGTCGATGTGTTGCTCAACGGGAAACGACAGCCTGTACCGTCCATCCCAATCTGGCTTGAAAAATGTGCGCAATTCAGGGCTGTAATTTCATTTGATCCGGCTGCCGTCGATGGGAGTGCCGCGGTCTTGCGTCGCACACTAACTTGGCGTGACGCCACGTCACCTGAAATTCGGGGTTGGACAGCTAAGGAGCTTGCAAACCAGCTCGGGTGTTCCGTTGAAACGCTAAAGCGCCTCGGTCCATTCACCGCGAACTGCCTCTGGTTTAACCGGCAGATGCTTGGTGCTGCCGATGTGGACCGAACTCGAAAGACAATAGCGGACGAACTCAACCTGTGGTGTGGGGGATTTGCGGTATATCGCGATGGCTTCCGAGTTGGTCAGACTGGTGGAATGGAGGACGACTGGCTCGAGTGGGACAGCGGAGCGCTCAAAGCGAAAGGTTTCACGCTAAATCGATATCAGACGGTTGGAAGTGTAAGCATTTCATCACGGCGCAATCCGTTTTTGGTTGATGCCGCGAACCGGGAGCGGCTGATTTCGTGTCCGGAGCAAAAACTTTTGAAAGATATTTTGGGCGAGATTATCGTTTCGGATTTCAGAAGTCACATCAATGCGACCAAAGAGGCGGAGACGAGAATCGCGATAGCGGAAGAGTCGACTGAAGAGTCGTTGCGACACTCTGAAGAGAGCTTAAGGAAAACACTAAAAACAATCGATGAAATTGGCAAGACCGTCCCGGCTGCGCAAAAGAGCAAAATGGCGGAGGTTCGGGAGGCTCTACGCGATCAGGTGGACTATGTGAGATCCATCAAAAATTCACTGCAGCTTGCACGTGAGACACGAGTCGAGCTCCTCGAATTAGCAAACATTGGGCAGGTCGTTGACATTGTTATACATGAGTTGTCGCGTCTCACGGAGCGAACTGGCGAACTGCTGGTAGACCTTGAAAAGAAAAAGGGTGAGCGTGACGTGATCGCAGTGATCGATAATCTACGCACGCAGATCGTGGCCACCAATAAGCGTATCCGCTCGGTGGACGCGATGAGTCCGGCGGGAAGGCATCGCAAAGAATATTACGACGCAGTTACTCAGATCCGGAATATTGCGTCGGGCTTCAAGAACCGGTTCAAGCGTCACGACATCGACTGCACCGTAATGGTAGATGGAGCCGCGCCTGACAGAAAGGTGGAGGTTCACATGGTTCGAGGTCTGATAGCTCAAGCACTCGAAAATCTCTTGAGCAACTCCGTTTATTGGCTCCAACAGGGAGTGCGGGAAGGTGATGCTGGGCGGGCGATCGAGATAGAGGTCGACTCAAAAGCACTCACCGTCAATGTCTCGGATAATGGCCCAGGAGTCGATCCACGGTACGCAAAGGAGATATTCAGACCGTACTATACGACGCGGAGAAAGGGAAAAGGACTAGGGCTTTACATCGCCTCGGAGCTTGTCGAGTATCACGGCGGAAAACTTTATCTCAACGAGACGCCGGACCATGATGGGCGACTCAGAACATTCACAATAGAACTGCCTAAGGAATAGTCATGTCGCAAACCGCTGCTGTCGCGAGCGTTGAAGTCAAATCGACCGAGGCGGCTGCTTCCGGATCCGCTGGGTCGAAACGCGTAGTGGTCGTCGATGATGAACTCGCGGGAGAGAGATTTTCCGAACTTGGCCATGAATGCGCCGCGCTGCTAGAGGATCCAAACGGCCCGGAATTCAATGAGCTATGGGAAATAGCGAAGATCGTAAAGGATCCTAAAGAGTGGCAGCAGTGGGATATAAATCGGATTCGGCAATACCTGACCTCCGATGCTGTTGTGTCAGAGGTGATCCTTTCAGCGGCGTTCAGAGACCGCGCAACAGATGCACTAAATCGGCCTTTGGCGAATTTTCTCGCGCGACACGAGAAAATTCGGCTGCTCAAGTCGTGCATCCAAGAGGCCTATCCTCAGCCCGAATTCGACGTTAGATTTCAGGACACGCGGCCTGCAGGGGGTGTTCTGATGCAATGCGAGCTCGTGATACTCGATTTGGTACTTGCCGGAAGTGCGAATCCAGTCGATGAAGCTGTCGAGTATCTTAAGAAGTTTGCCGACGATTTTGCAGATCAAGCGTTGCCGCCGATTATCTTCATGTCAAGTCACGATGAAGTGATCGTGCACCAACGAAGATTCAGCTCGGAGTCTAAGATAAGTGCCGCAGGCCTACTAGTGATGAAGAAAGCTGATGTCTATGCCGAATCCTTTGGTGTAGAAGGACTCCGGCTTACATATCAGCAGTTGTCGAGACAGCGCGACGTCGCATATCGGATGCGGACGTTTATGCGAGTCTGGACGACCGCATTGGATAACGCTCGACGAAGTGCAGAACGGTCAATTTGGAATCTGGATGCGGCAGCCATGCAGGAGATTCACTTCAAGGCGTCGGCCGACTTTGACCCCTACGACGGCCATCTGAACGAGCTTCTCGCGAGAGAATATATGTGGCACGTTGAGTCAGATCGGGAGGTACGGGCTGCAATTGCAGCGCTTGATGTGTGTTTTAAGGACCAAATAAAAGGTAATCCTGCGAAGATCACGCATCATTTCATTACGCCGTTTGTAGATCCGGCTAATCTTGGTACGCTACTGTCGCGTTTTACGTGGACCGGCCTAGAAAATCCCACCCCTTTGTGGGACGTTGAGGCGGCGACCGCTTCGGCGGAATTTAATGAATTAGTACCCTTTGGGGCACTTCTCGTCGGAGAAGGCTTCGGACAAGGAGCCGAGTGCCTGATACATATCACTCAGCAGTGTGACCTGAATGGTGCTAGTCGTGATCCATCATCAAATCGTACTGTTCTATTTGCGGTCGTGGAAGCGATTGAGCTGAAGCCACACACGCTGCCCGAATATACGACACAAGATCTCGTTGCTCGCGCGCTAAAAGTTGAAGGAAAGGAGTACGATTTTCGATTGCTTCGAGGCCGAATGTTGGCTCTGTCGGTCCACGAATTTATTGGTTACGCGGACCGCCTCAGATATCGTGTTTGCGGTCGACTTAGACAGGACATTGCGTCGCATTTCACGCTAGCGTCTGCTAACCACATGACGCGGCCAGCGTCCCAAGCGATGGTTCGCTCACAGGCCATTAGCGCGAAGGTGTTTCTACGCGGTGCACAAATTGCGGATCAACAGGTGGCTTTCCTCGATTCGTCGGTTCCTGGAGCGGGGCGAGTGCCAGCGAAGATCTTTCAGCTTACACGGGATGGTCAATCGCTAAGTTTTCAGGATGACGCTTGCATCATGATTGCGCTTTGGGTCAAAAGCGAAGCGAAGAAAGCTGGAATCTCGGGGGAGATAGATGCGGACGTTTTGTGTAACGCCCTTAGAACCGGAAGACGTGATGGGCAGCAGCTTGCAGGTGGCGTTGAGATCGCCGTACGGACTGGCAAGCTTCAGGAGGCGTTCAAACCGGCAAGAACTGTTCAGGCAAGCGCAGATAGGCTTAGTCTTGTCGTGGTGACCGAGAGCGCATAAGCTGTGTCAAGGTGTGGCCTGAGGGGGGAATTCACTCTCAGGTTTAGATATGTTCGGTTTCGGCAGAGGCGGTCGTTTTCGAGTCAACGCTATTGCGTCTGCGCGAAGGCGCTTCCGGCGCGCGCGTGGCGCTTCAACCGATCTCTTACATCTGTCGCTTAAAAAAGGCACGAGGCACGAACGAAGCGAGACGGCAAGAATGCTCACGGCAAGATCGACTTTCGGCTAAATCACTTATGTCGAAGCCTCAAGTGCTGACTGATCCAAAGCAATCGTATCCACAATCGCTTGGAACTCAGCAAGCACGTCCACTTGTTGGATTTTCAGGTACTGGTGCACTGAGGCGTTTTCGAGCAGTCTCGCGAGATACCCCTTTGCGAGCACGAGGTTGAGTACATCCTGTCCGTAGGTCTGCTCGACCAGTTTGTACTGTCCCTGAAGATTGCTCATCTCGCGCTCCATCTTTGCCATCTGCTCGGGGCCGATGCCAGTCAGCTTTCGCGGCTTCTTGCCGTCCACAAGCAATGAGGTTGGTGTCGCAACAAGCAGCGACTCGGCATACGACACGGACAGGTTGTTTGCTGCGGTCATCAACTCCACGCATTCGACCTGCCGCGTCGGCTTCATCTTGCGAAGCGCGCGGACCAGCTCCGGCGAAAACTGGCGGTCCTTGAGTAGTTCCACGGCTTCGGCGCAAATCCCGTCCAGCAAAGCGATCTTCTTCAAGATTAGAGACACGTCAACGGCAAGCGCCTTGGCCAGCCGTTCCGGTGAAACGCCTCGCTCAACAGCCCGATGGATCATGTGATGCTCCTGAATGGTTGAGAGGCGGTTCACGCGATTGTTGAAGGTGTAGCTCTCGTCATCTGTTGCGACCAGACAGGAGGCTGTTTCGAACCCAAGGTCCTGAAGCGCGGCGAGACGAAGATGCCCGTCGAGCAGAACATGATGGCCCGATGTGGGATCGGCAGCCGTGACCGACAGAGGCTCGATCATTCCAACTTCGTCGATTGAGCTTTTGATCTGCCGGAATTTTCGTGATGCCAGCGCGCCGGCGGATAGGCGTTTGGATGGAAGAATATTCGTTATCGGAACCGCGAGCGGTTCTGGAATGAAGCCAAGTGCAACGGTGTTCATGCTGCACTCCCGCCTGGCCACACTCGTTCTGCCAGATACTTGGGCAATGTCGCCAGACCTTCCGCGCGCAGCAAGTTGACGAAATTCTCGTCGGCGAACAACTGCCGGAGCGCACCAACCACAAATAGAAGCCGCTGCTGGGTGAACTCGGCCTTCTTTACCATCGCCTTCTGGCGTCCAACCTCGCGCTGATAGGTTCGCACGAGACTGGAGGACGTGACGTCAGGGGCTTTACGGGGCATATTACGGCCAGCCATACGGCCCAGAACCTTGCGACGTTCAATGATCCGTCGGGCGTCCATGAGCTGCCGGCCTCGGAGCTTGCCGGAATCGTACGCGTCCTGCAGGGCGGCCTGAATAGCCTCGTCGCTGTCACCAGCGCCGACAATTGAAAGCGCGGCATTCAACGGAATCTTTCCCTTCTCGACTGCGATAACCAACCGCTCCTCACCGTGGCGCAGCAGCATGAGGATTCCTTGCACATATTGAGTCGACAGCCCGGTTTTCTCCGCGATGGCCTTTGGCGCATAACCGCGTTCCTGCAGATCCCGGATACCAGCGAGCAACTCGAGTGCGCGGTATTGCCGACGCGCGATGTTCTCCGTTAGGCTCATGATGAAGGCGTCTTCATCACTCACGCTGACAACGAGCGCAGGAATGTTCGATTCACCGAGTGCACGGAACGCTTTCAACCGGCCCTCGCCGCAAACAAGCAGATACCGCTCGATTCCATTTGCGGTCGCTCGCGGCGTAACGACGATGGGCTTCTTCAAGCCAATCGCCTTAATGTTATCGACGATCTCTGCGAAAACACGACTGTTCCGTTCGCGTGGATTGATCACCTCGATTTGATCAACCGGGATCATCCGGACTACGGCAGGCCGCCCCTGTTGGCTCATGCTGCTCTCCTCAGCCGGGCACGCTGCGCCATGCCGTACAGATAGTCGAGCGTATCGAAACGATAGCTCTCGAACTCGACGGAGTTCCAGTCGGCAAGGTGAATGCGCGGCTGGCCGAAATCGAGTCGCGGCAGCAGATAATAATCAAGGGTGACCTGGTTGCTGCAGTCTAGACGAACCGCCACCGTGATGTCGGGCAGCAGGCTGGTGTCAAACCGGACCTTCCAGTGATTCCTGCCAGAATCATGTGCCTGACAACGCGAGAGAACGATGCACGCGGTAAATTCGCAGTTCACCGTGAGCATGTCGGTCGCTGGATCACGCGTGACGATGCCACCCAGCGCAGCAATCCGGGTCTCGGTCTCTGCAACGATGCCGGGGTGTAGCTGCCGGAGGAAGCGGTTAGTCTCGATATATTGATAGTCGCGACCCGGGGTAAAACCGACGGCCTGGTACGCACGGATCAGACTGCCAAAGTGGTAGGCATAGACGTAGGCAGAAGGCATGCCCTCCGTTTCATCAATTACAATGCCAGAGAGGAAGCCGCGGCTGCGGTACAGGTTCCGCAGCCGCTCGATAAGCTCCTCGCTTGAATAGCGCCTTGCACGCGCCCGCATGATGCCCTGCGCCGTATAGAATGCTTCGCTCGGAACAACAGGCTCGAATGCTCCATCCTTGCGGATCCACATTTCGGGCGGGTTTACAACACGGGTCTTTTTTAGCTTGAATGACACGCGGTTGTAAATGTTGTTGCCGATGTACTTCTCGTTGGTCAGTACTTCCCGTACGCTCGCACGCGTCCAGTCGCGATCGAGATCGGTCTGGATATGCATGCCGTTCAGACGTGCGGCAATTTCATACTCGTTCAGCGAATCGTCGATGAACCAGCGGTAGATCAGGTTGACCGTCCGCACTTCGTTCTCCGGGCCCGGCATCAAGATCACCCGGTCCGTCTGCAGGGACTTGTGGTCTCCGCGCTGCAGTTCGCTCTTCATGAGCCCATGCTGATCGACCAGTATCCGGCGCAGGCCATAGCCTGCAGGTCCGCCTTGCCGGAAACCCAGTTCGATGAGGCGGCATTGCCCGGCAAACACCTTCGCCGACAACTCACGGCTGTATTCGCCGGCCATGGCACGCTTGACGCCCTTGACGATGGTCGACACTGGCGAACCATCGTTTTCGAACTGCTCGGCGCAGTAAGCTACCTGAATGCCTGCGCGTCGGCAGATGTATTCGTAGTAGGCGCTCTCATCCGCATCCTGGAATCTGCCCCAGCGACTCACGTCGTAGACGAGGATCACCTGAAAATCGGCAGCACCGCTTTCCACGTCTTTGATGAGCGACTGTAGGGCCTGTCGCCCGTCGATGCGCAGGCCGCTTTTTCCCTCGTCGGCGTAGGTGCGCACAATCGTGAAGCCGCGGTGCGCAGCGTAATCACGTATCCGGTCGCGCTGGTTCTCAGTTGAGTACTGCTGATGCTCCGTCGACATACGGACGTATTCGGCCGCGCGTACCACATTGGTCTGCGTGGCGACTGGTTCTCTTGCGCGATCGATGTCCACGATCCTGCTCCAGCCGGCAACGGTTCCTCGCTCGCCGCCCGGCGCCGTCATGGCAATCGGATTCGATTCGACGTCAGCCAGTGCCACATGTCGGGCGAGGCTGATGCGAGCAAACCTAAAGTAAACGTAGCAGGTGCCCCGTCTATATCAATCAAGTCCTCTCTTTGCAATCACGCAGGTGAAGTCCGGGGGCAGACAGGACGGCGATATACACGGTCCACGCGTCCATCTTTGCAATACTAGCCTCGAGTGCATCACAGAGAAGGTAGAAGCCTGAGGCGAGTGGCCTGAAGGGAGGCGACGCGTCCATCTTTGCAACGCGTCCAACGCTCCGCCGCGCGTTGCGCTCGCGCTGCATCATGCGATTGCGATCACGACATGCCGGATGCGTTTCGCGGTAGCGCCGCCAATAGTCGGGGTGTCGGGCGCGCCAGGTGGCCTGGGCCCGAGCCTGATTCGCGCGGTAGTCAGAATCGGTTCGCATGCGTTCGTGCTGCCAGGTCCGCCGCCGGGCAAGTTGGCAAGGCTTCGATGAGCAGTAGCGTTGATGAGGGATGTGTGCAAGCGGAGTGAAAAGCGCGCCGCAGGCGGCGCAGATGTGGGTCGGCTTCATCGCGGTGCTCCACGCAAATATCGCGGCGCTTTCGGATTCTTGCTGTAGAATCATCGTACGCCATCGACTGGCATTAATTTCAAATTGCTTTCAGCGTGTCGACCAAGAAGTTGGGCGCACGAGGGAAGTGTCATAGCCGACCCTTGCGGTCTGGCGGAAGGTAGCGATCGCCAGTAAGCTGCTCGTTATCGGTTTCCGTCCTGCTTCCATTACTTCGCCCATTGATTGAGTCTTTCTTTGGCAGAATGCCAAGGATGGATGTTGTAAATTTTTGGTCTACCGCCGACCGGCAAAGTCGGACCAAAGTTTCGCTTTTTTCTGACGCTGGCCTGTGGAAAGTGTTTCGAGCCCTGCTGCGCGGGCGCCGAGCGGGAAAGTTTACGGTACTTACGGAACAGATCCGTTCTAAAGCCTCGCAACCGCGAAATGCAGAGAAAAACCCCGCCCTGGTGCGGGGTTTTTCTTTTCCACAGGCCGCTGCCGGCTTTCCGGAGCCGCGGTTCTCCGAGTTCTTGCTGCTCGTCCTCAAACTAATGGGCGCGCATTGACGCCACATTTCGATACCACGCTGCGGCGTTTTCGCGGCCCCATCGATCGCAGGGCACGCCCGGCATTGCCGGCAATCGTCGATTGACATTTCGTCATCAAATGTCAAAATGTCAGTCATGGCGAAACATGCAAAAGCGCTCCAGAGCACGCTCCCGGACGCGCACGCGAGCGAAAACCAGCTTCTCCTGCGCGAGGGCCGCAAGATCGTCGAGGCGCTCGGCCAGACGCTCGCGCCGCTCGTCGAGGTGGTGCTGCACGACCTCACGGCGCCCGAGCACTCGGTCGTCGCGATCTCGAACAATCTTTCGGGCCGCGAGGTTGGCGATGCAGTCACGGAAATGGGCCTCGCCCGCATCACCGATTCCGGCTTTCCCGAAGTCGTGGCCAATTATCCGAACCGCTTCCCCGACGGGCGCCCGGCCAAGAGCACGTCCATCGGGCTGAAGAACAGCGCGGGCGACTACGTCGCGGCCATCTGCCTGAACATGGATGTGTCGCTGCTGGGCGCGGTCACGGCGGGCTTCGGCCAACTGATGCAGACCGACGCGGCCGCGCCCGTAGCGGAAACGCTGGGGCCGCGCGGCAGCGGCGAGGCGCGCGAGAGCGTGCGCGCGGCGCTCGAGCGCTTTGCCGCCGCGCGCAATGCCACGCCCATCGGCATGACGCTCGCGCAGCGCCGCGAAGCGGTGCGCGAGCTGGCCGACAGCGGCCTTCTGAACCTGCGCCACGCGTTGGCCGAAGTGGCGCGCACGCTCGGCGTGGCGCGCTCGACCGTCTACACCTACCTGCCCAGCGAGCACCGACCATGAGCACACTGCCGATCTCCTTCGATGACGTCGCCGCCGCGCACGAGCGCATTCGCGGCGCCGCGCACCGCACCCCCGTCATGACCTCGCGCACGGCGAATGCGCTCGCGGGCGCGGAGTTGTTCTTCAAATGCGAAAACCTTCAGCGCATGGGCGCGTTCAAGTTCCGCGGCGCCTATAACGCCATCGCGCAGTTCACGCCGGAGCAGAAGGCGGGCGGCGTGATCACGTTCTCGTCGGGCAATCACGCGCAGGCCATCGCACTGTCGGCGCAACTGCTGGGCGTGAAGGCCGTGATCGTGATGCCGCAGGACGCACCCGCAGTGAAGGTAGAGGCGACCCGCGGCTATGGCGGCGAAGTCGTGTTCTACGACCGCTACACCGAGGACCGCGAGGCGCTCGGCAAGCGGCTGGCAGCCGAGCGCGGCCTCACGCTCATTCCGCCCTACGACCATCCGCATGTGATGGCGGGGCAGGGCACGGCGGCGAAGGAGCTGTTCGAAGACGCGGGCGAGCTCGACGTGCTGCTCACGCCGCTCGGCGGCGGCGGCCTGCTCTCGGGGTGCGCGACGGCGGCGCATGCGCTCGCGCCGCGCTGCACGGTGATCGGCGTCGAGCCCGAGGCGGGCAACGACGGCCAGCAGAGCTTGCAGGCGGGCTCGATCGTCCACATCGACACGCCGAAGACGATCGCCGACGGCGCCCAGACACAGCATCTGGGCGGCTATACGTTCGCGGTGATCCGCGAGCGCGTGAGCGAGATCGTGACGGTCAGCGATGCGGAGCTCGTCGAGACGATGAAATTCTTCGCGAGCCGCATGAAGCTCGTGGTCGAGCCTACGGGCTGCCTCGCTGCGGCGGCCGTCCTGCAGCGCAAAGTCGATGTGCGCGGCAAGCGCGTGGGCATCGTGATCTCGGGCGGGAATGTCGATCTGCTGCGTTTCGCGGAGCTGACGAGCGCACGGTGATGCGTGCTGCGGCGTGCGGCTCGTTGCGCGGGCTGCTTGCACGCATGGTCCAAGTGCATCGCGCACCGGCAGGCACAGCGTGTCGGACCAACGTGCGCTGTGCCGCCCGCTAGCCGAGCAATGCCGCGAGCGCTGCGCGCGCGTTCGTCACGTGCGCGCTCTCACCTGGGCGCCCCGGCAGCAGGTGGAACTCCGCCGCCGGCAGTGCGGGCAAACCAAACGACGCAGGGCAGGCCACGAGCCCCTCGCCAAGCGCCGATTCGTTCAGACAGGAAATCCCGAGACCTGCTTGCAGCGCGAGCTGCAAACCGGCGACGCCCGACGCCGAATGTGAAATCAGATACGGAATGCGCGCGCGCTCGAGCAGCTTCACGACATAGCGCTGCAACTGGCACGTGGAGGGGAGCAGCACGAGTGGCCAGGGAGGCGCAAGCGCCGCATGCTCGCGCAGCGTCTCGCGCGCACTGACCCACAGCAACGGCTCGCGCCGGATCGCCGGATTCCTGCGCGCGTCGGCCTTTGCCCCGCTGCGCTTGCCGCGAGTCTCCACGATGCGCAGCGCAAGGCCGATGTCGAAGGCGTCGTCTTCGGCGCTGCTCTCGATCACGGCGCTCGGCAACACGGTCACATGCAGCCGCAGGCGCGGATGCTGGCTCGCGAAGCGCCGGATGATCGCGGCCACGTCGTGCGGCCGGAAGTAGTCGGTGATGGCGAGGCGCACTTCGCCGTCGAGCGAGCGCCCGAGCATGTCGTCGAACGCGGCGTCGCACATCGCCACGATGCGGCGCGCGTGATCGACGAGCTTCGTGCCCGCCGGCGTGGGCGCGACGCCCTGCTTGCTGCGCACGAAGAGCGGCTGGCCGATGCGCTCTTCCAGCTTCTTCAACTGCTCGCTCACCGAAGATTGCGAGAGAAATACGCGCTCCGCGGCGCCCGAGACGCTGCCTGCCTCCCTGACGGCGAGAAAGGTGCGCAACTGCGCGAGGTCGAGTCCGCGTGCGTTCATATCGTGACGTTCGGTGCCGTTGCTGTCGGCGGAGAGATGCTCGACGCTGCCTAACAGGAGGCCCCGCCGAAGGTTCTTCGATAGCGGCTCGATGTTTCGGAGTTTCCGATCACATCGATTGAATATTCCCGCTTTTCCGATAGATGGTGCGCTCGTAGCATGGCCGCAGTCAATCCTTTTCTGGAGGCCATCATGAGGGACGCGAAGAAGCGGGGAGCGTCGCATCGCTGGAAGGTGCTGGGTGTCGGTGTGGCGGCGAACGCCAGCTTCGCTGCGGCATTCTCTGGCATCCCGGCGACGGCGGTGTGGATCCGCTCGGATTACCGTATCGATACCGGCACGCTCGGACTGGTGCTGGGCATGCTCGGACTCGGGATCGTCCTGAGTGAATTGCCCTGGGGGCTGCTCACCGACCGATGGGGCGACCGGCGCGTGCTGCTCACGGGGCTCGGTTCGACGGCGGCGGCGCTGGTCGCCATGACGGCCTGGTGCGTGCCCGAGGCGGCGCACGTGCCAGGCGCGCATGCGCTTGGGGCGGGTTTCCTTGCCATCGGCTTGCTCGGCGGCAGCGTCAACGGTTCGAGCGGGCGCGCGGTCATGGCCTGGTTCGGCCCCGGCGAGCGCGGCCTCGCGATGAGCATCCGGCAGACCGCTGTGCCGGCTGGCGCGGGCGTCGGCGCACTGTTGCTGCCGGCATTGGCCGCACACGCAGGTTTCGCATGGGTCTACGGCGCGCTCGCGGCGTTGTGCATTTTGTCTGTATTCCTCACGATATGCTGGGTGCGCGAGCCGGAAGCCTCCGCGGTGAGTGCGCCGGCGCGCGCGGGGCAGCACGACGTGCCGCGCGCGCAGTCGCCGTTGCGCAGCGCTCAGGTTTGGCGCATGGTGGGCGGCATCGCGGCGCTGTGCATGCCGCAAGTCGCCGTGATCTCGTTCGCAAGCGTCTTTCTGTACGACTTCGGCCATGCAGGCTGCGCCGCGACCGGTGCGACGCTCGTGGCAGTGCAATTGGGCGCGGCGTGCATGCGCGTCTGGAGTGGGCGTTGGACCGACCGGCGCGGCAATCGCAATGCGTATCTGCGCGCGTGTGTCGCGCTGAGCGTTGCGCTGTTCGCGTTGCTTGCTGCAACGACAGCGCTGTTTGCGCACGTGACGCACTCCGCGCATGCGCTCCCGCTGCTCGGCGAGGCCCGCTTCGTGCTCGTCGCGCTGCTCGTGCTGGGTGGCATCGCGGCTTCGGCGTGGCACGGCGTCGCTTTCACCGAGCTGGCCGCGCTCGCGGGACATGGCCGCGTGGGGACGGCGCTTGCAATGGGCAACACCGGCGCCTTTCTCGCATTCTGGCTCGCGCCTTCGGCGATTCCGATGTTGCTATCAGTATCCGGTTGGCCCGCCGTCTGGTTTGCCGCAGCCGCATGTGCGGCGCTGGCGTGGCCCGCATTTGCGCGCGTGTTAGCTCCGACAGATGCCACCGGCGAAACCGTCTTGCTTTCGCACAAGCCAAAGCGGCAAGCGCGTGCAGGGGCGACCGTTTGACCGTCGCGGCCTGCGGCATAGTCCGACATGCCATAAGGTCCGCGGTGTACACGCTCAGGAAATCTCTGATTTGATTGGCATAACTGAATCAAAATCTGCGGTTAAAGGAGGTTTGACGTTTCGGAAATCTCTGATTCAGGGAATCTTTAATCGATGTTCAGATGACGGCTCCAGAAGCAATACGCTTCGCGCAACAAGCCCTCGTGAGCCCGGCTGAAAGATCGGGCACGCATAGGCCGATCCGATATCCCTACACATCGAGAGAGAGCCAACTTGAAACTACGAGTCGTCCTTGCCGACGATCATCCCTTCGTTTTACTGGGCGTTCGCTCGGCGCTCGAGGCTGCGGGAGACATCGAGGTCGTCGGCGAAGCATCCGGCCCGAGCTCGCTCTTGCGCACGCTCGAATGCGTGCCGTGCGACATCGTGCTGACCGACCTCACCATGCCGTGCGACACGGGCGATGCGGAAGACGGTTTGCATCTCGTGCGGCGCCTGTGCCGCGACTGGGTGCAATGCCGCATCGTCGTGTTGACCAGCATCACGAACGTCGCGATCCTGCGCGCCGTGATGGATACGGGTGTCACCGCGCTCATCCGCAAGAGCGAGCCCATCGACGAGCTCACTGGCGCGGTGCGCGGCGCGGGTAGCGGCCTGCGCTATGTGAGCCCCCCGATCCTCGCTGAACTGGCTGCCGCAGGTGCGGAGCGTCCGGAGAGCACGCGCGTGCCGCGTCTGTCGCCGCGCGAATCGGAAGTGGTCAGGCAGTTCGTTCATGGCCGTACGATCACGGAAATTGCCCGCGCACTCGATCGCGACGTGCGTACTGTGAGCCGCCAGAAGCGCGACGCCATGGCGAAGCTCGGCGTGAACAACGATGCTGGCCTTTTCGCCTTCGTGCGAGCCCACGGACTCCTATGAACTCGCCGTCGACCACTCAGGCCCGTGTCTGGCCAGCACACCTGACGTCCGGGTTCGGCCGCGAGAGCGGCGTGCGCAGTCTGCAGGAGCTTGCGCTGCCAGACGTGGACGACAGGACGCTACCCGTGCGTGTCATCGTTGCGGACGATCATCCGCTCGTGCTGTTCGCGCTCGACAACCTGATCGCCACGTTGCCGAACGTGCGGATCGTCGCGCGTGCGCAATCGGTCGCGCAACTTTTTCAGGAAGCCGCGCGGCATGAATTCGATCTCGTGCTGATGGACCTCTACATGCCGGGCGAAGGACGCGAGGAAGGGCACGACGCGATCCGCAGCTTCCAGACCGAGCATGTGGGCAAGCCCATCGTCGTGCTCACCATGGAGAACGATGCTGCGGCGCTGCACAGTGCGATCGAGCTCGAGGTCGAGGCGGTGCTGAGCAAGCGCGACCGCATCGACCTGATTCCCGTCGCCATCGCCTCGGCAATGGCGCACGAGCAATATGTCGGCCCCGTCGTGCGCGATCTGCTGGAAAAGGCGTCGCGCGCGCAGCGGCGCGCGCATGTGCATCAAGTGTTGTCGCGGCGTGAGTTCGAAGTCTTCACCCACTATGCGGCGGGGCTCGGCGTGACCGAAATTGCCGGCCTGCTTGGGCGCAGCGTCAAGACCATCAGCGCGCAGAAGTGCGCGGCCATGAAAAAGCTCTCGCTCAACAGTGACATCGAGCTGTATCGATTCGCGATCGAGTGCGGCGTCGTCCAGGACGAGACGACCTGAAGAAGGCGCCGCGCGCGTCATGGCTGGTGGGCACGCGGTCTGTCTGTTTCTCCGCGGTCATTGGCGCGCGCCGCTCGCAACTCCCCGAGGCCATTCGCGCGGATCCGACCGGTCGCGCATGGCGTCGTCTGTAGGAATTTCTTGCACTGCGTCCTGCGACGCTGTCCGACTTTTAAGAGTTGTCCTATCCAGCGATGAGAGTCCTCTGATCATAATTTCTCACTCGACGCGCGAATTGTCGGACAGCGCGACTCTCATTCGATCCCGCCTCTGACATAGCTGGCGAACCGCTCTGCACGTAGGCCCGCAATAGGGTTGCGCACCGGTTCGCACGTCGCATCGGCAAGGCACGGAGGCAAGGCGATGAAGCTTGGTAGGCGTTTGGCGGTTGAAGGCGCAGGCACGGCGTGGCTCGTGTTCGTGGGCTGTGCGAGCGCCGCGCTCAACGCAAGCGCGCCTGCGCAGGGCTGGAACGTCTTCGACATGGCCGCCGCCTTCGGCCTTGCGCTCGCCGTCGCGAATTACGCTTCGGGGCGCGTGTCGAGCGCGCATTTCAATCCCGCTGTCACGATCGGCTACGCCATTTCCGGCCGCTTTCCCCCTCGCGATGTCGCACCGTATGTCGCCGCGCAGACCGCGGGTGCGCTCGCGGGCGCGGCGCTGCTTGCCGCCGTCGCGTCCGGCCGGCCGGGCTTCGCCTTCGTGGTCTCCGACTTCGGCAGCAATGGCTACGACGAGCATTCGCCTTCCGAGTACGCGTTCGCCGCGGTGTTTGCCGTCGAATCGATCATGACGTTCGCATTCGTGTTCGTCCATCTCGTCGTGTCGGGTTCGCCGCAACGTCGTGCTTCGGCGCCCGCCGCGCTGGGAGCGTGCTTCGCGGCCATCTACCTGATCGCGATTCCGGTGAGCAACGGCGGCATGAATCCGGCCCGCTCGACGGGCCCCGCGCTGTTTGTCGGCGACTGGGCGCTCGATCAGCTCTGGCTCTTCTGGGCGGCGCCGATGCTGGGCGGCATGATGGCGGGCGTCTGTCACAGGCTGTCGATCCGACGTCGCGTGCGTCCGAATGTGAGCGCGGAGGGGGCGCTCGGCGACGCTTGAGCGGCGCACCCGACGCCTTTATGAAAGTGACGTTGCCCGTCCCGCAGATTGCTCCAGGTGTGCCGCAACGCTTGCCGCGCCGCTCGTCTTTGCGTTCTCGTTGCGTCTGGCCATGGACCTGCCGCCCGCTTGCGCCGGTGCTCGCGCAATGGCTCCGTTTTGTGCTGCTGGCGTGCGTCCTCGGTTGTGTGACGGCGGGCGCGCTCGTGCACGCGGGGCAAGCGCAGGCGGCCGAGTCTGGCGCACCGGCTGGGTCCGCGCTGCCCCGATCCGGACCGGTGGCTGCTTCCGCAGCCCGGGCGGCCGACTCGGGCGGTTTTCCCCCGGTGCTCACCGTCGGTGTTGTCGCCGGAGGGTGGCCGCCGCTCGAGGTGCTCGACGGCAATACGCTGAGCGGTTTCAGCGCCGACTACCTGCGGCTCGTCGTGGGCTCGCAGGTGAGGCTCGTGCCACGCGTCTACCCCAATATGAGCGCCTTGCTCGCGGGCGCGTGCGCGGCCGAAGTCGACGTGGTCATGAGCCTCGCGCGCGCACCGCAGCGCGAGCGCTGTCTCTCGTTCACCGTGCCCTATCTGAGCGGCAACGTCGCCTTTGTAACGCGCGTGGGCAACGAGGCGATCGCCACCACGGCGCGCCGCTTTGACCGTGCGCGCATTGCCGTCGAAAACGGCTATGTGCTCGAGCCGTTATTGCGCGAGCGCTTTGCTCAAGCGGAGATTCTGTCGTTCACGAACACGGCCGCTGCGATGCACGCCGTCGCGCAGGGCAGCGCCGATGTCTACGCCGGTTTCGCGCCGGCCGTGCGCTATCAGCTCATCCACCATGACGTCTACCGCGGGCTGCGCGTCGCTTACGAGGAGCGCATCAAGGTGCGCGAGCTGCGCTTTGCGGTGCCGGTCTCCAAGGTTGCGCTGCGAGATCAGTTGAACGTGGCCGCAGGCGGCGTGCGCCCGACGGTCGCGGCTGCGCTGCGCGCGCGCTGGCTCGACGGCAGCGAGGGCGCGGGACACAGTGCGCAGTTGCGCTCGCCGCCGTTCGATCTCGACGCCGGCGAGCGCGCGTGGCTGCGCTCGCTGCCGCCGTTGCGGGTTGGCTTCGACGCGGGCTGGCTGCCCTTCAGCTACGCGAGCCGCCGCGGATATACCTCGGGCATGGCGAACGACTACCTCGATTATCTGAGCCGCGAGCTGGGCGTGACGTTCGAGCGCGTGCCGGTGACCAACTGGCCGGACGCGGACAGCGCGTTCCAGCGTGGCGAATTCGCGCTGCTCGCGACCATGGTGGACGATAGCGGGTTACCCGACACCACGCTCTATACCCAGGCCTTCGAACACTATCCGTTCGTGATCGTTGGCCGCCGCGACGAGCCGATGGCGCGCAGCCTGAACGACTACGTCGAGCGCCGCGTGGTGCTGGCGCCGCATGCGCCGGCGGCGCACGTGCTGTTTGGCGCGGCACAGCCCGTCCGCGTGCTGCGTGCCGCCACGCTCGCGCAAGGGCTTGCGATGGTCCAGCGCAACGATGCCGACTTGCTGGTGGGCGATGCCGCCGCACTCGACGGACCGCTCAGCCGCCAGTACCTCGAAACGCTCAAGGTGGTGGGCGCGATCGGCACGGATGGCGCGACGGCCTTCGCGGTGCGCACCGACCTGGCACCGCTCAAGATGCTCATCGATCGCGCGCTCGACGCGATGTCACCCGTCGAGCAGCAAGAGATCCGCAACCACTGGACCGCTGTGGCCGCCGAGCGTAGCGGCGGGTGGAGCGTGAATGCGCTGCGGCTTCTGCCGCTCCTGATCGCGTTTGGCGTGGTGCTGCTGATCACGCTGCGCGCCTACGTGCTCCTGCAGCGCGAAATGCGCCGGCGCCGGCGAGCCGAGCAGGTGCTCGCGAAGCAGGTCGAGCTGCAGGACACCATGACGGAGATGATTCCGTATCCGCTTGGCGTGCGCGACCTCGAAAATCGTTATCTGGCGATCAACCGCGCATACGAAGAGATGACCGGCGTGCGGCGCAGCGAGGTGCTTGGGCGTACCGGCGCCGCGGTGGCGGCGTGGGGCGAGGAAAACAGCCAGCGCGTGGAAGATCTCTATAGAAAAACGGTGGAAGAGGGCAAGGGCCAGCGCGTCGAGTTCGCGTTCGATGGCCCCGGCGGCACTGGGTGCACCAGCGGAACGGCCGGAACCGACGGCGAGAAGCGCCACGGCATTTTCTGGACGCGCTTGTGCCGCGATGCGCGCGGCGCGCCCTTGTGCGTGCTCGGCACGATGATCGACATCACCGAGATTCGCCGCGCCGAAATGCGCGCGCGCGCCTCCGAGCGGCTGCTCTCGGACGTCACGCGTTCGCTGCCCGCGATCGTGTTCCAGTTGCGGCGTGGTCCGGATGGCCGTTACGCGTTTCCGTACCTCGGAGGCGACACGGAGCGCCTGCTCGGGGACGCCGTCACGCAACTCATGCGAGCGCACTCGCTCGACCTCGCGCGCGTGAATCCGCACGACCGCGGGCGGCTTGCGACGGCGCTCGAGCGCTCGGCGCGCCTGCTCATGCCGGTGAACACCGAGTTCCGCTTTCACGGCGCGGCCGGGCTGCTCTGGGTGCGCGCGGAGTTCGTGCCGCGCCGCACGGAAGATGGCGCGGTCGTCTGGAGCGGCTACGCCGTGGATGCGAACGTCGAGCATGCACGCGCCGACGAGCTCGCGCGCGCACGCGACCTTGCCGAGGCCGCGTCGCGCGCCAAGGACGACTTCCTCGCGATGATGAGCCACGAGATCCGCACGCCCATGAACGGTGTGCTCGGTCTCGTGGAGGTGCTCGAGCGCACGCCCCTCAATCCCGATCAGACGCAGATGGTCGGCATGGTGCACGAGTCGGCCGGCGCGCTGCTGCAGATCCTCGACGATTTGCTCGACTACTCGAAGATTCAGGCCGGGCGCCTCGTGATTGCGTCCGAGCCGTTCGACATGCGCGAGCTCGTCGACAACGCCGTAGGCCTGCTCGCGGGCCGGGCGCACGAGAAGGGGCTCAAGGTGCGCGTGGGCGTCGAGGCCGGCGTGGCGGCGCTGCTGCGCGGCGACAGCGTGCGCCTGAGGCAGATTCTGTTCAATCTGCTCAGCAACGCGATCAAGTTCACGCCGCATGGCGAAGTGAGCGTGAGGGTGGCGGCGCGCGACATTGCGGTCCCGCGCGGCAAGCCACCGCGCCAGCGTGTCGCCATTACGGTGTCCGATACGGGCATCGGCATCGCGCCCGAAGCGCAGGCCCAGCTCTTCGAACCGTTCGTGCAGGCGGAGACCTCTACGACGCGGCGCTTCGGCGGCACGGGACTCGGCCTGACGATCAGCCGAAAGCTCGCGGCCTTGATGGGCGGCACGCTCGAGCTGCACAGCGAAGTCGGGCGAGGCACCCGTCTCACGCTGCATATCGAATTGCCGCTCGAAGCACAGGCTGGTCACGCGAACGCCTTGCGCGGCAAGCGCTCGCTCGTGATCAGCGACGATGCGCGCATTGCCGGCGCGCTCATGCATTTCGGCGTTTCGCTCGGCATGAAGATGACGCGTCTCGAATCGGGTCCGCGCGTTCTGGCCGCGATGCGCAAGCTGGCGGCGCACGGCGGCGTCGATCTCGTGTTCGTCGCGGAAGCGCTCGCGGGGGCGCTCGACGGGCATGGCATGCCGGTCATCCGCCTGACGGACAATCCCAAGCCGAGTGGCTACCGGGTGGCGGAGAGCGGCGTGCGGGTGAGCGTCAACCCGCTTTCGTGGCGGGGTCTCGGCGCGGCGTGTGCGATGGCGCTCACCGGCCTGCCCGCAGTCGCGGTGCGGCCCGCGCACGCGGCGGAAACCGCGCTCACGGCGCCGGATCGCGAGAAGGAGCGCGCGGCAGGGCGCCTGATTCTCGTCGCAGAGGATCACCCCGTGAATCAGGAGCTGATCCGTCATCAACTCGCGTTGCTCGGCTTTGCGTGCGACGTGGTCGACGATGGCGCACAGGCGCTCGATGCGCTGGCGAAGGCACACTACGGTTGCCTGATCACCGATTGCCATATGCCGAACGTCTCGGGCTACGACCTCGCACGGCGCGTGCGCGAGATCGAAGCGGCTGGGACGGGCAAGGTGCGCAAGATGAGCAAGGCCTCGGGCAGCGCGCTGCGCCTGCCGATTCTCGGCATTACGGCGAACACGGCGCCCGAGAACTTGCGCCTGTGTCGTGAGGCGGGCATGGACGACTGCCTCATCAAGCCCACGCGCGTGGCGACGCTGCGCGATCAGCTCGCGCGCTGGTTCGGCGCAGAGAACGCACTTCGCACGGCGCACGAGCACACGGTGCCGAACCCGGCCACGAGCGCCGTGACGTGCGACGCGGCTGCGCTGCCCGACGAGGTAGGCGAGGCCGGCGAGACGGCCGTGACCGATCCGCTCGACCTCGCGCATATGATCCAGGTGTGGGGCAGCGAGGCGACAGTGAAGACCTTGCTGGGCTCGTTCGTCAGCGCGATGCGCGACGATCTGGACGCGCTGCCGGATCTGCTGGAGGAGGTCGATATCGCGCGCCTGCGCGAATGGCATCACCGGCTCGCGGGGGCGGTGGGCGTGCTGCACTATCCGGCGCTGCTCACGGTGCTCGAAACCTGGCGTCGTCACATGAACAGTCATACGCCGGAGCAATTGCGCGAGGAGGGGTTTGCGCTCATACGCACCTGTCACGCGATGCTCGACGGCATCGAGCAACAGGCCGCGCTGCTCGCCTGAAGCGCATTCATCTTGAGGCGTCCCAGGCGCACGCGAAACTGGCAGTTTTGCCAGAAAAGTACGAGAGTTCGCGAAGGTCTGCTGGCGGCCCGAGGTTGGGCCACCCGAACCGCGGGTAAGCAGCAGGCGAAAAAAAACGCGGCCGAAGCCGCGTTCAAGCTTGGAGACCCTTCGATGAAGAGTCACTTCTCGCAAAAAGAAGCATAGTTCGCACGCCGTCAGAAATCGAGACAAAAACGATCAATTAATTATTACCGGAAGTGTCGATAATCGTCTGGCGAGAAGCTTCCTGATTGCGGAACCAGTCGACCGTGAAGTCCACGAACGAGCGCGTTTTCGCGGGCACGTGGCGCCGCCCTGGATAGACCAGCGAGAGCTCCTTGTCGGCATCGCGAATGTCGTAGTCGGCAAGCACACGCACGAGCGAACCTTGCGCCAGATCCGTGGCCACCTGGCTCGCCGGGAGGATCGTGATACCCATGCCGGTGAGCGCGGCCTGACGGAGCATCACTGAATTGTTGACGGCATAGGCCGGCTCGATCCGCACCAGCTCGCGTACGCCTTCGGCGCTCGCGAAATGCCATTCGTTGCCGTGAATGTCGGTGGACGGTGCGAGCAGCGTATGGTGCACGAGGTCGCCCGGATGCTCGGGCACGCAGTGCCCGTCGAGATACGCCGGCGCCGCCACCGCGACCGGCGTGATGGTGACGAGCGGACGCCGGATCAGCGTGCCGCCGCTCACCTGGCGTGGCGCCACAATGCCGACGTCGTAGCCTTCTTCGATCAAGTCGACGGGGCGGTGCAGCAGCGTGAGCGCGAGTCTCACTTGCGAGAATGCGGCGAGATACTGCTTGAGCAGTGGTGTGAGATCGTGCAGCGAGAACGACGCGTGCGCGACCACGCGCAGTGTGCCCGAGGGCACAGAAACGCCGTGTGCGATCTGCGCTTCGACGCGGTCGAGATCTTCGAGCATGTGCCGGCATGCCTGGGCATACGCGCTGCCTGCTTCGGTAAGCGAAATACTGCGTGTATTGCGGTTGATGAGGCGCGTATGGAGATGCGCCTCGAGCAGCGCGACATAGCGCGTGACTACGGCGTTCGAAAGATTGAGGCTCGCCGCGGCGCGGCCGAACGAGCCGTGTTCGGCAACGCTCACGAACACGCGCATCGCCTGGAGCTGATTCATGGTTTTGGGACGCATCGACATGGAACAGGCGGGATTTACAGCGTAGGGGCGAGGTTCGCCCGCGCATGGACGGCGCTCCACGCAGGAATGCTGCGCGAGCATTGCCGGATAGTACCGACAGGGATTGCCCCAGGGAATGAGACAGTTCCGAAACCGCTATTTGTCTCGAATTGACGGTGTTGCCTCATGGCAACGCTATATCGAGATATAGCGCGATCCTTGCCTGTACACGTGAATTCGAGATTGAGCGGACGCTTTGACGGTCAAGCGATTGCGGGGTGTACCGCTGAAGCCATTCGATTTCTTCGAAAAGGCTTTTGCCATTGCACGGGATGGCTGCCTCGAAAGTGTCGACCATAAACTTTGGGCTGCATATCAATGCGGCGCTGTGTTTGCAGTGCCGAGGGATCAAGCGAGCCGGCGTGACGCCGGCTGCGGCATCCACTTTTTGCCGAAAGGCTTTGCATCGAAGGAAGTCCATGAAAAAGAGTCTCGCTATTGCGGCCGCAGTCGCCGCGACATTCGCATCGGCGTCATACGCGCAAAGCAGCGTGACGCTCTACGGTATCGTCGATGCCGGTTTTACGTACACGACCAACGTGAACAACAACGCCAACTACGCGTTGACGAGCGGCAACATTCAGGCGAGCCGTTGGGGCTTGCGCGGCGTTGAAGATCTCGGTGGCGGCCTGAAGACGATCTTCACCCTCGAAAGCGGCTTCAATGTCGCGAACGGCCAGCAGAATGGCGGCCTGTTCAATCGTCAGTCGTTTGTCGGCCTCACGCATCAGAACTACGGCACGCTCACATTCGGTCGTCAGTTCGACTCGATGATCGATTACATCAGCCCGCTGACGGCAGTCGGCACTTGGGGTGGCACCTACACGGCCCACCTCATGGACAACGACGATCTCAACGGCACGTTCTCGCTCAACAACTCGGTCAAGTACGCGAGTCCGAATCTGTCGGGCTTCCAGTTCGGCGGCCTCTATGCGTTCTCGAACAACGCCAACGGCTTCGCGGTCAACCGCGCATATAGCGCCGGTATGAGCTACGCGTTCGAAGGTCTGCGCCTCGGTGCGGCCTACACGCAGATCAGTGGCGCGGATGCCGGCGGCACCGGTGCGGTCCAGGGCGCACCGCTCGTCAGCGCGTTCGGTGCGGGCAATGGCGTCATTGGCGGTGTCGGCGTGAACAACCGTCAGCGCAACTGGGGCGCAGGCGCAAGCTACACCTACGGTCCGGTGATTGGCGGCGTCGTGTTCACGCAGTCGCGTCTGAGCGACTCGTTCGGCCACGCGGTGCGCTTCAATAACATCGAAGCCAACGCGCGCTACAACCTGACTCCGGCGCTCGGCATCGGCGCGATGTACACGTACACGAACGCGAACGGCTCGATGCTCGATGCGAACGGCAGCAACTCGGCGCACTGGCACCAGTTCGCCCTGCAAGCCGACTATGCGCTCTCGAAGCGCACGGACGTCTATCTCGAAGGCGTTGGCATGTGGGGTGCCGGCGAGAATGCTGTCGGCATCACGCAGGTCGGCTACCAGGGCTCGAACAACTTCTCGTCGTCGAAGAACCAGGGCATCGTCACGACGGGTATCCGTCACCGCTTCTAATGAGGCGGGCGGCCCGGCTTCGGGTCGGGCCGCGCAGGTCGGGCCGCGCAATCAATCAAGAAGTGAAGTAGTAGAAGGTAGTACTTGGGTTAAGAGCGCCGCTCCCGGCGCTCTTTTTTTTCGCCTGTCATTTTTTCGTCCTGAAGCCTTCGCTACTGTTGGTCATGTCGTATCGGACGCTTTTATCGGATTTGCTCTAGCATGTGACGAGGCGGCTGTTGCCTGATGGTGCAGCGCGTCACAACAAACGGAGAAAACCCATGAAAGCGTTTCGTCCGCTGCAGTTTGCTCTCGCTCTGTGTGTCCTTGCTTCCAGCGCCGCGTTCGCCGACACCGTCGCGCTAAAGGCCGATCTTGAACCTTCCAGTGAAGTGCCGCCGCGCGTGAGCCAGGGGCACGGCATGCTCAATGCGACGTTCGACACATCCACGAAATCGCTGAACTGGACCATCACTTACGAAGGCCTGTCGGGCCCGGTGGTGGCCGCGCATTTCCACGGTCCCGCGCCAGTTGGCCAGAACGCAAACGTACAGGTGGGGATTCCGAAGGGTGAACTCGCCAGCCCGATCAAGGGTTCCGCTACCCTCAACGAAAAGCAGGTTACCGATCTGATGGGTGGCCAGTGGTATTTCAACGTGCATACGCAACAGAATCCGTCTGGCGAGATTCGCGGCCAGGTGCTGCCGGCGAATTGAGCACCGGCGCGTTGTGTATCGCCGGGGTTGAGCACTGCGTGAGTGCTTGATGAGCGCGAGGGCGCGGCGCGTCATGTCGATTGCGGCGCGTCCGAGGCAAAGCGCGGTGTGAGGAGCCCAAACTCCATGAGTCTGCAAGGCAGGTTGATATGCTGGTTCTTGCGCCGACGCTTTCTTCCGGCGACGCGCGAGCCCATCGACGTCGCACGCGTGCGCGCGCAAACTGCAAAGCGCGTGTGGCTGCCTCCGGTACCCAAGGGTTGGCAGTTGCGCGAGCAGTATCGCGTTGCCGGTGCTCCTGATGCCGCCAATGCTCCATTGAGTGGCGAATGGATCGTGCGCGAAGGCGGGGCGCCGCGCACGATCCTCTATCTGCATGGCGGCGGCTACTACTTCTGCTCGCCGAAGACGCATCGAGCGATCGCGTTCGGCCTTGCCACGCGCGCCGAGGCCGACCTCTTTTCGCTCGACTACCGTCTCGCGCCCGAGCATCCGTTTCCGGCAGCGCTCGACGACGCGCTCGCCGCCTACCGGCGCTTGCTGGCCGACGGCGCGCCTGCGCAGTCGCTCGTGATCGCGGGCGACTCGGCGGGCGGCGGGCTTGCGCTGGCTACGCTCGTTGCCTTGCGCGACGCCGGCGATCCGCTGCCGGCCGGCGCCGTGCTCTATTCGCCGTGGACCGACCTGGCGGCCACTGGCGCGTCGATTCACGAAAACGACGGCCGCGACCCGATGTTCTGCGGCGACGTGTTCGCGCGCATTGCGCCGCTTTACCTGGGTACGGCGAGCGCGACCGATCCCTATGCCTCGCCGCTTTACGCCGACCTGCACGGCTTGCCGCCGCTCTTCATGCTGGCGGGCAGCACCGAGACGCTGCTCGACGATACGCGCCGGGTCGCGCAACGCGCCCGTGCGGCAGGCGTGAGCGTCGCGTGCGGGATCGAGCGCGATCTGCCGCATGTCTGGCCGATTTACGCACCGTTCATGCCCGAGGCGCGGCGTGCGCTCGACGACTCCGCGGACTTCGTGAAGCGCGTGACGACCGCCGATGACAGCGCCCGCTCGCAGCGGTCCGTGCATGGGCAGATGGGTCCCGGGTCGGACGCGCAATCGAATGCGCAGCGCGCGGCTCAATCGAGCGCAACGTCGATCCCGTCGTAGGCCGCGTGCACTGCGGCCTCGCCATAGCGGCGCTCGAGCTTGTGCACGGTGAAATGGCCGTGCGCGACGTTCTGGAAGTGATCGATAAACACCGTGTTCACCATGGCGCCGAGCACCGCACCGATGGCCGGAATCGACTTCGCGGCCACCTGCTCGCTGACCTGCACGGAAAAACGCGCGGCCACGGTTTGCATGAGCTTGAGCAATGCGGTCGAGCTGTGCGCAGCGAAACCCTTGGTCGCCATCTCCGATGACGCTTTCGATACCGCCTGCGCGAGCGCGCCACGCACGATGAAGTAGCCGAAGTCGGCTTCGTCGTCGTCGGCCGAGCGTCCGCCCATGCCGAATACGGTCAGGCATTGGAGCTGGGTGTCGGCGTTTGTGAGGTCTTCGCCTTCGCTGCGCGCGATATCGCAGATCGAGCGGAACATCAGCGTCGTCGTGACGGGGAGCTCGACTGGCAGCGCGAACAGGCCGAACGCGCCCCCGGCCGCACCCGTCGTGGCGACCGCGAACTTGTGCAGCAGGTTGCTCGGCCTGGCACCTGGCTTCGAGCCCGCCGCTGCCCCAGTAGCACCCGCGCCGCCGATTTCCAGCGTGCCCTCGGCCTGTTTGCCGAGTGTCTTGAGCGCAATCTGCAGGCATTTGCGCAGCGCCGCCTGGGTCGCGTCGTTGACCTTGTCGCTCGCCGCGCCGGGGAGCTTCGCGATCAGCTTCTCGACCGGCGCGCCCACGATCGCGGCGAGCTTCATGCCGAGCGGCGGCGTTTCCAACTCGTACTTCGCGCGCCTGAGCGCAGCAAGATCGGCTTCGGAAAAATCGGTATGTGACCCCATAAATCTCCCGGAAAAACGCTTCGGCAATTGCCGCTCGACGCCCAGTGTAGAGGATCGCACCGTGCTATGATTTCAATTCTTTGACGTATCAATCGTTGCGGGATCAAAAAATGGCCGTCCATACTGCCGCCCATCACTCAAGCGGGCAGGTGCTGCCGTTCCGGGAATCGCTGATGGCGATGCTCGGTATCTCCTTCGTGACCATGCTGGTCGCGCTGGACCAGACCGTCGTCGGCACCGCGCTGCCGACCATCGTCGCTGAACTGCGCGGCTTCGAGCTTTACGCGTGGGTTGCCACGTCCTATCTGCTAGCCTCGGTCATCACCGTCCCTATTTTCGGGCGCCTCGGCGACTATTACGGGCGCAAGCCTTTCGTGATCGCGTCGATCGTCGTCTTCACCGGGGCCTCGGTCCTGTGCGGCGCGGCCAACAGCATGATGTTCCTCGTGCTCGCGCGCGGCCTGCAGGGCATCGGCGGCGGCATGCTGGTGGGCACCGCGTTCGCCTGCATTCCCGATCTCTTTCCCGATTCGGTCGTGCGCCTGAAATGGCAGGTGCTGATGAGCTCGGCGTTCGGCATCGCCAATGCGGTAGGGCCTTCGCTCGGTGGCTTCCTCACGCAGTACTGCGGCTGGCGCTCGGTGTTCTACGTGAACCTGCCGGTCGGGCTGCTTTCACTCGTCTTTGTCTGGCGCTACTTGCCGCATCTGCGCCATGTGGCGCACAAGGAGCGCATGCGGCTCGACTGGCCCGGCGCGCTGCTCATCGCCGTGACGCTCGGCAGCCTGCAGCTGTTCGTCGAGCGGCTGCCGCAGCACGGCATAACGTTTTCCGCACTCGGACTGCTCGCGCTGGCCGGGGCCGCGGGCTGGGCGCTCTGGCATTGGGAGCGGCGCTGCCCGCAGGCGATCCTGCCCGTCGACATGTTCCGCAACGCGAGCCTCAATGCGCTGTTCACACTGGCGGTGCTGGGCGGCTTCACGATGTTTTCGCTGCTGTTCTATGCGCCGCTGCTGTTCCAGGGCGGCTTCGGCATGACGCCGAACGAGGCTGGCATGGTCATCACGCCGCTCGTGGTGTTCATCACGATCGGCAGCATCGCGAACGGGCGCATCGTCTCGCGCATCCGCAACCCGAACCGGATGCTCTACATCGGTTTCGCGATGCTCGCGTTCGCGTGCTTCGCGGTCGCGCTCGCCTCGCACAACACGCCGCACGCGCTGCTGATGGCGGTCATGATCGTGGGCGGCCTCGGGCTCGGCTTCGTGATGCCCAATCTCACGGTATTCGCGCAGCAGACCGCGGGCCGCGAGCATCTGGGCATTGCCACGGCGCTGCTGCAATCGCTGCGCATGATCGGCGGGATGTTCGGCACGGCGCTGACCGGCACGATGGTCACGCAGCTCTACACGAGCGGCGTGCACAAGGCGCTGGATGCCGATCATGCGATGCACTGGTTCTCCCAGCTCTCGGACCCGCAGATTCTCATCAACCGCGACGCGCAGCACGCGCTCATTGGCGAACTCGCGCAGGCCGGGCACAATGGCGCGCCGCTGCTGGAAGCCGCGCGCGAGGCGCTGGTGGGCGCGATTCATCTGGGCATTGCGGTCGCCGCGGTCATCGCGGTCGTGTCGATCTGGCGCACGCGCCGCGTGCCGCCCATCAAGCTGCAGCGCAAGGTCGAGACCGTGATTCACGCCGACTGAGCGCGAGCGCCGCGCTGCGCGGTCAAGGCCCGATATGCAGAAAAAGGCAGTGAGGCACGCAAGGCACGCTGCGAGAGACAGGAAGACAGGCAGGAAGACACAGCATGGAAACACAGGACCGCATCGCGATCGTCCAGCAATTCGGGCGCACTTATCGCACGTTCATGTCGGCGTTCGAGGCGCAGGTGGGGCATCCGTTGCCGCGCTGGCGCATTTTGCTCGCGCTGCATGACCAGAATGGCGAGTCGTCGCAGAAGCGGCTCGTCGAGCGCCTGCGCGTGGATCCGGGCGCGCTCACGCGGCAACTGAAGTCGCTGGAGGCGCTCGGCTGGATCGCGCGCAGCACGGACGCGCGCGACAACCGTATCACCAACGTGCAGCTCACGCCGGCGGGGCACGAGGCCGTCGAGGCGGGCCTGCCGCGGCGCAACGCGTTCCTGAACCAGACCATGTCGCTGCCCGATGACGCGCTCACGGCGCTTTCGGGGGCGTTGCGGATGATGGAGGAGCGCATCGGCGTGGCGGTGGCTGCGCAAGCCGAAATGGCTGCGAGCGCCGAAGCAAAGGACGGGACGTAAAGAGAACGCCCCGGCGAGGGAAGCGCATGGCGCACGGCCAGGCTGCAAGCGCCTGGCCGGTACGCATCCGCGTGGCATAGGCCGTCGATCGAACGGCAGAACGATCAGAAGAACGTTTCGATCACTTCCGTCACGCGATATTGCCCGTCGACCATCAGCACCTGGCGCCACTTGTCGAACGTGAGGCAGGGGTGCGAGATGTCGAAGCCGATCATGTCGCCGACCTTGATGTCCGCGCCGGCCGGGATCTGCAGATAGGCGTGCTGATCCATCATCTGGAAGATTTCCCAGCCCTCGCTCGCGGCGATCTCGCGCGGCATGCTGCCCGCGCCGGTCGACGGACGATAGTGGCGGCTCGGCTCCGGAAAGCCCGCATCGAACGCGGCGTCGCGCTTGCCGAAGCCGACGATCGCGCGGCCCGGCTCCGGAATCGACTGCACACAGGCCCACAACTGCAGCGCCGGCAGGAGCGCCACGCCCATCTCGCGCGCGACCGGATTGCGCGTGAGGATCTCCGACTGCGCCTGCTTGTAGACGCCCACGTCGTGGGTCAGATAGCAGCCGGGGCGCAGCACGACGTCGATCTTGCCTGCCTGCGTGGCCTTCGCGAATTCCTCGGCCACCACGTCGTACCATGCCGATCCCGCGCCCGACAGCAGCGCCGGCGAGCGCGCAAACTTGCCCGCCGCGGCGAGCTCCTCGGTGACGTTGAGGGCGTCGCGCAGGAAGGTGCGCACCTCGCTTTCTTCCTTGAGGACGCCCTCGTAGATCTCCACGCCCGCGAGCTTGAGCGAGTCGGGATAGCGCGCGATCGCGTCGATCACGGCGCGGCGCGTATCCGGATCGCGCACGCCGGTGCGCCCGCGCGGCACGCCCAGTTCGAGCAGCACCTGCAGCGTGCGCCGCGAGGCGCGGAAGAATTCGCCGAGCTGCTCGACGCCTTCGACCGAATCCACGAGGCAGAAGAACTCGAAGTCGGGATCGCTCAGCAGCTCGGCGATGATGGTCATGTTGTGGCGGCCCACGAGCTGGTTCGCCATCAGCACGCGCGTGATGCCGCCGCGATACGCGGCGCGCGTCTGGTGCGCCGTGGCGAGCGTGATGCCCCACGCGCCCGTGTCGATCTGGCGGCGAAAGAGCTGCGGCGCCATCGTGGTCTTGCCGTGCGGTGCGAGCTTCACGCCGTAGCGCGTGACGAACTCCTGCATCCATTTGAGGTTATGCTCGACGCGGTCGGCGTAGAGGACCGCAGCCGGCAGACTCACGTCCTCGGCGAGCAGATTCCACTCGAGGCGCGACGCGTCCCCCAGCGGCACGCTCGCGCCCGGCAGGTTGCCGAGGCCCTTGCTGTTCGGGTCGATCGTCGCACTCTGATAGTTTGTAACTTTCATTTCCGTTCGCTCCATCTACTCTCCATTGCGCCTGCCTGCAGGGAAACTGCGCGTGTATCACAGGTTCGGCGTTGACTCGGAGATAGTACACAAAGTACCATCTCTTCGGGAAATGTTATTTATTAACAGCGCTTCGACGCTGGTTCATCCGCTTGCTGCCCTGAGCCCCAGGTTGAGCCCTACGTTAAGCACTTTGCACCCTTCATGAATTCCGCAGCCGAACCGGGTCGTTTCGATATCGTTGCCCGAATCGCGCAATGCGTGCCGGATCTGCGTCCGGCCGAGCGCGATGTCGCGGCCCTGATTCTCGACGACCTCGCCGCCGCCGCGCGCGCGAGCATCGGCGAGCTGGCGCGGCGCGCGGGTGTGAGCGTGGCCTCCGTTACGCGCTTCGCGAAGGCGGTGGGTTGCCACGACGTGCGCGAGCTCAAGCTGCGGCTTGCTCAGGCGGCCGCCGTGGGCGAGCGCTTCTTGCGCGCCGCGCCGGACGATGGCGGCGGCGCGCGCGCGGGCAACGGCGGGCGAGGCAACGCGCATGACGGAGAAGGCGCGCAGGCGCCAGCCGAAGACGCGCTTGCCACGCGGGTCTACGACGAAATCCATGCCGCGCTCGCGCGCAACCACGAACTGCTGCGCCAGGCGCCGTTCGCCGAGGCCACCGCTGCGCTGGCACAGGCGCGCATGATCTACGTGTTCGGCATGGGCGGCGGCTCCAGCGCGCTCGCCGACGAAATGCGCTTTCGCCTCGTGCGCCTCGGCCGACCCGTGGCGTCGTATCAGGACAGCCTGCTGCAGCGTATGGTCGCGAGCACGCTCTCGCCCGATTGCGTAGTGGTTGCGCTTTCCGTGACCGGGCGCGTGCCCGAGTTGCTCGATGCGTGCCGCATCGCGCGCGGCTATGGCGCGAAGCTGGTGGTGCTCACCGCGCCGGCGTCGCCGCTTGCCGCGCTTGCCGACTGGCTCGTGCCGATCGTCGCGAGCGAGACCGATTTCATTTACAAGCCGTCGTCATCGCGTTACGCGATGATGATGGCGCTGGACGTGCTCGTGACGGAGCTTGCGCTCGCGCAGCCCGAAGCGAGCCGCGAATTGCTGCGCCGCATGAAGCTCACGCTCGACACGCATCGTGGTATCGCCGGACGTGGGGGCGCGCGCCAACCGCTCGGCGATTGAGCAAATCGAGCCGATCGACCAGATCGACAACATTGGACGGGACCGGAGCACACACTCCGGATCGACAGGAGAACAAGCCATGCATTCGCATCCGGAAGCTGCCGACACCCTGATCTTCGGCGCCACGCTCTACGACGGCACGGGCGCGCCGAGTGTCGAGCGCGACGTCGCACTGCGCGACGGTCGTATCGCCGCCATCGGCAATCTGTCGAACTGGCTCGCGGAGGAGGTGATCGAGGCCAACGGGCGCGCGCTCGCGCCGGGTTTCATCGACGTGCACACGCACGACGACACGCACGTGATCCGCTCGCCGCAGATGCTGCCGAAGATCAGCCAGGGGGTGACGACGGTGATCGTCGGCAATTGCGGGATCAGCGCTTCGCCGGTCTCGCTCAAGGGCGAGCCGCCCGATCCGATGAACTTGCTTGGCGAGCGCGATGCGTTCCAGTACCCGACCTTCGCCGCCTATGTCGATGCCGTGAACGCGGTGCGGCCCGCGGTGAACGTGGGCGCGCTGATCGGCCATACGGCGCTGCGCAACAACCACATGGACGATCTCAAGCGCGCCGCCACCGGCGACGAGATCGCAGCGATGTGCGCGCAGCTCGAAGAGGCGCTCGCGCACGGCGCGCTCGGGCTCTCCACCGGGCTCGCCTATGGCAACGCCTTCGCGGCCTCGACCGAGGAGGTCGCCTCGCTCGCCGAGCCGCTCGCCGCGGCCGGCGCGCTCTACACGACGCACATGCGCACCGAGTTCGACGCCATCCTCGAAGCGATGGACGAGGCGTACCACATCGGCAAGCACGCGCGCGTGCCAGTCGTCATTTCGCATCTGAAGTGCGCGGGGCCGTCGAACTGGGGGCGCAGCGCGGAAGTGCTCGCGTCGCTCGAAGGCGCGCGCAAGTATCAGCCGGTGGGCTGCGACTGCTATCCGTACAGCCGTAGCTCGTCCACGCTGGACCTCAAGCAGGTGACGGGCGACATCGACATCACGATCACGTGGTCGACGCCGCATCCCGAGCAGGCGGGCAAGCTCATCAAGGACATCGCGGCCGAATGGGGCGTCTCGCAGCAGGAGGCCGGCAAGCGTTTGCAGCCGGCGGGCGCGGTCTATCACAACATGTCCGAGGACGACGTGCGCCGCATCCTCTCGCATCCTGCGACCATGGTGGGCTCGGACGGCCTGCCGAACGACCCGCTGCCGCACCCGCGCCTGTGGGGCGCGTTCCCGCGGGTGCTCGGTCACTACGCGCGCGACGTGGCGCTGCTGCCGCTCGAAGAGGCGGTGCGCAAGATGACGGGCTTGTCGGCGCGGCGCTTCGGCCTCACACAGCGCGGCGAGGTTCATGTGGGCTGGCACGCCGACCTCGTGCTGTTCGATCCGGCGAAGGTGCGCGACGCCGCGACCTTCGAGAAGCCACAGCAGGTGGCCGAAGGCATCGACGCGGTGTGGGTGAACGGCGTGCTCTCGTACCGCGACGGCCAGCCGACGGGCGAGCGCGCGGGCCACTTCGTTGCGCGGGGCACGCGCGATGCACAGGCATTCTAGGTAAAGCGTGCCAGGTTTTTTTACGCACATACAATTTCGACCCCAGGCGTGCGCGGTTTCCTGCGTCAGTCGCGAAGCCGCATGCGCCGCACGAACTCAAAGGAGCAAACGATGAAACGAATTGGAGCGGAAGGCGGCAAGGGCCAGGGCGGACAACATCTGCCGTTCGCGCGCGCAGTGGAAGCCGACGGCTGGCTGTACGTCTCGGGCCAGACGCCGATGGAAGGCGGCGAGGTGATCAACGGCGGTATCGTCGAGCAGTCGCACAAGGCCATCCAGAATCTTTTCGCCATCCTGAAGGAAGCCGGCTACGGCGCGGAGCACGTGGTGCGCTGTGGCGTATGGCTCGACGACGCGCGCGACTTCCAGTCGTTCAACAAGGTGTTCCGCGAATACTTCGGCGAGCATCCGCCGGCGCGCGCCTGCGTGCAGTCGAGCATGGTGGTGGACTGCAAGGTCGAGGTCGATTGCGTCGCGTACAAGGCGCCGGCCGGGAAGTAAAGGCTGGCCTTGATTGGCGCTGGGGCGTGCGAGCGCCTCGTGGATGCTGTGGAGAAACGGCTGCCGGGCTATCTGGCGGCCGTTTTTTTATTCGCGTCGCCGCCGCGTGGCGTGCCTTGCGTGATGCGCAACTCGATCTTCATGCCGGCGGCCACGGCCATGTTGATGAGCGAGTCGAGCGAAAACAGTTCGATCTTGCCGCGCACGAGATCGGACACGCGCGGCTGCGTCACGCCGAAAAGCTGGGCCGCCTGCGCCTGGCTCATCTTGTTGCGCTTGATGTATTCCTCGAGTGCGATCATCAGGTCGCTGCGCAGCGTCATGTTTTGCGCGGCTTCGGGCGTGTCTTCGATGGCGTCCCAGACACTGTCGAATTGTTGGATCTTCACGGTTCGGATTCCTGTATTAGGGCCGCGCGGTAACGCTGCCTGGCGAGGGAAAGGTCGGTGAACGCCGTCTTTTCCGTCTTCTTGCTGAAGCAGTGCAGCACGTGGATGGCGTGGCGAATGCTCGCCACGTAGAACACGCGAAACGCACCGTGCTCGTCGCGAATGCGAATCTCGCGCACGCCAGGACCCACGGGATTCGCGGGTTTCCAGTCGTGCGGTTCGAGCCCGTGCTGGATGCGGCGCAGCTGACGTCCGGCTTCGCGCCGTGCCTTCTCGGGAAAACGCTTGAGATCGGCTAACGCACTGCCGCGAAACTCCAACGGCTTTACATTGCTGAGATTATATAAAATTTTATATGTCCTCAAGAGGTTTGAGCCGCCCGGCGCACGCCGGGAGTGATGTGGCTCAAGTTTCTGAACGGACGTGGCTTTGCGCCCCCGATTACATCAACGCTCGACGCGTTTCCAGGCCCCGTTAGCCATCCGGCCAAGGGGTGAAATTCCCAATATTTGAACGAGCACTCACATATTGGAGATCGCGGAAAAACCGCCCTACAATCCGATCCATCCGACATGACGCGCCATGCGCTTCAGACGAGCACGCAATGCGCTGTCGGCTGCACACATACAAAAGCCCACGGTCGCGTGAGATGCACGCTGCAGCGGGCAAAAATCGGAGACGTCAGCCATGTTCCAGCCCGCGAAGTGCGCGGCCTCGTGCCGTCCGCCCTCAAGCGCGAAAGCGCGTGATTGCTCTCCGAACCATGGCCCGCTGGCTGTCGTTTGACGCCGTGCGCTTATTCCCGTCATTCTGATCGGCCTCGCCATGAACAAAGCGATGTCCCCGAATCTTGCCGAGCGCTTCGAGAGCGCCGACGCCATGTCAGCCGCTGAATCCGCCGCGCACGCTCAGGCGGCGCCTGCCGCCGGCCGCTCGCAGCCGCAAGCGAAATTGCGTTCCGGCGCCGACGAGATCGTCGGCTTGCCGGGCGCGCTGCTCGACGGCTCGGCGCAAGCCGGCACGCAGACGCTGTTGCGCGGCCTCGCCATCCTCGAAGCCGCCGCTGCCGGCGTGCGCGACCTGCGCTCGTTCGGCGCGGTGCTCGGCACGACGCGCAGCACCACGCACCGGCTCGTCTCGAGCCTCGTGCAGGCGCGCTACCTGCGCCAGGTGCAGGGTGGCTACCTGCTCGGGCCCAAGCTCATCGAGCTCGGCACGATCGCTCTCGAGCAGATGCCGCTCACGGCCGTGGCGCGCACGCACCTCGAAGCGCTCGCCGATGCGACGCTCGACACGATCCACCTGGGCGTGCGCGACGGCGACGACGTGCTCTACATCGACAAGATCCCCGGCCAGCGCGGCCTCGAAATGCGCTCGCGCGTCGGGCACCGCATGCCGCTCGCATCCACGGGCATCGGCAAGGCGATGATGCTCGACCTCGCGCCGCAATCCTGGCGCGACTTGTTCGAGGCGTCGCGGCGCGCGCTCGCGGGCGTGAGCTTCCGCCCCGATCACAACCTCGATCCCGACACCTTCCTCAAGCGCATGGCCACGTACTCGGCCGGCGGCTACACGTTCGATCTCGAGGAAAACGAAATTTCGATCCGCTGCGTGGCCGCGCCGGTGCGCGACGCGTCGGGGGCGATCGTGGCGGCGCTATCGGTGGCGAGCACGATTCCCTACATGCCGCTCGAACGCATGGACGAGCTGATCCCGGTCGTGCAGCGCGAGGCGCGTGCGATCTCGCAGGAACTCGGCTGGCGTGTGCCGCAGCCCGCAACGCGCAGGATTCGCCGATGACCGCGCGCACGACAGCCGCGCACGGCGTGCGGGGCAAGGCGGACGCCGCCAGAGCGAAGCGCGCCGTGCTCATCGCGCTCGACTGGGGCACGACTTCGCTGCGCGCGTATCTGTTCGACGCGGCGGGCGAGGTGCTCGACACGCGCATCTCGACGGCCGGGATCATGAACTTGCCGGTGCCGGCCGAAGAGGGCGGCTTCGATGCAGCGTTCGACGAGGCCTGCGGCGTCTGGCTCGCGCAGGGCAGTGCGCTGCCGGTGCTGGCGGCGGGCATGGTCGGCAGCGCACAGGGCTGGGTGAGCGCGCCGTACGTGGAAACGCCCGCGAGCGAAGACGCGCTTGTGGCAAGCATTGTGAAGGTGCGCGCGGCTTGTGGCGTGGAGCTCGCTGTCGTGCCGGGCGTGCTGGAGCCGGGCGCGTTGCCCAATGTCATGCGCGGCGAAGAAACGCAGATCTTCGGTGCGCTTGGCGCGCAGGCCGGTGCTCACGCGGTGCCTGTGAGCCGACCGGAGGTGCAAGCACAAGCGGCGGCGCAAATGCTGATCGGCCTGCCTGGCACGCACGCCAAATGGGTGGTGGTGGAAGGGGCGAGCATTGCGCGCTTTTACACCTTCATGACGGGCGAGGTCTACGCGGCGCTCACGGCGCACACGATCCTCGGCCGCACGATGAAGCGGCCTGTCGTGCCCGATACGGCGGCGTTCCTGCGCGGCGTGACGGTGGCGCGCGAACACGGCTCTGCCGGTGTGCTCGCGACCGCGTTCAGCACGCGCACGCTCGGCCTCACCGACCAGCTGGCCGCCGACGAGCAGCCCGATTACCTCTCGGGCCTCCTGATCGGTCACGAACTGGCCGGGCTCGAAGCAGTGCTCGCACGTCGCGACGTGGAGCTCGCGGCATGCGCGCCGCGGCTGATCGGCGCCGATGCGCTCTGCGAGCGCTATCGCCTCGCGCTCGCGCAATTCGGCTGCAGCGGTGCGCAGATCGTGCACCGGGCGACCGAGCGCGGCTTGTGGCGCATCGCGGTGCGCGCGGGCCTGGTCGTCGGCGCGGGCCAAACAGCGTGAACGGCGCGAAGTGCACAGCACGCGCGGAATGCACAGTACGCAAACCACAGGACTAGCACGATGGAACCCGAATTGAATTTGCCCGCCCCGTACACGCCTCACAAGGGCTTCATGGCAGCGTTCGGTGCGTGCCCGATGATCGCGATCGTGCGCGGCATCAAGCCCGCCGAGGCCGCCGACCATGGCCGCGCGCTCTACGAGGCAGGTTTCAGGATCGTCGAGGTGCCGCTCAATTCGCCGTCGCCGCTCGAGAGCATTGCGGCGCTGCGCGCGGCGCTGCCCGCCGACGCCATGATCGGCGCGGGCACGGTGCTCACGACGCAGCGCGTGTGCGACGTGAAGGCCGCCGGTGGCGAGCTGATCGTGATGCCGCACGCGGACACCGAGGTGATTCTCGCGGCCAAGCTGCAAGGCCTCGCCTGCGTGCCGGGCGTGGCGACGCCGACTGAAGCGTTCGCTGCGCTCAAATGCGGCGCGGACGCACTCAAGATGTTCCCCGCCGAGCAACTGGGCCCGCAGGTAACCAGGGCGTGGCGCGCGGTCATTCCTGGCGTCGTGCCGCTCTTGCCCGTGGGCGGCGTGAAGCCGGACAACATGGGGCCGCAGCTCGCAGCGGGCGCGAGCGGGTTCGGTCTGGGCTCCGCGCTCTACAAGCCGGGGCAGGACGCGGCGGCAACGCGTGCGAATGCGCTTGCGTTCATCGCGGGATGGAGTGCGACGCAAGGCGCGGCACCGGGCGCGCAGGGAGCGAAGCCATGAACCGTCTGGCGGGCAAGGTAGCGCTCGTGACCGGCGCGGGACGCGGCATTGGCGCCGCGATCGCGCGCGCGTTCGCGGCCGAAGGCGCGGCGGTCGTGCTGGCCGAGCTCGACAGTGCGAGCGCCGAGGCGACGGCGTGCGAGATCGAGGAGACGCTCGAGGGCGCATGCACGCTCGCCGTGCCGACCGATGTCACGCAAGCCGCCTCGGTGCAAGCCGCCGTGGTCGAGGCCGAGCGCGTATTCGGCCCCGTCGACGTGCTGGTGAACAACGCCGGCATCAACGTGTTCGCCGACCCGCTCACGATGACCGACGAAGACTGGCGCCGCTGCTTCGCTGTCGATCTGGACGGCGTCTGGAACGGCTGCCGCGCGGTGCTGCCGGGCATGGTCGAGCGCCGCGCGGGCAGCATCGTGAATATCGCCTCGACGCACGCGTTCCAGATCATTCCGGGTTGCTTCCCGTACCCGGTCGCCAAGCACGGCGTGATCGGCCTCACGCGCGCGCTCGGCATCGAGTACGCGCCGAAGAATGTGCGAGTGAATGCAATCGCGCCGGGCTACATCGAGACGCAGCTCACGCACGACTGGTGGAACGCGCAGCCCGACCCCGAGGCGGCGCGCCGCGCGACGCTCGAGCTGCCGCCGATGAAGCGCATCGGCCGCCCGGAGGAGGTCGCGATGACGGCGGTGTTCCTCGCGTCGGACGAGGCGCCGTTCATCAACGCGAGCTGCATCACGATCGATGGCGGGCGCTGCGCGCTGCATCACGAATGAGGCGGTTTCAGTAGCTCTGCAAAAGAATCAATAAGCGACAAAGACAAGAGCAGCACGACGCGTCTATACGCAGCACCTTCGCAGCAGCGCTGGCCGCGCGCGGGCGGATGAAGAAAAAGCGGCCGCCACCTTCCCGTGACTGAAGACGACAGGAGACAGACACCATGCAACGCAGGATTTTCCTCACGCTGTTGGCCGCCGCGACAACCGCCGTGCTGGCCCAGGCACCCGTGGCCCAGGCCGCCGACCAGGTCAAGATCGGCTTTCTCGTGAAGCAGCCCGAAGAGCCGTGGTTCCAGGACGAATGGAAGTTCGCCGAGATCGCCGCCAAGAAGGATGGCTTCACGCTCGTGAAGATCGGTGCGCCTTCGGGCGAGAAGGTCATGAGCGCGATCGACAACCTCGCCGCGCAGAAGGCGCAGGGCTTCATCATCTGCACGCCTGACGTGAAGCTCGGGCCGGGCATCGTCGCCAAGGCCAAGGCGGACAAGCTCAAGATGATGACCGTCGACGACCGCCTCGTCGACGGCTCGGGCAAGCCGATCGAGGCGGTGCCGCACATGGGCATTTCCGCCTACAACATCGGCAAGCAGGTGGGCGACGGCATTGCCGCCGAGATCAAGAAGCGCGGCTGGGACATGAAGGACGTGGGCGCCATCGACGTGACCTACGAGCAGTTGCCGACCGCGCATGACCGCACGACGGGCGCGACCGACGCGCTTGTGGCCGCGGGCTTCCCGAAGGCGAACATCATCGCCGCGCCGCAGGCCAAGACCGACACGGAAAACGCCTTCAACGCCGCCAACATCGCACTCACCAAGAACCCGCAGTTCAAGCACTGGGTGGCGTACGGCCTGAACGACGAAGCCGTGCTGGGCGCCGTGCGCGCAGCCGAAGGCCGCGGCTTCAAGGCCGACAACATGATCGGCATCGGCATCGGCGGCTCGGACTCGGCGCTGAACGAGTTCAAGAAGCCGGAGCCGACGGGCTTCTACGGCACCGTCATCATCAGCCCGAAGCGCCATGGCGAGGAAACGTCTGAGCTGATGTACGCGTGGATCACGCAAGGCAAGGAGCCGCCGATGCTCACGCTCACGACCGGCATGCTCGCCACGCGCGAGAACGTGAACCAGGTGCGCGAGCAGATGGGGCTCGCCTCGAAGTAACGGCACGAGGCGCGCCGTGTGAAAGCGGTGGTTTGAAGTGTTTCCCGCTGCAAGGCGGCCGGCCAGTGAAACGCGCCGGCCGCGTGCGGCGAATCGAATGAGAGGAAACCGAAGTGTCAGCGACACTGCGTTTTGACAATATCGGCAAGGTATTTCCCGGCGTGCGCGCGCTCGACGGCGTGTCGTTCGACGTGCACGCGGGCGAGGTGCATGGCTTGATGGGCGAGAACGGCGCGGGCAAATCGACGCTGCTGAAGATACTCGGCGGCGAGTACCAGCCCGATTCCGGCCGCATCCTGATGGACGGCAACGAGGTGCGCTTCTCCGACGCCGCGGCGTCGATCGGCGCAGGCATCGCCGTGATTCACCAGGAGCTGCAATACGTGCCCGACCTCACGGTAGCGGAGAATCTCCTGCTGGGCGCGCTGCCCAATGCCTTCGGCTGGGTGAGGCGCGGCGAGGCGCGCAAGTTCGTGCGAGAGCGCCTTGCCGCCATGGGCGTGGATCTCGATCCCGCCGCGAAGCTGCGCAAGCTCTCCATCGCGCAGCGCCAGATGGCGGAAATCTGCAAGGCGTTGCTGCGCAACGCGCGCGTGATCGCGCTCGACGAGCCCACGAGTTCGCTCTCGCACCGCGAGACCGAAGTGCTGTTCAAGCTCGTGCGCGAGCTGCGCGCCGACAACCGCGCGCTCATCTACATCTCGCACCGCATGGACGAGATCTACGAGCTCTGCAGCGCCTGCACGATTTTTCGCGACGGCCGCAAGATCGCCTCGCACGAGCAGCTCGCCGAGGTGAAGCGCGCGACACTCGTGGCCGAAATGGTCGGGCGCGAGATCAGCGACATCTACAGTTATTCGCCGCGCGAGCATGGCAAGGTGCGCTTCGCGGTGCGTGGCGTAGAGGGGCATCCGCTCGCGCAGCCGGCGAGCTTCGAGGTGAAGGCGGGCGAGATCGTCGGCTTCTTCGGGCTCGTGGGCGCGGGCCGCAGCGAGCTCATGCAGCTGATCTACGGCACGCACAAGCGGCGCGCGGGCGAGATCGAACTCGACGGCAAGCCGATTCGCGTGAAGAGCGCCAGCGACGCGATTCGCCAGGGCATCGTGCTGTGCCCGGAAGATCGCAAGGAGCAAGGCATCGTCGCGATGGCAACGGTCTCGGAGAACATCAACATTAGCTGTCGCCGCCACTTCCTGCGCGCCGGCATGTTTCTCGACCGCAAGAAAGAGGCCGAGACGGCCGACCGCTTCATCAAGCTCCTGAAGATCAAGACGCCGAGCCGCCGCCAGAAGATCCGCTTTCTCTCGGGCGGCAACCAGCAGAAGGCCATTCTTTCGCGCTGGCTCGCGGAGTCCGATCTGAAGGTGGTGATTCTCGACGAGCCCACGCGCGGCATCGACGTCGGTGCGAAACATGAAATCTATAACGTGATCTACCAGCTCGCCGCACGCGGCTGCGCGATCGTGATGGTGTCATCGGAATTGCCGGAGGTGCTCGGCGTGTCCGACCGCATCGTGGTGATGCGCGAAGGCCGGATTTCCGGAGAGTTGCCGCGCAGCGCGGCGAACGAACACGCGGTGCTGGACCTCGCGCTGCCGCAAGGCACGCAGGCGAGAGCCGCATGAGTGGACGGGGAGGAGTGACTGAAATGCAAGCCAGAGAGAACCTGGCGGCCGACGCCGCCGATGCAGCGAAGAGCGTGGCGCAGAGCGCCGCCGACGCGCTGATTCCCAAGACCAATGACAGGCAGAAGTGGTGGCAGCAGATCACCGACTACAGCCTCATCGTGATCTTCGCGATCATGTTCATCACGATGTCGCTGACGGTCGACCACTTCTTCTCGATCGAGAACATGCTCGGCCTCGCACTGTCGATCTCGCAGATCGGCATGGTGGCCTGCACGATGATGTTCTGCCTCGCCTCGCGCGACTTCGACCTTTCCGTGGGCTCGACCGTCGCCTTCGCGGGCGTGCTTTGCGCGATGGTGCTCAACGCCACGAACAACACCTTCATTGCGATCGTCGCCGCGGTGGCCGCGGGCGCCGCGATCGGCTTCGTGAACGGTGCGGTGATCGCGTATCTGCGCATCAATGCGCTGATCACGACGCTCGCCACCATGGAGATCGTGCGCGGGCTCGGCTTCATCGTCTCGCATGGCCAGGCCGTGGGCGTGTCCTCGGACACCTTCATCGCCATGGGCACGGCGTCGTTCTTCGGCGTGCAGCTGCCGATCTGGGTCACGCTCGTCTGCTTCATCGTGTTCGGCGTGATGCTCAATCAGACCGTGTATGGGCGCAACACGCTCGCGATTGGCGGCAATCCGGAAGCCTCGCGCCTCGCCGGCATCAAGGTCGAGCGCACGCGCGTGTGGATCTTCCTGATCCAGGGCGCGGTGACGGCGCTCGCGGGCGTGATCCTTGCGTCGCGTATCACCTCGGGCCAGCCGAACGCCGCCGAAGGCTTCGAGCTGAACGTGATTTCGGCGTGCGTGCTGGGCGGCGTGTCGCTCCTGGGCGGACGCGCGACGATCTCGGGCGTCGTGATCGGCGTGCTCATCATGGGCACGGTCGAGAACGTGATGAACCTGCTCAACATCGATGCGTTCTATCAGTACCTCGTGCGTGGCGCGATCCTGCTCGCGGCGGTGCTGCTCGACCAGTTGAAGAACCGCGGTGCGCGCGATTGAAGATCAGGAGCCTTTGACGATGTCGTCGTCCGCCAATACACCAGCTACATCTGCCACACCTGCAGACGCCAATGCGCGCCACGCGCACGAGCGCTACGCGCGCTATCCGAGCCTTGTCGACCGTGTCGTCCTCATCACGGGCGGCGCGACCGGCATCGGCGCGTCGTTCGTCGAGCACTTCGCCGCGCAGGGCGCGCGCGTGGGCTTGCTCGACATCGACACGAGCGCGGGCACAGCGCTCGCCGACTCGCTTGGGGACTCGCGCCACAAGCCCGTGTTCGTGTCGTGCGATCTCACCGACATTGCTTCGTTGCGCGCCGCCATCGCCGACCTGAAGGCGGCGCTCGGGCCCGTCGAGGTGCTCGTGAACAATGCCGCGAACGACCGCCGCCACACGCTCGCGGAAGTCACGCCCGAGTCGTTCGACGCAGGCGTTGCCGTGAACTTGCGGCATCAGCTGTTCGCGGCGCAGGCCGTGGCCGAGGACATGAAAGCCGCGCGGGCGGGCTCGATCATCAATTTGGGCTCGATCAGCTGGATGCTCAAGCAGTCGGAAATGCCGGTCTACACGATGAGCAAAGCGGCGGTGCAGGGCCTCACGCGCGGGCTCGCGAAGGACCTCGGACGCTTCGGCATCCGTGTGAACTCGCTCGTCCCGGGCTGGGTGATGACGGAGAAGCAGCGGCGCCTGTGGCTCGACGACGAGGGCCGCGAAGCCATCAAGCGCGGCCAGTGCATCGACGCCGAACTGCTGCCCGCGGACCTCGCGCGCATGGCGCTTTTTCTCGCGGCCGATGACAGCCGCATGATCACGTCGCAGGACATCGTGGTGGACGGAGGCTGGGCATGACGAACGGCGCTTCTGAAGAAGGTGCAGCGGACAAGTCCGCGGACGAAGCGGTGGCCGAGCTGCTCGTGCACGCGAAATGCGAGCTGGGCGAATGCGCGACGTGGTGCGCACGCAGTGGCCGGCTCTACTGGGTCGATATCGAAGGCAAGCGTTTGTCGCGCTATGACGCACGCGACGGCAAGCACGTGAGCTGGGACATGCCGGAGCGCCTCGCGTGCTTCGCGCTGTGCGAGGACGAACGCACGCTGCTGCTGGGCCTCGAATCGCGGCTCGCCTTCTTCGACCTGGAAACGCGCGCGATCGACACCATCGTCGAGGTCGAGCCGGGCGTGCCCACGCGCCTCAATGACGGGCGTTGCGACCGCCAGGGCCGCTTCGTGTTCGGCACGAAGTACGAAGGCGCGCCGATGCAGGCGATCGGCGGCTTCTACCGCCTCAATCACGATCTCACGCTCGAGCGTCTGCCGCTACCCGCGCCCGCGATCTCGAACAGCATCGCGTTCAGCCCGGACGGCTCGACCCTGTACTACTGCGATTCGCTCACGCGCGAGATACGCGCATGCGACTACGGCGCGGATGGAACGATTGCAAACGAGCGCACCTTCGTTGTGCTGACCGACGAGACCGGCGTGCCGGACGGCTCGACCGTCGATGCCGAAGGCGGCCTGTGGAACGCGCAATGGGGCGGCGAGCGCGTGGTGCGCTATGGTGCCGATGGCAGGGAAACCGAGCGCGTAAAGATTCCCACAGCGCAGCCAAGCTGCGTTACGCTCGGCGGAGCGCTGCTGGACACGCTCTATGTGACGAGCGCGCGGGCCGAAATGGAGGAGGCCATGCTCGCGCGCGAACCGCATGCCGGCGGCGTCTTTGCAGTCCGAATCGGCCGCGTGGGCCTTGCTGAGCCGCTGTTTCAGGGGCGTCGGCGCGATTGATGCGGTGCACTAAACGTTGCATGAAGGGTCTTGCAATCGTTTCGCAAGGTGGCCTGCACGCGTGGCCACCGGCGGCGGCGCGGGCCGCGGTGGAGATCACCAACCCGCGTGCGCACGCAAAGTCGTTGTAGTTCGGCAACAGATGCAGTCCATCGGAAGTGCGCAGTCGGCCTTGCCCGTGATGACCAGGGCGGCCAGAACGACCAGGAAGAGAAGGGCGAACACAAGAAGCGGCCGCTGGCCTGTGCGAAGCCATCACCATGAGCGAGCACAACGCCGACAGGCCACCGGTGAGCCGCCTGTTGCGGCGGCAATCGAACATGCCTCTCCAGGAGCATTTCATGAGTGTCGCGAATTCCGCTGTGCGTCGATCCCCCCGTTCCACCCTGAACCCAGCCGCGAGCGCGAGCGTGCCGTCAGGCGCCTCATCCGCATCGGCTGTATCAGCTGTATCAGCGGCCTCACCCGCCGCCGCGCGGCGCGCGCGCCTCGAGGCCGCCACCCATCCCGTCATGCCGGGGCCGAGCACTTCGGCGGTCGCGATCGGCGCAGTAGGGACGAGCGACGTGTCCTGCGTGACGCTCGCGAACGCGTATTTGAGACTCGACGTCGCGCCCCAACTGGGCGGCGGCATCACGCGTTTCGACTGGCGCAGCGAGGGGGCGCTCGAGCCGGTATTTCGACGCTGCGAGCGCGTGAGCGCGCGCATGGATCCGAACGAACTCGCCTGCTACCCGCTGCTGCCGTATTCGAACCGGATCGGCGAGGGGCGCTTTCACTTTGGTGGACGCGACGTTGAAGTGCCGCGCAACCGGGCGAGCGAGCCGCTGCCGATCCATGGCGATGGGTGGCTCGCGCACTGGGCTGTCGAAGAAGCCGACCGCGAACGCGTGCGCCTCGTGCTCGATCATAGCGGCGGCGATCCTTACGCCTATCGCGCCGAGCTGACCTATGCGCTCGATGGCGCGACGCTCGTCATGACGCTCGAAGTGGAGAACACGGGCCGCGAGGCACTGCCGTTCGGCCTGGGCGTTCATCCGTTCCTTGCGCGCGACACGAGCACCGAGCTTTCCGCGCCGGCGAGCGGCCTGTGGCTTTCGGGCGCCGACTGGCTGCCGGTGCGCCACGTGCCCGCGCCGCCCGCATGGCAGTTCGGCGTGGCGTATCCGCTGCCGGCGCAGATGGTGAACCACGCCTTCAGCGGCTGGAGCGGCCGCGCGGCCGTGGTTTGGGAGCGGCGCCGGCTCTCGCTCTCGATCTGCGCTAACACCGACTACTACGTGCTCTACACGCCGCCAGGCGAGCGCTTCTTCTGTTTCGAGCCGGTCGATCATCCGATCAACGCGGTCAACCTCGAGGGCGGCGGCGGGGCGCACGGCATGACCGTGCTTGGCCACGGCGAGCGGCTGGTGCGCACGTTCAGCTTCACGGTCGAGCGCATGGACATGCGCGCGGCGGCGAATCCGCGTCGCCCTGGCGCACGTGGTTTGCGGCGACGGTCGCCGCGGCGCGGCAGTGCTTCCCAAGCCGGGTAAAATACGCGCCGTTTTCCTTTCAACGGCTCGCCGCGAGTTTTCATCATGACCTCCTTCATCCAGACCCTCGACGCCGCCTGGCAGCGCACCGGCTCGCTGCTGTGCGTCGGCCTCGACCCCGAGCCCACGAAATTCCCGGCCGCGCTGGCGGGCCGCAGCGACGCGATCTTCGAATTCTGTCGCGACATTGTCGACGCCACGGCGCCCTATGCGTGCTCGTTCAAGCCGCAGATTGCCTACTTCGCCGCGCACCGCGCCGAAGATCAGCTCGAAGCGCTGATCGCGCATATCCACGAGAAGCATCCGGGCTTGCCCGTGATCCTCGACGCCAAGCGCGGCGACATCGGCAGCACCGCGGAGCAGTACGCGCGCGAAGCGTTCGAGCGCTTCAAGGCCGACGCCGTGACGGTCAACCCCTACATGGGCTACGACTCCATCGAGCCGTGGCTCGCGCACAAGGGCAAGGGCGTGATCGTGCTGTGCCGCACGTCGAACCCCGGCGGCTCCGACCTGCAGTTCCTGACCACCGACGGCAAGCCGCTCTATCAGGTCGTGGCGTCGCTCGCGGCGCAGAAGTGGAACGCGAGCGGTGAGCTCGGGCTCGTGGTGGGGGCGACGTTTCCGAAGGAAATCGAGACGGTGCGGGCGCTCGTCGGCGACATGCCGCTGCTGATTCCGGGCATTGGCGCGCAAGGCGGCGATGTCGAGGCAACCGTGAAGGCCGGCCGCACGGCCAACGGCACGGGCATGCTCATTAACTCGTCGCGCGCAATCATCTATGCGAGCAAGGGCGAGGATTATGCGCAGGCGGCAGCGAAGGCTGCTGAACAGACGCGCGACAAGATCAACGCGTATCGCTGATGCGGGAGCGGTTCGGCGCACATCGCGCCGGACCGCTCGAATGTCTCGGGTCGACGCGAATCGCGCGGCCGGAGACGTTCAGATTGAAATCTGAATTCTCGCGTCAAAAATTAATAAACTTCCTTGTTTCTCTTAAATAATTAAGAGAATTCCTATTCGACCTCCGACATTCGATCAGTAATATCCGTAGTAATCGCTGACGAACTGTAGGAAGGACTCCGAATTTCCTACGCTTGCCCCTCGCGGTTCTGCTGCGGACATGGGTGGGCGCCCGGCATGGTAGCCATCGCACGAGTTGCCGTTGCTCGCTTCGGCGAGCGGGCAATTCAGTCAGGCAAACATTTCGTTTTCAATCGACGAATGGAGACCGTCGCCTGTCAGGCGGCGGTTCGACGGAACACGCTGTAGGGAGCGTGCGCGGACGGTCGGCGCGACCATCCGCATTTGGCAGGGCTTTTGCGGCGCGTCCTCGGGTTGGAGCGCCGCTTCTTTTTTGTGCACGGCGTTCGAACGGGCCTGGCGGCAACGCCACTCATGCCCCCGAAGCGCAGCACAGCGCTCAGTCCTCAGTCCTTCTTCGCGGTCGCGAGCAGGGCCGGCTTCCCGAATAGCTCGATGATCGCCCGATGCAGTGGATACTTTTCGGCGAGCGCATCCACATCCGCAATCTCGAATTCGCTGAACTCGAACCCCGGCGCAACCGTGCAGCCCACGAGCGCATACGTAGACGGATCGCAGCAGCGCGCCGCGAACCAGTGTCCCGCGGGCACCACCGCCTGAAAGACCGTGCCTGGATGGTCGAGCGCATGGCCGAGCTTGCGCGTGGAGAGCACGCCACGCTCATCGATCGAATGGATCTCGATGGGCGAGCCCGCGTAAAAGTGCCACAGTTCGTCCGACCGGATGCGGTGCCAGGCCGAATAGGCGCCGTTCGCAAGGAGGAAGTAGATGGCGGTCGAGGCGGTGCGCGCACCCTCGGTGGCCGGCGCGCCATCGCGGCGGATCAGCTTGTCCGAACGGTAGGTCTCGCTGTAGTAGCCGCCTTCAGGATGGGGTTCGAGCCCGAAGCGGCGGATCAGCTCGTCGACGGGGCCGCCGGCGCTCGCCGGCTCGGTTGACTTCGCAGTGGTCATGGATTCGGGCCTCCTGGTCCTTGTCGATCGCACGAAGCTGTCGGGTTCCGGTAGGGTAGGCCATCTCCGGACGTCCGGCGTTCGAGGAGGCCAGACGTCCTCAGCGTTCCTTTTCGTCGATCAGTGCCAGCAGCCCGCGCAGCGCGTGCACGGCGGCCTGCACACGGATCTGCTCCCGGTCGCCCTTGAAGACCAGCGTCTCGACGCTGGTGTGCAGCCGGTTGCTCCAGCCAAACGACACCATGCCCACCGGCTTTTCCGGTGTGCCGCCGCCTGGACCGGCCACGCCCGTGATGGCGAGCGAAATTTGTGCCCGGCTATTGCGCAGCGCACCTTCGGCCATGGCGCGCGCGACCGGCTCGCTCACGGCGCCGTGCTTTTCGATGAGATCGGCGGGCACGCCGATCATCTCCGTCTTCGCCTGGTTCGAATACGTGACGAAGCCGCGTTCGAACCAGCCGCTGCTGCCCGAAATGTCGGTGATGGCGGTAGCGACCATGCCGCCCGTGCAGGACTCGGCGGTGGCGAGCATGAGCCTGGCGTCGCGCAGTTTGTTGCCCGCGCGGATGGCGAGTTGGTGAACGACCGAATCGGTAGGCATGGGTGAGTGTCCGTGGCGGTGTGGCGGTTGTGATCCTGATTGCGTTCCTGGTGGCGTTCCTTCTGGGGGCGTGGCGGCGGCGGCCTGCGCGGCGCTCAGACCGACATGCGCCAGAGGGCGATCACGAGCAGCGTGAAGAACGCGGCAACGAGGTCGTCGAGCATGATGCCGAAGCCACCCTTGAAGCGCCGCTCGAGATAGCGGATGGGTGGCGGCTTCACCGTGTCGAAAAAGCGGAAGACCAGGAACGCCCAGAGTTTGTTCATAAAGTCGATGGGCGTGATCATCAGCAGCACGAGCCAGAACGCGATGATCTCGTCCCAGACGATGGCCGATGGGTCTTCGGTATGCATCATCTTCGCGGTGTATCCCGTGATGCCAATGCCGGCGAGATAGCCCACGATGATCAGGACGCCCCAGTCGGTCACCGTGAGGTAGCGGTTGAGCACCTCGAAGGCCGCCCACGCGAAGAGCGTGCCGGCTGTGCCCGGCGCGAGCCGCGAGAGTCCGGAGCCGAAGCCGAGCGAGATGATGTGCAGCGGATGCTTGAGCATGAACGGCGCATCGGCGCGGCGCGGCGCCTTGGGCGCGGCGGTTCCGGTATCCGCGCCGCTCACGCCGGCAGAGGCGGGCTGGCCGGCCGTCGCGAGTTTGTCGGCGGGCGCGGGCGTTGGGTCAGTCTGCATGAAAGTGATCGAAGCCTTGCAACGTCAGGTTGAGCGGCGCACCGGACGCGTCGCGCCATGCGATGTCCGGCCACGCTTGCGCCTTGTGCTGTGCGTGCGCGCCGTCGCGGGCCGCAACGGCAGCCTCGGGCGATGCGGCCAAATCGGGAGAAGTTATTGTACCGATGCGCGTCACGCGCACGCCCGCCTGTTGCGCCGCTGCCTCGACGGCCCCGCGTTGTGCTTGCGCTGCCGTGAAGCAGAGCTCGTAGTCGTCGCCGCCCGCGAGCGCGCATTGCAGTTGCAGCGCGCGCGGCAGGCGTGCGAGCGCCGCGGACAGCGGCAGCGCGTCCACGTCGATCTCGGCATTCACGTGCGAGCGCTCGAGGATGTGCCGCAGGTCGCCGGCGAGTCCGTCGGAGACGTCCAGCGCCGCGCGCGCAATGCCCGCGAGCGCGAGACCGAGCGCGACGCGCGGCTCGGGGTATTCGAGCGCGCGGCGGAAGTGGGCGGCGTCGGCGCGATCGATTTGCACGTGTGGCCACTCGCCACGCAGCACGCCGAGACCCGCGCGCGCGTCGCCCGGCGTGCCTGACACCCAGACGTCGTCGCCGGGCCGGGCCGCGTCGCGCCGAAGCGCGTCATGCTGGCGGACCGAGCCGAACACGGTAATGCACAGATTGAGTGGGCCGGCGGTGGTGTCGCCGCCGATCAGCTCGCAGCCGTATCGGTCGGCCAGCTCGAAAAGCCCGCCGCTGAACGCCTCGAGCCAGTCCTCGCGCGGCTTGGGCAGCGCGAACGCGAGCGTGAAGCCGAGCGGCGCGGCGCCCATGGCGGCGAGATCCGAGAGATTGACGGCGAGCGCCTTGTGGCCGAGCGCGCGAGGATCGACATCGGGAAGAAAGTGACGGCCCTCCACGAGCATGTCCGTGGAGACGGCCAGCATCTCGCCGGCAGCGGGCGCGATGAGCGCGCAGTCGTCGCCGATGCCGAGCGCGGCGCGGCGTGTGTTCGTGCGTGCGCGTCGCGCAAAATAACGGTCGATCAGGGAGAACTCGGAAAGCATGACGAAAGGTCTATGGCGAATGGCCAGGTTGGTCCGGCGCGCGCCGCGCCGGCGGGGCGTTCCCCTCATTCCGGTCGCGGCAGCTACGCCCCATCTGTAAGGAATGCTGCCGGAGATTGGCGCTACAATGCGTCCGAATCAGCGTCTGAATTGCCATTCTAATCCGCACTTGGGGCCTGCCTCTCATGTCGAATTCCGCCACGAACAAGCTTCGCGAAGCTGCCCTCGACTATCACGAATTTCCTACGCCCGGAAAGATCGCGATCGCGCCGACCAAGCAGATGATCAACCAGCGCGACCTCTCGCTCGCGTACTCGCCGGGCGTCGCGTTCGCGTGCGAGGCGATCGTCGAGAATCCGCTGAACGCCGCGCGCTTCACGGCGCGCAGCAACCTCGTGGGCGTCGTGTCGAACGGCACGGCCGTGCTCGGCCTCGGCAACATCGGCCCGCTCGCCTCGAAGCCGGTCATGGAAGGCAAGGCGGTGCTGTTCAAGAAGTTCGCCGGCATCGACGTGTTCGACATCGAGCTGAACGAGTCGGACCCGCACAAGCTCGTGGACGTGATCGCCGCGCTCGAGCCCACCTTCGGCGGCATCAATCTGGAAGACATCAAGGCGCCCGAGTGCTTCATCGTCGAACGCGAAGCCCGCAAGCGCATGAAGATCCCGGTCTTCCACGACGACCAGCACGGCACGGCCATTGTGGTGGCGGCGGCCTTCACCAACGGCCTGAAGGTCGTGGGCAAGGACATCAAGAAAGTGAAGCTCGTGGCGTCGGGCGCGGGCGCGGCGGCGCTGGCGTGCCTCGACCTGCTTGTCGACCTCGGCCTGCCGCTCGAGAACATCTACGTGACCGACCTCGCAGGCATGGTCTACAAGGGCCGCACCGAGCTGATGGACCCGGACAAGGAGCGCTTCGCACGCGAAACCGACGCGCGCACGCTCGCCGAAGTGATCGAAGGCGCCGACATTTTCCTTGGCCTGTCCGCCGGCGGCGTGCTCAAGCAGGACATGGTCAAGCAGATGGCCGCCAAGCCGCTCATTCTCGCGCTCGCGAACCCCACGCCGGAAATTCTGCCGGAGCTCGCGCTCGAAGTGCGTCCGGACGCGGTGCTGGCCACGGGCCGCACCGACTACCCGAACCAGGTCAACAACGTCCTGTGCTTCCCGTTCATCTTCCGCGGCGCGCTCGACGTAGGCGCGACCACCATCACGCGCGAGATGGAGATTGCCGCCGTGAACGCGATCGCGGAACTGGCGCGCCAGGAGCAGAGCGACGTCGTGGCCACGGCCTACGGCATCCAGGATCTGCAATTCGGGCCTGAATACCTGATTCCGAAGCCGTTCGATCCGCGCCTGATCGTGAAGATCGCGCCGGCCGTCGCCAAGGCGGCGATGGACTCGGGCGTGGCGACCCGTCCGATCGAGGACATGGACGCCTACACGCAGCATCTCCAGCAGTTCGTCTACCACAGCGGCACGACCATGAAGCCGATCTTCCAGATCGCGCGTGCCGTGGAGCCGGAGAGGAAGCGCATCGTGTTCGCCGAAGGCGAAGAGGAGCGCATTCTGCGCGCGGTGCAGATCGTCGTCGATGAAAAACTCGCGAAGCCTATCCTGATCGGCCGCCCCGCGGTGATCGAGCAGCGCATCGCGCGCTACGGCCTGCGTCTGGTCGCGGGCCAGGACTACACGGTCGTCAATACCGACCACGACGAGCGTTACCGCGACTTCTGGCAGAGCTACGCCAAGCTGATGGCGCGCAAGGGCATCACGCAGCAGATGGCCAAGCTCGAAATGCGCCGCCGCACCACGCTGATCGGCTCGATGCTGGTGCAAAAGGGCGAAGCCGACGGCATGCTGTGCGGCACGGTCAGCACGACGCACCGCCATCTGCACTTCATCGACCAGATCATCGGCAAGAAGGAAGGCTGCAGCGTCTATGGGGCGATGAACGGGCTGGTGCTGCCCAATCGCCAGATCTTCGTGGTCGACACGCACGTGAACGTCGACCCGACGCCGGAGCAGCTCGCCGAGATCACCATCATGGCGGCCGAAGAGGTGCGCCGCTTCGGTATCGAGCCGAAGGTCGCGCTGTGCTCGCATTCGAACTTCGGTTCGAGCAACGCGCCTTCGGCGCGGAAGATGCGCGATCTGCTCGAGATCCTCAAGGAGCGCGCCCCGGACCTGCAGGTGGACGGCGAAATGCACGGCGACGTCGCACTCGATCCGAAGCTGCGCAAGGAAATCCTGCCGGAGTCGACGCTCGAAGGCGAAGCGAACCTGCTCGTCATGCCGAACATCGACGCGGCGAACATCTCGTACAACCTGCTGAAGACGGCGGCGGGCAACAATATCGCCATCGGCCCGATGCTGCTCGGCGCGGCCAAGCCGGTGCACGTGCTGACGGCTTCGGCCACCGTGCGCCGGATCGTCAACATGACCGCGCTGCTGGTCGCAGATGTGAACGCGGCGCGTTAAGCCGCTCAAGTCGCTCGCATCAAGTTCCGGATCGGCCGCGCTCCCGCGGCTTCATGCCTCGCACCGGCGGCGCCACCCGCCGCCGGTCTCCCATCGCCAGTCTTCCACCGTGCATCAGGATCGTTGCCTGACATCGTCCGCGCACCATTTTTTCGTTTGTAAAATTTACCGGTTTTCCCCTTGTGCGCGGTCAAGCCCCATGTGCCGTCGCGGGTGCGAGATTGCTTCCAGGGGCCATTAGCGATACCCTTACATCTTTCATGGTCGTCGAACGCGTGATCCGAGAGGCAGGAATCCGTAGATGCTACGTATAGGACTGCCTGATGATACGGCCACGAAAGACGCTGGCGCACTGGCCGGTTCGGCAGATGCAAGTCATTGTTTTCGTGGGGATTCTGGGAAGCGTTCGAGCGGTATCCGTCGTTTGGCACTGGCTGCGTCAGGCGTTTTTCTGGCGGCAGTGCTCGTGTGCTCGCAAGGCGCCGCAGCACGGTCTCAGGCGCCGGACGATGCCGGAGCGTCACCTGGCACCGTGAGCGTGGGCGAGTTGCCGCGCGAAGCGGTCAACACGCTCAGTTTGATTGGCGCGGGCGGGCCTTATCCGTTTGAGAAGGACGGCGTCGTGTTCGGCAATTACGAGCGTCAGTTGCCGCGGCATCGGCGTGGCTACTACCACGAATACACCGTCCCGACGCCACGTGCGCACAACCGCGGCGCGCGTCGCATTGTCTGCGGCGGTCCGCTCAGGCAGACGGACAACTGCTATTACACCGACGACCACTACGCAAGTTTTAGGCGAATTGTTGAATGACACCGGGAAAAGCGGCATGAGCGATAACACTTACGCGCACGACCCGCGGGTCGCGAGCGATCTGTTCGCGTCCGGCGAGGGCAACCTGTTCCAGCGCGTCATGCAGATGCAACACGACGACCAGCAGCGCGAAGCCGCGCGCAGGGGCGAGGCGAATCCATCGAACGAGGAGGCCATGGACCTGTTCGCGACCGTCAGGCCGAATATCGTCCAGTCGATCCGCGCGTTCCGCGTGCAGGATCTCGCCGACGAGGCGCAGCGGCTGCAGCAGCATTTCCTCTACGCGTTTTGCGCCAATGCGCAGACCAAGCAGGAAGTGCTCGAAACCATTGCCACATCGTTTCTGTTTCCGAAGCATTTCGGCAAGAACTACGATGGTTTGTACGACTGCCTGACCGATCTGGTGCAAAAGGCCGGCGAGCAGCCGGGCTTCGTGATCGTGCTGGAAGGCCTGCCGATCGCGCAGAAGTTCGACAAGGATGGGCGCGAGACGCTGCTCGACGTGTTCCGCGAAGCTTCGGAGTACTGGGCCGAGCGCAAGGTGCCGTTCCGGGTCTTTTATTCGTTCGCCTGAGCGGTGCGTGGCGCGGCGCCGCTAGAAGCGTCGGCCGCCGTCATTTGCCATTCGAATGCCGTCGCATTCTTGCGACAAAAAAACGCAGGCCCGCCGCATGATGACATGCCGCGGGCCTTGTCATTTTTACCCGTTCTTACCAGCCGCCCCAGCGTGCGGCGAGTGCCGCGAGCACGGCGATGCCTGCCGTTTCGGTGCGCAGGATGCGCGGCCCGAGCCCGACGGCGATGAAGCCGTGATCGAGCGCTGCCGCCTCTTCTGGCGATGAAAAACCGCCTTCCGGACCCACGAGCACGGTGATCTCGCCTTGCGGCGGGTTGTGAGGCAAGGTCGCGAACGACACGTTCGCGCGCGGCGAAAGCAGCACGCGCAACTCGCCTTCGCCGGGCGTTTTGGGCAGCGAGCCGAGCCAGGTGCCGATCTCGCGGGTGGCGGCGACTTCGGGCATGCGGTTGCGTCCACACTGCTCGCACGACGCCTGCACGATGCGCTGCCAGTGAAACTGCCGGCGCACGGCGCGCTCGCCTACGAGCCGCACGACGCTGCGCGAGGTCGTGAGCGGCACGAAGTTCGTCGCGCCGAGCTCGACCGCCTTTTCGATCAGCCAGTCCATCTTGTCGCTGCCGGCGATGCCTTGCGCGAGCGTGAGCCGGTAGGGCGGCTCGGTTTCGACGTCGCGGAACGGGCCGACGCGCACCTGGGTGTCGCGGCGTTCCATGGCGATGATTTCGGCGCTGAATTCACCCCCCATGCCGTTGAAGAGCACGATGGTGTCGCCGGGCTGCAGGCGCAACACCTGAACGTGTCGCGTCACATCGTCGGGGAGAGTGAAGACGTCGCCGGATTGCAAGGAGTTTCCGACGAAAAAACGGGGCATAAGACAAGTTCTCATTGCTTCATGACAGATGGCGAGCAAGCGCCCAGCGGTAGCCGTCGAGATCTTCGACCTGAGCAAAACGGTCACCCCAGAACTGGTCCTGCGGCTCGCTCAACGATTTCGCGCCAGCGTCCAGCGCTCGCGCGTACACCGCGTCGACATTGTCGACGTAGAGGTAAAAAGATTGGGGGGCGATCGCGTCCGAGCTCTTCGGCGTGCGCGCCGTCGAACCGAATGCGCCCTCCGGCGCGAACATCACGATCAGCTGATCGTGATACGTCATTTCCACGTGCATCACCGCACCGTCGTCCTCCACGCAATCGCGCACCGCAAAACCGAATGCCGCCCGAAAAAATTCGATGGTGGCGCGCGCGTCGCGCACCGCCAGGTACGGCGTTAGCCACGGCACGCCTGCGGGGCGGGGTGGGGTCATCGAATATCTCCAGGTTCGGGTTTCGGGCGAAGTGGATTGCTGGAGGTTGTCCGGGTTGGCTGGCACGCAAAATAATGTAACGAACCCAACGATTCTCCAACGTTGCGTTTCCTAAAGCTGTAGGAATTGGCCTAGTTTATCTCGGGCCCACTGAGGCGCCGCCAAGCGTGACGCATGCGGCGTGCATCGTACAAGCCCGGCCCCGTCAGCCGTGGCGCTGTTGCACGCGCATCGGAAAAACCGTACGGCGTATCAGTGACGGGATGAAAGCGGCGCTCTGCGGTCACGGCGGTGTCGAGCCTCGGTGGCGGACTGACCCGGGGTTGCGGTGCGTTGCGCGCGCTCACGCGCCGGATGGTCACAAGCCGGCCAACGGCAGCCGGCGCCAAGTAAGGAATCGAGCTTAAACGGGCCCGATCGCGCTAAAAATAAGGGTAATAGCGGCATTATACGGGCAGGCGCGCGGGCCGCCGCTGTGCGCCGCGCTCAGGCGAAAGTTCAGGCGAGCGTCCATTCGGTGCCTGGCCGCGCGCGGGGCGCGGTGAGGCACAACTGGGGTCCGATACATGCCGGATTTCAGCTCCGCTCTGGTCCCGGCCAGGTCCTACAGCCAGGGAAAGTCCTCACGATCTGTTAGAATATTGCCCTTTGCAGCCCTGTCCGTTTGCTCTGGCCGTTTGCGTCTTCCTGGCGCCGCATCGCGCGCCGCAGCGAACGTTTTTGCCGAGCTTCCGGAACCGTACGCTGCTGCGCGCCCGCTGCTGAACGCAGCCGCCGCCCAAGCCGCTTTTTGCACTCGTTTCCCCGGACTCGACATGACGACCTCGTCCTCCCCCGCTACCACCCAGTTGATGGCCAACGCGATCCGCGCGCTGTCCATGGACGCCGTTCAGCAAGCGAACTCCGGCCACCCCGGCATGCCGATGGGCATGGCCGAGATCGCCGTCGCGCTGTGGTCGCGTCATCTGCGCCATAACCCGACGAACCCGCACTGGAGCGACCGCGACCGTTTCGTGCTGTCGAACGGCCATGGCTCGATGCTGCTGTATTCGCTGCTGCATCTGACCGGCTATGACCTGCCGATGGCGGAGCTGAAGAACTTCCGTCAACTGCACTCGAAGACGCCGGGGCACCCCGAGTACGGCATCACGCCGGGCGTCGAGACGACCACGGGCCCGCTCGGCCAGGGTCTGGCGAACGCGGTCGGCATGGCGCTGGCCGAGGCGCTGCTCGCGGCCGAGTTCAACAAGGCCGACGCGAAGATCGTCGATCACCACACCTATGTCTTCCTCGGCGACGGCTGCCTGATGGAAGGCATCTCGCACGAAGCCTGCTCGTTCGCCGGCACGCTCAAGCTGAACAAGCTGATCGCCTTCTACGACGACAACGGCATCTCGATCGATGGCGACGTGGTCAACTGGTTCCACGACAACACGCCGGAACGCTTCGAAGCCTATGGCTGGAACGTGATCCCGCACGTGGACGGCCACGACGTGGATGCTGTCGACGCGGCCATCCAGAAGGCGAAGGCCTCGGACAAGCCCACGCTGATCTGCTGCAAGACGATCATCGGCAAGGGTGCGCCCACCAAGCAGGGCGGTCACGACGTGCACGGCGCGGCGCTCGGCGCCGATGAAATCGCGAAGTGGCGCGCAGCGGCTGGCTGGACGTGGGAGCCGTTCACGCTGCCGCAGGAAGTCTACGCAGACTGGGACGCGAAGGCTGCCGGTGCGAAGTTCGAAGCCGCATGGAACGAATCGTTTGCAGCGTACCAGTCGAAGTACCCGACTGAAGCCGCCGAATTCGAGCGCCGCATGGCCGGCAAGCTGCCTGCCGACTGGGCGCAGAAGGCTGCCCAGATCATCGCCGGCGCCGATTCGCGCAAGGAAACGGTCGCTACGCGCAAGGCCTCGCAACAGGCCATCGAAGGGCTCGCAGCGGTGCTGCCCGAGCTGCTCGGCGGCTCGGCCGACCTGACCGGCTCGAACCTCACCAACTGGAAGGCCTCGAAGCCCGTGCGCGCGGCCAAGGAAGGCGAGACCGGCATCCAGTGGGGCAACCACATCAACTACGGCGTGCGCGAGTTCGGCATGAGCGCGGCGCTCAACGGCATCACGCTGCACGGCGGCTACAAGGCGTTCGGCGGCACCTTCCTGACGTTCTCGGACTACAGCCGCAACGCGCTGCGCGTGGCCGCGCTGATGAAGTGCCCGTCGATCTTCGTGTTCACGCACGACTCGATCGGCCTCGGCGAAGACGGCCCGACGCACCAGTCGATCGAGCAGGTCGCCAGCCTGCGCCTGATCCCGAACATGACGCTCTGGCGCCCGGCCGACACCGTCGAAACCGCGGTGGCCTGGACCGAGTCGATTGCCCATCATGGCCCGTCGTCGCTGGTGTTCAGCCGTCAGAACCTGCAGTTCAACGAGCGCACGGATGCCCAGATCGCCAACATCGCGAAGGGCGGCTACGTGCTCAAAGACTGGAACGACGACATCCCGAGCCGCAAGATCATCCTGATCGCGACGGGCTCGGAAGTCGAACTGGCGATGAAGGCCGTCGAGGCACTGCAGCGCGAAGGCATCGGCGCTCGCGTGGTGTCCATGCCGTCCACGAACGTGTTCGACAAGCAGGACGCCGAATACAAGGAGCGCGTGCTGCCCAAGGGCGTGCGCCGCGTGGCGATCGAAGCGGGCGTGACCGACTTCTGGCGCAAGTACGTGGGCCTCGAAGGCGGCGTGGTCGGCATCGACACGTTCGGTGAATCGGCTCCGGCTGGCGTGCTGTTCAAGCACTTCGGCTTCACGGTCGATCACGTCGTCGCGACGGCCAAGGCCGCGCTCGACAACTAAGCATGCTCATGGGCCCGCCTTGCGCGGGCCTGTTGTTTTTGGAATTCGCTTTTGAATTTCGTTGTGCGCGCGCCGCCATCCCGCCCCAGCGAGGCGGGCGCGCCAACCGCATCGGTATCCGGATTTTTCAGCCCTCAGGAGATAAACCATGACCATTCGCGTCGCTATCAACGGCTACGGCCGCATCGGCCGTAACACGCTTCGCGCGTTCTACGAGAACGGCAAGAAGCACGACATCCAGATCGTTGCGATCAACGACCTGGGTGACGCGAAGACCAACGCGCATCTGACGCAATACGACACGGCACACGGCAAGTTCCCGGGCGAAGTCTCGGTGGACGGCGACTACCTCGTCGTGAACGGCGACCGTATCCGCGTGCTGGCCAACCGCAACCCGGCTGAACTGCCGTGGGGCGAGCTGGGCGTCGACATCGTGTTCGAATGCACGGGCTTCTTCACGACCAAGGAAAAGGCCAGCGCCCACCTGAAGGGCGGCGCGAAGAAGGTGATCATCTCGGCGCCGGGCGGCAAGGACGTCGACGCAACGATCGTCTACGGCGTGAACCACAACGTCCTGAAGGCTACGGACACGGTCATCTCGAACGCATCGTGCACGACCAACTGCCTGGCACCGCTCGTCAAGCCGCTGAACGACAAGATCGGCCTCGAAACCGGCCTGATGACGACGATCCACGCGTACACGAACGACCAGGTCCTGACCGACGTGTACCACGAAGACCTGCGCCGCGCGCGCTCGGCCACGCAAAGCCAGATCCCGACGAAGACGGGCGCTGCTTCGGCCGTCGGCCTCGTGCTGCCGGAACTGAACGGCAAGCTGGACGGCTACGCGATTCGCGTCCCGACCATCAACGTGTCGATCGTCGACCTGTCGTTCATCGCCAAGCGCGACACGACCGTCGAAGAAGTCAACGCGATCATGAAGGAAGCTTCGGAAGGCGCGCTCAAGGGCATCCTCGGCTACAACGAAGCACCGCTGGTCTCGGTCGACTTCAACCACAACCCGGCATCGTCGACGTTCGACGCCACGCTCACGAAGGTCTCGGGCCGTCTCGTGAAGGTGTCGAGCTGGTACGACAACGAGTGGGGCTTCTCGAACCGCATGCTGGACACGGCTGTGGCTTTCGCGAACGCGAAGTAAGCACGCTGGTTTTGAGGTTGTGCACCGCCGGGCCTCGCGGCCCGGCGCATGCCACTCGAGCCACGAAGAAACCGCCCTACGGGGCGGTTTTTTTTCGACCTTATTTTGCGGTGACGATGTCCGGTGCCTGCGCGAGGGAGGGAACCGGCGGCGTCGGGAAATAGACGCCCGCGCGCTGCGCGGCGCTGGCGATATGCGCTTCGATGGCCGCGCCCGCCGCCGCGCTGTCGCGCGCCTTGAGCGCCACCACGATCAGGCCGTGCTCGCGGTGCGTGGAGAGCACGAGCTCGCGCCGGTAGAACGGCATGCGCTGGCTCTCTTTCATGATGTCGGCGCTGCTGCGCAGGATCGATTCGATCGCCGCATTGCCGGCGAGACTCACGATGCGCATATGGAATTCGAAGTCCAGTTGCGCGGCCTCGTCGAGCTCGTCACAGGCGAGCGCCTCGTGCAGCGTGTCCGTGTTGTGCTCGAGCCAGGCGACGTCGGCGTCGCCGATCGCGAGCGCCGCCATGCGCGCGGCGAAGCCTTCGAGCGCATAGCGCATCTGGTAGGTGTCAGGCAGCGACGATTGATCGGCGAAACGCCACGGATGGACGCTCGTGGCCTGCGCGCTCGTCACGTAGACGCCTTTGCCCGCGCGGATCGACAGCATGCCGAGTGCTTCGAGCGTCGAGAGCGCCTCGCGCAGCGAAGCGCGGCTGATCGCCAGTTCCTCGGAGAGTTGCCGCTGCGCGGGCAGCAGGCTGCCGACCGGGTACAGGCCACCTTCGATCCGCGCACGGATCGTGGCGACAGCGGCATCGGTGACGGTATGCGGAACGTTCTTCATCGGATGGCGCAGGGCGCTCGCTTGGTCTGACCTGTATTGTAGTCCCGCCCGGCGCACCTGCATGGTGCGCCGCATCAAAGGCCTTCTGGCGTTGCGCACCCCGTCCCGCGCGGGCTTGTGAACTGGTCTGACCGCACAAGGGTAAACACCGCACGCGCCAACCTTGACTCTACTATATCGGCTTCCTACTATTGGCCATAACAGTACTGGTCTGACCAGTCAGAACAGTTACTCGATTCCCTCGCTCGTAGGAGACAGTCGTGACGAAGTTCTTCAATTCGCTGTTTGGCCGCGTAGTGATTGCCCTCGTGCTGGGCATCGTAGTCGGTGCGGTGTTTCCCCATTTCGCCCAGTCTTTGCGGCCGCTCGGCGACGGCTTTCTCAAGCTCATCAAGATGGTGATCGGTCCGATCGTGTTCTGCGTGGTCGTGAGCGGCATGGCGCACGCGGGCGACCTGAAGAAGGTCGGGCGCGTCGGCTTGAAGTCGGTGGTCTACTTCGAGGCGATGACGACCGTCGCGCTCGTGATCGGCGCCGTGCTCGCGTATCTCACGCGTCCGGGCGCCGGCATGAACGTGGACTTGCGTTCGCTCGACGCGGCCTCGCTCGCGACCTACACGGAGCACGCGAAGAGCCTGAAGGACACCGCCGGCTTCCTGCTCAAGATCATTCCCGACACCGCGTTCGACGCGTTCGCGAAGGGTGACATCCTGCAGATCCTCGTGTTCTCGGTGCTGTTCGGCAGTGCGCTCTCGCTGCTCGGCCCGAAGGCGCAGCGCGTGAACGTCATCATCGACGAGCTCTCGCAAGTGTTCTTCCGCGTGATGGGCTTCATCATCAAGCTCGCGCCGCTTGGCGTGCTCGGCGCGATCGCGTTCACGACCGGAACCTACGGCGTGGCCTCGCTCAAGCAACTCGGTTTCCTCGTGATCGTGTTCTACGCGAGCTGTTTCGTGTTCGTCGCGGTCGTGCTCGGCATCGTGATGCGCCTTTGCGGCTTCAGCGTCTTCAAGCTGATCCGCTATCTGCGTGAAGAACTCTCGATCGTGCTCGGCACCGCGTCGTCCGACGCCGTGCTGCCGCAGATCATGCGCAAGCTCGAATGGATGGGCGTGAAGGACTCCACCGTGGGTCTCGTGATCCCGACCGGCTATTCGTTCAACCTCGACGGCTTCTCGATCTACCTCACGCTCGCCGTGATCTTCATCGCGCAGGCCACCAATACGCCGCTCTCGCTGCACGACCTGATCGTGGTGGTGCTGGTGTCGCTCATCACGTCCAAGGGCGCGCACGGCATTCCCGGCTCGGCCATCGTGATTCTCGCCGCCACGCTCTCCGCGATTCCCGCGATCCCCGTGCTCGGCCTCGTGCTGATCCTGCCGGTGGACTGGTTCGTCGGCATCGCCCGCGCGCTCACGAACCTGATCGGCAACTGCGTCGCCACGGTGGTGGTCGCTGTGTGGGAGCGTGACATCGACAAGGCGCGTGCAAAGCGCGTGCTGAACCTCGAGCCGGGCTACCTGTACGTGCCCGCCGGCGAAGGCGACGCAGACGCGCAAGCCAACGACCCGGCGCTCGGCGGCAAGCCCTTGCACGCGCTCTGAATCCGGCGCGCAGCCCGTATGGCATTGCCGGTGCTGGCGTACCGGCGTGGGCGTACCGGCGCGGGCGGTGCTCGACGAGCTACGCGGCGCTGCCGCTTTCCTTCGATGAAATGAACGACATCATCATGTCCCTACCCATTCTGGATCCCGATCAAGGAGCACGCATGCGAACCCTGCCGATGGAACCTTTGACGCGCGAGGCCTTCGCGCCATTCGGCGACGTGATCGAGCTCGATGGCGCGCGCCATTTTCCGATCAACGGCGGCACGACCGAGCGCTTTCACGATCTGGCGTCGATCGACGTGACGCAGGCGGGTGGCCGGGCCATCGTCAGCGTGTTTCGCGCCCAGCCGCGCGCATGGCCCGTTGAAATCGCGATGATGGAGCGTCATCCGCTCGGCAGCCAGGCGTTCGTGCCGCTCGGCGACGTGCGCTATGCGGTGGTCGTCGCGCCCGCGGGCGAACTCGATCCGACACAACTGCGCGCGTTCTGGGTCGATTGCGGGCAAGGCGTCAATTATGCGAAGGGTGTCTGGCACCATCCGCTGCTGGCGTTCGACCGCGTGAGCGACTTTCTCGTGATCGACCGGGGCGGCCAGCAGCCCAATTGTGACGAACTCGCGCTGGACGAGACCTGGCGGCTCGTGCACGCGAGCGAGCCCGTCGCGCTCGCTTGAGGTCGGATGCGGCCACGGCGTAACCCTCGCGGCGAGGCTTGACGGCGCACGAACCGGGCGCCGCTAGCCCGCCCGTTTCTCAAAGCTGGCGAGCCAAACGAAAAAAAACGCCACGGCAGAGTTGCCGTGGCGTTTTTTCGTTTGCGCGCGCCGGGGATCGCCCGCCGCGCGCCCGCCCGCTGCCCGCTCAGTGCTTGCGGTGCGGGCAATTTTCCTTGGTGCACGCGCCGTACAGCGCGAGTGCGTGCTCCTGCAGCTTGAAGCCACGTTCGTTAGCAATTGACTGCTGGCGCTTTTCGATTTCGGGGTCGAAGAATTCTTCGACGAGGCCGCAATCGAGACAGACGAGATGGTCGTGGTGGCTGCCTTCGTTGAGCTCGAAGACGGCCTTGCCGGATTCGAAGTTGCTGCGGGTGAGCAGGCCCGCCTGCTCGAACTGCGTGAGCACCCGGTAAACCGTGGCGAGGCCGATGTCGAGCTCCTCGTTCAGCAGGTTGCGATACACGTCTTCGGCGGTGAGGTGACGCACGGGGCTATGCTGAAAAATCTCCAGGATCTTCAGGCGAGGCAGGGTCGCCTTGAGGCCGATGTTCTTGAGATCGGTTGGATTGGTCATGACTATAAGTCCCTGGAGTACAATGCTGGGTTCTTATGTTAATGGGTTTTTGCCGTTCCGGGCAGTTTCGGCGGAACTCGATCGAACGTCTACAGAATACGCGCGGCTTCGCGACAAGCCCGCACGGTGAGGGAAATGATTCCAGAATTCACAACGATCGGCCGCCGCCTGAGCGGCCGCCGCGTAGCGTGCACCCTGCTGGCTGCGGCCGCGTTCGCGACGCTCGCCGGCTGCGGCACTTACGACAGCCTGACGCAGCGCATTGCGCAGAGCATCACGCCGTACCGCATCACCATCGTGCAGGGCAACTTCGTCTCGAAGGAAGCCGCGGCGCAGATGCACGTGGGCATGTCCCGCGACGAAGTCAGGAAATTGCTCGGTACGCCGCTCCTGACCGACATGTTCCACGCGAACCGCTGGGACTATGTCTTCTACTTCAAGCGCGGCTCGACCGCCGTGGTCCAGCAGCGTGACTTCATCGTGATGTTCGAAGGCGACCGCGTGGCAAGCTGGTCGGGCGGTGAAGACCTGCCGTCGAATCTCGAATTGCTCGCCGAAATCGATGGCGATAAATCGGGCAAGAAGAGCCCGGCCGTCGCGGCCGCGCCGGCTTCGGGTGCCTCGGCGCCTGAAGGCACGCAAGCCTCGGCCGCGGGGCCGACTGTCGGCGACACGGCCCGCTCGCCGTCTTCGGAGCTCGGCACCGCCACTTCGCAGTTGCCGCTCGACGCGAACGCGCAGGCCGCCGCCGCCGCGAACCGCGCCACGGAAGCCGTGCAGACACCCTCGGGCCTGACGCCGTCGGTGCGCGCGGGCACGCCAACCTCGTCGGCGCTGCCGCCGGGCGTGGGCACGATGCCGTCGCAGATCCAGCTGCACCGTCAGCCGCCGCCGCAGATCCAGGGCATCCCGCAGTCCAACCCGGTCGGCCCGGCTCCGGGCGCGCAGGGCACCGGCGACACCGAAACGAATCCGCTGCCGCCGGCGCAGAATGCGCCGCTCACCGCGCCGCCGCAAACGCCGTCCCAGGCGCCGGCGAGCCCGAATGCGGCGTCGGGCGGCTGATCGCGCTGACGCAAGAGACGTCCGCGGGTTTGTCCGCGCCTTGGCCAGTGCATTTGCCTGACTTCAGGCAGGTAGGCCGCGCGTAATACATACAGGGCCTGGCGCCGTGCGCCAGGCATTTCATCGGCGGCTTCGGGCCGCCGCGTTTTTTGGCAGTGCCCTTCAGCGTCGGCCCGGCGGCCGTCCGGTCGTCGACCGGATCTTGCTGGCGGGACTGCCGGACTCACGCTTTCAGGAAGAGCCATGAAAATCGCAATCGCTGGGGCATCGGGCCGCATGGGCCGCATGCTTATCGAAACCGTCCTGAACTCCCCCGACATCACGCTCTCGGGCGCACTCGCACGCAAGGGCGAAGCTGTCATCGGTCAGGACGCGGGTGCGTTCCTCGGCAAGGAAACCGGCGTGCTCATCACCGACGATATCGAGCAGGTTTTCGCGCAAAGCGACTGCCTGATCGACTTCACGCGCCCCGAGGGCACGCTCGTGCATCTGGAAGCCGCGCAGCGCCACGGTGTGAAGATGGTGATCGGCACGACGGGCTTCGACGCGCAGCAAAAGGCGCAGCTTGGCGCCGCTGCGCAGAAGATCGGCGTCGTGTTCGCGGCCAACATGAGCGTGGGCGTAAACGTCACACTCAAGCTGCTCGAATACGCGGCGCGCTTTTTCGAGACCGGCTACGACATCGAGATCATCGAGGCGCACCATCGCCATAAGGTCGACGCGCCGTCGGGCACCGCGCTGGCGATGGGCGAGGCCGTGGCGCACGCGCTCGGCCGCAATCTCGAAGAATGCGCCGTGTATGGTCGTGAAGGCGTGACCGGCGAGCGCGATCCGTCGACGATCGGTTTCTCGGCGATCCGCGGCGGCGATATCGTGGGCGACCATACCGTGCTGTTCGCGGGGATCGGCGAGCGCATCGAGATCACGCACAAGTCGTCGAGCCGCCTGTCCTACGCGCAGGGCAGCATGCGCGCCGCGCGCTTTCTGCAAGACAAGGCCACGGGCCTGTACGATATGCAGGACGTGCTCGGCTTGCGCTGAGCGCCACTTCCTTGCCCGGCAGCCCGTGTGTGCCGCACCGGGCCTGCGCCGCAGGCGCGCGTGAGGCTTTCGAGCCGGACCGCGCAGCAGATGCCGGGCGCGAGGTCACGGAACAGAGGGCAGGGGACAGACCGTAGGCGACAGAACGTAAGCGACACGAGGCAGGCGAGGTTCAATGGCAGCGAGTACCGGAGTCATCCATTATTTGCAGACGAGCGACGCCGTCACGCACGCCGTGGCGTGGGTGTTGCTGGCCATGTCGATCGCGAGCTGGTGCTTCCTGCTGGTGAAGACATGGGTGCTCGTGCGGGCCAAGCGTCAGGGGCCTCGCGCGATCGCGCAGTTCTGGCAAGCGCATTCGCTGGCCGATGGTGTGAGCGCGATGCGCGTGCTCGACCGCGAGCGCGTGTTCCTGCCACTCGCCGAGGCGGCGCTCGCATGCGCCGAGGCCGACGCGCCGGGCGCGCTGCTCGCGCGCGTGGACCGGGGCGAGCGCGTGTTGCGGGCGCTGCGCGGTGCGCTGCAGGCGTCGCAGCGGCGGCTCGAATTCGGGCAGGTGCTGCTCGCTTCCGTTGGCAGCACGGCGCCGTTCGTCGGGCTGCTCGGCACGGTCTGGGGCATCTATCACGCCCTCGGCAGCATCGCGTCGAGCGGCCAGGCGATGATCGAGAACGTGGCCGGGCCGGTGGGCGAGGCGCTCATCATGACGGCGTTCGGCCTCGTGGTGGCGATTCCCGCGGTGCTCGCCTACAACGTGCTTGGCCGTCTCGTGCGCCAGCTCGGCGACGATCTCGACGGCTTCGCGCACGATCTGCATGCTTACGCCTGCGCGCCCGAGGGTGCGCCGCCGCGCCGCGAAGGTGCACAGGGCGCGCCGCGCGAAGACGTGCGCGCCGGGTCGTATTGACCTGCGCAGCGGCACGCACTGACTGACCGGCAACTCGCGAGGAACGACGCACATGGCATTCGGCGGACTCGAGAAGAAGCGCGATTCGGCGCCGATGGCCGATATCAACATGACGCCGCTCATCGACGTCATGCTCGTGCTGCTCGTCATCTTCATCATTACCGCGCCGCTCTTCACGCACGCCATCCGGCTCGACTTGCCGCAAGTCGCAGCCGAGCCCGTGCAGCAGACGCCGCAGACTGTCACGCTTTCGATCGATGCCGCGGGCAAGCTCTACTGGAATGCGCAGCCCATCTCGCTCGACGAGTTGCGCGCGCGCTTCACCGCCGCGGGCAAGGCGCCCGAGGCGCAGCAGCCCGAGCTGCAATTGCGCGCCGCGCGCGAGACGCGCTACGAAGTCATCGCCCAGGTCATGGGTGCCGCGCAGCAGGCGGGACTCGCGCGCATCGGCTTCGTGACCGAGCCGCCGCCGCCAGGCCAGCATTGACCTGGCGACTGCCGGCGTGGGTCGCGCCGGCGGTGGCCTGCGCCGCTCATCCCGGCCGGCCCTTCTCGCCAGTCGCTCCAGCCGGCCGCCCAATCCCGCCACACGAAACGGCAGCGGAGAGTGCGGCCAACTCAACGGTATAATCACCGTTTCCCTGTAAAAAAGCGGGGCTGCCGAAGCTGGCGCAGCCAGTGAGCGTCGTGCCCGGGCTCGTGCCCGAGCCGCGCACGACCGGCCCGGCAGCGCCCTGACTGGCTGAACCCAGGCTGTATCAGGCCCAATCCGCCCGAATCCGCGTTCCCCATCCACACCATGCTCGAAAAATACGTTCCCTCCGACGTCGAATCCGCCGCGCAAGGCGAATGGCGCGCGTCCGACGCTTACCGGACGGCCGAAAAGGCCGACAAGCCCAAGTTCTACTGCGTCTCGATGCTGCCGTACCCGTCGGGCAAGCTGCACATGGGCCACGTGCGGAACTACACGATCAACGACGTGATGTACCGCTATCTGCGCATGAACGGCTACAACACGTTGATGCCGATGGGCTGGGACGCGTTCGGCATGCCCGCCGAGAACGCCGCGATGGCCAACGGCGTGCCGCCGGCCAAGTGGACCTACGACAACATCGAGTACATGAAGGGCCAGATGCAGTCGATGGGTCTCGCGATCGACTGGTCGCGCGAGCTCGCCACCTGCAAGCCCGACTACTACAAGTGGAACCAGTGGTTCTTCCTGAAGATGCTCGAGAAGGGCATTGCGTACAAGAAGACCGGCACGGTGAACTGGGACCCGGTCGATCAGACCGTGCTCGCCAACGAGCAGGTGATCGACGGACGCGGCTGGCGCTCGGGCGCGCTGGTGGAAAAGCGCGAAATCCCGATGTACTACCTGCGCATCACGCAGTACGCCGATGAGTTGCTGGGCGACCTCGACGGCCTCGGCTGGCCCGAGCGCGTCAAGATCATGCAGCAGAACTGGATCGGCAAGAGCTTCGGCGTGAACTTCGGCTTCCCGTACGAGCTCGACGGCGAAAAGAAGCTGCTGCGCGTCTTCACCACGCGCGCCGACACCATCATGGGCGTGACCTTCTGCGCGGTCGCGGCCGAGCATCCGCTTGCCACGCGTCTCGCGCAGGACAAGCCGGAGCTGCTGCCGTTCATCGACGAATGCAAGCGCGGCGGCGTGGCCGAGGCCGACGTCGCAACGATGGAGAAGAAGGGCGTCGACACGGGCTTCACGGTCACGCATCCGATCACGGGCGAGCAAGTGCCGGTGTGGATCGGCAATTACGTGCTGATGAGCTATGGCGAAGGCGCGGTGATGGGCGTGCCGGGCCACGACGAGCGCGATTTCGCGTTCGCGAAAAAGTACGATCTGCCGATCAAGCAGGTGATCGCGGCCGAAGGCGAGACCTACTCGCTCGACGCCTGGCAGGAGTGGTACGGCGACAAGGAACGCGCGGTCTGCATCAACAGCGGAAAGTTCGACGGCTTGAACTACACGGCGGCCGTCGATGCGGTCGCGGCGGACCTCAAGGCGCATGGTTACGGCGACAAGCAGGTCACGTGGCGTCTGCGCGACTGGGGCATCTCGCGCCAGCGCTACTGGGGCACGCCGATCCCCATCATCCACTGCCCGAGCTGCGGCGACGTGCCGGTGCCCGAGCAGGATCTGCCGGTCGTGCTGCCCGAAGACCTCGTGCCGGACGGCACGGGCAACCCGCTCGCGAAGTCCGAGGCGTTCCTGAACTGCAAGTGTCCGACGTGCGGCGCCGACGCAAAGCGCGAAACCGACACCATGGACACCTTCGTCGACTCGTCGTGGTACTTCTACCGCTACGCGGCACCCAACGCTGCGACCATGGTCGACGAGCGCACCGACTACTGGATGCCGATGGACCAGTACATCGGCGGCATCGAGCATGCGATCCTGCACCTGCTGTATTCGCGCTTCTGGGCGAAGGTCTCGCGCGACCTCGGCCTCGTGAAGTTCGGCGAGCCGGCGAAAAACCTGCTCACGCAGGGCATGGTGCTCAACGAGACGTTCTACCGCGAAGACGCCGCGGGCAAGAAGACCTGGTACAACCCGGCCGACGTGACCGTCACGCACGACGACAAGGGCCGCCCGGTCGGCGCGACGCTCAATAGCGACGGCCAGAGCGTGGTGCTGGGCGGCATCGAGAAGATGTCGAAGTCGAAGAACAACGGCGTCGACCCGCAGGTGCTGATCGACCAGTACGGCGCCGATACCGCGCGTCTGTTCACGATGTTCGCCGCGCCCCCCGAGCAGCAGCTCGAATGGTCGGGCGCGGGCGTGGAGGGCGCGAGCCGCTTCCTGCGCCGCGTCTGGTCGTTCGGCTACGCGAACGCCGAGGCGATCAAGTCGCGCGCGTCGTTCGACGCCGCCGCGCTTGCCGAGGTCGAAAAGACGCTGCGCCGTGAGGTCTACGGCGTGCTCAAGCAGGCCGACTTCGACTACCAGCGTCTGCAGTACAACACCGTCGTGTCGGCGGCGATGAAGATGCTCAACGCGATCGAAGCCGCCAAGGGCGCCGGCGCGGGCGTGCAGCGCGAGACCTTCGGTGTGCTGCTGCGCGTGCTGTATCCGGTCGTGCCGCACCTTACGTTCGAGCTCTGGAAGGCGCTCGGCTATGCCGACGAATACGGCACGCTGCTCGACGCGCCCTGGCCCAAGGTCGACGAAAAGGCGCTCGAGCAGGCCGAAATCGAGCTCGTGCTGCAGGTGAACGGCAAGGTGCGCGGCGCCGTGACGGTCGCCAGGGATGCGGGCAAGGACGCGATCGAAGCGGCCGCGCTCGCCCACGAGATGTTCGCGAAGTTCGCCGAAGGGCGCGCGCCGAAGAAGATCATCGTCGTGCCGGGCCGTCTCGTGAACGTCGTGGTCTGACATGACGTGCTGGCACATCACGTGCTGGCGGTGGCGCGCGATCGACGCATCGCGCGCCACCGCTGTTTTGAACCAGGGAGTCCAGGTGATTCGCAGATCGTTCCTGTTACTGGCGGGCAGCGCGCTGATGCTTTCGGCGTGCGGGTTCCAGCTGCGTGGCGAGCAGAACTACGCGTTCAAGCGCCTCGCTGTCGTTGGCGCCTCGGCGCCCGTGTCGGCGCGTCTTACTCGCATGATCGAAGGCGGTAGCGATTCGGTCGTGGTCGACTCGGCGGCCAATGCCGACGCGGTGCTGCGCGTGAATGAGTCGCGCAGCTTCAGCACGCTCACGCTGAATTCGCTCGGCGTGGTCGAGGAATATCAGGTCAACTATTCGCTGAACTACACGCTCACGGCGCCGGACGGCTCACCGCTGATCCAGTCGAGTTCGATCGCGCTCAATCGCGCGATGACCTATAGCGACCAGTACTCGACCGCGAAGGTGTCCGAATCCGATCTGCTTTTCGCCGACATGCAGAACGACGCCGTCGACCAGCTCACGCGCCGTCTCGCAGTCCTGAAGACGCTGCATCCCACGCCGGCCCAGGTCGTGCCGGGCGTCGCGCCCCGTGCGCCGCTGCCGCCGCCGCCGCTGTGATGCGCCTATCGTCCTTCTTCTAAAGCGCTCTTCATGCAACTGCGACTGGACGCACTCGAGCAGCACCTCGCGAAAGCGATGGCGGGTTTGTACGTCGTCTACGGCGACGAGCATCTGCTCGCCCAGGAAGCGTGCGACCGCATCCGCGCGAGCGCGCGCGCGGCGGGCTTCACTGACCGCTCGGTGTTCACGGTCGAGCGCGGCTTCGACTGGAGCGCGCTGATTGGCGCGAGCCAGTCGATGTCGCTGTTCGGCGATCGCCAGCTGGTGGAGCTGCGCATCCCGTCGGGCAAGCCCGGCAAGGAAGGCGCGGACGCGCTCAAGACGCTTGCCGCATCGGCAAAATCGGCTGCGAATCCCGACGTGCTCACGCTCATTACGCTACCGCGCCTCGATGCGGCCACGCAAAAGTCCGCGTGGTTCACGGCGTTGGCGGACAGTGGCGTGGCGATCAAGATCGACCCGGTCGAGCGCGCGGCGTTGCCGAACTGGATCGGGCAGCGTCTGGCCCAGCAGGGCCAGCGCGTCGCGCCCGGCGAGGACGGGCGGCGCGCGCTGCAATTCGTCGCGGAGCGGGTGGAAGGCAACCTGCTCGCGGCACATCAGGAAATCCAGAAGCTCGGGCTGCTCTATCCCGAAGGCGTGCTGAGCTTCGAGCAGATTCACGACGCCGTGCTCAACGTCGCGCGCTACGACGTCTTCAAGCTCAACGAAGCGATGCTCACCGGCGACGCCGGGCGGCTCGCGCGCATGCTCGACGGGCTGCAGGGCGAAGGCGAGGCTTCGGTGCTGGTGCTGTGGGCGGTCGTCGAAGAGGTCCGCACGCTGCTGCGCATCAAGCGTGGTGTGGCGGCGGGCAAGCCGCTCGCGATGCTGCTGCGCGAGAACCGCGTCTGGGGGCCGCGCGAGCGGCTCATCGGGCCGGCGCTCTCGCGCCTGACCGAAGCGACGCTCGAGCGCGGGCTCGCGCTCGCGGCGCGCCTCGACCGCCAGGTGAAGGGGCTTTCGGGGCAATCGCGCGCAGACTGGCGCAATGCGCTACCGCCCGATGCCTGGGACGGCCTGTTCGAACTGGCGATGACGGTTGCCGCGCCGCGCGACGCCGGCGCGCCGGCGCGTTCGGCTGGAGCCGCGCGCGGCGCCGCCGCTTCGGGGCGCGCACAACCAGGCGGCGCGGCCACCAGCCCAGCCGCCGCGGCCGCGGCAGCGGCTGCCGCCGCCCGACCGCGCACCGCAGGGCCGGGACGCAGGCCAGGCTAGTTGTGCTGGCCGGGCCCATGCTCCGGCACCTGCTACCGGCATTGCCAGAGGGCGCGGCGTGTCGCTTGCGTCCGTGTGGCGCGACTCGCGCGCGGCGTCCGGCGTCAGGGTGCTCCCAGCAAAGCCGGCCCGCTAGCCTTAAAATCGACCTAACCTGAACCGCGCAGCCCCACACCGCATTGGCCGGGCGCGCCGCATCACGACAGAAACCATGGATATCGACCAGTACATGACCGACCTCGGCCGCCGCGCCCGCAAGGCTTCGCGCGCGATGGCCCGAGCCTCGACGGCCGCAAAGAACGCTGCGCTCGAAGCGGTTGCGCAGGCGATCGAGCGCGAGACACAGCAACTGAAGGACGCCAACGCCCGCGACCTCGCACGCGCGAAGGAGAAGGGCCACGACGCGGCGTTCATCGACCGCCTCACGCTCTCGGACAAGGCGCTCAAGACCATGGTGGAAGGCCTGCGCCAGGTGGCGGCGCTGCCCGACCCGATCGGCGAGATCAGCAACCTCAAGTTCCGCCCGAGCGGCATCCAGGTCGGCCAGATGCGCGTGCCGCTGGGCGTGATCGGCATCATCTACGAATCGCGTCCGAACGTGACCATCGACGCTGCGGCGCTGTGCCTGAAATCGGGCAACGCCACCATCCTGCGCGGCGGCTCCGAGGCGCTCGAGTGCAACACCGCGCTCGCGAAGCTGATCGGCGAGGGCCTCGCGGCGGCGGGCCTGCCGCATGACGCGGTGCAGGTGGTGGAAACCGCCGACCGCGCGGCGGTGGGCAAGCTCATCACCATGACGGAATTCGTCGACGTGATCGTGCCGCGCGGCGGCAAGAGCCTGATCGAGCGCCTGATGGCCGAAGCGCGTGTGCCGATGATCAAGCACCTCGACGGCATCTGCCACGTCTACGTGGACGACCGCGCCGATCTCGCGAAGACGCTCACCGTCTGCGACAACGCCAAGACGCACCGCTACGGCACCTGCAACACGATGGAGACGCTGCTCGTCGCGCGCGGCATCGCGCACGAAGTGCTGCCGCCGCTTGGCCGCCTCTATCGCGACAAGGACGTGGAGCTGCGCGTGGACGCGGCCGCGCGCGCGATTCTCGCCGATGCGAACATCGGCCCGCTCGTGGACGCCACCGAAGAGGACTGGCGCACCGAGTACCTCGCGCCGGTGCTGGCGGTCAAGATCGTCGACAACCTCGATCAGGCCGTCGAACACATCAACCATTACGGCTCGCATCACACCGATGCCATCGTCACAGAAGACCACGACCGCGCGATGCGCTTCTTGCGCGAAGTGGATTCGGCAAGCGTGATGGTGAACGCCTCGACGCGTTTTGCCGACGGCTTCGAGTTCGGCCTTGGCGCGGAGATCGGCATCTCCAACGACAAGCTGCACGCGCGCGGCCCGGTTGGTCTGGAAGGGCTGACCTCGCTCAAATACGTCGTGCTGGGTCACGGCGAAGGGCGCCAGTAAGCGGGCGCTGCGTGTGCCACATAAGGCACGCGCATCTCACCACGCCCTGCGCAGTTCCCGTATTCACTACGCCGATAACAACAAGGATCGCCGATGCTCTGGGTCAAGACGTTTCACATCGTTCTGATCGCCTCGTGGTTCGCGGGCCTGTTCTACCTGCCGCGTATCTTCGTGAATCTCGCGATGGAAACCGAGCCCGCGGCCGTCCGGCGCCTGCTGATCATGGCGCGCAAGCTCTATCGCTTCATGACGCTGATCGCCGTGCCCGCGCTGCTCTGCGGGCTGTGGCTGTGGCTCGTGGTGGGCATCGGGCGCGGCCAGGGGTGGATTCACGCGAAAGTGGGCGTCGTGGTCCTGCTCATCGTCTATCACGCGTATTGCGGACGTTTGCTCAAGACCTTCGAGCGCGGCGAGAACCGCCGCTCCGACAAGTGGTACCGCATGTTCAACGAGCTCCCGGTGCTCGGCATGCTGGCGGCGGTGGCGCTGGTCGTCATCAAGCCTTTCTGACACCCACTTTTTTCCCTTCCTTCCTCGATGGGCGGCCCGTTGCACCGGAGTTAGCGCTGTAGTGCTCACTCCGGTCCCATGCATCAGGGATGCTCAGATGCTGCCCGATTCATTGCGGCGCATGCGCGCACCCACGACGCGCCAACCGTCATCCCGCTTTATGAACACGTCGGCAAAACGGTATTCGATCGGCCGATAGCCCTGCGCAGGCGTATAGCGGTTGATCCCGGTGACGACGGCCACGTCGCCGAGCACCTGAACGCGCACATCTTCCAGCACTTGCGAGCTGCCTTGCGGCTGCGCGACCGCGGCGAGCATGTCGCGCTTCGTGCGATGCGTGCCATTAGGCAGGACTTCGAAGAATTTATCGTCCAGCAGATCGTTGAGCATGGATCGGTCGCCGGCTGCTGCTGCCTGGGTCCACTGGTGTTCGAGGATCTGCAGTTGGATGGCTTCGCTCGTGACAGGCGCTTTGGAGACGGAGGCAAAAGCGGCGTTGGCTGCCACGCACGCGGCTACGAGGGCGAACAGATGTTTCATGACGTTTCCTATGTTGATGCGGCGGACCAGATGGTTCGCAAAGACGGGAAACGATCGAATGATCACCAGCAATGGCTGGCTAAAGACGCGCAGAGCGCGAAGGCCGCGCATGACACCTGGGGCGTTGTGTCTGCGTTTCCCGACATAAAAAGTGTATTTATCTTACGGGTCGTCAGACATAGGACGAATCTCAAAACCAGTGCGCGAGGAAACAATCCACGTCGGAAATATGCAACACGATCAATATGCGACATTTCGTCGCGATGCGCTGACAATGGGGCTCATTTGTCAAATTGAGTGCGCTGGTATTTTCAGGTTAGATATCTGAATTATGGGGCGAATGGCCTTTTGTTTTGCAGAATATTCCTGGTGTCAACGGATAAGCATGAGAATTTGTAGGATTGCGCTGACAAATAATTGTGCTTGTCGTATTGGTCATGAATATCGATTGCCTCATCGAGCGATAATTTTCAGTTGAATCTGTAGTCCATTGGGCTATTTCTTGCTCGATGGCCATGCCTGATTTGAGTGATTTGTCAGGATCCGTTAGTGCGCCCGTGACCTTGTTTTGTGCGGCTCTAGCGCCTTTTGACGTGGTTAATTTCTTTGGGAATTTTCTTATATTCGCTGTTTTGCCTGGTTAATAGAGTTACGCCTTGTTAATGCCTCTTGGGCATTTGGGTGAAGCTGAAGGTTCTCAGTTAATTCTGACAGCGCTAATTGTGTTGCCCATCGGAAAAGCGAGTCTTCATCGTCATATCGGATGGCGAACTTTCCGGCTCAAGGGAATTGCATTCGGGCGTTTCTGAATCCGCCCGCAATGCGCCTGCGTGGACTGCGTAGGCGTCGGTTGGGATCCCGTCTTTAATCAAGGTAAGGCAGAGAATGAACAAGACATACCGATCAATCTGGAACGAGTCCACGGGGACGTGGGTCGCCGTGCAGGAAAACGCACAGGCACGTAGCAAGAAGTCTTCGACGCGCGGATCGCGCGTTACGGTCGCCGTGGTTGGGGTGGGCTCCGCACTGGCTGCTTCGGGGGCCTTCGCGCAAGCCACTGTCGGGAACGGGGGAGTCGAGCTATGTGCAGCCAATCAGTCGACGGCTGGCGCCGCCTACGGCTTTAAATCCAGCACGACGAACCTGAACTGTACCGGAAGCGCCAGCGCACCCGCATTCGCATTTTCGCTGAACAATGCAAGCGATACCACCGGCGGCAACGGCTTCAGCGCTTCGACCGCCCGCGTGACGGGCTATTCGAACGGCCTGCTCGAACTCAAGGGCACGGGCGACATCAGCATGCTGAACACCGTCACCATGAACGGCAACAAGATCACGAATCTTGCGGCCGGTACGGTGAGCGGCACGAGCATGGATGGCGTCAACGGTTCGCAGTTGTACGGCCTTGCGAATTCGACGGCAAGCGTGTTCGGCGGCGGCTCGACCGTGAATGCCGACGGCTCGGTCAGCAAGCCGACCTATACGGTTGCGGGAACGACGTACACGGACGTCGGGTCGGCCCTCGATGCCATCAACGGCACGTCGGGCGGCAACGCGGTCCAGTACGACACGCCGGCACACGATTCGGTGACGCTGGGCGGCTCGGCAGCGGCCTCGCCGGTGGCGCTGTACAACGTGGCCAACGGCAATGTGGCGGCTGGCAGCACGGATGCCGTGAACGGCGGCCAGCTGTTCGGCGTGAGCCAGGACGTCACCAACATCAACAACGAAATCACGAAGGTTCACAACACCCTGACCACTGCTGGCTACGGCGCTCAGGCGACTTCGGACGATCCGAAGGGCTACACCTTTGGGGGCTTCATTACCGATGCGAGCGGGAATGTGAGCAATCCCGCCGTGCTCTACGTGCCGAACACCATTGGCACGGCGAATTCGCAGATCGTGCTGGATCCGGGCCAAGGCAACAGCGCGTACTTCGTGAATGGCGATCGCAGCCAGGGCTATTTGCCGAATGGCACCGTTATCAGCAACGTTGCAAGTGGCATCCAGCAGACCGATGCCGCCAACGTTGGCCAGGTGTACGACATCGTGTCGGCCGCCACTGGCGGTGGCAGCTCCAGGCTGCTGAGGGCCGGTGCGGCGTTGAAGGCGTCGTCGGGATCCGGTGTGAATACTTCCGGGCTGAACAGGGTTTACAGTTCCCTCACTACTTACTTGCAGGTGAGGGGGCTCGCCAACAACAACGGTAGTGCGTCTGCTACAGACGCGTCTGAGGCGCTTGGGGACGGCTCGATCGCAATCGGCTCACAGGCTCAGGTGGACACAACGGCAAGCGCTGGTGCAGCCATCGGTGTGCAGGCGCACGTGACCAAGCCCGATGCGGTTGCGCTGGGTTCTGGCTCCGTGGCGAATCAGGCCAACACGGTGTCCGTGGGTAATGACGGCACGACGTCCTATTCGGCGATGGATGCAAACGGCAATCTGATCACGATCCAGAACCCGGCGAATACGCGCCGCATTGTCAACATGGCGGCCGGCCAGGGCGATACCGATGCGGTGAACGTTTCGCAGCTCAAGGGTGTGACGGATGCGTTGGGCGCAGGGGCGACCGTGAACGCAGACGGGTCGATTGCCGCGCCGAGCTATGCCGTGGCAGGCGGTAGTTATACGGACGTGGGTTCCGCGTTGACGGCCATGGATGGCCAGGCTCAGGGGCTTTCGAATAGCGCAGTGAAGTACGACACCTCGGCGCATGACAAGGTGACCCTTGGTGGTGCCGGCACCACGAGTGGCACGGTTGCGCTGACGAACGTGTCGAACGCCGCGCTGAACGCGTCGAGCACGGATGCGGTGAACGGCAGGCAACTGTTCGAGACGAACCAGAACGTGTCGAACCTCTCGGGCGATGTAACGAACCTGTATGGCAAGGTGGCGGACGCGGTGCTGTACGACTCGTCGTTGCACACCTCGGTGACCTTCGGTGGTACGGGCGCGCCGGCGGTGGCACTGCACAACGTCGCAAACGGTGTGGTGAGCCTGGCGAGCCTGGACGCGGTGAACGGCTCGCAGCTTTACGGTCTGGCATCGAGCACGGCGACGGCGCTGGGTGGCTCGACCTCCGTCAATGCGAACGGCTCGATCAGTACGCCGACTTATAACCTTTCCGGCTCGACCTACACCGATGTCGGATCGGCACTGACTGCCATCAACGCAAAGGCGAGTGGCGGTTCTCCTGATGCCGTGATTTACGACACGCCGGCGCATGACAAGCTGACGCTTGGTGGTGCTGGCACCACGAGCGGCACGGTTGCGCTGACGAACGTGTCGAACGGTGCGCTGAACGCGTCGAGCACGGACGCGGTGAACGGCAGGCAGCTGTTCGAGACGAACCAGAACGTGTCGGATCTGTCGGGCGTGGTGACCAACATCGCGGGCGACGTGACGAACCTGTATGGCAAGGTGGCGGACGCGGTGCTGTACGACTCGTCGTTGCACACCTCGGTGACCTTCGGTGGTACGGGCGCGCCGGCGGTGGCACTGCACAACGTCGCAAATGGCGTGGTTAGCCTGGCGAGCCTGGACGCGGTGAACGGCTCGCAGCTTTACGGTCTGGCATCGAGCACGGCGGCGGCGCTGGGTGGCTCGACCTCCGTCAACGCGAACGGCTCGATTAGTGCGCCGACCTACAACCTTTCGGGTTCGACTTACACCGATGTTGGTTCGGCGCTCGACGCAGTCATGGATGTAGCGAAGGGTGGCAGCCCGGACGCAGTGATCTATGACACGTCGACGCATGACACGCTGACGCTTGGTGGGACAAAGGCGACCGCGCCGGTTGCATTGACGAACGTGAAGAACGGCGTGCTGAATGCGTCGAGCACCGATGCGGTGAACGGGGCACAGTTGTACGCGCTGGGTGCGATGACGGACAGCTCGGGCAATATCACGAATGCGTTCGTTGCGTACGACGACACGTCGAAGACCAAGATCACGCTGGGCGCCGAAGGTGCGAGCACGCCGACGGCGCTGACCAATGTCGCCAACGGCACGCTGAGCGCGGAGAGCACGGATGCGGTGAACGGTGCGCAGCTGTTCGAGACGAACCAGAACGTGTCGAACCTTGCGGGTGATGTGACCAGCATCGCGGGCGACGTGACGAACCTGTATGGCAAGGTGGCGGACGCGGTGCTGTACGACACGTCGGCGCACGACTCGGTGACTTTCGGTGGTTCGGGCGCGTCGCCGGTGGCACTGCATAACGTGGCAAACGGATCGGTGGCCAACGACGCGGTGAACGTCGCGCAGCTCCAGGCAATGGGCGCGAACATCGACAGCTCGGGCAATGTGACGAACGCGTTCGTAGCGTACGACGACACGTCGAAGACCAAGATCACGCTGGGTGCCGAAGGTGCGAGCACGCCGACGGCGCTGACCAATGTCGCCAACGGCACGCTGAGCGCGGAGAGCACGGATGCGGTGAACGGTGCGCAGCTGTTCGAAACGAACCAGAACGTGTCGAACCTCGCGGGTGATGTGACCAGCATCGCGGGCGACGTGACGAACCTGTACGGCAAGGTGGCGGACGCGGTGCTGTACGACTCGTCGTCGCACAACTCCGTGACCTTCGGTGGTACGGGCGCGTCGCCGGTGGCGCTGCACAACGTGGCAAACGGTGCGGTGAGCGTAACGAGCAACGACGCGGTGAACGGTTCGCAGCTCTACGGCCTGGCCAACTCAACGGCCAAGGCGTTGGGCGGCCAAACGACGGTCAACACTGACGGCACGATCAGTACCCCGACCTATGTCGTTCAAGGCAGTTCGTTCCACGACGTCGGCTCGGCACTGGACGCAGTCGTAGCCTATGCGGGCAGTGGTTCGGTCGACGCGGTGATGTACGACACATCGGCGCACGACAAGATCACGCTCGGGGGCGACAATGCCAGCAGCGCGGTCAAGCTGACGAACCTCGCGAATGCCACACAGGCCAGCGACGCCGTGAACCTCGCCCAGCTCCAGGCGATGGGCATGACCGTCGACACCTCGGGCAACGTGACGAACGCCTTCGTCGCCTACGACGACACGTCGAAGAACTCGGTGACGTTCGGTGGCGTGGGCGCGACCGCGGGCGTGGCGCTGCACAATGTTGCGGCCGGCGCGCAGGATCTGGATGCTGTCAACGTTGCACAGTTGAAGGCAGCAGGCCTGAACGTCGATACCTCGGGCAATGTGCTGAACGCCTTCGTGGCCTACGACGACACGTCGAAGTCGTCGATCACGCTGGGTGGTCTCGGTACGACCACGCCGGTTGCCATCCATAACGTCGCGAACGGAGCGGCAGCCAACGACGCGGTGAACGTCTCGCAACTCCAGGCAATGGGTGCGATCGTGGACAGCTCGGGTAACGTGACGAACTCGTTCGTTGCTTACGACGACTCCACGAAGGGCTCCGTCACGTTCGGTGGCCTCGGCTCGACCACGCCGGTCAAGCTGCACAACGTCGCGGCGGGTGCCGTTACGGCAAACAGCACGGATGCGGTCAACGGCGCGCAGCTGTACAACGTCGCGTCGAGCACGGCCGACTCGTTGGGCGGTGGTTCGACGGTCAACTCCGACGGTTCGATCTCGGCGCCGACGTACAACATCGGCGGCAACAGCTACACCAACGTCGGTAGTGCGCTCACGAACATCGATGGCCGCGTGACGAACATCGAGAACACGGTGACCAACATCGCGGGCACGGTGGCCAATGCGGTTCAGTACGATACGTCGGCACACGACAAGATCACGCTGGGCGGCACGGACGCATCGACGGCGGTGAAGCTGACCAACCTGCAGGACGGTGAGCTCTCTGCCAGCAGCACGGACGCGGTCACGGGCGCGCAGTTGTACGCGACGAACGTTGAGGTCTCGAACCTGAACCAGGCGATTCAGAACATCAACATCACCGGTTCTGAATACATGTCGACCAACTCGACGAGCGGCCCGGCTTCGGCCACGGGCACCAACTCGATCGCGGCGGGCGGCGGTGCAACGGCTTCGGGTGCGAACTCGACGGCGATGGGCGACAAGGCCTCGGCCACGGGCAACAACTCGGTCGCGCTGGGTGCGAACTCGGTGGCGGACCAGGACAACACCGTGTCCGTGGGCTCGGCAGGAAACGAGCGCCGGATCACGAACGTTGCGAACGGCGTCAACGCGACCGATGCGGTGAACGTGGGTCAGCTCCAGAGCGGCTTGAATGCGCTCCAGGGCAACGTCAACTCCGTGGCGCGTAACGCCTACGGCGGCGTCGCGGCGGCAACTGCGCTGACGATGATTCCGGACGTCGATCAGGGCAAGACCATCGCGGTTGGTGTGGGCACGGCCAACTTCCAGGGCTACCAGGCCGTGGCGCTCGGCGCATCGGCTCGCATCACGCAGAACCTCAAGGTGAAGCTGGGCGGCGGTTATGCCTCGGGTGGCGGTGCAACGTACGGCGGCGGTATGGCGTACCAGTGGTAAGCGTCTGATGGCGATCCAGGAGCGGCGCAGCCGCTTCTGGTGAGCCCGGATTCTTGTCATTGCCCGGCCGCGTAGTTCAGGCCGAAACGCAAAGCGGACTCCTTCGGGAGTCCGCTTTTTATTTTGGCGCGAGATTTTCGGTGCGCCCGGCGTGCGGCGCGTTCAGCCGTTCGCGTCCAGCCTCCGCCGCGCAATGATGTCCTTCGCGCCGGCGAGCTTTTCCGCAAGCTCAGGTCCACGCTGCAGCGCCACGCCTACCGCAAGAATGTCGCCTATGGCGAGATGTGACGTGCGCGAAGTCATCGGCGAGAACACGTCGGTGTCTTCGTCGACGTTCGCGTGCAATCCCACGCTCGCGAGGCGTGCGAGCGGCGAAGTGCCGTGCGTGATGGCAATGACCTTTGCGCCCCGGTCGAGCGCCGTTTGCGCCGCATCCACCACATCGCGTGTACGCCCCGTATTCGAGATGGCGACGACCACATCGCCCGGCCCGAGCAGCGCCGCCGACATCAGGAAGGTGTGCGGATCCGAGTAGGCGACGCTCGGCATGCCGAGCCGAAAGAACTTGTGCTGCATATCCTGTGCCGCGATGCCTGAGCCGCCCGCGCCATAGAATTCGATGCGCGAAGCCTTGGCGAGCAGGTCGATGGCGGCCCCGAGCGCGTCCGTGGAAAGGTTGTTGCGCACCTGCACGAGTGCGCCGATCGTCCGGTCGAGCACCTTTGCGGCGACGCCGGGCACCGGTTCGTCCGGGCGCACGTCGCGGTAGACGGCGGGCATCTCCGTGGGCAAATCGCCGGCCACGGCCTGGGCGAGCCGGATCTTGAACTCGCGAAAGCCCGAAAACCCTAGCGCGTGGCAGAAGCGCGCGATGGTCGGCTGGCTCACGCCGGCGCGCTGGGCGACCTCGGTCATCGAAAGGTCGAGCAGCTCGCGCGGCGCCTCGACGATGTAATCGGCGAGCTTGCGCTCGGAGGGGCGCAATTGCTCGCGCATGGCCTTCACCTGGGACAGCAGCATCGGGAAACTCGCACTATGCTGAAAGATCCGTGGACTATAGCGGATCGATGGATATGTACAAAAACTACAAGAATCGACGTAAAGATGCAAGGCGGGTTTAACTGATGCGAGGGAAATCCCGGTAAATGCGGGAATTTTCAGCGTTCACATGATTCAATCTCAGGGCAAAACCGGGATTGCGATCTTGTAGTTTTTCTACTAACATCGCTCCATCGCTGACCGGATCGCGTGATGCGTCCCCGAGCGCCCCGCGAGATAAAAAGGAAGGAGATTCGATGGTTTCCCCGCATTCGCAGTTGATGAAGGTCACGCGGCGCGTGATCGAGCGCAGCAAGCCGACGCGCGAGGCCTATCTCGCGCGCGTCGCGGCGGCGCAGGACCGTTTCCCGGCGCGCGGCGCACTCTCGTGCGCGAACCTCGCCCACGGCTTCGCCGGTCTCGAGGGGCGCGACAAGATCGCCATCAAGGCGATCCGCGAACCGAACGTCGGCATCGTCTCGGCGTATAACGAGATGCTTTCGGCCCACGCGCCCTACAAGGATTTCCCCGAGATCATCAAGAAGGCGGCCCGCGAAGTCGGCGGCGTCGCGCAGTTCGCGGGCGGCGTGCCCGCAATGTGCGATGGCGTCACGCAGGGCAACGCCGGCATGGAGCTGTCGCTGTTCTCGCGCGAAGTGATCGCGATGAGCACGGCCGTTGCGCTCACGCACAACATGTTCGACGCGGCGCTGTGCCTCGGCGTGTGCGACAAGATCGTGCCGGGGCTCTTGATCGGTGCGCTGCAATTCGGCCATCTGCCCACGATTTTCGTGCCCGCCGGTCCGATGACGAGCGGTATTTCGAACGACGACAAAGCCAAGGTGCGCCAGAAATTCGCGACCGGCCAGTGCGATCGCGAGGCGCTGCTCGAATCCGAGGCCGCCGCGTACCACGGCCACGGCACCTGCACGTTCTACGGCACGGCCAACAGCAACCAGATGCTGATGGAAATCATGGGCCTGCATCTGCCGGGCTCGGCCTTCATCCATCCGCACACGCCGCTGCGCGACGAGCTCACTGCCGCAGCCGCGCGCCGCGTGCTCGAGCTGACCGTCGAACGAGGCAACTACACGCCGATCGGCCACGTGGTGGACGAGAAGGCCGTGATCAACGGCATCGTCGCGCTGATGGCGACGGGCGGCTCGACCAACCACACGCTGCACCTCGTGGCGATGGCGCGCGCGGCGGGCATCCTCATCGACTGGAACGATTTCGACGAGCTGTCGGCCGCGGTGCCGCTGCTCGCGCGCGTCTATCCGAACGGCAAGGCCGACGTGAATCATTTCCACGCGGCGGGCGGCATCGCCTTCCTCGTGCGTGAGCTGCTCGACGGCGGTCTGCTACACGAAGACGTGAAAACGGTGGCGGGCGAGGGCCTGCGTCACTACACCGAAGAGCCGAAGCTTCTCGACGGCAAGCTCACGTGGGTGCCGGCGGTCGAGAAGAGCGCCGATACGGCCGCGCTGCGCCCGCTTCCCGAGCCGTTCCAGCCGGACGGCGGTCTGCGTCTGATGCAAGGCCGCATCGGCCGCGGCGTCATCAAGATTTCGGCGGTGGCGCCCGATCATCGCCTGGTGCGCGCGCCGGCCGTGGTGTTCGATTCGCAGGAAGCCGTGCAGGAAGCGTTCGACCGCGGCGAGCTCGAGCGCGATTTCGTGGCCGTCGTGCGCTTCCAGGGCGCGCGTGCCAACGGCATGCCGGAGCTGCACCGCCTCACGCCGCTGCTCGGCGTGCTGCAGGACAAGGGCTTCCACGTAGCACTCGTGACTGACGGGCGCATGTCGGGCGCGTCGGGCAAGGTGCCGGCCGTGATCCACGTCTCGCCGGAAACGCTGCTGCACGGGCCGATCGGCAAGGTGCGCGACGGCGACATCGTCGTGATCGATGCGGTCGCGGGCGTGCTCGACATCGAAGTGGACGAGGCGGAATGGAACGCGCGTCCGGTCGCGCTACCCGCCCATCAGGAGAGTAACGAAGTGGGCTTCGGCCGCGAGCTGTTCGGCGTATTCCGCGCCGCTGCCGCACCCGCGGAGCTGGGCGCGTCGGTGTTCGGCCCGCTCGTCGGCGAAGTGCCGGCCGCGTCGCACGCGAGCGCGTCGGCGGCCACGCCGGTGGCCGCGTCACAAACGACGCACTGAGCGGCACACTGCTCGACGCACTGAGCGACAAACTGAGCGACAAACTGAATTCATCATCAAGGAGCCTGATCATGGCAACAAGCACGGTGGCCGACATTGTCCGCCTCGGCCCGGTGATTCCGGTGCTGGCATTCGATACGCCCGAGCAGGGCGAGCACGTTTCGCGCGCGCTGCACGCGGGTGGCGTGAAGGTGCTGGAGATCACGCTGCGCACGGCGGCGGGCCTCGAGGCGATCGAGCGCGCGGCGAAGATCGCGCCGGATATCGTCGTCGGCGTTGGCACGATCACGAAGCCCGAGCACTGCGCGCTCGCGAAAAAGGCCGGCGCGCAGTTCGGCGTCTCGCCGGGCCTCACGCGCGACATCCACCAGGCGTCGCTCGACGCGGGCCTGCCGCTGCTGCCCGGTGTCATGACGCCGTCCGACATCATCGCGGCAATGGAGTTTGGCTACGAGATCGTCAAGTTCTTCCCGGCGGTGCCCGCGGGCGGCATCAACATGGTGCAGGCTTTCCACGGCCCGTTCCCGACGCTCAAGTTCTGCCCCACCGGCGGCATCACCGCCGAATCCGCGATCAACTTCCTCGCGCTGCCCAACGTGGTCTGCGTGGGCGGTTCGTGGCTCACGCCGAAGGCCGCAGTTGCCGCCCAGGACTGGGCCGAGGTGACGCGCCTCGCGCACGCCGCGAGCGAGCTGGCGCGCCCGGTACGCTGATGTCGCATGCGGTGGATGGCATTCCGGGCGTTCAGGCCCTGAATGCCAGCGCTGCGCAAGTGACTTGAACGCTGGTCTCAACTCGAGCTAAAGGCAACTAACTGACGAACGTTTGAAGAAGATCGGCGTGCCGCGCAGGATGGCTTGGCCCATCCGGGTTGGTCCATTGGGCTGGCCCGTCTGGACCGCGCTTTGTCCTGTCGGATCCACGAGCCGCGCAGGCCGCGCCCTTTGGCGCATGGCCTGCGCGGCTCGCTCGTCTTTCGCTCGCTTTTCAGGCACATGGCGCCGAAAGCCGCTATAACCTCTACAATCTCGGCCCTTCGAAGGCCGGCCCCTTCCGCGTGCCAGGCACCGACGTTCTAGTGTTGCCGCGGAAGGACAATGAACAACTAACTGGAGAAGAGCCTCATGGGAGTGGCCCACGGCAGCATGCTGCTGATTTATGCGCTCATCGCGATTGCTGCGCTGATCTTCATGATCACGCGCTGGAAGGTCTATCCGTTCCTCGTCCTGATCATCGTTTCGCTGCTGCTCGGCCTCGCTGCCGGCATGCCGATGGATCAGATCGTCAAATCGTTCGAAACCGGCAACGGCAACACGCTCGGTCACATCGCGATCGTGGTGGGTCTTGGCACCATGCTCGGCAAGATGATGGCGGAATCGGGCGGCGCCGAGCGCGTCGCCACGACGCTGATCCGCTGGTTTGGCGAGAAGAACATCCACTGGGCGATGATGTTCGTCGCCATCATCGTCGGCTTGCCGGTGTTCTTCGAAGTCGGCTTCGTGCTGCTGATTCCGATCGCGTTCAATGTCGCGAAGCGCACCGGCAAGTCGCTGCTGCTGGTCGGCTTGCCGATGGTGGCGGGGCTGTCCGTCGTGCACGGCCTGATTCCGCCGCACCCGGCCGCGTTGCTCGCGGTGCAGGCCTATCACGCCGACATCGGCAGGACCATCGCCTACGGCCTGATCGTCGGGATCCCGACCGCGATCGTTGCCGGCCCGCTCTTCGCGCTGCTCATTCATCGCGCGATCAAGTTGAACGAGAACAATCCGCTCGCCGCGCAGTTCATCGGCGACATGAAGATCAAGTCCGATAGCGAATTGCCGAGCTTCGGCATCACGCTGTTCACGATCCTGCTGCCCGTGATCCTGATGCTGATCGGCAGCTGGGCCGACCTCGTGTTCACGCCCAAGACCCTGCCGAACAATCTGCTGCGCTTCGTTGGCACCTCCGATGTCGCGCTGCTGATCGCCGTGCTGGTGAGCTTCTGGACCTTCGGCGCGCGACGCGGTTTCAACCGCGCGCAGATCCAGAAGTTCTGCGGCGACTGCCTCGCGCCGATCGCGGGCATTACGCTCATCGTGGGCGCGGGCGGCGGCTTTGGCCGTGTGCTGATGGATAGCGGCATCTCGAAGGAGATCGTCGGCGTGGCGCAGTCGGCGCATCTTTCGCCGCTGCTGTTCGGATGGTTCGTCGCGGCGCTCATTCGTCTCGCGACCGGCTCGGCCACCGTTGCCATGACGACGGCCTGCGGCATCGTCGCCCCGGTGGCCGCCGCGAGCGGCGCGGCGGTGAGTCCCGAGCTGCTCGTGCTCGCGACGGGTTCGGGCTCGCTGATCTTTTCGCACGTCAACGATGGCGGCTTCTGGCTGATCAAGGAATACTTCGGCATGACCGTCGGCCAGACGTTCAAGACCTGGTCGCTCTGCGAGACGATTATTTCGCTGATGGGCCTCGGGCTGACGTTTGCGCTGGCGACCGTGGTGTAAGGCGCAACGATGTTGCGACCATGTTGGATGTGGCCGGGGGCCGTGCTGAAGCGGCCACTCCGGTCGACAAGGAGCAGTCAATGATTCTGATCGCAATGGGTGTGTCGGGTGCGGGCAAGACGCGCATCGGCGAGTTGCTTGCCGAGCGCCTGCACTGTAGCTTCACCGACGGCGACGCCTTCCATAGCGAAGCCAACAAGAAGAAGATGCACGACGGCATCCCGCTCACCGACGACGACCGCTGGCCGTGGCTGCGCACGATCCGCGAGGCGATCGAGGAAAAGCAGCGCGCGCACGAGACGGCCGTGTTCACGTGCTCGTCGCTCAAGCGTTCGTATCGCGCGATTCTGCGCGGCAGCGACCGCGACGTCTGCTTCGTGTACCTGAAGGGCACCTTCGCGGTGCTGCACGAGCGCCTCGCGTCGCGCACGGGCCATTTCTTCGATCCGTCGCTGCTGCAAAGCCAGCTCGACACGCTCGAAGAGCCGGGCGCGGATGAGGCGATCGAGGTCAGCATCGCGCTCACGCCCGAGCAGATCGTCGATGAAGTGATCAAGCAACTGGCAACGCGCTACGCGACTTGATCGTCGGGCACGCCGTCCAGCGCGGATGCAAAAAAGGCGCTTCGTTCGCGATGAACGAAGCGCCTTTTTGCTGCGTGTGGTTCGCGCCGACGCAGCAAATGCCGCCGGCGCCACGCAATGTGCTTACGAAATGCGCTTGGCCAGTTCCGCCGCCTTGCCGATATATGACGCGGGCGTCATCTCGAGCAGACGCTGCTTCGCGTCTTCGGGAATCGCGAGGCCGCCGACGAAGGTCTGCAGCGCTTCGCGCGTGATGCCCTTGCCGCGCGTGAGCTCCTTCAACTGCTCGTACGGGTTCTCGATGCCGTAGCGGCGCATGACCGTCTGCACCGGCTCGGCCAGCACTTCCCACGTGGCGTCGAGGTCATCGTTGAGGCGCTGCGGGTTCACTTCGAGCTTGTCCAGACCGCGGATCAGCGCGTCGTACGCGAGCAGCGAGTAGCCGAACGCGACGCCGATGTTGCGCAGAACGGTCGAGTCGGTGAGGTCGCGCTGCCAGCGCGAGACCGGCAGTTTATCGGCGAGATGGCGCAGCGTGGCGTTGGCGAGGCCGAGGTTGCCCTCCGAGTTCTCGAAGTCGATCGGGTTGACCTTGTGCGGCATCGTCGACGAGCCGATTTCGCCGGCCTTGGTCTTCTGCTTGAAGTAGCCGAGCGAGATGTAGCCCCAGACGTCGCGGTCGAGGTCGAGCAGGATCGTGTTCGCGCGCGCGATGGCGTCGAACAGCTCCGCCATGTAGTCGTGCGGCTCGATCTGGATCGTGTACGGGTTGAAGGTGAGCTTCAGGCGCTGCTCGACGACTTCCTTCGAGAACGCTTCCCAGTCGAATTCCGGATATGCCGAGAGGTGCGCGTTGAAGTTGCCGACGGCGCCGTTCATCTTGCCGAGCAGCTCGACCTTCTCGATGCGCTGGATCGCACGTGCGAGACGCGCGGCGACGTTGGCGATTTCCTTGCCGAGCGTGGTCGGGCTCGCGGGCTGGCCGTGCGTGCGCGAGAGCATCGGCTGGTCGGCGTGCGCGTGCGCGAGCTTCACGAGGCGCTCGTAGACCGAGCGCAGCGCCGGCAGGATCACGTGCTCGCGGGCGCCCGCAAGCATCAGGCCGTGCGAGGTGTTGTTGATGTCTTCCGAGGTGCAGGCGAAGTGGATGAATTCGCTCGCGCGCTCGAGTTCCGGCTGGCCCTTCACCGATTCCTTGAGCCAGTACTCGACGGCCTTCACGTCGTGGTTCGTCACGCGCTCGATGTCCTTGATGCGCGCGGCGTCGTGCGCCGTGAAGTTCTCGGCCAGCTTGAGCAGGAACTGCTCCGAGGCGGGCGAGAAGCGCGGCACTTCCGCGAAGCCGGCTTGCGAGAGCGCGATCAGCCAGTGGATTTCGACGGTCACGCGGTTGCGCATGAACGCGGCTTCCGAGAGCCAGTCGCGCAGGGCTTCGGTTTTCGACGCATAGCGGCCGTCGAGCGGAGAGAGCGCGTTGAGCGCGAAGAGCGTATCGGGACGAGTGTCGGACATGATGGGGACGTAACGTGTGGCGTTACGATCAGAAAGGAAGCGGGGGGAACCGCACATTTTATCACCACGCTGTCAGGGGCCGGAGCGATTGCCCATGCTGAGCGCGACGAGGTGCGGGCTCAGGCTAGCACTATTCCGCTCGTGGCCGCGTGGGCCACTTCGGCGTGGGCCATCCCGGTGACTTAATGCGATGGCGATATACGAGACGGGGATAGAGTGCTGCGTCCTGCCGCTACGGCAGCTTCCCGTTTCTCCACGTCGCATGAACCACGATTCCCCTTCGGGGCAGCACAATGAGATCGCCACGCTCCTCGAAACCGGTCTCGCGCATCACCGCGCGGGGCGGCTCGACGACGCGCAGGCGTTCTATCGGCGCATTCTCGAACTGCAGCCCGATCATCCCGCCGCGCTGCATTACTCCGGCGTGCTGGCGCTCGGTCAAGGCGACCACGCGCGGGCCGCTCAGTTGATGGATTGCGCGCTCGCGCAGTCGCCCGGCGACGCCGAATTGCTGGGCAACCGCGGCGTGGCGGCGGCGCGGATGGGCGATCATGCCGCTGCCGCCGCGCTGCAGCGCAAGGCCCTCGAGATCGCGCCCGACTTCCCGAACGCGCACAACAATCTCGGCAACGCGCTGATGGAGCTCGGCGATCTCGTCTGCGCGGAACAGCACTACAGGCGCGCGCGCGCGATCAACCCGCGCTCGGCGCATTTCGCGTTCAATCTGGGCCGCGCACTCGAGAAGGCCGGACGTGCGCCGGAGGCGATCGCGCAATATCAGGACGCGCGCGCCCTCGCGCCGGACGACACGCAAACGCTCATGCATCTCGGCAAGCTCCTGCGCGCGGCCGCGGAGCCCGCGCAGGCGGCAGCCTGCTTCGAGCGGATCGTGCTGCACGAGCCGGAGAACGCCAATGCGCACTTCGAGCTGGGTTACGTCTACGATGCGATGCACCGCTACGAGGAAGCGATTCCTCACTATCAGCGCGCCGTGGCGCTCAGGCCTGAGGCCGCTGGCGCCGTGAACAATCTCGCGTTCGCCCTTACGGCGCTTGCACGCTACGACGAAGCGGAGGCGTACTATCGCCGCGCACTCGAGCTCCGGCCCGGCCTGCCGGAATCGTTGTTCCAGCTCGGCATGCTGCTGCTGCGGCGTGGCGAATATGCCGAGGGCTGGCCGCTCTTCGAGAACCGCAAGACCACGACGACCGGCAAGCCTAACTACCGCAAGCGCTCGTGCGCCGAATGGCAGGGCGAGCCGCTTGCGGGCAAGCGCTTTCTGATTGTGCGCGAGCAGGGCGTGGGTGACCAGATCCAGTTCGTGCGCTACGCGGGTCTGCTTGCCGGGATGGGCGCGCAGGTCCACGCGTGGGTCGCGCCGGAACTCGCCTCGCTCGCCGCGACGGTACCGGGGGTTGCGCGCGTGCTCGACGCCGCGCCCAGCGACGAAAGCATCGCCGCGCACTACGACTACTGGTGCGATGTGATGAGCCTGCCGCTGAAGTTTCCGGGCCGGCCGATCTATGCGCCGGTGCCCTACATGCGCGCCGACGCCACGCAGGCCTCTGCCTGGCGTGAGCGGGTAGACGCACTGGCGGGCGGTGCGCGGCGGCGCATCGGGCTCGTCTGGGCCGGCAACCCGCGCCACCATTTCGATGCGTTCCGCTCCTTGCCGCTCACGGCCCTGTTGCCGCTTGCCGCGCTCGAGGGCAATGCGTGGTTCGCCATCCAGAAGGGGCCGGGCGCGGCGCAACTCGCTGATGTGTCGGGCCGCTGGCCCCTGCATGCGCTCGGCGACGAACTTGACGATTTCGCGAGCACCGCCGCACTCATCGAAAGCCTCGATCTCGTGATTACCGTCGATACCTCGGTCGCGCATCTCGCGGGCGCGCTCGGCAGGCCCGTGTGGGTGCTGCTCGCCGCGCAGCCCGACTGGCGCTGGGGCATGGGACGCAGCGATTCTGTCTGGCACCCGTCGGCGCGCGTGTTCCGGCAACCTGCGCTTGGCGACTGGAGCGCGGTGGTAAGCGCGCTGGAGGCTGCGCTTGCGACCGAAAGCGACCCAGCGGGGCGCGCGCGGGCCTAGAATGCGGACTTCTCATCCGCACAGTGGCTCCGCATGGAACTCAAATGGCTCGAAGACTTCGTTTCGCTCGCGGAAACGCATAGTTTCAGCCGCTCGGCCGAACTGCGGCACGTGACGCAGCCGGCGTTCTCGCGCCGCATTCAGGCGCTCGAAGCGTGGCTCGGCACCGAACTGATCGATCGTTCGGTCTATCCCACGCGGCTCACCTCGGCGGGCCAGGTTTTTTACGAGCAGGCGCTCGCGATGCTTTCGCAGTTTCACGAGGCGCGCACGCTGCTACGCGGCCACACCGACACACCTGCCGCGACGATCGAATTCGCGGTGCCGCACACACTCTCGCTCACCTATTTCCCGCGCTGGCTTCAGCGCATCGAAGCGAAGCTGGGCCGGATCCATACGCGCCTGCGCGCGCTGAACGTGCACGACGCAGTGCTCTCGCTCGTGGAGGGCGGCTGCGATCTCGTGATGGGCTATCACCATCCGAGCCACCCGGTGACGCTCGATCCCGCGCGCTACGACACGCTCACGCTCGGCATCGAACCGATCAGCCCGTACTCCGCGCCGCAGCGCGCGGGCCGCGCGCGCTACACGCTGCCCGGCACGGCCGAAGCGCCCACGCCGTATCTCTCCTATACGCCGAACGCCTATCTGGGCCGCATGACCGAGGTGATCGTCGCCAATGCGCCGACGCGGCTGTACCTCGACCGCGTCTACGAGACCGACATGGCCGAGGGCCTCAAGGCGATGGCGCTCGCGGGACACGGCATCGCGTTCCTGCCGCACAGCGCCGTGGAGGACGCCGTCGCGCAAGGCAAGCTGATCCGGCTCGATCGCGGCACGCGCGGCGTGCCCGAGGGGCAGTTCACGCTCGACATGGAGATTCGCCTCTACCGCGACAAGCTCGCCTCTCAAGGCAACGACGCGCGCGAGGCGCTCGTGCGCGCGCTGTGGGACGTCGTGAGCGACGAGGTCGCGCGCGCTTAGCAAGCGCTTTGCACGTCGCGCTTGGCACGACGCCTGGCACGCGCTCAGAACGGCCCGCTTGCGGGCCCGGAGCTTGCTGCGCCGTCAATACGGTTGTCCGCGACACATTCTTTCGATTTCGGGAACGTTATGCACGAAAAGCATAACGGGATGACCAAACGGCATTGGATTTCGTGTGGGTGTTTTCTGACAATGGCACCACTTCATCGACAGCTGGAGCATAAATGTCCTCCCAAACGCAGTCTGCAGTGTCTTCGGTTCCGTCTTACCTTCACGCGGACGATCTCGGTCCGTGGGGCAACTACCTTCGTCAGGTCGACCGCGTAGCGCCGTATCTCGGCTCGCTCTCGCGCTGGCTCGAGACGCTCAAGCGTCCGAAGCGCATCCTGATCGTCGACTGCCCGATCGAACTCGATAACGGCACTGTTGCGCACTTCGAAGGCTATCGTGTCCAGCACAACGTTTCGCGCGGTCCCGGCAAGGGCGGCGTGCGTTACCACCAGGACGTTACGCTCTCCGAAGTGATGGCGCTGTCGGCCTGGATGTCGGTGAAGAACGCGGCAGTGAACGTGCCGTACGGCGGCGCGAAGGGCGGTATCCGCGTTGACCCGCGCACGCTTTCGCGTGGTGAGCTCGAGCGCGTAACGCGCCGCTACACCAGCGAAATCGGCATCATCATCGGACCGAACACCGACATTCCCGCGCCGGACGTGAACACGAACGAGCAGATCATGGCGTGGATGATGGACACGTACTCGATGAACCAGGGCCAAACGGCCACGGGCGTCGTGACGGGCAAGCCCATCTCGCTCGGCGGCTCGCTCGGCCGTCGCGAAGCAACCGGCCGTGGCGTGTTCGTCGTGGGCTGCGAAGCAGCGCGCCGCAAGGGTGTGTCGATCGAAGGCGCACGCATCGCCGTGCAGGGCTTCGGCAATGTGGGTGGCATCGCCGCGCGTCTGTTCCAGGAAGCGGGCTCGAAGATCGTCGCCGTCCAGGACCACACGGGCTCGCTCTACAAGTCGACCGGCCTCGACGCAGCGGCGCTGCTCGAGCACGTCGCGAAGACGGGCGGCGTGGCGGGCTTCTCCGGCGCGGACATGCTCAGCAACGAAGAATTCTGGACCATCGAAACCGATATCCTGATTCCGGCCGCACTGGAAAACCAGATCACCGAACACAACGCGGGCAAGATCCGCACGAAGATCATCGTGGAAGGCGCAAACGGCCCGACCACGACGGCCGCCGATGACATCCTGCACGACAAGGGCGTCCTCGTGATTCCTGACGTGGTCGCGAACGCGGGTGGCGTGACCGTTTCGTACTTCGAGTGGGTGCAGGACTTCTCGAGCTTCTTCTGGACCGAGTCGGAAATTAACGAGCGTCTCGAGCGCGTGATGCGCGAAGCGTTCACGGCAGTCTGGCAAGTCGCGAGCGAGCAGGGCGTGTCGATGCGTACCGCGGCGTTCATCGTGGCATGTAAGCGCATCCTGATGGCGCGCGAAATGCGCGGCCTGTACCCCTGATCGACGAGCAAGGCGCCCACGCCGAGCGAGCCATCTTGCTGCGGTAAAAGTTACGCTTTAGACCGTTGCTGAAAAAGAGCGGGCGGCCCCCAAAAGGGGCCGCCCGCTTTTGCATTTCACGGCTGCAACGCCAGGGTCCACCTTAATTCTTTCAATAGAATTACTTTGCTACACTGGCGGCGATTCTTGCCAAGGAGATCAAGATGAAAATCAAAAAGGCCGCGCTCGTTCTCGCCACCCTCGGTTTCGTTGCTGCGAGTGCCTGGGCGCAGGACTCGGGGACGCTCAAGAAGGTCAAGGATACGGGCGTGATCGTGCTGGGCCACCGCGAATCGTCGATTCCGTTTTCGTACTACGACGACAAGCAGAACGTGGTCGGCTACTCGCAAGAATTCGCGATGAAGATCGTCGAGGCGGTGAAACAAAAGCTCAACATGCCTAACCTCAAGGTCAAGATGGTGCCCATCACCTCGCAGAACCGCATTCCGCTCGTGCAGAACGGCACGATCGACATCGAATGCGGCTCCACGACCAATAACGCCGAACGCCAGCAGCAGGCCGCCTTCACGAATACGATTTTCGTGATCGGCACGCGCCTCATGACGAAGAAGGATTCGGGCATCAAGGATTTCGCCGATCTCAAGGGCAAGACCGTCGTGACGACGGCGGGCACGACGTCCGAGCGCATCCTGCGCAAGATGAACCAGGACAAGAGCATGGGCATGAACATCATCAGCGCGAAGGACCACGGCGAGTCGTTCATGACGCTCTCCACGGGCCGCGCGGTGGCGTTCATGATGGACGATGCGCTGCTCGCGGGCGAGCGCGCGAAGTCGAACAATCCGGGCGATTTCGTGATCGTCGGCACGCCGCAATCGCGTGAGGCATACGGCTGCATGCTGCGCAAGAACGACCCCGAGTTCAAGAAGGTCGCCGACGAGGCCATCGCGAAGGTCGAGACCTCGGGCGAAGCCGACGCCATCTACAAGAAGTGGTTCGAATCGCCGATTCCGCCGAAGGGTCTCAACCTGAACTTCCCGGAAAGCGAAGACATGAAGGCGCTCTTCAAGAGCCCGAACGACAAGGCAATCGACTGATTCAGGGCACCAGCCTGATCGGCGTGTAAAACGGAACGGAAGAAGCCGCGCTTCTTCCGTTCTTTTTGTTGGAGGCTCTTCATGTCCTACCACTGGAACTGGGGCATTTTGCTCAGCCCGGTCTCGACGGGCGAACCCACCACCTATCTCGGCTGGCTCATCTCGGGCCTCTGGGTGACGGTCTCGGTGTCGCTTTGCGCGTGGGTGATCGCGCTCATCGTCGGCTCGTTCTTCGGCGTGCTGCGCACGTTGCCGAACAAATACGCCGCCGGCGCGGGCACCGTTTATGTCGCGATCTTCCGCAACATCCCGCTCATCGCGCAGTTCTTCATCTGGTACTTCGTGCTGCCGGAAATCGTGCCGCCCTCGCTCGGCAACGCGTTCAAGCAACTGCCGCCCGGCGTGCAGTTTTTCTCCGCGTCGGTCATTTGCCTCGGGCTCTTCACGGCGGCGCGCGTGTGCGAGCAGGTGCGCTCGGGCATCAACGCGCTGCCGCGCGGTCAGCGCGCCGCCGGTTACGCGATGGGCTTGACGCAATGGCAAACGTATCGATATGTACTCCTGCCGGTTGCGTACCGCATTATCGTGCCGCCGCTCACTTCCGAGTTTCTCAACATCTTCAAGAACTCGGCGGTCGCCTCGACGATCGGCCTGCTCGATCTTTCCGCACAGGCGCGCCAGCTCGTCGACTACACGGCGCAAAGCTATGAGTCGTTCATCGCGGTCACGCTCGCCTACGTGCTGATCAACCTGATCGTCATGGCGCTGATGCGCTGGGTCGAAGCGAGATCCCGGCTACCCGGCTATATCGGAGGCAAGTGATGCATCATTTCGACTGGAGCGGTATTCCGGGCGCGCTGCCGACCTTGTGGACCGGCGCTGTCGTCACCTTCAAGATCACGGTCTGCGCGATCGTCGTGGGGATTCTGTGGGGGACGCTGCTCGCGCTCATGCGCCTGTCGGGCGTGAAGCCGCTCGCATGGTTCGCCCAGGGCTACGTCACGGTATTCCGCTCGATCCCGCTCGTGATGGTCCTGCTGTGGTTCTTCCTGATCGTGCCGCAGTTGCTGCAGAGCCTGCTCGGTCTGTCGCCCGACATCGACATCCGTCTCGCTTCGGCGATGATCGCGTTTTCGCTGTTCGAGGCCGCGTATTATTCGGAGATCATCCGCGCGGGCATTCAGGCGGTGCCGCGCGGGCAGGTGAATGCGTCGTTCGCGCTCGGCATGCGCTATGGCCAGGCGATGCAATACGTGGTGCTGCCGCAGGCGTTTCGCGCGATGGTGCCGCTCCTGCTCACGCAGGCCATCGTGCTCTTTCAGGACACCTCGCTCGTCTACGTGATCAGCCTTGCCGACTTCTTCCGCACCGCCACCAATATCGGCGATCGTGACGGAACGATGGTCGAGATGGTACTGTTCGCGGGCGCATGCTATTTCGTGGTCTGCGTGATCGCGTCGAGCCTTGTGAAAGGTCTTCAGAAAAAGGTCGCAAGATGATTTCAATTAAGAACGTTTCGAAGTGGTACGGCCAGTTCCAGGTCCTGACCGACTGCACGACGGAAGTGAAAAAGGGCGAGGTGGTGGTGGTGTGCGGGCCGTCAGGCTCGGGCAAGTCCACGCTCATCAAGACCGTCAACGGGCTCGAGCCGTTCCAGCAGGGCGAGATCCTCGTGAACGGCCAGTCGGTGGGCGACAAGCGCACCAATCTCTCGAAGTTGCGCGCGAAGGTGGGCATGGTGTTCCAGCACTTCGAGCTGTTCCCGCATCTGTCGATTACCGAGAACCTCACGCTTGCGCAGATCAAGGTGCTCGGCCGCAGCAAGGACGAAGCCATGCAGAAGGGCCTGAAGCTGCTCGACCGCGTGGGCCTGCGCGCGCACGCCGACAAATACCCGGGCCAGCTCTCGGGCGGTCAGCAGCAGCGCGTGGCGATCGCGCGCGCGCTTTCGATGGACCCCATCGCGATGCTGTTCGACGAGCCTACCTCCGCACTCGACCCCGAAATGATCAACGAGGTGCTCGACGTGATGGTGGAGCTCGCGCAGGAAGGCATGACCATGATGTGCGTGACGCACGAAATGGGCTTCGCGAAGAAGGTCGCGCACCGCGTGATCTTCATGGACAAGGGCTTTATCGTCGAGGACGACCAGAAGGATGCGTTCTTCGCCAGCCCGAAGTCGGACCGCGCGAAGGACTTTCTCGCGAAGATTCTGCACTAGGCGTCTGCACCACGCGTCTCGCTAGACGCGCAAGGCATGAAAAAACCGCGCAGGCTTTCGGGCCTTGCGCGGTTTTTTTCGTTTGGGCGGCGAGGGCGCCGCGCACGTCTTGCGCGCGTCGGAGCGGCGTCACGCCGGCATTATCGTCGCGTCATTCGCCCCAGGTCTGCAAGGCGGCAACGGCTTCCGGGTCCACCTCGCCTGGCTGGGCCACGCGCGACGCGCTGGCCGAGGCATCCGTCGAAGGATTCCTGAGCTTGTCGAGCACCTTTTGCGGCACCGGCACGCTCGTGCGCGCGACGACATCGCCGTGCTGGAACATCAGCAGGTCGCCGGGGGCGAAGCGCGTCCAGACTTCGTTGTCGGTGAGCGGCGCAGTGGCGATCACGGACACGCGGTCTTCGGGCGTGGTGTACTCCGCGAAGTCGATCGAGACATCGGCGTCGACCAGATGCGCTGTAGAAAACGGCCAGCTGCGCACGAGGTAGTAGAGATGCGTCGAGCAATGCGCGAACAGCGCCTGGCCGTTCGACAGCAGGAAGTTGAACACGCCGAACTGCGTGATCTCGCGCGTGAGCGACTCCAGTGTCGCGAAAAGCTCCTCGAGCGGCGGCTGAGATCCCGGAAAGGCCTTGCGCAGCCCTTCCAGCAGGGTGCAGAAGGCCCGCTCGCTATCGGTGGTGCCGACCGGCTGGTAGACGCCCGACATGACCGGATTGAAGTCCTGCAGGTCGCCGTTGTGCGCGAAGATCCAGTGGCGGCCCCACAGCTCGCGCTGGAACGGGTGGGAGTTCTCGAGCGACGTGTGCCCTTGCGTGGCCTTGCGGATGTGCGCGATGGTGTTGCGCGACTTGATCGGGTAGCGCTTGACCATCTCGGCGATGGGCGAGCGCGCCGAGGCCTCGTGGTCGATGAAGAGGCGGCAGGCCTTGTCCTCGAAGAATGCGATGCCCCAGCCGTCGGCGTGGTGGTCGGTGGCGCCGCCGCGCGCCGCGAATCCTGTAAAGGAGAACGTGACGTCCGTTGGCGCGGCGCAGTTCATTCCGAGAAGTTGGCACATGGTGCTTATAGTACGTAATACGGGTACCCGGTACGGCGTATGAGGCAGGTCGCGCGACCCGGTACAATGATGATTTTCCAAGCATATCACCGGGCCGCGGCGCGCCAATACGAAATTTGTCGGATGCATTCCCGGCTGACGCGAAAGCGCGCCAGCGGGACATTCGCGCGTGGCGGCTGTCGTGCGCGCGCGACGCCGCACCGGCCGTTTCACCGCCTCGCCGCCTCGTTGCTTCGCAGCCCGAGCTTTGCTGGCCCATATCGCTGTCCGATCATCCGCTGCGCAACGCGCCTACTAGCCATGAACGCTTCCACTCCCACGACTCTCACGCTCGCCCGCCCCGACGACTGGCACCTGCATGTGCGCGACGGCGCGATGCTCGCGGCGGTGCTGCCGCATACGGCCCGCCAGTTCGGCCGCGCGATCATCATGCCGAACCTGAAGCCGCCGGTCACGACGACCGAGCAGGCCGCGGCGTACCGCGAGCGCATTCTCGCGGCACTGCCCGCGGGCGCGAAGTTCGAGCCGCTGATGACGCTCTATCTCACCGACAACACGCCGCCCGAGGAAATCCGCCGCGCCAAGGCGAGCGGCTTCGTGCATGGCGTGAAGCTTTACCCGGCGGGCGCGACCACCAACTCGGACGCGGGCGTGACCGACATCCGCAAATGCGCGCCGACGCTCGAGGCGATGCAGGAAGTGGGCATGCCGCTGCTGGTGCACGGTGAAGTGACGAACGCCGACATCGACCTGTTCGACCGCGAGAAGGTCTTCATCGACCGCGTGATGATCCCGCTGCGCCGCGACTTCCCGGCGCTGAAGGTGGTGTTCGAGCACATCACGACGAAGGATGCTGTCGATTACATTCGCGCGGATCACGCGGCGCCTGGCCTGCTGGGCGCGACGATCACGGCGCATCACCTGCTGTACAACCGCAACGCGATCTTCCAGGGCGGTATCCGTCCGCATTACTACTGCCTGCCGGTTCTCAAGCGCGAGACGCATCGCGTGGCGCTGGTCGAGGCGGCGACGTCGGGCGATGCGCGCTTCTTCCTCGGCACGGACAGCGCGCCGCATCCGAAGGGCTTGAAGGAGCACGCGTGCGGTTGCGCGGGCTGCTATACGGCGCTGCACGCGCTCGAGCTTTACGCCGAGGCGTTCGACAACGCCGGCGCGCTCGACAAGCTCGAAGGCTTTGCGAGCTTCTTCGGCGCCGACTTCTACAGCCTGCCGCGCAGCGCCGAAACGGTCACGCTGCGCCGCGAGCAGTGGACGCTCCCGGCGGAAGTGATGGCCGGCGACGCGCCTGTCGTGCCGCTGCGTGGCGGCGAGACGATCGGCTGGAAGCTCGATTGAGCGTTGCGATGCCCGGCGTGGCCAGCCAGGCGGCGGTCGATGCAGACACACCGATGCACACGGTCGCGCCGCGCCGGACCTTGCCCGAGGGCAGTTTCGCCGACATCGACTGGGCGCGCCCCTGGTTCGCCCAGCACGCGGTGCGCGGCCGGCGCTGGCAGCAGGCCGCGCTGGCAAGCTACGCGCGCTATCTCGACGAGCTGAACGCCGACGCCCACGCCGCGCAGCATCGCACGGGCCGCGGCCAGACGCTCGGCTTCATCGCGCAGGACGATCTGCCGGAGGGGGCGTCTTACGAGGCGCACATCGCCGCGACGGGATGCGTGCCCACGCGCCACAACCTCCACGACTTCTTCAATGCGCTTGCCTGGTTCGCGTTCCCGCGCATCAAGGCGACGCTCAACGCGCGCCAGGCAGCGGCGATCGACGTGCTGGGCGTCGGGCCCACGCGCGGCGGCGTGCGCGACGCGCTCACGTTGTTCGACGAAAACGCCGTGCTGTTCGCGAGCGCCGATCCGGCGCTCACACAGGCGCTACGCGGCTTCGACTGGCGCACGCTGTTCGTCGCGGGGCGGGCGGCATGGGAGACGGCGGACGGCGCGACGGCAGGGACGGCAGGGACGGCAGGGACGGCAGGGACGGCAGGGACAACGGCCGCCGTGGCGCACGACTTGACGCATAGCCCGGCGCGCTGCGAAGTGCACGTTTTCGGCCATGCGCTGCTGGAAAAGCTGATCGCACCCTATGCGGCGTGCACGGCGCACGCCTGGGTGGTCGACGTGCCGCCTGCGTACTTCGCGTGGCCGCGTGCGCAGCGCAACGCCTGGCTGGATGAAACGATCAGCGCGGCGCTTGCAGCCAACGCCCATCTGAATGGGCGCAGCTTCTCGCCGCTGCCGGTGCTGGGCATTCCGGGCTGGTGGGCGCCCAACGAAGACCCTTCGTTCTACGACGACGCTGCAGTTTTCCGTCCGGGACGGCGTGCGCGCTGAGTGCCCGACGCCTCGCGCGTCCGGCGCGATGCATCGACCCGTGCTAATATCGCGCCTCGCAAAGCAGGCTAGGCAGTCGCGGCCCCGAGGCTCACGCCGAGGGGGCGAGGAAAGTCCGGACTCCACAGGGCAGGGTGATGGCTAACGGCCATCCGTGGCGACACGCGGAACAGGGCAACAGAGAACAGACCGCCGATGGCCCGATTTCGGTCGGGATCAGGTAAGGGTGAAACGGTGCGGTAAGAGCGCACCGCGTCTGCGGTGACGTAGACGGCACGGTAACCTCCACCCGGAGCAATTCCAAGTAGGCAGGCGCGCATCTTCGGGATGCAGGATGGGGCCCCCATTCCGTCTGCGGGTAGGAAGCTTGAGCGCGTCAGCAATGGCGCGCCTAGAGGAATGGCTGCCACGCGCGGCGCGTCTTCGGACGCGGCGTGTGCACAGAATCCGGCTTATCGGCCTGCTTTGCGGCCTTATTCCCGCCGCGTTTTCCATCAGGACGACGGCAAAAAAGAGCCGGCGCACTCCATCGGAGCGCGCCGGCTTTTTCTTTTACGCCGATACCGCGAGCGGCGTGAGCGCGACTTAAACCGCGACGATCTCGAACGTGTGCGTGATCTCGGCCGTCTTGCCGATCATGATCGATGCCGAGCAATACTTGTCGTGCGAGAGATTGATCGCGCGCTCGACGGTGGCCGGGTTCAGGTTCTTGCCGGTCACGGTGAAGTGGAAGTGGATCTTCGTGAAGACCTTGGGGTCTTCGCTCGCGCGCTCGGCCTTGAGCGTGACGTTGCAGCCGGCCACTTCCTGGCGGCTCTTTTTCAGAATCAGGACCACATCGTAGGCCGTGCAGCCGCCCGTGCCGAGCAGCACCATTTCCATCGGACGCGGCGCGAGATTGTGGCCACCGCCTTCCGGCGCGCCGTCCATGTTGACGAGATGGCCGCTACCCGTTTCGGCAGCGAACGCCATGCCGTCCTGACCCATCCAGCTCACTTTGCATTCCATGCGTTTGCCCCTGCGCAAGTTTTCAATTCCACAGGCATTGTAGCCCGTGCCCTACTGGTATGTCCGGGGGGACAGGGCGCATGCAGACGATGCGTCCTGCTTGAATGTTGCGACGCGACATCTTACGAACAAGTCCGATTTCCCTCGTGCAATTAGGGGTTTTGCTCTAGTCAATGTGAGACGTCTGTTTCTGCACTCATCGTAATGCTTTGATTTTTATATTAAAAGCATTCTTGCGCGCGCGATTTTTTGATTTCATATTACGGTGTTGGTTTTCACAATGCAAATCTTCTTGCGTCGCACAAGGTCGATCCGTATAATTCATCTCATTGGTTGTCGTGCTTCACGACACCTCAGCATGTCTCCTCCACCCTCCTCCAAAGAGTGGATTAAGCCCGAACAAACGCGTTCGGGCTTTTTTTATTTCTCCTGCCGCGGCTTCCTGCGGCACCCGATTCGCTCTCCACCCATCTCGGCTTTCAGTCGGGCGCGAGCATCCGCTGCGGACGGATCGGCACGTAGATCACGGCGCCCAATGTGGGGGCGACTTCGCGAAACAGCGAGGTGTAGTCGAGGTCGTCGCCGAGCTCGAGCCCATCGAGCCCGACCCGATTGACCCGGTAAGGCGTCAGATGCGAGATGACCGCGCGGCCGGCCGCATCGGTTCGCGTCCCGAGCTGGCCGTCGACGTTCGCGTCCGCATAGCCGGGTGCATCGACCACGGCAATGGTCTCGCCGAGCGATTGTCCCGCCACCACGCCGTCGCGATACGCCACCACGCCGCCCGCAAGCGCAAGGTCGGTCTTGTGGTAGCCGCGTCCATTTTCATAGCCGGCGTCGATACGGCCGGCATCGGCCTGGTAACCCACGCGTGCGCCGTATTGATTGCCCGTATCGGAAGAACGCTGCTGGCTCAACGAATAGCTCAGCCGGTAGTCGCGCAGGGCGGAGCCCGACAACTGGTTGCCCCATGCGAGCGCGCCGTCGTCGTCGCGGTTCACCGAAGCGGCGTAGCGCAGACTGCCTTTTTTCCAGCCGATCGATAGCGGAATGGACAGCGTGGCCATGAACGCCACGTTGCTTTGATTCGCGAAACGATTCCATCCGGCCTGCACGTCGATATCGAAACGCTCGCCGTACCAGCTCGCGCCAATTTGCGTCGATAGCCGCGAGGGCGAATTGCCGGTGTAGCGGTAGGCGCTGAGAGTTGCGTACAGATTGGCCGTACCGCCGAAATTCTGCCGGACATCGAGCCGCAACTGGCTTCGGCGTTTGGCCTCGGCTGGCGCATCCGGGGCGTCGTCGCCAAAGAGCTCGCGCCAGAAGGCGCGGTCGGCATCGCGCTGCAACTGGTCGGTGAGTGTGCGGAAGCTTTCGCCTGTGAAGCGTCGCCAATCGATGCTGATGCCGGTGCCGCTGGTTGCGAACGTTTTCGCGTAGCGGGCCCGGATGCGATAACCGCTTGTCGTGGCGCCGCCGGTTTGCGCTGCATTCGAGCGCGCGACATCGAGCGACGCTGCGCCGGCCGCGCCCAGGCGCCACCCGGCGCCGGCGGCCGTGCTGCGATAGCCGCGCGCCTCGACGATGCCGGCGAACACACTGAGGCCGAGCGGCAACCCGAAACCGAGCGTCGCCTGCATGAACTCGGGTTGTGCATAGCGTTCATCGCTGCTGTCACGGCGGTAGCGGCCCACATTGAATGCGTATTTGACGTCCCGGTCGTGCAGGAGCAGCGGCATGGAGATGTACGGGATGATCGTGACGCGCTCGGTGCCGTCCGCTTCCCGGATCGTGACGTTGAGATCGCCGCTGCTCGACGGCGGGTGCACGTCATGGAACGCGAAGGGCCCCGGCGCCACGTTCGCGTGATAGATGAGCACGCCGCGCTGGCGCACGAAAACCTCGGCGTTGCCAAGCGCCATGCCGCGTACCACGGGTGCGTAGCGCGTCAGGTAATCCGGCCGCAGATCGTCTTCGGACTTCAGTTGCACGCCGGTGAACGGCACGCCGTCGAACAGCAGGCTGTCAGTCGTGCCTTCGCCGATCAGCAGCCTTGCGCGCAACGAGGCGATATCGCGCTGTAGCCATGTGCCGAGGTTTTCCCACTGTGGCGGCCCTGCCGTCCCGCGTGAATAGACCTGACGGGTGCGAAAGCGCCAGGGACCAAAATTGGCCCCCGCATTGATCGTGCCGTACAACGTGGTGGCTCGTCCTTCGGCGGGTACGTTGCTGCCTTCGCTACGCGACGAGCTGAACTGGTAATCGAGCAGGAGCGCCGATACGCCGTGGTCAAGTCGTGCGGGCTGCACGGAGCCGCGCGAGTGGCTCAGCAACGACGCGTCGATGCGCACCGTCATGCGCTGTTGGCTCGCGTCATAACTGAGTCGCACCGCTTCGTCTTCTTCGCCGGGCGTCTCCGTCTGCGGGTCGGCCGCTGGGCGCTGGGGCTGCACGCATTGCGTCTCGCCCGCGTCGCCGTCCGGCACGAACCGCGCATCTTCTGCGACGCCCCATTCCAGCCAGTCCGAGACCGGCACGCAAAACAGGCCGTCGTCACGCACGGTCAACGAGTAATAGCCGTTCCAGCGGCCGTTCACATAGACGCCAGCCTTGATCGGCTCCAACTGCGGCCCTTCCTCGTCGTGGGCGGGCGGCCCAGGTACATCGGCATCGTGTTGGTTGGGAACGGCAGGTAAAAAGCTTGGCCCAGGTCGCGTCGCGTCATTCGCATCGCTTTCGAGATCGTCGCCCGAAAGATACGGCTCGCCTGCATACCCGGTCAGCGGTGCAAACAGAAGCGCAACGCCGCAGACCGGAAACAGCGATCCTCTAATAGCCACCAACGTCGTGCTCGATCAATGAAAAAAGAACAGGGGGCGGCAGCCACCTGTCCCTGTATCAGAGGCGGCGCTTCGGCTACGCGCGAAACGCCGTTGGATCCCTTAGCCCTTCAATGCGCCGAGATCGGCTTGGGCGACGCGCAGCTTGTCCATCTTTTCGCGCAGCTTGTCCTGCTTGTCGGCGAGCTTTTCCTGGGCGCTCTGGATTTTCTTTGCATCGCCGCGGCTTTGCGCGTCGCGCAGTTTGTCGGAGGCTTCTGCCACTTCGGCCTGCGCTTTGCGAACGTCTTCCTGCTTCTGTTGCACATCGCGCTGGGCGCGCTCGATCTGATCCGTGTCCCTGCAGTTCGCCTGCACGTTCGCCAGCGAGCGCTCGAGACCGGCGACCTGGTTGACGTTGCCCCATTGCTTCGCGTTCTGGATCTGCGTCTGGATGGCGTTGATGCGGGTTGCGCAATCTTGCGAACCGGCAAACGTAGCAGTGCTGATGAAGATGAAAGGGAGGGCAGACGCGATGACGATTTTTTTCATGAGAATTTCTTTACTCCGTGAGTTGTGAGCGCGCTGTGTGCCGCTCGTCGATACTGTGCCGCAGCTGGTCGCCGGCGAGCATCGAATTTATTCGAGAGTTGTCGTGCGCGCTGCCGCGCTCGCCGGCCCCGGGCGGCGCGGCTTGCGTTAGCGAGCGGCATGCGCGCGCAAGAGCGCCGTGACGCGCGCACCTTGCGCGCGAAGTTTTTCCGGAGCGGTTTGTCCAGCCCTTCTCGCGAGCATTTCGAGTACCAGGCATGCCTGATCGATATCGGCGTCGGCGAGCGTGCAGGCGAGTACGCCGCGCAGTCGGTGTGCGAGATCGGCGACTTCGGGCCATGCGTGCGCGGCGAGTGCGCGCTCCAGCCCCGCGCAGTCGTCGCGCAGGCTGATCGCCAGTTCCGTTTCGATTCGTGGCGATGCGGGTGCCCCGGGCCCGGCCGCCTGCGCTGGCCGGTCGGTCCGGGTCGCGAACCAGCGCGCGAGGACACGGCCGATCTGCGTCACGTCGAGCGGTTTGACGAGCACGTCGTCCATGCCCGCCTGCAGGCAGGCCGCGCGCGCCTCGGGCAGCGCATTCGCGGTGTAGCCGACGATAGGGCAGCGGGTGCCCGAGCGCGCGGCTTCGTCGGCCCGGATGCGGCGTGCCAGCTCGATGCCGGAAACCACGGGCATGTTGCAGTCGGTGAGGACGAGGTCGACGCCGGCCTGCTGCAGGTGCAGCGCCTCCTGCGCGCCGGACGCTTCGATAGGTGTGTAGCCGAGCCAGGCGAGCTGGTCGGCGAGGATGCGCCGGTTGACGGGATGGTCGTCCACGATGAGGATGCGGCGCGATACTGCGGCGAAGAGCAGCGGCATTTGCTCTTTCGCGCCGCCCGGCACGCTGCGGCAAGGCACTTCGAAGCTCACGCAAGTACCGCCGCCCGGTTTGCTCGCTAGTTCGATGCGCCCGCCCATCAGCGTAACGAGCCGTTTGACGATACCCAACCCGAGTCCTGTGCCCATATGGGCGGCCGGCGACGACGCCTGCCTGAACGGCTCGAAGAGCATCGGCAGGTCGTCGGCGGGAATGCCGCTACCGGTGTCGCGCACGACGATGCGCAAAAGCGGTGAGGCTTCCTGGCTCTCATCGTCGGTCGTCGGCCCGGCTGCGACGAGGCTTGCCTGTAGATCGATCTCGCCGTGCGCGGTGAACTTGAGTGCGTTCGAGAGCAGATTGGAAATCACCTGGCGCAGTCTTAACGGATCGAACGCGGCCCATTCGGGCACCTCGGCCGCCACGCCGTGCGAGAGGCGCAGTCCCTTGACCTCGGCCGCGTGGCGAAAGAGCGTCACCGTGTCGGCCAGCAGGGCGCGCAGTTGGACGGCGCACGGGGAGAGCGTCAGCTCGCCGGCCTCTGCCTTGCGCAGGTCGAGCAGGTCGCCGACCAGATGGAGCAAGCCGCGCGCCGAGGACTCGGCGAGCGCGAGCGCCTGCTCGTCGGCCACGCCGGCCCGGGCGCGCCGGTGTGCAAGCTCCAGCAGGCCGATCACGGCGCTCATCGGCGTGCGGATTTCGTGGCTCATGACGGCGAGAAAGTCGCTCTTGGCCGTGTTCGCGCGTTCGGCCTCGTCGCGCGCCGCACGCAACTCGCGTTCGAGCTGCTTGCGGCGGCGGATCTGATAGCGCAGCAGGCTGTTCCACACGAGCGCAAGCCCGAGCGCGCCCAGCGCCCACGGCAGCCAGTGGAACACCTGGCGGCGCAGGTTCTCCCACGTGCTGCTCGGATAGTTGATGTTGGCGAGCCATTTCGAGGCGATGCTGGCGCGCTCGGCGGGCGTGATGCCGGCCAGCGTTTTATTCAGGATGCCGAGCAGTTCCGGCGAATGGGCCTCTACGCCGAAGCGCGCCTGATCCGGGCCGCCGAACGCGGTCGCGGCAATCCGGAGTTGATTGGGAAAGTACCGCTCGACCGTGTAGCTGGCGTTCGCCATGCTGAGCAGCGCCGCATCGGCGTGGCCTTGCGCCACCTGGACCAGCGCGTCGTTGGGCGTGGACGTGAATACGAGCGCGATGTCGGGGTGGAGCGCGCGCAGCGTGTCGGCCAGTCCGTGCCCGCGTGTCAGCGCGAGGCGCTTGCCGCGCAGCGCGTCGAGCCCATCGAGTCCGTCGAATACCGCGAGCGGCGTCGTGTCCGCGGGCGTCGTGCCGCGCCGCTCGACGAGGGCCCAGATCATGGGGGCAATGTCCTCGCTGAAATCCAGAAAGCCGCGCCGCTCGGGGGTGGGCATCAAGGTCGTCACGAGTTGCGTGCGCTGGGCGCGCAGATCGTCCTCGAGCCCGGCCGTCGACGCGCGCGCGGAGACCTCGAAGCGCAGCCCGGTGCGCCGGCTGATCAGCTTGAGCAGGTCGGCGTACATGCCGGTGAACTCGCCTGCGGAGTCGATGAAGGTATAGGGGGCTTCGGTCGTGTTGACGCCGACTCGCACCACGGGATGCGCCTCGAGCCAACGTTGTTCGGCGGCGCTCAGTTGTGGCCGGCCAACGATGTCGGGCACCGCGCCCGCCGTCCAGCGGCGCAGGATGCTGCGGCGCATCCATGCCGGCACCGCGTCGATGCCGGCGCCGACGATGCGCCGCAGAAGGGGCCGGTCCGTGGCGATGGCGAGGGCGAGCGCCGTTTCCTCGCGCTCGACACGCACGACGCGCAGATTCAGGAAGATGCCCTGTTCGACGTAATAGGTGGCGCTGATCAGGTCGCCCACATAGAAGTCGGCCTGGCCGAGCGACACGGCTTCGAGCGCGTCGAAGAGCGTTGCCTTGCCGCTTGCCTCGAGCCGCTGCTTTTGCAGGGCGGCGAGCGGTTCTGGCTCGCTGTCTTTGACGACACCGCGGCCATCCCACGCGCCGTTGCTCGCGAGCATGGGCCCCGCGCGGCGCACGGTGGCGAGCGGCATGTTCAGGCAGGGCACGGCGTAGGGCGCGTCGGGCTGCACGAAAGGTGCCGAACCGATCTCACCCAGCACGTCGATTTCATGCGAGCGCAGTGCGGCGAGCGCGGCGCTGCGGTTGGCGAACCAGCTCACGCGCACGGGCCGTTGCAGCGCGTTGCCGAGCAGCACCAGATAGTCGACCGTGATGCCTTTGACGCTGTCGTTGTCCGAGCGAAACTGGAACGGCGCGTAGTCGCCGCCGTACAGGCCCGCGACGAGCGTGCCGTGGCGGTCCAGCCAAGCGATCTCGTCCGGGGACAATTCGACTGGGAAGCGAGCGCGCGTGAGCGGGCTCGCCAGGGACAGCTCGGCAACCTGAGCGGGCTGCGCTGCGAATACCGTGTCCGCCCAGCTCATGGCGCACAGGCTCAGCACGATCCACAGCCGGAGCAATCGGGCAAGCAGGACGCGCCACGACGGCGCGGTGCACACGCTATCGGACGATCCCGACATCGTAGGCATAGCAGATCAGATCGGCGTTATTCGCTATGCCGAGTTTGTGCATGGCGTTCTGCTTGTGCGTGGCGACCGTGCTTTTCGCACGCTGAAGATTGGCGGCGATTTCGTCCAGCGTCTGGCCCTGCGCGAACAGGCGCACCACGTCAAGCTCGCGCTGGCTGAGCGCGGCGAGGTTTTTGCACGCGGGCTTGAGCGATTTGAGCGGCTCATGGAGCCAGCCGCGCAGGCTGGGCGAGCGCCAGGGGAGCCTCGCCCCAGCCTCGATGGCGCGCAGCGCCCGCAGCACTTCGTGGCGCTCATCGTTCTTGCTGACGATCCCATGGACGCCCAGTTGCGCGAGTTGCCCGCACAGCGCGGGGTTCGACAACATCGTGAAGACCACCAGCCGAAGCGGCGCGAACTGCCGCAATACGCGCTCGATCAGGGCAAGGCCGTCGCCGCCCGGTGCGCCTTGCGTCATCGAGTAGTCGGTCACGACGTATTCGCACGGACAGGTGCGCAAGGCATCCAGCAACTGCTCGCCCGTGCGGACCTTGAAGGCGATTTCGAATTCGCCCGCCTCGAGCAGCGCCGTTTCCAGCGCGTCCATGATGATGGGGTGATCGTCGGCCAAACCGATCCTGCGCATGATCATTCCCTGAAATTCGGATCGTAGACGCGTAACTCTACCCAAATCGGGCGTCGCATCTGTCCAAATAGGGGTGATATGCGTCAAATAGATGGGAGAACGAGTCAGGATGCGCGCAAAAGCCGTACACATCGCCGCACGATGGCGGCCGGCATTCGCACGCGGCACCAAAAACTTGTCTCCGTCCGATTTTTTCCTTTATAATCGTGGGTTTCCCGCATCCATGCCCGCGGGGGAAGAACAGGGAGAGCCTGCGCCGGCGCCAACGAGCGTCACCATACAAGCAGGACCGAATCAGGGCACAGCATATTTTTTGGATCGATCATGAAGACTTTTTCCGCCAAGGCACATGAAGTGCAGCGCGAATGGTACGTGATTGACGCGACGGATAAGGTTCTCGGCCGTGTCGCCAGCGAAGTGGCACGCCGTCTTCGCGGCAAGCACAAGCCTGAGTTCACCCCGCACGTCGACACTGGTGATTTCATCATCATCATCAACGCCGGCAAGCTGAAGGTCACGGGCAACAAGACCACCGACAAGAAGTACTACCGTCACTCGGGCTACCCGGGCGGTATCTACGAAACGACGTTCGGCAAGATGCAAGAACGCTTCCCGGGCCGCGCGCTCGAGAAGGCCGTGAAGGGCATGCTGCCGAAGGGCCCGCTGGGCTACGCGATGATCAAGAAGCTCAAGGTCTACGCAGACGCAACGCATCCGCACTCGGCTCAACAGCCGAAGGCGCTCGAGATCTAAGGGGAGCCCACATGATCGGTAACTGGAATTACGGTACGGGCCGCCGCAAGAGCGCCGTTGCTCGTGTCTTCATCAAGTCGGGCAAGGGCGACATCATCGTCAATGGCAAGCCCATCGCCGACTACTTCTCGCGCGAAACGTCGCTCATGATCGTGCGTCAGCCGCTGGAACTCACGAACCACGCCACGACGTTCGACATCAAGGTGAACGTGAACGGCGGCGGCGAAACCGGCCAGGCCGGCGCAGTTCGCCACGGCATCACGCGCGCGCTGATGGACTACGACGCAACGCTCAAGCCGGCACTGTCGCAAGCTGGCTTCGTCACCCGTGACGCACGTGAAGTGGAACGTAAGAAGGTCGGTTTCCACAAGGCACGTCGCCGCAAGCAGTTCTCGAAGCGTTAATCCGCTTTGGATCGTGCCTCTTCTTTCGCGGAACGGGGTGCGATGCAACTGCAAAAGCCGTCCGAGCGCATTGCGCCGGGCGGCTTTTTCGTTTGTTCAGCAACGACGCGCGAGACGAGTAGCACCAGCCGCAAGAAAGTGGCGAGAAACCCTTGATTTTCTGGGCTTAAGCACGATCTGCGGAAGAGCCCTACAATAGCGGCTAGAAGCTTTTTTGGAGAGTTCGAATGAACGCTGTCACTGAGACCCCCGTGACTGAAATGCCCGGTCCCTTCGTCTTTACCGACGCAGCGGCTGACAAGGTCAAGCAACTGATCGACGAGGAAGGCAATCCGGAGCTGAAGCTGCGTGTGTTCGTGCAAGGTGGCGGCTGCTCGGGCTTCCAGTACGGATTCACGTTCGACGAGACCGTGAACGAAGACGACACCGTGATGAACAAGAACGGCGTCCAATTGCTGATCGACTCGATGAGCTATCAGTACCTCGTCGGCGCCGAGATCGACTACAAGGACGATCTGAATGGCGCGCAGTTCGTCATTAAGAACCCGAACGCCACGACCACCTGCGGTTGCGGTTCGTCGTTCTCGGTTTGAGCGGACACGCCAGGCATTGAAAAAACGGGGCATCACGCCCCGTTTTTCATTTCTACGCCCGGAATCTTTAGCGCGGATAAATCGCGCCCAGCACGCGCTCGCCCGCCGCGCCCGTCACGGTCGGCAGATTGCCCGGCTCGCGCGCGAGGCAGCGCATCGCAAGCCACGCGAAGGCTAGCGGCTCCACCTGCTGCGGCGGCACGCCCAGCGCCTCGGTGGTCGTGACCGGCACGCCAGCCACGCCGCCCGTCTCCAGCGCTTTTTGCAGCGCGCCCATCAACGCACGGTTGCGTGCGCCGCCGCCGCACACGTATACCGCGCGGCAGTCTCCCGCATGACGCTCGATTTCGCGCGCGACGCTCACCGCGGTGAGCGCGACGAGCGTGGCCTGCACGTCGGCGGGCGCGAGCGATTCGAAGCCCTTGAGCTTTGCGTCGAGCCACGCGGCGTTGAAGAGATCGCGGCCCGTGCTCTTGGGCGGCGGTTGCTCGAAGTACGGTTCGTCGAGCAGCACGTTCAGGAGCGGCTGGTGCAGCTTGCCGCTCGCCGCGAACTGGCCGTTCTCGTCGTAGGGCTTGCCCAGATGCCGCTCGGCCCACAGGTCGAGCAGCGCGTTGGCCGGGCCGCAGTCGAAGCCGCGCACCGCGCCCGTCGCCGCGAGGATCGTGATGTTGCTGATGCCGCCGAGATTGCAGACGACGCGGGTTTCCTCGTGCGAGCCGAATAGCGTCGCGTGAAACGCCGGGACGAGCGGCGCGCCCTGGCCGCCCGAGGCGACGTCGCGGCTGCGGAAGTCGGCGACCACGTCGATGTGCGCGAGCTCCGCGAGCAGCGCCGGGTTCTGGATCTGCACCGTAAAGCCCTTTTCGGGCCGGTGACGGATGGTCTGGCCGTGGGCGCCGATGGCGCGCACCTCGCTGCCGGAGAGGTTGCCGGCGCGCAGCAACTCGTGGCAGCAGACCGCATAGCGCGCCGTGAGCGCATTGCCTGCGAGCGCCGCGCGCTCGATCTCGTTTTCGCCGGGCTGCTGGAGCGAAAAGAGCGCTTCGCGCAGGCCCTGCGCGAAGCCCACGAAGGCCTCGGCCAGCACCACGGGCCGTTTGCCGTGCTCGAAGCGCACGGCGATGCCGTCCACGCCGTCCATGCTGGTGCCCGACATCAGGCCGAAATACACGCCGTCGGCCGGATGTGCGCTGTCTTTGCGTGCGTCGCGTGGCGCCACGTTTGTGCTCCTTTCGTGAGTGCGAAGAACGGATTCTGACGGTGATTATCGGGGCAATGGCCATTCAGCGTAAGCCGATCGGATGAATTGAGCCGAACGCGCCTGGCATGTGACCCTATGGGCCTGTCTGGCTCGTGTGGGCACGGGCGAAACCTCGATTCGATCAAGCTTCGTGCTCAGGCACGTTGATTGTGTCAATCGTGGGTTGTATAGTGAGCCTATACGCTATACAGATCATCCGGCGCCCACGAACCGAGCTATCCATGTTCGTTTCGCTATGTCAGGGGCACCATGATCAAGACGTGGAAACACAAAGGGCTCAAGGCGTTCTTTTTCGACGGCACTCAAGCGGGCGTCCGGCCCGATCACGCACCCCGGCTGCGTCGCCAGCTCGCGCGGCTCGACGAGGCCGAGTCCGTGCAGGATATGAACGTGCCGGGATGGCGCTGCCATGCGCTGGCAGGTTCGCTCGAGGGCCATCACGCGGTATGCGTGAACGGCAGCTGGAGGTTGACCTTCGCGTTCGAGGGCAGCCATGCGGTGCTCGTCGACTACCGCGATTACCACTGAGGCAGATTGAAGATGAACGAGATCATCCGTATGCATAACCCGCCGCATCCGGGCGAGACGCTCCGCGAGGACATCCTCCCGGCGCTCGGGCTGAGCGTGACCGAGGCCGCGGCGCAGCTCGGCGTCACGCGCGTGGCGCTCTCGCGCGTGCTCAACGCTCGTGCCGGCATTTCGCCGGAAATGGCGCTGCGGCTCGAAGCGTGGCTCGGCGAGGAGCACGGCGGCCGCGCCGATCTCTGGCTCGCGCAGCAGGCTGCCTACGACCTTTGGCAGGCGCGCTCGAAGGGCTCGCCGCGCGTCGAGCGCGCGGTCGCTCGTTCGTGAGCGGCGCGGCTTCGTCGTTCTTCGTCGTAACCCGGCTCGTTCTCGCTTGCGCCGCCTCATGCGGACCCGCGCCGCTCGAGGCGGCCGACGCGCCGTGTTCACCCGCAAACTTCGGCGTCGCCAGTCGAATCACGTAAAATCCCGGTCTAGACCCAGACCTAACGAATCCGATCGAAGCATGAGCACCGAGTCCACTCCCAACAGCGGCGCCAAAGACGCCTTTCCGGTCACCGACGAAGTCCGTCACGCGCTTGCCGTCACGAAGCGCGGCGTCGACGAACTGCTGATCGAAGAAGAATTCCAGCAGAAGCTTGCGAAGAGCGCCGCCACTGGCAAGCCGCTGCGCATCAAGCTCGGGCTCGATCCAACCGCGCCCGACATCCACATCGGCCACACGGTCGTGCTCAACAAGATGCGCCAGCTCCAGGATCTCGGCCACAACGTGATCTTCCTGATTGGCGACTTCACTTCGCTGATCGGCGACCCGTCGGGCCGCAATGCCACGCGCCCGCCGCTCACGCGCGAGCAGATCGAGTCGAACGCGAAAACGTACTTCGAGCAGGCCGCGCTCGTGCTCGACCGCGAGAAGACCGAAATCCGCTACAACAGCGAATGGTCGATGCCGCTCGGCGCCGACGGCATGATCAAGCTCGCGTCGCGCTACACGGTCGCGCGCATTCTCGAGCGCGAGGACTTCACCAAGCGCTTCCAGGGCGGCGTGCCCATCTCGATTCACGAATTCCTCTACCCGCTAATGCAGGGCTATGACTCGGTCGCGCTCAACGCCGACCTCGAGCTCGGCGGCACGGACCAGAAGTTCAACCTGCTCGTGGGCCGCGAACTGCAAAAGCAGTACGGGCAGGAGCAGCAGTGCATTCTCACGATGCCGCTGCTCGAAGGCCTCGACGGCGTCGAGAAGATGTCGAAGTCGAAGAATAACTACGTCGGCATCAGCGAGAAGCCCAACGACATGTTCGGCAAGCTCATGAGCATCTCCGACGTGCTGATGTGGCGTTACTTCGAACTGCTCTCGTTCCGTCCGATGGCGGAAATCGAAGGCTACAAGCGCGAGATCGAAGCGGGCCGCAACCCGCGCGACTTCAAGGTGCTGCTCGCGCAGGAAATCGTCGCGCGCTTCCATTCCCAGGCGGATGCCGAGCGCGCACTCGAAGACTTCAATCACCGCGCGAAAGGTGGTGTGCCCGACGACATCCCGTCGGTCACGCTCGCGGGCGCGCCGCTCGCCATCGGCCAGCTGCTCAAGCAGGCGGGGCTCGTGCCTTCCACGAGCGAGGCGCTGCGCAATATCGAGCAGGGCGGCGTGAAGATCGACGGCGCGACCGTGTCCGACAAGGGCCTGAAGGTCGAGCCGGGCGAGTTCATCGTGCAGGTCGGCAAGCGCCGCTTCGCGCGCGTGACGCTCACCGCGTGATGACGGTTCGTGTTTTTGCCTGCATGGGCGCGGTGCGCGTGCGTGCGCTGAAGGAGCGCACGCGATGATCGCGCTGATTCAACGCGTGCGCCGCGCGGAAGTGCGTGTTGCCGACGGTCAAACCGAGCGCGTGACCGGCGCGATCGGCCAGGGGCTGCTTGCGCTCGTCTGCGCGGAGCGCGGCGACACCGAGGCAAATGCCGACAAGCTGCTCGCGAAGCTGCTGGGCTACCGCGTGTTCAGCGACGCGGCAGGCAAGATGAACCTGCCGGTGCAGAACATCGACGGCAACGGCGCGGCCGGCGGCCTCCTGCTGGTCTCGCAGTTCACGCTTGCCGCCGATACCAACAGCGGCCTGCGTCCGAGCTTTACGCCCGCCGCGCCGCCCGACGAGGGGCGGCGTCTGTTCGACTACTTCGTCGCCGCCGCGCGAGAAAAGCACCCGATGGTCGAGACCGGCGAATTCGGCGCCGATATGCAGGTCTCGCTCGTGAACGACGGCCCCGTCACGTTCTGGCTGCAGGTGCGCAATTAATCCATGACCACGCAGATTCTCTTCATCCGCCACGGCGAAACCGCCTGGAACCGCATCAAGCGCATCCAGGGGCACATCGACATTCCGCTCGCGGAGAGCGGCGTCGAGCAGGCCCAATTGCTCGGTGCGCGTTTTGCGCATGAGGCTCGCGAGGCACATGAGGCGCACGAGGTGCGCAAAGGTGCACGCCTCGACGCGATCTGGTCGAGCGACCTGATGCGTGCGCAACAAACCGCGCAGCCGATTGCTGCCGCGCTCGGACTGCCGCTTCAGCTCACCGAAGGCCTGCGCGAGCGCAACTACGGCGCGTTCCAGGGCCACGACAGCGACCAGATCGCCGAACGCTTTCCCGATGAATACGCGCACTGGCAAACGCGCGACCCCGGTTTCGCGCCGCCCGAGGGCGAGTCGCAGCGCGCGTTCTACCACCGTGTGCTGCACGCGCTGGAGCCGATCCTCGCGAAGCATCCCGAGGGGCGCATCGCGTGCGTCGCGCATGGCGGCGTGCTCGACTGCATCTATCGTTTCGCGAACGGGCTCACGCTCGACGCGCCGCGCGCCTGGCCGCTTCTCAACACGAGCGTGAACATCGTCGATTTCGAGCGCGACGGCGCGGTGACGCAAGCGCGGGTGGTCGCGTGGGGCGACGTCACGCATCTGCCGGCCGCAAGCGCCGACGACGGCTTCAAGCGCACGCCCGAAGTGGGCCGTTAAACGCCGAACAGAAAAAGAGAGCGCCGTTCGTCACACGAGCGGCACTTTTTCATTGCCGTGTGCAGCGTTCGGCGCCGCCGTCAAGTCCCTTACCTGCGACTTTCATCTGCTTTCCAAAGGCCAACCGTAAAACGGGTGTGCCTGATACCATTCATCAGACCTTTGTGCTTTGCCGCGCTGGTGGGGCCTCGCAGCGATTCTCAACAATCCTTGCGAGCGCCGGCCGCGCGTTGAAGAGGGACGCGCGCGCACCACGTGCAGGCGGTGTCGGCGAAGCCGGGGTTGCACATGAAAAACGAAAGGCAGTTTCCAGAAAGATCAAGTCGCAGGAGATTCTCAATGACGTTCAAGCTTCACAAGCTGTTGCCGGTGAGCGCCGCCGTCGTGGCGTTCGCTGCATGGTCGGCCAACGCCAGCGCAGACCAGGTCGTGAAGATCGGCCACGTGGGCCCGCTCACGGGCGGCTCGGCCCACCTCGGCAAGGACAACGAAAACGGCGCGCGTCTCGCGATCGAAGAGATCAACGCGAAGGGCCTCACGATCGGCGGCCAGAAGGTCACGCTCGTGCTCGACGGCCAGGACGATGGGGCCGACCCGCGCCAGGCGACCCAGGTCGCGCAAAAGCTCGTCGACGACAAGGTCGTGGCCGTGATCGGCCACCTGAATTCGGGCGCGTCGATTCCGGCTTCGAAGATCTATAGCGACGCGGGCATCGTGCAGATCTCGCCGTCGTCGACGAATCCGGCTTATACGCAGCAGGGCTTCAAGACCACCTATCGCGTGGTGGCGACCGACGCGCAGCAGGGCCCCGCGCTCGCCAACTATGCCGCGAAAAGCCTGAACGTGAAGACCGTTGCCGTGGTCGACGATTCGACCGCATACGGCCAGGGCCTCGCGAACGAGTTCGAGAAGACCGCTAAGTCGCTCGGCATGAAGGTCGTTTCGCACGATGCGACCAACGACAAGGCCGTCGATTTCCGCGCGATCCTCACGAAGATCAAGGGCGAGAATCCCGACGCGATCATGTACGGCGGCATGGACGCCACCGGCGGCCCGTTCGCCAAGCAGGCGCGGCAACTCGGCCTGCGCGCGAAGGTGCTGGCGGGCGACGGCGTATGCACGGAAAGCCTCGCGCAGCTCGCGGGCACGGCGGCCGACAACATCGTCTGCTCGCAGGCCGGCATGGCGCTCGAGCGAATGGAAGGCGGCGCGGTGTTCTCGGCGAAGTACCAGAAGCGCTTTGGCCACCCGGTCGAGTACGATGCGCCGTTCACTTACGACGCGGTGTACATCGTCGTCGACGCGATGAAGCGCGCGAACTCGACCGACGCGGCGAAGGTCCTCGCGCAGATTCCGGGCACCGACTACAAAGGTGTGATCGGCGAAACGGTGTTCGATTCGAAGGGCGATCTCAAGCACGGCGTGATCTCGCTCTACAACTACAAGGCAGGCAAGAAGACGCTGCTCGACGTGGTGAAGATGTAAGACGCGTCCGGTCTCGCACCGGTCGGCGTTGCCTGCCAAGCGAAAACGGCCAGCCTGCTCGAGCAGACTGGCCGTTTTTCGTTGCGTGCGGAACGAGGAGGGGGCTCAGCGCGCCACTGGGGCGGCCGCACGCCGGCGCGCGCGCTTCGAGACGCCATTCACGAGCGCCCAGCGCAACACGGGTGCGACCGCGCGCATGCCCGGCTGCACCATCGCGCGGCGCGCGAGGGCGAAGCGGTCGAAACCGAGCATCTGCTGGGCGAACGGCGGCAGGAGGTCGATGCCAGCATTGCGCATCAGCGCGCCGGCGGGGCGCATTGCCGGACGCGGCACGGGCACTTCCATCAGCACGCGCACGACTTCGCGCGTGCGCTCGCTCGCAACGAGTTCGGGCTGCATTGCCTCCAGATACGCGGCGACTTCGGCGCGCGAGCGGGGCACCTCGGTTGCGCCCAGCAACTGCGCGATGAGGGCGACCTCGGCGTAGTACTGGTCTTGCTCCTCGCCCGGTAGTGCGGGATTCACGTAGCGCAGATACGCGGTGAGAAAGCTCGACACCTCGGCCACGTGCACCCAGGTGAGCAGCGCGGGATCGCTCGCGCGATAGGGGCGGCCATCGGGTCCGGTGCCTGTTACCGAGAGGTGGATTGTCTTCACGCGCTCGATGAGCGCAAGCGCGTCGGCGCGGCTGCCGTAGGTCGTGCCGGCGATGAAGGTCGCGGTGCGGCGCAGGCGGCCGAGAATGTCGGCGCGAAACGTCGAGTGGTCCCACACGCCCGCGAGCGCGAGCGGGTGCAAGGCCTGCAGCAGCAGCGCGCTGATGCCGCCCGCCATCATCCCGGCGAAATCGGCGTGCACTTTCCAGCAGATGGCGTCAGGGCCGAACAGGCCGGGGTCGCCGGGCGGCGAGGAGTAGTCGAGTTTCGGGCCGCTGCCCGTGGTGAGATGCGTGACGTTTTCGGCAAGTGTCATGCGCAGGCGCCGCGCGAGCTGGCCGACGAGGCTGGTCGGCTCGGGAGCGTTGGGAGGCAGGCCGGCGTGATCGGACATCGTGCTTTGGCTCGCGCTGCGTTGCGCCTTGCCGCGCCTTACGACGCGTCCGGGGTCCAGTCGCCGCCGGTCGAGGCGTCGTCGGGCACCGTGAGGCCGAAGTGGCGGTAGGTGAGCTGCGTCGCCACGCGGCCGCGCGGCGTGCGCTGCAGGAAGCCTTGCTGGATCAGGTAGGGCTCCAGCACGTCCTCGATCGTGTCGCGCTCTTCGCCGATGGCCGCCGCGAGGTTGTCCACGCCCACCGGGCCGCCGTCGAACTTGTGCAGGATCGCTTCGAGCAGCTTGCGGTCCATCAGGTCGAAGCCCACGGGATCGACGTCGAGCATCCGGAGCGCGGCGTCGGCGACTTGTGCGGTGATCGCGCCGTCAGCCTTCACTTCGGCGTAGTCGCGCACGCGGCGCAGCAGGCGGTTGGCGATACGCGGCGTGCCACGCGAGCGGCGCGCGATTTCGAGCGCGCCGTTGGGATGGATCTGCGCGCCGAGCAGCGCAGCCGAGCGCTGCACGATGCGCGAGAGTTCGCTCGCGTTGTAGAACTCGAGCCGCGAGACGATGCCGAAGCGGTCGCGCAGCGGATTCGTGAGCATGCCCGCGCGCGTGGTCGCGCCCACGAGCGTGAACGGCTGCAGGTCGAGCTTCACGCTGCGCGCGGCCGGCCCTTCGCCGATCATGATGTCGATCTGATAGTCCTCGAGCGCCGGATACAGGATTTCCTCGACGACCGGCGAGAGCCGGTGGATTTCGTCGATGAAGAGCACGTCGTTCGCTTCGAGGTTGGTGAGCAGCGCCGCAAGGTCGCCCGCGCGTTCGAGCACAGGGCCTGAGGTCTGCCGCAGATTGACCCCCATTTCGCGCGCGATGATGTGCGCGAGCGTGGTCTTGCCGAGGCCCGGCGGTCCGAACAGCAGCACGTGGTCGAGCGGTTCCGAGCGGCGCTTGGCGGCCTCGATGAAGATTTCGAGCTGGCCGCGCACCTTTTCCTGGCCGACGTATTCGTCGAGCTGGCGCGGGCGCAGGGCGCGCTCGAACGCCTCTTCCTTGGACGAGGCCGGCGTGGCAGCAATCACGCGGTTTTCGCCCGCGCGGTCTGCGGCGAGTTTGTCGGTTTCGATCATGCAGCGATTGTACCGCGCGCCATGCGCGCAGGACGGCGCGTTTCCGGCACCACGCGGCGTGTGCAACTAACAGCCAGCCAAGGCCCGACCATACCGCGCACGCCTGGAACGCGCGTGGACATCAGGCCTTCGAGAGCACCTTCAGCGCGAGCTTGATGCCCTCTGAGACGCCCGTGCCGGCCGGCACGTTCTTGATCGCGGCGAGCGCTTCCTTCTCCGAATAGCCGAGCGCAAGCAGCGCGTTGAGGATGTCGTTCGCGTGATCGGAGGGTGATGCGGCGGCGGCCATCGCGCCCAGATCCGCGCCCAGCTTCCCCTTCAGTTCGAGCAGCAAACGCTCGGCCGTTTTCTTGCCGATGCCGGGCACCCGCGTGAGGCGTGCCGAATCCTGCAGCGTGATGGCCTGCGAGAGATCGTGCACGCTCATGCCCGAGAGGATGGCCAGCGCCATGCGCGCGCCAATGCCGGTGATCTTGAGCAGCTCGCGGAACGTCGCGCGTTCTTCCACCGTGGCGAAGCCGAAAAGCAGATGCGCGTCCTCGCGCACGATCATCTGCGTGAGCAGGACGACACGCTCGCCGTTGCCGGGCAGGTTGTAGAACGTGCTCATCGGCACGTCGACTTCGTAGCCGACACCGTTGCAGTCGATGAGCAGGTGCGGCGGGTTCTTTTCCAGCAATACGCCGGCAATGCGACCGATCATGGCGGGTTCAGTGATGAGGGAAAGGGCAGAGTGTAGCGGAGCGCGCCGCGCCGCGGCGTGCTTTCCGGGTGCGTTGGCCATTTAGCCAGGGCTGTCCTTGGGAAACCCGAAGCGCCGCCCGGCGCAATGTTATCGACGCCTTTAACCGCGCTTCTAGCCGCGCGTTCAACCAATCAAGCGTCCGCGCCGCACGCGCACGCCCTTCTTCGCGAGCGCTGGCGCAATGCTGCCGAGCGTCGCGAGCGTGTCGCCGCTGTGCGCGTGGCAGATCGCCATGCCGAGCGCGTCGGCGGCGTCGGTGCCGGGCGTGCCCGTGAGACAAAGCAGGCGCACGACCATCTGCTGCATCTGCTCCTTGGTCGCGCGGCCATAGCCCACCACGGCCTGTTTCAGTTGCAGCGCGGTGTATTCGGCCACCGGCACGCCGCCCGAAACGAGCCCGCAGATGGCCGCGCCGCGCGCCTGGCCGAGCAGCAGCGTCGACTGCGGATTGACGTTGACGAAGACCTTTTCGATGGCGGCCTGGTCGGGCGCGTGCTGGCGGATCAGCGTGGACACGCCTTCGAAGATGGTGCCGAGGCGCGTGGGCAGATCGGCGTCGGCGGTGCGGATGACGCCGCTTGCGACATATGTGAGCTGATGGCCGTGACGCTCGATCACGCCGAAGCCGGTCACGCGCAAGCCGGGGTCGATGCCGAGAATTCTCATGAAATGCGGGAAAAACGAATGTGCCTGCGATGGTACAACGAACGGCGCAGGCACCGCGAGCGCTGACGCGCGATGCGCATGGCGCGCGCGGCAAAGAAAAAGCCCGCAGAACACGCGTCCGGCGGGCCTTGCAGCGATGCGGCGGCGCGTGCAGGACGCGCGCCGCACGCGAGGATCAGTGACGGAAGTGGCGGATGCCCGTCACCACCATGGCGATGTTGTGCTCGTCGGCGGCGGCGATCACTTCGTCGTCGCGCATCGAGCCGCCCGGCTGGATCACGCAGGTCGCGCCCGCGTTGACCACCACGTCGAGGCCGTCACGGAACGGGAAGAACGCGTCCGATGCCACTGCCGTGCCCGCGAGCTTGAGACCCGCGTTTTCCGCCTTGATGCTGGCGATGCGCGCCGAGTCCACGCGGCTCATCTGGCCCGCGCCCACGCCCATCGTCATGCCGTTCGCGCAGAACACGATGGCATTGGACTTCACGAACTTCGCGACGCGCCAGGCGAACAGCAGATCGTCCATTTCCTTCGGTGTGGGGTGGCGCTTCGTGACCACGCGCAGCTCGTGCGGCTGCACGTTCTTCGCGTCGAGCGATTGCACCAGCAGGCCGCCGCCCACGCGCTTCAGGTCGAACGCGTTATGGCCATCGCCCAACGCGATTTCGAGCAGACGCACGTTCTGCTTGGCCGCGAACACGGTCTTGGCAGCTTCCGAGAACGACGGCGCGATCAACACTTCGACGAACTGCTTCGCCACGGCTTGTGCCGCCGCTTCGTCCACTTCGCGGTTGAACGCGATGATGCCGCCGAACGCCGAGGTCGGATCGGTCTGGAACGCCTTCGAGTACGCCTCGTGCGGGTTTGCACCCACGGCCACGCCGCACGGATTCGCGTGCTTGATGATCACGCAGGCCGGCGCGTCGAAGGTCTTCACGCATTCCCATGCCGCGTCGGAGTCGGCGATGTTGTTGTACGAGAGTTCCTTGCCCTGGATCTGCTTGTAGTTGGCGAGCGCGCCGGCGGGCGTTTGCAGGTCGCGGTAGAACGCGGCGCTCTGGTGCGGGTTCTCGCCGTAGCGCAGGTCCTGGACCTTGTCGAACGCGAGGTTCAGCACGGCCGGGTAGGTGTTGCGCGCCTTGTGGTCGAGCGCTTCAGTCAGGCTCGTGAGGTAGTTCGTGATCGCGCCGTCGTACTGCGCCGTGTGCGAGAACACCTTGGTCGCGAGACGGAAGTTGGTGGCGTAGCTCACGGTGTTGCCGTTCGCGCGCATCTCTTCGAGCACCTTCGCGTAATCGGCGGGATCGACCACGACGGTCACGTCGCGATGGTTCTTCGCCGCCGAGCGCAGCATTGTCGGGCCGCCGATGTCGATGTTCTCGATCGCGTCTTCCAGCGTGCACTCGTCCTTCGACACCGTCTGGACGAACGGGTAGAGGTTCACGACGAGCAGGTCGATCGTCGGGATGTCGTGCTTTTCGAGCGCGGCCATGTGCTCGGGCAGGTCGCGGCGCGCGAGGATGCCGCCGTGGACCTTCGGGTGCAGCGTCTTCACGCGCCCATCGAGCATTTCCGGAAAGCCGGTGTAGTCGGCCACTTCGGTGACGGAGAGGCCTGCGTCCGCGAGCAGTTTCGCGGTGCCGCCGGTCGACAGGATCTTGACGCCGAGGTCCGACAGCGATTTCGCGAAATCGACGATACCGGCCTTGTCGGAAACGGAGATGAGCGCTTGCTTGATCATGATGGGGGAGAAGTTGCCGAGGGATCGAGGAGTCCGCGCCAGAAGTCCAGTACCGCCCCTGAAGAGCGGCGACGGCCGTTACAACAGGCCGTGCTGCTGAAGCTTCTTGCGCAGCGTGTTGCGGTTGATGCCGAGATACTCGGCGGCCAGCGACTGATTGCCGCCTGCCTGCTCGAGCACCACCTCGAGCATCGGTTTTTCGACGCACGCCATCACCATTTCGTAGACGTCGTGCGGGTTGCTGCCGTCGAGATCCTGGAAGTAAATGCCCAGACTCTCGCGGACGGATTGTTCGATGTTGTGCTTGCTCATGCTGCCAGTCGATCGGTGGGTTCGCGCTCGCCGTCTGCACCGTTCTCGTCATCGACATAGACGAGGCGCTCGGAAACGGCCTTTTGCTCGTCGAAGAACTGGTTGACGGCGGCGAGCTGTTCGCGTGTGGTGTCCAGCGTGTTCATGCGATGCCGGAACGCGTTGGCGCCACAAAGGCCGCGAGTGTACCAGCCGATATGCTTGCGCGCAGTACGCACGCCCGTAAACTCGCCATAAAACGCGTAGTGGTCCTCCAGATGCTCGTTCATGATCGTCTGGATTTCATCGACGCGCGGGGGCGGCAGCAGCTCGCCCGTAGCGAGGAAATGCTCGATTTCACGAAAGAGCCACGGGCGGCCCTGCGCGGCGCGGCCGATCATGATGGCGTCGGCGCCCGTCACGGCGAGCACCTCGCGCGCCTTCTGCGGCTTCGTGATGTCGCCGTTGGCGACCACCGGAATGCGCGCGGCGGCTTTGACCGCGGCAATCGTTTCGTACTCCGCTTCGCCGTGATAGAGGTCGGCGCGCGTGCGCCCGTGCATGGTGAGCATCGAGATGCCGCTGTCCTCAGCGATGCGCGCGATGGTGAGCGCGTTGCGGTGCTCGCGGTCCCAGCCTGTGCGAATCTTGAGCGTGACGGGCACGGCATCGGGGCCGATGCCCACGGCGTCCACCACGGCCTTCACGATGCGCGCGACGAGCGGCTCGTTTTGCAGGAGCGCGGAGCCGGCCGCCACGTTGCAGACCTTCTTGGCTGGGCAGCCCATGTTGATGTCGATGATCTGCGCGCCGTTTGCGACGTTATAACGCGCCGCTTCGGCCATCATTTCGGGGTCGGCGCCGGCGATCTGCACGGCGATGGGCTCGACCTCGCCCGCGTGGTTGGCGCGGCGCATGGTCTTCTCGCTCTTCCAGAGCTGCGCGTTGGACGCGACCATCTCCGAGACCGCGTAGCCCGCGCCGAGGCGCTTGCACAGCTGACGGAACGGCCGGTCCGTGACACCCGCCATGGGGGCGACGAACAGGTTGTTGCGCAGGGTGTGGCGGCCAATTGTGAACATGATGCGCGGACGAAAGCAGCGCCGCGCCCGGCTGGCTTCGACAGGCGTCGAAGGCGTTGGCGCGGCTGCGGCTCGAAATGGGGAAACGCATATTTTAGCGTTAACGAGATGTGGGGTCTCGGCTTGCGGACCCTGGTGTTGTTCTGGTGGGGCCGCCCAGGTGGGGCCGCGTAGGTGGGGCCGCCGAGGTAGGGCCGCGCAGGCGGGACCGCCCAGGTCGGGCGGCGCTACTGGGTAGCCAGGGTCGAGCCGCGCTGTCCCACTTAATGCGTTTCGACCCCTTGATGCTCTCGTCAGCTTCTTTGCCCGAACATCATCTGCCGCGCGAGCGCCGCTTTCACCGGCGGCGCGAATTCCAGCGCCGTGAGCGCAAGCCCGCGCAGCGTCGCGAGCGGCGCGAAGTCGATAGTGAACAGGCGAGCGAGGGTATCCGTCGCCCCGATCGTCATGCGGCGGTCGAAGGCGCGGCGGCCCGCGAAATCGGCGAGCGCGAGCGGCGTGGCGCCGTGCTGCGCGAGAGCGTCGACGAGCGCATGAGCGTCGCGCAAGCCAAGATTGAGCCCCTGGCCCGCAACCGGATGCAGCGTTTGCGCGGCGTTGCCCACCGCCGCGATGCGGTTGTGACCCGAGACGAGCGTATCGAGCGCGTTCAGGCCAAGCGGAAATGACGCACGGCCGTGAATTTGCGTAAAGCGGCCCATCCGGGCGCCAAATGCCGTGCCGAGCTCAGCGAGGAAATCGGCATCGGAAAGCTGGGCGCGGCGTTCGGCTTCGACCGGCGCCGAGCACCACACGAGCGCGTAGTCCGCGCCGCGCACGCCGCCCATCGGCAAAAGCGCGATCGGGCCTTCTTCCGTGAAGCGCTCCCAGGCCACGTGTGGCTGTGGTGCCGAGACCGTCACCACGCCAACCAGCGCGGTCTGGCCGTAATCGCGGGTGCGCTTTGGCGCTTGCGTTCGATGCGGTGGGGCGCTATCGTGCGCGGCCGTGGTGGCGCCTGAAACATCGGCCTCGCTCGAAGCCTCGGTAGGGCCAGCGCGTTCCATTGCCGCCACGTCCTGATTTTCGTCTTCGTCTTCGTCCTGACGTGACCCGGCGCGCGACCGCTTGTGCGCCGCCTGCGTCCGATAAAGCCCGCCTTCCGCGTTCACGAGAATGCGCGCGCGCAGCGTGCGCGCGACGCCCGCGCTTTCTACGGGCAGTGTGACGCCGTCGTGCTCGACGACCGGCTCGTGCGCGTGCGTGTGATGCAGCCAGTGCACGCGCGCGCCGCGCACCGCGTGCGCGAGCGATTGCACGATCGCGCCATAGCGCGCGACATAGCCGAGCGCGGGCAGGTCGTAGTCGTGGCGGTCGATGAGCGTGCGGCCGAAGTGCCCGCGCTGCGACACGTGGATGCGCTCGATCGGTGTCGCGTCCTGCGGCCACGCGAGCGCCTGCAGCAGCGTGCGGCTGCCCTGCGAGACGGCGATGGCGCGCGGGTCGCCGGCGCTGTCGTCCGGCTCGCGCGCGTCGATCAGCGCGACCGAGAGCGCCGCCGTCGCGCTGCGCCGCGCGAGCCAGCCGGCGAGCGCGAGCCCGACCGGCCCGGCGCCGACGATGATGACGTCATACTCGTTGGACGCGTGGCCGGTCCCGCTTGCTGGGTTCACTGCATTCATGTCGCTGCGTTCACTTCAGATCGTTGGCTTTTCCTGCGCGCTTCGGCGCTTGTGAGCGCGCGGCGGCCCGCGAGGCGTTGGGCGTGCCGGCCGCTCGCGTCGCTCGCACGGCTCACGCGCCGCGGCGCGCGTCCTGCATCAGCGCCTCGATTTCGTCGGCGGCCACGGGCACGCCGCGCGTGATCAGCTCGCAGCCCGTTTCGGTAACGATGGCATCGTCTTCAATACGAATGCCGATGTCCCAGTAGCGCTCGGGCACGTCTTCGGCGGCGCGCACGTAGAGGCCCGGCTCGATCGTGAGCGTCATGCCGGGCCGCAGCGTGCGCCAGGGTGGCGCGGCGGCGGCGCCCGGCGCGCCAGCGGAGTTCGCGCTGTCCACAGTGCTTGTGACGCCGGCCTGCGCATCGCGCTCGCGGTAGTCGCCAGCGTCGTGCACGTCCATGCCGAGCCAATGCCCCGTGCGGTGCATATAGAAGCGCGCATAGGCGCGCTCGGCGATCACGTCGTCGACGCTCGCGAAGCGCTGCTTGTCCAGAATGCCCGTGTCGAGCAGCCCTTGCGCAAGCACGCGCACGGCGGCCTCGTGCGGCGCCTCGAAGTTCACGCCCGCGCGCGTAGCGTCGATCGCGGCCTGCTGGGCCGCGAGCACGATCTCGTAGAGCTCGCGCTGGGCGCTCGTGTAGCGGCCGCTTGCGGGAAAGGTGCGCGTGATGTCTGAGGCATAGCCGTTCAGCTCGCAGGCAGCGTCGATCAGAATCAAGTCGCCTTCGCGCACCACCGCGTTGCCGGCCGGATAGTGCAGCACGCAGGCGTTCGCACCGGTCGCGACGATTGAGCCATAGGCGGGCGCCTGGGCGCCATGCTTGCGGAACGTGTAGAGCAGCTCGGCTTCGATCTCGTATTCGCGCATGCCGGGGCGGCACGCCTGCATGGCGCGCACGTGCGCGAGCGCCGAGATCTTCGCGGCACGGCGCATGGTGTCGAGCTCGTGCGCGTCCTTGACGATGCGCATGTCGTCGAGCAGCGGCATGAGGTCGTACGCGGCGGCCGGCGCGGCGACGCCGCTGCGCGATTGCGCGCGCACGGCGTCGATCCAGCGCTTCACTTGCGCGTCGAAGCGGGCGTTGGCCGCGAGCGCGTAGTGCAGCGCCGGGCGATCGGCGATGAGGCGCGGCACCTGGGTATCGGCCTCGTCGATGGCAAACGCGGCGTCGAAGCCGAACGCTTCGCGCGCGCCGTCCGGCCCGAAGCGAAAGCCTTCCCACGTCTCGCGCTCGACGTTCTTCGCACGGCAGAACAGGATCGCGGCGGGCTGGTTCTCGCCCGCGCTCGCGTCGAGCACGAGCAGCGCCTCGGGCTCGGTGAAGCCGGTGAGGTAGTAGAAGTAGCTGTCGTGCCGATACGGATATTCGGCGTCGCGGTTGCGCAGTGCTTCGGGCGCGGTGGGCACCAGCGCCACGCCGCCGCCTTTGGCGCGCAATGCGGCGAGCACACGCTCGCGGCGCGCGCGGTACAGCGCGGCGCCGCCATCGGGGCCGCGCGGCGCATCGGCAGCGGCGCACGAGGCGGCCGAGGCGCTTTCCGTGAGGGTCGTGTCCATCGTGCGATTGTAGCGCCTGTGTAGAACCCGCATCGGCCGGCCAGCGCCCGTATGCGTGGCGCAATGCGCGGCGCAACCCCGCTTGCGCAAGGCACCGCTGTTGCATCGAGCCGACAGCGCGGATCGGAGAAATCCGGCGTCAAGGTAGGTGACCCGTCAGAATTGGTGCATTCCAACGTATACTTCGGCCGGATTCCAGAAAAGGCAGGTGCGATGAAACTTATCGGTTCGCTCGGCAGCCCGTATGTCCGCAAGGCGCGGATCATGCTCGCCGAAAAGAAAATCGACTACAAGCTGGTGCTTGAAAACGTGTGGGGCGCCGAGACGGCAATCCACGATTTCAACCCGCTCGGCAAGGTGCCGTGTCTCGTGATGGAGGACGGCGAAGCCGTATTCGACTCGCGCGTGATCTGCGAATACGTGGACATGCTCTCGCCGGTCGGCAAGCTGATTCCGCAGGGCGGGCGCGAGCGCGTGGAGGTGCGGTGCTGGGAGGCGCTCGCCGACGGCATGCTCGACGCCGCCGTGCTGATCCGCGCCGAAGGCACGCAGCGCACGCCCGAGCAGCGCTGCGAGGCATGGATCACGCGCCAGGAGCGCAAGATCCGCGAGGGCTTGAACGCGATGGCCAAGGGCCTTGCGGGCAACGCGTGGTGCGCGGGCAACCGCTATACGCTCGCCGATATCGCGGTGGGCTGTGCGCTCGGCTACCTCGACTTCCGCATGCCGGAGCTCGACTGGCGCGAGCCGCATCCCAATCTCGCGCGGCATTTCGACAAGCTCATGCAGCGCCAGTCGTTCGCGGATACGGTGCCGCAGGCTTGATGCCGGCGGGCGGCGGCTTGCCGTCGCCCGCATGAAGACGTAAAAAAGCGCGCAAAAAATTCTTGCGCGCTTTTTTTTTCGCGCCGCCGCCAGGCATCGACCTGGGCGGCAAGCGCGCAACCATCACACCATCAGACGATCTTTTCCACATTCGGCGCGAACGAATCGCTGCGCGCGACCGGCCACCATTTCTCGTACAGCTGATAGCGATAGCGGCCTTCGAGCAGGTCGCCCGGCTTCAGGTACTTGAGCAGCTCCGACATCAGCTTCACTTCATACGACGACACGCGCCGCACGATGTGGTGCGCGCGCAGATCGGCGGGGCTGTCGAGGCCCGCGGCCTGGAGAATTTCCTGCAGCGCGTGCAGCGTGTTGCGATGGAAGTAGTAGACGCGCTCGCCCTTGTCGGGCACGTTCAGCGCGCGCTGTCGCGCCGGGTCCTGGGTGGCCACGCCAGTGGGGCAGCGGTCCGAATGGCACTTCTGCGCCTGGATGCAGCCCACCGCGAACATGAAGCCGCGCGCCGAGTTGACCCAATCCGCGCCGATCGCGAGTGTCTTGGCGATATCGAACGCGGTGATGATCTTGCCGCTCGCGCCAATCTTGATCTTGTCTCGCAGGCCGATGCCGACGAGCGTGTTGTGCACGAGCAGGAGGCCTTCCTGCAGCGGCGTGCCGATGTGATCGGTGAACTCGATCGGCGCGGCGCCTGTGCCGCCCTCGGCGCCGTCCACGACGATGAAGTCGGGCAGGATGCCCGTTTCGAGCATGGCCTTGGCGATGCCGAAGAATTCCCACGGGTGGCCGATGCAGAGCTTGAAGCCGGTGGGCTTGCCGCCCGAGAGCTTGCGCAGGCGCTCGACGAATTCGAGCAGGCCGCGCGGCGTGGAGAACTCCGAGTGGCGCGCGGGCGAGACGCAGTCCTGACCCATCGGAATGCCGCGCGTCTCGGCAATCTCGGGCGTGACCTTGGCGGCCAGCAGCATGCCGCCGTGGCCCGGCTTGGCGCCTTGCGAGAGCTTCACCTCGATCATCTTCACCTGCGGCTCGTTGGCGAGGCGCTGGAATTTCTCGGCGCTGAAGGTGCCGTCGTCGTTGCGGCAGCCGAAGTAGCCCGAGGCGATTTCCCAGATGATGTCGCCGCCGTTTTCGCGGTGATACTTCGACATCGAGCCTTCGCCGGTGTCGTGCGCGAAGCCGCCTTTCTTCGCACCCAGATTGAGCGCGCGGATCGCGTTGGCGGAAAGGGCGCCGAAGCTCATCGCCGAGATATTGAAGATCGACATCGAGTACGGCTGCTCGCGCTGCTCGCCCACGAGCACGCGGAAGTCGCTGCCCGCAAGCTTCGTCGGCGCGAGCGAGTGGCTGATCCATTCGTGGCCGACCGCCTTCACGTCGAGCTCGGTGCCGTACGGACGGCTGTCGACGGTGTTCTTCGCGCGCTGGTAGACCACGCTCCGCTGCACGAGCGAGAAGGGTTTTTCGTCGGTGTCGTCTTCGACGAAGTACTGGCGGATCTCGGGGCGCACGAATTCGAACAGGAAGCGCAGATGGCCCCAGAGCGGATAGTTGCGCAGGATGGCGTGGCGCTGCTGGGTCATGTCATAGATGCCGAGCGCGACGATGAGCGCGGGCACGATGGCGCATAGCCACGACAGATGATGGAACGCCGCTGCGAGAACACAGGCCGCCAGCAGCAGCACCGCACACCACATGGCGAGATAACGTCGGGAAAACATGGGGAACTCCTCGATCTCTTGTTTCGCTGCGCGTGGCCGGTGGGGGCCGCCCGGATCAGGGTGCCCCGGCTGGGGCCATGCGCGCCGGCCGCGCCCGGGTGAGGCGCCAGCGTGCCCGAATGATGCCGCAAGTTTGTGAATTTGGCCGGCAGAAAGGCAAAAAATCGGGCAGAAAACCGGGGGTGGAACAGGAACGGGGAGGCCGGGACCGCGCAGAAGGCGGGGAAGACCGCGAAGCGCGGATGCGCGTCGCCGGCGGAGGGGACGAACGCGCGACGCGAGATGCGCCTGGGCGAGGGGATGAGCGCGTGGCGCGAGATGTGCCTGTGCGAGTAGATGAACGCGCAGCGCGAGATACGCCTCGCCGGTCGGAGCGGATGAACGCGCGACGCGTGCTGCGCCGCGCGCGTGAACTTACGCCTGGCCTTGCGCCGCCGATGCGGCGAACTGCGCGGACTTCTTGCGCGGCGTGCGCTTTTTCTTCGGCGCGACGGGCGGCGGCACCGCGGGCACGTGCGGCTCCAAAGTCGTGACGGATTCGATGATGCCGCCGCCGAGGCACACGTCGCCGTCGTACAGCACTGCCGACTGGCCCGGCGTCACGGCCCATTGCGCCGCGGGGAAGTGCAGCGCGAACTGGCCCGAGGCGCCGTCGACGCCATCCACGCCCGGGGGCGCGACCCTGAACGAGCAGGGCGCGTCGGCCTGGCGATAGCGCGTTTTCGCGCCGCACGCGTGGCCGTCGACGGGCGGCTCGCCCGCGACCCAGCTCACGTTGCCCGCGCGCAGCTCGTGCGCGAGCAGCCACGGGTGATCGTGGCCCTGCACGACGTAGAGCGTATTGGTGGCCATGTCCTTGCCCGCGACGAACCACGGGTCGCCGCTGCCATCCTTGCTGCCGCCAAGGCCAATGCCCTTTCTTTGCCCGAACGTGTAGAACGCAAGGCCGATATGCTCGCCCACGATCTTGCCTTCGGGCGTCATCATCGGGCCGGGTTTCGTCGGCAGATAGCGGTTCAGGAAGTCGCGGAACGGCCGCTCGCCGATGAAGCAGATGCCGGTGGAATCCTTCTTCTTCGCGTTCGGCAAGCCGATCTGCGCAGCGATCTCGCGCACCTTCGTCTTCGGAATTTCGCCGAGCGGGAACATCGTCTTCGAAAGCTGTGCCTGATTCAGCCGATGCAGGAAGTACGACTGATCTTTGGTGTGATCGAGGGCCTTGAGCAGTTCGAAACGACCGTCGCGTTCGGGGTTCTGGCGCACGCGCGCGTAATGGCCCGTGGCGATGGTCTCGGCGCCCAGCGACATCGCGTGGTCGAGGAAGGCCTTGAACTTGATCTCGGCGTTGCAGAGCACGTCGGGGTTCGGCGTGCGGCCCGCCGAATATTCGCGCAGGAACTCCGCGAACACGCGGTCCTTGTACTCGGCGGCGAAATTGACCGCCTCGACGTCGATGCCGATCAGGTCCGCGACCGACACCACGTCGATCCAGTCCTGGCGCGTCGAGCAGTACTCGCCGTCGTCGTCGTCTTCCCAGTTCTTCATGAAGAGACCGACGACGTCGAACCCCTGCTCCTTGAGCAGCCATGCGGTAACCGACGAATCGACGCCGCCCGACATGCCTACCACGACCTTACGTTTGCTCATTTGTCTGCTGCCTTGTTGCTGCTTTCAGCGTTTGGGTCCTGCCTTGGGCCCGACCGCGTGCGTATGCACGAAGTCGAGCGGCACGCGCTTGCCCGCGAGGTAATCGTCGACGCACTGCATGACGAGCGGCGTGCGATGACGCTCGCTCGCGGCGCGCAGTTCGTCGGCGCTCAGCCACAGCGTGCGGACGATATCGGGATCGAGCGCGCGCGTTTGCGGCTCGCTCGCGACGCTGCCGCAATACGTGAAGCGCAGATACGTCGTGCCGCTTTCGCCGGGCTTGCCGAAATGGGTCATGTACATGCCGACCAGCGCCTCGGGCGCGAACGCATACGCGGTTTCTTCCAGCGTCTCGCGCACGACGGCCTCATGAAGCGTCTCGCCGGCTTCCAGATGCCCGGCGGGCTGGTTCAGGCGCAAGCCAGCCGGCGTGTGCTCCTCGACGAGGAGAAAACGCCCGTCGCGCTCGACGATCGCCGCCACCGTGACGTGGGGGGCCCAGGTTTCATCATTCATGGGCCGCTATTTTACCGGGACGCGCGTCACGCTGCCCGGGGCCGGATCGCGCGCCCGGCAACGCTGTGCAGGCGGTGCGCGGAATCCGGCGGCAGCCTGCAACGGACATCGCTGACCGTCCGGTCGGACATCTAAAAGTGTTGTGTGCAGTGCACAAAAACGGTCGAATCGGGCTACAACGGCGCCGCCGCTTTCGGTTAAAGTGGTGCGTCGTTTGCCGTTGCACCAGAAAGCCGGCGAGCCTCGTCGGCCTCACTCCGCTCGATTAGAGCCAGATTAGAAAGAAAAGCAGGTCGAGGAGGAAACAACGATGCATATTGGAGTGCCCGCGGAAACCCGGGCGAACGAAACCCGCGTGGCCGCGACACCGGAGACAGTGAAGAAGTACGTCGCGCAGGGTCACACGGTCACGATTCAGGCAGGCGCCGGCACCGGCGCGAGCTTTCCCGACGAGGCCTATGTGGCCGCGGGCGCGCAGGTCGCCGATGCGGCCGCCGCCTTCGGCGCCGAGCTCGTGCTCAAGGTCCAGTCGCCTTCGGTCAGCGAGCTCGCGTTCATGAAACGCGGCGCGGTGCTGGTCGGCATGCTCGATCCCTTTAATGCCGAGAATGCGCAGAAGCTTGCCGAGGCCGGGCTTACCGCCTTCGCGCTCGAAGCCGCGCCGCGCACGACGCGCGCGCAGAGCCTCGACGTGCTGTCCTCGCAGGCCAACATCGCCGGCTACAAGGCGGTGCTCGTGGCCGCGAACCTCTATCCGCGCTTCATGCCGATGCTCATGACGGCCGCCGGCACCGTGAAGGCCGCGCGCGTGCTGATTCTGGGCGCGGGCGTGGCGGGCCTGCAGGCCATCGCCACGGCCAAGCGCATGGGCGCCGTGATCGAGGCCTCGGACGTGCGTCCCGCGGTCAAGGAGCAGATCGAATCGCTGGGGGCGAAGTTCATCGACGTGCCGTACGAAACCGATGAGGAGCGCGAAGCGGCGCAAGGCGTGGGCGGCTACGCGCGGCCGATGCCGCCCTCGTGGCTCGCGCGCCAGTCGGCTTTGGTGCACGAGCGCGCGAAGCAGGCCGATATCGTCATTTCGACCGCGCTGATTCCGGGCCGCGACGCGCCCACGCTGCTGCCCTCGGAGACGGTGCAGGCGATGAAGCCGGGCTCCGTGGTGATCGACCTCGCGGCAGGACGCGGTCCTGTCGCCGATCCGGCAACGGGACGGCGCGGCGGCAACTGCCCGCTCACCGAAGCGGACAAGGTGGTCACGCACCACGCCGTGCAGATCTGCGGCTACACGAATCTCGCGTCGATGGTGGCTGCCGATGCCTCGTCGCTCTACGCGCGCAACCTGCTCGACTTCCTGAAGCTGATCGTGACCAAGGAAGGCGCGCTGAATATCGATCTCGCGGACGACATCGTCGCGGCCACGCTGCTGGCCCGCGACGGCGCCGTCACGCGCAAGACCTGAGAGGAGACCCGGCAATGGAACTGATCAACCATACCGTCATCAACCTGATCATCTTCGTGCTGGCCGTCTATGTCGGCTATCACGTGGTGTGGAATGTCACGCCGGCGCTGCATACGCCGCTCATGGCCGTGACGAATGCGATCTCGGCGATCGTGATCGTGGGCGCGATGCTGGCCACCGGGCTCACGGTGGGCGGCCCGGGCAAGTTCTTCGGCACCTTCGCCGTGCTGCTCGCGGCGGTGAATGTGTTCGGTGGCTTCCTCGTCACGCGGCGCATGCTGGAGATGTTCCGCAAGAAGGAGCCGAAGAAGGCGGTCGCGAAGGAGGGTGCGTAAATGAGCATGAACGTCGTTACGCTGCTCTACCTGGTGGCGTCAGTCTGCTTCATCCAGGCGCTCAAGGGCTTGTCGAACCCGCGCAGCGCACGCGCTGGCAATATGTTCGGCATGGTGGGCATGGCCATTGCCATTCTCACCACCATTGCGCTGATCGCGAAGCAATCGGCCCAGTTCGGCTCTAACCTCGGCCTCGGTCTCGCGCTGCTGTTCGGGGCGCTGGTGGTCGGTGGCGGGCTCGGTGCGTTTGTCGCCGCGCGCGTCGAGATGACCAAGATGCCCGAACTCGTCGCGGCCATGCACTCGCTGATCGGTCTCGCGGCAGTGTGCATCGCCTATGCGGTGGTGTCCGAGCCGGCCGCCTTCGGCCTCGTGGCCGAAGATGCGCCGTATCCGGGCTTCCTGCCGTACGGCAACCGCATCGAGCTGTTCATCGGCACGTTCGTGGGCGCGATTACGTTCTCGGGTTCGGTGATCGCCTTCGGCAAGCTCTCGGGCAAGTACAAGTTCAGGCTGTTCCAGGGCGCGCCCGTGGTCTACGCGGGCCAGCACCTGATCAACCTGATGCTCGCGCTCGGCATGATCGGCTTCGGTATCCTGTTTTTCCTGACGCAATCGTGGCTGCCGTTCATCATCATGACGGCGATCGCGTTCGCGCTGGGCGTGCTGATCATCATTCCGATCGGCGGGGCGGACATGCCTGTCGTCGTGTCGATGCTGAACTCGTATTCGGGTTGGGCGGCGGCGGGCATCGGTTTCTCGCTGAACAACGCAATGCTGATCATCGCCGGGTCGCTGGTGGGTTCCTCGGGTGCGATCCTCTCGTACATCATGTGCAAGGCGATGAACCGCTCGTTCTTCAACGTGATCCTCGGCGGATTTGGCTCGGAAGCGGGCGCGGCGGCTTCGGGCGGTGCGCAGGAGCAGCGGCCGGTGAAATCGGGCTCGGCCGACGACGCCGCGTTCATGCTCGGCAATGCCGAATCGGTGGTGATCGTGCCGGGCTATGGGTTGGCGGTTGCGCGTGCGCAGCATGCGTTGAAAGAGCTGACCGACAAGCTCGTCGAGAAGGGCGTCGACGTGAAGTACGCGATTCACCCGGTGGCGGGCCGCATGCCGGGGCACATGAACGTGCTGCTCGCGGAAGCCGAAGTGCCATACGAGATCGTCCATGAAATGGAGGACATCAACGGCGAGTTCGGTCAGGTCGACGTCGTGCTGGTGCTGGGCGCGAACGACGTGGTGAACCCGGCGGCGAAGAACGATCCGAAGTCGCCGATCGCAGGCATGCCGATCATCGAGGCTTACAAGGCACGCACGGTGATCGTCAACAAGCGGTCGATGGCATCGGGCTACGCGGGCCTCGACAACGAGCTGTTCTACATGGACAAGACCATGATGGTCTTTGGCGATGCAAAGAAGGTGATCGAGGAGATGGTCAAGGCGACGGAATAAGCCTTGCCGAACGCCTAAGCCTTCCGGCCACCGCAAAGCGCGCAGCGATGCGCGCTTTTTTTACGCCCGCATGCGGCGTTAGTTCGATGGCGCTTCCACGCGCCGCAGGTAGTCGGCGAGGCGTCGTCCGCTCACGTCGGGAAACGGCTCGAGGACTTCCACGCCGTTCATCCGCGCGATGTTGAAGTTGCGGAAGTCCTCGCGCATTTCACACCACGCGCCCACCGTCCACTGCGCGCCCCAGTACACGAGCCCGAGCGGCCAGATGCGCCGCTCCGTATGCGCGCCGATCCGGTCGCAATACGCGAAGCGCACTACGAGCCGCGAGTCGACGGCGCGATGCAACGCGTCCACTTTCTCCGAATAAGCCGGGTCGACGTGATACGACGGCGCGAACACGGCGATGCGCTCGAGCACGGCCCGTTTCTCGGCGGGCATGGCGGAGGCGATTTTCGCCAGCGCGCCGCGCGCACCACCCGCCAGCACGGCGCCGCCCCAGGACTCGGCCATGCGCGCGCCCACCGCGAGCGCGGTGAGCTCGTCGGCGGTGAAGGTGAGCGGCGGCAGGCTCGCCGTGCGCGCGAGCCGGTAGCCGATGCCCGCTTCGCCTTCGATCGGCACACCCGAGAGCTGCAGGTCGCGCACGTCGCGATAGACGGTGCGCGGCGACACCTCGAGCCACTGCGCGAGCTGCTGCGCGGTGGTGAGGCGGCGGCCACGCAGCAGCTCGGCGATGCGGAACAGGCGGTCGGCTCGGCGGCTCATGATGGGGCTGGCCAGGACAGTGGGCTGGGTGCGGGCTGCGGCGTGGTCCGCGCCGCGGGCAGAGCCCGGGCGGGCGCGGTAGCGTCCATGCGCCAGCGCATCTGCGCCGGCGTGTGGACGTCAGCGCAGATGATAGCGCCGCTCGCGTGCCGTAGCGCTCAGCCGAGCTTGGCGGCGTGCAGGCCGACCCGGTTGCCTTCGGTATCGATGAAGAAGCCGATATAGCCGTAGTTGTTCGGCAGCTCCACCGCCGGGCCCTGTTTCTTGCCGCCGGCCTTTTCCACACGGTCCAGCACCGCCGTGACCGACGGCTGCGCGTTCAGATACACGAGCACGCCTTTCGGGTCCGGCTTGGCGTCGTGCGGATTGAACACGATGCAGCCGCCGGTCTCGGCTTCCGTGTGGGCGAACAGCGCCATCGGCACCCCGCCGACGACTTCGCGCTGCAACGGCACATCGAAAGCGGCTTCGTAGAAAGTGGCGGCGCGGTCCAGATCGTGCGCGGGGATTTCGAACCACGAGATGACACGGGAAACTTCGGTCGACATGATGCGCTCCTCGGATGCCTGTAATGGCAGTTGGCGGATAAGCGGCGGGTGGCAGGATACGGCAGCATCCGCGGTGCCGGATGCGGCCTGCCCAGGCAGGCCGTGCCGCGCCCAGACCGCGTGAAGAGGAGTGTGCGGGTGGACTGCTGACAACGTACTGTCAGTAGCGTTCGGCTGCGCGAAGATTGCGGCGGCTGCGTCAGGCGGACCGGAATGTACCGGCGTGCAGAACGGGGTTTCGCCGTCCGGCCGGTGTCCGAAGGCGCCGCCGCACGGCTGGGGCGACGTGCTCCCTGCGTTCGCCTGCGCACGAACAGGGCGCAATCGGGCTGGCAGAATCCACTGAACCTGATGGCCGGGCGGCCGTGTGCGCCGCTGCGCCATGGCCTGGATTGCCACACATCATGAACGCCAAGCCCAGCCTCAAAAGAAGCGCGATTTTCAACTTGCTGGGCAGCGTGCTGCCCACGTTCGTTTCGCTCGTCACCACGCCGATCTATTTGCATCATATCGGCGCGGATCGCTTCGGCGTGCTCGCCATCCTGTGGATGCTGCAGGGGTATTTCGGCTTTTTCGACCTTGGCCTTTCCGCCGCGACGTCCAATCGCATTGCCCAGCTCGCGGACGCGACGCCGGCGGAACGGGAATCGGTGCTGTGGACTGCACTGCTCCTGAATCTGGGCTTCGGTCTCGTCGGGGCGCTCCTGCTGCTTGCGCTCATGCATCTGATGCTCGCGCAGTTCGATATCAGCCCCGCGCTGACGGCCGAACTGGGACCGGCGCTGCCATGGATCTCCTGCCTCGTGCCGCTGACGAACCTGATCAGCGTGTGCAACGGCGCGATGGCGGGCCGCGAGCGGTTCGGCGCATCCAATATCGTGCAGGTTCCGGTCGTGATGCTGTTCCAGCTCGTTCCGCTGGGTTTCGCCATCCTTTTCGGGCCAAGCCTGCGCTATCTCGTCTTCGCGACGTTGATCGCCAGCATCGTCTCGTTCGCCATCACGTTTGCCGTCACCGCGGGCGTCTTTCCGTTGCGGCTCGCCGCGCCACCCGCGCGGCGGCACGTCAGGCAGCTTTTTTCCTATGGCGCCTGGATCAGCGTCTCGAGCCTCGTCACGCCGGTGCTCGAGACGGCCGATCGCCTGCTGATTGGCAGCGTGCTCGGCCCGCCGGCTGTCGCCTACTATCAGGTGCCGTTCAGCCTTGCCGTGCGCGCGCGGCTCTTGCCCAGCGTCATCACGCGCACGCTGTTCCCGCGACTCTCCGCGCTCGACAGCCACGACGCCGCCCAGCTATCGCGCGCGGCAGTGCGCGGGCTCACCGCCGCGATGACGCCGGCCGTCGTGTTCGGCATCTTTCTGATGCAACCGTTTCTTTCGCTGTGGGTGGGGCACGACTTCGCAAGCAAGGCGTCCTTGGTCGGCGAGACGATTTTGCTCGGTGTCTGGATCAATTCTCTGGCCTATGTCCCGGCCTGCCACCTGCAGGCCATCGGGCGTCCCGGCATCGTCGCGCGCTTTCAGCTCGTCGAGAGCGTGCTGTTCATCGCCGGGCTCTGGTGGGCGCTGCACGCCCTGGGGGTCCTTGGCGCGGCGCTGGCGTGGAGTGCCCGCTGCGCGCTCGATGGCGTGCTGCTCTTCGGTGTCGCGCGCCTTGGCCAGAAGCAGCTCTGGCAGCTTTGCGTGCCCATGCTCATGGTGCTCGGGGCCTACGCGGCTTCCTGCGTGCTGAATTCGCTCTCGCTTGCGGGCCTCGCTGTCTGGATGGGGCTGACTTGCATGGCACTCGCCTGGTCGATATCGGTCGAGCCTCGAGTGAAGGCCCATGTCGTTCGGATGCTCGGGTCGTTATTCGGGCGGGTGCGCACGCGTTCCCAGCGGCACAGCGTGAATCAGGCAATGAGCGGCGAACATCGTGCAACGGAGTGACACGTGAATCCAGTCAATAGCAGCCTGCCTTCCGGGGCGGCGATCGAGATAGCGGCTAGTGGTGACGCGGGCTACCTGCGCGAAACGGCTGACACCACGCGGGTGGGCACCGGGCGTGGCTTGAGTTGGGAAGACGCCGCCGGCGAGCGTGGGGCAGCCGGTGCGCTTACGCGTGCGATTGACAGCGTCAAGGCGTTCGCCAAGGCGCATATCCGGCGCATCGCGCACGCCCGTCAGCTTTCCTGCGTCTGGATGTCTCCCGGGCTGAAGGATGCGACGCACGTCGCCGTCGTCCCCGTCTACAACGAAGCGTTGCGCCTCGAGGCCCTGTTGGACCACTACCGGCGTCTCGGCATCGACGAGTTCATCATCGTCGACAATCGTTCCACCGATGGCTTGGCCGCGCTGCTCGAGGGCCGCCCCGGCGTGTCGTACTTCTACGCGGACGGCGAGTATCGGAGCGCGCGTTTCGGCATCGACTGGGTCAACGCCATCCTCTCGAAGCATTGCCGTCAAAAATGGATTCTCTATGTCGATGCGGACGAGTTTCTCGTTTTTCCGCACAGCGACGTGAAGAGCATCCGCATGTTGACCGATCACTTCGAGCGCACGGGCCAGCAGTCGATGAACGTGCTCATGCTGGACATGTACAGCGAGCGAGCGCCCGAAGACAACCTGTGCGCGCCTGGTGTCGACCCGGTGAACGTCTGCCCGCTCTACGACAGCAGCGGCTATAACGCGTATTTTGATCCGTGCACCCGCACGACCTGGATCAAGGGCGGGGTGCGTGGACGGACCTACTTCGCCGACGACGTCTGGAAGGGGCCCGCGCTCAACAAGACCGTGCTCGTCCGCTGGCGCAGGCATTACGCCTTTCTCAAGTCGACGCACGAAGTCTGGCCTTACCGGCTCAATGCCCCCGCGGCGCGCACGGGCGGTAAAGTCAGTGGCGCACTGCTGCATTACAAATTCCTCGGCGATATGAACCTGCGCCTGAACTCCGCGGCGCTGCGCCAGCAGCACACTTCCGAGTACGACGCCTACACCTCGGCGTCCGGTGCCAGGGCGGAGAGCCCCAATTTCGTCGGTCCATCGACTGCGCACTACGAGAGTTGGCGCTCATTGCTGCGCGACGGGCTGATTGTCAGCGATGGGCAATGGAGCTGATCGGACGACCTCGAATTCAGTTGCATTGAACCCTGCGCTGCTTTCGACGAGACATCCGGAGTTTTCCGAGAGAGCTGCGGACACGTTTCTGCTGTAATGGGCGAGACTGTTCGACTCGTCCTCAGCACATGTCTCCAAACGTTTCCATCATCACGCCCACGGCCAATCGCGACGCTTTCCTGCCTGCTATCGCCCGTTGCGTCGCGCGTCAGCAAGTCGACTGGGAGTGGCTCGTGCTCGACGACAGCCCGCAGCCCAGCGCCTTCATGCGCCAGCTCGCCGACGCCGACCCGCGCGTGCGCTACTACTGGTCGAAAACGCGCATGTCGATTGGCGCGAAGCGCAATTTCCTCGTGGGCGAGTCGCGCGGCGAGCTGATCGCCCACTTCGACGACGACGACCACTACGCCGCGCACTATCTCTCGGGAATGCTGCGGCTGTTGCGCGAGAGCGGCGCGCAGTTCATGAAGCTTTCGACATTCTGGATGTACGCGCCGCATACGCAGTTCTTGGGCTACATGGACCTGAACGCGCGCGTCGGCCTGCACTATGTGCTCAAGGGCAAGGAAGTGAGCACGGTGACGTTCCACGAGAAGATGCAGATTGGCGCCGATTTCATCCTCTTCTACGGCTTTGCCTACGTGTACCGCAAGGCGCTCTTCGATCTCGCGCGCTTCGACGACGTCGATCTGGGCGAAGACGAGAGCTTCATCCGCCGCGTGGTGGAAGTGGGCCAAAAAGTGCTCGCGGCCGAGGACACGCAGGCGAGCTGCCTGCATCTGATCCATCCGGCTTCGACCTCGCGCTGTTTTTCGCGCCATTCGCTGCCGGTTTTCCTGCTGCCCAGGCTCTTTCCGGAGTACGAAGGATATCCGCTGCCCGTCGAGCCGGGCGGCGAGGCCGTCGGGCCTGCGCGCGTCTGAACGAGGTGCGCGGCATGGGGGCCGCGCCGTCATGAGCGGCCCACGCGCACTGCGGCGCATGGGCCCGGTCGCGGGTCAGCCGTTGTTGTCGGCGCTGCCGGGGCCCTTGGCCGCTGCGGCGTCCGCGCTGGCGCTCGCGGGACGCTGGCGCACGCTGCCGGCGATCAGGTCGAAGCGGAACAGACGGCATTCGAGCGCGCCGTTGAAGAGCGGCGTCTTGGCGGCTTCGCGCAGGCGCAACTGGCCTGGCAGCTTGCGGTCCGAGGTGAGGAAGAACGCGCGCCAGCCGGTGAAGCGCTGCTTGAGCGCGTCGCCGAGCGCCTGGAAGAACTCGGCGTCGGGGGCATCGGTATGGACGCGGCGGAACGCTTCCTGCGCCTCGTAGTCGTCGCGCATCTCGCGGGGCGCGCGGGCCTCGCCGCGCGCATTGCGTCCGCGCACTTCAATACGCTCGCCGTATGGCGGATTCGCCACGAGAATCCCGTTGCCCTCGGCGGGCGGCGTCATGTTGCGCGCGTCGAGCTGCTTGAGCGGCACGTTGCCGAGACCCGCGCGCGCGAAGTTGGCGCGCGCCTTCTCGAGCATGACGTCGGAAATGTCGCTGCCGAAGATGCGCAGCTCCGTCGCGCGGCTCATGGCCGTGTTGCGCGCCGTGTTCGCCTCGCTTTTCAGATGGCGCCAGGCGGCGGTATCGGCCTGCTTCAGACGCTCGAAGCCGAAGCTGCGCGTGAGACCCGGCGCGATGTCGAGCGCGACCTGCGCGGCTTCCGCGAGAAACGTGCCGCTGCCGCACATCGGGTCGTAGAGCGGCATCTCGGGCGTCCAGCCCGTGAGTCGCAGGATGCCGGCGGCGAGATTCTCGCGCAGGGGCGCGGCGCCCTTGTCGAGGCGCCAGCCGCGCTTGAAGAGCGGCTCGCCCGAGGTGTCGAGATAAAGCGTGCAGTCGTTCGTGGTGAGGAAGGCGAACACGCGCACGTCGGGGTAGGCGGTATCGACGCTCGGACGCGCGCCGGCCTTGTCGCGCATGCGGTCGCAGATCGCATCTTTCACGCGCAGGGTGGCGAATTCGAGGCTGCGCAGCGGCGATTTGATCGCGGTGATGTCGATGCGGATCGTCTCGTTCGGCGAGAACCACTTTTCCCACTGTTGCTCGCGCGCGAGCGCATAGATGTCCTGCTCGCCGCGATAGGGCCGCTGGGCGATCTTCAGGAGCACGCGGCTCGCGATGCGCGAGTGCAGGTTTGCGGCCATGGCGCCGGCCCAGTTGCCGCGAAAATGCACGCCGCCGGGCACTTCGGCGCCCACCTCGAGCGCGCCGGGCGGCAGGCGCCGCTGCGCGGTTTCAGCCAGTTCGGCGGCGAGCGGGGCTTCGAGGCCGCGCGGGCAGGGGGCAAAGAAATCGAAAGACATGAGGAAAGTGGTGACGCTGCGGGGAAGGCGCTATTGTACGCGGGTTGGCGAAAGCGGCCTTCAGGCGGCTTGCCGGGCGAGCGGCTTGATCCTGGGGCGAGGCTGCTGGCGGGCTTGCCAGAGATCCCACTGGGTTTGCAGGCCGAGCCAATGCTCGGGCGTGGTGCCGAGCCACGCCGACAGGCGCAGCGCGATATTGGCCGTCATACCGGCCTTGCCGTTGAGCAGATTGGAGAGCGTGACACGGTTGATCTGCAGCGCGTGCGCGGCTTGCGTCACGTTCACGTCCGGCGGGATCCACTCCCGCAACACTTCGCCCGGATGCGGCGGGTTGTGCATTCTGCTCATGTTCGTTCCCTTAATGGTAGTCCTGATAGTCGACGAGGATGGCGTCGGTGCCGTCGAATGTGAACGTTAGACGCCAGTTGCCGTTCACCCAGACCGCCCAGTGCCCGACAAGATCGCCGTGCAACGCGTGCAATCGCCAGGGCGGCGCATTCATGTCCTGCGGGCCACGCGCCTGATCCAGCGCACCGAGCAGGACACGTAGCCGGCCCGCATGATGCGCGAGAATCCCGCTTTTGCTGCCTTCCAGAAAAAACGATGCAAGACCTTTGTGCCGAAAGGTTTTGATCATGATGAACTGTAGCCTATGTGACTACACGCTGCAACGGCCTGTGGTGGCGTGTCGCGGTGTAGAAAAGGGTGAGGGACGCCCCGCGAACGAGCGGGGTGTGAGTGCCCCTCAAGCCTGGCACTACGGCTTTGCGCGCTTTGGGGATGGCGTCAAATTTGCGGCATCGTTGGCCGAACGAAGTATGAAATCGGCGGTTTCAATCGTTGTCTTCGCGCAATTTGCTGCGCCGGATCGCGTCGATCAGGCGGACGCCTTCGAGCCATGCAATTCGAGTCCGAGCGCCTTCACGACCTTCAGGATCGTCGCGAAGCTCGGATTGCCTTCGCCCGACAGCGCCTTGTAGAGACCTTCACGGCTGATGCCCGTATCGCGCGCGACTTGCGCCATCCCGCGCGCTCGCGCGATTACGCCAAGCGCGTGCGCGATGAACGCATGATCTTCGCCGCCTTCGCGCAGGCAGGCCTCGAAGTATTCTGCGATGTCGTCTTCGGTCTGCAGGTGCTCGGCCGAATCCCAAGGCCGGGTCTTGATGGTCTTCCGGGACATGATCCACTACTCCGTGTCGAGATGCGCGAGCATGCCGTGCGCAGCCCGGATATCGGCTTCCTGGGTCGACTTGTCGCCCCCACAAAGCAGGATCACCAGAACGGAACCGCGCGGCACGTAATAAACGCGGTAACCGGGGCCATGGTCAATGCGCATTTCGACGACTGGCGAACCTGCAGAACGTGTGTCTCCCGCGTTACCAAGCATGAGCCGGTCGATTCGTGCCTGAATCCGACGCTTGGCGATCCGGTCTCTCAGCGTGTCGAACCAGCGGTCGAAAACCTCGGTTGTCCGAATGGTGAGTCTGGACGAAGTGTAATCCATAGTTGACGGAATGTGAACCTTGGTTCACATGCTGGCGGTTGATCATGGCCTCTGAATGCAAGGGCCTGAAACGCGTGTCGGGCGTTGGCCCCGAAACATCGACCCTAACGCCCAGGCGTCTACCGCACCTTATCGTCCGTCAACTCGCCGAGGTAATGCCCCGATCGGCTTTCAACCTTCTTGATCCGTGGCCCGCCCCCGCCGGATCGGCCACACGAGATCGATCGGATGGCGCGTCACGCGCCGCCAGAACGCACGCATGAGCGGGCGAACATCCTTGCGCCCGAGGTCGCGCGAGCGCAGTGCCATGTGCAGCGCGAGCGCGAAGCTCACCGTCACGTTGAGCACGGCCATGCTCGCTACACCCGCCACGGCCCACCAGAGCTCGCCGCTCTTGAGCGTGGCTGTGCCGAGCACGCCGAGCGCCACGCCGATCGAGCCCGACGAGAGCGTCACGTGCCGCACCTCGAAGTGGAACGCGACGGCCGAGACGATTGCCGGCACGAGACCGAGCAACATGCCCAGCACGAGGTTGCCCCACACGCCTGCCACGTTCGTGCGGCAGAAGTGGGCGAGGCGCGCCGCGCCCGCGGCACCCAGCGTCATGCGCAGGCGGCGGTTCCACGCGAGCGCATCCTCGACGCGGTGCAGCACGAACCAGTTGTCGGCCCAGCCCGCGAACAGGCTCGAGGCCCACAGCAGTACGCCCGTCAGTGCGGCGTAGAACGGCGTCGGGCCGATGAGCGAGAACGATTGGAGCGTGGCGTGCGCTTTCGCCGGCGTGATCAGGTTCGTGTGGAAGAGCCAGCCGCACACGAGCTGGATCGCGAGGCAGGCCGGAAACACGAGCAGCACGTTGCCGAGCACGGCGGCGGCCTGGGTGCGGATCAGCGCCACCACCGACGACACGAAGCGCGCGCGCCCCGCGCTCTCGTTGGCGCCGTCGAGCTCGCGGGCGAGCGTGGGCGCCGTCATCGCGGGCTGCTTGGTCGCGAGCGAGAAGTGGCAGAAGTGCATGACAAGGAAGCTCAGCGCGTAGTTGATGCCCGCGAAAAGCCCTTCGATCATCGAGGGCAGGTGCGCGCCCGTAATGCCGAATTTCACGTAGACCGTGACCGCCGTGACGAGGCCGCCGCCCGCCGCCATGCGCAGCATGGTGAGGTACTCGGCGCGGTCGCGGGCGATGTAGTGCTCGCCCGTATCGGCGGAAAGCTCCACCACCTTGCGCGAGAGCAGCGCGAAGTTGCTGCGCATGAGGTACGCCACGCTCTGGCTCTTCTGGTTCGCCTGCACGAGCTCGGCGACGAGGCGCGCCTGCGTCGAGGGATCGTCGGCGGCCATCCACGCGTCGAGCAGGCGCTCCGCGCGCACGATGCGCATGCGCATGCGCAAGACCTGGAACACCGTGTCCACGCGCACGCCGTGGCGGTAGAGGTGCGCGAAGACGTCGTCGGTGGCCTTGCGGCAGTCGTCGAGCAAGAGGCGCAGCCACGCGACTTCCTGCAGCAGGCGCGCGGGCTCGCCCGCATCGCGCGCGTTCTCCACCGCAAGCATCGCGCGGGTGAGGCGGAAGAACGACAGCTTTTCGACGGCCACGCGCGCGTCCTCGCTGGACAGGCGGCTGCGCACCGTCGGCGAGAGACCCGTCGAGCTGATCTGGCAGGTCAGGTTGTGCAGCGCCGTGAGCAGGTCGAGCGAGAACTCGTTGGGCAGCGCCGCGGGCGCAGCGGCGCGCGCGCCTGGCGCGCTGTCATCGGCGGGGCTGCTCGCGGATACGGTGGTGAGTTCGGCGGCGGCGCCAGGTTGCAGGGCGGCGGGCTCCGCGATCAGGGCCTGCAGGCGCGCAAGCAGGTCGCGCGGCAGCGTCGCGATCCACTCCGGATCGTGGGTGGCGGGGAACATCAGCGTGACAAGCGCCGCGAGGTCGCGTCGATTGGGCGCCGGCGGAATCAGTTGCGCCTGCACGCGGCCGATGAGCGCGCCGAACAGGCCCGAGTGGACCGGCATCCCCGCGTCGCAGAGCAGCGTGATGCTGTCACTCTCGCGCAGGAGCTTGCGCACCATTGCGCCCACGTTGGCCTTCCATGCCGGATTGCGGTCCAGCACGTGCAGCAGATAGCGCACGCGCGCGTGCTCGGGCGGCGCGCGCAGCGGCGCATCCGGCGCCGTGGCGGAAGGCGTGGCGTCGGCGTCGAGCTTGCCGCGCCGGTGGATCCAGTGCGCGAGCTCGATCAGCCAGTCGCTGCGCTCCGCGTAGGGCGCGTCGGCGTCGGCGATGGCAAGCAGCGCGTCGAGCTGACGAACCGCGCTGCGCGAAGCGCGCCATTTTTTCCAGAGCGTCGTGAACGAACGAAACATACAAAAACGTCAGGCAGTAGGGTAAAGCGGCATTATCGCGGCTCGCGCGGAATCGCCTGTTCGAGTTGGGCCGCAGGGGATCGTCGATGCGCGTTGTTTTGGGACGCGCGGGCGGCGTAAGAGGGGCGGGCGGCAGCGGGGCGGGTGGATGTTCCTGGCGGGCGCGCCGGCACTGGCGTGCGGTGCGCAAGCGCCGCGGAGGCGCCAGCGCAGGGGATGTCTGAGGCGCAGCCGGCAAGCCAGATGAACGCGGCGCGCACGACACCGCGATCATCGAGACGTCCCTACCCGGAGTGTCAGCCCGCCGTAGCGGCGGCAGACATGGCCTGCGGGCAGGCCAGGTTGGTCACCGGCTTCATGTGCGCGTTTTTCGTGCCGTTCTTCGTGGTGGCCGGCGCGCTCGTCTGCGGTGCGGCGGCAAGCGTACGCACGCCGCTTGCGATGGCCTGCGAGAGCGCCGCCACCGCGCGCCGGTGGCCGACCACGAGCGCGTCATAGCCGTCGCCGACGGGCTCATTGAGCACGCTGCGGCAGGTCATGACCGCCTGCGAATCGAGCGAGCGCACGCTCCAGACCGCGTCGATGAGGGCATGCGAGCCCGGCCACGATTCGAAGCGCTGCACTTGCACGCTCACGCGGTACACGGGCACGCCTTCAGGATGCGGCGAGCCATACACGTCGATGGTGTTGAGCTGCTGCGTGAGGTCGCCCGAGAGCGCGCGGCGGATCTCGTCGCCGGGCAGCGAAGCCCAGCGCTCCTGCTCGAGCACCTTGACCTGGGTGGGGTCGTTTTGCACGACGAGCTGTAACTTCGCGACCTGCGGCGGCACGTCGACCGGCGCCAGCGCAACGAGCAGCGCCGGGTTGCCCGTGGTCGAGGCGACGCTCGCGTGTGCGGCGTCGTCGGTGGGGCTCAGCGTGTAGAAACGGCTGCCGGGCGAGGCGCAGCCCGCGAGCGCCGCCGCAAGGGCGAGCGCCGCAAGGGCTGCCGGGAGCCGCAGGGGGAGCCGGCGAAACGTCATGGCTTGTCTCCTGATTTGCCGCGCAGCAGCGATTCGGGATGGCGCTCCAGATAGTCCGAGAGCGCGTTGAGGGACTGCAGCGTGCGCGTGAGCTCCTGCAGCGCCTGGTGCACGTCCGTTTGCATCGGAGAATCCTGCTGCAGCGTGGACTGCGCGGCGTTGAAGGTCTTCTGCGCCTGGTCGAGCGTGCCGCGCATCTGCGGGAGGATCTCGTCGTTGACCTTGCCGAACAACTGGTTCGCGTTCTTCAGCGAGTCGTTCAGATTGATGCCGATCTGGTCGAACGGAATCTTGTCGAGCTTCTTCGCGATGTCGGCGACCTGCAGCTGCAATTCCTCGAGCGAGTTCGGAATCGTCGGCAGCTCCATGGGGTCGTGGTCGAGGTCCACCTTCGCGGCCGGCGCCTTCGGGAAGATGTCGAGCGCGATATAGAGCTGGCCCGTGATCAGATTGCCGGTGCGCAACTGGCCGCGCAGTCCGCGCTCGACGAGGCGCTTGACGAGCTCCTGGCTTTGCGCCGAATGCGGCGCGGGCGCCTCGCCGTGGATGCGGCGCGACAGGCGCTGCGGATACAGGTTCATCGCCACCGGCATCGTGAAGTTGTGCTCCTTCGGGTCGTACTCGATGCCGATGTCGGTCACCTGGCCAAGCACGATGCCACGGAAGTCGATCGGCGCGCCCACCGAGAGGCCGCGCAGCGACTGGTTGAAGTACATCACCACGCGCACCGGCGCGCCGTCCGGCTCGCGCATCGCTTCGGTCTCGTCGGACGCGAGCGTGAAGGTCGAGTTGTCGGGCGCCTGCGGACCCATGGCCTGGCCTGGCGGCGCCTCGAACGCGAGGCCGCCCACCACCACGGTCGCGAGCGACTGCGTGTTGACCTTGATGCCGCTCGAATCGAGCTGCACGTTCACGCCGCTCGCGTGCCACCAGCGCGTGTTGGTGCCCACGTACTGGTCGTAGGGCGCGCTCACGAACACTTGCACCGTGACGCCGTTGCCGTCCTTGTCGAGCGAGTAGCCCGTCACCTGGCCCACCTGGATGCGGCGATAGAAGATGGGCGTGCCGATGTCGAGCGAACCCAGATTGTCGCTATGCAGTGTGTAGCGATGGCCCTTTTCGTCGATGGTGACGGCCGGCGGCGTTTCCAGCCCGACGAAGTCGGTTGCGGTGTCGTTCGAGCGGCCTGCGTCGGCGCCGATATACGAGCCCGAGAGCAGCGTGCCGAGGCCCGAGACGCCGCTCGCGCCGATGCGCGCGCGCACGACCCAGAAATGGCTGTCCTTCTTGGCGAAGTTTTCGGCGTCCTTGGTGAGCTCCACGGTCACGAGCACGCGCGAGAGATTCGGCGAGAGCTTGATGGCGCGCACCGAGCCGATGTCGACGTCCTTGTACTTGACCTTGGTCTTGCCGGGCTCGAGCCCTTCGGCGGTCATGAAGCTGATCGTGATGGTCGGGCCGCGCGAGGCCACGGACTTCACCACGAGTGCCACGCCGATCAGCGCCGCGACGAGCGGCACGATCCAGACGAGCGAAGGGAGCCAGCGCCTCGGCTTGACGATGTCCGGTTCGGGCAGATCGGGCGGTAGCGAGCCACCGCCAGAAGGCGCACCGCCCGAGGGCGGGGTCGGTCCTTTCGGACTATTCATGAGGGCGATCCTGAGAGTGTTGCGAGGGTTGCTGTTTGTCTTCGTCTACCGGATCCCAGATGAGGCGGGGATCGAACTGCATCGACGCGATCATCGTCAGGATCACGACCGAGCCGAACGCGATCGCGCCGGGCCCCGCCGTAATCACCGCAAGCGACTGGAAGCGTACCAGCGCGACAGTCAGCGTGACAACGAACACGTCCAGCATCGACCAGCGGCCGATGAACTCGACGAGCCGATAAAGCTTCGTGCGCTCGACCGGGCGCCACGTGGAGCGGCGCTGCGCCGTGGTGCAGAGCAGGGCGAGCACGGAGAGCTTGAGCATGGGCACGAGAATGCTCGCGATGAAGACGATCACTGCGAGCGGGGCGTCGCCCGAAGTCCAGAAGTAAGCGACGCCGCTCATGATGGTGTCGTCCTCCTCGCCGACGAGCGAGGCCGTGTGCATCACCGGCAGCAGATTCGCGGGGATGTACAGGATCGCGGCGGCGAAGAGCAGCGCCCAGGTGCGCGTGAGGCTGTCGGGATGGCGCTCGTGCATCGGCGAGTCGCAGCGCGCGCAGCGTGCGTGCCCGCCCGCGCGCGCGCGCGGTTGGACGTGGCCGCAGGCGTGGCAGGAGACGAGGCCGGCGTCGGTGGCGGTGGTGAATTTCATCGTGATGCCTCGGTGCGCTGGGCGTTCATTGCGGGGTCCAGCCAGGCGCGTTTGCGCCGCCGCCGTGCCCCTTCGGCGCGGCGGGATCGTGGATCTCTGGGCTGGCAAGCGGGCCGATCGCGTCGGGGGCGCGTGGTGCGTCTTCACTGGATGCGGGATTGGTGCCGCCGGCTGCGTCGCTCGCTTCGCGCGCGTCCTCAGCGAGCACTGCGGGCACGCCCGGGTCGAGCGCGCCGATGGGGTCGATATCGAGTCCGCCCTCGTCCGAGGTCGCCCCGGGCACCCCGGTGCCGCTCATGTCGCTTGCGTCCCGGGAGAGGCCATGCGCGGCGGCACCGCCCAGGCTGCTCGAACCAGCAAGGCCGCCCGAACCGCCAAGGCCGCCCGAACCGCCAAGGCCGCCCGAACCACCAAGGCCGCCCGAACCGCCCGGCCCACCCGAACCCGTCCCGCTGCCCGCCGGACCCGCACTGCCGCGGCGCGCGCCGCGCGCGCTTTCGCGCAGGGCGTCGGCCACGTCCCATAGCGTGCGCGCGTCGAAGGTCAGGACCACGGTGATCATGAGTGTGAGCGCACCGAACGCGAACAGCGCGGTCTCCGGAATCACGCGCGCGAGGCTCACCATCTTCACGATGGTGATGAGCACACCCAGCATGAAGACTTCGAGCATGCCCCAGGGCCGCACGAACTGGATCGTGCGCAGCACGAGGTTGAAGCCCGGTGGAATGTAGCCGCGCCGGATCGGCAGCAGCACATAGAGCAGCGCGACCAGCTCGGTGAGCGGGCAGAGGATGGTTGCGAAAAAAACCATCACCGCGACGATCTCCATGCCCTCGTTCCACAGCACCACGAGCGCGCCGAACAGACTCGACTGCGAGATGATGCCGTTGGCATCGAGTTCGATGATGGGAAACGACTGCGCGATGACGAACGTGACGAGCGCGGCGATGGTGATCGCGCAGATGCGGTCGAGCTGCGACGAAGCGCTGTTATAGAGCGTTGCGCCGCAGCGCGTGCAGCGCGCGCTCTGTCGCCCGAGCAGGCGAGGCTTTTGGTAGAGCGCGTCGCATTCGTGACACGCGATCAGATTGTCCTGGGCCATGCGGGCAGAAGACGCAAAACGACGTGAACGGAACGAAAGGTGCTGGCGACGCAGCGGCGTTGGCGACCATGTTACCAAACGGCCCGGTAGCACGCGTTTCCTTCGTCAACGGGGCGCGGCGAGCCGCGCGTTCGATGGGGCGGCCGCATTGGCCGCCCGAACGGCGTGGGAGTGTGCCACGTTTGCTGCACCTGCGTATGCCATCCGCGCAGCCATCGTGCGCCAGCGCAGACTGGCGGGCCGGCTTTGCACGGCGGGCATTGCCGCGCGCCGGTGCTGCGCCGCCGCGGGCGCGCCGGATTTTGCCCTGGCGGCGGATGTTTGCATTCTGCTCGCAGTCACGCCACCAGGTTATCTTTCTTTTTGAGCGGCCGAGTGACCGGCCATCCCTCCACAGGGTCCGCGCGGGCGGCGGCTGTGATTAGCGGAGGTTCCCAACGCCCGGGTTGGGGAAAAGCATGGAAGCATTGGCAGGACTGGCGCGTTGGATGAGAAGCCGGGCGCGCCTCGCCAGGGTGGGGGCGGTGCTCGTGCGGGCAGCGTTCGCGGCGCTGGCCTTTTTGGCGGCAAGCAGTGCAGCCTGGGCGCAAATGGACGCGAGCAAGAGTACGCTCGTGGCGATCTCGCGGCAAATGAGCGTGCCCGTGGAGGGCAGCTTCACGAAGTTCGACGCGCAGATCAACTTCGACCCGGCGAAGCCGGCGGCGGGCACGGCTCGCCTGAGCGTCGATACCGGCAGCTACGACCTTGGCGACGCAAGCTATAACGACTCGGTGCGCGGCCCCGAATGGTTCGACGCCAAGGCGTATCCGCAGGCCACGTTCGTTGCCACGTCGATCGCGTCGACCGGCCCGAGCCAGTACAGCGTGAGCGGCAACCTCACGATCAAGGGGCATACGGAGCAGGTCGTGGCGCCGGTCGTGCTCACGCAGCAGGGCGCGACGCAGACCTTCGACGGCACGCTGCCCATTCATCGGCTCGCGTTCGGCATCGGCACGGGCGAGTGGAGGGACACCTCGACCGTCGCGGACGAAGTGCTGATCAAGTTTCACATCGTCGTCGCGCACAAGTAGTGGGCAACGCGTGCGGCGGCGCGGTTCTCTATCACGGCGTTGCCGGCGATGTGCCACGTAGCGTGCGCACTGAACACAAAGGAGGCGTACTTGAACAGATTCGTGTTGATGGCCGCAGGGGCCGCAGCGGTGTCGCTCGCCGCGTCGCTCGCGCATGCCGCGGACACCTACCAGCTCGACCCGAACCACACCTTTCCGAGCTTCGAGGCCGATCACTTCGGCGGTTTGTCGATCTGGCGCGGCAAGTTCACGAAATCCTCGGGCACGGTCACGCTCGACCGGGCGGCCAGGACCGGCACCGTCGACGTGACGGTCGACACGGCCTCGGTGCAGACCGGCAACCCGCAGCTCGACAAGCACCTCCAGGGCGACGACTTCTTCGACGTCGAGAAATATCCGACCGCCACCTACAAGGGCACACGGATCGTCTTCGACGGCGACAAGCCCAAGGAAGTGATCGGCACCTTCACGCTGCACGGCGTGACGCGCCCGCTCAAGCTCGAGATCGAATCGTTCAAGTGCATGCAGCACCCGGTGCTCAAGCGCGAGGTGTGCGGCGTGGAGGCTGAAGCGGAACTCAATCGCGACGACTACGGCATGGACTCGGGCAAGAAATACGGCTTCAAGATGAAGACTACCTTGCACATTCAGGCCGAAGGCATCAAGCAGTAGCACGGGTCCCCAACGCGCGCGTTGCGCAGGCAACGAGGCCGGCGAACGCGGGCCTCGTTTGATCTACCACGCAGTCATTCGCCAATAAAGCGCATTGATGCGGTCGTAGAGCGAGGGGGGCAGGAACACGAGGTCGTCATCTTCGCCGCCAATCTGAAACTGAACGTAGTTGTCGGCCCACATTATCTTCGGTGACGGCGTGGAAAACGTTCGTCGGGCGATTAGCCTGCCGGAGGCGGCATCATAGACGCGGCCAACAAACTCGGGGTTATCGCGATGGTTCCAATTCAGCCGGCATTCCTCGGCAATATACAGCCCGTCGGGCGACGTGCTGCGCACGCAGCTACTCGCGTTCGAGTTCGATCGATGTGTGACGAAAATATAGATCAGCGCCAGCAATATGCCTGCGATGAGCAGCTTCTTCATAACTTGATCCGTATCGGCGTGCGAAGTCGACAACGTTTACGGTCTGAGAAAATGATGAAGTCGCCGCCCCTCTGATGTTTGATGGCCCACTGCCGGAAGTCACTGTTATGAACCGGATAGTAGATATTTCCCTTTACCCTCATATCGCCACGTGCAACTGGATAAGGCAGATACAAGGATGGGACATTGAGTTGTCCCACCAGGCCGTTGTACGGCACGACGATTACCCCCTTGCTGCTCCAATGACCGAGGTACTGTGACACGTCACCGGGTTTGTCTGTGAAGTCATAGCTATCCTTGATATATACATAAACACTGGATATTACGGCCTCTCTCTTGATGTGTTCGAATTTCACCTCTGCTGGCGCCGCGTAGAAGTTGAAAGAGCCCAGTGCGCCGGTAAGATCATCGGGGACGCCGCTTCTTTGAAACTGTGATTCGATGAAGTCGTCAATTTTTTGCGAAAGCGAACTTCCCACGCCTACATACTGAAAGTGAAAATGACGGTGAAGAACCGACATACTGCCTTTGCACAGGTCCCATGAATCGAATGATGTGGCTGCGTCTCTAAACGGCATCAGTTTGTCGCGGAGTGGTTGGAACGTGGCCTGCCGGTAAATTGCATTGTTCACTAGATAGTTGTATTGATCCGCTGCACGCTTGAATTTCAGAACCCAATCCATCTTGATCGTGGTGGTGTCATACATGTCCGGCGGGTAGGGTTTGCCATCCTGATTAATCTCGGCGGCAAGATCATCGTCAGTCGGTGCATAGTTCAGGACACCTGCGAACCATCGCTTCATGAGCTTCGCAGCCATGGGCATCCCTTCGAGCCGCATTGCGTCCGGTATTTCCTGTATGTCGAACGGTGGGATCTTGATTGCCTTCTGCTGCGGTGCGGACTTCTCCCTGGGTGGCTTCGGCAACGGTGGCGGTGGTTTGTCAGGCGAGAGACCTTCCACGCTTACTGGTTTGCAGCCTTCACACGGGTTCCATCGTTGTTTCCAGAAGCCCGTTTTGTAGTACGGGATTTCTTTGTCGGTGAGATACAACATGGCAGCCCTCCCAAAGAATTGGCCATGGCGATGCTACACGCGGCCATGAGCCGTCAATCTCATAAAGATCGGCGTGCTCTGTGGGGGCAGGAAAACAAAAAAGCCGGTTCTCGCGAACCGGCTTTTTCATTCGATAGCGTCCAATGGAACGCAGCGCTGATTAAACCTGGGCGCCTGCGTTCGGATCGTTCGGATCGTACTTGTCCTTCTTGTCCTTGATGAGGTCCTCGCGCTTGACGCCGAGCCACATCGAGATCGACGCCGCGACGAACACCGACGAATAGATACCGAACAGGATACCCACCGTCAGCGCGAGCGCGAAGTAGTGCAGCGTCGGGCCGCCGAAGAAGAACATCGAGAGCACCATCATTTCCGTACAGCCGTGGGTGATGATGGTTCGCGACATCGTGCTCGTGATCGCGTGGTTGATGACTTCCGTGACGCTCATCTTGCGCTCGCGCCGGAAGGTCTCGCGAATCCGGTCGAAGATAACGACCGATTCGTTCACCGAGTAGCCGAGCACCGCGAGCACCGCCGCGAGCACGGAGAGCGAGAACTCCCACTGGAAGAACGCGAAGAAGCCCAGAATGATCACCACGTCGTGCAGGTTGGCGATCACGCCGGCCACGGCGTACTTCCACTCGAAGCGGAACGACAGGTAGATGATGATGCCCGCCACCACGCAGGCGAGCGCGAGCAGGCCGTCGGTGGCGAGCTCCTTGCCGACCTGCGGCCCGACGAACTCCACGCGCTGCAACTGCACCTGCGCATTGTCGGCCTTGAGCGTGGACATCACCTGATCGCTCTGCTGCGCCGAGGAGAGGCCCTGCTTGATCGGCAGGCGGATCAGCACGTCACGCGAGGTGCCGAAGTTCTGCACCTGGGCGTCGCCATAGCCGATCTTCGCGAGCGAATCGCGCACCGGTTCGAGCGGGACCGCCTGCGGGTACTGCACTTCGATCACCGTGCCGCCCGTGAATTCGATCGACAGGTGCAGGCCGCGGTGAAACAGGAAGAACACCGCCGCGAGGAACGTAATGAAGGAAATCGCGTTGAAGATCAACGCGTGCTTCATGAACGGGATGTCTTTGCGGATGCGGAAAAATTCCATGTTCTTGACTCCGTATCAGCGGGACGAGCCCGTGTTGTCGGGGCTGTTGCGCCGGCGCACCGTGGGCTTGGCGCGCGCGGCACCCTTGGCGCCGGCCTTCGCGGTTTCGCGCGGCTTGGCGGACTGCGCGACGGCGCGGCCCGTGTCGGTGCCGGCGTCGGCCGCGCCCAGTGCGGGCGTAGCGGCCGTGTCCGCGGCCATTTCGGGCTCCGGACGCCACACCTGGCCCACGGCCAGCGACTTGAGCTTCTTCTTGCCGCCGTACCAGAGATTCACGAGACCGCGCGAGAAGAACACGGCCGAGAACATCGAGGTCAGAATGCCGATGCAGTGCACGATCGCGAAGCCGCGCACCGGGCCCGAGCCGAACGCGAGCAGCGCGAGACCGGCAATGAGCGTGGTCACGTTCGAGTCGAGAATCGTCGCCCAGGCGTGCGCGTAGCCGTTCTGGATGGCGAGCTGCGGCGGCGCGCCGTGGCGCAGCTCTTCGCGCACGCGCTCGTTGATGAGCACGTTCGCGTCGATCGCCATACCGAGCGCGAGCGCGATAGCGGCAATGCCCGGCAGCGTGAGCGTGGCCTGCAGCATCGAGAGCACGGCCACGAGCAGCAGCAGGTTCACCGAGAGGCCGATCATCGAGATCAGGCCGAACAGCACGTAGTAGGCGATCATGAACACGGCGATCGCGGCAAAGCCGTAGACCACCGAGTCGAAGCCCTTGCGGATGTTGTCCGCGCCGAGGCTCGGGCCAACCGTGCGTTCTTCGATGATGTCCATCGGCGCCGCGAGCGAGCCTGCGCGCAACAGCAGCGCGAGGTCGGCGGCGGCCTGCGGCGTGGGCTGGCCGGTGATCTGGAAGCGGTCGCCGAGCTCCGACTGGATCGTTGCGACGGTGAGCACTTCGCCCTTGCCCTTCTCGAACAGCACCATCGCCATCGGCTTGCCGATGTTGTCGCGCGAGACGGCGCGCACCGCGCGCCCGCCCGCCGAATCGAGACGGATGTTGACCGACGGACGGTTGTGCTCGTCGAAGCCGGCCGAGGCGTCGATGATGCGGTCGCCCGTAAAGATCACCTGCTTGCGCAGCAGCACGGGCCCGACGTTGCCTTGCGTGAAGAGCTCGTCGCCCGGCGGCACCGGTGCGCTCGGGTCCGGATGCAGGCCCAGCGGGTCGGCGAGACGTGCTTCGAGCGTGGCCGTGCGGCCGATGATGTCCTTCGCCTTCGCAGTGTCCTGCACGCCCGGCAGCTCGACCACGATGCGGTCGTCGCCTTGCTGCTGGATCACGGGCTCGGCCACGCCGAGCTCGTTCACGCGGTTATGCAGCGTCTGGATGTTCTGCTTGAGCGCGGCGTCCTGGACCGTCTTCTTCACGGCCGGCGTAAAGGTGCCGACGAGCTGCGAGCCGCCGTCGGGCGCGCTCTGCGTGGCCCACACGAGTTCGCTCACGCCGCCGGAGCCCGAGAGCACCGTGCGCGCCTGCTCGGCCACGGCCGGATCGGCGAAGTTGATCACGACGCTCTGGCCGACGCGGTTCACGCCGCCGTCGCGGATGTTCTTGTCGCGCAGGATCGTGCGGGCGTCCGAAGAGTCGGAGTCGAGCTTCTTGTTGAGCGCGCCGTTCATGTCGACCTGCAGAAGGAAGTGCACGCCGCCGCGCAGATCCAGACCGAGGTACATCGGCAGCGCGTGCAGCGCCGTCAGCCAGCGGGGCGAGGCGCTTTGCAGATTCAGCGCGACGATGTAGTTCGGATCGCTCGGATCGGGGTTCAGCGCCTTCGTAAGCACGTCCTTCAGACGCAGCTGCGTGTCGGTGTCGGCAACGCGCACGCGGATGTTCGCGTTCATCGTCGAGTTGTCGAACGTGACGTCGTCGGCCTTGATGTTGTTCGCGGGCAGCGCGGCTTCGATCTGTGCGAGCGTGGCCGAGTCCAGCTTGACGGTGGCTTTACCGCTCGATACCTGGACCGCCGGCGCTTCGCCGAAGAAATTGGGCAATGTGTACACGAGGCCGATGGCGAGCGCCACCAGCATCACGACATATTTCCAGAGGGGGTAACGGTTCATTGGTTGGCCCAACGGGGGAGGGGAATGGCCTGCACGATGTGCGTGCGTCCGACCGAGCCTTCATGATGCCCTTCGCGGGCGATGCAGTGGCGGGGCCGGACGCGCAAGGCCGCGCATTGGTGCGGCGGCCTGGAGTGATCGCTGGAGGCTTACAGCGACTTGATCGTGCCCTTCGGCAGGATGGTCGAGACCGCCGACTTCTGCACGGTGATTTCCGTGCCGTCCGAGATTTCGACGCCCACATAGGCTTCGCTGACCTTGGTCACCTTGCCGACGATGCCGCCGCTCGTGATGACTTCGTCGCCCTTGGCCATGGCGGCGAGCATGTTGCGGTGTTCCTTCTGGCGCTTCATCTGCGGACGAATCATGATGAAGTACAGCACGGCGAACATCAGAATGAGCGGCAGGAAGCTCATGAGGCTCGATTCTGCGCCACCGACTGCGGAGCCTTGGGCGAAGGCATTGGAAATGAACGACACGTTGGTCTCTCCGTTTATACGATCACTACGATCAAAGATACGATCAAAAAGCGAGCCGGTTATTCTACCACCGGCAAGATACGCGACGACGACGCAAAATGGGCTTTCCGATCAAGCTGTTATCACGTATTTGCCCGCCTGGGCGGGGTTCGACGTGGCTCGCTCGGGGGCGGGAGCGCCCATGAAGCATGAATGACGCGCCCATGAAGCGTCGACGTAGCGAAAGGCAATTGTAAAGTCTGGCGGCACTTGCCGCGTCCCGATATCGGAAACCTTCGAAAGCGCCGTCGGCAAGCGCCGCTGCTGCGCCCCGACGCCCGACGGCCTTCGCGATGTCGCCGGGCCGCGGGGCCGCCGGGCCGGCGCTCAATCCACGCCGCGCGCGCGTTGCTCGGCAAAGCGCTTCCTGAACGCCTCGAACGTCTTTGTCTCGATCGCCGCGCGCATCTCGCTCATCAGCTCGAGGTAGTAGTGCAGGTTGTGGATCGTGTTGAGCTGCGCGCCGAGGATCTCGCCCACGCGGTGCAGGTGGTGCAGATAGCCGCGCGTGAAGTGGCGGCAGGTGTAGCAGCCACACTGCTCGTCGAGCGGGCGCAGCGAGTTGCGGTGCACGGCGTTGCGGATCTTGACGTCGCCAAAGCGCGTGAAGATCCAGCCGTTGCGCGCGTTGCGCGTGGGCATCACGCAGTCGAACATGTCGACGCCCGAGGCCACGCCCGCCACCAGATCCTCGGGCGTGCCCACGCCCATCAGGTAGTGTGGCTTGTCGGCCGGCAGCTTCGGCGCGATGTGCTCGAGCACGCGCATCATGTCTTCCTTCGGCTCGCCCACCGAAAGGCCGCCGATCGCAAAGCCGTGGAACGGCATCTGCGAGAGGCCGGCGAGCGATTCGTCGCGCAGGTCCTCGAACATGCCGCCCTGCACGATGCCGAACAGCGCATTCGGGTTGCCGAGGCGGTTGAACTCGTCGATCGAGCGCTGCGCCCAGCGCATCGACATGCGCATGGAGTCGGCCGCTTCCTTGTGCGTGGTGGGCACGCCGTTGGTCGCGTAGGGCGTGCACTCGTCGAACTGCATGACGATGTCCGAGTTCAGCACCTTCTGGATCTGCATCGACACTTCGGGCGAGAGGAACAGCTTGTCGCCGTTCACGGGCGAGGCAAAGCGCACGCCATCTTCCGAGATCTTGCGCAGGTCGCCGAGCGAGAACACCTGGAAGCCACCCGAATCGGTGAGGATCGGCCGGTTCCAGCCCATGAAGCGGTGCAGGCCGCCGTGCGCCTCGATCGTCTCCAGACCCGGGCGCAGCCACAGGTGGAAGGTGTTGCCGAGGATGATCTGCGCGCGCATTTCCTCGAGCTCGCGCGGCTGGGTCGCCTTGACCGTGCCGTAGGTGCCCACCGGCATGAAGATTGGCGTTTCGACCACGCCGTGGTTCAGCGTGACGCGGCCGCGCCGCGCGAGGCCGTCGGTGCCGAGCAGCTCGAATTTCAGGCCGTTTTGCGGGCGTTCGCCCAGGTATGCGCCATGTTCGGCGCGTGCATTGTTTTGATGACCGTCGGTCATGCATGGACTCCTGTGCTACCGGAAAACAGTCCGGCGCAATGGGTGAAACGCCGTCGCGCACGCGGCGCGGCGGCGGGAAAAGGGGGCGTGAGCGCCTCAGCGATTGAGGGCGTCTTCGGTTCTCGTCAACAGCATCGCGTCACCATAGCTGAAGAAACGGTAGCGCTCTTCAATCGCGTGACGATAAGCGGCGCGAATCGTCTCGATGCCCGCGAACGCTGAAACCAGCATCAGGAGCGTCGACTTCGGCAGGTGAAAGTTCGTGACGAGCCGGTCCACCACGCGGAATGTGTAGCCCGGCGTGATGAAGATGTCGGTCTCGGCGGCCGTGGCGGCGAGTTCGCGGCCTTCGCGCTCGGCGTCGCGCGCGGCGGCTTCGAGCGCGCGCATCGAGGTCGTGCCCACCGCGATCACGCGGCCGCCGCGCGCGCGCGCGGCCGCGATCTTGTCGACGAGCGACTGCGGCAGCTGATACCACTCGCTGTGCATCTTGTGCTCGTCGATGTTCTCCACGCGCACCGGCTGGAACGTGCCCGCGCCCACGTGCAGCGTGAGCGTGGCGCGCTCCACGCCGCGCGCGTCGAGCTGCGCGAGGAGCGCGTCGTCGAAATGCAGGCCCGCCGTGGGCGCGGCCACCGCGCCGGGATTCTGCGCGAACACCGTCTGATAGCGCTTCTCGTCGCCCGCGTCGGCGTCGTGCGTGATGTAGGGCGGCAGCGGCAGACGGCCAAATTGCTCGATCAGCGTCAGGCAGTCGTCGGGGAAATGCAGCGTGAAGAACGGCTCCACGCGCTCGCCCACCGTGACGTCGAACGCGTCGGCGAGGCGCAGCACCGTGCCGGGGCCCGGGCTCTTGCTCGCGCGGATCTGCACGAGCGCCGTGCGCGCGCCGGTCAGGCGCTCGACGAGCACCTCGATCTTGCCGCCGCTGGCCTTCTGGCCGAAGAAGCGCGCCTTGAGCACCTTGGTATCGTTGAAGACGAGCAGGTCGCCGGGCGCGAGGCATGCAGGCAGCTCCGCGAAGCGGCGGTCGGTGAGGCTCGCGGGTTGCGTGGTGTTATCCACCTCCAGCAGACGGCTCGCGCTGCGCTCGGGCAGGGCGGTTTGCGCGATCAGTTCGGGAGGGAGATCGAAATCGAAATCGGAAAGCTTGAACATACGGCCTGATGAAACGGAAATACGGCTGAGACCCGGCGCGCGCCGCTTTTGAGCAACTGGACCGCCTGGCGTGTGGCCCACGGTTGTGCCCCCAAAAACGGCCGCAATGCCCGCCCGCGTACTACGAGCGGCTATGATTGCGGGACATGCCCGTTTGGGACGTGCCCGTTTGGAGCGGGTTGCCGCGCGTCACGCGCTGCGCCTTGCCGGAAAGCCGATATTGTACTTGCGAAGCTGCTCATGCCCTCGTCCGTTAGCCGATTGATCTCCGAAGCCGATGCCGCGAGCGAAGCGCACGAGGACGTGCGCGAGCACGACGAGGCGGGCGAGGCTCAGGCGCCGAAGGCATCTGCACCGCGCAAACGCGCCGCCAGGAAGCCATCCGCCGAAAAAGCCACGGATAAAGCCACCGACAAGGCCACGGCAAAAGACAAGCCCAAGCTCGCCAAAACCGCCGACCGCCTGGCCAAGCTCGGCCTCACGCGCGACATCGACCTCGTGCTGCATCTGCCGATGCGCTACGAGGACGAGACCACGCTCACGCCCATCGGCGAATTGTTGCCGGGCGGCGTGGCGCAGACCGAAGGCGTGGTGTTCGACAACGAGATCGCTTATCGCCCGCGCCGCCAGTTGCTCGTGAAGCTGCGCGACCACAACGGCGACGAACTGCATCTGCGTTTTCTGAACTTCTACGGCTCGCAGGTCACGCAGATGGCGGTGGGCAAGCGCCTGCGCGTGCGTGGCGACGTGCGCGGCGGCTTTTTCGGCATGGAGATGGTGCATCCGGCGGTGCGCGTGGTGGAGGGCGATGTACCGCTGCCGCAGGCGCTCACGCCGGTGTATCCGTCGACGGCGGGCGTGAGCCAGGCGTATCTGCGCAAGGCGATCGACAATGCGCTCTCGCGCGCCTCGCTGCCCGAGCTGCTGCCCGACGCCGTCGCGCACGAATTCATGGTGCCGCTCAATCTGCCGCCGCTGATGGACGCGGTGAAGACGCTGCACCATCCGCCCATCGACGCCGACGAGCACGAGCTGATCGACGGCACGCACCCCGCGTGGACACGCATCAAGTTCGATGAGCTGCTCGCGCAGCAGCTCTCGCTCAAGCGCGCGCACGAAGAGCGCCGAACACGCGCGGCGCCCGCGATGGCGCGCCACGTGGCCGGACGTGACTCCAGCACGGCGCTGCTCGCGCGTCTGCGCGAGGCGCTGCCGTTCAAGCTGACGGGGGCACAGGAGCGCGTGGTCGGCGAGATCGCGCACGACCTCGAACAGCCGCATCCGATGCAGCGTCTCCTGCAAGGCGACGTGGGCAGCGGCAAGACCGTGGTGGCGGCGCTTGCCGCCGCGCAGGCCATCGACGCCGGCTATCAGGCGGCGCTCATGGCGCCCACCGAAATCCTCGCAGAACAGCACGCGCGCAAGCTGCGCGGCTGGCTCGAGCCGCTCGGCGTGCAGGTGGCCTGGCTCTCGGGCAGCCTCAAGGCGAAGGAAAAGCGCGCCGCGATCGAAGCTGCGGCGCTTGGCACCGCGCAGCTCGTGATCGGCACGCACGCGATCATTCAGGACGCCGTGGAATTCGCGCGGCTCGGTCTCGTGATCGTCGACGAACAGCATCGATTTGGCGTGGAGCAGCGCCTCGCGCTGCGCGCCAAGGCGCAAAACGCGAAAGCGCCGGAACACGGCGCCGCCGCGCGCGAGTTCCAGCCGCATCAACTGATGATGTCGGCGACGCCCATTCCGCGCACGCTCGCCATGACGTATTACGCGGACCTCGACGTGTCCACCATCGACGAGTTGCCGCCCGGCCGCACCCCCATTCTCACGAAGCTCGTCTCCGACGCGCGCCGCGAAGAAGTGATCGCCCGCGTGCGCGCGGCGGCGCTCACGGGGCGCCAGGTCTACTGGGTGTGCCCGCTGATCGAGGAGAGCGAGACGCTGCAGCTCCAGACCGCGGTGGAGACGTACGAGACGCTCGTGGCCGCGCTGCCGGAGCTTACGGTCGGGCTCGTGCACGGGCGCCTCGCGTCCGCGGACAAGGCTGCCGTCATGGACGCGTTCTCGCGCAATGAAGTGCAGCTGCTGGTTGCAACGACCGTGATCGAAGTGGGCGTGGACGTGCCGAACGCCTCGCTGATGGTGATCGAGCACGCCGAGCGCTTCGGGCTCGCGCAGCTGCACCAGTTGCGCGGGCGCGTGGGGCGCGGCACAGCGGCGTCGGTGTGCGTGCTGCTCTATACGGGGCCGCTCTCGCTCACGGGGCGCGCGCGTTTGCAGACCATGCGCGAGACGACCGACGGCTTCGAAATCGCGCGCCGCGATCTGGAGATTCGCGGCCCCGGCGAATTCCTCGGCGCGCGTCAGTCGGGCGCGGCCATGCTGCGCTTCGCGAGCCTCGAAAACGACGCCTGGCTGATCGACCCGGCGCGCGACGCGGCGGAGTGCCTGCTGCGCGAGTGGCCCCACGTCGTCATGCAGCATCTGAATCGCTGGCTCGGTGCGCGCGAGCAGTATCTGAAGGCTTAGCGTTTGCTTACCGCATCCGGTGGCCGATGCCTCCCCGCTGTCAGCGCAAACACCGCAAGCGCGGAACCTGCGCGCCGCTATACCGTCAGACCCTGTATATGATCCCGCCCCGCATAGGGGCGTTGATTATTGGCGAATCGCCGCCATAGGTGTATAAGTACAAACTATTGATTCACCCTTTTTGATTGGTCCCCAATGAAATGACGCTCACTGAATTGAAATACATCGTTGCGGTTGCCCGCGAGCGCCACTTCGGCCGGGCCGCCGAGGCGTGCTTCGTGAGCCAGCCGACCCTCTCGGTCGCGATCAAGAAGCTCGAAGACGAGCTGAATGTGCAGATTTTCGAGCGCGGCACGAGTGAAGTCAGCGTGACCCCCATCGGCGAGCAGATCGTGACGCAGGCGCAGCGCGTACTCGAGCAGACGCTCGCGATCAAGGAAATCGCCAAGCAGGGCAAGGACCCGCTCGTCGGGCCCCTGCGGCTGGGCGTGATCTACACGATCGGGCCGTATCTGCTGCCCACGCTCGTCAAGCAGATGATCAAGCGCGTTCCGCAGATGCCGCTGATGCTGCAGGAGAACTACACGCTCAAGCTGATCGAGCTGCTCAAGCAGGGCGAGATCGACGTGGCGATCATGGCGCTGCCGTTTCCTGAAACCGGGCTCACGCTGCGCGCGCTATACGACGAGCCGTTCGTGGTCGCGCTGCCTTCCGGCCACGCGTGGGAGCAGCGCGAGAAGATCGACCCGGACGACCTCAAGCAGGAAACCATGCTGCTGCTGGGCAGCGGCCATTGCTTCCGCGATCACGTGCTGGGCGTGTGCCCCGAGCTGATGCGCTTCTCGCAGAACGCCGACGGCATTCAGAAGACGTTCGAAGGCTCGTCGCTGGAAACGATCCGCCACATGGTGGCGAGCGGCGTGGGCATTACGGTGCTGCCGCGCATGTCCGTGACGGAAGTGAAGCCGCATGCGGGCGGCGTGGACTCGGGCCTGCTCTCGTATGTGCCGTTCGACGAGCCGGTGCCGGACCGCCGCGTTGTGCTCGCGTGGCGCAAGAGCTTCACGCGCATGCCGGCGATCGAGGCCATCGTCGATGCGATTCACGCTTGTGAGCTGCCGGGTGTGAAGAAGGTCGAAGTGCCTGCCGAGGTGGCTTGAGGGGTGCGTTGTTCGGGCTGCACGAGTGAGGCGGGGCTTGCGTCCGGCCTCACTCATGGGCTTACTGGGCGTAGCCGGTCATCGTGTAGTTGTTGAATGGAACGGGGCCACTCGAATTGCCCTTCACTGAGTCCGGGAAAAAGTAATACGTCTTTCCAGCAACGATTGGCAGCATCATTGATGTTCCGGATGTGTAGGCAGCGCTGAAATCTGTCAGAGATTCAGTCTCCAGCAGTTGCGCGTTACCGTCGCCGGCGGTGAGCGCTACGCCGACCTGCGACGCCCCCGCAGGGACATTGAAAGTAAAGTAGACCCTGTTCGCTGGTCCGCTCAGCCCGGACATGGGCTCACCTATATTGAGCGGAATGACCTGGTTGGGCTGCGGACCAGCAAAGGTGTTCAGCGTGACATTGCTATACGACGATTGCGTGCCGACCATGATGTAGATCGTCTTCGTCGCGGTGAGCGGTGCGAACGCCCACTGGCAAGTGCGACTGTTCACGCAAATCATGTCGCTATTGCTGGACCCGAAATTTGGATCGGAACTGAGCGTGACGGCCGGGCTGCCGGTTCCTCCCGCCGCTTCGATCTTGACGGCGGTCGTGCCCACGGGCAGCGTCAGCGCAAAACGTGGTGCGGTCTCGCCTGCCGAGAGTGACAGATTCGAGGCGGATTGGCCGGGCTGTATCGTTGTGGGAAATGGGCTGTAGGCGCTCTTCGCCGTTGCTTTCGCGACGGCATCTAATGCATCTGATCCACCACCACAAGCGGTCACGACGAGCGATCCGCAAAGTGCGGCCGCTAGCGCTATGACACGTACGCTGGAAAATGAGCGTTGTTCGGCGTATTTCATCAATACTCCTTATTAAATATTATTGACTCTCAGGTTCATTTCGCCTGTCAGGCGAACCCTTTGCCGATCGGAGTTGTAAAAAACTTTCGACCCCAGATTGACCTTTTCGAAGGTATGGGTGGTGCTGCCCACGTGTCAATCAGAAGGTCGATGAAGGACGCGCCAGGACAAAGAAGCGTATGACCCCAATAAGTCTCGCCTATTTGATAGATTAAAATAATCAAATTACTTGACTCAATAGTGCTTGATACAGTCTCTCCAACCGATGCACCCCAAGATCAACTGGAGAAAGCGATGCAAACCAACGTTCCGAACACCGCCACCGCCACCACCACCAGCACCACCGCTCCAGCGCGAGTCGCTACGGGCCTGCGCACGGTCGCGTTTTCGTTGCTCGTCGACCGGGCGTTGTCCGCCTGAAGCCACCCGCTGGCGCGCTCGCCAGCGTCCCTGCACCGAACGCCGCTTCGCCGCACCGATCACCGCTCTTATCAGGAGTCCAGAATGACCGACCGTACCCTTACCTCCGCAGCAGGCGCACCCGTCGTCGACAACCAGAACTCGCTGACCGCTGGCCCGCGCGGCCCGGTCATGTTGCAGGACGTGTGGCTCATCGAAAAGCTCGCGCACTTCGACCGCGAAGTGATTCCTGAGCGCCGCGTGCACGCGAAGGGCTCGGGTGCGTTCGGCACGCTCAAGGTCACGCACGACATCTCGCGCTACACGAAGGCCAAGGTGTTCAGCGAAGTCGGCAAGGAAACGCCGCTCTTTATGCGCTTCTCGACGGTTGCCGGCGAGCGTGGCGCCGCCGACGCCGAGCGTGACGTGCGTGGCTTCTCGATCAAGTTCTACACGGAAGAGGGGAACTGGGACGTCGTCGGCAACAACACGCCGGTGTTCTTCATCCGCGATCCGCTCAAATTCCCGGACTTCATCCACACGCAAAAACGCGACCCGCGCACGAACCTGCGCAACAACGTCGCGGCGTGGGACTTCTGGGCGCGCCATCCGGAGTCGCTGCATCAGGTCACGATCCTGATGAGCGATCGCGGCATTCCGAAAAACTATCGGCAGCAGCACGGCTTCGGCTCGCACACGTTTTCGTTCATCAACGCGAATAACGAGCGCTTTTACGTGAAGTTCCACTTCAAATCGGCGCAGGGCGTGGAGAACTACACGGATGCCGAAGCGGCGCAGGTGGTCGCGCAGGACCGCGAATCGGCGCAACGCGATCTCTACAGCGAGATCGAGAAGCGCAACTTCCCCAAGTGGCATTTCCGCATTCAGGTGATGCCCGAGGCCGATGCCGCGAAGGTGCCGTACAACCCGTTCGACATCACGAAGGTGTGGCCGCACAAGGACTACCCGCTGATCGACGTGGGCACGATCGAGCTGAACCGCAATCCGGAGAACTATTTCGCGGATGTCGAGCAGGCCGCCTTCACGCCTGCGAACGTGGTGCCGGGCATCGGCTTCTCGCCGGACCGGCTGCTGCAGGGGCGTCTGTTCTCGTACGGCGATACGCAGCGCTATCGGCTCGGCGTCAACCATCACCAGATTCCGGTGAATGCGCCGCGCTGTCCGTTCCACTCGTTCCACCGTGACGGCGCGCTGCGTACCGACGGCAACCTCGGCGGCACCGTGAACTACGAGCCGAGCCGCACGGGCGACTTTGCGCAGCGTCCGCAGGCTGGTGAGCCGGCGCTCGCAGCGGGTGCGGTCGATCACTACGATCACCGCGAGGACGACGATTACTACAGCCAGCCGGGCGCGCTGTTTCGCCTGTTCGATGCGGGTCAGCGCGAGCGACTCTTCGCGAATATCGCGCGCGCCATCGCGGGCGTGCCCGACGAGATCGTACAACGGCAGATCGAGCATTTCCGCCGTGCCGATCCGGCCTACGGGCAAGGCGTGAGCGCGGCGATTGCGGCGCTCGCCGAGGCGCAGAAAGCGGCGAAATAAGCGGGAAAGGAGCGGCGGCGTGTGGCTTCGGGCCACAGCCGCTGCCTGCGGGCAGGGCGACACAGGAGCACGATCATGACCAGGACGATGACGATGACACTCAAGACCGTAGGCGCGGGCCGCGCGGCCGCCATGGCGCGCACGCGCGCCGAGGGTACGCACGTGGTGCGCCGCATGGTGGGCTTCGCGATCGTGGCGAGCGGCTTCGTAGCGCTCGCTACGCAGGGGCTCGCACACCTGATGGGCCACTGAGCCTGAACGGCGGCGCGCGCCGCATCGACGCGACCGCAATGAAAGACCGCTAGTCTCTTTGCCAAAAAAGGAGTTCGCATGGACAGGAAATCGGTTGTGCAGCACGTGAACATCGGCATCAGCGACCCGGAGCGCAAGCAGATCGCGGAAGGGCTCTCGCGCCTGCTCGCGGACACCTACACGCTGTATCTGAAGACACACAACTTCCACTGGAACGTCACGGGGCCGATGTTCAACACGCTCCATCTGATGTTCGAGACGCAGTACAACGAGCTGGCTCTGGCCGTGGACGCGATTGCCGAGCGGATCCGCGCGCTGGGCGTGCACGCGCCGGGCACCTACAAGGATTTCGCGAAGCTCTCGTCGATTCCGGAAGCCGATGGCGTGCCGGCCGCCGAGGACATGATTCGCCAGCTCGTGGAAGGTCAGGAAGCCGTCGTGCGCACCGCGCGTGCGATCTTTCCGTCGACGGAGGCCGCCAATGACGAGCCGACCGCCGACCTGCTCACGCAGCGCATGCAGACGCACGAGAAGACGGCGTGGATGCTGCGCTCGATGCTGGCGTGATCCCTGGCCCGCTTGCGCAGGACGTGGCTACGCGCCCTCGGGTTCTCGCATCGGCGTAGTGACTGAAGTGCAAAGCCCGCTGGCAAGTCAGCGGGCTTTTTTCTGGTGGCGTGGCGCGTTTCATGGCGGGCTCGTTGTGCCAACTGATCGTGCCAACCGGTCGCGCCCGTCCATCACGCCCGCCGATCGTGCCCGAATTTCCGACCACGACGATGATGGTCAGGCGGCGAAGCATCTCGGCTCTCGCCTACAATAGCGGCATCGTTTTTCCAACTCCCATCATGTTCGCCCGACTCCCGCTCTATCTGCGGCTCGTCCGCATGGACAAGCCGATCGGCAGCCTGCTGCTGCTCTGGCCGACGCTCAACGCGCTGTGGATCGCCTCGAATGGCCGCCCGCCGCTGTCCTTGCTCGTGATCTTCACGGTGGGCACGGTGCTCATGCGCTCGGCGGGCTGCGCGATCAACGACTACGCCGACCGCGACTTCGACCGCCATGTGAAGCGCACGGCCGAGCGCCCCATCACCTCGGGCCGCATCCGCGCCTGGGAGGCGGTGGCGATTGCGGTGGGGCTCGCGTTCGTCTCGTTCCTGCTGATCCTGCCGCTCAATGCGCTCACCAAGCAGCTTTCGGTGGTGGCGCTGTTCGTGGCGGGCTCGTATCCGTTCACGAAGCGCTTTTTCGCGATTCCTCAGGCGTATCTGGGCATCGCGTTCGGCTTCGGCATTCCGATGGCGTTCGCCGCCGTTCAGGACCATGTGCCAATGCTCGCGTGGATCATGCTGTTGGCGAACGTGTTCTGGTCGGTGGCCTACGACACCGAATACGCGATGGTCGACCGCGACGACGACATCAAGATCGGCATCCGCACGTCGGCGCTCACATTCGGCCGCTTCGACGTGCTGGCGATCATGCTCTGCTATGCGCTCACGCTCGGCATCTACGTCTGGGTCGGCCTGGCGCTGCACTTTGGCGTGCTGTACTGGCTGGGCTGGGCGGCGGCGGTGGGTTGCGCGATCTACCACTACACGCTCATCAAGGACCGCGAGCGCATGCCGTGCTTCGCGGCGTTCCGCCACAACAACTGGCTGGGCGGTGCGCTCTTCGTCGGGATTGCGGCGCACTACGCCATCGCGGGGATGTAAGCGATCCGGCTTTGCGCGGAACAGCCGTAAAAAAAGCGCCTCCAGGCGCTTTTTTTTACGTGCGCGACGCGGCAACGCGGGTCGCACAACCATTGATCGCGGCTGGCCCGGCACGACCGTACCGAACCGGGCCAAGCCTGACCTGACCGGGACGAATCTGGCCATCCCTGATCCGGCCGAGCCGAATGTGGCCCGACATGCCCGGCCGGCCCTGCCCGACGGGGCCTACCCCGCCGGATCAAATCACTGCTTGCCGAACTCCTCGCCCATCTCTTTCGCACGCGCATCCGCGGCCAGCGCGCCGCGCACGATCGCGTCCTTGATGCCCGATGCGTCGAACGAAGCGAGCGCCGCGGCGGTGGTGCCGCCCTTGGACGTCACGCGTTCGCGCAGCACCGCGGGCGGCTCGTCGGATTGCAGCGCAAGCTGCGCCGCGCCCGTGAAGGTGGCGATGGCGAGCGCGCGGCCTTGCTGCTCGTCCATGCCGAGCTGGCGGGCGGCCTCTTCGAGGGCCTCGATGAAATAGAACACGTAGGCCGGGCCGCTGCCCGAGATGGCCGTGACGGCGTCGATCTTGCTTTCGTCGTCGAACCAGACCGTTTGGCTGACCGCGCCGAGCACGTTCGACGCCAGTTCGCGGCCCGACCCGTCCACGCCGCCGCCGGCGCACAGGCCCGTCGCGCCCATGCCGATCAACGCGGGTGTGTTGGGCATCGTGCGCACGATGCGCGCGTGGCCGTCGAGCCAGCGCGAGAGGTCTTCGATGCGGATGCCCGCCATGATGCTGATCACGACCTGATGCGCGCCCAGATGCGGGGCGATCGATTCCGCCACCGCCTTGGCGATCTGCGGCTTCACGGCAAGCAGGACCGCGTCGTATTCGGCGAGCGCGCTATCGGCGGTCGCACCGGTGCGGATGCCGAACTGATCCGCACTGCGCTTGCGTGCGTCTTCGTTGGGGTCGATCGCGTAGAGATCGCCGGCGCTCACGCCCTTGCGGATCAAGCCGCCGATGATTGCAGCGGCCATGTTGCCGCCGCCGATGAAGGCAATTTTCATGGTGTTGGAGTGCGTCAGGGAATCAGTGAGAGTAATCGCGTGCACCGAAGATGGCGGTGCCGACGCGCACGATGGTCGCGCCTTCGAGCACGGCGGCTTCGAGGTCCGCCGACATGCCCATCGAGAGCGTGTCGAGCGCGAGGCCATCGGCGCGCAGGGCGTCGAAGAGCTCGCGCAACAGCCGGTGCGGCGCGCGCTGCGCGTCGAGCGTCGCTTCGGGCTCGGGAATCGACATCAGCCCGCGCAAACGCAGGTTGGGCAACGCGGCGACGGCGTGCGCGACCTGCGCGGCTTCCTGCGGTGCCACGCCGCTCTTGGTCGCCTCGCCGCTCACGTTCACCTGCAGGCAGACGTTCAGCGGCGCCATGCCGGCCGGGCGCTGCTCGGAGAGGCGCTGCGCGATCTTGAGACGGTCGACGGAATGCACCCAGTCGAAGCGTTCCGCCACGGGGCGCGTCTTGTTCGATTGCAGCGGTCCGATGAAATGCCATTCGAGGCTCGCGCGCAAATCAGCGAGCGTCTCGATCTTGTCCACGGCTTCCTGCACGTAGTTTTCGCCGAAGGCCCGCTGGCCCGCTGCGTGTGCGGTGCGCACGTCTTGCGCCGGAAAGGTCTTCGATACCGCGAGCAGCGCGACGGATTCCGGCGCGCGGCCCGCATTGCGTGCGGCGGCGGCGATGCGCTGGCGGACGGCTTCGAGATTGTGAGCGAAATCGGTCATCGGCATGGAGGTCGGCCGGGGCGTTGCTGCGCTCGCGCGCGTGCCGCGGCCGTAGTGGCGAACTTGAAGCGAACGAGGGCCATTATACGGACTATGCGGACCGCGCCAGGCGCCCAAAAGCCGGTTTGCGGTCCGCCGAAAGCCCTATGCCGAATGGCCGACTGTTGGCGAAAGCGGCGATTCGCTACGCTGGTTCGTCATCGAAACCCTCAGGCTCAGTTGGCCGCCAGCATATGTTCCACGAGTTCGATCCAGTGCGTGACCGGAATCGTCGTGCCGCTCTGCAGGTGCGCGATGCAGCCGATGTTCGCCGAAACGATCAGTTGTGGCTCCAGCGCCTTGAGTCGCTCGACCTTCTGGTTGCGCAGCGTGTAGGACAGGCGCGGCTGCGTGATCGAATAAGTCCCGGCGGAGCCGCAGCACAGGTGGCTGTCGACGGGCAGGCGCACGTCCAGCCCCAGCGCGGCGAGCACCTTCTCCACGCCGCCATGCAGTTGCTGGCCGTGCTGCAGCGTGCAGGGCGGGTGATACGCCACGCTGTGAATGCCGCGCCGGCGCGTGGCCGCTACGAGCTGGTCCTGGAACGCGGGCAGGATCTCCGAAAGATCGCGCGTGAGATCGGCAATGCGTCGCGCCTTGTCCGCGTAGGCCGGATCGTTGCGCAGCAGGTGCGCGTATTCCTTGACCGTCGCGCCGCAACCGGAGGCGTTCATGACGATCGCTTCCACGCCTTGCTCGACGTAGGGCCACCAGGCGTCGATGTTCGCGCGCACGTCGTGCAGGGCATCGTCCACGTAGCCGAGGTGCAGGCGGATCGCGCCGCAGCAGCCGGCCTGCGGCGCCACCACGGTCTCGATGCCAAGCGCGTCGAGCACGCGCGCCGTGGCTGTGTTGATGTTCGGCATCATCGAAGGCTGCACGCAACCCGCGAGCATGAGCATCTTGCGCGAATGCCTTGCCGTGGGCCATGCGAGCGGGCGCTGGCGCACCGGCACCTTGTCGCGCACGCGCCGCGGCAGCAGGGCGCGCACTTGCTGGGCCACGCGCATGACCGGCGAAAACAGCATGCGGTGCGGCAGGAAGCCCGCGAGGAAGCGGCGCGTGAGGCGCTGGCGCAACGGGCGCGGCACCATCTGCTCGGCGTGCTTGCGGCCCACTTCCACGAGCCGGCCATATTGCACGCCGGAAGGGCAGGTGGTTTCGCAACTGCGGCAGGTGAGGCAGCGGTCCAGGTGCGTGAGCGTGCTCTTCGTGACAGGCGCGCCTTCCACCATCTGTTTCATCAGATAGATGCGCCCGCGGGGGCCGTCCAGCTCGTCGCCGAGCAACTGGTAGGTCGGGCAGGTCGCGGTACAGAAGCCGCAGTGCACGCACTTGCGCAGGATCGCGTCGGCTTCGTCGCCGTCGGGAGTGTTGCGAATGAAGTCCGCGAGGTTCGTCTGCATCGCCGCGTGAAGGTCTCGTCAGAAGTCGGAATAGAGGCGCCCGCGATTGAAGACGCGGGCCGGATCGAACGCGGCCTTCAGGCCGCGGTGGATCTTCATGAGGGGCGCGGGCAGGGGCGTGAACACCCCGGCACTGCGGTCGTAGTCGCGGCCCGTGCGGAACATCGTGGCATGGCCGCCGGCTTGCTTCGCGCTGATGCGCACGGTTTGCGCGTCGGTTTCGGTGATCCACCAGCGTTGCGCGCCGCCCCATTCCATCAGCTGCGCGCCCGGCAATTGCAACGGCTCGGCAATCGAGGGCAGCGCGAGACGCCACAGTGCGGCGCCGGGCGTGATCGAGCCGAAGAATGGGTCGGTCTGCTCGCGCAGTCCCGCCCAGAAGCGTTCCGCCTCCACGGCGTCCACGACTTCGCCGCCAAGCGAGGCACGCGCAGCCTTCACGCCTGCCTCGGCGCCCGCGAGCCGCACGGCGAGCGTGCCGTTGCGCCAGGCGCTGGCCGTCATCGGCAATGGCCGGCCGCCCCATTCGTTGAGCTTGCGCACGGCGTCCGTGCCGTTCATATCGAACTTGAGCGTGGTCTCCGCCTGCGCCACGGGCAGCACCTTCACCGAAAGCTCGAGAATGAGGCCGAGCGTGCCGAGCGAACCCGCCATCAGGCGCGAGACATCGTATCCGGCCACGTTCTTCACGACCTGGCCGCCAAAGTGCAGCACTTCGCCATGGCCGTTCATGAGCACCGCGCCCAGTACGAAGTCGCGGGCGGCACCCGCGCTCGCGCGGCGCGGCCCGGCAATGCCGGCGGCGATGCAGCCGCCGAACGTGGCCTGGGGTCCGAAGTGGGGCGGCTCGAAGGGCAGCATCTGGCCATGCGACGCGAGCGCGTGCTCGATCTCGAGCAGCGGCGTGCCGGCTCGCGCCGTGATGACGAGCTCGGCAGGGTCGTAGGAAACGATGCCCCGGTGCGCGCGCGTGTCGAGCACCTCGCCTTCGAGCGTCTGGCCATACCAGTCTTTCGTGCCGCCGCCGCGTATCCGCAGCGTGCGCCCGTCTGCGGTCGCCGCGCGGATGCGCTCGGACCAGACCGCGACGATGTCTTCCTCTTCCATGATTTCCATGGCGCGTTTGTCGTTGTGGTTCGTTCGATTGTACTGACGCGTCCCACTCTGGCAACCCGGGGCAGGCCCGCATGGTGGCAGGGCGCAAACGGGGGGGCCGCCGATGGCGACCGGCGAGGGCGCGCAGGGGGTTGTGCAACCGGGCGAAGCTGGGTGTGATGCCGGGAATGGCATGCAAAACGCAAGATTTCGCGCGATACACGCCAGATGATTACGCAAAACGCATGCACTGTGCACAACGAAGGGCACCTGCATTGGCATTAGCACGGTCTATGCGTTTTGCGATCCAGTTGGCGCACCGCTTCGCGCGGTGCGCCAGCGCGGTCCAGGAGCGGGGTTTAAAAGCGCGGCAGATCCGGATGCGGCAGCAGGTTCCCGCGCACGTGCATCTTGCCGTATTCGGCACAGCGCGCACGCGTGGGGATGCCCTTGTCGGGGTTCAGCAGGCCGGCCGGGTCGAAGGCATGCTTCACCGCGTGAAAAGCATCGCGCTCCTCGCGCGAGAACTGCACGCACATCGAGTTGATCTTCTCGATGCCCACGCCGTGCTCGCCCGTGACCGTGCCGCCCAGCTCCACGCAGGTTTCGAGGATGTCCGAGCCGAACGCCTCGGCGCGGTGCCACTCGTCGAGATCGTTGCCGTTGAAGAGGATGAGCGGGTGCATGTTGCCGTCGCCGGCATGGAACACGTTGATGCAGCGCAGCCCGTATTGCGCTTCCATTTCGTGGATGCGCGCGAGCAGCGGCCCGATCGCACGGCGCGGCACGGTGCCGTCCATGCAGTAATAGTCGGGAGAAATGCGGCCCGCGGCCGGAAACGCGTTCTTGCGGCCAGACCAGAACCGCAGGCGCTCTTCCTCGGTGCGCGAGATCTGGATGCGCGTGGCGCCATGCTCGCGCAGCACGACGGTCATGCGCGCGACTTCCTCGGCGACTTCCTCGGGGGTGCCATCGGATTCGCACAACAGGATCGCGGCAGCATCCAGGTCGTAGCCCGCGTTGACGAACTCTTCCACCGCACGCGTGGCGGGCTTGTCCATCATTTCGAGGCCCGCGGGAATGATGCCCGCAGCGACGATCCCCGCCACCGCGTCGCCGCCTTTCACGACGTCGTCGAAGCTCGCCATGATCACCTGCGCCGTCTGCGGGCGCGGAATCAGCTTGACCGTGACCTCGGTGACGATAGCGAACATGCCCTCGCTGCCGATCATCACCGCGAGCAGATCGAGGCCCGGCGCGTCGGGGCCGAGCGAGCCGAACTCCACGATCTCGGCGTCCATTGTCACCGCGCGCACGCGCAGCACGTTATGCACGGTGAGGCCGTATTTGAGGCAATGCACGCCGCCCGAATTCTCGGAGACGTTGCCGCCGATCGTGCAAGCGATCTGCGACGACGGGTCGGGCGCGTAGTAGAGGCCGTAAGGCGCGGCTGCATCGGACACCGCGAGATTGCGCACGCCGGGCTGCACGGTGGCCGTGCGCGCGTACGGATCGACTTCGAGGATGCGCTTGAAGCGCGCGAGCGAGAGCACGATGCCATGGCGGATCGGCATCGCGCCGCCGGACAGACCCGTGCCCGCGCCACGCGGCACGATGGGCACGTCGAGGCGCCGGCAGATCTGCACGATGCGCTGCACCTGCGACTCCGTCTCCGGCAGCGCGACGGCAAGCGGCAGCCGCCGGTATGCGGCGAGCCCGTCGCATTCATAGGCGACCGTGTCTTCTTCCCGATGCAGCAGGCAGTGCGCGGGCAGCACCGCCATCAACGCCTGAACGACTTCGCGCTGCCGTTGCGCGAGGACTTCCGGCGTCAGCTCCGGCAAATTCGCCTCCGGTGCGTTCATCTCTCCTCCGGTCCCATGCATGATGATTGTGGCCCGATCGTTGTCCGTCCGGGCCGTTGTTGCCGTTGTTGCTTCTATGGCGCTCCCGCTTCGAGCGGGGCGCTCGAACCCACACGTCCCCGGCTACGCCGCCCAACTGAAGATCTTGCCGGGGTTCATCAGATTGTGCGGATCGAGTGCGTGCTTGATGGCGCGCATGGTGTCGACCGTGTCGGCGCCGTGCTCTTCCACGAGGAAGTCCATCTTGTGCAACCCCACGCCATGCTCGCCCGTGCAGGTGCCGTCCATGCGGATCGCGCGCTGCACGATGCGGTGGTTCAGGCGTTCGGCCTCCTCGATCTCCTCGGGCTTGTCCGGATCGATCAGGATCGCGACATGGAAGTTGCCGTCGCCCACGTGGCCCACGATCGGGCACGGCAGCGGCGAGGCCTTGAGATCGGCCTCGGTCTCCAGCACGCATTCGGCAAGGCGCGAGATCGGCACGCAGACGTCCGTCGTCACGGCGCGGCAGCCGGGCCTGAGCTGCAACATGGCGAAGTAGGCGCTGTGCCGCGCGTTCCACAGGCGGTTGCGGTCTTCGGGGCGCGTCGCCCATTCGAAGCCTTCGCCGCCGTTTTGCGCGGCAAGCTCCTGCACCAGCTGCGCCTGTTCCGCCACGCCCGCTTCGGTGCCATGGAACTCGAAGAACAGCGTGTGCTTCTCGCGCAGCGTCAGGTTCGAATGGCGATTGATCGCGCGCACCGCGAGCGAATCGATGAATTCCACGCGCGCGATCGGCACGCCCATCTGGATCGTCTCGATGACCGTGCGCACGGCCTCGGCCATCGAAGGAAACGCGCAGACTGCGGCGGACACCGCTTCAGGCTGCGGGTAGAGCCGCACCGTGATTTCGGTGATCACGCCGAGCGTACCCTCGGAGCCCACGAACAGGCGCGTCAGGTCGTATCCCGCCGATGATTTGCGCGCGCGCGTGCCGGTCTTGATGACGCGGCCGTCCGCGAGCACGGCGGTGAGGCCGAGCACGTTCTCGCGCATCGTGCCGTAGCGCACGGCGTTGGTGCCGGAGGCGCGCGTCGCCGACATGCCGCCGATGCTCGCATCCGCGCCCGGGTCGATGGGGAAGAAGAGACCGGTGTCGCGCAGCGCTTCATTGAGCGCCTTGCGCGAGATGCCGGGCTCGACGGTGACGGTGAGATCTTCGGCGTTGATCGCGAGCACGCGGTTCATCTGCGAGAGGTCGATCGAGACGCCGCCCTGTACCGCGAGCAGATGGCCTTCGAGCGACGAGCCGTTGCCATAGGGGATGATCGGCACGCCATATTGCGCGCACAGTCTCACGATGGACTGGACCTCTTCGGTGTTTTGCGCGAAGACGACGGCGTCGGGCAACTGCGGATCGAAGCGCGATTCGTCGCGGCCATGATGCGCGCGCACGGCTTCGGTGGTGGACACGCGTTCGCCGAACGCGCTGCGCAGCTGGTCGAGGAGATCGGCGGGGAACGGACGGCGGGGAGCGGACGTAGCGGCCGGCGGCGCGGGATGATTCACGCGGGTGTCTCCTTCGTTTGAACGTGATATTCAGCGCGTTTCATTTTACGCTCAACGTTCGTGGGCGCGTTTCGCCGGCTGCGGCGGAGCGGGAGCGGGCAAGGGCCGGCCGGGTTCGGCTTGTGCGTAGCAGGCCGAGCTGCATGAAACCGCCGTACGGGACATTCAGGGCGAAATCTATAATCCCCGCCGGCGTTCCCGCACGAGACAATGACGATCCAACCTGTTTGCTATACGTACGGAGAGACATACCATGGGCAACCGCCTGAGCAAGATCGCCACGCGCACGGGCGACGACGGCACGACGGGCCTCGGCGACGGCAGCCGCGTGCGCAAGGACGACACGCGCATTGCCGCGATCGGTGAAGTCGACGAACTGAATTCGCACATCGGCGTGCTGCTGTGCGAGCCGCTGCCCGACGACGTGCGCGCCGCGCTCACGGCGATTCAGCATGACTTGTTCGACCTGGGCGGCGAGCTGTGCATGCCGGGCCACACCATCGTCACGGACGCTCATCTCGCGCGTCTGGACGGCTGGCTCGCCGAGTACAACGCCACGCTGCCGCCGCTCAAGGAGTTTATCCTGCCCGGCGGCTCGCGCGCGGCGGCGCTCGCGCATGTCTGCCGCACCGTGTGCCGGCGCGCGGAGCGCGTGATCGTCGCGCTCGGTGCAGAGCAGGGCGCGAATGCGTCATCGGCACCGCTCGCGCAAACGCCGCGCCGCTATGTGAACCGGCTCTCCGACCTGATGTTCGTGCTCGCCCGCGTGCTCAATCGGGCGGAAGGTGGCGCCGACGTGCTTTGGCGCCACGACCGCGGTGCTGCAAATGGCCAGCCCGAAGCCGGCTCCAGCGAATAAAGGGACCGAAGCGAAGCGGGAGAGGAGCGGCTGCCCTGTAAAACCGGACCGCCGGTGCCGCTCCCACCGCGCAATCCGCACAATGCTGGGGTGCGACAAAATGCCTGGGTCGGCTCGTCTCTTTAAACATGTATTGTGTATGCATGTTTAACAAGGAGAAGCCGCAATGACTGCGCTCACCGCCGACCAGATTGCCCGCGTCAAAGCCACCGCGCCCGTTTTCGCCGAACACGGCGCCACCATCACGAAGCACTTCTACAAGCGCATGTTCAACGCGCATCCGGAACTGAAGAACCTCTTCAACCAGACGCACCAGCAAAGTGGCAGCCAGCCCGAAACGCTCGCACGCGCCGTCTACGCTTACGCGGCGAACATCGACAATCTCGGCGCACTCGGCGGCGCGGTCTCGCACATCGCGAACAAGCACGCGAGCCTGAACATCCGTCCGGAGCACTATCCGATCGTCGGCCGTCATTTGCTGGGCGCGGTGGTGGACGTGCTCGGCGACGCCGTCGATCAGCCCACGCTCGACGCCTGGGCGGTGGCTTACGAGCAGCTCGCGAACATCATGATCGGCACCGAGGCGAAGCTCTATGAAGCGGCGCCGTGGAGCGGCTTCCGGCCGTTCAAGGTGGTGCGCAAGCACGTCGAAAGCGATGAGATCACATCGTTCTACCTCGCGCCCGCCGACGGCGCGCCGGCCGGCGGCTTCGAGCCGGGCCAGTACGTGAGCGTGACGCGCTACGTCGAGAAACTCGGCGTCGACCAGCCGCGCCAGTACAGCCTCTCCGACGCACCGCACGGCCGCTGGCTGCGCATCTCGGTCAAGCGCGAAGACGGCCGCGGCGAAGTGGAGCCGGGCCACGTCTCGAACCTGATGCATGACGGCGTGGAAGAAGGCGCGATCGTGCACGTGAGCGCGCCGATGGGCGAATTCAAGCTCGATCGCAAGAAGACCACGCCGGTAGTGCTGCTGAGTGGTGGTGTGGGCATCACGCCGATGGCGTCGATGCTCGCCACGCTGCTGGCCGAGCGCAGCGAGCGCAAGGTGACTTTCGTGCACGCTTGCCGCAACCGTAGCGTGCATGCGTTCGGCGAGTGGATGCGCCGCAGCGCTTCCGGGCATCCGAACGTGAAACTCGCGGTGTTCTACGAAGAGGTGGGCGCAGCAGACCGCGTGGGCGTCGACTACGACTTCGAAGGCCGCGTCGAGCTCGAGCGCATCGCCGCCGACGCGATCCTGCCGGATGCCGACTACTACGTCTGCGGCCCGGTCGCGTTCATGCGCGCGCAGCGCGATGCGCTGGTGGCTCGCGGTGTCGATTCCGCGCGCATCCACACGGAGATCTTCGGTTCGGGCATGCTCGACTGAAGCCGCGTTGCGTTTGCGTCGGAGGTTGCGTCCGGCGCCGACGAAAAAAGCCCGGCAAGCTATGCCGGGCGAGCTGGAGAATACGATTCGTCGGGTTCAGTGGATCGAAGCAACGCCCCGATTCTCACCGGGGCGTTTTTCGTCGCCGAACGAAAAAAGCGAAAAACCGCTCAGTTGCCGCTGCCGCGCGCGACGCGGCGCTGCTTGACCGCCTCGGCGAGCCCTTCGAGCACGCCCACGCTCTCATCCCAGCCGATGCACGCATCGGTGATGCTCTGGCCGTAGGTCAGCTCGCAGCCTTCCTTGAGGTCCTGGCGGCCCGCCACGAGGTGCGACTCCACCATCACGCCGATGATGCGCTCGTCGCCCGCCGCAACCTGGCGGCCGATGTCGGCGCACACGGGAATCTGGTTTTCGTGCTTCTTCGAGCTGTTCGCGTGGCTCGCGTCGATCATCAGGCGCGCCGCGAGACCCGCCTTGCCGATGTCGCTGCACGCGGCGTCCACGCTTTGCGCGTCGTAGTTCGGCGTCTTGCCGCCGCGCAGGATCACGTGGCAGTCCTCGTTGCCGGCCGTCGAGACGATGGCCGAATGGCCGCCCTTCGTCACCGAGAGGAAATGGTGCGGCTGCGAGGCGGCCTTGATCGCGTCCACGGCGATCTTCACGTTGCCGTCCGTGCCGTTCTTGAAGCCGACCGGGCACGAGAGGCCCGAGGCCAGCTCGCGGTGCACCTGCGACTCGGTCGTGCGCGCGCCGATCGCGCCCCACGAAACGAGGTCGGCGATGTACTGCGGGCTGATCATGTCGAGGTACTCGGTGCCCGCCGGCAGGCCGAGCTCGTTGATCGAGACGAGCAGCTCGCGCGCGGTGCGCAGGCCGTCGTTGATCTTGAAGCTGTTGTCCATGTACGGGTCGTTGATGAGGCCCTTCCAGCCCACCGTCGTGCGCGGCTTTTCGAAGTACACGCGCATCACGATCTCGAGCTCGTTCTTGAAGCGTTCGCGCTGCGCCACGAGCCTGTTCGCGTATTCGAGCGCGGCCTTGGTGTCGTGAATCGAGCATGGGCCGACGATGACGATCAAGCGGTCGTCCATGCCGTGCAGGATGCGGTGCAGCGCGCGGCGCGACTCGAAGATCAGCGTCGAGGCGGCTTCCGAGCACGGGAACTCGCGGATCAGGTGTGCGGGCGGCGTGAGTTCCTTGAGTTCGCGAATGCGGACATCGTCGGTGTTGTGCGGGGGCATGGTCGTTTCTCCTGATCCTGTGTGTAGCGTGCGTCTCTCAGACGGTGCTTCAAAAATCGGTTAGATGAAAGTGAGGCTCGTATGGGGTAAGGACGAAAAAAAACCGCCAGACTTTGCTGGCGGTTTCTCGTATATTCGGGTTCCTGCGCGTACTGTCAACCCTCTCGATCCGCCAGCGGTCTGAGATACCAAAAGAAGTAAAAGTAAAACTTCGTGGCGAACATGGCGGGTTGCGTGTCGAAACGTTCGTACGTCGAAAAGGGTGACTGCCTTTATAACCCGAGCTTCTCGTGGCTGGCAAGCGGGGTTTGGCAAAAACGCGGGTTATCCGCGAGTAATGAGTATTCGATGCGGAATCTTCGCGCGGCGGTGCGGGTTTTCCGCATCACCGCGCACGAAATCTGCAATCAGACGGTCCTCAAACCGTGCCGCCCACCGTCATGCGGTCGATGCGCAGCGTCGGCTGGCCCACGCCCACCGGCACGCTCTGGCCCTCCTTGCCGCACACGCCCACGCCCGAGTCGAGGCGCATGTCGTTGCCGATCATGCTCACGTACTTGAGCGATTCCGGGCCGCTGCCGATCAGCGTCGCGCCCTTCACGGGGTAGGTGATCTTGCCGTCCTCGATCATGTAGGCCTCGGAGGCCGAAAACACGAACTTGCCGTTGGTGATGTCGACCTGGCCGCCGCCGAAGTTCACGGCATACAGCCCGTTCTTCACCGAAGCGATGATCTCCTGCGGATCCTTGTCGCCGTTGAGCATGTAGGTGTTGGTCATGCGCGGCATCGGCAGCGCGGCGTACGACTCGCGGCGCGCATTGCCGGTCACGGGCATCTTCATGAGACGCGCGTTCAGAGAGTCCTGGATGTAGCCCTTGAGGATGCCGTCCTCGATCAGCGTCGTGCACTGCGTGGGGTTGCCTTCGTCGTCGATGTTGAGCGAGCCGCGGCGGTTGGGCAGCGTGCCATCGTCGACGACCGTGACGCCCTTGGCGGCCACGCGCTGGCCGATCTGGCCCGCGAACGCCGACGAACCCTTGCGGTTGAAGTCGCCCTCGAGCCCATGGCCGATGGCCTCGTGCAGCAGCACGCCGGGCCAGCCCGGGCCGAGCACGACGGACATCGCGCCGGCCGGGGCCGGACGCGCTTCGAGGTTGACGAGCGCCGCGTGCACGGCGTCGTCGACGTACTTCGAGAGCACGTCGTCGGTGAAGTAGGCGTAGTCGAAGCGTCCGCCGCCGCCGCCGTTGCCGATCTCGCGGCGGCCGTTCTGCTCGGCGATCACGGTGACCGAAACGCGCACGAGCGGGCGGATGTCGGCGGCGAGCGCGCCGTCACTGCGCGCGACCAGCACCACGTCGTATTCGCCCGCGAGCGCGGCCATCACCTGGGTGATGCGCGGGTCGCGGCTGCGCGCCATCTGCTCGATGCGCTCGAGCAGCTTGACCTTCTCGGTGGCGTCGAGCGAGGAAAGCGGGTCGGAAGGCAGATAGAGGTCGCGGCCCGCGATGCCCTTGAGCGAGGTGGCCACCTTGATCTTCTGCTTGCCGCCGCCGGCCTGCGCGATCGAGCGCGTGGCGATGGCCGCCTGCCGGATCGCCTCGGGCGAGAGGTCGTCGGAGTAGGCAAAGGCGGTGCGCTCGCCGGACACGGCGCGCACGCCGACGCCCTGGTCGATGCTGAAGCTGCCCGACTTGACGATACCTTCCTCGAGGCTCCAGGCCTCGCTGCGCGTGGTCTGGAAGTAGAGGTCGGCGTAGTCGACGCGGTGCGTGAAGATCTCGCCGAGCGTGCGCGTGAGCACTGCCTCGTCGAGGCCGTAGGGCGTGAGGAGCAAGTCCTTCGCGGTCGCCAGATTGCGGATGCCGGGTTCGATGATGTTCATGCGCTCAGTAAGCTTGGTAAGCAATCTCGGTAAGCAGTGTCTGCCGGAATAGATTCGGGCGAAACGTCTTGAAATCAAGCGCTTCGGTCAAGGTTTCAGGTCGTGTCAGGGGCAGTCGAGTACGCGATGCCGCCACGCGGGCAGGCTCGCGCGCACGGCGGCAATGCGTTCGAGGTCGATGTCGCCGATCACCACGCCGGGGTTCTCGTCGCGCACGTCGACGATCTCGCCCCACGGGTCGATCAGCATGCTGTGGCCCCAGGTGCGGCGGCCGTTCTCGTGCTGGCCGCCTTGCGCCGCGGCGAGCACGTAGCACTGGTTCTCGACCGCGCGGGCGCGCAGCAGGGTCTCCCAGTGCGCGCGGCCCGTGGTGTATGTGAATGCGGACGGTACGACCATCAGCGCGCAGTCCCCCATACGTCGATAGAGCTCGGGAAAGCGCAGATCGTAGCAGACCGACAGGCCGACGCGGCCGAACGGCGCGTCGAAGGTACGCACCTCGGCGCCGGGGCGGATCGTGCGCGCCTCGTCGAACGATTCGGCGCCTTTTTCGAAGCTGAACAGGTGGATCTTGTCGTAGCGCGCGCGCTCCGCGCCGCTCGGATCAAACACGAGCGTGGTGTTCAGCACGCGCGTTTCCTCGGGTGCCTTCAAAGGCAGCGTGCCGCCGATGATCCAGACACCGTGACGCTTCGCAGCATCGGCGAGGAAGTGCTGGACCGGACCGTCGCCGTAGGCCTCGCGCACGGCGAGCTTGTCGCTGTCCTTGTGGCCCATGAAGCAAAAGTATTCCGGCAGCAGCACGAGGCGCGCGCCTTGACTGACGGCTTCAGCGATCAGGCGATCGGCTTCGGCCAGGTTGCGTTCGCGATCGGGTGTGCTGACCATCTGCAACGCCGCGACGCGAAACGGCGTCTCGGCCGATCCACTGAATCCGCTGGAGGCGGACGTTGCGGGAGAGGGAGTATCGCTCATCGACAGTTCTTGAATGATCAGAAGAGGGTGGTCCCGGGATCAGTGTGTTGTGCGGCGCGATTAGTGGCACAGGCACGCACGCGCCGTGCCCGGCTCCCGGTGGTATCGGCCGCGTCGCCCGCATCGGCGGGTGACGCTTGCCTGACGCGGGCGCGAGGCCGCAAAGCGTGGCGAGGCGTTTCTCAATGCGCCACCGCAGGAGCCTGCGGATTCATCTTACCCTGATCGCCTTGCTCCCGCTCGACGTGCGGTTTGGACCAAGGGCCCGTGATGGCGTAGGTCCGTGCGAGCGTCGCTTCGACGGTGTGCAGGAGCAGGAAGTCGGCGGCCAGCGCAGCGACGCCGAAGAGCGGGTTGATCACCGCCGCCGCGATGACGCCCGCGCCTGCGCTCACCGTGGGCACGACGTGCACTTGCAGATCCTGGGTCCGGTGGGCGAGGTCGACGGCACCCGTCATCTGCGCGAGCGCCGGCGCGGTCACGATCTTGAAATCGCTGGTGCGGCCAATGCCGTTCTGGATCTGCCCGGTGGCGGTAACGCTCGTGAACGGCAGGCCTTCGCCGATGACGTCGCGAAAATCCATGGACACGAAGTGCGCGAGGCTCTGCAGGCTCAGCACGCCGAGCAGGGTCGCCACGCCTGGACTGACTTTGAGGATCTGTCCGTGGTGCAGGTCGAGTGCGAGCTTGCCGTCGAGCGTCGGGAAGTCGAGCTGCGTCGGGCCGCCGCGCCATGCGAGGTTGCCGCTGAGCGTGCCCTCGCCACCCTTGAGCACGTGCGTTGCGCCGGCGCGCTCCAGCAGCGCGCCTGCGTCCTTGATGTCGAGATGGAAGTCGAGCGCAGTGCGGCGCGGCGTTTCGGCGGGCGCCGCCTCGTCGCCGACGGCGCGCCAGTTCTCGGTCGCGGTGAGGTGCGCGGCCGGGTTGACGATGTCGAGCGTGTCGAGCTGCCAGACCGGCACGCCGTTGTCGACGTAGTTGTGGGCGTTCATCTGCAGGCGGCCGAGGTCGTGGCCGCGCACGATGAGCTGGTTCACGACGAGGTCGATCGACGGCATGTTCTGGGCGCGCTGCGACATGGCCTGGCCGAGCAGGTCGTTCTCGGTCGCGGCGGGCACGACGAGGCGCGCGAGCCGAGCCTCGAGCGTGCCGGGCGAGCCGGCCACCGGGCCCGGCTTCCACGAGACGTGGCCCGAGACCTGGTTCGACGCGACGTTGGCCTGCCACTCCTTGCCGGTGCGCGTGGCGCCCACGATCACGTTTTCCCAGTGACGCTTGAGCAGCGTGAGCGTGCCGACGTGGACCGCGAAGCGTGAGGGTACGAAAGGCGCGAACGCGCCGCCGGGCACCGCCAGGTTGCTTGCGTCCGCCGTTGCCGTCGCTTGCGATGCGGCTTGTGGCGCGCTGGCGGCCGCCGAGGTTTGCGATGCGGCTTGCGCCGGAGTGGCCGTTGCCAGCGATTGCGATGCGGGTAGCGCAGCGGCCGCTGACGCTTGCATGCCGTCAGCCACTTCGGGCGTCGCGCTCGCGGCACTGGCGGCCACCGCGCTGGCGGCGCGGTTTGCCGCCGTGTTTGTCGCGGCATTGGCCGCCGCGCTTGCCGTCGGGTTTGGCGTCGCGTTCGCCGCTGCATTCGCCGTCGCGCTTGCCGGCGTGCCAGCGCTCGCCGCCGCCGTGCCGCGCAGCTCCTGCGCGACGCGCCGCCATGCGTCGGCGTCGAAGGTGGGCACGTCGACCACGGCGACCACGCCCTCGGTGGGCAGATCGGCGGGCCGGTTCATGGCGATCACGCCGCGCATGACGTCCGGCACGTGGCCCGGATTGCGCCGCAGCACGTAGCGCGCCGCAAAAGGCCCGAGCGCGAGTTCGGCGTGCTCGTACTTCGACGTATCCATGGGGGCGGCCACCGTGCCGGCGTCATTGCTGTCACCGGTGCCGGGTTGCAGCTCGAAGCGCAACGGCATCGCAGTACCGGCGGTCTTGCCGAACGGCGCGGGCAGGTCGATGGCGAGATCGGTGAGATCCGAGTTCGCCTTCACATCAGGCAGATGGCCGCGCATGCCCGCTACGGAGAGCGACCAGGGCGCCGAGCCCGAGAAGCGGCCGAGCACCGCCGCCGGCGTGCCGCGCAGGTTCAGACTGCGCGCGGTGTCGGCGCTCACGGCCACATTGCCCGCGACGTTCACGTTAAAACGGCCGTCCTCGCTCAAGCCACCGTTCGCGCGCACGTCGCCGCCGAGGAAATGCCCCGTAAGACGGTCGACCTGCGCGCTGCGGTTCGTGAAGCGCACCTTGCCGGTGAGGCTGGAAAGCGGCGGCACGTTCTGCGCGCTGAGCGTGTCGTTCTCGAACCCGACGGCGCCTGCGACTTTCACCTTCGGCATTGGCTTGCGCGGGATCGTGAGCTTGAGCGCGAACGTGGCCGGCCCTTGCGCCTGCACCTTCGCGGTCGCGTGCTTCGACATCGCGCCGATCGAGCTGTTGTCCGCGTAGTCGAGCAGGTCCGCGAGCGGCCCGCTGCCGGCGCCCTCGATCACGAGATCGGAGCCCTTGATGCCCAGCTCGTCGATGCGGCCGCTCACGTCGCGCAGCACGAAGTTGCGGTAGTGGCCGTGCGCCACATCGAAGCGCAGCTTGTTCTCGTGGAGCCGGAACACGCCGTCGATGCCGTCGAACGCGGGCCAGACATTTGGCGCCCCGTTGCGCAGTTTGCGCGGCGGATACGGCGACGGGTCGAAGCGCCCGTTCTGGAACGGCGCGACGATGCGGAACTGGCCCGCCTGCGGGTCGCGCGAGTAGGGGAATAGCGCGAGATCGCCGTGAATCTCGAGCGTCGCGCCCTTCGAGAGGCCCGCCTGCAATCCGTGGCCCAGATAGGTGCGGGTCTTTTCGCTGATGCTGGTGGGCAGGTAGCGCGGGATGGCCTTGACCTGCGCCGTATCGAACTTCGCGACGAGGTCGAGCGCGCCGCGTCCATGGCCGGGGTTCGTGTAGTGCGCGGTCATGATGGCGCGCGCGTCGGCGTTCTGCACGCCCAGCTTGCTCACGTCGACGGCGAACGCCTTGAGCTTGTTGCCGGGTTCGCGCTGCGCGGCGACCGTCCAGGTCATGGCGCCCCACAGACGGTCGAACTTCAGGCGCGGATCGTCGAACACGCCGGGCATCGTGAGGGCGGTCGCGACCGTGTCGAGGTGCAGCGAGCCGTGCGATTCGTCGGCATCGATGTGCCCCCAGAGGTTTTCGATGCCGGGCAGGCCCGCGCGCGGGTGGCCGCGCGGCGTGAGGCCGGGGCCCGGCTCCTGGGCCGCCACGCTGATGCCCTGCAGGTCGCCCTTGAAGCGATAGTGTGTGATGGGCTCGGCGCCCGCGGTGCGCTGCTCGGCGGCCGCTTCGCCCGCCTCGGGCGTGGCGCGCTCCATGGCGAGCTCGTAATTCGCGATGAGCCCTTGCGGATTGAAGCGCACGAGCGCGGATTCCGCGCGCGCGGGCAGCGGCAGGGCGCGCATGAATTCGGCGAGGATGCCCAGGTCGACCCGGTCGCCGTGAACTGAAAAGAGCTGGCCGTGCTGCAGCGACTGCTTGCGAAAGCGTCCATCGAGCGTCGTGAACGCGAGCGTGCGCGTGACCGGCGTGCCGTCGTCGAGCGGCGGTTGGCCGAGCTCGGCGTGGAAGTCGTTCAGCTGCAGCGTGTAGTCGCCGGGCTCGATCCCCATGCGCCAACTGAACTGCGCGACGGGCAGATCGAGGCGCGGCTGGGTCGCCTTCACGCGCAGGGCGATGTCGTTGCCGCTCAGCACGCCGTCGGCGGATTTGATGCGGCCCGCATCGAAGCGCGCCCAGATCGCGTTGTCGATGCGTCCTGCATAAGTGGTGAGCGGCAAGTCGATGTAGCGCGCGAGCGTGGGCAGGTCGACGGGGCCGGTCGAGATGTAGGCGTCGCCGCTCCAGCCAATCGGCTTGCCGGCCTGCGTGGCGCGCGCGTGCTTGAAGTGCGCGCGGAAGTCGAGCGGCCCGTGCAGCACCGTGCCCTCGGCGGGCGCCTGGAGCGCGATGCGGTGGTCGTAGCCGTCGTTGAGGATGGCGAGGCGGATGTCCGAGAGCTTGAGCTCGGGCACGCTGCGCGTGGCGTCGTTCCAGCGCAGCGTGCCGCCGCGCAGCACGATGGCCTGCTGGCGCATGAGCCAGGTCGTGAAGGTCGCGTTGCCCGTGTGCGCCGTGGGCACGGGCACGCCTGCGACGGTGAGCGTGCCGTCGTCTTCGCGCGCGATCAGCACGTCGGGGCGCTCGACCACGACGCTGGAGAGCAGCAGCTCGAAGGTGACGAGCGAGCGCCACGACACGGCTGCCGTGGCGTGCGGCACGTTCAGCGCGATGTTGCCGTGGCGGTCGCGGATCGTCAGCCCGGTGACGCCGATGCCGGGCTGAAAGCCCGACCAGTGCGGCGAGAGCTTCTCGATGCGGAACTCGGCGTGGATCTTGTCGGAGACGAGCTTCTCGATGCGCGGACGAAAATCGTCGACGTGGGGCAGCACGACATAGCGCAGCCCGAGCAGCAGCACCGAGACGATGAAATAGAGGACGAGCGCAATCGCGGCCAGCACGCGAAACGTGTGGCGCAGGACCGGATGATGGTGATGTGAGTCCGCGTCGGCGCTTTCCCGGCTGGCATGTCCGGTTTGATGCGGGCCGGCGGGTTCGTTACGCTCGGACATGCTGCGGCGGGTGGGGTATGGTAGCGTTGCGTTCTGACGTCGAAATGTATCACAGGGGGCCGTGGGGCCGGCCATCCGGGGAAGCCGGGATGGCTTGCGGCGCGCTGATGCACGGGGTTCTTCGCACGGCGGCGGGGGCGATTGAAGCAGTTGAAGCCGCTTCAGGCAACGCCCACGCCTACCCACCCACCCCCGCTCAACGAGCCGGGCAAGATCCTACATGACTAACGTTCCCCTTCTGAGTTCCAGCTATTCGCGCTATGCAGCGCGTGTCTACGGCGCTCGCCCGGGCCTCGCCGCCCAGGTCGAGGCGCTTGCCGCCGAGCCGCTCACGCGCGAGCGCATCGCCGCGCGGCTCGATACCTTGTGCGACGAGGCGCGTGGCGCGGCCTCCGCCAATCCCGGCCAGCCCGCCGCGCCGCTCACCGACGAGCAGTTGAAGAGGGCGCTGCGCCAGCTGCGCGCCGAGGTGATCTGCACGGTGATGGAGCGCGACCTCGCCCGCGTGGCCGATGTCGGCGAAGTCACAGGCGCCATGACCGATCTCGCCGAAGTGACCATCCAGCGCGCGCTCGCGGTCGTGAGCGCGGACCTCGAAACGGTTTTCGGCGAGCCGCGCGGGCCGAACGGCGAGCGCCTGACGCTCGGCGTGGTGGGCATGGGGAAGCTCGGCGGGCGCGAGCTCAACGTTTCATCGGACATCGACCTGATCTTCGTCTACGAGGACGACGGCGAGACCACGGGCGGCCAACGCTCGCCCATCGCCACCCAGGACTTCTTCGCGCGCGTGGGCAAGCGCTTGATCGGCGCGCTCTCCGATGTGACGGCGGACGGCTTCGTGTTTCGCGTCGACATGCGGCTGCGCCCCAATGGCGACTCGGGGCCGCTCGTCTGCAGCCTCGGCATGCTAGAGGAATACTTCTACGTGCAGGGCCGCGAATGGGAGCGCTACGCGTGGATCAAGGGGCGGCTCGTCTCGGAGGAGACGAGCGAGAGCGCGCTGCGCCTCGCCTCGCAGCTCGAAGGGCTCGTGAAGCCGTTCGTCTACCGGCGCTATCTGGACTTCGGCGTGATCAGCGCGATCCGCTCGCTGCACGTGCAGATCCGCCACGAGGCGCAGCGCCGCGCCAGCATGCGTCCCGACAAGGCCGACGACATCAAGCTCGGGCGCGGCGGCATCCGCGAGATCGAATTCAGCGCGCAGGTGTTCCAGCTGATCCGTGGTGGCCAGGACGCGGGTTTTCGCGTGCGGCCGACGCTCGCCGTGCTCGGCTACGCCGCAGCGCGCGGGATGATCGCGTCCGAGGTCTGCGGTGAGCTCACGTGCGCATACAACTTTCTGCGCGAGCTCGAGCATCGGTTGCAATACCGCGACGACGCGCAGACTCACGCGATGCCCGTCGACCCCGAAGAGCGCCTGGCGCTCGCGAAGTCGATGGGCTTTGACGACTATGCGGCGCTGATGGCGGTGCTCGAGACGCACCGCGAGAACGTCGAGCGCCAGTTCGACCAGATCTTCTCCGACAAGGTGAGCGGCGATGGCGGCTGCGCCGCGCCCGAGGACGGCGCAGCCGCCTGGGTCTGGAGCGACGCGCTGACCGAGGAGGGCGCCGATGGCGCCTTGCTCGAAAGCCTTGCGGATCTCGGCATCGACGACCCGGCGCCGCTGCTCGCGCGCCTGCGCGGGCTATGGCAATCCTCGCGCTATACGGGCCTGCCGGAGAAGAGCCGCGAGCGCTTCGACAGCGTCGCGCAACGCGCGCTCGAAGCGGCGCGCACGCTCGAGCCGCGCGAGCGGCGCGGCGACACGCTCGCGCGCATGTTCGACCTGCTCGAAGCGGTGATCCGGCGCGGCGCCTATCTCGCGCTGCTCACCGAATATCCGGATGCGCTCAACCGCGTGCTCAAGGTGCTGGGCGGGTCGCGCTGGGCGGCGGGCTATCTGATCCGCCATCCGCAACTGCTCGACGAGCTGCTCGACGATGAGGCCGTCGCCACGCCGTTCGACTGGCCGGAGTTCTCGCGCCTGTTGCGCGTGCGGCTGGCGGCGGCCGCCGACGTCGAGCAGCAAATGGACCTGCTGCGCCACGCCCACCAGGCCGAGGTATTCCGCATCTTGCTCAACGATCTCGCGGGCCGGCTTTCGGTCGAGCACGTGAGCGACCGGCTCTCCGAGCTCGCGGATGCGGTGCTCGACGTGACCATCGAAACGGTGTGGAAGCAGTTCGCCAAGCGCCACCGCGAGGTGCCGCGCTTCGCGGCAATCGCCTACGGCAAGCTCGGCGGCAAGGAACTCGGCTATGCGTCGGACCTCGACCTGATCTTCCTCTACGACGACGAGGACGAGCGGGCTGCCGAGATCTACGCGACGTTCGCGCGCCGCCTCATCACGTGGCTCACGACGTCCACGGGCGCGGGCACGCTCTTCGACGTGGACTTGCGGCTGCGGCCCAACGGCGAATCGGGGCTGCTCGTCACCGATCTCGGCTCGTTCAGGCGCTACCAGCTGCGCGAGGGCGATGCCGCGAACACGGCATGGGTCTGGGAGCACCAGGCGCTCACGCGCGCGCGCTTTTCGGCGGGGGACGCCGCCATCGGCAACGCGTTCGAAGCGATTCGCGTGCAGGTGCTCACGACGCCGCGTGATGCGGCGCCGCTGGCCCAGGAGATCGTCGAGATGCGCCAGCGCGTGGAAGACGGCCACCCGAACCGCACCGAGCTCTTCGATCTGAAGCACGACCGCGGCGGCATGGTCGACATCGAGTTCCTCGTGCAGTACTGGGTGCTGCTGCACGCGGCGCAGGACCCCGAGCTGATCCGCAACACGGGCAATATCGCCCTGTTGCGAGAGGTGTCGCGCTTCGGGCTGATGAGCGAGGAGGAGGCCGATACGATCGGCTCGGCGTACCGGCTCTATCGCAAGCTCCAGCACCAGTTGCGCCTCGACGGCATGGAGACGGCGCGCGTCGCTCCCGCGCGGGTCGAGCGCGAGCGCGAGGTCGTGCTCGCGCTGTGGAGGCGGGTGTTTGGGGAGCGGGGGAAGGTGTAGTGCGCGTGCGAGGAGTCTGGCGGCGAATGAATTACCTCAAGCCGCCAGCATCTCCTTCGCGTGCCGGCGCGTGGTGGCGGTAATCTCCAGCCCGCCGAGCATGCGCGCGACTTCTTCCACGCGGCCCGGCCTGTCGAGCGGCGTGACGACCGAAACGGTGCCGCCATTGCCGTCGCCGGACTTCGAGACCTGGAAGTGATGATCGCCGCGCGCGGCAACCTGGGGCAGGTGCGTGACGCACAGCACCTGGCGCGCGCGGCCGAGCTGATGCAGCAGGCGCCCAACCACTTCGGCTACGCCACCGCCGATGCCGGTGTCCACTTCGTCGAAAATCAGCGTGGGCGTGGGGCTCGCGGCGCTTGCGATCACAGCGAGCGCGAGGCTGATGCGCGCGAGCTCGCCGCCCGACGCGATCTTCGCGAGCGGACGCAGCGGCACGCCCGCGTGGCCCGCCACGCGAAATTCGATTTGCTCGAGACCATGCGCGCCGCCGATCGGCTCGCCGTTCGCACTGCTGCCGAGCGGCACCAGCGCGACCTCGAAGCTGCCGCCCGCCATCGACAGTTCCTGCATCCCTTGCGTGACCGCTGCGCCCAGCGCCTTGGCGGCTTTGCCGCGCGCCTTCGAAAGCTGGCGGGCCTCGGCGAGATACGCTTCGTGCGCCTTGTCGGCGGCGGCGCGCAGCACGTCGAGATCGGAGGCGGCGTCGAGCGCGGCGAGCTGGGCGCGGCGCGCCGCGTGTTCTTCGGGCAGCGATTCTGCGTGCAGGCGGAACTTGCGCGCCGCCGAGTGCAGCGCGTCGAGCCGGTGTTCGACCTGCGCGAGCCGTTGAGGATCGAGGTCGAGCCGCTGCGCATAGTGCGAGAGCGAGTACGCCGCTTCCTGCAACTGGATCGCGGCGGGCTCGAGCGCAGCGAGCGCATCGCCGAGCGCGGGATCGACTTCGGCGAGATCGCGCAGCTTCGAGAGAATCGAGTTCAGATGCGAGATCATCGCCTCGTCGGATTCCGAGAGCGCCGCGAGCGCACCTTGCACGCCTTCGATCAGATTCGCCGAATTCGAGAGCCGCACGTGCTCGGCATTCACTTCCTCCCACTCGCCCGGTTGCGGCGCGAGCTTGTCGAGCTCGGCGAGCTGCCAGGCGAGGCGCTCGCGCTCGAGCTGCAGCTCGCGATCGCGTGACATCGCGGTTTGCACGGCGAGGCGCGCGTCGCGCGCGGTGCGCCACGCGCGCGTGACGGCAGCGGCCATCTCGGTCAGGCCCGCATGCGTGTCGAACAGCTCGCGCTGCGCGTCGGGGCGCATGAGCAGCTGATGGGCGTGCTGGCCGTGAATGTCGACGAGGCGCTCGCCCACTTCGCGCAACTGCGCGAGCGTGGCCGGCGTGCCGTTGATGAACGCGCGCGAGCGCCCGCCGCTATCGACCACGCGGCGCAGCATCACGGTGTCTTCGCCGTCGGCCGTGGTGAGCGCCTGCGCCTCGAGCCAAAGGGCGACGTGCGGCGGGGCGTCGAATTCGGCGGTGATGTCGGCGCGGGTCTCGCCCGTGCGCACCACGCCGGCGTCGGCGCGCGCGCCGAGCGTGAGGGCGAGCGCATCGATCAGGATCGACTTGCCCGCGCCGGTCTCGCCGGAGAAGACGGAAAAGCCGTGGTCGAATTCAAGGTCGAGCGCGGCGACGATCACGAAGTCGCGGATCGAAAGATGGCGGAGCATGGCGGCCTCAGTCTTCCGGGTCGTCTTGTAGCGAGGGATGTTCGTTCCAGTGCAGCTTCTGGCGCAGGGTCCGGAAATAGCTGTAGCCGACCGGGTGCAGGAAAGGCACGGTATGGCGTGAGCGGCGTACCTCGATCACGTCATTCAGCTCTAGCGCCGTGAACGACTGCATGTCGAAATTCACGTTCACATCGCGGCCCGCGACGACCTGAATGCTGACCTTGCAGTCGTCGGGCAGCACGATCGGGCGATTCGAGAGCGCGTGCGGCGCGATCGGCACGAGCACGATGCCCTGCAGCTGCGGATGCAGCAGCGGCCCCTGCGACGAAAGCGAGTAGGCGGTCGAGCCCGTGGGCGTGGCGACGATCAGGCCGTCCGAGCGCTGGTTGTACATGAAGCGGCCGTCCACGTGCACGCGCAGCTCCGCCATGCCCGAGAAGCCGCTGCGGTTCACCACGACGTCGTTGAACGCGAGCGCGTGGTAGATCGGGTCGCCGTCGCGCGTGATGCGCGACTCGAGCAGCGAGCGCTCCTCGCGCTCGAAGCTGCCCGCGAGCAGTTGCGGCACGACTTCCTGCATGTCGGCGAACGGGATGTCGGTGATGAAGCCCAGACGCCCGTGGTTGATGCCGATGAGCGGCGTGCGGTAGGGCGCGAGCTGACGCCCGATGCCGAGCATCGTGCCGTCGCCGCCCAGCACCACGGCCACGTCCGCGCGCGCGCCGATTTCGGCGATCTGCAGCGCCGGATAGCCGGCGGCGCCGATCTCCTGGGCGGTCTGCGCTTCGAACACGACGTCGAAGCCGCGCTGCGAAATATTCTGCGCGAGCGCCATCAGCGGCTCGCCGATGCCTGGCGTGTTGCTGCGCCCGACGAGCGCAACAGTCTTGAACTGGCTCTGGATCTTCTGGATCTGCATGCCGGCATTACACCATAGTCGGGTCTCGAAAAGAACCTGGCGCCCCTTGCCCACGGGGCGCGGGCCAGCGCTGCGCCCCTTTTTTGCAGGCGGCCATGACACGATGATGACGCACCTATGACAGCGGCGCGAATCCGGCCGCTTTTCCGGGGCGCCCGGGCCGCCCCGTCAAGCGCTGCCTGCGCGGGCTCGCCGGTCGCCACGGCGCTCGCGGGCGGACTCGCCGCCGACACGGCATTAGGCTAAAATTTTCAGTCATGCTAGATCCCCGCGCACAAACCCTCCTCAAAACGCTGATCGAGCGCTACATCGCCGAAGGTCAGCCGGTCGGCTCGCGCACGCTGTCGCGCTTTTCCGGCCTGGAACTGAGCCCGGCGACGATCCGCAACGTGATGTCCGACCTCGAGGAGCTGGGGCTCGTGTCCAGCCCGCACACCTCGGCGGGGCGTGTGCCCACGCCGCGCGGCTACCGCCTGTTCGTCGACACCATGCTCACGGTCGAATCCGCTGCCGACGAGGACGCGGTCACGCGCGTGGTCCAGACCACGCTGCGCCCCGGCGAGCCGCAGAAGGTGGTGGCGGCGGCGGCCAGCGTGCTCTCGAATCTCTCGCAGTTCGCGGGCGTGGTGCTCACCCCACGGCGCAGCCACGTGTTCAAGCAGGTCGAGTTCATGCGCCTTTCGGACAAGCGCATCCTGCTCATCATCGTGACGCCCGAAGGCGACGTGCAGAACCGCATCATGGCGACGCAGCGCGACTTCGCGCCTTCCGAGCTCATCGAAGCCTCCAATTACATCAACGCGCACTTCGCCGGCCTCTCGTTCGATGAGGTGCGTCGCCGCCTGCGCGAAGAAATCGACGCGCTGCGCGGCGACATGACGACGCTCATGCACGCCGCCGTGACCGCGAGCACCGACGAGACCGACACGGGCGAGACGGTGCTCATTTCCGGCGAGCGCAACCTGCTCGAAGTGGCCGATCTGTCGTCGGACATGGCGCGCCTGCGCAAGCTCTTCGACGTGTTCGACCAGAAAACGAGTCTGCTGCAGCTGCTCGACGTGTCGAGCCACGCCCAGGGCGTGCAGATCTTCATTGGCGGCGAGTCCAACCTCGTGCCGATCGAGGAGATGAGTGTGGTGACCGCGCCCTACGAAGTGAACGGCAAGATCGTCGGCACGCTGGGCGTGATTGGCCCAACCCGCATGGCCTATAACCGCGTGATTCCGATCGTCGACATCACTGCGCGCCTGCTCTCCCTCACGCTCAGCCAGAACTGAGCGCGCTTGCCTCGCGTTTTCCTTCCTGGGTATCCGATCATCGCCTGAAGCAGCGCGGCGCGCCATTGGCCGAACGGCCAGCGCTGCCGGCGCGACACGCGACGCGCAGTGTGCAAAGCCACCTAGGCGAGCGCCGCAGGGATGCCCCCCGGAGGTCGCTTCGCGGGCGCCTCGGCCTTCGAAGTGCGCCCGCTATAATGCGCACTTGTGCAACCCTTGCCGCGCGTTCAAGTGCGGCGCCCCTGATCGCCTATGCGTTTCGACCTGGAGCGACCCCTGCAGTCCGCCGTCGCGCATCGTGTCGCGGTGCTGCTCATCAATCTGGGCACGCCCGACGCGCCCACGCCGCGTGCCGTGCGCCGCTATCTGGCGCAGTTCCTCTCCGACCCGCGCGTGGTCGAGATCCCCGCGCCCATCTGGCAGGTCATTCTGCGCGGGCTGATCCTGCCGTTTCGCGGCCGCTCGTCGGCGAAGAAATACGCGGCGGTCTGGACGCCCGAAGGCTCCCCGCTGCGCGTGCACACGCAAAAGCAGGCCGACGGCCTGCGCCATCTGCTGCATCTGAACGACTACGCGGTGCTCGTGGACTATGCGATGCGCTACGGCACGCCCGACATCCCGGCGATGCTCAACCAGCTCAAGCTCGCGGGCGCCGAGCGCATCCTGCTCATGCCGATGTACCCGCAATACTCGGCGTCGACCACGGCCACCGCCTTCGACGCCGCGTTTGTTGCGCTGCGACTCATGCGCAATCAGCCGGAAATCCGCACGGTGCGGGCGTATCACGACCATCCGGCCTATATCGGCGCGCTCGCGACCCAGGTGCAGCAGTACTGGCAGGCGCACGGCCGCCCGGACTTCGCGGCGGGCGACCGCCTCGTGCTGAGCTTTCACGGCGTGCCGAGCCGCACGCTCGACCTGGGCGACCCGTACCACGATCAATGCCAGCAGACGGCGACGCTCCTCATGCATGCGCTGGAGCTCACGCCCGTGGAATGCCGCGTCACGTTTCAGTCCCGCTTCGGGCGGGCACAGTGGTTGCAGCCCTATACCGCGCCGACGCTCAAGGAGCTGGGGCAGGGCGGCGTGCGCCGCGCCGATGTGTTCTGCCCCGGCTTTACGGCGGACTGCCTCGAAACCATCGAGGAAATCGGCATGGAGGTGCGCGACGAGTTTCTGCATGGCGGCGGCAAGGAGTTTCACCGCATTCCGTGCCTGAACGCGTCGCCCGCGTGGATCGCAGCGCTGGGCGAAATCGTCGCGCAGAACCTGCAGGGCTGGCCGGTGCGGGCCGCGGCCCCGGCAGGCGCATTGGCCTGAGCGCAGGTGCGCTGCATGAGGCCCGAGTAAGCCACTAAAGCGCCCGCGCTGGCTGACACTCCGGCGGCGTTTATTCAGGAAGCATCGTATGCAATACAAGATCTCGACCGAACCCGGCGCGCGCCTGCGCATCGACAAATGGCTTTGGGCCGCGCGCTTCTTCAAGACACGCTCGCAGGCAACTGACGCCATCGGCAAAGGCCGTGTGCGCATCGGCGGCGACGTCGTGAAGGCTTCGAGAGACGTGCGCGTGGGCGACCTCGTGGAGATCGAGATCGAGCACGTGGTCTGGGAGGTCGAGGTGCTGGGTATCTGCGAGGTGCGTGGCCCCGCGAGCGTTGCGCAGACGCTCTATGCGGAGACCGAGACCGGCCGCGCGCGACGCTCGGCGGAGCAGGAGCGCCGCAGGCTCTTTCGCGAGCCGGCCGCCGTGCTGCATGGCAGGCCGACCAAGCGTGACCGGCGCACTATCGACAAACTTGCGCGTGAGGATTGAAGAGCGCCTCCATCGTTGCGTGGACGCCCCCATATTCCGTCGTGTTCTCGTTCACGACGCCGGACAGGCAGATGGTCGTGGTTCCGGCAATGAGTACCAGAGCGACCACCGAGATGGCAAAGGTCAGTTTCACGGTACTCCCCAAGGGAAAAGCTGCAAAACGCCCAGTACGAGGCCCAACGGCGAAAGACGGGGCCCATTCGGTGCGGTGCCGGACTCAGGGTAAACACGTTGTGAGCAGCACCTGTTCCTGAGTGTAGGTCAGGGTTGGCCCGTACTCAATTTCATTCTTGCGGCGCTGCGGTAATGGTTGTAACGCGCGATTTCGGTGGTTTGACCCATGTATAAAAAAGCCGCCGAAAGCCCTTGAAATAAGCGATCTGGCACCCACGTGCTGTCGCAATGTACAAAGCCGCTGTCGCGCCGGTGCAACGTTCATCGGCGTGACGGACGAGGCGGGCAAAAAACGGTCCGCGCTTTGTTCCCTTTTTACTATTCAACGACGTTCAGCGACATGGAAAACACGCAAGAGAACCCGACGAGCCAGAACCCCACGCCCGCGGACGAGGCGTCGCAGGCCGCTGCCGCCGGCGAGCCGCAACAACAGCCGGCCGAAGGTACCGCGCAAGCGCCGGAAGGCGACGTCCAGGCGGCGCTCGCCGAAGCCCAGGCGAAGGTTGCCGAACTGCAGGACGCCTTCGTGCGCGCCAAGGCCGAGACGGAAAACGTCCGCCGCCGCGGGCAGGAAGATGTCGCCAAGGCGCACAAGTTCGCCATCGAGAGCTTTGCCGAGCATCTGCTGCCGGTCATGGACAGCCTCGAGGCCGCGCTCGCCCACGGTTCGGACGACCTCGCCAAGGTCAACGAAGGTGTCGAGCTCACGCTCAAGCAGCTCGCGGGCGCGCTGGAGAAGGGCAAGGTGCTCCAGCTCAACCCGGTCGGCGAGAAGTTCGACCCGCATCGTCATCAGGCGATTTCGATGGTGCCCTCGGAGCAGGATGCGAACACGGTCGTCGCGGTGCTGCAAAAGGGCTACGTGATCGCCGACCGCGTGCTGCGCCCGGCGCTGGTCACGGTTTCGCAGCCGAAGTAACGCGCCCGGACGGCCTTTTCGTAAGGCATTGGAAAGGCTGGGCGGCGCGCTTCCTGAAGACGCGCCGCCAATTGAAAAAAATTAACGACTGCATAGCCCAAAGCTCTTGAAAACGCCTTTGCGGGACACATTTGGGCAGCAGTGAATTGAAATACCGAATTTGACTGAGGCGAACGCCCCCGCACCACGCGAGAAGCGGCGAACGCACAGCGATCTAAATCTGGAGATTTGAGAAAAATGGGCAAAATCATCGGCATCGACCTCGGCACCACGAACTCGTGCGTGGCGCTGATGGAAGGCAATCAGGTCAAGGTGATCGAGAACTCGGAAGGCGCCCGTACGACGCCGTCGATCATCGCCTACATGGACGACAACGAAGTGCTGGTCGGTGCACCGGCCAAGCGCCAGTCGGTCACGAACCCGCGCAACACGCTGTACGCGGTCAAGCGCCTGATCGGCCGCCGCTTCGACGAAAAGGAAGTGCAGAAGGACATCAACCTGATGCCTTACCAGATCGTCAAGCACGACAACGGCGACGCATGGGTCGCGGCGCACGGCCAGAACCTCGCGCCGTCGCAGGTTTCGGCTGAAGTCCTGCGCAAGATGAAGAAGACCGCTGAAGACTACCTCGGCGAGCCGGTCACCGAAGCCGTGATCACGGTTCCTGCGTACTTCAACGACAGCCAGCGTCAGGCCACCAAGGACGCCGGCCGCATCGCCGGTCTGGAAGTCAAGCGCATCATCAACGAGCCGACCGCAGCCGCACTGGCGTTCGGCCTGGACAAGGCTGAAAAGGGCGACCGCAAGATCGCCGTGTTCGACCTTGGCGGCGGCACGTTCGACATTTCGATCATCGAAATCGCAGACGTTGACGGCGAAATGCAGTTCGAAGTGCTCTCGACCAACGGCGACACGTTCCTCGGCGGCGAAGACTTCGACCAGCGCATCATCGATTACATCATCGGCGAGTTCAAGAAGGAGCAGGGCGTCGACCTCTCGAAGGACGTGCTCGCGCTGCAACGCCTGAAGGAAGCCGCTGAAAAGGCCAAGATCGAACTGTCGTCGGGCCAGCAGACCGAAATCAACCTGCCGTACATCACGGCGGACGCCTCGGGTCCGAAGCACTTGAACCTGAAGATCACGCGCGCCAAGCTGGAAGCGCTGGTCGAAGACCTGATCGAACGCACCATCGAGCCGTGCCGCGTGGCGATCAAGGACGCAGGCGTGAAGGTCAGCGACATCGACGACGTGATTCTCGTCGGCGGCCAGACGCGTATGCCGAAGGTGCAGGAGAAGGTCAAGGAGTTCTTCGGCAAGGATCCGCGCCGTGACGTGAACCCGGACGAAGCCGTGGCAGTCGGTGCCGCGATCCAGGGCCAGGTTCTGTCGGGCGACCGCAAGGACGTGCTGCTTCTCGACGTCACCCCGCTTTCGCTCGGTATCGAGACGCTCGGCGGCGTGATGACGAAGATGATCAACAAGAACACCACGATCCCGACGAAGCACGCTCAGGTTTACTCCACGGCGGACGACAACCAGGGTGCGGTGACGATCAAGGTGTTCCAGGGCGAACGCGAAATGGCAGCCGGCAACAAGCTGCTGGGCGAGTTCAACCTCGAAGGCATTCCGCCCGCACCGCGCGGCGTGCCGCAGATCGAAGTGAGCTTCGACATCGACGCGAACGGCATTCTGCACGTGGGCGCGAAGGACAAGGCGACCGGCAAGGAAAACCGCATCACGATCAAGGCGAACTCGGGTCTGTCGGAAGCCGAAATCGAGAAGATGGTGAAGGACGCCGAAGCGAACGCGGAAGAAGATCACCGTCTGCGTGAGCTGGCCGACGCCCGCAACCAGGGCGACGCGCTGGTGCACAGCACGAAGAAGGCCGTGGCCGAGTACGGCGACAAGATCGACACCTCCGAAAAGGACAAGATCGAAGCCGCACTGAAGGACCTCGAAGAAACGCTGAAGAGCACGTCGGCCGACAAGGCGGCGATCGATGCGAAGGTCGAGGCGCTGTCCACCGCTTCGCAGAAGCTCGGCGAAAAGATGTACGCCGACATGCAGGCACAGCAAGGCGCGGCGGGTGCGGCAGCAGGCGCCGGTGCTGAGCAGGCAGCAGCGCAGAACGCCGCCGACGACGTGGTCGACGCCGAGTTCAAGGAAGTCAAGAAGGACTAAGTCTGCTCGTTCAGGGCCAGGGCATCCGGCGTGATTCGCGCCGGATGCCTCGAGAATCGGGCCCGGACGTTAAGGGCTGAACAGACCGAAGCACGGCCGCATCGGTTACGATGCGGGTCGGCATTGGAGCGCCTGGCGAGCCTTTTGGCTCTCCGGGCACATTTGTTTTATAGAGGCCGTTCTCTTGCAGGGGCCGCCGGGGGCGCAAAAACGCCCGCGCGGGGGTTCGAAGGAACGGCAAACGGGTCACGAGATCCAGCATTCAAGAGGAGCCGGCGTGTGCCGAGAGGCGCGCGGCCGGCGTTGAACCGATATGGCGAAACGGGATTACTACGAGGTTCTGGGCGTCGCAAAGAACGCGAGCGACGACGAAATCAAGAAGGCGTATCGCAAGCTGGCGATGAAGTATCACCCCGACCGCAATCCGGACAACAAGGATGCGGAAGAGCATTTCAAAGAGGTGAAGGAAGCCTACGAGATGCTGTCGGACTCGCAAAAGCGCGCGGCTTACGACCAGTACGGCCATGCGGGCGTCGATCCCAACATGGGCGGCGCGGGTGCGCAGGGCTTCGGCGGTTTCGCGGATGCCTTCGGCGACATCTTCGGCGATATCTTCGGCCAGGCTGCTGGCGGCCGCGGCGCGCGCGGCGGCCCGCAGGTGTACCGCGGCGCGGACCTGCGCTACAGCATGGAAATCACGCTGGAGCAGGCGGCGCACGGCTACGAGACGCAGATCCGCGTGCCGGGATGGAGCGGTTGCGAGGTCTGTCATGGTTCGGGCGCGAAGCCCGGCACCAAGCCCGAGACCTGCCCGACCTGTCACGGCTCGGGCTCGGTGCGCATGTCGCAGGGCTTTTTCAGCATTCAGCAGACCTGCCCGAAGTGCCACGGCACGGGTTCCTACATCCCCGAGCCGTGCACGAATTGCCACGGCGCGGGCAAGGTGAAGGAAACCAAGACGCTCGAAGTGAAGATTCCGGCGGGCATCGACGACGGCATGCGCATCCGCTCGGCTGGCAACGGCGAGCCGGGTATCAACGGCGGGCCGGCGGGCGATCTCTATGTCGAGATTCACATCAAGCAGCACTCGGTGTTCGAGCGCGACGGCGACGACCTCCACTGCCAGATGCCGATTCCGTTCACGACGGCGGCGCTCGGTGGCGAGATCGAAGTGCCGACGCTGGCGGGTCGTGCGAGCTTCACGGTGCCGGAAGGCACGCAGTCGGGCAAGACTTTCCGTTTGCGTGGCAAGGGCATCAAGGGCCTGCGCTCGAGCATTGCCGGCGATCTGTACGTGCACGTCCAGGTCGAAACGCCGGTCAAGCTCACCGATCAGCAGCGCGATCTGCTCCAGCAGTTCGAGAAGTCGCTCGTGGAGGGCGGTTCGCGGCATAGCCCGCAGAGCAAGAGCTGGTTCGACCGTGTGAAGAGCTTCTTCGATTGATGCTCGGGTGTGTGCACCGCCTCGTGCGGTGTTCTTCAGGTAGCAGGCGGTAACGTCAATGCCAGTGGCAGTGAACCAGGGCGGCGCGGCGGCTGACGCCATTTTCGCGCTGCTCGACGACGGCGACTCGACGGCGGCCAGCCGGTCGAGCCGTCTTTACACGGGGTTCGTGCGCGAGATCGCGTGCGAGCGTGCGGCGGATCTCGACGCGGTGTGTCGCGAAGTGAACGACGCACTGCGCAATGCCGCGCTGAGCGCGGGGCGGGCACTTCATGCGCTCGTGCTCGGCGACTACGAATTCGGGCGTGCGCTCGAGTTCGCGAAGCAACACGACAGTGCCTCATCCAGCGAAACGCAGCACGGCTCGGCCGCGCTGCGTTTTTTATTGTTCGAACGCTGCGAGCGGCTCTCGCGCGAAGAAGCCGATGCATGGCTTGCCGCGCGCGAGGGCAGCGAGGCGCCGGGGCCGGCAGGTATCGCCGGCGTGACGATGGGCGTCGACCGTGAGCGCTTCGAGCACGACATCGGCGCGGTGCAGGACGCACTGCGTATCGGCGACTCGTATCAGATCAACTACACGTACCGGCTGAGCTTCGAGGCGTTCGGTGCGCCGGTGGCGCTATACCGGCGTTTGCGCGAGCGGCAGCGTGTGCGCTACGGCGCGCTGATCGCATTGCCCGGCGACCGCTGGGTGCTCTCGTGCTCGCCCGAACTCTTCGTCGAAAAGCAGGGCGAAACGTTGCGCGCGAAGCCGATGAAGGGCACCGCCGCGCGTTGTGCGGATGCAGCCGAGGATGCCGCGGCTGCGCGATTCCTTGCGAACGACCCCAAGAATCGCGCGGAAAACGTGATGATCGTCGACTTGCTGCGCAACGACGTGTCGCGCGTCGCGCAGACGGGATCGGTGCGCGTACCCGCGCTCTTCAGCGTGGAGCCGTATGCCTCCGTCTGGCAGATGACTTCGACGGTCGAGGCGAAAATGCGTTCGGGCACGACCTTCGCCGACACGATGCGCGCATTGTTTCCGTGTGGCTCGATCACGGGCGCGCCCAAGCATCACACGATGGAGTTGATCGAGGCGCTCGAGCACGGGCCGCGCGGGCTTTACACCGGCACCATCGGCTGGCTGGATGCGCCGCGCGAGGGCGAGGCCTGCGGCGACTTCTGTCTTTCGGTCGTGATCCGCACGCTCACGCTCGAGGCTGCGCAATCCGGCACATCCGGTGCAATGCGCCGCGGCGAGATGGGGGTGGGCGCGGGCATCGTGCTGGACAGCGTGGCCGCCGACGAATACGAGGAGTGCCGATTGAAAGCGCGTTTTCTCACTCAGGCCGATCCCGGCATCGAGCTCTTCGAGACCCTGTATGCGACGCGCGCCCAAGGCGTGCGTCACATCGAGCGCCATCTCGCGCGGCTTGTGGCGGGCGCGGCATGGCTCGGCTTTCCGTGCGATGTCGATGCACTGCGCGCGCGTCTTGACGAAGCGTGCGCGGCGTTCGCAGGCGCCGACGACAACGCGCCGCATCGCCTGCGGCTCGCGCTCGGCAAGAGCGGGGCGGCAACGCTGACCAGCGCGCCGCTCGCGCCGCTCGCGCACGACACGGTCGGCGTGCTGCTCGCGCCGGATCACGGCTTCGCGCCGGTCGCGTCGGCCGACGCGCTGCTGCTGCGCAAGTCGACGCGCCGTGCCGAATTCGACCGCGCATGGCGCGAAGCCGAAGCGCTGGGTGGCTTCGACATGCTGTTCTTCAACGAGCGCGGCGAACTGACCGAAGGCGGGCGTTCGAACGTCTTCGTGAAGCTCGACGGGCAATGGTGGACGCCGCCGCTGGCGTCGGGGCTGCTGCCCGGCGTGATGCGCGGCGTGCTGCTTGACGACGCGGCGTTCGGGGCGCGCGAGCGCGTGCTCACACGCGAGGACGTGCTGAACGCCGAGGCGCTGATCCTCACCAATGCGCTGCGCGGGGCCGTGTCCGCGCGCTTGATTCACGCCTGATTCGCGCTTGTTTCGATGACCGTGCGCCAGGCCAGGCGCATCGGCGTGCTCGTCGCGAGCTCGAACCGTTTGGCACGAAGCACAGGCACAGGAGAGCGAGCATAAAAAAAGCGCGTCCCGCAAGGAACGCGCTTTTTGCATTTTGTGGCCGGCACCATGCCACTTGGGCTACGCCCGCCGTGCGACGGAAATCCCGCGTCAGAACGCGTGCTCAGGCCCGGGGAAGGTGCTGTCCTTCACGGCCTTCACATAGGCGCGCACGGCCGACTCGATATCGGGCTGTCCCGCCATGAAGTCCTTCACGAAGCGCGGACGCTTGCCGGGGAAGATGCCGAGCATGTCGTGCAGCACGAGCACCTGGCCCGAGCAATCGAGGCCCGCGCCAATGCCGATCGTCGGAATGCGCAGCTGCTGCGTGACTTGTGCACCGAGCGCCGCCGGCACCGCCTCGATCACCACGAGTTGCGCACCCGCGGCCTCGAGCGCCAGTGCGTCGCGCACGAGCTGCGTGGCGCCCGCGTCGGTCTTGCCCTGCACCTTGAAGCCGCCGAACGCGTGCACCGATTGCGGCGTGAGGCCGATATGCGCGCACACCGGCACCGCGCGCTCGACCAGCATCTTCACCGTGGGCGCGAGCCATTCGCCGCCCTCGATCTTCACCATTTGCGCGCCCGCGCGCATGAGCTTCACCGAACTCGCAAAAGCGTCCTCGGGCGTGCCGAAGGTGCCGAACGGCAGGTCGGCGATGATCAGCGCCTTCGGTTGCGCGCGCGCGACGCAGGCCGTGTGGTAGGCGATGTCTTCGAGGGTGACGGGCAGCGTCGTCGTATGGCCCTGGAGCACGTTGCCGAGCGAGTCGCCGATCAGCACGGTGTCCACGCCCGCGCGATCGCACAGCGCCGAGAAGCTCGCGTCGTAGCACGTGAGCATCGCGATCTTTTCGCCGGCATCGCGCATCGCCTGGAGCTTGGGCACGGTGACCGCGCTGCGGCTCGTTTCCTGCAGGTAAGTCATGGGGAGTCCGTTAGGGAGGAAAAAAACCGGACGGCACGCCGCTTAGAGCGACATGCCCTTGACGAAGGATTCCTTGCGGCCGCGCATCGTTTCGATGCGCTCGGCGATCAGCGCAAGGTCCGCATCGGAGTCGAGCGGGTTCAGATTCTCGACGCCGACGGTCAGCACCGGCGCACGGTCGTAATGATAGAAAAATTCGTTGTAGCTGTCGCAGAGCGCCCGCAGGAAAGTGTCGGAGATGTGCTGCTCCGCCGCCACCGCGCGCTTCTGGATGCGCGCGTAGAGCGCTTCGGGGCTTGCCTGCAGATACACCACGAGGTCGGGCGGCGGTGCCTCCACGCGCAGGCGTGCGGCCAGCGCCTCAAAGAGCGGCAGCTCTTCTGCTGAGAGCGTGAGGCGCGCGAACAGGTCGTTGCGCTCGGCGAGGAAGTTCGTCACGAGCGGGGTGCCGGCAGCGCGCTGCGCGGCCACTTGCTGCGAGAGGTACTCGCGCTGCAGCGCCACCGAAAGTTGCGCCGCCAGCGCATGGCGCGATGTATCGCGGTAGAAGCGTTCGAGAAACGGGTTGTCCGCGCGCGAGCCGAGCAGTGTCTGCATCGACCAGCGCTCGGCGAGACGCGTCGCGAGCGCGGTCTTGCCCGCGCCTATTGGTCCTTCGATCGCGAGGTACTGGAGCGCGGGCCGTGTGGCCAAGGCCGTGACGATGGGCAGCGGCGTGCTCATCGGCAATTGCCCGGAGTGCGCGGCGGCGTGACGTCCGGGCCGTCATCGGCGGCGGGTTCGCTGTTCGTGGGGCCGAGACACTGGCACAGCGGCTTCAACTTCTCGATGCGCTGATCCACGACGTCGGGCAGAAACGCGCTGACCACGCCGCGGCCCGGAATGGCGAGCGCGGGATCGATTTCGGCGAGCGGCGCGAGCACGAACGCGCGACCCGTCATGCGCGGGTGCGGCACGATCAGGTCGGGCTCGTCGATGATGGCTTCGCCGTATATCAGGATGTCGATGTCGAGCGTGCGCGGCGCGTTCCGAAAGGGACGCTCCCGGCCGAAGTGGTGCTCGATGCGATGGCACAGGGCGAGCAGATCGCGCACTGAAAGCCGCGTGTCGAGCTTCACGACGCAGTTGAAATAGTCGTCGCCGCCCGCGTCGACGGGCGCGGTGCGGTACAGGCTCGATTTGGCGAGCACGGTGATGGTGTGCTGTTGCGCAAGACACACCACCGCGTCTTTGAGGGTCTGGCGCGCATCCCCCAGATTCGCGCCGATTCCCAGCCAGGCAACCGTCATGGCTTCACTTCCTGTGTTGCGGGAACGCATTCGACATGCCCCACTGGGCGCAGTCCTGCATGGCTTCAGTCCTCGTGCGGCTCGTCGTTGTCCCCGCCGTAGGTGGAGGCCTCGGCGGCGCCTTCGGCGCCCGCTGCGGCTTCGCCCGTCTTGCGGTTCTTCGCGCCACCGCGGCGGCGGCGCTTGCGCGGTGCGCGTTCCTTGCTGCCGCCCTGGGCGAGCAGCGCCTCGCGCGCGGCCGGGTCGCCGCTGATGAAGTCGGTCCACCATTGGCCGATTTCAGCGTCGAGCTCGCCCGATTCGCAGCGCAACAGGAGGAAATCATACCCCGCTCTGAATCTCGGGTGTTCCAGCAGCTTGATCGCGCTGCGGCCGCGCTTTTCGAGGCGCAGCTGCAGGCCCCAGATCTCGCGCATGTCCGACGAGTAGCGGCGATGGATCGCGAGCTTTTCCGTCTGTGCGTCGATCACGTCGTCCATCGCGCGATGCAGCGCCGGCACGGGGAGTTCGTCCTCGGCCGTGTATTGCTGCATGCGCTGCTGCACGTCGTGCCAGAGCAGCGTGGCGAACAGGAAGCCCGGCGAGACCGGCTTGCCCGCGCGCACGCGCGCGTCGGTGTTCGAGAGCGCGAGCGTGATGAAGCGCTCGCCCTGCGGCTGCTCGAGGACCACGTCGAGCAGCGGCAGCAGGCCGTGATGCAGGCCTTCCTTGCGCAGCCACTTGAGGCATTCGAGCGCGTGGCCCGAGAGCAGCAGCTTGAGCATCTCGTCGAAGAGACGCGCCGCCGGCACGTTGTTGATGAGGTCCGCGAGTTCCTGGATCGGCGCACGCGTGTGCGCTTCGATCTCGAAGCCGAGCTTCGCCGCGAAACGCACCACGCGCATCATGCGCACCGGGTCCTCGCGATAGCGCGTGGCCGGGTCGCCGATCATCCGCAACAGGCGCGCGCGCATGTCGGCCATGCCGTTGTGATAGTCGAGCACCGTCTGCGTGGACGGGTCGTAGTACATCGCGTTGATCGTGAAGTCGCGGCGCGTGGCGTCTTCGTGCTGTTCGCCCCAGACGTTGTCGCGCAGCACCCGGCCGCTCGCGTCCACGTGGTGGGTCTTGCGGTCGAGCTCGTCGCGGCGCAGGCGCTTGTGGCCGGGGCCGGCACTTGCGGCTTCGGCCGGCGGGGCAGCCGGGGTATCGACGAGCGCGCGGAAAGTCGAGACCTCGATGATCTCCTGGCCGAACTGCACGTGCACGATCTGGAAGCGCCGGCCGATGATGCGGGCACGGCGGAACAGCTTCTGCACCTGGTCGGGCGTGGCGTCGGTGGCCACGTCGAAGTCCTTGGGCGCGACGCCAAGCAGCAGATCGCGCACCGCGCCGCCCACGATGAACGCGCGAAAGCCCGCTTGCTGCAGGCCTTCGGTCACGCGCACGGCGTTGCGGGAGATGAGCGAGGAATCGATGCCGTGGATGTCGGCGGAGAGGACGACAGGCGCGGCCGGGTCGGCGGCGCCTTTGCCCGCGCGCGGCCGGGTTTCCTTCTTGACGGTGACCGTCTTGCGGCGCGGCCGGCCCGTGGCTTCACCGGCGGGCTCGCCTTGGTGCGCTGCCGCGGCCAATGCGGTGTCGCTGTCGGGCGCGCCTTCCGTTGCCAGGGCGCTGTCCTGGCCGAACAGCTTGCGGATGAATTTCTTGATCACGATGCCTGGAACAAATCGAGGATGCGCCAGCCTGCTTTTTGCGCGTGGGCGCGCAGGATGTCGTCGGGGTTGGTCGCGATCGGGTCGGTGACTTTTTCGAGCAGCGGAATGTCGTTGTGCGAGTCGCTATAGAAGTAGCTGTGCTCGAAGTCCGACCAGCGCTTGCCGAGCGAGGCGAGCCACGCCTCGACGCGCACGATCTTGCCCTCGCGATAGCTCGGCGTGCCGGTCGGGCGGCCGGTGAAGGCCGAGGCCGGATGGCCGTCCACAGTCTCGACTTCGCAGCCGATCAGCTTGTCCACGCCGAATACCTCGGCGATGGGCGCCGTGATGAATTCGTTGGTGGCCGTGACCACGCAGCAGAGGTCGCCCGCTTCCTTGTGCTGCTGCACGAGCTCGATGGCGGCCGGCACGATGGTCGGATTGATCACCTCGTGCATGTACTGGTCATGCCACGCCTTCAGCTGCGCGCGCGAATACTTCGCGAGCGGCGTGAGCATGGCGACGAGGTACGCGTGAATGTCGAGGTTGCCGGCCTTGTAGTCGGCGTAGAAGCGGTCGTTTTGCTCCGCGAAGCGCTCGGCGTCGACGATGCCGAGCTTCACCATGAAGCGGCCCCATTCGTGGTCGCTGTCGGTGGGGATCAGCGTGTGATCGAGATCGAAAAGTGCAAGATTAGCCATGGGCGCTCATTTTACTTGAAGCGGGTGAAGCCGTTGCCGGTGCCGGCGGCGGCCGGCGAGACGGGGTGTTCCGGGTGTTGCGGTCCGGTATCGGACGGCGGGGTGCCCGGCGACTCGGAAGACGGTTTGGACGATGGCGCCGGAGATGAGGCACTCGCCCCCGGACCTGCCGCGGGCGAGTTGCCGTCGTGCGTGCAGCCCGAGAGTGCCGGATCGGCGGGCGTGGTCGAGCCGGCGGGATTTGCGGGATCCGCGGGCGTGGCCGAGCCGGCGGGGTTTGCAGCGTCGGCGGGCGTGGCGGGATCGGCTGGATCAGCGGAACCCGCGGTGCCGGCAGGCGGATCGAGGTCGCCGTTGAGCTCGCCGGTCATTTCGTTGCTGACGTCGGCCTCGACCTCGCCCTGGAGTTCGGCGCCTAGCTCGCGGTGGACCACGTCGCGGAATCTGGCCCCCAGTTCGCCTTCGACATTGTCGGTCGGCGGCTGGAACGGCGGTGCCCCAAGCGGTGCGCGCGGTTGCAGGGCAGGCGCCTTCGGTGCTTCGTAAGCGGCGCCGGATGCGGGGTTGCCCGAGTCGGCGGGCGCGGCCGCCGACTCGGCGTGCGGCGTCTCCTGCAGCGGGAACAGTTCCAGTTCGACGCCTTGGGCGCCGCTTTGCTCACCGCTGCCGGCGGGTGCGCCGGCCGTATCCGCCGGCTCGGGTGTATCGCGTTCCTGGGGCTGGGCGCTCGCGCTTGCTGCGTCCGGCTGCGTGGTGGGCGTGGCGTTGCCGTCGAGCGAACCGGTCGCGTCATCGTCCACGTCGGCCGCGAGGCTGGCGACGTCCGGCGTGCTGATGCCCGACGTATCGACACTCGACGCATCGAGGTCCGCCGTATCCACGTCCGCCGCATCGACGCCCGCCTCATCCCCGCCCTTCGCGAGCATCGTGCGCAGCAGCGGCAGTGTCACCGCGCGCTTTTGCTCGAGCGAGAAGCGGTCGAGCGCGTCGAGCAGGCGCATCAGGCTCGGCATGTCGCGCCGGAAGTGCGTGAGCAGGTAGGCCGGCACGTCGTCGGCGAGATTGATGCCGCGCTCGCGCGCCGCCTGCTTGAGCACGGCGGCCTTGCCCGCGTCGGAGAGCGGCGCGAGGTGGAACACGAGACCCCAGCCAAGGCGCGTGCGCAGGTCCTCGCGCACCGCGAGGCCCATCGGCGGCGCATTGCCGGTGGCGACCAGCGCCGTGTTCGGGTGCGAGCGCACCTCGTTGAACAGATTGAACAGGGCGATCTGCTGGGCGCCCGAGAGCGAGTCGCAGTCGTCGACGGCGTAGATCGGCACGCGCGCATCGAACGTGAAGGCGGCCAGGCCACTCTGCGGCCCGATGTAGCGCACGTGTCCCGGCGGCGTCTCGCATGCGAGCGCGTGCAGCAGATGCGAGCGGCCGTTGCCGGGCTCCCCCCAGACGTAGAACGTGCGGTCGGCCTTCGGGTCGACGGCGGGGCCCGCGGCCAGTGCCGCGTCGAGCCCGCGCAGCCGCGCGACCAGCTCCGCATTGGCGCCGGTGTGGAAGTTGTCGAAGGTCGATGGCGGCGGGGTGCCGAGATCGAGCGTTAGCTGTCGCTGCACGGTGTGTCTGGCCGAAGGCGGTCTGTCAGTTCCTGTCGCGCGCGGCCCGGACAACGGCCTGACGCTGGTATCGCTTGAAAATTAGTATGTTCGGCGACAAAACGTGGTTTCCGCTTGAGGGCTCCGCTCCGCTACGACCAAAATACTCACGTGGGCCGCGGCGGCGGGGCGCCTTCAATCGGTTAAAATCGCATTTTACCGACCTTCTGCCTCTTCCCCATGAATCAACCGAAATCCGGCCCCGCTAATCAGGAGCAAGGGCTCTCCTACCGCGACGCGGGCGTGGACATCGACGCGGGCGACGCGCTCGTCGACCGCATCAAGCCCTTTGCGAAGAAGACCCTGCGCGACGGCGTGATGGGCGGCATCGGCGGATTCGGTGCGCTCTTCGAAGTGCCGAAGAAGTACAAGGAGCCCGTGCTCGTCTCCGGCACCGACGGCGTGGGCACCAAGCTGCGCCTCGCGTTTCATCTGAACAAACACGACACGGTTGGCCAGGATCTCGTCGCGATGAGCGTGAACGACATCCTCGTGCAGGGCGCCGAGCCGCTGTTCTTCCTCGACTACTTCGCGTGCGGCAAGCTGGACGTCGATACGGCGGCCACGGTCGTGAAGGGCATCGCACAGGGCTGCGAGCTTTCGGGCTGCGCGCTGATCGGCGGCGAAACGGCGGAAATGCCGGGCATGTACCCCGACGGCGAATACGACCTGGCCGGCTTCGCGGTTGGCGCGGTGGAGAAGAGCAAGATCATCGACGGCAGCACGATCGTCCCCGGCGACGTGGTATTGGGTCTCGCTTCGAGCGGTATTCATTCGAACGGTTTTTCGCTCGTGCGCAAGATCATCGAGCGCGCGAATCCGGATCTGAACGCCGACTTCGACGGCCGCTCGCTCGCAGACGCACTCATGGCGCCCACGCGCATCTATGTGAAGCCGCTGCTCAAGCTGATGGAAACCATCGGCGTGAAGGGCATGGCGCACATTACCGGCGGCGGTCTGGTGGAGAACATTCCGCGCGTGCTGCGCGATGGGCTCACGGCCGAGCTGGATCATGCGGCGTGGCCGCTGCCGCCGCTGTTCTCGTGGCTGCAAAAGCACGGCGGTGTGGCGGATGCGGAAATGCACCGCGTGTTCAACTGCGGCATCGGCATGGCGGTGATCGTGGCCGCGGATCAGGCCGATGCGGCGGCTGCGCTGCTGGCTGCCGAGGGTGAGCAGGTCTGGAAGATTGGTGTCGTGCGCGAGAGCAAGGAAGGCGAAGCGCAGACGGTGGTGGTCTGACGCGCGGTTGTGTCTTGCCCCGGCACGCGCCGGGGTTGAGCCAGCAACGCATTCGCGCCGGTCCGGCGGACTCTCGAAGTCCCGCCGGCCGGCGCGAAGTCATTTCTGGCGCATGTTTGACTGTGGAGCGAGGGCGTCGTTACAACACTGTCCTCACATGCCAAAGCTCCGGAAACAGCACGACATCGAGCATCTTGCGCAGATAAGGCGCGCCGTTAGTCCCGCCGGTGCCCTGCTTGAACCCGATAATGCGCTCGACCGTCGTGACATGGCGGAACCGCCACTGCCGGAACGCGTCTTCGAGATCGACGAGTTCTTCCGCCATCTCATACAAATCCCAGTACTGCGAAGGATTGCGATAGACCTCGAGCCAGGCCGCCTCGACTGACGCATCGTGCAGCGTCGGCTGCGTCCAGTCGCGGTTGAGGCGCTCGGGCGCAATCGCAAAGCCACGCCGCGCCAGTAGCCGGATCACCTCGTCATAAAACGAAGGCGCCTCGAGCGTGGCTTTCACCTGCGCAAGAATCTCGGGCCGATGCTCATGCGGCTTGAGCATCTGCACATTCTTGTTCCCCAGCAGAAATTCGATCTGCCGATACTGATACGACTGGAACCCCGACGAAGCGCCCAGATACGGCCGCATCGCCGTGTACTCGGACGGCGTGAGCGTCGAGAGCACGTTCCACGCCTGCACGAGCTGCTCGAGAATGCGCGAGACGCGCGCGAGCTGCTTGAAAGCGGGCGGCAGCTCGTCGCGATGCACGCACGCGAGCGCGGCGCGCAACTCGTAGAGTGCGAGCTTCATCCACAGCTCGCTCGTCTGATGCTGGACGATGAACAGCATCTCGTTGTGATCGGGCGAGAGCGGATGCTGTGCGTTGAGCACGGCGTCGAGCGAGAGGTAATCGCCATAGCTCATCGACTTCGAGAAGTCGAGCTGGGCCTCATGCCAGCCTTCGCCGTTTTGCGCCGCCGCCGAAGCGGTCGACGCGGTCGGGGCGGTCGGGGCGCTCGCACCCGCTTGCGGCGCCGCCGCAGCAGCACCATGCCCGAACGGACAGCCGCCTCGCGCGCCTTCGTTGGCGTCCGTGGCGTGAGCCGGGGCGGCGTCGGTGTCGGGCACGCCCGGAATCTGCATGTGGTCGGTCATTCCCGGCTCCTCAGGTCACTGCGCCGCGCGCGGCGAATTCGGGCTTGCGCCAGCTTTCGGTCGCGAGCACGTCGCGCAGCGTTTCCACGGCGTCCCACACATCGACGTAACGCAGATACAGCGGCGTGAAGCCGAAGCGCAGCACATGCGGCTCGCGATAATCGCCGATCACGCCGCGCGCGATCAGCGCCTGCATGACCTCATAGCCGTGCGGATGCTCGAAGCTCACGTGCGAGCCGCGTTGCGCATGCTCGCGCGGCGTGACGAGCGTGAGCGGGTACGCCTTGCAGCGCGTTTCGACGAGTTCGATGAAGAGGTCGGTCAGCGCGAGCGACTTGCGGCGGATCGCCTGCATGTCGGTCTGCAGGAACACGTCGAGGCCGCATTCCACGAGTGCCATCGAAACGATCGGCTGCGTGCCGCACAGGTAGCGGCCGATGCCGTTGTCCGGCCGATACACGGGGTCCATCTCGAACGGCGACTTGTGTCCCCACCAGCCCGAGAGCGGCTGCGAGAACGCTTCCTGGTTGCGCTTGGGCACCCAGACGAAGCCGGGCGAGCCCGGGCCGCCGTTCAGGTACTTGTAGGTGCAGCCGACCGCGTAGTCGGCATTCGCGCCGTTCAGGTCAACGGGCACCGCGCCGGCCGAGTGCGCGAGGTCCCACAGCGCGAGCGCGCCCTTCGCGTGGATGTGCTCGGTGAGCGCGCGCATGTCGTGCATTTCGCCCGTGCGATAGTTCACGTGCGTGATCATCGCGACGGCCACGTCTTCGCGGATGGCGGCGGGCAGCTCGCTCGGGTCGTCGACGAGGCGCAGCTCATAGCCGCGGTCGAGCTGCTCGATGAGGCCTTGCGCGATGTACAGGTCGCTCGGGAAATTCGAGCGCTCGGAGACGATCACGCGGCGCTTCGGATCGCGCGCGTTCGCGACGCGCAGCGCGGCGGAGAGCGCCTTGAACAGATTGATGGAGATGGTGTCGGTCACGACCACTTCGTCTTCGGCCGCACCGATCAGCGCAGCGAGCTTGTTGCCGAGGCGCCGCGGCATGGCGAACCAGCCCGCCGTGTTCCAGCTGCGGATGAGCCCGTCGCCCCATTCGCCGCCAATCACGGCTTGCGCGCGCGCGGCGCTCGCCGTGGGCGGCACGCCCAGCGAATTGCCGTCGAGATAGATGGTTTCGGGCCCGAGCGCGAATTGTTCGCGCAGTGCTGCGAGCGGGTCGGCGCGGTCGAGCGCCAATGCGTCGTTACGGTCGTTCATGTCGATTCTTCGGTGCGGTGAGAGTGTCGGGTCAGGGCGATGGCGGCAAGAAATTCAATACAACTGTGTCGATAAAACTTCGTCGATCAAGCTCCAGCGGCGTTTCAGCGCTTGCGCGCCGTTCACGCCCGGGAGGGCAGCGCGCGCAGCACGGCACGCACGGGACTGGCGTCGAGCGTCGCGAACTTCAGCGGCAGCGCGATCAGCTCGTAGTCGCCGGGCGCGATGGCGTCGAGCACGATGCCTTCGAGAATCGCCATGCGATGCGCGCGAATGCGGTGGTGCGCGTCCATCGTCTTCGATTCCTGCGGGTCGAGCGAAGGCGTGTCGATGCCGATCAGGCGCACGCCATGCGCCGCCAGCAGGTCGATCGTCTCGGGTGCGACCGCGCAAAACGCGCTGTCCCAGCGATCCTGCGGCGCGTTCGCGTAGGTGCGCAGCAGCACGCGCGGCGGGATGCCATCGAGCGCCGCTTGCACGTGCTCGGGCAGTACGAGCGGCGCCGCGCCCACGCAGTGAATCACGCGGCACGCGCCGATATAGGCGTCGAGCGGCACGGCGCCAATCGGCGCGCCCGCCTCGTCATAGTGCAGCGGGGCGTCGGTGTGCGCGCCGGTGTGCGGCGACAGCGTCACACGGGCCACGTTGACCGGCGAGCCGGCTTCCATGCGCCAGACGCGCTCGACGCCAACGGGCGTGTCGCCGGGCCAGACGGGCGTTTCAGGCTGAATGGGCGGGGAAATGTCCCAGAGGTCGTTCATCGTGTTGACGAGGTTGTCTCCATGTGTTTCGAATGATAGGCAACTCGTCGCGAAATGTGCTTGCGAAAAAAACGCCGTACGCTACAGTTCTTGGCACATAATTTGAGTCAACAGGGGAAAGGAGACCAAATATGAACGCCATCTCGCTTGATGCCACGGACTGCCGGATACTTGCCGTGCTCCAGAACGAGGGACGTATCAGCAACCTCGATCTGGCCGAGCGTATTTCGCTTTCGCCGTCCGCGTGTCTGCGGCGGCTGCGCCTGCTGGAAGAGCAGGGTGTGGTGGAGCGCTATCGCGCTTGCCTGAACCGGGAGATTCTCGGCTTTGAAATGGAGGCCTTCGTGCAGGTCTCGATGCGCAACGACCAGGAGAGCTGGCACGAGCGCTTCGTCACGGCGCTGCGTGACTGGCCCGAGGTGGTGGGGGCCTACGTGGTGACTGGCGAGACGCACTATCTGCTGCGCGTGCTCGCGCATAACCTGAAGCACTATTCGGAGTTCGTGCTCAACAAGCTCTACAAGGCACCGGGCGTGATGGATATCCGCTCGAACATCGTGCTCACCACGCTCAAGGTCGAGGCGGGCATCCCGGTCGATTTGATCGCGCATCGCGGGGAGCCGAAGGTTTGATCGATGCGTTCGGCCCGGCGGGGTGCCGTTCTGTCCCCCTGGGCCAGGCGTGGGCCGCCTGCGAGCCGACACGCTCGCGGCGGTAAGGGTGGTGGATGCGCCGGCTGCGCTTTTCGAAGCGCTCGCGGCAGCCGCGGCCTAGAGCGGCAGGATCTGATGGAATGCGCCGCCGTGGAACACGAGCGGCGAGGCGCTGTCGCTACTGTCGTCGCCCGGTTCACGAACGCCGCAGCGCTCCACCTCGCCCACGAAGATCACGTGATCGCCTTCGTCGTAGCGGCTGCGGTTATGGCACTCGAACCACGCAATCGCGCCGTCGAGCACGGGCATGCCGCTGTCGCCGGCCGCGTGCGAAACGCCTTCGAAGCGGTCGCCTTTCACGGTGGCGAAGCGCTTGCACAGGTCGAGCTGCGACGCGGCGAGCACATTCACCACATAATGGCTGTTGCTGCGGAACACCGGCATCGACGCCGAGCGCGTGGCGAGGCTCCACAGCACGAGCGGCGGGCTCAGCGAGACCGAGTTGAACGAGCTCGCGGTGATCCCGATCAGTTGGCCGTTGGGCGCGCGCGTCGTGATGACGGTCACGCCGGTCGCAAACTGGCCGAGCGCGCGGCGGAACGCGGCGTCGTCGAAGTTGGGTGGGCTGGCGCGGCGGGTCATGGGCGCAGGCCCCGGGCGTTGGGGCGCGTGCCCGGCGTGAGCGGGATACGGCGGGCGGCGCAGGCGGGAGTCGGTCTGAACGTCATGTGTAATTTCGGCGAATTGCCCCAATTTTAACGAAAAGCGGCGGGTGACGGCTCATTGGCCTGGCTGCTTCGGATGGAGCGGGAAATCGGCAAATGGCTGCGCGGGCCTTCGGAACTCAGGACAGTAGGGCCGGCGCGGCATTAAAGGAGAGTGCAGCATGAGTCAGACGATCGAAACCGCCACGCTCGGCGGCGGATGTTTCTGGTGCCTGGAGGCGGTGTATCTGCGCGTGGACGGCGTGGTGGCGGTGGAGTCCGGCTACGCGGGCGGCCATGCCGCGAACCCGTCCTACGAGCAGGTTTGCGATGGCGACACGGGCCACGCGGAAGTCGTGAAGGTGGATTTCGATCCGGCGAAGATCAGCTATCGCGAGATTCTGGACATCTTCTTCGCGATTCACGATCCGACCCAGTTGAACCGACAGGGCAACGATGTCGGCACGCAGTATCGCTCGGTCGTCTTCACGGATTCGGAGGCGCAGCGCGAGACGGCACTGCAGGCGATCCGCGAGCTGAAGGCCGAGGGCGTCTACGACGGCGAAATCGTCACCCAGGTGGTGCCGCTCGACGGCAATTACTTCCCCGCCGAGGCGTATCACCAGAACTACTTCGCGCAGCATCCGAACCAGGGCTATTGCGCGTTCGTCGTGGCGCCCAAGGTGGCGAAGTTTCGCCAGAAGTTCGCGCATCGGCTCAAGGCCGAGTGAGCGGCGCGTAAAAGCGTTCATAGGGACGGCGGGCGCGGTTCAGACTTCTGAACGGCGTCCGCCGTTTTGGCGCGGCCCTATTCGGCAGTCGAGGCGCTTTCGCTGCGCATGCGCAGCATTTCGTCGGCGATGGCGCGTGCGAGTTTCGCGCAGGTCAGCGGCGCCGAGCCTTCCGCCTTGTTGTTGGTCGTGATTAGCACCGGCTGGCCCGCGATCGCGTAACGTGCGGCCAGCTCGGCCAGGGCGTCGCGGGTGTGCGGGTCTTCGTCGACGAGCTTGTCGAAGGGCTCGTAGCGCGCTTTCGCCTGTTCGTACTTGAAGCCGCTGTGCAGGCTCCAGCGCACGATCAGCGGGCCCGCGGGCGCTTCCCCGTCCATCAGCGCGAGCGCCGCGGCCTGGCGCAGCGGGTCGGGCATGCGCGCGTGCAACCCGACGCAGTAGCGCACCCCTGCCGCGCGCAACGTTCGCACGAAGCGCGGCGTGAGCAGGATGCCGTCGCGGATCTCGACGGCATAGCACGGGCCGTCGACGGGCAGCGGCGGCAGCGCGGCGAGAAAGGCCGCCAGACGCTCGACGAAGGCGGCCGGATCGGCGAGCAACTGGTCGGGCAGCGGCGGGAACTGGAACACGAGCGCGCCCGCTTTCGCGCCGAGTCCCGCGAGGCACGGCTCGACGAATTCGCGCGCGGCAAGGTCGGCGTTCAGGAAGCAGGGATTGGCCGAGACCGGCTCGCCGCGATCGCCACGCACGCTCGCATCGGTGATGAGCGCGGGCGCTTTCACGATGAAGCGGAAGTGGTCCGGCACCTGCTGGGCGTAGCGCAAGTAGTCGGTGACGGTGAGCGGTGCGTAGAACGAGCGGTCGATGCTCACCGAGCGCAAGAGCGGATGCGCGCCATAGGCGGCGAGCCCGTCGCGCGCGAGCCTGGAGTTGCTGTAGTCGTCGCCGTAGACGATGCCGCGCCAGCCCGGGAACGACCACGACGAGGTGCCGAGGCGCACGCCCGGCGGCAGCTCGGCGGCGAGATCGAGCACATCTTGCTCGGGAACGGCGGGCAGCACGCCTTTCGCACGGCGGCGTGGGGCGGGCGAATCTGGCGACGATTGGGGCTGCTTTGCGGCCTTCGTCGGCGTCGGGCGTTCGCGCATGACGGCGCCGTCGTCGCCGTTCTGCGCCGATTCCGTGGCGGAAGCATCGACGGCCTTGCGGCGCGTGGCGCGCCCTGACTGTGGCTCACGCGGCTCGGGCGGCACGAAGCCGAACAGGTCGGTCTGGGTATCGGGCTGGGCTTCGGCGGGTGCAGTCCGCGTATTGCGCCGCTCGACCGTGCGGCCCGGTTGCCTCGAAGGGCGTGTCGCGCTGCGCCCTTCGCCGTCACCCTCTTGCGGCGCCGCGCCGGAGCCGTCGTTCTCTAGTGCCCCGAAAAGGCCGTCGTCGCGTTCGTTCATGCGTTTGAGTCGTGATGGCGATCGGGTGGTCAAAGGCGCCCGCCGCAACGGGCCAGGCTCGGGCACGACTGACAAGCGCGCCTTCCCGCAAAAAAACGCAGCGGCGCGGGCCGATGCCTGCGCCGCTGCACATCTCGCCGATCGATCAAAGCGGCATCAGAGCGGCTTCTCGTACATATAGCGGCGCGACCACGGCAGCGTTTTCGCACTGCGGCCGGCCTTGCGGCAGACGATCTGGTAGATCGACACGTCGTCGTGCTCGAACGCGTACGCGCAGCCCGCCAGATAGACGCGCCAGATGCGGAACTTCTCGTCGTCGACGAGCTTTTTCGCTTCCTCGGCGCGTGCCTCGAAGTTCTCCGCCCAGATTCCGAGCGTGTGCGCATAGTGACGGCGCAGGCTCTCCACGTCAACCGCCTCGAGCCCGCCGCGCTGCGCCGCTTCGAGCGCGAGGCCGATGTGCGGCAGCTCGCCGTCGGGGAAGACGTAGCGGTCGATGAACTCGCCGCCGCCCAGCGCCGTCTCGCCGCTCTCGGCGTCGCTCGACGTGATGCCGTGGTTCATGGCGACGCCGTCGTCGGCGAGCAACTCGCACACCTTCGTGAAATAGCCGGGCAGGTTCTTGCGCCCGACGTGCTCGAACATGCCCACGCTCGTGATGCGGTCGAACTGGCCCTGAATGTCGCGATAGTCCTGCAGGCGGATCTCGATGCGATCGGCGAGGCCCGCGGCCTTTACGCGCTCGGTGGCGAGGTCGAACTGGTTCTGCGAGAGCGTCACGCCCACGCAGCGCGCGCCGAACTTCTGCGCCGCGCGCAGCACGAGCGCGCCCCAGCCGCAACCGATGTCGAGCAGCGTCTGCCCCGGCTGCAGCTGGATCTTGGTGAGGATGTGGTCGATCTTCTTGAGCTGCGCGGTGCCGATGTCTTCGTCGCCGTTCTCGAAGTACGCGCACGAATAGACCATGTTCTCGTCGAGCCACAGCTTGTAGAACTCGTTCGAGACGTCGTAGTGGTACTGGATGGCCTGCTTGTCGGTGTTCTTCGAGTGCGTGAAATAGCGGCGCACCCGCGCGAGCTTGCCCGCGTTCGTGATGGTGTTGCGCGCGAGCGAGTAGCTGATGTCGATGATGTCGGCGAGCCGGCCTTCAATGTCGATCTTGCCCTTCACGTAGGCCTCGCCGAGATTGTCGAGGCTCGGATCGAGCAAGAGCGGCAGCGCCGAAGCGCTGTTGACCTTCAGCGTGACCTGCGGGGCGGCGAAGTGGCCGAAGTCGTACTGCTGGCCGCTCCAGAGCACGAGCCGCGCGGGCAGGTTGGCCTTGTTGCGCACTTCGTCGACCCACTGAGCGAGTTTCTTCTCCCAGAACATGCGTTTCTCTCCGTGTCGATCCGGAGCGAGTGCTGGCCTGCTGACTCCGGTCCCCTGCGGGATGGTTGTGTTCCGATAAACGGTTCAAGCCCAAAGACAAAAGCGAATTGCAATGCGTGCTACGAGGCAAAACTGACCGGCACAGCGCCGCGGTGAGCTGCGGCGCGCGCGTGATGCGGGATGAAGCTGGGTACTGCGAGGTGATGCGAAAGCGCCCTGCAAAACCTTCGGAAAATGACCCTGGATCAGGGGGCGAGGCGTTCGATACGCCATGCGGCACCTTCCCGCGTATAGCGGATGCGGTCGTGCAGCCGCGACGGACGCCCTTGCCAGAACTCGACGGCGTCCGGCACGAGCCGGTAGCCGCCCCAGTGAGGCGGCCGCGGCGGCTGTTCGCCGTACTGCGCGCTGATCTCGCGCTCGCGCGCTTCGAGCTCGGCGCGGCTCCCGATCACCGCGCTCTGCTCCGAGGCCCACGCGCCGATGCGCGAGCCGAGCGGGCGCGACTGGAAATACGCGTCGCTTTCCGCGTCGCTGGTCTTTTCGACCCGGCCTTCGATGCGCACCTGGCGCTCGAGCTCGATCCAGTGAAAGAGTAGCGCCGCGTGCGGATTGGCGGTGAGCTCGCGGCCCTTGCGGCTGTCGTAGTTGGTGAAGAACACGAAGCCGCGTTCGTCCACGCCCTTGATCAGCAGGATGCGCGCGGCGGGGCGGCCCTCTGCGTCGACGGTCGCGACGGTCATCGCGTTCGGTTCGGGCAGCTTGGCGTCGAGCGCCTGGCTGAACCAGGTCTGGAATTGGCGGATCGGGTCAGGGTCGACGTCGGATGCGTCGAGCGAACCGAGCGAGTAGTTCTTGCGGAGGTCGGCGAGCGAGGTCATTTTTTATGCAGACGCTTCAATGCGGACAAGTATATCGAAGGCAGCGCGAACACAGCGGCGAAGGCAGCGGCAACGCGACAGGGGCGCAGCGCCCACGCCTTGATCGGCCGGGGGGCAGCCCGTTTGGCTGCGATCAGGCAAAATATGCGTTCTCCAGGACCGTGACAGCGCGCGATCGGTCCGCTTTCGATCCGCTATTGCCATGTCCAGTACACCGCTTTCCGCTGCTGCCGGTTCCACCGGCCTCGCCGATCTTACCGCGCCCGCCGCGGCCGATGTTGCCGACCGGGCACGCCGCTTTGGCGGCGTGGCGCGGCTTTATGGCGCACCCGCGCTGGAAGGTTTCGAGCGCGCGCACGTCGCCGTGATCGGCATCGGCGGGGTGGGCTCGTGGGTCGCGGAGGCGCTCGCGCGCAGCGCGATCGGCACGCTCACGCTCATCGACCTCGACAACGTCGCGGAGAGCAATACCAACCGCCAGATCCATGCGCTCGACGGCAACTACGGCAAGCCGAAGGTCGAGGCGATGGCCGAGCGCATCAAGCTCATCGATCCGGCCTGCGACGTGCGGCTCGTCGAGGATTTCGTCGAGCCGTCGAATTTCGATGCGTTGCTCGGCGGCGGCTTCGACTACGTGGTGGACGCCATCGACAGCGTGCGTACCAAGACCGCGCTGATCGCCTGGTGCGTCGAGCATCGCGTGCCGCTCATCACCGTGGGCGGCGCGGGCGGCCAGCTCGACCCCACGCGCATTCGCATCGACGATCTCGCGCTCACCATACAGGACCCGCTGCTTTCGAAGGTGCGCGGGCAATTGCGCAAGCACCACGGCTTCCCGCGCGGCCCCAAGGCGCGTTTCAAGGTGAGCGCCGTGTATTCCGACGAGCCGCTCATTTACCCGGAAGTGGCCGTCTGCGACATCGACAGCGAGGCCGAGCACGTGAGCACCTCGCCCGGTCACCATGGGCCGGTGGGCTTGAATTGCGCGGGTTTCGGCTCGAGCGTGTGCGTGACGGCGAGCTTTGGCTTTGCCGCGGCGGCGTATGTGCTGCGCGCGCTTGCGCATCGGAGTGCGGCGGGTTGAAGGCACGCCGGTCGGGCACCGCAGTGATGTCGCCTGTCCCGCCCGGACACTGCTGAGTGGTCCAGGAGTTGCCTGCAAATGCGGTAGTTGTGGCGGGAAATTCCCATCGTTACAGGCGGGCGCCCTTGACGGAGGTTGATTCGGAGCGAAGATTTCTCGAGTGGAAACCGCCAAAGGTTGTGGTTTGCGATAAAATTTCGAGAGATCTGAACGTTCTTCGAGTCCCATGGGCGAGCTGGAACCGGTTGGCTACCAACATCTCATCGAGTACCTGAACCTGGGAGCAAAGGTTCGGCCTCTCGAGGCGCCAGCTTTTCTCAATGGTTCCGTAAATCAGAAAGTACGTGGCCAAAATGGATTCTGGTATCCGCGCAAGACGGCTGTGGAGCAGACACTCATCGGGCACGTCGAATTTGCGCTCCGCAATGAGGGCGTGAATCTAGAGGTGCTTGAGGCGGTGTTCGAGCACCTGCCGGAAGCTGAGCTCTTGCGCAGGCTGTCCGAGTCGCCGAACAGCGCGTTCGTACGAAGGACTTGCTTCTTCTGGGAGTGGCTCACCGGTGGCAATCTGGCTTTCGACAAGAGCCCGTCGGGAGCCTACGTCGATGCCCTTCCGGAGGCTGACTATTTCACGTCGGACTCCGCCCACACAATCAGGCATCCCAAGTTCAGGGTGCGAGACAACCTGCCTGGAACGCCCGATTTCTGCCCGCTCGTACGCCGGTATGCATTAACCGACGGGCCTTCTTTGGATGAATTGCTTGACGAGGCCGACCGGACGCTGGAACAGGTCACGGACGCGTCGCTCTACGAGCGCGCGGTGCACTATCTGTACCTTTCGGAGACACAAAGTACCTACGGCATCGAAAAGGAAAAGCCCAACGGAAGCAAGGGCGAGCGTTTCGTCCAGATCCTTGCCCGGGCCGGGGAGGAAGAGCGCATTACCGAGGAATGGCTCGTCGATTTGCAGAACGTCATCGTCAGAGACGCTTATGCTCAGGAAGCGTCTTACCGGACGAAGCAGAATTGGCTCGAGGATGGAACGGGGCGCATCACGTTTTTCCCCCCGCCGCCCGAAGACCTTCAGCGCGCCATGCAAGGGTGGGAGGGGTTCATCAACGAGCATCCCGACACCGGCGGATATCGATGCCCCAACGTGCTCGTGCGAGCCGCCTGTGCTGCCTTTGGATTTGTCTTCCTGCATCCATTTCTGGATGGCAACGGACGCATTCACCGCTTCCTTATCCATCACGTCATCAACGGTGCACGACGCCTGAAGGGCGGCGCCATCGTGCCGGTTTCCGCCGTCTTCCTGCGCCGGGCAGATGAATACCTGAACGTGCTGAATGGCTTCTCCCGCCCAACCACGCGACTGTGGAAATACGCGCCTGGCGAGGATGCTCCGCATGTAACTGCATCACCGGGTGGGCGGCCCTATCGGTTCTTCGACGCAACGCCAGAGGTCCGCTTTCTGCACGCCATGCTTGTCGAGGCCGTACGCACCGAGTTGCCACGCGAGTTGCACTGGCTGAGTGGGTTCGATAGCGCGTTTGAACAACTCAACGACGAACTCAACATTCCACGACCGGACCTGTCGGCCCTCATCCGCATGGTGCAGTCGAACAACGGAAAGTTGTCGTCAAACAAACGCAAAACGTTCAAACATCTGCCGGATGAGGTCATTGCCCGTATTGAAGACGTGGTCCGCGAGGCATTTGCAGCAGCTTCAGTACAGCCAGATATCAACGGGGCCTCACACAGCTCCAGGAGTCGGAGCTGACCGCTGTGCAACTCAGCAAAGGTCTTTTTTCGAGAATGGGGCGCATTTTCCCATCAAGACTGAAGGAATTTCGAGAGGAACGACAGAATCTCAGATCACCGATCTTGGAGTCTCCGCAGTCGTAACGTTTCTTCAAATCAACCGCCGGCCAGTGAGCCAAAAAAAAGCGAGCCTCATTTGAGGCTCGCGGTGCGTTTGCGTTTGAGCGCCGGCTTGAGCACCAGGCGCGCCGTACTCAGTTCAGCGTGGCGCTCAGCTTGCGTCGCCATTCGCCCACGAGCTGCGGCTGATGCGACGCGAGATCGAACACCGAGAGCATGGTCTTGCGGCCGATGTCGTCGCGGAACGTGCGGTCGCGCTTGACGATCTCGAGCAGGTGCTCGAGCGCCGCCGCGTACTTGCGCCGCGCGATCAGCGCGCTCGCGAGATCGAAGCGCGCTTCGAGGTCTTCAGGGTGCGCACCCACCTGGGCTTCGAGCGCGTCGGTGGGCGGCAGGTCGGCGGCAGCGTCGAGCGCGTCGAGGCGGGTCTTGAGCGCGTTAAAGCGCGGGTCGATGCCCTGCGTGGTCTTCGGCGAGAGCAGCTCGACTTCCTTGTGCGCCTCGTCGGCGAGGTTGTCGGCGAGCAGCAGCTCGATCAGGTCCATGCGCGCCTCGTCGAAGCCGGGGTCGAAGGCGAGCGCGGCTTGCAGCGCCTCATAGGCGTCGTGGCGGCGGCCTTCGGCGAGCGCTTCCTGGGCGGCCTGGCGCGCGGCTTGTGCGGAGTCGGGAATCAGGCGGTCGAGAAATTCGCGCAGCTGACCTTCGGACAGCACGCCGATGAACTGGTCCACCGGCCGTTGGTCGACAAACGCCACCACGTGCGGAATGCTGCGCACCTGGAAGTGCGCGGCGAGCTCCTGGTTCTCGTCGACATTGACCTTCACGAGCTTCCATTTGCCCGCGTACTCGGCTTCGAGCTTTTCGAGCATCGGCCCGAGCGACTTGCACGGGCCGCACCACGGCGCCCAGAAGTCGACCAGCACTGGCGCGAGCGCCGACGCCGCGATCACGTCCTTTTCAAAAGTGGCCAGGGTGGTATCCATTACGTCCTCGTTGGGGAAATCCGTTACGCGTGAAGATGAGGGCGAATCGGCGCGCTTCAATGCTGCGGCCGCTTTTCGGGCAGCGGAATCCATTCGGTTTCGCCGGGGACCTGCCCCATTTCCTGGCGCGTCCAGGCGGCCTTGGCGGCTTCGATCTTCTCGCGCGAGCTGGCGACGAAGTTCCATTCGATGAAGCGTTCGCCCTCGAGCTTCTCGCCTCCGAGCAGCATGACGCGCGCGCCGTTCGTGCTCGCGAGCGTGACGGTTTCGTTGGGCGTCAGCACGGCCATCGTGTATTGCTCGAGCGGCGTGCCGTCGATGCTGAGGTCGCCCTCGACGAGATAGACGCCGCGCTCCTCATGCTCCGCGTCGAGCGCGATGGCGCTGCCGGGCGCGAACTCGGCGGCCACGTAGAGCGTGCCCGAGAAAGTCGCGACAGGCGAGGTCGCGCCGAACGCCGTGCCCGCGATCACGCGCATCGAGACGCCGTTGCGCTCGATCGCCGGCAGCGTAGCGGCCGCATGATGGAAGAACGACGGCTCGGTGTCTTCGTGCTCGAACGGCAGCGCGACCCAGGTCTGGATGCCATGCATGGTGAGGCCCGTCTTGCGTGCTGCGTCGGGCGTGCGCTCGGAGTGGACGATGCCGCGTCCGGCCGTCATCCAGTTGACGTCGCCGGGGACGATCTCCTGGGTCGAGCCGATGCTGTCGCGATGCATGAGCGCGCCGTCGAAGAGATACGTGACGGTGGCGAGTCCAATATGCGGATGCGGCCGTACGTCGACGCCGGAGCCCGGCTCGAGCGTGGCCGGCCCCATGTGGTCGAAGAAGATGAACGGGCCGACGAGGCGCGCGGCCATCGCGGGCAGCACGCGGCGCACATAGAGATTGCCGATGTCGCGTTGATGGGGCTTGAGGACCGCTTTGATCGATGAGGACATGGAGACTTCCTTGATGAGTCGGACGGTACACGCCATGCGCGCGCCGGCACGCATGACGGCGCTTTGCGCGTGCGCGCGAGCAGGCGCTCATTCTAACGCCGGCCTCGCCCGCGCGCCGCTAGTGAAGCAGGCGCTTGAAGGAGGCGCTTGAGGGCGGGCGCGCGGCGCGGTGGCGGCGTCGCAAGCGCGGCCGCGCGCGCGCCGGTAAACTGGCGTATTCGACAGAACAATCAACGGAGCTGGAGATGTCGCCGAAGGACTTGCTGCTTGCGCTCGTGGTCGTGCTGGCGTGGGGCGTGAATTTCGTGGTGATCAAGGTGGGGCTGCACGGCGTGCCGCCGCTTCTGCTCGGCGCGCTGCGTTTTCTGCTGGCGGCGTTTCCGGCGGTGCTGTTCGTGAAGCGCCCGAAATTGCCGCTGCGCTGGCTGCTCGCTTACGGCGCGACGATCTCGTTCGGGCAGTTCGTATTCCTCTTCACCGCCATGTACGTGGGCATGCCCGCCGGGCTCGCCTCGGTCGTGCTGCAGGCGCAGGCCTTCTTCACGCTCGTGTTCGCGGCGGTCTTCCTTGGCGAGCGCTTTCGCGCGCAGAACGTGATCGGCCTGCTGGTCGCGGCGGGCGGGCTCGCGGTGATCGGGCTGCAGTCGTCCGCGGCCGCCGGTGCGGGGGCCCAGACGATGACGGCCGCCGGCTTCGTGCTCACCTTGTGCGCGGCCTGCATGTGGGCGCTCGGCAACATCGTCACGAAGAAGGTGGGCCAGGTGGATCTCGTCGGGCTCGTGGTGTGGGCGAGCCTGATTCCGCCGCTGCCCTTCCTCGTGCTCTCGTACTTCATGGAGGGACCGCAGCGCATCGAGGCGGCGCTGGCGGGCATCGGCGTCGATTCGATCGGCGCGATCGTCTATCTCGCGTTCGTGGCTACCTTGCTCGGCTACAGCCTCTGGAGCCGGCTGCTCTCGAAGTATCCGGCCAGCCAGGTCGCGCCGTTCTCGCTGCTCGTGCCGATCGTCGGGCTCGCCGCGGCCGCGCTACTGCTCGGCGAACACCTCTCCGCCGCGCAGATCGGCGGCGCCGCGCTCGTGATGGCGGGGCTCGCCGTGAACGTGTTCGGCGGCTGGGCGAGGGCGCGGTTCGCGTCGATGGGCTCGGCGCGCTCCTGAGCGGGGCGGAACACGATTGCCCTCTGCGGATGTGAAAACGCCGCGCACCTTTTGGGAGGCGCGCGGCGTATCGAAGAAGGGCGTTTTCAGAAGCTCATGGCAGTCCGATCTGGATGTCGAACGGCGCGAGGCTTGACGCTATTTCTTTCAGATGACTTCCGGATTTATACAGGCAAACGACCTTGCCGGTACGCTCGGCGTTATCCGAGTTGTTGCACAGGTATATTTTGTTGAAGTCCGGAAGGATCTCGAGATACGTATAGCGCGGGTCGGGCGTATGCGTCTTGCGGATATAGACATCGGGCATGCCGAAATCCGTTTTCAGATAGTTCAAAAGCAGCGCGGGATAGTCGGGGCTCTTCTTGTGTTGAGCAATAAAGACGTCGTTCAGTCCGACCATATCCAGAAACTTCTTCCCCGAAGCGGCGGCGAGTTTGCCCGCCTCCGGCGAGGCAATGATGATGCCGTCGATCTTTCCGAGCGCTTCGCCCATCTGCTGGAAATCGGTGTGGTCGGCTCGCAGGAACACGACGTCCTTCTTTTCCGAAAAGAGATTGGCGCTATTGCCGAGTGCCACCAGGATGGTGACCATGATGATCAGGAGGTGGCGTCGACCTTCGAGAAGGCCGGCTTGTTCGGTGGCATCGAAGAAGTGAATCACAGCGAACGCCATGCCGATCTGCAACGGCAATTTGAATCGAAAGCCGATGTCCATGATCGGCAGGACGGTGAACAGATAGGCAAAATAGACCGCGGTCGCGAAGTAGATCGGCAGATATTTTCTGGAGCCGCGCAAGCCCGTCAGCATAACCGAGAAGATGGCGAGGAAGACCAGCGGGAGCAGATCGCCGAAAAATTTGAGCTGATCACCGAAGAGATGGATGTAGGCCTGCGCGGGCAGGCGCCCCAGCAGCAGATCGCTCAGCGCGAGTTTCAGACTGGCCGAGAGTGGCAGGGCGGTGCCGGTCGAGACCTTGGCGAGCAAGAGTGAGATGAGACTGGCGGCCACGACGCCGCCAAGCAGTGCAAGACCGCTTTTCGCACGCGCCGTTTTGCTGGCGTCCAGCAACACGAGTTGCGAGAGGTAGAGCGAAACAGGGAATAGCGGTAGATCCGGCCTAACCAGAAAAGTAAATCCTGAAAACAATCCCAGCAGCAGCGATTCTTTCAGGGAGCCTCGGCAATAATGCAAAAAATAGACGGAAAGCGCGACGAAGAAAACCGTAATCGATGTCTCAAGCCCGTTGCCTGACGCTCTCAGAAAGAAGGGGCAGCTAATGATGGGAATCAGGGCACAAACTGCAACCCACCGACTACCGGGCTTCAAACTGCGGACAGCGGCTGCATAGACCGCCACCAGTGTCAGAATGGCAAAAATCAGGCCGGAATAAGAGTTGACGGAGACAACGTTGCCTCTCGTCAGGCGCGCAACCGCGGTAACGAGGGTGACCCATGCCAGACCCGTGGTGCCCTGCACGGGCGCCGAATGCTGGTTCCACTCATACAGAAAACCGTCGACGCCATTCTGGGCGTAGCGGTCCATGATGTAGCTGTCTTCAAAGTCCGCTGGAAACGGCATCACATAGCGCGCCATACCAACGAAGGTGATGAGCGCCAGAAGCAGCAGCAGATATCTGTATTGATTGAGCTTCATCGTGAATCCCCTCATCGACCAAACCTGCAAAATTCAGCCTGATTCCGCGCGCGACCCGAGGTGATGCGTCGAAGTCTTGACGGGCGATGTCAATGGAGGCGTCGAACCCGAGGTTGCGGCGCGCGCTATCTGTGGCTCCCGTTCGGCACGGCCAATCTAGCAGCAGACCACCGGCCACTATGTGCGCTGGGTAACGTCGCATCACGGGGTGCGATCGGCAGTGCACTGACGCGGAAAGCTGTTTGAAAGCAGGGGCGATGCGAGGATTTGCCGGTTCGCCAGAAGGCGTCGGCGTTTGGCGACGTGACTGGGGAAGGGGACCAGGTCGGAAGCGACGCGCACCGACACCGCGCGCCGCCAACGTTCTTGCGTCCTGGCGTCCTTACGTCATGCGGCTCTTCGCGAGCGGCGGATTCGCCGCGAAGTAGCGCTTGATGCCCTTGAGGATGGCGTTCGCCATCTTGTCGCGATAGGCGTCGTCGTTGAGCTTCTGCTCTTCCTCGGGGTTGCTGATGAAGGCGGTCTCCACGAGGATCGACGGAATGTCGGGTGCCTTGAGCACCGCGAAGCCCGCCTGCTCGACCGAGCCCTTGTGCAGCTTGTTGATCTCGCCGACCTCGTTGAGCACGAAGCCGCCGTAGCGCAGCGAGTCGCGGATCTGCGCCGTGGTCGACATGTCGAAGAGCGCCCGGTTCACCGAAGCGTCCGACGTCTTCACGTTGATGCCGCCGATCTGGTCCGACGAGTTCTCCTTGGTCGCCATCCAGCGCGCGGCCGCGCTCGACGCGCCGTGCTCGGAAAGCGCGAACACCGACGAGCCGCGCGCGGCCGGCGTGGTGAACGCATCGGCGTGGATCGACACGAACAGGTCGGCGCCCACGCGGCGCGCCTTCTGCACGCGCACGTTCAGCGGGACGAAGAAGTCGGCGTCGCGCGTCATCATCGAGCGCATGTTGGGCTGCGCGTCGATCTTCGCGCGCAGCTTCTTCGCGATGTCGAGCGCGATGTGCTTCTCGTACGTGCCCGCGCTGCCGATCGCGCCGGGGTCCTCGCCGCCGTGGCCCGGATCGATCGCCACCGTCAGCAGGCGCGTGGTGCCGCCCTTGCTGGTCTTGGGCGTGGTGAAGCCGTAGTTGTCGTCGGCCTGGTCGCTGCTGTCGCTGTCGCCGCCGCTGTTGCTTTGGGCGATGACAGGCGGCTTCGGCGCCGGCTTCGGACGCGGCAGGATCGTTGCGGGCGGCACCAGCGGCGCTGGGCGCGGCGCGGAGGGTGCGGTCGACGCGCCAGGCGCAGTGGGCGTGGCCGCGCCCGCGTCGTTCTGCGCGTAGCGCTCGAAGAAGGCGTCGCTGTTGTCGTGCGCCGGCGGGTTGTTGGGGCCCGCGAGCGTGGAGGGCGGCGCAGGCTGTGTGCTATCGCGCATCGCCTCGCGCGCGTCGAGCTGTTGTTGCTTGCGCTCGGTCTGCGCGAGCAGGTCCATGAGCGGATCGGGCGCGACCGCGGGATAGAGGTCGAACACGAGCCGATACTTGTACGAGCCCACCGGCTGCAGCGTGAAGACCTGGGGCTTTACCGCGCCCTTGAGGTCGAACACCATGCGCACCACGTTCGGCTGGTACTGGCCCACGCGCACGGCCTGGATCTGCGGATCGTTCGGCGTGATCTTGGAGACGAGATTCTTGAGCGCGTCGTCGAGGTCGAGGCCGCTGAGGTCGACGACGAGCCGGTCAGGGCCCTGCAGCAATTGCTGCGTGTTCGAGAGCGGCTGATCCGATTCGATCGTGACGCGCGTGTAGTCGCGCGCGGGCCACACACGCACGCCGATCACCGAAGTCGCCCATGCGAGGCGCGGTGCCGTGACCGAGAGGCCGAGCACCAGCGTGGACGCGCCCGCCTTCAGAATCTGCCGGCGCCGCCAGTTGTGCGTGGCGGTGGCCGCGGATTCGATCGAGCGGAACGGTTTGATTAACATCTTTCTAGACATGCCTTTCCTGATGCGCTGTATGCGTACGCGGTGAGCACGCGGCCTTCACCGTCCCGTCCCGGTTCGAGCTGGAACACGAGATCAGGCACGCCGAGCAGGCCGCCCGCGCGTTGCGGCCATTCGACGAGACACACGGCTCCTTGTGCGAAATATTCGCGAAAGCCGGCGTCGGCCCATTCGGCTGGGTCGCTGAAACGATAGAGATCGAAGTGATAGAGCTGGAGTTCCCCACTCGCCGTGCTTACCGTGTAGGGCTCGACGAGCGTATACGTCGGGCTGCGTACGCGGCCGGGGTGGCCGAGCGCGCGCAGCGAGGCGCGCACGAGCGAAGTCTTGCCCGCGCCCAGGTCGCCGAACAGCTGCACGTGCAGGCCGTTGAATGGCACAACGCTGGAGGCGGCGGATTCGCTGACTGGATTTTTTTGCGTGCTGCCGGCGCTCTGGCCGGATTCTTGCGCGCGCAGGCTCTCGAGCGCGTGCGCAAAGCGCGCGCCGAACGTATTGGTGGCGGCTTCATCCGCGAGCTCGAAGCGGCGCTCGAGCAGTACGGGCGCGGCGGGCAGGCTAGCGGGGTCGTGTCCGGGCATGTCGGGTGTTCCGGGCATTCTCGTAAAATAGCGTAATGAATCCCTCGCATTCCCCTTCGAACCCGGTGCACGACGAAACGCACGAAGTACACGATCCGCACGAAGTGCACGATCGGGTCGATGCGCGCGTGCCGGTCAGGACGTCCGCGAAAGTGCCCGCGCATTCGACTGCGTCGGGCGTTGCTACGCCGGGCGTCGGCACGATGGCGTCGCGCAATGAGGCCGCGCCGCTGGACGAAGCGGCGCTGGCCGCGCTCGCGACACGCATCCGCGCATGGGGACGCGAGCTGGGGTTCGGTGCGATCGGTATCAGCGACACCGACCTTTCTCATGCCGAGGCGGGCCTTGCCGCGTGGCTCGAGGCGGGCTGCCATGGCGAGATGGATTATATGGCCAAACATGGGATGAAACGCGCGCGGCCCGCAGAGCTTGTGGCCGGTACGCGACGTGTCATCTCCGCGCGCATGGCGTATTTGCCCGCCGCGACGCTTGCTGGCGCGGCGCACGTCGAGGCTCAGGCCGAAGCGCGTGGCACGGGCGGGCACGAGGACTGGCGCAGGCGCGAGCACGCGCGCCTGGCCGACCCGTTTGCGGGTGTGGTGTCGATTTACGCGCGCGGCCGCGACTATCACAAGGTGATGCGCGCGCGGCTGCAACAGCTTGCCGAGCGCATCGAGGCCGAGATCGGCGCCTTCGGCTTTCGCGTCTTCACCGATTCCGCGCCGGTGCTCGAAGTCGAGCTCGCGCAGAAGGCGGGCATCGGCTGGCGCGGCAAGCACACCTTGCTGTTGCAGCGCGACGCGGGCTCGCTGTTCTTTCTCGGCGAAATCTACGTGGACGTGCCGCTTCCCACCGATGCGGAAAATGCAGAAGACGCGCAAGATCCTGCCGCGCATGCGCCCGAGCAGCCCGGCGCCCATTGCGGGAGTTGCACGCGCTGCATCGGCGCGTGCCCGACCGGGGCGATCACCGGGCCGTACCGCGTCGACGCGCGGCGCTGCATTTCCTACCTGACGATCGAATTGAAGGGCAGCATTCCCCTGGAATTGCGCGAGCTGATCGGCAATCGTGTCTATGGTTGCGACGACTGCCAGCTCGTGTGCCCATGGAACAAGTTCGCGCAGGCCGCGCCGGTCGCCGATTTCGACGTGCGCCACGGGCTCGACCGCGCGAGTCTCGTCGAGCTGTTCGGCTGGAGCGCCGCGCAGTTCGACGAACGCATGCAGGGCAGCGCGATCCGGCGCATCGGCTACGAATGCTGGTCGCGCAATATCGCCGTGGCGATGGGCAATGCGCTGCGCGCGACGCGCGAGAACGCTGATGCCTGCGGTCAGCCGCATGATGCGCGGGATGGGCGCGCAGCTATCGTCGCGGCATTGCGTGCGCGCGAGCACGACGCGTCGGCGCTCGTGCGCGAGCATGTGCAATGGGCGCTGGAAGCCGCTTAGACTGGCGTGGGCATGGAGACTTGCATGCGCCAAGGAGAGGATACGATGTTCAACGCGGTAATCGACGCACCGTTCGGCAAAGTCGGCATCCGCACCGCCGATGGCGCTGTGCGCGAGATCGTCTATCTGCCCGAATCCACGCATTCGGTCGACCCCGATTGCGCGCTCGCCGAGCGCGCAATCGCGCAGATCGAGCGTTACTTCGCGAGCGCGCAAGCGGACTTCGACTTGCCGCTCGCGCCGCGTGGCACGGCGTTTCAGCGCAGCGTATGGGACGGCATCTGCGCAATCGAGGCGGGTGAGGTGCTCACCTATGGTGCGCTCGCGAAGCGCATCGGCAGCATCAGCGCGCGTGCGGTGGGGCAGGCGTGCGGTTCGAATCCCTTTCCGATCGTGATTCCATGCCATCGCGTGGTGTCGGCGAGCGGCATCGGCGGCTTCGCGCATCACGGCGGCGATGGTTTCTTTCGCGACGTGAAGCGCTGGCTCCTCACCCATGAAGGCGTCACCCTCCGATGAGCGCCACGCGCGCGCGAGGCACGCAGGAATCGGCGCAACAGAGCAGCAAAAAGGAACACGTGGACGATCAAAACGATAACGGCGCCGGCAAGCAAGTCGAGAAGGATGCCGATGACGACGCCGATAACGATCTCGAATACGGCATCGACGAAGACGAACAAGATCACGCGCCGGATGTGATGCCGGGCGCGCCGGACAGCGGCGAGGCAACCGCGCTTGCACCGGCCGCCGCGCAGGCGCTCGCCACGAGCCTGCTCGCCATCGACACGTTCTGCGACGCCATATGGCTCGAGCACGGTCTCTCGCGCAATACGCTCGACGCCTACCGGCGCGATCTGCGCCTGTTCGCCGAGTGGCTTGCGCACGCGCGCTCGCGCGGCCTCGACGCGGTCCACGAGGACGACCTGCTCGCCTACAGTGCGCGCCGAAAGGACGACAAGTCGACCTCCGCGAACCGGCGTCTTTCGGTCTTCCGGCGCTACTACGGCTGGGCGCTGCGCGAGCAGCGCGTGAGCGCGGACCCGACGGTGCGCGTGCGCTCGGCGAAGCAGGGGCCGCGCTTTCCTTCGACGCTCACCGAAGCGCAGGTCGAGGCGCTGCTGAACGCGCCCGACGTGGCCACGCCGCTCGGTCTGCGCGACCGCACGATGCTCGAGCTGATGTACGCGAGCGGCTTGCGCGTGACTGAGCTCGTCACGCTCAAGACGGTCGAGGTGGGCCTGAACGAAGGTGTCGTGCGCGTGCTCGGCAAGGGCTCGAAGGAGCGGCTGATTCCGTTCGGCGAAGAGGCGGCGGCCTGGATCACCCGCTATCTGCGCGAGGCGCGGCCCGCGCTGCTAGGCGCACGCACTACCGATGCCCTGTTCGTCACCGCGCGCGCCGAAGGCATGACGCGACAGCAGTTCTGGCACATCATCAAGCGCCACGCGCTCAATGCGGGCGTGCACGCGCCACTCTCGCCGCACACGCTGCGCCATGCGTTCGCCACGCATCTGCTCAATCACGGCGCGGACCTGCGCGTCGTGCAACTGCTGCTCGGCCATAGCGACATCTCCACGACGCAGATCTACACGCACGTCGCGCGCGAGCGCCTGCGGCTCCTGCACGAGATGCATCATCCGCGCGGGTAGAATGCCCGCCATGAGCAAATCGAAACACGTCTCCGAAACGCCCGCCACGCAAATGCTGCGCCGCGCGGGCGTCGCGTTCGGCGAGCATCCCTACGAGTACGTCGAGCACGGCGGCACGGGCGAATCCGCGCGCCAGCTCGGCGTGGACGAGCACCGCGTCGTGAAGACGCTCGTGATGGAGGACGAGCACGCCAAGCCGCTGATCGTCCTCATGCACGGCGATTGCAAGGTCTCGACCAAGAACCTCGCACGGCAGATCGGCGCCAAGCGCGTCGAGCCCTGCAAGCCCGAAGTCGCGAACCGTCATTCGGGTTATCTGGTGGGCGGCACGTCGCCGTTCGGCACGAAGAAGGCGATGCCCGTCTACGTCGAATCGACCATCCTCGAACTCGACCAGATCTGGCTCAACGGCGGCAGACGTGGCTATCTCGTGAGCCTCGCGCCCGCGGTGCTCACGACGCTGCTGGGCGCAAAGCCGGTGCAGTGCGCGAGCGTCGAATGACGCCCGGCGTAGCGACGCCCGGCGTGGAGTGATACCCGGCGTGGAGTAGTGCCCGGGGCGGTGTCCAGTTTAGCGGCCGTGTTAGCGCCCCGATGCGGCCGGTACGCTCCCCGATTTCCCGGATTACCCTGGGATGGCGGCAAGGGCCGCCCGCGCTTCGGTAGAATGAGCGCCTTCGCGCGCGCATCCCCGCAGCCTGCATCACCTTGGGGCTGCCGCGCTTCGTTTCTCTTCCTTCGGGTTTCGTGCATGTACAACCTGTTTGTCGCCGTTGCTGCCTATCTGATCGGCTCGATTTCGTTCGCCGTGGTCGTGAGCGCCGTCATGGGCCTCGACGACCCGCGCTCCTACGGCTCCGGCAACCCGGGCGCGACCAACGTCCTGCGCAGCGGCAACAAGAAGGCCGCCATCCTCACGCTGATCGGCGACGCCTTCAAGGGCTGGCTCGCGGTCTGGCTCACGGCGCACTTCGGGCCGCGCTTCGGCCTTGGCGAGACGGCCGTCGCCTTGTCCGCCATCGCGGTGTTCCTCGGCCACCTCTACCCGGTGTTCTTCCGCTTCCAGGGCGGCAAGGGCGTGGCGACCGCCGCGGGCGTGCTGCTCGCCGTGAATCCGGTGCTCGGGGGCGCGACGCTGCTCACCTGGCTGATCGTCGCGTTCTTCATGCGCTATTCCTCGCTGGCGGCGCTCGCGGCCGCCGTGTTCGCTCCGCTCTTCGACGTCTTCCTGTTCGGCACGCACGTGATGGCGCTCGCGATTCTTGCGATGAGCGTGCTGTTGTTCTGGCGCCATCGCGCCAATATCTCGAAGCTCATGAACGGCACCGAGAGCCGTATCGGCGACAAGAAGAAGGCGGCTGCGGCAAGCAAGTAAGGGCCGCTTCGTTCGCACGTCGTCTTTCTTCGTCCCGCGTTTTTCGGCTTCGGCCCGCTTCGGCAAATTGCGGCTCGCCCTCTGCGCGAGCCGCTTTTGCATTTCTTGGCGACTACTTTCCGCCACCTTCGATTCCGCCTCCTGCGGTCGGTCGCCTGAGCCGCCGCTGTCTTCGCCTTCTCTGACTCGCTACGCATCGTTCGGCCCCCGCCGTGCCATACGAAGGCGGACCGATCCGTTCGCGCCCCGATAAATCCGATTCAAGTCCTTCGCGGCGAACGCCGTAAACGCGTGGGTTATCCCTTATCCCTAGACGTACCGCATTCGATTCACTCATTTCCCTACGGCGCTTCCCCATCTATGTTCACCACAATTCGCGCGCGCATCGTCGCGCTATGCGTCGTAATCGTCGTCGTGGCGCTGGCGGCCAACACCGCGCTCGACTATTTCGTTGCCAACTCGCACAACCAGGATTCGGTCGACGCCACGCTCACGGCCGTCGAGGACGGTCACGCCCAGGGTATCGACGAATGGGTCGCGAGCCACGCGCGGATGATCGATTCGCTGCAGGACGCGGTGCTCCAGCCCGATCCGGTGCCCATGCTCAAGCAGATTGCCGCGGCGGGCGGCTTCACCGACGTCTACGTGGGCTATCCCGACAAGACCGCGAAGTTCGGCGACTCCGCCGGCATTCCCGCCGACTACGACCCGACCGGCCGCCCCTGGTACCAGCAGGCCGTCTCGGCGGGCAAGGCCGTGGTGACGCCGCCTTATCTGGATGTGGCCACCGGCAAGCTCGTGGTGTCGTTCGCCGAGCCCGTGATTCGTGAGGGCGCGCTGAAGGCCGTCGTATCCGGCGACGTCGTGATGGACAGCGTGATTGCCAATGTGCGCGCGATCCATCCGACGCCCGCGAGCTTCGGGATGCTGATCGATGGTGCGGGCCAGATCGTTGCGCACAACGATCCGAAGCTCACGCTCAAGCCCGTGACGGACATCGCGCCCGAATTGGCCGGCGACAAGCTGGCGGCGCTGTTTTCGTCGAGCGTGCCGCTCAAGGTCGACGTGGGCGGCGACACCAAGCTGATGCGCGCGCAGCCGATTGCGGGCACCGACTGGCGCGTGGTGGTCGCGCTCGATCGCGCTGACGCCACGGCGGGCATGCGCTCGCTGCTCACGGCCTCGCTTGGTGCGCTGGTGGTGATCGCGGTCATCGCAGCCCTGGTGGTGGGGGCGGTCGCGACGGTGTCGTTCCAGCGCCTCTCGCGCGTGCGCGACGCGATGGACGCCATCGGCAAGGGCGAGGGCGATCTCACGCAGCGCCTGCCCGCGGTGGGCAACGACGAAGTCGCGCAGATCGCGCGCGCGTTCAACGCGTTCATGGACAAGCTGCGTGACGTGATGCGCCATATCCGCGACGCGAGCGAATCGGTGCGCACCGCGAGCGACGAGATCGCCGCGGGCAACATCGACCTCTCGGGCCGCACCGAGTCGGCAGCGGCGAGCCTCGAAGAAACGGCGGCCTCGATGGAGCAGATCACGGCGACGGTCGCGCAGTCCGCGAACGCGGCGCAGCAGGCGGACGTGACGGCGTCGTCGGCTTCGGCGGTGGCCTCGCGCGGCGGTGCGGTGATTTCCGATGTGGTCGACACGATGGGCGCGATAGAGAATGCTTCCGTGAAGATCGCCGACATCATCGGCGTGATCGACGGCATCGCGTTTCAGACCAACATTCTCGCCCTGAACGCGGCCGTGGAAGCGGCGCGCGCGGGCGAGCAGGGCCGAGGCTTCGCGGTGGTGGCGGGCGAGGTGCGCAGCCTCGCGCAGCGCAGTGCCCAGGCGGCGCGCGAGATCAAGGCGCTGATCGAGTCGACGGTGGCGAGCGTGAGCTCGGGCTCGCAGCTCGTGCGGCGCGCCGGCGAAACGATGGACGAGATCGTGGCGAACGTGTCGAACGTGACCACCATCATTTCCGAGGTGACGAATGCGGCGGGCGAGCAGACGCGCGGCATCCAGGAGGTGAATCGCGCGGTGAGCCAGCTCGACGAGATGGTCCAGCAGAACGCGGCGCTCGTCGAGGAGTCGACCGCGGCGGCCGCGGCACTGCGCGGCCAGGCCGCAAACCTCGCGCAGGCGGTGGGCCAGTTCAAGCTCGATTGAGTCTGCGCGGCAGTCCGCGAGACGACGGCAGGAACAGGGCGGCGCTGCGGCGCCGCTTTTTTTTGCCTGCTTCTTGCGGTTTCCCGCATGGGTGGTGGTGCGCTGCCCCGGCGCTCCGATCGCTGGCTATGCCGGATGGCTGAGACTACTCGCGGGGCCATGCCGCATATGCTTGCTGCTGTTGTTGCCTGTCGGCGGCAGACCCGGGCATCGGCGCCGGGGCTGGTGCAAGGCGTCTACGGATTGAAAGCGTGGATGCGCGAACTCGCGCGCGGCATGGGCGCCGTCAAGTCGCCCGCGAAGGCCGCTGCCGCCCGTGCGAATGGGCGCAAAGGCGGCCGGCCGCGTAAGAAGCCGCCTGCCTTGTGCGCAACTCAAGCGTGATTGATGCGCCAGCCCATGCACCACGCTACCCCACCGGATTACCCCATTTCTTCGCCTTGACATGCAACCATGAGGTTGCATAATTAATCCATCAGCGACGAGATCGTGTGGGCGCGTTTGCGGATGCGAGCCGCCGTCGGTTGCGGGATCGGCGAATTCGGGCACGCGCGCGTGGACGCGCTCGCCGAGCTCAAACGCTTACGCGAAGGAGAGGGGGATCGCCATGAGCAGCAGTGAAGGCCACACGGCCGGTGCAGGTGGCGCAAGCGGCATGACCGGCGCGGCCAGCGAATCGACGTTCGTCTACGTCACGTTCATCCGCGCTACGCCGCAAGCGCTATGGGAGGCGCTCACGAGCCGTGCGTTCACGGAGCGCTACTGGTTCGGCATGCACCACGAGTGCGACTGGCAGACGGGCGCGGCGTGGTCGCTGCGCTTTCCCGACGGCAGGGTGGCCGATTCGGGCGAGATCGTCGAGTCGGATGCGCCGCATCGCGTCGTGATCCGCTGGCGCAACATGTTCCGCCCGGAGCTGAACGCAGAGGGCGATTCCCTGTGCACGCTCCATATCGAGCCGGTGGAGTACGCCGTGAAGCTCACGGTCACCCACCACATGGGGCGCCCGGGATCGAAATTCATCGAGGCGGTATCGGGCGGCTGGCCGCGCATCCTGTCGAATCTCAAAACGCTGCTGGAGACGGGCGAGGCGCTGATGCCGCTCGTCGCGACGGACGACTAGCGCCGCAGGGCGCGGCGGCATCGAAGAGGCGGCGGGCGCCGCTTCTTGGTGAGCGATCCCGGGATAAGCCGGGACCGAGGCCGGCGAATCAGTCGCGGAAGTTATTGAAGTCGAGCGGGGTATCGGTCACGTCCTTGCGCAGCAAGGCGATCACGCTCTGCAGATCATCGCGCTTGGCGCCCGTGACGCGCACGGCGTCGCCTTGAATGCTCGCCTGGACCTTGATCTTGCTTTCCTTCACGAGCTTGACGATCTTCTTGGCGAGGTCTCCCGAGACACCCTTCTTCACCGTGATGACCTGCTTGACCTTGTCGCCGCCGATCTTCTCGATCTTGCCGTAGTCGAGGAAGCGCACGTCCACATTGCGCTTGGCCATTTTCGAGACCAGCACGTCCTTCACCTGGCCGAGCTTGAAATCGTCGTCGGCGAACGCGGTCAGCTCGCGTTCCTTTTGCTCGACGCGCGAATCCGAGCCCTTGAAGTCGAAGCGCGTGGAGATCTCCTTGTTGGATTGCTCGACGGCGTTCTTCACTTCGATCATGTTGGCTTCGCTGACGACGTCAAACGATGGCATTGCTTTCTCCCAAAAGTGCGAGTGGCGCGCGAGCTGCACGAATCATGCGCTGGCGTGCCGCAGCCGTGTGTTCCGGCTGCCTTTACGGCGATATGCCCAGTACTCGCTATAATCACGGACCGACGCTATTTTACCGGCGCCGTCGTGTTTGCCCAAGGCTGCGCGCTGGCGGGCCCGCAGCCAGTGTGCCTGCGCCCGGTCACAGGTCTTCTCATCGGTTCGCGTAGCTTCTTGTACTCGATGGCGCGTGCTTGCCACGGCAGCGCGTTTTTCCGGGTGCGTTTTTCGTCTCTGCGACCGTTTTCCGTCTTCGGCTTTTTCGTGTCACATCCACCCTCGATGCCCGTTTCCGCCACGTCCGTCGATCCGTCCCCGGTGTGGTTCGCCGCCGGCTATCCGCTGCGCGCTCACAACACCTTCGGCTTCGATGTGCGCGCACACCTCGCGTGCCGTATCGAGAGCGAGGCGGATCTGATTGCCGCCGTGCGGGATCCGCGTGCTCAGGGCCTGCGCACGCTCGTGCTGGGCGGTGGCAGCAACGTCGTGCTCACGCGCAACTTCGACGGCCTCGTGCTGCTCGTCGCGCTGTCGGGCAAGCGTGTGACGCGCGAGGACGACGACGCCTGGTACGTCGAAGCCGGCGCCGGTGAGAACTGGCACGATTTCGTGGCGTGGACGCTCGAAGCAGGCATGCCGGGCCTCGAGAACCTCGCGCTGATCCCGGGCACGGTGGGCGCGGCGCCCATTCAGAACATCGGCGCCTATGGGCTGGAAATGGCCGAGCGCTGCGCGAGCGTGCGCGCGATCGAGCTTCAGTCCGGCGCAGCATACGAGTTCGATGCGGCCGAATGCCGTTTTGGCTATCGCGACAGCTTTTTCAAGCGCGAAGGGCGTGACCGTTTCGTGATTACCTCGGTGACCTTCCGGCTGCCGAAGGTATGGCAACCCAACGCCGGTTATGCCGATCTCGCGCGCGAACTTGCGCAACGCGGGCTGCCCGAGGCGCAATGCGCGCGCGACGTGTTCGACGCCGTGGTGGCGGTGCGTCGCGCGAAGCTGCCCGATCCGCTCGTGCTCGGCAATGCGGGCAGCTTTTTCAAGAATCCGGTGATCGACGCGCCGCAGTTCGACGCGCTCGTCGCGCGCGAGCCGCTCATCATTTCGCACCGCCAGGCCGACGGCCGCGTGAAGCTCGCCGCGGGCTGGATGATCGATCAGTGCGGCTGGAAAGGGCGCGCGCTGCGCGCGGCGGCCGTGCACGAGCGTCAGGCGCTTGTGCTCGTGAACCGCGGGGGCGCCACCGGCAACGATATCCTCGAACTGGCCCAGGCGATCCGCCACGACGTGCTCGCGCGTTTCGGCGTGGAACTCGAGCAGGAACCCATCAGCCTGTAATCCCGCCCGCCGCCGCCTCGCAACCGCACTTGCAGCCGCGCACGTAGCCGATTCCGGCGCACGCGCGGCTTTCGTACTTCTGGGCGCCCGGGGCTTCATGACGCCGCGCCCTTCGAAGCGCGGCTTTTTTCCGGCAGCGCAGCGGCATGCTTAACCCGCGACCGCGCTAGGCCGCGCTGTGCTGCGTGGCGAACACGGGCCCTTGCACGAAGCGCACGTCGTATTGCTGCAGCTGCTCGAACTGCGCGGCGTCCACGACGCGATTGAAGATCAACGGCATGCGCAGCCGCGCCGCATAGCTCACGAGCGGCTTCACCATCGAATCGCGCAGGGCCGCGCTCGCATCCATCTTCACGAAGTCGAGCCGCGCCATGTCGGACACCGAAAGAATCTGCCCCGCGTTGGGCAGATTGCCCGCCACCTTGAACCCATAGCGCTGGTAGCTCTTCGTCAGATAGCCGACGAAGGTCCGATGCGCGACCGCCGCCGCCGGCAATTCGATCACCACACGCCCCGGGTTCAGGCCGAACGACACCAGCACGTTCGAGAAGTGCCGCCCGTGGTCGTATTTCACGCTCTTGAGCAGGCGTTCGTGCACGCGCAAAAAGAGCAGCCCATGCTGCTGCGAGCCGAGAAAGTTGATCGTGTGAAGCGCGCGCACGCAGCGGTCGAGCGCGACGAGCTCGGGGTCGTCGAGCGTATCGGCGAACGGGTCGAAGGGCTCGGCCTTGCCGTCCTGCTCGCGCAGCGTCACCGCCTGGTAGCCGAGTTCGTCGCCGAAGCGTGAGGCCAACGCGAGATCCGCGGTAAGCGACTGCGCGCCGCCGTGCACGCTGATGTCGTAGATCGGCTCGTAGGCGCTCAGGAGCTCCACGCCGTTGCGGCGCGCGATGGCTTCGGCGCGGTGCGCGCCGGTGCCCAGCGTCAGATGCTCGCCGAGAAACGGGTGGTCGGCGGCGCGGGCAACGAGCTCGGGAATGGTCGGAGCAATCATGACGCGAAAGTGAGGTGGCGACAGGCGTAGTGAGATCAGCGCGGGCAAGCGGCCCGCGGCGCTTCAGTGGTTGCGGCTACGGGGCCGCATGGCTTGATGGTAGCAGCCCGGGGCACTCCAGCATGCACGGATTAGTGATAACGATATCCATGCGGGAGCAGATTTCTGGCCTGCACGGTCAGGGATTAGGGTTTACGTGAAATTTCACTAATCATAATCCGTTTTACTATTCGTAAATCGCGTAGCGGGCTCTGTCGGAGGAGGCCGACGCGTTTTGCCCGTAAAACCGGATCACTCATGCCGACCCGAGGTCGCCCGTTGAGGCGCCTACGGTGCGGCAGAACGTGGAGAGACAGTGTTGACATCTCCCTCTCAGAAGGGAGTGGATTCCCACTTCACGGAATGCAACCCGAAATCATCTCAACGAGACATGGGATTTACGCTTTCTCCATGGGCTGACACCGCGAGCCCCGCGGCCAAAACATTGCGAGCGGCATTCACGTCGCGGTCGTGGATTGACCCGCATTCCGGGCACGTCCACGAGCGCACGGCAAGGGGCATTCTCTGCGCCGTATGGCCGCAATCGCTGCAGCGCTTGCTGGACGGATACCAGCGGTCGATGCTGATCAACGTGCGCCCGGACCACGCGGCTTTGTACGTCAGTTGCCGCACGAACTCCGACCAGCTTGCATCACTGATCGATTTGGAGAGGTGTTGGTTCTTCTGCATGTTGCTGACGGCAAGACTTTCGATGGCGATCACTTGGTTTTCGTTTATCAACCGGGTCGAAAGTTTGTGCAGGAAGTCCCTGCGGGCGTCTGCCACCCTGGCATGCAGTTTTGCAACCTTCAGCTTCGCCTTCATGCGGCGAGCCGATCCCTTCTGCTTCTTCGCGAGCCTGCGTTGCAGCTTCGCGAGCTTGTTTTCGTACTTGCGGAACGTGTTCGGCGCGCCGATCTTCTCTCCAGTCGAGAGGGTGGCGAAATGCATTAGCCCGAGATCGATTCCGACTCGGCCTTTCGCCTTCGTCTTTTCCAACGCAACGTCGTCGCAAAGGATCGAGACATGGTATCGACCAGCGGTATCTCTGGACACGGTCACAGTCGACGGCTTTGCGCCCTTGGGCAACGTGCGTGACCAGCGGATCGCCAGGGGCTCGTCCATTTTCGCCAGCTTGAGCGCCGCGCCGTCCCACCTGAAGGCGCTCGTCGTGTACTCGGCTGACTGGACGCCATCCTTGCGACGGAAATTCGGATACTTCGCTCGCTTCGCGAAGAAGTTGGCGAACGCCGTCTGCAAGTGCCGAAGCGCCTGCTGTATGGGGACCGAACTCACCTCATTCAACCACGCATGTTCTGGTGTCTTTTTCAACGCCGTTAGCGCAGCGGAGGTCGCGTGGTAGCCGACACGCTCCTGACGCTGATACCAGGCATCGGTACGCAATCGAAGCATGTGGTTGTAGGCGTAGCGCGCGCATCCAAACGTCCGGGCGAGCACTACGGCTTGCTCGGACGTCGGGTAGAACCGGAATCGGTAGGCGCGTTTGATGTCCACAACTCACACGATATCAAATCTTCATGTGAATCAAGCGCAGCCATGCAGCCACCGGCTGCGCTCCTCTCATTTCCCGCCCTGAAGGACGGGGTTTCTCGGAGAAAAATCTGATGAACGCATCCTTATGGGACGCAAGCCAAGCGGCAGGAAAAAGCGCCACGAGCGCGGTGGCCGACGGCTACATGTGTGGTTTCGGGAACGAATTTGCCACCGAGGCGCTGCCCGGCGCCCTGCCCGACGGCCGGAACTCGCCGCAGCGCTGCGCCTACGGCCTCTATGCCGAGCAGCTCTCGGGCACCGCCTTCACGGCGCCGCGCTCGCACAACCGCCGCACGTGGTTCTATCGCATCCGTCCGGGCGCGGTGCACCAGCCGTTCACGCCGCTCACCGCGCGCGCGAGCGTCGACGGCGCCAAAGGCAGCGCGCCGCGCCTTGTCGCCGATTTCGGCGACGTGCCGCCCACGCCGCCCAATCAGCTGCGTTGGGACCCGCTGCCGATGCCGACGGAGCCGACCGACTTCATCGACGGCTGGGTGACGATGGCGGGCAACGGCTCGGCGGCCTCGATGAGCGGCTGCGCGATCCATCTGTACGCGGCGAACCGCCCGATGGTCGACCGCTTCTTCTACAACACCGACGGCGAGCTCCTGATCGTCCCGCAGCAAGGACGCCTTGCGATCGCGACCGAGATGGGCAAGCTCGAGCTCGAGCCGTTCGAGATCGCCGTGATCCCGCGCGGCGTGCGTTTCCAGGTTGCGCTGCCCGACGGCGAGGCGCGCGGATACATCTGCGAGAACTTCGGCGCGCTACTGCGGCTGCCCGACCTGGGCGTGATCGGCTCGAACGGCCTTGCGAATCCGCGCGACTTCCTCACGCCGCGCGCGGCCTACGAGGACCGCGAAGGGCAGTTCGAACTCGTCGCGAAGTTGAACGGCGAGCTCTGGCGCGCCGACATCGGCCATTCGCCGCTCGACGTGGTCGCGTGGCACGGCAACTATGCGCCATACAAGTACGACCTGCGCCGCTACAACGCGATCGGCTCGATCAGCTATGACCACCCGGATCCGTCGATCTTCCTCGTGCTGCACGCACCTACCGACACCCCGGGCGTCGATTCGATCGACTTCGTGATCTTCCCGCCGCGCTGGCTCGCGGCCGAAAACACGTTCCGTCCGCCCTGGTACCACCGCAACGTCGCGAGCGAGTTCATGGGCCTCGTGCACGGCGTCTACGACGCCAAGGCCGAAGGCTTTGTGCCGGGCGGCGCGAGCCTGCACAACTGCATGTCGGGCCACGGCCCCGATGCCGATACCTTCGAGAAGGCTTCGAGCGCCGATACGTCGAAACCGCACAAGGTGGCCGACACGATGGCGTTCATGTTCGAGACCCGCACGCTGATCCGCCCGACGCGCTTCGCGCTCGAAACGGCGCAGCTGCAGGCGCATTACTACGAGTGCTGGCAAGGCCTCAAGAAACACTTCAATCCGGAGAAGCCATGAGCAACCCCATCCCCGCCGATCTGCAGGCGACGCTCGATCCGCAGCGCAAGAGCTGGATCGACAGCGCGAACGATGCAGCCTGCGGTTTCCCGATCCAGAACCTGCCGTTCGGCGTGTTCAGCACGGCAGGCAACGCGAACGCGCGCGTGGGCGTGGCGATCGGCGATTCGGTCGTCGATCTGGCGGTGCTGCACGAGGCCGGAATGCTGCGCCTGCCTGCTGGATCAGCCGCTGCGCAGGACGTCTTTGCGCGCCCCGCGCTGAACGACTTCATCGCGCTGGGCCGTGATGCGTGGCGCAGCGTGCGCGTGCAGCTTTCGTCGCTGCTCGCCCGCGAAACGGCAACGTTGCGCGAGGACGCCGGGCTGCGCCAGCGCGCGTTCGTGAAGCTCGCCGATGCGAAGCTGCATCTGCCCGTGGAGATTCCCGGCTATACGGACTTCTATTCGTCGAAGGAGCACGCGACGAACGTGGGCTCGATGTTTCGCGATCCGAAGAATGCGCTGCTGCCGAACTGGTCTGAGATGCCGATCGGCTATAACGGCCGCGCTTCGTCGGTGGTGGTGAGCGGCACGCCGGTGCGCCGTCCCAATGGCCAGCTAAAGCTGCCCGATCAGGAGCGCCCCGTGTTCGGCGCGTGCCGCAAGCTCGACATCGAGCTGGAGACGGGCTTTATCGTCGGGCGCGGCAATGCGCTCGGCGAGCCCATCGCGTGCGAGCAGGCCGAGGAGCACATCTTCGGCATGGTGCTGCTCAACGACTGGAGCGCGCGCGACATCCAGCAGTGGGAATACGTGCCGCTCGGGCCGTTCAATGCGAAGACCTTCGGCACGACGATCTCGCCGTGGGTCGTGACGCTCGATGCACTGGAGCCGTTCCGTGTCGCGCAGCCGGCGCAGGAGCCGCAGCCGCTCGAGTATCTGCGTCACGCGGGAAATCACGCGTTCGATATCGCGCTCGAAGTGCTGCTGCGTCCCGAAGGCGCGAGCGAGGCCACCACGATCGCACGCACGAATTTCCGCCACATGTACTGGACGATGGCGCAGCAGCTCGCGCATCACACGGTGGCCGGCTGCAACACGCGCGTGGGCGACCTGATGGGCTCGGGCACGATCTCGGGCCCGACGCCCGATTCGTTCGGCAGCCTGCTCGAGCTCACGTGGAACGCGAAGAATCCGCTCGAGCTCAAGAGCGGCGGCACGCGCGGGTTCATCGAAGACGGCGATGAGCTCACGCTCGCGGGCTGGTGCCAGGGCGAGGGCTATCGTGTCGGCTTCGGCACGTGTGTTGGCACGATTTTGCCGGCGTTGAAATAAGGAAGCCGACGTCGAGCTGGCGTCGATGGAAAAACGGCCGATGTGCTCGAAAGGTGCATCGGCCGTTGTCGTTTCAGGGCGCCGGGCATCCCGGCGCCGGGCAGGGCCGCCATCGGCTCGCTCATTGGCAGCGATATGGCTTTTTCCGCCAGATTCTTCGTCAGGCCCGCACGCGCTCAATCCCGCGTGCGCGCTCCCAGCGCAACGTGCCGAGAAACAGCAGCGCACACGCAAACAGCACCCAGAGCATGGCGTCGCGGCCCGCGTGCTCCATCAGTGCGCCGGTGACGATCGGCCCACCGAAGCTCGCCGCGCTCCACGCGGCGCTCACGAGCGCGCTTGCCGAAACGAGCGCCACGCCCTCGAAACGCTCGCCGCACGCCACGATCGAGAGCGTGTAGATCGAGCCGGCCGCCGCACCTAGCACGAACAACAGTGGCCAGCGCAGCCAGGGCGTCGCGACGGCCAACGGCAGCAGCGGCAAGAGTGCCGCCACGAGCACGCCCATGAGCGCGTGCACGCGTTCGCGGCCGAGCCGGTCGGCGAGCCAGCCGATGGGGAACTGCATGGTCGTGTCGCCGAGCAGAACCACGGATGCGAACAGCACGGCCGTTTCGCTGTCGATTCCATGTCCCATCGCAAATAGCGGCAAGAGCGAGAGTGCGAGCGTGTCGAAGATCGCGAAGAACCCCGTGGCGACGATGATCGCCGGCATCTTCGGCAGGACATGGCGCCAGCTGCCGTGCTTTTCGTGCGAGTTCGTATCCTGCGCGCGCGTGCGGATCGCAGCGAGCATCGGCAGCGCGATCAGGAAGAGCGCACCGCAGATCGCGAAGCGCCACGCCGTGAAGCCCGCGATCTGGCTCACGAGGACGGGGCCGGTCATCTGGAACAGCGTGAAGGTGGTCGCGTAGATGCCGACCACGCGGCCGCGGTTGGTGTCGTCGGCGAGCTCGTTGACCCAGGCCTCGCCGATGGTGAAGAGCAGCATCAGCGCCGCGCCGCAGGCCATGCGCAAGACTGCCCAGAGCCACAGGTTCGCGCTGAACTGCATGAGCGCGGTGGCGACAGCGACGGTGAGCACGGCGCCCACGATCACCTGGCGCGAGCCGAAGCGCGTGGTGATCCACGCGGTGGCCGGCACGACGAGGAGCCCGCCGAACGCTTGCGCGGCGGTGAGCAGGCCGACGATGGCGGTGCCGTAGCCGGCGTCGGTGAGGGCGAGGGCGGTGAGCGGCAGGGTCGCGCCGGAGCCGAGGCCGACCACGGCAACGCTCAGGATCAGCGCGAGGAAATCACGAGTGAGGACGGTTTTCATCGGGACGGATGCTACTACGGGCGAGCGGATGCGCGTCGGCGCGTTGCCCGCCGGCAGCACGCGCGTCGTGTACTGGCGTCGCGTGTGTATTCGCAGGTGAGTTGAGTTGAAGCGTGATGCGCCGCACGGCGTGCTGTGTAGTGTGCGTTGCGGCGCGCCTCGAAACGAACGCCGAAACGAACGCCGAAGCGAACGCCGAAGCGCGCCAGCCGTTCAGGCGCAGGAAGTGGGTCCTGCCACCGCCGTGCGTCGGCGCGCGCGCCGGTCGAGCTGCGCCGAGACGAAGGTGAGCCCCAGCGCCGCGAACGCCATGAGGATGCCCACCCACGGCAGCGCGGTGAGCGGCGCTCCCGCGCTGATGGCCGCGCCGCCGAGCCAGGCGCCGCTCGCGTTACCGAGATTGAAGGCGCCCTGATTGAGCGTGGAGGCGAGGTTTGGCGCATCGCTCGCCCGGTTGACGATGAGCATCTGCAGCGGCGGCACGATGGCGAAGGCGAGCACGCCCCACATGAAGATGGTCGCGACCGCGGCGAACTGATCGTGCATCGTGAACGCGAACACGGCGAGCACCGCGCCAATGGCGGCAATCAGCGAGAGCAGCGAGCGCATGAGCTTCCAGTCTGCGAGCTTGCCGCCGAGCGTGCTGCCCACCGTGAGGCCGAGGCCGAACACCAGCAGCACGAAGGTGACGTCGTGCGGCGAGAAGCCCGTGACATCTTCGAGGATCGGCGTGATGTAGGTGAACACCGAGAACAGGCTCGCCGAGGCCAGCACGCTCATGCCGAGCACCATCAGCACCTGCGGGTTCCTGAGCACGCTGAATTCGTGCACGAGGCTCGCCTTGTGCATTTCGATGTGCTTCGGCAGGCAGACCTGCAGCGCCGCCGCCGCGAGCACGCCGATGCCGGTCACGGCCCAGAAGGTCGTGCGCCAGCCCGCGAGCTGGCCGAGCGCCGTGCCGAGCGGCACACCCAGCACGTTTGCAAGCGTGAGGCCGGTGAACATGAGCGCGATGGCCTGGGCGCGGCGGTTGGGCGCCACGAGCCCCGCGGCGACCACCGAGCCGATGCCGAAGAACGCGCCGTGGCAGAACGCGGTGACGATGCGCGCGGCCATCAGGATCGAGTAATTGGGGGCGAGGGCGCACAGCAGGTTGCCGACGATGAAGATACCGATCAAGCGCATGAGCGCCGCCTTGCGCGGGACGTTCGCGACGGCGATGGCAACGATGGGCGCGCCGATCGTCACGCCGAGCGCATAGGCCGAGACGAGCATGCCCGCCGCCGGAATCGACACGCTCAAGTCGCGCGCGACGTCAGGCAAGAGGCCCATGATCACGAACTCGGTGGTACCGATACCAAACGCGGCGACGGCGAGGGCAAGCAGGGGCAATGGCATGGGCGTGTGGCGTGATGAGGTGCACGTGTCCGGTTCGCGCCGCTCGAGGCCGAGTCGCAGCGGGCCGAGCACGCGGTGTCGTGCGTAGCGGGACTGCGCGGGCCCGATGGCGCGCGCGTTTTGGGTTAAACGCGGAGCAACCGAAGTCAAGCCGGGATTGTACTGAAATGCGCCGCGCCGCATGCGGCACGCTTTTCTTGCGTTCTTCTTACGCAACAGTCGCCGGGCGCGGGCGGCCCTGGCGATTTCTTCTAGTTGCGTCCATGGTGCCTCCGCAGGCGCGCCACACCATTAGCCGCTTGCGCGAGACCTTCAAGAATCAGCCATCGAGCGGATCGCCATGGCGGCCCGCGCCCGCGGCGAAGCGCGCGGCAAGCGCGAGCCCTTCGTCCATGACCGCGCGATAGCCGCCTGCGCCTTCGCGGCGCAACGCTTCGCCGAGATCGGCCAGCGTGCTGTTGTCCCAGGCCGAGCGGCGGTCGGCCAGCAAGGCAGCCTGCGGGAATGCCGCGAGTTGCGTCGCGAGCGCCTCGGCTTGTTCGCGCGCCGTCCCGGGCTTCACGACGCGGTTCGCAAGGCCGAAGGCGAGCGCTTCCTCCGCGTCCACGGCGCGCCCGGTGAGAATCAGATCGAGTGCACGTGACAGGCCAATGAGACGCGGCAAGCGTACGCTACCGCCGTCGATGAGCGGCACGCCCACACGCCGGCAGAATACGCCGAGGACGGCGTCCTCCTCGACAATGCGCAGATCGCACAGGAGCGCGAGCTCGAGGCCCCCGGCGACGGCGTATCCCGCAATGGCGGCGATGGCCGGCTTGGTGAGCATCATGCGCGTGGGGCCGAGGGGGCCGGGGCCGCTGCCGTCGGCGTGGACTTCGTTGCGCCTTGCGTCGTCGTTGAGCGCGCCCAGGTCGGCGCCTGCGCAAAATGTGCCGCCCGCGCCGAACAGGACAGCCGCGCGCCATTGCGGATTCGCTTCGAAGCGCGCGAAAGCGGCGGCCAGCGCCTCGGCTACCGGGCGGTCGATGGCATTGCGCCGTTCGGGCCGATCGAGCACGATGGTGGCGACCTGAGCGCGCGCTTCGATGCGCACGTGGTTGCCAAAGGTCTCGGTGCGAGCACCGGGGGTGAGACTCGCATGGTCCATGGGCTTGTTCCCTGACGCACAGACAGCATGCGCATTCATGGTGCATAGGTCACGAAAAATTCACGATTCCCTCGTAGCTTAGGCCGCTTTTGACTACTTCTACGAGAGACGCGCCCTTCGCATGCCGCCGACGTCCCTGCCCACGCCTACCGAGATGCCTTCGACCCCGTCACCGCACCCGTCCGCATCCGGACCCTTCTGGGTCGTGCCGGTGCCGGCCCATCATCCCTACGACCACGTGCGCTTCAAGCGCGTCTTCACGACCGACGGCACACGTCACGAAGTGGTGATCGTCGACTTGCACAAGCTGCTGGTCTGCGCCGAGCGCGACGACACCGACTACGTGCTCAAGCCCGTCGACGACTGGCATGCGGGCAAGGTGCGCGGCATCCGCGAGTTTCTCGACCCGCACAACGAGCGGGTGCCGCAGATGCCCTACGTGACAATCGCGAAGCGGCGTGCGGGTGGGCTCGCGGGTTGGTTCGGCCTCGCGCACGTGGGCGTGGTGGCCTTTCGCAACGGCCAGCATCGAGCACGCTACCTCGCATGGGCGGGCGCGACGTGGCTGCCGGTGGAGGTGCATGAGCGCGAAGCGCCGCTGCTGCGCGAGCTGTGCGGCGCAGCATACCTCGACGAAGACGGGGAAGGCGGGGCACCGGGCCTGGAATAGCGGAGCCCGACGACCGCCCAGGCGCCGCCTTGAGCGTGCTGCGTACGGGGCCAGCGTGTGCCGGCTTGTGCCTGGGTGATGATTCCGGGTTGATGCCTGATTGGTGCTCAGCCGGCTTTCAGCTGCCGTTCATCGCATGCAGCGCCGGGCTGCTGCCGAGCGCGCCGCCGATCGGCAGCAGCACCGCTGGGCTGGCCGCAAGAGCTGCACCAGGCGGGACCGTCGTTCTGCCGCCGCCATCGCTTGCACACTGGAAATGCTCGACGGCGTAATCGACGAAACGCAGCGTTTTTGCGGGCAGATACTGGCGGTTCGGATAGACGATCGACATGTGGGCCTCGGGGTCGTCGATCTCGTAGTCGGGCAACAGGCGGATCAGCGTGCCGGCGGCGAAGTCGTCGGCGACGAGCGACGCCGGCACGACCGCCACACCCATGCCCGCGAGCGCGGCGTGCCGCACCATCAGCATGTTGTTCACCGCGTAGGCGGGGCGCAGCGTGATCTGCTGCGCTTGCTCGCCAGGCTTCGCGAACTGCCAGCTGACACTGCGCTCTTCGGGGGGCAAGGTCACCGCGGCGTGGCGCGCGAGCTGCGCGGGCGTGGCGGGTTCGCCGTGCTCGGCGATCCAGGCGGGCGAGGCGCATGGCACGAACGTTGCCACGCCGAGCGCTTGCTCGATGATCTCCATGTCGTCGTTGCGGCCATTGCGCGCGGGCTGGGCCGCGACGATACCCACGTCGAACCGGTCCTCGACGAGATCGATTTGCCGCTCGGCGAGCGTGAGGTGCACGTTCACGTGCGGATAGCGTCGCCGATAGCCGTCGATGAGCGGCGTGAGCGTGACGAGCGACAGCGTGCTGGCCGCCGCCACGCGCAACGTGCCGCCCGGCTCGCGCTCGGTGTGCGCGAGCGCGTTTTCGAGGTGGTCGAGTTCCTCGAGCACGCTGCGGCAGCCCTCGAGATAGCGAAGGCCCGCTTCGGTGAGCGAAAGATTACGCGTGGTGCGGTTGATGAGCCGCGTACTGAGGTGCGCTTCGAGCATGGCGACCGCACGGGTGACAAGTGCGTTCGAGACGTCGAGTTGTTGCGCGGCCCGGCGAAAGCTTTGCGATTCCGCAACCCTGACGAAGACGCGCATGGCGTGTATTTGATTCATCGAATTTCGCCTCGTATGCTCGCTGCATTTACCGGGTTAAGGGGCGTTCTGTTCGACATTGCGGCTGTATCGATTGCCGATGGAGCACGCTTGCTGCGACGTCGTGACCGCGATATTAGCCAGAAAATAATATTGACAGTCGTCAGGAATTGCAATATCTATCTCAATCGATGTCGTTGTTTCAGTGTTGTAAAGGTTGAATTTCCAGGTGGTAAGGGTATTGGGCAATGACTAAGGGTATTGGGCAATGCGTAAGGGTATTGGGCAATGCGGCGTGCAATTGAAGTCAATTGTGTGATTCAACGGCGCGCAAGCGATGCGCGGCGCGCTTTTCCTGTATGGTGTGCTTCGTGAGGAATGCCCGTCTGGCGGGGCTTTGCCTTTGGTTGTTCCAGAACGTTTGTTTTCAACGAATTGAAAGCTTTGTTGCAGCATCGCTTAACATTTTCCGCGCGACTTTGATTTGGATTTGCTGGTTTTTTTCGCATTGCGCCAAAATGTCACGAAGCATCGGGATAAAGATGTGCGTGCAGTGAGCATGTTTTTTTATGCTTTTCTCTGAAAACTAAAACGTAAATCGGCAGACCAGACATGATCGTCGAATTGCTGAAGTCGCAGCCCGAGATTGCCCTGTTTGTCAGCCTCGCGCTCGGTTATTTGATCGGTTCAATCCGCTTTGGGCCGATTTCGCTCGGCGGCGTGTGCGGCACGCTGATCGTCGCGCTCGTGCTGGGCCAGACGGGCGCGCGCATCTCGCCCGATCTCAAGAACGTCGCCTTTGCGCTGTTCATCTTCGCGCTCGGCTTCACGGGCGGCCCGCAGTTCTTCGCGAACGTCGGGCGCGGCTGGCGCTACGGACTCCTGTCGATCGTCGAAATCGTCTCGGTCATGACGCTCATCATGATCGCAGTGGTCACGATGAAGCTCGACGCGGGCACGGCTGCCGGGTTGCTGGCGGGCGCCGCCACCGAGTCGGCCGTGATCGGCACGGCCTCGGAGGCCATCGCGAAGCTCGGCTTGAGCGACGCCCAGGTGAGCACGCTGCAGGCGCACGTGGTGACCGCCTATAGCGTGAGCTACCTGTTTGGCCTGATCACCATCGTGCTGTTCACGAGCCAGATTGGGCCCATCCTCATGCGCGTGAACGTGCGCGAGGAGGCCGCGCGCCTCTTTCGCAAGCTCGGCGGCGACGGCGTGCTCGACGACGGCCAGCGGCTCGCGCTGCCGCCGCTCGAGGGCCGCGCGTTCGAGGTCGGACCGGCCGCGGGCACCCAGGTCTCGGCGTTCGAGGCGCGCTTTGGCAACAACATCACGGTCGAACAGGTCCTGCGCGAGCAGCGCCAGATCCATACGGACGCGCAGTTCGTGCTGCAGACGGGCGACATCGTGTTCATCGGCGGGCGGCGCGAGGCCGTGGTGGAGGCGGCGGGCAGTCTGGGCGCCGAAGTCTCGGGCGAGGGCTTCGTGAAGCTCTTCGCGCAGCGCACGGACGTGATGCTCACGCGCCGCGAAGCCAACGGCCTCACGCTTGCGCAGATGCGCGAGCGTGCCGACCCGGAAGCGGGGCGCGGCATCTACGTGGGCGCGATCACGCGGCTCGACACCACCGTGCCCGCGCTGCCCGGCACCGTGGTGCATCGCGGCGACGTGCTCACGCTGATCGGCTCGCCCGCGGACGTCGCGCGCGGCGCGCAGCGCCTCGGCTACGTGATCCAGCAGACCCAGAAGACCGACTTCGTCTACCTCGGCCTGGGCGTGCTCGTGGGCATGATGATCGGCCGTTTCGGCGTGAGGGTAGGCGGCGTGGCGCTCGAGCTCGGCACGGGTGGCGGCTGTCTGCTCTCGGGCCTCTTCTTCGGCTGGCTGCGCTCGCATTTTCCCGTGGTCGGCTCGCTGCCCTCGGCTGCGGCGCAGGTGCTCAAGGACTTCGGCCTCGCGACCTTCATCGCCGCCGTGGGCCTCTCGGCGGGACCGGACGCCATCAAGCTCGTGCGCGAATACGGTCTCGCGCTGCCACTCGCCGGCATCCTGATGGTGCTGATTCCGGGCCTGCTCTCGCTGTGGATCGGGCGCATGTTCCTCAAGCTCGAAGCGCCGATGCTGCTTGGCGCGATTGCAGGCCAGCAGTGCAGCACGCCGGCGATCAGTGCGCTCGTGGGCGTGACCGGCAATTCGACGCCGGTGATCGGTTACACGATCACCTACGCGCTTTCAAACATTCTGTTGCCGCTCATGGGGCCCGTGGTGGTCGGCCTCGCGACGAAATTCGGCTGATTGTTATTTGAGCAGTGGCGCACGCCGTGTTAGCCGACATCGCGCGCGCCGAACCCGTCCGCGGTCGATGACGGCCGCGATATCACAACACATTGGCGCGCTTTCATCAGGCCGTCCGACTGGCCGTCCAACTGGCCGTCCAACTTCAACGGCAGCAAGCAGTTACTTCTACCATGCGAGGGCACGATGGAATGGCTACATGACATCTTTCACAAATCTCCGGAAATCGCCTTATTTCTCTCCCTGGCGGTCGGCTACTGGATCGGCCAGATCAACTTCGGCAAGTTCCAGCTAGGCGGCGTAGGCGGGTCGCTGATCGCCGCCGTCGTGATCAGTCAGGTCGGCGTGACGGTCGACAATGGCGTGAAGGCGGTGATGTTCGCGGTCTTCATTTATGCCGTGGGCTACGACTCCGGGCCGGGCTTTTTCAACTCGCTCAACCGCAAGACGCTGCGCGAGATCGCCATGGCCGTGTTCATGGCCGTCTCGGGTCTCGTCACCGTGCTCGTCTGCGCCAAGCTCTTTCACCTCGACAAGGGCCTGGCCGCCGGCCTCGCCGCGGGCGGCATGACGCAATCGGCGATCATCGGCACGGCGGGCGACGCCATTGCGCGCCTGGGCTTGCCGGCCGACCAGGTGAAGGCCATGCAGGCCAATGTCGCGGTTGGCTACGCGGTGACCTATGTGTTCGGCTCGCTTGGCGCGATCATCGTCTGCGTGAACATCCTGCCGAAGTTCATGGGCCGCAGCCTCAAGGACGCCTCCAAGGACGCCGAGCGCGAGATGTCCGGCGGCGACGCCGCGGCGGGTCCGGGGCAGATTTCGGCGCTGCCGGACCTGTTCGGCCGCGTGTTCCAGGTTGAAGCGGCAGCAGGCAAGACCGTCAAGCAGATTGAAGTGGCCGAGAAGGATCTCGTCGCCATCGAGAAGGTCCGCCGCGCGGGCAAGCTCGTCGATCCCACGCCCGATTTCGTGCTGAGCCGCGATGACCTCGTGCTCGTGGTCGGCCGCCGCGAGCAGATGGTCGAAGTGGGCGCGCTGATCGGGCCGGAAATGCCGGACTCGGGCGGCATGAGCCTCGTGATGCAGACGCGCCAGGTGGTGTTCACGGCGAAGGGCATGAATCACACGACGATCGCCGAAGTGCGCAAGAACGTCGACCGCGATCAGCGCCACGGCGTGTACATCGAGAAGATCGAGCGCGCGGGGCAGCCCGTGCCGGTCCTGCCGGGCACGAAGCTGGAGCACGGCGACGTGGTGACCGTCTACGGCACCTCGACCGACACCAAGCGGGCCGTCGCGGCGGCCGGCTACGAGCTCCCGTACAGCAACAAGACCGACTTCATCTACATGGGCGTGGGCCTCGTGCTCGGTCTGCTGATCGGTCTCATCGTCATCAACGTGGCAGGCATTCCGCTCACGCTCGGCTCGGGCGGCGGCTGCCTGCTCGCGGGTCTGGTGTTCGGCTGGATGCGCGGCAAGCATCCGATGTACGGCGTGATGCCGACGGCGGCTTCGCAACTGCTCAAGGATTTCGGTCTCGCGGCGTTCGTCGCAGTGGTGGGGCTGAATTCCGGGCTCCAGGCCGTGGTGACGATCAAGCAGAGCGGCATCACGATCTTCCTGCTCGGCGTGGTCGTGACCCTCGTGCCGCTGTTCCTCACGATGCTGTTTGGCCGCTACGTGCTCAAGTACAACAACGCGGCGATTCTCGCGGGCGCGCTGTCCGGCGCACGCAGTGCGAACCCGGCCTTCGGCGGCATTCTCGACAAGGCCGAGAGCGCCGTGCCCACGGTGCCGTTCGCCATCACCTATGCGATCGCCAACGTGCTGCTCACGCTGCTCGGGCCGCTCGTGGTCGGTCTCGCATGACATGAAGTCAAACGGGCCGCGCAGGTGGGATGGAGTGGCGCAGGCCCGAGCGCATCGATCTGTCGAAACCGCGTGCCGCTTGCGCGCAAGGCGTCAAACGCAAGCATGGGCGGCACGCCCAACGTCTTCCAATGGAGAGCATCATGGCAAAAGGTAAAGGCAACGACTCGAAGGGCAAGGCAGGCCTCGACGCACTGAGCCCGTTCGAGCTCAAGGACGAGCTGATCAAGGCGGCTGGCGGCGGCGCAACCGAGCGTCCGGCCAACTTCTCGATGCTCAATGCCGGCCGCGGCAATCCCAACTTTCTCGCCACGATTCCGCGTCACGGTTTCTGGCAACTGGGTCTCTTCGCCATGCGCGAGTCCGAGCGCTCCTTTGCGTATATGCCCGAGGGCGTGGGCGGCTTCCCGCAGCGCGCGGGCATCGTCGAGCGCTTCGACCTGTTCGTGCGTGAGAACAAGGGCCAGCCCGGCATCGAATTCCTGGCGGGCGCCGTGTCGTATGTGCGCGACCAGATGGGCCTTTCGGCGGGCGATTTCCTCTACGAAATGTGCGAAGGCATCCTGGCCTGCAACTACCCGGTGCCGGACCGCATGCTCAAGCTCTCCGAGATCATTGTCGGCCAGTACCTGCGCCGCGAGATGATCGGCAAGCATCCGTTCGTGGGCGAGATGGACGTGTTCGCGGTGGAGGGCGGCACCGCGGCCATGACGTACATCTTCAACACGATGCGCGAGAACTTCCTGATCAAGAAGGGCGACACGATCGCGCTCGGCATGCCGATCTTCACCCCCTACATCGAGATTCCCGAGCTCAACGATTACGAGCTCAACGTCGTGCATCTGAACGCGACCGTCGAGAACAACTGGCAGTACTCGAAGAAGGAGCTCGACAAGCTGCGCGACCCGAAGATCAAGGCATTCTTCCTCGTCAATCCGAGCAACCCGCCTTCGGTCAAGATCGACGACGCCAGCCTCGAATACATCGCCGAGATCGTGAAGGAGCGCCCGGACCTCATCCTGCTCACCGATGACGTCTACGGCACCTTCGCCGATAACTTCGTTTCGCTCTTCGCACTGGCGCCGAAGAACACGATTCTCGTGTACTCCTATTCGAAGTACTTCGGTGCGACGGGCTGGCGTCTGGGCGCGATCGCGACGCATCGCGAGAACGTGCTCGACGCCGCACTCGCGAAGCTCCCGAAGGAGCAGAAGAAGGAGCTGCATCATCGCTACGAGTCGATCACGACGGAGCCGGACAAGCTCAAGTTCATCGACCGTCTGGTGGCGGACAGCCGCACCGTCGCGCTCAACCACACGGCGGGTCTCTCGACGCCGCAGCAGGTGCAGATGGTGCTGTTCTCGCTGTTCTCGCTGATGGATACGCCCGATGCCTACAAGAATGCGCTCAAGCGCCTGATCCGCAGCCGCAAGCGCGCGCTCTACGAGGAGATGGGCATTGCCGTCGACGAGGGCGACCCCAATCAGGTCGACTACTACACGATTATCGACATGGAGTATCTGGGCGAGAAGCGCTTCGGCCGTGAATTCGTCGACTGGCTGCTCAAGCAGGTTCAGCCCAACGAACTGCTGTTCCGTCTCGCGAGCGAGGCGCGCGTCGTGCTCCTGCCGGGCAAGGGCTTCGGTACGCCTCATCCCTCGGGCCGCGTGTCGCTCGCGAACCTGAACGAAGCGGATTACCGCAAGATCGGGCGCGCGATGCGCAAGCTCAGCGAGGAATACGTGCAGCGCTATAACGAGGCCACGGGCAAGAACCTCGATCCGAACGCCGTGAAGAAGTGAGGATGACCAGGCGGTACTCGTTTGGCCATTGAGTTGTAGTTGACCTTCGGGCCGCCGCGAGGCACAAAAAAACCGCACCCGCCGCAAAGAGTCGGGTGCGGTTTTGTTTATTTCCGCGCGCTTATTCCGCCTTTGAGGCGACGGTGCCGCCTTGCGCGGCGTTACGCACGCTCTTGCGATGCAGCGAGACCGACAGCGCCACAGCCGCCGCAGCCGCGATCGCCGCGAACAGATACACCGACCCATAGCCGAACAGATTCGCGACATAGCCCGCGAGCGGCCCGGTGATGCCGAGCGAGAGGTCGAGAAACACGGAATAGGCCGAGAGCGCCGCGCCGCGGCTCGCCGCCGGCACGAGACCGACTGCCTCCACGCCCAGCGCCGGGAAGACCAGCGCGAAGCCGAAGCCCGTGAGCGCCGCGCCCACCAGCGCGACATGCGGCGTGGGCGCGAGCCACAGCAGCAAGAGACCGACGCATTCGCACGAAAACGAGGCAATCGCCACACGAAAACCGCCGAACGTCTTGATCGTGTTCGCGAAGAGCAGACGCGCGCCGATAAACATCAGCCCGAACAGCGTGAGCGAGAAGGCCGCGTTGGGCCAGTGGCGCGCCGCATAGAACAGCGTGATGAAGGTGGCGATCGAGCCGAAGCCCGCCGACCCGAGCGCGAGGCCGAGGCCGTGCGGCAGCACGCGCGTGAGCACGCTGCGATACGACATGCGCTCGCCGTGCACGATCGGCACCGGTGCGATCGGGCGCGCGAGCCAGAAGCCGAGCGCGGCCAGCGCGATCACCGAAACGCCGAGCGTCCAGAAGCCGAGGTAATGCGTCATTTCCACGCCGAGCGGGGCGCCGATGGCGAGCGCGCCATAGGTGGCGATGCCGTTCCACGAGATCACGCGCGCGTTGTGCGCCGTGCCCACGCGGCCGATGCCCCAGAGAATCGCGCCCGTGCCGCACAGGCTCTCGCCGCAGCCGAGCATCAGGCGGCTCGTCACGAGCAGCGCGAGCGAGAGCGCGGGCCAGTGCGCGACGAGCGTCGCGAGCAGCAGCAGCACGCCGCTCGCGCCACAGCCGATCATCCCGATCGTCACGGTCTTCTTGGGGCCGAGCGTATCGGCCGAGCGCCCGGCCAGCGCCCGCGAGCAGAGCGTCGCGATGTATTGCACGCTGATCGCCCCGCCGGCCACGATCGTGCTGAAGCCGAGGTCGTTGTGCACGTAGCCCGGCAAGACGGCGAGCGGAATGCCGATGGTCAGGTAGCAGAGGAAGGTGAAAAAGACGACCGGGATGATCTGCAAGGTCGTCGACGCGGCGTTGCGCTCGGGCGCTGAATCGGCGGACATGGGGAAAACGAGGATGGATAACGGCGGGAAAGCCGTGATTCTCCCATGGAACCGGTTCTTCCGCAGATGTTGAAAAGGTGTTCCAACGGGTTGAACAGGCGATTTTCTGTGTGTTTTCGCACCGCGCGCGGCGTGTTGTGCTCAGCGGGAAATGAGCGGAATTGAGCGACGATGGCCGCATTTCAGCCGCTTGCGGCACCAGGGCGGACGTGCTGCGGCTTGCTTGCCTCTCCTTGGTGCACGGGCTCAGGCCCGGAATTGGCCGATTCGCACGAAATGGGTGTTCAGCAGTGCGATTCGGCCAACTACACATAAGTGCGGCGAAACCGCAAGCCGACGATTTATCGCATCAACGATATATCCCCCATGTACCTCTGCCTATGGGTTCTCAATATTGGTGGTGATAATTTTCGAACCGTCCACAGAAGCGCGGTACACGCAGACCCCCTCGGGCAGTCCAGCGAGCCGCAGAACACGACGAGACAGAAATCATGAGTCAGCAGCCGATCCGCTTTTATCACCGCAACGCCGTTCGCGAAGTCAGCGACGCCGATGTCACCCGCACCGTTCTCCAGTACCTGCGCGAAGACGCGCGCTGTACCGGCACCAAGGAGGGCTGTGCTGAAGGCGACTGCGGCGCGTGCACGGTCGTTGTCGGCGAGCGCACGGCCGAAGGCGGCGTGAGCTTCAAGGCCGTCAACGCCTGCATCCAGTTCCTGCCCACGCTCGACGGCAAGGCGCTCTTCACCGTCGAAGACCTGCGCCAGCCCGACGGCTCGCTGCACCCCGTGCAGCAGGCGATGGTGGACTGCCACGGCTCGCAATGCGGCTTCTGCACCCCCGGTTTCGTCATGTCGATGTGGGCGCTCTACGAAAAGCACGGCCATGAGCACGCCGGCGCGGCCGGGCATGCAGGCCACTCCGGCCAGGGTTGCCCGGGCAAGGCGGCCTGCAGCGTGCCCTCGCGCGACGAGATCGCCAACGCGCTGACCGGCAACCTGTGCCGCTGCACCGGCTATCGCCCGATCCTCGACGCCGCCGAGCAGATGTTCAAGGCCGACGCGCCGAAGCAGCCCGTCGACGTGAAGGCGCTCGCACAGACGCTCGCCACGATCGAGCGCGGCGAGACGTTCCACTACGAGCACAAGGGCCAGCAGTACGACGCGCCGCGCACCGTCGACGCGTTCGCCGAGATCAAGGCCGCGCGCCCCAACACGCGCATTCTCGCGGGCAGCACCGACATCGGCCTATGGGTCACGAAGCAGATGCGCCAACTGGGCGACATCGTCTACGTGGGCCAGGTCGAGTCGATGCGCCAGATCGACGTAAGCGACGAGTGGATCGAGATCGGCGCGGGCGTGACGGTCGAGCGTGGCTACGCGGAGCTCGCAAAGCATTACCCCGAGCTGGAAGAGATGTGGCAGCGCTTCGCTTCGCTGCCGATCCGCAATGCGGGCACGATCGGCGGCAACGTCGCGAACGGCTCGCCGATCGGCGACTCGATGCCGGGCCTGATCGCACTGGGCGCGCGCGTGGTGCTGCGCGGCGGCGACACGGTGCGCGAGATGGCGCTCGAAGACCTCTACCTGGCGTACCAGAAGAAGGACATGGCCGAGCACGAGTTCGTGCTCGCGCTGAAGGTGCCGACCCGCACCGGCGCGCGCGCGAACCTGAAATTCCGCACCTACAAGATTTCGAAGCGCTTCGACTCCGATATTTCGGCGGTTTGCGCAGCGTTCTCGTTCATCGCCGATGGCGACACGATCCGCGAGCCGCGCATCGCGTTCGGCGGCATGGCGGCCACGCCCAAGCGCGCGACCCACACCGAAGGCGTGCTCGCCGACGCGCAATGGCACGAAGCCACCGCGCAGGCGGCCATGATCGCGATGGCGAACGACTACGCGCCGCTCTCCGACATGCGCGCGACGAGCGACTATCGCCTCGAAGCCGCGAAGAACACGCTTTATCGCTTCTGGCTGGAAACGCGGCCGAACAATCCGCTCGCGCCGCAAGCACTCAACGTGCGCGCCGTCGCGGCAGAAACGGCTTGATACACCAGGAAACGGACAACATACGGAGATCGAAACAATGAACCAGCAAGCCGAACCGTTCCTGGAAGAAGCCAAGGCGCGCGAGCCTTTCGCGCAGGTGCACGTCTCGCGTGCGCACGAATCGGCGCATCTGCACGTGAGCGGACGCGCCACCTACACCGACGACATTCCGAACGTGGCGGGCACGCTGCACGCAGCGCTCGGCCTTTCGCAGAAGTCGCACGCACGCATCGTCTCGATGGATCTGTCCAAGGTCCGCGCGACGCCGGGCGTGGTGGCCGTGCTGACCGCCGGCGACATCCCCGGCGTGAACGACTGCGGCCCCATCATCCACGACGACCCGATTCTCGCCGATGGCGTCGTGCAGTACGTCGGCCAGCCGATGTTCATCGTGGTGGCCACCACGCACGACACGGCACGCCTCGCCGCGCGCCGCGCCGAAGTGCAATACGAAGAGCTGCCCGCGGTGCTCACCGCGCAGCAGGCGCGCGCTGCCGAGCAATACGTGCTGCCGCCGATGAAGCTCGCGCGCGGCGACGCGTCCACGCGCGCCGCACGCGCCGCGCACCGCCACGAAGGCGAAATGCTGCTGGGCGGCCAGGAGCAGTTCTATCTGGAAGGGCAGATCGCCTACGCGGTGCCGAAGGACGACGACGGCATGCACGTCTGGTGCTCGACGCAGCACCCGAGCGAAATGCAGCATCTGGTCGCGCACGTGCTGGGCGTGCACTCGCACAACGTGCTCGTGGAGTGCCGGCGCATGGGCGGCGGCTTCGGCGGCAAGGAATCGCAGTCGGGCCTGTTCGCGTGCTGCGCGGCGCTCGCCGCGTGGAAGCTCCTGTGTCCCGTGAAGCTGCGTCCGGACCGCGACGACGACATGATGATCACGGGCAAGCGTCACGATTTCCACTATACGTATGAAGTGGGCTACGACGACCAGGGCACGATCGAAGGCATTTCGGTCGACATGACCTCGCGCTGCGGCTTCTCCGCCGACCTCTCCGGCCCGGTGATGACGCGCGCCGTCTGCCACTTCGACAACGCCTACTGGCTGCCCGACGTCTCCATCGCCGGCTACTGCGGCAAGACCAACACGCAGTCGAACACCGCGTTCCGTGGCTTCGGCGGTCCGCAGGGCGCGTTCGCGATCGAGTACATCATGGACGACGTCGCGCGCTCGCTCGGCCTCGATTCGCTCGATGTGCGCCGCCGCAACCTCTACGGCAAGACCGAGAACAACGAGACGCCGTACGGCCAGGCGCTTGAAGACAACGTCATTCACGAGATCATCGACGAGCTGGCGCAGACGAGCGGCTATCGCGCGCGCCGTGCCGCGATCCGCGAATTCAATGCGAACAACGACGTGCTCAAGAAGGGCATCGCGCTCACGCCGGTGAAGTTCGGCATCGCGTTCAACGTCACGCACTTCAACCAGGCGGGCGCGCTCGTCCATATCTATACCGACGGTTCCGTGCTCGTGAACCACGGCGGCACGGAGATGGGTCAGGGCCTGAACACCAAGGTCGCGCAGGTCGTGGCGCACGAGCTCGGCATCGACTTCGGCCGCGTGCGCGTGACCGCCACCGACACCAGCAAGGTGGCCAACACTTCGGCCACCGCCGCCTCGACGGGCACCGACCTCAACGGCAAGGCCGCGCAGGATGCGGCGCGCCAGCTGCGCGAGCGTCTGGCCGCGCTCGCGGTCAACACGTGGGGCGAGGGCCGCGTCAACGTCGCCGATGTGCGCTTCGCCAACGACTGCGTGATCGTCGGCAGCGAGATCGTGCCGTTCGAGGCGCTCATCGCGAAGGCCTATCTCGCGCGTGTGCAACTGTGGTCGGACGGCTTCTACGCGACGCCCAAGCTGTACTGGGACCAGAAGACGCTGCGCGGCCGGCCGTTCTACTATTACGCCTATGGCGCGGCGGTTTCCGAGATCGTGATCGACACGCTCACGGGCGAGATGCGCGTGCTGCGCGCCGATGCGCTGTACGACGCGGGTTCGTCGCTGAACCCCGCGCTCGACGTCGGGCAGGTGGAAGGCGGCTTCATTCAGGGCATGGGTTGGCTCACGACCGAAGAGCTCTGGTGGAAGCCGGACGGCAAGCTCATGACGCACGCGCCGTCCACCTACAAGATCCCGACCGTGAACGACACGCCCATCGAGTTCAACGTGAAGCTCTTCAACAACCGCAACGCGGAAGACAGCATCCATCGCTCGAAGGCCGTGGGCGAGCCGCCGCTGCTGCTGCCGTTCTCGGTGTTCTTCGCACTGCGCGACGCTGTGGCAAGCGTGGCCGACTATCGCTTCAATCCGCCGATGAATGCGCCCGCGACCGCCGAGGAGATCCTCAAGGGCGTGCGCGCGGTGCGGGCGATGGCACGCGCCTGAGCGTGAATGAACGCGCTTGAGCATGTTTGAGCGCGCAGTTTTGAAGGAGTCTCACAAGATGATGAGCGGTACGAATCATTGCGAACGGATCGACGCCACGGGGCGCGTCGTGATCGGGCGGCGCGGCACGCCGGTGCCGCACTACGGGCCGATGCACGTCGTGCTGTTCGGCGCGGGCCATGTGGGCCACGCGCTCGTGACGCTGCTCGGCATGCTGCCGTGTGTCGTGCAGTGGGTGGACGAGCGCGACGAGCTGTTCCCCGATGAAGTGCCGCCCAACGTGCAGATCGAGGCGACCGACACACCCGCCTCGATCGTCGACGAGGCGCCGCCCGGCGCGTACTTCATCGTGATGACGCACAATCACGCGCTCGATTTCGAGCTGTCGCTGCGCATCATGCGGCGGCGCGATTTCGCGTGGTTCGGGCTGATCGGCTCGAAGACCAAGCGCGTGAAGTTCGAGCGCCGTCTGATCGAGCGCGGCGTGGCGCGCGAGCACATGAGCGAGATGACCTGCCCGATCGGCGTGCCGGGCATCGTCGACAAGGCGCCTTCGTCGATTGCGGTGGCGGTGGCCGCGCAACTCATGCAGATGCGCCCGCCGCTCGGCGATGCACAACATCGGGCGAGCACGCCGATGCTTGCGAGAGTTTGATGTCGAGCGCCCGCCTGACGTCGATGTGACGGTGGGCGCCGAAAATCCAGTGTCTGCCGTGAGCTACACCCCAACCGTTGGACTTCGGTCCTGCGCTTGGGGTGCTTTTTTTTTGACTGGACTCCACGGGTCGGAACTGTGGTTTTAGCGTTTTTATCGAAAGGTGCGCTATTCTTAACGAAATTATTCGCCGATTATCGAAATTAAAGGGGCGCATCGATGGCGGAGGACTGGGTTGGTTACCGCTGGCTTTCAGAGCGATATAACGCGCGCCCAGTGCAGCCGCAACCGGTTGAGAGCGATATCGGCGCAACGCGGCGCACCACGCGGCACAACGGGACCGTCAGGGAAACATACACCGCAGCGATGAGGCCGGCGGACACCCTGTCTGCCCACCTGACGTTCGCGCTCAAGCACGAAGGTGTTTTTCTGGAGCAGCTTGCCCGGCTGTTCAACGTCATTCCCGAAGGGGAAATCCGCGCCTGGGTGCTCGCCGAACGTACTGGCCAGTATGCCCGGCGTGCTGGTTTCCTGTACGAATGGCTCACGGGCCGCCTGCTCGACGGTGTTCCCGCGGTGACCAACGGTGGCTATGTCGACGCGATTGATTCAGCCGACTACGTCGTAGCCACAGCCCCCGGTAACAACACGCGTTGGCGCGTGCGCGACAACCTGCCCGGCAGCCGTGAATTCTGTGTCACCGTGCGGCGTACCGACATCGCGCGGAAGGCCGAAAACTACGACTGTGGGGCTCAACTCGATGCGCTCCAGGTGGAGTATGGTGCCGATGTACTACGGCGTAGTGCGGTTTGGCTGACGCTCAAGGAAAGCCGCGCGAGTTTTCAGATCGAGCACGAGCAGGACAAGACGGACCGTATCAAGCGCTTTGCGGCTGTCATGGAGACGCGCATCGGTGCTTGGGCCAATCCTCTGGAGTTCGGCACGCTTACCGGATTACAGCGGGAAATTATTGGCGACCTGACGACTCTCAAGCACTTCGGTCTGCGACAATCGCCTGTGTTCGTCGGCGCGACGGACCATTTTCGCGATGTCATCCATTATATTGCTCCGCACTGGAAGGACGTTAGTGGGATGCTCGACGGACTGGCTGCGTTCCTGACGCGCACGGCGGGCGCTTCCCCGATCGCGCGCGCGGCCGCAGTGTCGTTTGGTTTCGTCTACATTCATCCGCTGGCCGACGGAAACGGTCGAGTGCATCGTTTCCTGATCAACGATATTCTGCGGCGCGACAACGCGGTCCCGCGGCCTTTCGTTTTGCCGATTTCGGCTGCCATTACGAGCAAGGCGCAACATCTTGCGGCATACGATCAAGTGCTCGAGGTCCTGTCCAGGCCTCTGATGCAACGTTACGAGCGCTGCGCGGGTTTCGGGGCGTATCGCGAGTTCGAAGACGGCGCGAAGTCGAACTTCACATTCGGCGCCTACGACGACGCCGCATTCACGTGGCGCTATCTGGATCTCACGGCTCACGTGGAGTATCTAGCCGGGTTGATCGATCGCACGATTCGTACGGAGATGCGTCAGGAGGCCGAACTGATCCGCAACTGGGATCGAGCCAGATTTCTCGTGAAGGAGGTGCTCGATGGACCGAACGCCGACATCGACCGGATCATCCGGTCGGTACGCGATAATCACTGGAGCGTGTCGGGCAAGTTGAGTAGGGAATTCCCGATCATCGAGGAGGCAAACCTGGGTGGAGCCATCGTGCGGGCGGTTCGCGAAGCGTTCGATACACCAGAAGAACCGGAACCGCCCGCACCTTCTGGCGAGCCTCGATAACGGTCGGCGCAATCTTGGTTTCCGCGTCAACTGCTGGCGCGAGTGCCGGCTTTTTCAAACAGAGATGGCTTGCGCCGTCTTCTCTTATGGCGCACCGGCTTGCTCTGCATCTTTGCCGTCCGCGGCCTTCGCGCTTTTTCCGCTTCGCGCGGTCTTGGCGCTTTGCGTTTTCGCCTTGCGCGCGGGTTCGGTGAGCGTGGCCGACACCTTGTCGATCAGCTCGCGCAGCCAGTCGATGTCGCTTGGCCGGTCGGGCTGCGGGTGCCACAACTGATAGCAGCGAATGCGCGGAAACGAGAACGGCGGCTCGGCCACGGCGATCGGCATGAGCCGCGCGTAATGCGTCGCGAAGCGGCGTGTGGTCGTGAAGATCAGGTCCGACTGCAGCAGCACCTGGGGCGCGAGCCCGAAGTAGGGCAGCGTCGCGACGATGCGCCTTTCGGCGCGCGCTTTCGCGAAGCCCAGGTCGACGGGGCTCGCGTTCGCGCCGGTATAGGGCGTGGGCGCGAGATGCGCCGCCGCGAGATACGCATCGCGCGTGAGCGGTGCGCGAGCGAGCGGGTGGTCGGCGCGCATCATGCAGACGATTTTGTCGGTGAACAGGTCGCTACGCGCGAAGTGAGGGTCGGGCTTCGGCCAGTTGCCGATCACGATGTCGATTTCGCCCGATTCCAGCGCGGCGTGATGATCGAGCGTGGGCGATAGCGAGAGAATCTCCAGACGCGCCGAGGGCGCCGCCTCGCGAAAGCAGGCGATCAGCGTCGGCATGAAGAAGTCGTTGAGATAGTCGGGCGCGGCCACGCGGAAGGTGCGCTTGGAGCGCGCCGGTTCGAAGTCGCCGTGCGGCGTGGCGACGAAGTCGACGTCGCGCAGCACGCGCTGCGCGTGCTGCAGCAGTGACTCGCCGTACTCGGTCGGCACCATGCCGGCCTTGCCGCGCACGAGGATGGGGTCGCCGAGAATCTCGCGCAGCCGCCGCAGCGCCGTGCTGATCGCCGGCTGCGTCTGGTTCAGCCGCAGCGCGGCCTGCGTGACGCTGCGCTCGATCAGCAGCGTGCGCAGCACGCGCACGAGCCAGATATCGAGGGAAAGGGCAGTGTCGTCCAT